>NZ_CP114906.1:4800000-6871799 GCF_027497295.1 Verrucosispora sp. WMMC514 | reverse complement strand
CCAACACACCTGCCGACAAGTCGGCGTCAACATCCACGCCCGCCTCGCCGTCCTGGTCGCCGACACAGATCCCGCCCGCGCCCGCAACCTCCTCGACACGGCATGCACCATCGACCCCATCAACGAGGAAATCGCCCGCCTCGCGATGACCGCCCACAGCCAGACCGGCAACACCACAGCCGTGCGAACGCGACTCACCGCACTCACCCAGGCGCTACACACGATCGACGAGGAACCGTCCGAGGAAACCCACCGACTGGCCCGCCGCCTGCTGCACCCCACCTCACCACGAACGGACAAACGGTCGACGTAGCTCGGGACCCGCATCCGGCGGGCGCGCAGCACCAACAGCTGGTGTCGGAATACGCGTTCCCGTGCGAAGCCAGGTACGCCCGACGTACACAGGGCGGGATGTCCGCCACTTCGGCTCCGTCGGCGACTGCGGACGCAGCGGCCTCCCTCCGCAGCTCACGCTGGGCTATCAAGTAGACCCGAGTCGATGCGCTCGGATCGCGGCTATGAGTGGACGTTGACTTGATCGGGTGGGCAGGCCGGCTGTTGTCAGAGCGTTCGGCGCTACCGGCCTGCCGCTGGCTGCCGTTCGTGCGTGACAGCGGCCAATACGATGAAGGAGTGACCGAGTCCTCGCGCCCTGCGAAGAAGCCGTGGTTGCCGCCCCGTTGGTTCATTCGGCTGTTCTGGTCGGCTCATCGGGGTGTGTTCCGGCGTTCCGGCGGCCGGGTCGGACTGTCGCGTCCGCGCGGCAACCGGTACGGGATGCTGCGCCTGACCACCGTCGGGCGTCGCACCGGCCAGCAGCGCAGTGTGATCCTCGGGTACTTCGAGGACGACGGGAATCTGGTCTCGCTGGCCATGAACGGGTGGGGGGAGCCCGAGCCTGCCTGGTGGCTCAATCTGCAGGCGCATCCGGACGCGACCGTTGACTTGGTCGACGGGCCGCGGCCGGTGCGCGGGCATGCTGCGACCGGCGACGAACGGTCGCGGCTGTGGGCCCGCTGGCGTGAGATCGACAAGAACCTCGATGGCTACGCTGCACGGCGGTCATCCGAAACCGCGGTGGTCGTCCTGGTGCCCCGGCCTGGCTCGTCTGAGGCGTCGCGGGGCACCTGATCGACTGGCTCTTGCTGGATGGGCTGATCAATCACGTGGTCATGGACGTGGATACCAGCGACCGACGCACACCGCCGCCTCCAGCGACGAGCGCTTTCGCGGCATGACAGTACGTCCGATGGGTGGCCGAGCGGCTGGTGGGGGTCAGAGTCCGGCGGGGTGGCTTGACAGCCATTGGCGATGACGGTCACGTAGGACGTCGCGTTGCGCGGTGTTCGCCAGCAGTACGTCCGCGCCACCGTCGTAGGGCGCGTAGAGCCAGGCCAGATCAGGCGGCGCGATGATCACATGAGCGATCCGGTCGTCAGCGACTTCACGAAGCAGTCGATCGAGGCGACCGGGCTTCCAGGCGACGCGGTTGACGTAGGTGTGGGCGAAGGCAAGTTCGGGATCGAGGTCTGGCCAGGACAGCACCGACCAGCATTCACCGTCCGGTAGCAGATCGTGCACGATGGGCGTTCGACGTCGGGGCACTGGCGTGAACGCTACTTCCAGCGTGATCACGAGCAGGCCGGTGGTGTCGCCGCGAAGTTCATCGAGAACGGTGTTGTGCCGGCGCAGGATGGTGCCGTATTCGGACTCGCTGTCGGCGTAGCGCTTTGAATCAGGCAGGCTGTGGAATCGCACCCAGTGGTCATCCAGCCGCTTGAGGTGATGGCTGATGGGTGCGACCTGCGGCCAACGGGTCTCCCAGACCTTCTGCAGACGATGCCCGTCAGCGCCTGGTGGGGGCCACACTCGGACCTCGCCGGGCGGTACCGACTGCCGGCCCGACAGGACCACCTCCCGCAAGGCGATCACGTAGGGATCGTCGCTCGGTGCTTCCGGGGCGGCGTCGAAGACCACGATCAGCGGATCGTCGTCCCACTCCCAGCCCTGGATCTCACGCCAGATCCGCAGGTTCGGATGCTCGACCTCGCGGCATGCCTCGGTCGGCGCCAACATGCCGATCGCCTCCGCAAGCTGCGCCTGCCCCAGCCGCACCGAGCCGCTGCCACCACGCCACCCCGTGACCGTGGCCAGCACTGCAGCCGCTAGCACGTCCTCACGCGCGTTGACCCGCACGAACCCGATCTCCCGCTCCAAAACGACGAAGCCGATGGTCCCGTCCAAGCTGTGCTCGATGACGCGAGGAATGAAGCCGACGCCCTGCAGCACCGGCCTCTGCCAGCCCAGACCCTGCTCACATCGCACCAGCGCTTCCTCGATCTCCCGAAGCGTCGACCACCTCTGCGACATGCCGAGATCATCCCAAACACGATGACCCCCGGCTGCTGACCCAAGCGCCGACAACCGTTCACCGGCTGCTGGCCGCCGCCGAGGGCCGGGGCGACAGCAATCGAAGGTGACCGACCACGCACGAGTGGATCTACGCTTACGGCCATGGCTCGCTCCTACCAGCGCGGCCGGCGGGCTGGGCCGATGATCTAGATTGGCGTCAGTCGCCAAGCGGGGGATACATGACGGTCTTCGGCTGCAGGAACTGCGACGCCACTCTGACGGTTCCGCTGTCAAGGGTGGCGCTGCCCGTCCACGCGGACCAGAAGTACGGGAACGGGCCGGGGTCGCTTGCGCCGGCACTGGAGCCCGGCACGTTCGCGGTGAATCCGCTGCCCTCTGGCTCACCATGGCGCCGGTGGGCCGAACTCGAAGCCGGTGAGGCCGAGGCGCTCGGCTGGTACGCGCCCAGGTTCAGCATCTCCGCCGGGCCGGTCGACCGGGTGTTGCTCGCCCCGGGGGACGTCCGGGGCGCCGTTATCGACCCGGCACGGGTCGGCGACTCCGGGTGCTGTGGCTTCGACGGCGGCGAGCCCAACATGGTCTGTGTCATCTGCGGCACCCCGGTGGCCATCCGGATCGACGACTGTGGTCTGCGGCAGGCGATCTGGCTGGACCCGCGCACCACCCGCGTGATCGAGGACGGTCCCGGCCCGCACCCGGTGCTCGACTGGGCGGACCTGATCGACCAGCGGCCCGGTATTCCGCCGTCCGAACCGGGCGGCGGCTGGCACCCGATGTGGGCGGCCGCCGCAGCCTCGGCGCTGGCACACTTGCTGGCTGCCTCGGGCGGCGACCCGATCCTGATCCCGGATCACCAGGTTGCCGAGGTCTTCCGGCCCGCTCTCGGCCGTCTCGTCGGCCCGGTCGGCACGCGGCCGGAGCGCACCCTCGTCCTGGCCGGGCCCGGCCTTCCGGACCCCGACGGCGACTTCGCCCTCATCCCGGAACATCCGCAGACCGGCGAACCCTGGCCGGTGGCCCCGCCGATGAAACCGGTCCCGCTGGCCTGGGACAGCTGGCGGCACCTCGCGTTCCACCAAACCCCGAAGCCGGTCGGGCGATCGGTCCCGGTCCCGCCGGAGGCCCTGCCGGCACTGCTCCCGGGCTACCGCTTCGAGCCCGACGGCCACATCTTCCTCAGCGTCCTGGCCCGACTGCCCGAGGTCAGGCAACCACAGTTGCGTGCCATCTATGAACGAAGCCACCCCTACAACTACACGTCCTACGTCTTCTGACCGCCTGGCTCGCCGCGATAGCGCCCTTCTTCCGGCCGGTTCACTCTCATTGTCAACGCCGGCTGAATTTTTCAGGCGGAGCCGACACTCATCGGCTACTTGCGAGTGCAGAGCCCCACCGCACGTCCGTCAGAGGCTGTGACGCTCGATCGGCGGCAGATCAGGATGTGTGCTCTTGGCGGCTTGGCTGGCAAGTGCGGTAGCGTCAGCTCGTGCCGAGGAGGTCCCACCGGTTGCCGGCGATGTCGACGAAGACCGCGATCCGGCCGTAGGGCTCGGTCCGTGGTTCCCGGACGAAGGTGACACCGGCTTCGGTCATCCGTCGGTAAGCGGCGTCGAAGTCGTCGACGCGGAGGAAGAAGCCGACCCTGCCGGCTACCTGGTTACCGACAGCGGCACGCTGGTGTTCTCCGTCGGCGCGCGCGAGCAGAATCCCGGTTTGGGCACCCGGGGGCCGCACGACGACCCATCGCTTGGGTCGCCCGTCATTGGTCAGCGATGGGGAGTCCTCGACGAGGTCGAAGCCGAGTACGTCGGTGAAGAACGCGATCGCCGAGTCGTAGTCGTTGACAATCAGGGCAACCACGTCGATCTGCACCACGGCAGCGTACGCGCGGTCGTGTCGTGCTCGCTGCTCCCGCGGGCCGACCGGCGACAGAACCCATGAGATCCGGACACATCTACAGCGGCGTTGTGTCGGGGCTACAGCACTCGCAGGAGACCGTGCGTCCTGGCGAAGTCGGTGTCGGCGGGTGGTGGTGTCCGGCGGAGCAGGCGTCTGGCCTGATGGTTGCGGCGTTCGGTGCCGAGACCGACGCCGACGTGTTCGAGCGTGGGGTGATCGACGAAGGGATTGAACGCCTCGATCGGCAGCCGTGATTCGGTGACCAGGAGCTGCTGTAGTTGGGGTGCGGCCGCGAGGCCCTGCAGAGATGCTGGATGTCGAAGGTGACGCATCTCGGTGCAGTCGACGCGTAGCAGCGCGGTGCAGGCGGCGAAGTCGGGCAGGTGGTCCAGGGTGAGGGCGTCCAGCCACAGCCACTGCAGTGCGGGCAGGCGCGTGACCGTGTCGAGGTTGGTGAGTTTGCGGACCGCGCGCAGGGCGAGGTAGCGGAGGCCGGGTGCGCGGGTCAGCCACTCGGCGTTGGTCAGCGAGCCGAGCGTCAGCGCCAGTGACCGCAGATCGGGCAGCGCTATGACGGGTAGCACCTGGTCTACGGGCAGCCGCCACAACGCGAGTCCACGCAGAGCAGGGTTGGCGTGGAGCAGGTCCGGCAGGCCACGTCGGTGCGCCACGATCCGCAGCTGACGAAGGCCCTGGAACGCGGCGACCGGAGTGAGATCGAGAGGCGTGCGAGTCTCCCCGATGTCGAGGAACTCGACATCGGCGCTCAGCTGCTGCAGCGGCGCCAGATCGGTCAGGTGGTGCAGGCCGGCGATGCTGAACCGACGCAGACGCGGGAACCAGCGCAGAAACCGCAGCGTCGCGAGATCCCCATCAGAACCGTAGACGCGCAGAGTCACCGCCGGGTGGTCCGACAGAAGCGCCGCAAGAGACCGGTAATCCACCTCGGGCAGCGGCCGGCTGACCTGAACAACCTCGGCATCACCGAACCCGACACCACACCGCCGCACGTCAGACGAGCTTGACACCTCCACCACACGCCCCACGACCGGTCATCCTGCCGCCCGGACCGCCCCTGATCCACCTGAAAACACTCGTCCCTACCCCCAACAGCAAACGGGCGAAGCGTCCGCACACCGGCCACAACCTGCACCAGCGAGACAATGCCCAACTGCTGTGACGCTGCGTACGAGCGCTGTCAGCGGCCAGATCCGGGTGCCGGTTCGGACGATGTCGGGGCTCCTGTCCGGGTCAGGAGCAGTCGAATCGGTGGTCGTGGGGACGCTGCGGGCATGATGTGCAGACGAAGATGTAGACGCCGCCGGCGTCGCCGAGCATCAATCCTGCCGGGTTCTGACGTGACCGCCACGGATGCTCATCCGGACTGTCGAAGCCCCAGCCGGCCATTGCGGGCCGGTCCTCCAGCGGGACCCAACGCCGCTCGTCGCCCCGGCTGAACTCCCAGCTGGCGATGGTGAGCAGGTGCTCCATCCGCACCCCGCACGGGCAGACCGGCCAGTCAGGCGACTGCGTCCAGCCGGGGTAACCACCGACCTTGATCCCGGAAGCGACCGCCAGGTCGGTGTCGTACTCCCAGCCGTGGTCAGCCTCGACCCGACGCGCCGTTTCCTGAATCTGCGACCACACTTCACGCGGCAGGTCGTACGACGGGTACTCCACCACCCGCTCAGGATCGACGACACACGCGTCGGGCACGTACCACGCTTCGGTGTCCTCATGGGGCGGGGGCATCGCCGTCAGTCGGGGTCCGATCGCTGATCGTCGCCGCCAGTACAAGCGTGGCAGCGGAGCACTCCACGGATCATGGTCGAACGGGCACCACAGCACCTGCAGCACGTCCGAGCCCTCCGGGAACGGCAACTCGGGCACATCGTCGGCGAGCAGTTGCAGGACCGGCACGAGTGGCACCTCAGCCTCGGCGGGATGATCGTCCAGACCGTCACCGTCACAGGTCGGCCAGGGCTCGTCCGCCGGCCACAGCAACGGCCCACCCACGGAACTCTGCTCAACCGACGGCGAACCCTTACGTGGATGCAGCCGGATCGTCGTCCGCGCGAACCCACGCAACTGCGGGAAGACCGCATCCATGTCGATCGGAGGCAGCGGGGTGGTATGCACGGCCGAGATCGTACGGGCAAGCAGCCTCCCGTCTCCCCGAACGCCTCGCCGGCAGGCGTGATCGGCGGATGCCAGACGAGGTTGTCGCCCACGCTAGGCACCGGGCTGGTGCGGTAACGACGGTTGGCTGTCCGGCATCCTGATGTGGTGACAGATCCGGAGCTGTTCCTGAGGTTCGCACACGGGCGCCGCGATGGGCTGCACTGCTACGTGGTCCGTGCCGACGAGGCGGATATGCCTGGCCCGATGTGGCCGGGGCTGTGGGAGCAGGATTATTCAGACGATGTGGATCTGAATCCGTGGTGTCGGTACGCGATCAACAACGACGACGGTGAGGCCCTGGCGGTGTGGCGGGCGCTGGCCTGGGCGCTGGCCGCGGGCCGGAGCCGGTTCGCCGTTCCCGCCTACTACCGCGACGAGGCAGCTCAGCTGTGGGGCATGAGCCGTGAGGCGGTGCAGTTGGTCCGCTGGGAGTACGAGGTCGACGTCGAGCAGCCCGAGTGGCTCACCGCGGATATCGGGTTTGTCCCGGCTCGCGCCTGCTTGCCGCTACCGCCGATGCCAGACCCGTGGCAACGAGAACACGCTGGCTTCGCCGGTCTGTTCAACGTCACCAGCTTCCGGCATTTCACCGACCTTGCCCTGGCCGTCGCCGGCGACGCCACCTCGGAGATCACGCTGTTCGCCCTCCATGATCCAGGCCGGGCCAACGTGCTGGCCGCTACGCTGAATCAGGCGCACCGTCCGGACCTGACCGAGATACTGCAGCCCGGCGACATGAGGTTCCCCCGATAGCTCGGAGACTTTCGATCATGGTCTGATAGGCCCTGACCAGGAGGTTTTCTGTGCCCGCCCCTCGTAAGTACCCGGACGAGTTGCGCCAGCGTGCGGTGCGGCTCTACCGGGAGTCCGACCCCAAACCGGTGATCAAGCGCTTGGCCGAGCAACTCGGTGTGCATCCCGAGGCGCTGCGTAACTGGATCCGCCAGGACCAGGCTGATCACGGTGAGCGCTTCGACCAGCCCACCACCGCCGAGGCCGAGGAACTGCGCCGGCTCCGCAAGGAGGTCGCTGAGCTGCGCCGAGCCAATGAGATCCTCAAGGCCGCGTCCGCTTTTTTCGCATCGGAACTCGACCCGACCCGGCGACGGTCATGACGCTCGTGAGCGAGCTGCGCGACCGCTTCGGGGTCGAGCCCGTCCTCCGGGTCCTGAACATCGCCCCGTCGACCTACTACGGGTGGCTGGCCCGCGAGGCCACTCCCGGCCCGCGGGAGGTCGAAGACCGCGGGCTGCTGTCGGAGATCGTCGACATCCACGACCGGTCCGGGCAGACGTATGGCAGCCCGCGCGTGCATGCCACCCTCGCCCGCCGGGGCATCCGCGTGGGCCGCAAGCGCATCGAGCGGCTGATGCGTGAACACGACCGGCAAGGAGCCTTCCTGCGTAAGGGCTGGCGGGGCGGGTCCACGAAGCAGAACCCGAAGGCCGATCCGGCACCGGACCTGGTCAACCGGAACTTCACCACCGACGCCCCGAACCGGCTGTGGGTGGCCGACGCGACCCGAATCACCTGCGGTGATGGTGTGCTCTGGCTGGCCGCGGTCCGCGACGCGTTCTCCAACCGGATCGTGGGCTGGAAAACCTCCGACCGGTGCAACACCGACCTCGTCCTCGGCGCCCTCGAGTACGGGATCTGGTCACGCGACGTGCGTGACGGTCAGTTGATCCATCACAGCGACCGCGGATCGACCTACACCGCGATCAAATTCTCCGAACGCCTGGCAGACAACGGGATCCTGCCCTCGATGGGCTCCGTCGGGGACTCCTACGACAACGCCCTGATGGAAAACTTCTTCAGCACCCTGAAAATCGAACTGGTCTACCGCACCTCGTGGCGTACCCGAGACGAAGCGGAGAACGCGATCTTCGCCTACATCGACGGGTGGTACAACCGCGAACGCATCCAGAAGGACCTCGGCTGGCTGTCACCCGACGAGTACGAAGCCGCCTGGTACACAAAGAACATCGATACACCGAACCCCGTGAACACCACCCACGAACAGGCTCTAGCCTGCTAAAACGCCCTCCGCGTTATCGGGGGAACCTCAGCCCCCGAACACGACCGCGCGATTTCTGCGGCTATGAGCGGATGACGCGTCACGTGTGGCGGAGTTCCGGTGCGTCCGCATGGTCGACATCGGCTGATGGGCGGCTGACACTGGGCTGATGGAAGCAGATGCCGCCGGGCAACGTGAGTCGCAGCCTGCGGGTTCGGTGGTGCAGGGTTGGACATACGGCCGAGCCGGGCGCCTCATCTTCAATGGGGAGTCGGGCATCCCTGACCCACCGCTTTCCAGGGCGTTGCGCAGTACCGCGTGCGACTCGTTGCTGGGCGTCATCGTCGGCTTGGTGATCTGCCTGGTGGCGGTCGGCTTCGGGTGGGCGGAACACGCGGGCATAGCCGGCCTGGCTGCGGCTGGGACACCCCACGTCCGCCGGGGACACCGGCTACGAGTGGCGTTCTTCTTCGTGGGCGCGGCTGTAGCGTGCCTGGTGATCGGCATCGTTGTCGCAGATGGGCTGCGGACGCCGTGGGACGTGTTCTTGCCGCTGGTCGTTGCCCTGTCCCTTGGCAGCCTCGCGGGGACGGCTGCCGCCTACCTGCCAGTACGGACTCGTCAACAGAGACGGTAGGAGAAGCAGCCTTCAACCTGAGCCCGGACATTCGCTGTCGCCACAGCCGCGCTCGAACCGCGGCCAGAAGAGTGGTGCCGGCTGTCCACATCTGCGTGACCGGCTGCAGTACCGTCATGCCGTGCATTTCGTGTATCGCTCCCACTACGAGGGCCAGTTGAGCAAGCGGGTCCGGCGGCTGCCGGACGAGACCGTGCTGAATTGGTTCCGGCGAGGCTGGGACTGCGACGATCCGGAGTCCTGGGTCGAGAACGAGCTGGGCGGTGACGTCTACGGCCTCGATTCGATCTTCGAGGCGGCACGGAAGCACGGCCTGTCTCGGCCGGCAACGACCAGCGAGCTGCGCGAGCTCCTGTATGAGCACTTGTACGTCGAGGGTGACGAGGACTTCATCCGCCTCGACGATCACAGCCTCCGGGTACGGACCGATGATGACGAGGTGGAACTGGCCTATTTCTTCCTCGATGGCGAGGTGGTCGCGACCGCCCCCGACCGGTTGGCATACCTGTTCCAGTCGTGGCCGTTGCCTGGCGCGGGAGGTGAGGTGACGTCGTTCGTCGCCGATGCGCCGGTGGCAGTCGTTACGCCCGCCGGTACCGGTGACGCCAGCACGTACGCGGTGTTCCTCACGTTCTACGACGGCGCGAGCCTCGCCTGCTCCCGCCCGCTGGTATTCCCGGGGGTCGGGTTGTGGGAACTGGCCGGACATCTGCGGACCGCGGACCCCGACAGCGGTGCAGCATGGCCACCTGAGCTGCTGGTCTTGCGAGCACTCGTCGCGCCCGAAGACGACGCCGTCGGGCCGGCGCTGGAGCGGTGCAACAGATGGCCCGGCTTCAACCTCAACGCCGACCCGTGGCCCAACCTGCCCAACGAGCACGGCCCCGCCCACCACGAAGCCATGGCGCTCATCGCATCGGGCCGGTACGTCGACGGCCGACGCCCTGACGCATCGCGCATCGAGGTCGACGACCATCTTGCCCAAGTCGCCATGCACTGTGGTGGGTCATTCGGGTACCAGCAGTGGTTCCTGTTCGACACCGTGTGGGCGGCCGCTCACCCCGACCTGGCCCAATCACTGCTGCGCTACAGCAACCACTGGGATCCACTCGAGGACTGAACACAGCCGAGCCATCAGCTCTGGTCGTCAAACGAGCGGATGCAGATCGGGCGCGCGGTCGCCGGCTACCTGATCAATTACCTGCGCCCGTGGCCCGCCAGGCTTTGGGGCCTCAGGCAGCCCGGCGACCACCAGGGAACGACCCCTCAATCCGCTGCGTCGAGCCCGATCTGCGGCATGACAGCGCATCGATCCCTATGTTGGCGGCCGCCCACTCCTGGCGCCTCAGAAGCTCGTCACCGAAGCCCTGGTTGACACTCGCGTCCCAGTGGATGACATTAGGGGCAATCGGCCAAGGTCGGCCCTGGTTTACAGGACGGATCCTCCATATGGACGCCTATAGCGGCGGCAAGACCGATGACGGCGAACAGCCCGACACCGTCCGCGGTTCTGACGACATAACGGTGAAACCGTCCCGGTTGCCGGTGCATTGGAGCAAGCACCGCAAGCAACTCGGCTTCCTGGCGATGGCAGCGCTGGCGCTGGCCGGACTCGTCATCGTGGGCGTCCGCGTCGGATGGTGGTACGGAGGATTGGCAGCCTTAGCGGTCGGCATCGTAACTACCGCGCTTCCAATCATCTGGTCATTCCTCGGATTTCTGGAGCTGAACGATCCGGGCCCCTGGTTCACTAGTGCGGCCAACCTGGGCACGCAAGCGTCCAGGCTCCAAGCTCACTACGAGCGCATCGAGGGAACGCTACGGTTCTGGAAGAACAAGGCGACCGCGCACTATCGGTTACACCTAGCGCGCGTGATGTGGAACCTGATATCAAGTGTCAGCTTGCCTGTACTCGTTCAACGGTTTGAAAAAGATGAGCCAGGCGCCGTTCTGTTCATGACGACCCTCACAGCATGGACAGGGCTGATATCCATCCTCGCCTACACTTTGAAGTCGGAGGAAAAGTACCAGGGGTTCCGGCAGCAGGAATCAGATTTCTACGACGAGGGCCGACGGCTGCTGGACTTTGCCGACCCTAATGATCCGAAGTTCAAGGAGCGCGTGGACGACTACATTAGGACTATCGACCAGGTGCGCAAGGTCGGCCGCCGGGTTGAGACTGGTAGCCCTCCATCGGCCGTCTAAAGGATGTCTCGTAATCCGGTGGCTGTACGGCGGGACGGTGGCCGATGATGTCGGCGCAGGTGACCTCGGTGGCCCGTCAGGAGTGGATCTTCCGTTCACCGAGTTGCAGCCCGTCCAGTTTCGCAGGCTGGTCCGGCTGATCGGTTCTATAGCCAGCACGGCTATGCCGATTCGGGTCGACTCTTGGGTAGGAGGTCACCGCGTGACGCGCCCACATCGGCACACCGGACGCCAGCACCGGCGTCGACGTCACCTTCGGTCAAGAGCGCACGGCGGCGGTTGAGTAAGTCACCAGACGTGATCTATGAACATTGCCCGGGTACTCTATTGTGTTCTGAATCGGACGGACCTCAGCCACCGGCCGGCTTGACTGATCGATTTCTCGGCAGTCGCTGATCTGCAGGAACTTCATCATCTGCGATACGCCGATTGACGGAGGGCAGATGCAGCTCCTCAATCCACACTACGTAGCGGCGCCAACCCGCCTTTGCTTGAAACCTTGCCAACCGGAGTTGCGCTCGGCCATTCGGTTGGCGGAGATCCCGCTGTGCCCGGCCCCGAAACCAGACGTCGGAAATACCCATGGGAAGGGTAAGGTCATCGACGTGTTCAGTTATCCCGTCGCCATATGAATCGGACAGACGGTAGAAATAGTGGCCGCCATCCTTGTATAACCGCGCGAAGAGAAAGAGGTGCCGTTCGTCGGCCGGTTGAGCCAGAAGTTTGTCGATGTTCTCGCGGGCCCAATCTTCCGCGAGCATCTCAGCACACACCTCCGCGAGCTCGTTCAAGCGTAGGGGGATTGATCCGCTCTCGAACTGTGGCCGCCCTTCCTTCTTCGCTCGCGCCCATTTAACCATCAGTTCTGCGGCTGGGGGCGAGGTGACCTCCACGATGGCCGTGCGTTGCTGACTACCGGGGTAAACCCATGATCCGTCCGGCTTTTTGTCGCCAGCCCCAGCATCCGCAAGCTTGATGTCGACCCCGAGTACCTGCTCGATCGCCAGGAATGCAATTTCTTCTTCACGGCTTGCGTTCGCGCCGGCCACGTTGCTCATGGCTTGAAGAGTAGCCGGGCGCATCCTGCGGAGACTCGATGCTGGTCCGCAGGGGTGAGTCGGCGACGTCGACATACACCGGCCATGGTTCAGTGAGGATCGAGCGAGACGCTAATACGGCAGCCGCCGTTTGAGATCTTGCTGGTCAGGTGGGGTGGACGCGAGACGGCCACCGCGTGATCGTCTGTGCGTTGTGGACACAACATCAGATCGGGCGGTGGCCGCGTGCCACAGCGTAGCCGTTGTCGGATGGGAACGTGTGCTGGCCGGGGTGCTCGGGTGCTTCGCGGGCCGGTTCGGGCGGGTCGAGCCGCGACGTGCGGCCCGACAGTTCGTGACCGGGCTGCTGTCCGATTGTGAGGTCAAGACGTGTTGGCAGTTGGCGGAGCAGGCCGGACACGCCCGGCCGGACGCCATGCAGCGCCTGTTGTACCGGGCGGTGTGGGACGCCGACGCCGTCCGCGACGACCTGCGCGATCTGGTCGCCGGCCGGTTCGGTGACCCGGATGCGGTCCTGATCCCGGACGAGACGGGGGACCTGAAGAAGGGCACTCACACGGTCGGGGTGCAGCGGCAGTACACGGGCACGGCCGGCCGGATCGAGAACAGCCAGGTAGGGGTCTTCCTCGCCTATGCCAGTGCGCACGGGCACACCCTGATCGACCGACGCGTGTACCTGCCGGTGTCATGGACCGACGACCGCGATAGGTGCCGGGCCGCCGGTGTGCCTGACGAGATCGGCTTCGCGACCCGGTCGGAACTGGCCGCTGACATGATCACCGCCGCCCTCGACGCCGGTGTTCCAGCAGGGTGGGCCGCTGCGGACGAGGCCTACGGCAACAGCACTGCCTTCCGCGCCCACCTGCGCGGACACGGGCTCGGCTACGTCCTCGCGGTCTCCCGCAATCACCTGATCCCGCTCGACGGCGGCAAGACCCGCGTCCGGGCCGACCGGATCGCCGCCGACCTACCCGCCACGGCGTGGCAACGCCGCTCAGCTGGCGCCGGGTCCAAGGGTCCACGCTTCTACGACTGGGCGTGGCTCGACGACGTGTGCACCGACGCCGACCCCGACGACGACGGCCGGCACAGCCTCCTCATCCGCCGTAACACCACCACCGGCGAGCTGGCCTTCTACCGCTGCTGGACCCCGCGACCGACCAGCCTCGCCCAACTTGTTCGGGTCGCGGGCATCCGATGGACGGTCGAGGAAAGCTTCCAGGCCGCCAAGGGCCAGGTCGGTCTGGACCAGCACCAGGTCCGCCGCTGGGACTCCTGGCACCGGTTCACCACCCTCACATTGGCCGCCCTCGCCGTCCTGGCGATCTGCGCCGCCGACGCCGCCCACAACGACCCGACCGACACCGGACAGATCAAGCTCACCGTCAACGAGACCCGCCGCCTGATCAACGCCCACATCATCCGCCCGCTCCACGACCTCGCCCACCGTCTGCGCTGGTCACAACGGCGACGCCGGCATCAAGCCCAAGCCCGGCGATCCCACTACACACGCCGCCTCAACCTCGAACTACAGCCATGATCCCAAACGGCGGCTGCCGTACTAACCCACCGATTCACGGCAACTGGGGCGCCCTCGGTCGACCGTGCCCAGATCTCGGCGCAGCACCCGCCCGATGGAATGACACACTCACATCGGATCCGCAAGCATGGTTGTTCCCCGGCTATCGTCTCAACTACTTCGGGTAACCACGAGTCTCGGGTCCTCTGTGCCTCAAGTCGGTGTTGACGAGGCGGTCCGGCCGCGCGGCTCCCGGCCGGACCGTGGTTAGTACGGCAGCCGCCGTTTGGGATCATGGCTGGAGTTCGAGGTTGAGTCGGCGTGTGTAGTGGGCTCGGCGGGCTCGGGCTTGATGCCGGCGTCTCCATCCTGACCAGTGCAAACGGTGGGCGAGGTCGGTGATCGGGCGGATGATGCAGGCGTTGATCAGTCGGCGGATCTCGTTGACGGTCAGCTTGATCAAGCCGTGGTCGGTGGAAGCGTCGGTCGCGGCGTCGGCGGCGCAGATCGCCAGGACGGCGAGTGCGGCCAGGGCGAGGGTGGTGAACCGGTGCCAGGAGTCCCAGCGGCGGACCTGGTGCTGGTCCAGGCCGACCTGGCCCTTGGCGGCCTGGAAGCTCTCCTCGACGGTCCAGCGGATGCCCGCGACCCGCACGAGCTGAGCGAGAGTGGCCGGCTTCGGGGTCCAGCAGCGGTAGAAGGCCAGCTCACCGGTGGTCGTGTTCTTTCGAATCAGGAGGCTGTGCCGTCCGCCGTCGTCCGGGTCGGCGTCGGTGCACACGTCGTCGAGCCAGGCCCAGTCGTAGAAGCGTGGGCCCTTGGATCCGGCCCCGGCCGAGCGGCGTTGCCATGCGGTGGCGGGCAGGTCGGCGGCCACCCGGTCGGCGCGGACGCGGGTCTTGCCGCCGTCGAGCGGCACCAGATGACTGCGGGACACCGCGAGGACATAGCCGAGTCCGCGTTCGCGCAGCAAGGCACGAAACACGCTGCTGTTGCCGTATGCCTCGTCCGCGGCGGCCCACCCCGCCGGGACACCGGCATCAAGGGCTGCGGTGATCATGTCGGCGGCCAGCTCGCACCGGGTCGCGAACCCGACCTCGTCGGGCACCCCCGCGGCGGCGCAGCGGTCACGGTCGTCGGTCCACGACACCGGCAGATACACCCGTCGATCGATCAGAGTGTGCCCGTGCCGGCTTGCGTAGGCGAGGAACACCCCGACCTGGCTGTTCTCGATCCGCCCGGCCGTGCCCGTGTACTGCCGCTGCACCCCGACGGTGTGGCTGCCCTTCTTCAGGTCTCCCGTCTCGTCCGGAACCAGGACCGCGTCCGGGTCACCGAACCGGCCCGCGACCAGAGCCCGCAGGTCATCACGAACGGCGTCGGCGTCCCACACCGCCCGGTACAACAACCGCTGCATCGCGTCCGGCCGGACGTGCCCGGCCTGCTCCGCCAACTGCCAACATGTCTTGACTTCAAGGTCAGATAGCAGACCAGAGACGAACTCTCCCGCCGCCCGCCGCGGCTCCACCCGCCCGAACCGGCCCGCGAAGCAGCCGAGCACCCCGGCCATGACCCGCTCCCACGCGGCGGGGTCTACGCTGTGGCCTGCGGCCACCGCCAGATCTGAAGTTATGTCCACAACGTACAGACGATCACGCGGTGGCCGCCTCGCGTCCACCCCACCTCAACAGCAAGATCTCAAACGGCGGCTGCCGTATTAGTCCTCGTCGTTCTTCAGCCGGAGGGCGTCCCTG
Source organism: Verrucosispora sp. WMMC514 (assembly GCF_027497295.1). Taxonomy (NCBI): domain Bacteria; kingdom Bacillati; phylum Actinomycetota; class Actinomycetes; order Micromonosporales; family Micromonosporaceae; genus Micromonospora; species Verrucosispora sp. WMMC514. The sequence goes on along the minus strand of NZ_CP114906.1, from coordinate 6,856,156 downwards.
ACCTTGTCGTTGCGAAGCGGCACGTACGCGCCTTCGACGAACCGGCCGCCCTCGAAGATCTTCATGAACGCGGCCGAGGTCTCGTCGCTGAGTAGCGAAGAGTTGGCCTCGAGCATTCGGTTGACGGTGTCCGTGAGGTCAGCGGCGGAGAGCTTCGCTAGTGCGATTCGCAGTTCCCGGGGCGCCTCGGCGTCCTCGACGCGAGCGTGGGACAGCGCTCGGATCTGGTCCGCGATGAAAGCCGCGGCAATCATGATCATCGCGATCCGCCGCTGCGCTTCCTCGCTACCCATGCCTGCCCGGAGGTCCTCCAGCGCCAGTTCCACCTGCTGCGGAAAGCCCGTCTCGGCGTCATCATCCAGGGCCGGCTGCCTGTCGGCCTCACCGCTCAGTTTCGACTTCATGCCGTTGATCCAGCCCTTGATGTGCGGCGCGGCCTTGACCGTGAGGACGGTGCCACCGACCGCGACGGCACCGGCCGCGAAGCCGATCACTAGGTGCTTAAGTTTGGCCCCCTTGAGCAGGTTCGCGATCTCCTCGTCGGCCGACAGCAGGTCGGCTCGTCCGAGGTTTCCGGCGGCATCGAAGGTGTTCGTACTGAAGGCGCCGATGTTTCTGGCCGACGCCGCGAGGTCGTGGCCCGCGTCGACGATGACCCGATAGAAGTCAGGCATATCTCTTCACGCGCCGCACTCTACTGACTCTTTGGCCGACCGAGATGTCGCCTCGCAGCGTGATCCGGTGCATGCTGCGCCGCGGCAGCGGGCAACGGCGAACGCAGCGCGGCATGCGTGTGAACGAGGCGTCGCCGATCACGTCGTTGTCATCACGGCCAGTCTCTGCTGGCCGCATCGGCGCGCCACTCGCACGGCTGCGCAGACTGTCGTAGCGACATTCGAGGGCTCCGCGCAGAGCATCCGCTCATCGGCCGAATCCGCTACCCGAGGAAACGGCTGGCCCAGCAACACCCGTTACGCAACGTCACCGACTCGGACCGCTGCCAGGTCAGGCGGCGAGTCGCCGGACGTAGACCGAACTCGGCGCCGATGTGCGCTTGCAGCCCTACCTACCTCTGCACTCGGACCTGTACGCCGACAGTTGTCCAAGCGACGTGATCGCCGGTGCCGTCACCGAGCTGCTGGTCGGGCGGCTGTCCACCGTGGTCACTCTGACCAGCCAGTACCCCGACATAAGCGGCCCGCCTACCCTGGGGATTCACCCAGTGGCGCACCGACGGCGATCATGAACGGGACGGGATCTTGGGCGCCTGCGCTGCTGGAGTCGCCGTTGGTGTGAATCTCGTAGTGCAGGTGTGGGCCTGAGCTGTGGCCGGTGGAGCCGACGAGGCCGATGGGTTGGCCGACGGTGACGGGCTGGCCTGGTTGGACCAGGGGCGGCTTGTCCATGTGGCAGTACCGGGTCATGAATCCTTGATCGTGTTGGATGTCGACATACCAGCCGCATCCGATGGTGTGGTGGGGGTTTCCGTCGCGGTGGCAGCCCCAGTCGCTGCCGTCGCGGCGGTCGATGGCGTTGCAGCGGACGCGGGTGACGGTTCCGGTGGAGGCGGAGCGGATGATGGTGCCGCGTGGGGCGGCGAGGTCGACGCCGTCGTGTCCGGGGCGTGCGGCGGTCCGGAATCCGGATCCCACTGGGGCGTGGATCGGTTGGGTCCACGGTCCGGTGACGTGACAGCCTTCGGCGGCTGGTGATCCGTCGGGGTGCGGGTTGGTGCCGGTGATGGTGGTGACCAGCAGGGTGGCGTCGGGTTCCCATTTCGCGTACGCGTCGGGGTAGGCCGAGATTTGGACGCGTTGGGCGGCTTCGGTCAGCGGCATGGTCTGCCAATCGGGGATGGTCAGGAGTGTGGCGTAGAACGTGGCGGCGGCGTAGGCGGGGTCGAGGAGTTGCGGTGGGGCGCCCCATCCTTGGCTGGGGCGTTGTTGGAACAGGCCGACGCTGTCGCGGTCGCCGTCGGGGAGGTTGCGCAGGCTGGATTCCTGCATGGCGGTGGCGACGGCGATGACCCAGCCGCGCGCGGGTACGCCGTCGCGTACGCCGACGGCGGTGATGGTGGCGGCGTTGCCGACCTGGTCGCGGTCCCAGCGGCCGACGGTCGGCCACCCGCCGGCGGGGGCTGGCGGTAGGGAGGTGGCGGGGTCGGGCGCGCAGCCGATGGCGGGGGCGCCGACCAGGATGCTGGTACCGGCGAGACAGGTGAAGATCACCGCGAGGCTGACGGCGAGCAGGATGGTGGCGAGGCGGCGGCTCATCCTCGCGCCTCGGGCGTGCGGTCGCGGGTAGAGGCGGTTGCTGGCGTGATCATGGGGTCCTCCAGGTATGGGGGCGGCCATCGTTGACGTTCGCCGCCCTGTTCGGTGCGGTATTCGTGCTTTGTGGTGCTTGTGGCTGCTGGTTGTGGGCACAAAAAATGGCCGCATCTGCGGCACGGTCGAGTGCGGGGCTTACAGCGGCGGTGAGGTCAGTAGCGGTTCGGGCAGGGATTGGGGCCCTGGCGTCGGGGAGACGGTGCGTGATGTCACGTGCCCGTCGTTCCCGACGCCAGGGCTTATCGGTGGTCGGTCAGCAGACGAGATCCGCCCGGCATGTGCACAACTGGCGGCGGATGCCAGCAGAGAACCCGGCTCACCGACGTGAGTGTGGGCGGCTTACCGAGGCGGCGGGGTCGGTCACGGTGAGGCCGGTTGGGTATCGGTGGCCGGCTGGGGTGGTGGTTCGTGGTGTCCGGTGGCGGTGGGGAGTGCGGCGAGGCGTCGTGCGGGCGGGTCGGGGTGATCGAGGATGCCGAGTTGTCCGGCGCGGCGGATGGCTTGGACGGAACGCACGTCGAAGTGGTGTCGTCGGGCGAGATCCTTGAGGTCAGTGTGGCCGGCTTTCAGGTCAGCCCAGACGGCTTGCCAGCGTTGGTAGGGCTCGGGGTTGACGGGGATGCGGCGCATGAGGGTGACCGGCCAGTCGTCGGCGGCTGCCGTGTCGCCGTCGGTGTCGTCGGGTCGCGACACGGTCGGGTCGTCGGGTGTGGCGGGCGGTTCGTGTCGCGGCACGTTCTCGCTCGGCGCGTCGTCGAGCCCATCGGCCGGTTCCGCGGTCCTGGGCTTGGTGGGGGCCGGAGGGTGTCGGTCGGGTGGGGTGTCGTGTCGTGGGGCGTGTTCGAGGATGCCGGAGAGCATCTTGATCGCGGCGATGAGCGCGATGGCGGGCCAGCCGGCGATGATCCGCGCGATCAGGTCGTCCTGGGCGACGAGGATGTTCGCGCCGAGGCTGGCGATGCCGCCGGCGACGAGCGCGGTCCAGGTGACCCAGGTGGAGGGGCGGCCGGCGCGTCGGTCGGACAGGATGGTCAGGGTCGCCACGATTTCGACGCCGTCCACGGTCAGTGGGAAGGCGTGGGCTCGCCAGCCGGTTTCGCCTCGGGACTCGGCGAGTTCCCGGAGATGGTCGTAGCTGACGGCGCCGGCGATGCCGGCCAGTCCGAGGGTGGTGAGGGTGGCGGCGGCGGTGATCGTCAGGTCGGCTGGTGACCGTCGTGGTGTGTCGTGGCGGGCGCGTAGCCGCAGGACGATGTCGGTGAGGGTGAGTGCGACCGCGACGGCGATGCCGGCGGCGAGGAGACGCCCGTCCATCAGCGGCACCCCCACCGATGGTGCGGTCCGCCACCGGGGTCGCGGCCCTTGTCGGGTGTCGCGACATCGGCGGGACCGGTGGTGTGGTGTCGGGTGGGACCGGCGGTCGGTTCGTGGGTGGTGCGGGTCGAGGGCATCAGAGGTTGCGCCTTCCACTCAAGACGTGCGGTGCCGGCGCTGGGGCGCCGGCACCGCATGGGGGTGATTCCGGCGCCCAGGGGGAGCACCTGTCGGTGCGTCACCCGGGGGTCAGGAACAGACCGCGGGAAGTCAGTCGGTGGTGGGGTCGTAGTCGCCGTGGTGGACCGGTGTGATGTCCACGGCGCGGATGTCGGCGGTGTAGGCGTGGGCGACGTCGAGGTGGTCGAGGTCGGCGGTGACCATGTCGACGGCGATGGGGATGGCCTCGCGATGGTCGAGGGCCTTCACCGTGACGACCAGCGGCACCACCCACACCACCCGGTACCTGTACTGCTGCTGGTCGGGGTGGGTGGGGGGCTGGTCGAGGACGCGTAGCCGCAGCTGCCACGGTTCGGTGGGGTGCACGACCGCATCGAGGCTGCGCAGGTCGACGCGCAGGAGGTGCTGCGCCGAGGCGACGGCGTCGTCGGTCGTGGCCGCGTCGACATCGACGGCCAAAGGGGTGTGGACGGTCGCCTCGAAGTGGGTGCGCAGGGGCGGCGGCATGGTCAGGTAGTGCAGGGCGGTGTTGGCCTCGGCGACGGACAGGGCGCCGGTGTTGACCGCCCAGATGATCCAGCGTCGGACGAGGCCGACGAACTGCTGATACCGGTATTCCAGAGCGCCGTTGCTGTCGCGCAGGGTGTCATCGGCTTGGGTGAGCGCGCCGCGCAGCGTGGTGATCAGGTCGGTGTCGGCGCGGCGCAGGAGCGCCACCTGCTGGGCGATGAGGTCTGCGGTGGCGTGCAGGACAGTGTCGTCCGGCATGGCGCCGCGGCTTTGCTGGAATCCGGCGTGCAGCAGGTCGGTGATCTGTTCGGCGGTCCACGGCGTCTGCTCGGGCAGGGCACCACTGCTGGTGTCGGTGGGGTTGGGATGGTCTTTCATGAAGGGTCCTTTCGGTGGCCGCGCGGAAGCGGCGCGGGCGGGTGTCGGTCTGTCGGGCGCGGCCGAGTTCGATCAGGCGCAGGCAGGTGCGCAGGACGCCGCCGTGGGCGCGGTCGAGGGCCCGGCCGATGTCGGCGGGTATGGGGTCCAGATCGGGGTGGGCGAGCTGCGCGTCGACGGCGGCGCGCAGCTGGCGAGCGGCGAGGCGAGGGCGACGCGACACACGGGGCTGGGTGCGGCCGGTCACCGGAACGCTTCCGTGAACCGGTGGTGCAGTTCTGGCGCGGCATCCCTTCGGTGAAGGGGACGGGTGCGGCGGGCGAGGTCGGTAGCAGGCCCTGCCCGCCGCTTCCGTAAGGTCAGTCAGGGCTGAGGCAGGTCCACGCGCAGCGCAGACGGACGAGGCGGGCACCGGTGAGTGACCAGCCGGAATTCGTCCGTCACACCGGCGAAGTCAGACGGGCCGTTGCGGTCGGCTTCACGGGAACTGCCGTCTTCCGCGTGTTCGACTGCCCGGTCGAGCAGATCCCGGCGGTAGCCGGGTCACCATGAGCCAGGGGCTTCATGCGAATGCGGCGAGCCTGGCGCGGAGGAATCCGCCGTCCGGCCCACAGTGGCGGCATTCCGCGATACGTCATCGAGCAGGCATCAGGCCGACAGGGTTTGTGGTCGCGAACATCGTGGTACGCCGGTACCTCTGCCTGGACTGTGGGCAGGTTTGCGGTCAGCGGTGCCGGCGTGAGGCCAGATCGTGGATCTCGCCGCGAAGTAGCCTGATCCCGTCGGCGGCGGCGGCCTCGACGGTGTCGAACGATGCCGCGCGGGCACCGCCTTCGGTGTAGGAGGGGAAGCCGACTCCGGTGACCCGGTTGTGCACGGTCACGTGCCAGCCGGAGGTGTCGGTGGGTGGGTGCAGGTAGGTTGTCGCGTCGATGACTCCGCCGGGCGCGTCGATGGCGATCGCGTACGGGGCGCAGGCTGTTCCCTGATGGGTTCTGGCGGTCCAGCCCTCGGGCAGCATCTTGTGGACCCGGGGCAGGTTGTCGGTGACCTGGCGGGCGGAGGCGGCGATGCGGCGTGTCGTCTCGGCGGCACGGTCCCGTGACGCATGGTCGGCGTAGCTGACCCACTGGCCGGTCGGCTCGTGCAGGACGAGCCAGATGCGGCAGGTGTCGCACCACGGCCGACCGTCCCGCACACCGCCGGGTGTGGCGCAGGTGCCGCAAACGGGTCGGGTCACGGTCTCCTTCCTTCCTGACCGCGTGGCTGGTCGGTGATGGTGGGCGGGGCTGCCCTCAGGGCGGGCAGCCGGGCGTGCAGCCAGTCCGCGATGAGGTCGCCGACGTCGCGGACGAGGTCGCGACAGGGGTCCGGCATGGCGGTGCCGAGTTCCGGATATCGTGCGGCGACTGCCCGGACCATGGCGCCGGCGGCGGCCGACGCGGCGGCGGACAGCCGGGCACGCCGCGCCTCGACCTCGTCGATGGTGGCGATGACCAGCGCGCAGACTTCCGCGGTGGTGGTGTGTTCGGGTACGCGGACGCACCACCAGCTGTCCTGGTCGTCGGGACCGATGGTGAACTCGCTGGTGTCCGCGACGGGCCGGCGGCGACCGGGTGCGTCGAACCAGCCCGGCCCGGCGGTCACTGACCATCGGGTGTCGCCGAGGCGGTCGGTGTAGCGGCTGCCTGTGTAGAGGGTGGCGGTGTTGCCGCCGCTGTGCGCGACCAGAGCCGGACGGCCCTGCTCGGCCAGGTGGGCGACGACGGAGTCCAGGTCGATCAGGTGGGGGCGCCGGCCGGCGTTGAAGGCGTCCCGCAGGTCGTCGACGAGGAGTTCGTCGACGGGTGCGGGCAGCCCAGGGCGGTGGCGGCGGGCGTACGTCCACAGGTCGTCGTCGCTGGGCGAAGACGTGTCGTTGCGGCGGCTGGCCTCGCCCCACGCCGTGGTGAGGTCGAGCAGTTCCTGCCAGTCGTGGGAGGTGTCCACCGTGTTCCTTCCAGGTTGACGTCGAAGGTGTGGCGTGGGCGTGGGGTATTGATTCCGGCGCGCACCTGACGGGGTGCCCGGGGATGCGGCGCAGCCGCTCCCGGGCACATCAGGCAGATCGCGGCTCAGGTCGGCTGCTCACGCCGGGGGCGGGTCGGTGACCTGCCAGCTCCACCCGTCGAGGAGGTAGTAGCCGTCGGCGTCGGCCGTGATGATGCTGGTCGACTCCGCCGGCGTGCCGGCCCGCTCGGTCTGGCGGACGGTGCCGTCGACCAGGCGGATGCGGGTGGTGCCGGCCGCCTCGCCGACCCGCGCCGCGTGCGCGTCGCAGTCGGCCGCGATCCGGGCGACCGTGTCGGCGGTGAACCGGGCGATCGGCCAGCCCTGCGGGCCGGTCAGGTCGGCCACGAGCGCCGGGTACGGGCCGCCGACCCCAGGCAGCACCACCCACCCCGGCTCCCACGTCGTGGCAACATCCCGGCCCCGTCCGGGGTGGCGGGTGGGTGGGGTGTGGTGCGCGACGACGTCAGCGGCGTCGCACACCAGGCGGATGCGGGGCTCGTCGCGCAGCGCCTGGTGGCAGCCGGCGGACAGCCCGGAGGTGACCGGACCCGGCACGGCCATGGCCGGTCGGCCCAGGGCCAGCGCCCGCCCGATGATGCCGTGGCCCCTGCCGGGGGCCGCTTCGACGAGGACCGCGCCGCAGGTGAGGGCGGCCAGCCAGGTGTGGTTGAGCAGGGTTCGGGTGCGGCTGGGGTCGCTGCTCGGCGGCCAGACGCTGATCAGGTCGAGCCGGTCGAACAGCGGCCGGTTGCCGACGGGGTGCAGCCGGTCGAGCCCGCAGGCGGGCATCGCGACGGCGGCGTGGGGTCGGCTCGTGAGGGCGCCGCGCAGCGCGGCGGCGTCGATGCCGTAGCCGCCGGCGTTGAGAACGGTCCAGTCCTGCTCGGCGAGCCCGTGGCCGAGTTCAGTCGCGACGTGCTGGCCGTAGGCGGTGGCGGCGCGGGAGCCGACGACGGCGACCGCATGGCGCAGCAGGTCGGGTAGGGGCCGTTCGGCGCGCACCCACAGGCACAGCGGCGGCGCGGGCAGATCAACGGCGCCGGCGGTGTGACCTGCGGTGGCAAGGTCGTGCAATCCGGTGGGCCATTCCGCGTCCTGCGGCGTCACGATCCGCGCGCCGATTCGTGCCGTGTCGGCGACGACCGCCTCGGCGATCCGACGTCCGTCGACGGTGGACAGATGCCCGACGGGAGCCGGCATCGCGGCGGCGGGCAGGTCGCGGGTGAGCAGGCGCCGCAGGACGGTCAGCGGGCCCTCGTGGTGGACCAGGGTGTGGATGTGACGGTTGCCCGGCGTGGTCAGGTGGGCCAGCACGGCGCGGGCGATCCTCGGGTCAGTGTCGGTGGGCATGATGGTCTCCTTGGTGCAGGGTGAGAGGTGCGGTGATGGGGCCCGCGTCGGGCAGCGGCCGGCCGTCGAGGTCGGCGAGGGTGAAGGCCAGACGCACGGGCGGTCGGGGCCATGCGCAAGCGCCTGCCGGCCGGGTTGGTGTGGACCAGGTCGCCGCGCACGTTCCCTGGCAGGCTGACTGGGTGTTTTCCAACGGCCACGGTGCGGGCGACGGACCCGTCATCCCGTCCCTCCGCGACGACTCTCCACACATTGCCGTCAGCTGCGGGACAGGCGCGGGTTAGAGCGTGCTCGCCGAGCTGGTCGCCGTGCAGGCGCTCGCCCGGGGCGGACCGCGTCGCCATCCTTGACCGGAAGGGCTTACACCGTTGGGCGCTCGGAATGGCCAGGTCGACTATTCACGCGGCCGGCGCAGATGCATGAGGCCCTGGTTCGCGATGTTCTCGCCAACGAGCGCAACCAACTCGCACTGCACGAGCCGGAAGACTGGGATCTCGGTCCCCGCAGGCTGGTCATCGCCGAGGAGTTGACGGCCCCCATCGGGCAGTTGGTCAACGTCTGGACGGACGTACGCGGCAAGGGTGACCCGAAGCGATCCCCTTGCCGTGTCGGCTCTGGCCAACCTGCCTGGGGACATCCCACGTCAGCGGCCTATCAGGCGGTGCCGGGGGACTTCCTGACGCTGCGGCAGGCTGACGAGGCGGGAGTCACCCCGTGGAAGCTCGACGCAGCCGAGAAACGGCTGCAGGGCAGCGTAGGCAACGTCCCCACCCCGAGAGGTAAGGACGGGAACGCCGACCTGTACGCGCGCAGCGCTCCTCGTGCCTTGGCGCGGTAGACAGTAGTCGGATAGGTGGGCAGGGAAGCCTGCACCTGATGGCGCAGGCTTCCGCTCACACTGATCGACGGACGACGGCCAGACCGCAGGTAGCGAGAACTCCCACCGCAACGAGCCCGATGCGAAGCCACGGCACGTCCTCGGTCTTTTTGATCCCGATCGATAGGGAGAGACCAACGCAGCCCGCGAGGACCAGGCAGATGAGAGCGGTTATCGTCCGGTATGTTGCGCTGTTCTCAGACCACCAGGCCCATGCGCCGAACACTGCGGGCACGAACAACAGGAGACTGAGCCCGAGCAGCGGGATGGCGATCCTCCACCGCTTCCATGCGCTCATCGCTGTTGGCCTCCCTCAGGACGCTCTTCGTCCTCTGTGTCGTCCTCGTCCGGCACCGTCAGGTCGTCACCCGCATCGCGAAGCAACCGAGCCTGCCGGTCGTGCTCGGCTCGTTCCTGCGGCGACATCGTGTCACGGCGGGCCATAGCCTCCTCGAACGAGGCATGCAGCGCCGTGCCGTACCACGAGATGGAGGCAGCGGTTCGAAGGTCCGCATCGCCGCTGAGGACGGTGCGAGCGAGTGAGCCGAGAGGATCGTCGGGCCCTCGGGTGCGTGCCAGCTTGGCGAGCACGGCACGCGCAAGGGGTTCCTGGGTGATGTCGTCGTTCATCGGTCCACCAGGGCCGGGTGCTGGTAGGGCTCCAGATCGGGCAGCGAGGCCACTTCCATGCCGGCTTTCACCATCTCGATCGAGGCGGCTATGCCCTTGAAAACCATCTCGGCGTTGCCGAAGAAGCTGGAGATCTCGTCATACAGGTCGTATGCCTGCCAGGCGTAGTAGCCGGCCACGCTGTAGCCGATAACGGCACCGACGCCAGTCTTGATCGTGGCAGTGCCGACAGCCGCAGCAGCGTTGATGACGATCAGCACGTCGATGAGCTTGCTGATCAGTCCGGTGACCACAGAGTAGAGTTGCTTAGCCGCTTCGGCTGCCTTGCTGTACAGGTCCGCGTACTGGTCACAGACGGGATGAAGGGCACGGGCCGCCAGGCCGACAGACAGCTGATACTCCTGCTCAGCCTCCGCCGCGTTGCCGCGCCACACGGTCGATACGTCCGCCGCGCCGGTAATCAAGTTGCGTCCGATGTCATCCATCGAGTTGCCGATTATTCGCCATGCAGCGGCGCAGTGAACGTAGGAGTTCCAGTCACCACTGAAGGCTTTTCCCCAGCTCTCGAACGGGTCTTTGCCGAACAACCAGACGCTGACCTGCCGCACCCAGGCGGCGGGGCTGAGCAGGTCAGACATCGGGTTGATCTGGAACATCTCGACGCCAGTGATGTAACTGGGAGGCACCAGCCGCGCTGTCGGCTCGACCACGTCGGCAAAAGGTGACCGGACAGCCGCAGGCCACAGGTCCGGCCGGGTCGGTCCAGCTAGCGTGCCGCGAAGACGGGAAGGGTCACTGGCACCGGGGTAGGTTCGGTCCAGATCGGCGGCCACGTCTGCGTCAGACGTCACGTACTCACCCTGAGCCAGATTCACTTGCGTCGCGGCGCTCTGCAGGAGTTTCTTGAGCCGCTCCAGACCTTCGCTCATCCGACGGTAGGCCGTTTGATGAGGGCCGGCGAGCATGAAGATCAGACCCTCTTGGTCGAAGGTCAGGTCGCAGTGCCGGGTCATGTAGTGCAACCCCTCGGCGGCATCCTGCGACGCACGGTGCAGCACGTTGTACACGCCATCCATGCCGTTGACGTCCACGTAGAAGCCGCTCACTTATCGCGCCTCCACGCCTGGCGGCTCGGACTGCGCCTCGTCGAGCCTCCGGGTTGCAGCGGTCACCCGCGCGATGATCTGTTCCCCGCTCACGAACCCTCCCTGATCCTGATCGCCGGTGGTGATCGACCCGCAGCAGCCTACGCAACAGAGCGGATGCGGCGCAGTACCGCAAGTGACCGCACGGGAGTGAAAGGCCCGACATCCTCGCGAACAGTGACACGGAGAGGGGATCGGGCCCGGACGACCAGACAGGGTCGCGTCCATCGGCAGCAAGGAGCAGATCTCAGTGCACACCCCCACGGGTCTGGCCCATTCGGACGGATGCGTGCCTGCCGCCGCGGGCGGCACTGCCCTCGGATGGCTGCCTTGTCGAGGGACAGGGAATACCGGCTCCACCGCCGGCAGACGGCGGTGTGCGTCGCGGTGCTACCAGCCGCCGCAGGTCGGCGGTCTCAGACAGGAGCAGTTCTGGGCGGGACATGCGACACGCCACCCGGGACGGGTGGCGCCAGATGACACTCGACCACCGGCTCGACGGGCGCCGCCAGTCACAGGTGGTGGGTTGCGGTGACGAGCCGGCTCAGCACGTCGGGGATGGCGCCGGCCAGGAGTTGTGGCGTGAGCGCGTCGTGGACCGTGATCGGCTGGGGGTGTTCGTCCCGGATGCGTTTGGTCTCGTAGCAGCGGCCGTCGGTGTCGATGGCGACGACGATGCGTACCTCGGCGTCGGCCATCGCCGGCACGGTGTTGATGTCGCCGTAGGTGTAGTCGGCGTACGGCGTGTACTGGAAGCCTTCGAACACCAGCGCGTACCCGACGAACGTGCGGTGCGTGGCGTCGAGCCAGTCCTTCAGCTCGGGTGCGTTCTCGGGGATGCAGATGAAGTCGGCGAGTAGGTTCAACACGCCGGCGAGGCCGGAGTTCGAGCCGGGATCCAGGTCGAGGGCGAACGGTGAGGGCTCCACCTCGATCAGGTGCAGCGGGGAGCCGGTGACCAGGTGGCGGTGGAACAGGGCGAGAAGCACCGGTGGGGCGTCCCAGCCGAGATTCTCGGCTTTCTCCTCGATCCCGGTGATGACCTGGGGCAGCGCGAGGGTGATCTGCGGGGACAGCATGTCCATGCTCCTAACGAGTGCGGGATGTGTGCACGACCTGCCGGCATGCGGACGGGCACGTGTGCCCGTTGCCGGCCGGGCCGGCGCGGAATGGGATGCCGACGGGGTGGATGAGGAAGCAGCCCCGGCGGCGGTGGCCGGTCAGACGGGCTGCGCCACGACGGCGAGCCCAGGCTCGGCGGCCTCGGCGAGGTCAGCGTCGTCTGGGGTGAGGTCGCGCAGGATCGTCTTGGCCACCCGCAGCACGGTCTGCGCGCAGTCACGGATCAGGGTGAGGTCGCCGTCGGCCCAGCCGAGCACGTACGCGTCGGAATAGGCTTGGGTGTCGAGGCCGAGCGCCCGGCACAGCAGGTGGGCGACGCTCTCGGCTTCGGTCTCACGTCGGCCGCGGTGCAGCAGTTCCTGCCGGTCGAGGTCGTCAAGGTGCCCGCACCGGATGTGGGCCAACTCGTGCAGGCTGGTCTTGATGCGCTGTGCGCCGCTGACGTCGTCACGCACCCGCACCATCTGCACACCGGTCCCCTTGACGGTGACCCCGTTCGCGCGGCCCAGGTGGGCGCTGCCCGCAGGCACGAGGGCGAAGTCGTAGCCGGCCTGTCTGATCAGTCCGACGACGTCGTCGTAGGCGCCGGTGGGGTCATCGCCGGTGAGCAGCTGCGCGGTCTTCCCGCCGGCGGCCTTCACCTGGCGGCGGCGCCGCACGGTGGGCACCTCAAAGGGTTCACCGTCGGTCTGGCTGATGTCGAAGGTGCTGGTGGGCCGGAATCCGACGACCTGGATCGCGGGGCGGCCGTCCGGGTCGCGTCGAACGGTGCGGCCGGCGGCCTCCCAGTCGCGGGCCTGCTCCTCGGTGGGGCGGCGGGTGACCGGCGCCCAGATGAGGAACCCGGTCTCGCCCTCGCGGACGTGCCGGTTGAGGGCCTTCCAACCTGAGGTGCCTTTCCTGTTGCCGTAGGGCAGGAAGTAGCGGGGCTCGATGTTCCGCTCGGCGGCTTGGAGCATGAGCAGGAACTGGTTGTGCAGGCTGTAGCGGGCGCCGAACACGGCCGCTTCCTCGATGAAGGTGACCCACTCGGTGGGGTCGGCGGCGAGGCGCGCCAGCCGGGCGTCGAACTCGGCTTTGCTCCGTTCGAGGAACGCGTCGCGTTCCTCGGCTGTCATGGCCATGGTGGCCCTCCTGTCTCCGCCACGTGGCGGCGGACAGGCTGGGGCCGCAGCCCCAGCCGGCCCGTAGGCACGAGGTGGGACTGCAGCCCGGGTGTTGCGGGAACGCGGACGGAGGTGCGCGTCAGCTCCGGGTCGGTGCGGGAAGAGTCGCGGCCAGCGCGGCGGTCTTGGGTGCGGTGCGGAACATCGAGACCGCGTTGGGGGCGATGTCCGCGACGCCGTCGGCGCGTTCGGTGGCGGTGAAGGGGAGCTTGGCGTGGGGGCCGACGCGGAACGCGGGCAGGCTGTAGTGGGTACGGGCAACGACGGTGCCGTCGGCGGCGGTGTACTGGTCGAAGGAGGTGAGGTCGAGTCCGTCGATGGGTGTCTCGCGGTTGCCGGTGCAGACGATGACGAGGTCGTAGGTGCGCCCGCCGATCAGTGCGGCGTCGGGTAGCGCGATGGGACGCGCCCGGCGGCTGATCACGGTGAGTCGTTGGACGCCGCGGCGGTCCGGCTGTAGGTAGCGGCCGGTGGCCTGGTATCTGCCGCGGATGTCGGTCTGCCACTGCTCGCAGGTTGTCGGCAGGTCCTCGGCGTACCAGTCGATGCGGTCGACCTGGTCGAGGGCGGCGGCGGCCATGAACGGTTGCGGGGCGAGGCCCAGGCACGACTCGACGGCGCACTTGGCGGAGTCACCGCCGCCGACGACCGCGACGCGACGCAGTCCGCGCAGCGGCCACATGCCGGCCATCCGCTGCATGAACTGCCGGAAGGTGAGCACGGTGGTGCCGTTGGCGCCGTCGGGGATCGGGTCGCCCACGCCGCGGGCGTCGATGACCCGGCCCGCCAGAATCGGGGCCTTGCCCTCGATCTCAATCTTGGCACCGGTGCCGGCGGCGCTGACGGATGAGACGGTGGCGTTGGTGACCACGTCGGCGAACTGGGCCAGCGCGAGGCGGATCACGAACGCCATGTCCGTGTTCGGCTGATATTCGATCATGGACAGGTCTGCTGCCTGGATCGGTGCGCCCGGCAGGTAGTTCAGGCTCGCCCCCTGGTCGCCGGCGGGTCCGGCGCCTCCGGCGCGGTTGCGGGAGTTGAGCCAGAACGTCGGCCGTGCGGTCAGCGCGAACGTGCCGCCGACGCGCTGGTGGCGTTCCAGCACCAGCGGCTTCGGGTAGCCGGCGAGGACGCGGACCGCCGCGTAGGTGGCGGCGTGGAATCCGCTGCCGATGATGACCTCACGGCCGGTGCTGCCGCCGCTGATGATGTCGTGTTGGCGCTGGTCGTCGGACCAGTAGGTGTCCAGGACCTGGTCGGCGAACTCGCGGCCGTAGGGGTCCAGGGCGATCCCGGTGAGTTGCGCCTGCGTCTGGCTGGGGAACTCGGACTGGCGTTGCATGATCGTCCGCATTCCCTCGGCGGCGGCCGGCCGTAGAGAGACGGCGGCGAGCAGGGCCTGGATCTGCGTGGATGGCTCGATCATGGGGCTCCGTGTCCTTTCGTGCGGAGTCCAGGCATCGCGCCGGGCCGTGCACCCACCCCGGGTGGCCCCCGGGGGTTTGCGGCACACGGCCGGCACGATCCCCGGAAGGGGTCAAACTGGGATGGGTTCCTGGGCTGGCCGTGACCAGCCCCTGGTGGGTCGATCGCTGACGTGGTCGGCGTGGACCGTCAGCCGGTCGCCGCCTCAGCGCGGGGCGGATGCCCTCCGGCGGCGGTGGCCGGGCATCCGCCGTTGGCAGCGGTGAGGCCGCCGTGGTGGTTATTGGGCGATCACGACCTCGTCGTCGAGGACGGCGAACCAGGGGATGGCCGTGGCCCGGCGCAGCCGGGTCAGCCAGTCGTCGATGGCCTCGATCGGGCCGTCGGGATCGGGCAGCGGATACCGGTCGGTGAAGTCCGGGGCGTCCTCGGCGAGGCTGCCCGTGTCGGCGAGCGTGCGGGCGAAGATCCGGATCGCTTCCCGCTTCACCGCCTCAACGCTGCTGCCGACGATCAGGATCGGCGCGTCGTCCCAGTCGATCAGCCCGTACACGTCCCCGCCGACACCCGCACCGGAACGCGCCCGACGGCGGCAGATGACCAGTCGGCGGGTCTTCATCGGACCGGCCCGCCGTCGGTGGTGCCGGGCTTGGTGGCGGGATGGAACACCGTCGTGAGCCCGCGACCGGTCTGCTTTGCCGCGCGCAGGGCGCGGTCGGCGTGCACGAGCGCTAGCCGCCGTGCGGCCTCCTGGTGGGGCGTGAGGGACGCGACGCCGGCGCAGGCGGTGACGGTGACCGTGACGGGCTGCCCGGTGAGATGAATGTCGGTCGGTTCGGCGACGGCAGCGACCAGCCGCGCGGCGAGACCGGCGGCGTCGGCGCGGTCGTCGATGACTGCCGCGAACTCGTCGCGGCGCAGACGGAACACCTGTGCGCCGGCGGCCTGCACGGCGTGGTGGAGCCGACCGGCGGTCAGGACGAGCAGTTGGTCGAACGCGCGGTCGCCGAAGCGGGCCACGAACGTCCGGGTGCCGTCCAGGTTGATCAAGATCATTGCGACGGGTCGTCCGGCGACGGCCAGGGCGGCGTGCAAGCCCGCCCGGTTACCGAGGCCGGTCAGGTCGTCGTGGTGGGCGCTGTGCAGGGCGGCGGCGACGGCCGCCCGGTAACCGGCCGCAGTACGCAGCCGGGTCAGGTGGTAGGTGATAGATGCGGTGATCACGATCGCCGTCAGCAGGACGGTGATCTGCGTCAGGGTGGACACGGTGCCCACACCTCCAATCCCCAAGGTCGGGGAGGTATCGAGGGCAGCCGGGTGCCACCGGCTGCCCTCACCTCGAACGGTGTGCGAGCGCCTGCTCGCGAAGGGGGGTGCCGGCGGCGCCCGGGTCGGGCACCGCAGCGACGACCTACTCGGCGGTGCCGGTGGTGGCGGCCCGCCACTGCTGCGGCGACACACCGGCCCGCAGGGCGTGGCCGAGCAGGTGCGCCAGGTGGTAGCCCGGGTCGACGTGCAGGGCACGGTTCACCGCGATGTTCGCCATGGCGCCGTCACCGGCCAGGTAGGCCGTGATGGCGAGCAGGCAGGCCGGTGCGGCGCTGGTAGCGGGCATCGCCCGTCGGGTCACGTCGATCCACAGCCGCCGCTGCGCATCGCTGCCGTCACAGGTGATCCAGGCGTGATCGCGGACCTCGGGGACCATGAGGACGGCGGTCAGCCACCCCACCTCGTCGTCGGACAGGGACTCGTCGCGGGCAACGGACTCGTACGCCTGCTGCACCGCCGCGATCCCGGCGCGCACCACATGCTCCGGTGCCACCGGCTGCCCGCCGCTGGCGGTCGAGACGGCAACCTCGGCCAACATGACGGCCATCCGAGACAGCGCGGTGTATGTCGCAGTGCGCATCCGGACGCGCTCCGGCCCCGATACCGGCGTGATGAGGCGTTCCAGCGCGCCCCGGTCCGGCAGGGGCGCGAGACCGCGGTAGACCGCTTCCGCCGCAATCCTGCTGCCAGCCGGGTCGTAGGCCACACCGTCGGCGCAGCCGGCGTCACCGCACAGGCACCAGTAACGGCCCTCGCCGACCCGCAAGGCTTCGAGGACGTCGACGCCGGCGGTGGTCAGCGCGGTGGTGAGCAGCGTGGCGGCGGGTGCGACCCGATCGGCCGGTCCGTAGCCGACGAGGAACGCCGCCGACCCGTGCCGGGCGATCATCGCGGCGTTCCGCGCCGCCGGTACCGCCAGGTCCGCAAGGTCGGACGGGTGGGGTAGGTCGAGGCGGGCGGCGAAGCGGACCTTTCTGCCGCCCAGGACCACCACGACCAGGCTGTCGGTCGGGGTGAAACCAACGAGGTAGGGCACTGCGGCGACACGATCGTCGCGGGTGGTGAGAGTCAGCTTGTCAGGTGTGACCACAGTTAGGTTCTCCTTCCCGAGGCCGCCGGCGGCCCGTGCCGCCGACGGGCAGGTCAGCGACAGCAGGTGAGCGCGGTGAGCACCGCGTCGGTCTGGGTGGTGGTGAGACTGATGACGGTGGTGCCTCGGCGACCGGTGACGACGACAGGTCCGACCAGCGGCAGGTCACCGCCGCCCAGACGCGCCACGAGCAGGCGGGCGACAGGGTTCGGGCGCAGAGCTTTCGGGTGTCCGTCCTCGTCGCCCCAGGCGTACAGGTCCGGGACGCCGATCGGGATCGGTGTCAGCCACCCGCCGACTATGCGGCGCAGCAGCGATGCGACGTCGCTGTGGCGCAGTCGGGTGTGGTGTTCGTGGCTCATGCCGTCCTCGGCAGCCACGATGTAACGGAACGTTTCACGGGCCATGCAGACTCCTGTCGGGGTAGTCGCCGGGCATGGCCGTCTGGCCATGCCCGGCGCGAAAGGGGTGGCCGGGCATCGGCCAGGACAAGTGGTGTGCAGGTACGGCCGCCGCCGGCGGCGCGGGTCCGTGGCGGGTGGACGTCGGGACCAGGAGGGTGTCCTGGGTGGTCACGGCGCGGTGGGCGGCCGCCGGGATGCGCGCCTCAGTCGCCGAGGTCTTCCACGTCGGCCGTGACGTCGATCGTCACGGTGTCGTCGTCGACGTTGTCGACCCGATCGGTGTCGATCCGCAGATAGCTGCGGACGTCGGACTCGGTGTCCTCGGTGTCGCGGTCCACGTCGGGGATCACGTCGAAGCTGCCGCTGATGGTGAACCGGACCCGGTGGCGCGGCTGATAGGGACTCAGGTCGAACCGGGACAGGAGGCTGTCGAGCCCGTCGCGGGTGATGTCCGCCTCGCGGTACTGGTCGATGGCGTAAGACCGGATCTCGGTGAGTTGGCTGGCCTCGCGTCGCCGATCCTCGTCGCGTTGCTCGACCAAGCTGCGGGCGCGTTCGGCGGCGCTGTCCTGTTCCGCCACCGCCCACGCCACGGCCTGCCGGGTCAACGCCAGCGCGGTGGCCGGGTCCGTGACCGGTACCGCGGAGATGTCCACGCGCAGGCTACGGACCTGCCCGTCGACCAGGACACGGACCATGCTCGTCCCCGGGGCCGGGGACAGCACCACGGCGTCGTAGCGGGCGCCGGCGTCCAGGATGGTGACCACCTGGCCGGCAGAGCCGGCGAAGGCGGTCAGCGGACGCGGTGACGGCTGCGGGGCGACAGCGGCCGAGGAATCGGGGCGTTCGGAGGTCAGGGCGTCGGTCATGACGATGCCTTTTCTGATAAGCCCGGCGGGACACCGGGACGTGGAATGGGGTTCGCGCCCAACGGCGCGCAGAGGGGAGTGGTGAACCGGCCAGGCGATCACGCCCGGCGCGGCGTGTGGACTGCGGCGACGTTCGGCCCGGGGGCTCGGGCACTGCCGGTGACGCCGGCCACCGGTACCGGGTCGGTCAGCGGCGTAGCCGCATTCGCCCGCGCTGGTGTGGTCGTCATCGGCGATTCAGGTGCGTCGCCAGCGGCCGCCGGGTCAGTCGGGTGGGTCGGTGAGAACGTCGATCAGGGGTTCACCGGCCAGGGCGGGATCATCGAGCCAGCCGCTACGCGTGAACGCACGCGCCGCGGTGCTCACCTGGAACCTCCCGCTGAGGGGGCGCGGTCCAACCAACGCAGCCGGACCAACCGGTGCAGGGCCGACTTCACCGACCCGGCCGACATGCTCGTCATCTCGACCAGGTCGTCCGGCTGGCAGCCCGAGTAGACGCCGCCCATGGCGGTGACGCAGTCCGCGTGATGGTGCACGGCCACGCACACCAGCCGCTCGGCTGGGGTCAGGTCATCCGGGTGCAGACCACGGCCGGCCCGACCGCCGGCCAGCAGCCACCAGCCGTAGGCGGTGTAGGTGCACATCCTGCTGCTGGCAGCAGCCAACGCGTCCAGCCGCTGCGAGCGGCCGGTCACCGGCCGTCCCGAACGGACGCTGCGAGGACGACGTCCACCTCGCCGGGCAGCCGGACGACGTCGTCCTGCCGCAGGTCGACCGCCCCGCACAGTCCGACGACCACCAGAGCAGGCGGTATCGGTCGGAGCCGGGTCACGACTCGCCTCCCGGCATATCGAGGGCGTCGGCGATCGCGTCGGCGAGTGTCGCGTACCTGGCCATCTCCGCCTGCGCCACCACCCGGATCCGATCGATCCCCGCCGCCGTGGGCGTGACATCGATCGTCTGGTCCGCCGCGCCTGCCGCACCGCTGCCCGTCGGCGCAGGTCCGGCAATCGCTGCCCACCTCTCCTGAGCGGTTCGAAGGGCGTTGACGATCGCTGCCGCGTCGGCGCCCGAGCACAAGATGCGGACTCGCGGAACGGAACTGTCAATGAGAACGATGTCGCGGCCGGGTTTGAGGTCACGGCGACGGACCTGCGCCCGGGTGCCGTCAGCCTGCGGTATCCCGTCGCGGTCCGGCTCGTAGACCAGGGTCTGGTTGCCGGCCCGCTTCGCGATGTACATGGCAGCGTCGGCTTGGGCGAGGGCGTAGCGGGGATCGCTGCCGTTGCTTGCGGCCACGCCAACGCTGGCCCGCGGTGCCGGTTCGTCAGCGGCCGGTGCGGTGAAGGCGGCACGGATCGCGTCGGCCAGCACGGCCGGGTCGGTGTGCGGGGCCACGATCACGAACTCGTCGCCGCCGGCACGAGCCACGACGGCATCGGCCCGCACAGCGGCGGCCGCGGCGGAGAGCCGATCCGCGATCGCGGTCAGGTACCGATCACCCGCCGCATGCCCACCGTCGTCATTGACCTGGTGCAAACCGTCGGCGTCGGCCACCGCGACCGCCACCGGGGCGCGGTGTTCGGCGGCGGTAGCCAGAGCCCTCTCCACGACAGCCCGGGTGGGCAGGCCGGTGAGCGGATCGGTCAACGCCGCGGCGAGTTCCCGCCGCAGACTGTTCTCCCGGTCGGCGGCCGCAGCGAGACTGGCCCGCAACCGCTCGAAATCGGTGCGCCACCTGTGCTGGTGGTGGCGGGCAAGCCGGACCAGCGTCACGGCGCCCGGCAGCGCCACCATTCCGGTAATGACGGCGGCTACCGCCGCGGCAGTGAACCGGCCGGTGGCGGCGAACGCGCCAGCCGGCCCGGCGGTGATGATGCTGGAGATGACGATGAGCATGCCCGCCCTGGTCAGGCGGGGTTGGCGGTCTAGTCGATGAGGAGACAGCATTCAAGGGCTCCTTACGGCTGAGGAGCACCGGGGGCGGACCGGCGTGGCAAGGCAGGGGCCCGCCCCCGGGCCCACGTGAAGCCGGCCCACGGATCAGGCGGGCTGGCCAAGCGTTGTCCGACGGCGAATCGGCCCGTGCACGGTCATCGGCCTACGGCGACACCGGCCGGCTCCCGGGTGGGCGAGATGGCCGGCGGGACGCGGTGAGGCGACGCCGGGCAGCGCAGCAGCCCGTCTGCTGACCTGCCGAGAGTGTCGCGGCGTGACGTGAGTCGCGGCAGCCCCGAACGCAGCTGTCCGGGTCGCACTCGAGGCCCGTGGCCACCCGCGTGAGCATCTGCCGCAGGTTCGTCGATGGTGTCGTAAACGGCCAGCCGAGTCCGTCGGCGAAGATCTTGACCTTGGGCGCCCCGTACATCGGGTAGTCGCCGTCGTCGATGGCCGAGGCGAAGTCGTCGCGGCCGAGCAGCCGGGCCTACTCGGTGAGTTCTTCGACCGAACGGCTGGCCGAGTTGCCGCGATGGTCGAGGAAGTTGTCGATCGCGAACTTCCAGGAACTGGCGGGCGTAGCTCTCGGCGTCGCTGTGCCGGCTCCACCGCAACTGGTCCCACCGCCCTGCGGTCATATCGGCGTCGAGAACATGCGGGCGTGTGCGGGGTTTACCCGGTCGGGTGGGCGGCGACGGCAACCAGTGGAGTGCGTAGGAGCAGCTGGTCGAATGTAGTCGTTGGCGGCGTGGACATAGGTCAGTTGGGCGGACAGCCGGCCGCTGCGGGTGGTGAGCCACATGCCGGTGGCAGTGGCGGTGGCGTCGCCGGGAACCGCGGCGAGTGCGGCTGTGGTGCAGTGGCTGCTCAATCCGGCCTGGAGCGTTTCGAGCCGGGCAGCGGGGATTGTGTGCTGCCGGTGTGCGGCGTTGTAGGCGGTCATCGCCAGCACTCGGGGCTACGCCAGGTCCACCTGTTGGGCGCGGCTGACCGGCCACGCCGTTGGGTCGGCGCGATGCCGGTCGAGAAACACCCACCAGGGTTGCGCATCGCGGGTGCCGGAAACGGTGGCGTGCCATTGCTGCCACTGCCACGCGGCGTACTCCGCGGCGCGGCTGCGCATCAGACGCAGATCGAGCAGGCAAGTCGGTCCGCCGGCCGCGTGTCCGCGCGAGCGGTGCACCAGTTTGCGGGTCAGTCGGCGGCGTGCCGGGAACGGCCGACAGGGCCAGTGGGACGAAGGTGCCCCTGCGTGTGGACGCGGTCCGCGGCGGAGTCGGTCAGGGCGTCAGTGGTGATTTCGGGGTCGAGAGTGACCACGATGGTCAAGGACACGGACATGTGTCTACCTCCACTCGAAGACGGAAATGGTCGGCGAGATGCGTCGCCGTCAAGGCTGTTGGCCGGATAGATCCATGGGTGGGCAACAGCGTTGGACGAAGCGACGGCGTGGAGAGCCTGGGAGAGATTCGGTGGTGCTGGTGGGCGGAACGTCGCGGGAGGAGGTGTCGCTGCCGACCGGCCGATGAGGCGGGTGGGCGGGTGCGGCTCCTGCCGTGACGGGCCGAGGCCCGAGGGGTGGCGCACGATGGAGACTCAAAATGGACCCTCACCATAACCCGCTCACCCAACAGAAAACGATCATGCGCTGGTGTCGTCCAGAAATGGCCTGACCAGGACTGTTGGGCATGTTGAGGGACGCTGTGACGGCTGGTTCGGCCAGTCGTGTTGGTTACCTCGGATCGGCTGTTGGCCAACACGCCCTGGCTATTGAGTCACAGTGAGGTGGTGCTGGGTTCCCGTCGACGACGGCGCGGCGTCGTTGGGTTGCGCAATACGTGTGCCCTACTGGCAGCCTCGCGTATTCGACTGCTGCGAGTTTCTACAGGTTCCGAACCGGGTCCGTTGCGGTCGGTGATCAATCCTCGTTTTGGCTCTGGGCAGAGTGAGCAGGCCGAGGTCGACCAAACGTCGCGGATGTACCGCTCCGGAAAGCCTTCAGCTCATCCGGCCCGAGGTCACGGTGCGGGATCCGGGTGCGAAGTCGCTAAAGCGGCGGCTTCAGCATCGCTGCCACGTCCGCGCCCGCGGCGCGGATGGCGCGTAGCCGCTCCTGCGTCCGCATGGTCCGTTCCTGCTCCTCGGTCACCGGCAGGTGCTGGTGATTGGCGGCGCAGGCGTCCGGCGCCACCGTCGGCGGCATATCCGGCCCCACGAACACCGTCACCGCCTTGCTGGAATCGACAAGGGTGAGGTTCTGGGGGACGGCGACCGGTAGAAATCGCAGCCTGTCGACCGCCTCATCGACGGTGTCGCACGTCTCCAGCAGGTAGCGCACGAGGATGAGAATGGCGAAGCCAGGTCCGTGGGCGGAACGTCCGCCCCAGGTGAGCGAGACCGCGAGACTGGCGTCGTTCATCCCGTCCAGCAAGCCCCACAGCAGGTCCTGCATCCCGATCACGGGGCGCAGGAAGCAGGAGGAGACGATGGTCCCTTCGCACTGATCGGGCCGTAGGTCATAGTTGCGCAGCAGAGTGCCGCTCTGGCCGATCTGGGTGCACGCCTGGGAAAACGGCCGCAGTGCCGCGTGGGTGAGGAAGACTTCAGCGGCGCTAATCCAGACAGGCCGCCCGTCTACAGACCCTCAAGCCTCGTCTCACCGGTAGCCGACAATTGGGCTGTCGAGGCGCTCGATCCAGGAGTCCACGAGGGCTTCGGCCTCGTCCGGCAGGTACCACTCGGCGACCGTTGAGTGCGCGCGGGCGCGGGCCGGCGGGTCGTAACGGGCCTCGGCAACGGCGCCGAACACGCCACTGGTGGTGCGATTCGACTCGCCTTGCCACATGGGAAGCATGAGCAGCACAGCTGCCCCGCGCGCCTGGCGGGAGAGCTTTCCAACCATCGCTTGCGGATCGCACGTGCGGCCCAGGCGCCCCCACTCGACTGCTGGAATCCACATCGCCTCATCGTCCTCGCGTCGCCGCAGCCACGGCCAAGGCGATGCAATGAGGTGGCCGTACAACGCCTCCAGCTCTCGGGCCGCGGCCTCCCGCCGTGCGTTCGGCGACGACCCGATGAGCGCAGCCGCCAGCAGTTGCGATGCGTAGGAGGGAAGGTGCTCCCGGAGCAGGGAAACCGAGCTGAAGAGCAGTGAGACGCCGTGCTCGGCGACGCTGCGCGAGTTGGGCGCGAACAGGGACGGAAAATGATGCAGAGCGCGCTGCGCCTCGTCGCCGAGCTTGATGGGCGGGATTACGCCGATGCCCTGCCGGATGCTCGCCGCACTGTACTTGTATGTGAGGGCCTCGCAGATCAGTTGAGGACCCACACGATCTCCGTCTGACCTTGCGGGAAGCTTAGTGATGATCTCCTCGAGAGACCGCTTGATCTCTCCTCTCGCCCGACTCGCGTTCTCCGGCAGCGCCGATTCCAGGATCAATCGCAGCGGTAGATCCCCCCGGTCGTACTCCCCCGGGGCTTCGAACACCTGGTAGCGCATGCGCCGTCCGTACTGCGGGCCATTCACGCAGCTTTCGAAGCTCTCCTTGGCGATCCAACCGAGTGTCTTGCTGGACGGAATCACGGACTGCAGCGATCGAGCCGCGAACTCAAGCCAGGTGTCGTGCTCGTCCAGGCTCAGCGCGAGGACGCGGTCGGCGCCGTCGTCGTTCTGCTCGTTCACGATTTGCAAGGCCAGCTGGGCTACGAGGTTCCAGGACGAGTCGAGGGGCCGTTTGCGCAGCTCGTCCCAGACCCCCTCCGGCGTGGGGTCACGGCGCACGAGCTGCACCGCCGTGAAGTACTCAAGAAACGTCCGGTGAGTGAAGCCGTACCAGGGCTCCCGTGCTCCACTGCCTACCTCGGTTAGCACCCACGCACGGCCGGCGCAGAAGTCGAGCAGGTCGTCCGACGCGCGCATGGCCTCCGCCTCTTCCGAAAACCGGCGCTTCATCAGGTAGTCCGTGAGGAACGCGTGCACCTCCGATCGGGGCAGCGCCTGGCGGCCCTTCGCGTCGTCGTAGATGCGCCACGCGAGCGCGGCCACGGCCGGACGCAGATGTGAGCGGTAGGGAGCTGACACTGCTAGCCCACGGTGCTTGTCCCACTCCTGGAACAGGAGTTTGGCGCACTTCTCGTAGACTTCGGCCCGATCCCGGGGGATCGCGTGCTCCGCTAGATAGAGTGAGCAGAGCAGCGAGAGCATCAGCGGGTTGGCGCGCAGGTCCGCGACCGTGACCGAGTCGATGAGAAAACCTTGGACCAGCCGCACCCGCTGCTTTTCCGGGACCGCGTTGTCGAGATGGAACCAGGAGCGCGCGTACTCCGCCACCTGCTTGTCCGTGAACGGCGGAACCCACACGACGGGGAACAGGGTGTCGTCGAGCGCGGCGTCCTCGTATCCGATCCCACGAGACGTCACGATGATGCGGACCTGCGGGTAGAGGTGGGCGAACCCCTCCACCGACTCGGCGAAGCGCCGCCGGTGGTGGAGCTCGCCGATCTCGTCAATCCCGTCCACGATGACCGTGACCGCGCCGGTGAGCAGGAGGTACTCGAGGCCCTCCTCACTGATCTTGACGTTGTAGGGATGTCGCATCGCCACCTGCAGCAGCTCGGCGAGCACATAGTCGCCGCCAATGATCTTCTCGTTGTGATCGCGCGTGATGAACAGGACCGGGACCTGCCCGCCGACCGTCGGCGGCTCGTCGACCGCGAGGTCCCGGGCCAGCTTGGCCGCGAACGTCGACTTGCCGGCGCCCGGGTCGCCGAGAATCACGGCGCGCCGCCTGTCGACGAGGATCTCCTCGATCGTCACGGCAGGGTTCGCGTCATCCGAGAACGTCGGGGTGACGTACAGCCGGTCGTACGAAAACCGCATCCGGCCTCCGAGATGGATCAAAGTCATGTCCGAGCGCAGTGCGGCCACCTGCCGGCGGAAGGAGGCGGCGACTTCGTGGAACTCGGCTACCGACCGAACCCGCTCGAGCAGTTCGTCTTTGCGGGCTCGGGCTGCGGCGAGGTCGGCGGCCACCGACACTCCGAATTGCTCCCACTGGCGGCCGGAGCCGAGTTTGTCGCGGGCTGCAGCTGCCTCGCGCTTGACGAGGGCGAAGAGAAAATCGGTCAATTGCAGCTGCCGTTCAGGATCGATCCCTCGCTGGAGGAGCCCGGTCCGGACGTCGTTCCGGAGCTCGACGGCACTCCCTTCCTTGGTGCCGGTGACGCTCCAGACCACGACGCGCAGGACGATCTCCTCGAACTCCGCCGAGTCGGTGAACTCGAGCAGCGCTCGGCTCTCTTGCGGCGGCAGGCCGTCCAGCAGCGCGGAGGCGGACTTGTGCGCGAGGAGCGTGCGGACCTCCTCGGCGAGCTGGCGCTGCTGGCGCGCCGTAAGGGCACGACGGCCCAAATAGGCGGCAGCGCGCCCGCCGGCCCGCAAGAGGCTGTTCTCGAGTCCGGTCGGCATCATCATCCGAGGCTGCCGGTACCGGACGGCGGCACACAACCACCGAAAGGCGTGTTCTGCGCGCCCACCCCTACCTCGCCATCACCGCCGCGCAGGCCAAAAGGGGGCGCCGAATCCGATGACGGCCTCATCCCTCTTACCCTCGGCGAAGTCCGCCGTCTCCTGGCACACCTGATCACCACCACCCGACCCTTCGACCACATCCATCGATAGTCACGATGGCGACGCCGACATCAGCACCGCGCCAGAACAGCCCAATACCAGGGAAGACTGGGTGAGCAACGGCCCCGGATCCCGGTGGGCCAGGGGTGCCGCTTCTCCCGGGGGTAGCCGGGGTGATCTATCGTGGAGGTACATCTGGATACGAGCGCTAGACCGAGCAGGCGTCTACCGGCACCGCGAAATGCACGTTACCGCAATCCTGAGCTGCCACACCCAACCGCTCACAACGGTCATACCGCTACCCTGCCGGAGCTCTTGCCGCAGACCCGCTGAAATGCACGCTCGCTGGGAGCGCAAGTTGCCCGGCCTTCTCCACAACCGGAGGTCGTCGATACGATCCGTCGGTGCCGTTGACTGTCTCTGTCCGCGAGTTGACCAACAGCTACTCACGACTCCGCGACGCGGCCGAAGCGGGCCTTCCGCCGGTGTCTCACCTACTTCGCTTTTACTCCGTCGAGTGCGGGCTGAAGGTTCTGGCGCTCAAGAACCGGAAGGTGCGCTCCACTGCCCAGCAGCAGGACCTCATCACGCATGATCTGCGCCAGTTGGCGAGGACCCTCAACTTGAGTGCGTCCGTCTATCGGAACCTGTTGGACTGCCGACGCCCTCCGAGAGGAGGGTTCAGCCATCCACCGGTGACCACGAAGGAGCTCCATGAGGCATGGCGGTACGGCGCGGAGCTTGATCCCGAGGACGAGAACCGAAATGTGGCAGGCTTGACCACGCTCGGACAGCTCTGCACAGAAAGGATCGGGCGGTGAACGATCGGCCTGCTGCCTACCCACCCGCCCACCCCGACCACCTGTTTACCTGGTTGGACGTCAACCAGTACTTCGCTGATCTTGCCCGCGCAAATGGCTGGCCCGACTGGCTACATGAAGTCGATGCCTACTGGGACAGTGCCCGCTTTGTCGTCGACTCGACGGCCTCGACCGCCGAAGTGTGGACTTGGCTGCGAGACGTACTCGGGCCCTTGACCGTCGAACCCGACCGTGGCGTGCTGCTACTCGACGACGCCGACCCGGACGGCCCTCAGCGACCGCTGGACGTCGAGATCGAGGTTGCTGGCGAGGTGCCCCCGGCGGAGCGTCGACCTCGCTGGAACGACCGTCGGGTCGTCTCCGAGTTGGCCCATGCCCTGCCTGCGCCACGTCAGGCCCTTCCACACGACATGTCCGTCGTTGCGTTCCACTCGTTTAAGGGTGGGGTCGGCCGAACCCTTCACTGTGTCGCGACGGCTCGACGTCTCGCAGACCTCGGCCGGAGGGTGCTCCTGGTCGATGCTGACCTCGAAGCGCCGGGGATCACCTGGATGGTTGCCGACTCGACGCGCATCGACTTCGCCTACGAGGACTTCCTCGCTCTGGTACACGGGGCAACCGATCCGGCGTACGTCGAAGCCATCAGCTTGGGTCGTAAGTTCCTGGCCAACCAGGAACTGGACGACGTGGTTGTCATGCCCGCCCGGCGCGACCACCTGCGGGTCGCCCCACCCCACATCGAGCCGGTCGACCTTCTCACCACGGACCGCGACCCGTACGTGCTGACCGAAGCCCTCGCTGAGCTGGGGCACGCGGTCGGCGTGGACACCGTACTTGTCGACCTACGGGCAGGATCGAGCGAGTTGAGTGCACCCCTGCTGCTTGATCCCCGAGTGCTTCGGGTGTTCGTTACGACCATCAGCGATCAGTCGGTCCGAGGCACCCGCCAGATCCTCCGTGAACTCAGTCGCCGCGCCCCCAGTCAGCAACCTGGACATCCGGATTGCGCTCTGCTCCTCACGCAGTTTCAACCGGTGGACCACGGTGATCGGCTGGCGGACGTGGTCGCCGAGCTAAGAGACAGCGCACTTGAAGTGTCCGGTCGACCAGGCGACTATACCGACGACCTGCCTACCTCGGACGCTGCGGTCCCTCTCATGACGAGCCGTTTCGAACCTGGATTGCTGAACCTACCCGCCTCCTGGGACGAGGTGGTGCAGCTCATCGCCCGTCTTCGAGTCGCCGATGTGGTGACCGCCCTGGTGGAGGCGCTGCCCGCCGTTGTAGCTGATGCCCGCGCGTCGGTCGAGGTCGAGCCGACCTCGATGGAGGAGAAAAGGAACCATCTCGCCGAGGTCGCCGACGCCTTGATCTACGCGGAAGGGTCCGCCGAATCGGAGTTCCTCACCACGGACGCCCTCCGCAATCTCGCCGAAGCCCACCGGACGGAACTACCGGTGGAGATCGTCATAGGTGGTAAGGGAGCCGGCAAGACCTTCACGTTCATGCAGTTGTGTCAGCGCCCCGACTGGGCATCCTTCGTTGCCGCTGCCGGGGTGCCCAACGCCTCACTGAACGTGCCTACCGTGCCGGTACTGGCCTCCACGAACTTGCAGCCCGCGCTGGGGACGGTCATCGACGAACGGCGATCGTCGGCGGCGCGGAATCTCTCGGGCCGAGAGCCGGTCAGTCGTGGAGCGATCCGGGATATGGTGGACGAGGCCAAGGCCGAGGAACTGACCCAGGTCGGTTGGCGGCGAGTTTGGCTAGCGTGTTTCGCCCGCTCTGTCGGCTTGGACGCCGACCCCGCCACTGCCGAGGACGCCCTCACGGCGTTCGCCCGCGACCGCTCCGCGGTATTCGTACTTGACGGGCTTGAGGACCTCTTTCCCTCATTCGCCGATAAGAGCCGTGAGCAGGATGCCCTTCAGGCGCTCTTGGTCGGCTGCCCGGAGTGGCTGCGCACCCTACGCGGGCGACCGCTCGGCCTGGTGACGTTCATCCGGCGGGATCTGGCCTTGGCCGCCATCCGACAGAACCCCGGCCAGTTCGAGAAGCGGTACGAAAAGTACGCCCTGCACTGGACCACCGAAGAGGCGCTGCGGCTGGCAGCGTGGGTCTGTCACCGAGGCAAAAGCCTGCCTGCGGTTTCCGGCGACCACGTCCGTACCGCCCCAGAGGCCGAACTCTCCCGCCTGATGTCGACCATCTGGGGCGAAAAGATGGGCGGTGCCAAGTCCAAGGAGGCCCGGTCTGAGGTGTGGTTCTTCGCCGCGCTCTCCGACTTCCGTGGCCAGATCCAGGCTCGAGACATTGTCGCCTTTCTCGCCGAGGCTGCGAAGGAGTCGGTGGGAGCCGACTCACGCTGGTCCGATCGAATCCTCGCACCCACCGCCATGCGCAACGCCCTTCCCAAGTGCAGCGAGCAGAAGATCGAGGCGATCGGGCTGGAGAACCCACCGGTACAGAAACTGCTAGATCGGCTACGGAACCTGCCCGTCGATCAAAAGAGGGTGCCGTTCCGGCTCGATTCCGTTGGCCTTAACAGCGAGGAGGCGCGGCTGTTAGACACGAATGGAGTCGTGTTCCGCGAAGGTGACCAGTACTGGATTCCGGAAATCTTCCGACACGGACTCGGCTTCTCGGTACAGGGCCGACCGAGAGTAGTGGCGATGGCGAAGCTCGTACGCCGCCGGAACGACATCTCTAACTAAAGGGCGGGCCGCTCGTCGCCGCACAGGGAAATCGGAACCTCGAACCTCAGCGGCACGCCTCGGCGAGGACGCCCCACCGGTTTGGCAGCCCGGAACGCTTGCGCAAGCGCTGAGTTCCTTACCATGAAAGAGCCCCGTCTTCTTCGTACGCGAGACGCAGGTGAACCGGAGCGACGTGCACCGTCCATCGACGCGGAGAAGACTAGCTACCCGGTTCGCCCGTAACCCGCTGGGCAGAGGCTCGAGCAGGTCGAGTGCCAAACGCTGCGAATCGACGGATGGGCCGGTCGACCAGGCGGCTACGGCGGGCGCGATCTTCGAGTACCTGCCGATCTTCCACAACCGACAACGCCGCCACAGCTCACTGGGCATGCTCACCCCGATCGAGTATGAGAAGCTCACCCGATCGCCCTATCCGCAGCCTGACGCCAACCAACACGGCTCCGAGAAACCCGGGGAACATCAGGGTGTCCACATCTCAGGGGAAAGCCCACACAACATCATCCTGCTCGGGGTGACACCAGTACCGTTGACAGGCAACGCCTTCACCGAGTTGCGAGACGTCCTTTAACTTCCCTCTGCGAGCGGCGGCGTCTGCTGTTGCCGGCGCCGCTCTCTATCCCTGGCTGCCACATAGACCGTCACCTGCTGAGGCCTAGATCGGGACTCGGCGCCGTAACTCGTGCGTTCCATGTCATTGGCGATCTCGTCTAGGAGGTTGGCCGTCACTGGACCGTAGAGGATGACGGTCATGAAAGTCGGCGCAGGTCTGCTCGGCTCGGATCGGCCCGGCATCTGCAGCCGGTGAAGGATAAAGGTGATGCCATGTCCCGTGGGAATCTCGTGCGCCACCGGTTCGACAGCGGAGTAGAGCGTGTCCAGCAGGTCCGACGGAATCGGCATGTTGCGGTCGTCCAGGGCCTGTGCGGTCTGGAAAAGCCCTTTGATCGCGGCTGACGCGTGGCGTAGAGCGGAGACCGCATCTCGGTTGTAACTGGGGGGCGCCATGCCCGGTGCTATTGCTCGGTTCTGGTGTCTGCGCGGCGCCGACCATCGCCGGTGCGGTCCGATGGCCGCGGGCGCATGGGGCCGTAGGTGCGTCGCCAGTCGGGCGGGCCGTCCTGCTCGGCCAGCTGAATGCCCACGATCACCGAGACCTGGGCCAGCGATGGCAGTCCGGCGAAGTCTTCAGCCAGTTGCAAAGGCGGCAGCCCGGCGCGTCGCAGCGTCCGGACCGTGATGGCGACCAGGCCGGCCAGGTAGAGGTCGACGAGTTCGACCGGAGCACGGGCCCGCCGCCAGTGGAACTCGTCGAGCTGCGCTGTGCGCAGCAGGCGTCGATGAGCGAATGCGGTCTCGCTGATAAAACGGACCAAGGTGAGCCGCGGCGCGGCCCCGTCGGTCGCTAGACGGGCCAGCGCCCGGCCGGCGGTCCACCAGTCGGCTAGTGCTGTCCCCGTCGCTCCGACCGGCGCCGGTCCGCGGATCTGGGGCGCGTCGGCCAGCAGTGCCCGAAGTTCGTCACCGTCGAATACCTCGTTCAGGTCCGCCACGGCGGTCAGTAGCAGGGCGACCTGCTGAGCCGGGGCCTGCACGGCAAGCTGTCGGTCGAAGTGGGTTTCCACGTCAGGGACAGGCGTGGCGGGGCTCCCGGTAAGCAGGGAACGCAGCTCCTCGGCAGCCGGCGCGATGGATCCGCGGGCCCCGGTGGCAGACACGCCAAGAAAGTCACCAAAGGGCAGGCCGAGCCGGAGATAGCTGTCCGCGGCTCGCAGCAAGGCCCGTTTGCCGGTCACCGGATTCAGCAGCAGACGCGCGATAGCGCACTCGCGCCAGGCGTCGGCGACCTCCGCGGGCCGTACCCACGGCGGGCGTCCTCCACCTGCGGATTGTTCGCTCAGCCGGCGGCGGAGGTCCTCCGTGCTGACCTCGCCGTCACGGACGACCTTGAGGACGGCCTGCCGTCCCTGTACGGCGGAAATGTCGGGGAGAAGTCCCATTAGCTGGTCCGGTGTGAATCGGGGCAGGAGCAGGTTTGCATAGCCGGCGAGGAATCGGGCCCGGGCCTCGACTGCCGCGGCATCGAGGCCTAGGGCGGCCCATACGGCAGTCGGCAGGGTCACAGCATCTCCCGGACATCCAGCAGTGCCTCGGGATGCGTGAACGCTTGGTTCAGCAATACGTCGGTCTCGACCAGAGCACCGGTGCTGTCAGGTGCCCAGCGCGTCGCATAGAGAATCTGCCGCGATGGCACGTGGACCTTCGCCGTGACCTCTCCCTGTAGGTACCAGGGCGAGTAGGGACGCAAATGCTTGAGTTCCCGGATCTCTTCTGCGACCCCGGGGATGGTCGGAGCGGGCCGGACGCCAACCAGCACATAGCATACAAAGATCCATCCAGGGCAGGGCGGATGCCGCGGATCGGTGTAATCCGTGCAGGCAAACTCCAGCGCAGTACGGAAGGCGCCGTGAGTGACGTTGGTCTGCTTGGTGACTTCGCGGTCGACGACGCCGGCGGCGAGCGAGATGAAGGGCGTGATCTCGAAGAAGTGCTTTCCGGTCCGCGGGTCGCGGCGGCTGTAGTGGTTAACGTGCAGATCAAGGTTAGATTCCGTAAGGCGGCCGAGTATCCGGTCGAGCGGCAGCGGTGCGGCGGCACCCAGTTCCAGCCAGCCCCGGCATCGGATGCCAGCTCCACCTCCAAGAATGTCGACGGCGGTGGCCTCATCCAGTTTCGCCACACCCTTGCAGCACCACTGGACGATCACGTGGCACCGTCCCCACGTGTATCGGACTGGCCAACCTCGGCGGCGAACTGCCGGAGCAGGACATCGTAGGCGGCCGCCAGGCGTTCCGGCTCGGTGCGATCGACCTCGGATACGAAATACGCATTCCATTGCGGATCCCAGCCGTCGCCGTACGCTTCGCTTCGCTTCCCGTGCCTGGACGCCGCCGCAGTGCGTAGCTTGGCGTTACGGCCGGGTGCGGAGTAAGTCTTAAACAGTTCGCCCGAGTAGTTTCCGTAGGCCTCGATGGTCATCGACTGGAAGAACGGCCGGTTGGCATAGAAGAGACGATCGAGGGAGCGTTTCCGATGCAGGATGTCCCGAGGTGACAATTCTTTCCAGTTGCCGACCCAGGCGAAGTAGCAATGAAGGTCATTCAGGTCCGACAGTGCTTCACTCAACAGGGCAATGCGCTTCTCTATTAGCTTCTGGTTCATCCACTGGCGCGCCTCCAGTCGCTTGGTGGCCTTGGTTACCTGGAAGGCCACGGCCGCGACGGCCAGCGGCGTGAACGCCGACACGGTCAGTTTGGCGATCTCCAAAGTGGTCCACACCTGACGCTTCCCCTCATCGAGGAATTCCATTGTTCGCCATCACATGGCTCAGTGCCAGGTCGGCACTGCCGTAGATGGCGCTCGACCGTATCGAACCCAAGTCTGCTGCACCTTTGATGACGCATCGGCTCGGGCCGCCGATCATGCGGGTGGCGTCGTCGCGCAACGTAGCGCCCCTCGCCGTAGCTCAGCACGCCGGAACTGCCGATGAGCGGATGCCGCGCTGCCCGCTTGGCGGTTGTCATCCAGCCGGTTCGGGCCGATCTAAAGCACAATCCAAACATGGCGAGAGATGGTGCGATAGCACCATCCATTGGCCTCACCGGGGTAGTTCTTGGGTCGCCCTTCAGTGCTCGCCCCGGCAACCAGCCCGCCTGCATCCAGCCGGTCGGAAACAAGATCGACGCCAGCACATTTGTAATATTAGTCTTGCCCAATTCGGGGAACGTCCCCGCCGCTGCGTGTCGACCAACTCAACTCGTCCGGTCGTTAGTCCGCCGCCTCAGTGTCATCATCTCCTTCCTCGGGGTCGTTCTTTCCGCTTGCCGGGCCGGTGTAGCCAATCGCGAGCAGATGGCTATTGAGGACCTCGTAGAGGAAGTGACCCTCACTGACCCAAAGCCGGCGGGTGCTACCATCGGCTCGCGCCACAACGAAGTGAATTCTGCCAGTCTGGTTCTTGTGTCGCCAGGCTCGCAGCACCACGCGATCCGAGATGATTGGCACGGCAGGCCCTCCCTTGTAGACGACACAGACTGCCACGATCTGGTCCAAGATCGGTACCGACCGTGTAGTCGACGAGTCCCAGCCGCACGGTTTGCCTCCCATCGCCCCACTCGCAGCCTCGATGGGCCCCGTCAGCGCGTTCAGGCGGTTGATGGTTACCGTGTCCACGCAGCTCACTGCCTTCCGGCCACGGTCGGTCGTCACGCTCAGGTCCACCAGGTTCATCGGGCCCTGCGTCACGGCAGCTCTCCCGTTCTTGACTCCCCCGACCGTGCCGAGCGGCCACTACTCAGCAGTTCGCGACGTCGGCCGGACCAAAGCCCAGCCAGTTAGCGTAACGACAGGGGCAAGCAGGTAGCGCGCCCGGTCGGCGGCATGACCGGACGCTTGTGGAGCCTTTGTACGATGGTGACGTGAGTGAGCCAGATATAAACCATAATCGATCAGCCGAAGATTTTAAAAGAATGATTGAGACGGCCCGCTGGCACATCTTGCGCTACGATCAGCTTCGGGGATCGATTGCCAACCGGGCCTCGTTCCTGATTAGTGCAAACGCTGTACTCATCGGGGGAGTCGCACTTCTGTTCCCCAAGACGGTTGGGCAAGACATAACAGGCGGGCGGCCAATTCTGGCCACCCTTGCCGCCGGGGCGCTCTTGGTGTTGGGACTCTCTGCGCTGTCCGTACTTAGTGCCACCAAGGCACTGCTAGCGGGAAAAACCTGGCGCTCTCTGTACGGAACGGACCCGCAGCCAAGCATGTTCTACCAGCACTCGGACACGGTCGAGCAAGCCCCGAACTTTGCTGCATTTGATGCCGCGCTCCTCGGGCAAAGCCTAGACGAGGAACGGAAGTCGGCAACCGTGAACCTCTGGGTCGTCCTCCAGACCCACAACTACAGGTACAAATTTCTTCGAAAATCTACCCGTTACCTGCAGCTTGGCTTGGCAGTTTTTGTTAGCTCGGTGGCTGCGGTGATTGTTCTGTCAACCATTGAAATCTTGGTCCGGTAGCGCAACGATTTCTCGTTTCGCGCACCCTTCTCGGCGGATCCGCGCACTGCCGGCAGCCACCAGCAGTCGTGGTCCTTACGCACGGTTACTTGAGCCTCTCCTCGAGTCCAGCATAAGCCAGTTATGGCGGTCCCGGTGGAACCCATCTCGGCCGTCATAGCCGGAGCCCTTATCGCCGCGTGTTCGGGCGGTGGGGCCTGCTGGAGCAGATTCGCCTGAGTGATTAGCGGGCAGCTCGCGTGTGGGGGGAGTCAGGTGAGTTCGTGTAGCGGGTCGTGGTCGGGTGTGGGTGGTCCGGGGTTGAGCGGCCCGGGTTCCTCGTCGGTGGTGGGGAGGTCGGCCAGGCGTAGCCGGTGGCCGCCGTTGCCGAAGAGTCGCCAGATGGGGCCGGCGGGGCCGTGGCCGTTGACGCGGTCGCGGGCGCAGGTGGCGATGGTGAGGGTGGTCAGGGCGGCGGCGATGCGGTGGTCGCGGCCGGCGGTGTCGATCAGCCGGTGGTGGAAGTGGCGTTCCCGTTCTCGGGTGGGCAGGGAGAACAGCAGGGTGTAGTCGGGTCCGCCGTCGATGCGGAGTCGGCGGTAGGGCTCGAGCTTGTCGCGTAGTCGTGGGTGGTGTTCGGTGCCGCGGTCGTGTTCGAGCCAGAAGCCGACGTGGTGGTGGCCGGTGGTCCAGACGCCGTGGCCGTCGGGGCGTACACGGCGGCCGAATGCGGCGGTGGTGTCCTGCTCGGACCACCAGCGGGTCAGCCGGGACTGCGGGTGGGATCGGCTGTGGACGAGCAGGTTGATGAAGAACTGGTTGGTTTCGATGGTGTGTCGGCGGGTGCGGTCGGACAGGACGCGGTCGGCGGCGAGGGCGACCGCTTTCGGGGTGGGTGGGGCTTCGCCGCGGGCGAGGGCGACCAGGCGGGCCGACAGTCGGCCGGGTACCCAGTAGACCTGGGTGGGTTGGCCGGGGTGGGCGCGCAGCACGCGGTTGATGAAGTCCATGCGGCGCAGTGTGTAGAGGCGGTGGCCGCAGGTGATCGGCGAGTCGAACAGCACTGCGGCGATCTGGTCGGTGGTGAGGGCGGTGTGGTCGGACAGGAGGAAGGCGATGACCCGGTCGCGTGGCCGCAGCCGGGCCGAGATGTCGGCCAGGGTCGTCGTCGTACGCCGGGGCGGTGTGCGGGGGAGAGGAGGCGATGGACCACCCCCCGGTCGGAGGATGTCCCCCCGTGGGGACTGTCGGGACCGTTGATCATCGGGCATTCCTGCACCTACCTGCACTGTTGGGCATCGAAGGGTGAGCGAGGGCCGGCCGGGTCTGCACCGAGGTGCGGACCAGTGCCCGCCCGCCGCCAGGCCGGACGGCATTCCGACCTGGCGGCAGCGAACGGGGTTCACCGGCGGCGGTGGGCGTCGGCCTGGGTGGCCAGCCGCTTGGCGAGTTGCTCGATCGCCGTGGGGTCGCCTGCGCCGCCGCTGGCCGCGGCGCAGGGGGCGCGGATCTCGTCGGCCGCGCCGACGACGGGGCGGGGTGGTCGGGTGCGCAGGGTGAACGCGGCGGTTTCCCGGTTGCCGATCACGAGGCGGGCGGCGGCCTGGTAGGCGTCGAGGTGGCTGAGGTCGTGGTCGGACAGTTCAGGGAACATGTGCCGGGCCATCTGGTGGGCGTCTTCGGGCGCCACGTTGAAGGTGATTTTGTTGCGGGCGTTCGCGGACAGGGCGAGTTGGGTGGGGCGGGGGAGTTGGGCGAGGTCCTGGTGGGCCAGGACGAGGCTCATCCGGTAGCCGCGGGCTTCGGCGAGCATGTCGTCGACGGATCCGGGCAGGTTGAGGAAGTTGTGGCATTCGTCGATCACGACGGTGCAGTCGCGGCGTTGGTGTTCGGGGAGTTTCGCGCGGGCGGTGGCGGCCTGCCAGGCGCGGGCGAGGATGAACGAGCCCATCAGGCGGGAGGTGTCCTCGCCGAGTTGGCCCTTGGGTAGGCGGGCGAGCAGGATCCCGCCGGTGTTGAGTAGCCGTCCGATGTCGAGCGATGAGCGTGGGGTGCCGAGGGTGCGGCGGGGGAAGTCCCGCAGCAGGAACGCGCGGAGGCGGGCCATGACGGGGCCGATGACCTGCGCCCGTACGGGTGGGGGCATGGATTCGTACCAGGTCCAGTAGCCGAGGAGGCCTTCCGGGTCGTCGAGGCCTTCGGTGAAGGCGAGGCGGAACTGTTTGTCGTTGAGCAGCGGCGGGACCAGGGCGAGGGTGGCGTTGGCCTTGCGCATCAGGGTCAGGCAGGCCACGCGCAGGGTGTCGTCGATGCGGGGTCCCCAGTGCCGTTGGAAGATTTTGGAGAAGATGGAGACGACGTTGTCCACGGCGAGGTCGTGGTCGTCGCCGGACAGCGGGTTGAAGTAGCCGCCTTGGGTTTGGTCGGGGTCGATGAGCACGACCCGGTCGGCGACGTTCGGGTCGAGCCGGTCGAGGACGTCGGTGACCAGGTCGCCTTTGGGGTCGATGACGACGACGCCGCGGTGGGCGGCCACGTCGTCGAGGATCATGTTGACCAGCAGGGTGCTTTTCCCGACGCCGGTGGAGCCGAGGACGTGGAGGTGTTGGCGGGCGTCGACGACGGGCAGCCCGACGGCGTGGCCGCCGATCTGCGCGTGGCCGAGCTGTTTGACGCCTCGGCCGCCGGTGGTGGGCACGTCGACCGGCATCGGCATCGGTTTGGCGCGGGCCCGCAGCAGACCGGGCACCGCCACGTCGGAGGGCAGGGCGGCCACGGCGGCGAGTTCAGCGGCCCCGAGCAGGTAGCCGGTGCGCAGTGGCCGGTTCGCCAGCACCGTGGCGGGGCTGCTGAGGCGGACGCGGCGCAGCCGCTGCCGGGCGGTGTAGAGGCCGTAGGCCGAGGCGACGCCGTCGGCGAAGGTCGTCAACCGGGCCCTCAGGTTCTCCTGCGGGGCTTGGCGGGGGTTGGTGTGGGCGATGCCGTAGCGGATGGACGTTTCCCACAGCTGGCCGCAGGCCAGCTTGTCCACCGCGGTTCGGGCGTCGCGGTCTCGTTCCGGGTCACTGGCCGGCGGCCGGTAGGCGGTGGCGCGGCTGCCCGCCGTGGGGCGGGTCGGGCCGGGCGTGAGGAGACCGAACAGCCCTTCCAGCCAGGCCGACGGGTCGAGAACGCCGGGGGTGCGCTGGCCGGCGCGCAGTGCCGCGGTGCCGGCGCGCAGCCGGCGGATCTGGCGGGGTGTGGCGGGGCGGGCGAGGATCTGCACGCAGGCGTACTCGTGGTCGCGCAGCCCCGACAAAGCGGAGATCAAGGGCCGCAACGGGTCGGTGTCGTGGTCGGTGACGATCGGATACCACGCCGGCAGGGTGGGTGTCAGGGCGCCGCCCTCGGAGATGACGTCGGTAGGGATTGGGGTGGTGGCGTCGGCGGTCGTGGTGGTGGCGCCGGGCCAGGCGCCGGCGATCGCGGCGAGGACCGGTCCCGTCGGAATGGTGCCGGGCAGCCAGATGGTGATGGTCAGCTGCCGGCCCGCCCACCGGTACTCGTAGCCGACGTGCGGGGTGCCGTAGAGCCACCGTCGCCAGCCGGCCGGGCGCAGGATTTCCGCGCAGGTCGCCCACCACCTCGCCGCGCTGTCCGGCTCCACTTCCGGCGGTGGGGTGATGGTGACCTGCTGGGCGTGCCGCTGCCAGCGTCGCTGCCGCCAGATCTGCACCTGGCAGTGGGCGACGACCGCGACCACAGCTGCCGCGGCGGCGATGGCGGCGAGCCACGGTCGGGCCACCACCCACCCGGCCGCGGTGCCGATTGTCTCGGCGACCGGGTTGGTCGGCGTGACAGACGACAGCAGCGGCGGGATGGGTGGGGCGAGCCGGGTCACGACTCGTCCTGCGGGTCGGTGCCGGTGACGCAGAGCTCGTGTTCTCGGTAGGAGGACACGGCGTGGCTGGCCACCCGGTTGGCACCGGAGAGCAGGAGTCCTTCGCCGCGTTGGGCGGACAGCAGCATCCGTGCTTCTCCGCCGGTGAGGTGGAAGCTGTCGGCGACGGCGGCGATGGCCTGGGGGGCTTGGCGCATCAGCACCTGGGTGGCGCTGTTGGCGATGACGGCCTGGCCGAGGTCGGAGCCGAGCAGGTCGGCGGCGTCCTGCGTGATCACTGACAGGCCGGCGCGGCGTTTGCGGGCCGCTTTCGCCAGCCGGTTCAGGAACCGCACGCCCTCACCGTCGCGCAGCAGGGTCCAGGCTTCGTCGACGATGACCAGCCGCCGCGGGTCCCCGGTCGGACCGGCGGCGGGTGGGGCGTCCACGATCCGCCAGATCGCGTCCAAGGCCAGGAGCATTCCGGCGGGGCGCAGCTCGTCGGCGAGGTGGCGGGTCGACCACACCACCAGATGCCCGACAGGGTGGGTGGTGGTGGGTCCGGCGAACAGGTGACTGAAACTGCCGGTCGTCCACGGCGACAGCCTGGCGGCGAGAGTGGCCGTCGGCGGCGAGCCGTCGGCCTCCAGGGCGGTGGCCACGTCACGCAGCAACGGCGCCGGCCGCCCCCAGGTGCCCGGGTCGTTGGTGACACCCGCCTCCAGGTAGGCGGTGTTGACGGCCCGGTCGAAGGCGGCACGTTCGGCCGGCTGCATGCCACCGTCCTGCCCGCCGCCGAGGAGCACGGTGATCAGGGTGTGGGCGAACAGCGCCCGCCGGGTACGCGCGTCGGGCCGCCGATCGTCGGCGGCGATGTCGAACGGGTTGAGCCGCACGTCGGGGGCGCCGAGGTTGATCACGGTGCCGCCGACCGCCTCGGCGAGCCGCCGGTACTCGTCTTCCGGGTCGATGACGTGGACCTGCACCCCGTCATACAGGCTCCGCAACGTCTCCAGCTTGATCATGTAGCTTTTGCCCGCGCCGGAACGGGCAAGCACCACACTGTTGTGGTTGTCGGCGGCCCACCGGTCATGCCACACGATCCCGTTGGTCGCCGTGTTCAACCCGTACAGGACACCGGAGGCGGTGGGCGGATCCCCGGGCAGCGGCGCGGGAAGGTCAGCGGAGGCCAGCGGCATACCGGCGGCGAGGCTGTCGGTGTCGAACACCCGCCGCATCCCGATGCTGTCCACCCCGAGCGGCAGGGTGGACGTCCACGCCGGCAGCTGCCGCCAGGTCGCCGCAACCGTGTCGAGCATGACTGAGGCGGCGGTGGCCCGCACATGCGCCACCGACTCGGTCAACTCCTCCAAACTCGTCGCGTGCACAGCGACGTAATGCGCGACCCGGAACAGACGACTCGCACCCCGGGCCACCCGGTCGGCCAACTCCGCGGCATCCGCGGCGGCGGCCTCGGTGGTCGGGTCGTCGAGACGACCGTGCTCGGCATCCGAGCGCCGGGAGGATTCCAGGCGGGCACGCTGGCGACGCAGCCGCGACGCGGCCACCTGCGGATCGAGCGGCTCGATGTGGATGACGACGTCGGCGCGGCCCGGCCAGCCGGTCAACGCCGACAGCCAGCCCGCGCCGACCTCCGCCGGATAGCCGTTGACCAGCAGCGTCGAGGTGTAGCCGTCACCGACCTTCAGGTAGCGGGGGGTCACCTCGACGCTGGCCGGGCCGATCAACGCGGTCAGGGCGTCGTCCTGCGACCCTGCCGACGGTGCCGCCGGCTGGGGTGTACGGG
Source organism: Verrucosispora sp. WMMC514 (assembly GCF_027497295.1). Classification (NCBI taxonomy): domain Bacteria; kingdom Bacillati; phylum Actinomycetota; class Actinomycetes; order Micromonosporales; family Micromonosporaceae; genus Micromonospora; species Verrucosispora sp. WMMC514. The sequence goes on along the minus strand of NZ_CP114906.1, from coordinate 6,816,160 downwards.
TGGGAAGCAGAGCGCGCAGCACGGCGCGGAGCGTCATCGTTGCCCTCCGGTGACCGGCTCGTCCGGCAACGCCCGCTCCCCGGAGAGGGGGAGGGTGTAGGGGTCGACGGCGGCGGCGAGCACGGCGGCGACCGCCGGCCCGTCCAGGACACGGGTGGCGGCTCCCACACCCTGCAACGCGGCGGCGGTGTGCTCGGCGGCCCGCAGCACATCGGTGTCGCGGCGCGCGCCGGTGGCGGTGTGCACGATGGTCACCGTTCGCCACAGCGGCTGCCGCTCCTGCTCCACGTCGAGGAGAAACTCGGCGTAGTCGGCGGCGGCGTCCGCCAACGCCGGATGAGGCAGCAGATCGGCGGCGTCGGCGATGCGCTGCGCATGCCCGGCCAGGTCCACCGGCTGGGTGGACACCACGATCTGCACCGGCGCCGTCAGGCCGTTCAACCAGCGGGCGTAGGCGCCGACCAGCGCCGCCTGCTCCGCCGGCGTCCGCAAACCCAGGTTCACCGTGGTCACCGCGACCAGGGCGGCGCTGGTCCCGCCCAGGTCCACCACCCCGTTGGCGGCGATCGCCCGCGCCGGCAACCGCAACATGGCTGGTGGCGTCAGGTCTCCCTCGACCCCGACCGGGCTCGGCGCCCACCTCGGCGCCCTCGCCCCCGGGGCGGGGACCTGCCGGCGCGGGGTGCGCGAGCCCCGGACCGCCGCGAGGAGCCACGCGTCCAGACTCAGGCCGTCACGGCGACCCAACGCCAGGACCGTGGCGGCGCCGAGCAGCGGAATCAAGGCGGCAAGGAGGATCGGCATCGGCACATGGCCCAGCAGCGCCCGCCACAGCAGGTACGCCACCGCGGTAGCCGCGGCCAGAATGGCCACCTGCCGCGGACTCAGCTGGTAGAGCAGACGATCCGGGGCCTCGATGTCCGCCGGAATACGAGCACGAAGATCAACATCAGACATGGGAAACACCAATCCTTGGCATCAAAGGGGTCAGCCCGGCCAGCCGGTGCCGCTGCTGTCGCGGCCGGCAGCCGGCCGAGCCGAAGGCCGCGGTCGTGACCGGGTAGTGGCTGCGGCACGTGCTGCCGCTGAGGTGCGGGTGGTCCGGGGTCCGTAGGTGGGCACCGACGGCCATCCGGTGCCGCTGGCCGTTCGGGCGGACTCAGGGACAGCAGAGAGCACCGGCGGCACGCGCGGGCCGGGCACCGACTCGGCCGGCCAGCTACGAGACGCGCCGCTCGGCCAGCCGGTACCGGATTCGGTGTAGGCCCACCAGCGACGCCACCGCGGCATCCGCTGCGGCATCGCCGTCGCCGGGGTCCGCCCCGACGGCACCCTCCGCACCCCGACCCCGGGTTGGGCCTGGGACGGCCGAGCAGATGTCGACGCCGCAGCAGTTCGCGGTGGACGGCGCGCCACCGGACCGGGCCCCGCACCTGTGCGAACCCCTGAGGGTTGTGGCAGCGGCACCCCGCCGGTACGGGCGACCAGGTTCCCGGCGCGGCGTGTCCGGCCGACGACGGCTCCCGCCGCAGCACGCCCCGCGCCACCCCACAAACCTCCGGTGAGGGCGCGGCCGAGTTGCTGGACGATGGCGACCCGAACGAACGCGCCGACCACGTTGCGGGACTGCCCACCCGTGACGTACCGGCGCACCAGACCCGGGATCCGCGTCACCGCCAACAGCAGGCAGCAGACGATGAACAGGTTGAGCGTGCCCGTCGGATCGTTCGGCAGACCCAGGGCCGGCAAGTTCGCAGTCGGGCTGACGAACACCGTCAACCCGGCGTGCAACGCGATGCCCTGACCTCCGACTGTGGCGAACACGCCGAGGAACGCCCGCCACCACAACGTCGCCACCGGCTCGGTCCACGGCGTGCCGTGGCAGGACAGCGCCGCCGGCGCGAGACCAACGAGGATCACCAGCAGGCCCAGCCGCAGCACCCAACCGACCATGATCATGGCGGCGAGCACGGCGATGACCACGCCGATGACGAGGGTGAGCAGGGCGTTGGCCGGATTGGTCAACGCGTCGACGATCGTGCGACGCAACTGGTCCAGCGAGCCATCGGTGGTGACCGACCCACCGATGAGCGCCTGGATCAGCGCGTTACCCACGGCGATGAGTTCCCGGCACATCGGCATCGCGAAGTTCGCGCCGATGATGCCGATCAGCAGACGCGGCGCGAGTTCCGCGACGCCGTAGCGGGCCTGGACGCTGTCGCGGGCCATGACCACCACACCGCAGGCAACGATCGCCAGCACATAGCAGGTGTTGGCGATGAGCAGTGCGCGGGTGCTGATCGTCTGGACCTGCGGCAGGGCGGTCACGTCCGGCACGACGAGGAACGCCCAGGACAGCAACCTCCACAGGGCGTCGATGACGTCCGCAACGCGTGCCGCGATCCATTCCAGGATCCTGTCCAGCACCGCCGCGATGGTGAACGGGTTGTACATCAGTTCGTCCCGAGGATGCCGCGCAGGATGCTCATCAGCACCGGCGCGAGCACTGCCAGGCCGTAGCCGGTCGCGGCGCCCTTCAGCGCACCCTTGGCCTTCTCCACCTGACCGGGGTCGCCGCCGGCCATCAGGTACAGGGCACCGCCGTAGGTGAGGAACAGCGTGGCGACGCCGACGAGGATGCCGACGATCCAGGCGATGAGGTTGTTGATGACGGTGTTCAGGCTGTTGACCGCCAGCAGTTCTGGCGGCCCAGCCTGAGCCGCACCGGCCGTGACGGCGACAACTGCGGCGACGATCATGGTGGACAGGAACAGACGGGACAGGACACGGCGCATCTGGTCTTCACCTCCCACCCCACCAGGCGGCGGGGCATGCGTGACAGCCGATAGGGAGGCGCCGCCCGTACGGGCGGAGACCGTGGAAGCACTCTCCTTCCACAACCAGGTTCGGAAATTGTGGTGAGCACGGGCCGATGCCGGGCCGAGTCACCACCCACACCGGGCGGCGCCCAAGACCGTCCGCAAACCGGGCTGGCGTGCCGGGGTGGATCGGTCTTGTGACCGCCAAAAGCCGCTGTTGGCCGCGAACTGCGGGGACCTGGCACCCAACAGCGGCCAACGGCTACCCAACTGTTGGGGCGTCTCCTCTGGACCGGGACTCGCATCGGAGGCGGTGGACTTGCGCACGTGCGCCCGCCTGCCCCCGCCTTCGCGCAGCGACCTTCTCCAACTGCGGCGGTCCCTGTGAGGAGGTTGCCGACGGGGTGGAGGATCTGTGGTGGTGGCGGTGCTGCGTTTCGACGATCCCGGGGCACACAATGCGTACATGGCCCATCACGACAAGCGGGTGCCTGAGCACCTGCTGATCGCCGTCGAGCAGCAGGACGATCCGGTGTCGGCGGTGTCCGAGGACGATGCCCGACGCCGCTCGGTCACCTATCCCACGCTGATGTGGAGCGCGCCGGTCTTCGGCTGTGCCGAGGAGGTCGACGGCCGGTGGCGGATCGTGCGACTTGACGCCGACGAGCCGCAGCATGCCCGCGACAGCCTCGCCTCGCACCTCCGAAAACTGTTCAGCGAGACGCCGCCGACCGCCGAGAACGCGGCCGTGCGGGCGGCGTACGAGACGGCGTACGAGGTGCTCGACTGGGAGCCGGTCAATGAGCTGACCGTCAGTGGCCGTCGTTACCGGATCATCCGGGCGCAGCCGTTCATCCGGATGGGCCCGGACGGACCCGAGCCGCCCCGGCCCACCGACGCCGACCCGTACCCGCCGGGCAAGGCGGAACGGACCACCTCGCCGATGAACGGATTCGCCATCGACCCGGCCGCCGGCACCGGGCTCACCGACGCCCTCGTACGGATGGAACTGGTCTCGGCCACCTACCCGGCGACATCCGTCCCCGACGACGTGTACGCCGACTCTTGCCGGGCGCTGGTGACACACCCGAACGTGGTGCTGCTCCCGGTCGGCTTCACCGTCGGGGAGCACGTCGACGGCAAGTGGCGGTCCCGGTCGTTCACCACGTACCCGACGCCGCAGGGCGCCCGGGACGCGGAGTCCTTCGCCATCGCCGACATTCCACGCGACGCCAACACCCCGATCGAAGAGTTCATGGCGGCTTACGCGCACGCCCGCGCGGCGCACCGTCCGCCACGCACCGACGACTTCGAGGTGGGCGGTGTGCCGTGCCGGGTGACCCGGGTCGAAACCTTCATCCGGTACGGCCCCGACGGTCCGGAAGGACCCCGCCCCTCAGACCACGACCCGCTACCACCGCCAGCCAGCCAGGTCGAACAACTCCGCGCGCAGGGCCTGATGCCCGAACCAGACTGACCCGAACAAGGCAGTACGGCAGGTACGCCCGCCGTGCATCGCAGGCGGCTCGCGTCATGCCTGCGGCCTGCCTGCCGTGACGGTTAACGTGCGCAACCCGAAAGGCAGGCTACGGCGTCGGCGCGCCGAGCTCGATCCGGTTCGCCGCTGTCGAGGACCCGACAGCTCCACTTTCGACCGGCAGGCGATCGCTACGCTGATGGCTCTTGTCAACCAAGGGGACGCGCGATGCCCGAATTCTCCGACTCGGCGGACGTACTCGTCCGGGTCGTCGATGTCACCGCCGGCCGGGCGATCGGCCGGGCGAGCGTGGTCGACAAGCTCCAGGACCGGATCGCAGAGCTGCGGGCTGGCATGCTGGCCGGCGCGCGGGCAGTCAGCGCCGACCTGGACCAGTTGCCGGAGCGCCAGCACTGGCAGGTGAGTGAGCTGTCGGCCACGTTCGGCGTGACCCTCACCGCCGACGCCGGGGTGGTGCTGTCCCGAGCCGGCGCGGAGGCCACCTTCGAGGTCACGGTCACGTTCACCCGGAAATGACCGACGGCCAGATCGTCCGCGGTGGCAGGAACGTGGGCAGCGCCTTCCTCTTGGACTCCCGCACCGTCCTCACCGCCGCCCATGTGATCGGGAATACCCCGCCCACCGGGCTGGCGTTTCGCCCCGAGGGGGGCGCGCAGGTCACCGTCGCGGAGATCCGGACCGCGCCCGAGATCGACACAGCGGTGTTGACCCTGGCACATGTGATTTCCGATCACCAGACTTCCGCCAGCCGCCCCTGCGCCCCCGACAGGCTTCCGCCTATCGCCCGATGGCGGGTGGAGGCTCGCCCGGAGCCCGATTCGCCGCTGTTGACCGGTTCGATTCACGGGAACCGCCCGGTGAAGAACAGCTTCGGGTACGAGATGCAGACCCTCCAGCTCGAGGTCAACCCGCGTCTAGGCGCCTACGGCGGATACTCGGGCGCAGCGGTTCGGGTGGACGGCGCCGTCGTGGGCATGCTGATCGAGCAGGCCGAAGAGTGGATCAAAGACCACGATTCGCTGGTTCCGCGGGCGAGTGACGCGCTGTACGCGGTGCCGCTCGTCGACATTCTCAACCGCTTCGGCCTGGCCGGGGCGTCCATGCCGTGGTGGGAGGAGCTGCGGCAGCTGTTCGAGGCGCTGGACGACAACGACGACCTACCCGACACGCTCCGCCGGCCCGAGCACACCGCGGTGCAGGCGTACGAGGTGCTGGCTGAGGCGTTCACCGACGAGGAGACGTCGGACACGGACTGGTTGGCTGAGCGGATCGGGCGGCAGTGGTATCGGTCCGCCGACCAGCATCCCGTGTACCGGCTGGCCACGCCCAGCCCGCTGACCGCCGACACGCTCAGGTCGATGCTGGACCAGCTCGCCCGGGTGCACGCGACGGCGCTCACCCTGCCGCGGCACGTGCGGCGGCCCCGCTACCGGATCGAGGCTCCCGGCACCACGCTGGACGACTTCGCGACTGAGGTCGACCGGTGGCTGCACGAGCGGACGGCCGAGCCGAGTGACGACGAAGGCGCCCACCGGCACCGCGACGACGAGAGCGGGAACGACGAGGCACGCGACGACGAGGCCCTGCGCGACCTGGTCCGGTGCTTGAACCCGCCAGTTCACGAAGGAGACGACCCGGTCGGCGAGCTGATCGCGAGGCTGGGCCAGGCGGGATCGGACCGCCCGACCGAGGCCACCCGAGGGCTCGTCCGGCGGCTGTTTCAGCAGGGACCGGAGGCCGCCGAACTGCTGAAACAGCTGGAGCGGCACCTGCTTCCCGGCAAAGCCGCCGCGAAGGCGCTGACCGCAGCGGACCGGCCGCCGGACCGCGTGCGCCCGTTGAAGCAGGGCTACCTGGTCAACGATCAGCCTACGCTCGAGCATCTGCGGGGAGGGTTCTTCGCCGAGACCAACGCACTCGACACAATCGAGCGGGCGTACTGGTCATGGTACGAGCAGACGATGCTCGACCCGAAGCGGCTGCGCGACCTGCGGGTACCCATGTTCTGGATCACCGGCCCGTCCGGGGCGGGCAAAAGCATCCTGCTGCTGCAACTGCTGGCCCGGCTCAACACCCGAACCGGCGTATCGGTACTGCTGCCCCGCCGCCGTGGGCGACTGAGCGACGCCGCCGGCTGGGCCGCCCAGATCGCCGGACACCGACACGTCGTCATCGGCGTGGACGATCCCCTGTCCTGGACCGAGAACGACCCCTGGGCCGACAGGAACGGCTACTCCACGTGGCCGCAGGCGTTCCAGACGCTAGCCGACCAGCGCCCAACGATGTCCAGCACCGGATCGCCGATCTTCGTCTGCTGTGCCCCCTCCGAGCAGCGCGCCGAGTTCGCCCGGACCTACGACGAAGAGGCCCTTGTCGGCGAAGTCCGGCTGGACCCGTACCGGCCGGAATACATCTCGGCGCTCCGCAGATGGTTCACCGAACGCACCGGCGAGGAACCTCCCTCCATCCCGGAGCACGGGAGCGGCTTCCCGCGTTCCCGGACGCCGCCGGCGCTGCTGTTTCACGAGTGGCGCAACCGCGAGGGCATCAAGCCGTACACACGGCGGTTCCGCAGCCGGATCGACCGGCAGGGACAGCCGGAACTCAGCGATTTCTTCCCGCGTCTGCTCGCGGTCAACCGGCTCGACGTGGGCTACCCGCGAGAGGCGGTCGACCTCGCCGCACTCAACGACGCCCTCCGCCCCTACCAGGACGACGAACACATCCACCTGTCCGACCGGGGCGGGCGACCGGGCTACTGGATCGGCCACCCCGAGATCGCCCGGCAGATGTACGAACACTGGGGTGCCTCCGACGCGGAGCGCAGCGCGCACCTGCGCGACGCCCTGCTGGACGCGCACGAGGCGGTCCCCCGCGGCTGGGCGGCCGTGCCACTGCTTCGGGCCATCCAGACCGCCACCGGCCGAGTCGCCACCGCGGGCGAGGAAACCGGCCGGAGCGGGCGGGACGGGCAGGAGCTCGTCCGGGATATACGCGCCGCACTGGTGGAGGTCGTCGAGCGGCTCGGCGCGGAGCCCCCAGAGCTCGCCGACCCGGTGCTGGCGGAATGGGTCCGCATCGAGCACCAGTGCCAGCTCTCCAGCTCGACACGGTGGCGCCCGCGGGAGCACGCCCTCACGCGTTTGCGCCACCGGCCGGCCACGGGCACGGGCACGGACGAGTTGGTCCGCGCACTCGTCGAACTCCGCAACACCGGTATCGACCGCAAGGTGTGGGAGTACGTACGGCACCACCCGGAGTGGGCGGCCTGGGTGACATTGGCCCTCCCACTCGTACGGCGGTCGCGCCGGCCCGACACCGACCCGCTCGTCGCGCGGGTGGTGGAATCCGCGGCGGCGCGGCACCCGGCGGCGATCACGCTGCTCACCGAGGCGCTGTCGACCGGCCTCACGGACGGTCCGCTGGTGCGGCTCGCGCACCGCCTGGTCCGCGGCGAACTCACCGCCGACGCGTCCCTGGCGCCACTGGTCAAGGCCCTGTACCTGCGTGACCGCAGGCGACCGCGGAGCTCCAACCCGCTGGCGGCGATCTCAATCCACGAGCGCGTGGTCACCTCGTGGCTGCGGGCCGGACCCCGTCTCGACGACGGGACGGTCTGGGCGGAGATCCTGCGGCATCCGGTCCCGCCCGCGCTGAGACCGGCGCTCGAGGCCTGGGTCGGCGAGTTCCCGGCGGAACGCACCGCCGGATCCGCCATCGCTCACTGGCTGGACTGGCAGTGGGTGAAGGACGACGATCACCGGAGGCTGCTGCAGACCCACCTGGAACAGTGCCTCGACGTCGATCCCCAGCTGGAGGAGCGGCTGCGTGGCATGCTGTCGGCCGACGGCCCGGCCTGGTCGAGGCTGTTCACCGTGCTCCCGGCTGCATGGGTACGGGATGCGCAGGTGCGCGCGGCTGCCGAATCCTGGCTGGAGGCACGGCGAAACAGCCCAGCCTGGCCCTGGGTCTACCAACACCTGTGCACCGGGGTGGGAACGCCGGACAGCCGGCTGCGGGAACTTGGCGCCGGCTTCCTCGCCGCCGCCGGTGAGGAGGACAGCGGCACGGCTTACGTGCGTTACTGGACGATCCGGGTCAGCACGGAGCAGGAGCAGCCGACGGCGGTCCGTGAGGCGTACGCATGGCTGCGGCGGCGACCCGAGCTGGCCCACGCCTGGGGGCTGCTAGTGCCGTGACCACGAACGTTCACGGTGTTGGTTGACACGCCGCGCGGCCTGTCGGGCGGGCGGCGTTGTGCGGGTCAGGCTGTGGCGGTGGCAGATCTTGTACGCGTGCGGCGGCTGAGTGACCAGGAAGGTCAGCAGCTGCTCAGAATCACCCGCCGGGGAACCGGTTCTCCGATCCGACTACGGCGGGCGATGGTCGTGCTCGCCTCGGCCGGTGGGAACACGGTGCCGGCGATCGCCCGCTTGGTCCAAGCCGATGAGGACACGATCCGGCAGATCATTCACCGGTTCAACGAGATGGGGATGGCCAGCCTGGACCCTCAGTGGGCGGGTGGCCGTCCCCGCCAGATCAGTAGCGACGAAGAGCAGTTCATCGTCGAGACGGCCAACACCCGCCCCGAGAAGCTGGGGCGGCCGTTCACCCGGTGGAGCATCCGCAAGCTCGCCGACCACCTGCGCCTGCATGCCACCCGCCGGGTCCGGATCGGGCGGGAACGGTTGCGGCAGATCCTGCGCCGGCACCGGATCACCTTCCAGCGGACCAAGACGTGGAAGGAGTCCACCGACCCGCAGCGCGATGCCAAACTCGCCCGGATCGAGTACGTCAGCACCCACTTCCCACAACGGGTGTTCGCCTTCGACGAGTTCGGACCCCTCGTGATCCGCCCCCAGCCCGGCGCCGGGTGGGCACCCGCAGGCCATCCGCACCGGCTGCCCGCGAACTACCACAAGCTGCACGGCGTCCGGCAGTTCCACGGCTGCTACTCCGTCGGCGACGACCAGCTCTGGGGTGTCGTCCGGCGCCGCAAGAGCGCCGCGAACACCCTGGCCGCACTCACGTCGATCCGCGCCGCCCGCCCGGACGGGGCACCGATCTACGTCATCCTGGACAACCTGTCCGCGCACAAAGGCCGCAAGATCCGGGCATGGGCGGCCCGCAACAAGGTCGAGCTCTGCTTCACCCCGACCTACGCCTCCTGGGCCAACCCGATCGAAGCCCAGTTCGGGCCGCTACGCACCTTCGTCATCGCCGGCTCCAACCACCCGAACCACCCGGCGCTGACTCGAAAGCTGCAGACCTACCTGCGCTGGCGCAACGCCAACGCCCGCCACCCCGACGTCCTGGCCGCCCAACGCCGCGAACGAGCCCGCATCCGCAGCGAACGCCAACAACGCTGGGGCCAACCCGCCGCCCTCGCAGCCTGACCCAACACCGCGAACCTTCGTGGTCAAGGCACTAGCCGGCTCGATCCTGCGCGCGACGCCATCCGGCGACGTCGATCCGGTCGTCGGTGTCCTGCTCGACTGGGTCCGGGCGCATCCCGACGAGGGCACCGCAGCCCAGGTGTTGGCCGCGTGCCTGAGCGCTGGCACCTCGATGGACCTCCGCCAGCAGAAGGTCGCCTACCTCGTCGAATGGCTGGCCGTACCCCGACCCGGTTGGACGCGCGTCTTCCTGGCCGCACAATCCGTCCTCACCACCGAACAGCGCTCCGCGCTGGCCCTGCCGTGGCTGCTCGAACGCGTCGACAAGCGGTACTGGCTGCGGGTGTTCTACGTAACCGCCGACCAGTTCGACCCGGCGCAGCTGGCAGCCGTGGTGCGCCACTGGTTCGCGACGGCGGCGGCCGGAAACTTCGCGGCGGGACCTCTCTGGCGCGCCGCGATCGAGAACGACGGTCCCTGCGCCCACCTGCTGGACGACCCGTCGTTCCGGCGGGACGTGGTCGACTGGCTGGGACGCAGTGGCGGAGTCGCCGCCTGGCGACCCATCGCACTGAGCCTGGTCCTCCGAGATCCCGACGCCGAGGTGCTGCGCGCAGTCGTGCAGAGCCAAGCACCCCTCGGTCGCCGCTACAGCCTGGCGAACGACCTGGAGGATCACCTGCGTACGCAGCGGGAGCAGGCGGAGAAGGTGTGCCGGATCATGGAACAGCTCGATCACACGGACACCTGGCACATACTGTGGCGGAGGCTTGTCTCCGTGGCCCCCAGCGAGCGGACCTGGGCGGTCTCTCAGCGGCTGCTGATGGACGACGAGGACGGCGGGCACGCACCGAGGCTGTGGATACGGCTCTGGGACGTTTGTCCGGACCCCCAGCGGGAGTGGTTGGCACACCTCGCGGAGCAGCGGCTCACCAGCTGCCCGAGCGACGAGCCGGCTTGGCAGGAGGTACGGAAGAAGCTGCTCAACCCGGTGGAGCCGGACTGCGGCAAGCGGGACGCGCACGCGCAGTTGCTCACTCCCCTGACGGAGCGCCCGGCGGAGCTGGTCGAGTGTCTGGCCGAATGCAGTCACTGCCGCCATCCGTTCGAGATCACGACTCAGAAGAAGATCTTCCAGTACGTCTGCCCGAAGTGTGACTTCGACCTGACCATCGACACCGACCTCGCGGAGGTGATCACGGCGCGGCCGATGACCCGTGTCGTCGGCCACCTCGTCGACGTGAGTAACAAGGGAGCCCGGATGCTCTGCGACAGGTGCGGGAACGAGCGGACCGAGACCATGCGCCTCGACAGCCACCACATCGCTGTGGACCGCCAGTGCGGGCTGCTACACGTCGTACCTGCCGCCGAGGTGACCGACTTCCGCGAGCACCGGCGGCACCGGGCGGCGGGTCTGTCCGACGACGACGGTTAGGTGACCACTTCAGGCATGGTCCGCCGGGGATGTGGCTCGTTCGATGGCCGCGGACGGCAGCATGGCTCGGCCGTTGCCGCTCTGGACGACATCACCATCGAGAGGGCCTCGTTCCGCATTCCCGGGCGGGTCTATTCGCCGGACCAGCACATCAGCGTAGTCCGATGGATGAGCCTGGCGGGGCGTGGCCGTAGCCGCACGTGGGCGAGTTCGCCCTTGCGGATGGCGCTGATCAGGCGTTTTTCGGCTTGGTCGCGCCAGTGTGAGGCGAGTTGGCCTTGGATGCCGCGGCGGGCAGCGGCGACCTGGACAGTGACGCCTTCGAGTCGGGTTTCGGCGATGATGTTCGCGTCGTCGGCGTCGATCACTCCGATGGCGACAGCTCGTGCGAGGACGAAGTCGGGGTGGTCCCACGGCTGTAGTGGTGTGCGGGGACCGGCGGGTTCGCTGTCGAGCGGGTCGGTGGTAACGTCAGCGTAGCGAATCTTGAGTCCGGCACGTTCGGCGGCGTCGAGCATGCGCCCCAGTACGCGGCGTTGGTTGGCGTCGACGCGTTCCAGTAGCTGTTCCCAGAAGGTCTTGAGCATTTCCGCGTCGATGTCCTCGACGTCGCCGAGGAAGCCGCGGGCGATGTTGCCGGCTCGCTTGCGTAGGCCAGGGATGGCGATGCCGATCGCGCCGATGCCCCAGCCGGCGCCGTCACGGCGGGCCCGTACGACCAGCTCCCGCCACACCGTGTCGCGGATCTGCGGTGCGGTGTCGCGGTTCAGCAGGAAGGCCTTCAGCTCGTCGAGGGCCATGAGTCGCTGCGGGCAGCCGGGGATGTCGCGTCCGTCGAAGGCGATCGGTACGGGCCGGCGGATGAGGAGATCGAAGGCGCGTTGGTGGGCGTCGAGCGGCGACAGGCGGCTGGAGGTGGACGGCATGAACCTCTCCCGGGGGCTCCGAAGCGCCGTACCGACTGGCACGGCCCGGCTCATCCACTCACACCCACCCAACAGCAATCGGAGTACGCCGATAGACCGTGAGCGGTGGGTGCGGCCGGGTACGGGCATGTTGGGTGCAGGTCGGGGCCTTGATCGCCCGACGGTCCGGCGCAGGTCACGACGTGCCGAAGTTCAATCGCGTGGACAGCGTCGGCTGTTGGCGCAGCTCAAGGCCCTGTTGGCTGCTGTTGGCCAAATTTCTGGCCAACAGCAGCAGCGGCAGGGTTTCTTGCTGCCTCGCCGGGTGCAGACGGCCGACCCGATAGAGCGAGCGCCCGGCGCTCGGTGTCTGCCAGCTAGCGGTGTCGCCGGCAGAGCCGACCCTCCAGATCGCTGAATGTCTAACGCGGGGCGGGGCATCGCCTGTTGGGCGGCTTGTCTCGCGTCGTTGGGTGGTGCCAGGCCGCTGTTGGGCTGAACCAGCCCGGACTCTGGGCAAGATGTTGGGTTGAGCGGCTGACCAACTGGCGGCCGGTTGGCCAACGGTCCTGTCGGCCCGCGTCGCTGTTCGGTGCTGTTGGTCGGGAGAGCCGGGCGGGCCACCGCGAATCCGTGCCCGGTCGCCCTATTGGGAGTCGTGAGCACGGGCCAGCCGGTGGAAGCCACCCGCCGATGACCGAACCCTTCGCAACACCCGCACACTCCGGCGAGCCGCCTCAGCCGCAACGCGGCGAACAAGCGAGTCGCGACGCGCCCCCGCCCGATGGGGTCGCGTACCGCGACTACCTCCGGGTGGACCTCGCTGCCGGTCCGCCGGTTCCGATCTCGATCTGGCGTGCCATCGGCACGGACGGCGACAACGAGGAGCCGATCCACCAGCGGCTGGCGCGGCGGCTCGTCGTCACCTATAGCCGCCGCGGCGCGGCCGTGGTCGACTTCGACGGCGACCCCGGCCTGTGGGAAGCCGCCGCGGCGACCGGCCGCCTGTACCTGCCCGTGACTCAGCCCGCCGACCTCGCCGACATCGACGCCGTCCAGGTGGACCTGGTCGTGCTGCGGTGGCCTCGACCGCACCCTGCGGTCGAGGCTGTGGCGGATCTGTTTCGTGCATTCCGGCTGGTGGTCACCCCTGACGGCTTCGCCGTGCTCATCGTCGACCCGACCCAGGACGGCGGCAGCTACCCCGAACAGACTGGCCGGTTGATCCCCGAAGCCCGCTCCGGCGGCATGCGCTACCTGCGACGCATCATCGTGATCACCGTCCCCACCGCTGTTACCGGCGGCGACACTGCGTCGGAGGACGACACCACCTCCGGGGATACGGCGACCGGACGCCCGGTGCGCGTCGATGTCCTCGTGTTCGTCGTGGCGGGGGGCCGCCGTGACTGACACACAACGCCGCTCCTCGTGCATGTCGGTGCCGCAGCGGTCGGTGTGGCTGCTCGGGCAACGCCCGGTCACCGCCCAACGGCGCGGCAAGTACGTCCACGGCTCGGCGGCGCATCCGCAACGGATGTGGCCGGACCTCGCCGCCGCCGCGATCATCCGGTACAGCCAGCCTGGAGACCTGGTCCTCGACCCCCTGGCCGGTGTCGGCACCACGCTGATTGAAGCGGTGGCGGCGGGTCGCGACACGATCGGGGTCGAGTACGAGCCGGACTGGGTGCGGCTGGCCCAGGCGAACCTGCACCGCGCGAACCGCGCCGGCGGAACCGGGCAGGGCACAGTCCTGGCCGGCGACGCGACCCACCTTCCGGACGTGCTGCCGTCGGCGCTGCGGGGACGTGTCGCGCTGGTGGTGACCTCACCGCCGCACGGACGCCCCCTCCAGGGCCGTGTCGCGAACCGCAGCCGCCGTGTCGACCTCGCCGCCGGCATGACCGCTGTACTCACCGGCTGTCTGCCGCTGCTGCGACCGGACGCCACCGTCGTGGTCACCCTCCGCTGCCACCCCAACCACCCGGCCGTCGAAGCGCCGGACGCGATCCCCGCCGCCGGCGCCGGAGCTGGTCTGACGCTCATCGAGCACACCATCGGCGTGCTCGCCGACGCCCACGACGGCCGATTCGTCCCCACGTCGCCCGCCAGCCCGTCCGCAACGGCCGCCTTGCGGTGGGACGGCTTTCCCTCTCACACGAGCGCCTACGAGGACATCTACGTCTTTCGGCACCAGCCGTCCGCAGACCTGGTGGCACCCGACCAACACGGAGTGCGCCCGTGATGGCCAGCCCGCACCGCCGTCCGGGCCTCCCCCGCGTGCGCCCGATCAGCTACCGGCAGGCCAGAGACTTCCTCGCCACCCACCACCAGCACCTCACCGCACCGCAGGGCCACACGTTCTCCCTCGGCCTGACCAACCACGCCGCCGACCTGCTCGGGGTCGCGGTGGTCGGCCGACCGCTCGCCCGTCACCTCGACGACGGGCTCACCGCCGAGATCACCCGCCTGGCCACCGACGGATCCCGCAACGCCTGCTCCGTCCTGCTGGCCGCCGCCTGGCGCGTCGCCCGACACATGGGCTACCAGCGGATGATCACCTACACCCGCGCCGACGAACCCGGCACCAGCCTCCGCGCCGCCGGCTGGACCGCCGTGGCCGACCTGCCCGCCACCCCCTGCTGGGACCGGCCGAGCCGACCCCGAACGTCGCGCGGCGCCGACAACATCGCCCGGACCCGCTGGCAGGTGGCCACCCCCGACTGGACTCGCGAACCCCGAAGGCGGCGCCGGCCACGACGGCGGGGGGAGGCCGGATGAGCAGCCACCACACCGCACCGTCCGACCGGCTCCTGTACCACCGAGACGAGAAGGTCACCCTCTACACCGGCGACGCCCAGCAGGTCCTCGCGACCCTGCCCGCGGCAAGCGTCGACATCGTGGTCACCAGCCCGCCCTACTACGGACTGCGGGACTACCGCCAGCCCGGCCAGTACGGACTCGAACCCACGCCCCACGACTACGTCAACACGATGGTCAACGTCTTCGGGCACGTCCACCGGGTCCTCAAACCCACCGGCACACTCTGGCTGATCCTCGGCGACTCGTACAGCCTCAACTCCGGCGGCGCACCCCAAAGCGGCACCTACTCCGGCTACCGCAGCCCCGACACCACCCAACCCGGACTCATCCGCCCCCGCACCCAGGACATCCTCCCCGCCAAAAACTTGATCGGCATCCCATGGAGGGTCGCTCTCGCGCTCCAAGACACCCGGCAGTGGATCCTTCGCCAAGCCGTCGTCTGGCACAAACCCAACGCAATCCCAGCAAGCGTACGAGACCGGCCATCCTGCTCCCACGAGTACATCTTCATCCTGGCCCGATCACGCTTCTACTACTTCGACCTCGACGCCATCCGCGTCCCTCTATCGCGGCCCGAGGCGCTGGACGGAACCAGGATCATCGGCGGCCGCCGCAAAGGAACCCAGGGCGGCATCGGGGCCACCGCCCGTCGGAGAGGCGTCACGCCCTACGGCGCGAACCAGCCCAAGTACGTCACCGACCCCGCCGCCCACCGCAGCAACACGGCCCGCAACAACCTCCTCGCCAACGGCCGCACCCACCGCAGCCACCACCCCCGAGGCAAGAACCCGGGATCAGTCTGGTCGATCCCCACCCGTCCCTTCCGGGAAGCGCACTTCGCCCTCTACCCGATCGACATACCCCTACGCGCCATCATCGCCGGCTCTCCGCCCGGCGGCGTCACCCTCGACCCGTTCAGCGGCGCCGGCACCACCGGCCTCGCCGCATTGCAACTCGGTCGTACATACATCGGCATCGACATCAACGCTGACTACCACGACATAGCCCTCGACCGAATCGATACGCCGCGACAGCCCGGCAGGCATCCGTGACCGCCCGCTCTCAGTCCACACACAACGGCACGCGGCCCGATGGCATCACAGACACGAGAACCCTTCCGGCCCGAGGGTCGTTGAAGGGGGAGGCCGTGACTGGACCGGACGGTGCGCCGCTGGACAGAGGTCTCGTACTGCACGAACCACTGCCGCATGCGCGGAACGCTGTTGGCGTAGGTCGGTTCGTGCAGGCATCCGCCGGCGAATACCTACAACCGTCACCGGCGATGCCGATTCCAGCGCTCGTGGACACTGCGCGCGGAACTGACGTCCGCTGCGTCGTCACGCCAGTCGACCGCGATGGGCGGCTTGCCGATCGGTCCGTACTTGCGTTCATGGGTTGGCCCGCAGGGCAGGCGGTGGCGTTCGTGAATGAACCTGGCCTGATTGTCGTCGCCCGCACCAGTGGCAGCGGCCGAGTCGACCGGCGTGGCCATCTGCGGCTTCCGCTCTCCGTGCGCCGCAGATGTGGGATCCTCGCCGGAGACCGGGTGCTGGTCACCGCGAACCGGCAGCGCAACGAACTGCTGGTGATTCCGATGGCCGCAGTGGACGCCATGGTTGTCCGCTACCGCCAGCCAGAGGACAGCCAGGCGCGACGATGACCACGCCGATGGATCATCGCCACGCACAGCTGGAGACACTGCGGAGTCTGCTCAAGCAACTGGGTATCACCCCTGAACAACTGCTCACCGAGACGACGGCAGCGTCGGTCGTGGTGCCGACGTTCGAGGAGTACGTCGGCCAAGTTGCCGAGGCGGTCTCACCCGGTACCCGCCGGGTCTACGGCTCGTACTGGCGACGTGTCTGCCACCACTGGGGCAAACGGCGAATTACCGAGCCGACGCCCCTAGAGATCAAACGGCTGGCCGAGGGCATCCGCAGCGATGTGGTCGTGCGCCGCAACACGCGCGGTGGCCGTACCGCGGCCGAACACCTCATCGCCGCCATGCGCTGCATCTACCGGCACGCGGTCATGGACGGGCTGATCCGGGAAGCCGACAACCCCGCCGCCAAGGTGGCCAAACCCCGCCGGCTGGCCAGCACCCGCCGCGCTCTCCCCGAGGCACAACTGGCCGCGATCATCCACATCGCCACAACCACCGGCAACGACCCGCACCTGGACGGCCTGCTGATCCGACTGCATCTGGAAACCGCCTGCCGACGCGGCGGCGCTCTGGCGCTGCGTCCACGAGACCTGGATCCAGACCAGTGTCTCATCTATCTACGCGAAAAGGGCGGCGCCTCCCGCTGGCAACCGGTCTCACCGACCCTGATGCAGCACCTGCTGGCACACCACGCCGAACGTGGCGATGATGACCGCAACGGAAGTCTGCTGCGCTACCGAAACGGCCGACCGTTGACCTACCGCCGTTACGACCATCTGTGGCAGCGCATCGGCGCTCACCTGCCCTGGGTTGCGGCGCAGCAGGTCAGCACCCACTGGCTGCGCCACACCACCCTTACCTGGGTCGAACGCACCTTCAGCTACGCGGTAGCCCGCGCCTACGCCGGACACGCCGGCAGCAACGACGCCAGCACAACAATGACCTACGTACGGGCAGAAATCCAAGAAATCGCCACCGCTCTCGCCGGACTCACCGGGGAGTCGCACCCTCTGGCCATCTCCGGCACCAGCATCCACGATTCGCCAAGGGTCCGCCTCGCCACCTTGACAAGCCCACCTGGCGACATTGAGTAACGGGTCGCGGTGATATCCCAGGTCGCGGTGCGATGATCGGGCCTGTTGGCATAGAAATGCCTACCACCAACGCTGCGGTCATCATGATCCATGGGGACGGCCCCGAGCAGGCCAAACAACGAACTTCGCCTCCACCACCGTCGCCTCAGGACAGGGCCCGTTGTCGGCCTACAAGTTCGAGTACAGAGGTAGGTGCGACCGAAATTGCCCTCGGAAACGTGGAGGGCTCTGTAGCGCGGCTTGAGCCCGCGGTCACCCGCAGCGGCGACGTCGCCGGGGTGATCTTTCACAGCGACTGCGGTAGGGCACCTCCGCGGAGTTCGCCGAGGCATGCGCCCGGTGGCGAGTACGCCAGTCGATGGGGCGAGTCGGGTCGTGCCTCGACAACGCCGTCGCCGAGGCCACCTTCTCCACATCTCGAGTACGTGCACCGTCGGCCGTTCTGCACCCGCGCCGAGGCCCGAATCAAGATCGCTAACTGGCTTACCGACTTCTACAACTGGCGTCGCCGGCACTCCGTCTGCGACGGCCGCTCACCCATCGACTACGAACGATCAACGGCGCGAGCTCTGGAGCTTGAACCGAATAACGGAGCCCTACGCGTTTCCAGGGGATGGACAACTGGGCACCTGTGGTGTCCGAGCGGGGACGTGGTGGGATGACGGCGGCTGGGTTCAGCCCCAGATCATGACGTCGGTGCTGACGGGCGAAATCGGGGAGCTTGGTAGCAGTCCTGTCACGTCGATGTTGTAGGCGCCGGGTGGGAGGTCCTGGATTGTGCTGGTGATGGTCCCGCTGGTTGGCTTGGGTGTGCGGGAGTCGATCATGTGGCCGGCTTCGTCGGTGATGGTGATACGGATGGGTTGTCGACTGCGGTCTACTGTGGTGGCTTTGATGTGAAGGTCTTCGCCGGCGAAGATGAGTTCCGGTACGTCGACCTGCAGTTCAACGGCGTCTGGGGCTCGTATGATGACTGGGCGTGCGGTGAGGATGCCGTCGAGCTCATCGAGCGCTGCAGTGTTGCGTTGCAGGTTTCCGTGCCTGTCGGCGATACGGCGCAGCAGTGGGCTGTCCATGGGGACGTCCGATCGGCAGGCGGCAACAATGGGCACGGTGGCGTCGCCGTAGAGGTCTTCATGCCGGTAGGTGTTGACGAGTTCAACGCGGCCGTTGGTGAGGTGGCCGATGGTTGCGGTGGGTTGGTGGATACCGACGATAGCGTGGGTTGTGGTGAGGCTGGCTGGGCGGGCAGTTTCAGCGTCGATGAGTTGGGTGTGGAAGCACATCCCGTCGTTGACCTTGTCGCGGTCGAGTTCGGGAATGCTGGCTTCGGTGGTCTTGGCGAGGTCGGTGCCGTGTTCGATGCAGGCGTATTCGGGGAGAAGTTGGTACATCGACGGCAGGCTGCGAATGAGGTCGGTCAGATCGATGCTGAGCCGTCCGAGGCCCTTGTGGGCGCCGTTCACGAGTTGTTCGAGGGCTTTGACGGCGCCGCGGTAGGGGGTGCCGAGGGTGATGAGTTTGCGGGTGATCTCGGCACCGCCGCACTGTTCGACGTACCAGCGGGCGACGAGGCCGCCCATGGAATGGCAAACAAAGCTGACCTGGGCGTCGGCGTAGGGGCCGCCTTGGGCGCGCCAGCGTTCCAGGGCGGGTTCGATGATGCTGGCGAGGCGTTGCCCGTTGTAGCGGTTGGATAGTCGCCAGTCGTAGGCGACGGGGAGCATGTTGCCGGGTGGGGCGTCGGGGTGGTTGACCGGTTCGCGGTAGCCGAGGGAGCGGAGCCGGGCCAGGAGCCGGTCGTAGCCTTTGACCGGGGTCCAGATGCCTGGCAGGACGTGCAGGTCTGGCATGAGGCCAGCGGGTTGGACCCCGTCGTCGGGATGGTTGTCGCCGATGTCGTCGGGTAGCCGCAGCTGATGGATGGAGCGGCCGAAGGTGGCGATCGCTCGGAGAGCCGAGCCGGCCGATGGCGCCCAGACAAGGTGGTTGTGGTGGAGCAGGGTGCTGCCGAGGATGCCGGGTAGGACGACGATGAGGTCGGTCGGGGTGGTCATGATGTTGCTCCGGGCGGGTCGGCGGGTGGCTCGGTGAGCGGGGGGATCAGGGGTAGGACTGCGGGGTGGTGCTGTCCGATGTCCGCGAGCCGGGTGATCCACGCGACGGTCTGGTCGGGGTCGAGCCGGCGCGCGTGGGTCAGGATGGTCAGCGCTTGGTCGAGGTCGCCTGCGGTGGCGGTGGCGACGGCGAGGTAGAAGCCGGCGGTGGCCGCGTCGGATGCGGTGCTGGCGGTGGTCGAGGCCAGGACGGCGGCGGGGGCGAGGGCGGTGCTGTCTGGCTGGTGGGCGAGGCGGTTGAGCAGGTCGGGGAATCGGTCGGGACGGGCCAGGGCATGCAGCGCGGGTTCGGCGTCGCCGGTTTCGGCCAGGGTGAGTAGTGCGCTCGCGCGGGTGGCCGCGCCGGTTTGGTCGTGCTGGGCGAGTCCGGCCACGGTGGTGCGCACAGTGTCGGTGAGCAGGTCGTCGCGCCGGTCGGCCAGCAGTGCGGCTTGGGCGGCGGGGTCGGCATCGGCGAATTCGTGAGCGAGGACGGTCAGCAGCAGCGGCCGGTACGCCGCATCCACGCCTTCGATCCGCGCGGTGGTGCGCAGCGTGCTGTAGCGCTCGGCGTGTTGCTGGTCGAGTGGTAGGAGCGCGTCGGTGACGGCGGCGTCGGCGGCGGGTGTCAACAGCTCGGGATGGGCGGCAAGGTGGTCGCGTTCGTCGGTGTACGTTGCGGTGTCGATCCACGCTTGGGCGGTGGCGAGGAGGCCGGCGTCAACGATCAGCCACCCGGGCAGCGTGCCGTTCTGTGCGGTCCAAGCGGTGTCGAACCGGTCGGGGTCGGCCGCGCGGTGCCGGCGTGCCTGCTCGTGCACAGCGGCGATCAGAGGCCGGTCGTTCCCGGCCAGCGTTAGGGCCGTCGTCAACCATCCCACGGCGGCCGGGTCCGGTGGTTCCGCCATGCTCGCCCGGGTCAGCAGCAGGTAGGCGGCCTGCGGTGGCGTGACGGCGGCGAGGACGCTTTGCCATGCGGCTTCCGCCGCCGCGGGGGCGTCTGCCTCCATGTAGCGGTTGCCGAGGTTGTTCAAGGCGCCGGCCAGGTTGGGCAGGAAGGCGGGGTTGGCTGCAGCTTGCTCGCGGCGCAGAGTGACGGCTTCCTCGGTGGGGGCGACCGCGTCGGCGTGACGCCCGACCTCGCTGTAGCGGACGCCGAGGTTGTTCAACGCGCCGGCCAGGTTGGGCAGGAAGGCGGGGTTGGCTGCAGCTTGCTCGCGGCGCAGAGTGACGGCTTCCTCGGTGGGGGCGACCGCGTCGGCGTGGCGCCCGACCTCGCTGTAGCGGACGCCGAGGTTGTTCAACGCGCCGGCCAGGTTGGGCAGGAAGGCGGGGTTGGCCGCGGACAGCTCATGGTAGAGGGTGACGGCTTCCTCGGTGGGGGCGACCGCGTCGGCGTGGCGCCCGACCTCGCTGTAGCGGTTGCCGAGGTTGTTCAACGCGGCGGCCAGGTCGGGCAGGAAGGCGGGGTTGGCTGCAGCTTGCTCGCGGCGCAGAGTGACGGCTTCCTCGGTGGGGGCGACCGCGTCGGCGCGGCGCCCGACCTCGCTGTAGCGGACGCCGAGGTTGTTCAACGCGGCGGCCAGGTCGGGCAGGAAGGCGGGGTTGGCCGCGGACAGCTCATGGTAGAGGGTGACGGCTTTCTCGGTGGGGGCGACCGCGTCGGCGTGGCGCCCGACGCCGCTGTAGCGGTTGCCGAGGTTGTTCAACGCCGTGGCCAGGTCGGGCAGGAAGGCGGGGTTGGCCGCGGACAGCTCATGGTAGAGGGTGACGGCTTTCTCGGTGGGGGCGACCGCGTCGGCGTGGCGCCCGACCTCGCTGTAGCGGTTGCCGAGGTTGTTCAACGCCGTGGCCAGGTCGGGCAGGAAGGCGGGGTTGGCCGCGGACAGCTCATGGTAGAGGGTGACGGCTTTCTCGGTGGGGGCGACCGCGTCGGCGTGGCGCCCGACCTCGCTGTAGCGGTTGCCGAGGTTGTTCAACGTGCCGGCCAGGTTGGGCAGGAAGGCGGGGTTGGCCGCGGACAGCTCACGGTAGAGGGTGACGGCTTCCTCGGTGGGCGCGACCGCGTCGGCGTGACGCCCGACGCCGCTGTAGCGGACGCCGAGGTTGTTCAACGCCGTGGCCAGGTCGGGCAGGAAGGCGGGGTTGGCCGCGGACAGCTCACGGTAGAGGGTGACGGCTTCCTCGGTGGGCGCGACCGCGTCGGCGTGACGCCCGACGCCGCTGTAGCGGACGCCGAGGTTGTTCAACGCCGTGGCCAGGTCGGGCAGGAAGGCGGGGTTGGCTGCAGCTTGCTCGCGGCGCAGCTTGACGGCTTCCTCGGTGGGCGCGACCGCGTCGGCGCGGCGCCCGACGCCGCTGTAGCGGATGCCGAGGTTGTTCAACGCGCCGGCCAGGTTGGGCAGGAAGGCGGGGTTGGCCGCGGACAGCTCACGGCGCAGCTTGACGGCTTCCTCGGTGGGCGCGACCGCGTCGGCGCGGCGCCCGACCTCGCTGTAGCAGTTGCCGAGGTTGTTCAACGCCGTGGCCAGGTCGGGCAGGAAGGCGGGGTTGGCTGCAGCTTGCTCGCGGCGCAGCTTGACGGCTTCCTCGGTGGGCGCGACCGCGTCGGCGCGGCGCCCGACCTCGCTGTAGTGGACGCCGAGGTTGTTCAACGCGCCGGCCAGGTTGAGCAGGAAGGCGGGGTTGGCCGCGGACAGCTCACGGTAGAGGGTGACGGCTTCCTCGGTGGGGGCGACCGCGTCGTGTCGGTGTCCCCACCGTCGGAGCTGGTCTGCGACGGTCAAGGCGGCCATCGCCACATCCGGTGTCAGCGCTGGGTCGACCTCGGCCAGGTCACGCAGCAGGTCCAGTCCGGCCGGGCCGGCATCGGCGGCGTGGCGCCACTGGTAGCGCCATAGGTATCCCGGAGTCTGTGCGGGCACGCCAGCGTCGAGCAGGCTGCGGTACCTGCCCGTCAGCGCCACCGCCACCGGCAGTGCCTGCGGGTCAAATGTCGTCTGGTGGGTTGCCCGGTATGGCGGGCGGAGGTGGTCGGCGAGGCTTTGATGTGCCAGCCGGTACACTGCGACACCAGCTTCGCCGTCCTGCACGATGTAGCGGCCGAGCTGGTGCAGCAGCCAGGTCAGGTCGTCGCGGTCGAATCCAGCCGGCGGCCGGTTGCCCGCGTTCGCGATGGTCAGCCATTCTTCCTCGGGCAGGCCGGCACCATACCCGCGCGTCAGCGCGGACAACAGGGTTCGTGCCAACGCGGTCTGGTCGTGCTGAGGTTGCCAATGCTGGGGCGTGTCGATGCCGGCGATGTCGTTGTGGAACGCTTCCTCGGTGGATCCGGCAACCTTTTCCCGCCAGCCGTCCTCAGAGGTGTCGACCGGCCTGGCTCGTAGCTGGTCGGTGACGAGTCGGGCGAGTAGGAACGGTCGGCTGCCGACCGCCGGCGGTCCAGCGCTTGTGCCCGCGACGTGTTCGGCTACGAGTATTGGGTCCATGCGGGGGTTGATGCCGGACAGCCGGGCGTGGATGTAGTCGCGAAGGTCATCGCGGGTGCGCTGCTGGGCGTCGGCGGTGTCAAGATCCAGGCCCGGGCCGTCGGGAGCGAGGGTGGCCACCAGCCTGGGCCCGTCTCCGATGCGGGGCAGGTCGCGGGTGGACACCACGACGACCGCATACGGGGACAGGCGCAGCAGCAGCTCCTCGGCCAGCGGGAACGCCTCACCGCGGGCCTCGTCGACCCCATCGACGACCACCACTGGCGGTGGCGTACCCGCCTCGACTGCCCGCTGCAGGTGTCCGACCAGCTCCGCGGCGTTGCGGCGCTCCTCCTGCGCCACCAGCACCCCTTGGCGGACCAGCTGTCCCGCGATCAGATGGGCTGTCAGGTCCGCGGTCAGCCCGCGGGCGTGCACGTGCGCGTGCACAGAGCTTTCACCGGGGTCATGGTGGCTCCACTGGTGTCCGTCGGACAACAGCCGTTCCCGCTCCTGTGGGTTGGACAGGCTCACCACCCGGCCCACGATCGCGGACTTGCCGGTACCCGCCGACCCGGTCACCACGTACACGCCAGGCTGGCCGGCCCGTACCCAGGCCACCACCTGGTTGACCTCCACCGTGCGGCCGGTAAACCAGGACCGCTCGTCCACTCGCTGTCCACCTCGCGCGGCGAGCAGCAGATGCTCGACTACCTGCTCCGGCGCGCCAGGGTCGTATCGCGGGTTGCGGAACATCCACCATGCGCTGCCGCGGCCCTGAAACTGGGGTGTCTGGCGGTCGCTGTTCCACTCCTTGACCACCGCGTCGCACAGGTCGTCACCACGAATGAACTCGTTGTGCACCGACCAGCGCAGCTGTAAGGCCGGCAGTTCCGGACCGACGTGCAACAGCTCCCGCAACCGCTTGCCTAACAGACCATCCTGGGCTGTCTCTGCCGCCTGACACGAGGTGAGCACACCGACCCACACATGCTGCCCCTCGGGTGGGACCTGCTGTAGCACCTCGACGGCGACGGTGGCCGCATTAAGCGCCTCTCCAGAGAAGCAGGTGTCGAGGATGAACAGCAGCTGGTTGGCACCGGACACCGCGCAGTAGCCAGCGACGTCGGTCATGGCGATGCCCGCCGCGGGGCTGCGTCCACTGTCGCGCGCCAACAACCTCAACCCGTTGCTAGCAGCGAGTCCGTGTCCGCTCCACAGCAGCACCAGTGGATCCCCGTCGGACACGGCGCCCTCCAGCGCCTGCAATAGTCGACGGGCGGTACCCTCGTCCGGGTCGGACACCACCTCGCAGGTGAAGCTGTCCACCAACAGATGCCGCAGTTCGTCCACGTCCCCGACCGCCCGCGGCAGGTCACGGTGACGACCCTGGTCGTACGAGCCGATTCCGATGCCAACGAAACGCCCCACCAGATCCGGTGCCCTCCCCGCGGTGACCAACAATCCGCGCTCGACCATATACACAACCGCCACCCGCTGAAATGACGGAAACCTGTCACCCGATATCGCCACGCACCATTACCCCTGCCAGCACTGAACCATCGCAATGACCAGCGGTGGACGCTTGCTGGGCTTGGCAGGCAAGTCTCCACAGAACTCGGGGCGGTTCATCTTGCGTTGGACCCACGGCTGGTAGGTCTCAAGCGGGAGGGCAAGGCATTCATCCCGGATGGCATCCCACCGTGCCCGGACCTCGGCCCGAAGGGAACTACCGCTGGTCTACGAACATGAGAAAACTATCAGGCACCAACGTCGGGTGGTGTGGCTACGACGCTGCTCCGCGTGAGCCAAACTATTGTGTGCCAATCCTCGAACCTCCGCTTGTAGGCGCAGTGCCCGGCGGCGTGGTCGGAGTCGCCGGCCTGCCGGCGAACGCCGGGATCGTCCGGGCAGGCGGCGTTCGACCTCGAACAGGTTGGTGGTGGCCACCGAGCGGAGCAGAGCGACGAGGACGCTGGCGCCGTGGCCAACGGTTGCCGAGCCAGTATGCCGGCGCCCGGAAGCGGTAGAACGACTGGTCTCCCTCGCCACAGGCGAGGGAGACCGCAGGTGATCATTGTCTAGGGTTCCGCAGCGAGAGGATGCTCCTCACTAGTCAGATCGGCCACGGCAATCGCGACCTCCTGCAGTGTTGCCCGTACGTATGTGGCCGTAGAGCCGTTCCCGGCGCCTTCCGTGTGTCCGGCGTAAGCGCGGGCCACGGCGTGACCATGGGTACGTTCTACCCAGGTGAGGGTCGTGTGCCGTAGCCAGTGGGTGCTGATCTGCTGGGTGTGCACCCAGCGCAGATGCTGTCCGATCCGCGACCACAGGTGGTCGTAGCGCCGATAGGTCAGCGGCCGACCGTCGCGGTAGCGCAGCAGGTTGCTGTTTCGGTCTCCGTCGCCTCTCTCGGCGTGATGCGCCAGCAGGTGCCGCATCAGCGTTGGGGAGATCGGCTGCCAGCGAGATGCGCCGCCTTTCTCTCGCAGGAAGATCAGACATTGGTCGGTGTCCAGATCTCGCGGGCGCAGCGCCAGGGCCCCGCCGCGACGGCAGGCCGTCTCGGTGTGCAACCGGATCAGCAAGCTGTCCAGAGCTGGGTCGTCTCCGGTGCTGGCCGCCACCTTGTTGATCTCCGCCAAGCGGGCGTCGCCGATCGCTCGTCGCGTGCTGGGCAGCCTGCGCGGCTTGTCCACCTTCAACGCCGGGTTGTCAGCCGCGTCAAGGTACCCATCGGCTACGGCTCGCCGGTACAGGCAGCGCAGCGCGGACACCAGATGTTCTGCGGCGGATCGTCCGCCGCGGTTGTTGCGTCGTGTCACCACGTTGGCCTGCACCTGGGTGCGCAACTGCTCAATCTCGGAGGGAAGGGGCTCGTCGATGCGTCGGTCACCCCATGCTTGCACCACCCGTGTCCAGTAGGAGCCGTATGCCCGGCGGGTGCCGGGTGACACGGCTGTGGCGACGATCGGCACGTATTCGGCAAATGTCGGGGCGGGGGGACGGGTCGGCTGTACCCCCAATAGATCGGCGGGGGAGATGCCCATTCGCTCTAGCATCAAGCGGGCGGCCTCCAACTCCGGCCGCCCAGCGGCGGTCTGGCTCACGCCGTCTCTCCCCTCTTCATAGCCGAGTGCGTGCCAGCCAGCAGCCGGTCGAGCACCGCAAGGGGATGCGCCGCCAGTACATCTGCGGAAAGCTGGGCGACCAGCAGAACGCGATCTCCGGCCTTGAGCCGGCACCAGCGTCGCACCGTCAACGGCAGGAGCATGTAGCCGCGGTCGTCGATGCGGTGGACACCATCGGCGGCCGCGCAGACCAGGATGACTCCGGACTGTTCGCGAATGTCCAGGCGGGTTTCCGGTGCCCAACCGAGCGCTCGGACGATGCTGCGGTCGGCGATCCGGCCGCTTTTGTCCACCGCGCTCAACGCGTAGGCGGTGTCCGCTGTTCGGGCGTACTCGGAACTCAAGGCTGGCAGGGGAAGCGGCCGTCTGGCTCTACCCAGTGGCCCTGGGCCGGTGCCGGTGTTCCCGGGAATCACCCTGGGAACCACGGGCGGCACGGACGAGGCGCTCATCGCCACCACCCCCGCCCTTGCCCGGCAGGTGTCTGCAGTGACGTCGGATGGTGGATGGGGTGTTCATAGTGGTTTGAACACAGGTACGGGTTGTTGCGCACCGGTGCGGACCGTGGGGGTTCAAGTCCCCCCTCGGACACGAAACAAATCCCAACGGTGTTCGCCAAGATCAATCTCGGCGTGCACCGTTTGTGTTTCTGCGGAGTACGTCAGCCTCAGCCGTAGGCTTCGGTACAGGTCGAGCTTGTCTTCGGGGTCTGCCTCCTTCAGCGCCGCAGCGATGTTGCCCAGCTTGGCGATCAGCGAGGCGATGTCCTCGGCGGTCATTGAGTCGATGGCGTCGGACTCGCGTGCAGCGGGGCGGCTTGCCAGCGCCTTGTCGCGCTGCTGTTCAGCTTCGGCGATCCAGCCCGCCACGACCGCCGGGCTGGCTCCTTCGTCGAGAGCCTGTCTGTAGCGGGCGATCTTCTTGTCGAACTCCGCGGTGATGTCGCCAGCGGCCGGTTGCCGTGGAATCGCCGGCCGGACCTCTGCGCCGAGTTGGCGAGCCAGCAGCTCGACCGTCTGATCGCGTTGTGAGGGGTCGAAAGCGGAGGCGATCCAGTGGTCTCACCACGGCTTGATGTGAGAGGCGACGAGCATCCGCGGGGCCTGTCGGTCGTCGACGGTCACTGACAGGCCGCAGAACACGCAGCGGTGTGCGTGATTGCGTAGTACGTCGCGGGCGAAGCGATGTTGCCCGACACGCGCTGCGGCGATCAGGAGCAGTTCGGTCACCTGGTCGGTGACGCCGGGGTGCTCCGTCTGGACAGCGTCGGCGATCTCGCTGGTCCTCAGTTCGTCCTGGCCGAGCAGAATCAGCGGCGCGTCGTCGTGCTCCAGGTACAGAAAGTCGGGTAGGTCCTCGGCCGTGACGCCGATGTCGCGGGCCGCTCGCACGATGATCCGATACACGGATGCCAGCTCGTCCTGACCGCCGAGCAGGCGGGCGGCGACCTCTACCTCGTGTCGGGCGCCGTTGCGGCGGCTGCCATCGAGATTGGCCATCTTTGCCAGGATGCTGCTGTTGGGACGTTTGAACAGCTGGGCCAGGCTGGGGACCGGCTCCTTGAGGTTCCCCCGATAGCTCGGAGACTTTCGATCATGGTCTGATAGGCCCTGACCAGGAGGTTTTCTGTGCCCGCCCCTCGTAAGTACCCGGACGAGTTGCGCCAGCGTGCGGTGCGGCTCTACCGGGAGTCCGACCCCAAACCGGTGATCAAGCGCTTGGCCGAGCAACTCGGTGTGCATCCCGAGGCGCTGCGTAACTGGATCCGCCAGGACCAGGCTGATCACGGTGAGCGCTTCGACCAGCCCACCACCGCCGAGGCCGAGGAACTGCGCCGGCTCCGCAAGGAGGTCGCTGAGCTGCGCCGAGCCAATGAGATCCTCAAGGCCGCGTCCGCTTTTTTCGCATCGGAACTCGACCCGACCCGGCGACGGTCATGACGCTCGTGAGCGAGCTGCGCGACCGCTTCGGGGTCGAGCCCGTCCTCCGGGTCCTGAACATCGCCCCGTCGACCTACTACGGGTGGCTGGCCCGCGAGGCCACTCCCGGCCCGCGGGAGGTCGAAGACCGCGGGCTGCTGTCGGAGATCGTCGACATCCACGACCGGTCCGGGCAGACGTATGGCAGCCCGCGCGTGCATGCCACCCTCGCCCGCCGGGGCATCCGCGTGGGCCGCAAGCGCATCGAGCGGCTGATGCGTGAACACGACCGGCAAGGAGCCTTCCTGCGTAAGGGCTGGCGGGGCGGGTCCACGAAGCAGAACCCGAAGGCCGATCCGGCACCGGACCTGGTCAACCGGAACTTCACCACCGACGCCCCGAACCGGCTGTGGGTGGCCGACGCGACCCGAATCACCTGCGGTGATGGTGTGCTCTGGCTGGCCGCGGTCCGCGACGCGTTCTCCAACCGGATCGTGGGCTGGAAAACCTCCGACCGGTGCAACACCGACCTCGTCCTCGGCGCCCTCGAGTACGGGATCTGGTCACGCGACGTGCGTGACGGTCAGTTGATCCATCACAGCGACCGCGGATCGACCTACACCGCGATCAAATTCTCCGAACGCCTGGCAGACAACGGGATCCTGCCCTCGATGGGCTCCGTCGGGGACTCCTACGACAACGCCCTGATGGAAAACTTCTTCAGCACCCTGAAAATCGAACTGGTCTACCGCACCTCGTGGCGTACCCGAGACGAAGCGGAGAACGCGATCTTCGCCTACATCGACGGGTGGTACAACCGCGAACGCATCCAGAAGGACCTCGGCTGGCTGTCACCCGACGAGTACGAAGCCGCCTGGTACACAAAGAACATCGATACACCGAACCCCGTGAACACCACCCACGAACAGGCTCTAGCCTGCTAAAACGCCCTCCGCGTTATCGGGGGAACCTCACCTCGGCACGGTGCGCCGTTGACCCGCCATAGCGGCGGCGGTCGACCAGCAGGCTCGCGGCCAGGCACAGCAGCGTCTCCACCGGGGTGAAGGCGACCTGCCGGCGGCCCTCGGCGGCCCATGGGCGTACGACGATCGAGCGCCATTGGGCACGGGCCGCGGACGGGGTGATCGCGAGATAGTCCGCCGCCGTAGGCATGCACCCTCCCGCAAGCCCGAGTCATCAGCCCTCAGCGTAGATCGCCGGCGTGCGAATCGGATCTCTACTTTGGCTGCGCCCCGGGGGGACGGACCCGTGTGTGGTGCTCCGATGGCGCGAGCTGACCGGCTCCGGTGAGCTGGTTCAACATGTAGCCCCGAGCCCGACCTTCGCTGTCGGCATCCCGGTGCTGGAAGTTCGTACTGGCTCGGCCAGTGCGAGCGGGAGGAGGCGGCATGGCTGTGGCGGGTAGTTCGATGGCGGTGTATCGCTGCGAGTGGTGTTGCCGGGTAGGTTGCTGGGTTCGGAGTCGGTTCTCGGTTGGGGGTGGTTGATTCGTGTCGAGTGTGGAGGAGATCGCTGGCGAGTTGCGGGCGGTGACTGCGGGTCTGGAGCGGGCGCAGAGTCTTACCGCGGCGGCTGATCATCAGGTTCAGCAGGTCGCTGCCCGGGCTGTGGGTGCGGGGTTCGCGGCGGTCGCGGCGGGGATGGCGCGGGTTCGTGCCTCGATTTCCGCTGTTCAGGCGGGGCTGGGTGGGGCCGCTGGGACGGTGGGTGAGGCGGCTACCGCTGCCGCGAGTGTGCCTCGGGAGGCTGCCACTCCGCAGGAGACCATCTCTGGGTTGGCGCAGGTGCAGCAGGCGATCGCCGGTGCCCGTGAAGCCACAGCTGCGACGATCGGTCATGTCGATCAGGCCCGGCAACTCGTCGGTACGGTGCTGCGGGGCGGGCAGCCGGGCCCGCTTCTGCAGTCTCTCGACGGCGTCAAGCAGGTCCTGGTGCTCGTGGTGCAGCGCTGCGGGGCCGTGCAACAGGCTGCGGAAGCGGCCGTCGGGCAGGCGCGAGGGTTGGGGTCGTCGGGAAACTGATCGGGGCTGGTCCTCCCACACCGGCCAGCCCTACGCCGACGGCCCGCGGCGACGCGCCTCGCGTCGTGTCCGAGCAGCAACAGGACGACCTTCCGGCGTGGGGGAGAAGAGCCACGGGGGTCGAGAACGGCACGCCGACGGGTCCGCGTACCCGAGTCGGCGCCAGGATCGACGACAGCACCCGACGTGCTTTGGAATTGGAGAACGAGTGCGCCGACACCGTCGCCGGCAAGGGTTACCGGGTGCATCAGAACCCCACGGGACAGCAGGTCGGCGACGCCCGTGACCGGACCGGTGACCGTGGTAACCCGGACAAGGACCCGGACTATCTGATCGAAGGGCACGTCTTCGACTGCTACTCGCCGCAGGCCCGAACGTCGGTGCGCAACGTGTGGAGCCAGGTCCGGGAGAAGATCGACGATGAGCAGACCCAGCGGGTGGTGCTCAACCTCAAGGATTGGGAAGGTGACGTGGTGGCGTTACGGCGTCAGTTCGACCAGTGGCCGATCGACGGGTTGAAGGAACTGGCGGTGGTCACCCGTGACGGTACGATCCGTCAGATCGTCCGGCGAGACTGAGAGGGCGCCCCTGATGGCCGTGGAGTTCCGTCTGGTCCTGGCCGGTGACCCGCCCGTCGCCGAGGTAGCTGCCCTGACTGCTGCCGACCCCGGCGAAGTCCCACGCCCCACCTCGAACCCTGCCCTGCTCTCCGCCCGCCTGTACGACCAACGCGGCTACGCCATCACCGTCCGCGCCGGAACGAACGGCTACTGGGAAGCCGAAGCCGACGGCGAGGCCCGCTGGGAATGGGAACCCGCGACGTACGTGTCCGTCACCTTCTCCATGCGCGCCGACGACATCGCCGAGAAGGGGATCCCCAACATGGTGGCGGCGGTCAAGCGGGTCCTCGCCGGTCGTGACGAGGACGCGGCGCTGGTGCAGGAAGGCAACTACCTTCTGCTGACCCGCACCGACGGCGTCATCCGCACCCACCGCCCGGACTGGTGGCACCACTACCACCTCGACCGGTCCTTCACCGGCTGACCTTCACCGCGCCGTGGGACGCGGACGTCCGCAGATAAATGCCGTCCAAGCGTCGCTCGGCCTGGTGGTCAATGCTGCTGTTGGCCTTCGGGGTATCGCTGGTCTAGTACGGCAGCCGCCGTTTGAGATCTTGCTGTTGAGGTGGGGTGGACGCGAGGCGGCCACCGCGTGATCGTCTGTACGTTGTGGACATAACTTCAGATCTGGCGGTGGCCGCAGGCCACAGCGTAGACCCCGCCGCGTGGGAGCGGGTCATGGCCGGGGTGCTCGGCTGCTTCGCGGGCCGGTTCGGGCGGGTGGAGCCGCGGCGGGCGGCGGGAGAGTTCGTCTCTGGTCTGCTATCTGACCTTGAAGTCAAGACATGTTGGCAGTTGGCGGAGCAGGCCGGGCACGTCCGGCCGGACGCGATGCAGCGGTTGTTGTACCGGGCGGTGTGGGACGCCGACGCCGTTCGTGATGACCTGCGGGCTCTGGTCGCGGGCCGGTTCGGTGACCCGGACGCGGTCCTGGTTCCGGACGAGACGGGAGACCTGAAGAAGGGCAGCCACACCGTCGGGGTGCAGCGGCAGTACACGGGCACGGCCGGGCGGATCGAGAACAGCCAGGTCGGGGTGTTCCTCGCCTACGCAAGCCGGCACGGGCACACTCTGATCGATCGACGGGTGTATCTGCCGGTGTCGTGGACCGACGACCGTGACCGCTGCGCCGCCGCGGGGGTGCCCGACGAGGTCGGGTTCGCGACCCGGTGCGAGCTGGCCGCCGACATGATCACCGCAGCCCTTGATGCCGGTGTCCCGGCGGGGTGGGCCGCCGCGGACGAGGCATACGGCAACAGCAGCGTGTTTCGTGCCTTGCTGCGCGAACGCGGACTCGGCTATGTCCTCGCGGTGTCCCGCAGTCATCTGGTGCCGCTCGACGGCGGCAAGACCCGCGTCCGCGCCGACCGGGTGGCCGCCGACCTGCCCGCCACCGCATGGCAACGCCGCTCGGCCGGGGCCGGATCCAAGGGCCCACGCTTCTACGACTGGGCCTGGCTCGACGACGTGTGCACCGACGCCGACCCGGACGACGGCGGACGGCACAGCCTCCTGATTCGAAAGAACACGACCACCGGTGAGCTGGCCTTCTACCGCTGCTGGACCCCGAAGCCGGCCACTCTCGCTCAGCTCGTGCGGGTCGCGGGCATCCGCTGGACCGTCGAGGAGAGCTTCCAGGCCGCCAAGGGCCAGGTCGGCCTGGACCAGCACCAGGTCCGCCGCTGGGACTCCTGGCACCGGTTCACCACCCTCGCCCTGGCCGCACTCGCCGTCCTGGCGATCTGCGCCGCCGACGCCGCGACCGACGCTTCCACCGACCACGGCTTGATCAAGCTGACCGTCAACGAGATCCGCCGACTGATCAACGCCTGCATCATCCGCCCGATCACCGACCTCGCCCACCGTTTGCACTGGTCAGGATGGAGACGCCGGCATCAAGCCCGAGCCCGCCGAGCCCACTACACACGCCGACTCAACCTCGAACTCCAGCCATGATCCCAAACGGCGGCTGCCGTATTAGCCGCAGAGGTTTGCCCATCACGGCCCGCTGACGCCAACCTCCGGTTGTATCCCATTGAAGCCCGCCAGGGAGAGCAGGTCACCGTCCATGGAGATGGCTATCCTCCGGATGTGGCGATCGATATCAGTCTTCGCGGCAAGGTGCCGAAGCCGACGCAGAAGCTGGACGACCTCCCGTCTCCACGAGCTGACGCCCGCGGAAAATTCGACCAGGTGACGGTTCCCGAGTCGCTCGTGACGGGAGGCCATGCTGCTGTCGAGATCAGTGCGTCTGCCCGAGATCGCCCTGCGGGTGCTGGGCCCCTGTGTTGCTACGCGACTGCCACGCTGACCATCTCCCGGTCGACGTGAACCGCCCCGGATCTTGCAGAGACTTTGATTAGCCTGAGCAGTCCCGGGCGTTGCCGCAAGTCGGGAGAGGCTCAGGAGGCCTCTGTGTGTCGTCCCGTGGGCGGGGGCGCGAAGGGCGGTCAGGGGCGTTCGATGCGCACGGGATCGCCGCGGACCAGCTCGTCGTGGACGCGCCATCGGGCGGCAACGACCGCCCGCCTGGCCGCCTCGTCACTGGCCGTGAGCCGTTGCCGCAGGAGCCGCAGCGCGATGCTCCGGTTGAGGCCGTAATGCCGCTCGGTGTCGACCACCACGACGGTGCCGGTCGGGCGGTGGGTGGCCCGCGCTGCGGTGCTGGCCTTGTTGCGGTGCTGGCCGCCGGGCCCGCCGGTGCGTACGGCCACCACCTTTACGTCGGCCTCGGTGAACGGGTTGACCGTGGCGTCGACCTCGCAGCGTCGGGAGGCGACGTACCAGTTTTTCCGGCCGTGGCCGGCACGGTAGGGGCTGGGCGCCTGCCAGCACAACGTCCCGGTCCAGGCGGCGGCGACCGTCTCCGCACCTGCACCGGTGAGCCGGATCAGAACCGACCGGTAGGTGCCGGGCCGGTCGCCGGCGACGCTTTCCAGCCGTACGACGCCCACATCGTGCCGGGTGGCGTCGGCGTCCAGTCGGCGCAGCAGCTGAGCCAGCGCCCATGCGCACTCCTGCGGGCCCCGGCCCGCCGACAGCAGCAGGTGCGGGGTCACCGCTGCCCCCGCCGCCGGTGCTCGGCTTGCCGGCGCTCGGGTCGCCGGTCGTTGCGGGCCGCGGCTCCCACGTCCGGCGTCTTGTAGGTGACCAGTGGGACCGTGGTCGCCACCGGGGTTGCCAGCCCGTGGCCGACCAGGTCGGCGATCACCTGCTCGATTCGCTTGTACGCGGTTGGCGCCTCCTCGAACAGCAGCTGCCGATCGCCGCAGACCACCAGCGAACCCACCGGGGTGCGGCGCAGCTCGTCGACCGTGTGCTTGGCTCGGCCCCGGCGCAGCGCGTCGGCCCGGGACATCTTGCGGCCCGCCCCGTGTGCCACCGAGTGGTTGGCCTGCGCGCCCGCGTGCGCGGCCACCAGGTACGACGGGGTGCCGCGGGTGCCGGCGACGAGCACGTCTCGGCTGTCGCCCGGGGCCGCGCCCTTGCGGTGCAGGTAGTGCCCGTCGCGTATCTCGACCAGGTTGTGGCACTGGTCGACGATCGGTGCTGTCGGCTCGGCGCCCAGCGCGATCGCGGTCCGGGCGGCCAGCAGCCGCCGGTTGAGCGAACCCCAGCGCACCGCGTCGTCGTGTCGGGCCAGGTACCCGGCCGGGTCGTCGGCGGGACCGGCGCCTCGCAGCTCAGTGTGCTCACGCAGGATCCGCTCGCCGAGACCGCGCGACCCGCTGTGCACGACGAGAACGGTGTCGCCGGTGGCGAGTTGGAGCCGCGCGGCGTGGCCCGGGTCGAGGATCTCGCCGACGCGGGCCAGCTCGACGAAGTGGTTGCCCCGCCCGACGGTACCGAGACCGTCGAGGTGGCCGGCGGGGACGTTACCGTCCAGCACGGACCAGGCCGGGTCGTCGGCGTCCCGATCCGGGTCGAGCGGGCGGTCCAGGTCGGGGAAGCGGGCGGCGAGCCGCTCCGGCACGACCCGCTTCAGCGCGATCGGGAAGACGGCGATGCCGCAGCCGATGTCCGAGCCGATCAGGTGCGGGTAGAGCACCGTCGAGGTCATGGCGGCGCCGATAGGGGCGCCCTTGCCGGGATGCAGGTCCGGCATGCCGGCGACATGGACCATGCCGTCGAGGGTGGCCACCTGGTGGCACTGGTCGACGGCCTCCGACTCGACCCAGCTGCCCGGGGAGGCGAAGACGGTAACGGTGGCAGGAGTAGGTGCCGGCAGGGACTCCTGCCGGAGAGGCTTAACGGACAAGGACGCTCGCTTCTCGCCAAAGGGGGGATGGACGGCCGCCGATCGCGATGGCGTGGCGGCGACGAAGGTGCTTCCCTCAGAACGTCATGTCACCAGCGTCCCGGAACTCATAGTCGCCGGCAACAGACTTTCGGGTCCGTCCAAGCGAACCACCCCGCCGCCTGAGAACGTCCCCGCCCGGTCCAGCTAGGTAAGCTGACTCTCGGACGAGCGCGATGGCGCCGAAAATGCGCAGACCGGGTCGCTGCCGCGTCGATCCTCGAAGACGAGTCGGGACAGCGGCGTCACCAATCGGCTGACCCGGTTATCTAGACCTGAGTTGCAGTTCGCCACAAACGACGATCATGGATCCCTGGTCAACGTCGCCCCACCGACACAAATCCCATCCGCCGGTGTACAACGCTCCCGCTCTGCTGCCACGCCCGACGGTGGGACGTCTTGCCCGTCGTGGCTTATCCCTGCGGAAGTGCCGTCAACTGGTTACCCCAGCGTGACGTCGAACCGGTGAGACGACTATTGCAGGGCAGTGAGCTGCTGGTATGTGTGGTTCGGATTCTGCCAAGTATGGTCCACCGATAGTCCCTGGCGTGGGGAAAACGTGAGTCCGTGATTGGCAGTGCGCGAACCACCTCGGCTCGATGTGCGGTGGACTGGGGAACGCGTCTCCGCGGTGCGGTCCGCGTATCGGTCGCGTGGTTCAAAGTCGATGCGTCGGCCGTCTGCCTACTACTCGGCCAGCGTTGATCTTGCTGCCATCTTGTTCACGACGGACCCGAGTCCGGGCGTGACACAGGACGTCTGGTCTCGCCCTATCCGGTGTCAGCGGTACTCTCGCCCGAGGTCGGCAACCGGAGCAGAGTCGGTCGCACTGGCGGCTTGCCCCCGCGCTGTGCCAGCGGCAGATGCTAATGCAGTTGCCGCCGCTTTGGCTTTCTTTGCTGCTTGTTGCCGCGCTGTCGGCTCACCGGCCGCGAGGTGCGCCTGTCGAGCCCGCCGGCTACTCGACGTGACCACTCTTCGTACACATGATCTTCCCGACAGTGTCGGTCAAATCCCCCAGATCGGCAGTCGTTGATGTTGACACATCGAAATATGCAGGTCAGGGTGGTGATCATTTCTCACGGGGGGAGGCTGCCGTTTTGCCTAGTTCCATTGTGTCCTTACATGCTTGGAGGCGGCCTCGTCGGTCGCGTTGGCCAGTCGTCGCGTTGACGGTCGCAGTGCTCGGGTCGGGGCTTGGCGTGGTCGATGGGTCCGATGCCGCGTTCGCTGCGCCTTCGTCGCTTTCGGATTGTTCGGTGACGGTGGCTGCGGACGAGGTGGCTGCTGCGGCGCTGGCTGCCGAGTGTGGTGTGCCGGTGGAGGCGTTGAGTGAGCGGACCGAGTTCGAGCAGGTGGTGGTGGAGCCGTCGGGTTCGCAGACGTTAACGGTGGCGGCGGTGCCGCAGCGGGTACGCCGGGGCGATGGTTCATGGGCGGCGATCGATCCGACTCTGTCGGTGTCGGGCGGTGCGGTGATGCCGGCGGCGACGTTGGCGGATGTTCGCTTCTCGCCCGGCGGGTCGGGACCGTTGGCGACGTGGCGGAAGGGCGGTTCGTCGTTCACGGTGTCGTGGCCGTTGGGGGCGCTACCAACGCCGCGGCTGAGCGGTGCGACCGCGGTGTACGACGCGGTGCTTCCTGGGGTGAATCTGCATGTGACGGCGTTGCGGGAGGGCTTCTCGCACGCGGTGGAGATTCTGACTCCGGCCGCGGCGGCGAACCCGGCGGTGCGTCAGATCCGGTACGCGCTCGGTGGAGACCTCCAGGTGGAGTCGGATGCCCGTGGTGGGCTGCGGGTGGTGGATCCGGCGGGGGAGACGGTTGCGGTGACGCACGCCGCGTCGATGTGGGATTCGTCGGCGGATCCGATGGTCGCGGGCGAGGTGATGGCGGCGCGTGGTGTCGGCCAGGCGGAGGCCGAGCCGGCGTCGGGTGCGGAGCCCGGCGTCAACTCTCGTCGCACGGGTGTCGATGTTCAGGTCGATGACGGCGAGTTGACGGTGTTCGCCGATGAGGCGATGTTGGATGACCCGTCGGTGACGTGGCCGGTGTTCGTGGATCCGCCGTTCAACGGGTTGCGGTCGAAGTGGGCGTACGCCAACGACGACAACAAGAACTGGGACGTGGGCAACCGGGCGTGGGTGGGTCGTAACGACTACGACGGGGTGTTGTACCGGTCGTTCTTCGACTTCAACGTCTCGACGCTGCGCGGTACGCAGATCCTGTCGGCGAAGGTGACCATGAAGCTGGACCACTCGTATTCGTGTGATCCGACGTGGGTGCACCTGTACCGGACGTCAGCGATCACGGTGTCCAGCGGGGCCCGGATGTCGTGGTCGACGCGGCCGTTGCCGTCGTCGTACTGGTTGGACTCGTGGGAGGGCATCGCCAACGAGGCCGGTGGCTGCACCTCGATCCAGCCGGACGCGGACGCGGTCTTCGAGGGCTCCACCCTGAAGGACGATGTGCAGGATCGGGCGACGGCGAACGCCACGACCTACACGGTCGGGTTGTGCGCCTGTAACAGCGACGGCGACCACGAGTCGACCCAGAGCCGGTGGAAGAAGTTCTTCACCGGCCACACGTATCTGGTCGCGACGTACGACAAGAAGCCCAACCCGCCGGCCCCGCAGCCGTTCAGAACGACGACGGACTGCTACAAGGCGTGCACGTCGCCGGCAGTGGTGCGCACCACGACCCCGACGTTGCTTGCAGACATATCGGACCCGTACAACGGAAACCTCCGGACCACCTTCGAGGTCCGCACCTCTGCCTCGGCGTCGGCGACGCTGGTGGCCAGTAACGCGTCGGCGCCGACGACGGACACGGCACCGGACACTGCGGAATGGCGGGTGCCGTCCGGGCTGGCCAACGGATCGACCTACTACTGGCGGGCCCGGTCCAAGGACGAGAACAACCTGACGGGTGACTGGTCGGGGTGGCAGACGCTGAGCGTGGACACTGCACCACCGGCGGTGTCATCGGTGTCCTCGACGCAGTACCCCCTGCGGGAGTGGGGCACCGTCGTGGGCACCGCGGGTACCTTCGCGGTCAGTGGCGGCTCGGATGTCGCGGACTTCACCTGGTGGGTGGACAGCGGCGCGGCGACCACGGTCGTCGCGTCGGGCACCAATCCGAAGACGATGTCGGTGACGCACACTCCGGCCACGGACATGGTGCACACGCTGAACGTGGTGGCCAAGGACATAGCCGGCAACATCAGCCCGACGCACCTGCACCAGTTCTGGGTGTCACCGGTGCCGAACAAGTTCGCCCGCTGGAAGTTCGACGAGGCGTCGGGGACGACGGCTGCGGACTCGGGCTCTGGTGGAAGTGCCCTGTCGCCGGGAACCTTGTCGGGTTCGGCGTCGTTTGGGCCGGGCTACCTCGGCAACGCCGCATCGTTCACCGGGACCGGTGGTCAGATCACCACCACCGGGCCGGTGCTGGACACCACCAAGAGCTTCACGGTGATGGCCTGGGTCCGCGCCTCTGACCTGGCGGCCCACGACTATCAGGTTGCGTTGAGCCAGGACGGTACGACGGCCAGCCGGTTCCAGTTGATGTACAACAAGGACGCCAACGGCGGCGCGGGCGGCTGGTGCTTCGCCATGCGCCCCACGGATGGTGGCAACTCGACGAGCGCCTGCACGGACGGAACGTCCTGGGGGCTACCGTCCGTGGGCACGTGGGTACACCTCGCCGGGGTGTACGACGCGGCCACCCACAAGATCCGTGCGTTCGTGATGGGCGACCCACTCAACTGCGGCGGTGAGACCGCCGAAGCATCCTTTACCGGCACGTGGTCGGCGACCGGATCGTTCGCGATCGGCCGTGGTCTGTCGTCGGGCGCGGCCGCGAACCGTTGGCGCGGCGAAATCGATGACGTCCACGCGTTCCAGCGGACCCTTTCCGACATGGAAATCTGCCAGCAAGCCGCCCAGTAACCCATCCGACCCGGACTCCGGGCGGCCCGAGCCACCGTCAGTGGTCTGGCTCGACTGCCATGGCGGCAAGGCTGCCAGGATTCCCGAACTCACGTGCCGTCAGCTCGTCACGTTCCACCTCCGGTTCCGTCGCTAAAAGCATGCATGGGGAGCAGCGCCATGAGGGTTGAAGTCGATGGTCCGCCGCAGCGGACGAAAGCAAGGCCCGGCGTCGGGCGCCGGATGCGCTGGATGTCCGCACCGTTGGCGGTGGTCCTGGCGGTCACGATGATCGATCAGCCGTCGGCTGTCGAGGCAGCGCCGAAGTGGGAACCGCCAAAGCCGAAGGATGTTGCCGGACTGCGGGTGACCGACGCGAAGCCGGAGGCCGCACGAGTGACGGCCTTCCCGGAGTCGCGTGCGGTGCAGGGCCCACGGCCCGTGACCTGGCCGTGGTCGGGTACGGCGACGGCCCGCCCAACTGTGGCGGGTGCGCATCGGGCTGGCGAGCTGCCGGTGACCGTGTCCGCAGTGGAGTCAAAAGGGTTCGGCGCGCGGGGTGTGGCCGGGCCGGAAGCGGTGACGGTGCGGGTGTTCGACCGAGCGGCAACGGCGCGGGCAGGCGTGCAGGGTGTGCTGCTGAGTCTCGGTCGCTCGGATGGCATACCGGGCAATGGTCGGGTGTCGGTCGGGGTCAACTATTCGGGGTACGCGCATGCGTTCGGTGGTGACTGGGCGTCGCGGCTGCGGCTGACGCAGCGGCCCGCGTGTGCGGCAACCACGCCGCAGCTACCGGAATGCCAGACGTCGACGCCGGTGCCGACGGTGAACGACCCGCAGGCGTCGACGTTGTCGGCTCAGGTGGGCCTGTCGGGTAAGGCGGCGACGCTGCTGGCGGTGCAGGCGGAGTCGGGTGGCGACAACGGTGACTACAAGGCGACCGACCTCTCACCGGCCGCTGCCTGGGATGTGTCGGCCCAAACAGGTGATTTCTCCTGGTCGTACGAGATGCGGATGCCCCCAGGATTGGGCGGTCCCGAACCGTCGGTGAGCCTGGCGTACTCGTCGGGCAGTGTGGACGTTGACCGCGATGTCGAATAACCAGGGTGGCTGGGTCGGTGATGGTTGGGCGTCGTGGCCGGGCTTTATCGAGCGGCGCTACGCCTCCTGCGCGGACGACAACCCGAGCCACAAGACCGGCGACCTGTGCTGGTTCAACGACAACGCCACGCTGTCAATGAACGGTCGGGCCGGTGAGCTGATTCGGGACGGCTCGGTCTGGCGGTTGAAAGACGACGACGGCACCAGGATCGAGCGGCTCACCGGCTCGGCCCGTGACAACGGGGACAACGACAACGAGTACTGGAAGCTCACCACCACCGACGGGGTGCAGTACTTCTTCGGCTACCACCGGCTGCCGGGCTGGTCCTCGGAAAAGCCGGTGACGAACTCGACCTGGACCGCGCCTGTGTACGGCAACAACTCCGGTGAGCCGTGCTACGACTCGACGTTCGCCGACGCCCGTTGTACCCAGGGGTGGCGGTGGAACCTGGACTATGTGGTCGACCCGAACAGCAACTCCCTGGCGTACTTCTACAAGAAGGAGACCGGCGCGTACGGCCGCAACATGACGCCGACGCAGCGGACCACGTACGACCGGGGTGGCTACCTGGACCGCATCGAGTACGGGATGCGCAAGGGTGCGGAGTACGACGCGGCGGCGCCGCTGCGGGTGCTGTTCGAGACCAACGAGCGGTGTCTGTCGAACTGCTGGACGGGTACGGCGTGGACGTCGGATCCGAAGCCGGCCTCGTGGCCGGACACTCCGTGGGACCAGTACTGCAAGGAGTCGCCGTGCGTGGAGCAGAACGCACCGACGTTCTGGTCGGCGCGGCGGCTGACGAAGGTGACCGCTCAGCTGCGTAACGGCACGTCGTCGTATCGGGATGTGGAGTCCTGGGCGTTGCGGCAGGAGTTCATCAACGCCGGTACCGGTGAGAGCACGCCGATGTGGCTGCGTGGGGTCACCCGGACCGGGCACGTCACCACCGCCGGTGGCGTCGTCGTCTCCGACCCGGAGATCACGTTCAACCCGGGGGCGGAGCCGTTGGCCAACCGGGTGGACGGGCCGTCGGACCAGCGCACCGAGCTGAACCGGTGGCGGATCAAGCAGATCCGCACCGAGTCCGGCGGGGACATCCTGGTCACCTACTCGGGGCACGACTGCACCCGCGGCAGCCTGCCGACGCCGCATTCGAACACCAAGCGGTGCGTGCCGGCGTACTTCTCCTGGCCGGGCAGTGGTGACCCGACGCTGGACTGGTTCCACAAGTACGTGGTCACCCGTATCGACCAGGACGACCTGGTCACCGACCAGCCGAACCAGACCACGTTCTACGACTACCTGGACTCCCCGGCCTGGGCGTACAACACCGACGAGTTGACCAAGGACAAGCACCGCACCTGGGGTGACTGGCGTGGTTACGGCCGGGTCCGGGTGCGTCAGGGCGACCCGACCAACGGGGTGCAGACCGCCGTGGAGTATCGCTACCTGCGTGGCATGCACGGCGACAAGCAGCCCAGCGGCACCCGCAACGTGCAGGTGTCGGACACCTGGGGCGGATCCATCACCGACCATGAGGCGCTGCAGGGCTTCGTCCGGCAGGAGATCACCTACAACGGGGTCAGTAGCAGCGGCGTCATCGGAGCCGAGGTGTCCTCCACGGTGA
Source organism: Verrucosispora sp. WMMC514 (assembly GCF_027497295.1). Lineage (NCBI taxonomy): Bacteria > Bacillati > Actinomycetota > Actinomycetes > Micromonosporales > Micromonosporaceae > Micromonospora > Verrucosispora sp. WMMC514. Next base: position 6,774,300 of record NZ_CP114906.1, on the reverse strand, counting down.
ACGAGCCGGTGCGGGTGGGACCGACCGCTACCCGGGAACGTAACGGGGTCACCACCAACGCGTGGCGAGTGAACACGGCCTCGACCCGTAGTCGCACTGCGCTGGCCGCTGGCGGGTTCCGTACCACCAAAACCGCTACCGTTTTCAATCCGGACGGTTTCCCCGCGGAGGTGGACGATTTCGGCGACGAGTCAGCCACGGGGGACGAGACGTGCACCCGGATCAGCTATGCCCGTAACGCGACCGCGTGGATGCTCGACCGGGCCAGCCAGACCGAAGTGCTCTCCGGCACCTGTGCCGCCGCGACGACGCCGGCGAACCCGACCACGGTCCTGAAGCGGAGCCGTACCTTCTACGACAGCTACACCAACGACTCGTCGTTCGGCGCCGCCCCGACCCAAGGCAACGTGGTCCGCACCGAGGACCTGGACCGCTTCAACGGCTCCACCCCGGTATACCTCCGCACCGCAACAAACACCTACGACGACAACGGCCGGATCGCCTCGACCACCGACGCCCGGGGCTACACCACAACCACCAGCTACACCACGAGCAACGGTGGACTGGTGACCCAGACCGTGGTGACCAACGCCCTCAGCCAGGCCACGACCACCGATCGGGAATCGGCGTGGGACCTGCCGACGAAGGTCACCGACCCGAACGGGGCGGTGGCCGAGCAGACCTACGACGGGCTGGGCAGGGTCACCAACGTGTGGCAGCCAGGACGGAACAAGGCTAACCAGACGCCGAGCATGAAGATTAGCTACCTGGTACGCAACAGCGGTGGGCCGACCGCGGTCACGACCGAGACGCTGTTGGTCACTGGCAGCAGCTACCGCAAGTCGGTTCAACTCTTCGACGGCTTCCTCCGGGCCCGGCAGACCCAGACCCAGGCCACCGGCGGCGGAAGGCTGCTGACCGAGACGTTCCACAACGCCCGCGGTGAGGTGGAGTGGACATCCGCCCCGTACTACGACACCACCAACGCCTCACCGTCAACGACACTCGGCACACCGCAGGGACAAATCCCATCCATCACCCAGAACGTGTACGACGGGGCTGGCCGGCAGACGGAGAAAATCCTCATAGCGCTCGGGGCGAGCAAGTGGAGCACCACGACTAGTGCCGTGACCACGAACGTTCACGGTGTTGGTTGACACGCCGCGCGGCCTGTCGGGCGGGCGGCGTTGTGCGGGTCAGGCTGTGGCGGTGGCAGATCTTGTACGCGTGCGGCGGCTGAGTGACCAGGAAGGTCAGCAGCTGCTCAGAATCACCCGCCGGGGAACCGGTTCTCCGATCCGACTACGGCGGGCGATGGTCGTGCTCGCCTCGGCCGGTGGGAACACGGTGCCGGCGATCGCCCGCTTGGTCCAAGCCGATGAGGACACGATCCGGCAGATCATTCACCGGTTCAACGAGATGGGGATGGCCAGCCTGGACCCTCAGTGGGCGGGTGGCCGTCCCCGCCAGATCAGTAGCGACGAAGAGCAGTTCATCGTCGAGACGGCCAACACCCGCCCCGAGAAGCTGGGGCGGCCGTTCACCCGGTGGAGCATCCGCAAGCTCGCCGACCACCTGCGCCTGCATGCCACCCGCCGGGTCCGGATCGGGCGGGAACGGTTGCGGCAGATCCTGCGCCGGCACCGGATCACCTTCCAGCGGACCAAGACGTGGAAGGAGTCCACCGACCCGCAGCGCGATGCCAAACTCGCCCGGATCGAGTACGTCAGCACCCACTTCCCACAACGGGTGTTCGCCTTCGACGAGTTCGGACCCCTCGTGATCCGCCCCCAGCCCGGCGCCGGGTGGGCACCCGCAGGCCATCCGCACCGGCTGCCCGCGAACTACCACAAGCTGCACGGCGTCCGGCAGTTCCACGGCTGCTACTCCGTCGGCGACGACCAGCTCTGGGGTGTCGTCCGGCGCCGCAAGAGCGCCGCGAACACCCTGGCCGCACTCACGTCGATCCGCGCCGCCCGCCCGGACGGGGCACCGATCTACGTCATCCTGGACAACCTGTCCGCGCACAAAGGCCGCAAGATCCGGGCATGGGCGGCCCGCAACAAGGTCGAGCTCTGCTTCACCCCGACCTACGCCTCCTGGGCCAACCCGATCGAAGCCCAGTTCGGGCCGCTACGCACCTTCGTCATCGCCGGCTCCAACCACCCGAACCACCCGGCGCTGACTCGAAAGCTGCAGACCTACCTGCGCTGGCGCAACGCCAACGCCCGCCACCCCGACGTCCTGGCCGCCCAACGCCGCGAACGAGCCCGCATCCGCAGCGAACGCCAACAACGCTGGGGCCAACCCGCCGCCCTCGCAGCCTGACCCAACACCGCGAACCTTCGTGGTCAAGGCACTAGCTACGGCGGGGATCGTACCCACACCACCCCACCCCTCGGTGCCACCGCCACCACTACGGTTCTTGATGCCAAGGGGCAGGTAACGAGGCTGCGCCAGTACAAGGACCGGGCCGACGTAGGATCGACGGATCCGGCCAAGTATGACGAGACTAAGTACACCTACACTCTGCTCGGACAACAGAAAACCGTGCAGGACCCGGCCGGCAACACCTGGTCCTACGGCTACGACCTGCGCGGCAGGGAAATCCAGACGATGGACCCGGACAAGGGGACGACGACCTCCACGTATGACGCGGCGGGCAACGTGGTGACCACCACATCGCCGTCAGGCACGGGAACCGGCACCGTGACTCTTGCTCATACCTATGACGAGTTGGGCCGTAAGACCACCTTGCGCGATGGCAGCCCGACCGGCGCGAAGCGGGCCGAGTGGGTCTACGACAGCCTGCCGAACGGCAAGGGCAAGCTCACCTCCGCGACCCGCTACGTCGGCGGGCAGGCATGGATCAACCGGACGGACGCCTTCGACGCGTACGGCCGCCCGACGTCCGCGTCTGTGGTGGTGCCGTCGTCGGAGTCGCAGCTGTGTGCGGCGGCGGCACCCAACCCCTGCACTTACACCACGACCACCAGCTACCGGGTCAACGGCAAGGTCCACCAGATCAACCTCCCGGCTGCGGCGGACCTGCCGTCGGAGCGGCTGATCGTCGGTTACAACGACGTCGACGACTCCGGCGGTCTGCTCTCCGCGGCGCAGATCTACGTCGGAGCGGTCACCTACAACAAACTGGGTCAACTGACCGGGCGGGAGTTCGGCGCCTACGGCTACCGGGTCGCGGTCACCTCCGACTTCGACGAGCCCACCCGTCGACTCAAGGCCACCAACGTGGTACCCGAGCTGAAACCGGAAGCAGCGAACTGGACCTATGACCACGACCCCGCCGGGAACGTCACTCAGATCAAGGAACAGGCGCAGGGGCAGACTGCGGACACGCAGTGCTACAACCACGACTATCTGCGGCGGCTGACCCGGGCCTGGACACCCAATTCGGGCGACTGCCAGGCGAACCCCACCGTGGCCGGGCTCGGCGGCCCGGCGCCGTACTGGCACTCCTGGACATTCGACGTCACCGGCAACCGGCTAACCGAGACCCGGCACGCGACCAACACCACCTACACCTACACCCACCCGCAGGCAGGTTCGGCGCGGCCGCACACAGTCACCAACGTCACCGCCACCGGCGGCGCTACGTGGAGCCGGAACTACAGCTACGACAACGCCGGCAACACCATCACCCGGCCCACCACCAGCGGCGCCACCCAAACCCTGTCCTGGAGCCCCGAGGCACGGGTCGACAGCATCACCGAAGGCGCCAGCACCACCAGCTTCCGCTACGACGCCGACGGCAACCGCCTGACCCGAACCGACTCCACCGGCAAAACCCTCTACCTACCCGGCGGCCTAGAAGTCCGCTACGCAAACTCCACCACCGCCAAGACCGCCACCCGCTACTACAGCCACGCCGGCACCACGGTTGCCGTACGGACCAGCAGCAGCCTCCATTGGATCGTCGCCGACCACCACGGCACCGCCGAAGTGACCGTCAACGCCACCACCCTCGCGGTCGCCAAGCGCCGCACCTTGCCGTACGGCGACACCCGCGGAAACGGCACCGGAACCTGGCCAGCTGCCATGGACAAAGGCTTCGTCGGCGGCACCAGTGATCCCACCGGCCTGACTCACATAGGCGCGCGAGAGTACGATCCGTTCATCGGCCGCTTCATCAGCATCGACCCCATCATGGATCTCACAGACCCGCAGCAGATGCACGGATACGCGTACGCCAACAATTCCCCAGCCACATACAGTGATCCCAGCGGTCTCTACTTCGAAGAGAACAACGACGGTCAGGGCCGCCGCGGCTACGTCACCAAGACTTCTTCCGGAAAGAGCAACGTGAAGGTCACCGGGAAACCGGTAACGCCGAGCAAGCCGAAGAACGGCGGATGGCGTCAGTTGCTGCCCAACCTTCGGTTGCCGGGAGTCGATCAGATCGTGAGATTCACGCCGCTGGTCAAGGAAATAGCGGCGAAGGCGGGAATGTCGCCGGCTCCTGTCCTTGCCATCCTCCTCAGGGAAAGCAATCTGCGGACAATTGGGGGCAAATTCGCTAAGATGATGGAGGGGACGCAAATCCTATTGGACCGGCTTGGTAAATATCCAGGGACGCCTTCAATTGGGCTGGTTCAAATGCAGGAAGGAACCTTCCAGGAGACTAAGGATAGGCATCCGGCGGTATTCTCCGGGAGATCCTGGAATGAATTGGTTCTCGACGACGAGCTCGCGCTCACGGCGCTGACTTATCACCTGAAGGATCTCACCGTGACCGCCAAACTCCTAACCAACAATTCTCCACTATCGATCGATGAACTCGCCGCCGTAGGGTATAATCAGGGGGAAGGTGGCATGCGGGACATTGCGAAATCGGGACAGCTGAATCCCGATGCTCGCACCTACCTCTACGGTCGGACGACGCCGGGATACGTGTTCCACAGAGGCGTAGCGGAATACGCGATGACCGAGTTGAGGGTCCCGTTCGACCCGAGGTGGGGAGAGATGTGAGTCGTGTGGACGGGTGGTCGAGACTCGCTGGCGTCTGCCACGGCCGTGTGGACACGGCTCCTTCTTTCGCGCGGCTGGTGGCCGGCTTGCTGCTGACCGTTCTCGTGCTGGGTGGATGCGGGGTCATCAGTCGCCCTGCCTGGCAGTCCGAGGTCATGGAGTGTGCATCGACTGCAACAATCACCGATTATCAGGAAATTCACCAGGGCTGGGAGAAGTCGCAGTTCGAAGTGGCGTACGTCGGCCCGCCGAGTGACGATCCGATGGGGCTCGTGCAGGCCCCAGGGATGCGGCTTGAGAAGGCTGACGGGTCGATTGGCCGAGACGTGCTTTTGGCGGAGGGGAGCATCCGTGGTGAGAATTCCCGTTGCTTGGTCTACCTGTCGAGGCTAGATATCGGTCCCGCCCGCAGCGAATATCTGAACATCGATGAAAATGTGGCTGCTGAGATTGCTCGGGGAGAGCGGGAGGTGCTGGAGCTGAGCTTCATTCGGTACCGCGAGTGAGTGACCGTGCGAACAACGCGGGAGGAGACAATTGTCTCCTCCCGCGTCCCGGTTGCCACTCCGCAGCGATGAACTGACTAACCGACACTGCTCTCGCTGTGGACACTAATCCTTGCCTACCGCATGGGACGGGTCGCGATCGGGTAGGCGCACGTCGCTCTCGTACCGATGGTGCCCGACAGGGGAGCGGGGGGCGCGGGGGGCCCTGGCGACGTGCTGTCGGCGTCCCCCATGGAAGCATCCTGATAGCCCCCGTTTACCCTCCGAAAACACTGGCCGAACGTTGACGGACAGTAGCAAGAAGAGATCACCTCCTGGCCGTGTATATGCAAGCTCAATGCCGACTTTTGACGGCTCTTCGAAGTTAAGCGGGGTTGAGGTGTCCGCGGTGGCGTCGGGTGGTCGCGGTGCGGGTGCGTAGGCGCTGGTTTTCGGGGTTGCGGAAGCCGTAGGCGTCGCGAGCGACGGTCTTGATGACGCGGTTGGTGCCTTCCGATCCGGCGTTGGTGATTCCGGTGCGTAGGAATGCGTGGATCTGCGGCCACCAGGTTTCGATCGTGGTGGCGAGCCGGTGCAGCTCGGGCAGGTCGGTGGCGGCGCAGCGGGTGTAGAAGCGGTGCAGCAGTCGGTGGACGTGTTCCCGGTCGGGCTTGGTGCGGGCGGTCGCGAGCAGGTCGAGCAGGTCTTCCTTGGCGTTCCACGCGGCGAGGATCGGGGCGCCGATCTTGGCGGGCAGTGCCTCAAGGGTGTCGACGAGGCGGTCGACGTGCTTGCCGGGCATGCGAGCAGCGGACCGGGTCAGCCGGTTACGCATCCGCCATTCCGGGTCGGTGCCGCGGCCGCGACGCCCGCGCTGAGTGAGCGTGACCCGGCGGCGGACCTCGGTGACGGCCCGGTTGGCCAACTGCACGACGTGGAAATGGTCGACGACCAGCAGCGCGTGCGGCAGAACCTGCCGGATCGCGGCCTTGAACACGGTGCACATGTCGATCGCCACCGCTTGGATCTGCTCGCGCCAGGCCGGTCGGCGAGCGGTGAGCCAGCCGGTGACCGCGCGGGTTCGGGGTTCGAGTTCCTGAGCGCGTGCCAGCGTGCAAGTCCCTGATTTAGCAGGCATCTCATGAACTGGCGGGGCGGTGAACGGGGGTCATGGCAGCTGTCATCAGGGTAACTGCGGACGAAAGTCGATCACGACATCATCGTCTGGGCCAAGCCATGGTGGGTTCACGGTATCGATCACCCCACTGAGGTTCCCCCGATAACGCGGAGGGCGTTTTAGCAGGCTAGAGCCTGTTCGTGGGTGGTGTTCACGGGGTTCGGTGTATCGATGTTCTTTGTGTACCAGGCGGCTTCGTACTCGTCGGGTGACAGCCAGCCGAGGTCCTTCTGGATGCGTTCGCGGTTGTACCACCCGTCGATGTAGGCGAAGATCGCGTTCTCCGCTTCGTCTCGGGTACGCCACGAGGTGCGGTAGACCAGTTCGATTTTCAGGGTGCTGAAGAAGTTTTCCATCAGGGCGTTGTCGTAGGAGTCCCCGACGGAGCCCATCGAGGGCAGGATCCCGTTGTCTGCCAGGCGTTCGGAGAATTTGATCGCGGTGTAGGTCGATCCGCGGTCGCTGTGATGGATCAACTGACCGTCACGCACGTCGCGTGACCAGATCCCGTACTCGAGGGCGCCGAGGACGAGGTCGGTGTTGCACCGGTCGGAGGTTTTCCAGCCCACGATCCGGTTGGAGAACGCGTCGCGGACCGCGGCCAGCCAGAGCACACCATCACCGCAGGTGATTCGGGTCGCGTCGGCCACCCACAGCCGGTTCGGGGCGTCGGTGGTGAAGTTCCGGTTGACCAGGTCCGGTGCCGGATCGGCCTTCGGGTTCTGCTTCGTGGACCCGCCCCGCCAGCCCTTACGCAGGAAGGCTCCTTGCCGGTCGTGTTCACGCATCAGCCGCTCGATGCGCTTGCGGCCCACGCGGATGCCCCGGCGGGCGAGGGTGGCATGCACGCGCGGGCTGCCATACGTCTGCCCGGACCGGTCGTGGATGTCGACGATCTCCGACAGCAGCCCGCGGTCTTCGACCTCCCGCGGGCCGGGAGTGGCCTCGCGGGCCAGCCACCCGTAGTAGGTCGACGGGGCGATGTTCAGGACCCGGAGGACGGGCTCGACCCCGAAGCGGTCGCGCAGCTCGCTCACGAGCGTCATGACCGTCGCCGGGTCGGGTCGAGTTCCGATGCGAAAAAAGCGGACGCGGCCTTGAGGATCTCATTGGCTCGGCGCAGCTCAGCGACCTCCTTGCGGAGCCGGCGCAGTTCCTCGGCCTCGGCGGTGGTGGGCTGGTCGAAGCGCTCACCGTGATCAGCCTGGTCCTGGCGGATCCAGTTACGCAGCGCCTCGGGATGCACACCGAGTTGCTCGGCCAAGCGCTTGATCACCGGTTTGGGGTCGGACTCCCGGTAGAGCCGCACCGCACGCTGGCGCAACTCGTCCGGGTACTTACGAGGGGCGGGCACAGAAAACCTCCTGGTCAGGGCCTATCAGACCATGATCGAAAGTCTCCGAGCTATCGGGGGAACCTCAGGCCCGCTCCGACGGGGGTCGTTGTCGGAGCGGGCCATGAGAACTGGGTTCGCACTTCGCCGTCGGTGGAATGCTGTGCTCGCCACTGACGGTGTCCAGGCGTGACCAGGCAATCACGTGGGCGGGCGAGGGTCTGCTACGGGGACCCGTAGAGACCCTCGCGAACCGCACTGTCGATGACCCAGGCGGGTCGGCGCGCTGAGGATCTCAGGAGAGTCGCTACTGCTGCCGACGTCGGCGCCTCACTTCACGGGCATTTTCATTCTGAACAGTTCCTCTGCATTTCGGAACGCAATCTTTTCCTTGTCTTCGCGTGGCAAATCGACTCCGCGGAACCAATCGGTCTGCTCCTTTATGTCCGCGAACGGGTAGTCGGTTGCGAACATCACTCGATCCACGCTTATGTACTTCAGCAGGAGATTGAGCAGTTCGGTCTGGGGGAATGCGCTGGTTGTGATCCAGAAGTTGTCCTGGAAGTATTGCTCGAAGGGCTTCTTGAGCGAGTTTTCGGTCGGCTCGCCCATGTCATTGGCGATCCGCTCGTAGTAGAAGGGAAGGCCTTCGCCCATGTGGCCGATGATGATCTTCAGTTTGGGGAATCTGTCGAAAACTCCGTACGTGATCATTCGAATGCACTGGGTCAGTACCTCTTGGTGCCAGCCATATCCAGACCCGCTGAAAATGTAGGGTTGGTACTCCTTCGTGTATTCAGGTCGGGTGGTGCTGTAAAGGATCTCGAAGATCTCGTCAGCTGGATAGCCGGGATGTAGGTAGATCGGCACATCAAGAGCAACGGCACGTGCCAGCACGGGCTCGAAATCGGGATGATCGAGGTACTTCTTCGTGATATGTCCGTTGGTCAGTGCACCCAGGAAGCCATCTTCCCGAACCGAGCGTTCCAGCTCGTCCGCCGCCGCCTCGGGGCTCTGCAAGGGCAAGGTGGCGAAAGCCTTGAAGCGGCCCGGATATTTGGCGATTGGCCCGTCTACAAGTTGCCGGTTGAGGCGATAGGCAAGGTCGATGCCCCTTTTTCCGGGGACATTTTGTACGGACGGTGTATGAGCGGAGAGGATTTGAACGTCGAGTCCCCCCGCGTCCATGTCGCCGATGCGGCGTTGGCCTAGATCCGAAAGACCAATTTCCTCAAGGAACGCTATGTGATCCTCATTGATGGAGTTCAGCTTGAACAACGTGGGAGTCGAAAATGTCTCCTCGGTGCCGATGAAGGGCAGGTCCCGGTCTCGCTGGTAAATTTCCGCGGTCTTGTCCGCGTTCTGGTCCGGAGTCTTGTCATCGCTCGCTGCCGAGACAATCGCATGCGTGGACACGCCGGCGCCGATGCCGAGTGCCGTGGCGGCGGCCAGGAAGGTGCGGCGTCCCATTGGCTTCATGTCAGTCTCTCTTCAGGTGTTTGGGTGGTGTGGTATCCGTACGGCACCCGTCTGCGCGATGCTTCGGATCGAGCCTTCGTCGAACAGGTCTCCACCCGAGCCGTGCCCCCCGCTGCGACCTCGGCCGCTCCCGCCGAGGCACTGCCGGCCGGGACCAGGGGTTTTCGCGTCCTGCCCGGGGTCGAGGAACCGGTCGCTCGCGTGCGTGCTGTACGGGCCGGCCGCAGCGGGCCCCGCATTGTCGTGGGGGTGCGACCCGCAGGCGGCGACCGGGTATGCCGTCGCCAGAGCCATGGTGGCCGCCCCGAACCTCAATCGCCCGGGCGGCGCTTTTCCTGACGGCGCTGCATCCACTGTCATCACTAGCCCCTGTCGGCGGGTTACCTCGCTTATCTGACGCCGACTTCGTACCTGGTGAATCTGAGACGAACGTTAATGTTCTCAGGCCGGTTGTCCGAGCCAGGTGCCCGGCGCACGCTGTGCGGGTACAGGTCGCGGTGCACCAGTGGGTCGCCCTGTGCCGCGTTCAGCCCATGTTGCTCGATCGCGGCCAGTCGATCGAGGTGGTGCGCTGCCCACGTCGAGGCGGTGTGCAGCCGGGCGATGCTGGACGGATCGAGGGCGATGCCGGACCAGCCCGCCGAGTCGCGGGTGGTCGCGCGGCGGAACCTGGGCCGGCTCGGCGGGACGCTGCGTAGCGGCGCGGCTGGCGGCGTGAGCAAACGAGTTGAGCGCGGCCAGGCAGACGTCGGACGCCTGGGTCTTGGTGTCGCGGTGCAGGAGCTTTCCGCGTACGCGATGCCGTTGCCGGCCGATGGTCAGCTCACCGGCGTCGAGGTCGACGTCGGTCCAGGTGAGGCCGAGGGCATCTCCTGTCGCGGGCCGGTGACGAGGACCAGGGCGTACGGCCCGGACGTGGGTGAGGCTGGCCCGCAGCACGCCGAACCAGCGCCGACGGTCCTCAACGGATGGGCCGCTGACCTGCTGGAGTGCCGTTCCCTCAGTGCAACGGGTTTGGCGTGGAACGTATTCACGCAGGCACTCGATGGACGGGCGCGCCAACTGCGTCGAACAGCATGAAACTTCAGGTCAACAGGCATGAACCACCTGGAAGCGGCTGCTCGTTGTGTTGGCTTTCGTGGGTGACCTCTTTTGCCGTCCGGAGATCCGGACGGTGTCGAGTACAAAGTCCACCATGGATGTCGTAGGGGGCTTCGAGAGGTCTCTTGCCATCCGCTCTACACCGGTGTAGGACATGTAGTGCGCTGGTGTGAATGTGGACCGTCGTGGCTGTCGGGAAGGTTTCGGTGGCCGATCTCGATGGTGAGGCGCGTGCCTTCGATGCGGGAGGCCTTGACGCTCTGAGAGGGGCAGCAACGCGATGTCACACAGCAGTGGCCCCCGAACGACCAGCCTTGTCGCAGCCGCGGCTCTGGTGGTGGTGTCAGTCATCGCGGCCGCCCCGGCGGCTGCCGCGACCGACACGTGGCATTCGAACGACGACGTCTATCACTACTTCAAGGTGCCGCAGTCGCAGGCCAGCAGCATTGTCGGCGGAACGCCGGCAACGCTCGAACTGGAGGCGAACATCGGCCCGAGCGGCACCTGGTCGGCGCTCGCGCTCGACCCGAGCGGCTCGGACTACGCCGCGAACGTCGGTCCGCTCGATCCCGGGCTGTACTACTACCAGTACACCGCGACGATGCAGGACAGGTCGAAGGTGTCCTTCCGGCAGCCCGGCAGCCCGGTGGCGGTGACGTCGAAGCCAAACTGGAACACCTTCTTCGTGCCCGGTGAGTCGGTCGCGTGGATGGACGACATCGCCGCGGGCGGGACTGTGGAGGAACTGTCCTACCCGAGCGCGACAGCGGCGGAGGACCGTACCGCCCTGGTGTGGACGCCGCCCGGCTACGACTCCGCCCGGGCCGAGGCGTACCCGGTCCTGTACCTGCTGAGCAGCGAGGGTCAGACTGCTCGTGAGTGGCTGGAACTTGGCCGGGCGAAGCAGGTCCTCGACAACCTGGTCGCCGGCGGGGACGCCAAGCCGATGGTGGTCGTGATGGCCGACGCCAATTCCGCCGACCCCCGCGCCGAGCTGCTCGACGCCATCGTCCCGGCGGCACGGGCCGGCTACAACATCTCGTCTCGGCCCAAGGGTCAGGCGCTGGCCGGTGTCGCCACGGGTGCCGAGCAGGCGATCAGCATCCTCCGCAGCGATCCCGGCACATTCGCCTACGTCGGATCCTTCTCCGGCTCTGCCGACGGCCCGATCACCAGAGCGGAGGCCAAGGCGATCAACAAGGGCACCAAACTGCTCCGGGCATACGTCGGCAACACACTCGATCCGTCGTACAACGACAACTACGACCTGCTGGTGGACCTGAAGAAGTCCGGAGTGAGGTTCGAGTTCGACGGCGTCAACCCTGACGACGGCGCCACCTGGGACGCGTGGCGGGAGAACCTGCGAGACTTCGCCGCTCGGCTCTTCGGACAGAAGGTCCTCCGCCACGGCGCCAGCAAGGGACACCGCGCGCTGGCCCGGCCGTACGAGCCCCCCGCGGCCGGCTCGATCACCACCCCGCACATCGACCCGCACGGCATCGTCACGTTCGAGACCGGCACCCAGTGGGCTGGTGCCAAGGACGTCACGATCTGGGGCAACTGGGCTCCGAATGGCCAATGGTTCCGGATCCCGATGGACAAGCAGCCCGACGGCCGTTGGCGAATCACGGTTGGACCGCTCGACGGCTACCACTACTACCGGTACGTGGTCGACGGCGTCGACACGAAGGACCCGGCCGACACCGTCAACACCCACGTGATGGAGTCGCAGCTCTTCGTGCCGGGTAAGTCCGATGCGATGCTGGCCGATGTCCCCGAGAGCAGGGGCGGCACGGTCTCACTGATGACCTACGACGGAAGCCAGGGCACAGAGCGCTACGCGTACGTCTGGACGCCGCCAGGCTACGATGCTGACCGCGAAGCCGCCTACCCCGTGCTGTACCTGTACCACGGCGGGGGCCAGAATTACGGCAGCTGGCTCGAAACCGGGCGTGCCAAGCAGATTCTCGACAACAGCTACCTCAACGGGACAATGGCGCCGATGGTTGTGGTCATGCCCGACCAGAACGGCGTCGACTTCTGGACCGACCTCAGCCAGCACGTGATGCCGACCGCGGCGGAAAAGTACAACATCTCGACTGATCCGGATGAGCAGGCGCTCGCCGGTCTGTCCTGGGGAGGCATGAACACCCTCGGCACCTGGCTCGGCCACCCGGGCGAGTTCGCCTACGTCGGTGTCTTCTCGGGATTCCTGTTCTCCTACCCCAGCGGCGTCGACGTCCAGGCGGTCAACGAAGGCACCAAGCTGGCACGGCTGTACTCCGGTGACATCGACTTCACGTACACGTTCACCCAGAACACGATGCAGTGGCTGACCTCCCAGGGCATCGAATACGAGTACGCCGGCACCTGGGTCGGACCGCATGGCTTCGACATCTGGATGGCGAATCTGATCGACTTCGTACCGCGGATCTTCGCGCCCGAGTACCGGTTCGGCGGGGTGCGGCCACCGCTGGCCGGCGACGGCTCCGACATCGTCAAAGCCGGACGCGCCGTGCCGGTCAAGTTCACCCTGACCGGCGCAGACGGCGAGACGGTCACCGACGCGCGGCCGCGCGTCTACCTCGTGAGGAAGACCGACGGCGTGGCTGGCAACCGCGTTCCGGCCACGCCTGTCCAGAAGAGGGCGGACAACACCGCACGCTACAGCGCGGCAAGAAACCAGTACACCTTCCACTGGGACACCAGCGGGCTCGTCCCCGGTTCCTACGAGTTGCAGATCGACCCGGTCCGCGGCCGGGTTCACGCCATCGCCCTGACCATCAAGTGACCTTGCGTCGCGCGGCCGGCGCGCCCCGGATCGGGCGGGCCGGCCGCTGCGTCCCGGGGTCGTGAATGGTGCAGTCTTATACCCTGGCCGACGAATCGACGAGCGGCGGGAGGGGCTGTGGCGCGCAAGACCAACAGGTCGGCGACGATGCGCGACGTCGCCCGACTCGCCGGGGTATCGGTCAAGACGGTGTCCAACATCCTCAACGGCTATCAGTACGTGCGGCCGGAAACCCGTGAGCGGGTGGACGACGCGATCCGTGAGCTGGACTACCACGTGAATGTGTCGGCGCGGAACCTGAGCCGGGGCCGGACCGGGGCGATCGCTCTGGTGCTGCCGTCGCTGCGCGTTGTGTACTTCGCCGAACTCGCGGACGCTGTCATGCGAGAGGCATCCAGGCGGGGCCTGACCGTCTTCATCGAGCAGACCAACGCCGAGCGCGACCGCGAGTTGCGGGTACTGGACGGCAGCTACCGGTCACGCTTCGACGGCGTGCTGTACTCCCCGCTCGCGCTGGGCCAGAAAGACCTCCCGCTGTTCGACGTCGACTTTCCCCTCGTGCTCCTGGGCGAGCGGGTGTTCGATGGCGGCCTCGACCACGTCACGATGAGCAACATCGAGGGAGCACGTGCGGCGACCGAGCACGTCCTGGGCCGGGGTGCGACCACGGTAGTTCCCCTGGGAGTCAAGGACGACCCATCGCCGAGCAGCGGAACGCTGCGGTTCCAGGGTTTCCGGGACGCCCTCCAGTCACGAGGTTTCGACGTCGATCCACGCGCGATCATCGGTGTACCCGACTATTTCCACTCCACCGGCGCCACGACGATCGCTCGCATCCTGGACAGCGGCGTCAAGCCCGACGCGGTCGTGGCGTTCGCCGACACACTCGCGCTGGGTGCGCTCGCCGCCTTTCAGGACCGCGGCCTACGGGTTCCCGAGGACGTCCTGCTGATCGGCTTCGACAACATCGACGAAGCGAACTACTCCCGACCTCCGCTGAGCACCATCGACCCCGGACGCGACGTGATCGCACACCAGGCAGTCGCCCTGCTGGAAGAGCGGATCCAGCTCCAGTTCGACGGTGTGCCGCGAGAGGAACAGCCGGCGCCCCGGAGGGTAGTGGTCGAATTCGAACTGATCCAGAGACAGTCGACGCTGCGCTGAGGCCGCCCTGCCAGCGGTAGCGCAATTGCTACGACGGCGCCCGTCGGCGTACTGCTGTGACTGGCACTTCGCCCTGCTGCAGCGGCGCGTCACCGCCGGTCGCGCTCCTGCGCTCGGACGAAGATCACGACGACGCGAGCGTCTTCGTCGAACTCAAGGCGGACAGCTTCCTCGTTTCGCTGGGTCTGCCGCGGCTGCCGAGGGTTGGCTGAGCGGACCGACCCCCCAGCGTGGCGCTGAGCGTCGGTCACCGACGCTCAGGAGCGACGACCAGCCAACGCGCAGGGCGCGGCGCCGCGACTTCCGCGACCACTGCGAGAAATCGGACAGCCCACGGTGCGCGCACCGGCTATGGACTGTCCGGGGCGGGGCGACGGCCGTAGACTGACCCGGCTGTCCGGCATCCACTGGTATCTTGGGTTAGTTTGGGAAATTTGCTCCGTCTCCAGCCGCCGCGTTCGGAGCCGGTCAGGATCACTAGCGTGCGATTGTCCTATAGAGGAATCGATGGAAACCACGGTCGATGATTATCTGTCTCACCAATTGGATGTGAGCAAGATCAGCCTCGCCGAACTCCGGGAGGCGAGCCATGGCGCGTTCGTGCACTGCCTGGAGCGGATTCTCGACGAGCTGGACCGACCGCAGGACCCCGTCGCTGGTTTCACCTCCGCGATCTGAACCCCGTCGTGGTCACCGGCGCGCCACCGTCACTTCCCTCGCCGTCCGAATGGCCGCTCGGCGAGTCACCGCTCGACATCGCACCGGCCGGTTGGCGGCCCACCCCGTTCCACGACTTCGTCGTCAAGCTGCACAGTCGGTGCGACCTCGCCTGCGACTACTGCTACATGTACGAGCTGGCCGACCGTTCCTGGCGGGGCCGGAAGGCCTTCATGTCCGACGAGGTCGTCGACCTGGCGACCCGGCGCATCGCCGAACACGCCCGCGACCATCGCCTGTCGACGATCCGGGTCATCCTGCACGGCGGCGAGCCGCTGCTCGCCCCGCCCGCCACGTTGCAGCGGGTGGTGAGCACGCTGCGTGCGGCGCTGTCGCCCGGGACGGCGGCACAGTTCACCGTGCAGACCAACGGCACCCGCCTGACCGAGCAACGCCTGCGCCTGCTGAGCGCCGCCGGCCTGCGGGTCGGGGTCAGCGTGGACGGTGGCCGGGTGGCCAACGACCGGCACCGCCGGCATCTCGGCGGCCGGAGCAGCTTCCCCGCCGTCGACCGCGCGCTGCGGCTGTTGCGCGAGCAGCCCGATCTGTTCGCCGGCATCCTTAGCGTCATCGACCTGCGCAACGATCCGGTCGAGACCTACGAGACGCTGCTGGCGTACCAGCCCCCGGCCCTGGACTTCCTGCTGCCGCACGGCAACTGGAGCGAGCCACCGCCGGGTCGTCCGCCCGACGCAAGCACCCGGTACGGAGAGTGGCTCGTCGCTGTTTTCGACCGGTGGTACGACGCGCCCCGGCGGGAGACCCGCCTCCGCCTCTTCGAAGAGATCGCCGTGGGCGTACTGGGCGGCCACAGCAGGTCGGAGCAGATCGGACTGAGCCCCGTCGGGGTGATCGTCATCGACGTCGACGGGTCGCTCGAACAGGTCGACACGCTGCGCTCCGCCTACGAGGGCGCCCCGGCCACCGGCCTCAACCTGGCCGATCACCCGTTGGACGCCGCCCTGCGGCACCCGGCCGTCATCGCCCGACAGATCGGCGTGAAGGCACTCGCTCCGGCGTGTCTTGATTGTTCGGTTCATCCGGTCTGTGGTGGAGGGTACTATCCGCACCGATACCGTAAGGGCTCAGGATTCCGCAATCCCTCGGTCTTCTGCGCCGACCTGCGATATCTGATCGACCACATCGCCGGCCGCGTACAGGCCGATGTCGCCCAAGTGATGAGGCAACGCGCGTGACCGACGTGATCCGACTTCCCGCCCAGTCCTTCAGCCAGCTCGCCGCGGGTCACGGCGACGCCGAGACGATCGCCCGGCTCCGCCGCGGCCAGCTCAGCCGGCGGCTGTTCCTGCTGCGGGCACTGCTGGACGCCGACCCGTCCCCGGACACCGGGGCCTCGCTGGAGCTGCTCGTCCGCGCCCAGGCCCACCGGCCGGAGGCCGTCGACGAGGTACTGCTCGCGCCGCACGTCGGCTCCTGGCTGACGGTCACACTCCGGCACCTGCGGGCCGGCCCCGCCACGGTGCCGCCCCGCAGTCGCCGCTCCAGCGCCACCGACGGCACCGTCGCGGCCTCCCGCGACATCGGCCGGCTGGGCGAGATCGCCGTGGCCGCGGCGGCCCGGGCCGGGCTGGACTTCACGATCGAGCTGTCCAGCACCGACGGCCAGGTCATGCTGCCGACGTACGGACGCGCCGAGTCGGGGACCGGCAGCGTCACCGTCACCGCCGAGGACGGCCGGCTGCGGATCGGCCCGGTCCTGGTACCCACCGACCCGTCGGCGGACGCGCCAGGGTGGTCCGGCCTGCGCACGATCGCGGCCCAGGCCGCCGGCTGCACGCTGCGGCTGATCGTCGACGACCTCGACCCGTGCCGCGACATCCATCAACTCCGGGCGGCGGGCCGGCTCACCGACCTCGAGCTGGCCGGGTGGCAGGCGGCCCTCGACGAGGCGTGGCCGGTGCTCGTGCGGTGGCACCCCGGCTACGCCGAGGGGATCGCCGCGGGACTCACCACGATCGTCCCGCTGGTCGCCCCCGAGGAGAGTTACGGCGTCAACGCGACCGCCATGGAGTCGTTCGGCGCCGTGTCCCTGACCCCACCCACCGATCCACTCGCCCTGGCGGCGGCGCTGGTACACGAGTGGCAGCACGCCAAACTCGGGGCGCTGCTCGACCTGATTCCGCTGCATCACGCCGATCCGGAACCCCGGCACTACGCGCCGTGGCGCGACGATCCCCGGCCGCTCGGCGGGCTGTTGCACGGTGTCTACGCCTTCTTCGGGGTCACCGACTTCTGGCGGGTGCAACGGCACGTCCAGCGCGACGCCGCCGCCCGGTTCGCCGACTTCGAATTCGCCCGCTGGCGCTCCATGGTCTGGCAGACCACCCAGCTGCTGCACGGGGTCCCGAACCTGACCGCGGAGGGCCGGCGGTTCCTCGCCATGCTGACCGAACGGCAGCGCCGCTGGCTCGCGGAACCCGTCTCCCCGGCTGCGGCCTCGCTGGCCCGGCAGGTCACTGCCGAACACCGGCTCGGCTGGCGCCTACGCAACCGGATGCCCGATCCGCACCGGGTGCGCCTGCTGGCGGACGACTGGCTGGCCGGGGCAGCGCCCTCACCCGGGCCGATCTCCGCCGTGCTGACCCACGAAGTCGGTTGGACCTCGACCCACAACGTCCGATTCGACCTGGCCGGACTCCAGATGGCAGATCCGGAGGGCTTCGACCAGCTCTGCACCGACCCGACCCAGGTGACCACGCAGGTACCACAGGCGTCCGCCGGCGACATCGCGCAGATCCTCGGCGACCACGCGACCGCCCGCGCCGCCTACCTCCGCCAGATCCTCGACCAGCCGGACGAGCCACGGTCCTGGGTCGGTCTGGCGATCCTCACCGAGCTGAGCGGCGACGGCGCGGACGGGGAGACCGCCGCGCTGCACCAGATGCCGGAACTCGTCGCCGCGCTGCACCGCGAGATCCGGCGTCGCGGCGCCGACGCACCGGACCCGCTCCGGCTGACCCGCTGGCTGCGCCCCCTCGTGGACGAGGCGCCCGAGGCGGTCAGCCCGGCGGCGGGCGCCCCGCTCGCCGCCCGGGCCTAGCCGCCGTCCTCCCGAACCCGCCAGTGCTCACGTCGGAGGCGGGTCGATCGGGATCGACACCCGATGGCTGGCCAGCAGTTCGGCCGCGTCCGGGTGGTCCAGGCCGACGGTCCGCTCGTACCCGGCGATGGCCGCGTCGCGCAGCTCCCGGGCGGCCGGCCGGTCGCCGAGCGCCGACAGCTCGATCGAGAGGTTCGCGGCGCAGATCAACGTCTCCGGGTGATCCTGGCCGTTCACCTGCCGGGCCGCCGTCAGGGTCTCCCGCAGTAGCGAAGCCGCTCCGGCATGGTTTCGGCTGGCAGCGAGATCGTTGGCGAGGTTGATCATCGCACAGAGGGTGTACGGGTGCTCCATCCCGAGCCCGGCACGGAGTCCGGCGACCGCCCGCTCGTCGAGCCGGCGCCCTTCGGTGTAGTCCCCGAGTAGGCGGAACACGATCGCCAGGTTCGTCATGCAGACGTACGTGAAGGGGTGTTCGTCGCCCAGGACCCGCTGGTAGCCGGTCAGCGTCTCCTCGCCCAGCACCCGGGCCTCGGCCAGGGCCCGGGCCCGCGCCACCCGCTCCTGCTCGGTGCGGGGCAGGATGTTGAACAGCGTCATCGCCGCCGAGATCGTGTCGGCGTGGTTCTCCCGGAACCGGCGCAGGCACAGCGAGTACACCTCGCGAGCCACCGTCAGCGCCTCGCTGTAGAGACCGGTCTTGCGCAGCGTGACCGCGTGCAGCCGGGTCGCCCGCAGCACGTTCGAATGGTCCGGCCGCAGGCTTCCCCGGTGCAGCGGCAGCCACTGCCGCTGCAACCGCAGCGCCTCGTGGTAGCGGCCCAGCCCGTCCAGATCCCGGGAGAGTAGGGTGGCCGTGAACAGGGTGTACGGGTTCGTGTCGCCTAGCACCCGCCGGTAGCGCGCCCAGTTGTCCTCGTCCGTGCGCCGCGCCCGCTCGAAGTCGCCGAGCAACCGGTAATCGACGGCGAGGTTGTTCGCACAGCGCAGGGTGTCCGGAGCGTCCTCACCGAACACCCTGCGGTGCGCCTCGAGCAGCCCCTCGTCCAGTTCGCGGGCCCGCTGCCACTCGCCGAACAGCCTCAGGTCCGCCCCGAAACTGTTGGCCAGCGCCAATGTGTGTTCGTGGTCGGGCCCGAGCGTGTCGCGGGCGATCTCGTACGTCCGTTCGTTCAACCGCCTCGCCTCCTGCGGATTGCCGGTGGAGCGCAGCGCGTTGGCGAGGAACCGGGCGGTGATGATGGTCTGCTCGTTGGCCGCCCCCAGCTTCTCCAGCCACCGGCGGTACGCGATCGAGCCGAGCTCGCGGCTGCTTTCGTAGTCGCCGCTGACGTAGAGGTAGCGGATCTGGTCGAGCACCACCTTGCGGATGTCGTCGGATTCGCCGTCGATCGCCCCGGAGGCCAGCACGTGCGGGTTGAGTTCCGCGTGCCGGGGCCAGATCTCCTGGTCCTCGGTCGGATCACCGGGGTTCGCGGCGGCGAGGAGCTTCTGCACGGCGGTGCGGTAGGTCTCCCGGTCGGCCGGGGTGAGCCGGTCCCGCAGGATCGCCTGCACCAGGCGGTGGATCTGGATGCTGTTGCGGGTCGCGTCCACCTTCGCCAGGCCGTACTTGCCGATGTCTCGCACCGCCCGGCGCAACTGGATGTCGTCCCGGACGGTGGCGTCGAGCAGGCTGGGCAGCCCGGCGTAACGCCCCATCGGCAGCAGTCTGATCGAGATGGGCTCCGAACCGAGGAAGGCGCACAGCTCCAGCAACTGCAACGCGGCGGGGGTCTGCTCGGCCAGCTGGTCGAATGCCAGCCCCCAGGTGATCACCACCGGCGTCGAGTACGACGCGGGTGAACTCTCCCGCAGCAACAGGCCGACCCGTTTTTCCAACTGGCCGAGGTACTCGTCGATCGGGGTGCCGGTCGCCAGCATCCAGGCCGCCGCCTGCTCCAGGGCCAGCGGCAGGTCCCCCAGCTGCTCCGCCAGCCGGTCGGTGTCCCCGTCGTCCAGCTCCGGCAGCCGCCGCCGGATCAGCTCGATACTCTCCTCCCGGGTGAAGACATCCACCTCGATGCTGTCCGCCACCCCGGCCCAGTTGTGGTTGCGGGAGGTGATGAGCACATGCCCGCCGGGGTTGCTGAGGAACGGCATCAGGTCCTCGGCCCGGGTCGCGTTGTCGAAGACCAGCAGCCACCGGCCGTACGGTCGTCCGGTGCGCAATGCGTCGTACACGGTCTCCAGGGCCTGCGACACGTCGACGTCGTCGCTGACCAGATCGAGCTTGCGGGCCAGGGCGACGAGCGACTCCCGGATCCGGGTCGGCTGTTCGGCCGGAACCCACCAGATCAGGTCGTAGTCGCTGGCGTACTTGTAGACGTACTCCACGGCGAGCTGGCTCTTGCCGACTCCGCCGAGGCCGTGCACGGTGTGCGGCAGCACCGCGGTGACGTTGTCGGTCAACCGCTGGCGCAGCACGTTGAGCAGTTCTTCCCGCCCGGTGAAGTCCGGGTTGCGGGGCGGCACGTTCCCGAACACCGCCGGCTGCTCCCCGACACTGGAACGGCCCCGATCTCCTGGAGCGGTCGGTGCGGTCATGTCGTCCCCCTCTTCGGGTGTCGCCGCGATCGGTAGTCGCCGGTCGGTCCGCTGCATTGGCGTGGCTGGCGGGCCGAGGGCGGCCGGAGCCAGCCGCCGCGCGAGTTCCGAGTACCGGCCTCCCAGGCTGCGCAGCACGGTGTAGGCCACCTCTGCGAACGGGCGGCCCAGTCGGGTCGCCAGCCGGCTCGAGACCTGTCCGGCGAGCAGCGCCGGAAAGTCCAGAGCCGCGCCCATGTGCTCGTTGACGTAGCGGGAAACGACGTCGAGGATCCGCAGCGCCTCACCGACCCGTAGTCCGGAGAGTAGTTCCTGCCGTACGCCGGGAAGGAACTCGTAGCGGGCCTGTTCGACCGGCGTGTCCTCGGTCCAGCCCGCCGCGTGGCGCAGCAGCCCGCTCAGGTAGACCTCGGCGAGGTCCTGCGGCTGTGAGCGTGGCAGCATGAGGCGTTGCACCAGGCGCATCACCGGCAGTGTCAGCGGTGCGGCGGCAAGGAACTCGGCGAGTTGACGGGCCTCGTCTGAGGCCACCGCCCGGAACCGGGCGACCCGCTGGGCCGGCGTCAGGTCCAGCAGCTCCGACGGCGGTGGCTCCCGCAGCGGGTCAACGAGCAGCGGACGAGGGTCGGTGGTCAGCAGCGCGACCGCCGCGACCGGGCCGAGGGTGCGGCCACTGACCAGGGCGGCCCCGGCGGCGAACCATCGCGGTGCCAGTTCCAGCACCGGTATCGCGACTGCACCGCGCGGAAGGTGATCCGGCACCTCGTCACGCAGGCGGGGATGCAGTTGCGCCGCCGGTGCCCCAGGCCGGGTCGGCCGGACCAGCACGGGGTACAGCGTCGGGCGGCAGCGGTGCCACAGCCGCTGTGGCAGCGGCTGGACCACGGCGACCGGGCCGGAGCGGCCCCAGATCGCGAGCCACCGTCGTAGCTCGGGAGCGTCCCAGATGGCGCCGATGCAGTCGCTCACCACCATCGTCAACTGCCGGCCCTCCGGGTCGACCAGCTCGCGCGGGTCCCGTGCGGTGCTGCCGCCGCCGGAGGTCAAAATCGGCCGGTGGCCCTTGGCGTCCGGCCGCACGTACCACACCTGGATGCGCCGGAACGTGTGCACCCGCATCCGCTCGACGAGGGTCCGGATCTCGGTCGCCGTCGCCTCCCAGACCACCATCGACGGGCTGCCGTCGACCAGCAGTACGAGATCCAGCCACGGCTCGGTGACCGGGGTGAGGCACGGTTGGAGCATCCGGGCCTCAGCCGACCGGCGGGCCGTCTCTGCCTCGTCGAGCCGCACGGCGTGCCGGGCGGGCACGGGCCGGCGCAGCGGGGCCAGCGCCCGGGCGATCTCCCGGGCGTGCGGCAGGGCGGGCACCCCGGGAGTGCGTACCGGCAGCGAGGACGGGTCGCGAGGCCCGTTGGCGGGCGGCGGCAGGTAGAGCCTGGCGGACGGCTCCGTCTCGGACACCGCGGGCGTCTCCGGCCGGGCGGGCTGCCGGGCCGGGGAGGTGGACGGCGGCGACGCCGGTGACTCGGGTGGCGCCCCCGGTGGTGCGTCGCTCGCCGTCGCGGCCGGCCCGGCTCGGGGCGGTCCCGGCTGGCGGGGCAGGAAGCGGGCCAGCCAGATCGCCTCGGCGTACTCCTCGGCCGTCAGGGCCGAGGGAGCGCCGCCGAGGGCGGTGACCAGCCGATCGATCATAGGGTGCCGGCCGCTTCGAGGTCCCGGATCAGGTTCGCCCGCAGCCGGGCGCGGGTCGACTCGGGCGGTCGCACCCCGGAGGTGACCAGGAAGATCGCGTTCAGCAGCTGGTCCGTGGCCACCGCACCCCGGTCGCGCATGTCGAGGAAGTGCGTGATCAGGTCGGCGCTGGCGGCCACCGCCTCCTCGCCGAGCATCGAGGTGATGATCTGGGCCAGGGCCTGCTCGTCCGGGGGCTGGATGTCCAGTCGCAGACAGCGGCGCAGGAAGGCGGATGGGAACTCCCGCTCGGCGTTGCTGGTGATGACGACGACCGGGAAGGCGGCGCAGCGGACCTGGCCGCGCCGTACCGGTGCCCGCAGGGTGCCGTCGCTGGTCATCACCTCCGCCAGGCTCTGGTCCTCCGGCAGCCGGGCCAGTTCCGGGATCTCGAACCGGCCCTCCTCGAAGACGTTGAGCAGGTCGTTGGGGAGCCCCAGGTCGCTCTTGTCCAGCTCGTCGATCAACACCACCCGTGGACGTGCCCAGGGCAGGAGTGCCGTGCCCAGCGGGCCGAGCGTCAGGTAGCGGCCGATGTCCGGTATCTCCTCGGTCCGCCCGGTGGACTGGAAGAGGTTCGTCTCCTGGAGTCGGCCGATCGCGTCATAGCGGTAGAGGCCGTCGTCCACTGTGGAGCGGCTGGTCACCGGCCAATAGAGCACCGGCCCGAGGCCCAGCTCGTACGCGACGCTGTAGGCGAGGGTGGACTTTCCAGTGCCCGGCTTGCCCGTCACCAGGAGCGGGCGGCGCAGGTAGAGCGCGGCGTTCACCATCTCGATCGCCTCGTCGGTGATCTGGTAGCCACGGGCCCGCTCGGCGCCCTGCCGGTCCTCCGGCAGCGCGGAGGTGATCAGTGGCCCGCCGCCGAACCGCCGCCACCGGGGCGGCTCGGGGAGCCGTTCGATGCCGTTGTGCGGCCGTCCGGTGCCGAGGTAGATCCGCCAGTCCTCGCCGTCGCCCGTGGCAAAGTCCTCCGG
Organism: Verrucosispora sp. WMMC514; assembly: GCF_027497295.1. NCBI lineage: Bacteria > Bacillati > Actinomycetota > Actinomycetes > Micromonosporales > Micromonosporaceae > Micromonospora > Verrucosispora sp. WMMC514. The sequence goes on along the minus strand of NZ_CP114906.1, from coordinate 6,750,709 downwards.
CTGCGGTGGTGATTCCAACACGCTGTCGCCCCTTCCTAGACCGGCGCGCTGAGGGCGTCGGCCGGTGGCACCCGGTCGATCTCGTCCCACAGCAGGGTGAGGTGGAGACCGAGGTGTTCGGGGGAGCCGCCCTCGCTGCCCGCGTCGCGACGCAGCTCCCAGACCAGCTCGCGCAGGTTTGCGACGCTACGCGCCATGAGCACCTCGGGGATGTACGAATCGAACCGTGACGCCGCCGCGCGGTCGCGACACCAGAGGACGACCGGCAGTCCGGCGGTGACCGCGGCGCCGATCGCCGCCTGGATGTGCCGTTCGGCGCCGCTGACGAACAGCACGAGACAGACCGGGTAGTCGTCGTTGCCGAGCAGTCGGGCGTGCAGGTGCTGCGCGACATACGGCTCGGTGAGCCGCTCGAAGGCGACCGCCCGGGCCTGCACGGCGGAACCCTGCTCGCGCAGCCGCCGGTGCCGCGTCCGCCAGCGGGGACGCATCAGGGAGTTGCGCATCCGGGTGAGGTCGCGGACGACCACCGGGTAGTGCACGCCGAGTGCCGTGTAGAGCCCCGGAGCCGCCACCTGCCACCGGTCGAACTCGTAGTCGAGCAGGGGACGGGGCACGATGAACTCGACAGTCAGTTGACCGATCTCGGCGGTACTGCGACTGGCCAGTTCGGTGAGCGCCTCATCGATCTTGAGCTGGATCTGCTCCAGTCGGAACCGATCCTCCGGCCCGTCCGGCATGCGTTCCCAGTGCCACGGCAGCCGGCCGGGATCGCCCGGGGTCACCAACCAGGCCTCGAACAGGTACCGGGAGGCGTCGATGCCGTCCATGTCCAGCAGCACCACGAAGTAGGAGCGGTACTGGTCGCCGTCCGAGGGTCTGGGACCGCCCGTCGACCTGGGCGGCGGCGGGGACGCCGCCGGACCGGGTGGAACCCCCATCCGCCGGGCGACCGCGTCGGCGAGGCGGCCGGCGATCCGGCGGGCCGGTAGGGCGACCCGGCCCGCCAGGTCGTCCAAAAAGGCGACCAGCGGCGGGCGTACGTCAGGGTCGGAGACCGCGTCCTCCAGCTCCCGGAGTACGGCCGCCAGGTCGGTGACCGGTGGGCGCACCCGCGGACCGAGCCGCGCCACCGCGCCGCGGCAAAGGTCCAGCAGCACCCGCGGATCGAGGCCGTCGGCCAGTTCGACGATCTGGCCGCGTTCGTCGGCGGTGAGGATCTCCGGCGGCAGGTGGATGGCGACGAGTGCGCGGAAACGGTCCAGTTCCGGGCTCTCACCGTCCACCGCCGCAACCGCCTCGGGCAACAGCCGGAGCGCCCCCGGTACCTCCTCGCAGGCCGCGACGAGTCCCCAGAGGTCGGCGAAGGGCACGTCGGAGCGGCGGAAGACCGGCTCGCCCTCGATCAGGTGGCCGAGTTGCCGGATGTACCGGTCGCGGTGGGTGCGTACCTCGGCACCGGTGAGCGCGAGCATCGCGTCGACCAGCCGGCGGTGGTCGTGGGATTCGAGGGTCACCGGCGCCGCCACCCGAGCGCACTTCGGCAACGCCGAAGGACACCGCTATCGACCATGTCTCCTCCGATGCGATGCCGAGAACCACCCATTGCGGCGGGTCTACAGATAGTACGGAGGCAACCGCCCACGGTAGAAGCCTCCGCACGGGGGAAATCAATTAGCTTAAATTGAACGCATCGGACGGATCGGTGGAATACCGACCGCCGCCAGCGGTGCGGGCCGGTCCGTCGCCCGCAGCGCCTCATGACCGGTGTGAATGGCGTTGCGGATGTCCGCCACCACCGCTCCGCCCCCGTCCGGCACCGGTGCGCGTAACGCGTCCCGTACGCCGAGCTGGCGGGCGTGCAGCAGGGAGATCAGCTCGTCTCGGCGTACCTCCACGGTCCGCTGGACCTCCCGCAGCCGCGCCAGCGGTGACCGCCGTACTCCCTCGGGCCCGCCGTCGCCGGCCGGACCGCCGGACCAGGCCGGATCGGTGGCGCGCAGCCGGGTGCGGGCGACGTGGAGCCGGCGGATCTGCGCCTCGCCGCAGGCGATGGCCTCCTGGACGGCCGGTCCGATCTCCATGCCCGCGGCCTCGCACTCCACCGCAATCTCCGGGTCGAGCAGGAACGCGCGGGTCAGCGCCGCACCGTCACCGGCCCACGCCGCGGAGAGCACCAGCAGCGGCGGGCACAGCGGCAACGCGTCGACGGAGTCGGTCAGCACCTGCGCCGCGCGCTGGTCGCCGCCCGCCCGCAGCGTGACGACCGCGAGCAGCAGCGCCCCGGCGGTCAGCGCGGCCGTCGGCGCCGGGTGGTCTGGCGCGGCCTCCCGCAGCCCTCCGGCGGCCGCCGCGAACGCGTGGCCTGCGGCCCGCCAGCGTCCGCCGATCGCGTGGCTGATCCCGAGTCCCCACCAGGCACCGGCCGTCCCGTCGCCGCGCACCGCCGCCCCGAACTGGGTGGTCGCCTCGTCCCAGCCGCCCGCCCGCAGGGCCAGCCAACCCTTACGGTCGGCCAAACCCCGCAGCATCCGCTCCACCGGTTCGGGCAACCCCGCCTCCCAGTGCAGGCGCTCCGCCGCCCAGGGGACGGGCCGCTGGCGGGGCGGGACCGGACCGTCCGACCGGTCGGCACCGCGCGCGTCCCGAACCTCCACCCCGGCCGGCGGCAGGGGCGCGGTCCGGCCGGCCGCCGTGGCCAGGGCTGGGCCCCGGGCGCTCCGGGCGACGTAGAGGTCGCCCTCGCCGTACATCCAGCGGCGGGGCGTCTGCCCGCCGGCCACCGCGACCGAGTCCCTGACGTACCGGTAGAGCTCGTCGGCGGATACCAGTCCGTCACCGTCCAAGTCGGCGTCACCGGTGCGCAGTCCCTCGATCACCGCGCCGGCGAAGACGGAGTGCCGTGGGTTGTCGGTCAGCGGCAGTGGCTCGCCGGCCGGCTCCCAGGCGTACTCGTGGGCGGTGGTGGCGGTCAGGACGGCGCGGCCGGTGCCCTCGCCCGGGAACAGGTCCCCGCCGCGGACGCCCGCGTCGCCCTGGTGGGTCAACACCCGCGACACCGCCCCGCTGAAGCAGCAGTCCAGCAGCAGGACCATCCGCTGACAGGCCGAGCGGTTGAGCAGTCGGTTGATCAGTTCCGTGGGAAGCGCGGTGGCCGGCAGGTCGTCGACGTCCGTGTCGGCCAGAGCGAGGTAGAGCAGCCCGTCGATGTCGCGTCGACCGTGGCAGGCGAAGAAGATCAGCAGGTGGTCCGACCGGCCGGCCGACCGCAGCAGTCGGGCGATCTCCAGCCGGGCCTCGTGCTCGGTCGGGTTGACCAGCAGTCGTACGTCGTAGGCACCGACCGTCGGGTCACCGAGCAGCCGGGCCAGCACCTGGACGTCGTGCGCCGGAGACCGGAGGCGGGACAGCTTGGGATCCTCGTACTCGTCACAGGCGATCAACAGGGCGCGTCTGCGCGTCACCGGGGAAGTTTCCGGTCGAGCCAGGTCTGGGCGATGCGGCGCTGGTCGGCGGCGGAGACTCCGGTGAGTTCGAGTTCGCTGCCGTCCGGCTCGACGATCCGCACGCCGCGTCCCTGGCGCTGGCCGGCCCAGGCGACGAGGAGTTCCAGCACCGCGATGATCGACGGGAGAGCGGGTTCGATGGCCAGCGCGACGGCACCGATCATCTCGATCTCGCCGGCACGGGTGCCGTCCGGCGCGACCTCGGTCGGTGCGGGCAACCGTTCCCCGTACGGCGCCAGTTCCAGGGCCAGCTGCCGGGCACCGAGTTCCAGCTCGCCAGGTCCGTCCTCCGGGCCCCCGAACAGGAGCGCGGCGATCGGCAGCCCGCTGTGGTCAGCCATCAGGTTCCTCCCCGGGTACGGATCCGTCCGCGTCAATTGCACCATCGGTGGTCAACGCGCCCGGCCGGCGCCGCTCTCATCTCGGTCACGAGCGGACGAGGCGCACGCCGGTCGCGAGCAGCCAGACGAGCCAGGCGACGAACCCTAGGAGCCCGACGAAGATCAGCGGCGAGCCGTCGGCGATCGCGAGGTTGCCCAGCCCCGCAGCGAGCAGCAGGCTCCCGCCCACCATGCCCAGCAGGCGCTGCCAAGCCGGAGTCAGCCCGCTCGCGTGCGCGGCGAGGGCCGAGCCGATGCAGGTGGTGCCGAGCATCGGCAGCGCCAGCGCGAACGCCGCTGCGTGAATCTGCCAGACGAGCCCGAACGCGGGCGTCGGCTCGGCGAGCGCGCTGGCGGCGAGCGCGCTGGCGGAGAGCGCGAGCCCGATCTGCAGGACGTTGACGAGCACGAAGATGGCCGACAGCGTTGCGCCAGCGGTCAAGGCGAGGCGCGACCAGTCGGTGCCCGCTCCGCCGCGCCGCTTTACGAGGCCGTGCAGGCCCGTCACGAACACGAGCAGCAGCGGCAGGTACACGGCTACCAGACCGGACACGATCGCGACCGCGTCGCGGTTGGCCGCGTAGTAGGCCAGCACTTCCTCGATCGGAGCGCCGTAGGGCAGCGCGCCCGTCACCGCAAACAACACGTTCTCTGTCACCACCAACACCGCGAACGCGATCGCCGCGGCACCGACGAGCCGGCCTCGAACGAACCAACTGCGGGCTGGTGTGGTGGCGGTGTTCTTCGGTGATCCCATCTCTTACTCCTTCGTTGCGGTCGGATGACCGGCGGGTTGTCGAGCGGGTTCGGGGATTGTTTCGCTGATTCGTACACCGTACTACGGTTTAGTACACCGTACGATGAAAGTACGCTTGACGATTGTCAAGCCGTTCGAGCGAGTGAGGAGACCCGTGTCCGGGAGGAAAAAACGCCAGGTCGCGCCCGACGCGGGGCTGAGCAAGCAACGAGTGGTCATCGAGGCCATCCGGATCGCCGACCGCGAGGGGGTCCACGCGCTGAGCATGCGCCGGCTGGCCGGCGCGCTCGGCGCGGGCGCGATGTCGCTCTACTACTACGTAGCGAACAAGGAGGAACTGCTGGACGCCATGATCGACATCGTGTTCGAGGAGATCGAGCTCCCGCCCGACGAGACCGACTGGCAGTCGGCGATGCGACGGCGGTCGGTGTCCGCCCGACAGGTTCTCGCCCGCCACCCGTGGGCGATCGGCCTGATGGAGTCGCGGACGTCGCCGGGGCCCGCGCACCTGCGCCACCGCGAAGCGGTCACCGCCTGCCTGCGAAGGGCCGGCTTCTCGGTTCTGATGGCGACGCACGCCAACTGGTTGCTCGACGTCTACGTCTACGGTTTCGCCCTACAGGAAAGCAGCCTGCCGTTCGACACCGCCGATGACTTCGCGGACATGGCCGAGGACGTCTACCTGCCCCAGCTTTCTCCTGACGAGTTCCCCTACCTCAACGAGTCCGCCGCAGCGCTCGTCGCTGCCGGCTACGACCCGGCAGAGGAGTTCATCTTCGGCCTCGACCTCATCCTGGCCGCCCTCGAGCCCCTAAGAGCCTCCACATAGCAACCCTCAACGACCGTCGCGGTGATGGCCGACGGCGTCGCGGCCTTGGTCCGTCGTGGCCCTGGGTCCCTGTCATGCAGCCGGTGCCCCCTTTTTGGCCTGCGCGGCGGTGACGGCGAGGTAGGCGTGGGTGCACAGAACGCGACTTCGGCCTCCGCTCATGCCGCCCGATGCTGCGCCGAGGAGATTCGGACTTGTGGGGACCGTACGGCGCGCCGATGATGGCGATGTGATCATCGACGGCTTGCCGGTCCCGTCGGTGCTCCTCAATGCGGTGCGGCAAGGTCGGTGGGTGGCCCCAGACCGCTCGTCCTCGACGTACCGCGACGTCTTCGGCGATGACGCGGTGGTCCCACAGTTCCTCCCCCTGAGTCGGATGACGGCCAACAGACGCTGGCTCGACGACATGCCTGAGGACTATCGCGGGTTCTATCTCGGCCAGCCGGACCGGCAGCGCCCGCCTGGCGACGTGGATCCTGACCAGTCTCTCCTGATCGGTGACCTCGGCCCCGACCAGCCGTTCGCGCTGGACTACAGACCTTCCTTGGCCGCCCCGTCAGTGATCTACCTCAGCACAACGGCGGACTGGATCGAGGTTGCGCCCAACATTGAGACGCTGATCGAACGCCTCGGGATCTAACCGCGCGAGGGGACTTCACGCACTCTTCCGGCCGCCGTCCGTGCGCGCCAGCCAGCGGGGAGACCTTCGCGCTCCTGTTCCGTGCAGAAGCGTCCCGAACTGGCCGATGAGAGTGAACCCGCCGGAAGAAGGGCGCTGTCACGGCGAGCCGGGCGGTCAGAAGACGTAGGACGTGTAGTTGTAGGGTCGGCTTCGTTCATAGATGGCGCGCAACTGTGGTTGCCTGACCTCGGGCAGTCGGGCCAGGACGCTGAGGAAGATGTGGCCGTCGGGCTCGAAGCGGTAGCCCGGGAGCAGTGCCGGCAGGGCCTCCGGCGGGACCGGGGCCGACCGCCCGACCGGCTTCGGGGTGTGGTGGAACGCGAGGTGCCGCCAGCTGTCTCAGGCCAGCGGGACCGGTTTCACCGGCGGGGCCACCGGCCAGGGTTCGCCGGTCTGCGGATGTTCCGGGATGAGGGCGAAGTCGCCGTCGGCGTCCGGAAGGCCGGGCCCGGCCAGGACCAGGATGCGCTCCGGCCTCGTACCTATCGGGCCGACGAGACGGCCGAGAGCGGGCCGGAAGACCTCGGCAACCTGGTGATCCGGGATCAGGATCGGGTCGCCGCCCGAGGCAGCCAGCAAGTGTGCCAGCGCCGAGGCTGCGGCGGCCGCCCACATCGGGTGCCAGCCGCCGCCCGGTTCGGACGGCGGAATACCGGGCCGCTGGTCGATCAGGTCCGCCCAGTCGAGCACCGGGTGCGGGCCGGGACCGTCCTCGATTACGCGGGTGGTCAGCGGGTCCAGCCAGATCGCCTGCCGCAGACCACAGTCGTCGATCCGGGTGGCCACCGGGGTGCCGCAGGTGACGCAGACCATGTTGGGCTCGCCGCCGTCGAGGCCACAGCACGCGGAGTCGCCGACCCGTGCCGGGTCGATGACGGCGTCGCGGACGTCTCCCGGGGTGAGCAACACTCGGTCGACCGGCCCGGCGGAGATGCTGAACCTGGGCGCGTACCAGCCGAGCGCCTCGGCCTCACCGGCTTCGAGTTCGGCCCACCGGCGCCACGGCGAGCCAGAGGGGAGCGGATTCACCGCGAACGTGCCGGGCTCCAGTGCCGGCGCAAGCGACCCCGGCCCGTTCCCGTACTTCTGGTCCGCGTGGACGGGCAGCGCCACCCTCGACAACGGAACTGTCAGAGTGGCGTCGCAGCTCCTGCAGCCGAAGACTGTCATGTATCCCCCGCGTGTCGACGACGCCAATCTAGATCATCGGCCCGGCCCGCCGGTCGCGCTGCGGTCCGTGCCGCGCGGACCTCCCGCGACATTCCTGTGTCGGCAGGCTGCGCCCCCAGGACCTCGACGGGGTACGCGCGGCAGTTCGTCAGACCGGGTCAGGATCCCATGGGGCTGGCATGAGGCGCCGGATGTCGGTCCATCGGCCGGAGCGTCGGAGGCTGCCGACCAGTTCGACGGCGTCGATCGCGGTCTGGCCAGCCTCCCGGCCGGTGTAGAAGTCGGCGGGGACGGGGGTGTTGCGGTATCTCCAGTCGGCTCTGATCCGGCGCAGTTCGCGCGCTTTGCGAGGGAGGTCTCGTAGCGGGCCGCGAAGTTCCTTGGCGGTGACGTGCGCGGTGCCGTTCGCGTCGATGTCGACGATCACTTCGACGAGCGGGGTGCCGGCAGGCGTGGCGGTGAGGCCGGACAGTTCGAGAAGGGCGATACTCGCGTTCTGCTCCGCGTCGGCATGATCGCCTTCGACGATGTGGAAGACCATGTCGGTCTGGCCGGGCCGGGTGGTCGCGACGACGGTCGAGGTGAGCGTGGGAATGGTGCGGTTGCGCTTCACGATCGTCGTGGTCCTGTCGGGCTGGGTCTGCACGCCGATTGTCATCGGGGTGACATCGAGGAGCAGGACGTCTTTGAGATGCCCGGTCAGGACGCCCGCCTCGAGGGCGGCGCCGGTGACGATGCCCTCGGGGATGAGGCCACGGTAGGCCTGCTTGCCGCGGGTGAGCCGGCGCATCAGGCCTGCGATTGCGGGCATCCTGGTGGCTCCGCCGACCAGCACGATGTGGTCGAGGTCCGGCAGGGCAATCCCGGCGTCCCTGACGGCCTGCTCGACCGGGCGGGCACAGCGTTCGAGGACATCCCGGGTGACGGCCTCGAACTCGTCCCTGGTAACCCTCTCGTCCACGTGCAGTGGGCCGTCTGCGCCGGTGGTGAGGTACGGGAGCCGGACGTCGGCCACGACGGCGGACGACAGCTCGACCTTCGCGGCCTCGGCTGCTTCGAGCAGCCGGTGCCGCGCGGTGGGGTCGCCGGAGACATCGACGCCGGATCGTTCGTGGATGCGGTGCGCCAGATGCGCGGCGAGGCGCCGGTCCCAGTCGTCGCCGCCGAGGTGGTTGTCGCCCGATGTGGCCTTGACGTCGCAGACGCCATCGGCGATCTCGACGAGAGACACGTCGAGGGTGCCGCCGCCGAGGTCAAAGATGAGCGCGGTGGCGTCGGCGGCGCGGTTGAGCCCGAAGGTCATCGCAGCGGCGGTCGGCTCGTTGATCATGCGGAGCACCCTGATCCCGGCGGCTTCGGCGGCCCTGACCAGTGCGGCCCGCTGAGGTCGCCGGAAGTACGCCGGAACCGTGAGGATCGCGCCGCGGAAGGGACCGCCGAGGTACGCCTCGGCGTCCTCGCGTAGTTGGGCGAGGATGTGCTGCGCTACCTGTTCCGCGGTGAGCCGGAGGTCGCCGCGAGTGATGCTCCATTCGGTGCCGAGCCTGACCTTCACCGAACGCACCGTGTGGTCCGGGTTGGCCAGTGCCTGTCGCTTGGCGGCCGCGCCGACCAGGATCTGGCCGTCCGCGCCGATGGCGACCAGGCTCGGCGTGGTCAGCGCCCCTTCGGGGTTCGGGATCAGGCGCACGTCGTCGCCCTCGAGAACGGCGATCGACGAGTTGGTGGTGCCGAAGTCGATCCCGACGGGCATGTCACCGGCCGCCCGACGCGGAGGCGTCGGCCGGGCGGTCGGCCGGGCCGTGGGCAGGTCACCGAGGCCTCGCGCGTGCCACAGTTCACGGGCGCGGCGAGCCACCTCGCGGTCCATGTCGACGACGAGACCAAGCAACGCGGTGCGCGCGGCCTCACGGCTCTGCTCCCGGACACTGCCGAGGAGCCGCTCGACCAGATGCAGGCTGCCGATCCGTTTCCACGACTGGGGATCGGTCACGGCACCACGCATCTCCGCGAGCAGGTCGGTGTCGGCGTGGCGTGCACTGCGGGCCAGATAGATGGCGCCTTGGGCGCTGTCCACGCTCAGCGTCGGAGTTTGCCCAGGCACGCGCTGGCGGACCTGCTCGTGGACATATTCGTACAGCTCATCGACGGAGACCAACCCGTCGCCGTCGAGGTCGGCCGAACCATCTCGCAGGCCACGCACGACAGCGGAGGTGAAGACCGACGGCTGCGACCGGGCCCGGCTCGACCGGACGTTCTGCTCGCCCTCATGCGCGTACTGCAGGGAGGTCGACGCCGTGAGCACCATCCGCCCGTTGCCCGCGAACGGTTCGGCGACGTCCACGGCGGGCGTCGACCCGGAGCGGCGCAGCGTATTGATGGTGAACGCACCGCTGTAGCAGCAGTCCAGCATGAGCACGATACGGCGGCTGCGACTCTGCGCCATCCGGTCGGCCACGAATTCGGCCGAGACAGCCGTGGAACCCGGAAAATCCCGCTCGGTATCGCGCACCACGAAGTAGAGCCGGTTCCGCAAATCCTTCCAGCCGTGCAGTGACAGATGCAGTAGGAGCAGGTCGTCGGACCGGGCGGCATCGAAGAACCCCTCCAGAGCGCGCATCACCGCACGCTGCTCAGCGTCCACCAGCTGATCGACAGCGAAATCGCCGATCGAAGGATCGGCCAGCACCTCGGCCAGCGCCGCCGCGTCCGCCGCCGCCGCCGGAAGATCCTCGAAATGCTCATCCTCGTATCGGCTGTTGGCGATGATGAGCGCCCGGTTGGTCATCTAACCGTCCGCGTGCCGGCGCAGGAAATCCTCGAGCGCCCGCTGCCGCATCGCATCCGACGCGCCGGTCAACTCCAGCTCATCCGAGCCGATCTTCAGCCGGATCGTGCCCGAACGCCGGCGTGCCAGCCAGTCCTGCACCAGGCCGATCAACATGGGCAACGTCGCCCCACTGCCACCCACCGCCACCAGTAAGGCACCCAGTTCCACACCACCGGCCGCCCGGGTGCCAGGCGGAGGCGACTCCTCCGACACTCGCTCGATCTGGTCGAGATGGAGATTGCGCAGCTCGGCGATCAGGTACTGGAGGTCCTGCTCGATGTACTCCCGATCGTCATCGTCGCCCTCAAGCACCAGCAGGATCGATGCGCCATCCACGGACACCACAGCCTTCCACACAGGACACATCGATCACACCAGACGGCGGCTCTCGGGAACCGCCAGATTACCGACACACCCAGACGACGCGCCGTGACCTCGACGGTGCTCCGCCCCCAGGGTTCCGGGATCCTGCTGCTGGGAGCCGGGGTCGTCGGCGAATCCGGTGGTACGTGGATCGGGACGAGTTGCACGCCCAGGACCCACTCGCCGTCGACCGCGACGCTGTGCCAGTCCTTGTCACGTCACGTCGGTGATACGCGGCGAGCCGTCAGCCTTCGGTCACGCTGAGTGTGGATACCCGGCGAAGATGTCGCAACGGATGTCGAGAACGACCTGGCGGCTCCGTCTCAGAAGCGAGCGCGGCCACTGCCGCCATACGACACCAGGGAGGTCCGGCATGATCCAGCGGATGGACAACGTCCTCATCGTTGTCGACGATCTTGATGCGGTTATTTCGTTCTTCGTCGAACTTGGCATGGAGCTGGAGGGCAAGGGGCCAATCGAGGGACGTTGGGTGGAGCGTGTCATCGGAGTCGATGGCGTCCGGCAGGATGTCGCGATGCTGCGCACGCCGGACGGCCACGGTCGGATCGAGCTGGCGAGATTCCACACGCCGCAGGCGATCAGCGCCGAGCCGAAGGACGCGCCGGCGAACACGCTGGGCATTCGTCGCATCATGTTCGCCGTGAACGACATCGAGAACGTCGTTACCCGCCTGCGCGTCCACGGCGCCGAACTTGTCGGCGAACTGGCGCAGTACGAGGACAGGTATCGGCTCTGCTACGTCCGAGGGCCCGAGGGCATCCTCGTCGGACTGGCCGAACAGCTCCGCTGAAACGACCGCGGTCCTCATTCTTCAGGTTCGAAGATCACATCCACGCTCATGCCGCAATCGGCGGGTCACCCTTGCTGGTCCTTCGTGCCGTGGTCCGAGGTGAACCTCCGCAACCAACTGGTGAAGATCGGCATAGGATCTCTGCGTGTTGGGAGTGCACTTCGCGATCACGCCGGAGCAGGAGCGGTCGCTGCTCGCGGCCGCCGATGACGGCGACGGCGACGCGGTGGACGAACTCATCGAGGAGATCGAGGAGTCGTGGGCCGAGGACGGCCTGAAGGTCGACACCGACAAGGCATGGGACACCATCCACCGGTGCCTGACCGACGGCACCCTCGAACCCGACGGTGGTGAGTATCCGTTGAGCCATGCGGTGCTCGGTGGGCGCCGGCTGCACGAGGAGTACGTCGTGGTCTACCTCACGGTGGACGAGGCCCGGGACGTGGCCGCCGCTCTGCAGTCCGTCGACCGACGCGAGCTGCGCCAGCGGTTCGACGCCATCGACGACCCCGACTATCGCGGTGCCCTCGACGACGCCGACTTCGACTACACCTGGGATAACCTCGTCGAGGTGCGGGCGTTCTACCAGCGGGCTGCGGCCGCGGGGCGTGCGGTGGTCTTCACCGCCACCTGAACTGGGCACTGATCTGCCGGCAAAGCGGGCGCTGAGGAGACCGACCCCTTGAGAGAGTCTTCCATAGCTGGTCGAGGGGAGAGCCGACTCTCGACGACCGGTCGTGACGATGGCGGTGAGCAACAGCAGGACGGTATGTCGCAGAGGTGGTCGACGCTTCGGGAGATCGAGGCAGCGCTGGTGCGATGTGAGCAGGGTCTGGGTTGGGAGAGGCCGGTGCTGCATGGCGTCGGCTTCATTCCTCGCGTCATCGAGCACGGCTTGGACGCGACGATCGCCTCCGTCGTTCCGCAGCGGGAGATCGGGTTCGTGCGGGTCAACGCGCGCGAGGACCTGCTATCGGCTGCAGTGCTGGCCACGGTCACGGGGTGGCGTGGTGGCAGCGGCTCGGTGCGGCTGGGGCAGGCGCAGCTTGCGGAGGCGATCGGGATGTTGGCGCCGACCGAGGCATGCCGGGAGGTCGAGCATCCGAACCTGCGGATCTGGCGTGAGATCCAGGGCTGGGAGTGGGACGACGATCCGCTGATCGTGGTCTTCGACGTCGACCCGGAAGCACCGAGCGACGATCCCCATGTGATCGCGCTGCGGGAGGTGGTCCTGTCGGGCCGGCAGTCGGTACCGCCCGGCGAGGTCCGAGTGTGGCCCCCACCAGGCGCTGACGGGCATCGTCTGCAGAAGGTCTGGGAGACCCGTTGGCCGCAGGTCGCACCCATCAGTCACCACCTCAAGCGGCTGGATGACCACTGGGTGAGATTTCATGGCCTGCCTGATTCAAAGCGCTACGCCGACAGCGAGTCCGAGTACGCCACCATCCTGCACCGGCACAACACCATTCTCGATGAAATTCGCGGCGATACCGCGGACCTGCTCGTGATCACGCTGGAAGTGGCGTTCACGCCAGTGCCCCGACGTCGAACGCCGATCCTGCATGATCTGCTACCGGACGGTGAATGCTGGTGGGTGCTGTCCTGGCCAGACCTCGATCCCGACCTTGCCTTCGCCCACACCTACGTCAACCGCGTCGCCTGGAAGCCCGGTCGCCTCGATCGACTGCTTCGTGAAGTCGCTGACGACCGGATCGCTTATGTGATCATCGCGCCGCCTGATCTGGCTTGGCTCTACGCGCCCTACGACGGTGGCGCGGACGTACTGCTGGCGAACATCGCGCGACGCGACGTCCTACGTGACCGTCATCGCCAATGGCTGTCAAACCACCCCGCCGGACTCTGATCCCAGCAGCCACTCGACCACCCATCGGACGTCCTGTCATGCCGCCCACACTGCTCGATCCGCCGATCGGTCCGTCACTGATCGGTCGCTATCGGTACGCCGCCGAGTTCGGCGAGCACACGCTGCCTCAAGATCTCGTACTGCTCACGGCATCGTCGAGGGGCGCCCGGTGGCCGCTGCTGCACCTGACCGCCGACGATGACTTCTTCCTGCCGGAACTGGTCCGCCGTCAGATCTACGTCCTGGCCGTCGGGTAGCCGATTCCAGTAGTGGTGACCAATCTTGGCGTCCTGCACGAAGACTTCGCCGAGGATCAGCTCTCCACCGAGCAGTTCCTGGACGACCAGCGCAGTCACTCCGCACTGACCCCGAGCGGGGTTGTCTGGCCGCCAATCCTGCAAGTCGTGCGGGTCGCAGGTGTCCGCTGCCCAGCTCGCCCGAAGTATGGGGCGCAGTACCTCCAGGTCGAGCATCCGAGGACCTCCCAGCTCGTCAAACACAAACGCAGGACGCGTCCCGAAGGGTGGGCCCTCGACCGGATCGAGAGTCAAGGGGAAGATCTCCGCCGGGTCGTTCGACAGCATGAAAGAGCACCCCGAGCGGGATCCTCTAGCCGCAGGGTAAGCGTCGGGCCACACGACGAGAGCACGATTGCGTACGGCGCACGTCGCGCGAAGGACCGCTGACGGTGGTACGGGTGGGCATCGATCGGTACGTTCGCTGGCTGCAGCGGATGGATCCGTAGTGGAGCGGAGCCTGATGATCACGGGATACGACACGGTCCTCATCACGGCCGCGCCGGTCGACGCTGGCATTCGAGTGATGCTGGACGATCTGCGTGGCAGATGGCCGAACATGTTGGTCGCTTTGGGCGGGGACCACGTCGGACCCTTTCTGCCGTGGCGGACGACGCGGGCGCAGGTACCGGCTGGCGCAGGTGAGGTGTACGTCGCGCGCGATGCGGAGATGGAACGGCGCTGGGACGATCTCGGGTACTCGCTCATGGAGCAGGCCGAGGGACCGTTCGCAGTGCTCTACCAGTCCGCCAGCCAGCCGGCGGTCGAGATTCAACTGAATGAAGATCCCTACGAACGAAGAGGATTCGGCTTCGAGCCCTACCCGGCGACGTTGGTCACCGCCGGGTTGTCGCTGGTCACTCTCGTTACGCCGGACGGGGACAGCACCTTCAGCCAAGGTCTGCTCCACGCGCTCAGACAGGCGCTGGTCAGCCAGGCACGCGGCTGATCCTTCCGCTGCTACCTGAGCCGGCAGCGGGTGAGCATGTTCGACAGCCTCGTCGGATCCAACCTGCAGTGACCGGTACGGCAGCGCCTTCAGTCGCAGCGATCGCTGGGGTCGCGTGGCGGCACGACTTCTCCCAATGGGACGCACCGCCGCGACAACTGCTCGCAGACGCGGGTCTCTTGGCAAAATGACCCGCATGACGTCAGGTCTCGCCCACCGTCGCGCGCCTGCCGCTGATGTCGGGAGCGCGCGGCTGGGCACTGGGTCGGCCATCGTCGTCTCCGCACGCCCGGGACCGGTGAGGGCGCGGTGACCGGGCAGCGGCGTCGTTACCGTCACGTGGCCCGCCTGTACGACCTGATCTCGCTGGAGTGGCCTGTCTATCGAGCGGGTCGGGCGGCGGGCGTCGCAGCGGCCGATCTGCGGCCTGGGGGCCGGGTGCTGGACATCGGCTGCGGGACGGGACTGACCATCCCCCTCGCCCGGGCCGCGGTGGGATCCGGCGGTACGGTGGTCGGCGTCGACGCCAGCAGGCAGATGCTGGGACAGGCGCGGTCGCGGGTCGAGCGTGGTGGTTGGCGAAACGTCGACCTTGTTCTCGCGGACGCGGCGCGCCTGCCAGCGGCGCTGCGGTCCGGTGCGGCGTTCGACGCGGTGTTGTTCATGTACGCGCTCAGCGTCATCGGCGACTGGCGACCGGCGTTCCAGCAGGCGGTCGGCCTGCTGCGGCCCGGCGGTCGGATGACAGTGGTCGACCTGGCCCTGCCGGCGGGTCGCTGGCGGATCCTGTCGCCGGCCGCGCGGCTGGCCTGCCGGGTTGGCGGGTCAGACCCCCACCGGCACCCGTGGACGCTGCTGGACAGCGGCTTCACCGACGTCACGCACGAGGTGATGCGCGGTGGGCACGTGCACGTGGTCTCCGGCACGCGAGCCGCCCACCCTTGACCTCGCCGGGCTTACCGGTCGGTGACGAGTTCCCGTACGGGCGTGCTGGCCGGTGCGCCGCCGGGTAGCGTCGCGGCGTGATCGACAATTGGCCGCGACCCACCTGGCCGACGGTGAGGTGCTCATGACCGACCTGGATCTGTTGGTGCTCGGCGGCGGTACCGCCGGCCTGGTCTCCGCCGTGATCGCCGGCGGGCTCGGGGCCCGGGTCGCGCTGATCGAACGGGACCGTACCGGCGGTGAGTGCCTGTGGACCGGGTGTGTGCCGAGCAAGGCGTTGATCGAGGCGGCCGACCTGGCGCACCGGATGCGCCGCGCCGACCGGGTCGGCCTGACCCCGGTGGAACCGGACATCGACCTGACGGGCGTGATGGCGCATGTGCGAGCGGCCCAGGAGGCGATCGCACCGCATGACGCACCGGAACGGGTCCGCGCGGCCGGAGCCGAGGTCATCACGGACGAGGCCGTCTTCGTCGGTCCTCGGCGGGTGCGGCTGGCCTCTGACGGCCGGGAGGTGACGGCGCGGTGTGTGCTGGTGGCGACCGGATCGCAGCCGCAGCTGCCGCCGGTGCCGGGGCTGGCGGCGGCCGGCCCGCTGACCAGTGACACCGTCTGGGACCTGCAGGTTCTGCCGCCGCGGCTGCTGGTGCTCGGCGGCGGGCCGGTCGGCTGCGAACTTGGTCAGGCGTTCGCCCGTCTCGGCAGTGCGGTGACGCTGGTGGAGCGGGCGCCGCGGCTACTGCCCCGCGAAGATCCAGAGGTCGGGCAGCTGATCGCCGACCGGTTACGCGACGAGGGCGTCGACGTGCGCACCGGCACACAGGTGACCGAGGTGGCCGCCGCCGACCCGTGGCGGGTGCGATTGACCGGGGACCGGCCGGGGGCGGTCGGTTTCGACCGGATCCTCGTCGCGGGCGGGCGACGGCCGCGCACCGCCGAGCTGGGCCTGGGAGCTGCCGGCGTGGCGGTCACCGACCAGGGTGCGGTCCGGGTGGACAGCCGGATGCGGACCACCGCCCCGGGTGTGTACGCCGCCGGCGACGTCACGGGCGTGCTGCCCTTCACCCACGTCGCCGCCCACCAGGCGGGCACGGCCACGCTCAACGCGCTGTTCTGGCTGCCGAGCCACGTTCGCTACCTGCCGATGCCGTACGTGATCTTCACGGACCCCGAGGTCGCCCGGGTCGGCCTGCGCGCCGCGCAGGCCCGCCACCGGTGGGGCGACCGCGCCATCATCACCCGCCTCGACCTGACCGAGGTGGACCGGGCGGTGGCCGCCGGACGCACCGACGGGTGGGCGCAGCTGGTCGCCGATCCGCGGGGGCGGCTGGTCGGCGCCACCGTGGTGGCGCCCGCCGCGGGTGAGGTCATCGGTGAACTGGCCGCGATGGTCGCCCGCCGCGGCCGGCTCACCGACCTGTACCGCACGGTGCACCCCTACCCGACGTACGCGCTTGCCGCCGTCGACGCCGTGGGCGAGCACCTGCAGGCGCGGCTGCTGACCCCGGCCACCCGCCGGCTGGCCCGGCCACTGCTGGCCGCGCTGCGTACCGCCGCCCGTACCAGATGAAGCCGCAGCGTGACCCGCAGGCGATCGCCCGCGCGGCCGGCCGGGTCCGGCGCATCCTGGTGCCCTATCACCGCGCGCGGGTCATCGGCATCGAACACATCCCGTCTGGTCCGGCGCTCTACGTCGCCAACCACAACGGCGGTTTCTACACCGGCGACACCTACCTGTTCGCCGCGGCCGTGCACCACGCGCGGGGACTGGCCGACACGCCGTGGGTGCTCACCCACGACCTCGGGCTGACCCTGCTCGGGCGCTGGCTCCGACCGCTCGGCGCCGTTCCCGCCGATTTCGCCACCGCCGTGGCGTTGCTCACGAAGGGCGACAAGGTCCTCGTCTATCCGGGCGGCGATGCCGACGGCGCCCGCCGCTGGATCGACCGACACCAGGTGATCTTCGATGGTCGCGTCGGCCATGCGCGCCTCGCGGTCGCCTGCGGCGTGCCGGTTGTCCCGGTCGCCGCAGCCGGCGCGCACAACACCGCCGTGGTCCTGTACGACGGTGCCGCCGTGGCCCGGCTGCTGCGCACCCGACGGTGGCTGCGTCTCGCACGGTGGCCGCTGCTGCTCAGCCTGCCATGGGGGCTGACCTTTCTCCCCGCGGTGCCCTACCTGCCACTGCCGGCCCGGATCACCGTCAGGATCGGTCCGCCCATCCACTTCGAACGGCACGGCCCGGAGGCCGCCGCCGACGACGAGTACGTCGCCCGGTGCGCCGCTCGGGTGCACGACACTGTGCAGGCGCTCCTCGGCGGCTCGACCGGCGACGCTCGTCGATGACGGTGATGGCCGTCGCCTGCGAGTGTGGCGTGTCCGGCGCGGCGTTCGTGTCCGGTGCCGCCACCGGCGGGGTACGGACGACGGCGCGACTTCCTCGCCACCTGCGGGGACGCGGCAGACCCGTACTCAGGCCCGGTCGTCCGACGCACGGTCAGGCCCCGCCGGGCGGGCGACGACCCGGCGGGCAGGTAGCCGGTGCCGCAGGGTGATCCCTGCGGCCAGGGCGAGCAGGGCCAGCACCGCCACCGCGACCGTCCACGGACCCAGTTCCGCCAGCCAGGTGCTGACCGCTGTCTGGACGGTGCCGGCCGCCTCGATGATCGGATCGTCCACGGCACCGCGACCGGAGAAAGCCCGCACCTCGTACCAGCCGTACCAGGCCACGTACCCGCCGGTGACCACCAGCAGCAGCCCAGCGAGCCGCCCGAGCAGCGAGGAAGCCCGGCGGGCGCGGCGCACCAGCGACTCACGGGCCAGCGCGACGGCCAGCGCGGCTGCCCCCACCGCAAGCCCCATACCGAAGGCGTACGCCACGAACAGGGCGACGCCGGACAGGGCGGATCCGGCGCGGAAAGTGGTGACCACGACGGCGAGGAACGGGCCGATGGTGCAACCGAGCGAAGCGATCGCGTACGCCGCACCGAACAGCACCATCGAGCCGAAGCGCCGGCGGACCTCCGGCCCGGTGGCCAGTTTCGGCGTGAAGGTGGGCAACTGGCGCCCCGCCAGCAGCCAGCCACCGGCAGCCACCAGGGCGAGCCCGATGAGGATCGACACCCAGGGCAGGTGACGGGCGACCGCGTCCGCCGCAGGGGCGGCGAGCAGCCCGAACGCGCCGAACACCGCGACGAACCCGAGCGTCATGGCACCGGTCAACACGACCGCCCGACCGACGGACGCAAGCGCGTCCCGTTCGGCTGCTGGCTCGTCACCCAGCACCAGCATCGACAGGTACGCCGGTAGCAGTGCGAAGCCACAGGGGTTGACCGCGGCCAACAGCCCGGCACCGACGGCGAGGCCGTACGGGGTGTCTGTCATGGTCAGCTCAGCTCGCTGACCCGCTTGCGCAGGTCCTGCTGCGACAGAGGTCCCGAGTGCACGACAGTGCCGGCGGAGTCGAGCAGCACGTACTGCTCCTGACTGGTCACCTCGAAGCGGCGCCATACCTGACCATCGTCGTCGGCCAGGTTGGGAAAGCGCTCGATGCCGGTCTGCTTCGCGAAGCTTCTCATCGCCTCGTCGCCGCTGCCGAGCCCGGCCACGCCGATCACGTTGACCCGACCCGAATTGTCCCGCTGCACCGCGGCGACCTCGTCGGCCACCGCGCGGCACCGGCTACACCAGGCTGCCCAGAACCACAACACCGCCGGTTTGCCGACGAGGCTGCTACCCGCGAAGTTCTCACCGTCGATCGTCCGGGCAGTGAACGAGAGCGTTTGCGGGACCGTCGCTTCCGTCCCGCTGCTCGCCGTCGGCGCGGCGGGACCGGACAGCGTCGGCTGAGCCGCCGCGCTCGGTGCGGCAGTCGTGCTCTTCGAGTCGGCGGGCCGCTCCGTGCCACCGCAGGCGGTCAGGGCGAGGACGGCTGCGGTGAGGGCGGCGACGGCGGGGACGGTACGGATGCCGGGCATGATCGGATGCTAACCCGACCACCGGCTGGGGTGGCCTTACAAGCTCCTTACGGGCGGCGTTGGCGCGGAACTGCTCGTCGTCGCGGCGATGCCTGCTGCGCCCCACGAGAGGGGCCGCAGGCGAAGGTGGGTGCCTGCTGCGAAGCGGGAATGGTGGCGGTGGCCCGTGCGACGGCCGCGACGGTGCGAGCAGGGCATCGGCCGGCCGACCGCATGTTCGTCCAGCTCTGACCGAGTTCTTACCGTCGTCGTACATTGGTGTCGTAGCGTCTGCCGGGTGACTGATCGGGAGGCGGTGGCGCACCTGTTGCGTCGGGCGACGTTCGGCCCGACGGCCGAGGAGGTGGACGCGGCCGAACGGGACGGGTTCGCCCGTACCCTCGATCGGTTGCTCGCGCCGGAGGGCCCGGATCGTGGCGCGGCGGCCACCCCGGTGCCGGTCCTCGGGCCGGACCCGGCGGCCCAACTCGATCGCGGGGCGCCCCGGGAGCAGCGGCAGCGGGCCAATCGGCAGCGCCGGGAGCAGGTGACCCGGCTGCTCGACTGGTGGCTGGGACGGATGGTCGCCGCCGAACACCAGTTGACCGAGAAGCTGCTGTTCTTCTGGCACGGGCATTGGGCGACCAGTGTGCAGAAGGTTCGCTCCGCCGGGTTGATGCTGCGGCAGTTGGAAACCCTGCGCCGGCTCGGGCGCGGACCGCTGCCGCCGCTGGTGGACGCGATGGTGGGCGATCCGGCCCTGATCCTGTGGCTCGACGGGCAGCGCAACACCCGCAAGGCTCCGAACGAGAACCTCGCCCGGGAGCTGATGGAGCTGTTCACTCTCGGCGTCGGCGGCGGTTACACCGAGACGGACGTGCGGGAGGGCGCCCGGGCACTTACCGGCTGGGCGGTCGATCGCCGAACCGCGGTGGTGCGGTTCGAGCCGCGCCGGCACGACACCGGACCGAAGACGATTCTCGGCGTCACCGCCCCCTTCGACGCCCGGTCCTACGCCCGGTTGCTGACCGACCAGCCGGAGACGCAGCGGTTCGTGGCCGGCCGGCTCTGGTTCCGGTTCGCCGGTGCGCACCTGCCGGCCCCGGACGGTCTCGCCGATGTGGACACACTGGCGACACTGCGTCGCATCTTCACCGCGCCGGACTTCGCACAGACCCGGGAGACCCTCGTCAAGCAGCCCGTCGAGTGGGCGGTGGGCGCGATGCGGCAGCTCGGGATCCGCCCGGCGGACCTGTCGGAGCAGCGCCGCCGGCAGCTGGTGGGCGGCCTGAACGCGCTGGAGCAGGTGCCGCTGCGCCCGCCCAGCGTCGGCGGCTGGCCGGCCGGAACCGCCTGGCTGACCACGTCGTCGGCGCAGGCCCGGATCCGTGCCGCTGAGCACCTTGCCCGTGCCGCGGCACCGGCGGTGCTGTCCCGGCTCGCGGCAGCGCCGCGCGACGACCGGCCGGAGGTGCTGGCCCGGCTGCTCGTGGTCGACCGGTGGAGCGAGCGCACCCGGCGGGCCCTGGCCCCGATGGCCGGTGAACCACGGCGACTGATCGTCGCCGGACTGGTCAGCCCCGAGTACACGGTCAGCTGAAGGAGGACGGCGTGGACATCCTGACCCGGCGGCGGTTCCTGGTGGCCAGCGGCGTAGCCGGCGCGGTAGCCCTGGCGGCCGGAGCCACCACCCACCGGCTGGAGGACCTGTTCGCCACCGCCGGCGACCGGGATCCGGATTCCCGCACGCTGGTGCTGGTCACCCTGTACGGCGGCAACGACGGCCTGAACACCGTCGTCCCGTACGCGGACCCGGCCTACCACGACGCCCGCCCCGAGCTGGCGTACGCGGCGGAGGAGGTCAGACACCTCGACGGCGAGGTGGGGTTGAATCCGGCGCTGGCCGGGTTGCACACGCGCTACGGCGAAGGTCGGCTCGCGGTGGTGCGTGGCGTTGGCTACCCGAAGCCCGACCGCAGCCACTTCCGGTCGATGGACATCTGGCACACCGCCGATCCCGAGCGGCCCGGTGCCACCGGGTGGGTGGGCCGCTGGCTGGATCACACCAGTGGGGACCCGCGGCTTGCCGTCTCCTTCGAGCCGACGCTGCCTCCGCTGCTGGCCGGCGAACGGTCGGCGGGTGCCTCGGTGCTGGTGAGCGGGCGTGCGGTCGCTCGTGGTCTGCCGGATTCAGCGCTGGCTGCGCTGGCGGTGAACCAGGCGGGGGAGTCGGCGGCCCGGGCGCGCGCGGCGGCCTGCTTCGCCGACCTGCGCGCCGTCGACCAGATGATCCGCGATGTGCGCGACGCGACAGTGGACGAGGAGAGCGACCAGGACACGGAGACGGTACCGGCGACCGCGACCGGAGGCGCCCGAACCCCACTGGACGCGCAGCTGGACCTGGTCGCCCAGTGCATCGAGGCCGGTGTCACCACTCGCGTGTTCTCGGTGTCGCTCGGCGGTTTCGACACCCACGCCGACGAGAGGCAACTGCAGGAGGTGCTGCTCGGGCAGCTCGACCGGGCGCTGACCCGATTCACCGACCGGATGGCGCGAACCGACGCGGGCCGGAAGGTGGTCACCGCCGTCTACTCCGAGTTCGGCCGCAGGGTCCGGGCCAACGGCTCCGACGGCACCGACCACGGCACGGCCTCGAACCTGCTTCTCCTCGGCACCGGGGTGCGCGGCGGCCTGTACGGAGAACCGCCCAGCCTGACCGACCTCGACCGCGGTGACCTGAAGTTCACCATCGACTTCCGGGACGTCTACGCCACCTTGCTCGAGTCGGTGCTGGACACCGACCCGGCCGTGGTCCTGCACGGCTGGCGCGGGCGGATGACCGGCATCCTGTGACGCGCTCGGCCGACCCGCGCGCCATCAGGGTCGACCGGCTCCTCGTACCGGTCCGGTTTTCCGTGCTATCGCGTGTGGGTGTGGCGGTGCTGTAGCCATCGGGTTGCGGCGGTTGCGAGGCGGAGTTTCTCCTCGGCGATGGCTTGCAGCCCGGTGGGCATCGGTGTGAGTGCGCCCGCCATCAGGAAACCGGTGTGCGCGGTGAGGATCGCGTCGAAGGAGTCTGGTGGGCAGTTCAGCGCCGGCAAGGCTGTGTGAAGGTGCGGTTCGGGATCGACGCCGTCGGCTGCCATGCCGGTCAGCAGCGCGATGATGTCGATGACGGGGGCACCGAGCCGGGCGTGCGGCCAGTCGACGAACATCACCCGGTCGCCGCTGAGCAGGACGTTGTGTGGGTACAGGTCGCAGTGCACGAGTGAGTCGCCCTGTGCCGCGTGCAGCCCTCGCTGCTCGATTGCCGTCAGCCGATCGAGGTGACGCGACGCCCAGGTCGAGACCGTGTGCAGCCGGGCGACGCTGGACGGATCGAGGGCGAGGTGAGCCCAGCCGCCGAGTCGCGGATGGTCGCGCGGTAGCACGATCGGAGACGGTGTGGTCGCCTGCGCGAAGGCGACTGCCTGCGTGACGACCCGCCGGATCTGCCGTGTCGTCCAGGGTCGCTCCGGTGCGACACCGTCCACCTGCTCGAAGACCAGCAGCACCCACCGGCCGTCGTCGTGCGTGGTCAGTAGTCGAGGCACGGGCAGGCCCTGCGGCAGCCGCCCAGCCACTTCGGCCTCGGCGCGGTAATGCGACGCCTCGGTCGGCCAGAGATGCGCGTCCACCGCCTTGACGAAGGCCCGGTGGCCACCGCGCAGGGTGATCCGCGAGGCGAAGCCGGGCGAGAAGCCGCCGGCACAGCTCTCGGTGTCCACCACGGCGCCACCCAGCAGACCCTCGATACATCGTCGAACCGACGCCGGTAGTTCGGCCCAGCGGGGCCGTCTCCTACTCGCGAACACGGCCGTACTCCTCACTGTCCGGTGAGGTCGGGTAGCTTGCCGTCGACCTGAGGTTGGCGGGGGATCGCCACCGGCGTCCATCGTGGGTCACCATGGCGACGTAGTGCTCAACCAGGAGCGCGCCAGATGCTGATCAGGGTACGCGCTGCGACTTTGCTGTGGTGGGCATCTCGGGACGGGGACTCTCCTGCACGACCTCGGGTTGGCACACAGCGCGGATCACCGGCGCCGCGAGGCGATGGGCGAAAGCATCGAGCACCGCCGCCGCCCGCTCACGCGCCGGGACGGCCAGGCACATGGGCATTCTGCGGACCAAGTTGGCTGATCTCGTACCCGTCGGGATAGCTCTTGGCCTTGATCCCGTCGGCGAACAACGGCGTGGTCCGAGTCGCTCCGAACCATCGCTGGAGCCGCGAGCGCGTCTTCAACGCCACGTGGAGGCCGGCCCGGACCGGCCACGCCGGCGCGGCGACCCGCGTCGCTCGGCGGAGTGGTACGTCATACATGGCGCTGACCAGGGCGTTGCCCAGCCGGGCGAAGGGCTTGGGGATCCGGGTGAGCATCAGCATGCGGGTGGCTCGCTCGATGGCGGCCGCGTCGTCGTTGGGCTTCAGGTGCGCCGCGTCGTGGGCGTCGAACCAGGCCTCGAACGCCTCGTAGGAGTCGGGGATGTGGAGTATGCCCATCCGGCGGCCGAGCTCGCGGTAGAAACGGTACGTGGCCTGCCGTTCGTGCCAGCATGGGCGACGCCAGCCGTACCGCTGCAACCACCGGGTGGGGATCACCACCAGGCAGCCGAGGACGTAGAGATAGTCGTCGTTGCTGATGTCGTACGGGCGGTGGATGTGGTTGACCCGCCGCAGCGCCTCCCGCCCCCGCGGCTGGTCGAAGCCATTGAGCACCATCTCATACATGAGGAGCCCGGTGTCGTCGATGCGCTTCTGTGTGCGTTCGGTCAGCTCGCCCGTGGCGACGTGCAGGGCGGCGATCGACGGGATCGAGAAGGACCTGTTGAAGGCGAGGTTGAGCCCGAGCTTCATGTCCCACGGGAATTCGTACCGCAGCATCGTCTGGTAGATGGCCAGGTAGTCATGCTCGGGGTCGAGGGCGCGGATACGAGCGAGGTTGGTGTACCGAGCTCTCATCGGCGGGTGTCTCCAGGAGTGGACTGCGAGGCGGGCAGGGACGGTGCCGAACTCACGGGCCCGAACGGCCCGCATCGGTGCCATACCGGGCGACCATGGTGCGGACGGCTTCGTCCACGACCGCGGTCGTGCGGTCAGGGGTCACCGTCCACTCCGGGAGCACCAGACTCGGCCAGAGCAGGTAGTTGGAGATCATCCCGAGGAACTGCGTAGCGGCCATCTCCGGATCAGCGATGTCCGCGGCTCCCGCGTCGTGCTCGGTCGAGAGGTAGATCCGGACGGACTCGAAGTACGGCAGTTTGCCGCGTGAGAAATGCGCCTTGGCCAGTTCGGGAAAGCGTGGCAGCTCGGCGATGACGATGCGGAACAGGTCCGTCATCTCCGGCTGGCTCAACAGCGTCGCGTAGCGCCGGCCGAGCACCGTCAGGCCGGCCGTCAGGTCACCGGCGGGTGGTACGTCGGCGACGTCGTTCTCGGCCCACGAGTCGATGACGATGGCATCGAACAATGCCGCCTTGGTCGGAAACTGCTTGAACAGCGTCGCTTTCGACACGCCGGCGCTCTCGGCGACACGCGCTAGTGATGCCCGGTCGTAGCCCAACTCGAGGAAAAGCTCAGTAGCGGCCTGCACGATGAGTGCCCGCTTCTCCTGTGCCACGCGCTGGTGATAGGCCGACGGCGCTGGGGTCATCCGCCCATCATAGCGAGGTGAGTGGGTTGACTCACCACTCGACGGGGCGTACCTTCGGAAGGCGAGTCGACCGACTCACCACGCGGCCCTACGGGTTGTCGTCTCTCGCTCGTACTCGGAGGATCAGATGCCCCGCTTCGACAATCAGACCGTGCTCGTCACCGGTGGCACCGGTGGGCAGGGAGCCAGCCACGTTCGCGCCTTGCACGCCGAAGGCGCCAACGTCGTCATCGGCGACATCGATGCCCAACGCGGCGCCGGCCTGGCTGCCGAACTGGGAGGCGCGGCGCGTTTCGTCCACCTCGACGTCTCCCGGGAGGAGTCGTGGGCCGCCGCCATCGCGGAGACCGAAAAGGCATTCGGTGCGCTCACTGTGCTGGTCAACAACGCCGGGGTGCAGAACCCGCCGGCCCTCATCGAGTCCACCCAGCGGGCGACGTGGGCTCGCATCCTCGACATCAACCTCACCGGCACCTTCCTCGGCATCAAGACAGCCGCACCGGCGCTGCGGCGCGCGGGGGGAGGAGCAATCGTCAACATCGCCTCCACCATGGGCATCGGCGGCACCGCCTGCTACGCGCCCTACGTGGCCAGCAAGTGGGCGGTCCGAGGGCTCACTCAGACCGCTGCCCTGGAGCTGGGCCGCGACAACATCCGCGTCAACGCCATCCACCCCGGCGTCGTCGCCACCCCCTTCATCACCGAGCCGGCCGCCGGCAGCGACACCCCGATCGCCGACTTCTACTCGCCCGAGCCGTTCGCCATCCCGCGACTCGGGCAGCCCGCCGACATCACCGCGCTGCTGCTGTTCCTCATCTCGCCCCACGCGGCCTTCATCACCGGCGCCGAATATGTCATCGACGGCGGGCTGCTCCTCGGCCCCGCACTGCCGAAGGAAGCCGCATGAACCCCGCACACCGTGAGCACCGCACGCCTGACCCGCGACCACCGTCACCGATGCCATGGAACGGGCCGCGGTGAGCGCAGGGATCGAACAGCCAACGAGCCGCAACACCGGGACCGGCGATGCAGCGCCGGGATCGGTTACCGCTGCCCCCTGAGCCGCTCGGTGATCCAGGTCGCCGCCTTCTCGACCGCCTGCCGGGACTCGTCGGTGTGGTCGAGCATGTCGAAGCCGTGCTGCCCGTTCGGCACGTCGAGCACGTCGACCGGTACACCGTTGTCACCCGCCGCCCTCAGAAACACCGCGACCGGCTCGGACAACATGTGGCGCTCCAGGCCCACCCGGGTGAGCAGAAGCGGCGGTACGGGCCGTCCCGCCTCGGCGATCGCCGCAGCGGGTGCGAACCGTGGATCGATGCCCCACTCCGGCAACGGCGCCAGCAGCGGGTATGTCAGGGCGACCGCGCGCAGCCACTCCGGCCGCTGGCGGAGCCAGTCGGTGCTCAGCAGGCCTCCGCCGGAGAAGAACCAGAGCGCGATCCGCTCCGGGTCGACGCGCGGGTCCGCCCGTACCCGATCCACCGCATCGGCGACGTCCTGGGCCGCCGTGGGGTAGTCCGCGAAGGGTCCGTCCGGGCCGACAACCACCTGGAGCCGATGCTCGGCGGTCACCGCGATCGAGCCGAGGGAGGCGAGGAGAGAGCCGTAGCCGCGGAAGACCGGCCAGTCACGTGGGGTCGGGCTTGTGCCGGGCGGCATCGGGCCGCCATGAACGAGGATCACCGCGGGGCGTGGCGTGTCGCCATCCGGCCGGTACCAGTCGAGGTTCGCCTCCCGCTCCGCGTCATGGTCTGGTGGGGTCAGCACGAAAGGGCGGAGGAAACTCGGTGTCTCTTCCATGATCGCATTCTGTCACGGAAGGTTCGATCTCGCGGACCAGCAACCGTCCATCCTGACTGGTTGATCGCCGCGGACCGCTCTCCGCCAGGAGTTCGATATGTTCGAGAAGTAGGGTGAATGGATAAAACGCCACTTTTGCGTACTATTCGCCACCTCGACAACCGAGATCGGCGGCCACGCATGGTGACGAGAACCTGATCTTGGTGGTTGGCGTCTGTATGGACGTGAGGGAAGACGAAGGGGAGTTGCTGCGGCGGATCGCGCGTGGCGACGGCGCGGCGTTCGACGAACTGTACCGCCGGACGTCTCCGTGGTTGCTCGTTCGTCTCCGCCGTCGCTGCGCGGACGACGACCTGATCGCTGAGGTCGTCCAGGAGACGTATCTCGCGGTGTGGCGGGCCGCCGACTCCTACGCGGGGATGAGGGCCGGTAGCGCGGTCGGCTGGCTGTGGTCGATCGCCGCGCGGCGGCTCGTCGACGGGTTTCGGCGACGCGCGAGGGATTCGCAGGCGGTGCCGCTGCCGTTGGCGCTGCAGGACTCACCGGCGGCCGAGGATGTGGTGCTGGCCGGCGCGATCGGCGACGACATGGGTGATGCGCTGCGCCGGCTGGCACCGGAGTTGCGCCAGGTGCTGCACGCCCTGGTGTTGGACGGACTCTCGGTCCGGGAGACCGCGCTCATGCTCGGCCTTCCGGAGGGGACCGTGAAGACTCGCGCCCGCCGTGCGCGACTGGCACTGCGGGAGGCGTTGTCGTGAACGCACACATCCCGGTCCGGGCACTGGGCCGTTACGCCGCCGGTGATCCGGGCATCGCACCGGACGTCCTGTGGGCGATGGAGACGCACCTGGAGCAGTGTGCCGACTGCCGGAGTCGGCTGGTGGACGCCACCGACGGTGACGCGATGGCGTTGTTGGCCGCCGTCTGGGTGAAGGTGGAGGCTGCGGTGTCCGCCACCGAGCCGGCGCCGGTCCGGCACCGGTGGATGCCTGCACGATCCGCCCGGTGGGTGACGCCGGTGCTCGTTCCCTGGCTCGTGACGACGGTGCTGGTGGTGCTGGTCGCGCTCGGGTTCGACCTGGCGGTCGCCGGCCGGGGTGCGGCACCGCCGTCGCTGGTGGTGCTCCTGGCACCGGTCGCGCCGCTGCTCGGGGTCGCCACCGCCTGGACCGGGCGGCTCGATCCGGCCCACGAACTGGTCGTCGCGACCGCCCGGGCCGGCCTCGGGATGGTGCTGCGACGAACCCTGGTCGTGCTCGTGGTGGTGATTCCGGTACTGGCGGTGGCCGGTTGGCTGGTCGGCGCATCCCCGGCGCGGTGGTTGATGCCCTGCCTGGCGT
Organism: Verrucosispora sp. WMMC514; assembly: GCF_027497295.1. Lineage (NCBI taxonomy): Bacteria > Bacillati > Actinomycetota > Actinomycetes > Micromonosporales > Micromonosporaceae > Micromonospora > Verrucosispora sp. WMMC514. The sequence continues at coordinate 6,722,538 of NZ_CP114906.1, read as the reverse complement.
TCACGGTGGGTGCGCTGGCGCTCGGCAAGGTGGTCGGCCTGCCGAGGGCGGCGTGGGGCCTGGCGTTGCTCTGGGCCACGGTGGTCGTCGGACCGAGCATCGTCACCGCCCGGTTGCCGGTGCTGCTGACCGAGGCCGCCCTGCCGGGCTGGGCGGCGCTGACCGTGGTGGTGGCTCTCGTCCTCCTGCCTCGTCGCAGTGGTTACGCGGAGCTCCGATGAGAAGAAGGTACGGAATGAGGAAAGGGATAAGTGCCGCCCTCCTGGCACCGACGACGTACGCGTGGGCGATCCGGGCGGTGGAGCTTCGGGTACGAGCGGGCAGGCGCCTTGCCGTCGATGGCCTCGACCTGTCGATGGGCAATGGCGTGCACGGGCTGCTCGGGCCCAACGGTGCCGGCAAGACGACGCTGATGCGGGCGCTCGCGACCGTGTCGCGCCCGGCCGGCGGCGTGCTCGAACTACTCGGTCACCCCGTGCACGCACGACCCGACCTGCGGACGTTGCGCCGGTCGATCGGCTACCTTCCGCAGGAATTCGGGTTCTACGGCCGGTTCACGGTGCGGGAGTTCGTCGAATACCTCGCCTGGCTGAAGGAGGTGCCGGCGCACGACATCCCGGACGCGGTCCAGCGTGCGTTGGAACGCGTGAGCCTGGCCGAGCGTGGCGACTCACGCATGAAGTCGCTGTCCGGTGGGATGGTACGGCGAGCCGGCATCGCGCAGGCGATCGTCAACGATCCGGAGATCCTGCTGCTGGACGAGCCCACGGTCGGTCTCGATCCCGAGCAGCGGTTGGCCTTCCGCTCGTTGCTGCGCGAACTGGGCGAGCACACCTGTGTCGTCGTCTCCACCCACCTGGTGGAGGACGTGGTCGCGGCCTGCACGAACGTGGTGCTGATGGATGCGGGTCGGCTGGTGTTCCACGGTGCTCCGGCGGATCTGGTGGAACTGGGCCGCGAGGGGGCGGGCGACAGTTCGGCCGAACGCGGGTACACCGAGCTGTTGCGCCGGCATCGCGCGGCGGGGGAGCGCACCGGATGACCGGCCGGATCCTGCGCATCGAGACCCATCGGTCGGTGGCGCCGTGGATGGCGCTGGGCGCCGCGCTGGTCGGCACCGCGCTGCTCTATGTCGCCCTGGGCGGTTGGGGAGGCCGCTGGATGCTGCTGGCGCTCTGGCAGCGGGAGTACCTGTTCATCCTCTGGCCCATGGCGCTCGGCCTGGGCGCATGGCAGGCCGGCCGCGACCGCCGCTGCCGCACCGAGGAACTGGTCGCGGCGACCGCCCGTCCGCGGTGGCAGCGGGTGCTACCGGCGGCCACGGCGATGGCGCTCGCCGGGGCCACCGGCTACGTCCTGATGTACGTCGGCGGCGCGGCCCAGGTCGCGGCGTACGCGAGCTACCTACCGGGGCAGTCCATCGTGATAGCCGGGGTCGGTGTGCTGTGGATGGTGTCCGGCGTCTGGCTGGGCATGACCGTCGGGGCGCTCGCCCCGTTCCGCCTGACCCCACCCGCCACCGCCGTCGTCGGTGCCACCGTGGCGCTCGTCGCCATCACCGACCGGGGGTACGCCCACGTGCCGAAGATCGTCCACCTGCTGACTCCGTCACCGTTCGGGTTCTGGGGCGACTTCGTGACGGTGCTGGGCAGAGTCAGCGTCGCCCACACCGTGTGGCTGGTCGGCCTGGCGGTGAGCGCGCTCGCCGGCTTCCTCTGCGCCACCCGCACCGCCCGGATGGCGGCGGCCCTGCCCGCCGTGGTGGCGGCCGTGGTGGCCCTGGCGATACTCCCGGACGGCCGGCAGCGGCTGCCGGTGCCCGACGCGGCGGCCGCCGCGCTGGTCTGCGCCGCCGGACCGGGGCCGCAGGTGTGTGTCACCCGGGTCCACGCCAGCGCGCTGGCGGAGCTGCGGGATCCGGCGCGGCAGGCGCTCGCGACGATGTCGGCGAAGCTTCCGCAGGCACCGACCTCGGTCCACGAAACACCCGAATCCTGGTACGAGAACCGGCCGACACCACAACCGGGGGACGTGCTGCTCGTGGAACTCGAACTCGCGCCCTGGGGTGGTGCGAAGGCAACCCCCGACGAGTTGCGGTGGCGTCTCCTGGACGGAGCGGGCACCCGGCCGTGTGCGTACCCCGTCGGAAACCCCGACGCGGCCCGGGCGAACCGCGTCGCGCGGCTGGCCGCGGCCGCCTGGCTGGCCGACAGCGCGCCACCGGACGGTCCGGACCGCGACGCGGCGCGTCAGGCGTGGCAGACCCTTCGCGGGTTCCCGGCGGCCGAGCAGCGGGACCGCGTCGCCGCGCTGCGGAGAGCGGCGCTGGCCTGCACCGAGGTGAACCTGCTCGACCTTCTGGTCGGTGACCACCCATGAGGTGGCTCACGTTGTACCTGCGGTGCCGGAGTGTCCCGGCCGCCGTCGGGGCGGCGGCGGCCGGCGTACTCGTGTTGTGGGGGCTGGGCCAGACGGCCGAGGAACCGCGACTCAGGCTCGCGGTCGCGTTGTTGTCGACACTCGTCGCCACCGTCGCGTTCGGGCCCGGGCTCGCCGGCGCCGATCCCGCGTTGGAGCGGACGGCATCCCTCCCGTGGCCGCCGCGCCGTGCCGCGCACATCCTGGCGGTGATGGCCACCGCGACGCTCGTCGCCGCGGCGCCGGCGCTGACCGGCGCACCGCTGGCGACGGCGGCGCTGACGATCCGCAACGCCGCCGGGCTCGGTGGACTACTCGCCGTCGGAGCGGTCTGGGGTGCGCAGTGGGCCTGGCTTCTCCCGGTCGGGTGGACGCTCGTGGTGATCCTGTCCGGGCCGGCGAGCGGGCACCTGTACCAGGAGATCCTGACCTGGATGCTGCAGCCGGCCGCCACCACCTCGGCCGCTGCCTGCGCCGCGACCATCGCCGTCGTCGGCGTGGTCACCCACGCCCTTCTCGGAGCTCGCCGCTGAGCACCCGTGCCGGCGGATCACCGAGTCGCCCGGGCCTGAGCCGGAGCACGGCGGTCACTGGTCCGACCCGCGTCGCGGACCATGCGAATCTCCGCGACCTGGGCGGTCCCGTCAGCAACGAAGCCGTGCTTGCGGTAGAACGCCTGCGCGCGAGGGTTCGGATCGGTCACCCACAGCGCCGCCGACTCGGCGGGGTCGACAACGGCCTGCAACAACGCCCGCCCAGCGCCCCTACCATGATCGGTGGCAAGCACATAGAGCACATACAGTTGCCTCGCCCAGGTCGCCGCGGCGTCCGGCGGCGGCCCCGACATGGCGATCCCGACCACTTCGCCCTCCCGCTCGGCCACAGCCGCCCGGTTCTCGCGATAGCGCTTGTCGGTCAGCGCAGCAGTCCAGAACCGTTCCCGAACAGCCGGGAAGCCCGGATCATCCAGTACCGAGTCCGACATGAGGCCTCGATACGTCTCCTGCCAGCACCGAACATGCACGTACGCCATCCGGGCGACGTCATCGACCCGGGCCGGGCGAACAGTCAGCGAGGAACGCACCGCCGCATCGTAGGGCCGCGCCCGCACGCTCGCCGACCGGATTCGCGGCGAGCGAAGCCGGAGGTGACCAAGCGCCACACACCACGTGGCCCGATGTTCGATCAAAGGTAGCTCCGAGCCCAGCGGACCGCACGGCACCGCCAATTCTGGCAGCATCCGTCGGATGCGCAGACTGATGGTACTTCTTCTCGTGATGGCTGTTGCCGGCTGCGGCGACGGTGACGCGACCCAGACGGGAGCCACCGAAGAGTTCACCCAGGGCGGCGTCAGTATGGAGCCGACGGTCATGGCCGGCCAGGCTGTCACCGCACGGACAGTGACCGGTACCTATCAGGCGCGGCGTGGCGATGTCGTCCTGTTCCGTTCCCCCGGCGGCCGCTGGGGTGACCGGGACGTGCCGCTACTCAAACGCGTCGTCGCGATCGGCGGCGAAACCATCGCCTGCTGCGACACCTCGGGCAGGGTGACGGTCGACGGTGAACCGCTGGCCGAGCCGTATGTGGCCGAGGACGCGTCGCTCGACGAGCCGCCGAAGCCGGACCTCTGCGGGCCGCGCCGGTTCGCCCCCGTCACCGTGCCGCCCGACTCCGTCTTCGTTCTGGGCGACAGCCGCGCCCGGTCGACCGACTCCCGGTGTGCCGGGCCGGTGCCGGTGTCGTCGGTCTTCGCCGTGATGGTCGACTGACCAGGGCGCACCTGGCACCGAGAGAGCGGCGACGCGCTGGTCGGGCGCTGGGACCTGGCCAGGTCTTGATCCTCGTCCGTCGCATTCCGAACGGGACCTGCAAGGCGGCCACAGACGTTCGTGGGCTGCGACGGCGGCGTGGGGAGGACGTTTCAAAGACGTGGTGCTGCGCGATCAATCCCGCAATCCAGTACGCACGTCCACCGGGGGGCGACGCGGAGGTCGGGGCTGCAGGGCCGCGTCGAGGCCGTTCAGCCGCAGTACGGTCGCGCCGCGTAGGTGCGCCAGGTCGGTACCACCGTCCCCCGTGTACCTGACGAAGGCGGCCTGTTCGGTCCAGTGCAGGCGGGTTCCGTGCGTCTCGGCGTCGAGTTGGACGGTGACCAGCGAGGTCCAGCGCAGTTGGTCGTCGATGATGGCCTCGTAGCCGTAGACGATCCGGCGGTCGCCCGTGATGTCGATGTATCGCGACCGGTACTCCAGCCGTTCGGGCGCGGTGTCCAGCCCGGTGTAGGTGCTGCGGGCCGTCTCGCCTCCGCCCACTCGGAAGTCGTGCTCGTACGAGGCTGCGTGGCCGGGGAGCCGGAACCACCGCCGTCTGATCGTGGTGTCGGCGAAGGCGGTGAAGACCTCGCCCGGCGGCACGTCGAGGTGCCGCGAGATCGTGAACGTGTCGTGTCGGACCATGCCGTTCCTCCCGCTGTCACGGCCACAGCGAGGGTGGCCGCACACCCAGTTACGATCAGTGAGAACGTGCGTCCACCGGTTTTAGTCCGGCTTCCCGATACGCACTTTGAAGTCAGTTACTGACGGATGGGGAACGACAGCCATGCCAAGCTCCCTTGGCGCCGAACTCGCACAGCGCGGGGTCGCGCCGGACTGTGTGCGGACGATCGAACTCGTCCGTGACGTACTGGCGCGGGTCGGCGACAAGTGGACGCTGCTGACCATCACGGTCCTGGCGGCCGGCCCGTTGCGCTTCACCGCGCTGCACGAGCAGGTCGCGGGCATCTCCCAACGGATGCTCAGCCAGACGCTGCGCGGGCTCACCCGCGATGGGCTGGTGACCCGGACCGCATACCCGCACGTACCCCCGAGGGTGGAATATGCCCTGACGCCACTCGGCCGTTCCCTGAGCGAGGCCGTGGACGGACTGGTGTGCTGGATCCGCGACCATCAGCGCGACATCGCCCGAAACCGCGACGAGTTCGACCAGGCGCCTGCCGCGAACACAGCCACCCGGCCCTACCCATAGCCGGGCCACGGTCCGCGCGATATGCGTGGCCCGCATGGCTGCCCTGCTGAATCTGCGCTTGTCGCATCCATCGCGGTGCCCCAGAGTACGTAGGATGACCGCACCACAAACGATCGCCGTTCTCGGCCTGGGCCGCCTGGGCTCCGCGATAGCGACACGACTCGCCGACCTCGATTGGCGCGTCGTCGGTTGGACACGGTCCGGGCGCGCGGGGGCCACTGTCGAGGTCACCGGCGACCCGAACGAAGCCGTGGCGGAGGCCGGCACCGTTCTGTTGGCCCTGTTCGACGGCGAAGCCTGTCAGCGGGTCGTCGAGCGGGTCCGCGGCTCGCTGCGAACGGGCACGATCGTCGTGAACACCAGCACGGTCGCGCCCGCGGAGGCGTCACGGTTGGCCCGGTGGCTCGGTCCGTCCTACGTCCACGCGCCCGTGCTCGGCTCCGTACCGGCTGCCGCCGCTGGCACCCTGCAGATCCTCGCCGCCGCCGACCAGGGCACCCTCGACCGGGTCCGCCCGGTGCTGGAAGCGCTCGGCACCGTGCGGCACGTCGACGACGTCCCCACCGCCGCCGCACTCAAGCTGGTCGCCAACAGTGGTCTCGCGGGCGCCGTCCTGGCGCTGCGTGACACGCTGCGGCAAGCCGACGCGTTGGGCCTGCCACGCGCCCAGGTGCTCGACGTCCTCGAACTCGGCCAGCTCGGCGGACTCGTTGCGCGCAAGCGGAGCTTCCTCACAAGCCAGTCGGCCGCTGCCACGGCCAGGGCCGAATTCACGATCGGCGCGCTGGCCAAGGACATGGCACTGCTGGCTGCCGCGTCAGACACGCCCCTGCGTAGCGCAGCGGACCTGGCCGGCGCCGTCGCCGACCCTGAGGCGGACATCGCGGTTGCCGCCACCGCTCCCGCCGTGACTGATGCTGTGCGCGAACCGCTACACGCCTACATTCGCGGACACGCCACCGGAAATCCCGCCCACTTCCGCGACGCGTTCCTGCCCACCGCCCACATCGAGGGGATCCGCGACGGCGAATTCGTATCGTGGCGCCTTGACGAGTACTGCGCGCTCTTCCGCGGCCGGCCGGCCCCGGACGAACCCAGCCGCTCTCGCCGCATCGACGCCATCGACGTCCACGGCACCGTCGCGACCGCGTCGATGACGCTCTGGCACGGTGAGGACGTCTTCACCGACATCTTTCTACTGGCCTACGTCGATGGCCGGTGGCGCATCGCGAACAAGGCCTATCACCGGAGCGCCCGACGGACGATGAGCGCTCACGAGGGCCACTCGCCCATCCCCGTCGACGCGGTGCAGCAGTGTAGGGCGTAGCTGGTGTGCGTCGCCCCATCGGCGGTCGGCGCAGGTGAGCTTGTCGTCGAAACAGACCGACGGACGCCACGGCGCCCACCGCGCCGACGAGGCAGCTTCAGTGCGGTGGATCTGTGTCGGCGTCGAGGTATTCGGCGAGCCGGGCAGCGCCGGTGAGCATGGCGCGGCCGCGGCGGGTGAGGTGTGCCCGCCACTGGCGCAGCGACACGGCGAGCGGTTCGGTGCCACCGGCGTCGCGTACCCGACTCAGCACGGCGGAGATGTGATCGAGCCGATGCCCGCCGCGGCGCAGCAGGTGAGCGAGTTCGGCGTCGCGGACGTCGTCTGGTGAGTAGACGCGGTAGCGGGTCGCCGGGTCGCGCGTCGGCTGCAGGATTCCGGCCCGCTCCCACTTGCGCAGGGTCGCGGGTCGTACGTCGAGTCGGTGGGCCAGCACGCTGATCGGCACGGCTTTCCAGCTCTGCGGTGGTGACTGCGTACCGGTGAGGGTCGCGACCGCCGTCTCGACCGCGTCCAGGGTCTGTCGGTCGCGCTGCAGCAGGGCATGGCTGTGGTCGATCGTGCGCAACGCGCTGTCGGTCTCGCCCCGGTTGACGGCGCGCATGATGTCGCCGGCGGTCGCGTAGCCGTGGCCTGCGATCAGCGCGAGATAGGCGCTCAGTGCCCTGGCGTGTCGGTCGGTGAACTGGCGGTAGCCGGCGGGGCTGCGCTGGGCGGGCGGCAGTACGCCGTCTCGTTCGTAGTTGCGCACGGCCTGCGTGGACAGGCCGTGCCGGCGGGCGAGGTCGACTGGTCGGCGTACCCCCGGGTTGGAGGGTTCTGTGGCTGTCACCGTGCTCCATCGGTCGTGAGTCTCAACCGGTGGTTCAACGATACGGTCGATGCAATGACGTCTCCTCTTGACCTGCTCGCCGTACCGCCGACGCTGCTCGCGCTCGGTGAGCCGACGCATGGTGAGTCCGCCTTCCTTCAGATCCGCAACGAGGTCTTCATGTCGCTGGCCGCGTGCGGCTACCGGTCGATCGCGTTGGAGAGCGACCGTGCCGCGGGGCTGATCGCCGACGAGTTCGTCCAGGGCGGTGACTCCGTCACACTCGACCGTGCGCTCGCCGAAGGGTTCAGCCACGGGTTCGGCGGCGCCCCGGCCAACCGCGACCTGCTGCTGAGGATGCGCGAGTGGAACGCGGGACGGCCGGCTCTCGAGCGCCTGACGTTCCACGGCTTCGACGCCCCGCTGGAGATGGAGGGCGCCCCGAGTCCACGGCGCCACCTCATCCGGCTTTGTGACTTCCTCGACCTCGACCGATCAGCGGAGATCGACGACCTGGTCGGGGACGAGGCGCGGTGGAACGATACGGCCGCGATCTGGGAGCCGGGCAGGTCGATCGGGCGCTCCGTCGACGCCCAGCGCCTGCGGGTGATCGCCGACGACCTGCTGACCGAGTTGTACCTGCAGGCACCCCGGCGGACCGAGGGCTGGCCGGCGGCGCTCGTGTACGCCACATCCGCGGTCGCATTGCTGCGCTACCACGCCGCAGCCGCCGCACCACTTCCGCGAGAGCAGCGCTTCGCCCGCCTGGCCGGAGTCCGGGACGCGCTGATGGCCGAAAACCTGCTCGCCATCCGCTCCGCCGAGGCGCACCGCGGACCCACGTTGGCCTTCGCGCACAACACGCATCTCCAGCGCCAGCCGAGCACGATGACGACGGCCGGAACGGACCTGTCGTGGGCCGGCGCCGGGGCGATCGTCGCATCGCTGCTCGGCGACCGATACGCGGTGATCGTCGGCAGCCTCGGCGCGAGCCCGGCGCTCGGCATCGGGGCGCCCCTTCCGGCGACCTACGAAGGCAGACTCCAGCAGGAAAGCACCCTTCCCCGGTACGTCCGGGCAGCCGAGGTAGAACCGGCCGAGCAGAGAACGCACGACCACCGCTACTTCCCGCTGGACCGGGCCACCATCGAACACGCCGACGCGGTGCTGCACATCCCGACCGGCGTCGACGCGGCCGTGCTCGCCGGCCGGATTGTCGCGCTGCCCGGCGTCGAGCAGATCGTGGCGAGCGAGGAGAACGGATCACCCGAGGCTGCCTGGGGCGAGCGGTTCTTCTACGCCGGAGCGGACCGCCGCCGACCGTTCGCCACCATCGTCGAGCACGACGTGCCCGGCTTCGACGAAGCCTCCCAACTCGACCGCCCCGGCGTCTTTCGCCTCAACCTCGACCTGGGCCGAGCCGAGTTCGAGAGGCTGTTCGGCTTCCCACCCAAGGACTTCGAAGAGCACCGGCACGAGTTCGACTTCGCCCGGCTTGACACCCTCGTGCCGCACCCCGGCTACGCGCTTCACGGCTTCGGCAGCATCGTCATGCCCGGCCCGCAGCTGCTGCCCGAGATCGACCGGCTCCTCACCATCGCCCACGCCCGAGCAGTCGACCGCCACGAACGTGCCGCGCGCCGAGCGGTTGACCAGCAGGGCTGAGGCTTGCGACTGGCTTGGCACATCCCGGCCGGTCTCGACGTCATCACCATCATCGGGACGGCCAAGAGACGTGCCGCCCACCGGGCACCACCCGATCGTCCGTCGGCGGTCGCCTCGGCGGCTACGGTGGTGCCGACCAGACAAAGCGGATGTCGGGCGCCTTCTCCTCGTTGCCGGACCCGTCGGTCGTTTCCGCCACGCTGAAACCGTGCCGAAGGTAGAACCGCTGCGCCCCGGTGTTGGTCGCGAACGTCCACAGCTGTAGACCCGCCGGCCGGCGGGACTTCGCGAACTCGATGAGCTGGGAGCCCAAACCCCTGCCGATACAGGCCGGGTCGACATAGAGCTGGTCGACCCAGCCCTCATCCAGCACCAGCACCGCCAGCGGTCGGTTGCCGGCGTCCTCCATCAGCCATACTTCTCGCTCGGGAATGACGACGGCGCGGATCCACTCGCGAACCTCGTCATCCGAGTGGACTGCGGCAGGGATGGCGCCGATCGCGGCCCGGCGGGACCGGATGAGAAGGTCGGCGACCGCTCGGGCATCCTCGGGGGCAGCGCGCCGAGGTGCCGGCGAATCCATAGCCCTGGTATGCGGAAGGCCCACGGACCGGATCATCCGCATCGGGGGGACAACGGACAACGGATTAACTCAGCTGCCGCCGATCCGAGGTGCTGGACGGCCGCGCGTCCTTGATTGCCGGACCGGCCAGTTGACGGACCTACCCGAGGAGCGCCGCCACCGCGGCCAGGGTGGCCAGCGACAGCGTCGTGGTCACCAGCACCGCCCGGTTGGCCATCGCCTCACCGACGCCGTACTCCTGGGCGAAGATGAATGTGTTCTGCGCTGTCGGTAGGCCCGCGCACACCACCACGGCGAGCAACTGTGGTGCGGACAGGTGCAGGGCCAGCCCGGCCGCGTACGCGATGGCGGGCTGAGCGACGAGCTTCAGCCCGGTGACCATCGCCAACTCAACCGACCCGGCCGGCTCCGCCCGCGACGGCGCTGTGCGGTGCAGCGACGCACCGAGCGCGACCAGGGCGGCCGGTACCGCGGCCCCTGGCAGCAGGGCGAGCGACGCGCCGACGGCCGACGGCGGACGCAGGCCGGCAGCCGAGCACGCGACACCGAGCAGCGATGCCAGGATCACCGGGTTGCGTACCGGCAAGGAGGCGATACGGCGGACCCGCACTCGCCCGGCCGGGTCGCTGTGCCGGTCCAGGGCGACCAGGATCACCGGCGTCACCACCAGCACCTGCAGCAACACCACCTCAGCCAGGAACGACACGTTGCCAAGAACCTGCGTGGCGATCGGGATGCCGAGGTTCGCCGAGTTCACGTACCCGGGGGCCATACCCCGGATCGGCCGTTCGCCGGGCTCGCGATCGAAGAGCCAGCTCACGCCGACACCAATCTCACCCGGGCCTCACCGGCGGGCCGGCGACACGCCGTCCTTCGCCACGCGCGCGACGGGTCCAGTGGGCGAGCAGGTTCAACCCCAGGGCGTACGCGGCGGCGCTCACCAGCAGGGCCGTGCTGGCGCCGCGTCCCCAGTCGCCCACTGTCACGGGCGGTACGGCCCAGACATCCGTCGACAGTCCGGCCAGTGCGATCGCCGTGCCGGCCGCGATCGGTGGGACGGTCCACAGCAGCGCGTACGGCGCCGCGAACCGGTCGTCCTGCAGCAGTCCCGTCATGGTGGTGACGAACCAGCCGAGCAGGAGCAGGAGCACGAGCGGCCAGCGCGTCGCGGGTCGCCGCAGACGCTCCCCGAGCAGCGCGCCGAGGCCGACGCCAGCAGCGGCGTAGAACGGGTAGGCGGCCGCCTCGGACAGGAGGACCCGCACCAGGATCGGGTCGTCGAGTGCCGGGGTCGTGAAGGAGACGCCCTCGCGGCCCCGGGCGAGCGGGTACGCGGCCGCGACGGCCACCCCGGCCAGGAGCACCGAGAGCGGGACCGCCACCGCCACCGCCAGCGCCCTCGCCTGTGCGTTCCGGCCGGCGAGGGCGATGCCGGCCAGCAACGCCAACACCTGCCCGCAGAGGAGGCCGGAGGTGTAGCGGAAGATGCGCGTGCTGTGCATCAGCTCGTGCTGCTGCGCCTCACCCTGCCCGTCATAGTTGACGAAGAGGCCGTAGAACGCGTCGTTGAACGGCATGGCCACGAGCACGAGCAGCGCCATCGCCGGCACCGACCAGACCGCCGGGTGCGTCAGGCCACGCCGTAGCGCCGGCAGACGAGGGCCTGCCATCCCCGGATGCATCTGCCAACCCTGCCCTCCCCGCCCACGGTCGAGCAAGACGATTCGCCACCGGACCGACTCGCGGTGTGCGGTGGTGGCGGCCGATCGCGGACGGCGGGCTCACCGGTGGCGTCGGTGGTGCGTCCAGCGCACAGTGCAGCAGGCCCGCACATGCTGGTCCCCGAAGGTCGTAGTTGGTGCGGCGTCCTGATCCCGCGAGGTGCGCCGCGGTTCTGCGCTGCCTTGCCGGGAGACGTTCGCTCATGCCGATGACAGTGCGTCATTGAGCCCCTGATGCGGCCGACACCGGCGGACCGGCGAAATTCACCGCGTACGTTGTATAGGCCAACAGACGAACGCGACGGGTCGTGCTGCTATGACGGTGTGGAGTCCTCCTCATCGGCGTCACAGGGTGGCCGGTGCGTCAGTCAGGCCGTGGCGGGCATCCATCGCTCGAGCAGCGTGGGGTCGGCAACGATGGACTCAACCTGACGACGCTCCTCCATGGTCAGGCTGAGTTGCCGAAGCCTGCCGCCCCACTCCGGCACCCGTTCCGACTCCTCCAGTGCCGTCGACAGCTCGATGAGCACGGCCAGCGCCATTGCCTGCTGCACGGCCGGTGCGCTGTCGCCGTGGCGGCGCAGGCCCGAGTTCAGGGCTCGGAAGGCATGCCGGTCGTCGTTCTTGAACTCGCGCAGGATCCGCGCGTTGTCCAGAACCCGGGCGAGCCCTTGCAGCTGCTTGGAGCCGCCGTACTCCAACTCCGTCGGCTCGTCCCGCTGGATGAAAATGATCGAGTTTCCCGACGGATCCGTGACGGTGAACCGTGAGGCCCCGGGCCGGTACCGCGTTATCCGAGGTAGCCCTTTGGCAAGCACCTTTCCGTACGTGCGGCGCATCGCCTCGGTGAACGCTGCATGGTACGGCGCGACCGTATCGACCATTACCAGGCATCCGCCGGTGTTCTCCGACGGGTCCAGGTTGCTGGACGCGCGCCCGTAGTGCAGCTCGAAACCGCGCCACCGGAACGCCAGGTACAGGTAGGGCTTCGTCTGTTCGTAGGTCACGGCGAAGCCCAGGGCGCGCCAGAAGGCCAGGGTTTCCTCCGGTGCCACACAGGGCAGCATCGGCACGGTGGTCTCGTTGGGCTGGACACCTTCGTCAAGCATCGTCAGCACCTCATTTGTTCAACAGGGCAGGCGACGCAGCAGTCTGCCAAACCCGCGACCATCACGCACATGCGAGAACTCGACGATCGTTGCGGACTTGACAGAGCTGCATCGTCGCGCACGCTCATGCCGCGCAGCGATCGTCACCGAAGGTGACGCCACCCCCAAGCCTGGGATGGTCGAGCGCGCCGAGAATAGTGCACTTTCCTCACGCCGGCTGATCGTTGGCTCGGGCGCGTAGCCGGCTATGTAGTGCCGCCTCGATCTCTGCGGGCAGCTGGAACCATCCGGCCGCGGTGAGCAGCCGGTGGCGTGGATTGTGCTGGTAAGAGCCAGCCACCGGCTTGCCGTTACTGACGTCAACCACACCGACGACGTCGTCCGGCGCAACTCGTCCCCCGGGATCGGGCTTGCGTTCGTCTAGTAGATAGACGTAGCCGCTGCCCTGGATCTCCGCCTGCCGTCGAAGTGAGCCGCACTGGTCAATGCTCTCGAAGATGACCCTCGACAACAGCCGAAGGAACGGGCCGTTCTCCTGTACGTCAGCGGGTGCCAGGAAGTCCTCCTGGTCCGCGCCCTCACGAACGACCGCCATGACCGCCTCCGGGTGCAGCCCGTGCTGAAACACCCAGTCAGGTTCGAGTAACGACACGACATCTCGTTCGCCGTCACCAAAGTCCACCAGGTACCGAAACACCTGACGATCGTTTCGCGCCACGACCGACAGATTACACATTTACCCCACCCGCCAGGCATAGCTGTTCACTCATCTGCCGTTCGGGGGTGAGATGGGCGCAGGCTTGCGGGAAACAGGGGCGACGCTCGGTCAGGTGCCGGGATCAGTGTCGCCCTGTTTCTCCTCGCCGGTGTCGAAGAACCTCGTCAGGTAGGCCGGCGGATTCAGATCGCTGGCCCGCAGCAGCGAGAAGACCTCCGCCCCATGCCCGGGCTCATCAAACAGCCGATACGCCTGGGAGAGTCCCACAAAGTCCATGTCGGACTGCTCCGCCGCATACCCGAGGGCCTCGTCCTCGGCCAACGCGATCGCCTCGTCGAAACCCTCGACGCGCCACAGCGTCAACCGTTCCTCGTACACCTGGCTCGCCGAGTCGCCACCCACGCGGAAGACGCAGCGAACGCAGAACCAGCCAACCTCGCCCTGCTTCTCTTCGTTCGGACTGGCCATCCGTACATCGTCTCGCTTCGGCTCGCCGCCAGCGAGCCTAAACACCAAGGCCACACTCTTCCGCAGAACGCTCCCCGCGGAGACCAGATTGGTGCCCGGCCGCTGTGGCGTGAGGACGTAGCTATGGCCTGGCGGCCTGCGGGATCGCCCAGGGTTAGGCTCGCTACGTGCCGGCGCTCATCGAGGTCGTGTCCGTCATCAACGCAGCCCCAGGTGTGGTGTACGACCTGACCCTCGACGTCGACGTGCACACCGCATCCCTGCCCGCCAGCCGTGAGACGGCCACGACCAGCACCGGACGACGTCAACTCGCCCTCGGCGACGAAGTCACCTTCCACGCCCGCCATCTCGGACTGCCCTGGCGCATGACCAGCCGAATCACCGCCTACAAACGGCCGCACCACTTCGTTGACGAACAGACCCGAGGCCCCTTCCGAGCCCTGCGCCACGAGCACCACTTCCAGAACCTCGACGACCTACGCACACAGATGACCGACCGCATGACCATCACCGCGCCCCTGGGACCGCTGGGCGCAGCGGTCACCTGGGCACTCATCGCGCCGTACCTACGCCGGCTGCTGATACAACGGGCAGCCCACATCACCTACCTGGCACAAGCCCACCAGCCGCAACTTCCCGACGAAACCGGGAAATCCAATCGCCCCGAACCGGGCAGCCGTCACCGCAGCACTTGAGGCCGACTATCTCCATGAGGGTCAGCACCCCAGGCGGCTTCCAGCAACGCACGGATCTGCCGCGACAAGGCGTGCCTGCGTGGTGAGGCTGGCCGTCCAGGATCCCGGTTCGGCCGGGGTGCTACGGCCCGGGCTGCCCGGGTGGGGTAGTGCCGGAGACCGCGTGTAGGAGTGCGCCGAGCACCTCGCGGGTGTGCGGTTCGTCGAGTATCTCGCCGATCCACGCCGCGGCGCTGGCCCGGTCCGGGTGACGAACATTCGGCTCCAGCCAGTCCGTGGCGGCGATCTCGGCGATGTGGCCCAGTTGCGCGATGAGCATCGAGAAATCGCCGGGGCGGGCGACCGTCGCCGGACCGCTTCCCGCCGCGTACGCCGACATCAGCGCGCGTGCCCGGCCTGGATCTGACCGGCCGAACTCGAACAACACACAGGCGAGTTCCTGACCCGGGTCGGCCGGTCCGCTGTTCTCCCAGTCGATCACGCACACCCCGCCCTGGGCCGTCGGCAGGATGTTGTCGGCCCACAGGTCGCGGTGACACGTCCGCAACGACACCGGCTGCTCCAGCCACGACTCCAACGCGACCAGTTCATCGCGCAGCGCCGCCAGCCGGCCGGCGAACGGCGCCCCGGCCTGGCGCAGCCGCTCGACCAGCCTGTCCCAGGCGGGCGCGCCCACCGGTGCCGTGTACCACGGGTCCACGTGACCACCGGCAGGGACCACCACCCGGTGGATCGCGGCCACCGCGGCGCCCACCAGGGCCGGGTCCACACCCGGATCGGGTGCTTCGAGATCGACCCACTCGTACACCCGCACCTGCCGGCCATCCACCCGGGCCAGGACACGCCCATCGGTGGCGCGTCGCACCGCCGGTGCCGGTACGCCAGCGGCCCACGCCGCCTCCTGGAACCGGGCCGACATCCGCACTCGGTCCTCGCCAGACTCGTGGAACGGCACCTTCACCGCCCACCGGCCGTCCACCGTCTCAAGCCGCCACACCTCACCCTGCCGGCCCCGAGCGACCGGCCCGTCGGACAACTCCCGGGCCCGGCCGAGCCCGAACCGGTCAGCCAACTCCGCAGCATCCACAACGCCCACTACAACACAACCGGCACGACCTCGCGACGACGCACGCACGCGGCATGCGCTTCGAGCACCGCCGGAGAAAGCCACCCGAAATAGCACGGGAGTGCTCGCGAGTCCAAAGCAGGGGACCAGGGCCACAAGGACCAAGGCCGCGACGCCATCGAACATCGCCCGACCGACGCTAACCCCAATGCCGCTCAGTTAGGGAGACGGGGCGTCTGTCAAGAGCGTGTCGATAGACGAGGGCGGCGGGGTCTCGGTATAGAGGTTTGTCACTCCAAGACAGCCTCTGGACCGGGAGCCCCGCCGTTGGAACAGTGTGCCATTGCTCGGACCGCCACGGTGGCAGCCGGCCGGTTCGCGCCAGGTCATCTGGGTGAGTTGACGCAGCAGGTGCCCTTCGAGATGGTCGATGCCGTCCTGGCGCAGACGCGGGCGGTGCAGGCGCGGGTGCGGGATCTGCCGTCGCGGGTGGTGGTGTATCTGCTGCTCGCGGCGGGGTTGTTCACCGAGTTGGGTTATCGGCAGGTGTGGGCTCGGCTGGTTGCTGGTCTGGACGGGTTGCCGGTGGCGATGCCGACTTCCTCAGCCCTGTCTCAGGCTCGCCGTCGGGTTGGGGACAAACCTTTGGCAGCGTTGTTCCGGCTGGTGGCAGGTCCGCCTGCCGGGGCTGGGCGATGGCGAGGTCTGCTGGTGTGTGCAATCGACGGCACCAGCATGTTCGTGCCCGACAGCACGGCGAACCTCGCGGTCTATCCTCGTCAGGCCGGAACTCACGGCGGCTCGGGCTATCCGATGCTGCGGCTGGTCGCGGTCGTCGTGTGCGGCACGCGGACCCTCATCGATGCGGTGTTCACTCCCATCAGCACCGGCGAGTTGAGCTGCGCCGCTCGTCTGCTGGGCTGTCTGCACCCGGGCATGCTGCTGCTGGCCGATCGGGGCTTCGCTGCCCGCACGATGATCGAGCAGTTCGCCGGCACCGGCGCTGACCTACTCATCCGTGACAAGGACGACCGGCGGCTACCCGTCATCCGCCGCCATCACGACGGTTCCTGGCTGTCGGTCATCGGCACGATGAGCGTCCGGGTCGTCGACGCCGAGATCGTCGTGAGCATGAACGGCAAACGCCACATCGGCCGGTACCGGCTGATCACCACCCTCACCGACCAGCGCCGTTTCCCGGCCATGGACCTGGTCACCCTCTACCACCACCGCTGGGAGATCGAAACGGCATACCTGGAGTTGAAGTCCACCCTGCTGGGCGGACGGGTCCTGCGAGCCCGAACCCCGAACGGGATCAGTCAAGAGGTCCACGCCCTGCTCACCACCTACCAAGCGGTCCGGCTGGCGATGGCTGACGCCACCGCCAGCCGGCCCACGACCAACCCCGACCGGGCCAGCTTCACCATCGCCGTCCACGCCGCCCGAGACCAGATCACCCACGCCGCCGGTGTCATCGCCGACACCGTCATCGACCTCGTCGGAGCCATCGGCCGCGCCGTCCTGGCCGACCTGCTCCCCCCACGCCGCACCCGAATCAGCCCCCGCGTGGTCAAACGCGCGATCTCCAAACACCGCGCCAAAGGCACCATCGACCGCACCACCTACCACGCCACATTCAAGATCAACATCCTCGACGCGGCAGCATTGACAACCAACCCACCGCCCTAACTGAGCGGCGTTGACGCTAACCCAGGCCAACATCGCCACGCACACTTCGCGGGCGTGGGTCTCCCCCCTTCATGCACGGATCTGCCGCGGTCAGGGTGCTCGTTGGGCGTCATCGCTGAGGTTAAGGAACTCTCGAAGACGCTGGCAGAGGCTGCCGGTTGCCAGTTGATGATCCTCATCGGTGACCAGGCGGCTTTCGTCTGCCTGGTCGCCGAAGGTCTCGGCCAGTACCAGCGCCCAGAAAGTCAGCGGGCTGTGAAGATGGCGTTCGGACATCCACTGCTGAAAGCCCGCGAGTTCACCGCACCCGCGCGCAAGGTCGAATCCGGTTACAACCGCGAATGCACGGTCGTACCTTGGACGCCCGACGTACATCCCGAGACGGTGCTCGATCATCGAGAGGACTTCAGCCCACGACAGTGCTTCGTCATTCACCGAGCCGTCGCCTTCCCGAGTTCGCTCAGCCACTGGATGCCGAGCCTGTGGCCGTCGGGGAATTGGTCGTCGCGATCCCAACGCCACGTAGTGATCATCGCCAGCATGAGGGTCCGGCAATCTCGGAGCAGATGATGATCGACGCCCGGGTAGAGGTCTGCGACCTCGTCGGGTGCGTGGGCCAGGTCGAACTCGATGGGCCCCCGGCAGCACGTCTCGAAGTCGATGAAGAGCAGGCCAATCGGGGTCGACAGCAGGTTGCCCGGGTGAGGTTCGCCGTGCAAGAGTTGTTCGGGCCGGCCGCTATCGCTGACCGCTCGGCGCAGGCGGTCCAAGGTGCCGGCGAGAAAGACCCGGTCCGCGTCGGTCAGGTTCGGCGTCCGGTCGTGGTCGGCCACGAGCGTTTGGGCCTCGGAAACCCGGTCCGTGAAGTGCGGGGTGAGCAAATCGACCCGGCGCATTCCGGCGTGCAGACGTTCGAGCGCGCTGGCGTAATCCGCAGGTGGGTTCGCTTGAGTCACCGGCTCGTAGTAGGTCCACAGGGTGACCACGTAGTCGTCCCAGACGAAGACCCCGGGTGCTGCCAGCGCGGCCACCGGGCTCCCGACCTCGAACAGTCGCTGAGCAATATCTACTTCAAGCTGGGCGCTCTGATGCGCCGCCGGTGCCACCTGCGCCAGCACGTCGCAGGGCTGCAGACGCAGAGTGAGCTTGTTCGAGTTGTGCAGGACAGCGACGTCATCGGCGATCAGACCGAGCGACGAGGCGATCGACATGGCTGCCAGTGTCGCCCGGTGGGCCGCATCCGCCTGCATCGGAGCACCGTAACTCAGCGCATTCAGCGCAGCAGCCACAATTCTGCCTCCCCTGCGCCAGCCAACGAGAGCGGCGGCGACGGCGACTACACCCGGATCTGCCGCAGACCGCGCGCCCGGTCAGCCTCCGCTCGTGGCCGATGTGCGGACGGTTCGGCAAGAGTTGATCACTTCACCATCCGGAAGAGCGGATGGTGAAGCCATGAGTCGAGGAGGTCGGCATCGACGACATGGCGCACGGCAACCTCGTCCCACGCGGTCCGGTAGGGAATCTCGTGCCACCGTCCGTGAAGGGTGGCGAGAGTTGCCCTGGAACGGTCCTCCCATCGTCGGCGGCCAGTGCCGGACTCCAGGGCCGATAGAGCGGAGACCTCCGGCGGTGGGGGTACCGGAAGCATGCTGTCGAGATCTATGAGGCCGCCGTATCGGCGGGCTATCGCCACCGCGAACTGGGCGAGCAACCGGTGGTCATCCTTGCCGTTGACTGCTGCGGCCAGGACGATCTGGGTGATCGGAAGGAAGCCCGCCGCCCGTGTCAAGCAGGCATCCTCATCAGCGTCGTCGCATTCGTAAGGATCGGGTTCGATGAGCATCGGCCCGGTCGTCGGCGACGGCTCCGCCATGTCTAGGCTGCGCGGTTCCCGCAGCACCCACCAGTTATCTCCGGCTGGGCTGAGCGACTCCGACAGCCACACCCGGAACTCCCTGACGTCTTCGTCAGCAGTCCACCCGCCTGGCAGCAGAACCGCGGCGGAAGGTCCAGCCACGATGACAAGCATGCACCACGGCTGAGGACACCGGGTATCCGCACCTGCCGCCGAATCGGCCGTCACATCGCATAGCGGAGGTCGGCGGCACTGGCATCCGGTCGTACCGTTGAGCGCCTACCGTCTCCCATCACGCCTCTGGTTGTCGGATCAGCGATTCTTGACCCGTCCGACCTGCGCCTGCAGTGCGGTCCGGCAGGCCGGCCATTCCGAATTGATGATCGAGTACATGGCGGAGTCTCGCAGCAGGCCCGCCTCGCCCGGTGCCCAAGACCGCGACCAGCACCGTAGGACACCTTCGAGCCGGGCCCCCGTACGCTCGATCGCTTTGCGGGAGACCGTGTTGCGGGCATCGGTCTTGAGATCGACGCGGACCACCTTCCACACCTCGAACGCGTTCGCGAAAAGCAGGAGCTTCGCCTCCGTGTTCATCCCAGTGCGCTGCGCCGACGCTGCCAGCCAGGTGAAACCCACCTCCACCGCGTAGGGCGCATCGCGGTCGGGCAAGAACCGGGGATCCCAGTAGGCCGTTACGCCGACGGCGCGTCCACTGACCTTTGCCACCTGCGCGTACGGCACCAGCCTTCCCTCACTCGCCCGGCTCAACTGTGCGTCGATGTAATCGCTGACCTCGGCGGCGGTGGGCACCCAGGTGAAGCGGTAGGAAGTTCGGTCCTCCTCGGCCGCTGCAGCCAAATCGGCGGCGTGCCGGTAATCCAATGGCTCCAGCCGAACGAGATCGCCGTCGAGAACGCGGGCGGTACGCGTCATGGGAAATGGCATGGTCTCTCCGTCCGCGGCTTGCCCGATGCGATCCGCAGCGAGCCAGGTCATCACCCGGGGCACCCCACCCACGGAGACGGAGGGTTGCCGGCCAGCAAGCCGGGGCTTCGCGCTGGCACTCATGACCTGGAACGACCCTAACAAGCGGCACAACCACACCGCGGCCCCGAAACAACGCGCGACGCCACCGCCTTCGCCGTCACCGGGCCGCTACTTGGTCGGCCAACGGTTCCCCAGATCGAACCCCCGCCGCAGTGCCTCGCAAGATTCGATGCACGCTCATGCCGCGGACAGGGCGGTGGCATCAACAAGCGCTTGTGACGCACCGCGAGGATCACAAGTCTGCCGGGCTTCCCGCGCTGCGAGTGGGGCATGGACCGGCAGAGGTTCCCCGTCTCTATACCTGATTACCGAGACAAGAAGAGGCCACGAGCGAGAGCATTAGTGACCTGTCTTGGTGTCATCTCCGGGAAACGTTCGGTGATGACGTCGATCACCTGCTCTTTCGTCACCTTCCCGTTCCGAAGCAGGTCGGCCTGTTCGTAGACGAAATCCTCGACAGCTTTTCGATCGGTACGGGGTGCCTGGCAGCGCTCGAAAATGCGCCAAAGTCCCGTGAGCAGGCTCATCACCCGATAATCGCATCGAAGGACCGGCGCCCAACCAGTGCCACGGACCGACCGACTCACTCTTCTGCCGCAGACCGCGCGCCCGGTCAGCGTCCGCTCGTAGCCGATGAGCGGATGTGATCAGCCCGGCATGCACGCTCATAGCCGCTGCCGGTACGCGATCGGGCGTGCTACAGGTTCCCGGACTCTGGCCAGTTGGACCAGTGCGTGTTGGGTGGCGTGTCTGGAGCGTACCGGCTCACGTCTCCTGTCGTCAGTACGTCGGCGAGCTGGCGGAAGGTGATTGACTGGCTGGGAGGTGTGTCCTGGAGAAGGTCGGGGTGGTGCCACTGATCCAGCCGCATGATCTCTGGGATGTCGGCCGGGATTCGCCGCCGCAGCTCGACTTCGTCGGCCAGGAGCAGATCCCGGTGGTCCGGCACGAGCCGGCGAAGCACGTCGACCAGATCCTCGCCCCGGTCGGCGGCTACTGCGATCCGTCGGCCTCGTACCACAATCGATGCTCCCTGATAGGTCTCGGGCTGGTCAACGTCCTCGATCTCGTCCCAGTTGTCGACCCGGCTGAGGAAGTCCTCGTTGACGTAACCCGGTTCGCCCTCGGTCAGACAGTTGCCGAAGACGTGAAGGACGTCGATGAGGTTGCCAGCCCTGGGCGAGTATCCCAACGTTTCAACGATGAGCGCCCATCGCTGCGCGTCGCGGTAGGCGTGAAGCCGGGCATCGACCGCGTAGTAGTAGCCGTGGCCCAGGTCCGGAAACGTGAAGCCCGCGGCTGCGGTGTCGAACTGGTCGAGGATCTCGGCAGAGCGCATGATCGTGGAGTGTAGCCACGGGTTCTCCACCATGATCGGTACACGCACATGCCGCGAGCCGGGCGCTACGCAGCGTCCCGCCGAGTCAGCCCGGGTTCCTTACGGACGTGGCCGATGAGCGGATGCTGTCCCGGTCAGGTGCTCGCAGGATTGCTTAGCCCGTCGGGCGTCGGCCCGTTGAACGTCACCAAGCAGCAGGCGGGCACCGTGGCGAACAACGCTCCAGTCGGTCTTTGGGGAGCGGTCAAGGTTCTTGACAAACCAGTGCCGGCGGTCTTCGTGTTCCCGCCGCAGATGGATGAGGTCAAGGTCCACGCCAGGTAGTCCACGGCGGTGTTCCAGCTCCTCGATCCGCTGTCCCATGGTGTCCATCAGCTCGCGGTTGAGGGTGTGCACGGCCTCAAGGTACGCGGTGGTCGGGACGCTGAGCCGGACTGTGGGGTCGGCGGTGAAACCGATCTCGCCATCGTCCTCGTGCCGCCAATCCATGGTGATCTCGTCGCGATCGTCGCGCATGGTACGCCAGAACCGGATCTTGGGAGGATTGCGCAGGTAACCAAAGTCGAGGTTGTGCTCGCCGTGCCAGATCGCGGCCGTGACGACTGGATGGTCGGGCACGTCCGCGTTCCCGTCGTCAGTCCGTTCCTCATCCGGTTCGGCCACGAACTCGAGCGGGTCACACGTCCACTGCGCGGCGTCGGAGGCGATGAACGGCTGTAGATCGTCGGGTATCGGCTCCAGCACTTCGGGAGTAAGGACAATGACGTCTTCCCAGAGCCGGGCCAGGTAGTAGTCGATGTAGGGATGCGGGTGAACCTGCCGGGTACGGCGCAGCAGCTCCTGCCTGCCTGCTTCGAGCCAGTACCAGCCCTCGGTGAGCCCGAACCAGTGGAGCCTCGGCTGGTCACTGCCCCACGGCGACACCCCGTCCAGTGGGTACAGCTCGAACCGGAACCTCATCATCGAGGCAGTATCCCTTGACGTCCGGCGGTCGATGGAGAGCCCGGATCTGTCGCGATAACGTGTGCCTGATCAAACGGACGCCAGCCGCTCAGAAGCCAGGGCTCGCCAGTGGTGTACGGCTCTGGCTCGCCTGATACGGCCAGAGCAAGCCCGGAATCGGTGGTCAGGTGCAGCCCGCCGTCTTCGTCGATCCACGCGGTGTCGATCGTTGTGTTGTTGAGTGCCGAGGCTGTGGTCAGCCAACGAATGTCGTTCTCTACGCCGCCGCTGGTGGAGGTGGTTGCCTCGATGGTCCAGGAAGCGTCGATGTACAGGCGCGTCTCCTGGGCGGGTGCGGATCGGTTGTCGCAGAGCCCGACGAACGGCCATGTCTGCCGAACTCCGATCTCCACCACGAACGAGCCCACGATCTGTTCTACATCCATGAGCACATGATTCTGCACCTGGTCACCGGCACACTGATCTGCCGCCTCCCGAGCGCGCCGCCTGCCAGGGTTTCATCGCTGCCTGCACTGGCCGGTGGACCGGATGACGCCAGCTATCGCCTTTCCGTCAAGTAGCCGATGTGCGTGGGTGAGCCGCAGGTTCAGGTTGCGGTAGACGCTGGCTTGAGACGCTTTCGCTCGACAACGCTTGTTGCCGTTACCACACTCAGCGGCGGCACGTCCTTCGCGACAACGGCGCCCGCGCCGACGACCGAGCCCCGACCGATTGTCACTCCAGGGGTGACCGTGACCGCGGCACCGATCCACACATCATCCTCGATGACGATGGGCGCGTGCGTGATGAAGTCGTACCGCTCGTGGAGCTCGACGGGATGTCCGGCCGTGCTCAGAGTCACTCGGGGACCAATCAGGACGCGGTCGCCGATGGTGATACCCCCGTAGTCGAGAAAGAAGCATCCCTGGTTAATGAACACGCGCTCTCCGAACGATGCTCCAAGCCCGTAGTCGCAGTAGAACGGAGGCAGGACGGACAGCGAGTCAGGGATCGGTTTACCGAAGATCTCGGTCAGTACCGTCCTGCGCGCGTCGAGGTCGTCAAACGGCAGCACGTTGAGGCGCGAGGTCAGGTTCATGACGAGCTGTACGCGCTGCGCGAAGGCTCGGGACTCGGGCGTCCGTGTTCGTAGCCGTTCCTCGTTGCGCACGAGACGATCCTGGCACGGCGAGTCAGAGACTGCGTGACGACCCAGGCAGGGAATACATCACTCCGTGATCGTGGCTCCTCATCAAACGTCCGGATCTGCCGCGGACCGGTCGTCGCTCTGCGTCACGGGATCCTCAGACTGGGTCCGATTGGGCCGATGAGCGAGCATGGCCGAGCTGTGCGTCGACCGAGACCGCATCACGCGTGCCGGGCTGCGCAAGTCCGGCATATCAGTTTTCCGAGCGACGGGAACTGGGACAACACCCAGAGATCATCCGTTGGTAGCACCATCTCGGCACCTGGTGGCAGACACGGCGGCGCTGTTAGACCCGCCTGGACCGCGTGCGCCACCATCCGATTTCCATCCGGCAGGTTGAAGGTGAGGTTGCTGTAGTCATCCCGACCTGCGCCATCGTCGACCGTGCCGACGCGAATGGGATGGATGACCTCGTACCAAGTCACGAGATCAGGCTGGTCAATTGCCATCGCCGCCGACTTGGGCTCGACTTGAGAGGTGTTCAGCCACAGCCGAACATCACGAGCGTGCTGTACCTCATCCTCTGGTCGGTACAGCTCAACCACCAGCCAGGCGATACCCGGTGCCGCCTCTCGCACGGCATCTGCCTCCGCTCCGTCAGGGCAACACACGACCAACACCTGCCCTGACTCCGATGCAGCCGCATCGACCGGTACATACCGCTGATCGAGCTCCCGCAGTGCTTCGGCCACGGCGTCAACTCCATAGCCGTAAAGGATCACGCCTCGCTGCTCGTTACTCACCCCACCAGTCTCCGGCAACAGGCGGGCCCGAAAGAGCGGATCAATGGGACCACTCCGCCATGCACGGATCTGCCGCGATCCGGGCTTACGGGGCAGGCCGCTTGTTCGCTACCGTCCTGCGGCTGGGGTGGCGGCCGCCAGGCGCCGTCGTGGATGGTGGGCGGGTGAAGCCCGCGCTCGTATTGCTGCACAGCTTGTTGTTGGGTCCTGTGACCTGGGCTCCCGTAGCGGCCAGGCTGAGGGCCCTGGACGCGGCTGCGGTGGTGCCGTCGTTGGTCCACGTGGCCGCAGTCGGCGAGCCGCCGTTCTGGCCGGGGGTCGCCGCCGCTGTCAGCGACAGCGTCTCCCAGCTGCCGGACGGCCAGCCGATCGTGCTGGTTGCCCACAGCAATGCCGGTCTTGTGGTTCCGGCTGTCGTACCGGCGGCCGGGCGTCCGGTCGTTGGCTGCTTGTTCGTCGATGCCAGCCTGCCCTCGCGTTCCGGGCCGACGCCTGCCGCGTCACCCGAGCGGCTGGCCTATCTGCGTTCGGTGGCGACGGAAGGTCGGTTGCCGCAGTGGACGACATGGTGGGAGGAGGAAGCCGTCGCGTCGCTGTTGCCCGATCCTCGGACCAGGTCGATGGTCTCGGCAGAGCAGCCCCGGCTGCCGTTGAGCTACTACGAGCAGCAGTTCCCGGTGCCCGCAGGCTGGGATGATCGACCATGCGGGTACCTGTTGTTCGGGCCGCCGTACGACCGCATGGCGCAGGAGTCACGGACACGGGGTTGGAGCGTCGCGGAGGTTCCCGGCGGCCACCTCCATCAACTCGTTGACCCGGACGCGGTCACCGCTCGCATCCTCACCATCACCGCGAGGTGGGGCTCGGCAGCCGATTGAACCGGTGCCCGCGCATGCCGCCGAGCGGGCGCGCTACCTGCCGTCTCGCTGCGCGGCCGGGCTTCGTTCCTGCCGACGACGGGCTGCTCGCCACGGGCGTGGCAGGATCGCTGTATGGTCGCCGCGCCCAAAGACGTGCTGAAGGACTACCTCCAAGGGGCGCGGGATGCGCTGCTTTGGAAGCTGGAGGGCGTCTCCGAGCGGGACCAGCGGTTGCCTCTTACGCCGGCCGGCACGAACCTGCTGGGCCTTGTCAAGCACGCCTTGAACACTGAGGCGATTTACTTCGGCCCTACGTTCGGCCGTGAATGGCCCACACCGGATGAACTCGTGTCCCCTGATGACCCCGACCCGCTGGCCGGCTGGTACGCCACCGAAACCGAGACTGCAGCGGGGATCATCGACCTCTACCGTCGCGTGCAGGCATTCGCCGACGAGACCATCGCCACCCTGCCGCTGGATACGATCGGGCACGTTGCTCACTGGGGCGGCAAGGCGGTCACGCTCCACGAGATCATGGTGCACAAGACCGTCGACCTGCAGCGCCACGCCGGCCACGCCGACATCATCCGCGAGCAACTGGACGGCTCCGTTGGCCTACTGCCGCGCCACAGCAACATCCCCGACGCCACCGACTGGCCGGCCCACACCCGGCGGCTGACAGCGATCGCCGACCGATTCAACAGATGAGGAAAGGATGTACCCACAGACGAGGGGTGAAGTGCAACGCAATCCGCGTTCTGTGCGCCCACGCCTACCTCGCCGTCATCGCCGCACAGGCCAAAAGGGGGCAGCGGATCCGATGACGGCCTCATTCCTCTCACCCTCGGCGAGGTCCGCCGTCTCCTGGCACACCTGATCACCACCACCCGACCCTTCGACCACATCCATCGATGGTCACGATGGCGACGACGACACCAATACCGCGCCAGAACAGCCCACTACCAGCGAAGACTCCAACTTCATCAGGTGCGGCTGGAGTACTAGCCGCCGTCCGCGCTGCGGAGACACGGCTTTTGCCGAGTTGAGCGCATCAGTCGCGCCGCCTGTCTGCGTTGTCACCCATCAGACCGACGGGCACCATCAAAAGCGCCGCGATCGCCATGCAGAGCAAGAAGGGGACCATCGGCAAACCGGCTCCTACAGAGGGCCGCCAGACGAGCATGATGCCCGCCAATGCGCACAGCCCCAAGACCATCAGACCCGTCGTGGTCAGGCGGGGGGCCTGCACGCCCCTGGCCACCTGCCCGCGACCCCATCGGCCGCCGATGGCTCCGCCCAGCATCAGAAAGCCGCCGGCTGTTATGCCGAGCCACAAGCCGGCGCCCTCACCGGCACTGAACAGGATCAGAAGGCCGACGCCCGCCGCCACGCAGGCCAGAAAGAACAGCAACCTACGCACTATCGCCCTCTCCTCGTGATGGAACGAGGTTGTGTCGATCAATCCGAGCAAGGTTCGCCGTACAGCGCAACTCGAGCCTTCACCACAGTGTCGATGCAGTGACCGCACCGGGCGCAGCGTCTTCAGCGCGGCAGGTATGCGGTCAGCTGGTCGGCGAGTTGCTTCGGATGGCTGAGCGCCACCGCGTGACCACCGTCGATTTCATCCGGTACGGCATCGAGGCGGTCGGCCGCAACGCGGCGCTGGAACTCGGGCGGGAAGAACCGGTCTTCGCGGGCGATGAGCACCCTCGTCGGCACGTCCGGCCACGCATCCAGGGGCCACGGCTCGTTCCATTCTGCGCTGACCTGGTCGCGGTCATGCGCAGAAGCCTCCGCGACGATCTCGGCCGGCACGCCGTTGTAGAACTGTTCCTCCTCACTGAGCCCCTCCGCGCTGCGGTGACCGGTGTTGCCCCACCAGTCGCCGGGACTCTCACCCGGTTTCGGGATCATGGGAGTGAGCAGGACAATGAGCCGCACAGGCAGCTTGTCAGCGACCAGCGGCGCCGTGAACGCACCATACGAGTGTCCGACGACCACGAGGTCGCTGCGATCGCCGACGGCATTGACGACCGTGTCACAGAACTCGGCGAAGCCTGCCGCCCTGTCCTCGATCGGCAACGCCGGCACCACCACGTCGTGGCCCCGTCCGGCCAGCTCAGGGGCCAGCAGATGCCAGTCCCAGGAACTGCCGCCACCGCCGTGGATCAGAACGAAGGTCGCCATGCGCCAAAGCCTCGCACAGGGGTACGACAGTCAGTAGCGCCGCCCGATACGCCATACGGCCAACCACCGGCGACCTCACGGCAGAATCACGCACCGGGCCGGAAGCATCGTCCCGCGACTGCCGAAATCTTGGTCAGGTCCGGGCGGTGCGCCTGATTCAACGTAGCGGCCAGCACGTTGGCCCGGCCTGGATCGTGGAGCGCGAACAGCGTGATCTCCGAGGTGGCGTCGCCGGCGACGGCCAGAGCAAGGTCGGTGAAATGCCGGAAGCTGGTCACGTTGAACAGACCGGCGAAGCCAGCGTGTTCTCGTTGCCACGGGTCCAGCATCGGCCGTAGCGGCACGCAGGCGCGAGCCGGGACAAACCCGATATCCGCGGTGAGCCAGTCGGCCTGCTCGACGTCGACCTCGTACTCCCAGCGGACCAACTGCACCGCCTCACGGCTCATGCCCCACAGCTGAGCTGCCTCGTCGCGGTAGTAGGCGGGAACGGCGAACCGGCTCCGGCCCGCGGCCAGCGCCCAGGCCAGCGCCCGCCACACCGCCAGGGCCTCACCGTCGTCGTTGTTGATCGCGTACCGACACCACGGATTCAGATCCACATCGTCTGAATAATCCTGCTCCCACAGCCCCGGCCACATCGGGCCAGGCATATCCGCCTCGTCGGCACGGACCACGTAGCAGTGCAGCCCATCGCGGCGCCCGTGTGCGAACCTCAGGAACAGCTCCGGATCTGTCACCACATCAGGATGCCGGACAGCCAACCGTCGTTACCGCACCAGCCCGGTGCCTAGCGTGGGCGACAACCTCGTCTGGCATCCGCCGATCACGCCTGCCGGCGAGGCGTTCGGGGAGACGGGAGGCTGCTTGCCCGTACGATCTCGGCCGTGCATACCACCCCGCTGCCTCCGATCGACATGGACGCGGTCTTCCCGCAGTTGCGTGGGTTCGCGCGGACGACCATTCGGCTGCATCCACGTAAGGGCTCGCCGTCGGTTGAGCAGAGCTCCGTGGGCGGGCCGCTGCTGTGGCCGGCGGACGAGCCCTGGCCGACCTGTGACGGTGACGGTCTGGACGATCACCCCGCCGAGGCTGAGGTGCCACTCGTGCCGGTCCTGCAACTACTTGCCGACGATGTGCCCGAGCTGCCGTTCCCGGAGGGCTCGGACGTGCTGCAGGTGCTGTGGTGCCCGTTCGACCATGATCCGTGGAGTGCTCCACTGCCACGCTTGCACTGGCGGCGACGATCAGCGATCGGACCCCGACTGACGGCGATGCCCCCGCCCCACGAGGACACCGAAGCGTGGCACCTGCTCACCATCGCCAGCTGGGAGTTCAGCCGCGGCGACGAGCGGCGGTGGATCGCGCTGGCCCGCAATGATCGGCTGGGGCTTCGACAGTCCGGACGACCATCCGTGGCGGTCACTTCAGAACCCGGCAGGATTGATGCTCGGCGACGCCGGCGGCGTCTACATCTTCGTCTGCACATCATGCCCACAGCGTCCCCACGCCCACCGATTTGACTGCTCCTGACCCGGACAGGAGCCACCGACCGCCGCCGAACCGGCATCCGGATCTGCCGCCATGCGTGCGATGACACCCATCCTGAGCCCATCCCTAGCGGGCACGCCCTGACCACTTCAGTCCGAGTCCTCGCATCGGAGGCCGACGCTTGTGATCTCCCCGCTGCGGACCAGTTCTCGGATCGCTGTGGTCATGGCTCGTAGGCCTGGCTCTGGAACGATCAGCTGGTCAGCGGCCCAGAAGTAGCTGCCGTTCGCAACCTCCCCGGTCTCCACCCATTTCGCAAGCAGGCGGCGGAACTCCTCGACGGTGAAGGTGGTCAACGCCCACCTGGAGCCGTCAGGAAGATCGACGACGACATCGACATTGGCTACACACCGCACGGTGTCCTCGTGAGGATCGATAAAGAACCGTGCCACGAAGGTTGCTTCCGCGATGGTCACGCACGGGTCGGTGATCCCCACGAGGCCCATCCTGCCGTACGTGTGCGGAAGCACTTCAGGGCCTTGCACGCATCCGCTTCTGGCTGCTGAGAACGCGCGCTAGGCCCAACGCCGCTCAGTTAGGGCGGTGGGTTGGTTGTCAATGCTGCCGCGTCGAGGATGTTGATCTTGAATGTGGCGTGGTAGGTGGTGCGGTCGATGGTGCCTTTGGCGCGGTGTTTGGAGATCGCGCGTTTGACCACGCGGGGGCTGATTCGGGTGCGGCGTGGGGGGAGCAGGTCGGCCAGGACGGCGCGGCCGATGGCTCCGACGAGGTCGATGACGGTGTCGGCGATGACACCGGCGGCGTGGGTGATCTGGTCTCGGGCGGCGTGGACGGCGATGGTGAAGCTGGCCCGGTCGGGGTTGGTCGTGGGCCGGCTGGCGGTGGCGTCAGCCATCGCCAGCCGGACCGCTTGGTAGGTGGTGAGCAGGGCGTGGACCTCTTGACTGATCCCGTTCGGGGTTCGGGCTCGCAGGACCCGTCCGCCCAGCAGGGTGGACTTCAACTCCAGGTATGCCGTTTCGATCTCCCAGCGGTGGTGGTAGAGGGTGACCAGGTCCATGGCCGGGAAACGGCGCTGGTCGGTGAGGGTGGTGATCAGCCGGTACCGGCCGATGTGGCGTTTGCCGTTCATGCTCACGACGATCTCGGCGTCGACGACCCGGACGCTCATCGTGCCGATGACCGACAGCCAGGAACCGTCGTGATGGCGGCGGATGACGGGTAGCCGCCGGTCGTCCTTGTCACGGATGAGTAGGTCAGCGCCGGTGCCGGCGAACTGCTCGATCATCGTGCGGGCAGCGAAGCCCCGATCGGCCAGCAGCAGCATGCCCGGGTGCAGACAGCCCAGCAGACGAGCGGCGCAGCTCAACTCGCCGGTGCTGATGGGAGTGAACACCGCATCGATGAGGGTCCGCGTGCCGCACACGACGACCGCGACCAGCCGCAGCATCGGATAGCCCGAGCCGCCGTGAGTTCCGGCCTGACGAGGATAGACCGCGAGGTTCGCCGTGCTGTCGGGCACGAACATGCTGGTGCCGTCGATTGCACACACCAGCAGACCTCGCCATCGCCCAGCCCCGGCAGGCGGACCTGCCACCAGCCGGAACAACGCTGCCAAAGGTTTGTCCCCAACCCGACGGCGAGCCTGAGACAGGGCTGAGGAAGTCGGCATCGCCACCGGCAACCCGTCCAGACCAGCAACCAGCCGAGCCCACACCTGCCGATAACCCAACTCGGTGAACAACCCCGCCGCGAGCAGCAGATACACCACCACCCGCGACGGCAGATCCCGCACCCGCGCCTGCACCGCCCGCGTCTGCGCCAGGACGGCATCGACCATCTCGAAGGGCACCTGCTGCGTCAACTCACCCAGATGACCTGGCGCGAACCGGCCGGCTGCCACCGTGGCGGTCCGAGCAATGGCACACTGTTCCAACGGCGGGGCTCCCGGTCCAGAGGCTGTCTTGGAGTGACAAACCTCTATACCGAGACCCCGCCGCCCTCGTCTATCGACACGCTCTTGACAGACGCCCCGTCTCCCTAACTGAGCGGCATTGGCGCTAGGCCTCGTCTCTACCCCACCGGGCTCTCCCTCCGATACCCGCTGTGGTCACCCTTGGGGGCGTAGCGGTCTTGGCCGCAGCGACACCGCATCTCCCGGGAGGTAAGCGGCAAGCTCAGGGTTCAATCATCAACCCGGTGAAGACCCTGGTGCGACAGTTTGTCCAGGTCACGCTTGCAGAACCGGTGGTGTTCCCATTCCTCGTTGAGCACGGTGCCGAGGCATTGCCGCACTGTCCGCCCCTTGGCGTACGGGGGCCATCTGTCGTCGTCCGGGACCGGCGCGGTCTTCGCGAGCTGAGCAGGCGTGACCTCGGCCAGCCATGTCTCGATCTCCGAAGCCTGCCGGACTCGTACGGCGAGCACCTCGTCGAGGCTCGGTCGGGCGGACGGGTCGAGCCCGTCCTCTTGGTCCATGACCAACGGTGGACCCAGTCCCATGGCCGTGAACGGCTCGGTGAGCCCGAGCACGCAGCGTCGGAACCAAGAGTCGTGCACGAAGACAAGGTGGCGCAGGGTGTCGACCATCGACCACTCGCCGTCGACGCCGCGATGTTCGCTGTCCTCGGGCATCGACCGAACCCGCTCGGTAGTCCTCGCCCAATCGGCGCCCAGTTGCTGCCAGGCATCTCGCAGGTCGTCCGGCTGATCGGAGCGGATCAGCAGCCGTACCGGGTGACGACGGTCGAGTTCCGCCTCGACGTACGACATCACTTCGACCCCGTTGACCACAAGATTGGTGACCAGGCCGTCGATCTCGGCGTCCTGCATGACCACGCCGACCATCCGCGCTCTACTCAGGTCGCACTCGCGGAATTCAGCGCCGGTGAGGTCCTCATCGTGGAAGCGTCGCATACACACAGGCTAGGTCGCACCGCACACGCAACGCCCGGATCTGGCGCCGATCGTGTGGCGGGAGCTTTCGATCTGGCCGGATGAAGTGGCTGCCCGGTTGGCGACGGTGGGCCGGCGTGCCGTCGTCCGGTGTGCCAGGATCCTGCTGTGGTCGTGATCGAGATTGTGATGGGTGACATCACGCGGGAGCACGTGGACGCTATCGTCACGGCCGCGAACGAGTCGCTGCTCGGTGGCGGCGGTGTGGACGGCGCGGTTCACCGCGCTGCTGGGCCTCGCCTGGCGCAGGCTGGCGGTGCGATCGGCCCCTGCGAGCCGGGAGACGCGATGGCTACCCCGGCGTTCGACCTCGACCCGCCGGTGCGGCACATCATCCATGCTGTCGGGCCGATCTGGGAAGGCGGCGGTCACGGTGAGGCCGACGTTCTGGCCTCCTGCTACCGCAGGAGCCTGCAGGTCGCCGACGAACTCGGCGCCCGCAGCGTCGCCTTCCCGGCAATCGCCACCGGCGTGTACGGCTTCCCCGCCGACCAGGCCGCCCGGATCGCCGTAGCAACGATCAGGTCCACCTCGACAAACGTCCAACGTGCAAGACTCGTCGCATTCGACGAGGACACCCGCAAGCACCTACAAGCCGCAGTGACAGCCACCGGCTGACCCATCCGGATCTGCCGCGGATCGGGCGCTACCCAGCGTGACGACGATCGTGGATGCCTTGCGTCCGATCGTGCCAAGGTAAGCGCACATGCCGTTGCCTCGGCCCGCCCCGTGACGAGGTGCGGTCCACCCTCATCCCGGGACGGGGGAGCAGACGATCAGTCGACCACGGAGCGGACGATCTCGGTGATGCGCCTCTCAGTGACGGCATCCACCGTTTCGAAGTACCACGCGGCCGGCATCAGCCCCCCGTCCGCGCCGCCTGCCGCGCGGAAGGCTGCCTTCTCGGTGATCGCGAGGTTCAATCGTTCGTCCATGCGCAGCGTGACGAGCGCGGGTGTGCTCGCCGACCTCGCGTAGGCGGGCATGCCGTACCAGATGCGCGGCTTCAGGGTTGGGGCCGCGGCCATGATGATGTCGTGCACCCGCTGCATCGTCGAACGGGTCGGCTCGTCCATCTTCGAGATCTTGTTGGCGACCTGCGTCAGGTTCTTCTCGTCCTTCGACGACATGTCATGTCCTTTCGTCTACCGATGTCGGGCACCGGCGGTTTGAAGTCGGCGCGACAGTGCGCCGCACCCCACCCGGACATGTCCTGAGCTGCTCAGGTCTCTCCGCGATGATTCACGTGGTCTGTCACGTGGAAGCGCAGTCGGTGGTGGACCACCGCAGTCAGGCTAACGGATCCGCCGCGGCGTGGTCGTCCGGATGGAGCCGCCGAGCGCTCGTCGCTGGAGGTGACTTTGGTGTCGGCCGCTGGTTGCGCGGCCGAGACGCGGATGCCCTTATCGGCAGCATCGTTTTCGGCTTCGTGATGGGCGCGGGCATGACGCATGTCTCGTGGTCCTCCGCCCAACGGCCGACGGCGCTGATGATGCGTCACATCGGCTGGCTTAGCCTGCCGCGGTCACGGACCAGCGGCGGGCCAGCGCCGTTGCGGCGAGGAAGGCGGCGAGGACGATCGTCGCTTCGGTCCCGATTGCCAGTGGGGTGAGCGGGAAGTCGAGCGCCCAGCCGAATGCGGCTGCGGCAGCGATGGCGGCGGCGATCGTGGGTGGCAGCAGCAGTGTCATTCGCGTAGCGGTGTGTCGGATGCGGGGTATGTCGCGCAGGGTGATGCGCACGGCGAGGACGGCGCCGGCGACGACGACCGCCGCGACGGCGCCGTAGAAGACACCAGCGGCGAGCCACACCGGTACGCGTACGTCTCGCG
Organism: Verrucosispora sp. WMMC514; assembly: GCF_027497295.1. Lineage (NCBI taxonomy): Bacteria > Bacillati > Actinomycetota > Actinomycetes > Micromonosporales > Micromonosporaceae > Micromonospora > Verrucosispora sp. WMMC514. Next base: position 6,688,766 of record NZ_CP114906.1, on the reverse strand, counting down.
GCAGGTCGAATGCTGCCACGAATGTCTGGTGCAGGCCGATGACCAGGATGTATCCCGCGATGAGGGAGAGCACTGCGCCTGCGCTCGCCACGCCAAGCACGTGGCCGTAGCGCGGTGGGATCCGCTGTACGCCGGCTTCCTCGGCGATCCTCAGGGCGAACTCGGTGGGGTCAGTGCCGAGAAGTGTCGCAGGATCGATCCCGTCGGCAGTTGCGGCGTCGAGTTCGATTCGCAGGTCGGCAGCGAGGGTGGCCCGGTCATGACGGTGGATGCCGAGGGCGCGCCATTCTCGGTCGGCGGCGGCGAGGAGGTGGTCAACGGCTGGCGTCGACGTGCTCATGGTCATCTCCCGGATTCGGTGGACGGACGGTGAGGGTTTCGTTCACGACGCTGGCGAACTGGGTCCACTGCTCGCGCCAGACGTTCAGTCGGTGATGGCCGGTTTCGGTGAGCCGGTAGACCTTGCGGGGTGGGCCGTTGGGGCTGGGCTGCATCGCGTTGGCCACGAGTCCCAAGCGGTGCAGTCGGGTGATCAACGGGTAGACGGTGCCGTAGCTGACCGTTCCGAATCCGGCGGTGTCGAGTCGGCGGACGAGTTGGTAGCCGTGCGCAGGCTCGGCGGCAAGTAGCGCGAGCAGGCACATGTCCAAGCAGCCGCGCAGGAGCTGGGCCTGCCGGTCGGCCGATTCGCCGGCCTCGCTTTTCACTACCATGTGGCACATAGTACGGCCGGTACTATGCGTCGCCCAATAGGTGTCCCGGAAGAGGGTCACAGCGGCTCAGATCAGCCACCCGCGCCACCCAGGTGCTCCATGTCGCGGCACCTCGCCAACCACGCTCGCTCGTGGAGCCCCTCGGCCCGGGTTCCGTGACCGGTCCGGCCCGAAGAGCGACCGAGGTCTGACCGCGCACCCCACGAAGATCGAGCGCACGAATCTGGCGTAGCGATCGTCACCAAAGGTGGCGTCGGCCCAGTTGCTGGTTGTCGAACGTGCCGAGCTGCGGTTGTATCGACGCTGGCTCAGTGGTTGCCGTGAGGCGCGTGATCGGCCTCCGCCCGCTCGCTCGGAGGCGGCGACCCATCGAGCAGGGCACCCAATTGGGCGGCGGATTCGTCGGTCAGACGGTAGACACCCTGGAGGCTGACGGAGCGTTCGAGACGGCCGTTGACGACGTACTTGAGGGTGCGCTGGTCTCCGCGTCGGTTGCGCCAGGTGAGCGTGCTGAGCAGGTCGCCGGGGACGGCGACGTCGAAGCGGATCGGTGTGGCTTCGACGTGTACCGGGCTTGCCCCACATCCATTGGCGCCGAGCATCGCCCAGGCGTGGTGACCCGGATAGGACGGGTCACGCCATGTGGTGGCGGCGGCGCCGCAACAGTCGCGCCGCTGCTTGTCGACGACGCGCAGGCGGCTCACCAGGTAGACCACGCATCGATTGACATGCAGCGCGAAGACGTCGTCGCCGACACCGACGCTGGTCCAACTGGGAAGAGACTGGTGTACTCCGCTGAACGCCACCGAGGGCCGCTCACCGACTCGGTGGCGGCGTAGCTCCCGGCAGACGTCATGGGTCCACAAGGTGGTGAACGCAGTCGGCATGGCCGTGATCATAAGAGCGACGACTGACAGTCTCGACCCCATCACGGTCACCCACTGAGGCCACTACGCGGCCCTCGCGCACCCGCTCGTCGAACCCATGCGGATCTACCGCTTCAGCGCGTCGACAGGCTGCGTACCCGTCGTCGCCGGTAGTCGACCGTCTCTGTGCGGGCGTTCGGCTTCGTCGAGGAGGATGGGTCGATCTGAAGGGCGTTACGCTGCTGTGGGTGAGCTTCGACCTGTACTTCTGGCCGTCCGGGGCAGCAGCGGATCCCCGCCGGTTGGCTGATCGGCTCGCGGACGAGGAGGCCGACGCTCTGGTAGCGGATGAGCGCGTTCTGGCGTTCCGCGCCGAGTTGCTACGCCGCTGGCCGGACCTTGCCGACATGATTGCTCCGTGGCACCACGATCTGGGTTGGCGGCAGCCATGGGGTCGCACTGACCTCGCCGATCGATTCGTCGGGGTGACACTGCCCTACGGTTGGGACGGCACCAGCGCACTGCCGTTTCTGGCCGGTGCGTACGGGCTCGACTCGTACGACCCGCAATCGGAACAGTTGCTGACGGCGCGGTCGTTGTCGCAGGACGGCACGGTCCGGGGTGAGGTGGTGGCGCAGGTCGAGGGATGGGTGACCGAGGAACACGTCGTGCGGTTGCTCCGGCAGATCAGCTCTGCCGAGCACGGTCGACACTTGCGCTGCCTCGTCGGTTGACAACCAGCTACGGCCTGGATGACGAACCTGAAGTTCGAATCGCGCAAAGGCGGCTGGCCGGTAGTACTCCAGGTCGTCGAGCGAGACGGTGGCGCTGCTGCAGCACGGTGTCACGGCGTCCAGAGTTGCAAAGCGAATGGCATAGGCATCGTCCATGCGCTCCTGTCACCAATCGGAATTCCGCGAAGCCGCGCGCAGCCGACTGCCTCGAAGTTGTGACGCCCTTGTCGATGAACGTGACGTCGGCGTACCAGCACGCGACCAGCTCTCCCGCCCGGACACATCGCCGAGACGAACTCGGCCGCAGGACCCGCGGGCCGGCTCCAATGGCGACCAGCCGCTCGATCATTTGCCATTGGAGAAGGCCCGCTCAGGTCAAGGGCGCACTACCGGGACCAAGTGTCTGTCACCGGACAACGATCAGCGAGCGGCGGTGAAGTTGTACAACTCCGACGCGGTGTCGTCGAAATAGGGTGACCACCACAAGGTCGGTGCCGTGTACGAGTTGAGCGTGCTGTTGACGCCGTTGAGGTAGCCCCAGTTCCCATCCCAGTTGATCAACCACGGGCCGCCGCTGGCGCCTGCGGTCAGGTCGCAGTTGATGCGGATCCGCGCCCCGGACTGGGTCGAGTTGCCGCTGCACCTCAGCAGGTTGCCGCCGTCGAACGGCGCGCCGCTCGGGTAGCCGAAGTTGTTGATGCCGACCGTGAAGCCCTGGTGCGTACGGAAGCCGTGGCCGCCGAACTGGTTCACGATGCGGACGCCGTTCCGGGTGTTCATGATGGCCACGGCCATGTCGGCCTCCCAGTTGGAGTTGTCGATCCAACTGCTCCAGGTCCACAGCTCGCGGGCCGTCCAGGTGCCGTGCGGCCGAGGGTTGGCCAGGTCATCGTCGTACGCCGGAACGAAGGACCAGTTGGTGGCGAGACTGCTGCCGGGGCCGCCGTGGATGCAGTGGCCAGCCGTCCACACGGTGTTGAAGCCGACCGAGTTGATGACCGCGCCGGAGCAGACCCACGATCCGCCGTCCATGTTGAAGAAGACCTTGCCGTTCGACCGGGCGGTCGGGTGGTTGGAGCCGAGGTTCGGGTTGATGGCCTGCGTGGACATGCCCGGGGTACCCATCAGTCCCGCCATCGGAGGCACATCCACCGGCCTGGACCGGTTGGTCGGCGCGGCAGACGAGGTCCCCCCACTCTGGGCGAAACGCCGTGCCGCGGCCTTGTACGAGGGAGACTCCTCGACGGGCCTGGCATTGCGCATCCGCTCGGGCGTCCAGTACGCCTCGATCGCCGCGTCGGCAGTCACCTGCGCGCCGTGCCGCTGCCTGCCGGCCGCCCACGCCTCGGCGCTGACCGCCGTGCCCACCTGACGGATGCTGTCACCGTCGGCGTGCGGAGCCCCCTGCGCCGGCTGGCCGACGGTCAGCAGCGGCAGGGTCAAGGCCAGGGCCAGGATGGGGTACCTCAGGCGCCGACCACCGATTGTTCCTGCTCTCATCGAACATCCCTCTTCTCGGGCCGTGTGAGATGCCGGGTATTACCCCGGTCGATATCGAGTTTCGGTTCGCTGCGGCTGGTCATGCGGCCATACTGGACTAGGTGAAACGCCGTTGGACCGCCGTTGTCGAAAAGCAGACAGACGTCCGTCGATCAGTTGTTGATCCGAAGTCGCCGATCAACTGTCGATGTCGTGGCCCCTCGGCAGCAAGTCGGTGTTCGAAGGTCGATCGCAGTTTGTCCGTGGTCGGCGACAGACCTTGACTTGCCCCCATGCAGTGCAATCAGCCGATTGAAGAAGCGCTCGAATGGCCCACAGATATAGGAAGGGGAAACGCTCCATTCCGGATGCTTCGGCAACGGCGGCTACGGCTCCGCGCGCCGGGTCGTCTCGGTGAATGGAGATCAAGTCAGCTGAAACCACCAGCCGGCCGGTCCAACGCAAAATGCACGTCCGCGTGCCGACTCGGCCCGACCTGGAGCTGCTCCAAGCGGCCGGCCCGGCACCACACCGCACCGCGAAGGGGACTGAAATGAGCTTGAGGAACTGCGTCTCCAGCTATTCAAGCGACGGTTGTCACAGGCGCGGTCCGTGCGCGCCGTCCAGGTGAGCGGACGGCGCGCACGGTGCAGGGCCGAGGGTCAGGACTCGCTGGCGCTGATGTCGGCCACCGTCACGCGGGAGACCTTGAAGGTTCCCGTGAAGGTGGTTCCCGTCTCCGGGAAGGTCACCTTGGAACTGATCGGTACCCCGTTCTGGGCGTTGATGGTCAGCACCTGTTGGGTGTCGTCCGTCCACACCCTCGCGGTGATGGTCAGGGTGGGCTGCCCGCCGGTCGTCGAGTCCACGACGGTGACATCGGGGATGGTGGAGATCAGGCGGAGCACGCCCGCCCGTACCTTCGGGTCGCCTCCCCCTGCGGAGAGCACGTCGACGCTGTTGACCCAGAGGTGGTTGGCGGCGATCTTCTTCCGGTCCTCATCGGTGAGCGGCGGCGGGTTTGTGACCCCCTTCTGCCGAAGGATCTCCGTTCGGTCCTGTTCGGCGTCGGTAGGGGGCTTTCCCTCGTCGTACACAGAGTTGATCATTTGTTCCCGGGCTTTGGCGAGGTCGCCGGCTGCCGCGTACCGCGCCGCCGCCACCCCACGGGTGTGGAAGCCGTTGCCGAGGTTCTCGCCACGAGCGATCACCCGTGGGAGTTCGTTCCTGGCCTCCGTGTAGTAGTACTCGCCGCTGTCGGTGTACAGGTGGTAGCGGGTACGAGATGGGACGGTGCCCCGACGGACGTCGACCTTCTCGACGATCAGCGACGCGTCACCCGGCAGTGCGGCGTTGTCCGCGGTGAGGTTGGCTGCCAGGGACACGAGCCTGGTGTTGCCGGCCGATGCCGGGGAAGCGGCCCCGGCCTGACTGTCCGGGCCGGTCGGAGCCGGGGCCGTGCCGAATGGCAGGGCCAGGGCGAGCGCGGCCACGGCCGCGACGCCACCGCCCGCGGCCAGGCCGAGCACGCGGCGCTTGCGCCGCCGGGCTCGGCCGCGCTGCTCGATCGCCTCGACCGGACGATCCATCTGTACGTCGGAAAGGGTCTGCTTCACCGCGTCCCACACCTCATCGTCGTTCATGATCGAATCTCCTAACGGGCTGCGGGCGCAAGCTGCGCCCGCAGGGTTGCGGTGGCACGGGACAGATGGACGGCTACGGTTGGGGCGGAGATGCCCAACACCGCAGCCACGGACCTGGTGTCCAGGTCGAGCCAGATACGTAACACGACCACCTCACGCTGCCGCTGCGGCAGCCGGCGAACGGCCGCCAGCAGGGCGTCGTTCATGTCGAGGTCGTCCTCGATGAGGGACGGCCGCTCGTGCCCGTCGAGGGCCACCTCCCGCCGGCGTCGCCGCCACCAGGACACCCGGATGTTGAGGGCGGTGCGCACCACCCATGCCGCCGGTGCCGGATGGTGGCTCAGCTTTGGCCAGGAGGCCCAGGCTCGCGCGAACGCCTCAGCGACCAGATCCTCAGCCAGCGCGCGATCGCCCGTACCAGCTAGTACGGCACGCAGGCAATTGTCCCGGAAGCCCTGATAGAAGTCCGCGAAGTCCTTCCGTTCTCGTTCCACACGGGGTTCACGCACAAGCGCCCCGATCCATTTACCCTCAAGGAAAAAATCTTCCGTGGATCATGAGGATGGCGGTGACAAATGTGTTGAACCCTACGCGAACCCATCGACGGAGTGGTAACGGCTGATCTCGATCGAGCAGCTGTCACAGCCGAAGTGGCGAAGATCGAGGGAGGTCAACCATGGTCGAGCCGCACATGCTGAGGCGAGCCCTGGGGCGCGAGCTCGTCCCCGATTCACCGCGGCCGTTTGTCCTCGACGTGTACGACGTCAAGCTCATGGCCGTCCTGGTCTCGCTTTGTGCGTCCGTACAGACCAACGGCCAGATCGCTGTCGTCCGAGACCTCGTCCGGCCCTACGTAGGTGAATACGTCACTGTGGTGGCTGGAGACCACCCATCCGGGACCAGGAGCGAGGGTGATGGTACTGAAGTCTCCGGCAGGTGAGCCGGCGTAGACGGGGCCGTACTCGCGCAGGATGTCGACGGCCTGGGCGGCGAGGTCAACGCTGGGTCCGGGGTTTGGCAGTACGACGCACGTCCCGTGGGCGAATGCGACCCAGGACTTGCCGTCCCCTCGGATGATGCGACGCCAGGTTCCGGCTAGTGCCGTGACCACGAACGTTCACGGTGTTGGATGACACGCCGTCCGGCCTGTCGGTCGGGCGGCGTTGTGCCGGTCAGGCTGTGGCGGTGGCAGATCTTGTACGTGTGCGGCGGCTGAGTGATCAGGAAGGTCAGCAGCTGCTCAGAATCACCCGCCGGGGAACCGGCTCACCGATCCGACTACGACGGGCGATGGTCGTGCTCGCGTCTGCCGGCGGGAACACGGTGCCGGCGATCGCCCGTCTCGTGCAGGCCGATGAGGACACGATCCGGCAGGTCATCCACCGGTTCAATGAGATGGGGATGGCCAGCCTGGACCCTCAGTGGGCGGGTGGCCGTCCCCGCCAGATCAGTAGCGACGAGGAGCAGTTCATCGTCGAGAGGGCCAACACCCGCCCCGAGAAACTGGGGCGGCCGTTCATCCGCTGGAGCGTCCGCAAGCTCGCTGACCACCTGCGCGTTCACTCGACTCGACGGGTTCGGGTGGGCCGGGAACGGCTACGGCAGATCCTGCACCGACACCGGATCACCTTCCAACGGACCAAGACGTGGAAGGAGTCCACCGACCCGCACCGCGATGCCAAACTCGCCCGGATCGAGTACGTGAGCAGCCACTTCCCGCAGCGGGTGTTCGCGTTCGACGAGTTCGGTCCCCTGGTGATCCGGCCGCAGGCCGGCACAGGGTGGGCTCCGGCCGGGCACGCACATCGGCTGCCCGCGAACTACCACAAGCTGCACGGTGTCCGGCAGTTCCACGGCTGCTACTGCGTGGGTGACGACCAACTATGGGGCGTCGTCCGCCGACGTAAGAGCGCCGCGAACACCCTCACCGCCTTGAAGTCGATCCGGGCCGCCCGCCCGGACGGGGCACCGATCTACGTGATCCTGGACAACCTGTCCGCGCACAAGGGCTCGAAGATCCGCAGGTGGGCGGCCCGGAACAAGGTCGAACTCTGCTTCACCCCGACCTACGCCTCCTGGGCCAACCCGATCGAGGCCCAGTTCGGGCCGCTACGCACCTTCGTCATCGCCGGCTCGAACCACCCGAACCACCCGGCGCTGACTCGAAAGCTGCAGACCTACCTGCGCTGGCGCAACGCCAACGCCCGCCACCCTGACGTCCTGGCCGCCCAACGCCGCGAACGAGCCCGCATCCGCAGCGAACGCCAACGACGCTGGGGCCAACCCGCCACCAGAGCGGCCTGACCCCAACACCGTGAACATTCGTGGTCAGAGCACTAGACCTTGCTCGGACATGACGATGATCATCCCTGAGTTGACGCACCGGCGCTACCCGCCAACTTGCCCGGCGGACACCTCCGTCCGGACGGCAGTGGCCCTGGCGCGCTAGCGGATGAGGCAGAACGGGTGGCCGGCCGGGTCTGTGAAGACTCTGAAGCGTTCACCGCCGGCTCTCAGCCGGCGGGCGCCCAGCTCCAGTGCCCGGGTCTCGCCTGCGTCGAGGTCGTCGACGATGAGGTCGAGATGGGCTTGCTGCGGGTACGCCGGATCCGGCCAGCGGGGCGGGTTGTAGGCGCTGATCTGCTGGAACATCAGGCTCTTACCGCCACCGGCGACGAGCGCGCCCTCGGGGCCGTCGTAGGTGACCTCCATACCGGTGAGGCTGGCGTAGAAGCGGGCCAGCGCTGACGCGTCGGGGGCGTCGATCGTCACCGCGAACAGCCTCATCACCGACCCGACGCCGTCCGCCTGGCAGAGATCGAACGGATGACCAGCCGGGTCGGCCAGCGTGATCCAGGTAGGACCGTCGGCCAACCGGACCGCACCGAGGGCGACGGCCCGTTCGGCCTGCGCCTGGGGATCGTCGGTCTGCAGGTCCAGGTGGAACTGCTGCGGGTGCTCCTGCCCGGGCCACCGCGGCCCGACATGGTCAGGAGCGTGTTGAAATTCGATCTCCTGGCCGTCCGGAGTCCGAACGCCGAACCGGTCAGGGTCCTGACGGACGATGTCCCAGCCGGCCAACTCGGCATAGAACGAGCCGACCTTGCCAACGTCCGCAGCGTCGAAGATGGCCAGGTCCAGGCGAGCTGTCACGGTCATGGCCACATCCTGCCCCAGCCCACCGACACGAACTGGTGATCAGGCCACGGTCCTGCCCGGCGGCCGGGTTCAGTGGTACGCATGACCATGCCGATCGGTCGGGGGGACGAGGATCTGTGACGGACTCCCTATCAGGCCGGTGGCGAGGGCGTAGCCGGCGGTGGTGGCGCCCAGAGCCACTCCCCAGCCGAGAAACACCAGCAGGGTGCCGGTCACCGCCCACCCTGCCCACACGTCCGACCAAGGCGTGTCGCCGTTGAGCACGTGCCGCGCGAGCGCTGCGACGCTCAGGACGCCGTAGGTGACCAGCGCGAGCGCCACCATCCCGGCGGGGATCACCGCCAGGAGCCGGGGAACTGGTCTGCCCCGCAGCCCCGGTAGGCAGGCGGGGAACTCCTGTCCCCACCGCTGGACCAACCCGAGGACGAGCAGGCCGGCGAGCGGTGGGACGAGGGTGATCGCCACACCCGTCCAGTTGGAGAGGTGCTGGTGGATGTCGTCCAATTGCCGCTGCGGGATGCCGAACGGCACGCCGAGCACCCACAGTCCGTGCGGCACGGCCCACCCGACCACCGGTAGCGCGACCGCCGCGTACGCCCAGCGTCGAGTCCATCGCGGCACCGGCCGGTACCGGACCACCCGCGCCGTACGCGGGGGAGCGCAGGCGGTCGCGAGCCCGGCGAACAGGAGACCGCCGGTCACCAGGGCGAGCCGGGCGGCCAGGTCACGCCAGTCCGAGGGGCGTCCCACCAACGCCGCGGGGATTTCGAAGACCAGGTGCAACGGGAACGCGACGACCAGGAGCAGCGCGGCCGCCGCCCAGCTGCCCGCGGCCGGGTAGCGGCCAGGGATGCGGACCGCACACACGATCAGCATCGCGAGGGCGGCACCGACTCCCACCGCTCCCGACCCCGCCCAGAAGGGCAGCGACTCGACCCGGGCCGCGCCGCACCCGCCCGCCGGGTCGACCAGGTCGGTGCGGTCGCAGGCGGTATACCCCCACCGACCACCCGCGATCCAGTACACCCGCAGAGCCACCTCACCGACGACGAACAGAGCGCACGCCAGTGCCCACGACCGGATCCGGGTGACAGTTGCCGATGTCGCCCTCATCGCCCGGGCCTGGCAGTACCGTCAGTCATCAACCAAGGTTCTACGGTGACGTACGGACTCTCCTCCCCGACAACGGGGAATGCGCTCCCTCGGCCGGGGGAGCGGCCCCTTCGGTGTCCCGTTGCGCCTCCCGGAAGCCCCCTACGACCCGGCCGACCAGGAGCGGCCAGCAGCCATCGAGACTCGGGGATCAATTCAGACCGACCGGCCAGGGCCGCTATGTGATCGACGCCTCGGCGAGACTGCCCACGGCGTCGGCGGTGTCGGCGAAGGGCAGGCATCCGGAGTGGTCAGCGGCGGCGCAGCGCCGGCTCGAGCAGAGCGGGCGGGGTGTCGTTCTTCTCCTGAGCGGCGAGGTCGACGCCGGGAGCCACGATCGCGTCGATCGCGTCCAGCACGTCGGCCGAGAGCACCGTGTCCGCGGCGGCGAGCTGCGAGCTGAGGTGGTCCATCGTGCGGGGGCCGATGATCGCGCTCGTCACGCCCGGGTGCGCGGTGACGAAGCCGAGCGCGAGCTGGATCATGCTGAGGCCGGCCTCGTCGGCGACTGTGGCGAGTTGCTCGACGGCGTCGAGCTTGGCGCGGTTGGCGGGGATGCTGACGTCGAAGCGCTGCTGCATGAAGCCGGAGCGGTTCGTGCTGATTTCCTGTCCGGCGCGGATCGCGCCGGACAACCAGCCCGATGCCAGCGGGCTCCAGGCCAGCACGCCCATGCCGTACTCCTGCGTCGCCGGCAGCACGTGGGTCTCGATGCCACGCTGCAGGATCGAGTAGTTCGGCTGCTCGGTCACGTACCGGCTCAGACGTCCCTCGCGGGCGGCCCACTGTGCCTGCACGATGCGGTAGGCGGGGAAGGTCGAGGAGCCGAAGTAGCGGATCTTGCCCGCGCGCTGCAGGTCCGTCAGCGCCGACAGCGTCTCGTCGTCGCTGGTCGTCGGATCCCACCGGTGCATCTGGTAGAGATCGACGTGGTCGACGCCGAGGCGGCGCAGGCTGTTCTCCAGTGCGGTGACCAGCCAGCGGCGGGAGCCGCCCCGCTGGTTGGGGCCGTCGCCCATCGGCAGGGTCGCCTTGGTGGCCAGGACGACGTCGTCGCGGCGGCCGGTGATGGCCTTCCCGACCATCTCCTCGGACTGGCCGCCGCTGTAGGCGTCGGCGGTGTCGATGAGGTTGATCCCCGCATCGAGTGCCGCGTCGACGATGGCGGTGGCGTCGTCCTGGGTGGTGTTGCCGATCTTGCCGAAGTTCATTGCGCCGAGTACGAGGGTGCTGACCTGCACACCAGTGCGACCCAAGGGGCGGTACCGCATGACTGTTCTCCTCACAGACGTCCGGCGGTGTTGGTTTGTGGCAGCCCGCCCGGTTCATTATGCTGAACAAGCGGAGCGGTGTTCCGGTAAGCACGATACGGAACAGCGTTCCGGATGCCAAGCGAGGTGACGGAGGTAACTCGACGTGGCCGATATCGACAGCGGCTCGGAGCAACCGGTCCCGCGCAAGCGGGCCGACGCCCGGCGCAACGAGAGGGCCCTGCTCGACGCCGCCGCCGCGGCGTTCGTCACCTCCGGCGTCGACGTCCCCGTGCGGGACATCGCCACGCGGGCGGGCGTCGGCGTGGGCACGATCTACCGCCACTTCCCCAGCCGAGCCGACCTCATCGTCGCCGTCTACCGGCACCAGATCGAGGCGTGCGCCGAGGCGGGGCCGGCCCTACTGGCCGACAGCGACACACCGCACGCCGCACTGGCGCAGTGGATCGACCTGTTCGTCGACTTCCTGGTCACCAAGCACGGTCTCGCCGCCGCGCTCCAGTCCGACGACGCCGCCTTCCAGACCCTGCACGCCTACTTCCTCGACCGGCTCGTCCCGGTCTGCGACAAACTCCTCGACGCCGCCGTCGCCGCCGACGAGATCCGACCCGACATGGACGCCTACGGCCTGCTACGCGGCGTCGGCAATCTCTGCATCGGCGCGGGCAACGACCCCCGATACGACGCACGCCGCCTGGTCGACCTCCTCGTCGCTGGACTTCGCGTCCGATAGGTGACCGGATCGAGCCCGTGATTCACCACGGCGGCCGGTTCCCGGCCTGCTCATCACCAGTGCGTGCCCGAGCTCCAGGGAGCTACATGTCGTACGGCAGGGACAACGCGGCCGCCGTCGCGGCCGCGTTCCGGGCGAGGGCCTCGCGGCCGCCGGCCGGGCCAAGGGCGATCACCGCACGAACGCGTGCAAGGCTCTCCTCTTTCCAGGGCAGCGGGTGCGGCTTGGAACGGTTCAGCTCCCCGGCCTCCTCGGCCTGCGCTGCCGCGACCAGCGCCGCGTCCCAGTCCCCGCGGATCACATGCAGGTAGACGAGTTGCTCGGACGCCCGCATTTCCGGGGCGCTCAGGCCACGCTCCGCCTCCCGGGCCTCCCGCTCCAGCTGGTGAGCGAGGAAGCCCTCCACATCCCCGTAACGGTCCAGGAACGGAACACCCTCCCGCAGTACGGCGTCCCGGATGTCGGCCATCACCGGTTCGTAGCCAGCCAGGGCGTCTGGCTCAGGGAACACGCCATCCAGGCGCCGTGAGCACGTGTAGCCGTCGGTCATTGGCACCGCGAGCAACCAGACGATCACCTCCACCTGGAAGGTGGGCCGTTGGCGCAGTGGTGGTAGCGGCTGCACCGTCTGGGCGGTCCAGCCGACCAGCCCTCGCACCAGCCGGCCGTCCGCAGCCCGCCAGCCGTCACCCAGGGCGGGTAGCAGGTACCCGTCGACGGCCTTTTCCCATTTGCCGACATCCACGTGATCGTCCCCTCCTCAGCATCGAACCGTGATCGCAGGAATGCTCTGGTACCTTTCCGGGAGCTGCCTCTTGAGGTCTTCGTACCACTTGAGCTCGAGCCCTTTGGCGCCGGTCTTCAGATCGAGGAAGAGCTCCGGTTCCAGTTCGCTCACGCCGAGCACTACATCCGGTGCCTTGGCGCCCTTCTCCCAGCCCTCCCGTCCGGTGACCGGATTCTTCCACCGTCTGGCGAGAGTCTCGTTGAGGTAGCCGACCTCCGCGAACAGGTTGGCCGACGCCGGTTCCGCGTCGACGAGTTCCGCGAGCCGTCTGTGCACCCGGTCGCCCCAGTGCTGCGCGGACTCGCCGGGCCACCGCTGCACGTCAGCGCAGGCCTGCTTCGCGAGCTGTTCGACACGGGTCCTTGCCTGCTGCTGCCGGGTGTTCAGGGCGGGCGGGCTCACGCCGGGCGGCAGATACTCGTGCGACTTGTTCGGCGGCTTGACGCCCAGCGCGCCATTGCGTTCGATCTCGTCGGCGAAGTCCGCAGCCATCTTCTTGGCGTCCGTCGTGGTCACCGCCCGGGCGACCGCCGTGTACGCGGCGTAAATCTGGTGGGTCTTGGGATTCCGAGCGGGCGGAATATAGTACGACGCGCGGCATCGGGCCGTTTTGGTGTCCTTCGGCTTCATGGTCAGAACCACTGGGCAGAATTTCACCAGCTTGCCGTCCAACGTCATGGTGATGTCCACCTCGACGGTGACCTGCTTACCGATCGTCACGTATTTGGACGCCGACGTCACCCTGCTGCGGAGCTTCAGATTCGCGGTGCAGCCGCTGGTGGTGCAGGGGCTGAGGCTTGCCTTACCGGTAAGCGACACCTGGACGATACTGTCGAGGGCCTGCGACAGTACGCTCATTTGACGCTTCACCTCGTCGAACAGCAACTGTCGCTCGTCGTCGGTGAGGACCTTTAGCTTGGCCCGCAACTCGACGTCACTGACCCGGTATGCGATCGGCTGGAAGCCGCCCCCCGACTCGGTCACCGGAACGGTGCTCACTCCCAGCAGCTGCTTGGGTTCGGCCGTGCTGATCAGGTACGTGACACCGCCGAGGACCACCGCTTGCGCCTCGACGCCGTCCACCGAGCTGATCGCGCCGAGTTCGGGTGACTCCTCCTGCTGTGGGTAGCCGTTCTCGTCGATGCTCGGCACCATGCCGGTGGCGAACAGAGCAGGTGCCAGGACGTCACCGAAGTCGAATCCGAATAGGTCGCCGGGTACGCGCACCCACTGCTTGGCGAAGTCCTTCTCGCGTCCGTCGGTGATCCCGGCCTTCCGCCAGAACGCGGCGCCGACCTGGATGAAGGTGCGATCGCTCAGGTCCAGGATCTCGGCGGTCTGGCCGCCGGTGGTCAGCTCGCCTCGCACCGTGCCCTCGTTGGTCACCCGGACGTCCATGCGAATGCGGTCGCCGTCCGGTCCGGTGAACGACCCCTCGTACCGGATCGCCGGCGTGGTGAGCAGCCGCTCGGCAGCCCGCCTCAACTCCTGGTCGGCGGTGTTCGCCGCGGCCTGTGCCTCGGTGACTCGTGCCTCCTCTTCACTGAGATCACCGGTGATGCGGGGCCCGACGATGATCGCGCTGATCGCGCAGATCAGCAGGATGGCCAGGGCCGAACCACCGATCAGCAGCCCGATCCGTCGCGGCCGAAACGGCGCTGGCACTGGCGAAAAAGGCGGAGGCGATGGGGGCGTCGGGGAGTTCATGACACCTCGATTCATCAGCGAGAGCAAGCACCAGTCAATGTAGAAGCTGCGGTAAATACCGGGTGGTGCCGCTGATCTGTCATACCAATGCGTGGGTGTCGCGTGAGGTCGACGAGGTCAGTGCGGGATCTGTAGCCGCGATCCGAGCGTTACTGCGGACTTGCGGGTTCGCGGTGAACGTGGCTGGGAGTCTGGTGACTGTGTTGCGTCAGGAAGGTGGTGATCGCCTGTCGGAAGTCGTGCGGGTTCTCGACCCACGGCAGGTGGCCGCAGCCGGCGAGGCTGACCCGTCGACTGTTCGGCAGCGCTTCGTGCAGTGAGTCGACGGCCCAGCGGGGGCGGATGTCCTCGGCGCCGTCGATGATCAGCACGGGCAGGTCGAGCGCCCGGCACTGCACGACCAAGTCGGCGTTCCTGTGTTCTTGCTTGACCTCGGCGTTGAGGGCCTGGTTGCAGTCCTGGTTGATGCCCAGCCACGGGGTGGCCATACGTTCGGCGTGCCGCAGGGCGGTGCCGGGGTCGGCGAAGTCGGCCGACCATTGCAGTACCGCCCGCTCGCGTTGTTCTGCGGGCGTGCGGACGCGGGCGCCGAGCGTCTCCCAGCGGTCCAGATGGTGTCCGAGCCGCTGTCGCAGGTTCCGCTGGTAGTGCGGGTGCCAGCCGCGTTCGGGGTCGATGCCGGTTCCGGGCGCGTAGATCAGGTGGCTGACCCGTTCGGGGTGCTCGATGGCGTACCGCAACGCCAGGTGCGCACCCCACGAGTGGCCCAGCAGGGCCATGACCGGTCCGGCGAGTTGGTCGCGTACCGCGTCGAGGTCGGCGACGAAGCGGGCGACACTGTACGGTCCGCGCCGCTGCGAGCGTCCGCAGCCGCGCTGGTCCCAGCGGATGGTGCGGGCATGCTCGTCGAGCAGCCGGGCGACCGGGGTGAGGTAGTCCCACAGGCCCGGACCGCCGTGACAGAGCACCAGCGGCGGCCCGGTGCCGGACTGCTCGGCCCACAGGTGGCAGTTGTCGTCGCTGCGCACGTCCAGGCCCATGGCGACAGTATGGCGGTTCGTGCCGGGCCGCTCTGCGATGTCAGACAGCCGCACTGGAGATCGCCGAGACGCACTCGTCCAACAGGTTCCGCCGATCGGGCGTGCTGTTGCGGCACAGGCGTCGGGGTGGGGCCGACGCTCGGTCGTGCCCGATGACAGCGTGTCGTAGCTCGCGTACGTTGGCGCCGTGGCGACTTTCTGGACCTTGGGATGTGACGCCGACGATCCCCAGCGGATCGCCGCCTTCTGGGCGCTGGCCCTCGGCTACGTCAAGGAATCCGGTTTCGACGAGCCCGACAACGCCTCCATCGTCGATCCGGATGGCCGGGGCCCCGCCATCGGCTTCCTCAAGGTGCCCGAGGGCAAGTCCGCCAAGAACCGCATGCACATCGATATCCGGGTGGCCGGTCCAGGCCCCTGGGACATGGCCGAGCGCACCCGACTGATCCGGCAGAAAGTGCCCGAGTTGGTCGCCGCCGGCGCGACGGTGGTCCGTGAGCAGTGGTACGGCGACGACGTCGGGCACGTCGTCATGCATGACCCCGAGGGCAACGAGTTCTGCGTCGCCTGATGCCATGGTCAGCACCATGTATCGGCATCCGGAGCGCTGCCCCGAAGCGCCCGCTACGCGCCGCCTTGGCAGCTCGTCTCGCCGGCGTCTGAACCTGCCGGTGCGAACGCACTGGAGCGGTCACTTCACGTAGGTCACGTTCATGGTGCCGGTGGCGAGAAAGAAGGGTGATGGCACAGCGACACGTCGTGCGTGAGTCATCCGCAGTCGGGCGGCCTGCCACCAGGATTCGACGTCGTAGGTGCCGGTGACGAAGACGAGTCGTCGCCTGCCGGAGAGCGGGATGACCGAGGGGCCACAGACTCCGCGCGCCATCCACGATGGGATGGCGGGTGCGGCGGTGTCGAGCACGCGTTGTGGCGTCGACCAGGCCGCGCGGTCCGGCGACGGGGTCGCGGCTCGCATCACCCACAGTCCCTGGTCGGGGTAGGGCGTGGTGCCGTGCAGGTTGGTACCGCGGGCGAGTGTCATCTCCCACCCGTCCGGGGTCGGGTAGACCGCGTTGTCGAAGTAGCCTTCCTCGGTTGCGGTGAAGCGGCGGGAAGGATCCCACCGGATACCGTCGGTGCTGTCAGTCACGCGCAGCTCGTAGTCGGGCTGCTCACCGGGGGCGACTTCGTGCGGTGTGGCGAGAAACCACATTCGGTAGCCGCTGTCGACGGCGATGACGAGCGGTTCGAGCACGCTGGGTCGGCCTGGCCATCCGCGCAGAACCGGCGCCGCGTGTCGCGCCCATCGCCCTCGGGGATCCTGGGTGAGGACGCCGATCGCGTACTCGCTGCCCCGGCCGTAGTGTCGTGCGCCGCCGCGGCCCGCGTAGTAGATGCGCGCACCGTGTGCATGGTGGGGTGGCACGTAGCTCGGGGTGTGCATGCCGCCCGCGTCCCACGCCCCTTTGGGCGGGTCGGCGATGATCGGACGCGGGTCGAGCACCCAGCCGGCCTGCTCTGGTCCGGTGTCGGCGGGCAGGCGTGCCTGGTAGAGCCGGTTACGGAAACTGGTGGAGAACCCGCCGATGAACATGACCCAGCGGCCATCGATCAGATGGACGTCGGGGGTCGCTCAGCCCGAGGACCCCGCTCGGCATTCTGGTACCGAGCATGTCCCAGATCGGTTGCCCGGTGACCGGACCCGGCGCAGATGCCATGGCAGACCCCTCAGTGAGCGCGCCTCAACGCGGACTCCCCTGAGCGCCAGGTAGGTCACCGTGAGCCTAACGGTTTGCGACGTGACGCGACATGCCGGCTCGTCCGCACCCGGGTCGCCGACCGCGACGCCGGTGCGGTCAGCCGGCAGCGACAGGAACGGTTCGCGTCGCCTGGACATCAACGACCTGACCCGCCGGCGTCAACAGGGGCCTCCGGCGCTCCCTTCTGTTCGGCTCTGCGTTCTGAGGTAGGTTCGCCGCCACGACGGCTGAGGACGGGAGGGGCAGCGGGGGATGGACGCCGGTACGGAGGAACTGCGGGACGCGCACAATGTGTTGTCGGAGTGGTATGCGGAGAACCTGGTCGGGGTGCTGGAGCGCATGCCGGTCGAGCGGACGATGCTCGACCTGTTCGCCGAGCTGACCTTGACGGTGGGTGTCGCGGTCGCGGACGTGGGCTGCGGTACCGGGCGACTCCTTCCGTACCTCGCGGGCCGGGGCCTGGCGCCGTGCGGGGTGGATCTGTCGCCCGGGATGGTGGAGGTGGCGCGGCGGGAGCATCCGGGTTTCGGGTACGCGGTCGCGGATCTGCGGGAACTGCCGTTCGGGGACGCGTCGCTGGCCGGGGTGGTGTGCTGGTACTCGTTGATCTTCCTGGCGCCGGACGCCCGGGTACGGGCGTTCGCCGAGTTGGCCCGGGTCGTGCGGCCGGGCGGCTACCTGGTGGCGGCGTTCAAGCACGGCGACGGGACCGGGCATCGCAACGGTCCCGGTAGCCGCGTCGGCAGTCTCGGCGTCGACTTCGATCGGTACTGGCTCTCGGCCGGCGAGATGGCGGACCGGTTCTCCGCGGCCGGGTTTGCCCTGGTCTTCCAGGGCAGCACCCCGCCCGAAGAGGCAGAGCCGCCGCACGGGTACATGCTGGTCCGCAAGACCGGCTCCACGAACGCGTAGTGCGGGGATCCGCCGCGAGTCGGGCTCGACCAACGGCTGAGGGACGGATCAGCCGGGAACCGTGCACTCGATCACGGCGATGGGCGCGCGTTGCAGCTCTACCACTGTCCGGCGCGGCCAGGGACAGGTAGGTGTCCACCAGCTCCGAGCCACGCGTGCGCCGATAGTCGGCCGGGTGGAACAGCGCCGCAATCAGATCGTGTGCCGGACGATGGGGGTCGTCACGCCGCTGGTGCTGCCGGTCTCAGGCGTATCGCTCGACGAGCATGTTGCCGATCGAGGCCAGGTGGTCGCGCACAGCCGGCGGGCCGGTGACGTCGATCCATTCGACCAGCCCGGCAAGCTCGCCAGCGAGTGTGTGTTCGTCGTTGCCACGGATCACGACCTCGATGCGGCCGTCGGTCGTGGCGCCTCCGACTTCGAGCCGACCGCCGAATCCGATCCGGAGTATGCCTATCGCCTGGGGCGCGCACACCGCCCGGGCTTCGAGTGGTGTTCGTTTGCGATCGACGTCGTCGGCGATCACGCGCCAACTCTCGGCGAGGTCGAAGTCCTCCGGCCGGTGCACGGGGTCGCCGGTCGGGTCGGCGGATGACACGCGGTCGATCCGGAAGCTCCGCCGACCGGCCTCGGTGTTGGCGACGAGGTACCACGACTGGCCTTTGGCGACGATGCCCAGCGGGTGGACGGTTCGCTCGGTTGCGGCGCCTTCGCGGTCGACGTAGCCGAGCCGGACCTGGACGCCGCGGATCACCGCGTCCTGGAGCGCATCGAGGAAGCGGGGTGGTCGGGGCTCGATCCGGCTCGCTCCCCATCGTCGCGGGTCCAGCACGAGCGACGACGCTGCCGTCTCGGCCTGTACCCGGAAGGGTTCCGGTAGGGCGTGGACGAGCTTGCGTAGCGCCGCTTTCACGGCCGGCGTCGCCGCCGAGGCCGGGCCGGCGACCAGGAACAGGGCACGGGCCTCACTCGCGGTCAATCCGGACAGGTCGGTGCGGGCGCCGCCCACGAGGCGCCAGCCGCCGCCCCGGCCCTGAACGGAGTACACCGGCACCCCGGCCATGCCCAGGGCGTCGAGGTCGCGACGGGCGGTGCGTTCGGAGATCTCCAACTCTCGGGCGACCTCCGCTGCGGTCACCTGCTCGCGATGTTGCAGCAGAAGGAGGATGGCCATCAACCGGTCGGCTCGCACTCGGACAACTCTCTCAGGGAAACCGGTCAGGAGGTGACCGGTTTCGCTGTGCAGGATGCCGGCATGACTACCGACTTTCCCGAGCCCACCCGCGTTTCGGTCAACGGTGTGGAGCTGGAGGTGTTCGAAGCCGGCCGGCAGAACGCGGGGAACCCCGTCGTGCTGTGTCACGGCTGGCCGGAGCACGCCTTCTCCTGGCGCCATCAGATGCCCGCCCTCGCGGCGGCGGGCCACCACGTCATCGTTCCGAACCAGCGGGGTTACGGCAACTCGTCCCGCCCGACCGAAGTCACCGACTACGACATCGCACACCTGTCGGGCGACCTCGTCGCACTGCTCGATCACTACGGATACGACGATGCCACCTTCGTCGGTCACGACTGGGGCGCGGCCGTCGTCTGGGGCCTGACCCTGTTGCATCCGGGCCGGGTCAACAAGGTGATCAACCTGAGCCTGCCGTACCTCGAGCGCGGCGACCGACCCTGGATCGAGCTCATGGAGGATGCGCTCGGTAGCGACTTCTACTTCGTCCACTTCAACCGGCAGCCGGGCGTCGCGGACGCCGTGTTCGAGGAGAACACGTACCAGTTCCTGCGGAACCTGTACCGCAAGGATGTGCCCCCCGCGGAGCCGGGACCGGGCAACGCGTTGATCAACCTTGCCAGAATGGAAACCCCGCC
Organism: Verrucosispora sp. WMMC514; assembly: GCF_027497295.1. NCBI lineage: Bacteria > Bacillati > Actinomycetota > Actinomycetes > Micromonosporales > Micromonosporaceae > Micromonospora > Verrucosispora sp. WMMC514. Next base: position 6,668,938 of record NZ_CP114906.1, on the reverse strand, counting down.
CGGTGAGCCCATCATGAGCGACAGCGAACTGGCCGTCTTCGTCTCCGCCTTCGAATCAACAGGGTTCACGGGCGGCATCAACTGGTACCGCAACCTGGACCGCAACTGGCGGTTGCTGGCGGACGTGGACCCCGTCATCCGGCAGCCCGCCCTCATGATCTACGGCGACCGCGACACGGTCGCGAGATCTGAAAGATTGCCACAATTCGTGCCGAACGTGGATGTGGTCAGTCTGGACTGCGGTCACTGGATCCAGCAGGAAAAGCCGGAAGAAACTAACCAGATTATCCTCAAGTGGCTGGACCAGCGGGGTGTCGTCTAGCGCAGCAGGAGATCTGAACCGCCCCGGGTTCTGTGGAGTCAATACAAGATCCGGGGCGGTTCAGGGGCCCGCGCTTCGGCTCAATCCCGGGTGAAGCGGGCGCCAAGAAGGTGCCCCAGTGCGGGGCCGAGGATCTCGTGTGCCGGATCAACCTTCAGCCACAGCAACTTGTGGCGGCTGCCGTCATCCATCTTCAGCGCCAGCCGATCCGTCAGGATCCCGCGGTGCAGCCGGGCCTCAGCTACCTCATCGAGCGGGATCACCTTGTTGGTCCGGTGCGCGGACGTGATGTCCCGCAGAGCCAAGGACGACGCCGGCACCTCGGGCAGCGGGACGGGGACCGTACGGCCGTCCTTGTTGGCGCGTGTCTCGCGGAGGGTCAGCCGACGTCGGACCAGATGACGTGGCAGCAACCACAGCTCACCATGGATCCAATCGGCCCATCCAGTCGTGCAACTCCTACTGATCAGCCGTGCTGTCTCGTCCACGGCGACACGCTAACGAACCGCGATGGGTAACCTCCTTCGCGTACCCCACGTCGTGTCCGGTCCGACACCAGACCGCGGCCGACAGTGGTCATCGGCGGGCCGAGCGACGAGGCCAGCCAGGTGGAGCTGCGTGGCATGGTAGGGACATGTGCAGAAACATCCGCGTGCTTCACAACTTCGAACCGCCGGTGACCGACGATGAGATCGAAGCCGCCGCCCTCCAGTACGTGCGCAAGGTCAGCGGCGCGACTCGGCCCTCGGCGGCCAACGAGGAGGCGTTCGGTGAGGCGGTCCGCGCCGTCACGGCGGCCACCCGGACACTACTGGACAGCCTCGTCACGAAGGCGCCTCCCCGCGACCGGGACGTGGAGGCGGCCAAGGCGAAGGCGCGCGCGGCCGAACGGTACGGGTCTCAATCGACCGCCTCGCGCTGATCGGCGCCGAAGGTAGCTGCCGGTCAGGAAACCGTCGGGTGCGCCGTGCCGCCTACTGTCGGGTGAGAAGATTGCGGCGTTCGGTGTCGATCGTGGCGAGTTTTGCGGCTACCTGGGTTGCCCGTTGCTCCAGCCGGGCTTGCACGTCGCGCACCAGTCGCATGGACCGGGCGACGTTCTGCTCGGCCTGCTTGATCCGATCTCGTACCGCGAGGTCGGTGAAGATGTTGTCGAACCAGACGTCGACGAACCGGGTCAGGCCGTCGACTGCCAGCTGCGGGGCGGTGAGCGCCACCCCTGGGACATCGGCGAGTTCGGTGCGCAGCACGGCGAGACAACGATCGGCATAGGCTGCGGCCTGGGCCGCCTCGTCCAGCCGAGTGTGTTTGATCGCGCTGCTGATCGCACCGCCGCCGAGAAACGTGTCATAGGCTGACCAACCGGACGCATTACCGAGCTTGTCCCGTACCTGGGACAGGGCGCGCGAAGCGGTGTGCGCGGCCTGCATGGCCTCGGTCACCTCGTGCGTCTCACTGGTGAGCCGGCCCCGCTCGGCAGCCAGCTCCAACAGTGGCGCACGGCGCGGGTCCCCGGAGCCGGCCAGGTATCGCTCCTTGTCGTCGAGTACGGCGGCATAGGTGCTCGGCGCCCCGGCGAGCTGACGCAGCCGCGCCTCCGCCGCGCTGTGCTCCCGCCGTATCGCCTCAAGCCGGCCCTCGGCCTCGGCCACCCGATAGCGTGCGGCCTCGGCCTCCGCACGTTCACGCGCCAGCGTGTCGCCACGGGCACCGCGCAACGAGACCAGCACCCGGGTCAGGGACAGACCCTCCAACCGCTCGACGTCCTCCCGCTCGCGGGCGTGCCGTGCGCGCAACGCGGCGAGCTGCGCGGTCATCTCCTCCGTGCGCCGGCGCAGTTCCGCACTACGCCGGGTGGTCATCTCGTACTCACGGAGCGCTTCGGCAGCCGAAGCCAGCCGATGTTCGATGTCGTCAGCCACACCACCCATCTGACGACAGCGGTGCAAGGGCACAGTTGGCGGTTCATCCGCCGGCGCGGTCGCGGGTGACCGGGCGGCGGCTACCGGAGTGGGGTGGGATGCTGGAGGGCCTGGATGGCGCCGGACGTCGCACTGGCGGGCAGGAATCCCCTGATGCGGAGCAGGAGGCAGAGTGAGGAACCTGTACGTCGTGACGCACCCAGAGGCGACGCACCACGTCGATGGACTGGTCGGTGGGTGGTTCGACTCTGACCTGACTGCCCGGGGCCGCGCGCACGCTGACCTGATCGCGCAGGTGCTCGCCGACCGGTTGTCCTCTGCTGCCGGCGTCGAGGTGTTCTCGTCGGACCTGCTCCGTGCCCGGCGGACAGCGGAGACGATCGGTGAACGGCTCGGATCGAGCGTGGTGCTGGACGCCGACCTCCGTGAGAAATCGTACGGTGAAGCCGGAGGACGCCCGCAGGCGTGGCTGGACGGACGGTTCGTGCCGCCGCCCGCCACCGGTGAGCGGATGCGTCATGACGAGGGCATATCCGGCGCGGAGACGAAGTGGGAGCTGGCCGTACGGGCCTACGCCGCGCTGGAGGGGATCCTACGGTCGAAGGTGGAGCATCAGGTTGTGGTGACCCACGGGGGAACGGCCACGTTCCTGCTCGCGGCCTGGATCGGCATGCCCCTCGGCGCGGCGGGTCTGGTGGGCATCCGCTTCTCTGCTGGCGGCATCACCCACCTGCGCGAGGACGACTACTTCCACAACCGCTGGATCGTGCAACTGAACGACACCCACCACCTGGCCTGAGGGCGGATTCGACCGCATTCCGGCCTGGGCCTTGTCGTCAGAGCCGCCGCCTGGACGCGTACGGCCGGTGTCAGCCAGACACCGAAACCGTGGCCGCGACGGGTCGATCCTGCGGGGGAGCGGCGGTCTAGCATCGAGCGGTGGAATCGTCCCTTGACACCCTGCCGAAGATCGGCGCACCCGCGACGCGGGCGCTGAACGCCGCCGGCTACACCGCCCTACGCCAGCTCGACGGTGCGCCGCGTGCGGAGCTTGCCAGGTTGCACGGCGTGGGGCCGAAGGCACTGGACATCATTGAGACCGCCCTCGAACAGCACAATCTCGGGTTGAGCTGACGCGAGGCACCCCACCCTGGCGGGTTGCGCGCTTACTGGTGCAGATGCGCGCGCTGGCCCTCGCGGTCGAAGATCATGATCAGCTCGGCGGGCTCGTCGAGCGCTGTCATCGAGTGGGGTGTCATCGTGGAGAACTCGGCTGCTTCGCCCTTGCCGACCTCGATCCGCCGCTCGCCGAGCCACAGCAGCACCCTGCCGTCGAGGACCAGGAACCAGTCGTACCCCGGATGGACCCGCTGGGCCGGCATCGTCGCCTCGGGCTCCAACCGGACCTTCATCGCCATGGTGCGCCCGTCGACGCGGCTCAGCGGCCAGGTGGTGCGCGAGCCCGAACGGTGCTGCACGGGACGGATCACCACGTCCTCGTCGCTGGTCGCCTCGAACAGGACGTCGAGGCTGACCTGTAGCGCGTTGGCCAAGGGGACGAGCACGTCGAGGCTGAGTGTACGTTTGCCCGTTTCGACCCGGCTGATCGTCGACGGGCTGAGATTGGTGCGTTCGGCGAGTTCGTCCAGGGAGTAGCCGAGCGTGGTGCGGATGCTTCGCAGCCTTGTGCGCGCCAGATGCTCCACGTCACTGCGGTCGGTCATGTCCCCAGCATGACACGCCTTGCGAATTCCGCAAACCACCTTTCACCAATCGCCAGGCGTTCCTACGCTTGACGCATGACGAACCACGCCCACGAAGCCTCCGACCACCCACCCCACCAGCGCGTCGTCCGCCGGTGCGACGTTGCCGTCATCGGCGGCTCGGCGGCCGGTCTGGCGGCCGCGCTGCAGCTCGCTCGTCAGCGACGCTCGGTCATCGTCGTCGACGACGGCACGCCGCGGAACGCGCCGGCGGCGCACATGCACGGCTACCTGGGACGTGAGGGCACCCCGCCCGAGGCGATGCGGGCCATCGGGCGGGAGGAGGTCCGTAGCTATGGTGGCAACGTCCTCACCGGCCGTGTCCTGGCCGTGCGCAAGGAGGACGACGGGTTCCACCTCGCCCTCTCGGGCGGCCACGGTCTCGTCGCCCGCCGGATACTGGCCGCGACCGGCATCGCCGACGAGCTTCCCGACATCGAGGGCCTCGCCGAGCGTTGGGGCCGCGAGGTGATCAACTGTCCGTTCTGCCATGGCTGGGAGGTCCGCGACCTGCGGGTCGTGCAGATCGTCACGACGCCGATGGGACTGCACCCGACCCAGCTGATGCGGCACCTGACCGACCAGTTGACCGTGGTGCTGCATGACGCGACGGGGATCGACCCGGCCGTGGTGCGGACCCTCGTCGCCTCCGGGGTTGCGGTGGTCGAGGGCGCGGTGCGCCGGGTGTCCGACGCCGACCCGGACGGTTCACTCGTCGTCGAGCTTGCCGACGGCCGCAGCCTGCCGGCCGACGCGGTCCTCGCCGGTGCCCGGTTCCGTCCCCGGGTCGAGATGCTCGCGGGGCTGGGCATCGACATCACGGCTCACCCCAGCGGACTCGGTGACCTCGTCGCGGTCGACGCCACCGGACGTACCAGCGTGGCGGGCGTGTACGCCGCCGGGAACCTGACGGACCCGAGCGCCCAGGTCCTGCCGGCCGCCGCGAACGGCAGTTGGGTCGGTGCCCAGATCGCCTTCAGCCTCGCCGCCGAGGACACCACGGCGGGCCTGCGCCCCTCCGGCGTCGAGATCGAGTGGGACAGCCGGTACGGGGATCAGGAACGCATGTGGAGCGCCAACCCGAACGGCACGCTCGTGGCGGAGGCGACGGACCTGCCCCCCGGCCGGGCGCTCGACGTCGGCGCCGGTGAAGGAGCCGACGCGATCTGGCTGGCCGAACGAGGCTGGCAGGTGACCGCCTCCGACGTCTCCGGCAGAGCACTGGACCGCATCCGGGCCGAAGCGGAGCGTCGCGGGCTCGACGTGCGTACGCTGCACCGCGACGCCAACGACCGGGCCGCCTTCGCGGACGAGACCTACGACCTGGTCTCCCTGCAGTACGGTTCGTTCCAGCGCACCCCCGAGCAGCGCGGACTGCGCAACCTGCTCGACGCCGTGTCCGTCGGTGGGACGCTGCTCGTCGTCGGCCACGAGCTGACGCCGCTCCAGCAGCCGGCGGACCCCGGCGAGCAGACCCGCATGTACGACCCGCAGGCGTACGTCGGCATCGACGAGATCGCCGCCGCGCTCACGGCCTCGGGCGACTGGCGAGTCGACGTGAACGAGAGCCGGCCGCGTCCGCCGGGAGCGATCAGCACCCACCACGTCAACGACGTCGTGCTGCGCGCCGTCCGGCTCGACCATCGCAAGGAGCGGTGAGGCCACGCCGCAGGGGTCAGCCGGCGGCCAGTCGTAGTCCGAGCACGACGAACGCGACGGCGCAGATCCGGTTGACGCGCCGTGACCAGCGGCTGTCAGTCATCCTTCGGGCCAGGCGTCCGGCGCCCGCGCCGATGGCGATGTCGACGGCGAGCTGCACGGCCATGAAGACAGCGCCGAGCAGGACCAGTTGGGCGGTGGGGTCACCGGCGGCCGGATTCACGAACTGGGGCAGGAACGCCACGCTGAACAGGATCATCTTCGGGTTGAGCAGGTTGGTCAGCAGCCCTCGCAGGAACGCCTGTCCGCTGGTGCCAACCCGCTTCGTCTCGTCGGCGGGCGCGCCGGCACCGAGCAGGGCGCGAATCCCGAGGGCGACCAGGTACACCGCGCCTGCCCAGCGGATCGTGGTGAACAGCACCGGCGAGGCCGCGACGAGCGCGGCCAGTCCGCAGACGACGGCCGCGATGTGGATCGCCTCCCCGGCGGCGACGCCGATCGCGGCGACGATACCCGCCCGGGTGCCGTATCGGGTGGCGTTGGCGAGGACGAACATCATGTCCGGCCCGGGAGTGACCATGAGTAGGGCGATCGCGGCGAGGTAGCCCGCGAGGGCCGTTGTGGACAGTCCGAGCATCTCAGTACTCCTCGGTGCCGTCGAGCAGGGCGCGCCGCAGTGCCAGCCGGTGCTCGCGACGGATCTCTGCCTCGCGGTAGCGCCGCCGGTCGCCGTCGGTCTGGGGGAGCAGCGGTGGCACCGGCCGGGGCTGGCCGTCGTCGTCGACGGCGACCATGACCAGGTGGGCGGTGGCCACGTCGGTCGGTGGTACGGCCCGGTCCCATCGGTCGGCCGTGACCTTGACGGTGACCTCCATGGAGCTGCGTCCGGCCCAGGTGATGCGGGCGTCGACGTGCACGACGTCGCCGACGCGGACCGCGCGGAGGAAGGCGGTCTCGTCGATGGCGGCGGTTACGGCCGGTCCGTCGGAGTGCCGGGCGGCGACCACTCCGGCGACGGAGTCGATGAGGTTGAGGATCCGGCCGCCGTGGACCGTACCCATGAGGTTGGTGTGGTGCTGGTCCATGATCTGCGACAGGGTCAGATGGGAGGCCGACGGTGGTCGGCCGGCGAGTGTGGTGGTCGTGTCCTGCACGGGGGCGTCCGTCCTCGGAAAGGAGGCCACCGACCGGGGGGCGCGCACGTCGAGGAACACGCCGACGCGGCGCGTCACCCCGCCCGACCCACCCGCGAGGTCGACGGCAGGCGCACACACCTTGTGTACGCAGCGCGGGCAGGTCTTCGGACTCGTGGGCGGTGCCGGACTCGTCCGTTCTCCTACTGGCCGTCGCTTCCCAGGCCGGGTGGCCCAGTGCGTGGTGACGGCGGTCGTTCCCACTCACCGCTGCGGGGCAGTCCCGGATTCTCACCGGGTTCCCTCTTGCGACGCCCCACCGGTAACGGTCGGGCGAACCAGCGCCGTCGGTCACCCTATCCCGACCCGGCCGGTCAGCGGGCTCGCCTGGTGCTCGCTGTGAGCTGTCTCCCTCGACGGTCCACCTGTTCCGTGGCCGGTGCAACGGAAGCGGGGTCTGGCGGAGCGAGAGCGAGACCCGGCCGCCGCCTGCCGCGTTGTGGTTACCCAAGGTGCGCATCCGGTTGCTGATTGACAGTGGTCGTGTGGCCGACGAGACTGGCGCGACAACTGAACAACGCGCGTGCGTGTGGGGGAAGTCCGGTCGAAGTCCGGCGCTGGCCCGCAACGGTAGGCCGCCGGGGAGCATCATCCCTGGTGGCGAGCCCGAATACCTGACGTACCCGCGAGTCTCTGCTCCCCACCCGTCGTGGCCCACGGGTCGGAGGCCGGTCCGCCGTGGCATCACCGAGCGGGCCGGGTCTCGACGACCGCCGGGCCGGAAAGGCGCCAACCGATGGTCGTTCGCCTGGGCCGGCACCGCCTGCTCGCCCTGCTCTGCGGGATACTCGCCGCCCTCACTCTCACCACACCCACGATCGCCGCACCCACGATCGCCGCACCCGCACACGCGGGTGCCGTCCGGACGGATGCCGCCGCCGGTTGGTTGGCCCGACAGTTGGTCGACGGAGAACGTTTCGAGGCCGTCTTCGACGGGGTCGCGTACCCCGACCAGGGGTTGACCCTGGACGCGGTTTTCGCGTTCGCCGCCGCCGGTGTCGCCGACGACTTCGGCGCTCAGGCGTTGGCCTGGGTGACCCGGCCGGACGTCCGCGACGGGTACATCGGCGACGGCACCACTGAGGCGTACGCCGGCGCGACCGCCAAACTCGCTCTCGCCGTCGCGGTCCGCGGCGCTGACCCCACCGACGTCGGCGGTGTGGATCTCATCGCCCGGCTGCGGTCGCTCCAGGACCCCGATGGCCGGTTCACCGACCGGTCGGCGTGGGGTGACTACAGCAACGCGTTCAGCCAGTCCTTCGCGATCTTCGCGCTGGACCGGACCGCGCAGGGCGTGCCGGCGGTCGCCGCCGGCTGGCTGGCCGGCACCCGGTGCCCGGACGGAGGCTATCCGCTGCTGCCGGAGCAGCCCGTCTGTGTCTCCGACGTGGACGCCACCGCCGTCGCGGTGCAGGCGTTGCGGGCCGCCGGACGCCCGGCTGACGCCGCCGCGGGATTGCGCTGGCTGGTCTCGGTGCAACGCGCCGACGGCGGGTTCACCAACTCCGGTGGGGTCGCGAACGCCAACAGCACCGGGTTGGCGGCCCAGGCGTTGCGCGACGGCGGCCGGCCGCTGGCCTGGGTCCGGGCCCGCGTGTTCCTGGCCGGTCTTCAGGTCGGGTGTGCCGCCCCGGTCACCGACCGGGGCGCGGTCGACTTCGACGGCGGTGTCTTCGATCCCGGTACCGCCCCCCGTGCCACCACCCAGGCTGTTCTCGGCCTGGCCGGCACCGGATACGCCCGGCTCTCCACCGTCGCCGCGACCACCGGTGCACCCACCCTGCGCTGCCGTTGACCGGCCGGCAGGTTCCGTCCCATCAGAAGGAGTGCTCATGTCCCAGGTCTACGATCCCGTCCGTCGGTGGCTGGCGAGCATCGTGGTGGTGGCTGTCGTCGCCGTCGGGTTGATCGCTGTCGAACCGTCTCCCCGAGCCGCGCAGGCCGCCGCGTGCACCGGGACGACCGGGGTCACGGTGGTGGTCGACTATGGTTCGCTCGGCGGCGGCGTCCAGGTGGCGTGCGCGCTCGGTGACCCGGCCACCGGGCTGGCCGCCCTGCAGGGTGCCGGCTTCACGGTGACCGGTACGAAGCGGTGGGGGTTGGCGTTCGTCTGCCGGATCAACGGAAAGCCGACCGCCGCGACGGAGCCGTGCATCAACACCCCGCCGGCCAGCGCGTACTGGTCGTACTGGCACGCCTCCGGCAGCGGCGCCGCCTGGACCTACAGCACGCTGGGAGCGACCAGCTACAACCCGGCGCCGGGGACGGTGGAGGGCTGGTCGTTCGGCTCCGGCGCGGCGCCCAGTATCACCGCGCCCTGACCTGCGGGTAGGCTGCCTGAGCTGTCGACGCGTCGGGTGTCGTCCGCCACGCTGGCGCCGAAAGGTGACCGGGCGGTACGGTGGCGGCACCCGGCGCGTCGGGTACTCAACTGAATACGTCCTGTGTGGGGGGAAGTCGGTAGAAGCCGACGCTGACCCGCAACCGTGAGCGAGAGCTGTCTCGCGAGCCGGAATGCCCCGCACCGGACGAGCGGCTTCCACTGTCGAGGTCTACAGGGTGGAGTCCGGGCAACCTAGGTGCGGCATCTCATCGCGGCCACGCGAGCGGATATCGCCACCGGTGCCTTCCGGAGCTTTCACCGACCGCTCTGCGAAAGGCACCCCTCATGCCCACGTCCCCGCTCCGGCGCGTCGGCGCCGGTTTCGGCGCCGCCACCGCCATCGCGTTCGCCGTCGTCACGGCCACCCCTCTCGTCGTGACCGCCGCGCCCGCGCCGGCTCACACCGTCGCCGCGCGTGACGCCGCGACCTGGCTCGCCGGGGAGTACACCGACGGCGTGCTGCCCGGCCCGTTCAGCCCGCAGGACTGGGGGCTGAGCATCGACGGCGTGATCGCCCTCGCCGCCACCGGGGCGGCCGGCCCGACGCGGCAGGCGGCAACGGCGCAGATCGCCGCGCACGTGCGGTCCTACAACAGCTACGACGACTGGGGCATCGAGGGCTTCACCGACGGGGGTGCGACGGCGAAGCTGCTCTACGTCGCCTCGTCCGCGGGCGCCGACCCCACCGACTTCGGCGGCTGGGACCTGCGCGCCGAGACCGTGGCGCTGCTCTCCGGGGCGGGCACCGGTCACCAGCACGGCCGGATCACCAGCCGGACCACCGAGGAAACCGGCCCGGACCCGAGCAACACCTTCGACCAGTCCTTCGCGGTCCTGGGTCTGGCCCGCAGCGGCGGCACGCCGCAGGAGACCGTCGACTTCCTCATCAGGCAGCAGTGCGCGGCCGGCGGTTTCCGGCTCTATCCCGACGCCGACGGCGTTCCGTCGCCGTCCTGCGACGATCAAGGCAACGCCACGCTCGACGTCGACTCGACGGCCATGGCCGTCCAGGCGTTGCTCGCAGCCGACGTCGCCGGTGCGGACGAGGCCGCGCAGCGCGGCGCGGACTGGCTGGTGGCGCAGCAACGCGTCGACGGATCGTTCGGCGGGTCGGGGCCGACCAGCGGCGCGAACTCCAACAGCACCGGCCTGGCCGGGCAGGCGCTCGCCGCCGCCGGTCGCGATGCCGAGGCGGCACGTGCCGCCGAGGCCCTGGCGGCGCTGCAGCTCACCACCGCCAACGGTGGCGCCGCGGCGGCCGATGCCGGCGCCATCGCATACGCCAGCGACGCCCTGGCCGAGGCGGTCCGCGACGGGATCGCCGAGAGCTTCCGGGACCAGTGGCGTCGCGCCACCGCCCAGGCGTTGCTCGGGCTGGCGCAGATTCCGCTGGGCCAGATCGGTCTCGATCTTCCGCCGTCCGGCGAGCCGACACCGACGGCAACCGCGTCACCCACGCCGACGGCGTCGCCTACGGCGACCGCCACGCCTTCGCCGACCGGCTCGCCCACGCCGACCGCCACCGCCTCGCCCACCGGCAGTCCGACGCCGAGCGGCACGCCGACCGCGCCCACTGCCACGGCGACGACTCCCACCGGCTCCGTCACCAGTCCCGCCGGGGGCGGGGCGGGTCGCCTGCCGACCACCGGCGTGGCGATCGGCGGGTACGTGCTCACCGCGCTGCTGCTGCTGGGTGGGGGAGCGGTACTGCTGGTCCTCGGCCGCCGGCGGACCACATGATCATCCGGGCGGCCCGGTTCGCGTCGGTCCTCGCACTGACCGCGGTGAGCGTCCTGATCGGGCCGGGATCGGCTGCGGCCGCGGGCAGCGCCGGCTACTGCCCGGATGCGGGCGGAGTCACCGTCGTGGTGGACTTCAAGGAACTCGGCGGCGGGACGGTTGTCCGGTGTGCGCGAGGCGACCAGGCCACCGGACTGGCTGCGTTGAAGAACGCCGGTTTCCAGATCACCGGCACGCTGCGCTGGGGCGAGGGGTTCATCTGCCGGATCGAGGGCAAACCCTCGACCAGCGCGGAGAAGTGTGTCGACACGCCGCCGGCCAGCGCCTACTGGTCGTACTGGCACGCACCCAACGGGGGCAGTTGGACGTACAGCGACAAGGGGGTGCTCAACCGCAAGCCACCGGCGGGCAGCTTCGAAGGCTGGTCGTTCTCGCTCAACCGCAACGCCGACAACGCGCCCCGCCCGGCGGTGGCGCCCACCCGGCCGGCACCCCCGCCGCGCACCACGCCACCGGCGCCGCCGCGCACCACCGCACCGGCACCGCCACCCCGTTCCTCGTCGCCACCGACCGTCCCACCGCCGGTCGGCGGTGGACCTGTCGCGCCGCCCGGAACCACACCAACCGGCATGGTCGGCTCACCGCCGGCACCCACCGCAGTGGACCCGACCACGGCCGGCAGCCCGCCGCTGTCATCAGCGGCGACGGCACCCACGGACACCGGCCTGACCTCGCCCGGGGCCGCCACCACCGCCACCCCGTCCGACGAGTCGACGAACTCGTTCTCACCGACCGAGGTCACCGCCAGCCGCGACACCGACGGACTTCCGGTGGGCACCCTGGCCGGGCTGCTTCTGCTGGTCGCGCTCGCCGGCGGTGGGCTCGTCGCGGCCCGCAGGCGGCGAAGCGTCGGACCGGATGACTGATCAGGTCACCGCCGGCACGGCTTCCCCCCAGTTGGCGGAGGCACTGCGGACTCGTCGGCCGGCCACGACGGGGGCCGGGCGACTACCTCGGGCGTTGCATCCGGGGGCATGGTGGCTGTGGGCGCTCGGTCTGGCGACCGCTGCCAACCACACCACCAATCCGCTGCCCCTGGCGCTGCTCGTCGCCGCCGCCGCACTGGTGGTCGTCCGCCGCCGCACTGATGCTCCCTGGGCGTTCGCGTTCCGGCTGTACCTCGTGCTCGGCGCGGTGATCGTGGCCATGCGGGTGGTGTTCCGCCTCGTCTTCGGCGGCGGACAGGGCGAGCATGTCCTTCTTCACCTGCCAGAGATCCCGCTGCCAGCCTGGGCGGCCGGCATCCGACTGTTCGGGCCGGTCGCCGCCGAACAACTCCTCGGCGGCTTCTACGACGGGCTGCGTCTGGCGACGATGCTCATCTGCCTCGGCGCCGCCAACGCTCTGGCCAATCCGAAGCGCCTGCTCAAAGCCGTCCCCGGTGCCCTGTACGCGGTCAGTACCGCCGTGGTTGTCGCGCTGTCGGTCGCCCCGCAACTGGTCGAGAGCGTACTGCGGGTACGCCGGGCCCGTCGGCTACGTGGCGCCACCGGAAAGGGACTGCGTGCCCTGCGGGGGATCGCCCTGCCGGTGCTGGCCGACGCCCTGGACCGATCCCTGGCCCTGGCCGCGGCGATGGACTCGCGCGGCTACGGCCGCACCGCTGCGACACCGGCCGGCCAGCGCGCCCTCACCGGTGGACTGGTGCTCGCCGGACTGGTGGGGGTCTGCGTCGGCACGTACGGGCTGCTCGACGCCACCGTGCCCGGCTACCTCGGCCTGCCGATGCTGCTCGCCGGCCTGGCCACGGCCGTCGTCGGCATGCTGTTGGCCGGCCGTCGGGTCCGCCGTAGCCGCTACCGTCCGGACCGCTGGCGGATCACGGAACTCGTCGTCGCCGGCTGCGGGGTGGCCACGGCCGCCGTGATGATGGCGGCCGGGTCGGTGGACCCGGCCCGGCTCTACCCGCCGGTCAGCCCGCTCACCTGGCCCGAACTGACCCCGCTGATGCTCCTGGCCGTCGGGGTCGCCGTGGCCCCGGCCTGGCTGGCACCGCCCCCGACGCTGGCGGCCGACCGCACGTCACGACCGGTGGCCATCTCTGAGGAGGACGTGACCCACGGCGCGCCGAGCCGCGACACCCTACCGGAGGCGCAACGATGATTGACTTCGACCGGGTCACCGTCCACTACGCCGAGGCCCGCGAACCGCTGCTGCGCGAGGTGGATCTGCACATCCCCGAGGGAGAGCTGTGCCTGGTCGCCGGTCGTACCGGCGCCGGCAAGTCGACCCTGTTGCGGGCCGTCAACGGGCTGGTGCCGCACTTCACCGGCGGCACCTTGTACGGCACCGTCACCGTGCAGGGCCGTGACACCCGCAGTCACCCTCCCCGCGATCTCGCCGACGTCGTCGGAGTCGTCGGCCAGGACCCTCTCGCCGGCTTCGTCACCGACACGGTCGAGGAGGAGCTGGCCTACGGCATGGAACAACTCGCCCTGCCCGCCGCGGTGATGCGCAAGCGCGTCGAGGAGACCCTCGATCTGCTCGGCATCGCCGAGCTGCGGGACCGTCCGCTGCGGACGCTCTCCGGCGGGCAGCAGCAGCGGGTCGCCATCGGCGCGGTGCTCACCTGCCACCCGCAGGTGCTCGTCCTCGACGAACCGACCTCCGCCCTGGACCCCACCGCGGCGGAAGATGTCCTGGCCGCCGTCACCCGTCTGGTCCACGACCTCGGCGTCACCGTCGTGGTGGCCGAACACCGCCTCGAACGCGTCGTGCAGTACGCGGACCGGCTGCTCTACCTGCCCGGCGACGGCACCGTCGTCGACGGCGAACCGGCCGCCGTCCTGGCTGACATCGACCTCGCCCCGCCCCTTGTCGACCTGGGCCGGGCCGCGGGTTGGAGACCGCTGCCGCTGTCCGTACGCGACGCCCGCCGCCGCGCGTCGGATCTCCGGCAGCGGCTCGCCGACGCCGCTCCACCGCCGGCGGCGCCGGCCCGTGACGGCACCCCGGCGCTGGCGGCCCGCAAGATCGTGGTGCGCTATCCGGGCACCGTCGCCGTGGCGGGCGTCGACCTCGACCTGCATCCCGGCCAGGTGGTCGCGCTGATGGGCCGCAACGGCTCGGGTAAGTCCAGCCTGCTCTGGGCGTTGCAGGGCAGCGGCCCTCGACAGGGCGGGACGGCCGTCGTCACCGGCCCCGACGGCGCCGTCGACCCGAGGACCCTTCCCGCCGGCCGGGCCCGACGACAGGTCGGCCTGGTCCCGCAGACTCCGGGGGACCTGCTCTACCTGGAGACGGTGGACGCCGAGTGCGCCCAGGCCGACCGCGAATCCGACGCACCTGCCGGCACCTGCCGGGCACTGCTGGACCAGCTCACCCCCGCGCTACCCGGTGACCAGCACCCCCGTGACCTGTCGGAAGGGCAGCGGCTGGCACTCGCCCTCGCCGTCCAGCTCACCACCGCACCGCCGGTCGTGCTGCTCGACGAGCCCACCCGCGGTCTCGATTACCTCGCCAAACGGCAGTTCACCGCCGTTGTCCGGCGGTTGACCGCCGAAGGCCGGGCGGTCGTCGTCGCCACCCACGATGTCGAACTCGTCGCCGCCCTCGCCGACCGGGTCGTGGTGATGGCACAGGGGGAGATCGTGGCCGACGGCACCACCGCCGAGGTCATGCTCGCCTCACCCGCGTTCGCCCCGCAGGTCGCCAAGGTGCTGGCCCCGCAGGCCTGGCTGACCGTGGATCAGGTCACCGCCGCGCTGGCCGCCACCGGGACCCGGGGATGAGACCCGCACTGCGGGTCGCCCCGCGCACCGCCGTCGTGCTGGCCCTGGCCTCCGTCGCCGCACTGGCGACCTTCAGCTGGCCGTTCTTCGTGCCCGCCCAACCCGAGAGCATGGCCCGCACCACCGAGGCGCCGCTGGTCTTCATCGTCGTACTGCCGGTTCTTGTGGCCCTTGTCCTGGCCGAACTCAGTTCCGGCGGCGTCGACAGCAAGGCCCTGGCGATGCTCGGTGTGCTCGCCGCCGTCAACGCCGCCCTACGGCCGCTCGGCGCCGGTACCGCTGGCATCGAAACGGTGTTCTTCCTGCTCGTCCTCGCCGGCCGGGTGTTCGGGCCCGGCTTCGGGTTTCTGCTCGGCGCCATTTCGTTGTTCGCCTCCGCCCTGCTCACCGCCGGTGTCGGTCCATGGCTACCGTTCCAGATGCTGGCCGCCGCCTGGATCGGCCTCGGCGCCGGCCTGCTGCCGGCCCGGCTGCGGGGCCGGGCCGAGATAGCCGTGCTGGCCGGCTACGGCACGATCGCCGCCTACGGCTACGGGCTGCTGATGAACCTGTGGTTCTGGCCGTTCAGCATCGGCGCGGACACCCAACTCTCCTACGTCGCCGGGGCACCGGTGCTGGACAACCTGCACCGCTTCGCCGTGTTCACCGCCGTCACCTCCACCTTCGGGTGGGACACCGGCCGCGCCATCACCACCGCGACGGCCATCGTCCTGATCGGACCCGCCGTCCTGGCCGCGCTTCGCCGCGCCGCCCGCCGCGCCGCCTTCGACGCACCGGTGGCCTTCGTGACCGCACCAGAACCTGGGTTGAGCGCGCCGCCGGCTGAGCAGGTTCGGGACGCGGACCTGGCGCGGTCGGAGCGAACCGAGACCCCGCCGCACGACGGCCGGTAGACCGGCGCAGCCGCGTCAGCGGGCGCCCCGTCCGACCGGTCCACGCTGTGACGAATCACTACTCCGCACCATGGTGTAGGAGCCTGTTGCAAAATAGTGGCAGTAGCCATAGCTTTGCAGCAAGTTCCCGGGAGGAGTCCTGATGGCGGTCTACACCCTGCCTGACATGCCCTACGACTACGGCGCGTTGGAGCCGGCGATGTCCGGCCAGATCCTGGAGTTGCACCACAGCAAGCACCACGCCGCGTACGTCAAAGGCGCCAACGACGGGCTGGAGCAGCTCGCCGAGGCCCGGGCCAAGGGTGACTTCGGCACCCTTGTCGGTCTGGAGAAGACCTTCGCGTTCAACCTGTCGGGGCACGTGCTGCACACGATCTTCTGGGGCAACCTCTCCCCGGACGGTGGTGATCGTCCCGACGGTGAGTTGGCGGCGGCGATCGACGAGCACTTCGGTTCGTTCGAGGCGTTCGCCGGGCAGTTGTCGGCGGCGACCAAGAGCGTGCAGGGCTCTGGTTGGGGTGTGCTGGCGTGGGAGCCGCTCGGTGAGCGGTTGATCGTGGAGCAGGTGTACGACCACCACGGCAACGTGGGACAGGGGTCCACGCCACTGCTGGTGTTCGACGCCTGGGAGCACGCCTACTACCTGCAGTACAAGAACGTGCGGCCGGACTACGTGGACCGGTTGTGGAATCTGGTCAACTGGTCGGACGTGATCGCCCGGTTCGACGCCGCCCGCGCCGCCACGCCGAAGATCTGACCGGCGTGTCCAATTCCACCCCGGCGGCCGCGGAGTTGGTGCAACGCGCCGCCGGGGTCATCGCCGCCAAGCATCGTGGTGACCTCGCCGGCGCCGAGGAACTGCTCGCCGCGTTCGGCTCCGAGCAGGCGAAGACCCTGGGGTTCCACCTGCTGGCCGATCTCAGCCTCGGGCTACTGCGGACGCACAGTGGGCAGAGCCTGGACGACCTCGTCCGGGAGCTGTCGTTGCTGGTCGCGGCCAGCGCCGGGCCGACCGAGACCTGACGGCCGGTTGTTCGTCCGGGCGGGGCGGCCCGATCTGCTCAGTGGTCCGCCCCGACCCGGATGTGACGACCGGCGAGAACGCCCGGGAAGGGGGGAGCATGGAGACCGGGAAGCGGCGGTACCTCCCACCGGTCCGGCTGTTTGACGCCGGTGCTGTCGACGGGTTGCTCGGCGACCTGCGGGACTGCTATCGGGCGGTGTTCTGCGCACCGCCCTGGAACGAGCCCTCGCAGCGCGCCGAGGAGTTCGCGGTGGCCGTACGCCAGCACGCCCACCAGGCCGGCTTCGTTGGGGCGTACGTCGCGGACAGTCAGGGCGTCATCGTCGGCTTCGCCTACGGATTCGACACCGCGCAGCCGTTTCCGACCGCCGGCAGCTACGCCACCCTCGCTGATCTGCTCGGTGAGCGTACCGACGAGCTCGTCGGCCGGCGAGAGGTCCGGGAGGTGGCCGTGCACCCCGACGTGCGGCAGCGCGGTCTCGGCAGGGCACTGCTCGCGGCGACCGTCCAGGACGTTCCATCGTGGCTGCTTACGGCCAGCGCGATCACGACGGCCACCACCTTCTACCAGCGGCTGGGCTGGCATCGGTTGATCGCGGCGGGCGGCCTGGCGGTCTACCTGAGCCCGCCCGCCTGACGTACCTCGAGATTCACGTGTTGCCGGGCACCGACCGGGGTCAGGCGCGCCAGACGGTGCCGCGTCGTTCGTACTCCAGCACCTGTTCGACCTGGACGGCGAGGGCCGCGCCGAGCTGACGCTCGACCAGCCAGAGCGCGAGGTCCAGGCCGGAGGTAACACCACCGGCGGTGACCAGGTCGCCGTCGTCGACCACCCGGGCGTCGGTGACGATGCCGCCCTGGGCCCGAAGATCGTCCACCGCCCGGTGATGGGTGATGCAGGGACGGCCGGCGGTGAGTCCGGCCGCCGACAGGAGCATGGTTCCGGTGCAGATGCCGGCGATGGTCAGGCCGCGCCGGCGCGCGGCGCTGATGGCCGCGGGCAGCACGCCCCGTTGGATCTCGTACGCCACACCAGGTGTGTCCGCCCGCCGGTATCCGCCGCCGGGCACCACGAGCAGGTTCGCCTCCCGGGGCGACCAGCGGCCGGGCACCTCGACCCGGGTGCCGTGGGTGGCGGTCACCGAACCTGTGGCGTCCACCGTGACCAGGGTGGTGGTGACGTCACCGCCGAGCCCGCGGGCCATGCCGAACACTTCGACCGGCCCGGCGAAGTCCATCTCCTCCACCCCCGGGTACATGAGGATGTGTACCCGTACGGGCCGCTTCGGCGGACTGGCGTTGGCCGCCGATGCGCCGGCGACCGCGCCGACGGTGGTTGCTGTGGCCCCGGCCGCGATCGTAGCCCGGAGGACGCTTCGACGATCCATGATGGTGCCCCTCTGCTTGGGGATAGAGACCTCTGTTCAACCAGTCGGCCGGCCCCACCATTCAGTTCCGTCGATTCGTGTCGATGCGGAGGACGGCCGGATCGGGGCCCGACCGCTCCGACCGAGCGCGGAAATCATCGCGCTGCGGTTTCGGAGGGGCGGTGGGGGCACGACCGTCACGCCCCAACCGCGGGGTCCGCTCGGGAGGCGACGGCGGCGACGAGTCGTTCGGCGTCGGCCCGGAACACGGCCTGGAGACCGATGTGGTATCCAGGCCCGGCGGGCCTCGCAGCGGACCAACCCACCCAGGATCGCGCAGCTAGGGCCTGTGTCGAAGTCCCTTGCCGGACCGCCGCCTGGCCTCCGCTCCGGCTCGACCGAGGACTTCGACACAGGCCCTAGGATCAAGGGATGATCAGCGTCATCACGCCTGTTCTGCCGGCTCACGTTGACCTGCTCGCCCAGGCCCACGAGTCCCTGCTCCGGCAGGACGGCGGCCCGGACTGGGAGTGGCTGATCCAGATCGACGGCACCCTCGAGCGGCCGGTCGAGGTGGACTTCCCGGCGGCGGTCGACGACGGCCGGATCCGGGTTGCCGCCAACGGGGACCGACTCGGCGTCAGCGCGGCGCGCAACCGGGCCCTGCTGCGCTCGACCGGGCGCTGGGTGGCACCACTCGACGCCGACGACGAGTTCTTCCCGGACACGCTCGCGCTGCTCTCCGAGCCGTTGCGGACCCGCCCGGAGGTGAGGTTCGTCTTCGGTGAGAGCGTCGACGTCTTCCCGGACGGCAAGCGGCTGACCCGCTTCACCCGCCGGCCGTACCAGCCGGGTCCGGTGCCACCCGGGCGCCTGGAGGAGGTCTGGCGGCACCACAAGAACCTGTTCTTCCATCCGGGCGCAGTGATGTTCGACCGCACCTGGTTGCTCGCCGCCGGTGGTTGGCCCGCCGGTACCCAGATGGAGGACCAGGACGTCCTGCTGGCCATCTCGACGTTCGCGCAGGGGTGGTACGTGCCGCACCCGGTCCATCTCTACCGGCAGCACCGGGACCAGACCGTGCGGACCGCCCGGTTCGAGGCCAACCGGGAGAGCTACCGCCGGTGGAGTCATGCCCGGCTGGTCGCGCTGCGGACGCTGCGCGGCGACGATCCCGACGAGTTGCGGAAGCTGGAGACGCCCTTGCCCTCGCCCGAGGAGATCAGCACGTTCACGACGCCGGAATGGCAGGCCGAGATCGCCGGTCAGGTCACCGCCGGATGAGCCCCGTTGCCAGTTGCGAATTGCGGATCACCCGGAACGATCAGGAACTGAGGCTGGTCACCGGCGCCCGGGCTGAGATCGACCGACGCAACCGTACGATCACTCAGGCGGACAATTTCCGGCACGAGGTGCTCGGGGCCGGTTGGATCAGTGACGGCGTCGACCTGGCCGCGATGGTCGCCGCCGACGCGGACGGCTGGGACCTGGAGGTCGGCGAGTCCGGGGCCGGGGCCAGCGCCGGGATGCGGCTGCTCCTCGCCGACCTGCTCCCGGCCGGGGCGGTGGACGAACTGGCCACGCTCGCCGACGGGCTGCGCGACGACCCGATGCCCTGGCATGCCGAGTGGATCCCGCCCGTCCCGCCGGCCCTGGCCGGCGAGGGCGCCGCCTGGTTCGACGTGCTGGTGCCGTCGGTGAACTGGCGGCAGGACGACGCCGCTGCCGATCCGGTGGCTCATCACCGGCACGCCCGGATCATCTGGGCGCCGCGCTGGTGCGTGGTCGTCTGGACCGGACGGACCGGTGGCGAGGGCTCGAAGTACCGGACGTGGGGGCTGCCCGACCGGCGGTTCGAGGGGCGGCCGTCGGACGGCGGCGGCGCGGAGCGGATGGCCCGCGTCCTGCGCGCGGTGGTGCGGCACATCGAGTGGTCCGTCGACATGGTCGACCTGGAGTTGGAGACCTGGGAGAACTACTTCCTGACGCAGGCGGCCGGCGACGGTGGCCTGTTCGTCGGGCCGGACTTCCACCGTCTGCAACGCCACCTCGCCCTGCTCGGCCACGGCACCGCGCTCAACCGGGACGCCATGCGTACCCTGGTCCGCCGGATCGAGATCCAGCCTGGCATCCCCGCCGACGTCCGCGACCTGGTCCGGGAGAAGTGTGAGCGGTTCCTGTCCCAGTCGCAGGCGCAGCGCCGGGCGGTCCGGCAGTCGTTCGACCTCGTCGCCAACGCCACCTCGGGCCAGCAGTTCCGGTTGGCCCAGGAGCGGGCCGACCGGGACGGCGCGTTCCAGGCCATCGTGGGAATCCTGGCGGCCGTTTTCGTGGCGCCCGGCCTGATCGCCGCGTTCTACGGGGCGAACGTGAAGGGCCTGCCGGGCGCCGACGCGCGGGAGGGTCTCTGGTTCATGCTGCTCGGTTCGGTCCTCGCCGGACTGATCAGCGTCTGCCTGATCCTGGTGGTGCGGGCCCGGTCCCGCCGTCCCCGGAGCTGAGCGGCGCGGCACCGGCCGCCGGTTCAGGTGGCGGCCCGCAACGGGCCGCCACCTGAACCGACGCGAGCAGCTACCTCGGGGTGGTCCGGGCGGCGAGGAACTGTTCCCAGGTTTCGGTGCCGGCCGATGCTTCGACCGCGAGGTTGGCGCCGGATCGGTAGGCCCTTCCCAGCTTGCCGGGGACATGGATCGGAAGGCGGACACGGCGCTTGCCGACGGCGGCGAGATAGCTGCGTTGGAGTTCCTCCAGGGTGTGCGTGTGTGGTCCGGCCAGGTCGGTCACCCGGCCAGCTGGGCTCCCCGAAGTCAACTCAGCGAGCCGCGATGCCACTTCGGCGGAGGCGACCGGCTGCCAGCGGACTCCGGTGGGCGCGAGCAGGACCGGCAACTTCGCCATGGCTCGGACTGTCCGCAACGCCAGGTCGTGAAACTGCGCGGCGCGCAGGATCGTGTGCGGGATGCCGGAGGTAGCCACGATCCGCTCCGCCCGCGCCTTGCGGGCGAAGTACCCGATCGGGACGGCGTCCGCGCCGATGACCGAGATGAGTATCAGGTGTTCCACGGTGCCCGCCCGCCGGGCGGCCCGGACCAGGTTACCGGTGCTGACGTCGTCGCCCTTGGGCCCTCCGGCGAGGTGGAGCACGATGCGTACCCGGTCGAGAGCGTGGTCGATCTCGTGCGTGGCCAACAGATCGACGGCCGCGTGCTGCACGCCCTCGACCGGCTGCCGGTGGTGACGGCTGAGGGTTCGGACCGTCTGCCCGGCATCCCGAAGCAGCGGTACGACCTGCGAACCCAGCAGACCGGTACCGCCGGTGACCAGAGTTGTGGAGGACATCTGTCGATCTCCCTCTTGTAGGTTCGGACTGCGACACGGCTACGACCCGAACCGGCCAGGAGACGTGACATGACGGTCCAGGACTCCCCGCTGCTCGACCTTTTCGAGGCGGAGCGGCCCCGGCTACGGGCGCAGGCCTGTCGGATGCTCGGCTCCAGCGCCGAGGCGGACGACGCGGTCCAGGAAGTGTGGCTGCGCTTCGACCGCACCGACATGTCCGAGGTGAAGAACGTGGCGGCCTGGCTGACGACCGTGCTCAGCCGCGTATGCCTCAACCTGCTGCGGGCCCGGCAGGCCCGGCGTGAGCAGCCGCTGGACGGTCACACCGTCGACTGGCTGACAGCGGTCGACGAGAACCGGATCCCGCAGGAAGAGGTCGAGTGGGCCGAGTCGGTCGGTCTGGCGATGCTGGTGGTGCTCGACCGCCTCACCCCCGCGGAGCGGATCGCGTTCGTCCTGCACGACATGTTCGATGTGGCCTTCAGCGATATCGCGCACACGATGCAGCGCAGCGTCACCGCCGTCAGACAGCTCGCCAGCCGAGCTCGGGCCAAGGTGCGCGGCAGGCAGGTGCGGACGGCGGATCGGGACCGTCGGCGTGCGGCGGTCGAGGCGTACCTCACGGCGACGCGGGTGGGGGACTTCGCGGCGCTGCTGACCCTTCTGGACCCCGAGATCGAACTTCGCGCGGACGCGACGGTCACCGGGACCGGGAAGCCCCTGACTCTCCACGGCGCCCTGGCCGTGGCGAAGAGCGCCGTGGCGGCGACGCCCCGGGCACGCCACACCGCCCTGGCCCTGGTCGATGGAAGCCCGGCTCTGGTCATGGCCCCACTCGGCCAGCTGTCGCTGGTGATCCAGTTCGGCTTCCTGGGCCCGGCCATCACCACCGTTCAGATCACCGCCGACCGCGATCGTCTCCGCACGTTCACTATCGCCCTGGCCGGATGACTCGGCACTGCCGCAGCGAAGCGTGCCCGGACCGCACGGCTGGCGGTCTGCACGCGGATGGCCGACGTGCGCCGGCCATGCCGGCAATGGCGGACGTGAGCGGCTTGGCGAGCGGCGACCGGCCCGTGGTTCCCGGCCCTCCCGCGTTGCGGCGCCGTTGGCTGCCGCAACGGCCGCCCGCCAAGCCTGTCCCGTCCTCGTTGTCGGTGTTCAGCCGTCGGTCAGCACGGCGGTGGTCGCCAGCCGTCGCGGTACCGGACACCGTCCGGCCGGAGCCGGACCTCGTCGTACCACGAGCCGGGCACGGGTTCGGTGTGGATCACTGCCGGCCGCTCCACCACGACGCAGACGGTCGAGCCGGGCCACCACCAGCCGCCGGATCGCGCCAGCTCGGTCCAGGCCCGCAGCTGGTCGCTCGTCTCGGCGGGGTACGCGGCCAGCCCGAGCCGGTGCAGCGTGTCGTAGTAGCCGACCCAGAACGCGTCCTGCTGGCCGTACCAGCAGACCGGGGTCTGTCGGTCGCCACCGGGCAGCCCCGCGCGGACCGGTTGCGTGAAGCCGGGTACCAGGCTGCGGTGCAGGGCGTTGCGGACGCCCCGGTGCAGCACGACGCCGAGTGGCACCTGCCGGTCGAGGGCATCCTGCGGTGGCAGGTCCGGCCAGGGTTCGCGCGCTCTGCCACGGCGGACGGGCGACAGTTCGGGGTCGGTGTGCCGGACGCCGTCGCTGAGCGCTGCCCTCATCCGGGACGCCACGGTCGCGACGTCGCTGGCCGGGGTCGGTGGGCCGGCCGGGACGGGGTCACGGACCCACTGGAGGAGTTGGTCGAGAGTGGGCAGTCGCTGGATCAGCGGCACGGCCGCGGCGGGGGAGTCCACCCAGGCGAACCGGGGCTCGCGGCGACCGGCCCGGGCGTAGATCGCCGTGAGGCACTGTTCGGTGGTGGGTCGGTCGGCGGGTTCGGTGGAGAGGGCGTACCCCAGCCACTCCTGCCGGATCACTTCGGCCTGCCGCCACAGCTTGCGGGAGGTCGGGGAGAGGGTCGCGGCCTCGTCGTGCCGCGTGGGCGCGGTCAACGCGCCAGGGCGTGTCCGCCCTTCCGGTTGGAGATCATCGCTAGATGATGGCCGATCGGGTCGCTTCGCGCAACCGGTCTGGCTGACCGGGGAGGCGTGTGAGACCGTCGACGCAAGCTGTTCCGAAGTGGACTGACGCGGGGCGGGTGGAGTCGGAGGGTGATGACTCGCCGCTGCGCTGCACGGTTCGGTGGTGCGCCTGGTCCCGGTTCAGCCGATGGCGTCGGTGACACGTAGGGCGTCGTGCACGTCCGCACGAGTGTGGGCGATGTGGTCGCGGGCGATTGTCGCGGCGGCGTCGATGTCCCGACGTCGGATCGCATCGGTCAACTGCCGGTGTTCCCGCAGCGAGTCCGCGCGCCGCTTCGGTGCGACGGTGAGAAAGTAGAACCTCGCCCGGCGACCGAGCCGGCGGATCGCGTCGGTGAGGATGCTGTTGTGTGAGCATGCGGCCACGGTGTGGTGGAACTGTTCGTTGATGCTGGCGAGTTCGGGCGCGTTGGTCGCAGCTGCCTGAGCGTCGAGGATGCGGGCGAGTTCGTCGAGTTGTGTCGCGGAGCGGCGCTCTGCGGCGAGGGCGGCGGCCTGCGACTCCAGCAGAAGTCGCATCTCGAACAGGTCGGCCAGTTCCTGCGGCGTCCGACTGCGGACGAAGGCGCCGGAGTGTGGGCGCATCTCCACCCAGCCTTCGGCGTGTAGTGAGCGCAGCGCCTCCCGGACCGGGATGTGGCTGAGCCCGAGTTGACGGGCGAGGGTGTCGGCGTTGAGGTGTGCGCCGGGTCTGAAGCCACCGCACAGGATCGCCTCGGTCAGCACTGCACTCACTCGGTCCGCGGTCGCCCCGGCCCGGCCGGTGCGTTCGAGTGTCGCGAGGACGAACGGCTCCTGAGGAGCGGCGTGACCTATAGGAACCATGGCCAGATCATAGCGCTCGCCCGTGTGGCGAGACCGACTACGTCTGTGGGTGCGGTTGCCAGCAGCAATTTTACCGGCACCTGACCACGTAGTGACAGCCGAGAAATACGGCAAGCGTCCTATAGGAAATCCAAGCCACTGGGAGGTCTCGTGAAGCGACGGACGACCACGCCACGGGTGCTGACAGCCGCGCTGGCAGGCGTACTGGTTCTGGCCGGCTGTGGCGGCGTCGCCGGCGACACCGGCGGAGCTGCCGACCCCGCGGATCGGGTGGCCTATGACGGGCCACGGCATGAGGTTCGGGTGGGCGTGCTACGGCAACCGCACCTGTCCCACGCACTGTTCTATGAACGTTATCTGCCCGAGGGGGTGACACTTGAGGTCGTTCCCTTCGCCAACTCGACTGAGATCAAGAACGCGGTCGTCAGCGGTGACCTCGAGTTCGGCGTCACCGGCATCACCTCGGCACTGCAGGGCGCGGCATCCGGAGAACGGGTCGTCGTGGTGGCCGCCGCAGCCGACGGTGGCTCGGCGATCGTGGCGGGCAAGGACGCCGGCATCACTGGGGTGGCGGATCTGCGTGGCAAGCGGATCGGCTATGTGCCGGGATCGGCACAGGACATTCTGCTGCGGTTGACGCTGCGCGACGCCGGCCTGGCGGTGGCCGACGTGAGCCTGGTGAACGTCCAGTTCGCCGACATGGCGGCGGCGTTGAGCCGAGGTGACATCGATGCCTTCTCCGGTGCCGAGGTCGGGCCGTCCGATGCGCTGGCCAAGGGGGACGCGGTCCTGGTGACCCACCCGTACGACACCGACATGGGAAAGATCAACATTGCTTTCGTCACCAATGCCGAGGTGATCGAGAAGTCGCCCGCCCTCGTGACGGCGATGGTCGCCGTACACGCCAAGGCCACGGAGCACATGGCTGCTGCCAAGAGCGACTGGATCCGGGCGGTCGTCGACCAGTACGGGTTCCGGGAGGAGTCGCTCAGCATCGCGGTCGAGAACATCACCCTGCGCTGGCTCATGGACGACTCCTATCTCGCCCAGATCAAGGTGCTCGGCGAGCAGATGCGCTCCGTCGGTTCCCTGCAACAGGAGCCCGACTACACCACCTTTGTCGATACGTCGTTCGTCGGGAAGGCGAGGCCATGACCGAGGTACTGAACTCGCCGCCGACCGCTGCTCGCACCACAGTTCGCACCACGGCCGCAACTGCCCCGGTGCGGCGTCACGTCGACCGGCTCGGACGGGCTGCCCTGGCGGTCCCGGTGCCGGTGCTGGCGCTGACGCTATGGCAGGTCGCGGTAAGACAGGGATGGGTGGCCAATCTGCCCGCGCCGGGCGACGTCGGCAGGAGCGCGCTCGACCTGCTCCAAGGTGGCTCGGCGTTCGGCTCGACCCTCGGCCTGCACATCCTCGCCTCGGCCGAGCGGGTCGGCATCGGGTTTGGCATCGCATGCCTGGTCGCCGTGCCGCTCGGGGTGCTGATGGGCCGGTCCGCGTTGGTGTCGCGGATGCTCGACCTGATGATCTCCCTGCTCCGCCCGATACCGGTCACCGCGTGGGCGCCACTCATGGTCGTCATCGTCGGAATCGGCTCGAAGTCGGCAATCGTCCTGATCGTCATCGCCGGTTTCTTCCCGGTGCTGCTGAACACCATCGCCGGAGTGAAGGCCGTACCACCGCGGCTGCTCGAAGCGGCGGCGATGTTGGGCACCGGCCGACACCGTGCCCTGTGGAAGGTCGTCCTCCCGGCGGCCGCCCCGAACGTGTTCGCCGGCATGCGCATCGGGCTCGGCTTCTGCTGGGTCGTCCTCGTCGTGGGCGAGACCGTGGGTGTGCAGACCGGCCTCGGTGCCCTCATCACCCAGGCGTGGCAGGTGAGCCGTACCGAACTCATCATCGTCGGGATGCTGACGATCGGGCTGGCCGGCTACCTTTCGGACCGTTCCATGACTCTCACGCTGCGCCTGCTGCTGCGCGGCCGTCCGCTCCTGGGAGGCCACCGATGACCGACACCGTGACTCCACTCGCGCTACGCATCAAGGACGTCGGGAAGACCTACACCGGCCATCGTGGCACCGCCGTCGAGGCGTTGCGTGGAATCAACCTCGATGTCGCCGAAGGCGAGTTCGTCTGCCTCGTCGGCGCCAGCGGGTGCGGCAAGAGCACTCTGCTGCGTCTGGTCGCCGGCTTCGAGGGCATCACCAGCGGGCAACTCGACGCCCGCAACGGCCCGGTCGACGGTCCGGGACCCGACCGGGGTGTGGTCTTCCAGGACTACGGCCTGTTCCCCTGGCTGACCGTCGCGGCGAACATCGCATACGGCCCGAGACAGCGCGGCCTGCCGAGCGCCGAGATCGCCGCCCGGACCGCCCGCTACCTCACCATGGTTCAACTGGACAGCTTCGCGGACCGATATCCCAGCGAGTTGTCCGGAGGCATGCAGCAACGCGTGGCCATAGCTCGGGTGCTCGCCAACGATCCGGCGGTGCTGCTGATGGACGAGCCGTTCGGCGCATTGGACTCGCTGACCCGCGAACGCCTCCAACACTCCCTCACCGAGATCTGGCAGCAGGTCCGACCGACAGTGCTGTTCGTTACCCACAGCGTCGAGGAAGCGCTGTTCCTCGCTGACCGGGTAATCGTCATGAGCGGTGGACCGAATCACGGTGTTCCCGGCCATATCGTCCACGAGGAGCGGGTGACTCTCGCCCGCCCCCGCGACGTGACGGCACCGGAGTTCAACAGCATCAAGCGTCGCCTGCTCGACGCCATCCACGCCCAGTTGCCGGACGTTGCCCTCGCCTCGGTCGCCCCGAGGTAGACAAACGCCACCTCGCCGCCGGTCAGGGCCGTCGGGTCCGGTCCCCGGTCCAGGCCGCTTCGAGGATCGCGGTCAGACTGGCGGTGTCGGTCGGGCCCGGGTGGTTCTGGATCAGGCGGGTGACGCCACTGGCCATCTCCGCGAAGCGGGGGAGGTCGGCGCGGGCCACGCCGATGTCCGCCAAGGTGGGCGGGATGCCGATGTCGGCGAGGAGCCCGTCGAGCCAGGCGAGGAACGCGTCTGCCGCCTCGGCGTCCGAGGCGTCGGTCACGTCGAGCCCGCACACTCCGGCGAGGATGGCCAACCGGTCGGCGATGGCGTCCCTGGCCGCGTCCAGCGCGTAGGGCAGGAGCAGCCCAACGCCCAGGCCGTGTGGCGTGTGCGTGGCTGCGCCGATGGGGTACTGGAGGGCGTGCGGGGCCGCGTTGCCGGCGTGGGAGAAGGCCAGCCCGGCGAGCATGGACCCGTAGGACATGTCGGCGCGCGCTTGCGTGTCGCCGCCGTTCCGGACAGCCCGAGGCAGGCTACGGGCGATCCGCTCCGCGGCCAGGAGGGCGTAGTGGTCGGTGATCGGGTTGCGGCCGAGGAACACCTGCTCCACCGGGTCACGTGGTCCGTGCGGCCGGGGCCGCGCGGTGTAGCTCTCCACGGCGTGACAGAGCGCGTCGATGCCGGAGTGGGCGGTGACGGTCGCCGGGCAGGTGTACGTGAGTTCCGGGTCGACGATGGCGAAGTCGGGCACGATGTGGACGCTGGAGATGCCCACCTTCAGCTCTCGGTCCGGGTCGGTCAGCACCGAGACGGGGGTGAGTTCGGAGCCGGTGCCCGACGTCGTCGGGACCGCGACGAGGGGAATCGTCCGCCCCGGCACCTTCGACTCGCCATAGAAGTCGCGCGGCGTCCCACCGTGGCGTCGGATGACGCCGACGACCTTGGCGAGATCGATCACCGTGCCACCGCCGACGGCGAGGATCACGTCGGCGTCCACCTCGGCGGCGACCGCGACGGCCAGGGCGACATCGGCCAGTGGCACGTCCGGAGTCGCGTCGGAGAACACCTCGACGGCCTCGACCCTCTTCCGCACGGCGGCGACGATCTCGGCCACGCCCGGCTGCCCCAGCAGCACCCGGTCGGTCACGACGAGGACGCGGGAGCCGCTCTCGGCCACCACTCGTGGGATGTTCTGTGCGACCCCTTCACCGACGATCAGCTGGCGTGGTCCGCGGACGGTCTCAAGCATGTCGGTGCCTCTCCGGAACGTCGATCGCCGCGTAGGTGACGTCGAGGTACTCGAGGATGCCCTCGTGTGACCCCTCCTTGCCGATCCCGGACTGCTTCACGCCGCCGAACGGAGCCGACGGGTCCGATATCAGACCACGGTTGACGCCGATCATCCCCGTGTCCAGCCCCTCGGTGAACCGGAGCGCCCGCGCAAGGTCGCGGGTGAAGACGTATCCGACCAGGCCGTGCTCGGTGTCGTTGGCCTTCGCCAGCACCTCGTCGTCGGAGGTGAACGAGATGATCGGCGCGACCGGGCCGAAGATCTCCGCGCTGAGCATCCGCGCGTCCTCGGGCACGTCGACCAGGACGGTGGGCGGGTAGAAGTGACCAGGCCCGGCTGGACGCTTGCCCCCCACCAGGACCCGGGCGCCGCGATCGACAGCGTCGGCGACCAGCCCGTCGATGGTCGCGACCGACGCCTCGTCGATCAGTGCGCCGACGTCCACGCCGTCGTCGAGACCGTGACCCACCGAGAGCGCGCCCATCCGCTCGGCGAAACGCGCGGTGAACTCCTCGCGCACCGGTTCCTCGACGTAGATCCGGTTGGCCGCGATGCAGGACTCCCCGATGTTGCGCATCTTGGCCACCATGGCGCCGTCGACCGCGACATCCAGGTCGGCGTCGGCACACACGATCAGGGCCGCGTTGCCGCCCAGTTCCATGGAGGTGCGCAGCACGTTGTCCGCAGCCTGTCGGAGCAGCACCCGCCCGACCTCTGTCGACCCGGTGAACGACAGCTTGCGGGTGCGGCTGTCGGCCAGCAGCGCGGAGACCACGGCACCGGAACGCCTGGTGGTCACCACGTTGACGACGCCCGGAGGGATGCCGACCTCCTCCATGATGCGGGCCAGGAGCAGCATGGTGAGTGGCGTCTGGCCTGCTGGTTTGGTGATCGTCGTGCAGCCCGCGGCCAACGCGGGGGCGATCTTGCGGGCGCCCATGGCCAGCGGGAAGTTCCAGGGCGTCACGAAGACGCACGGGCCGACCGGCTTCGGCACGGTGAGGATGCGGTACCCGCCCCCGGGAGCGATGCTGTAGCGCCCTTCGACGCGTACCGCCTCCTCGGCGAACCAGCGGAAGAACTCGGCGCCGTACGCCACCTCCGCCCGAGCCTCGACGAGCGGCTTGCCCATCTCGAGCGTGATCAGCCGGGCGATCTCCTCGGTTCGCTCGGTCAGTGCCCGGTGTGTCGCCGTCAGCAACTCCGACCGTCTCCGTGGTGGGGTCGCCGCCCACCGCCCCATCGCCGCGCTCGCCGCGTCCAGAGCCGCGAGCCCGTCCCCGACGTCGGCGTCCGCCACCTCGGCGATGGTCGTGCCGGTGGCCGGGTCCTCGACGGCGAAGGTGGCTCCACTCGCGGCGTCGCGCCAGGCGTCACCGATCCGGAGCCGCCGATGTTCGGGAGCCAGGACGTCCATCGGGTCACTCATTGCGCCGCCTCCTCTGATCTTCCTGGTGATGTCCGGCTGCCTCGACGACCGCGCGGTACGGGTAGTCGGACGGGTCACCCGCCCGCGCCGGGGACGAGGTCGCCGAGCGGGTCGGATGTGGCGGTGGTCTGGTCTGCCGGGCGACGCCGCGCGTCACCGGTCGCCTTCCGTGGCCGGCTGCGCGCCGTCAGGCCTCGCGCGGTGGTGACGGTCCGTCGAGGTCCGATCGCCGGGTACGGGCGCATGGTGCCGTCGCCGTCCGGCGCGGTTACCGCCCGGCCTCGGACAGCGACAGCCCGGTGTCCGCGTCGAACAGGTGCGCACGGTCCAAGTCGACCGTGACCTGCACCCGTTCGCCCGGTGTTCCGGTGACGGTGGGTCGTGCCTTGACCTTGAGGATCTCCGTCCCCACCTGGACGTCGACCACCGTCCGGTCACCGAGCGGCTCGAGGCCGTAGAGCTCCCCGGACAACGACGCGTTCCCACGCTGCTCGACGGACAGGTCCTCGGCGCGTACGCCGAGCAGCAGTGGACGACCGTCCTCGGCGGTGCTCCAGCGGGGCCGCGGCAGCGTCCAGCCCTGCGCACCGACCAGACGATCGCCCTCGGCGTGGCAGGCGAGCAGGCTGATCGGCGGGCTCCCGACGAAGCCGGCGACCCACTGGTTGGCGGGACGCTCGTACACCTCGGTCGGCGTGCCGACCTGTTGCACCTTCCCCTCCTTGAGAACCGCGACCTGGTCGGCCATGGACAGCGCCTCCACCTGGTCGTTCGTCACGTAGACGAAGGTCGCTCCGAGGCTGCGGTGGATGCGGGTGAGCTCGGTACGCATCTCGACGCGGAGCTTCAGATCGAGGTTTGTCAGCGGCTCGTCCATGAGAAACGCGCGCGGGCTACGGACCAGCGCCCGGGCCAGGGCGACCCGCTGCATCTCACCGCCCGACAACTGGGCGGGACGACGTTGCAGCAGCCGGTCGATGTGCAGCAACCGCGACATCCGCTCGACGGCGGCGGCGATCTCGCTCGCGGAACAGCGACGGGCCCGCAGCGGCGAGGCGATGTTCTCGTACGCCGTGTGTCGCGGGTAGAGGGCGTAGTTCTGGAAGACCATGGCCAGGTCGCGGTCGGCCGGAGCGTCACCGGTCGCGTCCCTGCCGTCCAGCTGCACCGACCCGGCGTCGAGTTTCTCAAGGCCGGCGATCGCCCGTAGGGTCGTCGTCTTGCCTGCCCCGGAGGGACCGAGCACGACGAAGAACGAGCCGTCCGGCACGTCCAGCGTCACCCCGTCCAGGGCCTGGACCTTGCCGAAGGACTTGCACAGCCCGTGCGCTGCCACGGTTCCCATCAGGCCACCAGTTCTTCCGTGTGCACGTCGTAGACCGTCGGGGTTCCGCCGGTGTGCCGCAGCCCGACCGGGGCGTCAGCGTCGAACCGGACCGTCGGTGGCATCCGCACCCGTACGTCCCGTTGGCCGCTGTGGTCGATCACGTAGATGATCTCGTCGCCCAGCCACTCCGCCGAGACCACGCGGGCCGGGACGGAACGTTGCGCCCCCGGTTCGGTGACCTCCAACGCCTCCGGCCGGACGCCGGCGACCAGGCGACGGTCGCGCGGCAGGCCGGGCGGCGGGCTGAGGACCAGCCCGCCCTGACTGCGCAGCTTCCCGTCGGCCACCTCCACCTCGATCAGGTTCATCGGCGGGGAGCCGATGAACGCGGCGCAGAAGAGACTCGCCGGACGGTTGTAGACCTCCAGCGGCGTCCCGATCTGCTCGACGCGGCCCTTGTTGAGGATCGCGATCCGGTGCCCGAGCGACATCGCCTCGACCTGGTCGTGGGTGACGTAGACCATCGTCGTCCCCATTTCCCCCTGCAGGTGCTTGATCTCCGTGCGCATGTCCGCCCGCAGCTCCGCGTCCAGATTGGTGAGCGGTTCGTCCATGAGGAAGGCGCGTGGTCGTCGCACCAGAGCGCGAGCCAGCGCGACGCGTTGCTGCTCCCCGCCGGACAGCTGGCGTGGTCGCCGGTCGAGCAGCGAATCGAGCCGCATCAGGCGGGCGGCCTCGGCGACCCGCTCGCGCACCTCCGCCTTGGGCAGCCCCTCGGCCCGCAGTGGGAACGCCAGGTTGTCGCGGGTTCTCAGATGCGGGTAGAGAGCGTAGAACTGGAACACCATGGCGATGTCGCGCTCGGCGGGCGGCAGGTCGTTGACCAGCGTGTCCCCGATGCGGATGTCGCCCTTCGTCTGCCGTTCCAGGCCGGCGACGGCCCGCAGTGTGGTCGTCTTTCCGCAACCCGACGGGCCGAGCATCACGAACAGCTCGCCGTCGTCGATGGACAGGTCGACGTGATCGACCGCGACCGTCCCGTCCGGGTAGCGCTTGTGCAGGGCGGTCACCTCGATGCCCGCCATCAGCGTCGCACCGCCCCGAGCGTCACACCGGCGACGAGGTGTTTGCGTACCAGGTAGGCGAAGACGAGCACCGGCAGGGCGAACACCACGGACGCGGCGGCCACCAGACCCCAGTCCGTGGTGGTGCCACCGATGAGGCCGGCGATGGCGGGTGGGGCCGTCCGCACGCTGTCGCTGGAGGTGAGGAAGATGGCGAACACGAACTCGTTCCACGAGAAGATGAGCGCGAAGACCGCCGTCGCGGCGATGCCGGGTACGAGCAGGGGAAGGGTGAATCGCCAGAACGCCTGCAGGCGGGTGTAGCCGTCGAGCATGGCGGCGTCCTCGTACTCCGCGGGCACCTCGTCGACGAACCCCTTCATCATCCAGATCGTGAACGGGACGTTGAACGCGGTGTAGATGAGGATCAGGCCGAGCTTGCTGTCGATGAGTCCGACCTGGCGGTACATCAGGAAGATCGGGATCACCACCACGACGGGCGGCATGAAGCGGGTGGACAGGATGAAGAACAGCTGGTCCTTCCTGGCCCGCACGGCGAGACGGGAGTAGGCCCAGGCTGCCGGGACTCCCAGCACGGTGGCCAGCACCGTGGAGACTCCGGCGACCACGGCGGAGTTGAGGAACGCGACGGACAGCGCCGAGCGACCCCCGTCGGGGCCGACGAACACGTCCTTGAAGTGGTCCATGGTGACCGTGAAGCCGAAGAACTCGGCCGGGACGGCGTAAACGTCCCGGTTCTCCTTGATGGACGTCTCGATCATCCACAGCACGGGGAAGAGCATCACCACGGCCAGCACGGTCAGCAGCGCGACCTCCACCGCGGCGCGGCCCCGGCCGCCGAGGCGGCGCGCGGGACGCGGGCGGTCCCGGGCGGGACCTGTGGACACGGCCTCGTCGACGGAGACGGCCATCAGCCCTCCTTGAGCTTGTTCAGGTAGCGCAGGTAGAGCTGCGTGAGGACGATGACGACGAGGACCATGAGGATCCCGTACGCCGACGCGGTTCCGGTGTTGAAGCCCAGGAACGCGACCTTGTAGACGTGGAACGACAACGTCTCGGTGGAGACCCCCGGGCCGCCGTTGGTGAGGATGTAGACGAGGTCGAACAGGCGGAAGGCCTCGATGGCCCGGAACAGCACGGCGATGAGCAGCAGCGGCCACACCAGCGGAAGTGTGATGGTGCGGAACCGGAACCACTCGGACGCCCGGTCGATCGAGGCGGCCTCGTACAGGTACTTGGGCACGGCGGTGAGGCCGGCGAGGGCGATGAGCATGATGAACGGCGTCCACTGCCAGGTGTCGACCACGATCAGGGAGATCAACGCCGTGCGCTGCCGGGTGAGCCACTCCACCTGTCCCAGGCCGAGCGAGCCGAGCATGCTGTTGATCACGCCGAACTGCGCGTCGAGCATGAATCGCCAGAACAGCCCGACCACCACCGGCGACAGCATCATCGGCACCAGGAACAGGGTGGTCAGCATTCCTCGCCCGTGTGTGCGCCGCGAGATCAGGTAGGCGATGCCGAAACCGAGCACGGTCTGCAGGGTGACCGCGCCGACCACGTAGATCAATGTCGTCAGGGCCCGCTGGTGGACCTGCGCCGATGTCAGGATGGCGGTGTAGTTCCCGAACCCGACGGAACGGGCGGGCCCGCCACGGGTGGCCGAGTAGTCGGTGAAGGACAGGTACAACGCCCACAGCAGCGGAAACACCGACATCGCGAGCAACAGCAGCAGCGCCGGGGAGATGAAGGCCACGGCGAGCCAGCGGTCGCTCAGCCGGCGGGACCGACCCGGTGCAGGTGGCGTCGCGGACGCCACCTGCCCGGGGTGGTCGGTCGTCACAGGTACGGCGTCACTCACAGTCCGCCGCCGCCCCTGCGGCTGCTGGAGTCGAGCACGGCCTGCTGCTCCTTGGCGATGTCGTCGAGCGCATCCTTCGGTGCCTTCGCGCCGTTGAGAGCCGCGTTCACGTTGGTGTTCTCGATGTCGACGAGGCGGGCGTACTCCGGCACGTTCCACATGTCCCGCATCCGCGGCACCGAGTCGGCGTACACCTGGTTGAACGGACCGGCATTGAGGAACTCGGGCGACTCCAGGGCGT
The DNA here is from genome assembly GCF_027497295.1 of Verrucosispora sp. WMMC514. Classification (NCBI taxonomy): domain Bacteria; kingdom Bacillati; phylum Actinomycetota; class Actinomycetes; order Micromonosporales; family Micromonosporaceae; genus Micromonospora; species Verrucosispora sp. WMMC514. The sequence goes on along the minus strand of NZ_CP114906.1, from coordinate 6,634,545 downwards.
CGGTACGCGACGGCACACCACCGGCCGCGGCCCACTTCTTCTGGATGTCCGCCCGCTGGAACCACTTCATGAAGTTCAGGGCCTCAACCTGGTTCGCCTCGGCCGAGTAGGCCGACACGTGCATCCCCATGCCGCCGAGCGGGACCAGGTTGGTCTTCTGGCTCGGCAGGGTGGCGAAACCCAGCTTGTCGAGAATCTGCTCGCGGGTGGAGCCGAGCGTCGACTGCTTCGGATCGAGCAGGCCGCCGCTCGCCGCGATCCAGTTGAACGCGATGCACGCCTTGCCCTGGGCGACCGCCGCGTTCACCTCGTCGATGAACCAGTTGCCGGATCCCCTGGCGGTCAGCGGCTTCATCCTGTTGACCAGGACGTCCATCGCCTCCTGGCCCGCGGCGTCGTTGAGGACACCCTCGATCTTGCGCGTCTTGGGGTCCCAGAGGTTGCCGCCGTAGACGCCGTTGACCGTGTTGTAGGTGACGGCCGCGGCGTCGGAGCCGTTGGCCTGGTGGAAGGCCAGCCCGCTGACGCCGGGGTTGTCCGCCTGGCACTTCTCGGCGACTGAGATCATTTCATCCCAGGTCTGCGGTGGCTGGTCGCCGATCAGGTCCTTGCGATAGATCATCGTCCAGGTGTCGCCGAGCAGCGGCAGCCCGTACAGGCTGGCGTTCTCGTCGCGCTTGCCGGTCTCCGCCTGGGGGAACTGGCCGTACGCGGCCAGGAGGTACGGGTTGTAGGCCGCGACGTCGATGTTGCTCTTGACGAAGTCGGTGATGTCGAGGATGTTGCCGTTCGTCACGGCCTCGCCGATGTGCTGCGAGTCCAGGATCGCGATGTCGAAGTCGGTCTTGCGGGCGGCGAACTGGGTGAACATCGCGTCGTGCCAGTTCGCGTTCGGCACGGTGTTGACCTTGATCGTCGCGTTCGGCCGCTCCTTCTTGTACTCCGCGTTCGCGAAGTCCTCAAGTGCCTGGGCGGGCGGCCAGTCGAACCAGATGAAGCTGAGGGTCAGCGGGTCGTTGGTGAGCTCCGGGATGGTCGCCGGTGCCTTGGGGGCGCTCGCCTGGCCGTCGTCGTCCTGGCCATCGCCGCAGGCCACCATGGTCGTGGCCACCAGCAGCATGGCCGCCGTCGCCAGCTGCACCCTTCGACCGGGAACGGATGGTCGTCCTATTCGCTGTTGAAAGCGCATCTTCTCGCCTGCTTTCCGGATGAGAGCTTCGGGACCGTCGCCCTGTGCTTCGCCGAGCAGTTGCTGGGTTCTTTCCGGCGGTTCGGCGGGCTGTCGCGGGACCGACCCGCGGACCGGCGTCACGAGTACGTCGTGATGTACTGGATCTTCGTGCCGTCGAGCGGCCCTCCGGTCCAGCTGCGGCCCGGAGGCGGACCGAGCAGGACGTCGAGCACGCTCATGGGCGCTCCAGGTGATCGGAGTAGAGCGATCGCGGGTGGCTCCGCGACGGTGGTGGATGGCGGTGGTTCGCCATTTTTCCTATACGATCCGGCTGGGGCGTCAGCATGTCGCAGAGTTGTGACTGATGTCAACAGGTTCCGGAAGACGCAAAGAAGGGCCGCACGTCACGATGGACGACGAAGGAACGATCGGGCGGGGCCGTCGAGTCGTGGCGGGCGGAACGTCGTCGGGAAGATCTGGCGGGCGGCTCGCCGACGAGGTGTACGACACGCTGCTCGGCCAGCTGATGTCGCTCCGGATCGAGCCCGGCTCCCGCGTCACGATCGACGTTCTGGCGCGCGAGCTGGGGGTCTCGCAGACGCCGATCCGGGACGCCCTGAACCGGATGGAGGCCGAGGGCCTGGTCGTGCGGGTGCCCCACGCCGGTTACCGCATACCGCCGCAGATCACCCGTCGCCGCTTCGAGGACATGCTGGAGGTCCGCCTGCTCCTCGAGCCGGCGGCGGCGCGCAGGTCGGCCGAACGCGCGTCCCTGGCCCAGGTGGCCGGTCTGCGGGCGATGCTGGGAGAGATGGCGGAGTTGGAGGGGGGCAGCGGGCCTGCGGCCTACGGCGCCTTCGGTCTGCGCGACGCCGCCTTCCACGATCTCGTCGCCCTGAGCGCCGAGAACCAGGTCATCCGGGAGGCGCTGGCGCGTCTGCACAGCCATGTGCACCTCTTCCGGCTGCACCACGACACCCAGGTCACCCACCTGGCCATGGCCGAGCACGAGCAGATCGTGGCCGCGATCGCCGCGCGTGACCCCGACGCCGCCGCGTACGCGATGCGCCGGCACATCCTGCGCTCCGGCGAGCGGTTCCGGCGGTTGTTCGACGAGGCCAAGGACGCCGACGCGGTGGCGCTGGAGGCTTGACGGGCGGGCTGGGCCGGGGAATGCTAACTGAATCGGATCGGATTGGATCTACCTACCCGCCCCCGGACGCGAGGAGAAGCAGGTGCCCAGAGCGCTGCTCCTGACCGGCGACGCCGCCGAGGAACTCGACACCATGTATCCCTACTACCGCGTGCAGGAGGGCGGCTGGGACGTTGACGTCTCGTCACGGACGAGGCGTGACGTGCAACTGGTCATCCACGAGTTCGACCCCAACTCCGACGCCTACGTGGAGAAGAACGGCCGGAAGCTGCCGGTCGACGTGCCCTGGGCCGAGGTCGACGTCGAGCGCTACGACGCCCTGATCATCCCCGGGGGACGCGCTCCCGAGTGGATCCGGGTCGACGCCGACGTCCGGCGCATAACCGAGCACTTCTTCGCACGCAACCTCCCCATCGCCCTGGTGTGCCACGGCGCGCAGGTGCCAGCGGTGTACGGGCTGCTGAAGGGCCGGAAGACGGCGTGCTTCCCACCCATCACCGGGGACATGGAGAACGCGGGCGCGACGGTCATCGACGCCCCCGACGTGGTGGACGGCAACCTCGTCTCCTGCCGGGGCTGGCCGGACATGCCGCAGTTCGGCAGGGCCATGATGGAGCTGTTCTCGAAGTCCGTCGGCTCCGCGTCGGCGTGACCACACCTGGCCCCCCCGGTGACGACGCTTCGCACCGTCACGGTGGACGGCTCGCCCGTCCACGTCCTGGAGAGCGGCACCGGGCCCGCGGTACTGATGCTGCACGGCTCCGGACCCGGCACGACCGGGACCGGAGCCTGGGCACCGACGGCCGAGGCGCTCGGCACGTCCTGGCACCTGGTGGCTCCGGACCAGGCGGGGTTCGGTCGTACGCCGGTCCCGACGGGTTCCCGCAGCCTGCTCCGACTGTGGTCGGAGCAGGCTGCGGACCTGATGGATGCCCTCGGTATCGACCGCTACGCCGTGGTGGGTCACTCCATGGGCGGTGCCGTGGCGTTGGCGTTGGCGGCCGCGCGGCCCCAGCGGGTCACCCGGGTCGTGGCCGTCTCGACGATGGGCGCCCCCGGGGCACCGCTGTCGGCCGGGCTCGATGCGATCTGGGCCGCCCCCGCCGACGCCCTCGGGGCACGGGACATGCTGAGTCGCCTCGTCCACGACCAGGCGCTGGTGACCGACTCGGCCGTCGATGCCCGGGCAGCGGCGATGCGAGCCGGGGCGGCCGCGTACGCGTCGTTGTTCCCGCCACCCAGGGCGCGATGGGTCGACGAGCTCACCCTCTCGGCGCAGGCGTTGGCAGCGGTCCGCGCGCCGGTGCTGCTCGTGCACGGCGCCGAGGACCGGATCACCCCGCTCGAGACGGCAGCCCTTCCCCTCCTGGATCACCTGGCCGATGTCCGTCTGCACGTGCTCGGCCGGTGCGGGCACGTGCCGGCAGTCGAGCATCCGCACGAGTTCAGGAATCTGCTGTCGTGCTTCCTGCGCCGGGACCGCCGTCACTGAATCGCGGCGGCAGGTCCGTGGCCCGTGCCCTGCCGCTGATGGTGGCTCGGACTTCCGCCGACCTGATGCCGCCATCGTCGGAGTCCGGAAAGCTCGTCCCAGGTCTGCTGTCCGGGTAGCCCGGTCGCCGAGCATCCTGGTCGCTGCGCGCCACGAGGATCCCGGACGTAAGGTCTGGGTCATGGCGCCCACGTTCAACGCGATCGGCCTCGCGGTGGCCGACATGGCAGCGTCCCTCGCCTTCTATCGGCGGCTGGGCCTTGAGTTCCCGGCCGGTGCCGAGCAGGAGCCGCACGTCGAGACGACGGTCGCGGGCGGTATCCGCCTCATGTGGGACACGCACGCCTCGTTGCGGTCCTTCGATCCGGGTTACCGGCCGGCACCGCCCTCCGGTGGCTGGGCCTTCCTCTGCTCCGATGCCGCCGAGGTGGACCGATGCCACGCTGACCTGGTCGCCGCCGGCTACTCCTCGGTCAACGCGCCCTGGGACGCACCGTGGGGGCAGCGTTACGCACAGGTGCGCGATCCGGACGGCAACGTCGTCGACCTGTTCGCCTGGACCGGGCCACCGCCAGGGTAGAGGTCAGCGGGTCGGCCCGATCGCGTCATCCTGACCTTCCCGACCGATGTCATCGCCTAGGTCGGCGGCACGGCAGCTGATCGGACGGGACTGTTCTCCGTCGCCCAGGCGCAGATGGCGGCGAGCGGCTCCTGAAGGGTCTTGCCGAGGTCGGTCAAGGCGTACTCGACGTGCTGCGGCGGTGCCTCCCTGAGCACCCGTCGCTGCACCAGCCCGTCGTGCCCCATCTCGCGCAGTGTCTCGGTCAGGACCTTCTGGGTGATCCCCGCGACGCGGCGACGCAGCTCGGCGTGCCGTTGGGGACCGGCGAGCAGCGCGTAGATGATCAGAATCCGCCATTTGGAGGCGAGCCGCTCGATCGCCTGCCGCGTCGTGCAGCCCTCGTCGAGCACGTCCGGAATCACCAGCGACATGAGCACCCCCGGGTGTTGGACCGCGCGTCGAAGGGCACCGGAAAGTGCCTTCTGTTCGGCGAGCACCGTGCGACCTAGCGTCGAGCCAACAGTAGACGCCGAAGGGAACCCCGCCGCCATGTCCGACCGCACGTCCGAGCACCGCACCCACACCTACCCCGGTGGCGGCATGAACTCCGAGCGTGTCACATTCACCGCCGACGGTCTCACGCTGGTCGGCAACCTCGCCGTGGCCGCCGACGGCGCGCCCGCTGTCGTGCTCACCGGGCCGTTCACCGGCGTGAAAGAGCAGGTCGTCGGCACGTACGCCGCTCGGCTGCACGAACACGGTCTGACCACACTCGCCTTCGACCACCGCGGCTTCGGCGAGAGCGGCGGTCGCCGTGCCCACGAGGACAGCCAGGGCAAGCTTGCCGACCTGCGCGCGGCGGTGAGCCTGCTCGCCGCGCACCCGGCCGTGGACGCCGCTCGGGTGGCCGCCGTCGGGATCTGTCTCGGCGGCGGCTACGCGGTCCGCGCGGCCGCCACCGACCCGAGGATCCGCGCGGTCGTGGGCATCGCCGGCGGTTACAACAGCCCCGTGCGCTTCAGTGCGGGCGACCCCGACGGATACCGCCAGGCGCTGGTCTCATTCGTGGAGCGCTACGACGACGAGTTGCCGGCGGTGGCCGCCGACAGCGCACCCGCGGCGATGGGCGGCGACGAGCCGTTCGCCTACTACGGCACCGAGCGGTCGGCGGCGGCGCACTGGGAGAACCGGGTCACCTACGGCTCGCTACACGCGCTGATGACCTTCGACGCGCTTGGCGCGGCGCCGTTGCTCGCCGCCACCCCGCTGCTGGTCGTGCATGGCCGGACCGACGCCTACTGCGCACCAGAACTCGCCGCGGCGCTCCACGCCGAGGCGGCCGGACCGAAGGAGATTCGCTGGCTCGACGCCGAGCAGCACATCGACCTCTACGACGTGGAGCCGTACGTCAGTCAGGCCGCCGACGCCGCCGCGACCTTCCTGCGCCACCACCTCGGCGGCGTGACGTGATGGACGTGCTCTGTCAGGATCGGCGCATGGCGAACGTCTGGTCCGGTGTGACGATCGACTGCCTCGACCCCGAGCGGGTTGCCGGTTTCTGGAGCGCGCTGCTCGGTCGCGAGCCCGGCTCGTCGCAGGAGGGCTGGGTCTACCTGGGCGAGCGAGGTGACCCGCAGCCTCGGTTGGTGTTCCAACCGGTGCCAGAGCGTCGAGTCGGCAAGGTGCGGATCCACCTCGACATCTCCGTTGACGATGTCGACGAGGCCGTGACGGAGGTCATCAAGCTCGGTGGCCGGTCCACCGGTGAGCGGCACGACTACGAACAGGGTGTCGTCGTCGTCATGGCCGATCCGGAGGGCCACGAGTTCTGCCTGGTCGAGTACTACGGCTGACGGCGGCGCACGGACCCACGGCTGGCGTGCCGCGCGTGCGGCTTGCGCTACCGCGTGAAGTACGCGGCGCTCTCCGCGTCCGCGGGGTAGTAGGACTCGATCGCGACTTCGTCGATCGTGATGTCCATCGGCGTACCGAAGGTCGTGATGGTCGAGAACAGTCGCAGTTCTCGTCCGCCGACGTTGAGGATCATCGGGATCACGACATCGCCGTCGATCCGTTTGTCTGACGTCTCGTCGGGTCCGGGCACCAGGAGTTCGTCGTAGAGCGCGGTGAGTTCGGGGTCGGGGGCGGTGGCGAGCTGGCGTGCGATCCGAGTGCGGAACACCGCGCGCACGTCGGCCAGGTTGACGACCAGGCGCCCGAGCCCTCGGGGGTTCAGCCCCAGCCGCACCAGGTTGACCGGTGGCCGCAGCAGGTCGGGAGCCACCTGTGCGAAGAACGGGTCGACGGCGCGATTGGTCATCACGATGTTCCACCGGCGGTCGAACACCACCGCTGGATACGGCTCGTGTGCGCGAAGCACCCGGCTTATCGCGTCGTGGACGGCCGACAGTGCATCGTCGTCGAGTGGACGCTCGGTGTACCGGGGTGCGAAGCCGCCGGCCAGCAGGAGCCGGTTGCGATCACGTAGCGGCACGTGGAGCTGAGCGGCGAGCCGGAGGATCATGTCGGCGCTCGGCCTGGATCTGCCGGTCTCGACCAGGCTGACGTGACGAGCCGATACGTCGGTGGCGATCGCGAGATCCAGTTGGCTGAGCCCTCGGCGTCGCCGCCACTGCCGCAGGAGTTCCCCGACCGTGTGCACGATCATGAAGAGTACTCATCCCCGAGCCGGACGCCATGAAATCCGATGTCATCGACAATGCCCGCGGGCGCGGAAACACTGCGTCCGTGACCATGGAAAACAAGAACATCGTCCAACGTGCGCTGGCCGGGTTGATCGAGACGGGTGACGTCGATGCGCTCGCCCAGTCGCTGAGTGACGACTTCGTACACCACCGGCCGGGTCCGATCAGCTCGACCAAGAGGGAGTGGCTCGCCGCCGTCCGCGCCGCGCTGGTGCCGCTCGCCGGCATGCGGGTGGAGATTCATCAGATACTGGCCGACGGTGATCACGTCGTCGTGTACTCGCGGCGCTGGCTGCCGGACACGGGCCCTGAGATCGCGGTCGTCGACATCTGGCGCGTCGCCGGTGGACTGATCGCCGAGGGCTGGGAGATCATCGAGCCGGTCGCCCAGGTCGCCGCCAACCTGGTGTGGTGGGATCGCGCTCAGCGTTGACCGTGGGGGAGTCACCTGCGAGGAATGTGTACGTGCCCCCGGGCTGTCCGACGACGAGCTGCGCGGTCGCGCGGCACGTCGCGCTTTGTGATCACGCGCTAACGTGACGGAGTCGGGCTGGAGTGGGGAGCCGGGTATGGCGTTGGGTGATCTTGTGCGCCGGGTGTTCGCGCGGCAGTCGGAGGGCATCATCGCTCGACCGGTGCCCACACTGGACGGGCCCACCGACGCCGCGCCGTTCGTGGCCGACGAGGTCTACCTGGTGATCAGGGTCAGCCAGTTGTGGCTGGCCAACGAGCGCGAGTTGTGGCGGGAGTTCCTGCCCTTCGGTGCCGTGGTGACCGAGTTCCTGCGCGATGGCAACCAGGTCGCGGTGCCGTACCTGATCGGTGCGAGCGAGCTGAGTCGCCGGCTGCAGGTCACCGGCGAGCGCGACGCGGTGGAGATCTCGAACCTGCGGGTGGCCGGACCGGTGCCCTACGAGGGCGACGACGTGAGTCTGTTGCTGGCGCTGTTTCGCGCCAAGACATCGGACACGTTGCAGCGGTCGCTGAACCTGATCGAGAACGTGAGCAGCGCAATCGGCTTCGCCGGGCTACTGGGTTCCGCCAGGGTCGCCAAGGCGCTCATCGACGGTATCGAGTCCTTCGTGGACTCGGCGGCACTGGAGTTGCGCGTGGGCGTACACCAGTCGTGGTCCGCTCCGACCGGTCCGGCCGGCACGGCCCGTGGTCCGACGGAGCTGGCGCCCACCCACTTCGTGATCATCCGCCGGCCGGCAGGGGAGGCGACCCAGGCGGAGTTGGCGTCGCTCGGGGTGGCCGGTGGTCGGCTCTGCCGGGTGGCCGCGGACGGCACGACCGTGCCCTACACGGAGCACGACTTCATCCTGGTCCGGGTCGAGGCGACCCGGCACCGCGACGACTACCGCCAGCTGGCCTTCTTCCAGCTCTGGCGGCGGACCCGCCAGCACCTCGCGGACGGTGACCTGGGGGCGGCCCAGGTGCTGTGGCGGCAGACCGCCGGGGCGCTCTGCACCGACGAGTTGATCCGCCCGCAGCAGGAGGCCCTGTTCGAGGAGTACCAACGCCAGTACGTCGCGCTGGTGGAGCGTGCCTCCGCCCCGGCCGGCACGGTGCGCGGTGGGGAACACCGCGACGACGACGGGCCCGGCGGCGACGGCGCGACGGAGTTCGAAGACGACCCGGAGATCCTGCTGCGACGATTGGGGCGTTGAGGCCATGCCGATCTTCCGTCGACGCCGATCCGGCTCCGATGCCCCGGTCGACACGGGCCGGTCGACCGGGCCGGGCGAAGGCGACGAGGTCACCGAGGAGATGTTGCTGGGCGCCGCCAACTGGGCGCACGAACTCGTCAGCACCGGCCAGCTGGCGGAGGCGGACCGGGTGTTGCGGGGACTGGTCGGGCATGCCCAGGCCCTTTCGCCCAGTTCCGCCAGCTTCCTGGTCTTCCGGCTGCTCGGCCAGTGCGCGCGGGTCGCCGGTCGGCTCGACGACGCCCGGCGGGCCTACGTGATGGCCTTCGAGGTGGCCGCCGCGATGCCGGAGAGCAACGGGGAGCGGGCGGTGGATCTGCGGGTCGCGGCGATCACGGGTCTGGCCACCGTGGAGATCGCCGACGATCGTCTGGAGCAGGCGGTCAAGCTCTTCGGCATGGCGACCCAGCTCGCGGAGCTGGTCACCGACAAGACCGGCCTGGTCTCCGTCCTCTCCGGGCACGCGGAGGTGTTGCACCGGCAGGGCAAGACCGGTGCCGAGGGGCTCTACCGGCGGGCGCTGGCCCAGCCTGGCGTGGCCGGGCCCCGACGGGGGATCCTGTTGGACAACATGGCCCGGGAGTTCTTCCGGCAGGGCCGGCACGACGAGGCGATCGAGGCAGCGGCTGAGGGCGTTCGGTTGCTGGCCGACTCGCCGGCCCGGTACGACGCCTACAAGGCGATGATCAACCTGGCGACGATACGCCGGGAGGCGAACCGCGGCTCCACCGGTGAGGCGTTCACCGCCGCCCACGACCTCATCCACGACCTGCACTCCGAGGTGGACGCCGCGCACTACACGACCGGCTTCCGGGCCCGGGTCGAGCGCATCGAGGCGGCGACCCGGGAGCGGATGGGCGATGACCCGCTGGCCCTGGCCCACCCGGCCTTCCGGGAGATGGTCGCGAAGCTGGGCGACCCACGGATACGCCAGGACCTCACGATCGGTGCGCCGGCGTATTTCGCCAAGCGCGCGAGTGAGGAAGGTCAGCGGCATCTGATGGAGCACCGCTACGGCGAGGCGGAGCGCTCCCTGCGCACGGCCGAGGACCTGTGGAACCAGCTCGGCGCCGCACACGCGCTGCCGGCGGTCTGGTCGTCCCTCGGCCTGCTCTACGCCATTGTCGGTCGCCACGACGAGGCGCTGGCACTGCTGGAGCAGGCCCGACGGACGGCACACGAGATCGGCGACGCCCGCGCCGAGTTCACCGCTTTGATCAACCTGTGTACGCTGCTCTCCCGCGACCCGGCCCGTACCGGATTGAACCTGTTGGAGCTGGCAGCGCAGGCTCGGGCGCTCTTCACCTTCCTGAACGGGCAGTTCCCCGTCGAGACCACCGGCGACCTGGGCATCCTGGACTCCATCATGGCGGGGGTGGCCCGCGACCACGGCGCGACGGCGCTCGCCGATCGCTACCTGCTGGCCTCGATCGAGACGGTGCAGCGCGCACACGACCGGCACGGTGCGGAGCTGCCCTTCGCCGGCCTGGACCGGCTGGCGCTTCGACTCGGCACGCTGGTGCTCGACTGGACGCGCTCGGGTAGGGCGGAGCAGGCCGCGCCCTTCCGGGCCCGACTTGTCGCGTTGCGCGGCGCGGCGACAGCCGCGGCCGTGCGCTACCCGGCGGACGCGGCGCTGGGTCTCGCCGCGCTGGCCGCCGGTGAGCGCACCGAACAGACGCTGCGGGTGCTCCGCGACGCCTGCGACGGTTACGACGAGCTGCGCCAGGGCATCGCCGACCTGAGCGGGGCGGCGGGCTACGGTGCGATCTTCACGCCGCCTTTTGTCGAGGCCGCGGACCTGGCGGTGGAGCTGGGCCGGGTCGAGGAGGCGTTCGCGCTGCTGGAACGGGCGAAGTCGCGGGCGCTGCTGGAGGCGATGCGGGACCGGGAGACCGGCGTCGACCCGGCTGACCCGCTGGTGGCCCGGGAGGCCGCGCTCTGGGCCGAGCTGCGGCGGCTGCGCGCCTCGGGCATGGACGTCGACAGGTCCGTCGACACCGAGGAGCGTCGGCGGCTGTTGGTGCGTCGGATGTCGGCCTCCGAGGAGCAGTCGAGGGTACGCGGTGAGCTGCATGACCTGTGGCAGCAGATGGCCGCGACCCACCCGACGATGCGCGCCCACCGGATGGCCGAGCCGATCACTGCCGACGAAGTGGCCCCGTTACTGGCCGACGCGGGAGACGCCGTCCTGGTGGAGTACCTGACCGGCCCGTTCGGCGTGTGGGCGTTCACGTTGAGCGGCACCGATCTCACCGCGCGACGTCTGCTGGGGCCGCACGGCCCCGGCGCGGTGGCCGCCACCGACGTCGACGGCTGGGCGGACCTGCTCGCCTCGGCCGACGACGACCGGCTTCGTGAGCTGGTCGAGCATCCGGTGCACGCCGCGCTCACCGCGCCCATCGCCGACGTGCCGCCCAGCCGGCCCGTCTACGTGGTGCCGCACGGCACCCTGCACCTGGTTCCCCTGCACGTGCTGCCACCGGCCAGGACCGCCGACGATGCCGGTGGAGCCGCCCCGTCCGACATCGCGGAGATCAGGGTCCGGCCCAGGACGTACCTGCTGCCGAGCGCCTCGCTGCTGCGGGCACACCGGTCAGTCCCGGCACGCACCAACCCGCGCGGCGGCGAACCCGACCGGCGCTCCGCACCGGCCGGCCGCGTCCTCGTGTGCGGCGATACCCTCGGTGACCTGCCGTACGCGCGTGCCGAGTGCGCCTACGTGGCGGCCCGGCTCGGCGGCACGGAGCGGACCGGCGCGGCGGTCACCTCGGCCTGGCTCGCCGACGCCCTCGCCGGGCCCGAACGCCCCCGGTTGGTGCATCTGGCCTGCCACGCGGTCTTCGATCGGCGGCGTCCCGAGCGCAGCGGACTGGTGCTGGCCGCCGCGCCGACACCCGGTGCGCCGCGGAACCTGGATGAGGTCGTGCGAGGACGGCATCTCGACGGCGACATCCGACGCGGCGAACCGCTGGATCCGCGCGCCGCCGAGCCGGACTCGGGCGCCGATCTGGTGAGCCTGGCCCGACTGGCGCAGTGGAACTGGAGCGGCGTGCTTGTCGTACTGAGCGCCTGCGACAGCGGTCGGCATGAGGTGCGCGACGGAGACGAACTCGTCGGGCTGGGCCGGACCCTGCTGGCGGCTGGCGCCAGCGGCCTGGTGACGGCGATCCGGCCGGTCCCCGACCTGGCGACGGCGCTGCTGATGGGTTGGTTCTACGACGGGCTGGACCCGGCGGATCAGCTCGGCCTGGCGCAGGTCGGCCCGGTCCTCGGCCAGGCGCAGCGACAGTTGCGCGAGGCGAGTGCGGCCGACCTGGTGGAGCGGGGCGTCCACCTGGTGGCGGCGGGGGGCGACCAGGCCGTGCTGGGGTGCCGCACCATCGCGGTGGCGCACCGGACGGCGGGCGAGATGGAGGCGTTCGTGACCTGGCAGCGCCATCTGAGCAGGCTCGCGGAGGGTCAGCCACTACCGGCGGGGGCGACGTCCCGACACGTGTCCACGGGCGCGCCGGCGTACCGGACGGTCCGTCCGTTCGCCGGACTGGCCGACTGGGTCTCGTTCACCGTCTACGGCGCCGCGCCGGTCGGAAGTTAGGTTTCTGCCGACCGTCCGGCGCGGGCGACGATGACGACCGGCGGCCGTCTACGGTTTGCGGGCAAGTAGCCCGACGAAGGTGTGGTAGGTGTCGGTCTGCTTCGGCGCGGGCGTGTCCGGATCCGGACGCCACTCGGCCAGCGGCACCAGCCCCGGCTCCAGCAGCGTCAGCCCGTCGGCGAAGGAGAGGATCTCCTCGTCGGTACGCCAGCGACCGGTACCCAGCGACTCGTTGAAGACCCGCTCGACCTCGCGGGCCTTACGGGAGCCTTCCGGATCCCGCTCACCCGGATCACGGAAGTGTGAGATCGCCACGTAGCTGCCCGACGGCAGCGCGTCGATCAGCTCGGCCGACACCGCCCGCGGCTGCTCGTCGTCGCCGAGATGGTGCAGGATCGCGAAGAGCAGCAGCCCGATCGGCCGGTCGAGGTCGAGGAACCGACCGACGTCCGGATGGCCGAGGATCTCCTGCGGTCGACGGATGTCGGCCTGGATCACCGTGGCCCGGCCTTCCGCGGCGAGCAGCGCCCGCCCGTGCGTCAGCACGATCGGGTCGTTGTCCACGTAGACCACCCGGGCGCTCGGGTTGTGCTCGGCGGCGACCTCGTGCACGTTACCCTGGGTGGGCAGTCCCGACCCGATGTCGAGGAACTGGTCGATGCCGGCCTCGGTGGCGAGGAAGCGGATCACCCGGCGCAGGAAGGCCCGGTTCGCCTGGCCGGCGGCGGGTCCGTCGGGAGTGATCCGCAAGGCGTGCTCGGCGACCTTCCGGTCGACCTCGAAGTTGTCCTTACCGCCCAGAAAGTAGTCGTAGACCCGGGCCACGCTGGGAACGGTGAGGTCGATTCCGGGGGGTGCGGCCTCGTCGCGGGTCACCATGGCATCTCCATCCGAATCTGATCGACGCACCGGTTTCCGTGGGCGGCGTCGGACCTTGGTGGGAAGTGTAGCGATCGGACGGTGCGGATCGTCGCCCCGCTGGTATCGCTCCCACCAGACCGGCCCCGCGACCAGGCAGCATGCCGAACGGCGGAGCCCGGCACCCACTGTCAGCCGGTCAGCACCAGGGCGTGTGGCGTGACGGCGATCGTGGCGGCCACGGCGCTGCCGACCCGTACCGTCGCCTGTGGTGCCTCGACGAGGGTCAACGCCGAGCGTGCCACGCCCTTCGAGGCGGTCAGGATCTGTTTGCCGCCCACCTCGACACCGCCGGTGGCCTCGCCCGTGGCGGTCACGGTCACCAGCGCCGCGGCGATGCGGTCCACCGGAACGTCCGCGAGCGAATCCGTGGTGCCCAGGGTGACCTCGACGTCGGACCGTGCACCGACGCGTACCGGCTCGGGCGCCTGTGGCGCAACGGGCACCACCAGGCCCTCGGTGGACTCGGGTGCGCCCGCGCCGGTGACGTAGCCGACCAGGTCGGCCCGCAGCTCCGTACCCGCTTCGTACCGCAGGTGAACGGACCCGTCACGCACCGGAACGACCATGAGCCCGCTGCGGGTGCGGTCGCTGCCGCTGGTGGCCGACCAGTAGACGGTCTGGTTCAGGTCGCCGGCGCGTGTCCCCGCGGCGACGTACCCGCCGTGCGATCCGACGTCGGCGGAGACCTGCAGGATCACCGCCGAGATCGGGCCCGCGTCGGCGAGTGGTCGAATCTTGGCGAGCGGGATTCTGGCTTTCTTCCCGTCGGTCCGCGGCACCAGGGTCACCACCCGGGTGGGGGGCACCGCCACGATGCGTCCGGCGTCGGAGCGTTGTGCCGGTTCGAACACACCGACCAGACGTACCAGCAGATCGCCGCCGCCGGAGGTGCTGGCCCGCAGGTCGCCGTCGGGGGCGAGGTGCGCGACCACGGTGGCGGACAGTTGCGCGCCGGCCTTCGGTGCCCGCAACACGACCGTCCGGTCGGTGCCCTGGCCGACGGTGACCTCGCCCGGGCCCTTGGCGTTCAGGATCGAGACCTCGACAAGCACCACACGGGTGTCGGCGGCCGCCTCGGGCATCGGCACCGTCACGTCCACACCGGCGGGCAGCGAGCCGACCTCGCGCGAGTCGAGCAGCACCCGGGGCCGCACCGGGACCAGGCGCGCGGAGCCGGCGACCGTCCGGTCCGTGGGAGCTGCCGAGGCGTCGCCGAACGAACGGGCGTCGAGTGCGGTCGCCGGGACGGTCCCGGGCTCGCCGACCCAGGCGCTCACCGCGTACCTCGAGCCCACCAGCACGGTAGCGGAGGTGAGGACCCAGGCCAGCGCGATGATGAGCCATCGGGCCACCGGTGACAGGGGCCGCCGCTCGCCGGTGGCGACGGTGACCTTCACACCTTTCGTCGGGATACGCATGGCGTCTCCTCCGTCTGCTGCTCGCGCTCACCGGACGCGCTCACGCGCTGCACCGCCCACCCGGTCTCCGCTGTGCTGCTGTCCCATTGTCCGGCATCACTGCCGGCGTCGTCACGGTCTGTCGGCCGGTCCCCGCGTCCGGGACTGTCCAGCTCGGCGAAGGTGCTGAGGGCCGCGGCCGTCGCCCACCCGGGCGCCTCCTGCGCGATCGCTCCGACGAGTCGTCGGTCGACGGTTATCCCGACCCGCAGACCGACGTCGCTCCGCAGGCGGGCGAGCTGCGCCGGTGCCCGCACCGCGGTCGGTAGGAATCCCGCGCGGGCGAGCAGCGCGGCGAACTCCGGCCGCGACGTCGTCGGTCCGTCCGGAGCGTGCCGACCGCCGGCTCCACCCGGATCGCCGGGCTGACCGGGTACGTCCACGATGGCCGTCGGGCACCAGCGGGGCAGGCCGAGTTGCCGCCGTGCCCGGGTCAGCCGCCGCGACAGCGGCCTCGCCCTCGTCGGGCTGCCGGCGACCTCGGCGACCGCGGCCAGCCGCACCGGATCGTCGCGGACCACCGCGACCACGACACCGTGCGCGGTCAGGCACACCCCCACCCCGTACGCCGATCGACTGCTCATCGTGCCTCCCCGGCGAACACCCCGACCGGCACGGCCAGCGGTGCGCCCGGTGACGGCGGGGCCACGAAGGCGACCTGGACCTGGGCGAGCCCGCCGGCCTCCACCAGATAGCCGCGTCCCGGCAGCGGCCGGGGCGGGGCCTCGCGCGGCAGCCGCACCCGGAGCACCTCGCCGTCGTCCGGCGCCGGGCGTAGCAGCAGTCCGGTCCGCGACATGGTGACCGCCCGCTGCCAGGGTTGCATGCCGCGGAAGGCGTCGGGCCGGCCGGCGACGACAACGTGGACGCCGGCCGGTAGGCCCGGCAGCAGCCGGTCCAGGGCCGGCCCGGCGTCGGGCAGCGACTCGATCCCGTCGACCAGCAGAAGTGCCCGTCCCGTGCTCGGCTGGCTGGTCAACCCGCTGAAGGAGCCGCTCACCTCGGTGCCCTGGGTGCCGGTCCAGGCGTCCGGGTCGGCGGCCACCACGAGTACGCGGGCGTCGGGTGCGCTGGCGCGGGCGGCGGTGGCGAGCAGCCGGAGCGTACCCGTGCGACCGCTGCCGGCGGGACCAGCCACCACCGCGTGCATGCCCGGGCCGAGCGCGAGCGTGGCGACGCTGAGGTCGCGGTAGTGCCGGCCGATGCCGAGCCGCCAGACCGGCCCGCCCGCCGCGGACGAGGACAGCACCTCACCGGCGGGCACCAGTTCGGGCAGCACCGTGACGGTGGGCGCGGGAACCGCGTCCGGGTAGTCGGCGACGACCCGGGCCACCGCGTCGGCGAGCGCCCCCGGCCGGGCGTCGCAGTGCCGCCCGATCTGGACCTCGCGCCGGGTCTGCAGGTCGATGGCCCGCAGGCCGGTCAGCTCGGGCACATCCCGGGCACGCAGACCCAGCCCCGTGTACGAGTTGGCGTCGGCCAGGCGTAGACACAGCTTCGTGGGCAGTTGGGCGAGCACCCGACCGGGTACGCCGCGGTCGTGCGACGCCGAGATGAGCAGCCGGATCCCGACGGGTGCGCCGTCGCGCAGCAGCCGCTCCAGTCGTGCGCCGACCTCACCGACGCCGGTCCGTTCGGCCCCTTCGACAAGCGCGTCCCAGCCGGCCACCACGAGCAGGACGTCGGGTGAGGCCGCCCGGCTCACCCGCCGGCGGGCGATCTCGGCATCCATTTGGTCGAGTACCCGGGCGAGGCGCTCGCTGTCGTCGACGCCGACTGCCGCGCTCACGTGCGGCAGGCCGGCCAGCGCCCCCAGGCCGGTGCCGAGTCCCTCCAGCACGAAGATCCGCTGCCGGTCGGGGGCGCGGTGGCGGGCGAGGGAGAGGCAGGCGGTGGCGAGCACCGCGCCGGTGGCGGTCGCGTCGGCACCGAGCACCAACGTCCCACCCGCCTCGGGCGCCCAGCACCACACGTCGGAGCGTTGTTCGTCGGGCAGGTCCACCAGGCCGAGCGGAACCGGAAGCGGACCATCCGCGGTGGCGCCGATGTCGGCGGCCAGGCTCCAGGCGTCCACCTGCTGCGGCAGCGGTGGCGGGCAGGGCACCCGCGGCCGGGGGTAACCACCCCGCTCGGCGGCCTGCGTCAGCACGCTCACCAACCTTTCGAGATCTGTCGGTACGCCGTCGGGCTGGTCCTCCCGCACGTCCGTCACCTGCTCGGTCAGCAGTGCGAACGGGGCGACCTCGATGCGTGCGCGTGGTCCTCGTCGAGTCGCTGCGGAGACCAACGCGGTCTGCACCCCGACCACCTCGCCGGCGCCGAGCCGGACGTAGGCGCGGCCCGGCCGGTGCCGGTCGATGTCGGCCGCCTGCCGGGTGCCCAGCACGTCACGGGAGTCCGCCTCGTCCTGGACGCGCAACGCCACCCGCAGGTTCGTGTTGGCCCGGATCTTGCCGTCCACCACGCCCTGCGGTCGCTGGGTCGCGAGCAGCAGGTGGATGCCGAGACTGCGACCCCGCTGCGCCACGTCGACCAGCGCGCCGAGGAAGCCGGGCAGTTCCACCGCGAGCGTGGCGAACTCGTCGATCACGATGAGCAGCCGCGGCAGCGGCGGGTCCGGAGCCACCAGGTCATCGATGTCGCTGACGCCGGCTTCGCGCAGGCGTCGCTCCCGGTGCCGCAGCTCGGCCCGTAGGCAGCGCAGCGCCCGCGCGGCGAGGTGTTCGTCGAGATCGGTGACCAGCCCGACGGTGTGCGGCAGCGCGGCGCAGGCGTCGAAGGCGCCGCCGCCCTTGAAGTCGACGAGCAGGAAGGTGAGCGCGTCCGGCGAGTGCGCGCACGCCAGCGAGGCCACCACCGTACGCAGGAACTCGCTCTTGCCCGCGCCCGTGGTGCCCACCACCAGACCGTGCGGTCCGTCGCGGTGCAGGTCCACCGTCAGCGGACCGTGTTCGGTGAGCCCGATGGTGGCCTGCATCCCGCAGGTGCCGCGTCGCCACCACTCACCCACCGACAGCGGGTCGAGGTCCTCGACCGGCTGTCCCAGCCCGTCGGGGCCCGACATCACGGTCCGCAGCAGGTCCACCAGGCGGGCGTGGGACGGCAGCATGGCCGCCGCGACCGCCTGCTCCGGGTCGGTCCAGCGGGCCAGCGCCCGGGACGCCGGAGCGCAGACCTGGTCGGCGGCCCGCACCGCGAGCAGGCCCGGCGTCCGCTCGCCGGTGACCGCGTCGGTCAGGTCGGCGGTGCCGTCCTGCGTCAGTTCGAGGAAGCACTGGCACACCGAGGGCAGGCGTTCGGTGTGTCCGCTCACCACGAGTGTCCGGCCGCTGCCGCGGGCGAGCCGGCCCAGCATCGACGCGACGCGCCCGGTCACCAGGTCGTCGCCGTCGACCACGACGACGGTGTGCGTGGCACCGGTCCGCTCCGTGCCGGCCCCACCCGCGATGAGTGCGGTGCGCGACGGCGGTGCGGTGTCGGCGGCCAGCCGGGTGAGTAGTTGTTCGGTGGTGGCCGGGTCGGCGGCGACCCGCAGCGTCCCGTCGTCACCGCTGAGGTGCGGCAGCCACTTCAGCCAGTCCCAGCGGGCCAGCCGGTCCGGCTGCACGACCAGAGCCACCGCCAGGTCGGCCGGTCCGTGCCGGGTGACCAGATCCAGCACGACCGCGGCGGCGGCGCGGTGCGCGGCGGTGCCCACGACGCCCAGTCCGGTGCGGTCACGCAGGTTGACGTGGATCGGTACGTCCGGCAACCGGGACCGTTCGGCGAGCGCCTCGCCCAGCTCCGGTCGGCCGGTCAGTTCCTCGGTGCCGCGGCGGCCCAGCTCCGGAAACCAGGGTCGGGCACCCACGCCGATGACCACCCGCAGCTCGTCCGCGTCGCCCGGGCGCACCTCCCACAGCCCTCGACCCGACACCGCCCGGCGCACCAGGCCGGCCAGCCCCGGGTAGGCCGCGCGGGCCGCTGCCGCCACGGCGGTGCGGGTGGCGTCCAGGTCGGTGCCGAACCGCTGGACGGCCGCCGCCGACTCCCGGGCCAACCGGATCGTGTCCTTCTTGGCGCGATGCCGGGACTCGACCCAGCGGGCCAGCGCCATCAACGGAGTCATGGCGACCATGACCAGGAAGAACGGACTGAACACGAAGGCCATCACCACGCCGATGGGCAGCGGCGCGATGAGCAGCAGCCAGGACAGCGGCGCGGGGGTGGCGACCGGTGCCGGCGCGGCCGGCACCGGTACCTGCTCGGCCGGCGCGGTGGTGGCCACTCGGGGCGTACGAATCAGCGGCTCGCGACCCCCCGGGGCCTCGCCGGTCCACGGTGCGGGCCACGGTGGGGGCGAGGGCACCTCGGCCGGGGGCGCCACCCGGAAGGCGGTGTCGCCGAGCCGGAGGTAGCTGCCGTCGTGCAGATCGGCGTCGGACTCGTCGTCGGTGAGGTCGCGTCCGTCGACCCGTACGGGGCAGCCGTCGTCGACGGCGGCGACCCGCACCTGATCGGTCGTCTCGATGTGCACCAACGCTCGGGTCACGGTGCCGAAATCCAGCCCGGCCGGTCGGCGGCGTCCGATCGCGAACGTGCCGTGGTCGAGTGCGATGCTCTGGCCACTGTCGGGCCCGGCCACCCGGCTCAGCTCGACGACCGGCCGCCCAACCGGCCCGCCGCCCGACGGGCCGGCCGGCGTACCCGGTGCCGCCGGCCGCACGCTCAGCTCCGAACCGGCCCACAGCGGCAGGTCCGCGAGCCGGGTGGCACCGGGAACCTCCGTGCCGTCCACCTCGATGGTCAGCTCACCGGCGGCGACCCGGGCGGTGAGCGGTCCGGCCAGGTGGTCGAGCAGGTCGCCGACGGTGACGTCCGGGGCGGCCGTGACCAGGCGGACGTCCCGGGTGCGCGACCCTGGGCCGGCCGGGTCGTGGGCCGGCTGCTCTTCGATGCGGACGCTGAGCCTCATGACCATCGTTCGCCGCCGGACCCGCCGACGGTTCCCGTCGGCGCGAGATTCGGCAGATTCACGTGGCGCGATCGGTTGCGTATCGTGGATCGGTGGCCGAGAGATCTGCGCCGGGTGCGACAGCCGTGTCCGGCTCGTCGGCGGAACCACCGGAATCGGGGGACGGGCGGCGCGAGCTGCCGCCCGCCGTACTCGTGCGGTTCCGGGCGGGGGATGCCGATGCGCTCGGCGAGGTCTACGACCGCTATTCGCGTTCGGTGTGGGCGGTCGCCATGACGGTCACCCGCGCCGACCACCTCGCGCAGGAAGCACTCCAGGAGACGTTCATCCGGGCGTGGAAATCGGCGTCGACGTACGACCCGGAGCGGGAGCTCGGTCCGTGGCTGTTGACCATCGCGCGGTACACGGCGCTCGACCTGATCCGCCGCGAGCTGCGTCCCACCCGGGGTGGCCACGAGGCCGAGCAGGACGCGGTGGTGGAGGCACCCGACCTGGACGTGGCATGGTTGTCCTGGACGGTGCAGGAGGCGTTGCGTCAGCTCGCCGAGCACGAGCGGGAGATCATCCGGCTGTCGTTCTTCGACGACCTGACCCACGCGCAGATCGCCCAACGGCTGGACCTACCACTGGGCACGGTCAAGTCGCGCTCGCACCGGGCGCACCGGCGGCTGGCCGAACTGCTCGCCCACGTCAGGGATCCACCGCAGCTGGACGACGGAGCGAACCAGACCGGCACCGGGGGACGAACAACAATCGGTAGAGCGGGCAGCGAGGGGAGGAGCGACGGGTGAGCACCGCACCACAGACCGACGGGGGCGCAGACGATCAGCTCGTGGACCTGCTGACCGGGCACCTCGACCGGCACGCGAGGCGCACCCCGGGGCGGAAGAAGGCGGCGGCGCAGAGCGCCGACCCCGCCCTGCTGGCCGCCGTGGCCACCGAGTTGCGCGCCGAGACCACCTGGGCGTCCGGTCCACCGCCGGCACTCCGGGACAGCATCCTCAGCCGGGTACGGGCGCACGCCGCCGAGCAGCCCGTCGCCGAACCGGTGCCCGAGCCGCGTTCCGCGCCGGAGCCGCGGGCCGTGCCCGAGGCGGTGCCCGCGCCGGAGCCGCCGGCCGCGACCGGGCCTCCGACGGGCGGCGCGGCCACCCCGGTAGCCCCGGCGGACCCCGGCCCGCGGTGGTGGCAACCGGCGTGGTGGCGTCCCCGGATGGGCCGGCTCACCTGGGCGCTGCCCGCCGCCGCCCTCGGTGCCGCGGTGTTCACCGCTGGTGTGCTGGCGGTCGACCGGATGCTCGACCCGCAGCCGCACGCCGACGTCTACGCCGCCGCCGGTACGGACCTGGCCCCGGCGGCGCGGGGCAAGGTGTCCGTCGTGGACACCCCGTCGGGGGCATCCATCGTGCTGGAGCCGGTGGGTCTGCCCGCGGCGGCCCCGGGCTCCTACTACGCGGCGTGGCTCAAGGGACCGCGCGGCACCGTACCGATCGGTTCCTTCCACGAGCGCCGCAGCGGCGTGCCCATCGAGCTGTGGAGTGGGGTGGACATCGCCGACTACACCACCTTCAGCGTCACCCTCCAGACGGAGGGAGCGCCGCCGACCCCGTCCGGCCTGGTGGTGCTGACGGCGGCACTGGACTCCTGACCCCAGCAGGCTGGCGCGGTCCACCGCTACCGGTGACCGCGCCAGCAGGACAGCTCCGCCGCTCGTTCAAATGTTGGCCCACACCGGTGGTGCCGGCGGCGGCTGGGGTGCCGGGGGCGGGTCGCCCGGCTCCGGCAGCCCCTGCCGGTCCCGCAACTCGGCGCGGTACTCCTCGTACGCGGCGGTGTAGTCACGTTCGGCCGCCGTGGCCTCGCGACAGGTCTCCGCACGCTCCCGGCAGGTGACGGCGAGCTGGGTCAGCTCCGTGGCGACCTGGTCGAGGATGGTGGCCGCGGCGTCCAGCTCGTCGGTCACGATGTCGGTCAACTGACCACCGATCATGGAGCCCGCGCCGATCGCCGCCCGCGCCGGCTCCATGAGCGTGCCGGCCATCTGGGCTGCCGCGTCCAGGACGCTCGCCGCGGCCTCGTAGTCCTCCGCGAATGGCACTTCGACGCTCCCTTCCGGTGCCGGTCACTGCGCGGGGCCGGGGCGTCAAGACCAACCCCGGCCCCCGGCACGGCGACCCACCACTCAGACCCGGGTGATCCCGGTGTTCATGATCTCGTCGAGCTGGACGGCCTGCGCGTCCATCGCCTGGCCCAGCGATCCGGCCGACTCGCCGGCCGCCACCGCGACGGCGTTGAACTGGGTGGCCACCTCGTTCAGTTCGCCACCGAGGCGGGCGAGGTCGGCCCGGAAGGTCTCGAAGATCTCCTGGACGCGTACCGTCGTCTCGTTGACCCGTGCGTCGAGCTCCACGCCGACCTCCTCGGCCTGGGCCCGGTTGGCGCCGGTCCACTGGACGCCGCCGAAGCTCGTGGTAACCGAGCGGGACTCCTGGCTGACCGCCATCAGCGCCGAGACCACGGCGGTCTGGGCGTTGGTGATCTGCTCCTGGAGGCCGGCGACCGCACTGTCCGTCGTCGAGACGACGTTGCCACCACAGGCGGCGAGGTTGTCACCGAGGCTGCGGTACGCGATGGCGTGCTGCTGGATCTGGGCGACGTCGCCGCCGAGCATTCCGACGTTCATGGCTGCTTCCTCCCGATGTGTTCTTCCCGGGCGACCGGTGTCGCCTCGGTCGTCTGCATTCGCCGCCGGGCACCGTTTCGGTTCCCTGGCTCACCAGTCCGACCAGCCGTCGTCGGCATCCAGGTCCAGCGGCGCGAACTCGTCGTCGCTGATGGCGATCCCAGGCACCGACTCCAGCTGCGGATCCCAGGTCAACGTGTCGAACGCCGGTCCCAGCAGCGTCGGCGCACCGTCGTCGTACGTTGTCGAGGGCTGGGTCTGGGCCCAGAAGTCGTCGTCGAGCCCGAAGTCCACGGTGGTGCCCTCGGGTGCCCCCAGTCCGATCATGGTGTCGTAGGCGGTGTGGTACAGGTCGGGCAGTTCGTGCTCGGAGATGTCGTCCCAGCCGGCCCGGTCCGTCGCTGTCACGGTGCCGTAGCGGTAGAGGTCGTCCGGTGGCGGCACGTACGCCCGGCCGGAGTCGACGGAGAAGCCGTCCGGCAGGCCACTGTGGAGATCGAGGTCGAGGTCGCTCCCGGGCCGGACGTCCGGGGCCGGGAAACCGGGCCGGTCGGCGAACGCGGGGTCGAACGGTGACCGGAACTCGTCGCGTACGTCGAAGGCCAGCAGGCTGCCTGGCGGCGCCTGCTGTGCGACGAGCACGTCCGCGGTGGACACACCGGCGAGTTCGGCGATGCGTTCCACCGCGAGGTCGCCGCTGACCGGGTACTTGACGCTGACCAGCGCGCCCGCGCCGGTGGCCAAGCCGTCGGCGAAATCGCTCTGCTCGGCGAGCCGGAACCCGTCGCTGTTGGCCCGGAACCCGACGGCGCCGATGAAGGGGATGTTCACCGCGGCCATCCCGTCGAGGGCGACGGTGGGTAGCCGCAGATCCAGGATCGGGCCGAGATTCACCTCGCCGGCGATCGAGGTGACCAGGCCGTGGTGGCCGGCCTGGTAGGAGATGCCGGCGATGCCGCCGATGGTGAGACCGTCCACCGGGGCCGTGTCATTGTCGATCAGGAGCACACCGTTGCGGACCCCCACGTAGACCGACTCGGACGCCCGGTGAGGCCCCTGCGCGGAGGCGCCCCAGCCCACGATGTTGAGGATCGACTCCTTGGTCCGCGCGCCGCCGTCGAGGACGTGGTTGGCGACGAACGCCGGGTTCTGCGGCGCCGCCCAGACGAAGGACGGGTCGCCGGCCGGCGGCACGAACAACTGCCCGATGGGATGCAACGGTGGCTCGACCGGCAGCGGGACGTGGAACGGCGATTCCGCGCCACGACCGAGATCCTCGGGAAGGTTGATCCGACCCGGCTCCTCCGACGTGCTGGCGGTGGCGGTGAGGAGCAGGTCGCCGGTGGGACCGCCGAGCAGCGACGCACCGGCCAGACTGGCCAGGCGCGTCCCACCACCGATGGCCGAGTCGTCCAGTTCGTCCAACCGGCTCTGCGGCATGTCCTCGGGACGGTCGAGGAAGAAGAGCAGGTAACCGCCGGGGAGCTGCTTGAGCCGTCCCGGGGCTGGGGCCATGCCACCCGGGACGCTCATCGCGCCGGGTGTCGAATCCGGCCCCAGTCCACTGTCGCCGCCGTACACGGTGCCATCGGGACCCACGACCGTCGCACCTGGCGGAATGAACTGCATTCCCGGCTGCAGCGGTATCGGAGTCGTCGAGCCGGGCAACGTCATGGTCGGCTGCCCGGCGGCGGGACCACCGGTGGCCTGTGCCAGGACGAACCCACCGCCGAGCGTGTCTGCTCCGGCCCCGCCCGCCAGGGTGCTCTCCCCGGCCCCGCCCGCCAGGGTGCTCTCCCCGGCCCCGCCCGCCAGGGTGCTGATTGCCGGGGCGCCGCTCGGTGGAGTCGTCCCAGCCGATCCTGGCAGTGCGCCGAACCTCGTGGGCGCCGCGGACGTCGTGGTCGCGCCGGCAGACAGGACGAGCGACTCTCCCCCGGTGGCGGGACCGCCGGCTACGCCGGTCGGTCTCAGCGCGTCGAGCACGTCGCGGAGCCGCTGCAGCACGACCGGGGCGGCCAGCCTCGGGTCGACGCCCCGGAACACGCCTTCCAGCACCACACCCACCTCGGCGACGCGTTGCGCGATCACGGCCGCGTCCGGCCCGGCCGGCGGCGCGGTGCGGATGATCCGCAGTGCCTGGGCGAGTGCCTGGCCGGCGGCGAACGGACGCCCCGCGTCGACCGCGGCGACGGCCTGTGCCAGGTTCGCCGCGATCCCGGTGCCTTTCGCCAGGTCGGCCAGGTCGGTACGGGTCTTGAGGTCGAAGTCGAACGCCGTTCCGGCGACGGTTTTCGGGTCACCGAGGACACCCCTGGGGTTCAGCAGTGCCGCGGCCCCGGCGGAGACCACCGAGAGGCCGTTGCCGAACGCGGCCAGCGCGTCGCCTCGGTCGAGAGCCTGGATCACGCCGGCTGCCGGGGTCACGAGACGGGCGACGTCCCGTACGGACGTACCGAGCCGCACCAGGTCGAATGCGAGGTTCCGGTCGATCAGGTCGAGGCTCGCCAGCAGTGGTCCGCCGTTGCCCAGGACGCTGCCGGCGGCGCCGAGCCCCGCGGTTATCGCACCGACCACCGTCTTCGCCTGGGACGCCTGGAACACCGAGGCACCGATGTCGAAGGCGCGTTTGGCGTTGCGCAGCACGTCGAGGGTGGTGCCGGCGTCGAAGAGACCGCCTGCGATGCTGCTCTGCCCCACCAGCTTCGCCGCCCCGGCCGCCGTACCCAGCAGGTCGGCGCCGGCGGTGAAGGCGGACAGGCCCGCGCCGATGGCGCCCAGCCAGTTGCCGTCGATGGCGTGGCTCACCGCCTCCACCGCGTTGGCCGCCAGGGTGGCGATCCCGACGGCCTGTAGGCCGGGTACGACGAGACTGGCGACCCCGAGCGCGATCTTGCCGATCTGGAAGATCGCCTTGAACGGGTTGTCCTTCCAGGCGGTCACGATGGCCTTGCCGATCGACTTGACGGTGTCGAAGACCCGGGACAGGAAACCCTTCTTCTTCTTTTTCCGCCGGCTGATGTCGGTCAGCACCCCGAGGTCGTCGAAGGTGATGGAGAGCTTGTGTTTGCCGAGGTCCTGACCGCGGCCACCGGGGATGCCCCACTGGCGGGCGAGGATCAGGAACTCGGGGCTGCGCTCGACGGCGTCCCGGCTGCGCATCCGGAGCCGACCCCGGCCGAGTGCGTCCACGACGTTGCCACCCACCACGGCGGTCAGCTCACGTTCGGTGAGCGCCGGTGCTCCGACGACGGCCAGCGACCGGAAGGCCGCGACCACCCGGTTGACGCGTTCGCGCAACCGCGGCCCGTCGGCCGCGCCGCGCAGGTAGCTCAGCGCGCCCACGAACTGGGCCTGGACGGTCGGCGACTGGGCCATCGAGCGGGGGATCTGACTCGCGACCAGCGCGAAGAGCTGCTGCTGGACCGGCTGGGTCAGCTCGATGGGTGTCGCGCTGCCCAGATCGACCCCGGCGGCGGTCATCGCCTGGTCCACGAGCCCGGCCAGGCCGACGGTGAACGACTCGTCGATGGCCCCTGCCGTGCGGCCGAACCGCAGGACGACGTCGATGCCCGCCTCGTTGAAGAACGCCGTCGGTTCGGTGTCGCCCTCGAACCCGGTGGGCAGCAGCGCGCTCTGCACCATCCGGTTGGCGCGCAGGAACGCCACCGCGGCCGCGAACCGGGCCGCCGGGGTCGCCGCCGCGGCACCGGGGTCGGTCCAGCCGACCCGTGCGGCGAAGGTCAGGGTCTGCTCGAGTTGCGTGTCATCGGGCGCGGTGGTGTCCCGGCCCACGAGGTGGGCGGGCAGCCAGTCGGCGATCGCCGCGAACTCGATCTCGGCGGCGGTGATCTTCGCGGCCAGCTCTGCCGGTGCGGTCTCGGCGGTGGCGAAGTCGTGCGTGGCCAGCACGTCGCCCAGTCGCGGCAGGTCGGCCGCGCGGGCGAGACGGTGGTCCAGCTCGACGGTGCCGGCGACCCAGTCCAGCAGTCGCTGCGGGTCGGCCAACACGTCGTCGACAGTTCGTCCGTCGGACCAGAAGTCCTGCCAGAACACCTCGGTGGTGCGTTGCTCGGCCCGACGCCGGAACAGGCCGAGGAAGCCGCGACCGGCCTGCTCCCCGTCCGGCGGCGGCACCGGCGGTCCGACGTGTTCGATGCCCAGCGCGAGGGCCAGCACTCGCAGGTCGGGAAGCAGCTCGGCGGGAAGGTCGGGTCGCTGCCCGGCCAGCAGCGCCGGCACCAGGACCGGCGACAGGCGAGCGAGCGCCGCGTCCAGCGCCGCGTTCCTGCCGGTCGGGGCGAGGCCGACGAGGAAGGCTCGTAGATCCCGGGGGCCGGCGAATCCGAGCAGCGCACCGAGCACACTGCCGAGTTCGGCGGTGGTCGCACCGAGGCCGGTGGCCACCCCCCGGGGGTCTGTCGCGAACTGCTCGGCGAGGTCGGCCTTGTCGATGACCCCGGCGCCGAGGGTGGCGAACCCGTCCTGGACGAGGGCGAGCTGCAGAGGTGCCTGGCTGGTCAACTCGGCGAGGTTGAGCGCGCCGACGACCTGGCGCCGTACCGCTTCCGCGCGGGTCGCGGTGTCGCGTAGCACCCCGCCCAGCGTCCGTGCGCCCTGACTGTCGATACCGACGTACGCCATCGTCCGGCTCCTTCCCCCAACGCGTCCCCAGGCGAGGGTCACGACAGCCGGGGTTCGCCGTGGCGGCACGGACCGGTTCCCCCATCCGCGCCGGGAACCGCGCAGCGGGTGGCCGGCGAATGCGGGATGTGCGGGCCGTCCGGTCCGGCACATCCCACCTCACCGGCCTTCGGAGGTCACCATGTCCACCCAGGTCAGCGCCGCGCCCGCAGGTGGCGCGACACCGATGTTCGACGCCGAGCAGGCCCGCGGTGACGCCGCCCGCCGGTGGGCCGGCACCCCACTGGCCACCGAGCACTGGCTGGAGCAGGCGAGCGGTTTTCCGGGTGGCGACGTGTCGCTCGATTCCACGGAGGCGGCCACGGTCGTCGCGGCTGCTCGGGGCTACCGGCTGACCCGTGGCCACCTGGCGGAGACGGTCGCGTTCGCCGAGTTCCTCGCCGGCGAGGCGCTCACCGCCGAGGAGCGCGCCGAGCTGGAGCAGGATGTGGTGGATGCGTTCGAGGACTCGCCCAAGCGGGCGTTGCGGTCCCTGCGTCCACTGTCCGGGGGAGTGCGGCGGGTGGCCGCCCTCAACCCGGTGCAGCGTGCGCAACGCCGGCTCCAGGCACTAACCGCCAGCTACCTGCTCGAACTGCGCCGTCAGGCCGACGGGCACGAGCTGAGCCCACTGATGGTAGCGGTGAGCCGGCACAACCCGGTGGTACGGCACTGGGCGTCAGCGGGAGTGGTGCTGGTCGCCGACGCGCTGGCCGCGCGGATGGAACAGCACCGGCTGGTGCTGTGCCTCGTCGACCGCGAAATCGACGCGCCGGCTCTGCTCGCCGAGCGCCTGCTGGCCCGCGCGGAGCAGGCAGGCCGGCTGGAGGTGGCCGAACTGGCCGCCTCGGAACTTCGTCTGCTGTTGCTGCGCGCCTGGTTGACCGACCTCGGCACCAAGGCGCTCGCGACGGTCCGGCAGGACGTCGCCCGGGCGGTGCAGTCCGCGCTCGACGTGGACATCGTCGTGCAGCACGTCGGCTACCGGGCGGCACTGGAGGTGGCGGATCAGGCCGACTGAGCCGGTGGCGTTCCGCGCCCGGATCCCCGTCGCCGCACCAGCCGGTCGCGGCCAGGTACCCGCGCCGCGTCAGGTCCCGCCGCCGACGGTCGACGTCGACCTGGCCCGACCGCCGGAAATCCGGATCCCGGGTCACCCTTCGGGGCGACCCGGGATCGGCGTTGCCGGTCAGCGCACCTGGTCGCCCTCGCCGGTACGCGCCTGGGCCTGGTCCACGCCCTTGTCGATGTGCTGGTCGTACTTGCCGCCGGTGCGCTTGTTGGCCATGTCACCGGCCCGCTCCAGCCCCTGGTCGACCTGCTTGTCGTGCTTGTCCGCGAAGTCCTTGGCCTTGTTCATGAAGTCACCCACGATGGTCCTCCTGTTCCGGGGATACCTTCGTCGGGTTCCCTCGGCGCGGCGCCGCAAACGCCGGCAGACCGGACGTGACGTCCGGGCCGCGCCAGCATCGGAGTGGTCACCACCGCCTTGCCTGTGCTGGACGACCGGCACGCCGGCCGGCCGTCCAGCACGGGTCGTGCTCAGGCGGCGGTGCACACCGGGGTCAGGCCGGTGGCGGTCCCGACGCCCTGGAAGCCGAACTCGGTGGACTGGCCGGCGTTCACCGAGCCGTTGTAGCTGACGTTGCTGAACTGCACGGTGCCGCTGCTGCCGGAGCGGTTGGCGTTCCAGGCGTTGGTGACGCTGGCTCCGGAGGGCAGGGTGAGTTGGACGCTCCATCCGCTGATCGGCGCGGTGCCGGCGGTGACCCTGACGGTGGCGACGAAGCCACCGGTCCAGGAGTTCAGCGAGACCGTCGCGGAGCACCCGGTGGCCGGCGGCGGCGTGGTCGGCGGGGGTGGGGTGGTCGGCGGCGGTGGCGTGGTCGGATCGACCGGCGGCGTGGTCGGTGGGACGGACGGCGTCACCGGCGGCGTGGTCGACGGCGGGGTGGGGTTGCGGCCCTTGTTCAGCTCGTCGAGGACCGCGTGGTAGGCGGCCTTCTTCTGGTAGCTGCCGTTGCCGCCGGTGAACAGCAGGCCCCGCTCCGAGGAGCGCCACGACTCGCTGTCGGAGATGCCCCAGACCGTGATGCCGGTGCACTGTGCGACGTTCAGGCAGGCCCGGACGACCTTGCGGTAGTTCTCCGCCTGCCCCGCGCCGATGTCGTTGTTGCTCAGGTCGTCGTCGATGTCCAGCTCGGTGATGTGCACCTCGACGCCGAGGTCGGCGAAGCGCTGGATGTTGGCCTGGAGATCGTTTGTGATGATGCTGTTCGGGTTGTCGTTGAAGTGTGCCTGGAACCCGACGCAGTCGATGTACTGCCGGTAGTTGCGGACGATGTCGTACAGGGCGTCGGCCTTGCGGTTCGGGGTGCCGCCCTGGACCGTCAGGCCGTCGACGTCGTAGTCGTTGATGCAGAGCTTGGTGGTCAGCCCGCCGGCCTGCACGACCTGCTTGGCCCGGATGAACGAGTCCCGGATGACGTCGGTGTCGCCGGCGTCGAAGAAGTCACCGTCGCCGTTGGCGTCCCGGTTCATGGTGTGCGGCCACTGGTTGCGCCGCCGGCCGGTGTTGTTGTCCTCCAACGCCTCGTTGACGACGTCCCAGTAGGCGATCCTGCTGCCCCAGCGGTTGATGGCGTTGCCGATGAAGGTGTTCAACGTCGCCTGGCTGGCACCCTGCAACGCGCCGGCCTGCGAGTGCCAGACCAGCGTGTGGCCGCGGACCAGCATGTTGTTGCTCTGGGCGTGGTTGACCAAGGTGTCCGCGCCGCTGGTGTTCTGCAGCCCGCCGCTGGAGGTGGCGATCCGGTCCGGCTTCATGTCGTTCTCGGGCGTCAGTTGGCTGAACTCCTGCCCGACGATCGGGTAGAGCCGGTTGGGTGAGGCGGCGACGCCGAAGAACAGCCCGGCCTTGGCGGCTGCGGCCCGCAGCGTGGTCTCGGCGGCCACGGCCGGGGCGCTGGACTGAACCACCACAGCGCTGCCCATCAGCAACAGCACCGCCGTCGGCAGAGCTGTTCGAGCAACCTTTCTACGGTGCCGCAGGTCGCTGTGCACGGGTCCCTCCTTGGTGCCGGACGTCATCGATCGACGTGGGTGCATGCCCCGGACGGTCAGTCTCGATATCGACCGGCCGCACTGTCAACAACTTCCGGAAACGTTCCGGAAATCTTCTCAGCGTGGGCCGCTCGGCTGCACCAGGCCCGTTTCGTAGGCGACGATGACCAGTTGCGCCCGATCACGTACCGCCAGTTTGGTCAACAGCCGGCCGACGTGCGTCTTCACGGTGGCCGGGCTGAGATTGAGGTAGGTGGCCAGTTCCGCGTTGGACAGGCCGCGGGCGATGAGCGTGAGCACTTCCCGTTCCCGCTCGGTCACCGCCTCCAGCCGTCGCGGCAGCGGCCGGGCCGGCTCGGGTCGACGCGCGAACTCGTCGATCAGCCGGCGGGTCACCGTCGGCGCGAGCAGCCCTTCGCCGGCGGCCACCACCCGGATGCCGGCCAGCAGATCCGTCGGCGGGGTGTCCTTGAGCAGGAACCCGCTGGCTCCGGCGCGCAGTGCCCCGTAGACGTACTCGTCCAGGTCGAAGGTGGTGAGGATGACGACCCGGGTGCCGACGCCCGTCGGGTCGCCGCAGATCCGTCGGGTCGCCTCGATGCCGTCCATCTCCGGCATCCGTACGTCCATCAGCACCACGTCCGGCCGGTGCTCGGCAGACAGCGCCACGGCCGCTGCGCCGGTGTCCGCCTCAGCGACGGTGACGAGGTCCGGTGTCGAATCGACCAACAGCCGGAAACTGCCACGCAGCAGCGCCTGGTCGTCGGCGATCAGCACCCGGATCACGCGGTCACCCGGTAGGGCAGCCCGGCCGTCACCACGAAGCCGCCGCCGGAGCGTGGACCGGCGTGGAACTCGCCGCCGTGCATTGCCACCCGTTCCCGCATGCCGATGATCCCGTGCCCCTCACCGACGGTGGCGACCGGCCGGCGGCCGTCATCGGTCACCTCGACCCTGACCTCGCCAGGGGTGACGATCACCGTCGCCCGGCAGGTGGCCGGCGCCGCGTGCTTCACCACGTTCGTCACCGCCTCCTGCACGATCCGGTACACGGCCAGACCCACCGACTCCGGCACCGCTTCGGCTGATTCGTCCCGTCGCACGTCGAGACGGACGTCGACACCGCCGATCGCGGCCTGCCGGGCGAGCGCGGGCAACTCGTCCAGTCCGGGTTGCGGGGCGTACGGGGTGTCCTCGCGCAGGACACCGAGCACCCGGCGGACGTCGGTCAACGCGTTGCGACCGGTCTCCTCGATCACCTTCAGGGCGGCTCCCGCCTCGCGCGGGTCGGTCTCGGCGACGTGGTTGGCGACGGCCGCCTTCACCACGATGAGGCTGAGCGTGTGCGCGACCACGTCGTGCAGTTCCCTGGCCACCCGTAACCGCTCCTCGGCGGCGGCCTGGCGGACCAGGTGCTCGCCCTGACGGACGGCGAGGGCACGGCGCTCCCGGACCAGCCAGCCGATCATCCCGGCAGGCACGACCATGACGGCGGCGTAGCCGACCGCGCCGGTCCGCGACCAGAGATCACTCTCGGTGAATATCAGCGCGATGCTCACCAGCGCGAGACAACCGGCGGCGCAGAGCACCGACCGGTGCGTGCTCGTCGACACGGCCACCGAGTAGACGGACAGTCCGACGGCGAGCCCGGGCGCGGCGGCGGCGTAGTTGGGAACCACGCCGCTGACCAGGGCAACGGCGGCGACACAGCTGATCACGACGGCGACCGTGATCGGCCATCGGCGCCGGACGCCCAGCGGCAGCCCGAGGGCCATCCCGACGAGCACCGACACCCACAGCGGTTCGTGCACGCCACCGCGCAGCGGCGATTCCAACGCCGCGTACGGGCCGAGCAGCCCGCCGACCGCCACGGCGAGTACCACGTCCACGGTGGCCAGTTCCGCCGGCCGGAGCCGCCGGGTCAGCAGGAAGGCGGTCACCTGCCCGAGCGTATCGGCCGCCTGGACCGGGCGCGTCCACCCGCGGGTGGTCATCCTCAGGCAGGACGTCGGGTGCGTTCCGGGATCCCGGATCCGCTCCGGGGCGGACCGGAAAGTGTCCGCTCCGGCACGACGCCCGGCACCCGCCGGAGCCGGCACCCTGGCGGTCATGACCACACAGACGGTGATCCTGACCGGGTTGAGCGCCAGGTACGGCACCGGCGCGCGCCGGGTGACCGCGCTCGACGACGTGACGACCAGCTTCGCCAGCGGCACGTTCACCGCGGTGATGGGCCCGTCGGGCTCGGGCAAGTCCACCCTGTTGCACTGCGCCGCCGGGTTGGACAGGCCCACCGAGGGGACCGTGATCATCGACGGCAGGCGCCTGGACGAACTGGGCGAGGACGAGGTGACTCGGCTGCGCCGCGAGCGGATCGGCTTCGTGTTCCAGGCGTTCAACCTGGTGTCCACGCTGACCGCGGCGCAGAACGTCGAGTTGCCGCTGCGTCTGGCCGGGCGGCGTCCCTCGGCCCGGGACGTCACCGCCGCGCTCGACGCCGTCGGACTGACCGGTCGGGCCGGGCACCGGCCGAGCGAACTGTCCGGCGGCGAGCAGCAACGCGTCGCCGTGGCCCGGGCGTTGATCACCCGTCCGGCGGTGGTCTTCGCCGACGAACCGACCGGGGCACTGGACAGCGCCGCGTCCCGGCAGATCCTTCGGCTGCTGCGCGCACTCGTCGACGACCACCGGCAGACCGTGGTGATGGTGACCCACGATCCGATCGCCGCCGCGTACGCCGATCGGGTGCTGCTGCTCGCCGATGGCCGCATCGTCGACGAGCTGACCGGCGGGATCACCGCCGCGGTCGTCGCCGCGCGGATCGCCGAACAGGAGACGGCTCCGGCGGGAACCACCGGGGAGCGGTCGTGCTGAGCGTCCGACGGCCGGTGAGCGCGTTCGTGGTCGTCGCCGTCGGCGTGGCACTTGTCGCGGCGGCCACCCTGCTGCTCGCCTCCGGACGCCCGCAGGTGCCCGACCGGCTGGCGTACGCGGCAGTCGTCGTCCAGAGCCCGGAGGCCGGTGCGCCGGCCGAATCGTTCGCGCCGACCAGGCCCTGGTCGGCCGCCCGGGCGGCGGAACTCACCAGCATGCTGGCCAAGGTGCCGGGCGTCACCGCCGCGGTACCGGACCGGACCTTCTACGCCCAGGCGCTTGTCGACGGCCGGCCCCCGCCCACCGCTGGCCAGCGAGAGGACGCCCACCAGGGGCACGGCTGGTCCAGCACCCGGCTGGGTGGATCCCGTCTCACCGCCGGCGAGCCACCCCGGCAGGCCGGCGAGGTGGTCGTCGACCGTGCGCTCGGGCTGCCTCCCGGCGGGCCGGTCACCCTGCTCACCGCGGCAGGGCCGCAGTCGTACACCGTCACCGGTCTGGTCGACGCGCCCGGCGTCTACGTCGCGGACGAGGTCGCCGCCGCGCTCGCGCCCGGCGTCCGGGCCATCGGTCTGCTGGTCGCGCCGGGCGCCGATGCCGAGGACGTCGCCGCGGCGGCTCGCGGCGTCGTCGGTGGCGACGGCCGGGCGCTGACCGGCGACGAACGTGGCGCGTTGGAGCCTCGGGATGACGCCCGCACCCGCTGGATCGGCATGCAGGTGCTCACCGCCACGGCGGCTCTCGCCGGGTTCGTCACGGTCTTCGTGGTCGCCTCCGCCTTCGCCTTCACGGTCGCGCAACGCCGCCGTGAGCTGGGTCTGTTGCGCGCCGTCGGGGCCACGGGTCGTCAGGTCCGCCGCATCCTGTACGTCGAGGCGCTCGGCGTCGGTGTCACGGCCGGGCTCGCCGGGCTGCTGGTCGGCGCGGCGCTCGCGCCGGTGCTGGGTCGACTGCTTGTCGACGTCGGGTTCCAGCCGGCGACCTTCCGGGTCCGCTACGAGTCCTGGCCGGTCGCGGTGTCGCTCGCCGCCGGGCCGGTGATCGCGCTGCTGGCCGTCTGGTCGGCGTCGCGTCGAGCGGCACGCGTTCGCCCGCTGGAGGCGTTGCGTGCGGCGGCCGTGGAGCAGCGGCCGATCGGACGGCTACGGATCGCCACCGGGGCACTGCTCGTCGCGGTGGGGGTCGCCCTCAGCCTCGGCACCGCCACGTCCGACGACGCCCGCAGCGCCGCCACGTTCGCCCTCTACGCGGTGATGGCCCTGGTGGCCGGTGTCGCGGTGCTCGCCCCGGCGGTCGTCGGCCCGGTGGTGCGGATGCTGCGGGTGCCGGTGCGTCCACGTGGCGGTGCGATCGGCATGCTGGTCCGGGCCGGGGCGTTGACCGCGACCCGGCGGACGGCCTCGATCGCCGCTCCGGTACTGCTCACGGTGGCGTTCGCGGTGCTGGTCTCCGGCATGGTGCGCACCACGACGGCCGCCTACGCGGCGGGCCGGGCCGACAACGTGAACGCCGGCTGGATCGTCGTGCCCGACCGTACACCCGGCCTGTCGGACCAGGCCGTCGCGGCGACCGGGGGAACCGCCCTGCTACCGACCACGGTCTTTGTGAGCGACCCGAGCACGCCGCCGGAGAACCGGCCACTGACCGCACTAGGCGTGGACCCGGCGGGTTTCGCCGCCGCGAACCGCGCGCTCACCGTCGTCGCCGGCTCCCTCGGCGGCCTCGGCGGCGACGACACGGTGGTGCTCACCGCCTCGGCGAACCGACAGCCGACCGAACCGTACGCGCTGGTCTTCGCCGACGGGGAGCTGGTGTCGTTGCGCGTGGTCGCGGTCGTCACCGACGACTCGATCCCGGGCGACCTGCTGCTGCCCCGGTCCGTGGTGCGGGAGCACGACCCCTCGGCGCTCTCCTCCGTGGTGTACGTCCGGGAGCGGATCGATCCTCCGGCCGGAGCACGGATTCTCGACGTTCCCGGGTGGGCGGCCGAGGCGGACCGTGCGGAGGATCGTCTCGTCTGGCTCGCCACGCTGCTGCTGATCGGTGTCTCGGCCGGCTACGGAGCCGTCGCGGTGGCGAACACGCTGCTGATGGCCGCTGCTGGTCGGGTGCCCGACCTGCGGCTGATCCGGCTGGCCGGAGCGACCCGCAGGCAGGTCATCTGGCTGGTCACGGCGGAATCCGCCCTGGTGGTGCTGATCGGCGCGCTGCTCGGCGGTGCTGTCGCGTTCGTCGGCCTGCTGAGCATCCGTGCCGGGCTCGCCGAGCAGGCCGGTGTACCGGTCGACCTGGTGGTGCCGTGGTCGGTGGTAGGCGGGGTGGTGGGCCTCTGCCTGCTGCTGGCGGCGCTGGCGAGCGCGCTGCCGACCTGGCGGTCACTGCGTCATCGGGCCGCGCGGCCGCCCGTCGACGTCGTGGGGTGAAAGTGGTGGTTCGTCGTACGGGCAGGGCTAGGCCGTCGCGTTGAGAGTGGGGCCGGCAGCGTGCCTGTCCGTTCCGCAGGGGTGGGTGTCGGTGGGCGCTGAGCGGGTCGCGTACAACGATGCCAGGAGGTGTAACCGGTCCGCGTCGGCGCTGCCGGGCTCGGCGGTGAAGACGAGCATGACGGGGCCGGGGTTTCCCGGTAGGGGATAGGTGTCCCAGTCCAGGACGATGTCGCCCACCTCGGGAATCCGGAAGGTCTTGCTGCCGCTCACCGACTCGCGTACGTCGTGCTGCGCCCACAGCCGCCGGAACTCGGCGCTGCGGATGCTCAGTTCGCCGACGATCGCGGTGGCGCGTGGGTGGCTGGGGTCGGTGGCGACGGCGGTACGCATCATGCCGATGTAGTCCAGCGCCTGCCGCTCCCAGTCCGGGCAGCTGCGCTCGCCGGTCAGCGTGTCGTCGAACAGCAGCAGGAGCATGTTGAGCCGGTCGGCCGGGTAGGCGTCCGGGTCGCCGAGGAGCGCCTGCGCCATCGGGTTCCAGTCGAGCAGGTCGAGATGCCGGCCGAGGATGACCGCAGGGGTGTCCATCACCCGCAGCAGGCGTCGGGTGCCCTCCGGTACCCGCTCCGGATCGCGGTGCACGCGGGCGGGCGTGGGTCGGCGGGCGGCGTGGGCCAGGGTGAACAGGTGCCGGCGTTCCTCGTGGTCGAGACTGAGCGCGCCGGCGAGGGCGTCCAGGACGTCGTCGGACGGGTGTACCTCCCGGCCTTGCTCGATCCGCTGGTAGTAGTCGGTGCTCAGCCCGGCCAGCAGGGCCAGCTCCTCGCGCCGCAGCCCGGTGACCTTGCGCCGGCTGCCCGGCTCCAGGCCGACGTCGTGTGGACGCAGCCGGCCACGCCGAGCGCGTAGGAAGTCGCCGAGCTCCCGAGCGTACGGACGGGGACCTGTCATGCCGCAAGTGTGCCGTGGCCCGGACCGCCGAAGGTAGGTCCGGCAGACCCAGGCAACCGAGAACGATCGAACCGTCCCGGATCGCTCCTAACGTCGATGGCCCCAGCGCGCCGACACCGCCAGGAGCAGCAGATGACCGGATGGAGCACCGACCGCATCCCCGACCAGCACGGTCGGGTCGCCGTCGTGACCGGCGCGAACTCGGGTCTCGGCCTGGTCACCGCCACCGAACTGGCCCGTCACGGCGCCCACGTCGTGCTCGCCGTACGCAACACCCGCGCCGGCGAGGAGGCCGCCCGCCGGATCGGCGGCGACGTCGAGGTCCGCGAGCTGGACCTGGCCTGCCTCGCCTCCGTGCGAGCCTTCGCGGCGAAGCTGGCCGGCGACCACCCGGCGATCGACCTGCTGGTCAACAACGCCGGAGTGGTGCTGCTCGGTCCGCGCCGCACCTCCGCCGACGGATTCGAGCTGCACCTCGCCACCAACATGCTGGGCCACTTCGCGCTGACCGGTCTGCTGCTCGGCAACCTGGCCGCGGCGCGGGCAGCCCGCGTGGTCAGTCTCAGCTCCATCACCCACAAGAACGCGCACCTGGACTTCGCTGACCTGATGTTCGAACGCGATTACCGGGCAGCCACCGCCTACGGCCGGTCCAAGCTCGCCACCACGATCTTCGGCGTCGAACTGGACCGCCGCCTGCGCGCCGTCGGAGCGCCGATCGTCAGCGCGCTGGCCCACCCCGGTCTGACCCGCACCAACCTGACTCCGCGTGCCTGGGAGCACCGTGGCCGGTTCGGGCGGATGATCGCCTGGGGCGGGCTGTTGGCAACCCAGCCGGTGCAGCGCGGCGCGCTGCCGCAGTTGCGCGCCGCGACCGAGCCCGGTGTACGCGGCGGCCAGTTCTTCGGCCCGTCCGGGCTCTGGGAGACGCGGGGCCGGGTCACCGAGGCCCGACTCAGCCGGGAGGCCGCCGACCCGGCCGTCGGCAAGCGGCTGTGGGCGGCCGCCGAGGACCTGACCGGGGTCACCTACCGCTGACGACGCGGTGGTGGGCGTTAGAGTCGCCGGTCATGGGACTTCTCACCTTCAGCCTCAATGTGACCCTGGATGGTTGCGTCGACCATCAGGAGGGCATCGCCGACGACGAGACGCACGCCTTCTTCACCCGGCTGATGGACGAGAGCGGGGCGATGCTGTGGGGTCGCGTCACCTACGAGCTGATGGAGGGCTCCTGGCCGGCCATCGCCCGCGGCGACGAGGAGGCGCCGCCGGCCATCCGAGAGTGGGCGGTCAAGCTGGAGGCCAAGCCGAAGTACGTGGTTTCGTCGACGCGTCAGGACTTCCCGTGGGCGAACAGCCACCACATCGCCGGTGATCTGGGTGAGGGCGTGCGGAAGCTCAAGGACGCGACCCCGAACGGGGTCCTGCTCGGAAGTGGCAAACTCGCGACCGAACTCGACCGGCTGGACCTGATCGACGAGTACCGACTGCTCGTCCAGCCCATGATCGTCGGGCACGGCCCGACGCTGTACCAGGGCGGGCTGCCCGGCACGCGTCGCCTCCAACTGCTCTCCGCGCAGCCGATGCGCAACGGTGCGGTGGCCATGCACTACCGCCGCGCACGCTGAACCACAGCACTCCGTCGCCGGCCGGCTCACCGGGCAACCCGGCCTCCTCCTGTCACAGGCCGAGACCGCCCACGACGGTGACCTCCTGCCCGGTGAACTCGCCGGTGAGCATGGGCATGGCTTTGTCGATCGCAGCCCTGGTCTCGGGAAGCTGGAGGGACGCGTCGTGCTGCTCCTTGCTCTCCCACACCTCGCTCACCCAGATCGTGACGTCATCGGTGTCCGAGACGCTCACGACGTACAACTGGCAGCCGATCGGTCGCAGCCCCTCGACGCCGCGTAGCAGGATGTCCACCACCTCGTCGCGGTGGCCCGGCGTGCACTTCATCGATGCGATGTATCCGTACGGCACAACCGCTCCCTGTCGGTCGAGGGGCCGCGTTCACGTGTGAGCGCGATCGACCCTCGGAGATTACGTGTTCGTGGTCGTCGGGTGGGGGCTGGTGCTGTCGTGGCGTCTGGTCGGTGTGGCACCGGCCGGAGGCCGCGCCACCGGCCGGTGCCCCCCGGGTCAGCAGCCCAGGCCCTCCTGGTACCCACTGGGAACATCGCCGTCGGCGACCTGGTCGGCGATCTCCCAGACGACCTCCGGGTAGTCGCCCTCGTCGTTCATGTCGTGCAGCACCTTCCACCGGTGGCTGCTGCGCAACGCGGCCGCCGCCTGCTCGACCGCCTGGGTGTCGCCGGCCGAGTCGGCCCGGATCCACTCGGCGATCCAGTCGCAGGTGACCCTGCCGGCCACCGCGGCGCCGAACTGGTACGGATCGTTGGCCCCGGCGTTGTCCAGTACCGACACGTCGAAGCCCGGCGGGGACGGCAGGTCGGCGAGAATCCTGGCGGCTTCCTCCCGGACGTCGCCGGGCGTGACGATCTCCGGCGGCAGCGCCTCGAGGAACGACTCGGCATCCACCTTGATCACGTGGGTGAGGACCCCGTCGAAGCTGGCCCGCGTCCAGTTGCCCCCGGTGCGCACCTCGACGAACGTGCCGTCCCGCGGTTCGAGCATGGCCGACATGTCGTTCTCGCGGTAGGTGAAGACGTTCGCCGGTCGGTCCGCCACGGTGGTCGCCTCCGGTCTGCTGACCTGCAGCCGGTCGTCGTAGTAGTCCTGGTACTGCTCGTCCGGGTACCAGTTCATCTCCAGGCTGCGGTCGCCGTTGCGAAACTCGATGGTGCCGCTCTCCTCGGCGAACCCGTAGACGCTCGTGGCGTTCCAGCCCGGCTCGTCGATCAGCAGACGCGGGTGCTGGTGCGCGGCCTTCAGGTCGAGTTCCCGCCCGCTGATCGCGGCCGCGCCCACGTCGGGCAGGCCGGTCGGTCCGGCGTACCGATCGTCGGGCGGTGTGGACCAGACCGCCGAGGCGACGATGATGCCGGCCACGGTCGCCGCGGCGGCCGCGGGGCCGGCGAGTCGACGGACGAGGGTACGGCGTGGCGGTCTCACCGGCACCGTGTCGGGTTTCGGGGTGGACATGATCTCCTCCAGGAGATGCTCATCCGCCCCGGCGAGGCGCTGGATGATCTCAGGTCGATAGGGGTCGACGTCGCGGACCAGGCGGTCGAGGTGTTCGTCGGTCATCTGCCCTCCTCCGGGACGGGTACGGCCAGGACATCGAGTACATGTCCGGGCGCGTCAGGGTCGTCACCGACGAGTTCGCGCAGCCGGGCCCGCGCCCGCGACAGTCGGGTCCGGGCTGCGGTCGCGCTCACCCCGACCACCTTCGCCGCCTCCCGGGGCCGCAGGCCCTCCCAGGCGACGAGCAGCAACATCTCCCGGTCCGTGTCGTTCAGTCGACTCAGCGCGGCCCGCACCGCGAGTCGCTGCGGCACCTCGTCGCCGGGATCGGCTGTGGCGAACGCGGCCAGGCACTGCCGGAGCCGCTCACCCAACCGCTCCCGGCGGATCCCGCTGCGGTGGTGGTTCGCCAACACCCGGCGGGCCACTCCGTACAACCACAGCCGGACCTCGTCGTCGTGGGGCAGGTCGGCGCTGCGCCGCCACGCCACCAGGAAGGTCTCCGCGACCACGTCGGCGGCGTCCGCCGGCTGCTGGACCCGA
This sequence comes from Verrucosispora sp. WMMC514, assembly GCF_027497295.1. Taxonomy (NCBI): domain Bacteria; kingdom Bacillati; phylum Actinomycetota; class Actinomycetes; order Micromonosporales; family Micromonosporaceae; genus Micromonospora; species Verrucosispora sp. WMMC514. Next base: position 6,594,456 of record NZ_CP114906.1, on the reverse strand, counting down.
CGTGCGGCGTACGCGAGAAGCGCTTCGAAGTTGCCGGCGTAGACGCGCCGGAACCGGTCCTCAGAGCTCACGTTCTCTGTATGTCCGGCACCAGGCTCATCGTGACACCACGATGTCGTCGGTCATGCGGACCGCTGTGACCTCGGTGTCACGGGCGCATCGGCACGCCGCCCAACTGGCCCCGAGGGCGCGGGCGCACCCCGATGGCGGACATCGCGTCGGCGTAGCGCCGGTACGCCTGGTCGGCCTCACCGTGCCGACCTGCTGCCACCAACGTACCGACGAACTCACCGTGCACCCGCTCGTCATGGGGCTCCACCTCCAGGGCACGGCTGAGCAGCCGCACGGTCTCGTCGAGCTGACACCGCTGTCGCGCCAGCGACGCCAGCGTGCGCACCACCCTGAGGTAGACGCGACGCGCCTCGTCCCGGGTCGGCGTCGCCCAGTCCTCGTAGGCGGTGTCCTCCAGGAAATCACCCCGGTAGAGCTGCTCGGCGAGCAGCAGCACGGTGCGGGCGTCCTCGACCGCTCCCTGTTCGGCGAGTCGGAGGCCGTGCGCGGCATCGGTCACGAACTGCTCGATGTCGAGTTCCACGTGATCGAGATCGAGGGTCAGGCTGGCGTGCGCCGCGACGACGAAATGGTCCGTCGGGGCGCGACGGTCGGGATCGAGCACCGAGCGGAGGGTGGACAGGGCCACGGACAGCCGGTGGCTGACCCGGCCCGGATCCTGGTCGGGCCAGAGCAACTCGCCGAGTTGCTCGCGCGGCACCGGTCGGCCGCGTCGAGCGGCGAGGATCCGCAGCAGGTCCTGCGCCTTACGCGACTGCCACGCCGTGGCCGGCACCGGCTCCCCGTTCACCCACAGCTCGAATCCGCCGAGGGTGCGGATGCGGACCCGGATGCCATGGCACCGGCTGGCGATGCCCGGCTGCGGCACGCCGACCGCCGCCAGCCGCGCGGCGGCCAGGTGACCGGCGGCACGCTCCTGCGGACCCGTGCTGGGCAGCCGACCGAGCAGCACCGCCAGCCGGTCCGCCGCCACCTGCGCCTGGATGTCTCGCAGGATCACCGCCGCCTCCCGCCACGCCCGGCGCGTATCGTCGAGATCGACGGTGGCGGCACCGCGAAGCTCCAATGCCTCGGCCAACGCGGCATGGTCACGGTGCCGACGGGCCGCCTCGGCGGCTGTCGACGCGACCGTGACCGCCCGATCCCGGTCGCCCGTCTCCAGTGCCACCCAGCCGAGGGCCAGCCGGGCGGCGGCGGAATCCGGTCCGCGTTCCAGGGCCACCGCCCGTTGCGCCATGGTGATCGCCGTGGCGCCGTCCTCGGCGGCCAGGACCCGGGCGAGCCCGGCGAAGGCCGGCACCAGAGCCTGGTGATCGTCGACCGGCTCGCTGGCCCGCAGCGCCTCCTCGAAGGCCGCTCGCGCCAGGCTCCCGCGTCCCCGCAGGGCGTGGATCTCACCGATTCCCACCAGGGCGTACGCGACCTTGTGCGACCCCATCCGCTGCAGGATCGGCACGGCCCGCTCGTAGCAGGCGAGAGCCTGTGCCAGTTGTCCGAGATGGAAGTACGCGGTGCCCTCGTTGCACAGGGCCAGTGCGAGCATCGCCGCGTAACCGTTGGACTCGGCCAGTTCCACCGCCGGTCGCAGCTGGGCCAGTGCCTCGGCGTAGCGGCTCTCGCCCACGAGCGCCGAAGCGCGATTGGCGCGGATCCGGGTCACCTGCACGGTGTCGCGGGCCGCCTCGGCGGACCGCAGCGCCTTCTCGTGGTGCTCGTCCGCGGCGCAGCGGTCTCCGCTCAGCTTCGCCGCCAACGCCAGCGCCGCGTGCGCGGCGGCGAGCGCGTCGTCGGCACCGACCGCGACCGCCGCGGTCAGGGCCCGACGGGCGTGATCCCGGCAGGCGGCGGCATCTCCGGTCGTCCAGTACGCCGCCGCGGTCCAGGCGAGCAGGCGTACGTTGTCGGTGGTCGGGAGCGGATCGAGTCGGCCGCGCCGGAAGATGTCGAGGGCGCGGCCCGGCTCGCCGCGCAGGTAGTGAACGAGCGCGTACCGCCAGGCGAGTGCCGCGATCAGCGATGACTGTCCCGCCGCGAGCGTGTCGTACGCGGCGAGAGCGGCGTCGAAGTCGCCCTGGATCTGCAGGGCCTCGCCATGCAGCAGCCGCAGCGACGGCGTGAGCGCCCGCCCGGGCAGTGACCGGCAGGCTTCGGCGATCGTCGCGGCCCCGCCCGAGGCGAGCATCGTCGCGCCGTGCTCGGCGAGCAGCCGAACGGTGGCCTCGACGGCACCACAGCGACCGGACGACCGCAGTGCCGGCACGAGGTGTCCACTGTCGGCGTACCACGTCGCCGAACACGCGTACAGTCGGGTGCGCCGCGCTACGGTCAGCGGCAGACAGCGTCGGACGACGTCGGCGACGACCGGGACCACCCGGTATTCCTGGCCGCCGACGGCCGTCGGCGCGACGATGCCGGCGCGGGTCAGCCAGGTCAGCAGATGGCAGGCCCGCCGGTGCCCGAGGTGTCGACACAGGTCGGGTAGGACAGGGTCCAGGTGAGCGGCGTCCCGCAGCAGCCGGTCAGCCTCGGCCGGCAGGCCAGCGAGCACCTCCCGCAACAGGTAGGACTCCAGCGCCGTACCCGGCCCGGCCAGATCGTCGAGGTCGACGCCGCTGACGCCGGCCGACTCGCCCGCCAGCGCGACCAGCACCGGCCAGCCGGCGGTGGCGGCGTGCACCCGTGCCGCGAGCGTCGGGTCGGCCGTGCCGTGGTCGGCGACGAGGACGGCCGCCACCTGTTCGGCGGTGAGCGCCAGGTCGGCCGGGCCGAGTTCGGCCGGCATCCCCGTCGGGCGCCGGAGCATCGCCGGGGGATGGCGGGTCAGCACCGCGACTCGGAGTCGGTCCGGCAGCACGTCCACGGTGTCCACGAGAGCGCGTAGCTGCCGGTGGGACAGCTGAGGCACGTCGTCGAGGACAAGCCAGACCGGATCACGACCGGACGGGTCTTCCGCACACCGGGCACCGAGGTCGGCGAGCCGCTGGGGGCAACCGGTGACCAGCGGGCCGGCGTCCGCACCGTCGAACCAGTGCACCGTCCGGCCGCGCAGCCGCGCCCGGATCGAGCTGGTCTTGCCGTAGCCGGCGGCGGCCACGACGAGGGTGCACCTGTGCTGCTGCAGCCGACCTTGTCTGCTCATCCGACGCCTTCCGGTGAGACTGGTCCACCTCCATTTGGCGCCTGCCGGGGCACGGTGGGTACGTCAGCGTCGCCGTTGCGACAGCACCGATTGACGTCACCTTGACGGCGCTGTGAACCCCGCCTCCGACCATGGGTGCCGCAGCGGGCCGTCCGGTCCGCGTACCGATCAACGCAGAACGAGGAGGTGCCATGAGGAGTTCGCTGTCGGGCCGTGCGGTGCTCGCCGTGCTGGTCGTCCTGCCGACCGTGGTGGCGGTGACCGCTCCGGCCGCGCCGGCTGCCGCCGCTGACCCGAAACCGGGGGCGCACGCCGAGGAGCCGGTGGACCGGGAGGTCGAGGTGGCCCGGCTGACCTACCGCAACGGGGTACGGGTCACGTTCTCCCAGGACGAGGAGTCCGGTGACTGGGGACTGCGGGAGGACGGCCAGATCGGCCGCAACGCTCCGCTGGTCCGCGACGACGCGACGACGATGCTGGCGGCGTACCTGAGCATCACCCCGAAGGACACGCCGGTGCCGCGCGAGTTGTTGTCGGAGCCACCGCCGGGCACGCCGATCCCGCCGGAACTGGGTGACCGGACCATCGTGGCCTCGCCGGTGGCCGCGGACGACCTCGTCGTGCCGTCACCGGGTGGTGCGGCCACGACGGCGGTGTCGAGCTGCTGGGATCTGTACTGGAACTCCTACCACTGGGCCGAGCTGCCCGGTTACCCCCAACCGGACTCGGTGTCGCATCCGCACCGGACCTACTACTCGTCCGACTTCGGCGGCATGGCCAGGTACTCCCACAGCTACCTGGCCAACTGCGGTGGCTACGCCCGCCACCGGATCTACTACAAGGCGGGTTCGTACCACAAGCACCACGACTACGCGGTGCCGTTGTGGCACTGGCAGAAGGTGAAGAAGGGCTCGGTGCACCGCTACCGCAAGGTGATCTACGACGCCACCTCGGGTGACACCCGTAACGGCAAGTACACCGGGTAGCGGACGGGTGCCGGCGGTGGCCGTGCCTCGGCCGCCGCCGGCACCTGGATCGCCTCGTCAGCGCTCGACCGGGTCCCGGGTGAGGCAGAGCAGGGCGATGTCGTCGCGCCGCGGCCACGGACCGACGCCGCCGGCCAGAATGTGCTCCAGGATCTCGGCCGGGTCGAGGCGGGGCGCGCCGCGCACTGCCGCGCACAGCTCCGCCAAGCCCCGGTCGAGTGGATGGCTGCGGTCCTCGACGAGTCCGTCGGTGTACAGCACCAAGGTGGCGGCGGGCGGGAAGTCGAAGCGGTCCTCGCGGTAGACGACCGAGTCCGAAACGCCCAGGGCAGGGTGCGTGACGAGGCGGACCAGGCCGGTGGCGTGTGCGTCGCGCAGGATCGGGGCCGGATGTCCGGCAAGCACTGCGGTGACGGCCCCCTCGGCGACGTCCAGTTGCAGGTAGCAGCAGGTGGCCATGGTGTTCAGCCGCAGCGCGCGGACGAGGTGGTTGACGTTGTTCATGACCACGGCCGGCCGCTGCCCGGTGATGGCGTACGCGCGCAGGGCGTCCCGGACCTGACCCATCGTGGCTGCGGCGGCGGTGTTGTGGCCAGCGACATCGCCGATCACGACGGCGACGACGCCGTCACTGATGGGAATGATGTCGTACCAGTCGCCGCCCACCTCGGCGCCGCGGGTCCACGGCAGGTACCGGGCCGCGTGCCGCAGCCCCGCCGTCTGCGGCAGCGCCGCCGGCAGCAGCGCGTGCTGCAGCTCGGAGGCGATCGACACGCTGGTTTCGAACAGCATCGCCCGCTGTAGTGCCTGGGCTCCCAGCGCCGCCAGGGCCGTCAGCGTCGACCTGGTGTCGGGATCGAAGTCACGCGGTTCCCGATAGCCGACGACGAGCGCACCCAGCACCTCGCCGGCCACGGTCAGCGGAAGGAAGGCCCACGCCTGGCGGGACCCGGGCGGGACCGCTGTCTCCGGGTCGGGCTGAGCGGCGTGGAACTGCGCCAGTGAGGTCAGGTAACGGGGCTGTCCGGTGTGGGCGACGGCCGCCGCCGGGTAGGGATGCTCGATCGACAGGTCATGCAGCCGCGCGATGATCTCTGGTTCGTACCCGGCGTGGTAAGCAAGGCGCAGGGACCGTTCCTGGTGCAGGAGCAGTGCCAGGGACTGTCCGCCTGCCGAGGGTCGCAGCACCGATCCGATGGCGGCGTACACCTGTTCTGTCGTGCTCGCCGCCACCAGCGCCGCGGTCACGCTTTCCAGGCTGCGGGCGCGGGCGGCGGCCTTTTCGGCGCGGGCCACGCTCTCGGCCAGCTGTCGCTGTTTGTCGACCTGCTCAGTGATCTCCCGGAACGACACCGCGACATGCCCGCCGCTGGTACGTCCCACCTTGATCTCCCACACCTGGTTGATCTCGGGATAGGTCAACTCCTGCCGCCACGGCTCTCCGGTCTCGGCCACCGTGCGGTAGCGATCGAACAGCCCGTTGTCCCAGCTGTGGGCAGAGACATCGCTGAGTCGGTGACCGATCACGTCCTCGACGCTGCGGCCGGTCATCTTGGCCCCGACCTGGTTGACGTACTCGCAGACGAAGTCCACGATCTCCGCACCGGCATCCCGCACCGGGCGCAGCACCGTGAACCCGTCGAACGCGGTGTCGAGCATGTCGTACAGCCGTACCGCACCGGCCGACTGCGGAGACACCGTCACCTGACGCAGGTCCACGCACCGCACCATGATCCCGTCGCGGTACGGACCCACCCGGAACTCGAAATGTCCGGTGATGGACTGCCGCTCGTAGTACACCGTGCGTAGGGCCGGCTTCCCCGTCTCCACGACCGACCGGTAGAACGGGAGCGTCCCGTCGTGCACGGTCTCCGGCCACAGGTGCCGGTAGCGGCGCCCGACCAAGTCGGCGCGCGACCGTCCGACCAGGCCGCACCCCGCGTCGTTGATGTAGGCAAGTTCGAAATCAACGATCAGGCGACCCTCGTGCACCGCCCGGGCCAGTATCCAGCCCTGCGGTTCCAGGTCCAGCATGGCGAGCACCTGAGCGTCAGGCAGCCAGTCGTCCACCTCGCCACCTCCCTCACGCGCCATCGCCGCGCGCAGAGGCATCATCGCCTGCCGACATCACCTTCACCTAATGTCGTGGTCCCTCCGACGCGGAGCACCTCACTCAGCCGGTCGCGTCGCCGCAGCGCCGACTCGACAGGTACGACCACGGCGGCCGTCACCAGCAGCGCCGCGCTCACCAGGCCGAGCAGGCACCACGGCAGGACCGCCGCCGGGTCGTCGGCCTGCCCGGTGAGCAGCCGTAGCTCGAGCGGGCCGAGGGTCAGGTGGGCGAGCAGGGCCCCGAGCGGCGGGCCGCAGCACGCGGCGACCACGACCGGCGGCAGCAGTTCGCCCGCGGCGACCCAGCGAGCGTCGCGTGGCCGCAGGCCGAGGGTCCGCAGTCGGGTCAGGGTCTGCCACCGCTCCGACGCACCGGCGGCGGCGGCGAGCGTGAGGCCGAGCAGCCCCAGCGCCACCAGCACCGCGGCGACCGTCCACGCCAGCCGGGAGATCCCCGCGGTCAGCGGAGCCACCCGCTGCGCCCGTAGCACGTCCGTGCGGAGCACCACGTCGGCGGAGACGCCGCTGCTCGACACGGCCCGCGCCGCGCCGGGGCCGGTCACCCAGACGGTGTTGGGCACGGCGGGCAGCCCCGCGTCGGCGAGAGCCGAGGCGTCCACGATGACGACGTCGGCGGCGCCGCCGACGTCGGGAGCGGCGCCGACCGCGGCGAGACCGACCGCCGGGGCGTCGTCCCGGGCCAGCCGCAGCCGCATCCCGGTCCGCAGGTCGCCGCTGCTCGAACGAACCAGAGCCGGGACGTCCAGGAGGCCGGGACCGGATGCCGTGAGCCGGGCCAGCGCCGGCGCGTCGGGCAGCGGGGTGGTGGCCAGCAGGCGCTGGAACGCGGCGGCGTCCACCACGACCAGGCGTGGGGTGAGCAGGGCGGATTCGGTGAAGACGGGTGCCGAGTCGGTCACCTGCGCGACGACGACCTGCTCCACCCCGGGTGCGGTGGCGATGCCCTCGGCGAGCGCGGGCGTCGCGGCCGCGGCGTCGGTGTCGACGTCGAGGCGGGCGTCGGCGCCGACGGTGCTCCACGCGCCGTCGGTCAGACCACGGGCGACGGTGGTGCCGACGACGAGCGCGAACGACGCGAGCGCCGTGGCGCTGACGAGTGCCAGCAACGGCAGCGCGCGTCCGGCCGTGGTGGCCGCCCGGGCGGCGCCGAACACGGCCAGCGGGCGGCGCGAGCGCAGGGCCAGTCGGAGCGCGAGCCGCACTCCGGCGGGCAGCAGCCGCAGCAGGACGAGCGTGCCGGCGAACACGCCCAGCGCGACCGCGCTGACCGGTAGGACCAGGTCGCCGGTCAGCTCACCGGTGTCGCCGTCGGCGACGACGGGCAGCAGCCCGCGCTGGTGCAGGGTGACGACGGCGGCGACCGCGGCGGTCAGCACAGCGACCTCCACGGCGGCGCGGCGCAACCGGCCGATGGCCAGGATCCGGCGGCGCGCGGCACGGTTGGCAGGTTGGCGCCGGTCGCGGCTGGCGCGGGCGGCGGCGAGGGTGCCGAAGATCGGCCCGGCGACAGCACCGGCCAGCACCACGGGAACGGTCCAGGTCCAGGAGACGCCGGGCGCGACCGCACGGGCGAGCGCGAGCCCGACGGCGGCGGCCGACAGGGACACCAGGGTGGACTCGATGAGCAGTTCGGCACCGAGGTCGGGTAGCGCCGCCCCCCGCTGCCGGGCGGCGCTCAGCACGGCGGTACGCCGGCGGACCAGCAGATCGGCGGCGAGCAGCAGCACCAGCACCGTGCCGGTGAGGAGCCCGGCGAGCAGGACGGCGGCCTGCGCCGAGGCGGCACTGATCTGGTTACGGGCGTCGCGCAGGACGGTGTCGAGCCGTGATTCCCATTTCAGGGACTGGTCGCGGACGCCGGACGAGCCGGAGGTCGCCTTGAGCGTGACCACCTGCCTGGCGAGCGTCGCGGTGGCGTCCCAGGCGAGCGCCTCGGGCTCGGGGGCGAAGTGGACGGTGCGCCGCAGCTGGTCCTCGTCGAAGGCGAGCCGGGCGTCCGGCAGCGACTCGCGCGACAGCAGTCCGGCGATCCGGGTGGTGCCCACGCCATCGGCGCCGGGCACCGGCCGCAGCAGGGCCGGGGCGAGTCGCCAGGCGGGGTCGGCGCTGTCCACGGGTCGGTAGATCCCGCTGATCCGGACGTCCTTGTCGCGGCCCTGACCGTCCCGGACCGGAATCCGATCGCCGGGGCCGAGGTGCAGGGCGGCGGCGTCCGCCTCGGAGAGGCCGACCTGTATCGGCCAGGGCGGTCCGTCGTGGGGGATCTCGACGGACCGTCCGGGTGCGGCGGGGCCGGGCGCGCCGCCGGCGATCCAGGTCACGTCCGGGCCGCCGAGGTCACCGGCCAGATAGGTGACCTGGAGGGTACGCGGTTGGTCGCCGTCGGTGATGGTGAGGCTCTGGCTGGTGACAACGGCGGTGGGCGGAAGCAGCGCCGCGTCCAGGTCGGTCCCGAGCGCGTACGTGGCCCGGGCGCGGAAGTTGTCGACGTCGTCGGCCAGGCGGGGCATCCGGATCCGCCCGCCGGTCGGACCGTCGTCGCGTTCCCAGTTGGCGTGGACGAGGACGTTCGAGTCGTGGCTGGCGCGGCGGACCGTGTCCTGGACGGCGTCGTCGGCGGCGATCCGGAGCAGCGCCGGCACCGCCCCGGCGAGCAGCGCGACGGCCGCGACGACGGTGGCGGTGAGCAGCAGCGGCCCGGCGTCGGCACGGCCCCGGCCGCGGACGCTGGGCCAGTGCGGCGCCGGCCACCGGCGGGTCAGCCACCGGTTCACGGCACCACCCGCAGGTGCGCGGCGTCGGCTCGGCGGACCTGGACGACCACCACCACGGCGACCGCCAGCAGGGATCCGACCAGCAGTACGGCCAGCAGCGCGGCCTCGGCCGGCCACGGCCAGTGTGGCTGGGCGGCCGGCACGGGCGCGGCACCGGAGTCGGAGCGTACGAGCAGGGGAGCGACGACGCGGGTGGCGAGCGCGCCGACGGCCGCGCCCGCCGCGAGCAGGGGCAGCAGAACGCCGACGTGCTGGCCCAGCAGCACGGCCCGGATGCCGCGTCGGGACATCCCCAGGCCGCGTAGCCGCGCCACCTCCACGGCGCGGGCCTGCAGGTCGCAGGTGACGTGCAGGACGACGCCGGTGAGCAGCAGCAGGGCCGCGGCCGGCACGACGAGCCGCAGCGCGGCCGGCAGCCCGGCGTGCAGCGGGCCACCGGTCAGCCGGGCGGTCTCCGCCTCGCGGGTCGCGACGGTGCCCAGGTGCAGGGCGGCGGCCCGGTCGGCGGCACCGGGTCCGGCCGGGTCACCGACCCACCAGGCGTCGACCGGGAACGTCAGATCGCCGGCGACCGCGCGGGCGCGGGACAGCAGGTCCAGGTCGGCCAGGACGGCCACGGCACCGGGGGCGGACGGCACGGTCGGCACGACGTCGGTGACGACGATCGGGACGGCCGTGGTGCCGACCGTGAGGCTGAGCTGGCTGCCGATGTCGGCACCGACCTCGCTGGCGAAGCGGGCGGAGACGGCGACGGGCACCGGGCCGGGGGCCGGGAAGGCGGTGGCGACGAGGTTGGGGGCGGCGTACGCGACGCTGCCGAGGTCGACGGTCGCCGCCATCCGCAGCGCCGTCCCCGTCGACGTGGCCGAGAGCCCGACGGTCGGGTCGCGCAGCGTGCTCGGCACCGGCGACACCGACATGGCGGTCCAGTCCGATCCCACCGTCGATCCGGCCGACGGCACGGTGAGCGTGACGGCGACGGCGGCGCGGCCACCGACCCCGTACCCGGCATCCGGTCCGGCCTCGACCGGCAGGGACACCGCGACGAGGCGCAGTCCGTCGGCGGTCGCGCACGCGGGCAACCGGTGCGCCCGGCCGTCGAGTGGCACGGCGGGACCGGTGCAGGGTATGCGCAGGCCGGTGGCGTCCTGCAGCAGCAGCCGGGGCGTCACGGCGAGGTTGGTGTCGCCGGTCGCGGTTCCGGTCAGCACGAGCGAGGCTCCGGCCGGAACGGGTACGCCGGTGACGCGGGTCGGTGGGGCGAGCAACGCTGCCACGTCCGGCCAGGTGCGGTCACCGTCGAGCCGCCCGCGCAGCAGCGCGTCGGCGCGGCTGGTGTCGACGGCGACCAGGCGCGGCGCGTCGCCGGCGGTGCCGAGCCACTGACCGACCGCGGTACCCCGGTCGAGGGCCGGACTCACCGTCCCCTCGGTGACCGCGCCGACGACCGCGCCCTCTCCGGGCGCCGGCGCCGTGCTGAGGGCGAGGGCCAGGTCGGTGCCGACGGAGAGCGCGGCCTGGTCGCGCTGCGACTGCTGCCACGTGGTGTCGAAGGCGAGGCCGAAGGTGCCGGCCGCGCAGGCCAGCCCGACGAGCAGCCCGGCGGCGACCGCCTGGGGCCGGCGGGCGGCCTCGGCGACCGCCAGCGGGAGCGCCAGCCCGCGGGCTCGGTACGCCAACCGGTCGACGCCGCGCAGGGCGGGCAGCACCACCCGCAGCGCCAGCGCGGCGCCCGCGGTGAGCAGCAGCGCCGGCGCGAGTACCCGGACCACGTCGGCGCGCGGGCTCGCGGCGGTGGGTTGCGCGTACAGCTGCCACCAGCCGGCGGCGGCGAACACCGCGAGCAGCAGGTCGGTGCCGGACCGGGCCAGCAGGTCGCGGCGGGTGCGTCGGGCGTCGGGCGCCGGGCCGGGCCGGATCGCGAGCACGGTGAGGACGGCGGCGAGGACCAGCGCGCCGCCGGCCACCGCGAGGACCTGGACACCGGTCACGGCCGGCCGGGCGGTCAGGCCGGCGCCGTCCAGCGGCGGCAGGTGGGTCAGGCCGGCGTGTACGGCCGACGAGGCCGGTATCGCGAGCGCGGCGGCGACGGCGGCGACGACGACGGCATCGAGCGTCGCGGTGGCGGCGAGTTGGCGGCGACTGGTGCCGAGGGCGGACCGCAGCGCGGTCTCGTCGGCGCGCACGCCTGCGGTCAGTCGGCCGGCGAGGACGAGTGCCGTCGCGGTCAGGACACCGCCGAGGACGGCGACGGCGAGCACGACGGCGGCGGTGACGTGCCGCTGGTCGTCGGCGGACCGCAGGGTCAGCGGCAGGTCGGAGGCGACCCGGGCGAGCCGGACGCGGTCGCCGAGGGCGGCGGCCAACCGACGGTCGGCGCCGCGGACGGACCCGGCCACGGTCTCCAGATCGCGGCGGTTGGCCTGGGACAGGTCCGGGTGGGCGGTGACCTCCATCCGGTCGACGGTGGCGCCCGTGGTGATCAGGTCGGCGAGGTCGACGAGGAACGGGCCGTAGGCGTTCACCGGCTGCCGGAAGCGACCGTCCTGGTGGCCGGTGGCGGAACCGGCCGCGGCCAGCGGGTCGCGGTCCCAGCCGCGTCCCGGCAGCGGGCGGACCACACCGACGACCGTCACGTCGATGGCCGGGACGGGCGCGTGCGCCAGCTCGGCGCCGAGGCGCACCCGCCGACCGGTGGTGAGGTCGAGCAGCTGGGCGGTGGACTCCAGCAGCACGGCGTCACCACGGTCGCGTGGCCAACGCCCGGTGACCAACTCGGCTCGGGTCGGCAGGTCGTCCAGCCCCGACAGGTACGCCTGCGCCGGGACGGTGGTGCCGGGGGCGAGCGTGGGCGGCAGCGCCCGCAGCACCGTCGACGCCCGCGTGGTGGTGGTCACCGGGAACGGGGCGAGCGCGGCGGCCACCGCGGTACGGGTGTCGGCGGCGACGGACCAGGTGTCCCGGCCCTCGACGGTGCCGGTGTAGACGGTCACGTCGACGGCGGCCGGCGCGGCGCGGGCCATGGCGACCTCCAGCGCCCGCTCGGTGGTGCGGGTGCTCAGCAGGGTGCAGGTGCCCAGCAGGGTCGCGCCGACCGTGACGATGCCGACGAGGGCCGCCAGCAACGGCCACTGCGCGCGGGCGCGCCGGATGACCAGCCTCAGCATCGACGCGTCACCTGGCGTCCGGCACGGGCTCGGGCGGTCGTCCGGCTGTCTCGTCGGTGAGCTGCCCGTCGTCGATGCGGATCACCCGGTCGGCCAGTGCCATCATCACCGGGTCGTGGGTGGACACGAGTGCGGTGACGCCTTCGGATTCGACCACTGCGCGCAGCAGGGCCATCACCGACAGTCCGGTCTCGGCGTCCAGTTGCCCGGTGGGCTCGTCGGCGACCAGGAGCCGGGGCGAGGCGGCCAGCGCACGGGCGATCGCCACTCGCTGCTGCTGGCCGCCGGACAGCTCGGCCGGCCGCTGCCGGGCGTGGTCGGCCAGGCCGACCAGGTCCAGCAGCAACTCGACCCGGCGCTCACGCTCGGCCGGGGCGACGCGGGCCAGCCGCAGCGGGGCGGCGACGTTCTCCGCGGCCGACAGCACCGGGATCAACCCGAAGCTCTGGAAGACGTAGGACACCTTCTCCCGTCGTAACCGGGACAGGCCGTCCTCGTCGAGGTCGGTGACGTCGGTGCCGTCGACGTGCACCGTGCCGGCGTCCGGGCGGTCGAGGCCGCCGACGGTGTTGAGCAGGGTGGTCTTGCCCGAGCCGGAGCGGCCGACGAGCGCCACCATGGAGCCGGCGGCCACGTCGAACGACACGCCGCGCAGGGCGTGTACGACGGTCGGCCCGGTGCGGAAGCGCCGGTGCACGTCGCGCACGCGCAGCAGCGGCTCGCCGCTCATTCGTCGCTTCCCGAATCGGGGCGGATCGTGATGTGGTCGGGTTCCAGGGCCAGCCGGACCCGCCGGGTCAGCGCCAGCGCCTGACGGAAGTCACGGGGCACCTGCACCCGCCCGGCCCGGTCCATCACGGCGTACTCCTCGGCGATCACCTGGGTGTCGCCCTGCTCGTTGGTGGTGGTGCGGCGCAGCACCTCGCTGCTGGTGCGTCCGTCCCGGATCGCGACGGTCCGTTCGACCTGGCCGCTGACCGCCGGGTCATGGGTCACCACCACGACGGTGACGCCGTACCGCCGGTTGACCTCCCGGAGTACGCCGAAGACCTCCGCGGACGTGGCGGCGTCCAACTCGCCGGTCGGCTCGTCGGCGAGCAGGATCCGCGGCTGGTTGGCCAGCGCCACCGCGATCGCGACCCGCATCTGCTGCCCCCCGGACAGTTGCCCGGGGCGCCGCTCGGCGCAGTCGGCGACACCGAGGCTGTCCAGCAGTTCGGCGGCGCGCTCCCGGCGCTCCCGCTTCGCGGTACGGGCCGCCGTCATCGGCAGGTCCACCATCTCCCGCGCGGTGAGGTACGGGATCAGGTTGCTCGCCGTCTGCTGCCGCACGAACCCGACGGTGTGCCGCCGGTACGCCACCCGATCCGCGCGGGACATCGTCAGCAGGTTCCACCGGTCGACCCGGACCCGCCCGGCGGTGGGGGCGTCGATGCCGGCCAGGATGGAGAGCAACGTCGACTTGCCCGACCCGGAGGCACCGACGACGGCGACCAGCTCACCGCCGGCCACGGTCAGGTCCAGTCCCTGCAGTGCCTGCACCTCGATCGAACCGGTCTGGTAGATCCGCACCAGGTTCTCGCAGACGATGAGCGCGTCCCGGCCGAACTCGGGGGCGCGCGCGGACGACTGCGGCAGGGACAGCGGTGTGCTGGCCATTCCTTCCCTCCGTCCGGGTCGGGCCGGCGTCGAGCCAGCCTGGGCTGGCGGTCCGGCGCACCGAACCGGCCCTTGGGGTCGTCGGGCCGGCCCGCCTGGTTGCCGGAGGGGTCGAGGGTCCGATCGCCCCCACCGACGCAGATTGAAGCAGTTTCGCAACCGGCGGCTCCGTTGACCATGCCCCCGGCTGGCTTTCCTGCGCCCCTGGCAGCCACACGTCGCGGCGCGGGCGGCGGCGCAGCGTGTGGTGGCACCGCGACCTCGCCGCTCGCGGGCTCGGCACCGGGCAGGTTGCGATCGTGCTCGGCGAGCTTCCGGGCGCACGCCGACGCTGGCACGCTGAGGCGGACGGAACGGAATCCCACGCCACCCCGACCGGGACCGCTTCAGGAAGGCTCACGATGTCCACGACCACCTTCACCGCCGCCGCGGCAGGTCCGGTGCGCCGCACCGGCCAGGCTCGGGCCGCGTACCTGCTGCTCTGGACGTTTGTCCTGGTCAACCTGGTGATCCTCCAGGTCATGTTCGCTCATCCGAGCCGGCCGACGCCCAACACCCTGACCGCGATCGGCCGTTTCCTCGGCCTGCATCTGGCTTTCGTGATGGCACTGCAACTGCTGCTGATCGGCCGGATGCCGTTCCTGGAACGGCGGATCGGCATGGACAAGCTCACCAACTGGCACCGCTGGACCGGGTTCGCGGTCTTCTGGCTGGTCGTGCTGCACCCGACGTTCGTGCTGCTCGGCTACGCACAGATCGACCGGATCTCCTTCTTCGCCGAGATCCCGAACCTGGCCCGGCAGATGCCGGTGCTACTGGGCATGATCGCCGCAGTCCTGATCGGCGTGCTGGCGTCCACCTCGGTACGGATCGCCCGCCGCCGCATGTCGTACGAGCTCTGGCACGCCATCCACCTGGTGGTGTACGTGGTGATCGTGCTGTCGGTGATCCACCAGATCTACGAGGGCGCCTCGTTCGCCGGCAGCGCCGTCGCCAAGGCCTACTGGTGGGGGTTGTGGGCCTTCGCGGTCGGCTCGTTGCTGACCAACCGCCTGGTCGTGCCGCTGGTGCGCAACGTCCGGCACCGGCTGCGGGTCGTCGCGGTGGTGCCGGAGACCGACAACGTCGTGTCCGTCCACGTTGCCGGCAACCGCCTCGACCGGCTGCGCGCCCGTCCCGGCCAGTTCTTCTGGTGGCGTTTCCCGGGGCACAACTCCTGGTGGCAGGTCAACCCGTGGTCGCTGTCGGCGGCGCCCGACGGTCGCACGCTGCGGCTGACGGCGAAGGCGATCGGCTCCACCAGCGCCGGGCTGCGGCAGTTGCCGGTGGGCACCCGGGTCTACGCCGAGGGTCCGTACGGCGCCCTCACCACCGCCGCCCGCACCCGGGAGAACAGCCTGCTGATCGCCGGTGGCATCGGCATCACTCCGATCCGGGCGCTGCTGGAGGACCCGGAGTTGACCGGAGACGTCGTGGTGCTCTACCGGGCCCGCACGCCCGCCGACGCGGTACTGATCGATGAGCTGCGCGATCTGGCACAGGCCAGGGGCGCCCGCCTGCACCTGCTGACCGGTCGCACCGCCGACGGCAGCCAGCCGTTCAGTCCGGAGAGTCTGCGCGGCCTGGTCCCCGACATCGCCGAGCGCGACGTCTACCTGTGCGGTCCCGCGGCGATGGCCGGCACCGTGCGACGCAGCCTGCGCGCCCTGCGGGTTCCGTCCCGCCAACAGCATGTCGAGGCGTTCCGGTTGGGGGTGTGAACCTCACCGGCCGACAGTGCGCGAGGCGAGCGGAAGCGGCGCGGGAAACCCCGTGGCGGACCGGGACGGCCCGCTGCTAGTTTGCCCGAAGGCCGTGCGAGAGACCGAGGAGGTGGTACCCGTGAACGTTTCGACATGGGTGCTCCCCTCCGGGGTCACGGTCGGGCGGTAGGTCGCCCGGGAGCGCCGTTCACACGCACTCCCGAAAGGCACGACCATGCGATTCACCTCCGAACGACACCTCGACGACGGCGTCTTCGAACGCGGGTTCACGCTCGGCGACATCCCCGGTTTCCTGTGGACACCCGCGTTCGCGACCGCACCGGTTCCGCTGATCCTGCTCGGTCACCCGCCACTGGGGCTGGGCCGGATGTACCCCCGTCTGGTGGCGCGGGCCCGGGGCGCCGCAGCGGACGGCTTCGCCGCCGCCGCGGTCGAGCTGCCCGGCAGCGGTGACCGGCCGCGTTGGGCCGCCGCCGAGCAGGCTCGCGCCGAACTGCACCGGGTGCTGGCGGCGGGCGAGGCGGTGAGCGACGAGATCGTGGACGCTCTCGTCCTCCCGCTCGTCGACCGGGCGGTCCCGGAAGCACAGGCCGCCCTGGACTCCCTCCTGTCGCTGCCCGAGATCGGCGGCCCCGTCGGGTACTCCGGGGGAGTGATCTCGGTCGGCGTCCGACTCGCGGTGGTGGAGCCCCGGATCGTGGCCGCCGGTCTCTTCGCCGGAAGTTTCGTCCCGCGCCTCATCGTCGAACAGGCCCGGCAGGTCACCATTCCGCTGCACATGCTGTTGCAGTGGGACGACGAGGGCAACGACCGGCAGGCGGCGCTGGAGCTGTTCGACGCCTTCGGCTCCACGGAGAAGACGCTGCACGCCAACATGGGCGGACACACCGGTGTGCCCTGGTACGCGGGGGAGGACGCCGGCCGGTTCTTCGCCCGGCACCTGCGCTAGTGCGGTGTCCGGCCTGCTCGCGGTCCCGCAGGCCGGACACCTCGGGCTTAGCCGGCGGTGTGGCCCGTACGATGGCCGGTGGTGCTGGTTCGTCCCGCCCGGGTGGGTGGGGCGTCGTAAGAGGGAACCCGGTGTGAATCCGGGACTGCCCCGCAGCGGTGAGTGGGAACGACCGCCGTCAACAAAGCACTGGACCGTGAGGTCTGGGAAGCGACGGCCAGTAGGCGACCTGGTGTCATGCCCGCGAGTCCGAAGACCTGCCAGTGCTGCGCACGCCGCCGGCGTGCGTCGCCGGCGGTCCCGTGGGAGGACCAGGGCGGAAGCCGGTACCCGAGGTGTACCCGTCTTCCCTCCCGTGTCCGCCGGACACTTCGAGGGAAGGAACCCTTGGTGAGTACCGCATTCGGGCAGAGCACCGTGCTCGGCTACCCACGCATCGGCGCGAACCGTGAACTGAAGAAGGCCGTCGAGGCGTACTGGGCCGGCACCATCGACGCCGAGGCTCTGGCCGCCACCGCCGCCGGCCTCCGGGCGCAGGTGTGGCGGACGCTGCGCGACGCCCGTCTCGACGCGATCCCGTCGAACACCTTCTCCTACTACGACCAGATGCTCGACACGGCGGTCGCGGTCGGCGCGGTCCCGGACCGGTTCACCCGGCTGGGTCTGTCCGCGCTGGACACCTACTTCGCCATGGCACGTGGTGTCGACGCCGAGCCGGCGTTGGAGCTGACGAAGTGGTTCGACACCAACTACCACTACCTGGTGCCGGAGATCGCCCCGGACACCGTCTTCACCGCCAACCCGGCTAAGGCGCTTGACGAGTACGCCGAGGCCCGCGACCTGGGCATCACCACCCGGCCGGTGTTCGTCGGACCGGCCACGTTCCTGCTGCTGGCCAAGGGCGTCGACCCGTTCGCTCGGCTGGACGACCTGGTCCAGACGTACGCCCGGATTCTCGCCGAGCTGGCGCACGCGGGCGTCAGCTGGGTGCAACTGGACGAGCCCGCCTACGCCGCCGACCGTAGCCCAGCCGAGATCGACGCCCTGCGCCGCGCCTACACCCGGCTCGGCGACCTCACGCACCGACCGCGGATCTTCGTGGCGACCTACTTCGGTGACCTCGGCGACGCGCTGCCGGCCCTGCTGGACACCCCGGTCGACGCCGTCGGTCTGGACCTGGTCGCCGGCGCGGGCAACCTGCACCGTCTCGCCGCCGCCGGACCACTCGGTGGCAAGACCATCGTCGCCGGCCTGGTCGACGGTCGGAACGTCTGGCGTACCGACCTGCGGGCCGCTGTCGCGGCCGGCGCGACGGTCGCCGGGCTGGCCGACCACGTCGCCGTCTCGTCGTCCTGCTCGCTGTTGCACGTTCCGGTCGACCTGTCCGCCGAGACGCATCTCGACCCCCGGCTGTCCGAGCGGCTGGCGTTCGCCCGGCAGAAGGTCGACGAGATCGTCGTGCTCGGCCGCGCGCTGCGCGACGGCACCACCGCGCTGCCCGCGCCCCTGCCGGCCACCCCGGCAAACTGGCGTCACGACGACGTACGCGGCCGCCTCGCCGCGCTGCGCCCGGCCGACCGGCAGCGCGGCGACTATCCCACCCGGGCCGCCCGGCAGCAGGAACGACTGGGTCTGCCGGAGTTGCCGACCACCACGATCGGGTCGTTCCCGCAGACCGCCGAGCTGCGGAGGGCCCGCGCCGCGCACCGGGCCGGCAGCCTCGACGACGCCGGCTACGCGTCCCGGATGCGCACCGAGGTGGAGCAGGTCGTCCGGTTGCAGGAACAGCTGGGTCTGGACGTGCTCGTGCACGGGGAGCCGGAACGCAACGACATGGTGCAGTACTTCGGCGAGCAACTCGACGGTTTCGCCGCCACGCGGCACGGCTGGGTGCAGTCCTACGGCTCCCGCTGCGTACGCCCGCCGATCATCTACGGCGACGTGTCACGCAAGGCACCGATGACCGTCGCGTGGTCCACCTACGCGCAGTCGTTGACCAGCAGACCGGTCAAGGGCATGCTCACCGGTCCGGTCACCATCCTGGCCTGGTCGTTCGTCCGTACCGATCAGCCCCTCGCGGACACCGCCGACCAGGTCGCGCTCGCCCTTCGCGACGAGTGCCGCGACCTGGAGTCCGCCGGGATCCGGGTCATCCAGGTCGACGAGCCGGCGCTACGGGAGACGCTGCCGCTGCGCAGGGCCGACCAGAAGACGTACCTGGACTCGCGGTGGCGGCGTTCCGGCTGGCCACCAGCGGCGTCGCCGACGACACCCAGATCCACACCCACCTGTGCTACTCGGAGTTCGGCGAGGTGATCGGTGCCATCGACGCCCTCGACGCCGACGTCACCAGCATCGAGGCGTCCCGGTCCAAGATGGAGATCCTCGACGACCTGGCCGCGATCGGCTACGGCCGGGGTGTGGGCCCCGGGGTCTGGGACATCCACTCGCCCCGGGTGCCGTCGCGCGACGAGGTGGTCGAGGCGCTGCGCCGGGCCGTCGCGGCCGTGCCGGCCCGCCGGTTGTGGGTGAATCCGGACTGCGGCCTCAAGACGCGCGGCTATCCGGAGGTCGAGGCGTCTCTCCGGCACCTGGTGGCCGCCGCCGCCGAGGTACGCGGGAGCTGACCGCACCGGGCCGGGTGGTACCGACCTGAGCGGAACTGTATGAAGGACCGGTTGGCCGGCACGGGGTAACCCGTGCCGGCCAACCGGCCTCAGCATCGACGAGCGTTGTCAGCCGAGGGTGCCGCCGATGTGTTTCCAGTCGCTCCAGGTGCCTTGCCAGGTTTTCTGGTAGACGGTGCCGCCGGGGCTGCGGGCGAAGACGTCGTACTGGCCGTCGTGGTAGGTGACGGCGGGGGTGCCGGCGACGGTGCCGCCGAGGGATTCCCAGCCGAGCCAGCCGCCGGGTCGCCAGGTGTTCTGGCTGAGTTGGCCGCTGGGGCTGATGCCGAAGACGTGGTATTCGCCGTTGGCGTAGACGGCGCCGAGTCCGCCGTCGACGATGCCGCCGATGCTCTTCCAGTCGCTCCAGGTGCCTTGCCAGGTTTTCTGGTAGACGACGCCTCGGGGGCTGCGGGCGAAGACGTCGTACTGGCCGTCGTGGTAGGTGACGGCGGGGGTGCCGGCGACGGTGCCGCCGAGGGATTCCCAGCCGAGCCAGCTGCCGTTTCGCCAGGTGTTCTGACTCAACTGGCCGCTGGGGCTGATGCCGAAGACGTGGTGTTCGCCGTTGACGTAGACGGCGGCGAGGCCGCCTTGGATGATGCCGCCGAGACTTTTCCAGTCGCTCCAGGTGCCTTGCCAGGTTTTCTGGTAGACGACGCCTCGGGGGCTGCGGGCGAACACGTCGTACTGGCCGTCGTGGTAGGTGACGGCGGGGGTGCCGGCGACGGTGCCGCCGAGGGATTCCCAGCCGAGCCAGCCGCCGGGTCGCCAGGTGTTCTGGCTGAGCTGACCACTCGGACTGACCCCGAACAGGTGGTACTCACCCTCCGCCCGCACCACAGCCGGACCACCGGGCTCAGACACGGACCAGAGCGCCTCGACAATGCGTTGTGCGTCAGCGGCCTGGGGCTGGTAACGCTCCGGGAACTTCGATCCCTGTACGTCCTGGCACACGTCCCCGATCTGCGCGGTCATCCACGAATTGTTCGGATACTCGCGGATCATCTTGTCGAGGAACGCATTGGTGGCCCAGGTGGGGTTCAGACGCTGAGCCGCAGTGCCCCAGGAAGCACGCTGCTGGAACAGGCCGAGGCTGTCGTGGTCGAGTTCCACATTGATGTTCTGGATGGTGCTTTCCACGATCGTGGTGGTGATGGCGATGACCGCCGCGCGCGAGGCCAGGTCGCGGTCGCGGACCGTGTCGACGACCATACGAGCGCAGGAGACGCGGTACGCGGTCATCGCGCCAGCCATGGTGCCGGTCAGCTGACCGTTGAGTTGGCTTGCGATGGTGCTGTCGGACGTGGTGGTGCCGTTCGGGTCACACGGGCTCGACGGATATCGGTCGGCGACGTCGGTGGACAGGGGCAACGCCGGGCTCGGGTCGTCGGCAGCCGGCGAACCGCTGGCCGGTGCGGCGAGCAGGCCGGGCACCGCGACGGCGAACAGCGCAGCGAGTCCAACCCGCAGCAGTGTTCCGCTCATCAATTCTCCTCACTCGGGAGGTTGGATCGCCTGCCCATCCGCTGGGCAGGCGGCCCCGGTGGGTCACCGGGAATGGTGGGTTGTCGGCCCGCGCCCGCCCCCGATGCGTTTCCAGTCGCCGGAACCGGGTTGCCATGACCTGTTCGACTGATTCGGCTACTTCGTGCGCGGCACCGCTTCTCCACCGATCACTAGCCAGCAATGTAGTGAGCCTCGGCGGTGCATCCGTTGAGAGAATGTTGTGGAGGCTTGCGAAGACCTTGCGGCCGCCACAACTTCCCGAACTCGCAGTTCAGCACGGGCCACAGACGTACCGGAAGATGGGCCTACTCGCCGCCGCGCCCACCGGTCGGATAACGGAAGTCCGTACTCGTCACCGAACGGCGGGCTGCCGACGCTCCGCCTCGGTCAACCGCTTCTCCACCTCGAAGCGTTCCGGCATGTCGAGCTCGATCAGGAGCTTCAGGGCTCGCCGCCACAGTGTCCGAGCGCGGTCAGGCTCAGCGGCCACCAGGCAGCACGCGATGCCGTCGAGAGAAATTGCGAACTCGCGACGGTGACCGATTTCGCGCACCAGTTCCAGGGCAGCCTCGAAGTGCTCACGCGCGGCGTGAACGTCGCCGGCGGCGAGAGCGGCCCGTCCGAGCCCGTTGTGGGCTGCGGATTCGATGCCCGGGTTTCTCTTGTCCCGCAGCGCGTGGATCACCTCGTGGTACACCTGCGCGGCCAGATCTGGCCTGCCCAGGGCGAGTTCGATGGAGGCGAGCTCGTTGAGCACCTCGCCCTCGCCCCACTCGGTCCCGAAACGACGATAGTACGGCAGCCGCCGTTTGGGATCATGGCTGGAGTTCGAGGTTGAGTCGGCGTGTGTAGTGGGCTCGGCGGGCTCGGGCTTGATGCCGGCGTCTCCATCCTGACCAGTGCAAACGGTGGGCGAGGTCGGTGATCGGGCGGATGATGCAGGCGTTGATCAGTCGGCGGATCTCGTTGACGGTCAGCTTGATCAAGCCGTGGTCGGTGGAAGCGTCGGTCGCGGCGTCGGCGGCGCAGATCGCCAGGACGGCGAGTGCGGCCAGGGCGAGGGTGGTGAACCGGTGCCAGGAGTCCCAGCGGCGGACCTGGTGCTGGTCCAGGCCGACCTGGCCCTTGGCGGCCTGGAAGCTCTCCTCGACGGTCCAGCGGATGCCCGCGACCCGCACGAGCTGAGCGAGAGTGGCCGGCTTCGGGGTCCAGCAGCGGTAGAAGGCCAGCTCACCGGTGGTCGTGTTCTTTCGAATCAGGAGGCTGTGCCGTCCGCCGTCGTCCGGGTCGGCGTCGGTGCACACGTCGTCGAGCCAGGCCCAGTCGTAGAAGCGTGGGCCCTTGGATCCGGCCCCGGCCGAGCGGCGTTGCCATGCGGTGGCGGGCAGGTCGGCGGCCACCCGGTCGGCGCGGACGCGGGTCTTGCCGCCGTCGAGCGGCACCAGATGACTGCGGGACACCGCGAGGACATAGCCGAGTCCGCGTTCGCGCAGCAAGGCACGAAACACGCTGCTGTTGCCGTATGCCTCGTCCGCGGCGGCCCACCCCGCCGGGACACCGGCATCAAGGGCTGCGGTGATCATGTCGGCGGCCAGCTCGCACCGGGTCGCGAACCCGACCTCGTCGGGCACCCCCGCGGCGGCGCAGCGGTCACGGTCGTCGGTCCACGACACCGGCAGATACACCCGTCGATCGATCAGAGTGTGCCCGTGCCGGCTTGCGTAGGCGAGGAACACCCCGACCTGGCTGTTCTCGATCCGCCCGGCCGTGCCCGTGTACTGCCGCTGCACCCCGACGGTGTGGCTGCCCTTCTTCAGGTCTCCCGTCTCGTCCGGAACCAGGACCGCGTCCGGGTCACCGAACCGGCCCGCGACCAGAGCCCGCAGGTCATCACGAACGGCGTCGGCGTCCCACACCGCCCGGTACAACAACCGCTGCATCGCGTCCGGCCGGACGTGCCCGGCCTGCTCCGCCAACTGCCAACATGTCTTGACTTCAAGGTCAGATAGCAGACCAGAGACGAACTCTCCCGCCGCCCGCCGCGGCTCCACCCGCCCGAACCGGCCCGCGAAGCAGCCGAGCACCCCGGCCATGACCCGCTCCCACGCGGCGGGGTCTACGCTGTGGCCTGCGGCCACCGCCAGATCTGAAGTTATGTCCACAACGTACAGACGATCACGCGGTGGCCGCCTCGCGTCCACCCCACCTCAACAGCAAGATCTCAAACGGCGGCTGCCGTAATAGATCAGCAAGGATGCGGTGAGGAGACGCTTCGCGTACCCGTGCGCGCCCTGACGGGAGCGAATGGAACCGATGTTGCGGAGGACGTTGGCCACGACCTGCTGGTCACCGTTCTCCGCGGCGAGGAACAGCGAACGCCGTAGGTGCAGAAGCCCTTCTTCGTATCGCCCGGTGATCGCGTAGATCTCTCCGAGCCCACTCAGCAGACGGGGAACGTCCGGGTCCGGTTCGATCGTGTCACGCAACTCCCGAAGCGCCTGCAAGCCGTGGGCGATAGCCTCCGGATGTCGTCCGGCGTTCAGGTAGATGATGCTCACGTTGCCGTGCAGAACCGCGAGCCACGCCTTGTTACCGAGGCGCTGCCCCGCCGCCATCGCAGGCTCCATGAATTCCAGGCACCGCTGCGTCTCGCCCCGACGGAAGTAGGCGGACGCCAGATAGTTGCAGCTCGCGGTGAGCGCCTCGTCGTCGTCGAGCGCTTTCGCCGCAGCCAGCGCCTGCTCCTGCATGGCGATGAGCTCGTCAAGGCTGCCGGCTTGGTACAGGTGACGCCAGCACACTCGCGCCAGGCGCCACACATAGGAATAGCAGTGGACGTCCATCGCGAGCGCGACGGCCGCGGCCAGGTTCCGGCGCTCCACTGCGCACCAGCTGGACGGCAACGCACCAAGTTCCTCTACGAGGTCGGGGCGGCGGGGCGCGCCAGGCTCGAAGAAGCGGCGACTTCTGGGCGACTCGATGGACCGGCGGGCAACGTCGGCCGCGTGCAGATAGAAGTCCAGCAGACCCTCGACGGCGGCGCGTCGGTCGTCATCGCTGTCCGTGGCGGTGCACAACTCGAAGGCGTACTCGCGGACGAGGTCGTGCAGCCGGTACCGCCCGACGGTCGGCTCTTCGACCAGGTAGCTGTCAACGAGTTCATCCAGCAGCTGCTGCGTCCGCGGCAGCGGCAGCCCGACCAGCGCCGCAACGGCACAGGCGTCGAAATCGGCGCCGGTGTGCAGGCCCAGCAGGCGGAACACCCGGTGCGCCGGGGGCGACAGCTGCGCGCACGACAGCGCAAAGGCCGCCGCTACGGTGCGGGTCTCCGCCGTCAGCTCAGGAAGAGTCGGGCGATCGCCTCTCAGCCGTGCGGCCAGGTCGCTGACCCGCCAGTTCGGGCGGTGCGCAAGCCGCGTCCCGGCCAGGCGGATGGCCAATGGGAGATAGCCACACCGGCTCACGACCTCGGATGCCGCCGCCGGCTCCGCGGCCACCCGGTCGGAGCCCGCGATACGGGCGAGCAGTTCGGTCGCTTCCGCCGGTGTCATCACCGGCAACGGCTCCAGCCGTACGCTGTCGAGCCCCAGTCGCCGCCGGCTGGTGACCAACGTCAGACAGCCGGGCGCTGTCGGCAGCAGGGGTGCGATCTGGGCTGAGTTGCCGGCGTTGTCCAACACCAGCACCAGACGACGGCCGGAGAGCAGGGTGCGCCAGTACGCGACCCGTCCCTCGAAGTCCACCGGCAAGCGGTCCGGCGGGACCTCCATCTGCTGCAACAATGCCGACAGGGCCGTTCGAGGATCCATCGGGTCGCGCGCGCTGTGACCGTGCAGGTCGATGAACAGCTGGCCATCCGGATAGTCGTCCTGGAGCAGCACCGCCAGTTGCACGGCCAACGTCGTCTTGCCGCTGCCGGGCATCCCGTCGATGATCTGCACCATCGTCGACTGCTGGTCCTCGGCGCGCACCGCTACGGCGATTCGAGCAATGATCTCCGAACGGCCGGTGAAGTCAGGCGCCTGCCGCGGCAGCGTACGTGGCCGGTGAGCCAAGGAGCCGGCGATGGTGCTGAGGCCGGCAGCAGGTGCGCGGCTTGCGGTCGCGGAGGGAGTGGGCACCGGGGAGACGGCATCCGTGTCGGCCAGGGACGGCTCACCCCTGAGGATCGACAGGTGGAGCTGTTGTAGCACCGGGCTCGGGTCGACGCCCAGCCCATCGGCCAGCTGACGGCGGAATCCCGCGTACCGATCCAGCGCGTCAGCGCTTCGACCGGTGGCATGCAGGGCACGCATGAACACGTCGACCGGCGGTTCGACCAGCGGATGTTCGGCGCTCAGACCGGTCAACTGGGCGAGGACCTCGTCCGGGTTACCCTGCCGCAGTTCGATACGTGCCCACTCGACCACGGCGTCGACACGCTCCGCGTTCCACCCCGCGCGTACCTGGGCGGCCCATTCGCCCGGTACGCCGGCCAGCGGCTGCCCGCGCCACAACGTCAACGCCTCTCGGATCAGCCGAGTGCGATCGAAGTCGTCCAACCCTCGGCGGTCACGCGCCGACTGAAGCAGCAACCGAAACCGGTGCCCGTCTATCCTTCTCTCTTCCGCGCTCAGCAGGTAGCCACCCGGCTCGCGGGCCAACCGCACGGACGTCGACGGCGTCGGGTCCGCCCGGGACAGCAGTTGCCTGACCCGGGAGATGTGTGAGTGCAGGACTCGACGTGCCTGCTCCGGCTGTTCCTCTCCCCACACGCGGTCGATGAGGGTCTCCACCGGAACGACCCGTCCCGCGTCGACGAGCAGCGCGGCCAGAACCGCGCGTTGGCGCGGCTGCCCCGGGTCCAGTCGCTGATCCGCCGCCCACACTTCGATCGGACCCAAGAGCCGAAACTCCACCGACACCCCACTCGCTGGTCTGTCCGGGCGCCCAGCCGAAGGTCGGCAGCCCAGCCACGCAGATCACGTCTGTCCCAGAATCGGATCGCTGCCCGTGGCGTACTGCGGAGCGCGGTCGCGTTCGCAGCCAGGCGAGGTCATCTCGAGTGGTGCCCATAGTGACGGGTGGGTCACCCGCGCCACGGAACGCGGCTATCGCCCGCCGGCCGTGATGAAGCCGGCCGTGTGCGCCACCGTGGCCCACCGCCGGTGCCACCGGGGCATGTCAGGACGATCGATGTCCGGCATGAGCGGAGCCTAGCAGCGCCGCCCACGCGCTGCTGCCCTCCGCCTGAGCCGCCGGTGACCTGCCGGCACCCGCACCCTGCCCGGAACCGCCGACGGTCGATGGCGACCTTGCTGCGGTGCGGCGGCTCGTGCGGCAGACTCGGCGGATCATGCGTTACGGGCCCGGTGGCGGCGCGGGCCGGCGAGTGGGAGGTGTGACGTGCGGATCGCGTTGTTCGTGACGTGTCTGGCGGACACCCTGTTTCCGGCGGCGGCGAAGGCGACGGTGCGGTTGTTGGAGCGGTTGGGGCATGAGGTGGTGTTCCCCGACGGGCAGACGTGTTGTGGGCAGATGCACGTCAACACCGGCTACCAGGCGCAGGCGGTGCCGTTGGTGCGGCGGCATGTGCGGACCTTCGATCCGTACGACGTGATCGTGGCCCCGTCGGGGTCGTGTGTGGGGTCGGTGCGGCACCAGCACGCCATGGTGGCGCGGCGGGCCGGTGACGAACGGTTGGCGTCGCGGGCGGAGTCGGTGGCGGCGCGCACGTTCGAGTTGTCGGAGTTGCTGGTGGACGTGTTGGGGCTGACCGACGTGGGCGCGTTCTACCCGCACCGGGTGACGTACCACCCGACGTGTCATTCGTTGCGGATGCTGCGGGTGGCCGACCGGCCGGTACGGCTGCTTCGTGAGGTGCGAGGGCTCGACCTGGTGGAGCTGCCGGCGGCGGAGCAGTGCTGCGGGTTCGGTGGCACCTTCGCGGTGAAGAACGCGGACACCTCGACGGCGATGCTGGCGGACAAGATGCGCCACGTGCTGGCCACCGGCGCCGAGGTCTGCACGGCCGGAGACTCGTCGTGTCTGATGCACATCGGTGGCGGGCTGTCCCGGGCGGGGGCCGGGGTGCGGACGGTGCACCTGGCGGAGATCCTGGCCTCGACGGAGCAGGGCGGCACGATGAGCGAGCGAAGCGAACCGGCGGTGCGGTCGTGACCCGTACCTTCCTCGGTATGCCGGCGACCGCGCCGGCCGGTGTCGGGCACCTGCGCGGCGCGGAGACTTTTCCGGTCGCCGCCCGGCGGGCGCTGGGCGACCCGCAGTTGCGCCGCAACCTCGGGCACGCCACGGCGACGATCCGGGCGAAGTCGGCCGGTGTGATCGGTGAGGTGCCGGACTGGGAACAGTTGCGCGCGGCCGGGTCGGCGATCAAGGCCGACGTCATGGCCCGGTTGCCGGAGCTGCTGGAGCAGCTTGAGGATCGAGTGACGGCGGCCGGGGGAGTGGTGCACTGGGCGGCCGACGCCAACGAGGCGAACGCGATCGTCGTGGACCTGGCGCGGGGCACCGGCAGTGACCGGGTGATCAAGGTCAAGTCGATGGTGACGCAGGAGATCGGTCTCAACGAGGCCCTCGAGGCGGCCGGGATCGCGCCGGTGGAGACCGACCTGGCGGAGCTGATCGTGCAGCTCGGTGAGGATCGGCCGAGTCACATCCTGGTGCCGGCGATCCACCGTAACCGGGCGGAGATCCGGGAGATCTTCCTGCGGGCGATGCCGGGGGTGGATCCGGGGTTGACCGACGAGCCTGCGGTGCTGGCGGCGGCGGCGCGTCGGTTTCTGCGGCAGACGTTCCTGTCCACGTCGGTGGCGGTGTCCGGGGCGAACTTCGCGGTGGCGGAGACCGGCACGTTGGCGGTGGTGGAGTCCGAGGGCAACGGTCGGATGTGTCTGACCCTGCCGCGCACGTTGATCACCGTGATGGGTGTGGAGAAGGTGGTGCCGACCTGGCGGGACCTGGAGGTGTTCCTGCAACTGCTGCCCCGGGCCTCGACCGGGGAGCGGATGAACCCGTACACGTCGATGTGGACCGGGGTGAGCCCGGGTGACGGGCCGCAGGAGTTTCATCTGGTGCTGCTGGACAACGGTCGCAGCGCGGTGCTCGCCGACGAGGTGGGTCGGCAGGCGTTGCACTGCATCCGCTGCTCGGCCTGTTTGAACGTGTGCCCGGTCTATGAGCGCACCGGTGGGCACGCGTACGGGTCGGTGTATCCGGGTCCGATCGGTGCGGTGCTGTCGCCGCAGTTGACCGGGGTGGCCGACAATGCGTCGCTGCCGTACGCGTCGTCGCTCTGCGGGGCCTGCTACGACGCCTGCCCCGTTAAGATCGACATTCCGGAGCTGCTGGTGCACCTGCGCGACCAGGCGCCGCATCCGCGCGGCGAGTTGGCCGCGATGGCGGCGGCCGCGTACGCCATGGACCACCCGGCACTGTACGCGGCGGCGCAGCGCGCGACCCGGCTGAGCCGGCTGACCGGCCGGCGCGGTCGGGGCCTGCCACCGCCGCTGTCCGGCTGGACCGCCGGCCGTGACCTGCCCGAGCCCCCGGCGCAGACCTTCCGGCAGTGGTGGGCGAGCCGGTGACCGCCCGGGAGGTCATCCTCGCCCGGCTCCGCGCCGCCCTCGACCCCGCGCCGGCGCCGGTGGAGGTGCCACGCGACTACCGACGCGACGGCCCGGTCGACCTCGACCGGCTGGTCGACCGGCTCACCGACTACCGCGCCCACGTGCACCGGGTCGCCGAGACGGACGTCGCCGACACCATCGCCGCCATCCTGCCGACCGGCGCGACCGTCGTCGTGCCACCGGCACTGCCGCGAGCCTGGCTGCCGGCGACCGTGACCGCCCGACCCGACGACGACCTCGACAACCAGCAGATCGCCGCCGCCGACGCCGTGGTCACCGCCGCCGCCGTCGCCATCGCCGACACCGGCACCGTCATCCTCGACGGCTCACCCGACCAGGGCCGCCGCGTTCTCAGCCTCCTACCCGACCTGCACATCTGCGTCATCCGCGCCACCCAGGTCGTCGCGGGCGTGCCCCAGGCACTGACCCGCCTCACCCCACACCGACCCCTGACCTGGATCAGCGGTCCGTCAGCCACCAGCGACATCGAACTCAACCGGGTCGAAGGCGTCCACGGCCCCCGTACCCTGCACCTCATCCTGCTGCCCTGAGGTGATCGGAAGGTCGACGGCAGGAGCTCAGATTCCGAAGCCGCCGGTGCCGGCGAGGCCCGTGCCGCTCGCCCGCCGTGGTTCCTCCGGCTG
This sequence comes from Verrucosispora sp. WMMC514, assembly GCF_027497295.1. Lineage (NCBI taxonomy): Bacteria > Bacillati > Actinomycetota > Actinomycetes > Micromonosporales > Micromonosporaceae > Micromonospora > Verrucosispora sp. WMMC514. The sequence continues at coordinate 6,565,367 of NZ_CP114906.1, read as the reverse complement.
TTCCCCCTTCTGCGCCGGTCGGCCACGATCGAGCGCGACGCGGAGCGGGCCCCCGTCGCCGGTGTGCCGGTCGGTCCGCCGTGACGCGGCGCTGAGGCGGCCGTGAGGCCACCCCGGATCGTGAGATACCTGCCGCACCGTCCCGCCGGGGCGTAAACGTCTCGCGGCAGGTACGAAGTGGAGTGCACGATGCGAACTCGATCCAGGCTCGCCCGGCTCTCGGGCGCGACGGCCCTGCTGCTGGCCAGCACCGCCGTTGCCGTGGCCACCGGTGCGGGGCCGGCGCAGGCGACGGTGGTGAACGTCAGCGTGGCGGGCGCCTTCCCCAACCAGTCCGCGGTGGCGACCTGTCCGGCCGGTGAGTTCCTCGCCGGTGGCGGTGGCTCCGTCGACGGTGGTGGCGGCGATGTCACGTTGACCGACATCATTCCGAACCTGGCCACCCAGTCGGTGACCGTCTGGGCGCACACGAACCCGGGCGGCGTGGCCGGGGCGTACACCCTCGTGGCGCAGGCGATCTGCGTGCCCGGCGCAGTCCCGGCCAACTACCAGCGGGTCACCTCGGCCAGCGGCAGCAACGCCGACCCGATCAAGAACCAGGTGGCCGCCTGCCCGGCCGGCACCGATCTGCTCGGGCTGGGCGCGGAGCTGCGCACCGCCAACGGGGAGGCCTTCTACCAGCGGATCGAGCCGAACGCCGCGCTCACCGCCGGGGCGGTCACCGCGGGTGCGGCCGGCGGCTTCGCCGGGCCGTGGGAACTCGTCGGGTACGCCATCTGCGCCACCCTGCCCGCCAACCTCACCGGCACACTCGTCAGCCTGACCGGGGCGGCCAACAGCGCCAGCCCCAAGGGGCAGGTGTCCGCGGGTTGTCCGGCCGGCGCGCTCGCCACCGGCGTCGGCGCCACGGTCGACGCCACCGCCACCGGCAACGTCCTGCTCACCCGGGTGACGGCGACCGTCGCCCAGAACAACGCCCAGGCGATCGCCGCCGAGGACGGTGTCTACCTGCCGCCGTGGGACCTGGAGAGCCACGCCATCTGCTGGGGCCCGTAACCGTTCACGGCCCGCGCCGCCAGCGGGCGCCACGCCTGGTCACGTCGGTCGACGTGACCAGGCGTGGGCGCTTCCGGGAGTCCGCCGTGCGCCACCATGACGTCACCGTGACGGGCCCCGCCGATGATTCCGGCAAGCGCCACGCGAACCGTTCGCGGCAGCGTCAGCAGGAAAGGACTGTCGTCATGAGCAGGGGAACGACACTCGGCACCCACACCCGGGCGAGGCGCGCTGCCGCGGCAACCGCCGCGGCGGTCGCGGTCGCGGCGACCCTCGTCCTACCCGGGACGGCCCACGCCGCGTACCGGCACCGGGCGGAGAGCGGCTACGACACCACGTCGTCCAAGAGCGTGACCGCGACGTGCGGGCCCGGCGAGGTGCTGATCGGCGCCGGCGGCCGGATCAGAAACGGCAACGGGGGAGTCCGCCTGGCCGCGATCGTGCCGGGCGCGACCTCGGTGGTGGTACGCGGCGAGGCGTACCCGGACCACACGGAACCCTGGTCGGTGATCGCCGCCGCCATCTGCGCGCCGGACGACGGCACGCCACGGGTCGTCGAGATCTCCCCACCAGGTTCGCGAACCGCGGCCTGCCCTGCGGACCTGGTGCTCAGCGGCACCGGGTTCGACCTGCCCGCCGGGGTGCCGCTGGCCGGGCTGGTCCCCGACGCCGACGGCGGGGGCGTGACCGTCCGCACCGCCTTCCAACCGGTCGGCGCCGGCCCGGTCGCCTACGCGGTCTGTGTGGACGGCAACCGTGCCTCGTGGGACGGCGTCGGACTGCGCTACAAGCGGTTCGCCGCGACCAGCCCGGTGGGTACGTCGTCGCCGAGGATGGTGACCGTGCAGCGTGAGTGGGAGGACGAATTCCCGTCGATGTCCGGCGTCGGCGGCGAGATCACCGTGCTGCCCGATCCCTCCGACCCGTTCCCGGCGCCCGTCTTCGACATCTTCATCGACGCGATGATGCCCAACGACGACGGAACCCGGGTGACCGTGGCGGCGGTCCAGCGGGCCGCCGTCGCGGCGGGCCGGTCCGTCGGTGGCGCTGCGGCGGCGGGCAACGGGCTGCGCTCGCTCGACCGCCACTCGACCGACGACACGTTGTGGACGGTCACCGGCTACAGCACCGACCACGACATCTACTGAGCCGCCGGAGGTGGGGGACCGGGCGACGCCCGAGCCCTCACCCCGACCGGGGTACGACCGTCGCCGGCGACCGTACCCCGGCCCGTGGTGCCAGGATGATCTCGTCCGGCGGCCGTACCCCGATGGCGCGCATCGCCGATCGGTAGCGGGCGAACGCCCGCCGTGCCTCGCCGTGCTGCCCGCCCGTCACCAGGGTGCGCACCAGCATCCGGTGCGCCGGCTCGTCGTACGGGTCCTGCTCCAGCAGGCGGAGCAGGCAGTCCACGGCCGCGCCGCCGCTCCCCGCCGAGCGGTGCGCGTCGGCCAACATCCGCAGCGCCGCGACGTACGCGGCCCGCGCCTGTTCCCGCAACGCCGAGGCCCAGTCGGCGTACGGCTCGTCGGAGAACACGTCGGCCCGGTAGTCCCGGACGGCCGCCGCGAGGATGGTGCGTGCCTCCGCCCGAGCACCGCGAGCCAGCAACCGACGGCCGTGGGCCACCGCACCGAGGAACTCCATCACGTCGACCCGCAGGTGGGTGACGTCCAGCGCGACGCTCGCCGCGTCGGTCACCAGGAAATGGTCGGAGGCGAAGATCCGGTCCGGATCGAGCACCCCGCGCACGATCGACAGCAACACCGACAGGCGGTGCCCGGTCCGGCTCGGATCGTCGTCGGGCCAGAGCAGTTCGCACAGCTCGCCCCGGGGCACCGGCCGACCCCGGCGTACCACCAGGATCCGCAGCAGGTCCCGCGCCCGTCGTGACTGCCAGGCCGACGGCGGCACGGTGACGCCGGCCACCCGCACCTCGAACCGGCCGAGGGTGCGGACCAGGACGCCGCCGGGACCGACACCGGTGGCCGGTCGGCCGACGGCCGACCGGTCCGCCGACGTCTCTTCCGGGTCGATCGCGACGCCACGGGCGGCGAGGCGCTCGGTCGCCAGCAGCGCGGCGAACCGGTCGTCGGCAGTGGCACCCGGCAGCCGACTCAGCGCCAGCGCGGTACGGGCCGCGTCGCCGACCGCCGACGCGTCGGCCCAGATCGCGTGCGCCTCTCGCAGCGCGGTGCGGGCCCGATCCGGGTCGATCTCGGCAGCGGCGCGCAGCTCCAGCGCCCGGGCCAGGCCGGCCCGCAGCCCACCGGACCGGGCCAGGTCGAGCGCCTCGTCGGCCAGCGACGCCGCCCTCGCGGCATCGCCGCCGGCCAGCGCCACCCACCCCTGCGCGAGCAGTGCCGGAACCCGAAGGTCGTCGGTGGCCAGCCGGGTCGCCGCGGCGGCGTGTCGGGCCGCCGCCGCCGCGTCGTCGGGCAGCAGCACCCGGGCCAGCCCGGCGTGCGCCCGCACCGTCAACTTCCGGCTGTCACCGGCATCGGCCAGCCGGACCGCTTCGACGAACGCGGCCCGGGCCTGCTCCCGCCAGCCTCGCATCAAGTGCAGCTCGGCCAGACCCAGGTACGTGTCGGCGCAGCGGCGCGAGCCCATCCGCCGATGCCGGGCGAGTACCTGGGCGTACCGCGTCGCCGCCTCGTCGTACCGGCCGAGCATCGCCAGCATGTCGGCCTCGGTGCCGGCGGCCATCGCCGACAGATTGGCGTGCCCGGCCGCCTCGGCGGCGTTGGCCGCCCGTTGCGCGGCGGTCAGCGCCGCCGGATAGCGGGCCTGCTCGACGAGGTGGTAGCTCTGGTTGACCAGGATCCGGGCCAGCAGCACGAGGTCGCCGGTGCGTTCGGCGATGCCCAGCGCGAGCCGGTAGTGCTCCTCGGCACCGATTTGGTCACCGGTGAGCCCGAGGCAGAGCGCGAGGCTGACGTGTGCGGTGGCCAGGGCGCTGTCGACGCCCGTCTCGGCCGCGAGGCGGTAGGCCCGCCAGGCGTGCGCCATGCCGGTCCCCGCGTCACCACTGCGGGCGGCGGCCGCCGCCGTCCAGGCCAGCAGCATCGCCTGGTCGGTGGGGCGACCCGGGGCCTCGTCACCCCGGGCGAAGTCGGCCAGGGCCCGGGGCTGGTCGCCGCGCAGGTAGTGGATCAGACCCATCCGCCAGGCGATGCCCGGCTCCCAGGCCGGCTCGGCCGCCGCCACCTCCTGATACACGCGGGCCGCCCCGGCCACGTCGCCGGCGGTGCGCAGCGCGTCACCGGCGAGCAGCCGCAGCCGACGGGTGCGCAGCGGCGCCGGGAGCGCGGCGACCAACCCGGCGGTCGCGGCGGGCCGTCCACCGACGATCATCCGGTCGCCGTGTTCGTCGAGCACCGCCGCCAGCGCCGCGTCGTCGCCGCCGAGCCGGAAGGTGTACGCGGCGGCGCGGGCCGGGCCGTGGTCGCGGTACCAGGCCGCCGCCCGCAGCAGCGTCCCGCGCGCCACCACCGGCCGGTCATGTCCGGCGACCGCGGCGACCACCGGTACCACCCGGGGCCCGGTGTCGGGCTCGGTGCCGACTCTGGTCAGTAGCCCGGTGCGGAGCAGCCGGCCGATCTGCGGCCCGGCCGCCGGGTGGCCGGCGATCGCGCAGACGCCCGCCGTCACCGGTGCGAGGTCGGCCATCTCGTGCAGCAACCGCCGGACGTCTTCCGGCAGTGGACCGAGCACCTCCTCGGTCAGGTAACCCGTGACCAGACCTCCGGGCTCGGTCACCGCCGGCAGCAGCGGCCCGGCGGGTACGCCCTCGGCGACCAGGGTCTCGGCGACCAGCCGGACCAGCGCGGGCCACCCTGCGGTGATCTCGTGCACGCGCTGCGCCAGGGTGGGCTCGGCCAGCCCGTACTCGGTGTGCAGCATCTCCTCGACCTGGTCGGTGGTCAGGCTCAACTCAGCCGGGCGGAGCTGCGCGGGCGCCATCCGGGTCAACCACGACGACGCGGCACAACCCACCGGCCAACGCGACGACAGTGCCAGGCGTACACCATCCGGCAGGCCGGCGATCGCGTGCAGCAACGCCTGCTCGGTCCGTTCCGACATGGCGGGCAACCCGTCGAGAACGAGCTGTGTCGTCCCGGCGGACAGCTCCGCCAGCTCACCGCCGAGCAGCGCGTCGACGTCGCACTCCCGCTGCCACCGAACGGTGGGGCCGGGGAACAGCCGGCGTAGCGCGCTGGTCTTGCCGTAGCCGGCGGCGGCGACCACCAGCCACAGCCTGCCGCGCTGCTGTTCCAGCATGGCCGCAGCGTGTCCCGTCGGGTGCGCCTGAGCAAGGCGATTCCCGCAATTCCGACAGCGACACCGTCCGAAGGGACCGGGCGACGCCACCGACGGCACGCTGCGGGCGTGCCATGCGCTGAAGTGATGACTTCTCCTACCAATCTGCAGTGGTGCTCATAGCTGTGCCCGCCCAGACTCATGCCCATGGGCGGTGTTCGAAGAGGTGATCAGATGCGGGTGGTGGACGCTGACCCGGCAGCGGCCTGGAATGGTCCGGAGGGGGCGCACCGGGCCGAGCACCATGATCGACGGGAGGATCTCGACGGTGCGCTGCTCGACCGCCTCTTCCGGATGGCCGAGATCGGTCCCACCGACGTGGTGCTCGACAGGTGCGGCACGGGGCGCACCTGTCGCACCGCGGCCCGAGGACGTGCCCCGGGTCGGGCGGACCATCCCGGGATCGCGCCGGCCGGGGAGCGCGATCACCTGCTGTCCGCCGTCGAGCCGTACGACGCGGGAGCCGGTGTCCGCCTCAGCGGTAGGCACCCGGTGGTCACGGCGAGGCGGCAGTGACCGGCCACGGGGTGGCCGTCGTGATCGGCGGATACGGCGCGGTGGGTCGGGTGGTGGCCACCACCCTGGCCCGAGATTCGGCGAACGAGGTAGTCGTCGCTGGTCGTGATCTGGCGCGTGCCGAGGCCCTGGCCCGCAGCGGCCCGGGCCGGCTGACCCCGCGCCGGTTGGACCTCGACGACCTGCGGGATCTCGACGGGCTGCTGGCCGACGCCGCCGTCGTGGTCATGTGTGTGGAGCATCGCAACGAAGCGGTGGCGCGCGCCTGCCTGGACCGTGGCGTTCCCATCGTCGACATCAGCGCGTCAGCCGACGTGCTGGCCGGCATCGAACGGCTCGATCCCATCGCGAAACGGACCGGAACGGCCGCCGTGCTCAGCGTCGGGCTGGCCCCCGGGCTGACCAACGTGCTGGCCCGACGCTGCGCTGGCCGTCTCCCGTCCGCCACCTCCGTCGACGTGACGGTCCTGCTGGGTACGGCCGGTGATCACGGACCCGACTCGGTCCGCTGGACGGTGGCGGGACTGATGGCCCCGTTCGACCGGACCCGGCGGCCGGGACGGGCTCGGGTGGACCTGCCGGGGTTCGGCCTGCGCACCGTGCATCCGTTTCCCTTTTCGGATCAGTACACGTTGAGCCGCACGCTCGGCGTCCCGGTGACCACCCGCCTCTGTCTCGACTCCGCTGCGGTCACGGCGGCATTGTTCTGGCTGCGTGGGATCGGTGCCTTCCGTCTGGCGAACCGGCTCGGCGGGGTTCGCCCGCTGACCGGCGCGTCGAACCTCCTGCGGCTCGGCGGGGACCGGTTCGTGGTGCACGTTTCGGCCACCGATGGCGGCGGCAGGCAGGTGTGGGCGGCGGCGACGGGCCGTCAGGAGTGCCACGCGACCGGTGTGGTGGCAGCGGAGGTCGCCCTCGGCCTGATGGGTCGCCGCTACCCGCCCGGGGTGCGTCACATCGACCAGGTCGTCGATGCGGGTGAATTCCTGAGCACGATCCAGCGGCACGGACTGACCGTGCACGAGCATCCGCCGCCGTCGCCGACCGGCCGGATTCCTGCCACTCTCGAAGGAGGCGAGGGGTGATGGAGCGAGGGTCGGCAGGGCGGCGTCGAGCCGCCATCACCTGGACGACGGTGCTCTTCCTGGTGACGTTCATCCACCACGTGTACGGCGGGGTGCGGTTCGACAGCCCACAGCGGACGCTCCTGGCTGTCGTGTTCAGCGCCGTGTACGCCGTCACGTATCTGGCGTACCGCCTCGGCTCGACGATGCGGTGGGCTCGCGCGATCCTCTGGTTCCTGGTCTACGCCTTCTGGGTGGCGGCGGTCGGCCTTTTCGAGGGTGGGTTCAAACACGCCCTGTTCGTCGTACTGCGGCTGCTCGACGCGCACGCCCTCATCGACGACCTCTACCCCGTGCACGGCGACGCGCGCATCTCCGACGACGTGCTGTTCCAGGGCACCGGGGTGCTGACCCTGGTCACCGCGGTGGTGCTGGCGGTGGCACCCGCCTGGTCCGGGCAGCGGCCGAGTGGGATCGACCGGCGACCGGCGACGGACGGCGGCGCACGCTGACCAGAGCCGCCGTCCGGGGCGTCTGCCGCTCATCCGGGGCTGCCGGCGGTCGTTCGTCACGCGTCGACGGTCTGCCGGCAGATCGCCGTGAGGATCTCGATCATCGCGGTCGCCGCCGGCGACCGGAACGGTGGGGCGGCGGCCGCGGCATACAGCCGGCGGGTCGGCAGGACCGGCACGGTGGGGCGCAGGACGATGTCCGGCCGTAGCGCGGCCTGGGTCAGCGTCGGCACGAGCATCACGCCGGCCCGTGCGGCGACCAGTGCCTGCTTACCGTTCCAGTCGTCACAGAAAAACGCGATCTGCGGGGGGCCGCCCAACGCCTCGGCGATCGGCGGGATCGGACCGAGGCAGTCCGGATAGGCGCCCTCGATCCACCGCTCGTCCTTCAGTTTTCGCAGCGGCACCCGTTGGCGTCGCGCCAACGGGTGGTCTGCCGGAAGGGCGACATGCAGCCGTTCGTCGCAGAGCGGCACCAGGTCGAGACCGTCCAACGCCTCGTCGGTGAGGCGCGACGCGGACAGGTCGTGCTTGGCGCTGACCGGGTCGGCGAACAACTGCCACGAGGTCAGCAGGGCCACGTCGATGCGGCCGTCCCGGACGGCCGCCAGCGGACCCGCCTCGTCCGGTCGGACGAGGTGCACCGCGACGCCCGGGTGGGACTCGGCGAAGCGACGAATGGCCTCCGGAGTGAGTCGGGCGTTGGCGCTCGGAAAAGCCGACACGTTGAGCTGCCCGCCGGTCAGGCTGGTGAAGGCACGCAGCCGGGCTTCCAGGGCGTCGGTCCGCACCAGGATGTCGCGGGCGAGCTCGACGGCGGTCTGCCCGGCCTGGGTGAGCCGTACGCCGCGCGGAAGCCGACGGAACAGTGGCACGCCGACGCGCCGCTCCAATCCGCTGATCTGCCGTGAGACGGCTGGTTGCGTCATGGACAGTGCCTCGGCCGCGGCGGAGAACGAACCCCGGCCGGCGACCTCCAGGAGCACCCGCAGGGTCCACGCCTCAATCATGCACGCAGCTTATATTCACGGTTCACGTTGGGGCCGCACGCTGGGCGTTGCCAGCGCCCGGAAACAGCGGCGCAAGCTCGTGGCTGAACCATTACTCCGGTGCATGGTAGGCAGGTCCGGATCGCGGTGCCTCGGCCGAGGGACCGAGTCAGGGTGTCGTCCCGGGTACGGTTGGCGGCGGTCGGATGTGCGGGTGTCGACCCGGGCGGCAGCGGTGGCCCGGTGCGGCGGACCGGGAAGGAGTGGGTGTGACGCGGCGGAAAGCCCTTGTGGTCCGAGGCGGTTGGGAGGGCCACCGGCCGGTCGAGGCGACGGAGTTGTTCATCCCGTTCCTCGAACGCAGCGGATACGCGGTACGGGTGGAGGGGTCGACGGAGATCTACGCCGACGCCGCCGAACTGGCCGACACCGACCTCATCGTGCAGTGCGTGACGATGTCGCAGATCACCGCGGAGCAGGTGGCGGGGCTGGCCGCAGCGGTCGTCGCGGGTACGGGGTTCACCGGCTGGCACGGCGGCGTCGTCGACTCGTTCCGCACCTGTTCGGACTACCTGCACCTGGTGGGCGGGCAGTTCGCCACCCATCCGGGCGTCGAGCCGTGCGACCGTGGCGGCGGCGAGGCGGACAATTTCCTGCCGCACTCGATCACGGTCACCGAGCTGGGCCGGGAGCATCCGATCACCGCCGGGATCGAGGACTTCGACCTGGTCACCGAGCAGTACTGGGTACTGCACGACGACCTGATCGACGTCCTGGCCACCACCACCCATCCGACCCGGGAGTGGCACCCGTGGCACCGGCCGGTCACCTCACCGGCGATCTGGACCCGACGCTGGGGCGCCGGGCGGATCGTCGTGACGACTCCGGGACACAGCCTCGACGTGCTGGAACACGGATGCGTCCGTACCGTCATCGAGAGGGGGATGGTGTGGGCGACCCGCACGGCGTCGGCGTCGTAGGTCTCGGGTTCATCTCCCGCGCGTACCTGAACACGCTGGCCAACCATCCCACCGTGCGCGTCGTCGCGGTGGCCGACCTGGACCCGGCCCGAGCCGACGCCGCCGCCGCCACGATTCCCGGCGCGCAGGCGGTCACCGTCGAGCGCCTGCTCCACCACCCCGACGTGGCGACGGTGCTCAACCTCACCATCCCGGCCGCGCACGCAGAGATCTCGGGCGCGGCGATCGACGCCGGCCGGAACGTCTACGTCGAGAAGCCGCTCACCGTCGCGTTCCCGCAGGCCCGGTCGCTCATCGACCGGGCGGCGGCGGCCGGCGTCCGGGTCGGCTGCGCGCCGGACACCGTCCTGGGCACCGGTACGCAGACCGCCCGAGCGGCGATCGACGGTGGACTGATCGGCCGACCGTTCTCGGCGTCGGCCGTCATGGTCACCCCGGGACACGAGCGCTGGCATCCCAACCCCGACTTCTACTACGTCCCGGGCGGTGGCCCGCTCATGGACATGGGGCCGTACTACATCTCCGCGCTGGTCCACCTGCTCGGGCCGGTCCGTGCGGTGATCGGGGCGGCCAGCCGGCTGCGAGACTCCCGGGTCATCGGCTCGGGCCCACGCCTCGGACAGCGGATCCCGGTCGAGGTGCCGACCCACGTGAGCGGTGTGCTGGAACACGCGGATGGTGCCCTGAGCACCCTCACGACCACCTTCGACGGTGTCGCGACGACGGCCGCGCCGATCGAGGTGCAGGGGGAGGAGGGCACCCTCGCCGTACCCGATCCGAACACCTTCGACGGCGAGGTCCGCCACCTCGCGCTCGACGGCCCCGGGTGGCGCACCCTGGAACCGCGGGCCGGCTACGTCGCCGCGTCCCGGGGGGTCGGCCTGATCGACCTGGTCCACGCCGACGAGCTGCGTTCACCACGGGCCAGCGGCGCGGTCGCGCTGCACGTGCTCGACATCATGACCGCCCTGCTCCGGTCGGCCGAGGAGGGTCGGCGGGTGGAGCTGACCACGGCGGTCGACCGCCCCGCAGCCGTCCCGCTCACCCCGGCCGAGGACTGGCTCTCCGCTCCCGCGTCCGAGCACTGACGACGCCGCCGCCCGCGCGGCGCCGGCCCGCCGGGCCCCGGGGTGCGACGGCGGGGCGCCCTGGCGACCCAGGGCGCCCCGCCGCTCGGCCGCAGGGTTCAGAGTGGGGGCAGGACCTGGGCAACCCGGGTAGCCATCGCCTGGTATCCCGAGGCGTTGGGGTGGAAGGAGTCGCTCAGCGGCGAGGTGAGGCCGTTGGCCCATACGCCGTTGGTGCTGCAGAGCCGGTGGCCGCGGAACAGGTCCAGTCCGTTGACGTAGACGACGCGGGAGTCGCCGGTGGCCAACACGGCGTCGCGGATCATCCTGTCGGTCTGGACGGTCGCCTCGTAGATCGCTCGCCGCTCGCTCTCGACGAGGTTACTTCCCAGGTCGGGGCAACGGTCCTGGGTCGGCTGCGGGTCCGCGGGGTCGTCCGGGTTGGGCACGATGGCCGGGTAGCTCAGCACCATGAGCTTCCCGCCGGGGTGCATCTCCGCCCTGATCTGCCGGTACAGGGTGGTGAGTTGGACCTGTACCTGGTACAGCTCCTGCGGGGTGACCAACGGTCCGGACGCGGAGCAGTCGGCGCCCAGGTAGCAGCCGGTGAGTTTGGCCGAGAAGCCGAGGTCGTTGCCGCCGATGGTCAGCGTGACGAGCCGGGTGTGCGGCTGTATCGCGTCCAGTTGGGGCGGCAGGCCGGATTGCTGGCTCGCGTACAGGTCGGTGATCCTCGCGCCGTGACACGCCGCCAGAGTCGGCCGGTCCACCGGCAGCCCGGACAGCGGTGTTCCCGTGATGAGGTTGGCGTAGGTCGCGGGCGACCGTCGGCATGACGCGTCGGAGTACGGTGGCGCGCCGGTGCCGGAGGAGTAGGAGTCACCGAGCGCGACATGGCGGATCACCGGGGACTGCAGCCCGGTCCCGAACGGCCCGGTGCCCAGCACGATGTGCAGCAGGTTGGTGCCGAGGCCCTCACACAGCAGGTAGCGCAGCCCCGGTATGGGGAAACAGCCGCCCCAGTAGACCCCGGCCGGAGCCACCAGGTAGAGCTCGAAGGCGATCTCCACGGTGCGGCCACCGTCGAAGAGTTCGCCGGGGATGCTGACGCCGCCCGAGGTCGCGCCGTAGTAGGTCGGCCCGTACGTCAGGGGTGCCGTGGTGTAGAGGAACTGGCCGTCGAAGCGGCCGCGGTCGATCACGCCGGTGGCGATGTAGGCCGCGTTCAGCCAGAAGTTGCAGCCGAACTCCGCCAGGTAGGAGACGTTCGCCGCGTAGTTGGTCTGGTTGGGCGTACCGCTGACGGAACCGCTCCGCGTGATCGCCTCGGTGCAGTACAGCCCGGTTGGCGGGTCGTCGGGGTCGGCCTGCGGCGACGTCCCCTGCAAGGTCGGCAGGTCGACCTTGCGGATCTCCGCACGGGCCGAGCTGTCCGCCTTGAGCGTGGCGCCGGGACCCTTCGAGGCGCCCGGCAGCGCCTCGGGCTGTCGCGGGGTCAGCGGCGTCGCGAACGGCGTGACCTTCTTGGTGGTGCCGGGAATCGTCACCGGGTCGGGGGCCTGGATGTCGGGTTGCCAACCTGCGCCCCGCGCTGCCGGTGGGGCTGCGGCGCCGTCATCGACGGGTGACGTTGCGGCCAGCGCGGGTTGTGCGCTGACGAACAGCCCACCGATGACCGCAACCATGGCGAGTAGTCGCATCTGCCGTCCCGGTGGCACGGCTCCGCGTGATGTCACGGCCTACCTCCCAGCGTCACGTGATCGTCTTGTGACGATCAGTGACATGGATGCTAGGCAATGGGTAGGAAGTCGTGGATCCGTGAAACTACGCAAAGAAGCGCGTGAAAGAGGCACCTCGTCGCCGTGAGTTCCACAACCTGGGCGGACGCGGGCCGCTCGCGGGAGCGGACGAGGGCGTCGCGGTGACGCGGCGGTGAGATCCTAAGCGGCATGGCGGTGCGGACCGGGAGACACTTGTCGTTGAACTGAAGGCAGCGGAGGAAAGCCATGACTGTCGCTGGGGTTCTCGGTGTGGTGCTGGCGCTGTTCGTCGCGGCGGCAGCGTTCGTCTACCTGGGCCGTCGGCGTGCCATGCCGGGCGCGCTGGGCCGGTCGTTGCGACTGCTCGCGCTCGGGGTGACGCTGTGGATCGCCGTCGCCGTGTTGCCCGACACGCTGTCGGACAGCGGCGCCGCGGCCGGCTATCTGCTGGGCGTGCCGACCGTCGCGGCCCTGTTGCCCCTCGCCGCGGATCTGGCGGGCCGCGCGGTCGGTGTCACGACGACGCTGGCGGCGATGGTGATGTTGGTCTGGGGGCTGCTGCTCGGCCTCGGCGACGGTGTCTACTTCGTGATTCCGGCCCTGGTCCTCGGCGCGGCCGCCGTCGTGTCGGTCACGCCACGGCGCGGGACGTCCGCCCCCGGGCGGCAGGATCGGGCCGCGGACGCGTAAGGGGTCCCCGGTTCGAGGGCGGCGCGGACGTGTCACAGGTTGTCGATGTAGATGATCACCGTGTCGTGTGGTGTCGCCGGTTCAATCGCGGTTGCGGGTTCGGGCTCGGTGTACAGCCAGATCCGGTGTGGACTCCAGTGCAGGAGTCCGCTGATCTCGCGGCTGCCGGAATAGCTGCCGGGTTCGGGTCGCAGCGGCCATCCACGGTCGCGCAGGTGCGCGACGAGTCGGGTCACGGTCGTTTCCCGGCTGGCACCGTCGGTGGCGCTCGACCGGAGGGCGACGCCGACCGACATGAACTGCTGATCACGCACAACTTCGTCATCGGCTGGTTCGTCCGCCACACCCTCGACGCCCCCACGTGGCGCTGGATCGGCCTCAACCAGGCCAACTGCGGCATCACCGTCGTGCAATGGGAAGCCGACCGGCCACCGACGCTCGTCAGCTTCAACGACACGGGGCACCTGTAGCTTCTCGGCTACGTCCGCGTGCGGTCGTCAGAGGCGAGGTGTCCGGCCTGCGGTGGCCCGCGACATGGGCGGACGCACGTCCGGCAGGGACACATGTCAGCTGCCGAGGTGGTCCAACTCGGCGAGGTACATCGCCTGCATGCGCTCGTTGTGCCGGACCAGCAGCTCGATCTCCTCGACGGAGTAGCCCTCGACGAGCCGTGCCGCCCGCGCGGCGAACCGCTCGTACGGTCGCTCCAACTCGGCGGTCCGCTCCGGCCGCAGGGTGACGACCACCCGCCGTCGGTCGGCCGGATCGCGCTCGGCCGTGACGTAGCCGGCCTGCTGCAGCCGCCGGAGCATGCTGGTCACGGCTCCGGTGGTGAGGTTGGTCCGCTCGGCGACCTGCCCGGCGGTGGCGGATCCGACGTCGGCCAGATAGTCCAGGCACTCCAGGTCGCTGACGGTGAGGCCGAGCCGCTCCGCGATGGCGTACCGGAACACCGTGGACAGCCGCGCGGTCTCCCGCCCGGCGCGCATGAGGTCGGCGATCGCGCAGGTACGGGCCGGTTCGGTGGACATGTCCGTCATCATGCCTCCGGCACGGTGACCGGGTGCAGCCGAGGTAGCAGGCGGGTCAGCACCCAGTGGGGTGCGGCCGCGCCGCCGGTGAGACGGCGCATCAGCCGGGCGGCGGTGTCGACGGCGCGGAAGGCGTAGGGCACCATCTCGTTCTGGTAGCTGGCGATCGCCTTCTCCACCGGGGTACCGCTCGTCCGGGCCTCGACCAGCCGGCGGCCGAGCAGGGCGGCGTCGCGCAGCGCGGTGTTGCCGCCGTGGGCGCCGAACGGCGGCATGGCGTGCACGGCATCGCCCATCATCGTCGCCCGGGGCACCGCCCATCGGCGTGGGCGCCGGCCGGTGGCGAAATGGTTGAGCACCGTGGCGTCGACCTCGGCGGTGTCGACCAGCCGCCGGACGAGCGGGTGGAAGTCCGCGCTCCGCCGGGCGGCCAGGTTCCACTGCGCCAGCAGGTGCCCCCGTACGTCGTCGGGCACCTCCTCCTGCGGAAGCAGCAGCGCCCACATGACGTAGTCGGCACCGGTGGGCGCGTAGCTGCCCGGAGCGAGGCGTGCGAACGCCTCCTGTGGGTGCTCGCCGAAGCGCATCGAGGTGAAGAAGAAGGCGCGGCCCGGCCGGTCGGCAATGGCCAGGACGCCGCTGCCACGCAGCGCGTCCGGTAGGACGTTCTCGCCGTGCCGCCACAGGGGCGACCGGCCGTAGATGCCCACCATCCCGGTGTTGGCCGGGTCCGCGTCGGGCATGAGCTGGGCGCGCAGTGCCGAGCCGACGCCGTCCGCGCCCACGACGACGGTCGCGGCGACGGACCCGCCCTCGGCGAACCGCAGTCGCAGCCGGGCCGGGTCGCCGCCGTCCACCGCGACGGCGGTCCTTCCGTAGTGGATGCGACCGTCCAGCCCGGACTGCAGGATCGACCGCAGGGTCAGCCGGTCGACCTGGCGGGAGGCGTGCGGCTCGTCCCTGAGGGTGATGGTGAACGCGTCCCGCAGTCGGCTGTCGGTGAAGCGCAGCTGACCGCCGGGCTCGTCACCGGTGCTCAGTGCCAGGCGGTACAGCGGTCGGGGCAGGCTCTCGCGCAGCGCCTCCAGTCCGTGCCGGTTGAGAATGATCCGGTAACCCTGCCGCCTGACGAAGGGGCCGGGATCCCGCTCGTAGACGTGCGCGTCGATGCCGGCGCGGGTCAGGTACTGGGCGAGGCAGAGGCCGGAGAGGCCGGCACCGGCGATCGCCACCGAGAAGTCAGTCGATACCCTCATGCTGTTATCTTAATGACTAAGACAATATGAGCCAAGGCTGCCCGCGCCGCGGTCAGGGTGCGGCCGGGACGCCTCGTTCCGGCCGCACCGGCGGATCAGGTGTTGCTGGGCACGCATCATCGGGGCGGCGGTGTCTCCACGCGAAATACTCATGGCATCGGGTGGCGCTCGGCGAACCGCCACACGATCTCGCTGGCGTCAGGGCCCGCGCGATCGGTGTAGCGGCCGTCGCCGTCCGGGCCCGGCCAGGCGTGTCCCATGCCCTTGACGTGGTACGACTCGACGATCGACGAGCCGTCCGACGCGGTGATCTTCGTGTGCGTGTACGCGTGTCGTCCCGCTGCGGGCGGTACGGAGACGGTTTCCTCGGTCGGGTCGAGGCTGTCGTTGGGCAGCCCGTCGTCGACGAGATCGCCCACCGCGGTCCACTGCGCGGCGAGTCGGGTGGCGACCAGGGGCGGCACGACCTCGTCGCGCTCGCCCTGAATGATCAGCAGCGGCACCCGCCGGGCCCGCTCGCCCATCTGTGCCCAGGCCTGACGTGCCGTGTCCAGCGGCGACGTGGCGTCCGGGTCGTCCGGATCGACCTGGTTGAGTCCGTACTCACCACCGGCGACCGAGGTCACCGTGGCGAAGACGTCGGGATAGGTCGCGCCGAGGATGACGGCGGTACCCGCTCCTGACGAGGCGCCGGCAACGTGCACCTGCCTCGGA
The DNA here is from genome assembly GCF_027497295.1 of Verrucosispora sp. WMMC514. Taxonomy (NCBI): domain Bacteria; kingdom Bacillati; phylum Actinomycetota; class Actinomycetes; order Micromonosporales; family Micromonosporaceae; genus Micromonospora; species Verrucosispora sp. WMMC514. The sequence continues at coordinate 6,549,409 of NZ_CP114906.1, read as the reverse complement.
TCCGCGTGGTACCTCTCGACCACCTGGCGGGCGACACCGGCCAGCAGCGCGGGTTCTCCGGTGTGTCGCTGCTGATTTCGGGGGTCCGCCGAGTTCCAGCAGGCGATCACGTTGCGGGTGATCAACTGCGTGGGGTAGACGACGATGAAGCCCTCCCGGTCGGCCAGGCTGTTGAACTGCGTGGTCGCCTTCATCGAGTTCCACCCGTAGCCGGTCATCGCGCACCCGTGGATCGCCATGACGACCGGCAGTCGGGCCGTCCCGTGGTGCTGGGGCGGCAGATGGACCTGGTAGCGCTGGGAACCGGCGGGGCCTTCGTAGACATGGTTGCGGTCGCCCTCGCCCAGCTGCCAGGGCAGGCCGAGCTGAAGCGCGGCCACGCCGAGGCTGATGACGGCCGTGACGGTGGCGACGATGCCGGCGACGATCCAGCGCCGTCGAGGACGGCGGGACCCGACCACAGGGGTGACGGACATGTACCCATGACAGCGCGGAATCAGCCGACCTGTCAGTGTCGTGGTGTCATTACCGCGTGTGACGTGGTGTCACGGTCGCGGTCGTTGGGGGTGAACCGGCCGTCCGGCCCGTCGGGGCGCAAGGCGACCATCCGGTACGAAAGACGCAGTCCGGGACTACGAATGCTGGAGGTCAGAACGGTCGACCGGCGGCCATCCGAGGCTGCGCGGCAGCCAGAAACAGGGGCGGTGTGAAACCATGTTCGCCGCCGTGGACAGCGGGGGAGTGGTGATGACAACCGGGCAGCTGCTGACCTTCAGTGGTGTCGTCGTGCTCGGTGCCATGTCACCCGGACCGGACTTCGCCGTCGTCGTACGCCGCTCGGCTCTCGCCGGCCGTGCGCACGGCATGGCGACGGCGGTCGGCGTCGCCGCCGGGGTCCTCGCCTGGGTGGTCGCCGCCGCCACCGGTGTCGCCGCGGTGGTCGCCGTGACGCCCGTCGCCTTCACCATCATCAAGCTCGTGGGCGCGGGTTACCTGGTCTACCTGGGTGTCAACGCGCTGCGCTCGGCGTGGCGCTCGGGCGATGTCCGATCCGCTCCCGACACCGGGCCCACCGTCGAGTCAGGAATGTGGGCGGCGTTCCGCGATGGTCTGCTGTGCAACGCGCTCAACCCGAAGGCGGCCGTCTTCTTCGTCGCGCTGCTGCCACAGTTCCTCCCGGCCGACGCCGGCCTCGTTTCCCTGCTGGCGCTGTCGGCGATCGCCGTGGCCATCACGGTCGGGTGGTTCCTCACCGTGGCGAACCTGGTCGCCGCGGCTCGCCGGGCGTTCTCCCGGCCGGCGACCCGTCGCCTCGTCGACGGGCTGAGCGGCGCGCTGCTGATCGGCCTCGGCGTCCGGCTCGTGTTCACCAGCGCCAGGTAAGCCCACTCCCGGTCGCCCCGGGCTGTCGGCGGGCCCGGTCACCGCCGGTCAGCCGGGGGCGTCGTGCGCGTGCAGTGTGCCGGCCAGGCGTCGCTTGTCGGGCTTGCCGGCGGCCGTGACCGGCGCCTCGGCGATGAAGGTGATCGTCCGGGGAGTGCTGGGCTCGCCGAGCTGCTGTCGGACCAGCGTGCGCAGCACGTCCGGATCCGGCTGCCGGCCCGCGGCGGGAACCACGAAGGCGTGCACCGCCTCGCCGGTGTCCTCGTCGGGCGCGGCCACCACGTACGCCTCGGCCACGTCGGCGCAACTGGCCAGGACACGTTCGATCGGGCCGGCGTACCGGAGGTCGGCGTTGACGATGACGACGTCCCGGGACCGCCCCAGCAGGTGCAGGTAGCCGTCGTCGTCCAGCCGACCACGGTCGCGGGTGCGTACCCAGCCGTCGGTGAACACCTCGGTGGTCTCCGTCGGGTCGTCCCAGTAACCGCTGGCCTGCGACGGGGTGCGAACGAAGATCTCCCCCTCGACGCCGGGGACGACCGGCCGCCCGTCGGCGTCGCGGACCTGTACGTCGACCACGGCCGGCGGGCGGCCCACCGAGGCGAGCCGAGCCGGGGCGGCGAGCATCTCCGCCGGGGTCAGCATGGCGATCATGCCGGTCTCGGTCTGGCCGTAGCCGTGGTAGACGACCGGCCCGAGCACGTGGAGCGCCTCGGCGAGCCGGGCCGGGTGCAGCGGCGAGCCCGAGACCAGCAGGGCGCGCAGCGCGCCGAGGTCGGCCGGCGCGGCGCGCTGGGCGGCGACCAGCTTCGCCAGCCGGCCCACGGTGATCACGCTGGCGCTCGCCCGGTGCCGCACCAGCGCCTCGGGAAAGAACGGCACACCGGCACGGTTTGGTTCGGCGATCACCATAGTGCCGCCGGCGGCCAGGGTGAGAATGCCGTACTCCAGCATCACCTGGCTGGCCAGTGAGCCGAAGACCAGGTAGCGGTCGAGGCGGCCGGCGAGGTCGCGGACCGGCGGCGGCCACCGGTCCGGGTGCGCCGCCCAGGCGGCGTCGAGGGACGCGTATGTCTGGAGGCAGCCCTTCGGGTTGCCGGTGCTGCCGCTGGTGTAGACGACCCGGCCGATGTCGTCCGGACGCCCGGCGGGCAGCGTCGGTGTGCCGTCGGCCCGGGTGGCGGTCAGGTCGGGTGTCCCGTCGACCGGGCCGACGCCGAGCAGCGGGAGGCCGGCGGTGACCGCCCGCAGCTGCGGGGTCACGGTCGAGCGGTCGACGAGCACCGCCGAGATCCGGTGGCCGAGCAGGTGTCGCAGGTGCTCGTGGGGGAGTCCGGGGCGTACCCCGGCGACCCGGGCACCGACCAGGTGTGCCGCGACGACGGCGGCGAACGCCTCCGGGGACACACCGAGCAGCACCGCCACCCCCGTACCGGGACCGATTCCCGCCGCTCGCAGTCCGGTGGCGATCCGGGCGACCAGTTCGGCCACCTCGTCGGCGCGGACGATGCGTGAGCCGTGCTCGAAGACCGGCCGGTCCCGCCCGCCGGCCAGCAGGTCGAGGATCGCCTGCGGGTAGCCCGGCACCGGCTCCGTGCTCACCCGGACGCTCCCGCGGCAGCGGCGACGCCGGCCAGGGACTCCTTGACGAACACCGTCAGCGGCTGCTGGTGCACGGTCGGCAGGTTCCACTCGTTCTCCAGGTTCTCCGCCAGGTGGTGCACCGCCACCACCTGCCCGTCCCGGTACTGCCGCACGACCGGGTGCAGGTACGTCGCCTGGTGCGCGGCGTACGCGTCGTTCTCCGCCACCCGGGGCACCGCGACGTCGAACGGGTCGACGCAGTCGTGGTCCGGCCCGTACTCGAGGGTCACGGCGAGCGCCCAGCCACCGCCCAGCCCACCGTCGGCGAGGTACGCCATCGGCACCTCCTCGTGGTAGTACGCGGTGCCGTCGCGGACCGTCACCACGTCGCCGAGCACCCCGAACTGTTGCCAGAGCGCCGAGGAGCGGTTGATCCGGGCGACGATCGCGTCGGTGATCGCCTCGGGGGTCGCCGCCAGCCGGGTGGTCGGCCAGTCCGCGTCGTGGTAGCGGGCGGCGAGGATGCGGTGCAGCGCCCGGACCCCGTACCGGAAGCCGTGGATGAAGCCACTCGTCGACCGTTTGAAGTCGCGCTGCTGGGTGAGGGTGCCGGCGAAGTAGAGGTCGGGGACCGTGGTCGACTCGTACGCCGAGGTCTGCTCCGGGAACCGGTCGTCGATGACCAGCCGGGGCCGGCAGGTGTCGTCGAAGATGCTGGCGTCGAACCGGAATCCGGTGCACACGATGACCCGGTCGTAGCGGATCTCCCGGATCGCCTCGACCGTGCGGGCGTACCGGAAGCGGACCAGGTAGCCACCCTCGGGCCGGCGGTGGATGCTCTCCACCGTGCCGTCGAGCACGGCGTTCTGCGACTTCAACTGGTAGCTGTCGAGGAAGTTGTTGTTCACCGCACGCAGGTGCCCGACGTAGTGTGACTGCCAGGCAAAGCGGACCGAGCGGGGACCGGCCAGGTGCACCACGGCGGCGGTCTCCATCAGCGCGTCGGCGGTCTCGAAGCCGGAGTTCCCCTTGCCGATGATCATGACGCGTTGGTCGACGAAGTCGGCCGGGTCGACGCTGACCGTGTCGTACCGCTCGGCGTTCTCGATGCCGTCGATGGCCGGCAGGTACAACCGCGAGACGCCGGTCGCGACGACCAACCGACGTCCCCGCCAGGTGTGACCGTGGGCGTCGAGGGCGTGGAAGCCGTCGTCGTCGCGGCCGATCCGGACCACCGGGGTCTGGTAGCGCACCCGCACTCCGGTCGCCTCGGCGAAGTCGGCGAGGTAGCGCAGCAGGTCGTCGGCGGCCGGGAAGTAGCGCTTGCTGTACCGGCCGAACCGCAGCTCCGGGTCGTCGCTGAGCAGGGAGTTCCAGTCCATCCGCAGGTTGAACTCGGGATCGTCGGAACCGGTGTGGACCTTGTTGATGGAGATCAGCTTGCGGTGCCGCGGATAGCTGCGGAAGAAGGTGCCGGGTGCGGCGCCGGCCTCCAGGACGACGTAGTCATGACCGTCGCGTTCGAGCAACGCGCCGAGTTGCAGTCCCGCCGGCCCGGCGCCGATGATCAGGTAGGCGTGCGTCATGTGCCGGACGGTAGCCACCGGTCATCAGAGATAACTCAGACCGCTCTGAGAATCCACGGCTACGGTCGGCCCGATGACGACCCACACCGTGTCCGCCGTGGCCGCTCCGATCGACCTGGCCCGCCCGCTGCGGGTGGCGGACCTGCGCCGGGCCGCGACCGAGGTCACCGTCGAGATCACCGCCGAGGTACGCGACCGGGTGCGGCGCTCCCGCGAGCACCTGCGCGCGGTGCTCGGCGACGACCGTCAGGTCTACGGCGCCACCACCGGGTTCGGCGCGCTCGTCGGGTTCGCCGGTCGCGACGACGACGCGGACCAGTGCGACAACACCCTCGCCCACCTCGGTGCCGGCCAGGGCCCGGACATCGACCCGGCGGTGGTCCGGGCGGCGATGCTGGTCCGGGTCTGGTCGCTGGGCCAGGGTGCCTCCGGCGTCTCGCCGCGGGTGGTCGAGGGACTCGCCGCGATGTTCGGTACGACGTTCGTGCCGGCGATGCCCCGCCTCGGTTCGGTCGGGGCCAGCGGTGACCTCATTCCGCTCGCCTACGCCACCCAGTCGCTGCGCGGTCGGGGCTGGGCCTATCTGGACGGTGACCGGATGCCGGCCGCCGAGGCGCTGGCCGGGGCCGGGCTGACACCGCTGCTGCTCGACGGACGCGACGCGCTGGCGTTGGTGAACGGCACCTCGCTGACCACCGCCGCCACCGCCCTCGCCCTGGACGACATCCGCCGGGCGCACCGGGCCGCCCAGCTGCTGAGCTGCCTGCTCGTCGACGTGCTCGGCTGCGACCCCGGCCAGTTCCTGCACCCCCGGCTGCTGGCCGCGTACGGGCACCCCGGCGCGGTCGACGTCGGCGCCCGGATGCGGCGGTGCCTGACCGGGGCGGTGCCGTCGAGCGGGCGCCCGCTCCAGGAGGCGTACAGCATCCGCTGCACCCCGCAGTTGCTCGGCGCGGCCGAGGACGCGCTGCGCTACGTCGACGGCGTGGTGGAGTCGGATCTGGGTAGCGTCAGCGACAACCCGGTGTTCGTCCCCGACGAGGACCTGGTGCTGCACGGCGGCAACTTCTTCGGTCAGCCGGCGGCCTTCGCCGCCGACCTGCTGGCGACGGTGGCCGCCCAGCTCGGCAACCTCGTCGAGCGTCAACTCGACCTCCTGGTCGATCCGGCCCGCAACGGTGGGCTGCCGCCGATGCTCGCGGCCGGGCCGGGACGGCAGCACGGGTTGCAGGGTGCCCAGCTCGCCTCGACGGCGATGGTCGCGGAGATCCGTCGACAGGCCATTCCGGCCGGGATGCAGAGTCTGCCCACGAATCTGCACAACCAGGACGTCGTGCCGTTCGGCACCCAGGCCGCGCTGCGCGCCGTGGACCAGGCCCGGTTGCTGCGGCTGATCTGCGGAACGCTCGCGGTGGGGCTGCGTCAGGCGGTCCACGTCGGTGCGCGTACCCCGACCGCGCCGGCCTGCGTCGCGGTGCTGGAGCGGCTCGCGGAGACCGTGCCGGCGATCGATCCGGACCGGCCGCTCGACGACGACGTCCGTCGCGCCGCCGACCTGCTCGACCTGCTGACCGGGGCACCGAACCGGCCGGCGTCGACGGCGGTCGGGATCGACGGCTGATTTTTCTCTGAGTTCGCCTTCGTACGGTCGCCTGGTGACCGGAGAGATGCTCGACTATCTGATCATCGGGGCGGGACCGGCCGGGCTTCAGCTCGGTGCGCTGCTCGAACGGGACGGCCGCCGGGACTACCTGGTACTGGAGTCCGCCGACGTTCCCGGCGCCTTCTTCACCCGGTTTCCCCGGCACCGCCAACTCATCTCGATCAACAAGCCGCACACCGGATCCGACGATCCGGAGCTGAACCTGCGGCTGGACTGGAACTCCCTGCTCAGCGACGACCCGGAGCTGCGCTTCACCCGCTACACCGAACGTTACTTCCCCGACGCCGAGGTGATGGTCCGCTACCTGGCGGACTTCGCGGCGGCCACCGGAGTCCGGATCCGCTACCGCAGCCGGGTGGTCCGGGTCGCCCGGCCCGACGACGCCGGCTTCCGGGTCACCGACGAGGAGGGTACGACGTACCGGGCGCGTCGGGTCGTCGTGGCGACCGGTGTCTCACAGCCCTACGTCGCGCCGATCCCCGGCATCGAGCTGGCGGAGCGGTACGACGCGATGCCGGTCGACCCGCGCGACTTCCTCGACCAGCGGGTGCTGATCATCGGCAAGGGCAACTCCGCCTTCGAGACCGCCGACGCGCTGATGGAGACGACCACGCTGGTGCACGTGGCGGGGCCGAGTCCGGTCCGGATGGCGTGGCGGACCCACTACGTCGGGCACCTGCGGGCGGTGAACAACAACTTCCTGGACACCTACCAGCTCAAGTCGGCCAACGCGATCCTGGACGGACACGTGCGCGGCATCGCGCGTGACGACGACGGCTACCGGGTCACCTTCGGTTTCTCCCGGGCCGACGAGGTCGTCAAGGAGTTGCGGTACGACCGGGTGCTGGCCTGCACCGGTTTCCGCTTCGACGCGTCGATCTTCGCCGACGACTGCCGCCCGGCGTTGGTGATCAACGATCGCTTCCCGGCCCAGACCCCGGCGTTCGAGTCGGTGAACGTCCCGGACCTGTTCTTCGCCGGCACGCTGACCCAGGAGCGCGACTTCAAGCGGTCGACGAACGGCTTCGTCCACGGTTTCCGGTACGGTGTGCGGGCCTTGCACCGCATCCTCGAACACCGCTACCACGACAATCCGTGGCCGGCGGAGAAGCTGGACGCGACGCCCGAGGCGGCGGCCGACGCGATCATCGAGCGGGTCAACCGGTCCTCCGGTCTCTGGCAGCAGTTCGCGGTGCTCGCCGACGTGGTCACCGTGGCCGGGGCGGACGCCCGCTACCACCAGGAGGTGCCGGTCGACCACCTCGGGCAGGCCGGGCTGGCGACCGCCGATCATCCGGTCGAGCACGCGTTCGTCGTCACCCTCGAGTACGGCCCCGACCACGACCAGGTCGACCCCTTCGACATCTCGGTGCGCCGGATCGCCCAGGACGTCGCCGGTCAGGCCCACGACGCGGCGTACCTGCATCCGGTGGTGCGCCACCGGCGCGACGGCCGGGTGGTGGCGGAACACCATCTGGCGGAGAACCTGGAGAACCAGTGGAACAAGCCGCAGGTGCACCGGGTGCCGCTGGTCGCCTTCCTGCACCGCTGCCTGACCGGCACCGTGGGCTGACCCGTGTCGTCGGTGCCCGCACAGACCACGCCGGGGCTCGCCGCCACCGCCGAGCCTCCTCCGCTGTACCGCGTCGACGACCTGGAGGCGGAGGCGCGGCTGCGGCTCGATCCGGTGCACCGGGACTTCTTCGCCGGGGGTGCCGGCGACGAGCGCACGTTACGGGCCAACGAGACGGCCTTCGACGGATATCGGATCCTGCCCCGGGTGCTGCGCGGCGGCGGCGAGCGTGACCTGCGGATCGAGCTGTTCGGTGAGACGCTGCCGATGCCGGTGCTGGTCTCGCCGACGGCCTTCCACCGGCTGGCACACCCACAGGGCGAGGTGGCGACGGCCCGGGCGGTCGGGGCGGCCGGCACCGTGCTGGTGGTGAGCATGGCCGCCACCACGCCGATCGAGGCGGTCGCCGGGGCGGCGGGCCGCCCGGCGCGGCTGTGGTTCCAGCTCTATCCACAGCCGGACCTGGGTTTCACCGCCTCGGTGATCCGGCGGGCGGAGGCGGCCGGTTGCCGCGCCCTGGTGGTCACGGTCGACTCACCGGTCTTCGGCCGGCGCGACCGTGACCTGCGCAACGGCTTCCTCGACCTGCCGCCCGGCTGCCGCTGCGAGAACATGCGGGATCCGGCGAGCGGCCGGGTCCGGGACATCGTCATGGACGCCACTCTCGACTGGGCCCGGATCGAGTGGCTGCGCGCGACCACCCGGCTGCCCATCGTGCTCAAGGGGATCCTGCACCCCGCCGACGCCCGCCTCGCGGTCGCACACGGGGTGGACGCCGTGCTGGTCTCCAACCACGGCGGGCGGCAGCTCGACGGGGCACCGGCGAGCATCGACGCGCTGCCGGCGGTCGTGGCGGCGGTCGAGGGACGCATCCCCGTCCTGCTCGACGGCGGGATCCGCCGGGGGACCGACATCCTCACCGCGCTGGCGCTCGGGGCGGTCGCGGTCGGGATCGGCCGGCCGGTGGTCTGGGCGCTGGCGGCCCGCGGCGAGCCCGGCGTGCGGCAGCTGCTCGACCTGCTCCGTGCCGAGCTGGCCCGGGCCATGACGCTTGCCGGCGCGGTCCGCCCCGCCGACCTGACCCGCGAGATGATCCTCGACCGGATGCCGGTATGACCCGGCCGTTGGTGCTGTGGTGTGGGCTGGCCGGTCTGCTGGCCGTGGGGTGGCTGCTGCCGCGCCGGTTGCCGCCGGCGGTGGTCCGGCTCCGAGAGTGGATCTTCAGGCGGGTGAACGGCACCGAGGGGATCCCGGTGCCCGGCCCCCGGATCGGGCCCGAGCACTTCGCGCGGATCTACGCCCATCCGGCGGCCAGCGGGCGTAGCCGGGGAGCGGGCCTGTCCGACCTGTTCTGGTACTGGCTGGCACCCGGCCCGCAGATGCACCAGGAACACCTGGAGCCGGGCGAGCGTTACCGCACGGTCGCCCGGACGACCAGACGGGTGGTCGCGCTGTCGCAGCGGCGTTCGACCGAGCTGGCCGGTGCGGCGACCCGACGGATTCTCGACGAGTTGCCGGCCGGCCGGACCCGCCGCGTCCGGTTGCGGGACCTGATGATGCCGATCTGGGCGGAGGTCTACTACGAACTCGTCTTCGACGCGGCGTGCCCGCCGGAGGTACGGGCGCTGATCGTGGCCAACGCCGACGACGTGGTCACCGCGCTCAAGTGCTGCGGGCTGCGACACCTGGATCGGCGCGACCCGCTCACCCGTTATCTGCGCGCCCGGGTCGAGGCCGGCACGGCGCCGGTGACGCTGCCGGAGCCGTTCACCGCCGAGGAGACCGCCTGGTACCTGCAGGGCACCTTCTTCAACACCGCTGTGGTGCAGATGTCGGAGGCGATGGCGCACCTCCTGCTCGCCGTGGCGCAGCATCCGGCGGTGCGGCGTGACCTGGTCGCCGCCCTCGACGACCCCGACGGCGACGCCGCCCTGGACCGGGTGATCGACGAGACACTGCGGGTACATCCGCTCTTCGGGGTGGCGCACCGGATCACGTCCGGCCCGATCGAGGTCGACCCGGAGCTCACCATCCCCGCCGGTTCGGTGCTGCTGTTCAACTACCTCGCCTACCAGCGCAGCGGACCGGCGGCCGACGACACGTTCGAGCCGGCCCGCTGGCTGACCCTGGAGCGCGGTGCCGCGCACTTCGTTCCGTTCGGTGTCACCGCCAACCGGGCCTGTCCGGCACGCGGCGTGGCGCCGGTGATGATGCGCGCGGTGACCCGGGAGGTGCTGCGCCGGTACGCGCTGGTCTCCACCGTGCGGCACACCCGGTCGTTGCCGAACCGTGGACCGTGTTTCCTCGTCCCGACCGGGGCCCGCCCGCCCGCCCGGTTCCGGCTGGCGGTGATGCGTTGGGGTGACCGCTGGTCCGACGTGTGGCGCAGCCTCGTCCAACTCGTGCTGGGTACCTGGATGGTGCTCGACGCCCGGCGCCAGCGCCTGTGTGCGAGCTACTTCGAGGAGGTCCGGCGATGACCATGGCGGATCGACCGGAATGATCTCCGGCGCAACAACATAGAGACATTGGTCACAATCAATACTACGGACGGGTGTGGGATTCTCGACATGTGCTACAGGTAAGCGAGGTATCACCAGGCGTACACCGGCTGCTTCTGGTCGAGGACGACGCGGAACTCGCGGACATGCTCACCGAGGTGCTCGCCGACGAGGGCTACCAGGTCGATGTGGCGCGAGACGGACAACGGGGCCTGCATCTCGGGCTGACCCGACCCTACGACGTGATGGTGATCGACCGGCTGCTGCCCGCGCTCGACGGGCTCAACCTGCTGACCCGGTTGCGTTCCCGCGCGATCGGTGCCCGCGCGTTGCTGCTCACCGCGCTCGGCACCGTCGACGACCGGGTCGCCGGCCTGAACGCGGGCGCCGACGACTACCTGATCAAGCCGTTCGACCTGGACGAACTGAGCGCCCGGATTCGGGCGTTGTGCAGACGCACGTCGGACGGCGCCGAGGCGCTGCCGATCGGTACCGGCCGACTCGACCTCGGCCTGCGCGACGTGGTGCTCGCCGACGGCACCCGGGTCGCGCTCTCCGCCCGGGAGTTCGAGCTGCTCCGCGTGCTCGCCGTCCGACCCCGGGCGGTGCACACCCGCGCCGAGCTGCGCCGCCGGGTCTTCGACGCGGCGGAGGCCACCTCCATCGTCGACACCTACGTGTACTACCTGCGCCGCAAACTCGGCCGCACGGCGGTCCGTACGGTGCACGGCCTCGGCTACCGGCTCGGTGAGTTGTGACGCCGTGGCGAAGGGCGCGCACGGCGCCCGCCGGTCTCTCCTGGCTGGCGGCCGAGCGCGTCGTGGTGGCCCGGGCCCGCCGCCGGGTCGGCCTACTGGTCGGGCTCGCGGTGACCGTTCTGGTCACGGCGGTCGGCGTGCTCTCCTACGGCATGCTGATCCGTGGCCAGGAGCGCCAGATCAAGCGGGAACTCGCCTACACGGCCAGCCGGGGCGACCCGTCCGGTCCACCCGGTTGCACCTGGCTCTTCCTGCTTCACGACGGTGAGATCTCCGGCGGCGCGGTGCCGGCACCGTCCGGGTTCCCGCTCGCGGCGGCGATGAGCGCCACGGCCCGCACCGGAATCCCGTCCGAGACGACGATCGAGCGCCACGGCACGGTCTACTTCGTGCTGACCGAGACCCGTGGCGAGGACGTCGTGCAGGCGATCTTCGACGCCCGGTACCAGCTCGCCGACCGGCGTCACCTGCTCGTCGCGCTCGCTGTCGCGGAACTGCTCGGGCTGGTCGTGGCCGTCGCCAGCGGGGCGGTGGTGGGCCGGCTCGCCGTCGCGCCGCTGGCCGACTCCCTCGCCCGGCAGCGCCGGTTCATCGCCGACGTCAGCCACGAACTGCGTACGCCCATCGCACAGGTGCACACCCGGGCGCAGCTGCTGGCGCGACGGGCCGGCGCGGCCGGTGTGCCGGTGGAGTACCAGGCGGAGCTGAACCGCCTGACCGGCACCACCAGACGGCTCGGTGAGGTCGTCAACGACCTGCTGCTCTCCGCCCGGCTGGCCGCCGCGCCGGGTGACGGGGCGGCCGCCGATCCGGTGGACCTGGCGGCCGTCGCCGAGGCCGCGGTGCTCGCCGAGAACGACCGGGCCGGCGAGCAGGGCGTGCGGCTCACCTTCAGCCGCCCGGACGTGCCGGTCCCGGTCTCCGGGGTGGAATCGGCGCTGCGGCGGGTGATCAGTGAGCTGCTGACCAACGCCCTGACCCACACGCCGGCCGGCGGGCGGATCGACGTGACCGTGCGGCTGCCCGCCCACGACGTGGCGGAACTGATCGTCGCCGACACCGGCAACGGCTTCGATCCGGCCGACCGCATCTTCGACCGGTTCCACAGCGGTGCCGGCCCGGACAAGCGGCACACCGGGCTCGGGTTGGCGCTGCTGCGGGAGGTGGTCACCGGACACGGCGGCACCATCGACGCCCGCAGTCACCCCGGCCGGGGAGCCCGGTTCGCGGTGCGGCTGCCGGTCCGGCCGAGCCCGCGACCGGCCGCGTCGACGCCGACGCCCGCGTCGGTCTCCGGCAACGCCTGAGCAGGAGGAGGGCGTTGCTCGCCGTCCTCCTCCGGGTGCAGCATCCGGTGCCAGCCCGTGGCGAACTCACCGGGGCCGGTCGGCAACGAGCAGGCCGGACCGGGACGCTCCACCCCTCGGGGCAGCGACCGGCTGGTATGCCACGGGAGGCAACGGGTAACGACCGGGAATGAATCGGCTGCATCTCAGCTACGCCCTGGTGGGGGTCCTGGCACTGTTGCTGGCCTTCTGGTCCAGTGCCGTGCGACGGGCACCGGTCAGCGAGCCGCTGCTCGCGCTGTCGTTGGGTGTCCTCGCCGGTCCGGTGCTCGGCCTGATCGACCTGCCCGCCGGCCAGATGACGGCGCTGATGTTGGAGTCCAGTCGGATACTGCTGGCCATCTCGCTGATGGCGGTCGCGCTGCGTTTTCCGCTGCCGGCCTACCGGTCGGTGATCCGTCCGGTCGGTGTGCTGCTCGCCGTCGCGATGGTCGGCATGGCGGTGGTCAGCGCCGGCCTGGCCTGGCTCGTCCTCGGTCTTCCGCTGGCCCTCGCGCTGCTGCTCGGCGCGTGCGTGACACCGACGGACCCGGTGCTGGCCTCCAGCGTCGTCTCCGGTCGGCCCGCCGAGCGGGAACTCCCGGCGCGGCTGCGGCAGGTCATCAGCGGCGAGTCGGGCGCGAACGACGGCCTGGCCTTCGCCTTCGTCGTGCTCGCCCTGGCCGTCGTCACGTCCGGGTCGCTGGGTGGTGCTCTCGTCGAGGTGATCTGGGCGGTCGTTGGCGCGCTGGTGATCGGCGTGGCCGTCGGTTGGACCGCCGGCCGGGCCATCCTGGCCGCCGAGGAGCGGGAGGACGTGGACCGGGGTTCCCTGCTGGTCTTCACGATCGTGCTCGGCGTCGCCGCGCTGGGAGTCGCCCGGTTGGCGTACACGGACGGGATTCTCGCGGTCTTCGTCGCCGGTCTCGCGTACAACGCGGTCGTCGGTGGCCGCTCCCGCGCGTCGCAGCAGCGACTCGACGACGCACTGACCCGCTACCTGGTGTTGCCGCTGTTCTTCCTGCTCGGCATCGAGGTGCCGTGGCGCGACTGGCTCGAACTCGGGTGGCCGGTCCTCGCCTTCGTCGTCGCGCTGCTGCTGCTGCGTCGGCTGCCGGTGGTGCTGGCGCTGAAGCCGGCGCTGGGGATGTCCTGGCGGAGCACGGTGTTTCTCGGCTGGTTCGGCCCGGTCGGGGTGTCGGCGCTGTTCTATCTCACGCACAGTCAGGAGCACGGGGTCGCCGACCCCCGGCTGTGGGCTGCCGGGAGCCTGGCGGTGGTGGCGAGCACGGTGGTGCACGGTGTCACCGCCACCCCGGGCCGTCGCTGGTACGCCCGGCGGCCTTCGGCGTCCACCGGGTGAACCCGGCTCGGTGTCGCCGGCGGCCGTAGCGCCGATGGCCCCGGCCGTGGGGCCGGGGCCATCGGGAACCGCCCGACGCTGGGCGGTCGAACAGGTGCTCAGCCCGCGCTGAGGTCACGCCGGCGGAAACCGGCGACCGCCAAGGCCAGCAGCGCGGCCGCTGCCACGCCGAGACCCACCAGGTGCGCCGGATCGAGGGGCGCGTTCGGGTAGCTGCCGACCCACCAGAACGGCGAGAGGGCCTTGACCGCCGTGGGTAGCTGGAGGACCGATCCGAAGAACCGCTCCACCACGATGATCCCGCAGAACACCCACGCGAGCGCGCTCGCCCGGGGAACCCAGGCGTAGAGCGCCGCGGTGAAGGCGATCAGGACCGCGATGCCGAGCGCGAACGCACCGGCGCTCTTCAGCAGGATCAGCAGACTGGTGTCGCCGCCGGAGAGGGAGGCACCGACCCAGAGCGGCAGGGCACCGCCGGCGACGAGCAGCACGAGCGCGCCGATGCCGGCGACGCCCAGGTGCGCGAGCAGTGCGGTGGTCCTCGACGTCGGCCGGGACAGGCCCAGCCCGAGCCGTCCCTCGTCCTCCTCGGTCTGCACGCGCAGCACCGACGCGGTGGTGAACACGGCCACGGCGAGCGCGTTGTGCAGCATCATGATGGCCAGGAACGCCAGGATCGGGTCGTCACCGAAGATGGTCTCGGTGAGTTCGTTCTGCTCGGCGATCCGCTGGAGGGCGTCACCGGAGTCCGCGCCGAGGAACAGCCCGGCGGGGCCGAACATCGCCACACACCCCACGAGCCACCACAGCAACGCCCCGCGCTGCTGGCGAACGACGAGCGCGAACGGACTGGCCAGCGACGGCGCGGCAGCGGCGGGGCCAGGCCGGCCGTGCAGGAGGGCACCCCCGAGGTCACGCCGGGATGCCAGGACGGCCCCGACGACCAGCGCCACCACGATCGCCAGCACGCTCAGGCCGAGCGGCCAGAGCCGGACGTCCGCGTACGGTCTGGTCTGCTGCGTCCAGGCGATCGGGGACAGCCAGGACAACCAGCTGCCGTGTTCCTGCTGGATGTCGCCGATGCCCCGGATCAGCACCGCGGCGGCGAGTGCCGCGAAGGCGAGGCCGGAGGCACCGCGGCTGTGCACGGTCAGCTGGCTGGTCACCGTCGTGACGGCGGCGAAGACCAGGGCGGTGAGCATCACCCCGGTCAGGAGGGTGAAGGTGTCCGCCGCGGCGAGCTGCCCGGCGCTGATCATCAGCGCGCTGCCGAACAGGGCGAAGGCGGCGTCGGCGATCATCACCATGAGGAACGCCGCCACGGTGCCCGCGTGCCGTCCGATGGGCAGGGCCCGGACGAGTTCGGTGCGGCCGCTCGCCTCCTCGGCGCGCGTGTTGCGGGCGATCAGCAGGATGTTCATCGTCGCCAGGAGCGCCATCAACCACAGCGCCATCTCGTTGGCGAACATCCTGCCGATGGTGTAGTCCTCCAGCCCGTAACCCGGTCCGGCCAGCAGCGTGCCACCGGCGTTCGCGATCGAGTCGGCCCGGTTCTGCCGGTCGGCGGCGGTGGGGTAGACCGCCGCGATGGCGACCACGTAGTAGCCGCAGAACGCCACCAGGGAACCCGTCCAGACCGCCAGTCGGACCCGGTTGCGTCGCAACATGAACCGCAGGAGGTAGCCGGTGCCCGCCAGGGTGGCGGTGGACGCCGGAGTTCGTGCCGTCGCGGGGCGGGTGGGCGGCGCCTGCCGAGCGAGGTCGGCGGTCGGCGTGCTCATCGGGTCACCGCCTCGACGTTTCGGGGCGCCGCGGCGGCCGGTTCCGCGCCGTAGTGCCGCATGAACAGTTCCTCCAGCGACGGTGGGGTGGCCGTGAGACCGCGTACGTCCAGCCGCGACAGCGCGGCCAGGACCGCGCCGATCTGTGCGTTGTCGACGGAGAGGTCGACCTTGGTGACGTCACCGCTGGCGGCGGTGGTGGTGACGTCGTGGACACCGGTGAGTCCGGTGATGGCCGCCGGGTCGTCGACGACCAGCGCGCTGACCGTGGTACGGGTCAGGTGGCGCAGCTCGGCGAGGGTGCCGGACTCGACCGTGCGACCGCTCCTGATGATCGTGACGGTGTCGCAGACCTTCTCCACCTCGCTCAGGATGTGCGAGGAGAGCAGCACCGCCCGTCCCGCGTCCTTGACCCGCTGGACGTGCTCGGTGAAGACCGCCTCCATCAGGGGATCCAGGCCGGAGGTCGGCTCGTCGAAGATGTAGAGCTCGGGGTCGATGAGGAAGGCGGCCACGAGCGCCACCTTCTGGCGGTTGCCCTTCGAGTAGGTGCGTGCCTTCTTGGTCGGGTCGAGCTCGAAGTGGTCCAGCAGGGCGGCTTTGCGCTTTCGTCGCTCCGCCCGGTCGGACGTGTCGTGCAGCCGGGTCAGGTAGTCGATGGCCTCGCCACCGGTGAGGTTGGGCCACAGGCTCACGTCACCGGGAACGTAGGCGAGCCGGCGGTGCAGGGCCACGGCGTCGCGCCAGGCGTCGCCACCGAAGAGCCGGGCGGTACCGGAGTCGCGGCGCTGCAGGCCGAGCAGCACCCGGATCGTGGTCGACTTCCCGGCGCCGTTGGGGCCGAGGAATCCGGCGATCTCACCGGGACGGACGGTCAGGTGCAGGCCGTCGAGCGCTTTGACGGAGCCGAACGACTTGCGCAGGTCGGCGATTTCGACGGGGTTCGCTGTCATTGTCACTCCCAGGAGAGAGGCGGGTGCCGCGGTGTGAGCGTTGGCCGGTCGGTGCGGCGTGTCGACCGTGCGGCACCGGCTCGGCGATCAAGGCTCGTCGAGCCGGTGCCACGGGGGCCGAGGTACCGGGGGCGTCCGCCTTGGTGCCCGGGCCCAACTACATAGTGAGGGATCGATGTGTCACGCGCGCTTGTTGAAGGTGGAGACCGACCACAGGTATCCGACGAACGCCAGCCCGAGACACCAGGCGACGGCTGCCAGCGCGCTACCGGTCGAGGGTTGGCCCATCAACAGTCCGCGCAGCGTCTCGATGATCGGGGTGAACGGCTGGTACTCCGCGAACTGCCGCATGCCGGCGCCCATCGAGTCCGCTGGCACGAACGCGCTGCTCAGGAACGGCAGCATGATCAGCGGTACGGTGGCGATGCCGGCCGACTCCACGGTCTTCGCGGCGAGCCCCAACGCGACGGTGAGCCATCCGGCCGCGAAGCCGAGCAGCACGATCACGCCGATCGCGGCGAGCCAGTCGACGGGACCGGCACTGGGGCGGAAGCCCAACCCGAAGGCAACTCCGATGATGGCGGCGCAGGCCACCAGGCAGCGCAGGGTGGTCATGATCACGTGCCCGGTCAGCACGGATCCCCGAGAGACGTCCATGACCTTGAAACGATTGATGATGCCTTTGGTCATGTCGGAGTTCACCTCCGTCGCGGTGGCCCCCAGCCCGTAGCTGACCGCCATCACGAGCAGGCCCGGTGTCGCGTAGTCGATGTAGCTGGAGCCGACGTCGAACGCGCCGCCGAACACCTTGACGAACATCAGCATGATCACGATCGGGAACAGGATCGCGTTGAACACCGTGGTCGGGTTGCGCAGGGTGTGCCGGAGGTTGCGGCGCAGCATGACGGTCGAGTCACCGAACGAGGTCGCGACAGTGCTCATCGGACGATCGCCTCCTCACGCGGGCGGCTGGTGGCGGAGTGCTCGGTCAGGGACAGGAAGACGTCGTCGAGGTCGGGGGTCCGGACGGCGAACTCCCGGAGCGTGATCGACTGCTCGTCGAGGCGGTTGAGCAGGGCAAGCAGCGACCGCGGCTCACCGTCGTGTGGCACCTGCAGGGTCAGTTCGTCGTCGTCCCGGGTGACGGCGCCCAGGATCCGGGCCGCCGCGTCGAGGTCGTGCGCCTCGGCGAACCGCAGTTGCAGGTGTGCGCCGGGGACCTGGCGCTTGAGCTGCTCGGGGGTGCCCTGGGCGACCAGCCGGCCCTCGTTGAGGACCGCCACCTGGTCGGCGAGCTGATCGGCTTCCTCGAGGTACTGGGTGGTCAGGAAGATCGTGGTGCCGTCGGCGACCAGCTCGCGGACGATGCTCCACATCGTGCGCCGGCTACGCGGGTCGAGGCCGGTCGTCGGCTCGTCCAGGAAGATGATGTCCGGGTTGCCGACGAGCGTCATCGCCAGGTCGAGCTTGCGTCGCATGCCGCCCGAGTAGGTCGAGGCAAGCTTGTCCGCCGCCGCCACCAGGTCGAAGCGTTCCAGCAGCCGCGTGACGACCGTGTCACCGGCACGCAGGTGCTTGAGGTCGGCGACCAGGCGCAGGTTCTCCCGGCCCGACAGCAGCTCGTCCACCGCGGCGAACTGGCCGGTCACGCCGATGGCCGAGCGGACCTGCCTGGTCGCGGTCGTCACGTCGTGTCCGGCGACGTGCACCGTGCCGGCGTCGGCCCGCATCAGGGTCGTCAGGATGTTCACGGTCGTGGTCTTGCCTGCCCCGTTCGGGCCGAGCAGGGAGAAGACCGATCCCGCGGGGACGTCGAAGTCGATGCCGTCGAGGACCACCTTGTCGCCGTAGCTCTTGCGCAGTCCCGAAACAGAAACCGCTGAACGTCTCACTTCTCCACCGTCCTCGTCGTGTCCGAAACGCAGCGCGTTCGCCGTGATCGGGCACCGGCGTCCCTCTCAGGATGGTTCGGCTCAGCGTCTGCCGAGTAGTAAGCGTATTTGTCGCCAATGCGGTGTCTACGTCCCGAAGCCACCTATAGGGGTTGCCGGACGAGAATAGGGGCCCGACTCGGGCGGGACCGTTTCTGCGACAGGGGCCCCGTAAATGGTCGGGGGAGAGCCCTCCGGAACAGGGGTATCGCCATCCTTGACAGGTATCTGCGGCTGACGCCTACGATGACCTGGCATTTATTCGGCGGCCGTTGAATGTCGGACGTCATCTCGATTCGAACCCGAGTCATTCCGCGACGATCACAAGGACGGTGGCACGTGAGCACGAACCCTTTCGATGACGAGAACGGCAGCTTCTACGTCCTGGTCAACGACGAGGACCAGCACTCCCTGTGGCCGGTCTTCGCCGAGGTGCCGGCCGGCTGGCGGGTCGTCTTCGGCGCGGACGTCAAGGCTGCCTGCCTGGAATACGTCGAGCAGAACTGGACCGACCTGCGCCCGCGGAGCCTACGGGAGGCCATGGCGGCGAACTGACCGTCGTCGTATCTCGCGGAGGAGTGGAGCGTCATGTTTGTGCCCAGCATGTACCGGGAGCCCGACCCACAGTGGATCGGGGAGTTGATTCGGCGGAATCCGCTGGCGTTGTTGATGACCAACGGTGCCGACGAGGACGGGCCGTTCGGCACCCACCTGCCGGTCATCGCGGATCCGGCCGCGGCCGCCCACGACTCGCCGGACCTGACCGGCACCACGCTGCTCGGTCACATGAACCGGGCGAATCCGCAGTGGAAGGCGCTGCGCACCGGCACGCCCGCCGTGCTCAGCTTCGCCGGCCCGCACGGATACGTCTCGCCGACGCTGTACCCGTTCACGCCCGCGGCGCCGACCTGGAACTACACGGCCGTGCAGCTGCGCGGCGTGATCGAGCCGATCGGGTCCGCGGCGGAGACGCTGTCGGTGGTGCGGGCGACCGCGGGGACCCTGGAGGCTGAATTCGGCAACGGTTGGGACATGACCGATTCGATGGGCCACTTCCGCCGGATTCTTCCCGGGGTGGGTGCCTTTCGTTTCACCGTCACCCGGTCCGATGCGATTTTCAAGCTCAGTCAGGAACAGAACCGCGAGACGCAGGGTCAGGTTTGCCGACACTTTCAGGAAGCAGCCGGGGGGCAGCGCGAAGTGGCGGAATACATGACCAGGATGGCCGAGCGCGGCTGAGCGGGCCGGGCGGCTGGAAGTTCGATCGGGTGAATTCGCGCCGCCCGCCTCTGGTTTCGACAAGGAATGGGGGACATCAGTGAAGACCGTGGACGAATGCCGAACCAGACCGGTGAGCGCCGGCGGACCCGTGCAGCACGATCTCGTGGTCTCGTTCGTCGGCAACCAGGCGACGGTACGGAAGTCGGGAATGGTCTTCCCGCAGGGTCTGTCCGAGCGATCCTGGGAACAGATCGGCAGCAGTCTCCGCGAGCTGGCGAACTCGTCGGCCTGGTGGCTCGCCGACTGGCTGATCTTCGGAGAGGCCACCTACGGGTGGCGGCGCTACCGGGAGGCCATCGAGCGGACCGGCCTTGACTACCAGACGCTGCGCAACTACGCGTGGGTGGCCCGGCGGTTCGAGCAGGGCCGCCGGCGGGACACGCTCAGTTTCGCCCACCACGCCGAGCTGGCCCGCCTGGCACCGGCGGAGCAGGACTACTGGCTCCGCAAGGCGGAGCAGCAGAAATGGTCGCGCAACGAACTCCGCAAGGCGGTTCGGGCCAGCCTGGCCGAGCGCGGCGCGAACGCCGCACCCCCGGTCGCCGAGGGCGACCAGAGCCAGGGCGTCGTGCAGCTGGCAGAGGCGAGCGACACCGAGAAAC
Organism: Verrucosispora sp. WMMC514; assembly: GCF_027497295.1. Taxonomy (NCBI): domain Bacteria; kingdom Bacillati; phylum Actinomycetota; class Actinomycetes; order Micromonosporales; family Micromonosporaceae; genus Micromonospora; species Verrucosispora sp. WMMC514. The sequence continues at coordinate 6,529,125 of NZ_CP114906.1, read as the reverse complement.
GCAAGGGCTCGACCACCAAGATCACGATCGAGCTGTCCGCGAACCAACTGGACTGCTACTCGAGGTTGGCCGCCGCGCGCGGCCTCTCCGTCGACGAATGGGTCACCCGTGTCCTCGACGCCGTCGATCGGCGCGTCGCCTGACGACGCCGCACCGTCCCCCTCGTGGTGATCCGGCAACCAGGCCGGCCGGCCACCCGTCACATCGGAGTAGGTTGATGATTCTTCCGGGTAAACGAGTACCGCTGCCCTCGGTGCCGGTGGTCCACCACCGATTCGAGGCACACGCCGCGGACACTCCCGACGCCATCGCGGTCCACTGCGCCGGACAGCGGTTGTCGTACCGAGACCTGAACGCCAGGGCCAACCAGTTCGCGCATCTGCTCGCCGAGCGCGGGCACGGCCCCGGTGCCAAGGTCGGTGTCTGCCTCGACTATTCGGTCGACATGCTGGTCGCCATCCTGGGCACCCTCAAGGCGGGTGCGGCCTACGTACCGCTGGACCCGGCCTACCCGGCCGCACGCCTGCGGCTGCTGTTGGGGCAGATACCGCAGCTCGCCGCGATCGTCGCCGCGCCCGCCACGGTCGAGCTGGTGGAGTGCGCGAACGCCCCGGTCATCGACCTGACGCAGGCGTCCGACGAGCTGGCGGCGATGCCGGTGGTCAACCCGGACGTGCCGCTCACCGGCGAGGACCTCTGCTATGCGGTCTTCACCTCGGGCTCGACCGGTACGCCGAAGCTGACCGCCGTCCGGCACGAGAACTGGTTCAACCTCCTGAACTGGCTGACCTTCGAGTTCGACCTGCACCGTGGGTCGCACAACCTCGTGGTCAGCGCGTTCGGATTCGACCTCTCGCAGCGCAGCCTGATGATGCCGTTGTTCTGCGGCGCCACCCAGTACCTCATGGCCACCCGGAACTTCGACGCCGCGATGGCCTACCGGATGTTGTCCGAGCACGACATCCGGACGGTCAACTGCGCCTCGTCCACCCTCTACGTCCTGGTGGACTGGGAGGTCGCGAGCGGCGGAGACGCCCTCACCCGGCTGGACTACGTGCTGTTCGGCGGGGAGCCGCTGCACGTCGAGCGCGTCCTGGAGTGGGCCAGGGCCGAGGGGAACACCTGCACCCTGCTGCACCAGTACGGCGTCGCCGAGTGCGCGGACGTCGCGACCTCGTACGACCTCGCCGACTATCGCAGCGACGAGCACGACATCGCGCCGGTCGGCCGGCCCGGCTACAACACCGACATCCACATCCTCGACGAGCAGCTGCGGGGGATTCCCACCGGGGAACCGGGGGAGATCTGCATCGCCGGCCGCAGCGTCGGCGCGGGCTACCTGAACGGCTCGGGTCCCGAGTCGGCGCGATTCACCACGATCCAGATCCACGGCGCTCCGGTGCGGATCTACCGCACCGGCGACCGCGGTTACGTCACCGACACCGGTCAGCTCATCGTCCTGGGCCGGATGGACACGCAGGTGAAGGTGCGTGGCATGCGCATCGATCCGCACGAGATCGAACGGGCGCTGGGCCGGCTGACCGGTGTCCGGCAGGCCGCCGTCGTGGTGAGCCCCGACGACTCCGGCGACTGCGAGCTGACCGCCTTCCTGGTGCCGACCGGTGCCGAGCTGGCCGACAACGACGTGCGTGCCCGCCTGCTGGAGTCCCTGCCGCGGAACATGGTCCCGGCCCGATTCCGCACCATCGCCCGACTGCCGTTGACGCCGCACGGGAAGGTCGACCGCGCGGCGCTGCTCGACGAGCTGCGGACCGGCTCACCGGCCCGATGACCGACGAAGGGAACGTGATGATTACCGAAAGAGTGCACGCGATCTGGCGCCGCGAACTGGGGCGGGACGACGTGGCTGTCGACGACGACTTCTTCGCCCTCGGTGGCCAGTCGGTGACAATGGCCCGAATTCAGCGGTCCCTCATCGTCGAACTCGGTGTCGAGGTGCCTGTGGACCAGCTGTTCCGCAATCCGACGGTGGCGTCCATCTCGGCGTACATCGAATCCGCGCGGGCCACGACCGGATAGCGGCACATATACCGGCCTGCCGACGCTCGACAGCGGTTTTCCGCGCTGTGTGAACGCTTACCTCACCCGGCCCCGTCCGGGACCGTATCAATCGTGAAGCCTGGTTAAGAGAGGCGCCATGTACGACGTCATTGTCATAGGTGCCCGTTGCGCGGGTTCGCCGACGGCCATGCTGTTCGCGCGGCAGGGGTACCGGGTCCTGCTCCTGGAGAAGGCGAAGTTCCCGCAGGACACCCTCTCCTCGCACTACCTGCACTCGCAGGGCGTGGCGCTGCTCGACCGGTGGGGGCTGCTCGACGAGCTGCGCGCCACCGATGTCCAGCCCATCACCCACCAGGTGTACGAGGCACCCGGAGTGCGTGTGGAGGGGTTCTCCCTGCCGATCAACGGCCTGCGGACCACGTACGCGCCCCGGCGGTACGTCCTCGACCCCATCCTCGCGGCGGGTGCCGTGCGGGCCGGGGCGGAGTTCCAGCAGTCGTGCGCGGTCAACGACCTGATCTACGAGGACGACCGGGTCGTGGGGGTCAGGTACACCACGCCCGCCGGCGTGCAGACGACCGAACGGGCGCGGCTCGTGGTCGGCGCGGACGGCATGCGTTCGCTCGTCGCCCGTAAGGTCGGCGCGCCGAACGTGATCGAGCACGCCCGGCTGACCTGCGTCTACTACAGCTACTGGGCCGGCGTGCCGGCGAACTTCGAGCTCTACGAACGGCCCGGTCGCTGGATCGGCGTCGTACCCACGAACAACGACCTGACCCTGCTGATGACCTACTTCCCGCAGGCCGACTTCGGCGATGTCCGCAAGGCGGTGGAGCCCGCCTACCTGGAGGCGTTCCGCACGACTGCACCCGAGCTGTACGAGCGGATGCGGTCCGGCGAGCGGGTGGAGCAGCTGTACGGCACCGGGCACCAGGAGAACTACTTCCGCAAGGCGTACGGGCCCGGCTGGGTGCTGGTGGGCGACGCGGTCAACCACAAGGACTCGATCACCGCGCGTGGCATCACCGAGGCGTGGGTGCAGGCACAGACGCTCACCGACTACGTCGGCGCGGACCTGCACGACGACCGTGCGCTGCGCTCGGCGCTGCGGCGTTACGAGCGCAGCCTCAGCAACGAGGCCCTCAACCACTACCAGGGCGCGCTCAACGTGGCCGAACTCAAGCCCGAGGGGCGCACGGACATGCTGCGCAAGCTGGTCGGTCACCAGGAGCACATCGATCGCTACTTCTCGACCCTGTCGGGGGCGATCTCCATCGACGACTTCTACAACGAGGAACTCCTGGCTCTGCTCGACCAGGACTGACTGACGTTCCGCTCACCAGGTTCGCCGATTTGGAGAAACAATGATTCCGTTGTCGTTCGCGCAGCGCCGGTTGTGGTTTGTGGACCGGTTCGAGGGGCCGTCGCCGACCTATAACGGCGCTTTCGCCTTGCGGTTGACCGGTGAGCTGAACGTCGGTGCGCTGGAGTCAGCGCTCCGGGACGTCATCGACCGGCACGAGGTACTCCGTACGGTGATCGTCGAAGGCGACGACGGCATCCCGTATCAGGAGGTGCTGCCGTCCGGAGCCAGGCCCTTCGCCCTGCCGGCCGTGCAGGTCGCGGAGGCGGACCGGCGGGCGGCGGTCGACGAGGTGGCCAGGGAGACCTTCGACCTGGCCACCGACCCACCGATCCGCGCCCGGCTGCTGCGCACCGGACCGGAGGCGCACACCCTCGTCCTGGTGGTGCACCACATCGCCCTGGACGGGGAGTCGCTGGGGCCGCTGCTGCGCGACCTGAGCACCGCGTACGCGGCGCGTCGCCAGGGACGGGCGCCGCAGTGGGAGCCGCTGCCGCTCCAGTACGCCGACTACACGCTGTGGCAGCAGGAGATGCTCGGTGACGAGTCCGACCCGGAGAGCGTGGCCGCCCGGCAGTTGGCGTACTGGCGTGCGGCGCTCGACGGTCTGGCGCAGCCCCTGGCGCTGCCGACGGACCGGCCCCGGCCGCGGGTGATGCGCTCGCACGGCGACCTGGTGCAGTTCCCGATCGAACCCGAGCTGCTCGCGGCCGTGCAGCGACTCGTCGCCGAGCAGGACGTCACGGTGTCGATGGTCATGCACTCCGCGCTGGCGGTGCTGCTGCGCCACCTGGGCTGCGGCGACGACGTGCCGATCGGCGCGCCCATCGCCGGCCGGGTCGACGAGGAACTGCGTGACCTGGTCGGGTTCTTCGTCAACACCTGGGTGCTGCGGGTCGACCTCAGCGGCAACCCGACCTTCCGCCAGCTGCTCGACCGGGTGCGTGATCGCTGCCTGGGCGCCTACGACAACCAGGACCTGCCGTTCGAACGGCTGGTGGAGCTGCTGAACCCGGACCGCTCCACCGCGTACCACCCGTTCTTCCAGGTGATGCTCGCCTGGCAGGAGCCGCTGGGCGAACTCAGCTTCGCCGGTCTGCGGACCGAGTCGGAGACCCTGGAGACGGGAACGGCGAAGTTCGACCTGTTCTTCAACATCATCCCGAACGGTTCCGGTGGCGCCGGCGTCCGCCTGGAGTACGCCACCGACCTGTTCGACCGGCACACGGTCGAGGACGTCGCCGCCCGCTTCACCCGCGTGCTGCGCCAGCTCGTCGCCGACCCGGACCGCGACGTCGACCGGACCGACGTGCTCGCGCCGGCCGAACGCGACAGGTTGCTCACCCGGTTCAACGACACCGCCACGACCGTCGACGAGCAGACGATCCCGGAGCTGGTGCAGCGCCAGACCGCCCGCACCCCGGACGCGGTGGCGGTCGTCTGTGGTGACCGGACGCTCACCTACCGCGAACTCGACGACCGGGCCGAGCGTCTCGCCCGGGAACTGCGGCGGCGCGGAGCCACGCCGGAGGACCTGGTGGTGTTGGCGGTGCCGCGCTCGGCGGACCTGGTGGTCGGCCTGCTCGGGATCCTCAGGTCCGGTGCCGGGTACCTGCCGATGGACACGCGGTACCTGGGCGCCCGGGCCGCGGGCGTACTGGCCGAGGCGCGTCCGCGTTTCGCCGTCACCGACACCGCGACCTCGGCGGAGCTGCCGCACGACGACATGTCGGTCGTCAACCTCGACGACCGCGACGAGTGGGCCTCGCCCGACGGGACCAGCCCGGTGCGGCAGCCGGCCGCCGACAACCTCGCGTACGTCATGTACACCTCGGGCTCCAGCGGCCGGCCGAAGGGCGTCGCGATCACCCACCGCAACGTCGTCAACGGGGTCCGGGCGTTGGCCCGCCGCCTGGACGCGCCAGCCGGCTGGCGGATGCTGGCCGGCACCTCGGTCAACTTCGACGTCTCGGTCTTCGAGCTGCTGACCACGTTGTCCACCGGCGGCACGGTCGAGGTGGTGTCCGACGCGCTGGCACTCGCCGAGCGTGACGGCTGGGACGGGCACGTGGTCAGCGCGGTGCCGTCGGTGCTCGGCGAACTGACCGCTCACCTGGACCGGGCACCGAACGTCCGGACCGTCGTGCTCGCCGGTGAGGTGCTGCCCGGCCGCCTGATGCGGCAGATCCGCGAGGTCCGGCCCGACGTGCAGATCGTCAACTCGTACGGGCAGAGCGAGAGCTTCTACGCCACCACCTTCTCCCTGCCGGCGAACCAGGACTGGACGCACAGCGACGTCGCGCCCATCGGCACCCCGCTGGACAACGTGCGTGCCTACGTGCTGGGTCCGGGACTCGTGCCGGTACCGCAGGGGGTGCTCGGTGAGCTGTACGTCGCCGGCGCCTCGCTCGGGCGCGGCTACCACGGTCAGCCGGGCCTGACCGCCGAGCGTTACGTGGCCAACCCGTTCGGCCCGGCCGGCGAGCGGATGTACCGCACCGGCGACCTGGTCCGCTGGCGGGCCGACGGCCAACTGGAGTGCGTCGGTCGCGACGACAGCCAGGTCAAGGTGCGCGGTTTCCGCATCGAGACGGCCGAGGTGGAGGCGGCCTGCACGCAGCATCCCGGCATCAGCGAGGCCGTCGTGATCACCCGCGAGGTGCCCGGCGGCGGGCGGCGGCTCGTCGCCTACGTGGTCCACACCGGCGACGGTGGGGTCGGCGACGACGGTGCCGGCGGCATCGGCGACGTCGACGTGCAGGCCGGCGCCTCCGCGGCCGAGCTGCGCGAGTTCGTCGCGGCCCGGCTGCCCGACTACATGGTGCCGTCGGCCTTCGTCGCCCTGAGCCGACTTCCGGTCGGCCCGACCGGCAAGTTGGACCGCGCTGCCCTGCCCGAACCGGAGTTCTCCGGCGGGACCTACCGGGCGCCGCGCACCGAGGCCGAGTCGATCATCGCCACGGCGTACGCGGACGTGCTCGGGGTCGACCGGGTCGGTATCGACGACGACTTCTTCGGCATCGGCGGGGACAGCCTGCGTTCGATCCAGGTGGTCGCCCGGGCCCGGGCGCGTAACCTGCACCTGACCACCCGGGAGATCTTCGAGGGCCGCACCGTGGCCCGGCTCGCCGAGCTGGCGAGCGCCCGAAGTGACCGTAGCCCCGCGCTCGTCGAGGACGCCGGTGGCGGGATCGGCCCGATGGTGCTGCCCCCGGTGGCCCGGCAGGTGTTCGAACACGGCGGCGCGATCGACCGCTTCGCCATGGCCATGACGCTCGAGCTGCCGGTCGGCATCGACGCGGACGGGCTGACCGCGACGCTGGACGCCGTCCTCGACCGGCACGACCTGCTGCGTGCGCGGCTGGTCCGCGACGGCGACCTCAGCCTCGACGTCCGCCCACCGGGCAGCGTACGCGCGGGCGACCTGCTGCACCCGGTCGCCTGCGACGGCAACTGGGCGGAACCGTCCGCGCTGGCGCGGGCGCAGGCGGAACTGCAGGTTGCGCTCGGCCGGCTCGACCCGGAAGCCGGGATCATGGCCGACTTCGTCTGGTTCGCCGCCACCGACGGCACCGGCCGACTGCTCGTCGTGCTGCACCACCTGGTCGTGGACGGTGTCTCCTGGCGCATCCTGATGTCGGACCTCGCCGAGGCGTGGGACCACATCGGCTCCGGACGCCCGGCCGACCTGCCCGCGGTCGGCACGTCGGCGCGCCGGTGGACCGCCGCCCTGGCCGACGAGGCGCTCTCCCCGCAGCGGGAGACCGAGTTGGCCTACTGGCGTGACCTGCTGGAGCTGCCGAACCCGCCGCTGGGACAGCGGATGTTCGACCCGGCGGTGGACCTGATGGGCACCGTCGACACCGTGCGGCTGCGGCTGCCCACCGAGGTCACCGACGTGGTGCTGACCGAGCTGCCGGCAGCCTTCCGGGCGACCGGGACCGACGTGCTGCTCGCCGCGCTGGCGCTGGCCCTCGACCGGTGGCGCGGTGCGCCGCAACCCACCGTGGTCCGGCTGGAGGGGCACGGCCGCGAGGAGGACGTGGTGCCCGGCGCGGACCTGTCCCGGACCATGGGGTGGTTCACCAGCATGTACCCGGCCCGGGTGGCGGTACCCGGGGTCGACCTCGCCGACGTGCTGGCCGGCGGTCCCGCCGCCGGTACGGCGATCAAGCTGGTCAAGGAGCAGTTGCGCGAGGTGCCCGACAAGGGGCTGGGCTACGGACTGCTGCGCTACCTCAACCCGGAGACCGGCGAGCAGCTCGCCGACTACCCGCCACCGCAGATCGGCTTCAACTACCTCGGCCGGATCTCCGACACGGACGTGCCCGAACACCTGCGTGCCCACGGGTGGGTGCCGGCGTCCTGGTCCACCGAACTGATCGCGATGCCCGACCCGGACCTGCCCGCCCTGTCCGCACTGGAGGTCAACTCGGTCGCCGTGGACACCGCCGACGGCACCCAGCTACAGACGATCTTCATGTTCCCGTCCGGGGTGTTGTCCCGGGAGCGGGTCACCGAACTGGCCGACCTGTGGGCCGACGTGCTGCGGGGCATGGCCGCGTACGCCGCCCGTACGCCGATCGGTGGCCTCACTCCCTCGGACGCCCCGCTGGTCTCGGTCCGGCAGGACGAGATCGAGAGCTGGGAGCAGCGCTACGGCCGGCTGGCCGAGGTGTGGCCGCAGGCACCGGGCCAGTCCGGCATCCAGTTCCAGGCCGCGCTCGCCGACGACACCTTCGACGTCTACCACATGCAATTCGTGCTGCACCTGTCCGGACCCGTCGAGCCCACGAGGATTCGGTCGGCGGGACAGGCGCTGCTGCGCCGGTACCCGAACCTGCGCTCCGCGTTCCTCACCGCGACCGACGGCGATCCCGTCCAGGTCGTGCCGGAACACGTCGCCCTGCCCTGGCGGCACATCGACCTGACGGGGCAGGGCGACGCGGAACAGCACGCCGCGCTGGACCGCCTGCTGGCCGAGGACCGGGCCGACCGGCTCGACCCCACCCGGCCGCCGCTGCTGCGCCTGGCCCTGCTCACCTGCGGACCGCAGCGGGCCAAGCTGGTCGTCACGGCCCACCACACCCTGTTCGACGGCTGGTCGTCGCCGCTGGTGATCAAGGATCTGGTCCAGCTCTACGCCGACGACCAGGCCCTGCCGCCGGTGCGCGACTACGGCGACTACCTGGCCTGGCTGTCCCGGCAGGACCGCCAGGAGTCGGCCGCCCGGTGGCAGGACGAACTCGCCGGCTTCGACCAGCCGACCATCGTGGCGCCGGACACCCCGATCGCCGAGGAGGCCTCCGCTCTCGGGCGCGTCGAGGTGCCGTTCTCGATCGACCAGGGACGCGAGCTCGCCGGGCGGGCCGCGCAGCTCGGGGTCACCCTGAACACCCTGCTGCAGGGCGCGTGGGCGATCCTGCTGTCGAAGCTGACCGGCCGGCCGGACGTGGTGTTCGGCGCCGCGGTCAACGGTCGCCCGGCGGAACTGACCGGCTCCGACGAGATGGTCGGCCTGTTCATCAACACCCTGCCGACCCGGGCCTACTGCCGGCCGTACGACAGCATCGGCGAGGTCGTCACCGAGCTGCAGAACCGGCAGGTCGCGCTGCTCGACCACCACTACTACGGGCTGGCCGACATCCAGCGGGGCACCGGGCTGCCCGCCCTGTTCGACACGATCGTCGTGTTCGAGAACTACCCGATCGACCGGGTCGGCATCGTCGAGGCGAACACCGCCGCCGGTTTCACCATCGACCGCATCCGGCCGCTCGCCGGCTCGCACTACCCGCTCACGCTCAACTCCTCCGACCCCTACCTGCGGCTGTCTCTCGACTACCAGACCAACCTGTTCGACCGGGACGCGGCCGAGGTGATCGCCGCGCGACTCGTCCGGGTGCTGGAGCAGATGCTCGACGACCCGACGACCGCCGTCGGCGCCGTGGACGTCCTCTCCGACCAGGAGCGGGACTGGTTGCTGCGGAAGGTCAACGACACCGCACACCCGGTGCCCGCGGACACGCTACCCGGCGCGTTCGAGGCCCAGGTGGAGCGCGACCCGGACCGGCTGGCGCTGATCCACGAGCGGGAGAACCTGACGTACGGCGAGTTCAACCGGCGCGCCAACCAGTTGGCGCACTGGCTGATCGACCAGGGTGCCGGACCCGAGCAACTGGTCGCGGTGCGGATTCCCCGCTCGGTGGACCTGCTGGTGGCGATCTACGCGGTGGTCAAGGCCGGCGCGGCCTATCTGCCGCTGGACACCGAGCTACCGGCCGACCGGGCCCGCAAGGTGTTGGACAGCGCGCGGCCGCTGCTGGTGCTCGACCAGGACCTGCCCGACGTGTCCGGCCACCCGACGGAGAACCCGCGGCGCACGCTGTCGCCGGACCACGCCGCGTACGTCATCTACACCTCCGGCTCGACCGGCGTACCCAAGGGCGTGCAGGTGACGCACCGGGCGATCATGAACCGGCTCAGGTGGGGCCTGGCGCACTTCGACGTCGGCGCCGAGGACCGCGTGCTGCTGAGCACCACCGCGAGCTTCGACGTGTCGGTGCCGGAGTTGTTCGCAGCGCTGCAGGTCGGCGCCGCCGTCGTGATCGCCCGGCCGGACGGACGCCGCGACCCCGCCTACCTCAGTGACCTGATCCAGCGGGAACGGGTGACCGGAGCGGACTTCGTGCCCTCCCTCCTGGACGCCTTCCTCACCGAGCCCACGGCCAAGGAGTGCGACAGCCTGCGCTGGATCGAGGTCGCGGGGGAGGCGTTCCCCGCCGCCCTGGCCAACGCGGCGGTCGACCTGCTGCCCGGCTGCGAGGTGCACAACCTCTACGGTCCGACCGAGGCCGCGGTCGAGGTCACGGCGTGGCGGCACGTGCCGGGCGCGGACCGGGTGCCCATCGGCGCGCCGGTGTGGAACACCCAGGTCTACGTGCTCGACGGGTCGCTGCGCCCGGTCGCGCCCGGAGTGGTCGGCGAGTTGTACCTCGCCGGCGCCGGGCTGGCCCGCGGCTACCTGGGACAGACCGGGCTGACCGCCGGCCGGTTCGTCGCCTGTCCGTTCGGCGCGCCCGGGTCCCGGATGTACCGCACCGGCGACCTGGTGTGCTGGAACCAGGACGGCCAGATCGAGTACCTCGGTCGGTCCGACTTCCAGGTCAAGGTTCGCGGGTTCCGCATCGAGCTGGGCGAGATCGAGCAGGTGCTCACCGCACTCCCGCAGGTCGCCACCGCGGTGGTGGTGCTGCGCGAGGACCGTCCCGGCGACCAACGGCTCGTCGCGTACGTCGTACCGGCCGACGCGGCCGCGGACGCCGCGCGGCTGGACCTGGCGGCGCTCACCGAGCAGGCCCGGCAGAGCCTGCCCGAGTACATGGTCCCCTCGGCGATCGTCCCGCTGGACGGACTTCCCCTGACGTCGAGCGGGAAGCTCGACCGCAACGCGCTTCCCGCCCCGGAACAGTCCACCACGGCGACCGGGCGGGGACCGCGCGACCACACCGAGGAGGTCCTCTGCCGGCTCTTCGCCGAGCTGCTCGGGGTGGACGAGGTCGGCATCGACGTCGACTTCTTCGAGCACGGCGGCCACTCCCTGCTGGCCACTCGCCTGATCGGCCGCATCCGCAAGGAACTCAAGGTCGACGTCAAGGTCACCATGGTCTTCCGCAGTCCGACCGTCGCCCAGCTGGCGGCGCAGATCGAGAAGCTCTCCACCTCAAGTCGCCCTCAGCTGCGCCCGATGAACGTGTAGGAGTGCGTCGATGATCCCGTTGTCCTTCGCCCAACGCCGGATGTGGTTCCTCCACCGCCTGGAGGGCGCGTCCGCGACGTACAACATCCCGTTCGTCCTGCGCCTGAGTGGACCACTGGACACGGCGGCGCTGTGCGCGGCCTTCACCGATGTCATCGCCCGGCACGAGAGCCTGCGTACCCTCATCGTCGAGAACGCGGACGGCACCCCCGAACAGCGGGTGCTGTCACCCGAGGAGGCGGTCTTCCAGAGCCGGTTCCTCACCGTGGCCCGCGACGCCTCGCACGCCGCGGTGCAGGCCGCGGTGCGCCAGGGGTTCGACCTGCAGACGCAGATTCCGCTGCGGGCCACCATCTTTCAGGAGGCTCCGCAGGAGCACCTGGTGGCGTTCGTGTTCCACCACATCGCCGCGGACGGGGCGTCGATGGGGCCGTTCCTGCGGGACCTGGTGACGGCGTACTCGACCCGGCTGCGGGGTGCCGTACCACAGTGGGCCCCGCTGCCGGTGCAGTACAAGGACTACACGATCTGGCAGCAACAGCTGCTCGGTGACGAGTCCGACCCGGACAGCATCGCCGCCGCGCAGGTCGAGTACTGGCGTACGGAGCTGGCCGACGTGCCGCAACCGGTGCACCTGCCGCTGGACCGGCCGCGTCCGACGGCGGCCAGCCACCAGGGCGGTCACGTCGACTTCGAGTTGGACGAGGAGCTGCTCACCGGCGTCGCCAAGATCGCCGCGCAGCACGGCGGCACGGCCCCGATGGTCGCCCAGGCGGTGCTGGCGGTACTGCTGCACCATGTCGGCGCCGGCAACGACCTGACGATCGGCAGCCCGATCGAGGGGCGCGCCGACGAGCAACTCGACGACCTGATCGGCTTCTTCGCCAACACCTGGGTGCTGCGCGTCGACCTGTCCGGGAACCCGACGTTCGAGGATCTGCTCAGGCAGGTCCGGGACCGGGCCCTGGCCGCCTACGACAACCAGGACGTACCGTTCGAGCGTCTGGTCGAGCTGCTGAGCCCGGACCGGACCACCGCCTACCAGCCGCTGTTCCAGGTGATGCTGGCCTGGCAGTTCGAATGGGCGCAGGTCGAGCTTCCGGGGCTGCGGGTCACCCCGGTCCCGGCGGGCACCGGGACCGCGAAGTTCGACCTCTTCTTCAACATCGTCCCGGCCCCGGCCGGCGGTGCCTACGGGCGGCTGGAGTACGCGACCGAGCTGTTCGACCCGGCCACGGCCGAGCACCTGGTCGACCGCTATCTGCGGGTGCTGCGGCAGGTGGTCGCCGATCCCGCGGCGCGACTCGCGGCGGTGGACCTGCTCACCGACGCCGAGCGGGACCGGCTGGCCCGGCTGAACCGGACGACGGCACCGGTGCCGGACGCCACGGTCGCGGAGCTGGTCGCCGCCCAGGTGGTCCGCACCCCCGACGCGACGGCGGTGGTGTGCGGACCGACCACGTTGTCGTACCGGGAACTCGACGTCCGCGCCAGCCGGCTGGCCGCGCTGCTGCGGCAGCACGGTGTCGGACCGGACGTCCTGGTCGCCGTGGCCCTGCCACGATCGGTGGACCTGGTGGTCACGCTGCTGGGCGTGCTCAAGGCCGGCGGGGCCTACCTGCCGATCGACCCGGCCTACCCGGCCGGGCGGGTCGCCCTCCTGCTCGAGGCCGCCCGACCGGCCCTGGTGGTGACCGACGCCGCGACGGCGGCGGTGGTCGCCGGCTCGCCGTCGGTGCTGCGGCTCGACGACCTGTGCCTGGACGGCCCGGTGACGCAGCTGCCGGAGACCGGTGTGCGGCCGGACCATCTCGCGTACGTGATGTTCACGTCCGGGTCGACCGGCGTGCCCAAGGGGGTCGCGGTCACCCACGGCGGTGTGGTCAACGGCGTGTGGGACCTGCGCCGCCGGGTGGGGGTCGAGGCGGGCTCCCGGATGCTGGCCGCGACGTCGGTGAACTTCGACGTCTCGGTCTTCGAGACCTTCACCGCGCTGACCACGGGCGCGAGCATCGAGATCGTCCGTGACGTGCTCGAACTCGCCGAACGTGGCGGCTGGTCGGGAACCACCGTCAGCGCCGTGCCCACGGTGTTCGCCGCCCTGCTGGATCAGCTCGGTTCGAGCCCCGCGGCACGTCCCGCACTCGACGTGGAAACCGTCGTCTTCGCCGGTGAGGCCCTCTCGGCGGATCTGGTCCACGAGGTCCGGCGCGCGCTGCCCGGCGTACGCGTCGTCAACGCGTACGGACAGACGGAGAGCTTCTACGCCACCACCTACCCGGTTCCGCAGCAGCTGGCCGGCTCCGAAGCGGTGCCGATCGGAGCGCCCCTGGCCAACATGCGCGCCTACGTGCTGGGGCCCGAACTCGCTCCGGTCGCGCCCGGCGTGATCGGTGAGCTGTACGTCGGTGGCCGGCTCGCCCGCGGCTACCACCGCGACGGCGGGTCGACCGCCGACCGGTTCGTCGCCTGCCCCTTCGGCCCGGCCGGTGCGCGCATGTACCGGACCGGCGACCTGGCCCGGTGGGACGACGACGGTCACCTGCGGTACGCGGGACGCGTCGACACGCAGGTGAAGGTGAACGGCATCCGGGTCGAGCCGACCGAAGTCGAGACCGTCCTCACCCGACACCCCGAGGTCGGCCGGGCGGCGGTGACCGTGTGCGAGGACCACAGCGGCCGGGCCCGGCTCGTCGGCTACGTGGCGCCGCCGGAGAGCGCCACCGGTAGCGCTGCGCGACGGGTGGCCGACCTGTCCCAGGCGGAGCTGCGCGCGTTCGCGGCCGAGCGGCTGCCGGACTACCTGGTCCCGGCCCAGTTCGTGGTGCTGGACCGGCTGCCGTTGACGGCGAGCGGAAAGCTGGACCGGGGCGCGTTGCCCGTGCCGGAGTTCGCCGGCACCGAGCACCGGGCGCCGCGCAGCGCGGTGGAGCAACTGCTGGCCGAGGTGTACGCCGACGTCCTGGGCGCCGGGCCGGTGGGCATCGACGACGACTTCTTCACCAGCGGCGGCGACAGTATCCGTTCCATCCAGGTCGCCGCGCGGGCCAAGACGCGTGGCCTGGTCGTCAGCCCACGGGAGATCTTCGAGCACCGCACCGTCGCCCGGCTCGCCGAACTGGTCGACGGCCGGGCGGACGAGGAGCCGGTGACCCTGGCCGAGCTCCCGGGCGGCGGCGTGGGCTGGGCGCCGTTGCCGCCGACGGCGGCGCACGTGCTCGCGCTGGGCGGAGGTGTCGGCCGGTTCTGCATGTCCGCGCTGCTCACCCTGCCCGAGGGCATCGACCGGGCCGGACTCGTCGCGACGCTGCAGGCCGTGCTGGACCGGCACGACGTGCTGCGGTCCCGGCTCGACCGGGCCGGGTCCGGCATCGTCATGGCGGCCGTCGGCACCGTGGACGCCGACGTGTTGCTGCGCGACGTCGTCCTCGGCGACGCCGATGTGCGGGTGGAGTTGGACGCGGCCGCGGACCGGCTGGACCCGGACGCGGGCGTGATGGCCCAGTTCGTGCGATTCACCTCAGACACGGACGTGGACCGGCTGCTGATCGTGCTGCACCACCTGGTCGTCGACGGGGTGTCGTGGCGGATCCTGATCCCGGACCTGGCCGCCGCCTGGCAGCGGATCAGTGGCGGCCAAACCACACCACCGGCGGCGGTGGGCACCTCGCTACGGCGGTGGATGTGCGGCCTGGCCGATGCCGCGACCAGCCCGCAACGAGTAGCGGAACTGCCGGCCTGGCAGGAGATCCTGCGGGCCGACGAGCCGGTGCTGGGCGCCCGTCCGCTCGATCCGGCCCGCGACGTCGCGGCCACCGTGGACACGTTGCGCGTCCAGGTGCCGCCCGAGGTCACGCAGACCCTGCTGACCACCGTGCCCACGGTGTTCCGGGCCGGTGTGGACGCCGGGCTGCTGGCCGGCCTGGCGCTGGCGCTGAGCCGCTGGCGTGCGACCCGGGGCGGGTCGGGCACCTCGACCCTGGTGCGGCTGGAAGGGCACGGCCGGGCCGAACACGTGGTCCCCGGCGCCGACCTGTCGAACACCGTCGGCTGGTTCACCGCGATGTTCCCGGTGCGGCTGGACGTGGCGGGCGTCGACGTGGTGGACGCGTTCGCCGGCGGCCCGGCCGCCGGCCGGGCGATCAAGGCGGTCAAGGAGCAGCTACGGGCCGTGCCGGACAACGGCACGGGTTACGGCCTGCTGCGCCACCTGAACCCGGAGACCGCCAGCGCGCTGGCCGGGACGCGGGAGCCGCAGATCGGTTTCAACTACCTGGGCCGCTCCTCCGGCGCGGACATCCCCGAGGACCTGCGCGGCCTGGGCTGGGCGCCGGACACCGCGTACCGGGATCTGATCGCCGCCCCGGACGCGGACATGCCGGCGTTGTCGGCGCTGGAGATCAACGCGGTCGCCGCGAGCACCGCCGACGGTGACGAGTTGACCGCCTACTTCGGTTTCCCCACCGGCGTGCTCGACCGCGACGAGGTGACCGAACTGGCCGGGCTGTGGGTCGACGCGCTGACCGCCCTGGCACGCCACGCGACCACCCCTGACGCCGGGGGGCTGACCCCGAGCGACGCGCCCCTGGTCGAGGTGAGCCAGGCGGAGATCGACGCGTGGGAGACCCGTTTCGGTGCGTTGGCCACCGTCTGGCCGACCACGCCGGTGCAGTCCGGGATGCTGTTCCACACCATGCTGGCCGGGTCGTCGTTCGACGCGTACCACATGCAGTTGGTCTTCCACCTGTCCGGCGCGGTCGACCCGGAGCGGATGCGCCGCGCCGCGCAGGCGTTGCTGGGGCAACATGCCAGCCTCCGGGCCGCCTTCGTCGACCGCGCGGACGGCGGGGTGGTGCAGGTGGTGCCGCAGGAGGTGGCCCTGCCGTGGCAGTACCACGACCTGACCACGTTCGACGAGGCGGAGCGGACCGACAGGTTCGAGCGCTTCCTCGCCCACGACCGGTCCGCGCACTTCGACGTGGGCCGCCCACCGCTGATCCGGATGGCCCTGGTCGTCACGACGCCCGGCCGCGCGGAACTGGTGCTGACCGCCCACCACGTGCTGATCGACGGTTGGTCCATGCCGCTGCTGATGCGGGACCTGCTGCTGCTCTACGCCTCCGGCGGCGACCCGGCCGGGTTGCCCGCGTCCGGTGACTTCGGTGAGTTCCTGCGCTGGCGCGCCCAGCAGGACGACGCGGAGTCCGCGCGGGTGTGGGCGGCCGAGCTGGCCGGAATCGAGGAACCCACCCTGCTCGCTCCCGGCTCGGACCAGGTGGCCGTCGAGGGGGTCGGTCAGCTCGCCGTCGCGCTCGACCCGGACGAGGCGCAGGCCCTCGTGCGGCGGGCAGCCGAATGGGGCATCACCGTCAACACCCTGGTCCAGGGTGCCTGGGCGCTGCTGCTCGGCCAGCTCACCGGCCGCCGGGACGTGCTGTTCGGCGCGACCGTCTCCGGGCGTCCGCCCGCGGTGTCCGGTGTCGACTCGACGGTCGGCATGTTCATCAACACCCTTCCGGTACGCGTCGAGTACGCGCCCGGCGACACCGTCGCGGCGGTCCTCACCCGGCTGCAGGGTCGGCAGGCCCGCCTGCTGGAGCACCACTACTACGGGTTGACCGAGATCCAGCAGGCGGTCGGCCTGTCGTCGCTGTTCGACACGCTCGTCGTCTTCGAGTCCTACCCGGTCGACCGGGACGCGCTCGACGCCGCCACCGACGCCGCGGACGGTGTCGCCTTCACCGGCCTGCGCCCGTCGACGGCCACCAACTATCCGCTGACCCTGATGGCGGCGGCGGATCCGCAGCTCCAACTGCTCCTGCAGTACGCGCGGGGTGTCTTCGGCCCGGAGGCGGTGCAGACGTTGGCGGCGCGTCTCGCCCGGGTCCTGCGGCACATGGTGGCCACCCCGAGCCTGACCGTCGGTCAGCTCGACATCCTGGACCCGGCGGAACGCCACCTGCTGCTCACCGAGGTCAACGACACGGCCACGCCGACTCCGCGGACCACGATCGTCGGGCTCGTCGAGGCCCAGGCGGCACGGACCCCGGACGAGGTCGCCGTGGTCGCCGGGGGCGAGTCGCTCACGTACCGCGAGTTGACCGCCCGGGCCGCCCGCCTGGCGGGCGAACTGTCCGGCCGTGGCGTGGGCCCGGAGTCGTTGGTGGCGGTGTCGCTGCCGCGCTCGGCGGATCTGGTCGTCGCCCTGCTGGCGATCCTGCGGGCGGGTGGCGCGTACCTGCCGGTCGATCCCCGGTATCCCAGCGCCCGCACCGCCGCCATCCTCGGGGAGGCCCGGCCCTGCCTGGTCCTGACCGACGGCGCGACGGTCGCGGTGCTGCCGGAGCACGACGCGCCGGACGTCCTGCTCGACACGCTCGACCTGGCCGGCGAGCACACCGGCGGTGAACCGCGGGTCCAGGCACAGCAGTTGGCGTACGTGATGTACACCTCCGGCTCCACGGGCCGGCCCAAGGGTGTGGCCATCACGCACGCGAACGTGGTCAACGGCGTGCTGCGGCTCGCGTCCCGGGTGGGCCTGGCCCCCGGCAAGCGGCTGCTCGCCGGCACCTCGGTGAACTTCGACGTCTCGGCGTTCGAGATCTTCACGACATTGGCCACCGGTGGCGTCGTCGAGGTGGTCCGGGACGTGCTGGCCCTGGCCGAGCCGGCGGGCTGGCACGGCAGCGTCATCTCCACCGTGCCGTCCGCCTTCGCCGAACTCGTCGGCGAGATCGCCGGCCGTACCAGTGTGGAGACCGTGGTCTTCGCCGGCGAGGCCCTCCCCGTCTCGCTGGTGGAGAAGACCCGGCAGGCCTTCCCAGGGGTACGTGTGGTGAACGCCTACGGGCAGAGCGAGTCGTTCTACGCCACCACCTGCACGGTCGCCGAGGACGCGGCGAACCCGGCGGGGAGCGTGCCGATCGGCACGCCGCTGGGCAACATGCGGGCCTACGTCCTGGGCCCTGGCCTGGCGCCGGTACCGCCGGGGGTGGTCGGCGAACTGTACGTCGGCGGCAGCGTCGGTCGTGGCTACCACGGCCGGGCCGACCTGACCGCCGAGCGCTTCGTCGCCGACGCCTTCGGCCCGCCCGGTGCCCGGATGTACCGCACCGGCGACCTGGCCCGGTGGAACGACGACGGGCAGTTGGAGTACGCGGGCCGGGGCGACGCGCAGGTCAAGGTGAGCGGCTTCCGGATCGAGCCGGGCGAGGTCGAGGCGGTTGTCGGCGCGCACCCGGCGGTCGACCAGGCCGTCGTGGTGTCCCGGCCGGGCGCGGGCACCGGCGCCCGGCTCGCCGCCTACGTCGTGACCGTGGACGAGGTCGACGCCGCGGAACTCAGCCGGTACACCGCCGAGCGGTTGCCGGAGTTCATGGTGCCCGCCGCCTTCGTGCTGCTGGACCGGCTGCCGTTGCTGGCCAACGGCAAGCTGGACCGGTCCGCGCTTCCCGAGCCGGAGTTCAACGGAACCGACTACCGGGCGCCGCGCACCCCGCGGGAGGAGTGCCTGACCCGGCTCTTCGCCGAGGTGCTGGGGTTGGAGCGGGTCGGCGTCGACGACGATTTCTTCGATCTGGGCGGGCACTCGCTGCTCGCCACCCGGTTGATCAGCCGGGCCCGGGCGGAGACCGGAGCGGAGATCCCCATCCGCACGATCTTCGACCGGCCAACGGTGGCCGCGCTCGCCGAATGGCTGGACCGGGCGGGACTGGAAGCACCGGCAGCTTCGCGTCGCCCTCGCTTGCGCAAGATGACCGTAGAGGAGTAAGCACATGATTCCGTTGTCCTTCGCCCAGCGCCGCTACTGGTACCTGCACCAACTGGAGGGTGGCGAGACCTGGAACATGTCGGCGGCCCTGCGGCTGACCGGGGACCTGGACCTGTCCGCGATGGACGCGGCGATCAGGGACGTGGTCGAGCGGCACGAGATCCTGCGCACCACCTACGTGGTGGACGACCAGGGTGAGCCGTACCAGCGGATCCTGCCGGTGGCGGAGGCGCTGGCCCGGGTGGAGACGCCGGTGCTGGAGGTGCCACCGGAGGAGGTGTCCGGTGCGGTCGACCGCGCGGTCGCGCACACCTTCGACCTGGCGACCGAGGTTCCGTTCCGGACCAGCCTGATCCGCTCCTCGCCCCGCGAGCACGTCCTCGTCCTGGCCATCCACCACATCGCCACCGACGGCAGCTCCAGTTTCCCGCTGGCCCGGGACCTGGCCACGGCCTACGGCGCCCGGCGGGCCGGCCGGGCCCCGGCGTTCGAGCCGCTGCCCGTGCAGTACAAGGACTTCACGCTGTGGCAGCGGGAGGTGCTCGGTGACCTGAAGGATCCGAACAGCCTCGCCGCGGCGCAGCTGGAGTACTGGCGCAAGGAACTCACCGGCGTACCCCAGCCGCTGAACCTGCCGCTGGATCATCCACGGACGGCGGACCTGAGCACCGACGGTGACGCCGTGGCCTTCGTGGTGCGGCCCGCCGTCACCGCCGGGCTGGAACGCCTCGCCGCCGAGCGTGGCATGACCATGTCGATGATCGTGCAGGCCGCGCTGGCGGTGCTGTTGAGCAAGCTCGGCGGCGGCGAGGACGTGCCGATCGGGTCCCCGATCGCCGGGCGGACCGACGAGGCGCTGGCCGACCTGGTCGGCTGCTTCGTCAACAACCTGGTGCTGCGCGTCGACCTGTCCGGCAATCCGACCTTCCTGGACCTGCTCGCCCAGGTACGCAACAAGGCGCTCACCGCGTACGAGCACCAGGACGTGCCGTTCGACGTGCTGGTCGAGGAGATCAATCCGGACCGTTCCGCCAAGTACCGGCCGATGTTCCAGGTGATGTGCGGCTGGCAGAACTTCGCCAAGCCGGTGCTCGACTTCCCGGGGCTCACGGCCGAGTTCCAGCAGGCCCTCACCACGAAGGCCATGGTCGATCTCTTCTTCAGCATGACCCTGGACGACGTGGCGGGGGTGCTCTACGGCGACATCCAGTACGGGACCAGGCTGTTCGACCGGGACACCGTCGAGGCCATGGCCGCGCGGTTCGTCCGCGTCCTGGAGCAGGTGGTCGCCGACCCGACCCGGTGCGTCGGCGACGTCGACGTGCTCAGCGCGGCCGAGCGCGAGCGACTGCTGGTGGAGATGAACGACACCGCCGAGCCGACTTTGGAGGGCGGGCTGCTGGCGGCGGTGCGCCGCCGGGTCCAGGAGTCACCCCAGGCACTCGCCGTGCTCACCGAGGACGACTCGATCACCTACCAGGAACTGGACGTCCGGTCGAACCGGCTGGCGCACTGGTTGGTGGAGCGCGGCGTGCGGGCCGAGTCGCTGGTCGCCGTGTGCCTGCCCCGGACGGTGAACCTGATGGTGGCGCTGCTGGCGGTGCTCAAGGCCGGCGGCGCCTACGTACCGCTGGACCCGGAGCACCCGCGCTCCCGCATCGACCACATCCTGGCCCAGGCGAAGCCGGTGCTGGTGCTCGACGACGACACGCTCGCCGGCGCCGACTGCTCGGGCCGTCCGGAGCTGCCGCCGGCGGTGGTCGCGCACCCGGCGAACACCCAGTACGTGATCTACACGTCGGGTTCCACCGGCGCGCCGAAGGGGGTGACGATCCCGCGCGGTGCGGTCGCGAACTTCCTGGCCTCCGTCCAGCGGCGGTTCCCGCTGTCGCCGGGGGAGCGGATGCTGTTCAGCACGACGGTCTCCTTCGACATGGCGAACACCGAGCTGTACCTGCCGTTCGTCACCGGCGCGACGATGGTGATGGCGGCCAAGGAGACCGTCACCGATCCGGCGGCGGTGCTGGCGTACATCCGCCGCAACGAGGTCAGCGTGGTGCAGGCCACGCCGGGTTTCTGGCAGATGCTGCTCGCCCACGACCCGGACGCCGCGCGGGGGCTGCGCATCATGACCGGGGCGGAGGCGGTGCCCGCCCGCCTCGCCGAGACGCTGGCCGCGCAGGCCACCGAGGTGGGCAACTGGTACGGCCCGTCGGAGACGACGACCTGGTCGACCATGGCGCCGCTGACTCCGGGAGCACCTGTGGCGATCGGCACCCCGATCGGCAACACCCAGGTGTACCTGCTCGACGCACGCTTCTGCCCGGTGCCGCGCGGCGTCGCCGGGGAGGTGTACCTCGCCGGCGACGGCCTGGCCCGTGGCTACCAGGGCCGACCGGACCTGACCGCCGAACGGTTCGTGCCCAACCCGTTCGGGCCGGCCGGATCGCGCATCTACCGGACCGGAGACCTGGCGCGGTGGAACCGGGCCGGTCAGCTGGAGTACATCGCGCGCACCGACTTCCAGGTGAAGGTCCGGGGCTTCCGGATCGAGCTGGGGGAGATCGAGCACGTGCTGGCCGGGCACCCCGGCGTGGCGCAGGCCGCGGTCGTGGTGCGCGAGAACCAGCAGGGCGACAAGAGCATCGTGAGCTACGTGGTGCCGGCACCCACCGGAGGTGTCGCGGCTGACCAGCTCCGCACCGAACTCACCACGTACCTGCGCGGACGCCTGCCGGACTACATGGTGCCGGCCACGGTGATTCCCCTCGCCGAGCTGCCGCTCACGCCGAACGGCAAGCTCGACCGTCGGGCGCTGCCCGAGGAGGACACCAGCAAGGCGACCGGTCGACAGGCACGCACCTCGCAGGAGCAGCGGCTGTGCGCGATCTTCGGCGAGCTGCTCGGCCGGGAGACCGTCGGGGTGGACGAGGACTTCTTCGCCCTCGGCGGGCACTCGCTGCTGGCCACCCGGCTCAGCGTGCGCATCCGCAAGGAGTTCGGCATCGAGTTCCCACTCCGTACGATCATCAAGTTCCCCACCGTGGCCGAGCTGGCGTCGCTGCTGCTGATCGGTCAGCCCGCCGGGGAGATCGCCGACCCGCTCGGCGTGGTCCTGCCGCTCAACATCGACCCCGGCACGGGCAAGCCGCCGCTGTGGTTCTTCCACGGGGGAGGCGGGCTGGGCTGGGCGTACTTCAGCTTCGTGGTGCACGTGCCGGACCGGCCGGCGTACGCCCTGCAGTCGCGCGGCTACAACGGCGTGGGTGAGCTGGTGTCGTCGGTCGAGGAGATGGTCGACGGTTACATCGAGGAGATGCTGAAGATCCAGCCGGACGGTCCGTTCCACCTGATCGGCTGGTCCTACGGTGGCACCGTGGCCCAGGCCGTCGCGGCCGGCCTCGCCCGGCGCGGGCACGAGATCGCCCTGACGGCCATCCTCGACTCGCAGCCCGGCGGGCACGGCTGGACCGAGATCCACGCCAACAAGACCGTCGAGGACTACCGGGACGAGCTGGAGGACTTCTTCGGTCAGTACATCGGCACCGACAACCAGCAGGACTCCATCGACGTCATGGCCCGGGTACTGGCCAACAACTCCCAGCTCATGATGACGTTCGAGTCGCCGGTCTACGACGGTGACGTGCTGTTCTTCAACGCGGTGCTCAAGGACGACCTGTACGCGAACCTGTGGCGGCCGTACGTCCGCGGCGCCATCGAGGAGCACGACGTGCACGCCACGCACCACGAGATGAACCTGCCCGGCCCGGTGGCCGAGATCTTCGAGGTCATCAACCGCAAGCTCGCGGCTCAGTGAACCGACAACCGGCGAAGGACAGGAGCTGATCTGAGATGACAGGGCAGGGCGCGACCGATGAGGCGCGGGAACGCGGCACGCTGTTGTGCGTGCCGTTCGCGGGAGCGGGTGCTTCCTTCTTCCACCCGTGGCGCGAGCTGGCGGCCGGCCGGTGGCGCGTCACCTCCGTGGAGCTGCCGGGCCGGGAACGGCGATTCCTGGAGGAGCCGTACCGCAACGTGGTGGAAGCGGCCCGGACCGAGGTCGACACCATCGCCGCCGACCTCGGCGCCGGTACCCGGACCGTGCTGTTCGGACACAGCCTGGGCGCGGTGCTCGCGTACGAGCTGGTGCCCCTGCTGAGCAGCCGGGGCATCGTGGTGGAGCGGCTGATCGTCAGCGGCTCACCGGGGCCGTGGACGCAGCGGGAGCGGCGGGCGGCCGGGCTACCGGACGAGGAGTTCCTCGCCCGGGTCGAGGAGTTCGCCGGCTTCCGGCACGAGGCGCTCGACCATCCGGAGATGCGGGAGCTGATCCTTCCCGCCTTGCAGGCCGACTGCGAGATGCACGAGGCATACCTGCCGAGCTTCGACGGGCCGGTAGCGGTGCCGATCTGCTCGCTGCGCGGTGACTCCGACGGCCTGGTGACCGCCGCCGAGGCCCGGCAGTGGCAGACGGCCACCACCGGCGAGTTCAGCTACGTGGAGTTTCCCGGCGACCACATGTACCTGGTGGACCAGGGTCGGGAGGTGCTCGACGTCATCGAGCAGGTCAGCACCGGCAGGCGCCCGGCACCGGTCTGAGGCCAACGCGACCGACGAACGACAGGGCCCCGAGCGACGCTCGGGGCCCTGTACCGATGTCGGGTGCCTCGTCATCGACCAGGTCGCACCGGACCGAACCAGGTGGCGAGGGCGGCCCGCAGCGCCGCGGTGTCCAGCGGCTCGTCGGCGGAGGCCGCCCAGGCGACGTGACCGTCCGGGCGGACGAGCAGCGCGGCCGGTGCGGGCAGCTCGTCGAGGTCCGGGACGATCCAGTGGTCGTCCCCGCTCGTCGCCTCGACCAGGTCGACCCGATCGGCCCAGCCGTCGGCCGCCGCGGCGACCTCGGTGCTGCCGTGCAGATCGACGAGCACCGGTCGGGCGGCGTGCAGCAACTCGTACATCCGGGTGGCGCCACCGGCCGTCTTGAGGTCGACGTCGGGAACCCGACGGCCGGCCAGCGGGTGATCGCCGTCGACCGGGTAGCGGACGTTCAGCGCGGTCAGCTTGCCGCACAGCTGCCGGTTGACGTCGTCGAACTGCAGCAGCTCGCCGAAGACGTCGCGCAGCGCGTCCGTGTGCGGGCCGGGGCGGGCCAGCGCCGACTGCGCCCGGGTGTTGTGCAGCACCCGCTCGCCGACCGGGTGGCGCTCGTGGTGGTAGGTGTCCAGCAGGCTCTCCGGGGCCTGGCCGTTGACCACCGCGGCGAGCTTCCACCCGAGATTGACCGCGTCCTGCACGCCCAGGTTCAGCCCCTGCCCGCCGGCCGGGAAGTGGATGTGTGCGGCGTCGCCGGCCAGCAGCACCCGACCGGCCCGGTAGCGGTCGGCCTGGCGCGCGGCGTCGCTGAACCGGGAGACCCACCGCGGGTTGCGCATCCCGAAGTCGGTGCCGGCGAGCCTGAGCAGCGACTCGCGGAGCTGCTCGAACGTCACCGGCTCGTCGCGGTCGACGACGCGGTCGTACTCGGAGGCGATGACCCGGTACCAGCCCGGCTCGAAGGCGATCACCGAGTAGTCGCCGGTGGGGCAGCGGCGCACCCAGATGTAGTCCTCGGTCAGCTCGGGAAGCTCGACGTCGCCGATCAGCGCCGTCATCGTCGCCGACGTGCCCACGAAGTCGATGCCCGACAGTTTGCGTACGGCGCTGCGTCCGCCGTCGCAGCCCACCAGATAGCGGGCGCGCAGCGTACGCGTCGGTCCCGGCGCGGTACCCATTTCGACGGTCACCTCGGCACCGTCCTGGCTGATTCCGGTCACCTCGGACGACCGTTGGATACGCACACCCAGCGCGACGGCCCATTCCTCGAGCAGCCGCTCGATGTCGGTCTGCAGGATCATCAACGGATAGGGGTGCCGGGACTCCGCCTCGTCGAACTCCAGATAAAGACCGGAGAAATGGCCTACGGGTTGCGGAACGCCGATGTCCGTGAAGCGATCCAGGATCCCACGCTGGTCCAGCACCTCCAGGGTGCGCGAGTGCATTCCGCCGGCCCGCGACTCGCCCGTCGGCTGGGCGAGCCGCTCCACCACCAGCACATCGACACCCGCCAGGCGAAGTTCGCAGGCCAGCATCAGACCGGTGGGTCCGGCACCGGCGATCACCACGTCCGCATCCACACCGCTGTCTTCCACGTCGTTCCCCTCACGTCCCTGCGCCATGTGTCGTCGAATTACCGTCACGGTCACCCGCCGACGGCCGTGAGGCAACCGGCGGCGGCGCCGACGCGGCCCGCGTTCGGTCCACCTTGTACTGTCCCGCCAGCGGGACGGCTACGCGTTGGTCACCTCGACCGCACCCCCGGTGAACCCCTGTATTCGCCTTTACCGGTGTTCCCGTACGAAGAATCGCGCCACACTCGAACCGGCCACCAAGGAATTGCCTCGTCGCATGAGGCGACTTCCGTCAGTGGCACTTTCCGCACGCCGCATGGTGGTGTCGGCGGTGCCGGCCCGAATCGGGCCGAAAAGGATCGGAAAGACAATCCCGACCGGCGGACCAAAGGGAGCTGAAGAATGGAATCGTCACCACGGACGGACCACCAGAATGGTGGCGGCGGCGCAGCCGTGGCGCGACCCGTCCCGCAGGCGCAGGCCATCGCGGACCTGTGGTCGGAGTATCTCGGCGCCGAGGCCAAGGAGGACGACGACTTCTTCGCGCTCGGTGGCACCTCGCTGGCCGGTATCAAGATCATCGACCGGATGGCCGACGACTACGGCGTACGGCTGTCCGTCCGGGCCTTCTACCTGGCGCAGACACCGGCCCGGGTCGCCGAGCTGATCGCACAGGGCAGGGCCGGGACGTGAGGCTCACCCCGGGTCCCGCCCGCGACATCGACCTGGACACCGTCGATCTGTTCGACCTGGACCTCTACTCCCACGGCGACCCGCATCCCGTCTGGGACGTGATGCGGGCCAAGGCGCCGCTGCACCACCAGGTCCTGCCCGACGGTCGGGAGTTCTGGTCGGTGACCCGGTACGAGGACGTCTGCCGGGTGCTCGGCGACCACCGTGAGTTCACCTCCGAGCGGGGCACGGTCCCCACCCACCTGGGCACCGACGACCCGGCCGCGGGCAGGCTGCTGACCTCGACCGACCCGCCGCGCCACACCCGGGTACGCCGTGCCATCGGCGCCAAACTCACCGCGCGGGCGGTGGCGCCCTGGGCCGAGACCATCCGCACCACCGTGGTGGAGTTCCTCGAGCCGGCGCTCGACGGGGAGGTCTTCGACCTGGCCGACCGGGCGCTGCTGCTGCCGGCGTTGGTCACCGGCCCCCTGCTCGGCATCCCCGAGCGGGACTGGCAGGAGCTGGTGGAGCTGACCGCGATGGTGACGGCTCCCGCCGACCCGCACTTCCAGCACGGCAGCGAGGCCGCGACCCTGGCGATCGCTCACCACGAGCTCATCACCTACGTCACCGAGTGGGTACGGCGGCGGCGGGCGGGCGGTGGCGACGACGGCAGTCTGCTCGACCACCTGATGAACCTCAGCGTGGAGGGCACGCCGCTGACCGACGAGGAGATCGCCCTCGACGGCTACAGCATCCTGCTCGGCGCCAACGTGACCACACCGCACACCGTGTCCGGCACGGTCGAGGCGCTGATCGAGCGGCCGGAGCAGTTCGCCCGGGCACAGGCCGACCCGTCGCTGATCCCGAACCTGGTGGAGGAGGGACTGCGCTGGACGTCCGCGGCGTGCAACTTCATGCGGTACGCGGTGGACGACGTCCAGATCGGCGGCGGCACCATCCCGGCGCGCGCCGCGGTCGTCGCCTGGATCGGTTCGGCCAACCGGGACGAGCTGCAGTTCCCCGATCCGCATGTGTTCGACATCAACCGCGTCGGCGCGAAGCGTCAGGTCGCGTTCGGCTTCGGCCCGCACTTCTGCATCGGCGCGCCGCTGGCCCGGATGACGCTGCGGATCTTCTTCGAGGAGCTGCTCGACCGGTTCGGCGCCATCGAACTAGCCGGTGAGCCGCAGCACCTGCGGTCGTACTTCATCGCCGGGATGACCCACCTGCCCATCGTCGCCCAGAAACGGCCGACATCATGACCGTCAGCACCGTCTCGCCGTGGTTCATCCGGCAACCGTCCACCGCGCATCCGTCCCGGATCTTCTGCCTGCCCTTCTCCGGGGCCGGGGCCTCGGCCTTCAACGGTTGGCCCGCCACGCTCGGCGACGCCGAGATCTGCCCGGTGCAGTTCCCCGGCCGGGAGAACCGGCTGGCCCATCCGCACTACGGCACCTACGAGAACCTCGCCGACGGCCTCGTCGACGCGCTGTCACCGACGCTCGACCGCCCGTTCGCGCTGTTCGGCCACTGTGCCGGCGCCCTGCCGGCCTTCGAGGCCGTGGTTCGGTTGGCCGCACGTGGCCTGCCCGGCCCGGAGTGCCTCTTCGTGTCGGGCCAGCCGGCGCCGCACGACGCGTCGCGCGACCGGATGCTCGCGATGAGCGAGCCGGAGCTGCGCCGGGAGGTGGAGGCGTTCCTGCGTGGGCGGGGCATCGACCCCCGGCCGGACATGATCGACATGGGTCTGTCGGTGCTGCTCGACGACCACGCCGCCGCCGCGCGGTACCGGCGGTCGGAGCCGGCCCGGCTGGCCTGCCCGATCGTCGTCGTGCACTGGCGGGACGACCCCGAGGTGAGCCTCGACGAGCTGGCCGGATGGCGCCACTACTCCGACTCGGTGCAGTTCCGGGTCGTCGCCGGCGGTCACTACGACTTCATGGACGCGCCCGACGAACTTCGAGATCTGTTGACCACCTGGCGGTGACGGCGGCACGGCGCGACGAGAGTCGTCCGCCGTGCGGAGCGGAAGGAAATCGCATGGTTAGGGCAGGAGCGGACATCGCGGTGATCGGGATGTCGTGCCGCTTTCCCGGCGTGCCCGGCTTGACGGAGTTCTGGCGTCTGCTGGTCAACGGCGAGTCGACCGTCGCGACGTTCCCGGAACACCGGCTGACCGGTTCGACGGTCTCGTCCCACCCGGACGCCGCGACCCTGACGACCGGGTCGTTCCTCGACGCCATCGACGGATTCGACGCGGCCTTCTTCGGCACCGGCGGCGCGGAGGCGGCGGCCATGGACCCCACCCAGCGGCTGGGGCTGGAGCTGGCCTGGGAGGCGGTCGAGGACGCCCGCATCCCGGCGACCGCGCTCGCCGGCCGCGAGGTCGACGTCGTGGTGAGCACCGCGCCCTCCGGGTACGACCTGCTCCGCAAGCTGTCCGGCAGCGACCGGGACGACCACTACGCCGCGCTCGGGTCGAGTGGTGCGTTGATCGCGAACCGGATCTCCAGCCTCCTCGACGTCCGGGGCATGAGCTTCTGCGCGGACTCCGGCCAGTCCTCCTCGCTGGTGGCGCTGGCGTTGGCCTGCGACCGGATCCGCAGCGGCGCGGTCGAGCTGGCCATCGCCGGCGGCGTACACCTGATCACCGATCCTGAGGCGGGCATCAGCCTGGCCAATCTGGGCGCGTTGTCGCCCGACGGCCGCTGCTTCACCTTCGACGAGCGGGCCAACGGTTTCGTCCGCGGCGAAGGTGGGGCGATCGTCGTGCTCAAGCGGTTGGACCTCGCCGTCGCCGACGGCGACCACATCTACGCGGTGGTCCGGGGCTGGGGTGTCGCCAGCGGCGGAGCGTCCAGCCGGATGCCGGACCCCAGCCCCAGCGGCCAGGCCGCGGCCACCCGCACCGCGCTGGAGCGTGCCGCCGTCGACTTCGGCGACGTCGACTACGTCGAGGCGCACGGTACCGGCACCCGGCTCGGTGACCCGGCCGAACTCGCCGGCCTGCGCGAGGTCTTCCGGCAGACCGGCCGCACCCGCCCGCTGGCCGTCGGGTCGGTGAAGACCAACGTGGGCCACCTGGAACCGGCCGCGGGGATCGTCGGCTTCGTCAAGACGGCGCTCTGCCTGGACCGCGGGCAACTGGTCCCGAGCCTGAACTTCCGGTCGCCGAACCCCGCCGTCGCCGACTTCGGGCGGGACTTCGAGGTCGCCCGCGCCGCCCAGCCCTGGCCGGGGCAGCCCGGCCGGCCCCGCCGGGCCGGGGTGTCGGCGTTCGGCATGGGTGGCACCACCGCACACGTGATCCTCGAACAGGCGCCCGGGCAACCGGACACTCCCACCGCCGCGCAGACCGCCGGGGTGCTGCCGTGGGTGCTCTCGGCCCGGTCGCCGGAGGCGCTCCGGGCGCAGGCGGCCCGGCTGCGCGAGTTCGTCGCCGCGGACACCTCGCTGTCGGCGGCCGACGTGGCGTACTCGCTCGTGGCGACGCGGACCACGTTCGCGCACCGGGCGGTGGTGCTCGGTGACGGACGCGAGGCGGCGCTGGCCGGTCTCGACCTGGTGGCCGGCGGGCAGAGCGCCGCCCGGGCGGTCCGCGGGGTGGTCGACGGGCCGGTCGGCCCCACCGTCTTCGTCTTCCCCGGCCAGGGATCCCAGTGGCAGGGCATGGGCCGGCAGCTGTACGCGGAGTCCGAGGTCTTCGCCGGTGCCATCGACGACTGCGCCCGGGCCTTCCAGCTGTGGCTCGACTGGTCCCTGGTGGACGTGGTGACCGGCGCCGAATCGGCGGCCTCGCTGGACCGGATCGACGTCATCCAGCCGGCGCTGTTCGCGATGATGGTGTCGCTGGCGCGGGTGTGGCGCTCGCTCGGCGTGGTGCCCGACGCGGTGGTGGGGCATTCGCAGGGCGAGATCGCCGCGGCGTACGACTGCGGGGCGATCTCGCTCGACGACGCCGCACGGATCGTCAGCGTGCGCAGCCAGGCCATGGCCGAGCTGACCGGCTGCGGTGGGATGACCGCGGTGGCCGCGTCGCCGGACTGGGTCCGGGACCGGCTGGCGCGGTGGTCCGGGCGGCTGTCGGTCGCCGCGGTCAACGGGCCCAGCTCCGTCGTGATCTCCGGCGAGGTGCCGGCCCTCGACGAGTTCGCCGAGCTGGCCGGCGCCGAGGGCGTCCGGGTACGCCGGGTCAAGGTCGACCTGGCCGGCCACTCCCACTACCTCGAACCCCTCCGGGAGACGTTGCTCGACGCCATCGCGGACGTCACGTCCCGGGAGTCGGCGGTCAGGTTCTACTCGACCGTCACCGGCGGCCCGTTCGACACCCGAGGGCTGGACAGCGCCCACTGGTACGCCAACCTGCGCTCGATGGTCCGGTTCGGCGAGGTCGTCGAGCAGCTGATGGCGGTGCCCGGGACCATGTTCGTGGAGGTCAGCCCGCATCCGGTGCTCCAGCTGGCGATGGCCGAGACCGCTGACGCGCTGGCCGCCTCTCCGGTGCTGGTCAACACCCTGCACCGGGACGACGCCGGCCTGCTCAAGGTGTACGGCTCGCTGGCCGAGCTGCACGTGCGGGGCCTGCCCGTCGATTGGAGCGCGGCCTGCGGCCTCCGGCCCGCCCGCCGGATCGGCCTACCGACCTATCCGTTCCAGCGGCAGCGGTACTGGCTGACCGCCGACGACGCCGCCACGTCGCCCGGTGCTCCGGCACCGGCCGACGGCGTCCGCCCGGACAGCGAGGCGTCCGCCCTGGGCCTGGTGTGCGCCGAGGCGGCGGCGATGCTGAGCACGACGAAACCGGGCCTGACCCCGGCCGTACTCACGGCGCGGTCGGCACAGACCTTCCGGGACCTCGGCTTCGACTCCGCCATGGTGGTCGGACTCCGCAACCGGCTGGCCGGGGTCACCGGGCTACGGCTCTCTGCCACGGTCGCCTTCACCTACCCAACGCCGCAGGCGCTGGCGGCACACCTCTTCGCTCTGGTCGAACCGCCGAAGCCGGACCCGCCGGCCGAGCCGGCGGAGCTCGACGACCGCGCCGACGACGAGCTGTACGCGCTCATCGACCGCGGATACCTGTAGTCACGTCCGTTCTCGTCCAACCGTAAACGTTAGGGAGGGCCCGGTGGAGGATCTCGACAAGCTCCGGTCCTACTTGCGACGTGCCGTCAGTGACGCGCAGCAGCTGCGCGACCGGGTACGTCACCTGGAGGAGTCCGCTCGCGAGCCGATCGCGGTGGTGGGCGTGGGGTGTCGCTTCCCGGGCGGCGTCGCGTCTCCCGAGGACCTGTGGGACATCGTCTCCGGCGGCGTGGACGCCCTGGGCGACCTGCCGTTGGACCGGGGGTGGAACCTGGCGTCGCTGTCCGGCCCGGAACCCGACGCGGCCGGGACGACGTACCCACGGGCCGGCGGCTTCCTGGCCGACCTCGCCGGGTTCGACGCGCCGTTCTTCGGGATCAGCCCGCGCGAGGCGCTGGCCATGGACCCGCAGCAACGGCTGATGCTGGAGATCTCCTGGGAGGCCCTGGAACGGGCGGGTATCGATCCGACCGGACTGCGTGACACCGACACCGGTGTGTTCACCGGCCTCTACCCCGTCGACTACGGCCCCCGCATGGGTAGCGGCGCCGCCGGCGAGGTCCAAGGGTACACGCTCACCGGAACGTACCCCAGTGTGGCGTCGGGTCGGGTGGCCTACGTGCTGGGCCTGGCGGGTCCGGCGGTGTCGACCGACACCGCCTGCTCGTCGTCGCTGACCGCCATCCACCAGGCGGTGCGTTCCCTGCGCTCCGGGGAGTGCGCGCTCGCGCTGGCCGGTGGGGTGTCCACGATGCCGACGCCCGGCGTGCTCGTCGAGTTGGGCCGGCAGCGGGGTTTGTCGGTGGATGGGCGGTGTAAGGCGTTCGCGGATGCGGCGGATGGTACGGGTTTTTCGGAGGGTGCTGGGGTTCTGGTTTTGGAGCGGTTGTCGGATGCGCGGCGTCATGGTCGTCGGGTGTGGGCGGTGATTCGTGGTTCGGCGGTTAATCAGGATGGTGCGTCGAATGGTTTGACGGCGCCGAATGGGTTGGCGCAGCAGCGGGTGATTCGTGCGGCGTTGGCGGATGCGGGTTTGCGTGTTGGTGATGTGGATGTGGTGGAGGCGCATGGGACTGGTACGCGGTTGGGGGATCCGATTGAGGCGCAGGCGTTGTTGGCGACGTATGGGCAGGGTCGGGATTCTGGTGTGCCGGTGTGGTTGGGGTCGTTGAAGTCGAATATTGGTCATACGCAGGCTGCGGCGGGTGTGGCTGGTGTGATCAAGATGGTGATGGCGTTGCGGTGTGGGGTGTTGCCGCGGACGTTGCATGTGGATCGGCCGTCGTCGCATGTGGACTGGTCGGTTGGTGCGGTGGAGTTGTTGACGCAGGCGCGGCCGTGGGTTGGTGGTGGGGGTCGGGTGCGGCGGGCGGGTGTGTCGGCCTTCGGCATCAGTGGGACGAATGCGCATGTGATTGTGGAGGAGGCGCCGGCTTTGGAGGGGCCGGTGGCTGGTGGTGGGGTGCCGGTTGTCGGTGGTGTGGTGCCGTGGGTGGTGTCGGGGCGTTCGGAGTCGGCGTTGCGGGCGCAGGCGGCCCGGTTGCGGGATTTCGTGGTGGGTGCGCCGGATGTGGATGTGGCGGATGTGGCGCATTCGTTGTTGTCGACGCGGTCGTTGTTCGAGCATCGGGCGGTGGTCCTCGGCCAGACCCGCGAGGAACTGCTCGCCGGACTCACCACGACAGCCGACGGAACCGATGGCCCGTCCGCACCGGCGACGCCGGGTGGCCGGACGGTGTTCGTCTTCCCCGGGCAGGGTTCGCAGTGGGTGGGCATGGGGCGCGAGTTGTACGTGTCGTCGCCGGCCTTCGCGCGCCGCATGCAGGAATGCGCCGACGCACTGTCGCCCCATGTGAGCTGGTCGCTGCTGGACGTCCTCGACGACGCCGAGGCACTGCACCGGGTGGACGTCATCCAGCCCGTGCTGTGGGCCGTCATGGTGTCGCTGGCCGAGGCGTGGCGCTCCTGGGGCGTCGAACCGGCCGCCGTGATCGGCCACTCGCAGGGCGAGATCGCCGCCGCCTGTGTCGCCGGCGCCCTGACCCTGCCGGACGCGGCCAAGGTGGTCGCACTGCGGTCGAGGGCGATTCTGGCGCTGTCGGGTCGCGGCGGGATGGTGTCGGTCGGGCTGCCGGTCGACGCCGTACGGGCCCGCCTGACCGAAGGGCTGTCGGTGGCGGCGGTCAACGGGCCGTCGTCGGTCGTGGTCTCCGGTGAGGTCGCCGCGCTCGACGCGCTCCTGGCCCGGTGCGACGCGGAGGGGGTGCGGGCCCGGCGGATCCCGGTGGACTACGCCTCGCACTCCGCCCAGGTGGACGACGTACGCGACGAGTTGGCCCGGGTGCTGGCGGGAATCACCCCGCGACCGTCCGAGGTGCCGTTCTTCTCCACGGTCACCGCCGACTGGCTGGACACCACCCGGCTCGACGCCGGGTACTGGTACACCAACCTGCGGCACACGGTGCGCTTCGAGGAGGCCACCCGGTCCCTCGCCGACCAGGGCTTCACCTTCTTCATCGAGGCGTCCGCCCACCCGGTGCTGACCGTCGGCATCGCCCAGACGCTGGACAGCACGGACGTCACCGGCACGGTGGTGGGCACGCTGCGCCGCGACGAGGGCGGCCTCGATCGCCTGCTCCGGTCGGCGGCCGAGGCGTTCGTGGCGGGCCTGCCGGTGTCCTGGGACGCCGCCCTGCCCGACCGGGACGGTCGGTGGACGCCGTTGCCGACCTACCCGTTCCAACGACAGCGGTACTGGTTGAACACCCCGCACGACGGTGCCGCCGAGCCCGGACCGGACCAGCGGACCGACCGGCTGTACCAGGTGGACTGGCTGCCCCGCGCCGTCGACACCGCCGAGCCGGCCGGGCGGCACGTGGTCCTGGAGCCGTCCGAGACCGCCCTCGCCGGCCTCGACGACCCACCCCCGGTCGTCATCGTCTCGGTCGCGGGTGCGCCCGAGGCGGGCCCCGACACACCGGCGACCGTCGAGGACCGCCTGCACCGGCTGCTCCGGTGGTTGCCGCGCTGGCTCGGCGACGACCGCTTCGCCGACTCCCGGCTGGCCATCGTGACGCGCGACGCGATCCAGGACGAGCAGGTCGTCGCCCCGGATCTAGCCGCGACCGCGATCTGGGGATTCGTGCGGAGCGCGCAGACCGAGAACCCGGACCGGATCACGCTCGTCGACGTCGACGACCAACCCACGTCGTGGGAGCTCGTCCCGGCGGCCGTCGCGACCGGAGAGACCCAGATCAAGATCCGGACCGGTGTGCTGAGCACTCCGCGGCTGGCCCACGCCGACGGCAACCGCGCCGCGCCGCACCACCCCGGCCGACCGTCGTCGCGCCCGGACGACGCCATGCTCGGAGCCGGCACGGTGTTGATCACCGGCGGCACCAGTGGACTGGGCGCCATGCTGGCCCGCCACCTCGT
Source organism: Verrucosispora sp. WMMC514 (assembly GCF_027497295.1). Lineage (NCBI taxonomy): Bacteria > Bacillati > Actinomycetota > Actinomycetes > Micromonosporales > Micromonosporaceae > Micromonospora > Verrucosispora sp. WMMC514. The sequence goes on along the minus strand of NZ_CP114906.1, from coordinate 6,494,845 downwards.
ACGGCGGCACGGCGTCCGTCGACTCCTGCTGACCAGTCGCCGCGGGCCGACGGCCCCGGCCGCGGCAGGTCTACGCCAGGCGCTGACCGAGGCGGGTGCCGAGGTCGAGGTGGTGGCCTGTGACATCACCGACCGGGCCTCGGTGGCCGAGCTGATCGCGGCGGTGCCGGCCGACCACCCACTGACGGCGGTGATCCACTGTGCCGGGATCCTGGACGACGGGGTCGTGGTGACCTTGACCGAGGACCAGATCGACACGGTGCTGGCGCCGAAGGTCCGCGGCGCGTGGCACCTGCACGAGCTGACCAGACACCTGAACCTCTCCGCGTTCGTCCTGTTCTCGTCGATCGCGAGCGTGCTGGGCACCGCCGGGCAGGCGAACTACGCGGCGGCCAACGCCTTCCTCAACGGTCTGGCGGAGGTCCGCCGGGCGGCAGGGCTGCCCGCCAGCTCCCTGTGCTGGGGCTTCTGGGCCGAGCGCAGTGAGATGGTCGCCGAACTCGGCGACGCGGACCTGGTTCGGCTGCGTCGGCAGGGTGTGCTGCCGTTGTCCTCGGACCAGGGCCTCGCGCTCTTCGACGCGGCACTCGACCACGACCGGGCGGTGCTGGTGCCCGCCCGCCTGGGGCAGCCGTCGCCGCACACACCCGACGGCGAACGGCTGGCCTCGCCGCTGCTGCGGGGTCTGCTCGCGGCGCCGGTCGAGGGCACCGACCCGGCAGCCGATGCCGCCGCAGAGCCGGCACTCGTGCGGCGCCTCCGCACGCTGCCGCCGGACGAGGCGGAGACGGTGCTGCTGGACGCCGTCCGCACCCAGACCGCGTTGGTGCTCGGGCACTCCGACGTCAAGACGGCCGGTGCCAGCACGGCCTTCAAGGAACTGGGCATCGACTCGCTGACCGCGTTGGAACTGCGGAACAAGCTGTCGGCGATCGTCGGCGGCAAACTGCCCGCCACGATGGTCTTCGACCATCCGAACCCGCGCGCGCTCACCAAGTTCCTGCTCACCCGGATCGCTCCGGACGCCGGCACCGACACCGGCTCCGTCGTCGATCGGCTGACCAGGGAGATCGAGGCGCTGGGCAACCAGCTCGACGACGTGTACCTCGGTCTCGGGCCCGAGGAGCAGGCGAGCATCGCCGCGCTGCTGGGTGAGTTGCGCGGCCGGGTGACGGCGAAGACGGGCGTTGGCGCACCGGTCGGCATCGTCGACCGGATCAGTTCGGCCTCGGCGGGAGAGCTGCTCTCGCTGCTGGACCACGAGCTCGGCTAGGGGAAGAGCGATGACCGACGACAACAATGCCGACGTCCTGGACTACCTCCGTCGGACGTCCATCGAGCTGATGGAGACGCGCAAGCGGTTGCGCGAGTTGACCGAGGCCGCCAGCGAGCCGATCGCGGTGGTCGGCCTGGCCTGCCGGTTCCCGGGCGGCGCGGTGACTCCGGAGGCGTTGTGGGACCTTGTCGAGTCGGGCGCGGATGTCATGTCTGACTTCCCCACCGACCGGAACTGGGACCTCGACGAGCTGTACGACCCGAACGCCGGCCGACCCGGCACCTGCTACACCCGCACCGGCGGCTTCCTGAGCGACGCCGGAGACTTCGACGCCGAGTTCTTCGGCATCAACCCACGCGAGGCGCTGGCCGCCGACCCGCAGCAGCGGCTCCTGCTGGAGGTGTCGTGGGAGTCGCTGGAACGTGCCGGCATCGACCCGCACTCGTTGCGTGGCAGCCGCACCGGTGTGTTCGCCGGCCTGGCCTACTTCGGATACGGGAACCACTTCGTCACGCCCGAGGTCATCTCCGGGTACGCGCAGACCGGATCGCTGGCGAGCGTGGCGTCGGGCCGGGTGTCGTACGTGCTGGGCCTGGAGGGTCCGGCGGTGTCGACCGACACGGCCTGCTCCTCGTCGCTGGTCACGGTGCACCAGGCGGTGCGTTCGCTGCGCCAGGGCGAGTGTGACCTCGCTTTGGCCGGCGGCGTGACGGTCACCGCGACGCCGCAGGTGTTCCGGGAGTTCGCCCGGCAGCGGGGTTTGTCGGTGGATGGGCGGTGTAAGGCGTTCGCGGATGCGGCGGATGGTACGGGTTTTTCGGAGGGTGCTGGGGTTCTGGTTTTGGAGCGGTTGTCGGATGCGCGGCGTCATGGTCGTCGGGTGTGGGCGGTGATTCGTGGTTCGGCGGTTAATCAGGATGGTGCGTCGAATGGTTTGACGGCGCCGAATGGGTTGGCGCAGCAGCGGGTGATTCGTGCGGCGTTGGCGGATGCGGGTTTGCGTGTTGGTGATGTGGATGTGGTGGAGGCGCATGGGACTGGTACGCGGTTGGGGGATCCGATTGAGGCGCAGGCGTTGTTGGCGACGTATGGGCAGGGTCGGGATTCTGGTGTGCCGGTGTGGTTGGGGTCGTTGAAGTCGAATATTGGTCATACGCAGGCTGCGGCGGGTGTGGCTGGTGTGATCAAGATGGTGATGGCGTTGCGGTGTGGGGTGTTGCCGCGGACGTTGCATGTGGATCGGCCGTCGTCGCATGTGGACTGGTCGGTTGGTGCGGTGGAGTTGTTGACGCAGGCGCGGCCGTGGGTTGGTGGTGGGGGTCGGGTGCGGCGGGCGGGTGTGTCGGCCTTCGGCGCCAGTGGGACGAATGCGCATGTGATTGTGGAGGAGGCGCCGGCTTTGGAGGGGCCGGTGGCTGGTGGTGGGGTGCCGGTTGTCGGTGGTGTGGTGCCGTGGGTGGTGTCGGGGCGTTCGGAGTCGGCGTTGCGGGCGCAGGCGGCCCGGTTGCGGGATTTCGTGGTGGGTGCGCCGGATGTGGATGTGGCGGATGTGGCGCATTCGTTGTTGTCGACGCGGTCGTTGTTCGAGCATCGGGCGGTGGTCCTCGGCCAGACCCGCGAGGAACTGCTCGCCGGACTCACCGCGACAGCCGACGGCGAGGAGTCGGCGGGAGTCGTGCGTGGCGTCGCCACGGAGATCGGCGGCGTCGCCCTCATGTTCCCCGGCCAGGGAGCGCGCTGGAGCGGCGTGGCGCGGCAGTGGTACGACGCCTTCCCCGACTTCGCGCGGAGCCTGGACGAGATCTGCGCGCGCTTCGACGCGTACCTCCCGTTCGCCCTCAAGCCCATCCTGTTGGCCGAGCAGCCCGCGGACCACAACCGGACGGACATCGCCCAGCCGGCCCTGTTCGCCCTGCAGGTCAGCCTGTACCGGCTGGTCACCCGGTATGGTCCGCGGCCGAACTTCCTGATCGGTCACTCCGTCGGCGAGATCGCCGCCGCGCACGTCTCCGGGGCGCTCAACCTCGACGACGCCACCAGGCTGGTGGCCGCGCGGGGCCGGATCATGCAGACGGTCCGCGAACGCGGCGCCATGCTGGCGGTACGCGCGGACGAGCACACCGTGGGCGAACTGCTCGACCGGTACGACCGCGTCACCATCGCCGCGGTGAACGGCCCGGACTCGGTGGTGGCCTCGGGTACCCGTGACGACGTGCACGACCTGCGGGACCGGCTCCTCGCCCGCGGTGTGTCGGCGAAGCTGCTCGACGTCGACCACGCGTTCCACTCCCCGCTGATGGACCCGGTCCTGGCCGAGTTCGCCGACGCGATCCACGAGCTCGCGCCGGGCACGATGACGATCCCGATCGTGTCGACCCGGCTCGGCCGGGAGGCGACCCTGGCCGAGCTGACCTCCGTCGAACACTGGGTGAGCCACGTGCGCGAACCGGTCCGCTTCCACGCCGCCGTGGAGCAGGCCCGCGCCGCCGGCGTCGACGTGTTCTTCGAGGTGGGGCCGGGCTCGACGCTCGCGAGCATCACCACGGACGCCTTCGCCACCGCGAACGTCAACGACGCGCTGGTGGTGTCGTCGGCGCGGCGCGGTCGCGAGGCCGCGGCGGGACTGGCCGACGCGTTGGCGCGGCTGCACGTCCGGGGCGGCGCCGTGGGCTGGGCCGACCTGCTCGGTACCCGCGAGTGGGTCGACCTGCCGACGTACGCGTTCCAGCGCCGACGCTACTGGCTGGACTTCCGGGCCGGGACGACGGCGGACGTGGCGACCGCCGGCCTGACGGCGCCGGACCATCCGCTGCTCGGTGCCGCCGTCGACCATCCCGACACCGGCGAGGTGATGTTCAGCGACCGGTGGTCGGTGCGGACCCACCAGTGGCTGGTCGACCACACGGTGTACGGCCAGGTGGTGGTGCCGGCGACCGCGTACCTGGACCTGGCGCTGTGGGTGGGCGACCAGGTCGGCTGCGCCGCGGTCGAGGAACTCTCCCTGGAGGTTCCGTTGATTCTTCCGGACGCCGGTGACGTGCGGGTGCGGCTGGTCGCCGGCGCACCGGACGAGACCGGACGTCGCCGTCTGACCGTCTACTCGTGTGCCGGCGACGACCAGCCGGCAGCGGCGTGGACCCGCCACGCCATCGGCCGGCTGGCTCCGGTCACCGCGCCGCCGTCCGCCCGGACCGTCACGCAGTGGCCCCCGGCCGCCGCCCGACGGCTCGAGTTCGCGGAGCTGTACGACTCCCTCGCGGACGCGGGATTCGACTACGGTCCGGCGTTCCGGGGGTTGGCCGAGGTGTGGCGGGACGGCGACGACCTGTTCGCCGCCGCCACGCTGCCCGAGGCCGCGATGACCTCGTCGGGTGGCGGGTTCGCGCTGCACCCGGCGCTGCTGGACACGGTGCTGCACGCCCTGGTGGCCGGCGGTGCCATCGAGGTACGCGGCGAGCAGGGCTGGATGCCGTTCGCCTGGTCCGGCGTACGGCTGGCCGGCGACTGCGGACCGTCGGTCCGGGTCCGGCTGTCCCCGGTCGGCGAAGGCGCCTTCTCGGTGACGGTCGCCGACGAGCGCGGCCGTGCGGTCGCCCACGTCGACGCGTTGACGTTCCGGCGGGTCAGCGCGGAGCAGGTGCGCTCGGCCGCCGGCAGTCCGGAGCAGTCGCTGTTCGAGCTGCGATGGCGGCCGGTGGAACCGCCCGAACGGGGACCCCACCGCGGGCAGTGGGCGGTGCTGGGCGCCGAGGACGGCCTGGCGGCCCGTCTCGGGGACGCGGACGGCGACGTCACTCGCTACGAGTCCGTCGACGCGGCGGTCGAGGCCGGTCCGCCACGACACCTCGTGATCGGGGTGGACGACCTGCTCGTCGGCGGCGACCCGGTGGCCGAGGTGAGCCACGCGACCAACGACGTCCTCACGCTGGTCCAGCGGTTCCTGACCGATGAGCGGCTGGCCGCCACGACGCTCGTGGTGATCACCCGATCGGCCGTGGACACCGGCGACGGGGTGGACAGCCTGCCTGGCGCGTCGGTGTGGGGCCTGATCCGGTCCGCCCAGACGGAGCACCCCGGACGGTTCCGGATCGTGGACGTCGACGACGAAGCAGCCGCACGCGCCTGCTTCCCGGCGGTGCTCGCCGCCGGCGACGAACAACTGGCGGTGCGGGGCGAGGCGTATCTCGTTCCCCGGATGGTTCCGGTCACGCCCGCGGAGCACCGGCTCGAACCGCCACCGGACGACGCCCACCGGCTGGGCATGTCCAGCGCCGGCACCCTGGAGAACCTGACCTGGATCCCGGGCCCGCAGGCGCAGGCCCCCCTGACCAGTGGGCAGGTGCGGGTCGCGGTGCAGGCCGCCGGCCTCAACTTCCGGGACGTCACCATCGCCCTCGGGCTGGTGGAGCGAACCGCCTTCGACGCCGGGCTCGGCAGTGAGGGTGCCGGCGTCGTGCTCGAGGTGGCCGACGACGTGACCGGGCTCGCGCCGGGCGACCGGGTGCTGGGCATCTTCCCCGGCGCGTTCGCACCGGTGGCCGTGGCGGACCACCGCCTGGTCACCGCGATCCCCGACGGGTGGAGCTTCGCCGAGGCGGCGTCGATGCCGAGCGCCTTCCTGACCGCCTACCACGCCCTCTTCCAGGTGACCAGGCTCGCGGCCGGACAGCGCATCCTGATCCACGCCGGTGCCGGCGGTGTGGGTATGGCCGCCGTCCAGTTGGCGAAGTATGTCGGGGCCGAGGTCTACGCCACCGCCAGCCCCGGCAAGTGGCCGGCGCTGCGGGCCCTGGGAATCGACGACGAACACCTGGCCTCGTCGCGCGACCTGGAGTTCGCGACGAAGTTCTCGGCCACCACGGGTGGTCGCGGGCTCGACGTCGTGCTGAACTCTCTCGCGCACGACTTCGTGGACGCCTCCCTGCGGCTGCTGCCCCGCGGCGGCACCTTCATCGAGATGGGCAAGACGGACATCCGGGACGCTGGCCAGGTGGCCGCCGAGCATCCGGGCGTCGACTACACGGCCTTCGACCTCTACGAGGCGGGTCCGGACGCGCTCCGGGGCATGTTCGAGAAGGTCATGGAGCTGTTCGCCGACGGGCGGGTGCGGCTGAACCTGGTCTCGGTGCGCGACGTCCGGGACGCGCGCCGGACGTTCCGGGAGATGAGCCAGGGCCGCCACGTCGGCAAGCTGGTCCTCGACATTGGTGGGGGCCTGGGTGGCGGCACCGTGCTGGTCACCGGTGGGACCGGGGGAGTGGGCTCGCTCGTGGCCCGGCATCTCGTCGCCGAGCACGGCGTACGCAGTCTGCTGCTGGCGAGCCGTCGCGGCCGCACGGCGGCCGGGGTGCCGGAGCTGGTCGCGGACCTGGAGGACGCCGGCGCGACGGTCCGGGTCGTGGCCTGCGACGTGGCCGACCGGCAGGCCGTGGCGGAGCTGCTGGCCGCCGTGCCCGGCCGGTACCCGTTGACGGCGATCGTGCACGCGGCGGGTGCGCTGGCGGACGGCACCATCGAGTCGCTCAACCGGGACAGCCTCGACCGGGTGCTCCGGGCCAAGGTCGGCGGTGCGGTGCACCTGCACGAGCTGACCAGGGATCGGCCCCTGTCGGCGTTCATCCAGTTCTCCGCGCTCGCCGGCACGCTGGGCACCGCGGGACAGGCCAACTACGCCGCGGCGAACGCGTTCCTGGACGGGCTGGCGTCACGGCGCCGAGCCGGCGGCCTCGTCGCCACCTCGCTGTGCTGGGGGTGGTGGGAGCAGAGCAGCGGCATGACCGAGAACCTGGACCAGGCCGACCTGTCCCGGCTGCGGCGGATGGGTGTCGGTCCGTTGCCGACGTCCCAGGCGCTGGCCCTCTTCGACGCGGCGTGCGCGCTGGACACGCCGGTGCTGATCCCGGCCCGACTGGACGCCACGGCGCTGCGCGGCAGACCCGCCGACGAACTGCCGCCGGTGCTGCGCGAGCTCGCCGACAGTGGCCGACCGGTACGCGCCAGCTCCCGCCGGGCCTCCGACGGTGGCTCCCGTGGGTTGCGCGACCGGCTGGCGGCGCTGCACGGCGACGAGGCGCAGGCGGCCGTACGGGAGTGGGTCTGCGAACAGGTCGCGGTCGTGCTCGGCTATCCGGCCGGTGCGGTGGTCGACGCCGAGCAGCCGTTCACCGTGCTCGGGTTCGACTCGCTGACCTCGGTGGAGCTGTGCAACCGCCTGGCGTCCGCGACCGGGCTGCGGCTGCCCTCCACACTCGTCTTCAGCTATCCGACGCCGGACGAGTTGGGGCGGCATCTCAACGACCTGCTGCGTCCGGAGCCGCAGTCCGACCCGGCCGAGGACGCGGTCCAGGCCGGTGACGAGGCGATCCGTGAGGCGCTGCGCACGGTCTCCATCGACCGGCTGCGTGACCTGGGCATTCTCGAACAGATTCTGGCCTGCGCCCAACCGGTGCAACCGGACGGTCCGGCGGCCGGTGCCGAGCCGGACGAACTGGCGGAGCTGGACCTGGAGGCGCTGCTGGACCTGGCTCTCGACGGGAGGAACAACTGACATGAGCGACGCCAATGACGGTCCGGCCGTGAGCGCGGGCGGGGACCGGGTGCAACAGGCCCTGCGCGCCCTGCTGGCCGAGCGTGACCGGCTCCGCCAGGAGAACGACGCCCTGAAGGCCGGCCGCGGTGAGCCGATCGCGGTGGTGGCGATGGCCTGTCGCTACCCGGGCGGTGTCTCGTCACCGGAGGAACTGTGGGAGGTGATCCGCGCCGGCCGGGACGTCGTGTCGGACTTCCCCACCGATCGTGGCTGGCGCGACGTCTACCACCCCGACCCCGACACCACGGGAAGCTCGTACGTGCGGCAGGGCGGGTTCCTCACCGACATGGCCGGGTTCGACGCCGACTTCTTCGGCATCTCCCCGCGCGAGGCGCTGGCCGTCGATCCGCAGCAACGGCTGCTGCTGGAGACCTCGTGGGAGGCGTTCGAGCGGGCCGGCATCGTGCCCGCCGAGGTACGTGGTGCCGAGGTCGGCGTGTTCACCGGGGTGAGCTCGTCGGAGTACGGGACCCGACTCCTGGACGGCCCCAGCGAACTGGAGGGTTACCTGCTGCAGGGCAGCACCCTGAGCGTCGCCTCCGGCCGGGTGGCGTACGAGCTGGGGCTGACCGGGCCGGCGGTGTCGATCGACACGGCGTGTTCCTCGTCGCTGGTGGCCCTGCACCTGGCGGCGCAGTCGCTGCGGGCGGGGGAGTGTTCGCTCGCGCTGGCCGGCGGGGCGTTGGTGATGTCGACGCCCTCGATCTTCGTGGAGTTCTCCCGACAGCGCGGGCTGGCGCCCGACGGCCGGTGCAAGTCCTTCGCGGACGGCGCCGACGGGACGGGTTGGGCCGAGGGGGTGGGCGTGCTGCTGCTGGAGCGACTGTCGGACGCGCGCCGCAACGGCCATCCGGTGCTGGCCGTGCTGCGCGGATCGGCGGTGAACCAGGACGGCGCCAGCAACGGGCTGACCGCCCCCAACGGCCGGGCCCAGGAGGAGGTCATCCGGCGGGCGCTGGTCAACGCCGGGGTGTCGGCGTCCGAGGTGGACCTGGTCGAGGCGCACGGTACCGGAACGGTGCTGGGCGACCCGATCGAGGCCGGGGCGCTGCTCGCGACCTACGGCCGGGACCGGGCGGCGGACCGTCCGGTCTGGCTGGGCTCCCTGAAGTCCAACATCGGCCACGCCCAGGCCGCGGCCGGCGTCGCCGGGGTCATCAAGGCGGTGCTGGCGATGCGCCACCGGTACCTGCCGAAGACGCTGCACGTCGGCGCACCCTCCGGGCACGTGGACTGGTCCTCCGGTGCCGTCCAGCTCCTGGTCGAGGGGCGCGAGTGGGAACCGGCGGACGGTCCGCGGCGGGCCGCGGTGTCGTCGTTCGGGGTCAGCGGCACCAACGCTCACGTCATCCTCGAGGAGCCGGCGGCGGCCGAGGCGGACGACCACCGCCCGCGCGCCACGGTGCTCGGCGGGCTGGCGCCGTGGGTGGTGTCGGGCAAGAGCGCCGCCGCCGTGGCGCAGCAGGCCGCCAGGTTGCACGACTTCGTCGCCGGTGATCCCGCCGTCGACGTCGCCGACGTCGCGTCCTCGTTGATCTCGCACCGCACCCGGTTCCCGCACCGGGCGGTCGTGCTGGGCCACGATCGGGACGAACTGCTGCAGGGCCTGAGGGCGGTACGCGACGGCACCGACTTTCCCTCGGTGGTGCGCGGGGTCGCCGGCAACCTGGGCGGGGCCGTCTTCCTGTTCCCCGGGCAGGGCTCGCAGTGGGTCGGCATGGGCCGGCAGTTGTACGACTCCTTCCCGGCCTTCGCCACCAGCTTCGACGAGTGCGCCGCGGCGCTGGCCGAGTGGGTCGACTGGTCCCTGCTGGACGTCATGCGGGGGGTGCCCGGGGCGCCGACGCTGGACCGGGTCGACGTGGTGCAACCGGTGCTGTTCTCGGTGATGGTGTCCATGGCCGCCCTGTGGCGATCATGGGGGGTCGTGCCGGCCGCGGTGATCGGGCACAGCCAGGGCGAGATCGCCGCGGCCCATGTCTGCGGCGCCCTGTCCCTGCGGGACGCCACCCGGATCGTGGCGCTGCGTAGCCAGGCACTCGTGGATCTGATCGGACACGGTGGCATGGGTTCGGTGGTGGCCGGCGTCGATGTCGTGGCGCAGCGCCTGGCCCCGTGGCAGGGCCGGGTGAGCATCGCTGTCGTCAACGGACCTCGCTCGGTGGTGGTGTCCGGTGAGCCGGCGGCGCTCGACGAGTTCATCGACGCGATGAAGGCCGACGACATCCAGGCGCGCAGAATTTCCGTCGACTACGCGTCGCATTCCCATCAGGTGGCCCGGGTACGCGACAAGGTGATCGATGCGCTGGACGGCGTGGCTCCGGTCACCGCCCCGGTGCCCCTCTATTCGACGCTGCACGGCACGCGCCTGGACACCGCCGAACTCGACCGGGATTACTGGTACGACAATCTGCGCGAAAGGGTGCTGTTCGATTCCGCCGTGCGACGCTCGGCCGAGGACGGATTCCGGCTATTCATCGAGATGAGTCCGCATCCGGTGCTGACCGTTCCGGTGCAGGAGATCGTCGAGGACCTCGACGACGCGCTGGTGCTGTCGTCGACCCGCCGCGATCGGGAGGAGGTGGCGGCGTTGCTCGGTTCGCTCGCCCACCTTCATGCCCGTGGCGGGACGGTGGACTGGAGCGCGCTGATCGGGCCGAGCCGTCGGGTGGACCTGCCGACCTACGCCTTCCAGCGGCAACGCTACTGGGTGGACTCCGTACGCCGCGAGGCCGCGCCGGAGCTGCCGGCCACGGTGCCACCGACGGCCGACGAGCCGCAGGCGCCCCTGTCCGACCAGATCTCCGCCCTGCCGGCGGAGGACGCGACGGCACTCGTCCTGGCGCACGTCCTCGACAAGGTCGCCGTCGTGCTGGGCCGCAGCTGCGGCACGAGCATCAACCCGGACCAGCAGTTCAAGGAGATCGGATTCGATTCACTGCTCTCCATGGAGTTGAGTAAGCGTCTCACCACCTCGACGGGTGTCAAACTCCGGGCGAACCTGGTGCTGCGCCATCCGTCACCACGAATGGTTGCCGGGCACATCGTGTCCACCCTTGCGGGCAGCGACCAGCACTAAGGAAAAAAGGGGCTTTCCGGGCTCCGTCGCCGATGCATTGTCCCGCCAGCGGGACGAGACGGGTAAGGGCGGTGAGCTTGCCGCCTCCGCTTTCCAAATGGCTTGTAAAGCTGGATCACCTCACGGAATGTGGGAGGTGGTTGGCGAATTTCTTCGATTCCCGCGCTATTGCTGAGGGGTGATTCGTGTGCGCTCGTTCGATGCTTCGCCCGCACACAAGGGACTGTGGCTGGCGGACGGCATGGCGTCCGCCACGCTCAACCACGCGCTGACGATGTGGGACGTGGCGGGTGAGCTGGACGAGACAGCCATCGCGTCCGCGTTCCGGCACGTCCTCGACGAGGCGGAGATCCTTCGGGTCACCTTCGTCGACGACGGCGCCGGACTGAGGCTGGTACCCCGGGAGCTGGGCGACTGGCGACCGTTCTTCCTGGACCTCGCGGACACCGACGATCCCGAGCGGGCCGCGCGGGACGCCCTGGCCGAAATGATCAGCAAGCCGTTCGACGTGTCGCGCGACGTGCTGTTCCGGCTGGGCGTGGTCAAGCTCGCCGCGAACCGGTCGCTCCTGGTGATCGCCTACCACCACCTCGTCGCCGACGGCTACGGCGCCGGCGGCCTGCTGTCGCGGCGCCTGGCCGAGGTGTACACGGCTCTGGTACGGGGGCAGGAGATCCCGGCGCTGCCGCACCGCTGGGACGTCGAGTCGTTCGCGGCGATCGCCACCGAGTACCTCGCCTCGGATCAGTCGACCGCGGACGCCGAGTTCTGGCGCGACTACCTGAAGGAAGCGCCCCCGCCGGCGCAGGTTCCCCGGATCGTCGTCCCCGATGCGCGGCGAGCCGAGCTGGAAACCCCGATGAGCAGCGCGGACAGCTGGGCCGAGGTGGCCGGCGCGATCGGCATGGCCAGCCGGACGCTTACCGTCGCGCGAGCCGAGGCCGACGCGTGGGCCGCCGCCGCGGATTCGATGGGTGTGTGGATGTCGTCCATGCTGACCACGGCCGCGGCGGCGTTCCTGCGGCACCGCTGCGACCTGCCCGAGTTCCTGCTCTCCCTGGCCGCCGGCAACCGGAGCGGACCGGCGGGCACGACCCCCGGGCTGGCCGTCAACGTGGTGCCGGTGCGGGTCCGCGTCCCGATGAGCACGACCGTCGCCGAGCTGGCCGACGCGATCGTCGAGGAGACCTACGAGATCTCCGGGCACACACTGCGCCACTACTCCGACATCCAACGCGCGGTCGCGGTGACTCCCAGCGAACGCGGGAGCTTCGGCGTGGTCATGAACGTCATCGAGTTCGTCGACCAGATCCACTTCGCCGACCATCCGGCGCGCTACTCCGGGGCGACGACCGGGAGCTTCAACGAACTCTCGATCGGCGTCTACCGCGACGGAACTCCCGACAGCGACCTGTTCATCCGGTTGGACGCGGCGGCGAGCCTGTACTCGCGGGCGGAGCTGCGCCTGATCGGCGAGGACCTGATCGCGTTCATCCGGGCCGTGGTCGCCGCCGGCGCACAGCCGATCGGCGCGTTGGACGTGGCCGGCGACACCGAGCGGGACCGGATGCTGACGGCACCGGAGGAGACGACGGCCCCGGCTCCGACGATTCCGGAGCTGTTCGCCCGACGGGTGGCGCGGGATCCCGACGCGGTCGCCCTCGTGACCGGCGACTCGTCGATCTCCTATCGGCAACTGGACGAGCGATCCGGTCGGCTGGCCGGGGCGCTGCGTGGTCGCGGCATCGGACCCGAGACGGTCGTGGCGGTGGCGATGCCCCGATCGGTGGACCTGGTCGTCGCGCTCCTGGGCGTGGTCCGGGCGGGTGCCGCCTACCTGCCGGTCGACCCGGGCCTGCCGGCCGACCAGCTCCGCTCGCAGCTCGACACGTCCGACGCGGGCATGCTGCTCGTCGACGCCGCGCCGGCCGACCGGCTGCGGGCCGATTCGACGGTGCCGGTGGTGATGTGCCACGACCTCGAGGCGGCCGCCACCGATGGTGCCGAGCCCGCCCGGGCACCCGCCGACGGCGCGGTCGCCGTGCTGTACGGCTGCGCCTCGGCCGACCCGGACACCGGCGTCGTGGTCACCCAGCGGAACCTGGCGCGGTTCGTCCTGGACCGACACTGGCCACGCGACAGCCGCGACACCGTCCTGTGGCACACGTCGCCCGCCTCCGACGCACTCGCCCTCGAACTGTGGCTGCCCCTGCTCACCGGCGGCCGGGTCGTCGTGGCCGAGCAGACCGGGATGGACCTCGACGGGCTCACCGCGATCCGGTCGGCACACCAGATCTCCGTCGTCTGGCTGAGCGCGCAGCTGTTCTCCGCCGTCGCCGCCGAACGCCCCGACGCCCTGGCGGGACTGAGCCAGGTGTGGATCCCGGCCGACCAGGTGACCGCGACCGCCATGCAGCGGGTCCGCGCGGCCTGTCCGGGGCTGTCGATCGTCAACGGTCACGGTCCGGTCGGCGCCACCGCCCTGGTCCGGGCGCGCGGCGCGGCGACCGACGAGCAGCGGCTCGCGGCCGCCGCCGGACTGACCGACGGCGTGGCTCGCTACGTGCTGGGCCCCGGGCTGACGCCGGTGCCGGACGGCGTGGTCGGTGAGCTGTACGTGGCCGGCCCGGCCGTCGCGCGCGGATACGCCCGGCGGTCCGGGCACACCGCACAACGGTTCGTGGCCTGCCCGTTCGGGCCGGCGGGCGGGCGCATGTACCGCACCGGTGACCGAGCCCGGTGGGGCGCCGACGGCCGGTTGGAGTACGTGGGCCGGGCCGGTGGTCGGGCCAGTCTCGGTGGCGCCCAGGTCGACACCGGTCACATCGAGGAGGTGCTCGCCGAGCATCCCCGGCTCGCGCAGTCGTTCGTGGACGTCGGTGCCGACCCCGCCGGCCAGCAGCGCCTGGTGGCGTACGTGGTCCCGGTGCCCGCCCGCGACGCGACGGCCGCCGGCGCCGCGGATTCCGGCACCGATGCCGTCCACGAGGAGCTCAGCCGCTTCGTCGCCGGGCGGGTGCCCGAGTCCCTGGTGCCCTCGGCCTTCGTGGTGCTGGAGCGGCTGCCGGTCACGGCCGGTGGCCGGGTGGACCGGACCCGGCTACCGGTGCCCGAGTTCCGCGACGGTTCGTACCGGGCGCCGCGCAACCATACCGAGCAGGTCCTGGCGAAGCTCTTCGCCGACGTTCTCGAACTGGACCGGATCGGGATCGACGAGGACTTCTTCGATCTCGGGGGCAACTCACTGCGGGCGATCAGACTCGTCGGACTGATCCGCGCGGAGCTGCACCTGGAAGTTTCCATCCGCACGTTGTTCGCCGCGCGCACCGTCGCCGGCCTGTCCCAGCGTTGGGAGAACCTCAACAAGTCGAGCAGGCCCGCGCTGCGCCGGCGGACGAAAGGCGGAGCAATCGTCTGAGCGGGCAGCCGCTCGCTCAGCCGGATCACATCCCAGCGACATCGACATGTCGATGGCGCGAAAGTATAGGAGGACGTGGATGCCAATGAGGATTTCTTCGACAACAGCGGCCGTCACCGGCGTGGCGCTGCTCGCCGCGGCGGTGCTGAGCCCGGCCGTCGCCCAGGCCACCGAGTCGTTCGGCTCGTCGGCTCAGGGGGTGGCGCCGACCTCCGCGCTCCAGCCGCTGAAGAAGCTGAAAGGTAAGTGGACCTGCACCGGGGCGACGACCCTGCCGGACGGCAGCCAGTTGGCGTTCGACACCCAGTCGACCGCCAAGTTCATCCTCGACGGGAACTTCATGCGGTGGCAGGAGACGAACACCATCGACGGTACGCCGATCGCCTCGGCCGAGTACATCTGGGGTTGGGACGCCCAGCAGGGCCTCTTCACGGCGGACCGCTTCGACAGCTCCGGTCAGCGCGGCGCGCAGACGACCCCCGGGTGGGTCGACGACACGCTCACCTCGACCGGCGTGCTGATCCAGCCGGACGGCACCTCGCTGCCGCTGACCACCACGATCACCAAGACCGCCAGGGACGCCTTCACGGTGCAGGCGACGATCAGCCTGGGGGCGGAGCCGGGCGCAGCCAGCGTGCTGTCCGAGTCGTCCTGCGTCCGGTGACGAACGTGTCGTCACCGGTCGACGGTTGCAACCAGGTACCGGGTTTCGCTCACTGACCCGGGGATCCCCGGCGGGCGATCGCCCGCCGGGGATCCCGCAGAGCCACTATTGCCGGCCGACATACGAACAGCGCGTCGTGCGGCCATGCCAGCGGGAGAGTATTCATGACGAATCGTGAACATGAGATCTACGACGTGGTCGGCATCGGGTTCGGACCGTCCAACCTGTCGCTTTCCATCGCCCTGGAGGAGCGCGCACTGGACGAGCCGGAACGTGCGCTCAGCAATCACTTCTTCGAGCGTCAGCCGCAGTTCGGCTGGCACCGCGACATGTTGCTGCCCTCGGCGACCATGCAGATCTCGTTCCTCAAGGACCTGGTGACCTTCCGCAATCCGACGTCGAGCTTCAGCTTCATCTCCTTCCTGCACGCGGCGGGACGGCTCTCGCAGTTCGTCAACAACCAGGACTTCTTCCCGACCCGCCAGGAGTTCCACCAGTACCTCGAGTGGGCGCAGTCCCGGGTGGCCGGCCGCGTCTCGTACGGCTCGGCGGTGACCTCGCTGCGCCTGGCACCGGTCGACCCCACGGCGCGACCGGACCGGCTGCGGCTGACCGTCGCGGATGTCACCGGCCAGGTCAGCCGGGTGGTCGAGGCCCGCAACGTGGTGATCTCGACGGGCCTGGTCCCGAAGATGCTCGACGGGATCACGAGTGACGAGCGGGTCTGGCACAGTTCGGAGTTCCTGCAGAAGTTCCGCCGCATGGACCCGCGCGAGCTGCGCCGGGTGGCGGTGGTCGGGGCGGGCCAGAGCGCCGCCGAGATCACCAGATTCCTGTACGACGAACTTCCGCACGCCCAGGTTTCGGCGATCATCCCGTCCTACGGCTACTCCATCGCCGACGCCACGCCGTTCGCGAACCAGATCTTCGATCCCCGGGCCGTGGACCACTACTACTTCGGCTCCGACCAGACGCGCGAGGCGTTCTGGCGGTATCACCGCAACACGAACTACGCGGTGGTCGACGACGAGGTGATCCGGGATCTCTACCGCAGGGCGTACGACGACGAGGTGCGCGGCGTCGACCGGCTCCACTTCCTCAACCTGACCAGGGTGGACGGGGTGAAGCGCTCGGGCGCCGAGACCCGCGTCTTTCTCCGGGGCGGCCCCGCCGGCGAGAAGGACGAGCTCGAGGTGGACGCCCTCGTCTGCGCGACCGGCTACGACTCGATGGAGCCCACGGGTCTGCTCTGCGCGCTCGACGAGCACTGTCTGCGGGACGAGGCTGGTCGGCTCCGGATGGAACGTGACTACCGCATCGCCACCACCCCGGACGTGCCCTGCGGCATCTACCTGCAGGGCGGCACCGAGCACACCCACGGCCTCAGTTCCTCGCTGCTGTCGAACATCGCCGTACGCAGCGGCGAGATCGTCGACTCGATCCTCGCCCGGAGTGCCGGACGAAACGACAAGCGCTCCATGTACGCCAGGGCCGCGGGCGGAGTCCGTTAGCCGTCGCGTGCGGCCGCCGCGACCTGGAGAGGAGACGGTGTGATGAGAACCCTGACGAAGGACCGGTGGATACGTCGCTTCCACGACGGCGAGGGGTGTACGACGAAGCTCGTCTGTTTTCCCCATGCCGGCGGCTGGGCGAGCGCGTACCGCACCTGGCCGGCGAGCCTGCCGACGAACGTCGGCGTGCTCGGCATCCGGTACCCGGGCCGGGAGGACCGCCTCAGCGAGCCGTTCCCGTCCAGTATCGAGGCTCTGGCGGACGACGTGACCGACGTGCTCGACGGGCTGGCCGGGCAGCGGATCGTGCTGTTCGGGCACAGCATGGGCGCGTCGGTGGCACACGAGGTGGCCGTGCGCCTGCACCGGCGGGGTCGTCCCCCGGCCGCGCTGTGCGTGTCGGCCCGGCTTCCTCCTGCGGCGCTGGTCGACCAGCCACGGTTCAGATACACCGATGACGAGATCATCGCCGAGATCGTCCGCCACGACGCGAGCCGTACCGAGGTCTTCGCCGACCTGGAGCTGCGGGAGTTCGCGTTGCCCGCCATCCGCGCGGACCTTGAGCTGGTGAACGACTACCGAGGCGGGCGTCGGCCGCCGCTCGACTGCCCGGTGTTCGGGTACCTGGGTGAGCAGGACTCCGCGATCAGCCCGGAGCAGATGCGGGGGTGGGCGGCCGTCACGCGCGGTCCCTTCCAGCTCCGGCTGTTCCCCGGTGGGCACTTCTATCTCAGGGACGAGGAGAGCGGGCTGCTGACGGACATGGCGCGGATCTGGGCGCCGGGAGGCCGTGATGGCGATCCGCGATGACGGCGGTGGCCGCAGAGCACTCACCGAACGCTGGTCGCGCACGACGGTGAGCAGTTACGGCACCCCCGGTCTGGCTCTGGTCAAGGGCAGTGGCGCGGTGGTGACCGACGACGCCGGCCGGGAGTACCTCGACCTGATGGGCGGCGCCGCGACGAACGTGCTGGGGCATGCCCACCCGGCCGTCGTGAACGCGGTGTCCAGGCAGGCCGCGACGCTCGGCCACGTATCCAGCCGGGACGTGGCCGAGCCGACCGTGCTGCTCGGCGAACTGCTGCTGGCCCTGACCGGGCCGGGGCGGGTGGTGTTCACCGACTCCGGTGCCGAGGCGAACGAGACGGCGTTCCAGGTCGCGCGGCTCACCGGCCGGTCCGAGGTGGTCGCGACGACCGGGGCCTTCCACGGCCGGACCATGGGGACGCTCGCGTTCACCGGTCAGCCGGGCCGGGCGCATCCGTTCCGGACGCTGCCGGACGCCGTCACCCATGTCCCGTTCGGTGACGTCGAGGCACTGCGCGGCGCGGTCAGCGACAGCACGGCGATGGTGATCCTGGAGGCGATCCAGGGCGAGAACGGCGTGCTGGTACCGCCGCCCGGTTACCTCGCGGCGGCTCGCACGATCTGTACGGCGACCGGGGCGTTGCTGGTGCTGGACGAGGTGCACACCGCCCTCGGCCGCACCGGGTACTGGTTCCACCACCAGAGCGAGGGGATCGCGCCGGACTTCGTCACCCTGGCCCAGGGCCTCGGCGGCGGCCTGCCCCTCGGGGCCTGCCTGGCGTTCGGGACGGCGGCGGACCTGCTGGCCACCGGTGCCCACGGGACCACCGTCGGTGGCAGCCCGCTCAGCTGCGCGGCTGGGTTGGCGGTCATCCGCACCATTGCCGGCATGGGCCTGCTCGACCACGTCAAGCGGGTCGGCGACCGGCTGCGCGCCGGCATCGAGGCGGTCGCGCACCCGCTGATCGCCGGGGTGCGTGGCGCCGGGCTGCTGCTCGGCATCGCGCTCACCGAACCGGTCGCCGTGCCGGTGACCGACTGGCTGCGGACGGCCGGCTTTCTGGTCGACGCCGTTCAGCCCGCCGTGATCCGGCTCGCGCCGCCCCTGGTGCTCACCGCGGCTCAGGCCGACGCCTTCGTCGACGCGCTCGCGCGGGCACTTGTCGCCGATCCCGGGCCGAGACCACCGGCGCGGTTGCTGGTGCCCGAGGCGGCCTGAGCGGCACTACCTTCCCTGGCTCGACACCACCGACGGGCGGCGTACGCCGACGGTGGTGTCGGCGCACGCCGCCCGGGACGGGGGAGTGGGAAGCAGGGGTGGTGCGGGTGGCTCGGCTCGTCACCGCCGGGTCGGCCGTGGCCGGCGACCCCTACAGGCTGCGGGCGGCGATGTCACCGTAGGCGGTGGTCGCGTGGATGTTCAGGCCGGCGGCGGCGCCGTCGGTGTTGCGGAGCTCGTTGCGCACGCGGCCGTACGTGGTGCCGGCGTCCAGGGTGGCCGAGCTGTCGCGGGCGGCACCGATCGTGATGTTGCCCTGCTCGGTGCGCAGCGTGACGGTGCCGGCGACGGCCTCGGCGACGGTCAGGTTGCCCCGCTGGGTGCTGATCTGCCCGGGCCCGCCGAGACGGCCGACGGTGATGTCGCCCGACTGCAGGGTCAGGCGGGCCTGCGCGGTCTCGTCGAGCTTCACCGCGCCCTCCGCGCCGTCGAAGGTGACGTCGCCGAGGCGGCCGACGCCGCGGAACTCGACGCTGGCGGCCTCCGCCTCGACCCGTGAGCCGGCGGGCAGCTGCACCGTCACCTCGACGGACCCGGACGAGCCGAGGATCCGCCGTGCCGGCTCCGCCGCCTGGACGCGCAGGACACCGTCGTCGAAGGTGACCACGACGCGCTCGGCCGCGGTCACGTCGCGGGACTTGCCGGCGTCGGTGGGCAGGATCTCCACGGTCGTGTCGGTGCGGTCGGCGGCAATGATCTGGATGCGTCCCGCGGGGATGTCGAGCACGGCCGAGATGGCGGCGGGGGTGTCGAACCTCTGCATCATGACTCCTCCTGACTGATGTTTCCGATGCAGGAAACACTACGTTGCTTTCAGCTGGACGGCAACACTGCCGTTGCACTCCCAGGTCGTATCAGCAGCTCAGAGCAGCTATTTCGTTGCAATGGGACAGCGTTCAATGCAACTTGGCTCGGTGAATCCGTTGCAATAGCAGGCAAGTGAACGCTATGCTCGGGGCCGGTGCGGAGCACGGAAGGAGGCCATGATGCCGGGAGGTAGGCTCACTCAACCCGAGCGCCAGCAGATCGCCCTCGGGTTGGCCGACGGCCTCGCCTACGCGGCGATCGCCCGGCGGCTCAACCGGCCGACCTCGACCATCACCCGCGAGGTGATGCGCAACGGCGGTCCCACCGCCTACCGCGCCGACCTCGCTCACCACGCCACCGAGCGACGCGTCCGGCGCCGCCGGAAGGCCACTCCCGGGCGTGCCGACACACCGCCGCAGGCGCACGGTCGTGACGCCGAGGCCGTGCAGGAGTACGAGGAGACCTTCGCCACGGTCTTCATGCAGTCGGGGCTGCCCCGGATGACGGCCCGGACGCTGGCCTGCCTCTTCACCACCGACAGCGGCAGCCTCAGCGCCTCGGAGCTGGTGGGGCGTCTGCGGGTGAGTCCGGCGTCGGTCTCCAAGGCGGTCGCCTTTCTCGACAACCAGGGCCTGGTCCGCCGGGAACGTGACGAACGACGTCGCGAACGCTACGTCGTCGACGACGACGTGCTGTACGAGTCGGTGATGGCCAGCGCCCGAGCCACCGCCCACCTCGGCGAGATCGCCCGGCAGGGTGTGGGTGTCCTCGGCCGTGGCACCCCGGCCGCCACCCGGCTGGAGAACATCGCCCGCTTCGTCGACTTCGTCTCGGAGAGCATCGCCCGGGCCGCGGGTCAGGCCCGCGACATCCTGCACACGAAACTGGAGACCACCCGGAGCGACGCCTGATGAGCGTGGTGGTTTCCGACCCTCCCGGCGCATTCCCGTGGCTTCAGCGGGGAGCGCTCGGCACCGCGACGAGCCGGCGTTCGATCTCGGATACGACCGCGTCACGGTGGGTGGCCACGAAGAAGTGCCGGCCCGGGAAGGTCAGACACTCGAAGCCGCCGAGGGTGTGCCCCTGCCAGGCGGCCGCTTCGGCGGCGCTGACCACCGGGTCGTCGCGGCCGGTGAGCACGGTGATCGGGCAGCGCAGCGGCGGGCCGGCCGTGACCGGGTAGGTCTCCACGGCGCGGTAGTCGGTCCGCAGCGCGGGTAGCGCCATGGCGCGCACGTCGGGATCGTTGAGCGCCTCGGCGACGCCGGCGTCGCCGTCGAGTTCCTGCACGTGGGCGACCAGCCCGTTGTCGCTGAGTCGATGGACCGCCTCCGGCCGGCTCGTCGACGGGGCCCGCCGGCCGGACGCGAACAGGTGTGTCGGCTGGTGGCCGGCCTGTTCCAGCAGCAGCGCGGTTTCGTAACCCACGAGCGCGCCCATGCTGTGCCCGAACAGCGCGACCGGTCGCGGGCCGAAGGCGGCCAGTTGCTCGGCCACCGCCGCGGCGAGCGCCGCCACGCTGTCGACCTGCGGTTCGTCGTGGCGGTCCTGGCGGCCCGGGTACTGCACGGCCACCACGTCGACCGAGCGGGACAGGGCTGCCGAGAACGGGTAGAAGAAGCTGGCCGAGCCACCGGCGTGGGCCAGACAGACGAGGGTGACGCCGGCTTCCGGCCCGCGGTGGTACCGCCGGATCCAGCGTGGATCGGGACCGTTCATGCCGCGCACCCGGCCGGCGGCCGGAACCGGTTGATCGCGGTCAGCTGCCGCTCCCGCAGTTCGGGGTCCTCGACGCCGCCGCCCTCGGCGGCTGCCAGGCAGAGCACGCCGACCTTGCCCTGATGTCGGTTGCGGTGCAGGTCGTCGACGGCCCGACCGACGTCGTCGAGGGGATAGGTGACGGACAGCGTCGGGTGGATGCGGCCCCGCACGACGAGCCGGTTGGCCTGCCATGCCTCACGGTAGTTGGCGAAGTGCGTCCCGACGATCCGCTTGAGACTCATCCACAGATGGCGGTTGTCGAACTGGTGCTCGTACCCGCTGGTGGAGGCACAGGTCACCACGGTGCCGCCACGGCGGGCGACATAGACGGACGCGCCGAACGTCTCGCGCCCGGGGTGCTCGAAGACGATGTCGGGATCCTCTCCTCCGGTCAGCTCCCGGATTCGCTGGCCGAACCGGCGCCACTCGCGCGGGTCCTGGGTGGTCTCGTCGCGCCAGAACCGGTAGGCCTCGGCCTCCCGGTCGATGACCGCCTCGGCACCCATGCGCCGGCACACCTCAGCCTTCTCGGGGCTGGAGACCACGCATATCGGAGTGGCACCCCCGCACAGCGCGTACTGCACGGCGAACGAGCCCAGGCCGCCAGCCGCGCCCCAGATCAGCACGTTGTCGCCGAGGCGCATGCCCGCGCCGTGCGGTGACACCAGCTGCCGATAGACGGTGGAGTTGACCAGCCCGGGCGACGCGGCCTCCTCCCAGGTCAGGTGCGTCGCCTTCGGCATGAGTTGGTTCGCGTTCACCAGCGCCAGGTCGGCGAGCCCACCGAAGTTCGTCTCGTACCCCCAGATGCGCTGTTCCGGGTCCAGCATGCTGTCGTCGTGGCCGTCCGGGTGCTGTAGCTGTACCGACAGGCAGTGCGCGACCACGCGATCACCCGGGCGCCAACGCTGCACCCCCGGGCCGGTGCGCAGGACGACGCCGGCGAGGTCGGAGCCGATCACGTGGTACGGCTGGGCGTGCCGGGCGGCGAGATCACCGGTGCGGGCGTAACGGCGCAGGAAGCTGAAGGTGGGCACCGGTGCGAACAGCGCGCTCCACACGGTGTTGTAGTTGACCGCACTCGCCATCACGGCGATCAGCGCCTCACCGGGCCCTGGCTCCGGGGTCGGCACGTCGCGCACGTGCAAAGCCTTGGCCGGTTCGCGCTCGGCGAGCGGGATGTCGTCGAACATGTGCTGGTCCTCTTCGAGCAGCACGGCTCCTCGGTAGTACTCCGGTACCGGTATGGCGGCCACCGCCGCGGCGTCGGGCGCGGCCACGACCGCCGCGGCGAAGTTCGCGTTCATCGGACACCACCTGTGGCGACGGCGTTGCCGGCCATCGCCGTCTGCCGTGGCCGGGTTCGAGGGATCTCGCTCAGGAAGCCGGTGCCGGTCTTGCGACCCAGCCGCCCGGCGGCGACCAGCGCGGACAGGGCCGGCGCGGGGGCGAAGCAGGGCTCGCCGAATTCGTCGTGGAGCCGGCGCAGAATGGCCAGCGACACGTCGAGTCCGATGGTGTCGAGCAGCGCGAACGGGCCCATCGGATAGCCGAACTCGGCGCGGATCGTGGCGTCGAACTCCTCGGCCCGCACCGCACCGCGCTCCAGCAGGGTGATGGCGCGGTTGAGATAGCCGAACAGCAGGTAGTTGACGATGAATCCGCACCGGTCCGCACTGTGCACGGAGACCTTGCCCAGGCGCCGCACCAGGGCGTGCGCCGTCGCCACCGTCTGCGCCGAGGTGGTCGCGGTGGCGGCGATCTCGACCAGCCGCATCGCCGGTGCCGGGTTGAAGAAGTGCAGACCGAGCACGTCGGCGGGACGGCCGGCGGCGGCCGCGCACGCGGCGACGGACAGGCTCGAGGTGGTGGTGGCGAGCACCGTGTCGGTCGGGCAGGCGGCGGCCAGCGCGGCGAACACCCGCCGCTTGATGTCGGCGTCCTCGGCCACCGCCTCGACGACGACGTCGCAACCGGCGAGTGCGGCCTGGTCGGCCGAGGTGGTCAGGCACTCCTCGGCGGTCATCCGGGTCGGCTCGTCGAGGCGGCCGCGCGACACCGCGGCGGTGAGCGAGCGGCCGATCTGCGCCCGGGCCAGGGCGGCCCGCTCGTCGGTCCGGGCCACCACCGTGGTGTGCAGGCCGGCGACGGCGCCGACCTGCGCGATGCCGCGTGCCATGGTGCCCGACCCGACGACGCCGAGTCGGCGCGGTGGACGCGGGGCACCCGACGGACCGGAGTCCTGCGGGGCGCCGGTCTGGCCGATGTCCGGTCGGTCGTAGTCGTAGAAGCCGCGGCCGACGCGGCGGCCCAGCCGACCGTCGCACGCCATCCGGATGAGAATCGCCGCGGGCCGGATCCCGGCGTCGTCGAGCATGGCGATGGCGACGTCGATGCCGAGGTCGTCGAGATGAGCGAGTGGACCCTGCGGCAGGCCGCAGCCGAGGCGCATGGCGGTGTCGACGTCGTCGCGGGTCACATGGCCCTCACCGTGGTGAGCGGCGGCGCGGTTGAGATACTCCACCACGAGAGCTGTCGCCGTTTGATCCTGCATGCCCGCTACGCTAAGAGCGGGTCTGATGCCGGCGGCACCCCTTTTCTCCGCCTGCCGGAAAATCCGGGGCTGCTAAGGGTTAGGCGGTGTCCATTCGGGTCGACTGCCGCGAATCACCGAGCAGCGCTGCGTTCCGTCACCGGGCCCACACCGTACGTCGTAGCACAATCGATTGAACGGACAGTCCTGATTGGACGAAGTGCTCTGGTTATGAGGTAGCGGCGACCATGGATGCGTTCGTAATCTCAATGTGACACACGGTCGAGGGGTGCATTGTGGTGTGGCCACCGAAATTGGGGCAGATATGTTGATTCGCAGGGCAGGCGTCGACAAGTCGTGAGTATGGCTACCCCATCGGGACGAATACGTCACGGTGGCGCAGGGTAGGCGGGCCGATGGAATTCCGGGTACTCGGTCCGCTGGAAGCGGTCGACGACGACGGGGGTCGCCTCGACCTGGGGGGTCATCGCCAGCAGATCGTCCTGGCCAGCCTTGCCCTGGAACCGCGCCGGGTGATCTCGGTCGGGCGACTGGTGACCGCGGTCTACGGCGAGCGGCTGCCCAACAGCGCCCGTGCCCAGGTGCAGATCTGTGTGTCCGCGCTCCGCCGGCTGCTGGCGGCCAACGGGCGCCCGGAGGCGATCACCACGCGGCACCAGGGGTACGCCCTGGAAGTGCCCGATGACGATGTCGATCTGCAACGGTACGAGTCGTTGCTCGGCCGGGCGGGCGCGACCGCCGACAAGGACGAGGCCGTGCGGCTCTACCGCGAGGCGCTGCGCATGTGGCGCGGCGCGCCGCTGGAGGGCCTGGACAGCGAACCACTGCGCGCGGCCGCCGACCGGCTCGTCGAGCGCCGGCTGGCCGCCACCGAGGAGTGCATCGACTTCGAGCTCGCCCTGGGTCGACACGATGACGTGATCGCCGAGCTGACCGGGCTGGTCGCCGCCCATCCGCTGCGCGAACGGCTGCGCGGGCAGCTGATGCTCGCGCTCTACCGGTCCGGCCGGCAGGCCGAGGCGCTGGAGTGCTACCGCTCGGCCCGCCGGATTCTGATCGAGGACCTCGGCCTGGAGCCCAGCGAGCGGTTGCAGCGGTTGGAACGCTCGATCCTCGGCTCCGACATCGGGCTCGACGCGCCGCTGCCCCCGGAGCGGATCGAGATCGGGCGACCCGTCGTGGCCGAGCCGGTGGGGATCCCGCCGCCGGTCGTCATCGCCGAGCAGGCGGCGCCCGACGGCGTCGGCCCGCCCCTGCCGGCCGCCGACGGCAAGATCCTGCCGGTGACCGGCGTCGATCCGATCCTGCCGGTGGCCGGCGTCGATCCGATCCTGCCGGTGACCGGCGGCGGCCCGAAGCTGCCGGTCACCGGCGTCGGCGTGCCCCTGCCGGTCACCGGTGGCGGCCCGAGCCTGCTGCCCACTGACATCGCGGACTTCACCGGTCGCACCGACCAGATCCAGGAGATCCAGGAACGCCTCGCCGAGGCCGCGGAGAATCCAGCTCAGTTGGCGGTGCCGATCGTCGTGGTCGCCGGCAAGCCCGGCATCGGCAAGACCTCGCTGTGCGTACACGTCGCGCACCGGATCGCCTGGCGCTATCCGGACGGCCAACTCTTCGCCGACCTGCACGGCGGTGCGTCCCGGCAGGCCAGTCCGACCCAGGTGCTGGAACGCTTCCTGCGCGGCCTCGGCGTGCCGGGCAACGCGATCCCGGACGAGCTGGAGGAGCGCGCGGAGATGTACCGCGATCTGCTGGCCGACCGGCGCATCCTGGTCGTGCTGGACAACGCCGGCAGCGAGACGCAACTGCTGCCGCTGCTGCCCGGCAACCCCAGCTCCGCGGTGCTGGTCACCAGCCGGCGGCGCCTGGCGGGGCTTCCGGGCGCGGTGCACATCGAGGTGGATGTCTTCGACTCGGTCCAGTCGATCGCGCTGCTGTCGCGGATAGCCGGCGGCGACCGGGTGCAGGCCGAGGCGGACGCGGCGGCCGAGTTGGCCGAGCTGTGCGGGCAGCTGCCGCTGGCGTTGCGAATCGCCGGCGCGCGGCTGTCGGCGCGTCCGCACTGGACGGTGGAGCAGCTCGCCAGCCGTCTGGAGAACGAATCCCGCCGACTCGACGAGCTCAAGCACGGTGCCCTGGGGATCCGGGTGAGCATCTCGCTCACCTACGACAACCTGGCCGATGAGGCCCGCCGGCTGTTCCGCCGGCTGGCCCTGCTCGACTTCCCGGCCTTCGGTGGCTGGGTCAGCGCCGCGTTGCTCGACCAGCCGCTGGCCGACGCGCAGGACCTGCTCGATGAGCTGGTCGACGCACAGCTGGTCGAGATCACCGGCACCGAAGGGGGGCTGCGCGCCCAGTACCGGCTCCACGATCTCATCCGGGTGTTCGCCCGGGAACGGCTGGCCGTGGAGGAGGGCGCCACCGATCGCAGCGCGGCGCTGTCACGGGTGCTCGGCGCGCTGCTCTTCCTCGCCGAGCAGGCGCACGAGCGGTTGCACGGTTGCGACACCCGGCAGGTGCACAGCCAGGCCGAGCGGTGGACGTTCGCCCCGGAGGTGGTGGCGCGGGTCGTCCGTGATCCGCTGGGCTGGCTGGAGCGCGAGCGCCTGAACCTGGTCGCCGCGGTGCGCCAGACGGTCAAGGTCGGCCTGGTCGAGCTGTGCTGGGACCTCGCGTTCACGTCGGTGACCCTGTTCGAGTCACGGATCTATCTCGACGACTGGCGAGAGACCCACCGGGTGGCCCTGGCCGCGTGCCGATCCGTGGGCGATCAGCGCGGCGAGGCGGTGATGCTGTACTCCACCGGCTCGCTCGGCGTCGTCGAGAAGCGCTTCACCGACGCGCGGGAGAACCTGGAGCAGTCCGAGCGGCTGTTCAAACAGCTCGGCGCCGAGCACGGGGTCGCCCTGGTCAGCCGCCAGCTGGCCTACCTGGACCGGATCGCCAGCGACTTCGACAACGCGACGCGTCGCTACGAGAGTGCGTTGCACGTGCTGCTCGCCGCGGGTGACCTGACCGCGGCGGCCTACGTGCTGAACAGCATGGCGCAGACCGCGCTGGAACGCGGCAACCCGGAGGAGGCCAAGCGGATGTTGCCGCGCGCGCTGGAGCTGAGCAGGCAGGCCGGCAGCCGGCGCGTCGAGGCGCAGGTGCTGCACCGGCTGGCCGACGCCCACCTGAGCGCCGGGGACCATGCGGCGGCCGTGACGGCGTTCGACGAGGCCCTGACAGTGGTGCGCGACCTGGGTGATCCGATCGGCCAGGCCTACGCGCTGCACGGACTGGGCCTGGCCCACCTGTGCTCCGGCGATCACGATCAGGCTGGTCGCGCGCTCACCGAAGCGCGGGGGCTGGCGGCCAGCACCGGCGAGCGGATGATCGAGGCGCGGGTCGAACGCAGCCTGGGCGAGTTGGACCTGGCGGTCGGAAAGGCGCCGCAGGCGGTGGTGCACCTGCACCGGGCCCTGAGCCTGTTCCGCAGCATCCAGGCGCCGAGGTTCGAGGCGCGGGTGCTGGTGATGCTCAGCGAGGCGTACGCCGCCGCGGGTGGTGGCGACCAGCCGTACGCCGAGCCGGCGGAGAGCGAGGCGACGGCCGCGCCGGCTCACCGCGAGATGACCGCGACGTAGCCGCTGCCGCCTCGCGGTCGACACCGGGCGACTGGTCGCCGGCGGTGTCGGCCTTTTCGCTCGGCGGGGCATGGTGGTTCCGGTCGCGACACCGAATTGCAGAAGGACGGTGTGCGGGCGATTAGCCTGCACACCGTCCTTCTACGATATGGCGGGTCGTTCGGCAGCGCGGATCCGTAGTTGTGAGGCGTTCCGCTGGTGCGGCGTCGATCAGGTCCAGGGCCAGTTGTCCAGCGTGGTCGAGTTCACGGTCGTCTCGCCGGCGGAGAGCGTGGTGTCGGCTTGTGCGGCGGAGGCACCGGCCAGCGCGAGCCCGATACCGAACAAACCGGCGACAATGGCCTTGGCGATGTGAGCAGCAGTCGAACGCATGGTTAATCCTCGTTTCTTAGCGGATTACCGGCTGCCTTGAGAGCGGTGCGGCAGCGGTTCTGGAAACGAAGTTATGGCCCCGGTCCATTGGCGCACTATTGACTTCTTTTCTGCCTCCGATGCTCGGCCACGGCCGCGACGATAGGCATTCGAATGCACGGCGATAGCGGCCCATTCGATGATCGCGGAAACCAGGCGCCCGCGCAGTCGCGGGCTGAACAGGAGCAAAATTCGATGAAGGTCACTGCGCAGGCCCTTGATGTGGTATACGGCCGACCTGCTGCCGGAGTTCCGGCGCGGCTGGAGCGGCGTACGACCAGAGGCTGGGAGCCGGTGGCCGGCACGGCGACCGACGACGCCGGCCACATCCTCGACTGGACGGACAGTCGACTGGTCAAGGGTGACTACCGCGTCGTTTTCGACAGCGGCTCCTATTTCGCCAACCTCGGAGTCAGCACCACCTACCCCGAGATCGCGGTTGTCGTCGGGCTCCTCGACGACACGGACGCCTGTGAGATCCAGGTGCTGCTGGCGCCGTACTCGTGCTCGATGTTTCTCGGTGCTCGCAGCTGACATCGAAGGGCGCGCCGCGCGCGCCGTCGTGCTGAAGCGCCGCGACGAACCACCACGCCGCGGTGATGATCAAGGAGGACAGCATGCATTCCTTTTCCAACGCGGTGAAGCGCTACCGGCCGGCCGTCCATGAGCCGCTGCCGGACCGCACCTGGCCGGATCGGGTCATCGCCGCGGCCCCCCGCTGGCTCTCGACCGACCTTCGCGACGGCAACCAGTCGCTCGTCAACCCGATGGACCCGGCCCGGAAGCTGAGCATGTTCCGGTTGCTGGTGACGATGGGTTACCGGGAGATCGAGGTCGGCTTTCCGTCGGCGAGCAGGGACGACCACGACTTCCTGCGGCTGCTCATCGAGAAGGACCTGATCCCCGACGACGTACGGATCACCGTGTTGGTCCAGGCGCGCGACGACCTGATCCGGCGCACCGTGCAGAGCCTGGTCGGCGCGGCGCGCGCCACCGTGCACCTCTACAACGCGACCTCGCCGCTGTTCCGCCGGATGGTGCTCGGCGTCGACCGGGACGGGTGCCGGCAGCTCGCCGTGCACGGCACGCAGCTGATGATGAAGTACGCCGAGGAGAGCCTCGCCGACTGCGACCTGGGCTACCAGTACTCGCCCGAGCTGTTCAACGACACCGAGGCGGACTTCTCCCTGGAGGTCTGCGAGGCGGTGATGGACGTGTGGCAGCCGGAGCCCGGCCGGCCGATCATCCTGAACTTCCCGACCACCGTCGAACGCACCATGCCCAACGTCTTCGCCGACCGGATCGAGTGGATGGACCGGCATCTGAGCCGGCGCGAGCACCTGTGCCTGTCGGTGCATCCGCACAACGACCGGGGCACCGGGGTGGCCACCGCGGAGATGGCCGTGCTCGCCGGTGCCGAGCGCATCGAGGGCTGCCTGTTCGGCAACGGCGAGCGGGCCGGCAACGTCGACCTGGTGACGCTGGGGTTGAACCTGTTCAGCCAGGGTGTCGACCCGGGCATCGACTTCTCCGGTCTGGACCGGATCCGGCGCACCGCCGAGCGGTGCACCGACCTGCCGGTGCACCCCCGGCACCCGTACGCCGGGGACCTGGCCTACACCGCCTTCTCCGGCTCCCACCAGGACGCCATCAACAAGGGCTTCGCCGAGCAGAGCCGGGTCGCGGCCGAGCAGGGCGTCCCGGTGGACGAGGTCGCCTGGGAGATTCCCTATCTGCCGATCGACCCGCAGGACGTGGGTCGCGCCTACGAGAGTGTGGTGCGCATCAACAGCCAGTCCGGCAAGGGCGGGGTGGCGTACGTGTTGAGTTCCCGGCTCGGGCTGCATCCGCCGCGGGAGCTGCAGCTGGAGTTCGCCGGCCTGGTGCAGTCCTACGCC
Source organism: Verrucosispora sp. WMMC514 (assembly GCF_027497295.1). NCBI lineage: Bacteria > Bacillati > Actinomycetota > Actinomycetes > Micromonosporales > Micromonosporaceae > Micromonospora > Verrucosispora sp. WMMC514. Next base: position 6,465,159 of record NZ_CP114906.1, on the reverse strand, counting down.
GATGCCGAGGGCGGCGAGATCGACCCCGAGCGGGTGTGCGCCCTGTTCCGCGACGAGTACGTGTCCGGGTCGCTGATGGTGGTGCCGGTGGCGACGGCCCGTCCGGTGTCCGCGTATCTGCACATCGACGGTGCCGCGTTCACCGTCGGTGGGCAACGCACCGACGAGCTGGAACGGATCGGGCGGTCGTTGGCCCGCTGGGGCGTCGAGGTGCGGGCGGTGCACCGCACCGGCACCGGGCTGGCCGACTCGACCGGCCTGGTCGTGTACGCGGAGCTGCGGGTGGGCGAGGAGACCCTGTGGGGCGCCGGCATCGAGGCCGACCTGCCGGCGGCGGTGTCGGCCGCGGTGCGCTCGGCGGTGGCCCGGGTCGGTCGGACCCCGCTGGCGTCGCCACCGCGGCAGGACCAGGCACCGGCGGTCACGCCACGCTACGCCCGGGTCGGGTGAGCACAATCGACGGATGGCGCGGCGATAGGGGTACGACAGCGGCCGTCCGTAGCGTCTGGAGTACCGGCCGATCCCAGGTGAGCGAGCCGGAGCTGCGATCGTATCGAAAGGATGATCATGAAGTTGGTCGAGCGCGCGGACGCGATCGCCACGCTGGACGGCCTCCTTGCCTCGGCCGTCGCCGGCAAAGGGCGGATCGCCGTCATAGCGGGCGCGGTAGCGTCCGGCAAAACCGAGTTGTTGAACACCTACGCCGACCGGGCGGTGGACCGCGACGCCCTGGCGATCACCGCGATCGGCGCGGACGCCGAGCGTGACCTGCCGCTCGGTGTGCTCACCCAGCTGCTGCTCGACGCGCCGCTGGTGCCCGAGGAGCAGCGGCGCGCGATGAACCTGCTGTACGAAGGGGTCCGCGCCGACGACTGCGACAACCAGATCGACCCGCAGATCGTGCACGCCCTCTGCACGATCCTGTTGGAGCTGTCCCACCGCTATCCGCTGATCATCGCGGTCGACGACATCGACCGCGCCGACCGGTTGTCGATCGTCTGCCTGTCCTACCTGGCCCGGCGGGCGCGCTTCGCGCCCATGCTGCTGCTGTTCACCCAGACCGAGCAGGGTCGCCGGGACGACGTCGCATTCGACACCGAGGCGTTCTGGCGGCCGCCGCACGGCTCCCGGATCGTCCTGTCGGCCCTGTCGGCCGACGCGATGCGCGAACTGGCGGCCAGCTACGTCGGCGAAGCCGACGCCGAGCGGCTGGCACCGGCCTGGCAGCAGGTCAGCGGTGGCAACCCGCTGCTGCTGCGTGGCCTGCTCGACGATCACCGGGAGGCGTCGGCCGCCGGCGCCGGGGTCGGCGGCGAACCGGTGACCGGGGAGAACTTCGCCCGGGCGGTGGTCTCCTGCCTGCACCGCACCAGCGCCCGGGTGCGGCGGGTGGCCCAGGGGCTGGCGGTCTGCGGCGATCTCGCGCTGCTCGAACAACTGGTCCCGGACGACGGCGGGCAGATCGGCCCGGCGGTACGCACGCTGACCACGATGGGCCTGCTGTCCGGTACGAACTTCCGGCATCCGGCCGCGCGCGCGGCGGTGCTGGCCGACATCGACGAGCTGGACCGCGCCGACCTGTTCAGCCGGGCCGCGGTGCTCGCTCATCGCGGTGGCGCGTCCAGCGCCGTGGTGGCCGAGCACCTGGTCGGCGCCGGCGACGTCAACGAGGCGTGGGCCGTGCCGGTGCTCGAGGACGCGGCCCGGCAGTCGTTGCGGGAGGGCCAGGTGGCGGCGGCGGTGCGCTACCTGCAACTCGCGTTGGGTGCCTGCACCGACAGCCAGCGGCGTGCCCGGATCACCGCCGCCCTGGTCCGCGCCGAGTGGCGGATCAACCCGAGCGCGCCGACCGGGTACCTGCCCGAGCTGGCCGCCGCCCTGCGTGGCGGGCACCTGCGCGGGGTGGACGCGCTGGTGCTCACCAAGGCGTTGCTCTGGCACGGCCAGTTCACCGAAGCCCGGGAGGCGTTCGAGCTGATCAGCGCGCACAGCGGCAAGGCCGACGCGGAGACGCTCGCCGAGTTGGTCATCACCCGGCCGTTGATGCTCGCGACGTACCCGTCCTTCCGGCCGCTGCTGCACCCGGGCATCCAGCCGCCGGTGGCGATGCCGACGGTGTCGGCCAGTCATCGGCTGTCGGCGGCCACCGCGCTGGCCGGGGTGCTCAGCGACGGCCCGTCGGAGCGGGCGATCGCGGTGGCCGAACGGATCCTGCGCAACTCGCGCCTGGACGAGATGAGCCTGGACACCGTGGAGAGTGCGTTGCTGGCACTCACCTACGGTGGCTGCCCGGCCAGCGCCGCGGTGTGGTGTGACGCGTTCGTCGACGAGGCGCGGATGCGACGCTCGCCGAGCCGGCAGGCGCGGCTGGCGGCGATCCGCGCGGAGATCTCGATGCGCCTGGGCGACCTGACCGGGGCACGGCAGTACGCCACCGACGCGCTGACGGTGATGCCGTCGAGCAGTTGGGGCGTCGCGGTGGGTGGTCCGCTGGCTGTTCTGATCATGGCGACCACCGCGATCGGTGACATCGGTGCGGTCCGCGACCACCTGGATCAGCCGGTGCCGGAGGAGATGTTCCAGACCCGGTTCGGACTGCACTACCTGTACGCCCGGGGCCGGTACAGCCTCGCCGTCGGTGAGCTGCCGCTGGCGTTGCGCGACTTCAGGCTCTGCGGCCAGTTGGCCGCGCAGTGGGGGATGGACACCCCCGGCCTGGTGCCGTGGCGGGTCGACGCGGCCGAGACGTTGTTGCGGATGAACGCGCCGGAGCAGGCCCAGCAGCTGGTCGAGGACCAGCTGAAGCGCTGCGGCGACGGCCAGCCGCGGGTGCGCGCCATGGCCCTGCGCCTCTACGCCGCCTGCGGTGAGCTCCGGCACCGGCCGATGTTCCTGCGCCAGGCCGCCGACCTGCACAACGGCGGTGACGACTACGAGCTGGCCCGCACCCTGGTCGACCTGACCGAGGCGTTCCAGACGCTCGGCGAGTCGCGGCGGGTCCGCCTCATCGCCCGGCGGGCGCGGGCCACGGCCGAGAAGGCGGGGGCGCTACCGCTGCTCCAGGCGCTCAGCCTGGAGTCCGGCTGGGACGAGGGGGACACCCCGGATGCGATCAACCCGGTCGTGGCGGTGGCGGTCCTGAGTGAGGCCGAGCATCGCGTCGCCGCCCTGGCGGCGGCCGGTTACAGCAACCGGGAGATCTCCGCGAAGCTGTTCATCACGATCAGCACCGTCGAGCAGCATCTGACCCGTACGTACCGCAAGTTGAACGTCGCCCGCCGTGGCGACCTGCCGGCGAGTCTGAGCCCGGACTACTCCGCCAGCGTCTGAGCGACAGGCAGCAGGCCGCACCCATCGGTGCGGCCTGCTGCCGTGGCTTCGCCAGTCGTGCGGTCCGTCCAGCGGATCAGACGACGGCGAACGCGGGTGCCACCACCGCGATGGCGGTCACGACCAGCCCGTTCCGGGCCAGCCAGCGGCCGTTGAAGCCGGTGAGCCGGCGCCCGTGCAACTGCGCCCCCGTCACCAGTATCCGGGCCTCGAAGGTGCCGGCCAGCGGGTCGAAGGTGATGTCGGCGTCCTCGAAGTCCAGCCAGCGCCCGGTCAGCGGAAACCAGGCCTTGTAGACGGACTCCTTGGCGCTGAACAGCAACCGGTCCCAGCACACGTCGGGGTGATCGCGCCGCAGCAGGCCGATCCGGTCCCGTTCCTGCGGCAGCGACACGGCCGGCAGGACATCGTCGAGCAGCGGTGCGTTCGGCTCGGCGTCGATGCCGATGGTGGTGACGACCTCGGTTTCGGCGAGCACCGCGGCGCGGTAGCCGTCGCAGTGCGTGATGCTGCCGATCAGGCCGGCCGGCCAGCGCGGTTCACCGCGTGGCCCGGGCGGTACCGACGCCGGTGCGCGACCGAGGCGGGCCATCGCCTGCCGGGCGCACCAGCGGCCGGTGGTGAACTCGCGCCGCCGTTTGTCCACCGCGGCGCGGACGACCCTTTCCTCGTCCGGAAAGAGGAATGGGTCGGGCGCCTCGGTGAAGGTGTCGACGGCGACGGTGCCGGCCGGGAGAATCGCCTCGATCATGGCACGCTCCGAACCGGTGACTGTTTCTCCATTCCCGCCGTCGATGGCGGCGGGGCGCTCTTGTCGACAGTGGGCATGTAACGAATGCTAAGGACCGGCACCGCGTACCGGAATGCGTGGCGGCGGTCTCTCGGGCTCGGACCGGCACGGTTACGGGAGGTCCAGGGCGAGTAGGGGAGTGTCGGTGGGGCCCGACGGGTGGTCACCGGGCCACCAGCCCCCGATCCGTGAACTGGGCACGGACCCGTGCGAGCAGCTCGGGGGTGGGCGGCTCGGTGTCGGCGCACGGGTAGGGCAGCCCCAGCTCGCGGTACTTGTGCGCGCCGAGCCGGTGGAACGGCAGCACCTCCACCCGCTGCACCGTGGCCAGGGTGGCGACGAAGTCGGCGACGCCCGCCACATTAGCCGGGTCGTCGGTGAGACCGGGCACGAGCACGGAGCGGATCCAGATCGGGATGCCCCGATCGGCGAGCCGGTGGGCGAAGCGCAGCGTCGGCGTGACCGTACCGGTTCGGGTGACCCGGCGGTAGGTCGCCGGATCCCGGCTCTTGATGTCCAGCAGCACCAGATCGGTCGCGTCGAGCAGCTCCGGGGTGGCGCGGTCGCCGAGGAAACCGCTGGTGTCCAGCGCGGTGTGCAGCCCCAGCTCCGTGCAGCGGCGCAGAACCGCCGCGGTGAACCGGGGCTGTTGCAGCGGCTCGCCGCCGCTGAGGGTGACGCCACCACCGGCCACCTTGATGAACCGCTCGTATCGCCGGATCTCGGTGACCAGGTCGTCCACCGTCATGGTCCGTCCGCTGCGCTGGTACCAGGTGTCCGGGCTGTGGCAGAAGCGGCAGCGCAGCGGGCAGCCGGCGAGGAAGGCCACGAAGCGGGTGCCGGGTCCGTCCACTCCGGTTGAGGTGTCGAAGGAGTGGACGGAACCGAGCACCGTGCCGGCGGGCACGTAGGACGGGCGCGACGGCCAGGCCACGGCGGTCACAGCCGGCCGTGGACGGTGCGGGAGATGACGTCGCGCTGCTGCTCGCGGGTCAACCGGACGAAGTTCACCGCGTACCCGGAGACCCGGATGGTCAGTTGCGGGTACCGCTCGGGGTGGGCCATGGCGTCTTCGAGGGTGGCCCGGTCGAGGACGTTGACGTTGAGGTGGAAACCGCCCGCGTCGGTGTAACCGTCGAGCACTCCGACGAGATTGTCTATCTGCTCGTCGCGGGTGCGACCGAGCCCGTCGGGGGTGACCGTGGTGGTGAGCGAGATGCCGTCGCGGGCGCTGGCGTACGGCAGCTTCGCCACCGACAGCGCCGCGGCGACCAGGCCGTGGGTGTCCCGGCCGTTCATCGGGTTCGCGCCCGGCGCGAAAGGCTCGCCGGCTCGACGACCGTCCGGGGTGTTGCCGGTGTGCTTGCCGTAGACCACGTTCGAGGTGATGGTGAGCACCGACAGGCTCGGCTCGGCCCCCCGGTAGGTCGGCTGCGCCCGTACCTTCGCCATGAAGCGCTCCACCAGGTCCACGGCGATGGCGTCGGCCCGGTCGTCGTTGTTGCCGAAGGCGGGGTAGTCGCCGTCGACGGTGTAGTCGGTGACCAGACCGGTGCCGTCACGCAACACCTTCACCTGGGCGTGCCGGATCGCCGAGAGGCTGTCCACGGCCACGGAGAGCCCGGCGATCCCGGTGGCGAGGAAGCGGTGCACCGGGTGGTCGTGCAGCGCCATCTCCAGCCGCTCGTAGGCGTACTTGTCGTGCATGTAGTGGATGACGTTGAGCGCCCGGACGTAGGTGCGGGCCAGCCAGTCGAGGGTCCGGTCGAAGGCGGCCAGCACGGTGTCGTAGTCCAGCACGTCGTCGGTGACCGGCGGCGTCGCGGGCGCGACCTGCTCACCGGTGATCTCGTCCCGGCCGCCGTTGATCGCGTAGAGCAGGGCCTTGGCGAGGTTGGCGCGGGCGCCGAAGTACTGCATGTCCTTGCCGACGCGCATGGCCGACACGCAGCAGGCGATCGCGGTGTCGTCGGAGTACACCGGCCGGATCAGGTCGTCGTTCTCGTACTGGATGGCGCTGGTGTCCAGCGACACCTGCGCGCAGAAGCGTTTGAAACCGGCGGGCAGGTCGGGCGACCAGAGCACGGTCAGGTTCGGTTCCGGCGCCGGACCGAGGTTGTACAGCGTCTGCAGGAAGCGGAAGCTGGTTCGGGTCACCAGCGGCCGACCGCCCGCGTCGACGCCGCCGATCGCCTCGGTCACCCAGGTGGGGTCGCCGGAGAACAACTCGTCGTACTCGGGGGTGCGCAGGAACCGGATGATCCGCAGCTTGATCACGAAGTCGTCGATCAGCTCCTGGGCGGCGGACTCGGTGAGCCGGCCCTCGGCGATGTCGCGGTCCAGGAACACGTCGACGAACGTCGACGTGCGGCCCAGCGACATGGCGGCGCCGTTCTGTTCCTTGGTGGCGGCCAGGTAGGCGAAGTAGAGCCACTGGATGGCCTCGCGGCCGGTGGTGGCGGGCGCGCTGACGTCGTAGCCGTAGCCGGCGGCCATCTCCTTGAGCTCGCCGAGGGCGCGGATCTGCTCGGCCAGTTCCTCCCGGTCCCGGATGACCTCCTCGGTGCCGGGACGGTCGTCCAGGGACGCCTTGATCGCCGCACGTTCGGCGACGAGGCGGTCGACGCCGTAGAGCGCGACCCGCCGGTAGTCGCCGATGATCCGGCCGCGGCCGTACGCGTCGGGCAGTCCGGTGACGATGTGCGAGCGCCGCGCCGCCAGCACGTCGGCGGGGTAGGCGTCGAAGACCCCGGCGTTGTGCGTCTTGCGGTACGCGGTGAAGATGTGGCGCACCTGCGGGTCCATGGCGAAGCCGTACGCGGTCAGCCCGCTCTCCACCATCCGCAGCCCACCGTTGGGCATGATCGCCCGGCGCAGCGGCGCGTCGGTCTGCAACCCGACGATCAGCTCGCGGTCGCGGTCGATCCAGCCGGGCGCGTGCGAGGTGATCGTGGCGGGGGTGTGCGGGTCGACGTCGTAGACGCCGCGCTCGCGTTCGACGGTGAACATGTCGCGTAGCCGGTCCCACAATCCGGTGGTGCGCGGGGTGGGCCCGGCGAGGAACCGGGCGTCGCCCCAGTACGGGGTCACGTTGTCCCGGACGAACGCGGCCACGTCGACGCTGTCGCGCCAGGCGTCGCCGTGGAAGCCGCGCCACGGGTCGGACCCGGCCGTGGTGTGCTGCTCGGGCCGGACTGCCGTGCTGTGCTGCTGGACCATGTCTCCTCCTGGAAGCTCTCCTCGAGCCTCTCCCGGCGCCGACCGGGCGGTCAGGGGCGAAAGACCCGGTCGGTCCGGGCCGCTGGGCACCGGCGCGGTCGCGGGGGCATCGGTGACGATCAGAGTGTGACCGGACGACGTGACCGGCACTGACGATCGGAGTATCCGGATGACCGCCGTGCCCGCGACGAGCCTCCTACCCGCCCCGGCCACGCCGCCGCAGAACGGCACCGCCGGCGCGCCCGGAACGACGATCGACACCCTGGTCGACAACGGACTGCGGGCCCTTGACGACTACGCCGCCTTCGACCAGGAGCGCGTCGACCGGATCGTGGCGAAGGCCTCGGTGGCGGCGCTGGGCCGGCACGCCGACCTGGCCCGGATGGCGGTGGCCGAGACCGGACGCGGCGTCTTCGAGGACAAGGCCGTCAAGAACATCTTCGCGTGTGAGCACGTCACCAATCACATGGCGGGTCTGAAGACGGTCGGGGTCATCTCCCGGGACGAGATCAACGGCATCGTCGAGATCGCCGAACCGGTCGGCGTGGTCTGCGCCGTCACCCCGGTCACCAATCCCACCTCGACGACCATCTTCAAGGCCCTGCTCGGCCTGAAGACCCGCAACCCGATGATCTTCGCCTTCCATCCGGCCGCCCAGCGGTGCAGTGCCGAGGCGGCCCGGGTGGTCCGGGACGCCGCCGTCGCGGCGGGCGCACCCGAGCACTGCATCCAGTGGATCGAGCAGCCCTCCGTCGAGGCCACCGGCGCGCTCATGAAGCACCCGGGCGTGTCCACCATCCTGGCCACCGGCGGCAACGGCATGGTGCGCGCGGCGTACTCGTCGGGCAAGCCGGCCCTCGGCGTCGGTGCCGGCAACGTGCCGGCGTACGTGCATCGCGGTGCGCGGCTGCGCCGGGCGGTGCACGACATCGTGCTGTCGAAGTCGTTCGACAACGGCATGGTCTGTGCCTCGGAGCAGGCGGTGATCATCGACGCCGAGGTGTACCCGGCGGCGCTCGCGGAGTTCCAGCGGCTGCACGCGTACGTGGCCACCCGGGACGAGAAGCGCCGGATCGAGGAGCTGATCTTCGGCGGTGCCGCCGGTGGCGCCGACTGCGCCGGCGGGCGCCTCAACCCGCAGGTCGTCGGCCAGAGCGCGGCGTGGATCGCCGAGCGCGCCGGGCTGACCGTGCCGGCCGACACGTCGGTGCTCCTGGTCGAGGTGGACCACGTCGGGCCGGCCGAGCCGCTCACCCGCGAGAAGCTCTGCCCCGTCCTGGCGGTGCTGCGCGCGGAGTCCACCGAGGACGGCATCCGGTACGCCGAGCAGATGGTCGAGCTGAACGGCCTCGGCCACAGCGCGGTCATCCACAGCGAGGACGAGCAACTCGTCGAGGAGTACGGACGGCGGGTCAAGGCGGTACGCATCATCTGGAACGCTCCCGCCTCCCAGGGCGGCATCGGCGACATGTACAACGCGTTCCTGCCGTCGTTGACGCTGGGCTGCGGCAGCTACGGACGCAACTCGGTGTCGAACAACGTCACCGCGGTCGACCTGGTCAACGTCAAGCGGATCGGCCGCCGGACCAACAACCTGCAGTGGTTCAAGGTCCCGCCGAGGATCTACTTCGAGCCGAACGCGATCCGCTACCTGGCCGACCTGCCCGACGTGCACCGGGTCACCGTGGTCACCGACCACACGATGACCCGGCTGGGGTACGTCGACCGGCTGATCACGGTGCTGCAGCAGCGACCCGGACGGGTGGCGTTGCAGATCATCGACGACATCGAACCGGAGCCGAGCGTCGGCACGGTGGACCGGGGCGCGGAGCTGATGCGCTCCTTCCAGCCCGACACGATCATCGCGTTGGGCGGGGGATCGGCGATGGACGCCGCCAAGGTGATGTGGCTGCGCTACGAGCACCCGGAGGTGGTCTTCGCCGACATGCGGGAGAAGTTCTTCGACATCCGCAAGCGGGCGTTCAAGTTCCCGACGCTGGGGGAGCGGGCCCGACTGGTCTGCATCCCCACCACCTCCGGCACGGGCGCCGAGGTGACGCCGTTCGCGGTCATCACCGACACCGCCACCGGGAAGAAGTTCCCCCTCGCGGACTACGCGCTGACGCCGAGCGTCGCCATTGTCGACCCGGTGCTCGCCGCCGACCTGCCGCCCAGGATCACCGCGGACAGCGGCTTCGACGCGCTGACCCACGCTACCGAGTCGTACGTCTCGGTCTACGCCAACGACTTCACCGACGGCCTCGCGTTGCAGGCCATCAAGCTGATCTTCAACTACCTGGAGCGGGCGGTACGCGACGGCGCGGCCGACGCCGAGGCCCGGGAGAAGATGCACAACGCGGGCACCATCGCCGGCATGGCCTTCGGCAGCGCCTTCCTGGGCATCGTGCACGCCATGTCGCACACCCTGGGCGCCACCTTCCACGTGGCGCACGGCCGCACCAACGCGATCCTGATGCCGCACGTCATCCGCTACAACGGTGCCACGCCGGCGAAGCTGACCGGGTGGCCCAAGTACGAGCACTACCGGGCGCCGGAGCGGTTCCAGGACATCGCCCGGATGCTGGGCCTGCCAGCCGCCACCGCGCAGCAGGGGGTCGAGTCGTACGCCGCCGCGGTGGAGCGGCTGCGCGACGCCGTCGGCATCGAGTCGTCCTTCCAGGCCGTCGGTGTGGACGAGGAGGCGTTCCTCGCGGCCCTGCCGCACCAGGCTCTCAACGCCTACGAGGACCAGTGCGCCCCGGCCAACCCGCGGATGCCGATGCTCGACGACATGCAGGAGCTGATGCGCGCCGCGTACTGCGGCAAGTGATCGCCGCCGCCGTGTCACCCTCGTCGCGGCCTCGGGTGGCCGCCGGGATCCGCTGAGCGGCGGCGGCCCGGGTGGTGTCGCCCCTGGCCGCGCCGGGCAGGCGCCCGATACTCCGGCCGATGCCGTGGGCCGCGGCCGGTCCGGTCCGCCTACCGTGCGGGCTGGAACAGCTCGATGAGGTTGCCCGCCGGGTCGCAGAGCAGAATCTGGCGACCGCCCGGCCCGCTGATGGCCTCACCGCGGAACGTCAGTCCGGCGTCGCGCAGCCTGCTGATCTCGGCGTCGAGATTCTCGACGGGCAGGTGGATCCGGTTGCGTCCGGGGCTGTTGGCGTCAGCCGGTGTGGCGCGGGCACCGGAGCTGGGGGCGCCGGAGAGCAGCAGCCGCAGCCGGCCGCGGACCACGTCGGCGAAGGCGGGCGCGGCGCTGGCGTTGAGTGTGAAGCCGAGGTGGGTGGTGTAGAAGTCGATGGCGGCCTGAACGTCATCGACGATGTACCGGACGCTGGCGTACCTGTCGTCTCCGGTCATGGGCGGGTTGCTCCTTCACATTCGTTGGCGCAGTGGCGGCAGGCTCCGGACTCGCGATGGTTCTCAGCTATGCCCTGCAGCGAGATTACATCAAACCAGATTGATGCATCAATTGGCCTTGACGTAGCGTCGATGGGTGGCTTGACGCGTCGTCCCTGACGTGGTCGCTGTCCTCCTACGAGATCGCCGGGATGCGGGGCGCCATGATTCTGGCCGCGGTGCTCAGCGCGTTCTCGGTCGTTGCGCTCCTGCGGACCCGGGTACCGGCGCAGTCGGCGGCGGTGGTCGGGGAGCAGTCGGATGGACGCGTCGCCATCAGGGATCCAACTAACTGATTCGATGTAAAGTTCCGCTTGTGTGTGCCGCCCTCGATCCGGAGCCACCGGGAGTCCTCCGTCTCGCCGCGCACCCGGTGCGTTGGCGGTTGTTGGCCGAGTTGGCGCGTAGCGACCGACAGGTTCGCGAGCTGATGGGGCTTGTCGGCCAGCAGCAGAGCCTGACCTCCTACCACCTGGGGCAGCTGCGGGCAGGCGGACTGGTCACGGTCCGCCGAAGCTCGGCGGACAAGCGGGACAGCTACTACAGCCTCAATCTGCTTGCCTGCCGCAACCTGCTTGCCGAGGCTGGTGCTTCGTTGCACGACGGCCTACAGCTTGTGCCCGCCGCGCTGGCGCCGCCCGGACCGAATCCGCGTCGACCGGATCAGCCACCGACCCGGGTGATCTTCCTCTGTACGGGCAACAGCTCCCGATCGCAGATGGCTGAGGCGATACTGCAGCAGATGGGCGGTGACCGGATCGACGTCGTCAGTGCCGGAGGGCAGCCGAAGCCGCTGCATCCGAACACGGTGCGGGTCATGGGCGAGGGCGGCGTCGACATGACCACGCGGCATCCGAAGCAGCTGAGCCATTTCCTGGAACAGCGCTTCGACTACGTGATCACCCTGTGTGACCGCCTCCGCGAGATCTGTCCCGATTTTCCCCGAGCGGGAAACGTGGCGCATTGGAGCATGCCTGATCCAGCTGCCGAGCGTGGCTACGCGCCGTTCCAGCGGACCGCAGCGGAACTCAGGACGCGGGTCGCGTTCCTTCTCCATGCGATCGACCACGCCTTGCCGGGCCGGGAGGGCCGCGAGAGGCGGGCCTGACCTTCCCCGGCTGCTGGTCGAGACGCGGCCGGCGGGCCTCCCCAACACCATCGCCGCCGGTCGGAAGGGTGGCGGATCCTCGCGACTGGCGGCAACTGCCTCCCGTTGGCGGACGGGTGGCTGAAGCGCGCCCCGCTGCCTTTCATGGGCCCGAGCTAGCCATCGCAAATGACAACCGTTATCGTCTGGTGGTCGGGATCCCCTGAACATCGGGAGCGCGCGGTGGGACATGTGCTGGTGGTCGAGAGCTGGGTCGGCGCGATGAGCACCCTGCTGCCCCGGGCGATCCGGGAAGCGGGACACCGGTTCACCTTCCTCACCAGGGACCTGCACCACTACCTGCGCCAGGGCGGTGGCGACGGGGTGCATCCGCTGCTCACCGCGGACAACGTGCTCACCGTCGAGACCAACGACCCGGCCGTGCTGCTGCCCCAGGTCCAGCGGCTGCACGAGGTGCTGCGCTTCGACGGGGTCGTCACCTCCTGCGACTACTACCTCGGCACGGTCGCCCGGCTCGCCGCGCACCTGGGGCTGCCGGGCGCCCGGCCGCAGGCCGTCGAGGAGGCCTGCCGCAAGGACCTGGCGCGGCACCGGATGCGGGCGGCCGGCCTACCCGGTCCGGCGTTCGCGGTCACCGAGGGCTGGCCGGGTACGCGGGCCGCGGCACGTGCGTTGGGCTTTCCGCTGGTGGTCAAGCCGGTCGACCTGTGCGCCGGGATGCTCGTCCGGCTGGTGACCGATCTGACTCAACTGCGCGCGGCCTTCGACGCCCTCGACGCGTTCCCGGTCAACGCGCGTGGCCAGCAGCGCTCGCCGCGCGTGCTGCTGGAGGAGGTGCTGGTCGGACCGGAGGTCAGCGTCGAAACCGTCACCGTCGACGGCGCGACGACGGTACTCGGCGTGACGGACAAGAGCCTGGCCGGTGCGCCGTGGTTCGTCGAGACGGGTCACATGTTCCCCGCCGCGCTGGACGCCGCGACGGTCACCGCGGTGCGCGACATGGCGGTCACCGCCCTCGCCGCGGTCGGCTTCGACCGGGGGGTCGCGCACACCGAGCTGCGGCTCACGGCCGCCGGGCCACGGGTGGTGGAGATCAACCCCCGGCCGGCCGGCAACCAGATCACCGAGCTGGTGCGGCGGGGTACCGGGGTGGACCTGCCCATGGTGTACACCCAGCTCGCCCTCGGTGAACAACCGGACCTCACGGTGACCGACACGGGCGTGCGTAGCGCGGCCATCTCGTTCCTGCTGCCGCCCCGCGCCGGCACCGTCGCCGGGATCGACGGTGCCGCCGCGCTCGCCGCCGCGCCCGACGTCGTCGACTGGGCGGTGAAGCCCGTCGGGCACCGCACCGGCGAGGCGGTGAGCAACAACGCCTACCTCGGGCACGTCATGGCCGTGGACACCACCGGCCTCGGCGCCCGCGCGCGGGCCGAGGAACTGGTCGCCGGTCTGCGGGTGCGCTACGCCGACGAGCTGGCCGGAGCGCTGGCGTGACGACACCGGCACCGGTCGGGACCGGTGCGCCGTTCACGTCGGTGACGGACCTGATCGAGGCCGTCAGCGCGGGCCGTCTCGGTCCTGACCCGGGCACCGAGCAGGTGAGCGTCGCGTTCACCACCCGGCAGGGTGCCCGGCACACCGGGCGCGACCGCGGCTACCGCAACCAGGTGCTGAGTCTGCGGGTGGACGCCACCGTCGGGTCCTGCGCGACGGAGCCGGACGAGCTGACCGACGACGTCGCGTACGACTGCGTGGGCCGCAGCGTCGCGGAGCTGCTCGCCCACCGGGTGCCGGCGGTCCGCGTCGCGGCCCTGGACGCCTACCTGGCCGCCGCCCGTCCGCACGCGCACACCGCCGACGACGCGGTCACCATCCCCGCCGGCACCTCGCTGGCCAAGTCGACCGCCAGGGCCGCCGCGGTGGTGGACCTGCTGACGGTTGCCCCGGGGCAGCACGTCCTGGTCGTCGGCGTGGTCAACTCCCTGCTCGGGCAGCTGCGCCAGCGCGGCCTCAGCTACCTGCCCTGCGATCTGGCGGGCGGCAGCACCGAGTGGGACGAGCCGTGCCTGCCGGACGCCGCCGCCCTGCTGGACCGCTGCGACGCGCTGCTGGTGTCCGGCATGACGCTGGGCAACGGCACCTTCGAGCCGCTGCTGCGGCACGCCCGCGCCACCGGCAAACCGATGGTGGCCTTCGCGCAGACCGGCAGCGCCGTCCTGCCCTGTTTCCTCGGCGCCGGCCTCAGCGCCGTGTCCGCCGAACCGTACCCGTTCTTCTGGCTCGACGGCGGACCGACGACGCTGTACCGCTACCGCGCCGCCGGCCGGCCGACATGCTGACCGACCCCGCGCCGACGACGTGCGCACCGCACCTGCTGGGCCTGCTGGGCCGCTCCCCGGTGGCGTTCGTCGACACCCCACTGCCGCACCCGCACGGCGGCTTCCACGCCAAGGTGGAGTATCTGAGTCCCGGCGGGATGAAGGCCCGCGCCGCCGTGGCCATGCTCCAGGCCGCCCGGCAACGCGGCGACCTGCGGCCGGGAGCCACCGTGGTGGAGTCCACGAGCGGCACCCTGGGCCTCGGGCTGGCGTTCGCCGGCCAGGCACTGGGCCACCCGGTCATCCTCGTGGTGGACCGCGAGATCGAGCGACCGATGCGCGCCTTGCTGACCGCGTACGGGGCGGTGGTCGAGCAGGTCGACCGGCCGCACCCGGTCGGCGGATGGCAACAGGCCCGCCTGGACCGACTGCACGAGATTCTGGCGCGCACCCCGGGCGCCTACTGGCCCGACCAGTACCACAACCCGGACAACGTCGCCGGCTACCACGCCCTCGCCGCCGAGCTGACCGGGCAGGTCGAGGCCGCCGACGTGCTGGTGTGCAGCGTCGGCACCGGCGGGCACAGCGCCGGCCTGGCCCGGGCGCTGCGGCGGCACTGGCCACGGCTGCGGCTCGTCGGTGTCGACACCGTCGGCTCGACGATCTTCGGACAGCCCGCGCGGCCGCGGCTCATGCGGGGTCTGGGCAGCAGCATCTTTCCCCGCAACGTCGACTACACCGCCTTCGACGAGGTGCACTGGATCGGCCCGGTGGAGGCGGTGGACACCTGCCGTAGGCTGGCCCGTTCGGCCTTCGTCACCGGCGGCTGGAGCACCGGCGCCGTCGCCCGGGTCGCCGCGTGGATCAGCCGCATGCAGCCCGGCGCCCGGGTGGTCACGGTCTTCCCGGACGGCCCGCACCGCTACCTCGACTCGATCTTCGACGACGCGTACTGCGCCGCCCACGGGCTGTTCGCCCCCGCTCCGGGCCACCCGATCGAGATCCCCCACCCGAACGCCGTCGAGGTCACCCGGTGGAGTCGCTGCCGGACCGTCCTCGACCCGCTGCGCCGCCTGGCGGTGCCGGCATGAGACTCGGCTGGCGCAGCTACCCGCTGCGGCTCCGTGAGCCGCTGCGGATCTCCCGCTCGACGATGTCGGGCCGCGACGCCGTCCAGGTCGACCTGTCCCACGACGGCGTCACCGGCCACGGCGAGGTCGTCACCAGCGCCTACTACGGCCTCGACCGGGCCACGATCCTCGATCTGCTGGCCGGTCTCGGCCAGCGGGTGTCCGACTACGGCGAACCCGGGACGCTGCTCGCGGAGCTGCCCGCGCTCGCCGCCGAACTGCCCGCCGGGGTGCTGGCGGCCCTGGACGCCGCCGTCCACGACCTGCTGGGTCGTCGCGTCGGGATGCCGGTGTACCAGTGGCTCGGCCGGCCGACCTTCGCCCCGGCGCCCACGGCCCACACCATCGGCCTGGTCAGGCCGTCCGACGCTGCCGCCACCGCACGGGCGCTGGCGCGGCGCGGCTTCCAGCTCGTCAAGGTCAAGTGCGGTGACGCCGCCGACCCGGACCGGATCGCCGCCGTACGGGCCGCCATGCCGCAGGCCCGGCTGGTGCTCGACCCCAACGGTGCCTGGACACCCGAGCAGACCGTGCGGCTGCTCGACACGCTCCGGCCGTACCGTGTCGACGCCGTCGAACAACCCATCGCGCCCGGCACACCGCGGCTGCTCGCCTGGATCAGCGCGCGCACCGACGTGCCGGTCATCGCCGACGAGGACGCGGCCACGGTGGCGCACCTCGACGCCCTCGCGGGCGCGGTCGCCGGCATCAACGTCAAGATTGCGAAGTGCGGCGGGATCCACGCCGCAGCGCGGATCGTCGCCACGGCCCGCGGGTACGGCATGGATCTCATGCTGGGGTGCCTGGTGGCCAGCTCGCTGGGCATCGCGCCGGCCGTGCACCTCACCGGCGACGCCCGCTGGATCGACCTGGACGGGCACCTGCTGCTCACCGACGACCCGTGGACCGGGATCGGCGGCCAGGACGGTGTCCTGCGGCTGACCGACGAACCCGGACTCGGCGTACGGGCGGCCCGATGAGCACGTGGACCACCCTGCGCGGCTTTCCGCTGCCGATCCGGCTGCTGGTGGTCAACCAGCTCGGCGTCAACGTCGGCTTCTACCTGCTGCTGCCCTACCTCGCCGGCCACCTGGCCGACGACGTCGGTCTGTCCGCCGCCGTGATCGGCATCGTGCTCGGCGTGCGCAACCTCAGCCAGCAGGGGCTGTTCCTGCTGGGCGGCTCGGCCGCCGACCGGCTCGGTGCCCGTGGCGTCATCATCGCCGGCTGCGCCCTGCGGGCCGTCGGCTTCGGACTGTTCGCCCTCAGCGTCTCGCTGCCGTCGCTGCTGGCCGCGTCGGTCCTGTCCGGGTTGGCCGGAGCGTTGTTCAACCCGGCCGTACGCAGCTACGTGGCGCAGGCCGCCGCCGACCGACGCGCCGAGGCGTTCGCGTTGTTCAACGTGTTCGCCAGCGCGGGCGCGCTGCTCGGACCACTGCTCGGGGCCGCACTGCTGCTCGTCGACTTCCGGGCTGCCGCGCTGAGCGCCGCGGCGGTGTTCGCCGCGCTCACCGTGGCGCAGGCGGTCTGGCTGCCCGCCCAACCGGTGACCGCCAGCGAGGCCACCGTCTGGCACGACTGGCGCACCGCCGTCACCGACCGCCGGTTCCTGGCGTTCAGCACGGCGCTGGCCGGCATGTTCGCGTTGCAGACCCAGCTGTACCTGATCCTGCCGGTGCAGGCGGAACACGTCACCGGGCAGCCCGTGGCGGTGGCCGTGCTGTTCGTCGTCTCCACCGTCGTGACCCTCACCCTGCAACTGCCCCTGACCGGCTGGCTGCATCGCCGCGCCAGCCGTGGCGCGTGCATCACCGCGGGCATGGCCGTCATGGGAGCCGGCTTCCTGCTGCCGCTGCTGCGGGTGGAATCGGCACCACCGGTGGTGCGACTGCTGCCCGTGCTGGCCGCTGCCGTCCTGCTCACCGTCGGGGTGATGATCACCCAGCCGTTCGTCCTGGAGCTGATCCCCGCCTTCGCCGGGCCGCGACTGACCGGCACCTACTTCGGCCTGTTCTACCTGGTGTCCGGAATTCTCGCCGCCGGCTGCACCGCCGCCGTCGGCGCGGCGGTGGGCAGCTCGGCCGGCGTGCCCACCACGGCGTGGCTGCTCACCGCCGGCGTCGGCCTCGCCTCGGCCGGCGCGGTGTGGCTGCTGCGCCGTGGCGGCCTGCTCACGCCCGCAGCGACCGCGGCGCCGGCGGGTGTGTCGTGAACGGCCAGAACTTCCTCACCGACAACCCGGAGCTGTACGAGCAGCAGTTCCCCGACCCGGAGCACGTCGCCGCCCGCTTCGTCGACGACCTCGTCCGCCGCTTCGCCGACCGCGTCGTCGCCACGCCGCGGTTGCTCGACGTCGGGTGCGGCACCGGCCGCGACGCCGGGCACCTCGCGACCCTCGGCTACACCGCCACCGGGCTGGACACGTCGCTGCCGATGCTGACGTACGCGCGGCGACGACATCCCGGAGTCCGGTTCGTCCACGCCGACCTGCGCACCTTCGACCTGGTCGACCGCTTCGACGTCGTCACCTGCCTGGACAGTGCGTTGCTGTACTGCCACCGCAACGCCGACCTGACCGCGTTCCTGGGGCGCTGCCACCGGCACCTGCGCCCCGGTGGGTTGCTGCTGGCGGAGATGCGCAACGGCGCGTTCTTCCTCGGCAACACCGAGCTGCTCGACGGCACCCGTACCCGCACCGTGACCTGGCGCGCCGTCACGTACACCTCGGCGACCCGGTTGTGGATCGACCACCGGGATCAGCTGCTGCGCCGTGAACGCGTCTGGACCTGGCCGGCCTGCCCGCGACCGCTGGTGCAGACCTCGGCCTGGCGGCTGCTGTTCCCCGCCGAGCTACGGCACCTGCTCGCCACCGCCGGGTTCGACGTCGTGGCCCTGTTCGACACGCCCGGCCCCCGGACCGACCCGCCCTGGCATCCGGCAGCGGCGCTGTCGGACGTCCTGTCCGGCGACCGCCTGCACCTGGTCGCCCGCCGTCGCGACGACGCGGCGTAACGCTCACCTGTGCATCGAGAGGAAAACCTATGATGATCCATCAGCCAGTCGCCGTGCCGCGCGTGTCGCGCCGCGGCCTGCTCGGCGGCGCCGCCGCCATCTCCGCCGCCCTGCTGACCGGCTGCGGCCCGAGCGGGGACCCGGCCGGCACCTCGGCCGGACAGCCCCGGCGTGGCGGTCGGTTGCGGGCGGCGTTCGCGGGCGGCGGTGTCAACGAGACGCTGGACCCGCACCTGGCGAACCTGTTCAACGAGGCGTCGCGCGCCAAGGCGATGTTCGACAAGCTCGCCGACTACGGCCCGGACGTCTCCATCCAACCCCGCCTCGCCGAACGCTGGGAGCCCAGCAGCGACCTCACCCGCTGGCGGATCACCCTGCGGCAGGCCGCATTCCACGACGGCAGGCCGGTCCGCGCCGCCGACGTGCTCTACAGCTATGCCAGGATCACCGACCCGAAGCGGGCCTTCCGCGCCAAGGCCAGCCTCGACCTGCTCGACCTGCCCAACAGCCGCGCCATCGACGACCGCACCCTGGAACTGGTCCTCAAGCGGCCCTTCGCCGAGTTCCCCAACGCGCTGGCCGCGTTCGGCGCGTACATCGTCCCGCAGGACGCCGACAGCTTCGAGCGGCCCGTCGGCTCCGGACCGTTCACCTTCGACTCCTGGCAGCCCGGCCGGTCGTTGCTGCTCAAGCGGTACGACGGCTACTGGGAGGGCGCCGCGCACCTGGACGAGCTGGAGTACCTGATCAGCAACGAGGAGTCGGCACGGGTCAACGCCCTGCTCGCCGGCCAGGTGGACTACGCGCACGACATCACCCCCACCACCGCCCGTACCCACGCCGACGGTGGCCGGATGGCCGTCACCCGGATGCCGAACAGCACCATGCAGTCGCTCGCCATGAAGGTCGACCGGCCGCCGTTCGACAACCGTGACCTGCGCGAAGCCATGTTCCTGCTCACCGACCGACAACAGCTGGTCGACACCGTCCTCGCCGGCTCCGGGCAGGTCGGCAACGACCTGTTCGGCAAGGGCTACCAGTACTACGCCGACGACATCCCCCAGCGCACCCGTGACCTCGACCGGGCCCGGTTCCTCATCGACAAGGCCGGCGCCAGGGGCCTGCGCATCCCGCTCGACACCGCCCCGGTGGCCAGTGGTTTCGTCGAGGCCGCCAGCGTCTTCGCCGACCAGGCCAAACAGGTCGGCCTCGTCATCGAACCCGTGCTGGGCAACAAGGACACCTACTGGAAGGACATCCTCAACTCCGGTGTGCTGGCCTCGTACCGCTCCGGTGCCATGCCCATCGAAACGCACATCTCCCAGCGGCTGCTGACCAACTCCACCACCAACGCCACCCGGTGGGCCCGAACCGAGTTCGACGCCCGCTACGCCGAGGCCGTCTCCAGCGCCGACGAAGCGACCCGCCGACAGGCGTACGGCGACATGCAGCGCACCCTGCACGCCGAGGGTGGATTCCTGATCTGGGGCTTCGCGGACTTCCTCGTCGCCACCGCGCCCCGCGTCGGTGGGGTGTCCGCCGACGCCCCGGCCAACACCCTCGACTGGGCCCGCTTCGACAAGGTCTGGCTGGGGTGAGTCTGCCCCGCTACGCCGCCGGGCGGTTGCTGCTCGGCCTCGGGCAGGTCGCCGGGATCACCACGATCGTGTTCGTGCTCACCGAGGCGCTGCCCGGTGACGCCGCCGTGGTGATCGCCGGCGACCACCCGGACCCGGCCCGCATCGCCGCGATCCGGGCGCAACTGGACCTCGACCAGCCGGCCTGGCAGCGCTACCTCGACTGGCTGACCGACCTGCTCCGGGGCGACCTCGGCGTCTCGCTGATCTCGCAGCGGTCGATCGTCGAACGGCTCGCCGACAGCGCGGCCGCCACCCTGCTGCTGGCGGCGGTGACCCTGCTGGTGCTGGTACCGCTCGCCGTCGCGTTGGGCATGCTGGCCGCCCGCCGGGAAGGCGGGCGACTGGACCGGGTGGTGTCCGCGGTGTCGGTCGCGCTGTACGCGGTACCCGAGTTCGCCCTGGCGATCCTGCTCATCGCCGTCTTCGGCGTCCAACTCGGCTGGCTGCCACCCACCGCGTTCGGTGCCGACCTGCTCGCCCGGCCGGCCGTGCTCGTGTTGCCGCTGCTGGTGCTGCTCGCCCGGCCGATCTGCACGATCAGCCGCCTCACCCGCGCCGGCCTGCTCGACGCCCTGCGCGGCGAGCACGTGCGCCACGCCCGACGGCTCGGTATCACCGGCGGCCGGCTCTGGCTTCGCCACGCGCTACCCGGCGCGCTGGCGCCGGTGGTGCAGCAGCTCGCCCGGACCACCGACTGGCTGCTCGGCGGCGTCATCGTCGTCGAGGCGGTGTTCGTCATCCCCGGACTCGGCACCGCCCTCGTCGACGCGGTGTCCACCCGCGACATCCCCACCGTGCAGGCGCTGTGCGTCCTCGTGGCCGTCACCACCGTGGTGGTGAACCTGGTCGCCGACCTGGTGGCGTTCCGTCTCGCACCCCGCACCGGGGTCGTGCGATGAGCCGGCTGCGCACGCTGACCGGAGCGGCGCTGCTGGCGGTGCCGCTCGCGCTGGCCGTGGCCGGCCCGTGGCTGGTCGGCGAGCCGGGTGAGCGCGCGTTCCCGTTCGCCGACGACGGGCTGCTGGGCACCGACTTCGTCGGCCGCGACGTGGCGCGGCAGGTACTGCTCGGCGGCCGGTCCGTCGTCGTGGTCGCCGTCAGCGCGACGTTGCTGGCGTACCTCCTCGGCGTGCCGGCCGGCCTGGTGGCCGCCGCCACCCGCCGCCGGTGGGTCGACGAGCTGCTCATGCGCCCCCTGGACCTGGCGCTGGCGGTGCCGTCGCTGCTGCTGCTGATCCTGCTGGCCGCCACCGCGCCGCCCGGGCCGCTCACCCTCGTCGGGATCGTCGCGCTGATCGGGTTGCCGGAGATCACCCGGATCACCCGGGCCGCCGCGCTGCCACTGGCCCACGGGCCGGCCATGGAGGCGATGCGCCTGTACCGCGAGACCTGGTGGCGACGTGGTCCCGGCTACGTCGGCACCGGCATCCGCCGGGTCCTGCTCGCCGACGCCGGAGTCCGGTTCATCGGGGCCATCTACCTGGTGGCCACCGCCAGCTTCCTGGGCATCGGCGTGGCACCCGACGCCGCGGACTGGGCCGTCATGGTGGACCGCAACCGCACCGGCCTGTTCCTGCAACCCTGGTCCGTCGCCGTGCCGGCCGCGCTCATCGTCTGCCTGGCCGTCGGTCTCAACCTGGTCACCGACCGGATGCTGGACACCCCTGCCGTCCCCAGCCCGGCACCACCGCCCGCACCGGCCACGACCGGCGCCCACGCCCACGACTCTCTCCTCCAGGTGCGGGAGCTGGCGGCCACGACCGCCGACCGGACGCTTGTCGACGGCGTCTCCTTCAGCCTGCGAGCCGGCGAGATCCTCGCCGTCATCGGCGCATCCGGCAGCGGCAAGACCACCACCGCCCGCGCCCTGCTCGGCGAGGCGACCCCTGGCGTCACCCACACCGGCACCATCACCCTGGCCGGTCGGCCGGTCACGACCGCCAGCCCGCCGGCACCCGGCACCGTCGGCTACGTACCCCAGCAACCCGGTGCCGCCCTGCACCCCGTACGCCGAATCGGTGCCGTGCTCCACGAGATCGCCCGGCACCAGGCACCCGGCGCCAGCCGCGGCACCCGCGGACGTGCGGTGGCGGCCACCCTGGAACGCGTCAGCCTGCCGACCGACCGCCGGTTCCTGCGCCGGTTCCCCCACCAGCTCTCCGGCGGACAGCAGCAACGCCTCGTCATCGCCCACGCCCTGCTGGCGCACGCCGTCCTGCTCATCGCCGACGAACCCACCACCGGACAGGACGCGCTCACCCGCGACGCCGTCGCCGCAGAGCTGACGAAACTCGCCCGCGCCGGCATCGCCGTCATCCTGCTCAGCCACGACCTGCACCTCGTCAGGGCCGTGGCCGACCAGATCCTCGTGCTGCACCGAGGTGCCGCCGTCGAATCCGGTCCGGCCGCCGAGGTGCTCGCCGTACCGCGCCACCGGCACACCCGGCAGTTGCTCGCCACACCACCGGCCCGGCCACCGGCGACGGTCCGACCGGATCGGCCGCTGCTCCGCGTCACCAACCTGAGCGCCGCCCACCGCGACGGCGGTCGGCAGCGCGACGTGCTCCGCGACGTCAACCTGGCCGTGGCCGCCGGCCGCTGCCTGGCCGTGGTCGGCCGGTCCGGAAGCGGCAAGACCACCCTCGCCAGGTGCGTCGCCGGCCTGCACCCGGCCCACACCGGACAGGTGTCCCTCGCCGGGCAGCGCCTCGCCGCGCACCTGGACCGACGCCAGCCACACGAGCTCGGCGCCATCCAGTACGTCTTCCAGGACGCCCGGGCCAGCTTCGACCCCTACCGGTCGGTCGTGGACCAGATCGGCAGGCCCGCCCGCCGCCTGCGCGACGCCACGCCGGAACAGGCCCACCACACCGCCCGGCACCTGCTCGACCGGGTGGGCCTGGCCGAACACACCGCGACCCGGCGTCCCGACCGGCTCTCCGGCGGCGAACTGCACCGCGCGGCGCTCGCCCGCGCACTCGCCAGCGAACCCCGCGTGCTCATCTGCGACGAGACGACCGCCGGGCTCGACCGCATCACCCGGCTCGGCATCCTCACCCTCCTCGACGAGCTGCGACGCGACCTCCGGCTGACCGTCGTCGTGATCACTCACGACCGCGACGTGGTGGCTCACCTCGCCGACCACGTCGTCGTCCTCGACGACGGAGTTGTCGTCGACAGTGGCCCGGCCGACGCCCTGCTCCACCACGCACACCACCCGCTGACCCGCGCGCTGCTGCACACCGACCCGGCGACCGCCCCGACACCGCCCAACCCATGACCGGAGGAACCATGCCGCAGTACCCGCACGACGTCGGCCCGTACGAGGTCCAGCCGGCCGACCGCCGGCACCTCGACGGTGCCCGCGGCGTCATGCTCGACACCTTCTACCGCGACTTCGGCTACGGCTACCGGCCCGACTGGCACCGGGACGTCATCGACCTGGCCGGCACCTACCTCGTGCCGGAGCAGCACGCCCTGTTCGTCGCCACCAAGGGCGACGAGGTGGTCGGCACCACGGCGGTACGCGCCGGCGGGCCCAAGAGCCCACCGCACCCTGGTTTCCTCGCCCGGCGCTATCCGGACGACACCACGGCCCAGCTGTTCCGGGTGTACGTGCGCCCGGAACACCGACGCTGCGGTCTGGCCCGGGCACTCGTCGGCCTCGCCGTCGACTTCGTCGCCCGGCAGCCCCGCTACCGTGCGCTCTATCTGCACACGGACCCACGCGTCGACGGCGCCGAACCGTTCTGGCGGAGCGTCGCCACGCTGATCCACGACCCACGTGGCGGCTGCGACGACACCTACCAGACGGTCCACTTCGAGATCGTGCTGTCCGGCCGCCCCTAGCGCGACCGGGCGGACCGCGTCGCGCTACGCCGGCTGGTCAGCGGCAGCCGCTACCGGGGCCTGTGCCTGGAGCAGTTGCCGACGCTTGTTGTTGCCGAGCCACCGGTGCGATCCGGGCTTGCGAGCCTCGTTCGTGAGGTGACCGACGGCGAACCGGTAGGTCAGGGCCTTGAGTCTCGCGCCGAGGCGGCCTCCGACGAACATCCTGTTCGCGGTGTCGTCCCGGCCGGCGAGTTGGTAGATGCCGGCATGCGAGCCCAGGCCGACACACATCGCGCCGAAGAAGACGCTCGCCGGCTCGGGAGCGGTGCCCGCGATGCGCCGCAGCACCGTGTCCGCGGCGTGCGCGCCGAGGCAACTGGCCGTGTACGCGCTCATCCGGTACGGCACGCCGGACGGCGCGGCCGAGTCCCCGGCCGCGACGATGCGCTCGTCGTCGAGGCTGGTCAGCGTCTCGTCGGTGATCAGGCGTCCGATGGCGTCGGTCCGCAAACCGCTGCGGGTGGCCAGATCCGGCACCCCGAAACCGGCGGTCCAGATGGTGATCGCGCTCGGCAGCGTACGACCGTCGTCGAGCCGCACCGTGTCCCGCGTGACCTCGGTGACCGTGCCACCGGGACCGGCCAGTACGTCCACGCCGATCCCACTCAGCGACCGGGCGGCGGCACGTCGTGCCGCCGGATGCAGGTACGCGCCCAGCACGCCCCCGCAGACCAGAGTGACCCGGTGGCCCCGCTCGGCCAGTTCGGCGGCGGTTTCGATGCCGGTCGGCCCGGCGCCGACGACAGTCACCGGGGTCGCCGGAGGCTGGTCGTCGAGGATCGCGCGCAGCCGCCGCGCCGCCTCGAGCGTGGCCATCGGATAGGCGAACTCGTCCGCGCCGGGAACACGTGGTGCGGCACTCGCGCTGCCCGCCGCGTAGACGAGGTGGTCGTAGCCGAGGGTGCCGCCGCCCAGCAGCGTCACCCTGCGCTGAGCCGCGTCGACTGCCGTGACGGTGTCTCGGACGAGCCGAACGCCCTCGGCCAGCACCTGTCGGTACGGGGCGACCGCGTCGTGGACGCCGGCGACCACGTGGTGCAGCCGGAGCCGGATGACGAAGTCCGGCCGTGGATTCACCATGGTCACCGAGACGTCGGCGCGTTGCGTCAGCCGATTGGCGGCCATCACGCCGGCGAATCCGCCGCCGACCACCACCACCCTGGTTCCCGCTGCCATGTCAGACTCCCTTCGCGGTCGGTTCCACCCTTCAAGACACCGGCAGCGCCCCGGATGTGACCGTCGTGGTTCTCCCA
The DNA here is from genome assembly GCF_027497295.1 of Verrucosispora sp. WMMC514. NCBI lineage: Bacteria > Bacillati > Actinomycetota > Actinomycetes > Micromonosporales > Micromonosporaceae > Micromonospora > Verrucosispora sp. WMMC514. The sequence continues at coordinate 6,440,066 of NZ_CP114906.1, read as the reverse complement.
ACCCCTGCCGCCACCGCCCGCACCGGGCCGTGCCGGCGGTGTGACGGCGTGATCCCCTGCCGGGATCGAGCTGCCGTCAGGGGATCACCGAGGGCGGACTCGGCTCAGGGTGCCGCCACCGCCGCGTCGTTGGTGCCCGGCAGCCGGGTGACGCCCGGCAACGGCGCAACGGTCACCGCCGAACGGCTGCCCGCCTCGTCGGCCGGGCAGATCGCGGTGCTCAGTAACGTGTTCCAGGCGATGTCGATCGGGTGCGGATCGGGCAGGCCGATCTGGTAGTGGCTGATGTTGATCCCGGACGACACCTGACGGGCGCCGTCGCGGCTGTGCAGCGAGATCGTCAGGTGACCGATGACCGCGCCGTCGTGGCCCCAGAACTCCCCGCACGGGGTCGGCAGCGAGTAGATGCCGAGACCGTAGCTGCCGGCGGCGGGCTGTTCGGGCAGCATCGGCACGGCGGTGAGCATCTCGTCGAGAGCGGCCGGGCTGAGCAGGTCACCGCCGAGCAGCGCTCGGAAGAAGGTGTTCAGGTCCGCCGTGGTGGCGATCATCTCGCCGGCCGTCCACGCCCAGCTCATGTTGAACTCGCTGAGATCCCGCACGCCGAACGGGGCGAAGTAGGCACCACTGTGTGGGCCACGGATCCGCGCGTCGGTGCCCGGAAAGAACGTGTCGGCGAGTTTCAGTGGTCGCAGAACGCGCCGCTGGACCTCGGCCGCCGCGTCGTTGCCGGTGATCGTCTCGATCAGCAGTCCGGCCAGGACGTAGTTGGTGTTCGAGTAGCTGAACCGGGCACCGGGGGCGTTCGTCGGCGGCAAGGCCAGGCCGATGGCCACCAGGTCGGCCGGAGCGTACGTGGTGACCCGCATCTGGTCGATCGCCGCGTACGAGTTGATCATGGCGTTGGTGTAGTTGCCGATGCCGCTTGTGTGGTTGAGCAGCATCCGGACGGTGACCTCGGTGCCGAGCTCGTCCGGCACGATGTCGGGCAGCCACCGCCCGATCGGGTCGTCCAGCCCCAACCGGCCCTCGTCGACGAGCTGGAGCACGGTGGTGGCGACGAACGTCTTGGTGATGCTGCCGATCCGGTGCCGCAGCTGCGGCCGCATGGGTTGCGGCCTGGTCAGGAAGGCCTGGCCGGCGGCGTCACGCCAGTCGCGCCGGCCGTCGCGCACGGCGAGCAGCACTCCCGGGGCACCGGCTTCGGGTACCGCGGCGAGGGCGGCGCGCAACGCGGCGCGATCCGGTCCGCCAGCGGCCGGCCGCGCTGCGGTGCCCGGCTGCGCGGTGGCGGATGCGGGTACGACGGCGATGGTGGTCACCAGCGCGACGCTGGTGGCCGCGATCTTCAGTGTCCGAAGAGTACGTGACATACCGACATGCTCGCCGGGACCCCGGTGGGACACATCCGGCTCAAGCCGGAGCCTCGCCTCCCACTGTGGCACGAGCCGGCGTCAACCGCTCGACGCACGATGCCGGGGCGGGCAGAGGGTTTGGCGGCCCGGACGCCGGGGGTAGAGAGCGATCCGCCCATCGTCCCATCCCCGAAGGAACACACCATGTCGGTACAGGCATTCCTCTATGTCGTCGCGGTCATCCTGCTCGTGCTGGCCGCGCTGCCCATCTCCACCCGGGGTGTCTCGCTCGCCCTGCTCGGAGCGGCGTTCGCCCTGCTGGCCTATGCCTGGCCAGTGATCACCGAATAGGTGCTGAAGGTCGTCGGTGCGCACCTGAGCCGGCCGGTCGCGGTCGGCGGCACCCGCTGACGGTCCGCTGTGCCGTGACGGTGGAACATTGCCCGGTGGGGTACGGGCAGCAGGACGAGTCACCTGCTGCCCGTACACCCTGGCCCGCTCGTCAGGTGCCGGCCGCGGTCGGCGCGGCGGGCCCTCGGGGCCGGGCATCCGGACTGGGCTTGCGCCCGTTGGCCAGGGAGACGTTGTCGAAGTGGACCTCCACCGGCCGCTCGTAGCGGCGGCCGTTGACCGGGTCGTGGCGCATGAAGCCGGCAGCCGCGACGCGGATGGTGACCCGGTAGGGGCCTTCGTCGGGGACGCTCGCGTTGATGCCGTAGTGATGCAGGAACGGATGCCACAGAAATGGCAGGTCGGCGGCGAGGATCGGGGCGCCGTCACGGCTGAGTCGCAGGTGCACGGTCAGGCCGGGGACGAATCGTCCGTCGGCGGCGTCGGCCACGGCGACCTCGAGGTGGACGTTCGCGTCCTCGGCGGCCTCCCGCCAGACGAGTTGGTCGTCGTCGAGGGCATACATGCCTTCGGCTTCCTCGTTGACGAATCCGATGAGATAGTCCCCGACCTGGGCGGTGTGCGCCCCTTCCTCCTCGGCCATGGCCCGCATGGCCCGGTGGTAGGCGTTGCCCTGAGCGCGGGCCACGTCCAGCTGCTCTTCGGTGGCCTCGTTGCTGGGCGCCATCGGCGGGCTGGTCCGCCTCATGATTTCCCCCATCTCGTCGAGATTCGGCCTCGCTGCGGGCTGGTCGCCGCTCGGGCCCGGCCACTCCTGCCGCGCGGCGCCAGAGGCTCTCCCAGTCTCGGCGACGCCTTCGCTTCCGGATACCCGGCCGTCTGTCGCGGACACTGTTGATCTGGGTTCAGCCAACGGGACCGGTTGTCCGCGGTCACCCTGTGTCCGGTCGCCCTGGGCGGGTAGACGTTGCCGAAGGGAGGCTGAGGTCATGCGCATCCCGCGAGGCATCATCGACGATCTCCGGTGGAGTATCGTCGCGCCGTCGACCCCGGAGCACGCCGCGGACCGGCTCGTGCTGCGGCCGGCGGAACGCGAGGATCTTCCGGCGACGTCCCGCGCCCATGTCGAGTTGCTTCCGATCGGGCTGTTTCCGTCGCTCGGTGCCCGCTTCGTGCGTCGTTGGCACCGCACGTTCCTGACATCGCGGTACGGGGTGGGCATGGTCGTCATCGACGCCGCTGCCCCACAGGACGAGATTGTCGGGTTCGTGCTGGGCACCGCCGATCATGCCGGGTACACCACCGAGGTGGCGAGGGACCGCCGGGCCATGGCGTCCCTCGCCCTGGCCGGCCTGGCCGCGCTGCTTCTCCGGCCCCGGGTCGCCCTGCGGGTGGTGCGGACCCGGTTCCGGCCGTGGGCCCGTCGGGTGTCGCCTCGTCGGGCGACCGTGCGCACCCGGGAGCGAGCCGAGTCGGAGTCGGCGCCCCAGGTGGCGGTCATGACCGCGCTGGCGGTGCGACCGGACTGGCGCAAGAGCGGCGTCGGGATGCTGCTGGCCGCACGGTTCGTCGAGCTGGTCGGTAGCACCGGCGCGAGGTGGGTCGAGGCGCAGACCTCTACCGGACCTCTGGGGGCGACCGGGTTCTACGAGCGTCTGGGCTGGGACGCGGGCCAGGCGCGACCCACCCCGGACGGCGACACCGTGCGTACCTACCGCCTGGCCCTCGGCGGTGCCGGTTGGACCTCGACGGCTTGACCGTGCCGGTCGAGGCTCAACCGTCGTAGGCCCGGGTCAGCTCAACCGGAAGGTGACGTTGTCGACGTCGAAGGCCGTGACGCCGTTGCCGGCCGACTCGCTGGCGAGGAAGCTGACCGTGGCGGTGCGCTCGGTCGCCGCGATCCCGGTCGACATGGTGTACTGCCGCCACTCCGGTCCGCCGTCGAAGGCCAGCGAGAACCGGGTCTTCGGGGGAATCCCGGTGACCGCCAGCCCGACGTTCAGGTAGTCGCCGCGGCTGGTCTCGGTGGTGATGGTCCGGACCCAGAAGCGGACCGTCAGGTCGCAGTTGGCCGGCACCGTGACGGTGGTACGCAGCAGGTCGGAGCGGGTCACGTCCAACCCGGCGAAGGTGGCGTATGCCCGGCCGGTGCGCGCGGGTCGGGTGGTGTCGCCGAGTACGACGATGCGGGGGCCGGCCTCCCAACCGTCGGTGCCACGCTCGAACCCCGGGTTCGGGTGGATCTGGCCGGTGCAGGACGGGTCGGCTGCCGGCTGGTCAGCGGGCGCGCTGCCGGGGGTCAGGAGCAGCAGGGCGGCGACGAGGGTGGTGGTGACGAAGGCCTTCATCAGTGCTCCCCGTGGTCAAGGCATTCGAGAGTGTCAATCGACGATGCGTCATGAGAGTTGGTGCGTCAAGCCCTTCCCACCCAGGGACGCCCGGACCGATGGCCGATATCTACAGTCGGCCCATGAGCATCGACAGGGGAGCAACGGCCCGGTCCGGTCGGTCCCGGTCGTGACGCCCGAACCACCCGCCGGACGGCCTGCGACAGGACACGGGCCTGGTCGCGCACGCGTCCGTGCCGTCTACCCCGGCAGCTTCGATCCCTTCACCGCCGGACACCTCGACGTGGTGCGCCGGGCCCGCGACCTCTTCGACGACGTGGTCGTGCTCGTCGCCGTCAACGGCGACAAGCAGCCGGGTGCCGACCAGGAGCGACGAGCGGCCGCCGTCCGGGCTGTCCTTCCGGTCGGGTGGACCTCCGTCACCGTGGTCGCCTGGCGCGGGTTGACCTCCGCCTACTGCCACGCCCACGAGGTGTCGGTGATCGTCCGCGGGGTGCGTGACACCAGCGACCTTCAGGCCGAGCACCGACTCGCCGCGATGAACCGATCACTCGGCGTACCCACGGTGTTCCTGGCTGCGCGGCCGGGACTGACCCGGCTGTCCTCGACAGCGGTGCGCACGCTGGGAACGTCACCTCGGGCCGCCCGGCCCAGCGACCCGCGGACCGACCCGGGTGATGAGTTGTCGCGCTCGTAGCCGTCATACCTACGACGGGACACGACGACGTGAGGACGATGTGATGAGTGCGGACACGCGGCCGAAGGAACTGGGTGTGGGTGGCCTGGGGGACATCGACGAGCCGGCATTCTCGGGGTTGGCGCAACGGCACCGGCGGGAACTGCACGTGCACTGTTACCGGATGCTCGGATCGTTCGAGGATGCCGAGGACACCGTGCAGGAGACGTTCCTGCGCGCCTGGCGGCGGCGGGAGACTTTTGCCGGTCGGTCCACCTTCCGGGCCTGGCTGTACCGGATCGCCACCAACGCCTGCCTGGATCTGCTCGCCAGGTGCCGCCCGGAGCCGGCGTCCGGCGGCGAGGTGCGGTGGTTGCAGCCCTATCCGGACCGGCTGCTCGACGAGCTGGCCGCCGGCGTCGAGGACGAGCCGGAGGTGGTCGCCGTCGCTCGGGAGACGATCGAGTTGGCGTACCTGGTCGCGGTCCAGCACCTGGCGCCACGCCCACGGGCCGTGCTGATCCTGCGGGATGTGCTCGGCTGGCCGGCGAAGGACGTCGCGGAGCTGCTCGGCGACTCGGTCAACTCGGTGAACAGCGCGCTGCAGCGGGCCCGCGCGGGCATGCGGGAGCACCTGCCGGCCGAGCGGCAGGACTGGACCGGCGGCGGGGAGGACGCCGGGACGCGGGAACTGGTGCGCCGCTACACCGAGGCCAGCGTGGCCACCGACATCGACGGTCTCGCCACACTGCTGTGCGAGGACGTGCGCTGCTCGATGCCGCCCACCCCGGGCCTGCACGTCGGCCGCGACGTGGTGGTCGAGGACTGGGTCAGCAGCGGCTTCGCGGGCATGACGGGCCTGCGTGCCGTCGAGACCCGGGTCAACCGGCAGCCCGCCGTCGCCTTCTACCACCTGCGCAAGCGGGAGGGCGCGTACCTGCCGCTGACCATCGACGTGCTGCGGGTCACCGGCGGGACGATCGCCGAGATCGTCACGTTCCACGACGACCAGTTCCCACGGCTCGGGCTACCGGACCGCCTGCCCGCCGACGGCACCGACTGAACCATTCGCGCTATCCGGCCGGACAGACCGCAGGTTTCGCTGACCGCCGCACCCGGGTAGCGCAGGGCGCATGAACCGCGATCTCGCCAAGGGGCTCCAGGTTGCGGGGGTATTCCGGAGTTCCGGGGCGGGTTGCGACACCTCATCGATCTCGACGAGGTGTCGGTGCTGCTGGCCACGCTGTCAGTCCCAGATCACGACCGCGAGGTGGAACGCAGCCTGTTGAGGCTGCTGCGATCCGGTCTGGACACGGTCGAGATCCGTGCGGCCGTGTTGCTGCTGCTGGAGCAGGACGACGTACGCCGGCCGCTCGTCGCGGCGGTGCGGCCGATCGTCGACCGCCCGGACCAGGCGGCGGCCATCGCCTCGGCGGCCGAGGACCCCGCGGTGCGGCGCGAGGTGCGGGCGGTGCTGGACAGCGCCCAGGTACGCGAGCTGATCTGGCAGGCGATCGACAACCAGTTCAGCGACAAGCGGCTCGGCCTGATCCGTCGGGCGGCGGTGCTGTTCGTGCGGCATTCGAGCGTCCGGCGCCTCGCCTGGGCCCTGCGCCGACACGGCGTGCTGCGCGCGCTGCGTCAGCGGTCGTGACCGGCGGCTATCCTGCCACCTCGTGGGCAGCGCACACCTTCGCACCGAACGCCTCGAGCTTCGTCCCGTGCGGGACGAGGACGTCGACCGCATGCTGGAGTACCGCAACCTGCCGGAGGTCACCCGCTGGCTGCTGCGTACCGAGGTCGATCCGGCGTCCTTCCGGGCGGCCTGGCGGCGCGCGGCGCAGGAACCCGACGACCACAGCGTCGCGGTGACCCTGGGCGGCGTGGTGATCGGGTCCGTCTCGCTCGACGTGGTCGACGGCATGGGGCAACCCGGCATGCCGGCGCGGACCGAGGCCCAGCTCGGCTACATCTTCGACCCGGCGTACGGCGGGCAGGGCTACGCGACCGAGGCGGTCACCGCGATGGTGGCGTACGCGTTCGACCGGCTGGGCGTACGCCGGATCACCGCCGGCTGTTTCGCGGACAACCTGCCCTCCGTGCGGCTTCTCGAGAAGGTCGGCATGCGTCGTGAGCAGCACGGTGTCGGCGACTCCTGGCACGCCGAGCTGGGCTGGGTGGACGGCTACACCTACGCCCTGCTCGCCGGGACGTGGCGCCAGGGCAGACCGTCAGGTGGCGGGCAGGCGTACCTCGAACCGGCAGCCGCGGTCGGTGTTGGCGACGTTCACCCGGCCGCCGTGCGCCTCGACGAGACCGCGCACGATGGCCAGGCCGAGTCCGCCGCCACCACCTGAGTCCGCCGCCGCGGGGGTGCGGGCCCGTTCACCGCGGAACGCGACGTCGAAGACCCGGTCCAGGTCCTCGCCGGGAATGCCGCCGCAGGTGTCGGAGACGGCCAGCCACACGTTGTCGGTCTCGTGGCCGGCGGCGATGTGCACGCTGCCGTCCTCCGGTGTGTAACGAACCGAGTTGATCAGCAGGTTGCTGACGATGCGGGCGAGTTCGCGCTCGCCGGCCCGGACGTCGGGCCAGCCGCTGTCGGCGGCCACCAGGTGGATCCGGCGGCGGGCGGCCAGCGGCGCGACGCCGGCGATCGCGTCGGACACCACGTCACCCAACGGCACGGTGGTGGGCATGAGCCGCAGCGCACCGGCGTTGATCCGGGACAGCTCGAACAGGTCGTCGACGAGTTGGGCCATCCGGTCGGTCTCCAGCCGGATGCGCCGGTGGTACTCGTCGACGACGGCCGGGTCGTGGATGATGCCGTCCTCGAGAGCCTCGGCCATGGCCCGCAGCCCGGCCAACGGGGTCCGCAGGTCATGCGACACCCACGCCACGAGTTCGCGTCGGCCGGCCTCCAGCCGCCGCTCGCGTTCACGGGCCGCCCTGGCCCAGACCGCCGCGGCGGCGAGTCGCCTGCCGAAGATGGCGCCGACGGCGAGGCTGATCACCGCCGAGGCGCTGACCGTGACGAGCACGACCCACAGGTCGTGCGCGGACAGGAACATCGCCTGCGCGACGGTGGCGACTCCGGCGACCACGGCGAGGACGGTGACGGTGAGCAGCACCAGGATGTGCACGAGAATGGACCGGCCCCGCAGCAGCCGTAGCGCCGCGGCGCCGGCCAGGCCGACGACCCCGCCGGCGGCGAGCGCGTAGAGCCCGATGAGCAGCGTGTCGGTCACCGGGCCGTGTCCTCCTCGAGCGGGTCGTAGCGGTATCCGACGCCCCAGACCGTGCGGATGCGCTGCGGGTCGGCCGGATCGTTCTCGATCTTCTCGCGCAGCCGACGGACGTGGACGGTGACCGTCGACTGGTCGCCGAACTGCCATCCCCAGACCTTGTCCAGCAGGTCGGTACGCGACCACGCCCGTCCCGGATGGCGCATGAAGAAGATCAGCAGATCGATCTCCCGGGCGGTGAGCGACAGCGGCGCGCCATCCAGGGTGGCGACGCGGCGGGCGCTGTCCACGGTCAGCGTCGCGTCGGTCAGCTTCGCCGAGACGGTCGGCGCGGTGGGGTGCGCGGCGGTGCGGCGCAGCACGGAGCGGATCCGCAGCACCAGTTCGCGGGGCGAGAAGGGTTTGGTGACGTAGTCGTCGGCACCGACCTCGAGCCCGAGCACCCGGTCGGCCTCCTCACCGAGCGCGGTGAGCATGACCACCGGCAGGTCGGGCAACTGCCGCCGGATCCGGCGGCAGACCTCAAGGCCGTCGATGCCGGGCATCATGAGGTCGAGGACCACGAGATCGGGACGTTGGGCGGCGATCGCGGCGAGGCCGTCGGCGCCGTCGGTGGCCAGTTGGACCTCGCAGCCGGCCTGCTCCAGATAACGTCGTACGACGTCACTGACCGTCGGGTCGTCGTCGACCACTAACACCCGGTGTCCCATCCTGACCAGGCTATCGACCACGGGTCACGGACGACCGTCGGCGGGTCTTTCGGATTCCTTACGGTCCGCCGCCGTCCCGCGTCGCCGCACCAGACAGGCCAGCAGCGTGGTGCCGGCGACGGCGAGCAGGACGCCGACCAGGTTGCGACCGTACGGCAGCGGCAGCACCGAGGAGTTGTCGGCCGCGCGTCCGAACCCCAGGGCGAGGGGGAGTCCCACCACGGTGACCGCGGCGACGGTGATCACGGCCGTCCGGATCGTCGGACGGTACCGGGACGGGACGCGGGTCAGCGCGACACCGACGGCCAGCACCGCCGCCATCCAGACGACGTCGTGCACCACCAGCACCGCGGCCAGGAAGAGCAGCACCCCGCCCGGCGTCAGGTCGGCGTCGGTGAGAGCACCGACGACGGCGTACGCCATGAGCAGGCAACCGCCGACGACCAGCACGATCCGGGTCTTCATCCTGTCCTCACCACGGTGATCCGGCTGAGCCACTTGGTCTGCAGCACGCCGGGCCGGTTGGGCGCGATCAGCCGCGCCGGATAGCCGTGGTCGAGGTGCAGGGGCTCGCCGCCCAGCCGCAGCGCGACCAGGGTCAGCGGATCTGCGACGTGTTCCGGTGGCACCGTGCAGGCCCGGTATCTGCCGCCGACCTGCAACGACTCGACCCAGGCCGACGAGCGTCGGGGATCGGCACCCACGAGCGCGACCAGATCGCCCAACCGGACGCCGGTCCACGTGCCGGTGGCGCTCCAGCCCTCCACGCAGGCGATCGGCAGCTCCGCGGTGTACTGCGGAAGTCGGTCGAGGGCGGTGAGGTCCAGGCTGACGCTGCGGTCCGGTCCGGTGATCCGCAGCCGGTACGCCGGGTCGAGGGCCGCCGCCCGCACTCCGGCACCGGCCGCGGTCCGGTTCACCGGTAGTCCCTGCGGCCCGACGTCGGGGTGGCGCGGGGCGAGCACCGCGAGACCGGTCAACGGTCGGATCGTCTGCCCGACCGTGGTCAGGGTGATCAGCCCGGACGCGGCGGCGACGCCGCCGAGCAGCGTACGCCGGTTCAGCCCGTCCCGCCGTGGCTCGCCGGTGGGGCGTTCGAGTGCGGCACGGACCGCCGGCAGGTGCACGCCGATGTGCACCAGCAGCCCACCGACCGCCAGCCAGGCCACCCAGTAGTGCCCGGCGGTGAAGAAGAACGGCATCGGCGCGTACCACCGGGAGATGTTGAGCAAGCCGCTGAACAGCAAGAACAGTGCCGCGGCGACAAGCAGGCCGAGGCTGGCGCGTTCGGCCGCGTGGACGATCGAGCGGACCGGCGGCCAGCTGAACAGGCGGGGGTACACCGACCACAGCTTGGCGCCGAGCAGCGGGATCGAGGCCAGCCCGGTCGCCACGTGCAGACCCTGCGTGAACCGGTAGAGCCCGACCGGCCGGGCCGGCCACCAGAACCAGCCCGGCGGGTGTTGGATCAGGTGGCTGAGCAGACCGGTGGCGAAGCAGACGGCGAACGCCACGCCGAGGGCGACGCCGAGCTGACTGGTCAGCCGGGTCGACCGCAGCCGGGACCGGAACACTCCGGGGCGCAGCGGTCCGCGCCGCAGCGTCACCGGTGGTGCCGGTAACGGCGCCAGGCACCACCGGGCGAGGCGTCGCAGCACCGTCGCGCGGCCGGTCATCGGGAGGCCAGGGTGGCGAACCACCGCCCCGCCTCCGTCCAGGTGTCGACCACCCGCATCCCGGTGGCGTCGGCCAGCTCCGGAAGGTCGTCGAGGGGTACGCAGGCCCAGGGCAGGGTACGGTCGGCGCCGTCCGGGGTCCGCACCGTCGTGGTTCCGGACCAGGCCGGCGTACCCGCCGGTGCCAGCTCCACGTGGAGGTGCCCGTCGACGGCCAGCAGCTGACGGCACCGGCGAAGCAACCGGAGCGGGTCACCGCCGATGCCGATGTTGCCGTCGGCCAGCAGCAGGTGCCGCCAGCGGCCGGCACCGGGCACCGGGCCGAAGACGTCGCGTTGCAGCGCGGCCGCGCCCCGGCGGCGGGCCAGCAGCACCGCGCTGGCGCTGACGTCGATACCGAGGGCCGGCCGGCCGGCGTGGCTGAGGGCGCTGGTGAGCCGGCCCGGGCCGCAGCCGACATCGAGGGTGTGACCGGTGCAGCAGCCGATCAACGCATCGTCTCCGGCGATCGTGTCCCGGCACCAGGCGGCCGGGTCGAAGCGGTAGACCTCGCCGCTGGCGTGCCGCGCCGTGAAGGCGGCCGGGATGCCGGCGGCGGCCCGGTCGAGCGCGGTGTCGAAGACCGCGACGGCGTTCACCGGGCGACCGGTGCGGGCTGCGGCACCTCGGCGGCGACGGCGCGGGCGAACCGGCTGTCCGGCGGGCACAGGTTGGCCACGGCGCGCGCGTCGGCGGCGGTGTCCACGTCGGACAGCCAGGGCAGCAGGCGTACCCGCAGGCCGCGCCGACGCAGCGCGACCACGGTGTGTTGGCCGGTGCTCGCCGTGGAGGTGGCGATGGTACGCAGCACGGTGGCGTGGCCGGGGTCGCGCAGCCCCAACGTCCACCAGCCGCCGTCGACGGCCGGGCCGAGCACCGCGTCCGGGCCGTCCGCCGAGGCGAGCAGCTCCCGGGCGGTGTCGAGGTGTTCGACGAGGAGCTGCGGGGTGTCCATGCCGATCAGCACGGCGGGCGTGCCGGGCGTACGGGCGTCCGCGAACGCGTTGGCGAGGCGGTCGCCGAGTGAGTCGCCGCGCTGGGGGAGCGTGGCCCAACCCGGCGGGGCGGGGTGGTCGCCGTCGATCACGAGAACGCGGGCGCCGGCCGGGGCGGTGGTGACGGTGTCCAGGGTGTCGGCCAGGGCGGCGGCGGCGACCCGGGCCGCCTGCTCGGGGGTGCAGGGTGGGCAGAGTCGCGTCTTGACGCGTCCGGGTGTCGGCGCCTTGGCCAGCACCAGAACCTGGGCGGCGCTCACCGGGCCAGCACCGCGCTCATGTCGCGCACGGCGCGGGCCGTGCCGAGCAGGGTGCCGGTCACCTTCGAGCGGGTGCCGGCCGCCCGGGGACCGTAGTCGACGTCGATCTCGACCACCCGCCAACCGGCCCGGCCCGCCGCGATCAGCAACTCCAGCGGGTAGCCGAACCGCCGGTCGCGCAGCCCCAACGCCAGCAGGTCGTCGCGGCGTACCGCCCGCATCGGGCCGATGTCGTGGACGTCCAGGCCGGTCGTGCGGCGCAGCCGGTGGGCGAGGAAGGCGTTGGCGGCCCGGGCGTGCAGCGGCCACACCCCCCGTCCGACCGGGCGGCGCCGGCCGGTGGCCAGCTGCGCCTGACCGGTGCGTACGCAGCCGGCCAGCCGGGGCAGTTGCGTCGGGTCGAAGGAGCCGTCGGCGTCCATCACGCACACCACCCCGTCGGCCGGGTCGGCCGCCTCGACCCCGGCGTGCACGGCGGCACCGTAGCCGGGCTCGGCGACGCTGATCACCTCCGCGCCGTGGGCCCGCGCCACCTCGGCCGAGTCGTCGGTCGAGCCGTTGTCCACCACGATCGGCCGGTAGCCGGCCGGTATCCGGGCCAGCAGGCCGGGCAGGGCCGGTGCCTCGTTCCGGCAGGGAAGTACCACATCGGTCATGTCGCGGACGCTAACCAGCATCGAGCCGGGCAGGTATTACCAGCCGATGATGAAGTCTTACGAGACGCTGACGGCTGCCCGTCACGGCCGCCGCCGGTGCCCGTCGGGCTCTAGCGTCGGCGCCGTGACCCACGTACTCGTCACCGGCGGAGCCGGCTTCATCGGGACCCACGTCGTCGCCGCGCTGCACCGGACCGGCCATCAGGTGTCCGTCGTGGACGCCGGTCACCCGGGCGCGCACCGCGCACCGCTGCCGGACACCGTGGCCGGCGCCCCGCTGCGCCAGGCCGACCTGCGCGACCGGGCCGCCGTCGCCGCCGCCCTGACCGGCGTCGACGTGGTCGTGCACCAGGCGGCCATGGTCGGGCTCGGCGTGGACCTCGACGACCTGCCCGAGTACGTCGGCTGCAACGACCTCGGCACCGCCGTGCTCCTCGCCGAGATGGCCCGCGCGGGCATCCACCGGCTCGTGCTGGCCAGCTCGATGGTGGTCTACGGCGAGGGTGCCTACAGCTGCGTCCGGCACGGCGCGGTACGCCCCGCCCCACGCGCCGCCACCGACCTGGCCGCCCGCCGCTTCGAGCCCGCCTGCTCCGCCTGCGGTGCCGCCCTGGAGCCGGGACTCGTCGACGAGGAGGCGCCACTGGACCCGCGCAGCGGGTACGCCGCCACCAAGGTGGCGCAGGAGCACCTCACGGCGGCCTGGTGCCGGCAGACCGGTGGCACCGCGGTGGCGTTGCGGTACCACAACGTCTACGGGCCCGGCATGCCGCGCGACACGCCGTACAGCGGCGTTGCGGCGATATTCCGCTCCGCGCTGGCGGCGGGCCGGGCCCCGCGCGTGTTCGAGGACGGCCGACAGCGACGCGACTTCGTCCACGTCGACGACGTGGCGGCGGCCAACCTCGCCGCGGTGACGGCCACCGGCAGCCGCACCGGCTGGCGGGCCTACAACGTCGCCTCCGGCCGGCCGGCCAGCATCGGCGAGATGGCCGCCGAACTCGCCCGGGCCACCGGCGGGCCCACGCCGGTGGTCACCGGCGAGTTCCGGCTCGGCGACGTACGCCACGTGGTCGCCTCACCGGCCCGTGCGGAGGACGAACTCGGGTTCCGCGCGGCGGTCCACCTCGCCGACGGAGTCCGGCAGTTCGCCCACGCACCGCTGCGCGGATGAGCACACCGCTGCTCGTCCGGCTGCGGCGTACCACCGCACGGGCCGACCTGATCGCCGTCGGCGTCGCCGTCGGACTGTTCGCCGCCGCCGCCGGTGTCGGTGCCCTGCTGCACCTGCTGGGACGTCCGGTGCACGCCAGTGCGGCACCGCTGTTCGCGCACTGGCGACCCCACGTCGGCCCGGGAACCCCGCTGGCCGTGGCGGTGGCCGTCCTGGTCTGCTGGCGCGGACCCGCCCTGGCGGCCCGGCTGCCGTGGCGGCGGCTGCTCGTCCTGTCCTACGCCACCGCGCTGGCGTGGACGCTGTCCCTGGCCCTGGTCGACGGCTGGCAACGCGGCATCGCCGGCCGGCTGAGCACCCGCCACGAGTACCTGCACGAGGTGCCCGGCGTCACCGACATCCCGGCCATGCTGGGCACCTTCACCACCCGGATCCTCGACTTCCAACCGGACTCCTGGACCACCCACGTGTCCGGGCACCCGCCCGGAGCGCTGCTGGTGTTCGTCTGGCTGGACCGGGTCGGGTTGGGCGGTGGCGGCTGGGCGGGGACGCTGTGCATCCTGACGGCGGCGCTCACCGCCGTCGCCGTGCCACACACCGTGCGGCTGCTCGGCACCGACGACGCGGCGCGCGCGGTGCTGCCGTTCGCGGCGTTGTTCCCGGGAGCGGTCTGGTCCGGCGTGTCCGCCGACGGCCTGTTCGCCGGGGTGACCGCCACCGGCGTCGCGCTGCTGGCGTACGGCGTCGCCCGGGGCAGCGCGCTCGGCGCGCTCGGCGGCGGCGCGCTGCTGGGCTTCGGCTGCTACCTCTCCTACGGGCTGGTGTTGATGGTTCCGGTCGCGGTGGCCGTGGTGGTCCTGGGCCACCGGCACCGGTGCACCGCCTGGTGGGCGCTCGGGGGTGCGGCGCTCGTGGCGGGCGCGTTCACGGTCGCCGGCTTCGACTGGCTGACCGGCTACCACCTGGTCGTCGAGCGCTACTACCAGGGCATCGCCAGCCGACGCGCGTACGGCTACTGGGTCTGGGCCAACCTGGCGATCGTCACCGTCGCCGCCGGCCCGGCGGTCGCCGTCATCCTCCGCCGCGCGGGGGTCGCCGGATGGCGGGCGGTCTCGTCGCGGCGGCCGGGCAGTGGTCTGCCGCGACCGCGGCACGGCACCCTCGGGTACGCCTGTTGGCTGCTGCCGCTCGCCGCGGCGGCGGCGATCGTCGCCGCGGACCTGTCCGGCTACAGCAAGGCCGAGGTCGAACGCATCTGGTTGCCCTTCACCGGGTGGCTCATGGCCGGCGCCGCCCTGATTCCCGCCACCGGCCGCCGTACCTGGCTCACCGCGCAGGCAGCGGTGGCCCTCACGATCAACCACCTGCTGCTGACCACGTGGTAGGCGGCCGTGACCCGGCCGGTAGCGAACTGGAGGTGAGCGTGTCCCCATCCGCGGAACTCGCCGTCATCGGCGGCTCGGGACTCTACGCGCTGCTCGACGGCGCGACCGAACACGTCGTCCGGACACCGTACGGTGCGCCCTCCGACGCGGTGACGATCGCCGAGGTCGGCGGCCGTAGCGTGGCGTTCCTGCCCCGGCACGGCCGCGATCATCGGCATCCCGCGCACCGGATCCCCTACCGGGCCAACCTGTGGGCGCTGCGGTCGCTCGGGGTGCGCCAGGTGCTCGCGCCGTGCGCCGTCGGTGGCCTGCGGCCGGACCTCGGGCCCGGCACGTTCGTGGTACCCGACCAGCTCGTCGACCGGACCAGCGGCCGGGTGCAGACGTACTACGAGCAGGGCGCGGTGCACGTCTCCTTCGCCGATCCGTACTGTCCGGTCGGTCGGCGTACCCTGCTGGCGGCCGCCACCGGCCGGTCGGTGCCCGCCCACGACGGCGGGACGATGGTGGTGGTGGAGGGGCCACGTTTCTCGACCCGCGCCGAGTCCCGGTGGTATGCGGCGATCGGCGGCGCGGTCATCAACATGACCGGCCACCCGGAGGCGGTCCTCGCCCGGGAACTGGCCCTCTGCTACAGCTCCATCGCCCTGGTGACCGACCTGGACGCCGGTGTGCACAGCGGTCACGGGGTGACCCAGCAGGAGGTGTTCCGGGTCTTCGGTGAGAACACCGAGCGGCTGCGCGGGCTGCTGCTCGACGCGGTCGCCGCACTTCCGGTCGAGCGGGACTGTCCCTGTCCGCACAGCCTGGACGGCATCACCCTCCCGATCGAGCTGCCCTGACCCGCGGCCGGAACCTTGTTCGTCCGGCTCACCGGGGCCGCCTCCTACCTGGTGGCGGCCGGCTGAGCCGGTGACCGGGCCGCTCCGGGCCGAGTCGATCAGGTCCATCCGGATACCTCGGGACCGGTGCTCGGGTCGGTGAAGCGAAGTCGGTAGATCGCGGGCATCGGCATCCGCCGCACCGTGGCCCAGCTGACGGGCACGCCGAAACCGGCCAACGCCCGGCAGACGAAGGTGCCGTGGCTGCCGACGAGCACCACCCGGCCGGCGTGGTGCTGGGCGAGTGCCCGCAGGGCGGCGACGGCACGGATGCCGAGCTGCTCGAGGCTCTCACCGCCCGGGCGGGCGTGGGACAGATCCGTCCAGCTCTTGACGTAATGCGACTCCCAGACCTCGGTGAAGGCAAGGCCGTCGTCCCACTCGCGCAGGTCGGTCCGGGTGCGTACGGGCAGGCCGAGCGCGTCGGCGGTCGGCTGGACGGTCTGGATCGCGCGCCGGTACGGGCTGGACCAGACCGCCGCCGGTCGTGGCTCGCTGAGCGCGGGCACCAGCTCCTGCGCCTGCCGCAGCCCGTCCCTGGTCAGCGGGCGGGTGAAGTCGTCCGGACCGTCGGCGGTCGGCGGGACGGACCGGGCGTGCCGGACCAGCACGATCTCGGTCGGCGGCCGGATGGCGCTCACCTCCGACCCCAGAGGTCGTGGGAATTCCTGCCGGGTCGGAAGCCGTGCGCCTGGGCCAGCTGCGCGGCCTCCCGGAAGCCGTGTCCGACGAAGGCCGGTAGGTGGGCGTCGCTGCCGAAGGTGATCGCGTCGCCGCCCTCCTCGTGCCACCAGCCGAGCACGGTCGCGTGCAACGGCAGCCGGGTGTTCACCTCCAGCGCCCGACCGGACAGCGCGGTCACCCGCAACGCCTCGCGGAACTCGTCCTCGAAGACGGTGGGATCGAAGGGGCCGACGTCGTCGGTCGGCCAGGAGCGGACCGGATAGTCGATGTGCGCCAGCACGTCGAACGTGTCGCTGGTGGTGACCATGGTGGCGACGTCGGCGAGGTACGCGCGGACCACCTCGTACGGATCGCGGTGCGGGTAGATCGCCCAGGGCTCGGCGAAGCCGCCCTGATCGGGCAGCGTGTGCAGGGAACCGAGGAGGCGGTCGAACCGGCCGGTGGCCAGCACCCGCGCGATCTGATCGGCGTGGCGATGGGGCTCACCCAGCTCAAGACCGCTGAGGATGCGCAGCTGGGGGAACCGCTCCCGGCAGCGTTCCACCGCTTGCAGATATCCGGCCGCGTCGAAGGCGGGCGGCGTCAGTGTCCCGCCCGGGTCGGCGAGCGAGGTGAGGTGGTCCGAGACGTACGGACCCTCGGTCGCGACCCGCCACGCGGTGTGGTCCAGGTGTTCGGTGAAGGCGATCGCCGGCAGACCGAGTTCGACGGCCCGCGCGCACGACCCTTCCATGTCACCGACCCGGGTGTCCCACGACCACTCGCTGTGCACATGGCTGTCCGGGGGCAGCGGCATCGGACGACCTCCGTTGTCGGCGGGTGTCGGACGCGGTCGGGCACCTGCCCGGTCGGCCGATCGGATGGTCGATCCGGACGGTCGGCCATTTCCATGTGCGACGGGCGTCCCATGCCGCATAGGAAGGTGCCATGGCCAACGAGGTGACCGTACCCCTGCTGCCGTGTCCGTCCGTCGACGACGTCGTCGCCTTCTATCAGGTGCTGGGCTTCCACCCGACGTACCAGCAGCGCAAACCCAACCCGTACGCGGCGTTGCGGCGGGAGGACCTGCACCTGCACTTCTTCGAGATCGCCGGTTTCGACCCGGAACAGTCGTACGGCTCCTGTCTCGTCCTCACCACTGACATCGAGGGGCTGCACCGGGCCTTCGCCGCCGGCATGCGGGCCGCGTACGGCAAGGTGCTGGTGTCCGGGACACCGCGGCTCACTCGTGCAGGAGCTGCTCGCGGAGGATGTCGGCGTGCCCGCAGTGCTGGGCGAGTTCGCGCAGCACGTGCAGATACACCCACCGCAGTGGCAGCGGGCCGCGCCGGTTGCCGGGCAAAATGTCGTCCAGCCCCAGGGACGACGTCGCCTGGCGGGACGCCGCGCAGGCCTCGCGGTGCGCCTGCTGGACGCTGGCGATCGTGTCGTCGTCGTCGAGGACGAACGATTCGTCCGGCGTCGCCGGGATGCCGATCTCCGCGCGCGACCGGCCCGTGACGGCCTCGTCGAACCAGACCTTCTCCACGAAGGTCGCGTGCTTCACCAGACCCAGCAGCGTGGTCCGGGAGACCACCAACGACCGGCGTGCCTGTTCCTCGGTCAGCCCGTCCAGGCAGCTGGTCAGCGCCCTGCGGTGCTCGTCGATGAACGTCTCGAACTGGGCCTTCGCCGGCTGTGCGACGACCTGGTCGGCGAAGGTGGGTGGATAGGACGGCATGCAAGAAGCATCCCACGACCGGGTCGACGAAGCATCGCCGGTGCCCGAGGCCGACCCGGTCCGGCCGGGCAGCGTAATTCGGTCGCGTGCGGCTCCACCTGCGAGGACGATACGGCGATGCCCGGTGTGCCTGAGGGATTCACCTACCGCCTCCGCAAGAACGGTGAGGTGGAACTGCTCCACCACGGCCGCCCCGCCGTGGTGCTCAGGGGCGCCGCCGCGGCCCGATTCCTGCTCGACGTGCACGAGGAAGATCCGCAGGAGTTGATGGCGCGCCTCACCGGCAACTACCGACGCGGCAACGAGCGGACGGCCAGGAACCACCCCCGCAACCGACGCCGGTAGCGCGCGTCGGCGCGCCGTGGCACCATCCCGACGTGGCGCCCGGGCTGCGCCCCAGCGAGTCGGAGACCTTCCGCCAGATCGCCGACGTGCTGGCCACCGGCGATCCCACCCGGTACGCCCCCGGCGCACCGCCGAACACCCACTGGTCCGAGTGGCCGGAGTCCGGGAATCTGTAGCCGGGTCGTCAGACGTCGGCTTCGAGGGCGAAGGTGTTGCCGTCCGGATCCTGGAACCACGCGATGCGCCCACCGCCGGCCCGCGCGGTGATTCCCCTGGCGTCATGTTCCAACTGGTCGTACCGAATGATCTCGACGCCGGACGAGACGAGCTCGTCGACGATCTGGTCGATGTCGTCGACGTACCAGGTCGCGAGTGTCGCGGGGCTCTTTCCGGCGGTGACCGACTGGTAGACATTCAGGGCCGGCCTGCCCCCGCAACCATAGATGCGGCTGCCGTCGGGGATGTCCGCGCTGGGTCCGGACCGCACTGCCTGAAGGCCGAGTTTGCCTTCGTAGAACGCGACTGCCCGTTCGATGTCGGACACCGCGATTGACGCTCTGAGGTCGTACCTGCGCAACGGCATGAGCCACTGTCGCACAGAGCCAGGTGACGAGCGCCACACGGCAGCATCGAATGGTCATTCGGGGTAGCCGACCAGCGGGCTTATCAGCATGATTCTGCGTCGCGGATCGGCCGACAGCCATCCCGTTGCCTGCTCGCCGGGAAGCAGCGCGGTCCAAGGGATCTCCGCACGCGTCCGCGCGCCCCGGCCGATGCGCAGCACGAACCGCCAAGGCTCCTGGCCACTGGGCCCGGACCAGGCCCGGCCACGGATACACGGATCGGCGGTCAGTAACTCGTACTGCTCGGCTACCAGACCATCACACCAGTACCACCGAAGACGCCGGTCCGCGAAGCCCTGGAACTCGGCGCGGATGCGGAACTCCATCCGTGTCCAGAAGTCCTGCTCATCCATAGCGACCTCACCGACAACCGGGTGCCACCGCACCGTACGCCACATTCGACGACTTGGCGCGCCTATCCTCTATCCGGCGGCCACCGCCGCGTCATGGTCGAGCCGCCCAGCCGCTCATGACCGACAGGCTGCCGCCGCCCGCGTACATTGCGCTCAAACCAAGAGTCAGGCGAGGACGGGTCAGTGAGTGACGTTCCGGATCTCGGTCCGCTGCCGCAGCGCGTCACCGTCGACGCGGAGCAGGTGCGTCGGCTCATCGCCGACCAGTTCCCGCACCTGGCCGACCTCCCGATCGAGCCGGTGGCCAACGGCGGTTGGGACAACTGGACCTTCCACCTCGGCTCCGACATGCTCGTGCGTCTGCCCAGCGCTGCCGAGTACGCCCTGGCGGTCGACAAGGAGCATCGGTGGCTGCCCACCCTCGCCGATCGGCTGCCGCTGCCCATCCCGATCCCGGTGGCGAGAGGCAAGCCGGACGCGGGCTATCCGCACCCGTGGTCGATCTACCGCTGGCTCGACGGCGAGCCGGCCAGCTCGGACCGTATCGCCGACCCGGTGCGATTCGCGGTCGACCTGGCCGAGTTCCTGGCGGCCCTGCAAGCCGTCGACGCCGCTGGTGGTCCGCGGCCGGGGGTCCACAACTGGTTCCGGGGCGGCACCCTGCGCACCTACGAGAAGATGGTCGAGCAGGCGCTCGTCGAGTTGGGCGACCGCGTCGACGCCGAGCTGGTGCGCGAGATCTGGGCGACGGCCCTCGGCGCCCGCTGGGACGGTGTCGACCGCTGGTTCCATGGTGACGTCGCCCAGGGAAACTTGCTCCTTGCTGACGGCCAGTTGGCGGCCGTCATCGACTTCGGGACGTGCGGCGTCGGCGACCCGGCCTGCGATCTCGCGATCGCCTGGACGCTGCTGACCGCCGATGGCCGGCAGGCATTCCGTACCCGGCTGTCGGTGGATGACGCGACGTGGGCGCGTGGCCGTGGC
The DNA here is from genome assembly GCF_027497295.1 of Verrucosispora sp. WMMC514. Classification (NCBI taxonomy): domain Bacteria; kingdom Bacillati; phylum Actinomycetota; class Actinomycetes; order Micromonosporales; family Micromonosporaceae; genus Micromonospora; species Verrucosispora sp. WMMC514. Next base: position 6,419,606 of record NZ_CP114906.1, on the reverse strand, counting down.
TGGGCCCTCTGGAAAACCCTCGCCACCTGCTCCTACACGTTCGACGCTGTTGAGGACGCGGCAGAGTACGCGGACGGCCAACGTATCCTCGCCGAGATCGTTGCCGAGTACCGGGCCAGCAGTGTCATCGAGCCCCGCCCGCCACGGTGACATCCGCTTCCGCAGGCCCTCGGCCCCCGGCCGGAACACTAGGTTGGACCAGATGCGCACCATCGCGAGCGACCGCCTGCTGCTGCGTCCCTGGCGTGACGAGGACGCCGACTTCCTGCTGGACCTCGAGTCGCGCTGGGAGGTCGTGCGGTTTCTCGGCGCGCAGCCGACAACCATGAACAGCCGCGAGGAGGCTCTCGCCTCGATCGCACGCCGACGCGCCATCGACGATCCGGTGCACGGGATCTGGGCCATGACCACCGCTACCGACGGCCAACTGGTAGGAAACCTTCTGCTCAAACCGGTTCCCCTGTCGGTTGGCGAACCTGCCGGCGGGCCGGCCGATGTCGAGATCGGCTGGCACCTGCATCCGGACGCCTGGGGACACGGCTACGCCACCGAAGCAGCGGCGGCGGCTCTGAACGACGTGTTCGGCCGAGGTCTGACGAGGGTCATCGCGGTCACGAATCCGGACAACCATGCCTCCCAGGCGGTCTGCCGCCGGCTCGGCATGACGCGCCTCGGCCAAACGACGAGGTACTACGACACGACGACCGAGCATTTCGAGAAGCTGGCCGGCTGATCGGCACATCGACCCGTCGCCGGGCTGCACGAGAAGATCGCGGCAAAGTAGCCGTGCCTCCGGCACCAGGCCGGTACCTCGCGCAAAGCTGGCGTCACGGCTGAGGTCAGCGCGGTGACCAGGACCCGGAATCCGGTGGATGACCGCCAGCCGGATCGGCGATGATCTCGGGCGTGGACGTTCGGGACAGGCAGGTTCGGGCTCGGTACACCGCCGACACCGTCACCGTCTACCAGGCGTACCCGCCGGAGATCGCGGTGCCGGCGCTGGCGGCCGGGCGGTTCGTGGCGCCGTTCAAACGGGACCGGATGACCTGGATCAAGCCGTCGTTCCTGTGGATGATGTATCGGTGCGGGTGGGCGTCCAAGCCCGGCCAGGAGCGGGTGCTGGCGGTCGAGATCCGGCGCAGCGGCTTCGAGTGGGCTCTGGCGGCAGCCGGCCTGAGTCACTTCGACCGAAGCGTGTACCCGGACCGTGCCGCGTGGACGCGGCGGGCGCAGACCAGTCCGGTGCGGGTGCAGTGGGATCCCGAGCGGTCGCTGCGCCTCGGACCGCTGCCGTACCGGTCGTTGCAGGTGGGGCTGTCCGGCGAGGCGGTCGACCGTTACCTCGACGAGTGGATCGTCGCCATCGCCGAGGTGACCGGCCTGGCGCACGCGATACGTGATCGACTTGTCGCCGGCGATGACGCCGGTGCCGCAGCCCTGCTACCCACCGAGCGGGTCTATCCGCTGCCGGCCGAGATCGGGGCCGTGATCGGCGCTGATCCGTCCGGTGCCGCCGACGGCGGCTCGCCATGAGCCACGCCGAGACGCTGAGCGCCCGGTTCCGCGCCCTGGCGGTCGGCCCGCCGCCACCACCCTGGCACCACCCTGCGACCGCGCCCGACGGCCTGGCGGTCGGTGCTGATCGCCTCCAGTTGCGGCATCACCATTCTCACCCGAGCCTGACCCGGACCTTGGTGGAGTCCTCTTTGGGCCTTCCCGAGTGCCGTCCCTGGACGTCGATCGTCGCTCGCTACGGTGCCGGTTCCAGCACGACGACCGGGATCTGGCGGCTGGTCTTCCGCTCGTAGTCGGCGAAGAACGGGTACGCCGCCTTCTGCGCGCTCCAGATCCGCTCCCGCTCGTCTTCGGCGGCGACCCGGGCGACCAACTCGACCGTGTCCGTGCCGATCTCCGCTCGCGTGCGCGGATGCGCGAGCAGGTTGTGATACCAGTCGGGGTTGGTGGGCGCGCCGGCCTTGGAGGCGAACACGGCATAGCCACCGTCCACCTTCTGGTACATCATCGGGTGTACGCGGGGCTGGCCGCTCTTGGCGCCGACCGTGTGCAACAGCAGCAGCGGCTGGCCAGCGAAGTGCCCGCCCACCTGACCGCCGTTGGCGCGAAACTCGGCGATGACCTTGTCGTTCCAGTCGCTCATGTCTTCCCCTCGACCAGTTCCGTACCGGCTCGTTGAGTCCGATTCTGACAGTCCCGCCGCACCATGACACTGACAATCGCCCCTCGACCGTGGCGCCATCCACGCCGCAGCCGGCCGCAGCCGCACTCTTTCCCGCAGCGGCGCGCTGGTTCGATCCGACGGGCTGGGCATCCGCTTCGCGCCGGTACGGTGTGCCGGTGGAAACCTTGGCCCAGGTGGCCTCCAAAGCCACGCTCGATCGGTTGCTGTGCCACCCCAGACTGCCGTTGATCGCCGGCTGGGACGCCGACCGCCCGGCGATCCGGATCTGGGAGTACGCGGTCGGGCAGTTGCGTGAGGTTGGCGGCTTCGGCGCGGACTCGGCCGGCTATGACGCCGTGGGCCATGACCGGTTCGAGCGGACACCGTCTGCCGCCTGGCATCCCGGTGAGCCGCGGCTGGTGGTAGTGGATGGCGCCAGCACGGTCTGCTGGACTCCCTCGGGTACCACTGCGATCGACGGCGTTGCGCCGACCGCACACCAACGGGATGTGGCGTTCAGTCCGGACGGTCAGACGCTCTGGCTGTCGCCCGGCGGCGGCGAGGACGGCTGGGGCTCCTCCATCGTTCTCGACATCGCCTCCGGCGCAACCACGGTCGGCCCGCAATGGGACACCGGAGTCGCGGCGCACCCGGGCGGTGGCCTGGTGGCCACCCTGCAGAGCGATCAGGGCGCCACCCTGGTGCTCTTCTGCCGGGACACCGAGGCTGTGCTGCGGCCTATGCGGCGGGCGCTGATCCTCGACTGCGACGGCTACGAGACGCCGATCTTCAGCCCGGACGGGCGGCATTTCGCGGTACGGGGCAACGCCTACGACAACTCACTTGAGCTGTTCGAGTTCCCGTCGCTGCGCCGGGTGCTTGGCCTGGTGCTCGGCGAGCCCAGTCCGGGGTACCCGTACCCGCAGGAGTGGCTGGACGGAATGCACGCCTGGTCGCGCCAGAACGTCGCGTTCGGGCCGGGTGTTCTCTGGATCGGTACGCCGGAGGGTGCGGTCGTCGAGTTCGAGATCGACGGACAACAGGTGACCGAGCACGAGGTGCTACCCGGGTCGAGGGTGACCGCCCTGGCGGCCTTCGCCACCGGCGAGCTGATCGTCGCCGGCGGCGGCACGCTTCTGGTGCTGTCGGGGAGACGGACCAGCCCAGCCGGGGCGTCAGCCGCCGCGGTCACCGAGTTCCTCGCCGGGACCGTTGAGGCCCCGGTCATCGAGGTGGACCAGCTTGACCTGACCGACGGAATCCGGACCTGGCAGTCGGATGATCTGGAGATGGTCACCGACGCGTCAGACAGCGACCCGTCGTGGCTGCGGATCCGGGCTGCCATGAATGGGCGCACCTGATCGCGACGCGGAGGCGTCAGGCGACGAGCAGGCGGAGACCGAGCTCTGCCGTGTCGAGGGCGAGCAGGTCTCGGTTGCGCTCAGCCCACCGACCCGAGGACAGGTCGTCACGGAGTCCGCTGACCGCCCGCTGCTCGGCCTGCGGTCCGACCCTGGTCCACACCGACACCGCGCGGCGGACGTGTTCGTCCAGGTACGCCTCGGGCCGGCGCCAGTACGCCTCGAAGAACCCGTCGACGCAGTCCCACGGCACCAGCACCGGCTCGGCGCGTCCGCCGATCGCGCCGGTCAGGTCGGCCAGCGACGGCCAACCGACGAGCAGGTCAGCGAATTCGGGCAGATAGTCGCGGGTGAGCCAGAACCGCTGCCGCCAGCGGGTGTCGTCGGCGTCGTAGGTGAAGACCACCACGCGGCGGGCCACCCGTCGCATCTCGCGCAGCCCGGCGACCGGGTCGGGCCAGTGGTGGACGGTGCTGACCGCCATCGCGGCGTCGAAGGACTGGTCCTCGAACGGCAGGCGCTCCGCGGCCGCGGCCACGCACGGTGCCGCGCCCGGGGGCCGCTGCGCCCGCATGACCGCCGACGGTTCCACCGCCGTGACGTCGCGGTCGGGTGGTTCGTACGAGCCGGTGCCGGCTCCGACGTTCAGCACCGTCCGGGCGTCACCCAGGGCGGCCCAGATGCGCGCGGCGATCCGTGGCTCGGTGCGCCGGGTCGCCGGGTAGGCGGATCCGATGGCGTCGTACAACTGCGTCCCGAACACTCTCAACTGTTCCTCCGGTGTCGTCCGAATTCCCCTCGCTCGCGCGTCCAGCTCCCCGTCGATGGCCGTCACCATGGCGGCAGCGCGATCGCGCTGATCGATCAGCAGGCCCCGCAGCCGGCACAGGTGCGCGACCGCGTCGGTGGTCGGATCGTCGACCAGCTCCGCGATCTCCCGCAGCCCGAAGCCGAGCCGCCGGTAGGTGAGCACCTCCCGGAGCCGCTCCACATCGTCGGCGGAGTAGGCGCGGTGTCCGGCCGAGGTGCGGGTGGACGGTTCGAGCAGGCCGATCTCGTCGTAGTGGTGCAGGGTGCGGACGCTGACGCCGGCCAGCTCCGCGACCCGTCCCACGGTCAGTTGCTCCGCCATGGCACGACTATCGGGCATCACGCCGCGTGAGGAGCAAGGGTTGGCTGCCGCGTGGTCGCCGGTCGCGGTGCCCGATGTCCGCCGCGCGCCACCCGCAGGTCCTGTTGCCTACCCTGATCGCGGGGAAGCTCGCAGGGCCAGCGTCTGGCGCGGCGACATCGCGATCGAGTTGCCGGGGCTCGCGACGCCGGTGCAGCTCTTCGTGTTCGGCGTGGTGGTCAGCATGTGGGACGCGCAGGCCGCCGCCGGAGCCGCCTGAGGCTCCACGACGCGGCGGCACGGGTCAACGCGGCGCGCACCAGGTGAACAGATTTCACCGCTTGCCGCGCGTCAGGAGCAGGTCGAGGCCTTCGCACGAATGCGGCCGTATTCGGCCAGGGCGTGGAAGGCGGCCTTCGGCGTCCACGAGCCGTCCGGCAGCACCCGTACGATCCCGCGCGCGGCCAGGTCGTAGTCGTGCGCCGGGTCTTCCGTGGTCGGTAGGTGCCGGTTCGCGAACGTGTACACGAACGCCGCCTCCACCCCGCCACGCTCGTAATCGCGCAGCAGATCCAGCAGGTAGCGGGCCTGGCCCTGCTCGTCACGTTCCAGCTCGGTGGTGAGCCGCGTGGCACGGCCCTGCTCGTCGTATTCCACCGGCTCCGTCGCGCCCGCGACGTCGGCCGCGCCGCGGAAGGTGCAGCAGCCGAACTCGGTAACCGCGTACGGCTTGCCCTGCCCCACCGCCGCGGCCAGGGTCTGCGGAAACGCCGCGGCGTTTGTCGCGTCACGGTAGCCGGCGTCGCTGGCGCTGATGTCGAACGGCGTCCAGTCGACACCCTCCAGCGGGATCGAGGCGTAGCCGACGCGGCCGCCGAAGCGTTCCCGCACCCCGGGCACCACCTCGGCGAGGAAGTCGCGTACGGCGGCTCGGGCAACCGGGACCGCCTCCCGCATCCGCATCGGATCCGCGAACAGTGCCAGCCGCTCGGCCAGGTCGCGACCGGGCAGGAAACCGTCGGTGAACAGGGAGATCTCGGAGCCGGTGAGGTACACGACCGAGGCGCCGGTACGGCGGAGCCGCTCGGCCCGCTCGGCGCCGTCGAGCAGGAACGCCATCAGTCCGGCGCGGTCGAGGCCGTTGGTGAAGGGGGAGTACCACACCTCGAGCCCCGTCTCGGCGGCGAGTCGCGCGGCCAGCTCCAGTCGATCCTGGACACCGCCGGTGATGCGTACCGCGTCGCAGCGCAACTCCTCGCGGATGACGCGCAGGTCGCGCCGTACCGTCTCGGGATCGAACGGCTCGTGGGTGGTGGAACCGGCGCTCACGAAGCCGGTGTCGTAGTTCATGCCGAAGACGCGCACGGCAGCTCTCCTCACCAAAGGGTACGTGGCGTACCTTATAGGGTACGTCTAGTACCCTGCAAGGCATGGGCACCAGACGCCGGGGCGAGGAACTGGAAGGGGCGATCCTGCGGGCGGCGGCGGAGGAACTACGCCGGTCCGGCTACGCGGGGATGACCATGGACCGGGTCGCCGCCCGGGCGGGGACCAACAAGAACGCCATCTACCGCCGATGGCCGCATCGGGCGGCGTTGGGCATCGCCGCGTACCGCCATCTCTCCGACGTCGCGATGCCGAACCCCGACACCGGCACCCTGCGGGGCGACGCGCTCGAGATGCTGCGGAAGGCGAACGAGACGTGGTCCTCGCCGCACGGAGCGGTCCTGCGCAGCCTGCTGGCCGCGGCGGCGGACGACCCGGCGCTGCTCGACCTGATGCGCCAACGGTCAGGCGCGGACACCATGGACCGCGCCTGGCTGACCATGCTCGACCGGGCGGTCGCTCGCGGTGAGGCACCGCCGACGGCCGTGCACCCGCGGGTCGCGGCGACGCCGATGATGCTGCTGAGAGCCGAGTACGCGATGCGCGGCACCCCTCCGGTTCCCGACGAGACCCTGGTCGAGATCGTCGACGAGGTCTTCCTGCCGCTCGTACGCGGTCGCGTCTGACCCCCTCGGCGGTGGGGTGGTCCGACGCGGGCGGGCCGGGGCCGGGGCGGGGCTACGCTGACCGGGTGCGGTTGGTCATCATGGCAGACACCCACCTGCCGAAACGTGCCCGTGACCTGCCGCCCGGGCTGTGGGCCGCCGTCGACGCCGCAGACCTGGTCATCCATGCCGGCGACTGGGTCAGCGCCGCCCTGCTCGACGACCTGGAGCGGCGCAGTGCCCGGCTGATCGGCGTGCACGGCAACAACGACGGTCCCGACCTGCGGGCCCGACTGCCGGAGATCGCCCGCGCGGACATCGGCGGGATGCGGATCGCGGTGGTGCACGAGACCGGGCCGGCCAGCGGCCGGGAGCGGCGGTGCGCGGCTCGCTTCCCCGACTGCGACCTGCTCGTCTTCGGCCACTCCCACATCCCCTGGGACAGCGAGGCCCCCGGCGGCCTGCGGTTGCTCAATCCCGGCTCGCCGACCGACCGGCGCCGTCAGCCGTACGCGACGTACCTCACCGCCGAACTGGCCGACGGTCGGCTCGACGCCGTCACGCTGCACGAGGTGCCGCGCTAGCGCCGCGTCCCCACACCGCTCCCATCGAATCGTGCCGCTCGGCGCGGTCGGCCGTGCCGCCGACAAGCGCCAGTCGACCGTTGCGGACGAGGCACGAGCCGCCGCCGGGCCGTGCGCCGACCTAGTCTGGGAGACATGCCGAAAGCCGTCTGGAACGACCTGGTCATCGCCGAGAGCCCGGACACCGTCGTGGTCGAGGGCAACCACTACTTTCCCCGTGCCGCGCTCCGCGACGACCTGCTGCGGGACTCCGACACCCACACGGTCTGCCCGTGGAAGGGCACCGCGTCGTACTACACGCTGGAGCACGACGGGCAGACCAGCGTGGACGCGGTCTGGTACTACCCGCAGCCGCTGCCCGAGGCCGAAATGATCCGCGACCGGGTCGCGTTCTGGAAGGACGTCAAGGTCGTCGGCGACGACTGACGTCGGATCATCGTCGCGCGCCGTCCCGTCCGCCGGTCCGGAGGCTGGCGCGAACGAGGTTACGTGCCAGCTCGGTGCTTTCCCCGAGGGTGTCGAGGGCGAGTGGTCGGGTGGCGAGAGCGCCCTCGTGCAGCACGAGGAGCCGGGTGGCGAGAGGCACGGGCCGCGCGCAGCCCGCCGCGGTGGCGAGGTCGCCGAACAGAGCCAGCAACCAGTGCTTCTGGTTCGCGGCGATGCGGTGGGCGGGATGGGCCGGGTCGGGCAGTTCGGCGAGCGCGTTGATGAACGCGCAGCCGCGGGTGCTGGTCCTGCCCCAGCTCCGCAGCGCGTCGAACGGTGCGGTGACCGCCTCGACCGGATCATCGCACGCGTCGACGGTGTCGCGCACGAGTGCGCGCCAGCGCTGGTCGCGCTCGGTGAGATACGCGGTCACCAGGTGGTCTTTCGAGCCGAACTGGTTGTACAGGGTCCGTTTGGTCAGACCCGAGTGCTCGGCGATGAGATCCACGCCGACGGCGGTGATGCCACGCTCGTAGAAAAGCTCCTCGGCGGCCGCGAGGATCCGCTGGCCAGCCCGGGTCCGGGCCCGCGTTTCCGGCATCGGGGGCTCCTCCGCACCGATCGCTGTACGGTTGTGGTTCACAGATCAGTGTACTTGCGGAGGGGGCAGCCATGGCGGTGCCGACGACGATGCGTGCCATGCGGATCGCCCGGCACGGTGGGCCGGACGTGCTGACCGAGGCGGAGGTGGCGGTGCCCGCCCTGGCGGCGGGGGAGGTGCTGGTCCGGGTCAGCGCGGTGGCGGTGAACAACACCGACCTGTGGACCAGGGAGGGCGCCTACGGCCGCCCGGGGGATCCGACGGCGCGGTCGGGCTGGCGGGGGCCGATCGAGTTCCCCCGCATCCAGGGCGCCGACGTGGCCGGACGGGTCGTGTCCGTCGGGCCCGGCGTGGACGCCGGCCTCGTCGGACGCCGCGTGGTCGTCGATCCGGCGATCTACGACACCGACGGGCCGGACGCGAACCCGGTCGGCCTGATGGGCAGCGAACGCGACGGTGGTTACGCCGAGTACGTGACCGCACCGGCATGGCAGGTGCACGACATGACCGGGTCACCGCTCACGGACGACCAGCTCGCCGCGTTGCCCACGGCGTACGGCACCGCGCTGGGCATGATCGAGCGGGGTCGGCTGCGCCCAGGGGAGACCGTCCTGGTCTCGGGCGCCTCCGGTGGCGTGGGGTTGGCGCTGGTGCAGATCGCGCGGGCACGCGGCGCGCGGGTGCTGGCCATCAGCAGCGGGGAAAAGATCGACGCGGTGCGCGCGGCGGGGGCGCACGACGTGGTGGACCGCGCGAAGGATGTCGTCGGGCAGGTCCGCGCCGTCGCCCCGGAGGGCATCGACGTCGGGCTCGACGTCGTCGCCGGCGACCTCGTGGACGAGGGTCTGCCCCTGCTGCGCGACGGCGGTCGATGGGTCGTCGCCGGCGCGCTCGGCGGCTACCAGGTGGGCTTCGACGTGCGTCGCCTCTACCTGCACAACGCGCAGCTGATCGGCTCCGCGATGCACACCCCCGCACACTTCGAACTCCTGATGGACCTGGCCCGGCGGGGTGAGATCGCACCCGTCATCGCGACGACCTTCCCGCTGCACCAGGCCGCTGACGCCCAGGACGAACTCGCCCACCGGCGTCACGTGGGAAAGATCGTCCTGGTCCCGTAGGTCCGTCGGCGGCGACGTCCTGCCGGTCGGCCGTCACGCTGGTCCGCGGCGCAGCTCCAAGACACCCCGGTCGAGGACCGGCCGGCCCCGACCGTCGGCCGCCTGGAAGAGCGCACCACCCGGCCGCCGCCACACCAGCACGGTGAGGGTGTCGCCGGGAAACAGTGGCGCGCTGAACCGGGCGCTGATCCGGTGGATCCGGTCGGGATCCCCGTCGGCCACCGCGTGCAGCAGCGTCCGGGCGGCGAAGCCGTACGTGCACAGCCCGTGCAGCACCGGACCGGGCAGCCCGGCGGCACGGGCCACGGCCGGATCCGAGTGCAGCGGATTGCGGTCGCCGCTGAGCCGGTAGAGCAGGGCCTGATCGGCGCGGATCCGATGATGGGCGGTGTGGTCGGGCTGTCCCGCCGGCCGCTGCCCGGCGGTGACCGGTGCGCGCCGTCCGCCGAAAACGCCGGCGCCGATGACGAACATGGCCCGCTCGACGGTGGCCAGCGGAGCGCCGTCGAGGCCGTGGACCTCCGAGCGGTGGTGGACCAGGGCCCCGCTGGTCTGGTCGTACACGCCGGTGACGGTGGCGGTGACGCGGGCGTGGCCGGCGGGCGGAAGCGGCCGGTGCAGGGTCAGGGTCTCACCGGCGTGCCGGACGACGGCCGGTTCGCCGAGGTATGGCGGTTCGGCGGCGAGCAGGGTGGCGAAGGTCGGCAGCGCGGCGTGCCGGTGGCCGGTGGAGTTCTCGGTGGTGAAGCGGAGTTCGTCGGCGGGGTCGGTCTGTCCGGCACCGACGCCGAGGGCGTAGCGGATCGTGTCGGCGACGGTCCACGCCCGCTCGGTCGTCGTTCGTGGGTAACAGTTCGGTGAGCAGAGTCGGGATGGCATCGCCTGTCCGCCACTTTCAGTCACCGGCCCGGATGGCGTTGCTTCCGACCCAGATTCCGGATTCGCCGCGTCTACTGGGTTGTTCAGGTACTTCACGGTCGGTGTCTCCTCGATGCGTGCTGGGGGCACCTGCCCGACTCTGGCTACTGTCTGTGTCTAGAGGCCATCGGTCGAAACTCTTGACGTTGTAAACCGCCTCACAGTAGCGTCCCATATTAAGCAACCACGACCACAATATGAGCCGCTTAAGTCTGGGGTAGCCATGAGAATGCGAGTGCGGGCCGCCGCCGCAGCCCTGCTGATGACCGTCGCCGTGGCGGGATGTTCCGAGAACCAGTCGTCCGGGGAGCCCGACGGCGAGAGCGCCGCCCCCTCCGCCGCCGTCAACTTCGGCGTCGGCGTCGACCCGGCGTACTCGCCGATCTACCTCGCCAATCAGGAAAACCTCTTCGAGCAGGCCGGTCTCAACGTGACCGTCACCCAGTACCAGGAGGGCACCGGCGGACTCGACGCCATCCTGGCCAAGCAGGGCCAGGTCACCGCCAGCACCGAGTCGAGCCTGCTCAACCGGGCGACGCGGGGCGATATCAAGGGACTCGCGGTCTTCTCCCAGTCGCCCAGCTTCATCAAGCTCGTCGCCCGCTCCGGCATCACCGACGTCGCCGGCATCAAGAAGTACGGCGTCGTGCCGGGGACCGTGAACGAGTACGCCACCAACAAGGTGCTCGACAGCGAGGGCATCAGCCGCGACGCGGTCGAGTTCGTCAACGCCTCGCCCGCCGAGATGCCGGCACTGCTGCAGCGCGGCGACGTCGACGGCTACATCATGTGGGAGCCGTGGCCGTCGCGCGGCGTCGCCAACGGCGGCACGGTGCTGCTGACCAGCGGAGACATCGGATACGTCTACAACCTGATCATCGGCGTCGACGGCGCCTGGTACGAGGCCAACACAGAAACCGCCAAGAAGGTCGTCGACACCATCGCCCAGGCGTGCGAGCAGATCACCGCCGACCCGGCCAAGGCCGGCACGGTCACCGAGGCGGCGATCAAGGTTCCGGCGGCCGAGGCGCAGTCCCTCCTCGAGGGCGTGCAGTGCCAGGTCCGGGACTTCACCGACGAGGACATCGCCCGCTACAACGAGATCGCCCAGTTCCAGCAGGAAAGCAACATCGTGGACCAGAAGGCCGACCCGGCGGCCGTCATGGTCAGGGGAGTGGTGTGAACCGCTCCGGCTCCCCGGTGTCCGTACGCGATGTCGACATCCGCTTCGACGACTTCGTGGCGGTCCGCCAGGCGAACCTGGACATCGCCGGTGGGGAGTTCGTCTGCCTGCTCGGCCCGAGCGGCTGCGGCAAGTCCACGCTGCTCAACGCGATCGCCGGGTTCGTCAAGCCGGTCGGTGGGGAGGTGACCTGCGCCGGCGCGCGGGTCACCGGCCCCGACGTGTCGCGCGGCGTGGTGTTCCAGAGCGCCGAGGCCCTCTTCCCGTGGCTGACCGTACGCCAGAACGTCGACTTCGGCCCCCGGATGCGCGGCGTCGGCAAGGCGCAGCGGGCCAGCGCCGTGGACCGCTACCTGGCCATGGTCGGGCTCAGTCACAGCGCCGACCGGTTCCCCGGTCAGCTCTCCGGCGGCATGCGCCAGCGCGCCCAGCTGGCCCGGGTGCTGGCCAACGAACCGTCGGTCGTGCTGATGGACGAGCCGTTCGGCGCCTTGGACGCGCAGACCCGGCTGGTGATGCAGGTCGAACTCGACCGGATCTGGCGGGAGACCGGCGCCACCATCGTGTTCGTCACCCACGACATCGGCGAGGCGATCCTGCTCGGCGACCGGATCGTCACCATGACCGCCGGTCCGTCGGCGGCGATCAAGAACGTCTACCCGTGCGAGCTGCCCCGGCCCCGCGACCTGACCGACCCGGCGAGCGCCGCGCTGTTCCGACGGTTGCGTGAGGACATCGGCACCGAGGTGGCCCGGACCCTGCGCGCCCAGGGCCTTGACGACGGGCATGACGGGCCGGACGCCAGGCAGGCCGCTGGCGACAACGGCGGCCGGGCCGCCGATGAGGACAGGAGGACGCGACGATGAGCGTGGACGTCCGTACCGTCCCGGAGCGGACCGGCCGCGCCGAGCCCGGTCCGGCCCGCCGACGCCGGACCCGGCCCCGGCTGACCCGGGTCGGGCTGTCGGTCCTGTCGGTGGCGCTCGGCATCGTCATCTGGGACCTGGTCAGCCGCAACTACACCGCCTTCTTCCTGCCGTCACCTCTGCTCACCTGGCGCGGCGCGGTCGAGCTGGTCCAGGACGGCACGCTGTGGAGCTCGGTGAGCGCCTCGTCGACCCGGATCCTGACCGGTTGGGGACTGGGCGTCGTGATCGGCGTACCGGTCGGGCTGCTGATGGGCTGCGTGCCGTGGCTGCGGCTGATGCTGGACCCGTACATCCAGTTCTTCCGGTTCGTGCCGCCGATCGCGTTCGTCACGCTGGCGATCATCTGGCTCGGCCCGGGCGAGGCGTCGAAGGTCGCCCTGATCTTCTACACGACCGTGTTCATCGTCGCGCTCAACACGCTGGCCGGGGTCCTGTCGGTCGACGAACTGCGGCTGCGGGCAGCCCGGGCGCTCGGCGCCGGTCCGGCCCGCACCCTGGTCTCGGTGGTGCTGCCCTCGACCGTGCCGCACGTGGTGACCGGCGCTCGGCTGGCCATGGGCAACTCCTTCCTGACGATCGTCTCCGCCGAGATCGTGGCGGCGCAGAGCGGCCTCGGCTCGCTGATCTGGACCGCCCGCAACTACGCCAAGACCGAGTGGGTCTTCGTCGGCATCATCGCCCTGGGCGTGCTCGGCTACCTCTTCGACTGGATCCTGCGGGCCGTCAGCAGCAGAACCCTGCGCCGCTACGGCGTCACCTTCTGACCGGGCCGCCCCGGTGACCCGGCCACGTCCCGCCCGACTCAGCGCACCCACCACTACCGAAAGGCTCGCCATGCTGTGCATCGGCGTCGACATCGGTGGCACCTTCACCGACGTCATCGTGTACGAGCCGGCCACCGCCCGGCTCGCCGAGGCCAAGACCCTCTCCACGCCGGACGACCCCGCGGCGGCCATCTTCGAGGGCCTGGCCAAGCTCGGCGTACGCCTCGACGAGGTCGACCGGTTCGTTCACGGCACCACCCGGGTCACCAACGCGCTGCTGGAAGGCTCCGGCGAGCCGGTCAGCGTGGTGGCGACGGAGGGCTTCCGCGACGTCCTGGAGATGGGACTGGGGCATCGGCCACAGCTCTACAGCGTCAAGGAGGCGGGACGTGCGCCGCTGACCCCGCGTCGGCTGCGGCACGTGCTGCGGGAGCGGATCGGCGCCGACGGCAGCGTGGTGCGGCCGCTGGACACCGCCGACCTCGACGCCGTCCTGGACCGGGTGGCCGCCGCCGGGCCGAAGGCCGTCGCCGTCTGCCTGCTGCACTCCTACCGCAACCCGGCGCACGAGCGGGCGGCGGCCTCCCGGCTCGCCGAGCGTCACCCCGGCCTGGTCTGCACGATCTCCTCAGACGTGGTGCCGGAGCAGGGCGAGTACGAGCGGTTCACCACCACCGTGCTCAACGCGAGCGTCCGGTCGACGGTCGCCGACTACCTGCGCGGGCTCGGCACCACGCTCGCGGCCGGCGGCTACGCCCACCCTCTGTCGATCATGACAAGCAGTGGTGGAATCGTCTCCACCGAGGAAGCCGGCCGGCTGCCGATCAATCTGGCGCTGTCCGGTCCGGCCGGCGGAGTCGCCGCCAGCGTCCACGTCGCCGGGCTGGCCGGCTACCCGAACGTGATCACCTGCGACATCGGTGGCACCAGCACCGACGTCTGCCTGATCAAGAACGGCGTCCCGTTGATGACAAACGACGGGAAGATCGCCGGCTACCCGAACCGCACCTTCCAGGTCGAGATCAACACGATCGGTGCCGGCGGCGGCTCGATCGCCTGGCGGGACCTGGGCGGTGAACTGCGGATCGGACCACGCAGCGCCGGCTCGACCCCCGGCCCCGCCGCGTACGGGCGGGGCGGCACCGAGCCGACGACCACCGACGCGCACCTGGTCGTCGGCCACCTCGATCCGCAGGAGAGCCTCGGCGGCGAGGTACGCCTCGACGTCACCGCCGCCCGGGCCGCCGTGCACCGCCTCGCCGCCGAGTTCGGTCTCGACGACCTGGCACTGGCCCACGGCATCATCACCATCGCCACCACCAAGATGACCAGCGCGATCAAGGAGATCTCGGTCGCCTGCGGTCACGACCCTCGGGACTTCGTGCTGATGCCCTTCGGTGGCGCCGGCCCGATGCACGCCACCGTGCTCGCCGACGAGCTGGGCATCCGCCGGGTGCTGGTGCCACCGGTGCCGGGCAACTTCTCCGCGCTCGGCTTCGTCACCGCCCAGGCCCGGCACGACTACGTGCGTACGGTGCTGGTGCCCGCCGACGAGGCGGGGCTGGGCGCGGTACGCGCCGTGACGGCCGAACTGCGTGACGTCGCGCGGGCACAGCTCAAGGCGGAGGACGGCGTCGAACCCGATCAGGTCACCTTCGGCCTGTCGGTCGGCATGCGGTTCCGGGGCCAGTCCTTCGACCTGGCCGTACCCGTCGAGGAGGTGCCGGCGACCGCGGAGGAGCTGGTGGCGATGTTCCACGCCGCCTACGCCGAGCGGTACGCGTACGCCCGGTCCGGGCACCCGGCCGAGATCGTCAACTGCCGGCTGACCGCGTTCGGTCCCCGACCCGCCGTCCGCTTCGCGCCCCCGGCCGGTGCCACGCCTCGACCCGGGAGCACCCGGATCTACGGGGCCGACGGCTGGGTCGACGCCACCGTCTGGCGGCGTACCGAGCTGACCCCCGGCGGCGCGGTGCGGGGCCCGGCGGTCATCCGGGAGAACGGCAGCACGACGGTGGTCGGCGCCAGCTGGACCGCCGACGTCGACGACCACGGAAATCTGCTGCTCGTCAAGGAGTGACCCGGTGATCCCCTCCGCCCTCGACGCCCTCGTCCTGGACCGCGCCGCCCGGGAACCGGACCGTCCGCTGTACGCCTTCGACGAGTGGGACCGACCGGTGTCGGCGGGTGAGTTCGCCGAACTGGCCGGCCGGGCAGCGGCGGTGCTGGCCACGCTCGGGGTCGGTCGTGGTGACCGGATCGCGGTGTGGGCCGAGAACAACCTGGGTTGGCTGGTCCTGCTCGCCGCCGCGGCGTGGCGGGGTGCCGCGCTGGTGACCCTGCATCCCGGCCTGAGCACCCCGGAGCTGAGCGCGGCGCTGGCCCGCAGTCGTCCGCGTCGGCTCTTCGTGGCCAACCAGGTTCGCGACCGCGACGGCCCGGCCACCGCCGTGCAGGCCGTCGCCGGGCTGCCGCCGGGCACCGGTCCCGACGGCTGGCACGCCTTCGGCGACGACCCGGCCGGACTGCCCGGCTGGACCGACGCGGTCCCGGCCCCGGCGGCGGCCCCGGACGCCACCCTGAACATCCAGTTCACCTCGGGCTCGACCGGTCCGGCCAAGATGGTCTCGCTCAGCGCCCGCAACCTGATCGTCAACGCGCGGTGGACGGCCGACGCCGCCGGTCTCGGCGCCGGCGACCGGATCGCCTCGCCGTTGCCCCTCGCGCACGCGGCCGGTCTCGGCAGCGGCGCCGTGCTGGCCCTGGTCACCGGGGCACTGTGGGTGTCGGGCCGCCGGTTCCGGTCCGGCCCGGTGCTGGCGCAGATCGCCCGGCACCGGTGCACCGTGCTCCAGGCCGTACCGACGATGGCCACGATGCTCGCCGACACCGTCGAGGCCGAGCCGGACCGGTTCGACCTGTCCTCGCTGCGGGTCGGCTTCCTCGGCGGCGCACCCTGCGCGCCGGCGCTGCTCGCTCGGACCCGGCGGGTGCTCGGGCTGGACCGCGTCGCCGTGGTCTACGGGCAGACCGAGGCCGGACCGACGATAAGCGTCGACCCCGGCGACGGAAGCTGCGGTCGCCCGGGCGACACGGTCGGCCGGATCGTGCCGGACCTGTGCGCCGTCGTCGTCGCTCCCGGCACCCGGACCGAGTTGCCCACCGGCAGCCCCGGTGAGCTGCTGGTGCGCGGCGAGTCGGTGACCGCTGGCTACGTCGACGACCCAGCTGCCACCCGGGCCACGATCACCTCCGACGGCTGGCTGCGCACCGGTGACCTGGGTGCGCTCAGCGCCGACCGGATCTTCACCCTCACCGGCCGGGTCAAGGAACTGATCATCCGGGGCGGCGAGAACGTCAGCCCTGCCGAGGTGGAGGCGGCCCTGCTCGACGACCCGGCCGTTGCCCAGGTGTGCGTACTCGGCGTGCCGTCGTCGCGCTGGGGCGAGGAGGTCGGCGCCGTCGTGGTCGCCGCTGCGGGTACCGAGATCGACCGTGACCGGCTCACCGGGCTGGCCGCCGCCCGGCTGGCCCGGCACAAGGTGCCGACGCTGATCCGGACGGTGCCGGGGCTGCCGCTGCTGCCGTCCGGAAAGGTCGACCGGCGTGCCGCGCTCGACCTGCTCACCGGCGAGGAGGAGCGCTGATGCAGCTCGGCTCGTGCTTTCTGGACTCGTTGACCGTCACCAGCTTCTTCGGCAATGCCGAGATGCGCGGCATCTTCAACGACCGCCAGCTCATGCAGTCCTGGCTCGACGTCGAGGCGGCCCTGGCCCGTGGTCAGGCCGGGCTCGGCCTCATCCCGTCGGCGGCGGCCCAGGCGATCACCGACGCGGCCCGGCTCGACCGGCTCGACACCGCCGTGCTCGCCGCCGACGCCGCCGACACCGTGCACCCGCTGGTGCCGCTGGTCCGGGCGCTGACCGCCGCCTGCTCCGGCGACGCCGGTCGCTATGTCCATCTCGGCGCCACCACCCAGGATGTGATGGACACCGGCTTCGTGCTGCGCGCCCGGGCCGGCCTGGACGTCGTGCAGCGCCAGGTCGACGACCTGGTACGCATCCTGCGCCGGTTGGCCCTGCGTCACCGGGCCACCCCGATGCCGGCCCGCACCCACGGCCAGCAGGCGCTGCCGACCACGTTCGGCCTGCGTTGCGCGGTGTGGCAGAGCGAGCTGCAACGGCACCGGGCCCGGCTGGCCCAGCTGCGCGAACGACTGCTGGTAACAAGCATGGGTGGGGCCGCCGGCACGATGGCCGGGTACGGCCCACAGGCGTTCGCGCTGGAACGGGCGGTGGCCGACGAACTCGGTCTCGGAGTCGCGGACACCCCGTGGCACGCCACGTCGGACCGGTTCGCCGAGTGCCTGATGGTCCTCGGGCTGGTCGCCGCCAGCGCCGAGAAGCTGGCCCGGGAAATCTACTTCCTCGGTCGTACCGAGGTCGGCGAGGCGTACGAGCCGCAGCGGACCACCCAGGTCGGCAGCAGCACCATGCCGCACAAACGCAACCCGATCCGGTGCGAGGCGGTGATCGCCGCCGCCGGCACGCTGCGCGCCCAGGTGCCGCTGGCCCTGCAGACGATGGTCGCCCAGGACGACCGGGACATGGGCGTCGGCATGACGCTGTGGAAGCTGCTGCCGGAGTGCTTCATCCTCATCGGCGGTGCCCTGGAACGGCTGGTCGAGGTCTTCGGTGACCTCGGTGTCAACCCGGACCGGATGCGGTCCAACCTGGACATCACCGGCGGGCTGGTGCTCTCCGAGGCGGTCATGCTGCGCCTGGCCGAATCGCTCGGCCGTGAGCAGGCCCACCACCTGGTGATGCGGATCGTCCGGGACAGCCTGGAGCAGAACCGGCCCTTCGCCGAGGTGCTGCGCGCCGATCCGCAGGTCGCCGCCGCCCTGCCCGGCACCGACCTGGCCAGTCTGCTCGACCCACTGTCGTACGTCGGCCACGCCGCCGCGCTCGTCGACCGAGCCCTCCTGACCTCGGAGTCAACATGACAAGTGACCACTCGGTGCTGCTGCACCGCTCGGGCCGGTTGGCCCGGGTGATCCTGCACCGTCCCTCCCGGCGCAATAGCTTCGACCTGCGCATGCTCGCCCGCTTCGAGGACGTGCTGCACGAACTCGGCCGCGACCGCACGGTCGAGGTGGTGGTGCTCACCGGCGAGGGTACGGCGTTCTGCGCCGGCACCGATCTGCACGAGCTGGCCGGCCTCGACGCCGAGACCACCATGTACGTCCAGCGGCGCACCGCCGAGCTTGTGGAGCGCTGGTACCGGCTGGAACAGACCACCGTCGCCGCCTTCAACGGCCCGGCGATCGGCTCGGGTGCCGTCCTCGGGCTCGCCAGTGACCTGCGGGTGGCCGCCGACCGCGCCTACTTCACCTTTCCCGAGGTGACCTTCGGCATCCCGTTGACCTGGAGCGGCATGGCGATTCTCGCCGATCTGGTCGGCGCCGACCTGGCCAAGCGCTGGCTGCTGCTCGGCGAACGGGTCGAACCGGCCGACATGCTGGCCCTGCGCCTGGTCACGGCCGTGGTCGACGCCGACGGACTGCCGGCCGCCGTCACCGGCATCACCGACCGGCTGCTCGCCACCTCGGCGGTCGGCCGGTCGATGACCAAGCGTGCCGCCCGGCTGGCCGGTCCCCGCTTCGACGCGGTGGCCAACGACTCCTACCTCGGCGCGCTCAGCGTGGCGCTGCGCCCGCCCGGCGGCTACCTGGACGGGGGAGCACGGTGAAGGTCTTCGAGGCGATCGCCGACGCCGTCGTCGCGCACGGCGTCGACACCGTGTTCGGGCTGCTCGGCGACGCCAACATGTTCCTGGTCGCCGACCTGGTGCACCGGCACGGGGTGCGGTTCGTCGCGGCCCGCAACGAGAACGCCGCGGTGATGATGGCCGACGGGTACGCCCGCACCACCGGCCGGTGCGCGGTCGCCACCGTCACCCAGGGGCCGGGGCTGGCCGTGGCCGGGGCGGCCCTGACCATTGCCCGGCAGGCCCGCACCCCGTTGGTGCTGATCGCCGGCGACACCCCGCCCGGCGACCCGCTGCACGTGCAGCATTTCGACCAGCAGCCGTACGCGCTGGCCACCGCGGGCACCTTCGTGCCGGTCGCCGCCGCCGGGACCGCCGTAAGCGATGTCGGGTTGGCGTTCCGGGCGGCCCGCGAGCTGCCCGGCCCGGTGGTGCTGAACGTGCCGATCGATCTCGCGGACGAGGCGGTGCCGCCCGGCCCGGTCGGGCCGGCGCCGGTGCCGCCCCGGGCGCCGCGACCGCTCGTGCCGGCTCCCGCCGACGTCGACGCGCTGGCCCGACGGCTGCGTACGGCGCAGCGTCCGGTGCTGCTCGCCGGCCGGGGCGCAGAGTCGGCCGCCGCCGCGATCCGGGAACTCGCCGACCGCAGTGGGGCCCTGCTCGCCACCACGCTGATGGCCGCCGGCCTGTTCGCCGGGCACCCGTACGACCTGGGGGTGGCCGGCGGGCTGTCCCGGCCGCTGACCCGGCGGGTGTTGGCCGGGGCGGACCTGGTGGTCACCTTAGGGGCCGGGCTCAACAGGTGGACCGCCGACCACGGTGCCCTCTTCCCGGACGCGGTGGTGGTGAGCGTGGACGTCGACCCGGCGGCGATCGGGGCGCGCTGGCCGGTGACCGCCGGGGTACTCGGCGACGCGGGTGAGACGGCCCGGGCGGTGTCGGCGGTGCTGGCGCCGGTACGCCGGCCGCACTGGCGCAGCGCCGACCTGTCGGCCGAGTTGGCGGTCGCCGACCCGTTCGCCGGCCTGGTCATCGCATCCACGGCGGACCGCATCGATCCACGCGCGTTCATCCGGATCTGCGCCGGCCGGCTGCCGCGCGAGCGGACCACCGTCGTGGGCGTCGGTCACTTCGGCGGCTGGCCCAACCTGCTGCTCGATTCGACCGCCACCGACCGGTCGTTCGTCGCGCCGTGGGAGTTCGGCAGCATCGGCGTCGGGCTGCCGTTCGCGGTGGGCGCCGCCGTGGGCCGTCCCGACCGGCCGGTGGTCGCCTTCGAGGGCGATGGCAGCCTGCTCACCGGGCTCGGTGAGCTGGACACTCTCGCCCGGGTCGGCGCGCCGGTGCTGCTGGTGCTGCTCGACGACGCCGCGTACGGCGCGGAGGTGCGCAAGCTCGCCCCGCGGGGGGTCGACCCGGAACTGGCCCGGTTCCCCGAACGGGATCTCGCCGCGGTGGCCCGCGCGCTCGGGGTGCCGGCGTGGACCGTCACCGACGACGCGGGCGCGCAGGCCGCCTTCGACGAGGTGCTGCCGCTGACCGGGCCGGCCGTGCTGCACGTGCGGGTACGCCCCGACGTGGTGCAGGAGAAGTTTTGACCGGGTCAGTCGCCCCAGACGTCGCCGAAGCCGTACCCGAGCTGCCGGGACAGTTCGTCGGCGGTCCGGCAGGCCGCCGCGGCGAGTTCCGCCACCCGTGCCTCGTCGAGCCGGAAGATCGGGCCGGACACGCTTATCGCGCCGGTGACCCGGCCGTGGCGGTCGCGGACCGGCGCGGCCACGACCCGCAGTCCCTCCTCGCTCTCCTGGTCGTTGAGGGCCCAGCCCTGCTGCCGGACGGTCGCCATCCGGGCGACGAAGGTGTCCAGGTCGGTGATCGTGTTGGCGGTCAGGGCGGTGAACGGTGCGCTGGCCAGCGTGCTGCGCAGGTGCGCGTCGTCCTGGTCGATCAGCAGGGCCTTGCCGGCGGCGCTGCACCACAGCGGGATGCGGCGGCCGAGCCGGGAGACGAGCTGAAGGTTGCGGGTGCCCTGCACCACGTGGATCGAGATCGCGTCGAGGCCCTCCAGGACCGACAGGTTGACGCTCTCACCCTCCTCCTCGGCCAGCCGGTGCACCAGGGGACGGGCGACGGCGTGCAGGTCGAGGCCGGCGAGGTAGCGGGCACCGAGTTCGAAGACGGTGACCCCGAGCCGGTAGTTCCCGTTCTCCTCGTTGCGCTGCAGGAAGTTGGCGTCGGCCAGGGCACGGAACAGCCGGCTGGCGGTCGACTTGTGCAGCCCCAGCTCACGGCTGACGTCACTGACCTTGCGCTCGGTGTCGGTGCCGCGGAAGGCGAGCAGCACGCTGAGCGCGCGGTCCAGCGCCTGCGTGCCGGACTCGCGGGGGGCCGGCCCGTCGTCCGGGCCGGGGTCAGTGGCGTACGACATCTTGCTTCCCACCTTCTCGGTTGCTAGGTTTCATAATATAACTCTAGGACCACAATATGGTCCAGTCCATGACCGGGATCGAGCCGGAACCAGTGAGGCATCCGCATGACTGTGAACCCGATCGACCTGGAAGTCGTCACCGAAGGTCTCATCTCGATCGTCCGGGAGATGCGACAGACGATCTTCCGTACGGCGCACTCGCCGGTGATCGCCGACGCGCAGGACTTCTCCTGCGCGCTGTTCGACCCGCAGGGTCAGATGGTCGCCCAGGGCCGGGACATGCCCGGTCACGTCATCGCCATGCCGGCCTCGGTCGCCGAGATCTTCGCCGACTTCGCCGACGAGATGCGTCCCGGTGACCTCTACATCGTCAACGACCCCTACCGTGGCGGCAGCCACCTCAACGACGTCACCCTGATCAGCCCGGTCTTCGTCGACGGGAAGCTCTTTCTCTTCCCCTGCGTACGCATGCACTGGGCGGACATCGGCGGGATGACCCCGGGCAGCGTCTCCGGCCAGGCCACCGAGATCCTCCAGGAGGGGCTGCGGATCCCGCCGATCAGGCTGATCGAGCAGGGCCGGCCCAACCGGGCCGCGTTCGACATCGTCTTCGCCAACGTGCGGATGGCCGAGGAACGCCGCGGCGACCTCGAATCCAGCATCGCCGCCTGCCACACGGCCGAACGCCGGCTGCGGGAACTCGTCGCCCGGCACGGCGTCGACCTGATCGGCGAATCCGTCGCGGCCAACATGGACCGCACCGAGCAGCGGCTGCGCGCCATGATCCGGTCCCTGCCCGACGGCACCTACCGCTACGAGGACTACCTCGACCTCTACACCGACGGCCGGTACGACGCCGCCATCGTCCGCTGTGCGCTCACCGTCGACGGCGACGAGATCGAGGCCGACTTCCGCGGCTCGTCGACCCAGGTGGCGGCCGTGGTGAACTCCTCGCGGGCGATGACCGTGGCGGGCGTCTTCATCGCGGTCAAGTCGGCACTGGACCCCGGCGGCCTGGTCAACCACGGCGCGTTCCGGCCGCTGCGGGTGCTCACCGAACCCGGCACCGTCGTGCACGTCAGCTACCCGGCCCCGGCCAACGCGCACAGCGAGGTCCGCAAGCGGGTCATCTCGGCCGTGATGGCCGCCCTCAGCCAGGTGGCACCCGACCTCATCGCCGCCGACCAGTTCGGCACCACCTTCCAGAACCTCATCGGCGGCGTCGACGAGCACACCGGGCGGCCCTACCTCTACTACGACTACCCGGCCGGTGGCAACGGCGGATTCCTCGAATCCGACGGGCCCAGCGCGATGAACCCGGTCGACCTCGGCGACATCTCCACCATCCAGTCCGTCGAACGACTGGAGACCGAGATCCCGATTCTCATCGAGGCGTGCGAGCTGCGGACCGGCTCGTGCGGCGACGGGGTCCGTCGCGGCGGGCTCGGCAGCCGCCGGGAAACCCGCCTGCTGGCCAGCGGTGGCGCCTACTCGGTGCAGACCGACCGGACCACCGTCCCGCCATACGGGCTGCGCAACGGCGGGCCCGGCGCACCGACGGTGACCCACATCCGGCGCGCGGACGGCGAGCGGGTCGACTTCGCCACCCCCGGCAAGGTCGCCGGCTTCCCGATGCGCGCCGGTGACGTACTGGTCATGGAGTCGGCTGGCGGTGGCGGCTGGGGCGACCCGCTGGAACGGCTGCCCGAGGACGTCGCCGAGGACGTCGCCCAGGAGTACCTGACCGTTGCCGAGGCCCGGCGGCGCTACGGCGTCGAACTCGACCCGGCCGGCGACGTCGACGTCGCTGCGACCGCCGCCAACCGGCAACGGTTGCGCGACGAGCGGCGCTGGCTGCGGACCACCGTCACCGCCAACCCGGCCTACACCGGGCAGCGGGGGCGGCGACGTCTGGCGTACGTCGCCGCCGACAGCGACCTCGCCGAGGACACCCTCGTCGAGGTGCACGGCGCACACCCGGCCCCGCTGCGGGCCTGGATCCGGCACGACGCGGCACTGGCCGCTGACGAACTCGCCCTCGACGACGACGGGCTGCAGATTCTCGGCACCGCCCCGCACGACCGTAGCTACGTGCGGGTGCTCGCCGGGGAAGGATGGTCATGAGCAAGGTCTTCCGGGTGCCGCTGCCGCCGGCCCGGGGCGGCGCCACCACCGCCGCACGGGCACCACAGCCGACCGCCACCCCGCCGCGCTGCGGCATCGTCGCCGGCTGCCTCAGCCCACACCCACCACACCTGATCTACGCCGAGAACCCGCCGCAGAACGAGCCGCGCTCCACCGGCGGCTGGGAGACGCTGCGCTGGGCGTACGAGCGGCTACGGACCCGCATCCGTGAGGTGCACAAACCGGACGTGCTCATCGTGCACGCCCCGCACTGGATCACGATGGTCGGCCACCACGTCAACTGCGTGCCGAACCCGCGTGGTATCTCCGTCGAGCCGATCTTCCCGCACCTGTTCCGCTACCGCTACGACTTCCGTACCGACGTCGAACTCGGTGAGGCGATCGCCGACGAGGCCGCCGGACTCGGACTTGTCACCCGCACGCTGCGCGACCCCCGGGTACGCGTCGACTACGCCACCATCGGCGCGCTGCACCTGGCGAACCCGGCCTGGGACATCCCGGTGGTCTCGCTGTCGGCCAACAACAACCCGTACTTCTACTCCGACGCGTCGCTGGAGGAGATGGAGGTGCTCGGCGAGGCCACCCGGCGGGCGGTCGAGGCCACCGGCCGGCGGGCCGTCCTGCTCGCCTCCAACTCGCTGTCGCACCTGCACTGGCACGAGGAGCCGGAGCTGCCCGAGGACATGGAACGGGAACACCCGTACAACAACCACCAGTACCGGTGGGACATGAAGCTGCTGGAGGCGATCCGGCGCGGCCCCACCGCACCGTTGCGCGAACTCATCCCCGAACACATCGAGGCGACCGCCTCGGAGACGAAGGCCGGCAGCCTCACCTGGATGCTCGCCGCGATGGGCTGGCCCAAGGTCGGCGGTGACGTGCTCGGCTACGGCACCATCATCGGCACCGGCAACGCGGTGGTGGAGTGGCTGCCCGAGGGGAGCCACCATGGCTGACCGAACCGGAATTCTCGCCGGGGCGCTGCTACCCGGCATGCCCCATCTGCTCGCCGACCAACCGGCACCGAGCTGGTCGGCGCTCGCCGACGCGGCCCGGGACGTCGGCGCCCGGCTGCGGCGCCTCGAACCCGACGTGGTGCTGCTGCTGTCGACGCAGTGGTTCACCGTCCTCGGTCACCAGTTCCAGTGCGACCCCAACCCACGCGGCCAGCACGTCGACGAGAACTGGTACGCCTACGACTACGGCCTGCTCGACTACGACCTGCGGTTCGACGTCGACTTCACCGAACGGTGGGCCGCGCGGGTGCAGGCCGGGGGAATGCAGGCCCGGCGGACCCGCTACGACGGGTTCCCGATCGACACCGGCACCATCGTCACCTCCGCCCTGCTCGACCCGGAGCGGAAACTGCGCTGGGCACAGGTCTCCTGCAACCTCTACGCCGACGCCGAGACCCTCGCCGACGTGGGTCGGGCCGGTGCCGCCGCCGCCCGCGACGCCGGCCTGCGCGCCGCGGTCGTCGTGGTGACCGGGATGTCCTCGGGACTCATCCAGCAGTGGATCGACCCCGGCCAGGACCGCATCGGCGCACCCGGCCACGAGCAGTGGAACACCCGGATCCTCGACCTGCTCACCGCCGGCAAGGTCGACGAGGTCCTCGCCGTCCGTGAGGAATTCGCCCGGCAGGCGCAGGCCGACAGCCAGTTCCGGGCACTCGCCTTCGCCGCCGGTGCCGAAGCGGCCACCGGTCCGGCACATCTGCACGCCTACGGCCCGATCTGGGGCACCGGCGGCGCCGTCGTGTCCTGGAACCTGCCAGACCACCACTAGAGGAGAGAGCATGCGCAACAGTGCCGTGGGCTTCGTCGAGGCCGAAGGTTTCACCCCCATCTTCGACGCCGTCGACGCGATGGTGAAGGCCACCGAGGTCGAGGTGACCAAGGTGGTCCGGCTCGGCGGCGGGATCGTCGCCGTCGCCGTCCGCGGTGACCTCGCGACCGTCGAGGAAGCCGTCGACATCGGCGAGGAGACCGCCCGGGCCAAGAGCCGCTCGGTGCGTTCGATCGTCTTCGCCAGCCCCTGCGACGCCGTCAGCGCGCTGGCGGCCGACCCCCAACTCGTCGGAAACTGACCCACCGGTAAGGAGAACCAGACATGTCCTCCGACATCGCGATCGGAATCGTCGAGACCCGAGGCGTCGTGGCCCTCTCGGCCGGCATCGAAGCCATGATCAAAACCGCGGACGTACGGTGCGTCGGCGTCGAACGGGTCACCAGCGGCTACCTGGCCGTCGCCGTACGCGGCACGCTCGCCGCCGTACGGCAGGCCGTCGCCGCCGGCGAGGCCGCCATCCGCGCCCACGGCGAGCTGCGCAGCTCGCAGGTCTATCCCAAGCCGCACCCGAACACCGCAGCGCTGCTCGACAACCCGGAAACCGCCCGGATCCGTGAGGTCATGGCCGCCCTGCCCGGAGCGAGCTGATGGTCCTCGGTGAGGTCGTCGGCAAGGTGTGGGCGGACCGGATCCTGCCGTCGTTGCAGGGCCGGCGGCTCGTCCTGATCCGGGTCCGGCCGGACGGCCCCGACCTGGTGGCGGTCGACCCGCTGAACGTCGGCGTCGGCACCACCGTGCTTGTCGTCACCGACGAGGCCGCCGCCGCGGTGGCCGGCGAGCCCACCGTGGACGCCGCTGTCGTAGCCCTGGTCGCCGAGAGCGGGGCCGACGAGGCCGCCGACACCGCGTCCATCACCGCCTGACCGAAAGGTACGCCTGATGACCGACGGGCTCTGGTCCCCCAGCCTGCTCGCCGGCCGGCCGGCCGGCGAGCCGACCGTGCTGCCGAACTTCGTCAACGGCGAGTTCGACACCTCCGGCCCGCACTTCACGAAGGTCTCCCCGGTCACCGGAGACACCATCCGGTACGTCGCCGAGGCCGACGAGTCCACCGTGGACGCCGCCGTCGCGGCGGCCCGGTCGGCGCTCCGTGGGCCGTGGGGCCGGATGGGGGAGCGCGAGCGCGCCGCGGTGTTGTACCGGGTCGCCGACGAGCTGGAGCGTCGGTTCGCCGACCTGGTGGCGGCGGAGGTCGGTGACACTGGCAAGTCGATCGCGCAGGCCCGGACCCTGGACATCCCACGCGGCGCGGCGAACTTCCGGGCCTTCGCGGAGATCGTCTCGACCGCGCCGACGGAGTCGTTCACGACGGTGACACCGAGCGGCGGACGGGCGCTGAACTACGCGGTGCGTAAGCCGGTCGGCGTGGTGGCGGTGATCGTGCCGTGGAACCTGCCGCTGCTGCTGTTGACGTGGAAGGTCGCGCCGGCGCTGGCCTGCGGCAACGCGGTGGTGGTGAAGCCGTCGGAGGAGACGCCGTCGTCGGCGACGTTGCTGGCGGAGGTGATGGCGGCCGCCGGGGTGCCCGACGGCGTGTTCAACGTCGTGCACGGGTTCGGGCCGGGTTCGGCGGGGGAGTTCCTGACCCGGCATCCGGGGGTGGACGCGATCACGTTCACGGGCGAGTCGGCGACCGGCGCAGCGATCATGCGGGCGGCGGCCGACGGGGTCAAGGCGGTCTCGTTCGAACTGGGCGGCAAGAACGCCGGTCTGGTCTTCGCGGACGCGGACCTCGACGCCGCGGTCGCCGGCTCAGTGCGGTCGTCGTTCACCAACGGTGGTCAGGTGTGCCTGTGCACGGAACGGCTGTTCGTGCAGCGGCCGGTGTTCGACGAGTTCGTGACCCGCCTGGCGGAGCGGGCCGACGAGTTGGCGTACGGCTGGCCTGCCGACGAGGCGACGGTGACCATGCCGCTGATCTCCCACCAGCACCGGGACAAGGTGCTGGGCTACTACGACCTGGCCCGCGCGGAGGGCGCCACGGTGCTCGCGGGCGGCGGTGTCCCCGGGTTCGGCGATGCCCGCGACGGCGGCGCGTACGTCCAACCGACCGTGCTGACCGGCCTGAAGCCCGACGCCCGGGTCAACCGGGAGGAGGTCTTCGGCCCGGTCTGCCACGTGGCACCGTTCGAGGACGAGGACGAGGCGTTCGCGCTGGCTAACGACAGCGAGTACGGCCTGGCCGGCACCGTGTGGACGCGGGACGTCGGCCGGGCGCACCGGGCCGGTGCGCGGATGGACGCCGGGATCGTGTGGGTGAACACCTGGTTCCTGCGGGATCTGCGCACGCCGTTCGGTGGCGTGAAGGCCTCCGGCGTCGGCCGTGAGGGTGGCGTCCACTCGCTGAACTTCTACTCGGAACTGACGAATGTCTGTGTGGATCTGTCATGACTGATGTCGCCCGGGCCGCGACCCTGCTGCGCACCGCGTACGAGACCGGGAAACCCGTGCCGCCGCTGCGTGGCGAGGTGCTGCCGGCCGGGGACGTCGACGCGGCGTACCAGGTGCAGCGGGCGCAGGTCGTCGCGTGGGAGGCGGCGGGCCGTCGCCGGGTCGGCGCGAAGGTCGGCCTGACGTCCGCGGCGGTGCAGCAGGCGTTCGGCGTCTTCCAGCCGGACTTCGGGGTGTTGTTCGCCGACATGGCCGTCCCGGACGGCGCCGAGATCGACCGCGGTCGGCTGCTGCAACCTCGGGTGGAGGCCGAGGTCGCGTTCGTGCTGGGTGCCGACCTGCCGTTCGAACGGGTGACGGTCGCCGACGTGATCCGGGCGACCGACCACGTGCTGCCGGCGATCGAGGTCGTGGACTCCAGGATCGCGGGCTGGGACATCTCGATCGTGGACACCGTCGCCGACAACGCCTCGTCGGGCCTGTTCGTCCTCGGTGACCAGCCCCGGAGGCTGTCGGACGTGGACCTGCGGCTGGCCGGGATGGTGCTCGAACACGCGGGCGAGCCGGTGTCGGTGGGGGCCGGCGCTGCCTGCCTCGGCAATCCCGTGCACGCGGTGGCCTGGTTGGCGCAGACGCTGGCCGTCGCGGGCGCGCCGCTGGTCGCCGGCGACGTGGTGCTCTCCGGGGCGCTCGGGCCGATGGTGCCGGTCACCGCCGGCGCGGCCTACGAGGCACGGATTTCCGGCCTGGGCTCGGTCCGGGCCTGCTTCGAGGTGGGGGAGACGGCATGACCACGGGCGTGGCGGTGATCGGGTCGGGCAACATCGGCACCGACTTGATGATCAAGGTGTTGCGGTTGTCGGAGTCGTTGCGGATGGTGGCGATGGTCGGGGTCGACCCGAACTCCGACGGCCTGGCCAGGGCCCGCCGGCTCGGGGTGGCCACGACCGCCGACGGGATCGACGGGCTGCTGGCGATGCCGGAGTTCGCCGACGTGCGGCTGGTGTTCGACGCGACGTCGGCCGGGGCGCACCACCGGCACGCCGCGCTGTTGCGTGAGCACGGCCGGCTGGTGGTGGACCTGACCCCGGCCGCCGTCGGCCCGTACGTGGTGCCGCCGGTGAATCTGAACGAGCATCTGGACGAGCCGAACGTGAACATGGTGACCTGTGGCGGTCAGGCCACCGTCCCCGTCGTCGCGGCGGTCGGCCGGGTGACGCCGGTGCGATACGCGGAGATCGTGGCGTCGATCGCGTCCCGGTCGGCCGGTCCGGGAACGCGGGCGAACATCGACGAGTTCACCGAGACGACGGCACGGGCGATCGAGGTGGTCGGCGGTGCCCACCGCGGCAAGGCCATCATCGTGTTGAATCCGGCGGAGCCGCCGATGATCATGCGGGACACGGTCTACTGCCTGTGCCCGGACCGGGACGTCGACCGGGCGGCTGTCGCGGCGTCGGTCGAGGCGATGGTGGCCACCGTCGCCGGCTACGTGCCCGGCTACCGGCTGAAGCAGCGGGTGCAGTTCGACGAGGTCGACGCGTACGTGCCCGCGTTGGGTGCCCGGTTCACCGGGGTACAGGTGTCGGTGTTCCTGGAGGTGTCCGGGGCCGGGCACTACCTGCCCGCGTACGCCGGAAACCTCGACATCATGACCTCGGCCGCGCTGCGCACCGCCGAGCGGATGGTGGCGTCCCGCGTCGGACGGGAGGTGTCCGCGTGAGCGGGCTGTACATCCAGGACGTGACCTTGCGCGACGGCATGCACGCCGTCCGGCACCAGTTCACCGTCGACCAGGTCCGGACGATCGCCGCGGCCCTCGACGCGGCCGGTGTCGCGGCGATTGAGGTCGCGCACGGCGACGGCCTGGCCGGATCGAGCGTGAACTACGGGCACGGTGCCGCCTCCGACGCGGACTGGATCGCCGCGGCGGCGCAGACGGTCAGCACCGCGAAACTGACCACCCTGCTGTTGCCCGGCATCGGCACCATCGCCGACCTGAAGGCCGCACGTGACCTGGGGGTGACGAGCGTACGGATCGCCACGCACTGCACCGAGGCGGACATCTCCGCCCAGCACATCGGGTGGGCGCGCGACAACGGCATGGACGTGTCCGGGTTCCTGATGATGGCGCACATGACCGACCCGACGGCACTCGCGCAGCAGGCGAAGCTGATGGAGTCGTACGGCGCCCACTGCGTCTACGTCACCGACTCCGGTGGCCGGCTGCTCACCCGGGACGTCGCCGAGCGGGTCGACGCGTACCGGCAGCTCCTCGACCCGGGCACGCAGATCGGTATCCACGCGCATCACAACCTGTCCCTCGGCGTGGCGAACAGCGTCGCCGCGGTCGAGCACGGCACCACCCGGGTGGACGCGTCCCTGGCCGGACATGGCGCGGGTGCCGGAAACGCGCCGCTGGAGGTGTTCGTCGCCGTGGCCGACCTGCACGGCTGGGACCACGGCTGTGACGTGTTCGCGCTGATGGACGCCGCCGACGACCTGATCCGGCCGGTGCAGGACCGGCCGGTCCGGGTCGACCGGGAAACGCTCACCCTCGGCTACGCCGGGGTCTACTCCAGCTTTCTCCGGCACGCCGAACGGGCGTCGCACCGCTACGGGGTCGACGTCCGCTCGATCCTCGTCGAACTGGGTCGCCGCGGCATGGTCGGCGGGCAGGAAGACATGATCGTCGACGTCGCCCTCGACCTGGCGACCGCCACCACCGGCACCGAGGGAGATTAATGAGCATCGTCGACCAGTTCGCCGTACGCCTCGACGGCGCGGCGACCAGCCGCACCCCAGTCCCATCGTTCGGTGCCGAGACCGGGCTGGACGTGACCACCGCTTACCGCGTGCAGCAGGCGGTGGTCGACCGCAGGCTGTCCCGTGGTGAACGTCCCGTCGGGTTGAAGCTGGGGCTGACCAGCCGGGCCAAGATGACGCAGATGGGCGTCGACGAGGTCATCTGGGGCCGGCTCACCGACGCCATGCGGATCCCGGACGGCGGCACCATCAGGCTCGGCGACCACATCCATCCGAAGGCCGAACCGGAGGTCGCCTTCCTCGTCGAGGGCGGTGCCATCACGGCGGTCGCCCCGGCGATCGAAGTCATCGACTCCCGGTACGTCGACTTCCGCTTCACGCTGCCCGAGGTCATCGCCGACAACACCTCGGCCAGTGGCTTCGTGCTCGGCGCCTGGCAGCTGATGCCGGACGGGATCGACAACCTCGGCGTGCTGCTGGAGGTCGACGGGCGGGTGGTCCAGGTCGGCTCGACGGCCGCCATCCTCGGCGATCCACGGCGAGCGCTGTCCGACGCGGTCCGTCTCGCCGACGCCAGCGGTGTGGACCTGGCCGACAACTCGGTCCTGCTCGCCGGCGCGGCGACGGCCGCCGTACCGCTGCGGGCCGGATCGTACGTGCGGGTCACCGTCGAGCGGCTCGGCACGGCGTCGCTGCGGGTCGGGTCGTGACCGGCGGCAGCGAGGCGGCCGGGCGCCACCACGGAGTCGTGCCGGGCAAGGCCACGCCACGCGGCCGGTTCCCGCATGTCAAGCTCGCCGGTGAGCTGATCTTCGTCTCGGGTACGTCGAGCCGCCGACCGGACAACACGATCGTCGGCGCGGCGGTGGACGCGATGGGCGTCACCGATCTCGACATCCGCGCCCAGACCCGCGCCGTTCTCGACAACATCCGCGACATCCTGCACTCGGTCGGAGCGGACCTCACCGACCTCGTCCAGATCACCACGTACCTGGTCGACATGAACGACTTCGGTGGCTACAACGAGGTCTACGCCGAGTACTTCGACGAGACCGGCCCCACCCGCACCACCGTCGCCGTACACCAGTTGCCGCACCCGCACCTGCTCATCGAGATCCAGGCGATCGGCCGGCGTCGGTCCTGACCGCTGCCGGTCGGCAGCTTGCTCCAGGGAAGTCGACAGCATCATCCTAGGATGGCGTAGCGGTTGTGGGTGGCGTCACGCCGGGTGGCGCAGAGGCGGGCACCTGCGCGAAGTTGGGCCGGGGCACGGCAGGGGGCGTCCGTGACGGCCGCGAGGGGCGGTGGCGCGGCCCCGGGCCGAGGCACCAAGCTGATCTCCAGGCGGTAGCGGAGGAGCGCGGATGACGTCACGACCCGGGGTACAGCGGGCGCTCATCGCTGCCGTCCAGGTGCTCAGCCTGGCGGTGTGGTTCTCGGCCTCCGCCGTGGTGCCGGCGCTACGCGAGTCGTGGCAGATCGGCGCCGCCGCCTCGGTGTGGCTGACCGCGTCCGTGCAACTCGGCTTCGTGGCCGGTGCCGTGGCGTCGACCGTGCTGAACCTGGCCGACCGGGTCAGACCACACCTGCTGATGGCCGGCAGCGCGACGCTCGCCGCCGCCTGCACCGGCGTCTTCGCCCTCACCGTCGACGGGTTGGCCGGAGCCATCCCGCTGCGCTTCCTCACCGGTGTCTTCCTGGCCGGGGTGTACCCGGTCGGCATGAAGCTGACCGGGTCCTGGGCGCCGCCGGCCCGCCGCGGGCTCGCGTTCGGCGTCATGATCGGCGCGCTGACCCTCGGCTCGGCGCTGCCGCACCTGATCGGCGGGCTGGGCGACCTGCCGTGGCGCGGCGTGATGGGCACCGCGGCCGGCTGCGCGCTGCTCGGCGCGGTGCTGGCCGCGACCCTGGTGCGGGAAGGTCCGCAGTTCGCCCCGGGCACGTCGCCGCGTCCGTACCCCCGGTACGCCCTGGCGATGTTCGGCCAACGTGGTCCCCGGCTGGTGAACCTGGGCTACTTCGGACACATGTGGGAGCTGTACGCGTTGTGGACCTGGCTGCCCAGCTTCCTCATCGCCGGCACGGCGGCCCGGACCGGTGGCGACGACGCGAACGTCAGCCTGCTCGCGTTCCTAGCCATCGGGATCGCCGGGGTCGCCGGATGCCTCGCCGGCGGCTGGGCCGCCGACCGGTTCGGGCGACCCCGGGCCGCGTTCACCGCCCTGGTGGTCAGTGGCGCCTGCTGCCTGGCCTCACCGTTGTTCTTCGCCGCGCCGCCCGCCGCGGTCGTACTGCTGGGTGTGGTGTGGGGTGCCGCGGTGATCGCGGACTCCGGCGTCTTCTCGACCGCCCTGAGTGAGGTCGCCGACAAGCGGTACGTCGGCACCGCGCTCACCGCGCAGACGGCCATCGGGTTCGCCCTTACCGTGGTCACCATCCAACTCGTTCCCGTCCTGGCCGACGCGGTCGGCTGGCGGTGGGCGTTCCTGCTGCTCGCCCCGGGCCCGGCCGTCGGCGCGCTCGCGATGCGCGCGTTCGGCCGCCAACCCACCCCCGCCTGAGCGAGTCGCTCACTCCCACCGGCCGGCGGGATGATCAGTGGTCAGACCAGGATGCCGACGTCGCCATCGGTGAGTACCTGCCGGTAGCTGTAGTGCCCGTCCCCGACGTAGCTGCGCAGGATCCCGGCGAGATAGCGCATTCCGGCAATCGGTACGAATCAGAGTTCGGCTGAGGTCGTTGTGCGCAGAATGACCGGGTGAGCGCTCCACCGCAGCTGCGCCGGTCCCGTTGGCTCCGGCCGGTCATGCCCGGTTCCCGGGTCACCCGGTTGGAGCTGTTCTTCGACCTGATCTTCGTCTTCGCGTTTCTCAACGTGGCCGGCCTGGTGTCCGTCGAGGTGACCACGCAGGCGGTGCTGTCCGGCGTGGTCGTGTTGGCGCTGCTCTGGTTCTGCTGGACGACGTTCGCCACCCTGGGCAACCTGGTCCGCGCCGACTACGGATTGCTGCCCCTGCTCGGCTTCGGCGTCATGGCCGCCGCTTTCGTGCTGGCCATCGCCATCCCGCAGGCGTTCGTCAACCAACCGGACGACCTGACCGGTCCGGTGGTGTTCGCCGGCGCCTACCTGGTCCTGCGCGGCCTGACCCTGGTCACGTTCCTGTACGCGCTGAGCGCCGCCGCCCGTAACCGCAGGCAACTCGTGGTGATCAGCCTTCCGGCGTTGGTGGCGGCGGTGCTTGTCGGCCTGGCGGCCTCCGCGAGCCGCTGGGCGCCGGCCGATGCCGTTCTCGACGTGCGTCTCGCGCTCTGGGCGGCCGCTCTGCTGGTCGAGTACTCGGTCGGTCTGTTCCTGCCGTACGCCCGCTGGGCCGTCGCCTCGGCCGGGCACTGGGCGGAGCGGCACTCGCTGATCGTCATCATCGCCCTCGGGGAGGCGGTCATCTCGCTCGGGCTCGGCCCGGGCCGGTTCGACCGACTCACCCTGACCGTGCCGGTGATCACCGGGTCCGTGCTCGGTATCGCGTTGCTGGCGACCCTGTGGTGGCTGCACTTCGACACCCTGCTGCCGAGCGTCGAGCAGGCGATGCACGGCACCCGGGGTCCGGAGCGGATCGCCCTGGCCCGCGACGTCTTCTCCTACCTGCACTTCGTGACCATCGTCGCGATCGTCGGGACCGCCCTCGGGCTGAAGCTCGTCCTCGAAGTCGTGGCCATGCGCGAGACCGAACCGCTGCCCTGGCCGGCCGTGTCCGTCCTGTACGGAAGTGTCGCCCTCTATCTGCTGATGGGGGTGGCCGTCGCGGCGCGTACGTTCCGGCGGCTGCGCTCCACCGCCCTGGCCGCGACGGTCGTCGTCAGCCTGCTGGCGGTGCCGGCGGCCGCGCTGACCCCCCTCGTGGCGCTGGCCGTGCTGGTGGCGGTCTGCGGTGTCCTCGTGGTGATCCAGCGATACAGCGCCGCTGACGCGCGGGCGCGGATCAAGGCGTCGGTCCACGCGGAGGAACGGGTGATCGAGGAGGCCACCAGTCAGTGGCGCCGCCAACATCTCTGATCGGTCGTCACCCCGTCCACAGTCGCGCCACGAGGCTGGTCAGCTGCGGCCCCAGGGCGTGGTCGGTTGTAGGACGGCTTCCTGTAGGGCGACCGTTCGCAGCCTGGTGACCTGCTGGTACCCCGGGTCGACGGCCATGTTCGCGTCCTTTCTGCGAGGGTGGCGACATCAGACCACAGACCCCGGTGACGGGGGTAGCACCGGACGACCCGGGCGGAGGGCGGCAGCGGCTCAGGGTCATCCGGTGGCGGGTGCGGCGGGCCGGGTGGAAGCTCCTGGTTGCGGAGGGCGGACCGTGATGTCCTGGGTCACCGAGGCGACCCGGAGGCCGTTCTCGGCGAACCGGTCGAGCACTCGCCGGGTGACCTCGTCCTTGACCTGTCGGGCGGCGCGTACCGGCACCACGAACCGGGCGGACAGTTCTATCCAGTTCGGGGTGGCCCGGATGAAGACCCGAGGATCCACCTCGGCCTCGGCGACCGGGTAGCGGTGGCGCATCTGCTCGATGGCGTGCTGGGCGTCGGCGGTGGCGGAGATGTTCTGCGCTTCCTCACACAGGATGCGTTCGGCCAGATGCCAGTCCGCCTCGTAGGGGACCGGCAGGGTCAGTTCCTCCCACAGATGGTCCAGCACCGTGCTGCTGTTGAACACCGGCGCGGTGAACACGAACCGGTTCGACAGTGACACCACTCGCCCCGTGTACTGGCGGCCACGGATCCAGGACTCCGGATCGGACGAGGACCCGCTTTCCAGGATCCGGGTCCGTAGCGGGGTGATGTCCAGGACGTCGCCGCGTACGCCGCACATCTGGATGCGGTCGCCGACCCGGAACTGCCGACCGGTGAGGATGCTCACCCAGCCGGCGAAGGCGCCGAGGACCTCCTGCAGGGCCAGCGCGAGGCCGGCGGCGAGCAGGCCGACGACCACACCGATGCGACCGGCGAACGGCCGCCACAGCAGGGCCAGGGCGAACAGCAGCGCCACCACGGTCAGGTAGTGCACCGCCTTGCGGAGGTAGTAGCGGTTGGTGGTGTCCTGCACCTTGATCGTGGCCAGCCGGCCGGCCAGGATGGCGACGACGAGAGCCAGCAGGGCCAGCACCACACTGGTCACGAGGCGACCGTTCACGCTGCTCGTGTCCCACAGTATTTCCAGGAACCGCGCCATGGTGCTGCCCATCGTTCTCGGCGGCCGACCGGTGGTGTCCGTCGCGTCTTCACCTTAGGCAGTCACCGCCGGGGGAATCCCGGATTGCGCGACACACCATCCGGGCCGGTGGAGCCCGCCCCGGGCAGCGCGCTCAGCGGGTGGTGCCGATGCGGGGTGCGGGCCCGCCGGGCGGAGGGCAGGTCGGCTCCGGGTGTGCTGCGACCTCAATCGCCGTGGTCGGCCCCCTCGTGGGTCTCGGCCTCCTCGGGTTCGACGATCGGCGGTGGCGGCGGCACGGGAGTCAGGGCCGCGGCGACCGGTGCCGGGCCGGTGATCCGCTGCCCGTTGCCGAAGTCGAAGGTGATGCTGGCGTTCTGCCCCGAACGCAGCGACTCGTCGAGGTCGAGGAGCTGAAAGTACCGGCCGGCCTGCGCGTTGAACCGGACGAAACTCAGCGGGGGAAGGTCGATCCGGGCCGGCCCGGTCCGCGGATCCGGCGCGGCGCCATCCGGCGATCCGCCGGGGGCGGGGGAGGCGTCCGTCGCGGCTGGGCTGGCGATGGTGGGACTGGGCGCAGCGGGCGGGTCCGACCGGGGAGGGACGGGCCGGACAGCATCGACGATGACGACGTCCCGAGCGTCCTGCGTGGTGACGGTCACCGTGACCGCATCCTTCGAGTCGTTGTAGATGACGGCGCTGAGCAGCGCGTCCGCTCCGGCGCGGTAGCCGTCAGCGCCGGGAAACTCGATGAGCAGACCGCGAACGGCGTACTCGCCGTTGTCGGTCATCAGGTTGACGCCCTGGATCGAGGGCTCCTTCTCGGCCGTCTCCGCGACCTGACCCGCGCCGCAGCCGGCGAGCAGTGACACGGCAAGTGCCGCGCCCGGCAGCGACACCCGCCGGAGCGCTCGGGCCAGTCGCGTCACGATGCCTCCTCGTGTGTTTCGCACGCCGCATCCGGAGCGCGTCAGGGGCGCTCCCAGAAGTCAGGACCGATGGGCTCGCGATAGTCGGAGCTGGCGACGAAGAAGCCCTCGTCGTCGACCTCGATGGGCAGCTGTGGCAGCGGCCGGCTGGCGGGCCCGAAGACGGGTCGCGCGTTGTCGGTGATCAGGAACTGGGACTGGTGGCACGGGCAGAGCAACCGGTTGGTCTGTTGCTCGTAGAGGCTGGCGGGGCAGCCGGCGTGGGTGCAGATCTTGGAGTACGCGATGAAGTCACCCCACATCCAGTCCTGCTTGCCGGCTCGACGGTTGTTCTCCCGCGCGGCGAGGGCGTCCTCGGCGCGCAACCGGATGAGCAGCGTGACCGAGTCGGCGTACTGGTTGCTGACGCCGTGCGGGATGCCCGGGAACACGGTGACCTGGCCGCCGGGCAGCAACTCCAGCGGCCGGACGGGCCGCCGGTCCTCCCGGACGAGCCGGATCCTGGTGACGGCGCCGTTGTCGTCGGCCGGGGCGAAGCCGGTGCGGAACAGTTCCCGGTTGTCGTGCGGATCCTTGATGAGGCCGCCGACCAGGGGGGCGGCGACGACCGCCCCGACCGGGACCAGGCCCGCGAGCAGGGACACCCCGAGCAGGGGACGCCGTTTCACGCCGAGCTCGTCGGCCATGTACAGCATGGTCTGGCCGGTGATGCGCCGATCGTCGGCGGGTACCGGCCCTTCGTGCCGGTCCTGGATCGACACCTCCTTCGGCAGCAACCGCTTGCCCCAGACCAGGACGCCGAAACCCAGCGTGAGCAGCGCGACGCCGAGGGCCAGACCCAGCAGCGGGGTGTAGTACTCCTCGACGTCACCGACCAGCCGATAGCGCCACGGCCACCAGATGTAGACGACGAGAAAGGCGGTGGCGGACAGCCCGGCGACCAGGAAGAGAGCCGTCACGGTGCGGACCACCCGCCGTTCGGCCTTGGAACCGGCGGTGACCTGCGGCTCGTAGTGGACGATCTCGATGTCGTCGCGGCGGGCGCCCTCGCGAACCACCTCGAAGCGGGTCACGCCGGGGTCGTTGACGTCCGTCGGCCCGCGGCCGGGTCGTCGGGGGCCGGTGGTCACGACTTGCCCGCGATCCACAGGCTCGCGAAGACGAGCGCGACGATGCCGACCAGGAAGATCGCCAAGCCCTCGGTGGACGGGCCGTAGCGGCCGAGGTTGAACCCGCCCGGGTCGGGACCCTCCTGCACGACCTGCTGGATGTAGGCGATGATGTCGGCCTTCTGCTCCGGGGTCAGCTGACTGTCGCCGAACACCGGCATGTTCTGCGGGCCGCTGAGCATCGCCGCGTAGATCGTCCGATCCGACGCCGGGTACAGGCTCGGCGCGAACTTGCCGGAGGACAGGGCGCCTCCGCCGCCGCCGAAGGCGTGGCACTGCGAGCAGTTGATCCGGAACAGTTCCCCGCCCCGGGCCAGATCGGCGTCGGCCAACCGCTGCCCGATGGCGTCAGGCACCACCGGGCCTCCGCCGATCTCCTGGATGTAGGCCGCCAGTTGACGGATCTCCTCGTCGCTGTACTGCGGTGGCTTGCGTAACGCCTGCGCCTCCTGCCGCGCCAGCGGCATCCGCCCGGTACCGACCTGGAACTCGACCGACGCCGCGCCCACCCCCACGAGGCTGGGGCCGCGCCCCTCGACTCCACCGGCGCTGCGCCCGTGACAGGTGATGCAACCGACGTTGAACAGCGCCGCACCCTCCGCGGCGGCGCCACTGAGTCGTGGCTCCTCCTGCGCCCGCGCCGCGGGCGCGAAGGTCGCGTACACCCCGCCGGCCAGCACCAGCGCGGTCAGCAACCGCACGACGGCCCCGACCCGCCGACGGGTGCCGCCCGTCGGGTACCCGGCGACGCGGCGCCGGCGTTCGCCAGCGGGGTCGGCCGCCACGGTCAGCTGCCACGCCGTCTCCTCCTGGTCGAAGTGAGGACCGGTGACCCGATCATGGGGCGAGCAGAACCGGCCTTTCCGCAGACTATGGAGCCGGCAGCGGACGTACGCCCGATTCCGGGCATTTGGTGGTACCGGCGGCAGAATCGTCAACCCGACGGTGCGAGCCGTGGCGGACGATCGCCCAGTGCTCGTCGGCGGGGAGGGTCAGTAGCGGTCGTCGAGGATCTTCTTCATCTGATCGATCTCCTCCTGCTGTGACCGGACGATCTGGTCGCACAGCCGGATGATCTCGGGGTCGGTGATCTGGGACTCCTGGCACACGAGGATGGCCCGGGAGTGGTGGGGGATCATGGATTTTAGGAACGCCTCGTTACCCACGAACGGCTCCGTACGCACCGCCGCGAACCCACCCACGAAGAGCACGCTCAGCGCGATGTAGAGGGCGATGTTGAGGCGCCGCGCGGCGAACATCTGGTGCATGACGCCCATCATGATGAGCCCCATGGCGGCCACCATGATCAGCGACATGTAGAAGTTGCTCAGATTCAGGTAGAAGTCCGACCAGTCGCGGA
Source organism: Verrucosispora sp. WMMC514 (assembly GCF_027497295.1). Lineage (NCBI taxonomy): Bacteria > Bacillati > Actinomycetota > Actinomycetes > Micromonosporales > Micromonosporaceae > Micromonospora > Verrucosispora sp. WMMC514. The sequence goes on along the minus strand of NZ_CP114906.1, from coordinate 6,380,430 downwards.
TCTGGGACAAGGTCAGGACGAACATGACCGCCAGGCTGATCGCCAGGACCAGCCCGAACCGTAGGTAGTTCTGCTTCATTTCCCCTCCGCCAGCTCGCTGGATATTTCGACCGCTATGACGCGGTAAGTCACCATACGCGGCTCCCGGTGACCGGTCCGGCCGACGACCAGCCTGACCAGGTGCGGCGCAGTCCCGGCACGGACCTGCCACGATCACGTTCGCTACCGCTGGCCCGGATCGACCCAACGGTGGTAGGCGGCCATGTCGACGTTGCTGCCGCAGACGATGGTGACCACGTGGCGGCCGGCGAAGCGGTCGGGGTCTTCCAGGATCGCGGCGATGCCGAGCGCGGCGGACGGTTCGGCGACGAGGCCGGCCTGGTCGAGCAGCATCCGCACACCGCGGATGATCGAGTCCTCCCGGACGAGGATGGCGTCGTCGGCGACCAGGAGCAGGTCGTCCAGGACGGCCGGGATCGGTCGCCGTCCGGCGACGCCGTCCGCGATGGTGTTCGTCGACTCGGTGGTGACGACGCGCCGCAGGTGCCAGGAGCGGGTCATCGCGGGTGCGCCCAGCGGCTGGACGCAGAGCACCTCGACGTGGGGTGCCAGCTCCTTCAGCACGTGACCCACACCGGTGGCCAGCGCCCCGCCGCCGAGCGCGATCAGCACGGCGTCGACAGTCGGCGCGCGGTCCACCAGCTCCAGGCCGATGGTGCCGGCGCCCTCACAGGTCTCGACGTCCAGGCTGTCTTCGAGCAGCCGGATGCCGCGCTGCCGCGCGAGAGCCGCTGCCCGGTCGCGGGCGAGTTCGTGGTCGCCGTCGACCAACTCCAGGGTGGCGCCCAGGGCGCTGATGCGGTCGAGCTTGGCGACGGTCGCGTGGCGGGTGGCGACCACGGTGACGTCGATTCCTCGACGGCGACCGGACCAGGCGAGAGCCTGGCCGAGGTTGCCCGCGCTGGCACACACCACCGCGGGTGGCCCGTCGTCGGCGAGCCGGTCGGCGACAAGTTCGGTGCCACGCGCCTTGAAGCTGCGGACCGGGTTCGCCGTCTCGAGCTTGATGCTCACGGCGCACCCCAGGTCGGGCTCCAGTGCCGCACACCGGTACAGCGGCGTGTCGAGGAAGACCGGGTCGATGATTCGGCGGGCCGCCCGGATCCGGGCGGTGTCGAGCCGTGTTCTCAGCACGACCGGGCAGCGTAGCGACGACCGGCCAGGGCGGTGCCGGCTCCGGCCGGTCGGGCCGGCACCGGATCCCGCAGCGTCGACGGCCGCGGGCTCCCGGCCGGCGCAGGCACTATCGTGCTGGCGTGCACATCCGTTTCGACGTACCGGCCGATCCCGGCTACCCCGGCCGCGTGGCCGCCGCGCTCAGCAGCGCCCAACTGCGGAAGTACAGTCTGGTCGGCGCGGTGCTGGCGGTGGTCGGCGCGATCGGTCTCGTCGTCTCGTCGGGGTTCGGATGGGGCGAGCAGACGCTGCCGGTGTGGATCACGATGGTCCTGGGTGGCCTGCTGGCGATGCTGTACTGGCCGTGGCTGCGGTGGCGGGCTCGGCGTCGGTCCGGTGGCTACGCCGTCGAGGGCGGCTACGACATCACCGAGGACAACATCATGATGCGGAGCGGTTCGGAGTCCGGCGGCATCGCCTGGGACGGCGTCACCCAGGTGCGGACCACCCGCGAGTTCTGGGTCGTGTACGTGGGTCCGATGCCGGCGACGGTGATCCCCCGCCGCCTGATGTCCGCCGCGGACGCGGAGACATTGCGCGCCTGGATGGCCGGTCGCGGGCTGCTCCGGTCGTGACTTGATCCGTGGGGGCCGTGGGGGCCGTGGTGCCCGGGGCGGATGGTATTGGTGGGTCTGATGGTGAGGCCATCTGCCGCGATTCGCTGAGAACGTTCACCCACCGGATGGGTCTAGCCCGCGCGGTCTGCCCATGTACGTGCGACAGCGACAGGTGACTGCGTCGACCAGCAGAAACGGCGGGCGGGTTATCGACGGAAGTAAATCGATGCTTGAGGGCATGGGAGCGCTCCCGTAATATACGCGACGCAGCTGTTAACGCTCACCTAACACCGACGACCGCCAATGCATGACCGTCACCCCGTCCGGAGGATGCACCATGGCCAGATCAAGATCCGTCAATACATTTTTGGCGTCATTCGGTGCCGCGCTGCTGGCGTCGACGGCGCTCGCCGTGGCCATGCCCGCGAATGCGGCGGCGGCGGGTTGTTCGGTGAACTACGCGGTGTCCTCGCAGTGGCCGGGCGGCTTCGGCGCCAACGTCACCATCACCAACCTCGGTGACCCGTTGACCAGTTGGACGTTGACCTGGTCGTTCGGTGCCGGGCAGACCGTCACCCAGTCATGGAACACCACCCTGACCCAGAGCGGCACCGCCATCACCGCCAGGAACGTCAGCTACAACGGCGCCATCCCCACCAACGGCACCACCTCATTCGGCTTCAACGGCTCCTGGACCAGCAGCAACCCCACCCCCACCGACTTCGCCCTCAACGGCGTGACCTGCACCGGCGGCGTCACCCCCACCACCCCACCCACCACCACCCCACCGACGACCACCCCGCCCACGACCACCCCGCCGACGACTCCGCCGCCGTCGGGTACGTGCAATCTGCCGTCGTCGTACCGGTGGTCGTCGACGGGGCCGCTGGCGCAGCCGCGGTCGGGGTGGGTGTCGTTGAAGGACTTCACGCACGCGCCGTACAACGGTCAGCATCTGGTGTACGGGACCACGCACGACAACGGCACTTCGTGGGGGTCGATGAACTTCGGGCTGTTCTCGAACTGGAACCAGATGGGTTCGGCGAGTCAGAACGCGATGCCGTTCTCGGCGGTCGCGCCGTCGTTGTTCTACTTCGCGCCGCGTAACGTGTGGGTGCTGGCGTACCAGTGGGGTGGGCCGGCGTTCTCGTACCGGACCTCGACCGACCCGACGAACGTGAACAGCTGGTCGGCGCACCAGACGCTGTTCACCGGGTCGATCTCCAACTCCAGCACCGGTCCGATCGACCAGGCGTTGATCGGTGACGACCAGAACATGTACCTGTTCTTCGCCGGTGACAACGGCCGCATCTACCGGGCCAGCATGCCGATCGGGAACTTCCCCGGCAGCTTCGGCTCCAACTACACCACGATCATGACCGACACCACGAACAACCTGTTCGAGGCGGTGCAGGTGTACAAGCTCCAGGGTCAGCAGCGGTACCTGATGATCGTCGAGGCGATCGGTTCGCAGGGCCGCTACTTCCGCTCGTTCACCGCGACGAGTCTGGGCGGTAGCTGGACCCCGCAGGCCACCAGCGAGAGCAACCCGTTCGCCGGCAAGGCCAACAGCGGCGCCACCTGGACCAACGACATCAGCCACGGTGAGCTGATCCGGACCAACGCCGACCAGACCATGACCATCGACCCCTGCAACCTGCAGCTGCTCTACCAGGGCCGTGACCCCAGCTCCGGTGGCGACTACGGTCGCCTGCCGTACCGGCCCGGCCTGCTCACCCTGCAACGCTGACGACACTGGGAACTGGTCCGGACCCGACAGGGGGTCCGGACCAGTTCTCGTCCGACGAGCCCGTTCTGATGACCAGCGGTCGTCAGGTGACGGGTCACGTCGGCGGTGCCGGCCCCGGTGAACAGGCCGAGCGGCGGGGTGCGAATCCGCTCCGCACCCCGCCGCCGGTTCGTCGTACTGTCAGGGGTTGGTGATGCCCAGCGAGTAGCTGCCGGAGCCGCTGTACGCGTGCACCTCGAAGCGGTAGTAGCCCGCCGTGCCGTTGTAGCTCAGCGACTCGTCCGGCCCGGAGGTGTACGAGCCGGCCACGTCGACCCAGGACGATCCGCTCCACTTCTGCAGGTAGAGGTCGAAGTCCACACCGGTCGGACCGTCCAGGCAGCCCCGGTGGGTGCCCGAAGAGGACGAGTAGTAGTAGCTGCCGTTGGGCTGGTACCGGCTCTGGCCGGAGGAGATGCTGCCGGTGTAGGTCGCCTCGTAGCCGCTGCACCCGGTGGGCGGCGGCGGCTCGTTGCCGCCGCCACTGGTGCGCAGCGTCAGGCCGTACGCCGAGAGGATCTCGTTGACCGGCTGGAAGTAGGTGGTCCCGCCGGAGGAGCAGTTACCGGAGCCGCCCGAGGTCACACCCTGGGCCTGCTGGCCGGACAACCACGACCCACCCGAGTCGCCCGGCTCGGCACAGGCGTTGGTGCGGGTCAGCCCGCTGACCGAGCCCTCAGCGTAGTTGACGGTCTGGTTCTTGGCCTGGATGGTGCCGCACCGCCAGCCGGTGGTCGAGCCGGAGCGGCAGACCGCCGCACCCACGGCGGCCTCGGTGGAACCGGCCACCGTCACGTTGCCGCCGGAGTAGTTGTTGACCCACGGCTGCGGCGTCCAGTTCGAGTTGGTCTGCACCCAGCCGTAGTCGTTGCCCGGGAACGACGAGCCGCGGAAGGTGCCCTGGGCCACCTGGTTGTAGCCCTGGGTGGCGGTGCCGGTACGGCCGCAGTGCCCGGCGGTGACGAAGCCACCGGTCACCGAGAACCCGACCGAGCAGCGTCCACCCATGTAGTAGGCGTCGCCGCCCCGGACGTCGTAGAGCAGCCGGGGAGCCTCGGTGGTGCTGACCACCCGGACCGCGGTGGCGTCGACGCGGCTGGTGCGGACGAACTTCGCAGCCGCGGTGGTGTTGCCGCTGGCGAGGACCACGACGGTGTTGGTCGTGACGTCGACGTACCAGCCGGGGACCGCGCCGGCCGGGGCCTTGGCGGCGTGTCGGTCCAGGGTCGCCTTGATCCGGTCCAGTTCGGCGCCGTTTCGCTCGACGATCGTCGCCCGCGCACCGGCAGCCTTGACCCGGTTGGCCGCGGCCTTGCCGGTGACGGCGACGACGAGGCCGTCGGCGGTCATCCAGCCACCGGCGTACGCCGAGCCCAGGGACCGGCGGAGGCTGGCGTCCGTCCGGGTGCCCTTGTCGTCCCGGGCGATCCGGGTGCGTGCCTCGGTCGGGGTCAGATCGAGGTCGCGCTGCATCGCGGCGAGCATCTCCGACGACGCGGCCGCCGTGGCGGTGCCGGGGTCGGGCAGTGGGGCCGCTGCGGCGGGGGTTACCGCGACGGCGATGGCACCGACGGGCAGCAGGATCGCTGCTGCCGCGAGGGTGAGAACTCGTCTCATCTATTGCCTCCTGTGGAAACGGCGGCGCGGAACGGGGTGCGCCGCGATCGGGGCGGGGGGTGTCCCGCCGCGCTCCGCCCTCGGGGTTTGGGCGACGGTGCTGCGGGCGCCGCAGCCCGTTGACCTGGCCGGTGCCGCTGCCGGGCGCCTCGGCGGGGCGCCAGCCTGGTCAGGTGGGCCATCGCCAACCTAACCGGAATCGATAGGCTCTGATCTATATCAGTTAACTCATATTAAGGCGAATGATGCTCGACTCCTGCTGTCGTACGGCACACCAGCCGAGCAGCTCCCCGACGCTGACGGTCGGCCGTCGCCGGCTGTCTCAGGCGGACTTGACCGCGTGCACGCGTTCGACGGTGCCGGCCTTCAACCGCTCGGCCTCGACGATCGTGAATCCCGCCGCACGCACCAGTGGAAGCTGGCGGCGGGTGAAGTACTCACCGGCCACGCGGACGGTGACCCGTTCAAGGAGCCACTGGGCGGCGCGCACCGGCGGCCAGGTGCTCGCGACGTGGTCGAGGAGGAGCAGCCGGCCACCGGGTACGAGGACGCGTTTCATCTCGTCGATCGCCTGCGCCGGATGCGGAATGGAGCAGAGCGAAAGAGCGCAGACCACGGTGTCGAACGACGCGGACGCGAAGGGCAGCCGCTCCGCGTCGCCCTCGCGCAGGTCGACCGCCCGGCCCAGCTCGGCGGCACGGCGACGCGCGATGTCCAGCATCGCCGGACTCAGCTCGACACCCGTGAGGGTGGCGTCGGCGGGATAGTACGGCAGGTTCCGGCCGGTGCCGATGGCCACCTCCAGCACCCGGCCACGCACCCGGTCACCCAACCACTCCCGGCCACCCGCGAACTGCACCCGCTCGAGGAACGCGATCTGCCTGTCGTAGCTCGGTGCGGACCTGTCCCACACGCGTCGCTGCTTCGCGGTCGGTGACTCGCTCGGGCTTCTCCTGGCAGGGTTGCTCACGATGGCGGTTCTTCCGGTTCGGCGGGTTCGGGAAGGGCGCTCTGAGCATCGCACGCTACCGTCCGGGTAGGCCCAGATCCACGATGGCCCTGATCGTACGCATCCATCCGGGAGCGCCCGGCCCGGCTGGCGGCGGAAGGTTCCACCGCCAGCCGGGCCCGGTCAGACCGTGAGGGAGCTGGCCGTGCCGGGGGTGAGCCAGCGCAGGCTCGCCCGGACCGTGGCCGGGGCGGCGGCGAAGGCGGCCTCGACAGCCTGCCGGCCCTCGCTGAAGTGACTCCAGCCCTCGTAGTGCACTGGCAACACCGAGTGGGCGCCGACCAGCCGGCACAGTTCGGCACCCTCGGCGGCGGTCATCGTGTAGCGCAGCGCACCGGTGCGGCCGAACCGGACCGCTCCGAGGTGCAGCACGACGGTGCCGATGCCGAATCGGTCGGCGACCTGACGGACTCCGTCGTAGAGAACGGTGTCGCCGGTGATCCAGAGCGGCCCGTGCCGCTGGCCGGCCCAGCGCAGCACGAACCCGGTCACCTCGCCGACGACCGGCCGGCTCAGCGGCGGGCCGTGCCGGCACGGGGTCGCGGTGACCTCGATGGTCGGCCGACCGGGTGCGGTGAGAGTGGTGTGCTGCCATGGCGCCAGACCGATGGTGCCGGCACCGAGCCGTCGGCTGCCGGCCACGGTGGTGACGACCCGACCCGCCGTCGGCAACAGGACCCGGCCGGCGTCGTCGAGGTTGTCGGCGTGGTGGTCGTGGGTCAGTAGCACCGCGTCGAGGTCGCCGAGCGACTCCGCCGGCAGCGCCGGGCCGGTGAGCTTGCGCGAGGCGGTGCCCCAGCCGAACCGGTAGGTCCGGCCGGGCGCGTCGAACGTCGGATCGGTGAGCAGCTGCCACCCGTCGACCTCGATCAGTAGGGTCGGACCGCCGATGTGCGTGACCCGTACGTCGGTCATTCCGCGTGCCGCACGGCCCAGTCGAGCACCTCGTCCGCGATCCGCTCCCATCCCTGCTGTGCCGGCAGCAGGTGAGCGTAGCCGGGGTACTCGCGGCGCTCGGTGACGGTGTTGGACCGGTAGTGCTCCGCGTTCGACTTCTGCACGGCGGGCGGCATGATGTGGTCCTCGCCGCCGGACACGAACAGCAGGGGCGCGCGGTCGTCGTTGTGGTAGTCGACCCAGGTGTCCTGATGGCCGGGCTGGAAGTTGGCCAGGACGCCGCCCCACACGATGCCCCCGGGGGCGGGGATGTGGTAGCGCTGGTAGAGGGCCCGAGACTCCTCGTCGGTGAACGTGTTGGTGAAGGCGTACTTCCACTGCTCCGGCGTCAGGCCGACCGCCTTGTGCCGGTTGGCGGGGCTCTTGAGCACCGGAAAGGTGGACTTGACCTGGGACAGAGGCACCACGCGAACGCCCTCGGTGGGGGCCGAGTTGAGCGCCACACCGGCCGCGCCGTAGCCGTGGTCGAGCAGGATCTGGGTGAACGCGCCGCCGGCGGAGTGGCCGATGATGATCGGCGGCTCCGGCAGTGCCCGCACGACCTCTTCGAGATGGGCGATGATCTGCGGAACCGTCACCTGCGCGATCGGGGCCGGATCGGCGTTGAGCGCCTCCACCTCGACCTCGAACCCCGGGTACGCGGGCGCCACCACCTGGTGACCCTTGCTCTCGTAGTAGGTGATCCAGTTCTCCCAGCTGCGGGGCGTCACCCAGAAGCCGTGCACCAGAACGATTGGTTTCATGGCTGGTACTCCTCGAGAAAGGCGAGCAGGTCGTCGCCGAGCTGCCGTTTGTGAGTGTCGGTGATGCCGTGTGGTGCGCCCGGGTAGACCGTCAGCCGGGCGCCCTTGACGCGGGTGGCGGACGCCTTGCCGCCCACCTCGAACGGCACGACCTGATCGTCGTCGCCGTGGATGACCAGGGTGGGTACGTCGATCGCGTCGAGGTCCGGACGGAAGTCGGTGGCGGAGAAGGCGGCGATGCACTCGTAGGCGTTGCGGTGTCCGGCGGCCATGCTCTGCAGCCAGAATACGTCCCGGATTCCCTGCGAAACGTCGCTTCCCGGTCGGTTGTGGCCGAAGAACGGGCCGTCCGCCAGATCCTTGTAGAGCTGCGCGCGGTCGGTCAGCGAGTCGGCGCGAATGCCGTCGAACACCTCGGCGGGTACCCCGCCGGGGTTGTCGTCGGTCTTCAGCATGAACGGCGGCACCGCCGAGACGAGGACGACCTGGGCGACCCTGGCGGTGCCGTGTCGGCCGATGTAGCGGGCGACCTCGCCGCCGCCGGTGGAAAAGCCGACCAGGGTGGCGTCGCGCAGGTCGAGCGTGTCGACCACGGCGGCGAGGTCGTCGGGGTAGGTGTCCATCTCGTTGCCGTGCCAGGTCTGGGTCGAGCGGCCGTGGCCGCGTCGGTCGTGGGCGATCACCCGGTAGCCGCTCGACGCGAGGTGCAGCGCCTGGGCCTCCCAACTGTCGGAGTTGAGCGGCCAGCCGTGGGACAGGACGACCGGGCGGCCGCTGCCCCACTCCTTGTAGAAGATCCGGGTGCCGTCGCTGACGGTGACGAAGGGCATGGTCCACTCCTCACGGTGGGCTGCCAGGGTGTCAGCAGTTCAGGGAGCAATGTCGCACCTTCGCGACAGCGTGAGTTTTCTGCGGACGCACGGTTCTGACGTCTGTGTGCACCGTTCACTCTGGCGGCGCGGTGGCGACGGTTTTCTGCGCGGTGGCCATCTGTCGTGGGGTGACTCCGAATGCCTCACGGAACTTGTTCGTGAAGAAGCTCGGGTTGGCGAAGCCCCAGGCGCGGGCCGTCGCCGCGATGGACGTGTAACGCGGGCGGGCGGCGGTCAGGTCCGCCCGTGCGCCGTGCAGGCGCTGCTCGATGATCGACTGCTCCAGGCTCTGACCCAGTGACTCGTAGAGTTTGTAGAGCGTACGCAACGAGATGGCGTTGGCCGCGGCGATCCGTGCCGGTGTCAGCTCCGGATCTCGTAGGTTGCTGCGGACGTAGGCCTGTACCCGCGCCTGCATCGAGGAGTGCATTGTCTCGCGTAGCCGTCGGCCGTCGCCGGCAGCGGTGAGCACCAGCGCGCGCATCAGCTCGGCGGAGGCGGTGCCCAGCTCGGGCCCCGCACCGCTGCCGATGAGGTCGTCGGCCTGTCCGGTCAGGTGCGCGACGTGACTGCGTACGAGTTCGTAGAGCGGACTGACCCGCAGTTCACGCGCGGCCCGGTGGATCGCATCCCGGGGAACGCCCAGGTGATCGGCGTCGACGTGCAGTGCGTAGGAGGCCCCACCGCCTCGCCAGCCATAGACGTACGGCAGGGAGAGGTCGACAAGCATGAGGTCACGCGGTCCGAACACGCGTCCCTCCCGCGCCCACATCAGATGGTTGTCGGTTCGCATCGGCAACGCCAGAACGATCGACGACTCGTCCGAGGCCCGGGCGATCCGGGGGGTGCGGCGCAGGGTCGTGCCGGAGGCCTCGATGTTGAACACCTTCGCTCGGCCGAAGTCGAAGACGGTCATCTTCGCCTCGATCGCGGCCGGATCCTCGAACGAGGCCATGCTGGCGGAGCAGTTACCGCTGACCGTGGCCTGAAACGCCTCCGCGCGCTCTCGTGGGGGCAGCGACCGCGTGTCGAGAACGAGCATGACTTCCCATCCGATCCTGAGCGGTTGCGTGCCGGCGCGTAACGCGGCGGCAACTGGGCCGTATCAATAGCCGCGCAGATGGAGAAACCCCGCTGCTCCGATCGCTGTCATGGCACAACGGCGAATGGAACGACGAGGTCGGATTCAGTATGCGCCGCGCCGAGGTCCAGGACAACGCCAGCCGCGAGGGGGTGCGTCCCACAAGGAGATTGAACTTCTGCTATATATGGGAGCGCTTCCGCCGTAGCCCCCGTCACGCTGCGGTGGCGGGAAAGCAGTCGATGGAGGAAACATGCGCAACCTACTTGCCGCGTTGACCGTTCTGATGGTCGGCGCCACGGTCGGCAGTGTCCCGACCGACGCCGCCGGTGCCTCCCACCGCGGCTCCTGCACCCGCCACCTGCTCTTCTGCGAGGACTTCGAGCGCCTGCCGCCCGGCGGTGCGAGCACGCTGGACTGGGGCATCGACACGCGCAACGGCACGCTCACCGTCGAACGTGCCCGCCGCGGCAATCAGGTGCTGCACATCCACACGGTCGACAACGGCCGTGCCTTCCTGCGCGTCGACGACTTCGCCGCGCCCGGCAACCGCTTCTACGGCCGGATGCGGCTGCGCGTCGACGCCTTTCCCACCGGCCCCGACTGGGCGCACTTCACCCTCGTGGAGGCGACCGGCACCGGCAGCTCGGAGATCGTCCGTCCGATCGGCGGCCAGTACGCACCCACGGTCCCCGGAATCTTCTGGGGCGTCGGCGCCGACGGCGGGCCGACCGGCGACTGGACCAACTGGCGCGAGTCCGCCCCGGTGGTCGAAGACACCTGGCAGTGCTTCGAGTGGCACCTGGATCCGGCGGACAATCGCGTCGCGGTGTGGATCGACGGGGTGGCGAACCCGGAACTGACCGCATCCACCACCGAACACGGCGGCAACGACGTGCCGTTCGTCCTGCCGACGGTGAACACCGTGAAGATCGGTTGGCAGCTCTACCAGGGTGGCACCACCCCGGGCGAGTTCGACCTCTGGATCGACGACGTCGCCCTGTCGACCAGGCGCCTCGGCTGCTGACCCCTGCTGGCGGGACATGACCGGAGGATCCTGCCGGCGCCGGCACACCTCTGCTCCCGCGCTACCGGCCGAACGGCCGGTCGGGGTCTGTCGCCGTGCACAGACCGTGCCGGGTGTCGCCGAATATTCGGCGACGCCCGGCATCGAGTTCCCCTACGCTCCACCCGAACGGCGGCGGCTGGCGAGCTGCCGACGGTGCTCAGCCGACGATCGGGGAATGCGATGTCCTGTCAGTTGGTCGCCGTCTGTTTCGACGCGAGCCAACCGATGCGCCTGGCGCGGTTCTGGGCCGGCCTGCTCGACCGGCAGATCGTCCATGATGGCGGCGGTGCGTCTCTCCCCGGCACTGACACGCAGCTCGGCCTCCGGTTCGTGACGAGCCACGCGAAGCGTGTCGGGCAGAACCGGCTGCACCTGCACCTCACCAGCGCCAGCCCGGCCGACCAGCGGCAGACGGTGGCCACCGCGCTCGCCCTCGGTGCCGCCCACGTCGACCTCGGGCAGCGTCCGGAGGAAGGACACATCGTCCTGGCCGACCCCGAGGGCAACGCGTTCTGCGTGATCGAGCCGGGCAACAGGTTCCTCGCCGGCTGCGGCTTTCTGGGTGAGATAGCCTGCGACGGCACCCGGGAGGTCGGCCTCTTCTGGAGCGCCGCGCTCGGCTGGCCACTGGTGTGGGACCAGGACCAGGAGACCGCCGTGCAGGCGCCGGGCGGCGGTACGAAGGTCGCCTGGGGAGGTCCGCCCGTGGCACCGAAGCAGGGGAGGAACCGGCAGCGCTTCGACCTGGCGCCGCCGGCTGACGGTCATCAGCGGTCGGAGGTCGACCGGCTGGTGTCCCTCGGCGCCACGTGGATCGAGGCCGGCGAGGATGGCGCGGTCGTGCTGGCCGACCCCGACGGCAACGAGTTCCGTGTCATGAGGCGTCGTTAGTCCGGTCCCGACCCGCCGGTCCCGGCGACCGTCCGGCTGTGGAGCGGTCAGGATGCGGCGGCGGACTTCGCGGCAGGGCCGGCGGAGCCGGTGTCGTGGGTGGGACGGCGGGTCAGCACCCGGGGGCCGGAGGCCGTGATGGCGACCGTGTGCTCGGAGTGTGCGGTGCGGGAACCGTCGGCCGACCGGATCGTCCAGCCGTCCTTGTCATACCTGATCTTGTCGGTGGAGCCACAGAGCCAGGGCTCGATGGCGATGGTGAGGCCGGGCTCCAGTTTTAGGCCGCGACGAGGGCGGCCACTGTTGGCCACATGCGGGGCTTCGTGCATGGTACGGCCGATGCCGTGGCCGCCGAACTCGCCGTTGACCCGGTAGCCGTAGGAGTGGGCGACCTCGCCGATCGCGGCGGAGATGTCGCCCAACCGGCCGCCGGGCTGGGCGGCGGTGATGGCGGCCTCCAACGCGACCTCGGTGGCCTCGATCAGCCTCAGGTCGGCCGGGTCCGGGGTGCCGACGATGACGGAGAGCGCGGAGTCGGCGACCCAGCCGTCGATGCCGACCGCCATGTCGATGCTGAGCAGATCGCCGTCCCGTAGGACGTAGTCGTGGGGGAGGCCGTGCAGCACGGCGTCGTTCACCGACAGACACAGCACGTTGCGGAACGGACCACGGCCGAACGAGGGGGCGTAGTCCCAGTAGCAGGACTCGGCACCGCGTTCGGCGATCCGACGGCGAGCGTGGTGCTCAAGGTCCAGCAGGTTGACGCCGACCGCGGCGACACCGCTCAGCTCGGCGAGCAACTCGCCGACGAACCGGCCGGTCACTGCCATCCGCTCGATTTCCTCGGCCGACTTGAGTTCGATCATGAAAGCCTCCCTCGCCCCCTGTCGGTATTTTTATACCACGCCACGGTGGGGTCGCCCGGAAGGGGCTATCCTCCTTCGCATGGTCCGCCAACCACTCACCGCCGAGCAGATCGCCGCCGGGCAGCGCCTGGGCGCCGCCCTGCGAGCCGCCCGGGCCGGCCGCAGTCTCGTCGAGGTGGCCCTGGCCGCCGGCATCTCGCCCGAGACGCTCCGCAAGATCGAGGCGGGCCGCCTGCCCGCGCCGGCGTTCGGCACCGTGGTCTGCCTCAGCCACGCCCTCGATGTCCCCCTCAGCGACCTGGCCGAGGTCTGGCGGGCCGACATGCCCGTCCGCCAGGCGTCCTAGGGTCCTTCCGACCTCGTGCGTCCGTTGAATCCCGACCGCGCGGGACGGCCCGACGCACCCGTCGTCTTCCTGGACCTCGACGGTGTACTGAATCCCTTTGCGGCACCGACCTGTCCTGACGGCTACCAGGAACGCGTCCTCTTCGACGGTGAAGACCCGCAGCGGTACTGCCTGGCACACGCCGACTGGATCCGGGAGCTGGCCGCCGCCGGTGAGCTGTGGTGGGCAACGGGTTGGGGCGAGGCGGCCAACGAGGTCTACCTGCCGCTGCTCGGAGTCGCGCCGCTGCCGGTGGTCGGCTTCCCACCGGTGCCGTTCGATCCTGAACTCAAGGTGCCGGCCGTGGATGCCGTGGCCGCCGATCGACCGGCAGCGTGGCTCGATGACAACCACACCGCCGTCGGTCGGCGGTGGGCCGCTGCCCGTTCGGTACCGACCTTGCTCGTGTCGATCGATCCCGCGACTGGTTGGACCCGGGCGGACGTCGAGCGCGTGCTCACCTGGGCGGCGTCCCTGACCAGGTGAGCACGGAGTCCCGAGAGGCCCTCCGTCCTACCTCACCGAGCCGTGATCGGGTCGACCGCGTACCCACCCGTCCCGGATCGGGCCGTCAGTGTCCGGCGCAGCTCGCGGACGGTGTCGAAGGCCCGGTTGTCGTCGTCGGCGAATGCCTCCTGCCACAGGTCGTGCCATTCGGAATTCGCGGACATGATCCGGTCGAGCGCGCTCGCGGCCAGTGCGGGCAGGTCGGCGGGCAGGTCGAGTCGGCCGCCGTTGCGGAGGACCTCCGGCGCGTACGGTGAGCTGATGGGTTGCCCGTCGGGCAGGTGCGCGGCCACGATCGCGGCTGCGGCAATCGCCTCGCAGGCGATGTCGGCGTCGAGGTAGTCCTGCTCGACGGCGGCCTCGTGCAGGGCCTTGCGGACCAGCGCCGGACGCTGGGTGGCGTCGGCTTTATCGAGGTCGCCACACCAGTCGGCGGCGGTGTCGTTGTCGAACGGTCCGCTGTCCCAGGCACCCATGAAACCTCCCATGATCGATTGCGCGGCATTCTGGCACCGCCCACCGACAGGCTTCGACCCCCGCGATCCGGCGCATGGACGCGGGCAGTCACGCAGGGTGCACTTCGTCGTACGCTGCCTTGACGGTTGACGGACAGGAGGCAGAGGTGGCCGAGACGACGCTGACCGGGACGACGGTGGCGCAGGTGATGGCGGAGCTGGCCGAGCTCGCAGACCCGAGGACACGCGAGGCCAACGAGCGGCACGGTGACGATCACGGGGTGAATCTCAGCACGTTGCGTGCCCTCGCGAAGCGGCTGAAGACCCGGCAGGATCTCGCGGAGCAGCTGTGGCAGACGGGCGACACCGCGGCGCGACTCCTGGCGATCCTGGTCTGCCGCCCGAAGGCGTTCGAGCGCGACCAGTTGGACACCATGCTGCGCGAGGCGCGTCGACCCAAGGTGCACGACTGGCTGGTGAACTACGTGGTGCGGAAGAGCCCGCACAGCGAGCAGTTGCGCCGGGCGTGGTTGGCTGATCCGGATCCGGTCGTCGCCAGCGCCGGCTGGGCGTTGACCACCGACCGGGTGGCCGCGAAACCCGAGGGCCTCGACCTCACCGCGCTGCTCGACGCCATCGAGGCGGAGATGAGGGACGCTCCGGAGCGCCTGCAGTGGGCGATGAACCACTGCCTGGCGCAGATCGGGATCGAGCATGCCGGGCACCGCGCCCGCGCGATCGACATCGGGGAACGTCTGGGTGTGCTCAAGGACTATCCGACCTCACCGGGCTGCACCTCTCCGTACGCGCCCACCTGGATCGCCGAGATGGTGCGCCGACAGCACGAGGCCGAGACCGACCAGCGCGAGCGCGCCGTCGAGGCGACCACTTAGGATGGTCGGCGGCGTCGGCCGCAGGATGTGGAGCAGGTGCGGCGGCACGCCGACCGAACCCGCTACGACGTCGGGCCGCCCGCGGTACGGCGTACGGCCCGAGCGGTTCGGCCGACCGTGATCCGGTGTGGACGAGGAGACGAGCTGTGGCGAACGAAGAGGTGGCACCCGCTGGGGTCGACATGAGCGTGCCGAGCATCGCCCGGGTGTACGACTACATGCTCGGCGGCAAGGACAACTTCGCGGTGGACCGCGCCGTCGCCGAGCACGCGCTCCGGATCACCCCGGACGGCCCGCAGGCGGGCCAGGCGAATCGGGCCTTCCTGCGTCGGGCGGTGCGCTTCCTCACCGAGCAGGGCATCGGCCAGTTCCTCGATCTCGGTTCCGGTCTGCCCACCCAGGGCAATGTGCACCAGGTGGCCCTGCGCCACGACCCGCAGGCGCGGGTGGTCTACATCGACAACGACCCGATCGTGCTGGCGCACGGTCGGGCGCTGCTGGCCGACGCCGGAACCGCGACGGTGGTCCAGGCCGACATCCGGTCGCCGGAGGCCATCCTGGAACACCCGGAGGTCCGCAGGTTCCTGGATCTGGACCGCCCCGTCGGGCTGTTGCTCTTCGCGATTCTGCACCACCTCACGGACGACGAGGACCCGAAGGCGGTGGCGACGAGGTTGATCGACGCCCTGCCGTCGGGCAGCTACGTCGCGATCTCCCACTTCCGTGATCCCGGTGACCGGCACCCCGACGCCTCACGCAAGGCGCGGGAGGTCGAACGCATCTTCAACGAGTCCCTCGGCACCGGTCGTTGGCGTACCGACGAGGAGATCCTCTCCTTCGTCGAGGGCCTGGAACTGCTGGAACCGGGCCTGGTCCCGGTGGCCGCGTGGCGACCGGACCCGGACGAGGCCGCGCCGGAGCAGAGCGACACCTACCACACCTTCGTCGGACTCGTCGCGCGCAAGCCGTGATGCCGCGCTCGGGCCTCCTCCGGGTGTCCGCGTCGACGACCGCCGCCGACCCGGGTGCCGTCACCGCCACACGGTGACCTGACCGGCCACCAGTGCCTTCTGCCCTTCGAACGTGCGGTAGGCCGCCGGGTCGGTCAGGTGGTGGCGGGCCGCGAGGCGGCGGTACGAGAACCGGACCACGGTTCCCTCGACGCTGAGCAACTGCGGCGGAGTCGCCTCCACGGGCTGCCGGGTCAGCACGAGCAGGCTGCGGTCGGCCAGGTCGACGTCCCGCACGACGAGCGCCCGCTCGTCGACGACCCGATCCACGGCCGCGGTCACGGTCAGCGCGTCACCCACGTCGACCTGGGCGAGGGTGTTCGGCGGGCTGGTGCCGGTGGATGGTGGTGGTGGTTCCGCCTCCGGCTCGGGGGCGCAGCCGGTGACGGCGAGCACGGCTGCCAGCGCGGTGGCGAGCGCTGCGTGCCGGACGCCGTACGGAACGTCGCTCATGTCGTCGCCTCCTCGAAACGGTGCCTCTGCTCAGAGATGCCCCGCGGGATGACGAGCGCCGCGCGAACGTGTGACGGTCGCATGACATCCCGAGTCGACCTCCTTCAATCGATTGACCAGGGGTTTTCCCGCCTCCGGACGGGGGTAGCGCGTAGTCGACAGGGGCGGTGACCGGACAGGATCCGCCGACCGGACACCCCGGCTGGGGTGCGCGACCGGAGCGGGAGGTTGTGCTCGTGCGATGCCTGCAGCGGCGTTACCGGCTCGACGAACCGGTTGGCCGGGGCGGCATGGCCACCGTCTGGCGCGGCTACGACCTGCGCCTGCAGCGCACCGTCGCGGTGAAGCTGCTGTCGGCACCGTTGCTGGGCGACCCCGCCGCCCGCGACCGCATCCGCCGCGAGGCGCTGGCCGCGGCACGGCTCGACCACCCCGGCGTCGCCCGGGTCTACGACTACGGTGAGCAGCGGCATCTGACCCGGACTCCCACCCCTTTCCTGGTGATGGAGTTCGTCGCCGGATCGACGCTGGCCGCCCGCCTCCGGGCCGCCGGTGCGTTGCCGCCGGACGAGACGCTGCGGATCGGTCAGCAGGTGGCGGCGGCCCTCGCCGCCGCGCATGAGCAGGGCATCGTGCACCGGGACGTCAAGCCCGGAAACATCATGCTGACCGAGAGTGGCGTGAAGGTGGTCGACTTCGGCATCGCGGTCGGCGCGGGCGACGACCCGGCGGAGCCGGACGGGCAGCTCTGGGGCACCCCCAGCTACCTGCCGCCGGAGTTGACCGCCGGAGCGGAGGCGGTACCGGCGGGCGACGTGTTCGCGCTCGGCGTCGTCCTCACCGAGTGCCTCACCGGGCAGGCACCACAGCGGTCCCCGCACGAACCGGTGTCCGTCCCCACCGTCGAGGGACTGTCCGCCTCGCATGTGCAGCTGATCGGTCGATGCCTGGCGGCCGACCCGGACCGGCGTCCGGAAGCGGCCGACCTCGCCGAGGCGCTGACCGGTGCGACTCTGGCCGTGCGGCCCGCGCCGGGCGCGGTGGCCAGCCGGGTAGCCGTACCCACCCACACGGTCGCCGGCCCCACCAGGCCGGCCGACGGACCTGCCCGGCGGTCGGCGGTCGTCCGGCGGCGGCGCGGGCTGCTGTTCGCCGCCCCCGCCGCCGCGGCGGCCGCGCTGGCCGGGATCCTGCCCGGACTGCTCGCCGCCGAGGAAGGCTCGGCCGACCCACCCGCCGCCGAGGCCGGCTGCACCGTGCAGTACCGGGCACAGCAGGCGGCCGACGGACGCTTCCTGGCGCGGATCAGCGTGACGGGAACCGGGCAAACCGGGACCGGGCAGCGGGCGCTGAGCTTCATCCTGCCGGCCAGTCAGCGCCTTCTCGACGTGCGCGGCGCTGCCTGGACGCACGACGAGCAGCGGGTCACCCTCCGGTTGAACGCGCCGGCGGAACCGGGTACGGACGCGACGGCGACCCTGCACGGCCGGGTGGAGTCCGGTGGGCACGAGACACCGGAGCGGTTCAGCCTGGCGGGCGTCGCCTGCGAACATGCCGACACCCACGTCCGGACAGCGGTGCTGGCTTCCGCGTCGGCCGAGCCGGCGGCATCGACGGAGGAGACCTCCCGGGTCCGATCGGGTACGCCGGAACGGGACCGCCCGGCTCCGGACGGCGGCGGCGGCGGATCGGGTCGACCCGAGGCCCAGCCGTCGGACGTACCGTCGGCGACGCCGTCGGGCACGCCGACCACCTCCGCACCGGCCACCTCCGCTCCGCCGCCCACGCCGCGCCCGTCGGCGACCGCCAGCCCCACGGTCAGCCCCACAGCCAGCCCTTCGGCGACGTCGAGTCCGGCGGCGACGGAGCGGCCGTCCACCCCGCCTCCGCCGGACCCGACCCCACCACCGACCACGGAACCCGCCGAAACCACGGCTCCCACCCCCACGCAGACCTCTCCCACCACCTCGGTGACCTCCACCACGTCGGCGGCGGACGAGGGCGGCGGCACCGACGACACGAACTCCTGATCAACCACAAAACTTGATTGATTCCAGAAGAGTCGAGTAGGTTCGTCGGCATGACGGCCGACTTCGAGGCGCAGCTGCGGGCGGTCTCGTTGCGTGTGACGCGGCCCCGGCTGGCGGTGCTCGCGGCACTGCGCGACCACCCGCACGTCGACACCGACACCGTGATCCGGCTGGTCCGTGCCGATCACCCCACCGTGTCCCACCAAGCGATCTACGATGTGCTGCGGGCGCTCACCGACGCCGGTCTGGTGCGGCGCATCCAGCCCACCGGGGCGATCGCCCGCTACGAGTCCCGGGTGGGAGACAACCACCATCATGTCGTCTGCCGCTCCTGCGGTGTGATCGCCGACGTGGACTGCGCCGTCGGCTACGCCCCCTGTCTGACCGCCTCCGACGACCACGGGTTCGCGGTCGACGAGGCGGAGGTCGTCTACTGGGGCACCTGCCCTGACTGCGCGACCGCACGCACCACAAGTGAACCGCCAGGTCGGAAGGAAGCACATTGAGCAACGCAGAGCACGACGCCCTGTCCAGCGCCCAGGGCGTGGACGCCAAGGCGGCGGCCGGCTGCCCGGTCGCGCACGACTCGGTGACCGCCCACGGAAGCGAGAGCGAGAACCCGGCGATCGACTCGCCGACCCCGAAGACCGGCGGTCGCCCGCGGACGAACCGGGACTGGTGGCCCAACCAACTGGACCTCTCGGTGCTGCACGCCCACTCGTCGAAGGGCAACCCGCTGGGGGAGGACTTCAGCTACGCCAAGGAGTTCGCCAAGCTCGACGTCGAGGCGCTCAAGCGGGACATCACCGAGGTCCTCACCACCTCCCAGGACTGGTGGCCGGCCGACTTCGGGCACTACGGCGGCCTCATGATCCGGATGAGCTGGCACGCCGCGGGCACCTACCGCATCGAGGACGGACGCGGTGGCGCCGGTGACGGCGGTCAGCGCTTCGCCCCGCTCAACAGCTGGCCGGACAACGCCAACCTGGACAAGGCCCGCCGCCTGCTGTGGCCGGTGAAGCAGAAGTACGGCCAGCAGATCTCCTGGGCCGACCTGCTCGTGCTCGCCGGCAACGTGGCGCTGGAGTCGATGGGCTTCAAGACCTTCGGATTCGGCTTCGGCCGCGAGGACGTCTGGGAGCCCGAGGAGATCTTCTGGGGTCCGGAGGACACCTGGCTCGGTGACGAGCGCTACGTCTCCGAGAAGCAGATGTCGCAGGGCGTCGGTGCGACCGAGATGGGGCTGATCTACGTCAACCCCGAGGGCCCGCGTGGCAACGCGGACCCGCTCGCGGCGGCGCACTTCATCCGGGAGACCTTCGCCCGGATGGCGATGAACGACGAGGAGACCGTCGCGCTGATCGCCGGTGGGCACACCTTCGGCAAGACCCACGGCGCCGGTGTCGCGGACAACCACGTGGGTCCGGAGCCCGAGGGTGCGCCGCTGGAGTCGCAGGGCCTGGGCTGGCTGAGCACGTACGGCAGTGGCAAGGGCGCCGACACCATCACCAGCGGCCTCGAGGTCACCTGGACCGACCGGCCGACGCAGTGGAGCAACCGCTTCTTCGAGATCCTCTTCGGCTACGAGTGGGAACTCACCACCAGCCCCGGTGGCGCCAAGCAGTGGGTCGCCAAGGACGCCGAGGCGATCATCCCGGACGCCCACGACCCGTCGAAGAAGCACAAGCCCACGATGCTCACGACCGACCTGTCGCTGCGCGTCGACCCGGCGTACGAGAAGATCTCCCGCCGGTTCCTGGAGAACCCGGACGAGTTCGCGCTGGCCTTCGCCAAGGCGTGGTTCAAGCTGCTGCACCGCGACATGGGCCCGGTCAGCCGGTTCCTCGGACCGTGGGTGCCGGAGCCCCAGCTGTGGCAGGACCCGGTGCCGGCCGTCGACCACGAGCTGGTTGGTGACGCCGACATCGCGGCGCTGAAGGCGAAGGTCCTGGAGTCCGGTCTGACCACCGCCCAGCTGGTCAGCACCGCCTGGGCCTCGGCCGCGAGCTTCCGGTACACCGACAAGCGCGGCGGCGCCAACGGCGCCCGGATCCGCCTCGAACCGCAGCGCAGCTGGGAGGTCAACCAGCCGGAGCAGCTCGCGACGGTGCTGAGCGTCCTCGAAGGCATCCAGCAGGAGTTCAACGCGGCGGGCGGGGCGAAGATCTCCCTCGCCGACCTGATCGTGCTGGCCGGTTCGGCCGCCGTGGAGAAGGCCGCGCGTGACTCCGGGGTCGAGATCACCGTCCCGTTCCATCCGGGGCGCACCGACGCCAGCCAGGAGCAGACCGACATCGAGTCGTTCCGGGTCCTGGAGCCGCGCGCCGACGGGTTCCGCAACTACCTGCGGGCTGGCGAGAAGACCCAGCCGGAGGTGCTGCTGATCGACCGGGCGTACATGCTCAACCTGACCGCGCCCGAGATGACCGTCCTGATCGGCGGCCTGCGTTCCCTCGGTGCCAACGTCGGCGACAGCCGGCACGGCGTGCTCACCGACCGGCCCGGCGTGCTCACCAACGACTTCTTCCGCAACCTGCTCTCCCCGGGCACGCGCTGGAAGGCGTCGGAGAACCAGGAGCACGCGTACGAGATCCGTGACGTGACCACCGACCAGGTGAAGTGGACCGCGACCGCGGTCGACCTCATCTTCGGCTCCAACTCCCAGCTCCGGGCGCTCGCCGAGGTCTACGCCAGCGACGACGCCCGTGGCAAGTTCGTGGCCGACTTCGTGGCCGCCTGGACCAAGGTGATGGAACTGGACCGGTTCGACCTCGCCTGATCCGACACGCATCCGACGAGCCCCGGGCGGTCAGCAACGATCGACCGGGGCTCGTCGCTGCCACGGGATATCACGGCGGGTCGTCTCTGTGCTACTAATTGGAGTGACGTTCGCCGCTCCGTCGACTGATCCGTCCCGCAGGTACCGGCATTGAGGGGAGTCACTCGTGGCCGATGCCGCGCCCGTCGAGACCCAGCAGACGTCAACCGATCTCTCTGTTCTTCTGCGCACCCCACTTCGTCAGCTCTCCACCGAGCAGGTCCGCCCCCTCGTCCGTCGGATCGTCGAGGACCGCGACCGCGCCGGGGCGGTCGATGTGGCGGCGTTCAATTCGGCGATCTGATGCCTGGTGTCCAGGACACCAGGCGAAGCTGATCCGTGCCCGCCTCCACTGAACCAGTACGTCCTGAAGGTGCACAGCCGATGTGACCTGGCCTGCGACCACTGCTACGTCTACGAGCACGCAGACCAGAGCTGGCGGGCCCGGCCGCGAACGATCGCCCCGGAGACCGTGGCGGCCGCCGCCCTCCGCATCGCCGAGCATGCCCGAGAGCGCGGGCTGCGCCGGGTTCACCTGGTGTTACATGGCGGCGAACCGCTGCTGCTGGGCCCGACCGGGTTGGCGATGGTGCTGACCCGCCTGCGTGCCGCCATCGAGCCGGTCGCCGAACTGGACCTCCGGATGCAGTCCAACGGGGTGCTGCTCGCCCCGCAACTGTGCGACCTGTTCCTGGAGCACGGCGTGCGCGTCGGCATCTCGCTGGACGGTGACGCCGCGGCCAACGACCGGCACCGACGCTTCGCCAATGGGGCCAGCAGCCACGCCCAGGTGCGGCGGGCGTTGGCCCTGCTCCGTCGGCCGGCGTACCGCCGCTGCTACGCAGGCATTCTCTGCACGATCGACGTGCGCAACGACCCGGTCGCGGTCTACCAGGCGCTGCTGGCCGAGGCACCACCCCGGATCGACTTCCTGCTTCCGCACGCGACGTGGGCCGATCCGCCCCCGCGAGCTGGCGGAGCCACCGCGTACGCGGACTGGCTGCTACCCATCTACCGACGGTGGGTCCGCGACGGCCGGCCGGTCGACATCCGACTGTTCGACTCGCTGCTGGCCACCGCCGCAGGCGGGCGAAGCGGCACCGAGGCGGTCGGACTCGACCCCTCGGGTCTCGCGGTGATCGAAACCGACGGCACCTGGGAACTCGCCGACTCGATGAAGACCGCGTTCGACGGCGCGGCGGGGACGGGCTTGGACGTCTTCCGCCACTCGGCGGACGTGGTGACCACCCATCCGGAGTTCGCCCGCAGCCGGCGTGGCCTCACCGGGCTCTGCGAGACCTGCCGGGCGTGTGCCGTCGTCAGCCAGTGTGGCGGTGGCCTGCGGGCGCACCGCTACTCCGTTGCCGGCGGTTTCGACAACCCGTCGGTCTACTGCGCCGACCTGAAGAAGCTGATTGTCACGATGAACCGTGAATCGCCGGAGACGGCCGTGGCCACCCATCCGACCGACCTTGCCGGGGACCGGCTTCTCGACGGCCTGCCCGCCGCCGACCTGCTGGACGATCTCGGTACCGGCCACGGCTCGGAGGCCAGCCTGCGGCGGCTCGCCGCCGCCCAGCTCGCCTACGTGCGGGGACTGCTGGTCCAGATCGCCGACCGGGTCGCCGGTACGCCGCTGGCTGAAGCCTGGGAGCTGATCGTCCGGCTCGACGACGAGGCGACCGAGGCGGTCTCGGCCACCTTCGCCCACCCCTACCTGCGTCGGTGGGCCCGGCACTGCCTCGCACCGGTCTCCGGTGCGGCCCCTGACTGGGCTTACCTCGGCGCGCTGGCCGCGGCTGCGGCCGTCCGTGCGGGTGTCGACACGGACATCGAGGTGCCGGTGCGCGCCGGCCTGCTGCATCTGCCGGGTCTCGGCGCGCAGGCCATCGACGAGCCGGGTGAGCGGAGCGCACGCCTGTCGATTGCCGGTGGCGGATTCACGGTCCGTGCCGGAAGATCGTTCGTCACGGTGCCGCCGGTTGGGACCACGGCCCCGGCGGGTTGGGCACCTCTACGTCAGGTCGAGCTGGACGGTTGGTCGGTCCTGATCGACGACATCGACCCGTACCGGGACTGCTACCAGTGGCCGGTGACCGGCCGACTCGACTCGGCGCAGCTGGCGTCCTGGCGGGGGTCGCTGGCTGCCGCCTGGGCCCGGATCAGGCGCACTGCGCCCGGTCAGATCGCGGGGCTGCGGGCTGGGCTGCGGATCGTCACCCCGCTGCGGGTGGATCCGGGCGGCCGGCTGCGCAGTGCCGCGTCCCGGGACGCCTTCGGCGCGCTCGGCACCGTGCCGGCCGCCGCCGATCCGCTGGCGGAGCTGCTGGTGCACGAGTTCCAACACGTCAAACTCGGCGCGGTGCTGGACGTGAGCCAGCTGTACGACCCGGCGTACCGGAAGCGACTCAGCGTGCCGTGGCGAGACGACCCGCGACCCCTGGAGGGCGCCCTCCAGGGCACGTACGCACATCTGGCCGTCGCCGACATCTGGCGGGCCCGGCATGGCCCCCTGGCCCGGCAGCGGCACCGCCGGTATCGCGGGTGGACGGTGCGTGCCATCGACGAGCTGGCCGGCACCGGAGCGCTCACCGAGCATGGGCATCGCTTTGTGCGGCAGATGCGCCAGACCGTGGACTCGTGGTCCGATGACCCGCGTTGACCGGGCGATCCTTGTCAGCCGTGCTGATCCCGCCGAGGTCGACCGGCTCGCCGCCGACCTGACCGCACTCGGCGTACGGGCCGGGCGGGACCTGTTGGTGCACTGCTCGATGCGGCGGATGGGACCGGCGGCAGGCGGCCCGGCAACGCTGCTGGCGGCGCTGCGTCGGGTGACCGGGCCGGCGGCGACGCTCGTCGTGCCGGCACAGACGGCCGGCAACTCGCCGACGAGTCCGGCCTTCCGGGCCGCGACCGAGGGGATGGACGCGGCGGGCCGGGCCGCCTACGAGGCTCGACTACCCGGGTTCGACCCGGCGACCACCCCCTCCGAGGGGATGGGGATCTTCGCCGAGTACCTGCGGCAGCAGCCCGGCGCGGCCCGCAGCGGTCACCCCCTCACGTCGTTCGCCGCCATCGGCCGGCGTGCGGCCGAGTTCACCGCGGTCCACGACCTGGACTGCCACCTCGGGGAGCGCTCGCCACTGGGGCGTCTCTACCGGGCCGGTGCCGCGGTCCTGCTGCTCGGCGTGGACTACACCAGCTGTACGGCCCTGCATCTGGCGGAGTACCGGCCGGAGGCACGCCGGCCGGCAGGTCCACCGCCGCAGCGGGCCTATCGCTGTTACGTGCTGGTGGCCGGGCGTCGGGAGCGGCGCGATTTCCTAGCGCCGTCGCTCGACATGAGTGATTTCTCCGCGCTCGGCGCGGCGATCGATGCCGGGCTGCCGGTCGGTCGCGGCCTCGTGGGCAGCGCACCGACCCGGTTGCTCGATCTGCGCGATGCGGTCGACTTCGCGACAACCTGGATGGCCGGGCATCGCCGACCGTAAAGCGGTATAGACCCACCCGTGCCGGTGTGCTTACCTTGGGCGACGGCGCGGTGGCACCTGCGGTCGATGGCGGGGGAGCGACAGTTGGGTGACGACAGGGTGGTGGACGACCCGTTCGCCCCACTGTTCTTTGTCAGCTATGCCGTCATCAAGGCACCCCTGCGGGCGCCCGGTGGCCGGCGGGAGGCCAACACGAACGCGTTACGACTCTTCACCGAGCTGTCGATTCACGTCAACGCCCTGGTGAGCCGCCAGGCCGGTGCGGATCCCGGGTTCATCAACCGGACCATGCGCGGCGGCGAGAAATGGACCCCGGAACTGCTGGAGGCCGTCGGCACCTGCCAGGTCTTCGTCGCCCTGCTGTCGCCAGCCTATTTGGACAGCGAGTGGTGCGCGATGGAATGGGAACTGTTCGCCGGCCGGGCGGTCACCCGCCGCGACGGCCGGCCCACCCGCGAGACCTGCATCGTGCCGGTGTGCTGGGCGCAGGAGGATACGTGCGAGCCGCCCGACGGCCTCCAGTGGTTCTCCCCGGAAGGCACCCCGGACGAGAACGTGGTGCCGAGATACCACCAGGAGGGCCTGTACGGGCTGCTCTCCATGAACGACGCCGCCAGCGACGTGGTGATCTGGAAACTCGCCCAGCGCATCGTTGAGTTGACCCGATCGCACTGGGTGGAGCCGCAGGTGCTGACCGCGCCAAACCGGCCCCCCAGGAAGTTCTCCGGGAGGGACAGATGAGCGGGATCGGGGCGACGGCGGCGCCGCCGGCGGTCGACCACGGCACCTACTTCTTCCTCAGCTACGCCCATTCCCCGCCCATGCTGGAGGATCCCCGGCTCGATCCCGACAAGTGGGTCAAGGTGTTCTTCGACGATCTGTCGGCGGCGATCCGCGGCCAGATCGCCGCGCCGGACGACCGGCAGGTCGGGTTCTTCGACGCGCAACTGAGTTCCGGTGCGGACTGGGAAGAGACGCTGACCACGGCACTCGGCAACACCCAGGTGTTCGTGCCGCTCTACTCGCCCGCCTATCTCAGCAACTCCTGGCCGCTCGGCGAGTTGGAGGCGTTCCGACGTCGACTGAAGGCGTCCTCGATCAGTGGGAAGTACCGACACATCCTGCCGGTGCTGTGGATTCCGCTGCCGTCCTGGGACCAGACGGCGGAGACCCGCGAGGCGCTCGAACTAGCCGTCGATGTCACCGGGTACGCCGAGAACGGGCTGCGCGCGCTGTGCATGCTCACCAGCTACCGCTCGGCGTACCGGGAGGTGCTGAGTCGTATCGCGACGGAGGTCACGCAGATCGCGCAGCGACATCCGCTGCCGTCCTCCGTGGTGCCGAAGGTGGCCGAGGCGCGTCCCACCTCGCGGTCGGACGCCCAGTTCGTGGTGGTCGTCGCCGCACCGACCCGGGTCGAGGTGCCGGCGGAGCGGGCACCCGGGGTGTACGCCGAGCGCAGCGAGCAGTGGCGCCCGTTCGGGCAGGATCAAGCGTTGCCCGCCGCCAAGTACGTCGCGAGCACGGCCGAGCGGTTGGGGCTGGCCACCCACGTCACCAGCTTCGCCGATGCCGGCGACGCGATGGCCCGCTGTCCCTCGGTGCTACTCGTCGATCCATGGATCGTCAGCGACAGCGCCGGCGAGCATGATCTGGCGCTCGTGCTGAAGCGGCTGCCCCGCTGGGTGATCCCGTTGATGGTGCTCGACAAGGACGATCCGCTGGCCGTGCCCGCCGGTCACCGCCTCGCCGACCGGGTCGCGCGGATGCTCGACCGGGCGAACCGGCCGGCGGCGAGGCGGGTCACCCAGCTGTCGGAGTTCGTCAAGATCATGCCGGAGCTGGTGACCGAGGCCCGCCGTCAGTTCCTCAAGAACGCACCCGTCGTGCCGTCGGACCGGCCCCGGGGTCGGCGACCGCAACTCGGTCGGCCCGAAACGTCGGGCGGCAGCAACACGTTTTCAGGTACAGAAGAGGACCGATGACTGACGAACGCAGCGGCCAGGTGGTCACGTTCTACTCGTTCAAGGGTGGTACGGGCCGGACCATGGCACTGGCAAACGTGGCGTGGATCCTGGCGGCGAACGGCAAGAAGGTGCTGGTCGCCGACTGGGACCTGGAGTCGCCCGGTCTGCACCGGTTCTACCATCCGTTCATCGACCTGGGTGCCCTGCCCGGCACCGGCGGCGTCATCGACATGGTTCGCGATTTCGAGACCCAGGCCTCGGCCAAGGACGCCGACGGGCTGCCGAAGCGCCGCCTGCTGCCCAACGGTTGGGAGGCGGAGTTCGCGCGGGTGCAGCGGTTCGCGTTCTCGCTGAACTACACCTTTCCCAACGGGGGCAGTCTGGACTTTCTCTCCGCCGGGCGGCACAACCGGGACTACGCCGCCGGGATCAGCGGCCTGGACTGGGACGTGTTCTACGACGGGCTGGGCGGGGCGGCGTTCATCGACGCGTTGCGCGCGGACATGCGACGCAACTACGACTACACGCTCATCGACAGCCGGACCGGGCTGAGCGATGTGGCCAGCATCTGCACGATCCACCTGCCGGACGTGCTTGTCGACTGCTTCACGTTCAGCGACCAGGGCATCGAAGGTGCGGCCCGGGTGGCCCGCGAGGTGACCGAGCGGTACTACAACCACCGGCGGATCCGGGTGCTGCCGGCACCCATGCGGGTCGACCCGGCCGAACAGGACAAGGCCAACGCCGGTCGGGCGCTGGCCATGCACCGCTTCGCCGGACTGCCGGCCGGGATGAGCGAGGGCGACCGTCGCGACTACTGGGCCGAGGTCGAGGTGCCGTACGTGGCCTACTACGCGTACGAGGAGACGTTGGCGACGTTCGGCACCGACCGGGCGATGCTGTCGGCCTACGAACGACTGACCACGGCGATCACCGACGGTGAGGTCCGGTCCCTGCCGCGGCTGGACGATGCCGTGCGCAGTCAGCTGCGGTCGCAGTACGAGCGCAAGAGGTTCCTGCCGCAGGGGGAGATCCTGCTGCGTTACGCCCCGAAGGACGAGGTCTGGGCGGAGTGGGTCGAGCGGATCCTCGGCCTGGTCGGCATCCAGGTCATCGACGGGGGGTTGCCCGCGGTTCACCGGGAGGTCACCCCGACCCGGACGCTCACCGTCGTCTCGACGGCGTACGCGGAGACCACGCCGGGCGCGCTGCCGCCGTCGGAGACCCCGGGCTCCGGCACCCCGCTGGCCGTGTACATCGACGACGTCAAGCCGCTGCCCGAGTTCACGCTGGAGACGTCGGTCTTCCTCAACGGTGTGAGCAGGGCGGGTGACGCGGCGGCGAGCCTGCTGCGGCTGGTCGGCCGGGTCGAGCTGACCAGCTCGGACGTGACCGCGGCGACCGGGTCCCGCTATCCGGGTGCCGGCCCGGAGTTGCAGAAGACACCGGTGGCCAACGTGCAGTTCATCGGACGCGACGATGAGCTGCGCCGGTTGCGGCGGCTGCTCCAAGCCGGTGCCAGCCGTGGCTACTCGCTGGTCGCCCTGCGCGGAATGGGTGGGGTGGGCAAGAGCCAGATCGCCCTGGAGTACGTCCATCGCTTCCGAACGGCTTACGACCTGGTGTTCTGGATCGAGGCCGACCCGAAGGCCCTGGTCGACTCGTCGTTGGTCGATCTCGGTCAACGGATGGGCCTGCCCGAGGCGGTGAACATCCCGGCCGCCATCCGCCAGGTGCACGACACGCTGATTCGCGGCGACCGCTATCCGCGGTGGCTGCTGGTCTTCGACAACGTCGCGGACTACCGGGAGATCGAGGAGTTCCTGCCGCAGGGCGGCCGGGGCCACATCATCATCACCGCTCGGGAACGGACGTGGGAGGAGAGCGCGGAGACCATCGAGATCAGCCCGTTCAGCCGGGCCGAGAGCATCGAGCACCTCCAGCGGCAGGTGGCCAGCCTGTCCCGGCCGGACGCGGACCGCGTCGCCGAGGCGCTCGGTGACCTGCCGATCGCCCTCGCCGTCGGTGGTGCCCTGCTGGCGGTCCGCGGTGGTTCGGTGGACGAATATCTGGTCGAGTTGGCCGAGCAGGGCACCGCCCTGGAGACCTGGGGCCCGTCGCTGGACCGGCTGAAGCAGGACTCGCCCGGCGCGTACCGGCTGCTGGAGATCTGCTCGGTGTTGTCGGTGAAGGTCTCCATCGAACTGCTGAACAGCAGAGGCATCGGAGACCTGCTGCGGCAGGCCGATCCGTCGGTGCCGACCCGTTCCGGCGCGGCGCGGCTGATCCAGCGCATCAACCGGCTGGCGCTGCTGCGGCTCGACACCCGAGCTCAGCAGATCGAGATCCACCGCCTGCTGCGCGACGCCGTGCAACGTCGGATGACCGAGGAGGAGCGGCAGAGCACCCGCCGGCAGGTGATCAGTGCCCTGGCCGCGGCCAGGCCGGACAGCGACGTCGACGTGGCGGACAGTTGGGAACGTTTCCGGATGCTCTGGCCCCACCTGGAGGAGTCGCAGGTCGCCATGCAGGCGGCGCTCGACTCCGACGATCCGGCCGTGCTGGAGTTGCTTGTCGAGCGGGTGCGTTACATCTGGCTGCGCGGTGTGCTGGGCCAGGCCCGCGAGCTCGGCGAGCGGATCCTCGGGGCTTGGACGAACCGGCTTCAGGCGAGCACCGACCCCGGCGAGCGTGAGATGCTGCACCCGCCGCTGCTGCGGCTGCGCTTCAACTTCGGCAACATCCTGCGCTCGCAGGGGCATTTCGAACAGGCCCACGCTTTCGACGAGGAAACCCTCGCCGAGCAGCGGGAACTGCTCGGCGAGACACATGCCGACGCGCTGATGACCGCCGGTGGGCTCGCGGCCGACCTGCGAGGTCTGGGCCGGTACGCCGAGGCCCTGGCCGAAGATGAGCAGACTTACGGAATGTGGTCGCGGGACTTCGGTGAGAACTTTCCGCGTACCTTGACGGCGTTGAACAACCTGGCCGCCTCGATGCGGCTCAACGGCAAGGTGGCCGAGGCGCAGCGGCTGGACCAGCAGGTTTACGACCAGCGCCGGGTGATGTTTGGCCGGAACAATCACTGGACCCTCTCCTCGGCCGTGAATCTGGCCCGAGACCTGCGGGAGTCCGGCGAGTACGACCGTTCCCTGGTGCAGTCGCAGGAGGCGCTCACCGACTATCAGAACCTGTCCGGCCCGCACGCTCTGGCGACGCTCGGTGCGCAGACGAACCTGGGGGTAGCGCTGCGCACGGTGGGTCGGCCGGTCGAAGCGGCCCAGTTGCTCGACGCCGCGTACGATTCGTTGCGGGCGACGTACGGTGACGACAGCCCGGACACGCTGGCGGCCCGGCTGAGCCGGGCGACGAATCGGCTGGCGCTCGACGACGCCGCCGGAGCCGAGAAGGAGCTGCGGTCGGTGCAGGCGCTCTATCGGGCGCTGCTCGGGCCGCGACACCCGCACACGTTGATCTGCGAGAACAATCTGTCGGTGGCGACCCGGGCGCAGGGCAGTCGGGAGTCCGCCCGGATGTCGGCTCAGGTGGCCGTCAGCGGACTCGGCGAGATGCTGCACCCGGAGCACCCGTTCGTGCTCGCCGCTCAGACGAACCTGGCGATCTGCAAGGCGGACAACGGGGATCTCGGTGGAGCCTTCGAGTTGATGGACGACCTGCGCAAGGTGCTGCGTACCGTGCTCGGGCCTGAGCACCCGGACACCCTGCGGGCCGCGGCCAACCTGGCGTTGATCCGCCACCTGCGGGAGCCGGACACGGCACCGGACGAACTGGATGCGGCGGTGGCCGAGCTGGTCAAGCGGCTCGGTGGCGGGCATCCGGACGTGCGTGCGCTGGGCCAGCGGAAGCTGCTCGACCGCGTGCTGGATCCGCACCCGTTCTGAGCGGTGCACGGCGCCGTCGCCGTGACTCGTCGGGCGGTCGGGTCAGACCCGACCGCCCGGACGGGCGTCGACGAGAGCCACCTGGGGCGTGGCGAGCCAGGCGAGAATGTCCGGCAGGATCAGCATCGCGGCGAAGTGGCCCACCCCGGCCTGCTCCTCGAACTCCGCGTGCGGGATCTGCGACTTGAGCCAGCGGGCGTGGGAGACCGGTGAGAAGGCGTCGTCGGCACCGTGCCAGAGGCGGACCGGAACGTTTATCGACGACGGGTCGAAGCCCCAGTCCTGGCTGAGCGCCAGCGCGTCGTCGATCCAACCGTCGGCACCGAAGCGGACCGCCTCGGCGAAGCTGGCGGCCAGTTGTCGGCGCATCGCGACATCCTCGACCACGTTGCGATCGGCGGCACTCAACTCGCCGTCGAGGAAGCGGACCACGCTCGCCGGATCCCGGCGGGTGCGGTCGGCCCGGATGGTCAGCGACTCGATCAGCCTGCGCTGGTCGGACATCGCCTCGCGGTACGCCTGGACGTTGGAGGGGGCCATGCCGGCGTACCAGTCCAGCCCCGGCGCGTCGGTGGGGGCCGGGGAGACCAGCACCGCCGCCCGGGTCAGCCGACCGGCGAACAGGTCGCTGGCGGCGCAGGCAAGGGCGTGCGGCCCGCCGCCGGAGCGGCCGACGACGGCGAAGGTGTCCAGTTCGAGGTGGTCGGCGATCGCGTGGACGTCCCGCACGGCATCGACGACGCGACGGCCGGGATGGCGGGTCGATCTGCCGTAGCCCGGTCGGTCGTAGCAGATGAGCCGGATGCCGAGCAGGTGCAGGATCATGCTCCGGGGCTTCGGGCCGCTGCGGCTGCCGGGCATGCCGTGCATCAGGAAGATCGGGAAACCGTCCGCCTTGCCCGAGGTCTCGACGGCGAGAGTTCGGTCGTCCACCGGGACGTCCCACTCGGTCGGCCGCTCCTGTGACACCCTGTGCCTTCCCTAGGAACCTCGGTCGAAGGGTGGCGTCGCGGCGGGCACACCAGCACGCACCGTCTCGGCTGAGGCTCCCCCGTCGATCGCAATGGGGCTGATTACCGAAGGACTCAGGGTATCGCCCGCGAGGCGGGTACACCAGCAGAGCGCAGGATACCCGTCAGATGCCACCCCCGCCGCTGACCCGCCGGGTGAAGTGTGACTCTTTTGCCGATTACCGACGACCGCTGCGGCGGGTGGCCAGCAACCGGTGGTGCTCCCGCTTCAACGCGTCGAACGACCTGCGGACGTAGTCGACGTACGCGTCACCAGGGTGCGCGATCAGGGCCGGTCGTCGGTCGTCCGGGTGGGCCAGCACGACCTCGTACGCGGCGACGTGGGCGCAGAAGGCCCGCAAGGGTTCCGGCATGCCGTCCTCGATCACCAGGTCGGCGCGGCCGAGGATGAGGTCGCGCATCCGGATGTTCGCCGGCATCAGCGCCTGCTGGATCCACCGCATCCACTGATCCTGCTGATCCTCCGTCAACGCCGCGTCGGACCTACGCTGCTGCTGGCCGGGCAGGTTGTCGTCGCGAAGCGCGCGCCAGAGCCGTTCGTTGACGTCGACAAGGGCGTGCAGCGGACCGTAGAGATCGCGCAACTGGCTCGCCACCCGGTCGAGGCGGGCACCCCGGCGCTCAGTGCGAATCTGGGCGTACTGGTTGAGCACGAAGACCAGTACCGCGACCACGATGCTGGCGCTGGCTGTGATCACGGCCGCCGTCACGTCACGCTCCCACCCTGGCCCGCGTCCGCTGAGGACTGCCGTCAGCACGAAGCATATTGCAGTCGTGCATGCTTGACCCGGTCCGGCGCCCGCGCGGCCGGGGACCGGCCGCGCGCGCGGATTCAACCCTTCAGGCCGGTGTGGGCCAGTCCCTCGATGAACTGCCGTTGCGCGATCACGAAGATCACCAGGATGGGGATGGCGGTCATCGACGCTGCTGACAGCTGCACGTCCCACATCGGCCCACCGTAGGCGTCGACGAACTGGGTCAGCGCCTGGGGCAAGGTGAACTTCTCCGGTGTGGAAAGAAAGACGATCGGCTCCAGGTAGAGGTTCCAGCTGTGCAGGAAGGTGAAGATCGCCACCGCGCCGAGCGCCGGACGCGCCAGTGGCAACGCGATGCGCCAGAAGGTGGCGAAGCGGCCCAGCCCGTCCACCCGCGCCGCTTCCTCCAACTCGGCGGGGAGGGTGATGAAGAACTGCCGCATGATGAAGGTGGCCAGCACGCTCGGCGCGCCGAGGATCGGCACCAGGATCAGCGGCCAGTGGGTGTCCACCATGCCCCACGAGTTGAACATGCGGAACAGCGGGACGATCGTCACCTCGCTGGGGATGAGCAGCCCGACCAGCACCACCACGAACAGCACCTGCTGACCCCGGAAGCGGATCCGGGCGAAGGCGTACCCGGCCAGCGACGAGACCGCCAGGGTGCCGATGGTGACCACGGCCGCGATGTACCCGCTGTTGAAGTACTGCTGCGCGAACGGTTGCAGCTCGAAGACCCGGCGGTACGCGGAGAGGCTGGCCTCGGTCGGGATGAGCGACGGTGGGAAGGCGAAGATGTCGCCTACCGGTTTCACCGAAGAGGTGACCATCCACCAGGTGGGGAAGACGAACGGCAGGGCCAGCAGGCAGAGCGCGCCGTAGAGCGCGACCTTGGCCCGTGCGGAGAGCCTACTGTTCATGGAAGACCCACTTCCTGCGCATCCGCCACTGCACGACGGTGAGCACCAGCACGATCAGGAAGAGCAGCACCGACAGCGTGGCCCCGTAGCCGAACTGGTGGAACTGGAAGGCCCGCTGGTACAGGTAGTAGACGAGCACCGTGGTGGAGGTGCCCGGCCCGCCCTGGGTGAGCACGGCGATCTGGGCGAACACCTGCAACGACCCGACCACCGTGATGATCGAGGTGAGCAGGATGGTCGGGCTGATCAGCGGCACGGTGATCCGCCGGAACCGGGTCCAGGCGTTGGCGCCCTCGACCCGGGCCGCCTCGTACAGCTCCGCCGGCACGCCCTGGAGGGCGGCCAGGAACAGCACCATGTTCAGGCCGACGTTCTTGACCACCTGCACCACGATCACCGACAGCAGTGCCGTCCAGTCGCCACGCAGCCAGTTCGGCCCGGCCACGCCGGCCACACCCAACGCCCCGTTGACACCGCCGTTGTCCTGGAGCAGGAACCCCCACACGATCGTCCAGGCGACCAGCGAGACGACCACCGGGGAGAAGAACAACGTCCGGAACACGACGGTGCCGCGTAGCCGCTGGTTGAGCAGCACCGCTAGGAGCAGTGCCAGGCTGAGGTTGAACGCCACCAGGCCGACCGAGAACAGCGCGGTGACCCGCAGCACCGACGGCAGGTTCGGGTCGTCGGCCATGGCCTGGTAGTTGCCCGCGCCGACGAACTCGAAGGTGCCGGCGAGCACGTTCCACTCGTGCAGGCTGTACCAGACGACCAGCCCGAGCGGAATCAGCACGAACAGCACCGAGCCGGCGAGTTGCGGTGCGACGAAGAGCAGCCCGGCGAGTTGGTCGCGGCGGCGGGTCGTCCACCAGCCGCGCCGCCGACGCGGGGTGCCCGAGCCGGGGGCGGACCGGCCACCGGCCCGCCCCACGGTGTCCCTGGTCAGGACCGACATGACAGTGTTCCTACTTCGCCAGCAGCGGGTTGATCGCGGTGCAGACGCCGTCGAGTACGCCCCGCACGTCCGCGTCCGGCCGCCACAGCGGGTCCAGCGCGGCCCGGACCGCCTGGTTCAGCTCGGCCTGGCCGGTGTGGCTGGGCTTGACCACCCCGTCGGCGATTCCGTCGATGACCACCTCCTGCAACTGCTCCGGGCTCAGCAGCGGGTTGGTCTTGGCGAGGGTCTCGGCGGTGAGCAGCGAGGTACGCGGCGGCGGGAAGAACTGCGCCAGCTTCGCCGAGTTGGCCGGGTTGGTCAGGTACGCCAGGAAGTCGGCGGCAGCCTCGGCGTTGCGGCCCTGCTTGAGCACACCCATACCGCCCTGGCCGATCACCGCGTACTCGCCCTTCGGTCCGGCGGGCAGCGGCACCAGGTCCCAGCCGAACTTCTGCCCCTCCAGCAGGGACGCGCGGGAGATCTGGGTGATGGTCATGCCGGCGTCGCCGGCGAAGAAGTCGGCGGTGGTACCCGGGCCCGGCAGCGCCTTGTCGACGAAGATTCCCCGGTGCAGGACGGTCATCGCCTCGACCATTTCGGCCGAGTTGAAGCCGCAGGTGCGGCCGTCCTCGCTCCACGCCTGCGCACCCCAACCGGTCCAGACGGTGGACAGGAAGTCCCAACCCTTGTAGTCGAAGTCGCGGACCACCAGACCTGCCTTGCCGGTCTCCGCCTGCACCGCCTTCGCCGTGGTCAGCGCGTTCTGCCAGGTCCACTGGCCGGCGGCGATCAGCTCGGCCGGGCTCTGCCCGCCGGAGGACTTCACCAGGTCGGTGTTGACGAACACCCCGAACGGCGAGGTCGAGAAGGGGTACGCGTACAGCTTGCCGTCGGCCCGCCACAGCTTCGTCGCGGCCGGGGCGAGCTCGTCGAAGCCGTACCCCTCGGTGCCCTTGAGGGTGTCGTCAAGCGGCACCAGCGCGCCGGAGGTGACGAAGTCGGGCGCGGAGTTCTCCAGCACCCAGGCCAGGTCGGGCGGGTTGCCGCCGGCGATCTGGGTGGTCAGGGTGGTGGTGTAGCTCTCGAACGGGATCGGGTCGAAGGTGATCCCGGCGATGTCCGGATTCGTCGCGGTGTACTCGGCGGCGATCTCGTTGAACAGCTTCAGGTGGGCCTCGTTCGCCGACCAGGTGGTCATCCGCAGCGTGACCGGGCCGTCGGACTCGGCGGAGTCGCCGCCGCACGCGGTCAGACCGAGCAGCGCGGTGAGCGCGACGACGGCCGTCAACCGGTTCCTCATCAGGTTATGTCCTTCCTCAGTAGCCGGCGATGTCGGGCCAGCGCAGCTCGACACCGGAATCGGCGAGGCGGTTCTGGAAGTCGGCCAGCAGGCCGGGGGTGTAGCGCACCGCGCGGGGGGTGACCCGCCGGGCCAGGCAGAAGTCCGCGAGCAGGCCGGCGACCTCGCCGACGTTCCACTCCACGGGGTGCAGGCGGTAGGAGCCGTTGGTGATGTGCGTGGTGCCGATGTTCTTGCCGGCGGGCAGCAGGTTCTCCACCCGGCGGGGAATCAGGGCGCCGAGCGGGATCTCGAAGGGGCAGGAGGCCACGTCGATGTAGTTGTCGCCGCCGGTGGAGGGGTGCAGGTCGATGCGGTACATGCCGACCCCGGCCGAGTCGGCGTAGCTGACCGCGCCCTTGTCGCCCCGGATCTCCAGGGAGAGGTCCTGCTCGACGACGGTGTACTCGGCGCGGATGCGGCGCGACTCCCGGATGTAGGGCGCCTGGGCCAGCCCGCTGTGGGTGACGTCGCCACCGGTGGCGGCGGTGCCGTTGCCGGTGACGTCGCCGCGCAGCCGCAGGCTGGGAAAGCCGGTGCCGCCGTCGGCGCGGGGGGCCTCGGTCTGCAGCCAGTAGAGCACCGACAGGGACAGTTCCCGGGCCGCCCCGATCCGCGCGTCCGGATCGGGTACGTCGATCACCGGCTGCTCGAAGTAGTCGAGCATCGGCCAGTTGACCAGGCAGATGTCGCTGTCGTACGCGCCGGGGGCGAAGTTGCGCCGGGCGGCGATCCGGCGGAACGTCCACAGGTTCCCGTCGCCGGGGTTGACCCGCTGGTCGGCCTGGACCAGCCACGGGTCGTCGTCCGGGTTGGGGGTGAAGCTGCGTTCGGAGATCGCCAGGGTGCGCGGGTTGGGGGAGCGGAACGACAGCATCCGGTCGCCCCAGAACGGCGGCCGGTACGCCCGCCAGAAGTCGTACGCCGCCGGCCTGTCGATGGTGTGGTCACCGTCGACGTGGTCGACCGCGAAGCACACCGACACCGCCTGCATGTTCGTCGGCTGGGCCTGCTCCGGCGCGCTCGGTTCGCCGGTGTCGGCCCGGGACTCGAAGCCGGTGACGTACTCGGTGCCGGTCAACGGCAGCAACTCGCCGGTCTCGGTGGCGTCCAGCACGTACGGCGCGGTCAGGTGCACCCGCTCGCCGGTGCGCCGGTGCGCCACGGTGACACCGGTGACCCGGTCGCCGTCGGTGTCGGCGGCCACCGGCCGGTACGGCTGGAGCACCCGCAGCCGCCCGGATCCCCGGTACGGCCCCAGCATGCCCTCCAGCACCGCCACCGCGACCCGGGGTTCGTGGCAGAGCCGGCTGACGTGCCCGGCTCCCGGGTTCAGCGCGGTGGTGCGCCGGGCCCGGTCGGTCAGCGGATACCAGCGCCGGTAGTGCTCCCGGATGCCGTCCCGCAGCGCCCGGTAGCTGGCGGTGACGCCGAAGTGCTCCACCCAGGAGTGCTCGTCCGGCGGGACGGCCTGGCTGGTGAGTTGCCCGCCGAGCCAGTCGTACTCCTCGGTCAGCAGCACGCTGCGGCCGGCGCGCAGCGCGGCCAGGGCGGCGGCCACGCCGCCGAGCCCACCGCCGACGATCAGTACTTCGGCCTGCATCTCGGGCACGGTCGGTCCTCTCATGAACGGTCGAGGGTCGCCCGGCGGGCGACCGGGGGTGAGCTGGTCAGTGCCGGGGCGGCAGGAGGGTGACGCCGTCGACCGGCTGGCACGGCAGCAGCCGCTGGGTCACCGTGCCGGCAACCCCGGCGAGCAGCCCGGTGAGCACCTCGACGGCCTGCCATCCCATCTCGCGGCGGGGAATCCGGAAGCCGGTGAACTCCCGGTCGCTGGTGGTCGGCCGGGTCGGGTCGCCCAGGGCGAGGATGGACAGGTCGGCGGGCACGGTCCGGCCGCGCTCGGCGGCGACGGTGGCCAGCGCGACACCGTCGGCGTACTCCTCGACCACCACGGCGGTGACTCCGGCGTCGAGCAGCGCGTCGAGCAGGTCGGCGGGGGAGCGGTCGGTGGTTTCGTGCCGGGTCGGCAGTCCGGCCGCGTCGAGGGCGGCCCGGTACCCGGCGAACCGGTCGGTGTGCGATTCCGGGCCGGCGCCCTGGCCGAGGTACGCCAGCCTGGTGTGGCCGGCGTCGAGGGCACGCCGGACCACGTCGGCGGTGGCGGCGGCGTAGTCCGCGCCGACGTACGGCACCGGTCCGCCCGCGTCGTCGCGTCGGCCGACGGAGACGAACGGGTGCCCTTCGGCGACCAGCCGGCCCAGCTCGTCGCGGTCCAGCGAGCGACCGAGCAGGACGCAGCCGTCGGCCAGCCGAAGCCGGTTGTCGTCGTGGAAGATTCGCCGCCGGCCGTCGGTGACCGGGGCGCTGGTGAGCAGCAGCAGGTCGCAGCCGAGGCGCTCGGCGGACTCCTCGATACCGACCAGGAACGGGTGGTAGAAGTCGCCGGTGCCGGCCGGGAAGACCGGCTCGTAGGTGAAGACGCCGAGGATCCGGTTGTGCCGGGCGGCGAGCCGCCGGGCCACCGGGTCGGCGACGTACCCGGTGGCCCGGATGGCGCCCAGCACCCGT
This sequence comes from Verrucosispora sp. WMMC514, assembly GCF_027497295.1. Taxonomy (NCBI): domain Bacteria; kingdom Bacillati; phylum Actinomycetota; class Actinomycetes; order Micromonosporales; family Micromonosporaceae; genus Micromonospora; species Verrucosispora sp. WMMC514. Next base: position 6,342,279 of record NZ_CP114906.1, on the reverse strand, counting down.
TCCCGGGTCTCCGGGGCGATCCGGACGCTGCCGTCGTCGCGGCCGTTGAGCACCAGCGAGACCGTCGCCTGGCTGACGCCGGTCATCCGGGCGATGTCCTGCTGGGTCACCCGCCTGCGCGATCCGGTCACTTTCCGTGTCCAATCGTTTCTGCGCTAATACGCATTAGCTACGTTGGTGTGAAATCCTGCGACCCGCCACCGCCTGCCGTCAACCCCTTGTCGTCGGAAATCTCTCCGGATAATCGGCGTGATAATTCGTATTAGCGCCTTGACTCGGCTCGTCGCCGACCGCAGACTCATCGATCACAAGGCTTGCTCCCTCATGGAGCCCGATATCACGCACGGTCACCGGCAGTCGTTGCGGCGACCGGAGTCCACGCCTGCCACCCCACCCGTTCCGCCGCGTTCCAGCCGGCAGCGACGGTCCCGCACCATCCCAGCTCCGCCATCGACGAGCGTCCTACTCACGATCGGAGACCCGCATGCACGAGCGGTCCGTACCCCGACCCGCCCCGGTGACCCGCCGTGGCCTGCTGCGCGGAGCCGCCCTCATCGGCACCGCCACGGCCGCCGGTACCGCGCTCGGCGGCACCCTCGCCGCCGCTCCCGCCCTCGCCGGCCCGGCCGGTTTCCCCAGCTACCGGTACGTCCGCGACGCGTTCGCCGGGCCGCTGCGCTACAACCCCACCGGTGAGACGATCTTTCCCTGCGTACGCGGGGTCTACGACAAGATCTCCGGCGCTCGGGGGCGGTACTACCTCTACTACGCCCCGCACGACGCGCCCGGCGGCATCTGCCTGGCCTACGCCGACCGGCTCGAAGGCCCCTACACCGAGCACCCCGCCAACCCGATCGTCGACCGGGTGCTGCCCACCACCACGGTCAGCCACGTCTCCTCACCGCACGTGGTGTGGAACGCCTCCACCAGGGAGTTCTTTCTCTACTTCCACGGGGAGAACTTCACCACCCGGGTGGCCCGCTCCCGCGACGGCATCACCTTCACCGACGAGACGCCGATCCTGAGCACCCGGCTGGTGCCGAACACCACCGAGACCTCGTACGCCCGGGTCTTCGAACACACCGTCGCCGGGAAGAACAACAAGTACGTCATGCTCTTCATGGGCGCGCACACCGTCGGCCCCGGCACCCGCAAGATCTTCTGGGGATGGTCACCCAATGGCTGGGACCAGTGGCAGTTCGCCCCGAACCCGCTGATCTCGCCGGCCGGCGACGGGTTGACCGACATCTCCAGCCCGCACCTGCTCAAACGCAACGGCACCAGCTACGTCGCCTACCACGGCAACGATGGACGGATCCGGCTCACCGAGGTCGGCAACAACTTCGACCGGGAGGTGCACCTCGGGGTCTTCCACGCCCCGATCGCCTCCGACAACGGTCGGGTCGCCGCGCCGGCCTTCGGCACCGACGGTGGCGTCTCGTACATGATCTACGAGGCCGGCCCTCGGCTGGACGCCCGCATCTGCATCGCCCGCGCCGTCTGAGCGGTGCGCGGAGGTCGCCCCGTACCGGTGGTCCTGGCCCGTTGCCGGACGGTCACCACCGCCGGACGGTGACGAAACCGGCGAGCGCCGCGGCGGCGACGAAGGTGACGACCACGGCTGACGCCTGACCCAGGGTGGCGCCACCACCCTGGGTCGGCTCCGTGCCGCCGGCCGCCGCGTCCGGCGGCGCGGCAGGCACCTGCGGCTGCTCGGCGAGCACGGCGTTGGTCGCGATCAACCGGGGTGCCGGATGCTCACTGTCGGCGGTGATGTCGATCCAGTCGTACGAACCACCGTCGGCGCACCGCTGTAGTACCGGGAAGGTGAGGGTGTCCCCGGCCCGGGCCACGATCCGGGTGGTCACGCCCACCTCGGCGGTCTCCCGGCCGGGTCCGGTGAAGGTGACTCGCTGACCGGCGACCGTGGCGGTCCAGCCCTCCGGTGGCACGGTGCCGGACGCGGTCACCCCGTCCGGCAGGGCGACGACCAGTTCGGTGGTTGGGGAGTCGTCGCAGCTGTGGTCGAAGCTGAACGTCAGCGTTGTCGTACCGTCACCGTTCGGCTGCGCGCTCGCGACCTCGACATGGGCGGCGGCAGGTACGGCGCCGAGCACCAGGTACCCGATGGAGCCGGCCACCACCAGGCCCGCCATCCCGATCCATCGCCGTGGGCTCATCGCACGTCCACCGTGAACCGGGCGATCGGATTCTCGTACTTCGAGGTCCGCACGCTGGCCTGCACCACCCACGAGCCGGCGAGGGGCAGGTCGACGACGGCCTCGTACCGGCCCGGGCCGGTGGACGCCAACGTCCGTTCCAGCGGGCCGATGTCCATCGCCGGCAGCAGCACCGTCAGCTTCGGGTCCGCCACCGGGACCACGGGCTGACCGGCGGCGTCGACGAGTTCCAGCTCCATCGCGTTCGCTCCTACCTCTCCGGGGGTGAACCGGGCGACCGCGCGACCGGACCCGAGTGGCGCCTCCACCACGATCGGACCGGCAGCGGCGTCCGTCGCCGGCCGGGGTGTGGGCTCGGTGACCGGGCTCTGCGTGACCAGGAATCCGGTGGCGATGACGACACCGACCAACAGCGCCGCCTCCAACCGGACGGTACGACGCAGCAGCCGCCACGCCACGGCGGGGCCGTCGTCAGAATCGGCGGCGACGACGCGGGGCACCAGGCGAAACCGGTTGTGGGCGGCGACGACGAGGACCACGACGGTGAGCGCGACCTTTGTGAGCAGGGCCAGACCGTACGAGGTGGCCCACAGCGCCTCCCAGGACTGCAGAATGCGCCACGCGAGCAGCAGGCCGGCGGCACCGAGCAGGCCGACCAGGACGGCGGCGGTACGGGAGAACGCGGACACCGTCCGAACCGCCGCGCCCGCCCTCAGGTCGGCCGACCGGCTCAGCGTCCAGGGCAGCGCCACCAACCCGGCGAGCCACACCCCGGCGGTGCTGACGTGCAGGATGTCGGCCGGAACAACGAGCCAGGCCGGGCCGTAGGTGCGGGTGTGCCCGACCAGGACGACCGCCCCCCAGGCAAGGGCGACACCGGCGAAGGCCAGGGCGGTCAGCGCGGCGCGGCGGGCCGGCTGGCCGACAGCGATGGCGGCGTCCACGTCCGTCCTCGCCTCGGTAGCCGCACTCTCCGACAGCGGGGGTGTCCCGACCGCGCCGGACTCCGGCAGTGGTGTCGCGGCGGTTGTGCGCCCCTGGGCTGTCGGCGTCGCGGCGGCTGCGGCGGCGGGCTCGGGACGCGCCCTTATCCCGGCGGCTGCGGCGGCGGACTGCCGGATCGCCGGTGCGCCAACCGTCGCCGTGGCCCACAGCGCGGCGCCCAGCCCGAGGACGACCAGCACCGAACTCAGTGCCTCCTCCGACCGTAGACCGGTCAGCCACTGGGCCGCGTCGACGATGCCGGTCAGCCCGCGCCCGTCCTGCCAGGCGGGGACGGCCGGCACCAGCACCAGCCGGGCAAGCACGGTCAGGCCCGCCGACCAGCCGGCGAGCCGCAGCAGCCGACGTCGCAGCACCGGTGCCTCCGCGCGGAGCAGGACGAGGAGGAAGACCAGCAGGCCCGCACCGACCAGCAGGCCCAGATAGGCCGCCGCCTCGGCCCCTTGGCGCAGCAGATCCAGTGCGCGGGTCGGACGACTCTCCGGTACCGCTACCGCCGCACTGCTCGGCGCTCCGACGGCGAAACTGAACCCGCCGGACACGGGATGGCTGTCCGCCGAGATCACCCGGAACGCGACGATGTAGGTGCCACCGGCGAGGTCCGGTGGGACGGTCAGGACCACCGTGGTGTCCACCGACCGGGTGTCGGTGGACAGTTCCTCGCCGGCCGCGTCGAGCAGCCTGACCCCACCCGCACGCACCGTCACCGGTTCGTTGAAGGTCAGCGTGACCTCGGCCGGGGCGGTCGTCAGCACCGCTCCGTCGGCCGGGTCGGTGCCCACCAGCACCGCATGAGCGGCCGCCGGTGCTGCCGGGGCAACGGCAGCCAGCAGGCCGAGCAGGGCGGCGAGCGCGGCGGCACACGCCCGCCGCGCCCACCCACCCGGCACCGATCGCGCTGCCGCCCGGGTGCCGCGCGATCTCACCCGCAAGGTCGTCCGCCCGTCAGCCGGCCTTGCGGGTACGCAGCAGCGCCAGCCCGCCGGCCACCAGGCCCAGGGCACCGAGCACCAGGGCGATCCAACCGACGACACCGGTGCCGCCAGCCGGCTCCTCGGTGGTCTGCGACACCGGCTGCACGGCCGCCTCCTCGGCGTCGGCGTCGGCCTTCGCGGTCAGCACGAACGTCGGTGCCGGGTGCTCCAGCTCATCGGCGTCCTGACCGGCGGCGGGCATCTCCACCCACGGCGTCTCGCCCTGCTCGCAGGTCTGCACGGCCGGGAAGGCCAGCGTCTCGCCGGCAGCGTCCGGCAGTTTCAACGACAGCTCGAAGGTGTCCCGCAGGTCGGCCGGCAGCGGCGTCTTCGCGGTGTAGACCACCTCGGTGACCCGCTGCGTGATCTCGTTGCCGTGGCTGTCCTTGACCGGCGGGTTCAGCTCGGCCATCACCTTCTGCACGGTCCAGTTCGAGTTGATCGTCGGGGTGACCGAGACGATCTGCTCCGGGATCTTGATGGACACCTTCGTGGTGGCCGACGTGTCGCAGCCGTGCGGCACACCGAACGTCAGGACGGTGTAGGAACCCGCGGTGGTGACCGACGGGCTGACCGTGACGTGCGCGGCGGCCGGTGCTCCGGTGAGCGCCACCGCCGTGGCGGTGAAGACTCCGAGGGCGCCGGCCTGCGCGAGCCTGCGACGTCTGAGAACCATCATTGCAACAACCTTTCCGGAGGGTGGTCCGCGACCTGCGCGGCACGTCACGGTCAAGTGGTCGGTCGCGGGTCGTCCGAAGTTCCCGACCACGCCCACTTTTTCGCGATTCGGGCGACGCTCGTGCCCGGCAGGGCGTGCCGAGTCGGGTCGCCTCCGGGCCGGCCGGATCGCGGACAGGCCGGTGGCGGCCACCGCCCTCAGCGGGCAGTGGCCGCCACCGGAACCACCTCACCGGCCCGGCGGCATGTCCGCCGCCGTGGCCCGGCCGGGCATCACAGGTTGGCGCAGTATCCGATGCTGAAGGTGCTGGCGCCGGCGGCCAGGGTCCGGTTCCAGTCGACTCCCCGGATCCGGTAGCTGCCGTCGGTCAGCCGCTCCCGCTTGAAGTTCCAGGCGGTGTAGATGTCACCCTCCAGATCGACCACCGCGGTCCACTCGACGGGCTTGTCGCCGTTGTTGGTGGCGGTGATGGTGGCGCAGTAGCCGCCGCCGCTGTCGGAGTTCCAGCGGGCGATCCGCTCCATCGCGATCTCCACGTTGGAGCCGGCGACCAGCCGACCCACGCCCCAACGGGCGGTGGTCTGGTAGCCCTCGCCGTTCTGCTCGGCCCAGTTGCGGATCGACGTGCGTGCGCCGTCGGCGGCGTCGTTGACCTGGAAGTCCAGGCCGTGGAACGTGCCGAGACCACCGTATTCGAGCAGGCTGATCGCCGCCTCGACGGTGTAGCCGGTCTCGGTACGCACGGCCGCGCTCTCCAGCCGCCCGGCCTGGAACGCCTCGTCACCGGTGCCGAACGACACGACGTTGTCGGCGTTGATCCGGATCTGAGTGTCGTCGTAGCGGAACGGACCGTTCTTGGCGTTGCCGGCATCGACGTAGATTTCGACCGAGTCCTGGGTCCACGGGTCGGAGCCGGAGACGTCCACGACCGGGTCGGTGACCTCGGCCAGCACGTACAGCGTCTGGCCTCGCCACAGGGTGCGGACGTTCGCGGTCGCGCCGTCGGTGCCGGAGACCTGCTTGGCGGTGGTGACCGACGTGGCCTGGGCCCAGCCGGCATCCACGGTGCCGTCGATGACCGGCGCGGTGCCGGCCTCCCGTACCTCCAGGTACGACAGCTCCTCCACCAGGCTCAGGGTGCCCACGGCGCCCGGGGTGTTCCAGCCGGAGGTGGTGCCGTCGTCGGTCACCCGTACGTCGAAGGTGCGGGTCTGCCCCTCGGCGGCGTCGGCCAGCGGCAGGTGGGCGACCAGGTGGTAGCCACCGTCCCGCTCGGTTGCCACGGCCGGCACGTCGCCGTCGCCGTCGCGGGCGACCCGGTACGTCTCGTCGCCCAGGGCGAAGGTGACCTGGTCGTCGTCGGAGACCGAGGCGTCGTCGACCGTGACGTACGCGGTCAGGTGGTCCGGTGCCCAGCGCAGCTGGAACCGGGCCGTGTCCTCGATCGGGTGCAGGGGCAGCTTGCGCCAGGTCAGGTCCTTCGGTGCGGCGGCCGTGAGGGCCACGTCACCGGCGAAGACGTTTGCCGTGCGCAGACGTGCCGGCAGGTCGCCGTCCACCGCCCCGTAGTAGGCCGGCTTGGCCCGCAGGTTGTCGTCGAACAGCAGCGGCGCGTTGGCCGACCGCCACGACCGGCCGTCGGTGAGCCCCCACACGGTGACGGCGAACAGGTCGTCGGTGTGCTCCCGGAAGATCCGGAAGGCGTCCCGGTAGAAGTAACCCTGCTCGATCAGCCGTGCCTGGGTCACCGGGGTGCCGGTGGTGACGTCGAGTTCGGTGACGGCCTGGGTCAGCGGCAGGTCGGCGAAGGTGTCCAGGGTGGCCGCCAGGCTGCTGACCGGTGTGGCCAGCGACACGTGGAACTGGTGACCCACCCCGTCGATCGGCACGTCCCGGTCGACCAGCCGCTGCACCAGCGCCCGGTAGCGGGCCTGCTTGCCGCTCTGCTCGGTGTTGTAGTCGTTGATGAACAGGGTGACCGGGTCGCTGCCGGGTACGGCGTGAACGTCGTTGAACGCCTCGTGCGCGTACTCGAACGACAGGTCGATGAAGCTCTCGCCGAGGATCCGGTACCACTCGCTGCGGCGCAGGCCGTCGGCGTACTCACCGCTGTCGCTGATGACCTCGTTGACGACGTCCCAGGCGTACAGCGGGTTGGTGGGGGAGCCGAACGGGCCGTAGCGCTCGGACAGTGACTCGGCGACGTCGAAGATGTGGGTCCGCAGCCGGTCGCGCAGCACCTGCTGGTCTGCCGCGGACGTGGTCAGCGGCTGGCCGTCGGCGTCCTGGAAGAACCAGGCCGGGGTCTGGCTGTGCCAGACCAGCACGTGACCGTAGACGCGCAGGTCGTTGTCGCGGGCGAAGTCCAGCACCGCGAGCGCCTGCTCGTGCGGTCGGAAGGTGCGCTCGTCGTCGTACCAGGCCTCGGGCTTCATGTGGTTCTCGTGCGTGACCTGGTTGAAGTGCCGGTTCAGCAGTTCGGCGGCGCCGCCGACGGTCTCCCGAGCGTCGATGGCCACACCGACCGGGAAGTCGGTGGTCTCGTGAATCGGGGTGAGGTCCTCGATGACCGGTGGCTCCGGCACCCGGACGACGATGTCGTCGACCAGGAAGTCGCTGGTGTTGCCGGCCACGTCCGCGCCCTGCCAGCGGGTCTCGAAGTAGAGCAGCGCCTCGTCCGAGGCGGGCATGGTGAACCGGGCGCTGACCTCGGTCCAGCCCGTGTTGGTGATGGACTCGAACTGGGCGAGGGTGCTGAACGACTGGCTGCCGCCGGCGGTGCTGGCCAGGCTGAGCCAGATCTGGTCGGTCGGCTGGCCGTCGGCGAACCGCAGCCAGGCGTTGAACTCGTAGGTGACGCCCGCCTCGAACAGGCCGGCCACGTCACGTCCGAGCCCGGCACCCTGGTTGACCCGGTCGGTGACCAGCGCCGCGGCCGTACCGCCGTGCGCGACGTCGCTGATCTCGACGGTCGGGGCGCCGGGTCCGCTGTCGCGGGGGCCCCAGCCGTCCAGCCCGTCCTCGAAGTCGGTGTCGATGACGACCGTGCCGGGCTCAGGTCCGCCCGGTTCGCCGTCGGGCCCGGTGATCAGCACGTCGTCCAGGAGGAACGGGGTGCTCTCCGCCGCCTCCACGTAGAGGGTGGCGGCGCTGAGCCCGTCGGGCAGCGTGTACGTGCCGCCGATCTGTGCCCAGCCGTCGGCGGTGGTGGGGACGTCCCCGCCGATCCAGGTGTAGGTGTTGTCGCCACCGTCGGCGGGGGTCGCCTCGACGGTGAAGTGCACGCCGGCGGTGCCTTCGGTGCCGGCCGGAAGCTTCACCCAGGCGGTGACCGAGTACTGCGTACCGGGACGGAACAGTGCCGTCGCGCTCGTCGCCGGGCCCTGCCAGTTCGCCGTGCGGCCGGTGACCGACAGGCTGCTGTCGCTCTCGTGGCCCTCGTCGGCGATGGCGAGGGCGATGTCGCCGCGCGGTCCCCACGGGGCGTACGAGCCGGACTCGAAGTCGTTGGCGAGGACGACCTCGGCGGCGGCCGCTGGTGCGGGTGCCACGGCGAACGCGGTGACGAGCGCGGCCGAGCAGAGCAGGGCGATGGTTCGGGATCGGCGTCGTGATCGGTGGGAGAGGCTCCAAAGGCGCATCGAAATCCCTCTATTAAATATCGGTGCTGGTGGGGTGTGTCTGACGTGGCCCTTCGGACGGATTCAAGCGCGTGCATGCTATGTCGAGACCATCGCGGTGACCAGAACTTCCGGAAGTTTCCGGTAACGACGCAGCGCCCCGCGCCGCCGAACCGGTGCCGGGCGACAGTGCTGTCGCTGCCTATCGGAGCGGTTGTCCGGCCGGCCGTGGCGGCACGGTCGGGCGGGCCGACGCGCCGGCCCGGTACCGGAACACGTGTCGGTAGGTCTGCGGGGACATTCCGCTGATCCGGCCGAAGTGCTGGCGCAGGTTCGCGCCACTGCCGAAACCGGTGCGGTGCGCGATCCGCTCGACCGGATCCTCGGTGGTCTCCAGCAGCTCCTGGGCCAATCGGACCCGCTGCTCCAACAGCCACTGCAACGGCGTGGTGCCGAGCGAGTCGCGGAACCGGCGGGCCAGGGTGCGCGAACTCAGGTTGGCCGCGCGAGCCAGGTCGTTGACCGACAGCGGCCGGTCCAGGCGTTGCCGGGCCCACTCCAGCACCGGGCTCAGGTCGGCCGGTGAGACTCCCCGTACCGGCGGTGCCGGATACTGGGTGTGGTCGGCGCCTCGCTGCGGTGCCACCACCATCCGCCGTGCCACCTCGTTCGCCACCGCGGCGCCGTGGTCCAGCCGCACCAGGTGCAGGCAGAGATCGATGGCGGCGGCGGTACCCGCCGAGGTGAAGACGGTGCCCTCCGCCACGTACAGCACCCGGGGGTCGAGGTCGACGAGTGGGAACCGGCCCGCGAAGTCCTGCGCGTTCATCCAGTGCGTGGTGGCGCGTCGACCGTCGAGCAGACCGGCCGCGGCGATCGGGTACGCGCCGGTGCAGATGCCGACGATGCGTCGCCCCCGTGCGTGCGCGACGCGCAGCGCCTCGACCAGCTCCGCCGGGGGGTCGGTCTGGGCCGGTCGGGCGCATCCGGGCACCAGCACGGTGTCGGCCTCGACCAGGTCGTCCAGGCCGTACCCGGGGTCGAGCCAGGAACCACCGGTGGTCCGCAGCGGGCCCGGCTCGGCCGCGCACAGCCGCAGCTCGTACCACGGGTCGACGATGTCCCGCCGGTCGGTGCCGAACACCTCCTGCGGGACCGCCAGCTCGAAGATCGGCAGGTTGTCGGTCACCGCCATCGCGACGACGTGCGGACGCATGGCAGAAATCTAACGCAGTGCGGCGTCAATCCGGCTGTCCCGGCCGGCCGGCCCGGACAACGGTGATCACATGACCCAGACCCGTGCCACGCCGGTGACCGGCGGACGGCTCACCGCCGCCCAGGGCGCGGCCCTCTACGTCGGTGCCGTCCTGGGTACCGGGGTGATCGCGCTGCCCGCGTTGGCGGCCGAGGCCGCCGGTCCCGCCTCGCTGCTCGCCTGGCTGCTGCTCGTGATCGTCTCCGCCCCACTGGCGGCCACCTTCGCCGCGCTCGGTTCCCGTCACCCGGACGCCGGTGGCGTCTCGACGTACGCCCGGATGGCCTTCGGGTCGCGGGCGGCGGCCGTCGTCGGCTGGTGTTTCTACTTCGCGGTGCCACCGGGCGCCGCCGCCGCGGCGCTGTTCGGCGCGGCCTACGTCGAGGCGGCGGTCGGCGGCGGTACGCGCACCGTCGCGGTCACGGCGGTGCTGCTGATGGTCGCGGTCACCGTCACCAACCACGCCGGAGTGCAGCTCGCCGGCCGGGTGCAGCTCGCGCTCGCCGGGGCGCTTGTCGCACTCCTGTTGCTGGCGGTGCTGTTGTCGCTGCCGCACGTGGACGCCGCGAACCTCACGCCCTTCGCCCCGCGTGGCCTGGCCGCCGTGGGCCCCGCGGCGGCGCTGCTGATGTGGAGCTTCGTCGGCTGGGAGGCGATCACCCACCTGACGGGCGAGTTCCGCCGTCCGGGGCGGGACCTGCCCCGGGCCACCGCCGCGGCGGTCGTCGTGGTTGGTGCGCTGTACCTCGCGGTGGCCTTCGCGACCGTCGCCGTACTCGGCTCGGCGGCGGCGGACTCCACGGCACCGCTCGGTGAGTTGTTCGCCGTGGCGCTCGGCGGCGACGTCCGCTGGTTGGTCGCCGGGGCGGCGTTGCTGCTGACCTTCGGCGCGATGAACGCCTACTACGCCGGAGCGGCGAAGCTCGGTGCGGCCCTCGGCCGGGACGCGGCGTTGCCCGACTGGCTCGCCCGGGGCAGCGTGGCGGGCGAGGTGCCCCGCCGCAGCCTCGCGGTCACCGCCACCCTGGCGTTCCTCGCCCTCGCGGCGACACTCGGCACCGGTCTCGACACCCACTCGCTGGTGCTGGTCACGACCGGTTCCTTCATCACCGTCTACGTGATCGGTGTCGCGTCGGCGCTGCGGCTGCTGCCCCGCCGCAGCGCCGCCTGGTACGCCGCCGCCGCGACCATCGGTGTGGTGCTGTTCCTCCTGGTCATGACCGGTGTCTACCTGCTCTGGCCGGTGGCGGTGACCGCGGCGGCGCTGCTCTACCTGCGGGTGCGCGGCCGAGTCCGGTCCTGATCGGCGACCCACCCGCCGGGGTTCGGGGCCCGGCGGGTGGGTCGCCGCCTCGGGCCCGGACGGGAACGGCACTTGCTAGGCTTGGCCCCTGCGGTTCAACCGCCCGGTACGCAGCGAGGAGCGCGCGACATGCTTTCGGGGGACGACGACATCTCGGGGTGAGCACCCCGCCGCCGTGACGGCGGCCTGTTGTGTCGTGGCCCTGTCTGCCTGCCCGGGGCGTGGTCGCCCCGGCTTCTCATCCGAGGTACTTCTCGATGTCCGACGCCTGCGTCGTCTGCACCAACCTGTCCTTTTCCTGGCCGGACGACACCCCGGTCTTCCAGGACCTGTCCTTCACCGTGCCGCCGGGTCGCACCGGCCTGGTCGCGCCGAACGGCGCCGGCAAGTCGACGCTGCTGCGCCTGATCGCCGGTGACCTCGTACCCACCGGCGGCGGCGTCACCGTCGAGGGACTGCTCGGCTACCTGCCGCAGCACCTGCCGCTCACCGGTGACCTGACCGTGGCGGAGGTGCTCGGCGTCGCCCCGGCGTTGTCCGCGTTGCGGGCCATCGAGGCCGGCGACGCCAGCGAGGACAACTTCGCCGCGATCGGTGACGACTGGGACGTCGAGGAGCGTAGCCGCGCCGAACTCGACCGGCTGGGTCTGGGCGAGGTGGCGCTGGATCGTCGCCTGGACACCCTCAGCGGCGGCCAGGCGGTCTCCCTCGGTCTGGCCGCGCAACTGCTGCGGCGTCCCGACGTGCTGCTGCTCGACGAGCCCACCAACAACCTCGACATCGACGCCCGGCACCGGCTGTACGCGGTGCTGGAGAACTGGTCCGGCTGCCTGCTGCTGGTCAGCCACGACCGGATGCTGCTGGACCGGATGGACCGCATCGCCGAGCTCGACGGCGGGCAGGTGCGGATGTTCGGCGGCAACTTCACCGCCTACGAGGAGGCGGCACGGGCTGCCCGGGAGCTGGCGGAGCGCCAGGTGCGCAGCGCCGAGTTGGAGGTCAGGCGGGAGAAGCGGGAGATGCAGCAGGCCCGCGAGCGCGCCGACCGGCGAGCCGGCAACGCCGCCCGCAATCTCGGCAGCGCGGGTCTGGCCCGGATCGTCGCCGGTGGGCTCAAGCGCAGTGCCCAGGAGTCGGCGGGCCGGGCCCAGCAGGCACACGCCAGCCGGGTCAGCGCCGCGCAGTCCCGGCTCGACGAGGCCGGTCGGGCGTTGCGGGACGACCAGACGCTGGCCGTGGAACTGCCGGAGACCGACGTCCCGACCGGCCGCACCCTGGTCGAGGGTCAGCGGATGCAGGTCCGGTACGGCGGCCGGGCGCTGTTCTCCGGGGACGGACTCGACCTGACCATCCGTGGTCCGGAACGGATCGCGCTGACCGGCCCCAACGGTGTCGGCAAGTCCAGCCTGCTGCGCCTGCTGCTCGGCGAGCTGGATCCGCAGGGCGGGCAGGTGCGTCGGGCGGACGGCCGGGTGGCGTACCTGTCGCAGCGGCTGGACCTGCTCGACCCGGAGCGCACCGTGCTGGAGAACCTCACCGCGTACGCCCCGGACCGCCAGCAGTCGGAACGGATGAACCTGCTGGCCCGGTTCCTGTTCCGGGGCGACCGCGCCCAACTGCCGGTCGGCGTCCTCTCCGGCGGTGAGCGACTGCGGGCCACCCTGGCCTGTGTCCTCTACGCCCAGCCGGCGCCGCACCTGCTGCTGCTCGACGAGCCCACGAACAACCTCGACCTGGTCAGCGTGGGCCAGTTGGAGAACGCGTTGCACGCGTACCGGGGCGCCTTCGTGGTGGTCAGCCACGACGAGCGGTTTCTGGCCGACATCGGCGTCGAGCGGTGGCTGCGCCTCGACGAGGCCGGTCTCCGCGAGATCCCCGCCCCCGAGCCCGACTGAGGGCCGGAGGTCGTTCGCGGACGGTGACCGAGGTCATCAGGCCATTCCCAGGCGCCTCGCAGGAACGCGGCCGCAGGGCCTTGCCGGGCGATTGAACAAGTGTTTAATCTGGTGTCGTGACGTTCCTGGGCGGAGCTTCGGAGGAGCGCGGCGGCGAGTTCGCCACCGCGAGCCGCATCCGTGACGCCGCCATCGCCCGGTTCGCCCGCGACGGCTTCCGGGTCGGGCTCCGCACCATCGCCGCGGACGCCGGGGTGACCGCCGGTCTGATCGTGCACCACTTCGGCTCGAAGGACGGGCTCCGTCGCGCCTGCGACGAGCGGGTGCTGGAGATCATGCGCCGGGAGAAGGAGAAGGCGCTCACCGACGGCACCGGGACGATGCTGCTGGCGCAGATGGCCCAGGTCGAGCAGTTCGCGCCGATGGTGCAGTACCTGCTGCGCAGCATGCAGGCCGGCGGGGAACTGGCCGCCCAGCTGATCGAGCACATGATCAGCGACGCCGAGGCGTACCTGTCCGCCGGGGAGGCGGCCGGGGTGGTGCGGCCCAGCCGGGACCGGGCCGCCCGCACCCGCTACCTGGCCTACCAGGCGACCGGCAGCATGCTGCTCTGGTTCACCCTGCACGGTGCCGACGCGGAGCCCGAGAAGTTCCCCGCCCTGTTCCGTCAGTACATGGGCGAACTGGCGCTGCCGGCGCTGGAACTGTTCACCGAGGGGCTGCTCGTCGACCGGTCGATGCTCGACGAATACCTGATGTACGTGCCGGATCCGCCGTCGGCCGCACCGAACGCCGCCGACCCCGACGGTACGGCGAGCTGAACCGCCACCACGCCGCCGCGTGGCCCACTCATCCGCGCACCACCGCGACACACACCGGACTCCGCGTGGCGCTGCCCCGGATCCGCTGATCGACCACATCGCACCCCGGTACGCCCGGGCTACCTCGAACGAGGTCAACGACCATGACTGCTGCCATCGACATCCACCACCTCGACAAGTCCTTCGGCCGGGTCAAGGCACTCGACGGACTCGACCTGCGGGTCGACGCCGGCACCGTGCACGGCTTCCTCGGCCCCAACGGCGCCGGCAAGTCCACCACCATCCGCATCCTGCTCGGGCTGCTGCGCGCCGACGGCGGCCGGGTCCGGCTGCTCGGCGGTGACCCCTGGGCCGACGCGGTCTCCCTGCACCGGCGCCTCGCCTACGTGCCCGGCGACGTGGAGCTGTGGCCCAACCTGACCGGCGGCGAGGCGATCGACCTGTTCGCCCGACTGCGCGGCGGCACCGACCCGGTGCGCCGGGACGAGCTGTGCCAGCGCTTCGACCTGGACCCGAGCAAGAAGGGCCGCACCTACTCCAAGGGCAACCGGCAGAAGGTGGCGCTCATCGCGGCGCTGGCCAGCGACGTCGAGCTGCTGCTGCTCGACGAGCCGACCGCCGGGCTGGACCCGTTGATGGAGGCGGTGTTCCAGGAGTGCATCCGTGAGGTCAAGGACGCCGGGCGCACCGTGCTGCTGTCCAGCCACATCCTCGCCCAGGTCGAGGTGCTCGCCGACCAGATCTCGATCATCCGACAGGGGAGGAGCGTCGAGACCGGTTCGCTCACCGAACTGCGCCACCTCACCCGTACCTCGGTCGAGGCCGTCACCGACCGGCCGGCCGACGGCCTGGCCGACCTGGCCGGCGTGCACGGCCTGCGCACCGCCGACGGCCAGGTCCGCTTCGAGGTCGACGGCGACCAGCTCGCCGTCGTGGTACGCGAACTCGGTGACCTCGGTGTGCAGGGACTGACCGTCCGGCCGCCGACGCTCGAGCAACTCCTGCTGCGGCACTACGGTGACCGGCTCGTCGGCAACGGTGCCGGGGAGGGGGCGTGATGACCGCGACGACGCTGCACCGCGCTGCATCGGTGGACACCGGCACCGCCGTCACCGGGACCGGCAACCTGCTGCGGTTCATGCTGCGCCGCGACCGGATCCGGCTGCCCGCCTGGACGCTCGGTCTGCCCCTGCTGATGACGTACTTCGCCGCCGCGCTGGGCACCATCGCGCAGACTCCCGAGGACCTGGCGGGGCTGACCGCCTTCACCAGCAGCCCCGCCGGAGCCCTGTTCGGTGGGCCCGGCTTCGGCTTCGACGACCTGACCATCGAACGTTTCCTGGCCGGCCAGTACGGCCTCTACGTGCTGCTCGGCGCCGGGCTGATGGGCCTGCTCACCGTGGTCCGGCACACCCGGACCGAGGAGCGGACCGGCCGGGCCGAACTGGTCCGCGCCAACGTGGTCGGTCGGCACGCCCAGCTGACCGCCGCGCTCACCCTCACCACCGTGATGGCGGCGCTGGTCGCCCTGCTGATCGGCGCGATGATGACCAGCAGTGGCTTCGATCCGGGCGGATCCATGCTGTTCGGCGCCTCCGTCGGTGCGGTCGCCCTCGCCTTCGCCGGCATCGCCGCGGTCACCGTTCAGCTGTCGGAGTACCCACGGGCCGCCTCCGGCATGGCCGGGACGGCGCTCGGTGCCGCGTTCGTGCTGCGCGGCCTCGGCGACATGGCGGCGGTACAGGGCAGCGGGCCGTCCTGGCTGTCCTGGCTGTCGCCGATCGGCTGGTCGCAGCAGACCGCCGCGTACGTCCACGACCGCTGGTGGCCGTTGGCCATCGCGCTGGCCTTCGCGGCGGCGACCGCCGCCACCGGCTACGTCCTGTCGGCGCGGCGCGACTTCGGTGCCGGCCTGGTGCCGCCCCGCCCGGGTCCGCCCCGGGCGGGGCGCTGGCTGGCCGGCCCGCTCGCGTTCGCCTTCCGGCTGCACCGGGCGAGCCTGATCGGCTGGAGCGCGGCGCTGCTGGTGGCCGGCGTGGCCTACGGATCGTTCACCCAGCCCCTGCTCGACGGCTTCGAGAACGCACCCGCGGACCTGGTGGAGGTCATGGGTGGTGGTTCGGGTGACCTGCTCGCCGGGTACCTCGGCATGATGGGCCTGACCATGGCGCTCGTCGTCGGGGTCTTCGCGGTGCTCGCGGTGCAGTCGTTGCGCGCCGAGGAGACCGAGGGCCGGGCTGAGCCGGTGCTGGCGACATCGGTCAGTCGGGCCGCCTGGATCGGCGGTCACCTCGCCGTCGTGGCGCTCGGCGTGCCCTGGCTGCTGCTGGTGGCCGGTGCGGGCATGGGCGTCGGCGCGGCGGTGAGCACCGGCGACCCGGGTCTCTTCGGTGACCTGCTGCTCGGCCACCTCGCGCACACCCCGGCGGTCTGGCTGGTCCTCGGGGCCGTCGCCCTGCTCTACGCGGCGGCACCGAGGATGCTGCCGGTGATCTGGGTGGTGCTCGGCTACGGGCTGATCGCCGGCTACTTCGCCCCGATCCTGGAGCTACCCGAGAATGTGCTGCGGCTGTCGCCCTTCGAGCACGTGGGGGAGTACCCGCTGGAGGACGTCAGCGTGGTCGCGGTGGTGGTGCTGACCGTCCTCGCCGGTGCTCTCGCCCGGGCGGCCGTGTCCGCCTTCCGCCGGCGCGACCTGGCCGGCGGCGCCTGACCTGGCGTGGAGCCTGTCGACGCGTGGCGCGTCGGCAGGCTCGGCAGGCGGGTGGGCCATGCCGCCCGGTGGCGGTCAGTCCCGGTGCGGCATCGGGAAGCCCGCCACCACGATGCCGTACAGGAGATGGTCGGCGACCAGGGCCGCCTGTTCGTGCCAGTCCGACAGCCGGCGGTCGATGCCGAGGGCCGGCGCGATGGTGGCGTGGAAGCCGAGCAGCAGCACCATGCCGTAGAGCGGGCCGACCCAGATCCGATGACGGAGGCGTTTCGGCAGCGCGCCGAAGGCCAGCCCGGCGCTGAGCCCGTAGCCCCAGTGCGCCGCCGCCAGGGCCGCCGGGTGCTGGTCGCCGGGCAACCGGTCGAGCAGTCCGGGCGCCAGCTTCTCCAGCACCGACTTCGGCGGCGAACTCTGCACCAGATTCAGGGAGGTGGTGGCCTGGCGTAACCCGGACATCGCCATCGCGGCGATGACCCCTCGGACGCCACTGCGCAGGATGATCGTCGTACGTGCCGACAGCTCCATGACCCGTTTTCCAATCCGTAGCCGCAGCAGCGCGGCTACCCGGGGCTCGCGGCGCCAAACGTGCCGTGCACCGAGCACCCGCCCGGGCGACCACGGTCAGAGGTTGTCCCGCACCCAGCCGGCGAGGGCACGGGCGCAGCCGTCCACCGACTCCTGCCAGCTGCGCTCCGCCCCGTCGCCGGCCTCGTCGCTCACCTGCTTCACCACCCGGACCGGTACCCCGAGGGCGTGCGCCGTCGACGCCACCGCGTACCCCTCCATGTCGACCAGGTGGGCGCGGCGGCTCAGGGCCGCGCGGGCCTCGTCGTCGGCGATGAACCGGTCGCCGGTGGCCAGCGTCGGCCCGTCACCCAGGTCCAGGGGCGCGCCGACGGTCTGCCCGGTGAGCCGGCGGATGAACTCGGTGTCCAGGTCGTGCTGGAGGACGCTGCCGACCTCGTGGGTGCCGGTCCAACCGGGGTGCAGCGCGCCGGCGGTGCCGAGGTTGACAAGCACCGACGGCAACGGTGAGCGGGCCAGCGTCGCCGCCACCGCGGCCGCCGCGTTGATCTTTCCCATTCCGGTCAGCAGCACCGGGAACCCCGCGTCGAGGTACGCGGCCTCCTCGGCGATGGCCAGGACGAGCAGCGGACGGTCCGGGCTGATCGTGCCGCGAAGATCCATCGGGCGATGGTAGCCGCCGTCCGTGACGGTCCCGCGTCGGCGCGGTGCCACCGGTGGGTACCCGGCCACCTCGACGTACGCTGCCCTGGTGGAGCATGAGGACCGGATCGCCCTGTTTCTGGACTACGAGAACCTGGCGCTGGGGGTGCGTGACCACCACGGCGGGGCGATGTTCGACTTCCGACCGATCGCCGACGCGCTGGCCGAGCGCGGCCGGGTGGTGGTGCGCCGGGCGTACGCCGACTGGTCGTACTTCGACGAGGATCGGCGGATGTTGACCCGCTCGCACGTCGAGCTGATCGAGATTCCGCAGCGGATGGGTGCCACCCGCAAGAACGCCGCCGACATCAAGATGGCCGTGGACGCGATCGAGTTGGCCTTCGAACGCGGGTACATCTCGACCTTCGTCCTCTGCACCGGCGACAGCGACTTCACCCCGCTGGTGCACAAGCTCCGCGAACTCAACAAGCAGGTGATCGGGGTGGGGGTGGAGAAGTCCACCTCGGCCCTGCTGCCACCGGCGTGCGACGAGTTCCTCTACTACGACCGGTTGGAGGGCGTCGACATCCTGCCGACGCGGGGACGACGGAGCCGTCCGGCCCGGCTGCCCGAGCCGGAGCCCGTCGAGCAGGCCGAACCCGAGGCGCCGCCGACCGAGGAGCCGGCCCGGGACGCCGACGCGCTCGCCGTCCTCGTCGCCCAGACCGTGGCGGGTCTGCAGCGCAGCTCCGGCGGGGAGGTGACCGCCTCACGGTTGAAGCGCACCCTGCTGCGTAAGGATCCCACGTTCAGCGAGTCCGACTACGGGTTCCGCACCTTCGGTGAGTTGCTGCGCCATCTCGCCGAACTCCGGGTGATCGAGCTGGCGGAAGGCCCGGCCAAGGGCGACCCGGAGGTCTCCCTGCCGGAACATGGCGACCGGGAAACGGCATTCGCGCTGCTCTGTTCCGTGGTTCGGGATCTCGGCGGCGAGACCGGCGAGGTGGCCCTGTCCGGGCTGAAGAACCAACTCCGGCGGGTGCGGCCGGACTTCAGCGAGAAGAAGCTGGGCTACCGCGGCTTTCTGCAGTTCTGCAAGGCCGCCGCCACGGAAGGGGCGGTGGGTCTGCGGTGGAGCGCCGAGGCGGACGACTACCTGCTCACCGCCCAAGGGTGCTGACCGGCCGGTCCCGGCTCCCGGCTCCCGCCTTCCGGCCGCCATTCAGCTGACGAGATGCGACCGGCCGGCCGGACCGCGGGTCATTCCCAGCGGAACAGCAGGCCCGCGACCACGGCTGCGACGACGATCGTCGCGCCGAGGCCGATCAGGTTCGCCGCCGGCACCGCGGCGCCGGCCCAGGCGGACGACAGGGCCTCGACGGCCGCGCCGAACGGCAGCCAGCCGCCGACCTCGGCGAGCGGCTCGGGCAGGGAGTCCCGGCCGCCGAACATGCCGCCGAGGGCGCCGAGGATGAAGAAGGCGACCAGGCCGATGGCGACCGCGGAGTTGGGAGTGGGTGCGACCGCCGCGACGATCATGCCGGCGCTGTACATCGCCGCCATCGCCAGTGCGACCACTCCGAGCGCCGTGCCGCGGTTGGCGGGCGGGTTGGCGCCGAAGGCCAGGAACGCCACGACCAGGGCAGCCGTAGTGCCGACGAGCGCCTGGAGGACGCTGACGACGGCCTGGGCGGCGAGGACCATGGCCGGCGATGCGGGGGTGACCCCGAGCCGGCGGAGGATTCCGGAGCGTCGGTAGTAGGCGAGGAAACTCGGCATGTTGATGATGCCGATGATCGCGATGACCATGGTGAACACGAGCGGCAGGACGTAGACGTCCAGCGCGGTACGCCCGTTGTCGACTGGCGTGCGGCTCGCGGAGGAGGCGCTCGTCAACATGATCAGCAGCGGCAGGCAGAGCGGGACCACCAGCCCGGCGGTGTCCCGCATGACCATTTTGGCCTCGCACCCGATAAGGGTGATCAGGGAACGCAGCCCCGGGCGGCGGGCCTCGACGAGGGTGTTCATGCGGGTTCTTCCTCCAGTTGCCGGCCGGTGAGCGCGACGAACGCGTCGTCGAGGGTGGCGGTGCCGGCGCGGGCGATCAGGCCCGCCGGGGTGTCGAGCGCGATGACCCGTCCGGCGTCGAGCACGACGACGCGGTCGCAAAGCCGCTCGACCTCCTCCATCGTGTGGCTGACGAGCAGCACGCTCACCCCTTCGGATCTGAGTTGCTCGACCGTGTGCCACATCCGGCGGCGGGCCTTCGGGTCGAGGCCGGTGGTCAGTTCGTCGAGGATCACCACCCGGGGTCGGCCGGCGATGGCGAGGGCGATGGACAGCCGCTGCTGCTGGCCGCCGGAGAGTTTGTCGAAGCTGGTCCGGCGCTGTTCGGTCAGCTCGACCAGGTCGAGCAGCTCGCCGGTGGGCCGGGGATCGGGATAGAAGCTCCGGTAGAGGTCGACCAGCTCGGCGACCCGGAGCGCGTGATGCAGGTGGGCCTGCTGCAACTGCACGCCGAGGACCTGTCGCAGCCGCGCCCGGTCGCGGCGCGGATCCAGGCCGAGCACGCGTACCCGCCCCCGTTCGGGTACGCGTAGCCCGGCGATCATCTCGACGGTCGTCGTCTTGCCCGCGCCGTTGGCACCGACCACACCGACCACCTCGCCGAGCTCGACCCGCAGGCTCACGTCGACGACCGCCCGCGTACCGCGGTAACTCTTGGCGAGATGCTCGGCGAGGATCGCCGGTTCGGTGCTGGTCATGCTGTGAGGCTACGAACGCTTCCGGCCGGTGTCGGGTCCCGGAAGTCATCACCTGCGGGCATGACTTCCGGCACAGGTGGGCTGGCCACGGCCCGACCTAGAGTGGGTCCATGCGGCGCGTCGGGACAGACGAATGGTCCGGCCTCGCGATGCTCGTGGTCGCGTTCGCCGTCGCCGGCCCGGGGATCTTCGGAGCCCTCGGTACCACAATCCCGCGCGGCTGGTGGATCGCGCTGTTCGCCGCGTACCTGGCTGCCCTGCTCGTCTCGGTCTCCACCCGCGTGTCCCGGGTGGTGCGGTACATGGCGTTCGCCGTGACCGTCGCCGCCGCCTGGGCCCTACTGCTTACCGCATCGAACCTGGGACTCCTGCCGGTGCTGCTGGTCCTCACCGCCGCGGTGAGCGTGTACGTGGTGCCGGTGCCGGTGGGTCTGGCGGTGGTGGTCGCCAACACGCTGGTCATCACGTTCGGCGCGGCATCGCTGACCCGGGCCCGGGCCGACGGCGTCATGATTCTGATCTTCTACCTGCTGATCCAGGTGGCGACGCTGCTCAGCTCGGTCACGCTGCTGCGGGAACAGCGCATGCGCCGCGAGCTGGCCGAGGCGCACGTCGAGTTGCAGGCCGCCACTGTGCTGCTCTCGGAATCTGCCGCCACGGCGGAACGGCTGCGCATCTCCCGCGAACTGCACGACCTGATCGGCCACCAGCTGACCGTGCTGACCCTGGAACTGGAGACCGCTCGTCACCTGGAGGGTCCGGCCGTGCGTACCCACCTCGAACGGGCCGACCGGGTCGCCCGGGACCTGCTCGGCGATGTGCGGGCCACGGTCGGGCGGCTGCGGACCGAGAGCCCCGACCTGGAGCAGGCGTTGCGCCGGGTGACGCGGGATCTGCCCGGTCTCGACGTGACGATCGAGGTGTCGCCGGAGGTGCGGATCGACGAGGACGACAGTGCGGCGTTCGTCCGCGCCACCCAGGAGATCGTCACCAACACCATCCGGCACGCCGACGCGCGTACCCTGCGGATCTCGGTGACCGGCGACGATCGGGAGACCGTGCTCGACGCCCGCGACGACGGTCGGGGGGCACCGGAACCGTCGCTCGGCAACGGGCTGCGTGGCCTGGGCGAACGGTTCGCCGCCCTCGGCGGTGAGCTGTCCGTGGACGGATGTGACGGGTTCCGGGTGATCGCGCGGGTGCCGGCGCGATGACCAGGGTGGTGGTGGTCGACGACCAGACCCTCATCCGGCAGGGCATCCGTGGGCTGCTGGAGGTCGCCGGCATCGACGTGGTCGGCGAGGCCGACGACGGTCGCGCCGCGCTGCCGGTCGTCGCGCGTACCGCCCCCGACGTGATCCTGCTCGACCTGCGGATGCCCCGGTTCGATGGCATCTGGACGCTGGAACAGCTACGCGCGGAGGGCATCGACGTCCCGGTGTTGGTGCTCACCACGTTCGACGACGACGAACTCGTGCTCGCCGCGCTACGCGCGGGTGCCCGGGGTTATCTGCTCAAGGACGTCACGCTGGAACAGCTCACCCGGGCCATCCGTACGCTCGCCGACGGTGGCACGCTGATCGCCCCGTCGATCACCGACCGGATGCTGCGGGCGATCCGCTCCGGGCCGTCCCCGGCCGGGCCGCAGGCGCCACCGGTGCAGGGCCTGACCGGACGCGAGCAGGAGGTGCTGCGGCTGGTGGCGCACGGCTACAGCAACCGGGAGATCGCCGAGGTGCTGTTCCTCGCTGAGGGCACCGTCAAGAACCACGTCTCCACGATCCTGACCAAGCTCGGCGCCCGGGACCGCACGAACGCGGTGCTCCGCGCGTTGCACGAAGGCATTCTCGGGTGAGCGCTGCCCGGCCGCCGCCGGTGCGAAACGGGCGGCCGGGCAGCGGTGCCGCTACCGGGTGGTCAGTCCCAGGCTGATCGTCCTGGTCAGGGTGGCGCGGTCGTCGTCACCGTCGAGTGACCAGATCATCGCCCCGCCCAGGCCGGCCCGGCGGATGTAGAGCGTCTTCTGGAGCACGACCACCGGATCGTCGTACGTCCAGAAGGTCGTGCCGTCGAACAGCCAGGCGTGCCCGGCGCGCAGGTCACGGTGGACGGTGAAGCCGTCCCGGGCCAGGTTCTTGAGCTGCTTGTAGTCCTCGAACCCGGCCGCGTGGGTGGCCGGAGCGGGCCCGGTGGCCGGCTGGAACAGCCCGTCGCCGCCGCCGGTGACGCCGGTCCAGCCCTGGCCGTAGTAGGGGATCCCCAGCACCAGCTTGTGCCTGGGCGCCCCACGGGCGATCCAGCCGTCGACCGCCACCTCGACGGAGAAGTCCGGGTCGTCCGGTGCGCCCTTCGGTACACGCAGCGCGGACTGCTGGTTGGTCACCGCCTCCCAGGTGCCGTGGAAGTCGTAGCCCTGCACGGTGGCGAAGTCGAGGTACTTGAAGATCTTGCGTCCCTCGTAGCCGGCGTCCATGGTGGCCGGGTTGGCCGGGAGGAAGGCGGTCAGCGGATGATGGCGACGGGTCTGCCGGCCGTACGCGTCGAGCTGCCGGCGGAACTCGGCGAGCAGCTTGGTGAAGTTCTCCCGGTCCTCGGGGCGGATGACGTTGCCCGGCTCGCCGGGCCAGTTGGGCCACTCCCAGTCCAGGTCGATGCCGTCGAACACGCCCGCGGCGGCGCCGGGACCGCCGCTGCCGCCGTCCAGGATCGGCAGGTTGCCCCTGAGGTAGAGGTCGATGCAGGAGGCGACGAAAGCCCGGCGGGAGGCGTCGGTGCGGGCGGCGTTGGAGAAGTACGTCGACCAGCTCCATCCACCCAGCGAGATCATCACTTTCAGGTCGGGGTGCTTGGCCTTCAGTTTGGCCAACTGGCCGAAGTTGCCGTTGAGCGGCTCGCCCCAGGTGTCGGCGACGCCGTCGACGCTCTCCTCCGCCGGGACGGGTCGCTGGTAGTCGGCCCAGGCGTCACCCTCACCCGGCCCGCCGTCCACATGGCAACGGCCGTCCTCACTGATGTTGCCGAAGGCGTAGTTGACGTGGGTGAGCCGGCTCGCCGCGCCGGAGGTGTCGAGCTTGCGCACCGGGAACGCCCGGCCGTAGATGCCCCACTGGGTGAAGTAGCCGACCCGGTGGTACCCGTCGCTGCGGCCCGGGCTCGCTTTGGCGGCGGCCGGTGGCGCGGCGGCGACGAGCAGGGTGGTCAGGACGACGAGGGCGGTGAGGTGGCGGGGACGCAACGATCGCATCGGCACTCCCAGCGGGGTGGGCGAAATCAGTTAAGAGACCTTCCTGATCGATGAAGCTAAGCCGATCAGGGTTTCCGGTCAAGGGGCCGGCGCGGGTGTACGCACCGGACCGACCAGCCCTGGGTGTGCCGCGCGACGTCCCGCCTCTCCCGCCGCAGGTCAGTCCGCGCTAACATCCGGCCAAGCTCGACGACGGCGGGAGTCACGTGGTGCTGGGTGCACGGATCCGGGAACTGGTCAGGCGATCCCGCAGGTGGGTACTGATCGAGCTGGTGGTGCTGGCGGTGCTGGTCGTCGGGGCGACGCTGGTCCTGCGGTGGCCGGACGGCGATTCGGAGCCGGCGGCGACGACCCGTACGCCCGCGCCGATCGAGCTGCCGGCGAACCCGGACGCCACCGCGCCGGTGCTGATGCCCGGACGCCCCGGCGAGCCGGCGACGTCGCGGCCGGCGAACGAGACGTCGGCGCTGCCGCGCCCGCCGTACAACAACGCCGACGTCCGCTTCGTGACCATGATGATCCCGCACCACGAGCAGGCGCTCGTGATGGCCCGGTTGGCGCCGGAGCGCGGCGAGAACCCGCAACTCAAGACGATCGCGGATCGGATCCTGGCCGCCCAGGGGCCGGAGATCAAGGTGTTGGAGGCGTGGCTGGCCGACCGTGGCCTCGACCGCGACTCCGGGGGCGACCATCGGCATGAGATGTCCGGCATGCAGTCGGCGGCGGCGCTGAACCGCCTCACCGCCGCTCGGGGGGCCGAGTTCGACCGGCTGTTCGTCGACATGATGTCCGATCACCACCAGGGCGCGATCGACATGGGCAAGGAGGCGTTGACGCTCGGCTCCGACGTGACCGTCAACGAGATGGCCGGCGCCGTCGTGGTGGAGCAGGGTGTCGAGATCAACCGGATGCGCGAGGCGTTGGCGCAGGGAACTGTCGGTGGTGGCCGATAACATCCGGCTGACCGCCGATGAAGGGCCGACCATGACCGAAACCGATCTGCCAGCCGAGCGTGCCGACCTGCTCCAGACCCTGCGCCAGCACCGCTTCTTCCTGCGCAACACCGCGCGGG
This sequence comes from Verrucosispora sp. WMMC514, assembly GCF_027497295.1. Lineage (NCBI taxonomy): Bacteria > Bacillati > Actinomycetota > Actinomycetes > Micromonosporales > Micromonosporaceae > Micromonospora > Verrucosispora sp. WMMC514. Next base: position 6,317,589 of record NZ_CP114906.1, on the reverse strand, counting down.
ACCTGACCGACCAGCAGGCCGCCGAGCGCAGCACCGTGAGCGAGCTGTGCGTGGGTGGTGTGATCAAGCATGTCGCACACACCGAGCGCGGCTGGGTCGACTTCATCCTCGAGGGTCCCACGGCGATGGGCGGCTCGGACGACCCGGGCGCCTACGAGCGCCACGCGCAGTCGTTCCAGATGCTGCCGGGGGAGACCCTGGCCGGCATTCTGGCGGCGTACGACGAGGTGGCCCGCCGCACCGACGAGCTCGTCGTCACCCTGGCCGACCTCGACGCCGGTCAGCCGTTGCCGGAGGCGCCCTGGTTCGAGCCGGGCGCCCGCTGGTCGGCCCGCCGGGTGCTGCTGCACATCATCGCGGAGACGTCCCAGCACGCCGGGCACGCCGACATCATCCGGGAGGCCGTCGACGGCGCCAAGTCGATGGGGTGATCCCGCGCGACGGGCGGAGTTCCGGCACCCGGTCCTGATGCGACACCCGCCGTCCGGCGAGGATCCGGTCTGCCGGACCGGCCGGTTGTATCGAGGGACGTCGACTGAGAGACTCGGGCTCGTCGACCGCGTCTGGGAGCCGGTGCGGTCACTCGACGGGCGTTGGCGCGCTCCGTCCGTGCCACGCATCCGGGCAGTTCTCTCTCGCACGTGCCGTCACCGTGACATCCGCTGACGACGCCGTCAGCGGTCCGGTCGCCGGCGCCCGACGACCCACCGGCCGTCGGTCGGCGCTGAGCCGACCCCGCCGGTCCCCGTCTCCTGGAGGTAACGGATGCTTCGCACGTTCGGCGTGGTGTTGACCGCCGTGACCCTGGCCGCTGTCGCCGGGGTCACGGCGGCCGGTGCCGCCAACGCCCCGGCCGCCCCGATCGCGGCCCCGGGCCTGATGACGACCGTCAGCCCGACCGCGACCCCGACGGTCGCGTGCCCGCCGGCCCTGCCGATCAGCGGCATGGTCACCGGAGTCACCGCCACCACGATGACCGTCAGCTACTCCCTGATGTTCAGCGGCCCGCCCTGCGGTTACGACCTGCCGATGACCGTGCTGCTCTTCGCCAGTTACGAAGACGCGGCGACCTGGCAGAATCCGGTGGCCGAGGCGGTGACCGGGCTGGAGCGCAACGGGCAGGTGACGCTCGACGGGCTGACCCCGGACACCGAGTACTGGTTCCGGTTCAGCGACGTCGACGCCCGGCGAGACCCGTACGTCATCGGCGGCCCGGCGCGGACCGAACCGTTGTCGGCGTGCAGCGCGACGGCGACGATCGACGCGCGGTGGGGCGGCGGCTTCGTTGCCACGGTCACCGTACGCAACACCGGCAGCGAGTCGCTCGACGGCTGGCTCGTGCGGTGGCGGTGGTCCGGCGACGAGCGGATCCAGTCGGTCTGGGGTGGCGTGTCCGCCGGCGCCGGCGCTGACGTCACGATCCGCAACGCGTCGTACAACGGCACCGTCGCGCCGGGCGGCACCACCACGTTCGGGCTGCTCGCCTCGGCCGGCACGGCGCCGTCCGGGATCACGGCGACCTGCGCCGGCTGACAAGCGACCACGTTGGTCTGTGGACCGCTGACCGGTCCGCAGACCAGCGAGGTGCGCCGGGCCACCGGCGGGTCCACCGTCAGCAGGCTTGACTTTGCGTCATAAAGTAGTTTGCGTGACAGTCGACGATGACCTGCCCCCCGAGAACCCGGCCGCGGCCCTGCGACTGATCGACGAGCAGCGGGCGACCGCCGCGCGTCAGTTCGAACCGGACCCACGTGCCTACTACTGGCCCTGGGGTCTGGCCTGGCTGATCGGCTTCGGGCTGCACTTCCTCCACTTCTCGCCGGGTGACGTGCCCCTGGTCGAGATGCCCTCCTGGCTGCCGCTGACCACGTTGTTCGTCCTGCTGGCCGCCGCCGGTGCCGTCTCGGCGGTGGCCGGCGCGCGGGCGTACGGGCAGGTGGCCGGCGAGTCCGCCCGGCGCGGCGCCTGGTACGGCTGGTCCTGGGGACTCGGCTTCCTCACCCTCTTCGTGCTCGCCGGCCGGCTGTCCGACAGCCTCCCGCCGGACCTCGTCGGGCTGCTCTGGTCGGCCCTCGCGGTGGGCCTGACCGGCATCCTGCACATGGCCGGCGGCGCGATCTGGTTGGACCGCACCCTGTTTCTGCTCGGCGTCTGGATCACCGCGGTCAACCTGCTGGGCACCATCGCCGGTCCCGGCTGGCACGCCCTGGTCGTCGCGGTCGCCGGCGGCGGAGGGATGCTGCTCGCCGGGCTGCTGGGCTGGCTGCGTCGCCGGGGCCGGCGATGACCGAACTCGACCCGGTGATCCACGCCCAGGCCCGGCTGCGGGTGGTCGCCGCCCTGTCCGCCCTGCCCGATCGTGATCAGGTGACCTTTCCGCGCCTGCAGGAGCTGCTGGGGATGAGCGCGGGAAACCTCTCGGTGCACCTGCGGCGGCTGGAGGAGGCCGGCTACGTCGCCGTCACCAAGACCCACCGGGGTCGTACCCCGGCCACCCTGATCGCCCTCACCAGCCGTGGTCGCCTGGCCTTCGAGGAGTACACGGAGGCGATCCGCGCGCTGCTGGCGCCCGCCGATGTCAAGGAGACACCATGATTCTCGCCCGGGCCGAACAGGCCACCCGACGCTACGGTGACGTCCTGGCCCTCGACCGGGTGGACCTGGACGTGTGGGCCGGCGAACTGGTCGGTCTGCTCGGGCCGAACGGCGCCGGCAAGAGCACCCTGCTCAACCTGCTCGTCGGGCTGCGCCGCCCCACCGGCGGCCGGGTGCTGCTGTTCGACGGCGATCCTCGGGACCCCGCGTACCGCCGCTGGGTCGGGGTCACTCCTCAGGAGACCGGGCTGCCCGGCTCGCTCCGCGTCGGTGAGGTGGTCGACTTCGTCGGCGCGCACTTTCCCGACCCGGTGCCACGGGCCGAGTTGCTTGACCGGTTCGGTCTGGCTGATCTGGCCCGGCGGCAGACGGGCGGCCTGTCCGGCGGGCAGCGGCGGCGACTGGCGGTGGCGCTGGCCTTCGTCGGTCGGCCCCGGCTGGTCCTGCTCGACGAGCCGACCACCGGGCTCGACGTCGAGGCCCGGCACGCGCTGTGGGACGCGATCCGGGCCTTCCACGCCGACGGTGGCACGGTCCTGCTCACCAGCCACTACCTGGAGGAGATCGAGGCGCTGGCCCAGCGGGTGGTGGTCATCGGGCAGGGCCGGGTGCTCGCCGACGACAGTGTCGCCGCCATCCGTGGCGTGGTCGGCCTGCGTCGGGTCAGCCTGACCGCCGACGAGCTGCCGACCCTGCCGGACGTGGTCCGGGTGGAACGGGACCGGGAGCGGATCCACCTGCTCACCGGCGACGCCGACCAACTGGTCCGCCACCTGGTCACCGCCGGTGTGGCCTTCCGTGACCTGGAGGTCCGACCCACCTCGCTGGAGGAGGCGTTCCTCACCATCACCGCCGAGAGCCGGCCGGCGGAGGCCGGCGTACCGACCACCGCCTGAGGAGACGCCGTGCAGTACGCCCTGGCCCACGCCCGCTACCAACTGCTGGAACTCGTCCGGACCCCGGTCGCGGTGTTCGGCAGCGCGTTCTTTCCCGCAGTCGCGATGCTCTTCTTCGTGGTACCGGCCGTCGGTGACGACGCCGTCGGGGCCACCTACGCCACCGCCGCCATGGTCACCTTCGCGGTGCTCAGCGCGAACGTCTTCCAGTACGGCGTCGGCGTCGCCGAGGACCGGGCCCAACCGTGGGATCCGTACCTGCGGACCCTGCCGGTGGGGCCGGCACCCCGGTTCGCCGGCCGGGTCCTGGCCGGGCTGACCCTCACCTATCTGTCGCTGCTGCCGGTGGTGCTCATCGCGGCCCTGCTCACCGAGGCGCGGACCTCCGTGGCGGGGTTCGCGCTCGCCACCGTCGCCGTCGCGCTGGTGTCGGTGCCGTTCACGCTGATGGGGCTGGCCATCGGGTACGCCCTGCCGAGCAAGGCGGCGATCGTGGTCGCCCAACTGGTGTTCTTCCCGCTGGCCGTGGGCGGCGGACTGCTCACCGCGCCCGGTCAGGCACCCGCCTTCATCGAGGCGATCGCGCCGTTCCTGCCCACGCGGGGCGCGGTCGAGTTGATGTGGAGCGCGGTGGGCGACTTCCGGCCCGAGCCACTTTCGATGATCATGCTGGGGGTGTGGGTCGTCGGGCTGGCGTCGCTCGCCGGCTGGGCGTACCGGCGCGACGAGGGTCGCCGCTTCTCCTGACCGTCGGGTTACCGTGCGGCCTAGAGTCTGGGTATGCCGGAGATCGTCCAGTTGCTGGCCTCACCCGTGCACCGGTTCGTGGGCCGGCCGGCGGACGGCCCGGTGCCGGTGCCGGGTGACGAACTGGTGGACGAGATCCAGCTCCGGGCGGAGCTGGGCATCGTCGGGGACCGGTACTTCGGCAAGGCCGCGCACCGCCAGGCCAGCGTCACCGTCATCGCAGCCGAGTCGTTGCCGCCGGGTGCCGGCCTGGCTCAGGTCCGGCGCAACATTCTGACCAGTGGCATCCCCGTGGACGACCTGGTCGGCTCGGTGCTGGTGCTCGACTCGGGTCAGGGGCCGGTCCGGCTGCGGCTGAACCGGGCGGCACACCCGTGCGCCTGGATGGACGTGACCGTCGGGCCGGGCGCCTGGCGCGGCCTGCGCGGCCGGGGCGGCGTCCGCTGCACCCCGCTGACCGATGGCGTCCTGCGGGTGGGTCCGGTGGACGCGACGGTCGAGGATGGCCCTGCCCGACCGGGCTGAGCCGGGCCGGGGGTCGGCGGGTGCGGGCCCGGCCGGTGTCACCGGCCGGGCCCGCGTCGATCGGTCTACGGGTACGCGGTCAGGTAGGACACCTGGTTGCTGGCGTTGACCGTGGTGCCGACATTGTTGATCATCCGGTTGATGGTGCCGACCCCACCGAGGGACACGGTCACCATGTTGGTGAACCGCACGTTCGGATGGTTCGGCACCTCGAACGACCGCTCGGCGACCACCGACGGGTCGACGTTGAAGTAGGCGTAGCTGCCCAACCCCCACGCCTGGTGACTGGTCACCGAATCGGCCACCTTGTACGCGGCGTAGCCCCGGGTCGAGCCGTTCATCCAGGCCGCCTGGTTGGGCGGGTCGTACGGCAGTTCGTTCTGGTAGAAGTACGTCCGGCCGCCGTTGCCGTTCCAGATGGTCTGGTACTTCTGGTAGTGCTCGACGAAGAGGCCGTACATGGTGACGTTGTCGCCGTTGACGATCAGCCCGGTGTCGGCGGTGTTGACCGTCCAGCCGACGCCGTCGCCGTGGTCGGCCCGCCACAGCCACATGTGGTCGCCGATGACGTGGTCGCTGTTGACCACCAGGCTGGTGGCGGCCCGGCCGACGCCCGGCCCGCCGATGCGGAAGAAGACGTCGTGCAGCGAGGTGGGATTGGCGGCGTGGCTGGCCGCGGAGCCGGTCGGGCCGACCTCCATCAGCACCGGGGAGCTGACGGCGCCGGCCTCGAACATGATGCCGGCGACCTTGACCCCGTCGACGTCGGCGACCCGCATCGCGACGGTGCCGTTGTCGGCCTGGATGGTGGCCAGCCCGAGGCCGAGGACGACGGTGTCGGCCCGGTTGACCCGGATGGGTTCGGTGACCCGGTGCACGCCCGGGGTGAACAGCAGGTGCCGACCCTGGGCCAGGGCGTTGTTGATGGTCGCCGCCGAGGTGCCCGGCCGGACGATGAAGAAGTCGGCCAGCGAGATGGACGAGCCGGCCGGGGTCTTGTTGTACCAGCTGGTGCCGGCGGAGTTCGCCCGCAGCGCCGGCACGAAGACCCGGTACTCGCCGGTGCCGTCGACGTAGAGGAAGGGCTTCTCCCGGACCAGCGGCGTGGTGGGGATGACGGTGTGTGACGGGTTCGGGAAGTTCGGCGTCGGCGCGCCGGCCACCCCCTGGAACACCATGTTCCACACCGAGCCGGTCCAGCCGTTGCCGAACTCGCTGTTACGCGAGTACCACTGCTGCTGCGAACCGGAGACCACCAGCCCGTCGATGCGGGTGTCGGCCATCAGCCCGCCGCTGGACCAGCCGGTGTATCCGTCCCAGAGCTGGATCTGGTTCTGCCCGCCGCGTAGGTGCATCCGCCGGTACGGCGCGGCCTGGGACACCGCCCACCGCTCGACGACCGTCCCGGCGGGCAGGGTCACGGACAGGTTCTCCGCGGCCCGCCAGAAGTTCTGCGTGGCGTTGCCGCCGAACCAGGCCGCCTCGGCGCGGACGTGCCCGATGAGGTTGACGTCGTCGGGGGACATGCCGAGCCCGGCGACTTGGGTGAAGAAGCCGAGGTTGACGTCGGCGGTGTAGGTGCCCGGCTTGAACAGCACGGCGTACCGCTGCGGGCCGAACTGGTTGGTCTCCTGCTGGCTGAAGATGGTGTCCAGCCGGTTCTGGATGGTGGCGGTGGGGGTGGCGGGATCGAACACGTACGTGTTCGGGCCGAGGTTCGGGTTCCGTGGATCGGTCGGTTCGACCGGGTCACCCGGTCCGCCACCGCCGAACTCGCCGAAGACCTGGAACTCCCACAGCGAGTAGCCGTAGCCGGTGGCCCGCTGGGTGCCGTACATCCGGACATAGCGACCGCTGCCGGTGACGGTGAGCGTCTGGGTTCCGCCGCCACCGGTGGTGGTGCTGTGGATGGTGGTCCAGGCGGTGCCGTCGTCGGAGGTCTGGATCTGGAAGGCCCGGGCGTACGCGGCCTCCCAACGCAGGGTGACGCCGGTGATCGTGGCGCGGCTGCCCAGGTCGACCCGGAGCCACTGGGGGTCGCTGAAGGCGCTGGACCAGCGAGTGCCGGTGTTGCCGTCGACGGCCGCCGAGGCGGGGAAGGCGCCGCCTTCGGTGGAGGAGGCGGTGGCCGGCCGGCCCTGGGAGAGCAGGACCGGCGCGGCCTGGGCGGGCACCGCGCCGACGGTCGGAACCAGCGCGGCGGCCAGAGCCACCGCCAGGCCGGTGAGCAGGCCGCGGGTGCGCGGTCTGCGGCCTGGCGCGGATGGTACGAGGGAAACGGGTGGTGTCATGACGTCGCCTGTCGGTCGAGGGGCTGCTGACGACGGGCGCGACGGGGATTCGGGACGGCTGACGCTGCCGCACGATGATGCCGCCGGGTTGGCACCGCGGTGCGGGGAGCGCGCTTGCGGAAGAGTGTTGCGGCGACGTTGCGTCGCCGTCAAGACATCGATCTGCATTCGCCCTGTTGATGACACTGGGTGAGCCTCACTGAGCGTGTCGCCTTCGGCCGCCCTTTCCACCTGCACTCGCCGCGCTTTGCTCTGCTTCAATCCACGCAATAGCCGTTGAGCAGCGGCGGCGCGTTGGAGGTGATGCGCCGCTCGACCGCGTGGCGCGACGGAGCGTGACCGTTGCGTCGGTTGAAGCAGAGCAAAGCGTGCCGTGGGTAGCAGGCCGGTCGGACGTGATGTCGCCGAGGGTGACGGGTCGGCGGACCGGGTCGCCGGGATTCCCGCGCGGGTAGAAGTGCCCGCGGAGGAGGGCTGCCCGCCGTCGTATGACGCTCCGGCCGAGGCGGTGGCGGGCGGCCTGCCGGGTGTCCGGGGCCTGCGGCGGTGAGGGTCTCCGTCAGCGGCGGGTGCCGCCGTTGGCGAGCAGGCGGGCGATGGGCAGGGTGGCGGCGCCGAGCGCGACCGCGTCGACGCCGAGCCGGCCCAGTTCGATGGTGGTCTGCGCGTACGGTGCGCGCAGGGCCTGGCGGCCGGCGGCCGCGCGGATGGCGGGCAGCAGTCCGCCCAGCGCCATCGCGGCCCAGCCGCCCAGCACCACCCGCTCCGGGTTGAACAGGTTGATCAGGTTGGCCACACCGGCGCCCAGGTAGTCGGCGGTCTCGTCGAGGACCCGCCGCGCGGTCTCCGATTTCTCCGCCGCCGCCACCAGCGCGCCGAGCTGGGACTCCTCGTCCTCGCCGGGTGCCGGTCGGCCGCGTCGGGCCTCCCGGTAGCGGTCGATGACCGCCTCGGCGCCGACGTACGCCTCCAGGCAACCGCGGGCGCCGCAGCGGCAGGGCCGGCCGCCGTACACCAGGGTGGTGTGACCCCATTCGCCGGCGCTGCTGGACGCACCCCGGTAGGTGACGCCGTTTGTCACCACGGCCGCGCCGACGCCGGACCCGACCAGGGCGAACACGGCGTGCCGGGCGCCCCGCCCGGCGCCGAACCACATCTCCGCCTGGCCGAGGGTCTTCGCGCCGTTGTCGAGGTGCAGCGGCAGGTCGGTGCCCTCGGCGATCAGCCGTTGCAGCGGCACCCGGTGCCAGCCCAGGGTCTGCGCGTCCACGATCGCCTGGCTGCCCTGCTCGACCACCCCGGATACACCGACGCCGACGCCGAGCACCTCGGACCGGGGGATCCCCGAGTCGGCCAGCACCCGGTCGATGCCGGCCAGCACGTGCCCGGCCACCGTCGCCGGCTTGGTGCCGTTGTGTTCCAGCGGGTACTCGACGCTGCCCAGCACGGTCATCGTGAGGTCGAACAGTTCGACGCGTACCCGGGTCTCGCCCACGTCGACGCCGACCACGACGGCGTGGCGCGGCGCCACCCGCAGCATCATGCTCGGCCGGCCACCGTCGGACTCGGCGGCGCCGGCCTCCATCACCAGCCCCTCGTCGATCAGGTCGCCGACCACGTTGCTGACCGCGGGCTGGCTGAGCCCGGTGGCCCGGACGAGATCCTGCCGGGTCAGCGGGCCGTCGAGGAAGATCCGGGACAGCAGGGCCGACCGGTTGCGCAACCGGACGCTGCGGTTCGTCGCCCGCGCCAGCTCCACGTGTCACCTCATCCCGTCGGTCGCTCCCGGGCGACTGTACGACCCCGTGCTTGACGACCCTCCGCCGAACCATTTTAATGACGACATTAATTAAGCCGTGATGTAACTCTCTCCTCCACCACCACGACCCTGAGACCGAAGGGGCAGACCGTGTCGAGACGACACCTCGCGATGCTCACCGCGACCGTCCTGGCCGCCGCGTCGCTGACCGCCTGCGGCTCCGGCGACGAGCCGGGCGACGGCGGCACGACCCTCACGTACTGGGCCAGCAACCAGGGCGCCAGTCTGGAGGCCGACAAGGAGATCCTCCAGCCGGAGCTGGACAAGTTCGAACAGCAGACCGGCATCAAGGTCAACGTCGAGGTCGTGCCCTGGTCCGACCTGCTCAACCGACTGCTGGCCGCCGCCACCACCGGGCAGGGCCCGGACGTGGTGAACATCGGCAACACCTGGTCGGCCTCGCTGCAGGCCACCGGCGCGCTCGTCGAGTTCGACGACGCCACCCTCGACAAGGTCGGCGGGAAGGACCGCTTCGTCCCGGCCGCGCTCGCCGCCGCCGGAGCGCCGGACAAACCGCCGGCCGCCGTACCGCTCTACAGCCTCGCCTACGCGCTGTACTACAACAAGCAGTCCTTCGCCGACGCCGGCATCACCGCCCCGCCGACCACCTGGGAGGAAATGGCCGAGGTCGGCCGGAAGCTCACCGGCGACGGCAAGTGGGGCCTCGCCGTGGAGGGCGCCAACCCGTCGGAGAACGCCCACCACGCCTTCACCTTCGCTCAGCAGTACGGCGGGGAGTGGTTCGACGCCGCCGGGCAGCCGACCTTCGACACCCCGCAGAACGTCGCCGCCGTCAAGCGCTACATCGACCTGATGGCCGTCGACAAGATCGTCAACCCGAGCAACGCCGAGTACGCGCAGAACCAGTCCGTCTCCGACTTCGCCAACGGCAAGGCCGCGATGCTGCTCTGGCAGGCCGCCGGCGCGAACCTCAAGTCACAGAACATGGCGGCCGACGCCTACGGGGTGGCCCCGGTGCCCTTCCTGGCCAACCCGCCGGCCGGTGGCAAACAGGTCAACAGCATGGTCGCCGGCATCAACATCGCCGTGTTCAAGCACACCAGGAACCTCGACGGGGCGTTGGAGTTCGTCAAGTTCATGACCAGCGACACCGAGCAGGTCACGTTGAACAAGACGTACGGCTCGCTGCCGGCGGTCGGCACCGTCGCGGCCGACCCCGCCTTCGCCGCCGACGAACAGAAGGTGCTCGCGCAGACCCTGGCCACCACCGCGGCACCGCTGCCGCAGGTGCCCGAGGAGAGCACCTTCGAGACGCTCGTCGGCACCGCCATCAAGGAACTCTTCGCCGACGCGGCCAGCGGCAGGCCGGTCACCGAGGACAGCGTCCGGGAGAGGCTGACCCGGGCCCAGCAGCAGATGCGCTGACCACGGACCGCTGGCCGTGGGAGGTGCCGCCGACCCTCCCACGGCCAGCCCGCGAAGGGACCTCGATGACCACCACCACCTCGCCACCCGCCGCCGACCGGGCCGCCGGCACCGGCCGGCCCGCCCGCCCCGCAGCCCGCCGGCCCCGCCGGTCCCTGCTGCCGTACCTGCTGCTCGCCCCGGCCGTCGTGCTGGAGCTGGCGATCCACGTCATCCCGATGCTCGTCGGTGCCTGGATGAGCCTGCTGGAGCTGACCCAGTTCCACATCCGCGACTGGTCCGGGGCACCCTTCGTCGGGCTGGACAACTACCGGGTGGTGTTCGACGTCGACTCCGCCGCCGGAGCCGAACTGCTGCGCTCGTTCCGGGTCACCGTGCTCTACACGGTGCTGTCGGTCGGCCTGTCCTGGACGCTCGGCACCACCGCCGCGGTGCTGCTGCAGCGACCGTTCCGGGGCCGGGCCGTCCTGCGGGCGCTCTTCCTCACCCCGTACGCCCTGCCGGTCTACACCGCGGTGATCACCTGGACCTTCCTCTTCCAGCGCGACACCGGCCTGGTCAACCACGTCCTGGTCGACCAGCTGGGCCTGGTCGACCAGGCACCGTTCTGGCTGATCGGCGACAACAGCTTCGTGGCCCTGCTGATCGTCTCGATCTGGCGGACCTGGCCGTTCGCCTTCCTCTGCGTGATGGCGGGTCTGCAGAACATCCCGGACGAGCTGTACGAGGCCGCCGCGATGGACGGCGCCGGGTTCTGGCGACGGCTGCGCTCGGTCACCCTGCCGATGCTGCGCCCGGTGAACCTGGTGCTGTTGCTGGTGCTCTTCCTCTGGACCTTCAACGACTTCAACACCCCGTACGTCCTCTTCGGCGGCTCCGCACCGGCCGAGGCCGACCTCATCTCGCTGCACATCTACCGCAGCTCGTTCCAGACCTGGGACTTCGGCACCGGCTCGGCCATGTCGGTGGTGCTGCTGCTGTTCCTGCTCCTGGTCACCGCCGGATACCTGTTGCTGACCAACCGACGGAGGAACGATGGGTGAGACCGCCGCCGAACGCTGGTCGCGCCGGATCGTGCTGACCCTGCTCGCCGGCTTCGTCCTCGTCCCGCTCTACGTGATGGTCAGCTCGGCGATCAAACCGTTGCAGGACGTGCAGGGCGCCTTCACCTGGTGGCCCCGGCGTCCCACCCTGCAGGCGTTCGTGGACATGTGGTCGACCGTGCCGCTCGGCCGTTACCTGCTCAACAGCCTGCTGGTGGCCAGTGTCGCCGCCATCTTCTCGGTCAGCGTGGCCATCTTCGCCGCGTACGCGGTCAGCCGGTACCGGTTCCGGGGTCGGCAGGTCTTCTCGGTGACCGTGCTGTCGACCCAGATGTTTCCCGGCATCCTGTTCCTGTTGCCGCTGTTCCTGATCTACGTCAACCTCGGCAACGCCACCGGCATCGCGCTCTACGCCAGCCGCACCGGCCTGATCATCACCTACCTCACCTTCTCGCTGCCGTTCTCGATCTGGATGCTGGTCGGCTACTTCGACTCGATCCCGCGCGGGCTGGACGAGGCGGCCCAGGTCGACGGCGCCGGCCCGCTGCGCACCCTGTTCCAGGTGGTGCTGCCGGCCGCCGTGCCCGGCGTGGTCGCGGTGACCGTGTACGCCTTCATGACCGCCTGGGGCGAGGTGCTGTTCGCCTCGGTGCTGACCAACGAGGACAGTCGCACCCTCGCCGTCGGTCTCCAGGGCTACTCCACCCAGTTCAACGTCTACTGGAACCAGGTGATGGCCGCCTCGTTGGTGGTGAGCGTTCCGGTGGTCGCCGGGTTCCTGGCCCTGCAGCGCTACTTCGTCGCCGGCCTCACCGCCGGAGCGGTCAAGTGAGCCCGTCCACCACCAGAACCGAGGAGAACCCGCCCGTGCCGGACCTGTCCACGCTGCCGCCCGACTTCCGCTGGGGTGTCGCCACCTCGGCCTACCAGATCGAGGGCGCCGTCACCGCCGACGGTCGCAGACCCTCCATCTGGGACACCTTCTGCACCCGGCCGGGCGCCATCGACAACGGCGACACCGGGGAGATGGCCTGCGAGCACTACCACCGGTGGCCGCAGGACGTGGCGCTGATGCGGGGCCTCGGCGTCGGTGCGTACCGTTTCTCGGTGGCCTGGCCCCGGGTCCGTCCCGACGGGGTCGGCCGGGTCAACGCCGCCGGCCTGGACTTCTACGACCGCCTGACCGACGGGCTGCTGGCCGCCGGCATCCGGCCGTACGTCACCCTCTACCACTGGGATCTGCCGCAGGCGTTGCAGGACCGCGGTGGCTGGCCGCGCCGGGAGACCGCGGCGGCGTTCGCCGACTACGCCGCGGTGGTCGCGGCCCGGCTCGGCGACCGGGTGAGCGACTGGTGCACCGTCAACGAGCCGCTCTGCATCGCCTGGATCGGCCACCTGGAAGGGCGGATGGCCCCGGGGGAGCGGGATCTGGGCCGGGCCGTGTCCGCCGCGCACCACGTGCTGCTCGGCCACGGCCTGGCCACCGCCGCGATCCGGGCCCACGCCGACCGGCCGGCCTCGATCGGCCCGGTGCTGAACCTCAGCCCCATCGACGCGGCCAGCGACCGCCCCGCCGACGTGGCCGCCGCCCACCGGCTGGACGGGCACGTCAACCGTTGGTGGCTGGACCCGCTGCACGGTCGCGGCTACCCGGCCGACATGGTCGCCACCTACGGTGTCGAGCCGCCGGTACGTGGCGACGACCTCGCGGTGATCGCCGCACCGGCCGACTTCCTCGGCGTCAACTACTACTTCCGGCAGGTGGCGGCCGACGACCCGGACGGACCGGCACCGTACGCCCGGCAGGTCCCGGTGCCCGGCGCGGCGCACACCGCGATGGACTGGGAGGTACACCCCGAGGGCCTGGAGCGGTTGCTGGTCGAGGTGAGCCGGGAGTACGCCCCGGCCCGGATCCTGGTCACCGAGAGCGGCTCGGCCTGGCCGGACACGGTCACCGCCGACGGCAGGGTCTTCGACACCGAGCGCACCGACCACCTGGAACGGCACCTGGCGGCCTGCGCCGCGGCGGTCGGCCGGGGTGTGCCGCTGGCCGGCTACTTCGCCTGGTCACTGCTGGACAACTTCGAATGGGCGTACGGCTACGACAAGCGGTTCGGTCTGGTGCACGTCGACTACGCCACCCAACGGCGGACGGTCAAGGCCAGCGGTCACCGCTACGCCGAGTTGATCCGCTCCCACCAGCGGCGCACCGCGACGGCCGAGTCCGTCGTGGCGCGCGGATAGGCGGGCCGACGGGGCCCGGGACGCCCCGGGTGCCGCGCCGGGCGGCACCCGGGGCACCCGTGCGTCGGGGGATGGTCAGGAGGCGGACTCGTCGTGGCCCTTCGGCAGCGCCCAGGGGTCGATCGGGACGGGCAGGACGATGATCTCGTCGGCTCGAGCGCGTAGCTTGCGGGCCAGGGCCTGACTGGCGAGGCTGAAGCCGATGGTGAAGCTGTCGGTCAGCCCGGCGTTGGGTGTCACCGTGTCGGCCTGCTGGCGTAACTCCCCGGCCAGCGCGTTGCGCCAGCGTATCTCGGGCTCGGTGAGCCCATGGTTCGCCTGCTCCTCGGCGAGCCGCTGCCAGAGCGACAGCACCTCGTCCTCCCTGGCCCGCAGGGCGTCCAGTGCCTCGGACAGGGTGTCGATCTCCGGTAGCGCGGCCAGCACGAGATCGGCGACGGTTGACGCCAGCTCGGTCGAGTTCACCCCGGTGTCGAGACCGTAGCGGACGAGTTCGTTGCCGACGAGGATCCGCCGGCCGTGCTCTCGGGCAGCCGGATCGGCCGGCAGCCCCGCGACGCGTGACTCGACGGCGAGCCGTACCGAGTTGGGGCGGTCGTCCGGCACCGAAGCCGCCGGGCTGTCGCCGGCGGGATCCGGGCGCGACCGCGGGGGCACGGTGGCGGCGCGTGCCTCCAGGGAACGCAGGAACGCCGCACTTCCGGCGGCGAATCCGACGGCGTAGGGGCCGGTCCTCGTCGCGGTGTTTCGCCGCAACAGCCGGGCCTCATCCCGCAACGCCTCGCCGAGGTCGGTCCCCGGCGGCGGCAGTTCGACCGTCCAGGGGGTGCGGTCCAACTCCGTCCGTATCCGCTCGATCGTCTGCTCCATCGTGGCCTGGGCGGCGCGGGCGTCGTCGAGTAGACGCAGGTCGGGCAGGACGTCGAGGATCTCGCGGGCCATCGCCAACGGCACGTCGGCGGCGGTCCCGGGCAGCGCCCTGGCCAGGACCTTCGCCACGGTGCTGCGGCGCTGCTGATCTGCGTCGACCATTCCCGACCTCTTCCCTGCGACGGCCAGACGGTCGACCGCAGCGGTCACCCGACGCCCTCGGCGGATCGACCCGTCTGTCGAGGACTCTACTGAAGCCGCTGAATGGCCACCGCTGGTGCTCAGTCGCTGAACTCGACGCGGTCGACGGTGAAGAGGGTGCCGGGACCGCCGGTGAACACCAGGTAGAGGTCGTGGAAGCCGTTCGCCGCCTGCGGACCGGTGTCGATCCAGGTCGTCGCGGTCACCCAGTCGGAGCCGGACCCCGCCGGCACGGTCATCGAGCCGACCAGCGGACCGTCCGGGCTGCCGATCCGTGCCTCGATGACACCGCCGGCCTTCGGGGCGACTGTGGCGTGCAAGCGCAGTTGACCCTTCTGGTCGGCGAAGCCCGCCGCCGAGCCGTCCGCGAAGTTGACGTTCGCCCAGCGCAGGTGGCTCCCGTCGCGTACGCCGGTGACGACCTTGCCGTGCTCGGGTGTGGTGGTCACCCGCAGGCCGGCGGACTGCCCGTCGTTCTCCTCGGCCGGATAGGTGGAGAAGACGTCCTTGCGGTCGGGTAGCGCCGGCAGCTCGGACCACTTCGGCACGAACGTGGTGACGCTGCGGCCACGGAGGTTCGCGCGGAACGACCCGCCGTGGATGCGGATGTCGGCAAGCTTCTTCATGTTCTCGCTGCCCGAGGTGCGATACGGCACCACCGACGGACGTGGACCCGTGCCGGCGGCGACGTGGGAGACGCACTCACCCTGGTGGCGGAACGTCGGGTTGACGAAGTGGGCCCACCCGCCCTTCCTGCAGTCCCGCCTGGTCTGCGGCGGCAGTGGGAAGCCGCCGGTGAGATCGACGGTCAGCGGGACGTCGTCCGCGTTGTTGTTGACCACCACGACCGTGAAGTCGTGCGTCGCCTCGTCCTTGTACGCGGTGACCGTCACCCCGGGTGACGGGGTGCTGGTGGCGCCGATCATCACGTCACCCGGGTCGAGGAACCGGCTGTACTGACCGAAGGTGTAGTACCGCTTGAAGATGCGGTACTGGCCGTTCTCGGTCGGGTTGCCGCTCTGCGGGGTGCCGGTGTTGACCAGTCGGATCAGGTCCGAGCCGTCCGCGCCGTTGTTCGCCACCGGCCACCACCAGAAGTATCCGCTCAGCCGGGTCTCGTCGAACAGGTTGCCGATCAGGGTCGCGTAGCGCAGGCCGTCGCTGATCGTGTTGTTCACGAACAACCTGTCACGCGGTGCGCCCTGGTTCATGTACTCGGTCTGCCAGATGGTCTTGCCCAGCGTGTGTGAGGTGGTGAAGGCGGTGGGCGCGGCCCGGGTGGCGTCGTCGATCAGCCCGGCGTAGCCGTGCGCCGCCACCACGTCGACGTACCGGTTCGCCGCCGGGTCGCTGATCGCGGGCAGCGCGTACCCCTCGTGGAAGCCGACGCCCTCGCCGAGCACGATCTTCGCGGTCACGCCCCGTCGCGCGAACGTGGGACCGAGGTGGTCGCGGACCAGGACCCGCAGTTCCTCGGCGGTCCATTGGCAACTGGAGTACCCGGTGGAGAGGTCGGGTTCGTTGGTCGGCGAGAGGTGGGTGATCCGGATCCCGAACTCGCGTTCGTAGCCGAGCACGTACTCCGCGAGGTAGTCCGCGAACGCCTGGTACATCTCGGGTCGGAGCTTGTTCGGTGCGCCGGTGGGGCCGGCGGAGGTCACGCTGTTGTTCTGCTTCATCCACGCCGGCGGGCTCCACACGCTGGCGAGGATCGTCTCGACGCCGCGCGCCTGCGCCTGCCGCATCAGCCAGACCTGGTACGCGTCGAAGTCGGCCTTGCGCTGCGGCCAGTCGGGTCGGTCCCACACGAAGACGCCCGGCTCGGGGGCGATCGTCTGCGTCGGGCCGTCGTAGAGCTGGTCGCCCCACCCGCCGCCGTCGCCGACCATCACCCGTACGATGTCCAGGCCGATCCCGGCCCGGTCGTCGAAGACCATGTCGAGCATCTGGGTGGTGAGTGGCTCGCCGAGCCGCTGGATCCCGCCGGCCTTGTGGAACGCGAACGACCCGCCGAAGCCGTCGACCCGCTGCCGTTCGGCGCTCCAGTCGACCACGACGGTGGGTGTGCTGGCGGGTGGGTGCGCGGGGCTGCTCACCGCTGTCGAGACCACCAGGCTGCCCGCCGCCACCAGGGCGGCGGCCAGCCGGATCCGCCACACCGTCCGTCGCATCGAGGATCCCCCCGTCGCCGCAACCACCCGGCGGTACGGCCGGCGGGAACGTGGCCGGCCCACCATCGCGACGTCGCGGGTGGTGAT
This sequence comes from Verrucosispora sp. WMMC514, assembly GCF_027497295.1. Taxonomy (NCBI): domain Bacteria; kingdom Bacillati; phylum Actinomycetota; class Actinomycetes; order Micromonosporales; family Micromonosporaceae; genus Micromonospora; species Verrucosispora sp. WMMC514. The sequence goes on along the minus strand of NZ_CP114906.1, from coordinate 6,300,714 downwards.
CCATTGACGTCGGCGAATCAAGGCTATGGGTTCGCGTACCGGCGGGCAAGGTGGGCGGCGGTACGGATCGGTGACTGGGACGGCGGTGTCGCACCTCGGCGTTACTCTCGCCGCGATTCGTTCACGGGAGGAGTCCGGATGGTGCAGGAGTTCGTCGATCGGGATCTGGCGGGGGCACGGTTCATCAGGTCGACGTTGGCCGGAGCGGTCATGCGCAGCGTCGAGGTGCGAGGGCTCGACATCGACGCACCCTGGTTGGCGGAGGGGTCGCTGCTGGTCAACGGGGTCGACGTCGTGCCGTTGGTCGAGGCCGAGCTGAACCGGCGGTTCCCGGGTCGGGAGCTGAGGCAGGCCGACGATCCGGAGGGACTGCGGGCGGCGTGGGCGGCGCTCGAACGGGCCTGGGCGGCGGCGGTCGAGCGGGCGACCGCGATGCCGGCCGGCGCCGTCGACACCTCGGTCGACGGCGAGTGGTCCTTCGCCCAGACGCTGCGTCACCTCGCCTTCGCCGCCGACGCCTGGCTCGGCAAGGCGGTGCTGCGCCTTCCGCAGCCCTTCCACCCGCTCGGGCAGCCGCACGCCGAGTACGCGATGGACGGCTTCGACACCTCGATCTTCGCCGCGAGGCAGCCGGCGCTGGCCCAGGTCCTCGACCTGCGAGCCGAACGGCAGGCTATGGTCCGCGGGTTCCTCGCCACCGTCACCCCGCAGATGCTTGCCGAGCCTCGACGCAACCCCTGGTCGGCCGAGGACGAGGTGTCGGTCCTGCGCTGCCTGCACGTGATCATCGGCGAGGAGTGGGAGCACCTCCGCTTCGCCCTGCGCGACCTCATGACGATCGACACTGCCCGGGCCGGCGGCTGACGCGATGTACTGAGTCCCGCCGGAGAGCCCGGCAGGCGACAGGAAGAAGTCACGTGGCCCTGTGGGTGGGCGCCGGCGGCGCGGTCGTCTTCCTGTCCCTGCCCCTCGCCGCGGCGATCGGAGCGTTCACACTGCCCACCGGGTGAGGGCGTCTCGAAGCAGGTCCAGGTGTCCGCGGTGCTGGGCGGTCTCCTCGATCATGTGCACGAAGATCCACCGGAGGCTCACCGGACCGCCGCCGAACGACGGCTTCGCCGCTCGATCGCTGAGGTTCGCACAGGTGGCGGCCGCGCGCCGCCTGCCACGTCATGGGGAGGGCGTCTATCGGGACAGGATCTCCACGTAGCCGTCGGTGGCGTGCACCCGGATCCGCTGCCCGTCGCGGATCAGCCGGGTGGCGTCTGCCACTCCGACCACGGCGGGCAGGCCGTACTCCCGGGCGATCACCGCGCCGTGGGTCATCAGTCCACCAACCTCCGTCACCAGGCCGGCGGCGGCGACGAACAGGGGCGTCCAACTGGGATCGGTGTGGGCGGTGACGAGGATGTCGCCCGGTCCCAGGTCGGCCCGGCCGAGGTCCAGGATGATCCGGGCGCGTCCTTCCACCGTCCCGCTGGAGACCGGCAGGCCGACCAGGGCACCGGCCGGCACGTCGTCGCGCCGGTACGCCCCGTCGACGGTCTCACCGTCCGAGGTGAGCACTCGCGGCGGCCGGAGTGCCTGGTACGACCGGAACTCCTCCCGACGTTGACGGATGAGCCGGTCGTCGACCTGGTTGGTGCGCACGGCGTCGTGGAACTCGTCGACAGTGAGGAAGAAGACGTCCTCCCTGTCGCGGATCACCTGCGCCAGCGCCAGGCGATCGGCCTCGCCCAGCAGAGCCTGCTTGTAGAGGAAGTAGCGGCTGATGATGTCGTACTTCGGGTACTCCCGGTAGCCGGCGAAGGTCCGGACCCGGTCGATCATCCGCTCGGTCTCGGCGGCCTTGCGCGCCCCGTCCGGCAGAGCCCGCAGCCGGGACAGCACCTCACGCGCCTTCTGCTCCGCGGCCTGCCGTCCCCGCTCGAAACGACGCTCGGCGGCACCCGGCTCGGCGTGCCGGACGTGTTCCAGCAGCACCGGCAGCAGGGTGGTGGGACGTTCGCGCCACCGTGGCCTGGTGATGTCGATCTCGCCGACGCAGCGCATGCCGTACCGGTCGAGGTACGCCTCGATGGCCTGCCGCGCCTCGGTGCCGCCGGGCAGCTTCGGCAACTCGTCGAGAAAACCCTCGTCCTCGACGCCGTGCAGGTACGCCACCACCTCGGGATGCGGGCGGATCACGTCGGCGACGTCGAGCAGCGCCAGTCCCATCTCCGACGTCACGTTGCCGGGAGCGGAGAGGGTGAGCGTGTCCGCCGCGTTCCTCTCACCCAGCCACTCCCGGAGGTGCTCGTTGAGCCACCAGGTGGCCTCCATCCCGGCCATGATGACCTGCATGCTCAGCGGGTCACCGAGTATCCGTTTGTGCTCGTCGAAGGCGCTGGTCAGGAATTCGAACAACGCCGTGCCGGTCTTCGTCCGGATCTCGCGACCCAGGGCGGCGATGGACGCCTGGCTGCGCTCGACCAGCCCGGCGACGATGGCCGGATCCGGGTCGATCGGAGGTACCGCCGGGCCGGCTGCCGCCGCGGCCCGCACCGCGCCGACCTCGGCCCCGACCGCCGGGGCCCCGGCGAGCCCTGCGTCCGGCCGCGTCGGGATGAAGTCGCGGCCGGGGACGGTTTCGAGGGCGTCCCTGACCAGCGGATCGCCCCTACCCATGAGTTCCAGGAGGGCGTTGCGGGTTGCGGGGGAGGTCAGCCGCTGGGTGACGTCGACGAACAGCCGCCCGCCGGCCGCCTGCATCGGTGCCATGGCCGTCGACCGCCACATCGACAGACCCAGCGGCTTCATCGCGTCGGTCATCATCTGCTGATGGCCGACCGAGACGTAGACGCGATTGTTCCCGTCGCCGGCCGGGACGGGGAACAGTGTCGTGATGGGCCGGGTCTGCACGATCTGGAAGTCGTCGTCGGCCAGGCACCATTCGATGTCCTGCGGGCTGCCGAAGTGCGCTTCGACTCGCCGCCCGAGCTGGACGAGTCGTACGACCTGGGTGTCCGTCAGCGCCGGCTGGCCCCGCTGCTGCGGGTCGACGGCCTGTTCCCGGGTACCTCCGGCGGGTAGGGCGTGGATCGCCCGCTGCTTGGTGGCGACGGTCCGGCTGACGATCTCGCCGTCGCGTACCTTGAACACGTCCGGGTTGACCAGACCGGAGACCAGGGCCTCACCGAGACCGAAGCCGGCGTCCACGGAGGAGACCCGGCGGTCGCCGGTGACGGGATCGGCCGTGAACAGGATGCCGGCCGCGTCCGGGAGCACCAGCTGCTGCACCACGACGGCCATCTGGACCGTACGGTGGTCGACGCCGTTGCGCTGCCGGTAGGTCACCGCGCGCTCGCTGAACAGCGACGCCCAGCACCGGCGGACGTGTTCGACGACCGCTGTCGCACTGACCACGTTGAGGTACGTGTCGTGCTGGCCGGCGAAGGAGGCCGTCGGCAGGTCCTCGGCGGTCGCGCTGGACCGGACGGCGTACCCGGCCCGCCCGTCGAGTTCGTCGACGGAACCGCTGATCGCCGCCGCCAGATCGGCCGGCACGGGTACGGCCCGGATGGCGTGCCGGATCTCGGCGCCGAGTGCCCGAACGGCCTCCCGATCGTCCGGGCTCAGCCGGGCCAGCCGATCGAGCAGATCGTCGATCGACGGCACCTCCGCCATGATCCGTCGGAAGGCCTGGGTCGTGACGCAGAAGCCGGCCGGCACGTGGACGCCGTCGATCCGCGACAACGCCCCCAGGTGCGCCCCCTTACCGCCGACGACGTCGACCCGCGTCTCATCGATGTCGGGCAGGCGCACCACGTACCGCCCGGTCGTCTCGTCCGTCGTCAGCTCCCGCACGGTGTGCCCCGTTTCTTCGTCAGTGCCGCGTCCGGCCGACGATTCTGCGGCAGAACCCGGGTCTTGCCACAAGCCCCCCGGTGCGCTATACGTTAGGAGTGGCAGGGAGGTGACTCTCTGCCTTTTGTCTTTGTCGCCCGTCGCGGGGCTCCGCCTCCGGCCGGACGGGGAGGCCAACCAATGGATGTCACCTCGCGCCGCGAGCCGCCCCGGGCCGGTCTGGACGGGCCGTTGGGCGGTAACGCCGCCTCGATGCGGGCCACCGCCCGCGCGCTGGCCCGGGCCGAGTCCGCCGAGGCCGCGGTGCTCGTCGAGGGCATCAGCGACCAGATCGCCCTGGAGACCTTGGCGGCCGGCCGTGGCCGCGATCTCGACGCCGAGCGGATCGTCATCGTCCCGATCGGCGGCGCCCACGCGATCGGTCGCTTCCTGACCAGGTTGGGCCCGCCGGGCGTCGGCTTACGCCTCGCTGGCCTCTGCGACCTGCGGGAGGAGGAGATCTTCCGGCGCGGGCTGACCGAGGCGGGCGTCGGTACGCCCCGCACCCGTACCGACCTGGCGCAGCTCGGCTTCTTCGTCTGCGTAGACGACCTGGAGGACGAGCTGATCCGGGCGGTCGGCAACCCGGCCGTCGAGGCCCTCTTCGAGGCTCAGGGCGACCTGCGGCTGTTCCGTGGGTTCCAGAGCCAGCCCGCCTGGCGTGGTCGGGATCCCGAGGCGCAGCTGTGGCGGTTCCTGCGCAGCAGTTCGCGCCGCAACCTGCGCTACGCCCGGCTGCTCGTCGAGGCCGCCGTCGCCCGGGGCACCGTGCCGCAGCCGCTCGACGCGTTGCTCGCCAGCGTATGAGCAGCGTGGTGGCGTGGTCGGCGTCCCGGGGTCGCGCACGGGGACCTCTGCCGGGATGAGTTTCCGGCTGGCCGCCTACGCCGTGTGCGTCGACGCCGAGCGGGTGCTGCTCGTCCGGTGTGTGGCGCCGTCGGGCGAGACGACCTGGTCCCTTCCGGGCGGCCGGGTCGAGCACGCGGAGGATCCGTTCGATGCGGTGCTCCGGGAGGTTGCCGAGGAGACCGGCTGCGCCGCGGTGGTCGACCGCCTGCTGGGCGTGGACTCCAGGGTGATCCCCGCCGCCGAGGCGCGGTCCGGACGCGAGCACCAGAACGTGGGCATTTTCTACCAGGTCCGCATCATGGGAGGGGTCCTTCGGCCGGAGCCGAACGGTGCGACTGCCGAGCCGGTCTGGACCCCGCTACCGGATGTGGTGCAGTTGCGCCGATCCTCCCTCGTGGACGTCGGCCTCGCCCTGGCGCGGACGCGCCCGGCGACCGGGCACGTCGCGCCGGTCCCGGTCGGCGGCCTCATCGCGCACTGAGATGACATTTGGCCGTCGGCTCACGGTCCGTGACCCATGGCGGCGGCGCAGGAGATCTGGAGCGCCAGGTCGTGTCGTGTCGACCTACCGCTCCTGAGGGCCTCGGCGTGGTGCCAGCCACCCGCTGCTTCGGCGACTCGGCATCTCCGGCCGGGGCGTGCTTCAGCGCTCGCGGACGCGCTCGGCGATCGCGTTTCCCAGTTCGGCCGTGGTACCGATGCCGTGCAGGTCCGGGGTGAGCGGCGACTCCTTCGGCCCGAGCGCCAGGACATCCTCGACGGCACCGAGGAGGTGGGCGGCGGCCTCGGGGTGACCGAGGTGGTCGAGCATCATCGAGCCGCACCAGATCTGGCCGATCGGGTTGGCGACGCCATGACCGGCGATGTCCGGTGCGGAGCCGTGTACCGGCTCGAAGAGGCTCGGGTGACGGCGGTCGGGGTTGATGTTGGCGCTCGGCGCGATGCCGAGTGTGCCGGTGCAGGCCGGGCCGAGGTCGGAGAGGATGTCGCCGAAGAGGTTGCTGGCGACCACCACGTCGAACCACTCGGGGTGCAGCACGAACTGGGCGGCGAGGGCGTCGATGTGGAACTTGTCGACCCGTACGCGGGGAAACTGCTGGCTCATCGCGGCCACCCGCTCGTCCCAGTACGGCATCGAGATGGCGATGCCGTTGCTCTTGGTCGCCGAGGTGAGGTGCTGTTTGGGGCGGCTCTGCGCCTGCTCGAAGGCGAATCGCAGGACCCGGTCGACGCCGACTCGGGTCATCACCGTCTCCTGGAGCACGGTCTCCCGGTCGGTGCCCTCGAAGATGCGTCCGCCGACGCTCGAATATTCACCTTCGGTGTTCTCGCGGACCACCAGGAAGTCGATCTCGCCGGGCTCGCGGTCGGCGAGGGGACTGCGGACGCCGGGCATGAGTCGGCACGGGCGCAGGTTCACGAACTGGTCGAAGGTCCGCCGGAACTGGAGCAGGCTGCCCCACAGCGAGATGTGGTCGGGCACCACGGTGGGCCAGCCGACCGCGCCGAAGAAGATGGCATCGAAGGCGCGTAGCGTCTGCTCCCAGTCGGGCGGCAGCATCCGCTGGTGCCGCTGCCAGTAGTCGGCGCTGGCGAAGCCGAAGTCGGTGAATTCCAGCCGCAGACCGAAGCGCCCGGCGGTCGCCTCCACGGCCTCGATTCCGGCCGGTACGACTTCCTTGCCGATGCCGTCGCCGGGGATGACGGCGATCCGGTGGTTCATCGGCTCCTCCGCAGTGCGTCGAGGCCGCCCTGCGAGTCGGCGATGGCGATGCGTTCGGCAGCGGCGGAGTCGCCGGCCCGTAGCGCCCGGACCAGGGCGCGATGGCTGGTGTAACGCTCCAGACCGAAGGTGTCGTCCGCGGCGACCCGCTCCAGGAGCAGTTCCCGTCGCTGTGGACGGGTGAACACCCGGCTCTGGTCGAGCATCCGGACGAGGACCGGATTGTGGGCGCAGGCGTTCACCGTCTCGTTGAACTCCAGCATCGTGTCGAGCAGCGCGGTGAGGTGCCGTTCGGTCGGCAAGCCCTGGGCACGTCGCTCCTTGAGCAGGATCAGCAGGTCGTCGGCCCGGTCGAGGATCTCGTCGAGGGTGTCGAGCTGATCTGCCGTGGCGTGCCGGGCGGCGAACCGGGCGACCAGTCCGCGTAGTCCGACCTCGACCTCGGCGAGGTCGTCGATGGCGGCGTCCCGGATCTCGGCGACCAGCACGGTCCGCGGCCCGATCCGCTCGATCAGCCCGTCGGACTCCAACCGTCGCAGGGCCTCGCGGACCGGGGTGGGGCTGATCGACAGGCGTTCGGCCAGCCCGCGCTCGGTCACCTTCTCTCCCGGTGCGAGTTCACCGGCGGCGATGGCGGCGCGGACCTGACGGTACGCCTGGTCGCCGAGCGTCTCGGTCACTGTCATGGCCACACCCTAACGCATGCCATCGCAAAGACTACATGCGACTGTTGACGAACTTGCTATAGCAAACTAGCGTGACGCGGCACACGTTACGTGGAGGCGACATGGCCGAAATGAAAACCCGCGACGAGGTGTCGTATCGGAAGATCACCTTCTTCATCGCGCTCGCGCTGTTCGCGCAGGAGTCGACCTGGAACTTCTACGACAACCAGGTGCCCGTCCTGCTGCGCGAGCATGTCACCAGCGCCGCGCTCGTCGGCGTGCTGATGGGCATGGACAACCTGCTGGGGATCTTCATCCAGCCCTGGATCGGCAACCGTTCCGACAACACTCGGACCCGGTGGGGACGGCGCATCCCGTACCTGGCGGTGGGCATGCCACTCGGGGCGCTGTTCTTCCTGCTGCTGCCCTGGACCACGTCGCTGGTCACGCTGGTCGCGGTGATGGTCGCCTACGCGCTCGTCGCGAACTCCATGCGACCGCTCGCCGAGGCGCTGACCCCGGACTTCGTCGCGCCGCAGCGCCGTGGCCGGACCAACGCCGTCGTCAAGATCGCCACGTCGCTCACCATCATCGTGGCGTCACTGATCAGCCTCCTGGTGGTGGACGACCATCCTCGGGCGGCCTTCGTCATCCCGGCGGCGATCATGCTGGTCGCCACCGCCGTGATGATCACCAAGGTGCGCGACAGCCGGTCCCCGGCCTATCGGGCCGCGGTGGCCGAGGACGCGACCGCCGGAGCCGGCGAGACGAGATCGCCGCTGTGGCGGGTCGTCACCGAACTCGTCACCAGCCACGACCGGCGGCGGGTGCTCCTGCTGCTCACCGTCTTCCTCTTCGGCGGCGCCTGGTTCGCCTCCCGGTCGCTGATGACCCCGTACGGCATGGAGGTGCTGGGCCTGACCCGCGGTGAGGCCGGCGGACTCACCCTGCCCAGCGGCGTCGCGTACCTGATCGCGGCCTATCCGGCAGCACTGGCGGCCGAGCGTTTCGGCCGGCTACGGGTGATCCTGATCGGCATCGCCGTCTTCGCCGGGGCACTCGCGGCCGGCGCCGTCGTGCGGACCCCCACCGGCACGGTCGTGCTGTTCTGCCTCGCCGCCATGGGCGCCGCCGGCTTCCTGATCAACGCGGCGGTCGCCCTGTGGAACCTGGCCCCGTCCAGCCGGATGCTCGGCGCCTACACCGGGCTCTACGCGGTCACCTGGTACCTGGGCGGCTTCGCCGGGCCGGCACTGGTCGGCGCTGCCGTCGACCTCGTCGGTTGGACCTGGATGCTGCTCGACATCGCCGTGCTGGCCACGCTCGCGGCCGTCGTGGTGATCCGGCTGGCCCGCCTGGAGCAGGCCCGCGCGACGACCCCCGCCCGCACCAGCTGAGAGAGTGCCGATGCCGACCATCCTGATCACCACCGACTACCTGAGCCCGGGTGACGAGGTGGACACCTACCTCACCGGCCAGGGCTTCACCACCCGGCACGACCCGATGCGCGGCCCGCGTCGGCCGGCGGACCTGATCGCCGCGCTCGCCGACGTCGACGGCGCGCTGATCGCCAACGAGCCGGTGACCGCGCAGGTGCTGGCGGCGTCACCCCGACTGCGGGTGGTCGTGCGCACCGGCGTCGGGTACGACTCGGTGGACGTACCGGCCGCCACCCGCCTCGGCATCAGCGTCAGCAACCTGCCCGGCATCAACGCCAACGCGGTCGCCGAGTACACCATCGCGCTGCTGCTGGCCCAGGCGCGGCACCTGGTCCCGATGGCGGCCGGGGTCGCGGCCGGTGGCTGGCCGCGCAGGGACGGGCACGAGTTGCGCGGCAAGATCCTCGGCCTGATCGGCCGGGGCGCGGTGGCCCAACGGGTGCGACCGCTCGCCGAGGCGTTCGGCATGACGGTGCTGGGCCACGACGTTCCCCTGGAGAACCTGCTCCGCGACGCCGACTACGTGTCGATCCACACCGCGCTGACCCCGCGTACTCGGCACCTGATCGACGTGGGGGCGCTGGCCCGGATGAAGCCGACGGCTCACCTGATCAACACGGCACGCGGGCCGATCGTCGACGTGGCCGCCCTGGCCGAGGCGGTCCGGTCCGGTCGGATCGCCGGGGCGGCCCTCGACGTGGTGGACGTCGAACCGCTGCCCGCCGACAGCGTGCTGCGCGGTGTCGAGGGCATCACCGTCTACTCGCACATGGCCGGCCAGACCGCCGAGGCCCGCCGCGACGCGGGCCTGTGCGGCGCCCGCGAACTGGTCGCCGCCCTGGCCGGGAAGCCACAGACCTCCGTCAACGCCCACCTGATCGACCCGGAGCAGAGAAGATGACCGCTGACGTGATCGTTGTCGGGGCCGGCCTGGCCGGGCTCGTCACCACCGCCGAACTCGTGGCCGCCGGCCACCGTGTCCTCCTGCTCGACCAGGAGTCCGAGCGCAGCCTCGGCGGCCAGGCGTTCTGGTCGTTCGGTGGCCTGTTCCTGGTCGACTCGCCCGAGCAGCGCCGGATGGGCATCCGCGACTCGCGCGAGCTGGCCTGGGCGGACTGGCTGGGCAACGCCGGGTTCGACCGGCCCGAGGACGAGTGGCCCCGACGCTGGGCCGAGGCGTACGTCGACTTCGCCGCCGGGGAGAAGAGGGCCTGGCTACGCCAGCTCGGCATCAGACTGTTCCCGATCGTCGGCTGGGCGGAGCGGGCCAACAACTCCGTGCCCCGCTTCCACATCACCTGGGGGACCGGGCCGGGCCTGCTGGAGCCGTTCATCGCCACGGCCCGGGCCGGGAAGGTGGGGTTCCGGTTCCGGCACCGGGTCGACGAGATCGTCCGCACCAACGGTGTCGTCTCCGGCGTACGCGGAAAGATCCTCGAACCGAGCAGCGCGCGGCGCGGCGTCGCCAGCGGCCGCACGGCCGTCGCGGACTTCGAGCTCTCCGCGCCCGTGGTGGTGGTGACCTCCGGCGGCATCGGCGGTGATCACGACCTGGTCCGGCGCAACTGGCCGCAGCGGCTCGGCGTGCCGCCGGCCCGGATGATCTCCGGGGTTCCGGCCCACGTGGACGGCCGGATGATCGGCATCGCCGAGGCGGCCGGCGGCACAGTCATCAACCCCGACCGGATGTGGCACTACGTGGAGGGCGTGCAGAACTGGGATCCGGTCTGGCACGCGCACGGTATCCGCATCCTGCCCGGACCCTCCTCGATCTGGTTGGACGCCCGTGGGCAGCGGTTGCCCGCCGAACTCTCGCCCGGATTCGACACCCTCGGTACCCTCGCCCGCCTGCGGTCCACCGGGTACGACCACAGCTGGTTCGTGCTGACCCAGAAGATCATCGAGAAGGAGTTCGCGCTGTCCGGCTCGGAACAGAACCCGGACCTGACCGGCCGCAGCGTCCGCCAGGTGCTGGGTCGGGTCCGGGCCGGCGCGCCGGCACCGGTCGAGGCGTTCAAGAAGCGCGGCGCGGACTTCGTGGTGTCCGCTGACCTCGATGAGCTGGTCGACGGGATGAACGCGCTCACCGAGACCCCACTGCTGGACCCGGCCGAGGTGCGGCGGGTGATCGAGGCGCGGGACCGGCAACTGCACAACCCGTTCACCAAGGACCTGCAGATCGCCGCCATCCGGAACTTCCGGAACTACCGGGGCGACCGGCTGATGCGGACCGCCCCGCCGCACCGGATCCTCGACCCGAAGGCCGGCCCGCTGATCGCCGTACGCCTGCACGTGCTCACCCGCAAGACGCTCGGTGGCCTGCACACCGACCTCGACGGGCGGGTCCTGGACGCTGCCGGGCAGCCGGTGCCCGGCCTGTACGCCGCCGGCGAGGCCAGCGGCTTCGGCGGCGGGGGCATGCACGGCTACCGCGCCCTGGAGGGCACCTTCCTGGGCGGCTGCCTGTTCTCCGGCCGGCAGGCCGGCCGAGCGATCACCAAGAAGTGAGGAACGATGGTCACCACTCCTGATTCCGTCCGCATCCTCGTGCCGGTCGGCATGCTCGGCGCCGGCTTCCCGACCGAGACCGTCGATTGCGGCCTGGCCCTCGGCGCCGACGTGATCGCGGTGGACGGTGGCTCGACCGACTCCGGGCCCTACTATCTCGGTGCCGGTACGGCCAAGACCGCCCGCGCCGCGGTCGCCCGCGACCTGCGCCTGCTGCTGCGGGCGGCGGCCACGGCCGGCATCCCGCTGGTCGTCGGCTCGTGCGGCACCAGCGGCACCGACGCCGGCGTCGACTGGGTCGCCGGCATCACTCGCGAGATCCTCACCGAGGAGGGCCTGCGGTTGCGACTGGCGACGATCTACAGCTCGCAGCAGGCGGCCGACCTCGATCTGGACCGGATCCACCCCCTCCCGCCGGCCGGCGACCTCGACCGGGCGACCCTGGAGAGCTGCACCAACATCGTCGGGATGATGGGCCATGAACCGATCGCCGCGGCCCTGGCCGCCGGTGCCGATGTGGTCCTCGCCGGACGGGCCACCGACACCGCGGTGGCCGCCGCCTATCCGCTGCTCAAGGGCATGCCGGCCGGGCCCGTGTGGCACGCCGCGAAGATCGTCGAGTGCGGCGGGCAGTGCACCACGAACCCGCGTGCCGGCGGCGTCCTGGCCACTGTCGACGCCACCGGCTTCACCATCGAGCCGCTCGACGCGAGCAACGCCTGCACGCCCACCTCAGTCGCGGCGCACATGCTCTACGAGACGGTCAACCCGTTCAGCATGCGCGAGCCCGCCGGCACCATCGAGGTGGGCGACGCGATCTACCGGGCCCTGGACGAGCGCCGCGTGCGCGTCGAGGGCTCCCGGTTCGCGCCGGCCGCGCAGCACACCATCAAGCTGGAGGGCGCGCGGATCACCGGGTACGAGACGATGTCGTTCACCGCGATCCGGGACCCGCACATCCTCGGCCAGATCGACACCTGGACCGCCCTGCTCCGCAAGATGATCACCGAGTGGGTGTCCGGGACCATCGGGCTGGCCGAGGGCGACTACAGCTTCGACATCCGCCGCTACGGGTACGACGCGGTCCTCGGTGACCTCGACCCGGCCACCGGGCCGCCTCGCGAGGTGGGCGTGATGCTTTTGGTCCACGCGACGGACCAGGCGACCGCGACGGCGGTCGCGAAGGTCGCCAACCCGCTGATGCTGCACCTGCCCACGCCGGACCTGGACTACCTGCCCAGCCTCGCATTCGCCACCTCACCGGCCGAGACGGAACGGGGACCGGTGTACGAGTTCGTGCTCAACCACGTCGTCGAGGTGTCGTCGCCGACCAGCCTGTTCCGCGTCTGCCTGGAGGACAACCGATGACCGTTGTCGCCGATCTCGCGCTGGAGGTTCGGTCGAAGAACGCCGGACCGTTCTGGGTGACGATGGAGATCTTCGCCCGGGATGCCGACGCCTACGCCGTCCTCGCCGATCCGTCGTTCCTGGACGCCTCGGTGATCGCCCGCCTCTACGGCGTCGAGGCGGCGGACGTCCAGTTCTTTCGGATTCCCTCGCTGAACGTCGTGAAGATCAGCTACCCGAGGCAGGTGGTGCAGGGCGGCCTGCGCGACCGCGACATCCACGCCGGTCAGCACCACGTGCCGCTGGCCATGCTGGCCGTACCGCCCGCCAACTGACCCCGCGCCACCGGGGGACGGCGGTTAAGCCGGGGGAATCCACCGATTCAAGTTTCGGCTGGTCGTGCTGGAGTTGGTCATCGGCGGCAAGCGGTGCCGCGGCGGAGGGATGACCTATGGAGATCCTCAGCAGGCTGGTAAAGGCCGCGATCGTCGGTGCGGCGCTCGCCACGCTCGTGGCGTGCGGGGGTGACGCGGGCACCGGTTCCTCGACGCCGGGCGACAAGCCGGGCGACGCCCGAACCGCCGACGACGCGGCAGATTCCCTGACCGAGCCGGAGGGCGAGGAGTGCGAACGCCTCACCACCGACGAGGTCGCGGACGCGATCGGGGCCCACGACGGCGGCCAGCACGACTACCAGCTCGGCGGTTGCGTCTGGACGGCGACCTCGGGCGGGCAGGCGCTGCACGCCACGGTCCTGCCCACCGACGAGTACGAGGCGGTGGCCGAGATCGGGGAGCCGGTGAGCGGATCCGCCGACGGTGCCGTCTACGACGACACGCACGGCGAGCTGTGGTTCCCGTGCGGCGACGGGGAGTTCTGCGGCATCAAGGCCGACATCGGTGACTCGGACCGGCGCAAGGAGGTCGCGTTGCGGATGGGCACGGTCCTGCAGGGCCGGATGTAGCAGGCGCCGCACCGATGGCGCCGCCGGACACACCGACGCGCCCGGCTCACCTCGATCAGACCTGAGTCTGGACCGGGGCGGCCGGGCGCGCCGAGGAGTTGTCGCCGCGTCCGCTGACGGATCAGCCCTTCACGGCTCCGGTCAGTCCGCCGACGATCCGGCGTTGGAACAGACTGAAGAACACCAGTGCCGGGATCATCGACAGGGAGGTGAACGCCAGGACCTTCGCCGTGTCGACCGAGTACTCCGAGGCGAAGGCCTGCACGCCGAGGGGCAGCGTGAAGGTCTCCTCCCGGTTCAGGATGAACAGCGGCAGCAGGTAGCCGTTCCAACTCTGGATGAAGGTCAGGATGGCCACGGTGATGACGCCCGGCATGGCCAACGGGAGCACCATCCGCCAGAAGAAACCGAGTCGGCTGCAACCGTCGATCGAGGCGGCCTCCTGGATCTCGTCGGGGATCGCCCGGACGAACGGGACCAGGATGATGATGGTCAGCGGGATGCCGAACCCGATCTGCGGCAGGATCACCCCCGGCAGCGTGTTCATCAGCCCGAGGGTCTTGACCAGGATGTACAGCGGGGTGATCGCCACGGTCAGCGGGAACATCAGACCGGCGGCGAACAGCGCGTACATCGCCCCCCGCCCCCAGAAGCGGTAACGCGCGATGATGAAGCTGGTCATCAGACCGAGCGTGACCACCCCGGCCGTGGTGGCCAGGGCCACGATCGTGGAGTTGGCGACCTGCTGCCAGAAGGTGCTGCCGGTCAGCACATCGAGGTAGTTCTGGGTCTGCCAGTCGGTGGGCAGCCCGGCCGGGTCGGTGGTGATCTCCGCGTTGGTCCGGAAGCCGCCCAGGATGATGTAGACGACCGGGGCCAGCATCGTCGCGATGAGCAGCAGCGCGACGAAGTACACCGACGGGTCCGTCCAGCTGAACGGCTTCCTCGACCGGGACGACCTGCGCGGTGCCCCGCGTCCGGCTACGGCGGTCACGGCCATCAGCGCCTCCCTCCGGTGATCGCGCCCTCGGTGTCCCGGCGCAAGATGAACCGCTGGTAGAGCAGGGCGGCGAAGAGCGAGATGAAGAACAGCACCACGGCGACCGCGTTGCCGTACCCGTACTCTCCCGCGTTCCGTCCGTTGGCCACCATGTAGGTGGCCATCGTCGACGTCCCGGCGGTCGCCGCCACGTACTGGCCCCAGATGATGTAGACCAGGTCGAACAGTTGCAGGGCGCCGATCATCGACAGGAAGGCCCAGATACGGATCGTCGGCCCGAGCAGCGGTAGCGTGATACGTCGCTGGATCTGCCAGAACGATGCGCCGTCGATCGCCGCGGCCTCCGTCAGCTCCTCCGGGATGCCTTGCAGGCCGGCGAGGAAGAGGATGACGGCGAAGCCGATGTACTTCCAGGTGAGGATGCCCATCAGCGTCCAGATCGCGATCTTCGGATCGGCCAGCCAGTCGTTCTGCAACCAGTCGAGCCCGATCTTGCCGAGGACGGCGTTGACCACGCCCTCCCCGTGCAGCATCAGGCTCCAGCCGGTGCCGACCACCACTTCGGCGATCACGTACGGGATGAAGACCAGCACCCGGATCAGCGTCTGCCCCCGCATCTGCCGGTTCAGCAGCAGGGCGAGCAGGATGGCCGCCGGCCCCTGCAGCAGCAGCGACAGCACCACGATGATGCCGTTGTGCCGCAGGGCGTCGATGAAGGTGCTGTCTTCGAAGATCAGCAGGTAGTTGCGGAGGCCGACGAAGTCCTCAGCGGGCCCGTACCCCTGCCAGCTGAAGAAGCCGTAGTAGGCGGCCATGGCCACGGGAAGGATGACGAAGGACAGGAACACGATGAGTGTCGGCCCCGTCATCAGTGCGATTTCCAGCCGGGCGGCCCAGCCGATGCCCTTGCGCCGGCGGCGCCGGGCCGGGGGCGACACGACCGGCGTGTCACCCCCGACCTTCGTCAGACCCGGGGTCGGGTCCGGCGCGAGCCGTACGCTCTCGTGTTGCGTTTCAGACATGGCGGTTGGATTACTGCGCCCTCTTGGCGGCGTCCTTGACCGCGTTGACGATGCTCTGCGGGTCCCCCTTACCGGCCAGCATGTTCACCACGGCGGTGTTCAGCGCGTTGCCGACGTTCTGCCCGTAGACCGTGTCGAGCCACTGCGAGACGAACGGCGCCTGGTTGTAGGCGGCCAGGATGGACTGCAGGTGCGGCTCGGTGACCGCGGCCTGCGCCTCGCTGTTCACCGGCGGCGCGTTGAACGCCTCGTAGTAGGCCTTCTGCACCTCGGTCTTGGCGATGTAGTTCAGGAAGGCGGTGCACTCGGCCTTGGGGGCCTGTGCCGAGCAGGAGTAGCCGTCGACACCACCGAGGATCGCGCCGGGCTGGCCGGCGCCGCCCTCGATGCTGGGGAAGGGGAACCAGCCCAGGTCGGGCAGCGGCTTCTGGTCGGGGGTCAGGGAGGCGATGACGCCGGGGTTCCAGGCGCCCATCAGCTCCATCGCCGCCTTCTTGTTGGCGAGCAGACCGGCGGAGCTGCCGGCACCCTGCTGGGCCGAGGTGGTCAGGAAGCCGCTGTTGAACGGCTCGGTCGCGGCGAAGTTCTGCACGTCCTGGCCGGCCTTGAGCCAGCAGGGGTCGTCGAAGGTCATCGTCTGACCGGCCTGGGTGATGGTCTCCGAGCTGCACTCACGCAGCGCGAAGAAGTAGTAGTAGAAGGCGGCCGGCCAGGCGTCCTTGGCGCCGAGCGCGATCGGCTGGACGTCCGCCGCCTTCAGCTTGGCCACGGCGTCCTGAAGCTCGGCGAGGGTGGCCGGCGGCTGGGCGATGCCCGCCTTGGCGAACAGGTCCTTGCTGTAGAAGAAGCCGCCCGGCAGCACCGCGACGGGCATGGCGTAGACCTTGCCCTCGATCGTCTGCGCGGTGAACGACCCCTCGGAGATCACCTTCTTGGTGTCGTCGGTGATCGAGTCGGTGAGGTCCATCAGCTGGCCGGCCTTGACCATCGCGGCCATCTTGCCGCCGCCGCGCTGCATGAACACGTCGGGTGCGTCGCCGGAGTTGAGCGCGGTCTGCAGCTTGCCGTCCAGATCCTCGTTCTGGATCGACTGGATCTCGATCTTCACGTTCTCGTTCGCGGCCTCGAAGTCGGCGACGGTCTTCTCCCAGAAGGCCTTGCCCGGGCCGGTGCTGGCGTTGTGCCAGAAGCTCATCGTGACCGAGCCGTCACTGTTGCGACCCTCCGAGTCGCCACCGCCGCAGGCCGCCGTCGCCAGGACGCCGGTTGCCAGGGCTACCGACACAGCCAGTAGTTTTCTCGCCCTCATCAATCTTCCTCTCTGCCGAGTCCGCCCACCTGAAACACCCCTGGGGACGAGCCGCCGGCCGAAACGTGCACCACGGCGACGCCGAAGGGTTGTCTCCTGTCGACAGGCGCTGGTCCGGGCTCGACTCGCGGTCGCATCGCGATCAACCTCGGAGTGACCCAGGCCACCGACGGCCAAAACGGTCGCAGACTTGTCCGAAAAAAACAAGACACGTTTCCGAAACTTCCGTGACCTAGTGCCGGAGGTGGTGACCTCGTTGTTCAGTCGGTCTTGTCGGCGGCGGTAGCAGGGCGGTCACGACCGTGGCTCTGCGTGACAGCGTGTTCGCGCTAACAACCACTGCTCCGCATTGGGGTCGGAAACGTCCGGTAGCTGGACCGAGCGGTTCTCCGCGCCGCTGCGGAGGCCTGGCCGCTGTCATCCTGGTCCCGGAAAAATCCCGGTAGGAGTTCGGATGCCGTCACCGGTCTCGCCGAGAGGGAATCGTTGTGTGCCCGTTACGAAGGTGATACCGGACCGCGGCGGGTCAGTCGGCCGGGGACGCTCGGAGCAGATCGGTTGATCACGCTTACATCCGCAATTCGACGCAGGGGTCGTCGGCATCGGATGACCGTGACGAAACGCGGAAAACCGGCGGGTACGGCGTCACTGGAGCGTGGTGGCGATCGTGACCGCCTCCGCCATGGTCAGATCGCCTTCCAACCGATACGTCACCCCGGCGTCCTCCCAGATCAGGGTCGCGGCGGCGAGGCGGGCACTCGCCTGGCGGACGACCCCGTCGCGGTCGGTGTAGGAGATCGGGTGCGGTCCGTCGATCCAGATCGCCTGGGCCGTACCCACCTGCGTCCACTCGGTGTCCGACCCGCCGGCCTGCTTGACGAAGACCGGATCGAGGCGGCCGTCGAAGATGTCCAGGCGGAGGGTGCCGGCCCGGTAGAGCAGGCTCGCCACCCGGTGTCCGCCGGTGTCGTCCGGGTCGGCCAGCAGGGCCTGCTCGGGCGGGCCCAGCACGGTCGGCGTCCGGATCGGGAAGCGCACCAGCCGTCGCGCCTCGTCGAGGGTGGCGGAGCGCTGCCCCGGCGGCGGCGACGGAACGCCCGACGGCGGCGTCCCGACCGGGGAGGTGCTGATGGTGACGCCGGCGAAGCGCAACAGGCCCGCCATCGCGTCGGCGAGCGCGGCCCGTCCCGGCGGCAGCACCGCCACCAGCAGCGCGGCCAGGGCCGCGGCCAACGCGTACCGCCAGCGTCGTCGGTCGGTGTGGCGGCCGGCGGGTGGCGCGGCGGCCAGCCGGGCACGGACCCGGGCCGTGACGTCCGGTGGCTCGGGGGTCCCCAACCACGCGGACAGGTCACGCAGCTCCCGCTCCAGGTCATCCACGACTGACCTCCTCCACCGCGAGCAGACCACGCAGTTTCACGAGCGCCCGCGAGGTGCGCGACTTCACCGTTCCCCGGGGCCAGCCCAGCATGGTGACCGTCTCGTCCTCGCTGAGGTCCAGCAGGAAGCGGCAGACGATCACCTCCCGGTCGCGGGTGGGCAGCGACCGCAGGGCCCGCACGAGGGCGGCCCGGCGTTCCCCGGCGAGGATCGCGCCGACGGCGTCGTCCTCGACGATCTCCGAGCCCGGTGCCACCCGCGCCGCGCGCAGCACCAGCCCGTCGCGCCGCTGCCGGGTGCGGTGCAGGTTGCGCGTCTCGTTGGCCACGATCGCCAGCAGCCAGGAGCGGAACGACGATTCGCCGCGGTAGCGGTCGAGCTTGCGGTACCCCTTCACGAACGCCTCCTGGATGACGTCCTCGGCGTCGGAGCCCGCGCCGAGCAGCACCGCGGTGCGGTACGCGGCCGCGGTGTGCCGGGCGACCAGTGACTCGTACGCCGCCAGGTCACCGGCCTGCGCGCGGGTGACCAACTGCTCGTCGTCCAGGGCAACCTCCGGTGGGATCACCACTACTGACACCGCGCACGCCGAACGGGTTCCATCGGGTCGAGAAGGAACCCGGGACGCTGCGGCGGTGTCACCGGGTCATGATGGCGAACACGACGATCTCGCGGCGTACCCTGCTGAGCACCCTGGCCGGGGCCGGAGCCGCCGCCCTGGTCGGCTGCGACCCGACCCCGGCCGCCGCCGACCCGCTACCGGACCCCCTCCTGGTCACCCTCGACGGCGGCCTGACGGTGTTGCGGGGCACCGACCGGCAGTCGATCGGCGCCGGGGTGGCCACCGCCGACGGGCGGCTGGTGTGGACCGCCGTGGCCGACGGAGCCGACACCCTTCTGTGGCGCGTCGACGCCGGCCGCGGCAACGCCTCGGAGCGGGTACGGCTGCCCGGCCGGTGGGTGCCGCAGACCACCTCCACCGACGGCACCCGGCTGGCCTTGACCACCGAACACCTCAGCGCGACCGGGGACCGTCCCGCCGGGCGCGACGAGACACTCGTGTTGATCGCCGACGCCGCCGGGGTACGGCAACGGCTGCGGCTGCCAGGCACCGTCGTGCCGGAGGCGTTCACCCACGACCTGGCCGGACTGTTCGTGCTGGAATGGCTGCCGCCGGCCGCCCCGGACCGCTACCGGGTACGTCTGGTCGACCTCGCCACCGGGATCGCCGGGCCGCTGTTCACCCGCGCCAAGACGCCGGTTCCGCCGGGCGCGGAGGAGGAGATGCGCGGCGACGGACGGCAGGCGGTGCTGGCCCCGAACCGCACCGTGCTCTACACGCTCTACACCCACCAGCCCGACCACCAGCACACCCGGGACCGGATCAGCGGCCGGCCGGGCCGCGACGTGCACGCCTTCGTCCACACGCTGCACCTGGAGCAGCGGTGGGCGTACTGCGTGGACCTGCCGCACCCGTTCGGGGAGGGCGGCGCGGACGGCCACACCATGGCGATCACCCCTGACGGTGGCCGGCTCTACGTCGCCGACGTCGGCTCCGGCGCCGTCGCGGAGATCTCCACCGAGGAGCTGACCGTCCGCCGCGTCGCCGCCCTCGCCGCCGGTGGTGCCCCGGCATACGCGGCGGCCTCCGCCGAGCGGCTGTTCCTCGGCGGAGGCACCGCCCTACGTACCGTCGACCTGGCCGGTCTCGCCGTCACCGCGGAGCGGGTGACCGCCGACCCGGTCGGCGGCCTCGTGCTCAGCGCCGACGGCGCCCGTCTCTACCTGGGCCAGCGGGCGGCGGTGTGCTGGCAGGACCCGGACACCGGCGGCGAACTCGGCCGCGCCGCCGTGCCGGGCCTGGTCGGTGTGCACGGTCCGGCCCGACCCGCCTGACCGGGCACCGGTCCCGACGCGGCCGGTCGTCGGCTGCGCCCGGACCGGCCCGAAAACGTTCCTGGACACCGCCTCAACGGGCGTGGGCGGCGGCCAGGTCGGCGAGCAGGCCCTCGCAGCTGCGGGCCACCACCTGCGCGCCGCGGCGCTGCGGCAACGGGAGTCCGGGGTCCTCGGCCCGTTCCCGCCACCGCCAGCGCGCCTCGGCGGCGGTCTCCCACAACCACGCCAGTGTCGCTTCGGGGGCGATGCCGAGCCGGGCCGCCGGTTCGTCACCGTCCCCACCGACCAGGCGCCGTGCCTCGGCGGCCAGCTCGGTGTCGAGGCCGAGCCGGCCGTCGCGCAGCGCCGCCAGCAGCCGCGATTCGGCGAACTCGTGCGCACCGGCGAGCAGTTGCTCCAGCGCGGCGAGCAGGTCGCCGGTGGCCGGACCGGGTTCGTCGCGCAGCAGCGCCTCCACCGCGATCAGCGCCGACCGGGCCTTGAGCACGTGCCGGCGGTCGACGAAGAGGCGATTGAGGGACTCGCGCAGCTCGCCGAGGCCGCTGCGCCGGACCAGCTCGGCGGCCAGGGCCACCCGGTTGTCGCAGCCGGTGCGGACGAGGGTGGTCGCCAGGCGGATCCCGACCACTCCGAGTCGCTCCAGCAGCGCGCCGCGGGTGGCCGCGTCCAACCCGGCCGGTGGCTCGCCGCGGGCGAACCGCTCGGCGGAGAGGAGGTACGGCTCCAGCTCGGCACGCGGCACCCGGGACAGGGTCGCCAGCGCGGCGAAATCGCTCTCGCCGAGCACTCGACCGGCCAGGCCGAGCAACCCGCTGCACGGCACCACCGTCAGGCACAGCGCGTCCACGTGCGGGTCCCGCAGCGCCCGCCGGGCGAGCTGACGGGCACCGAGCAGCGCGTCGACCCGACCACCACCGGACTCGTCCACCCGGGACAACACCATGATCGTGTGA
This sequence comes from Verrucosispora sp. WMMC514, assembly GCF_027497295.1. Lineage (NCBI taxonomy): Bacteria > Bacillati > Actinomycetota > Actinomycetes > Micromonosporales > Micromonosporaceae > Micromonospora > Verrucosispora sp. WMMC514. The sequence goes on along the minus strand of NZ_CP114906.1, from coordinate 6,279,771 downwards.
ACCGGCGCCGCCTGCCCGACGACGCCCTCCCGGGTCGCCGCCAGGGCACGCAGGTCGGCGCCCCGAGCGTCGCGGCTCAGGTACAGCAGCGCGTCGGTCTCCCGCAGCACCCGGTTCAGCACCGGATCCGCCGTCGGCTCGTCGGTCGCGCCGATCGCCGGGGTGTCCAGCAGGGTCACCTGCCGCAACGAGCGGGCCGGCCACCGCACCACGATGTCGCGCAGCTCTCCGGCCCGCCAACCGGTGAGGTCGACCCGCATCCCGGTGCCGGAGCGCAGCACCGCCAGCCGCTGCGGCGGATGACTCATGGAGTACCCGGTGGCGTCCGGCTGCGGCCCGTCCTCGTACCAGGTGAAGGCGCTCCCGTCGACCGGGGCCACCTCCTCACCCATCAGGGCGTTGAGCAGCGTCGACTTTCCGCTGCGCCAGCCACCGACGACGGCGACCCGCAGCGGCTGGTCGTAGCGGGCCAGTTGGCGCCGCAGCGACTCGGCGGCGCGGGGGTTGTCGCGGTAGCCGTGCAGCGCCCGGTGCAGCAGGTCCCGGACCGCCGCGTCCAGCCGCGCGCCGGTCATGCCAGTGAAGCCGGGCGGGCGGCGGTGACCTGCTGCGCCTGCTCGTACAGCTGGGCCAGGCGGACCATCCGCTGCTGGATCTCGCGTTGCCGTCGCTCCCGGACCGCCGCTTCGGTGTCGGCCGCCTCCTTGGCGCTGCGCAGCGACTCGATGATGGCGGTCTGCAACTCGTCGGTGAGCGCGGCGAAGTGGTCCCGCAGCACCCGCTGCGCCCGGCGGGCCGCGTCCCGGCTGTCCTTGCTGACCTGGATGAAGAAGTCGTCGACGTGCCGCTGCACCGCCGCCTTGACCGTGGCCTGCCGGCGACGCAACAGCTGTTTGCCCTCGTCGCGGATGCTCTTGCCACCGAACAGGGCGCCGGCGCCGATCGAGATCGGGTTGATCATGGGCAGGCCGGCGAGCGTCAGCGCCAGGCCGAACATCAGCAACCCGCCGTAGGAGCCCTTCATGCCGGTGAACACCTTCTGGCCGACGGTGAACCGGTCGACGGCGGGACGTTCCAGTTCCGGCACTGCGGCGCCGTACTCCACCGAGGCGGTCAGCGGCCACGGCGGCAGCGACCCGTGCCCGTACCGGGCGAACGACTCGGCGACCCGTCGGGCGATCCAGTCGCACCGCTGGACCAGCCACCGCCGGTTCGCCGTGGCCGCCTCGACGAGGCTCTGTTCCAGCCACTGCGCGACGGCGTCCCACGCCACCAGGGGGTCGGCGGTCTCGAACGCCTCGTCGACCATCCGCAGGATCTGCCGGGTGCGCTCGCGCAGGTCGTGCTCTATGTCGGAGATCAGATCGGCCATCTCGTCGGTCAACGTGTTCTGCCACCGGGTGGCGCACCGGCGCAGCTCGTCGACCTCGCGCTGCGCCGCGTGCAGCCGGGCCATCGGCGCGGACTCCTCGGCCGAGCGCTGGTCGGTCAGTTCCGCCCGCAGCGGTGCGGCGAGCTGTTCCACCACGGTGCGTGCGGTCAGCACCACGGCGGCTCGGGCCAGGGTGTCGGGCTTGCCGGCCAGCTGCCGCCGGAGCAGGGCGATCAGCGCCGGGAAGCCGGACTCCGCGTTGAGCGCGTGGTCATCGGTGGCGGCGGCGTGCAGGCGCAGCGCGGCGGACACCGGGATCAACGGGACCGGCACCCCGGCGTCGGCCAGGTGCCGCCGGTTGCGATCGGCCACGGCCCGCCAGTCCGGCACCAGGTCCGTCTTGGTCTGCACCACGGCCACGTTGGAGTGCGACCGGGTGAGGTGCAGCAGCATGTTCAGCTCGTTCACCGACAGGTCCCGAGTGGAGTCGGTGACCAGCAGGACGGTGTCCGCGCGGGCCAGGGCGGCGACCGGGGCGCCGGCACCCACGGCGGCGACATCACGGCCGCCCGGCATGTCGACGAGCACCACGCCCGCGCCGAGCAACGCCCGCGGCAGGCCGATCTCGATGTACGCGGGGCCGCCGCCGGGCAGCCGACCGGCGCTGCCACCGACTCCGGCGGCGATCTGGTCGGTCGGCACCGGCGTTCGTCGCACGGCCGGCGGATCGGCGACCGGCGACGTTCCCGGCCTCGACAGTGGCGTCTGCACGACGGTCGCCGAGGCGACCTCACCGTGCCGCAACATCGTCGGCAGGACGGTGGTGGTCCCGTCACCGACCGGGCAGACCGGCGCGTTGACGATCGCGTTGACCAGCTGGCTCTTTCCCTGGTTCGGCTCGCCGACGACGAGCACGGTCAACGTCGGATCGAGCAGGTGTGCGCGCTTGAGGCGAACCGCCTGAAGCAGGTCGCCCCGACCGTGTTCCTGGCACGTGCGGGCGATGTCGTCGAGCGCGTCGAGCCAGATTCCCGCCATCACCGCACCAAGTGTGCTGAATTCGGCGCAATTATCAAGTGCGAGGCGGCGGGCGGGGTCGGCACCGGCCGGTGCCGACCCCGCCCGCCGGCGGGTGTCAGAGAAGACCGTCGGTGAGGCCCAGCACCCCGCCGGTCGAGGTGGAGGCCTCGCCGTGGGTTGCCGTGTCCCCGCTCACCGAACCACTGACCCCGCCGTCCAGCAGCCCCGCCTTGCCGCCGGTGACGCCGCCGGTCACTCCACCCAGCAGGCCGTCGACCTGCCCGGTCACACCGCCCACAGTGGAATCGAGGTCCACCGACGGCACCAGGCCACCGGTGTCGCCGGTCAGGCCCAGCCCGCCGAGGGTGTCGTCGACACCGAGCGAACCGACCAGATCGCCGACCTGACTGGTGGTGCCGGGAAGCAGGCCCGACGTGGTGTCCAGCAGCCCGGAACCGGTGCCGTGCACCGCCGACGCGGGGTCACCCACCGTACCGGTGACGTCACCGAGCGCCGGCTCCGTGACGCGATCGATCGGGGTGACCACGTCCGCGTCGAGGGTGTCGGCCACGTCGTGCACCCCGGACAGGTCCACACCGACCCCGGTGGGGGTCACGCCGACGCCGACACCCGGGAAGACACTCGCCCCCGCGGTCACCGTCGACGGGTCGACGGCGATGGTGCCGAGCACCCCGGCCTTGACGTCCACCCCGGAGTGGGAGCTGCCGACGCTGATCTGCTGGGCCACGGTCTGCAACTGGCTGATCGCGTCGGTGGCGTCACCCACCAGTGGGTCGAGGCCGAGCTGCCCGGTCACCGGGGCGACCGGGGTCAGCCCCTGCACCGGGGCGTAGTCCACCACCAGCGGCACCACGTCCTGGACGTCGGCGGCGGTGATGTCACCGAGGCCGGCGGCCCGCAGCGCCCCCTCCGGGTCGAGGTCGAACGCCGACCGGGCGTCCGCGTCGGTCAGCAAATTGAGCACGAAGTCGTGCAGGGTCTGGTCCATGGTGGGGGTTCACTCCTCGGCGAAACGTCAACGACCGGTGATCGCCGACGACGCTACGGGCGGTGCCCGGGACCGGGCATCGGGGACGATCCCGCAATCCGACCCGTCCGATTAGGGGCGACGGGACTCTCGTACGTTAGGGGGAGTGGGGGACCGGCGCCCGCCGAAGTTGGGGCTCCTGATGCCGGAGTGATCTCTGGTACGAACGTAGGAGCCCACGGGGTTCCCCGGGGCGGCCCGCATCGGCGGGCCTGTCCGGCCCACCCCCAACGGCCGACGCGGTCAAGGAAGAAAGCAGATGGCCTACGTGCTCGGGATCGACATCGGCAACACCAGCACCGTCGCCGCGGTCGCCCGCCACCATGACGGGCACTGGGGTCACCCGGAGCCGGTCGCCCTGCACCCCGAGCCGGGCCCACTGCCGTCGACGCTGCTGCTGTCCACCGACGGGACCTTCACCCTCGGTGAGGGCGACGAGCCGGAACGTACCGCCCGGGGAGTGTTGAGCCGGGTCGGCGACGAGGTGCCGCTGTTGCTCGCCGGCGAGCGGTACCGACCGGAGACGCTCGTCGCGCTGCTCGCCGCGCACGTGGTCGACCAGGTTCACGGTGCCCGGGGCGCGCCGGCCGAGATGGTCGTGCTGAGCCATCCCGCGTCCTGGGGTCGGTACCGTCGCGATCTGCTGCACCACGCCTTGCGGGACTACGGACTCGGCGCGGTGACACTGCTGCCCCGCACGGTCACCGTGGCGGAGGGACACGCCGTCCGGGGCTTCGCCGGTGGTGTCGCCGCCGTGTACGCGCTCGGCGGCGACACCTTCGAGACCGCGCTGGTCCGACGCAACGCCCGGGACCGGTACGAGACCGTCGGCGTTCCCGCGACGCTCGCCCGGCTCGGTGGCGTCGACTTCGACGAGGCGTTGGCCGCGCACGTACGGACCGTGCTCGCCCGGGACTTGGCCGCCGCCGGCCCCGGTGCCCGTGCCGCCCTGCGCCAGCTGCCCGTCGAGTGCAAACGGGCCAAACGGGAGCTGACCGTCGGGTCGCAGACCGACGTGGCGTTGGCACTGCCGGCCGGGCCCGTCCGCGCGCCGGTGACCAGACTGGAGTTCGAGAACCTGATCCGGCCCGCCGTGCAGGCCACAGTGGAACTGCTGGCGCAGGCCGTCCGGGCCGCCGACCTGACACCCGCGCAACTCGACGGCGTGCTGCTGGCCGGCGGTGCCAGCCGCGTGCCGCTGGTCGCCGAACTGCTGGCCACCGCCGGCTTCGCGGTGGAGACCGCGCCCGACCCACAGCACACCGCGGCGGCCGGCGCGGCCGCCGCCGGCACCCGGATCCTGTCCCCACGCCCGCTGCCGGCCGGCCCGCCGCCACCGGCCGGCCCACCCGCGACCGGCGGCACCCCCGCCACCGTCGCAGCCGGCTCCGTCGGTTCGATGGCGCGCACCGCCGGCCCGTTCCCGGCCGACGACCTGACTCCGTCCGACGAGCCGCCGCCCCGCCCGCCGATCCGCTACCCGCCCCTGGACCTGCCGAAGCGATCCCGCCGGAAGCTGGTACGCAGCCCGGGGCACGAAGGATGACCGCAATGATGCCGAGCGCCGTGGCGGACAGCCCGCTGGTCCTCGCCGCCGACGCGACCGACCTGCTCGACGCGATCACCGCGGAGCCGGCGGCACCGCTCGCCCTCGGGGTGACCGGACCGGGCGGCCACGGCCGCACCACCTACCTGCAGGAAGTGGCCACCCGGTACGCCCGGGCCGGCGTCGCCGTGCACACCGAGGTGCCGGCCACCGACGACGCGTACGCCCCCGACACGGCGCTGCTGATCGACGACGCGCACCTGCTCGACGAGGCCCGACTGCGCACGCTGCGGCGACTGGTGACCGACCGTCGACACCGCATCGCGATCAGCTACCGCCCCTGGCCGCGACCGGCGGCCCTGACCGAGCTGACCGACACGCTGCGCCGCGAGGGACGCCAGCTCCTGCTCACCCCGTTCACCCGGGCCCGCACCGCCGCGTACCTCGCCGCCGTGCCCCGCCTCGGCCGCCGCGCCGACCTGGTCGACTTCGTGCACAGCCAGACCGGTGGGACGCCCCGGCACGTGGCATGGCTGGCCGACGGGTTGCGCGAGCAGGAGACGGTCGGTGTACCGACCGACCTGCCCCGCCAGGTGGTGCTGCATCTCGGTCCCGACCTGGAACAGCTGCCCGCCGACGTGCGGCGGCTGCTGATCGCGCTGGCCGCCGGCGTTCCGCTGCCCGCGGAGGCGCTGCGGCCGCTGCTGAACCGCGAACCGGCGGAGATCGACGACCTCGTCGCCGAGGCCCGGGCGGCGGGCCTGCTCGGCGCCGACGGCCGACCCACTCCGCTGGTGCGCCGGGCGGTGACCGTGCTGAGCCCGGCCGCCGACCGTACCGCCGTCTGGCACCTGCTCAGCGAACTCGCGTTCAACCGGGGCGCACCGGTGTTGCCGCTGGTGCGTTCGCTGCTGGCGGCCGGTGTCGCCGGCGACTGCCCGGCGGGCACCCTGGAGGCGGCGGCGGAGGAGGCCCTCGGCGGTGAGCCGGCGCTGGCGGCGCGCCTGTTCGCCGCGGCCGGTGCCGCCGGTCGACCCACCGCCGGCCGGCAGGCGGTCGCCGCCGCCCTCGCCGGTGACCTCGACCTCGCGTTGCGGCTGGCCGACCGGCTGCTCACCACGGGGGCGCCGGACGGTCGGGCGGAGGCCGCGCTGGTCGCCGCCACCGCCCTGGCCCACCGTGGACAGACCGACCGCAGCGTGGAGTTGTACCGCTGGTCGGGCGGGGGCAGCGCACACGCCTTCGCGACCGTCGGCGCCCTCGCCACCGGCCGACCGGCCGGGCACCCCGAACCCGTCGCGGACGGCCCGCCGACGTTGCCGGCCGGCGCCGCCCGGCTGATGGCCGACGGGGTACGCGAGAGCGTGCACGGCACCCCGTCGGCGGCCCTGTCCACCCTGGTGCAGGCGGCGGCCCTGCTGGAACCGGACGGGCGGGCGGTGCTGCTGCCGGACAGCCCCGCCGCGCTGGCGGCGCTGACCGCCGTGCACTGCGGCGAACTGGACATCGCCGAACGGGTCCTGGACCGGGCCCTGACCAGCGGTATCGGTGGGCCGCTGCTGGCCGGCCGGCACCGGCTGCTGCGTGCCTGGATCCTGATGACGCGGGGGCGGATCGCCGCGGCGAGCGAGCAGCTCGCCGAGACGACCGCCGGCGTCGCGCTCGGACCCCGCGACCTGCTCTTCGCCGCCGGGCTGACCATGGGTATCGCCCGGCGGGTCAGCGACCTCGGGGCGTTGCAGCGCGAGTGGGTGCCCGCGTTGGAGGCGGTGGTCCGCCACCCGGTCGACCTGTTCACCCTGCTGCCGCTGGGTGAGCTGGCCATCGCCGGTGCCCGGCTCGGTGACCTGGGCCGCCTCCAGCCCTACCTGCGCGACGCCCACGAGCTGCTCGGCCGGCTGGCCGACCCGCCCCTGTGGCGTACCCCGCTGCACTGGAGCGGACTGCACGCGGCGATCCTCACCGACGATCCGGCCGCCGCCGACGAGCACGTGACCACCCTGGTCGCCGCCGCCGGCCACAGCCGGTACGCCGCCGTGGTGGCCGCCGCGGCCGAGTGCTGGCTGGAGGTGCTGCGCGGCACCGTCGACCCGGTCCGGGTCGAGGCCGCCGCCCGGGGCCTGCACGACACCGGCCTGTGCTGGGACGGCGCCCGGCTGGCCGGCCAGGCCGCCATCCGTACCGCGGACCGACGGGCGATGACGACGTTGCTGGACTGCGCCCGGGCGCTGCAGGGCCGGTCCGCCGCCGAGGACCGCAAACCGGCGGCGGGTACCGTCTCGCACCGGCTCAGCGACCGGGAGCGGGAGGTGGCCGAACTGGTGGTCGCCGGTCTCACCTACCGGGAGATCGGGGACCGGTTGTTCATCTCGGCCAAGACTGTGGAGCACCACGTGGCCCGGATGCGTTCGCGGCTCGACTGCGCCAACCGCACCGACCTGTTGGCCATGCTTCGAACCATCCTGGCCGAACCGTCGTACACCACGAACGGACAGCCGTGGCCCCGACGGGCCGTGAACTGAGCCACGGGGACCGGTCCGGACCACCGGTTCCGTCAACGAGAGGACCTGCCATGACTTCTGCGGTGGCCACCGCCGACAACCTCGGCCGCGCGCTCGACAACATCGTCGACCGCGTGCCGGGTGCCCAGTTCGCGGTGGTGCTCTCCCCGGACGGGCTGCTGCTGGGCGCCTCCCGGGGCATCGACGGCGAACTCGCCGGCCAGCTGTCCAGCATGGTCTGCGGGCTTCAGGCGCTGGGCCTGGCCGCCGCGCGGGTCTGCGGTGACGGCGAGCTGCACCAGGTCGTGGTGCAGATGTCGCGGGCGTTCCTGTTCCACGCCACCACCGGAAACGGGGCCGTCCTGGCCGTCGGCATCGACGGCGACGCGGAGGTCGGCGACATGGCGTACGAGGTGGCCATGTTCGTCGCGCAGGCCGGTGACCACCTCCCGGTGTACCTGGAACCGGTGGCCCAGCGCGTCGCGCTGCACTGACCTGCGACGTGAGTCGCCTCGGGTGCCGGTGCGTCGAGCCCCGTCCCCGCTCCCCGCGTGATCGGATCGGGCCAGAACGATCGGGCGCCGCGTGGGGCGGGCGGGCCAGGCTGGATCTCGAAGGGAGGTCCCATGATCTCGGCACTCAACCGGCTCGTCGACCTGGTGGAGGAGCACCTCACCGAGGAACTCGACGTCACCGGGGCGGCTCGGACGCTCGGCACGACCGAGTACCACCTGCGCCGGATGTTCTCCTCGCTGGCCGGCATTCCGCTGTCGGAGTACGTGCGCCGGCGGCGGATGACCGTCGCCGCCGCCGACGTCGTCCGCGGTGAGGACGACCTGCTCGGCATCGCGGTGCGGTACGGGTACGGCTCCACGGAGGCGTTCGGACGTGCGTTCCGGGCCGTCCACGGTGTCGGCCCCGGTGAGGTGCGCCGCGACGGAGGCCCCCTTCGTACCCAGCCACAACTCAGGTTCCGCCTGAGCGTCGAAGGGAGCACCCCCATGGACACCCGCATCGTCGACCGCCCCGCGTTCCGGCTCGTCGGACACGCCACCCGGGTTCCGCTCATCCACCACGGCGTCAACCCGCACGTCCAGCGGCACGTCACCGCCCTGCCGGCCGAGGAGCACCAGCGGCTCAAGGAACTCGGTGACACCGAGCCCGCCGGCCTGCTCCAGGTCACCGACGACGTCGCTCCCGACGCCGCCGAGGGCACCGAGCTGACCTACCTGCACGGGGTCGCCGTCACCGGCGACACCACGGTCCCGGACGACCTGGACAGCATCGCCACGCCGGCCGGCACGTGGGCGGTCTTCCGTACCGCCGGAGCGTACCCGCAGACGCTGCAGCAGACCTGGGCCGCGACCGCGGCCGAGTGGTTCCCGTCGAACCCGTGGCGGCTGCGGCCGGGCCCGTCGATCGTCGCGATCCTGGATCGCGCGGCCGACTTCAGCACCGCCACCTGCGAGCTGTGGTTGCCCGTCGAACCGGCCTGACGGGGGTGGGGCGACGGCCCGGTGGGCACGCCCGCGCGGCGTGCCCACCGGTCACCGGAACTTCCGGAAGTATCTTGACGTGTTTGGTGGGAACGTTACGATCTGCGCGATGACCGCCCCCGCCCCGACCGACGTCCACCCCGCCTGGCTGCCGCCCGAGGCGTTTCGCGCGATCGGCTCCCGGCACTGCCTCGTACTCGGCGACGGAGGGCTCGTCGACACGGTCGTCACCGAGGTCGAGCGGGCCTGCGCCGAGCACGGCGGCAGCGTCCGGCGAGGGGCGGAGGGGCCACCGCCGAGCCTGGTGCTCGCCCTGGTCCCGGCCGTCGGCGACGACGGCCCAGCCGCACTGGTCGCCGCCCTGGCCGAGGTCGAGGCGGCCGAGGCGGCGCCGCTCGGCCCGGAAGGCTACGCCCTGGCCCGCCACGGCGAGGTCACGGTGCTGCTCGCCGACCAACCGGCCGGGCTGCTCTACGGGCTGTTCCACCTGATCCGCCTCGGTGAGGCCGCGTTCGGCGCGCCGCACGCGGCCCGGTCGCACCGTCCCGCGATGCGCCGTCGCATGCTCGACCACTGGGACAACGTCGACGTGCACCCGGTGATGGGGCAGGTCGAACGCGGCTACGCCGGTGGGTCGATCTTCTGGCAGGCCGGCCACCCCCGCCGCGACCGGGCCCGGATGCGCGCGTACGCGCGGTTGCTGGCCGCGGGTGGGATCAACGCGGTGGCGGTGAACAACGTGAACGTCCACGCCACCGAGGCGCGGCTGCTCACCGAGCGGCTCGACGACGTCGCCGAGATCGCCGACGAGTTCCGCCCGTACGGCATCCGGGTGCACCTCTCGGTCACCTTCGCCGCGCCCGTCGTCCTCGCCGGCCTGCCCACCGCCGATCCGCTCGACGACGCGGTGCGGGCCTGGTGGGCCGGGACCACGGCGGCGGTGTACGCCCGCATCCCCGACTTCGGTGGCTACGTGGTCAAGGCCGACTCGGAGGGACAACCGGGTCCGTTCAGCTATGGTCGCGACCACGCCGACGGGGCGAACCTGCTCGCCGAGGCGTTGGCCCCGCACGGCGGGGTGGTGCACTGGCGGGCCTTCGTCTACAACCACCGGCAGGACTGGCGGGACCGCTCCACCGACCGGGCCCGGGCCGCGTTCGACCACTTCGCCCCACTCGACGGCCGTTTCCGGGACAACGTCATCGTGCAGGTCAAGCACGGTCCGATGGATTTCCAGACCCGGGAGCCCGTCTCCCCGGTGATCACCGCGATGCCCGGCACCCGGATGGCGGTGGAGTTCCAGGTGACGCAGGAGTACACCGGCCAGCAGCGGCACGTGTGCTACCTGGCACCCTGGTGGAGCGAGGTGCTGCGGTTCGGCTGGGGCGACGACGGACGTACCGTCGCCGGTGTGGCCGCCGACGGTGGCGGCCTGGTCGCCGTGTCGAACGTGGGCGACGACCCGTTCTGGACCGGACATCCGCTGGCCCAGGCCAACCTGTACGCCTTCGGCCGGCTGGCCTGGGATCCGCGACTACGACCGGCGGAGCTGCTCGACGAGTGGATCGAGCTGACCTTCCATCCGGACACCACCGCCGACCCGGACCTGCTCCGCCGCACCCTGCACGAGATCATGGACGACTCGTGGCGCACCTACGAGCGCTACACCGCCCCGTTGGGCGTGGGCTTCATGGTGCGACCGGGGCTGCACTACGGCCCCGACGTCGACGGATACGAGTACACCCCGTGGGGCACGTACCATTTCGCCGATCGCGACGGCGTGGGCGTGGACCGCACCCGGGCCACCGGCACCGGCTTCACCGGCCAGTACCCCCGGCCGTGGTCCCGGGTGTACGAGTCCCCGGACACCTGCCCCGACGAACTGCTGCTCTTCTTCCACCACGTGCCGTACGAGCACGTGCTGCACAGCGGTCGCACCGTCATCCAGCACGTCTACGACACCCACTTCGACGGGGTGGCCGAGGTGGAGGCGGCCCGCCTGCGGTGGACGTCGCTGGTCGGGCTGGTGGACGCGGCGGTGCACGCCCGGGTGACCGAACGACTCGACGAGCAGCTGCGCTGCGCCCGGGAGTGGCGTGACCAGATCAACGCCTACTTCCACCGCAAGTCCGGGATACCCGACGCGCACGGCCGGCCCCTGCACTGAGCCGGCCTGCGGTGAAGCGGTGTCGTCCGCCTCAGGGTGCCTCGGCCCGGTAGCAGGCGAACCGGCCGAACCACGCCTTACCCCCGCCGTTTCCCGCCACGCCCGCCAGGCCGGCGTCGACGAGCGAGGCCAGCACCCGCTCGGGAAGGCTGGCCGCCACCCGGGCGTTGCGGTGCGCCATCCCGCCACCCCGCCCGGACGGGGTGCCGTCGATGTCGAGCACGTGCAGCTCACCGCCGCTGCGCAGCACCCGCCCGGCCTCCCGTAACGCCCGGGCGCGTTCGTCGTCGTCCAAGTGGTGCAGCATGAACGCGGACAGCACCCGGTCGACGCTGTCGTCGGGCAGCGGCAACGCACCGGCGAACGCCTGCTCGTACCGGATCGGCAGCCCGTGCCGGGCGGCCTTGCGGCGGGCCCGGCGCAGCGCGGCCGGGTCCGGGTCGATGCCCAGCGCGTCGATGTCCGGTACGCGACGCCCGAGCGCGGTCAGCAGGTTGCCGGTACCGCAGCCGATCTCCAGAATCCGCTGGCCGGACCGGAGGTTCGCCCGGTCCATCAGCTGCCCGTGGATGCGCCCGATGCCGGCGAGGCGGGAGAACGGATCGTAGAGCGGGAGCAGCCAGTGCCTGCCCATGCCGGGCAGGTACTGCTGCGCGTCGGTGTGGTGGGACGGTCCGGTCATGTGACGCTCCGATATCAGACGAAGTTCGGTCGTACCATCAGCGTCGTGGAGCGTGACACCGTGGACAATGGCGTAACCGTGGATCGGATGCGACAAAGTTCGGTTCCCTGGTCCCTCGCGGTCGGGGCGACCGGGCAGGGTGTGCCGGTCATCGGGTTCGGCCGGGTGGCGGGCCTCGCCCCGGTCGCCGTGGCCCGGGTGGCACCGGGTACGCCGATCGCGCAGCCGGCCGCCGGCGGTACCCACGCCCACGAATTCCTGGTGCTGTTCTACGCGCACCGTGCCGACGGCCAGCTGGTGATCGACGGCCGCAGGTGGACGGTGACCGACGGGGACCTGTTCGTCATCGCACCGGGGCAGGTCGTCTCCTTCCTCGACCCGATCGAGACCACGGCCACCGACGGATGGGCGGTGTGGTTCCCGACCGACGCGGTGCGGCCCGGCACGTCGGGCGCCTACTCGTCGTGGCGGTCGCATCCGTTGCTCCTCCCGTTCGCCCACGGCACCCACCGGGCGCAGCGGCTGCGCATCCCGCCGTCCGACCGGGCCGGCTGGGTCGAGCGCCTCGTCTCGCTCGACACCGAGTTGCGCGCCCGGCGCGACGGTCACCAGGACGCCGCCCTCGCCCACCTGACCCTGTTGCTGGTGGCCGCGGCGCGGCTGCCGACCGCAGTCGCCGACCAACTGCGGTCGGCGGAGGAGCCGCTGCTCGCGGCCGTCTTCGACGTCATCGAGCGGCGTTACCGGGAGCCCATCTCACTCGCCGACGTCGCCGCCGAACTGGCGCTCACCGCCGGGCATCTCACCACGGTGGTACGCCGCAGGACCGGCCGGACCGTTCAGCAGTGGCTCGCGCAGCGTCGCATGCAGCAGGCCCGCCTGCTGCTCACCGACACCGACCTGACCGTGGCGACCATCAGCCGCCGCGCCGGCTACCCCGACGTCAGCTACTTCATCAAACGCTTCCGCGCCGAACACGGGGTGACCCCGTCCCAGTGGCGCCACGCCACCCCCGGCACCTCCTGATCGGCCGTCCGCACGCGCTGTTCTGTCGGTCCCGGCGCGTAGCGTGCGGCGGAGTTCGCGACGAAGGAGCAGAGATGATCGACAGTCACGGCAGCCCGGATCTCGCGCCCGCAGCCCGCGCGTTGCAGGCGCTGCTGCCCGGGGTCACCGACGACCAGCTTTCCGGTCCCACTCCGTGTGCCGGCTGGACGGTCGGTGACCTGCTCGACCACCTCGTAGGACTGACGCTCGCGTTCCGGACGGCTGCCGAGAAGGGACCGGATCCCGCACCGGACGGTCCGGGTGAGCCCTCAGCCGACAAGCTCGATCCGCAGTGGCGCAGGGCACTGCCGGGGCGGCTCGACGAGTTGGTCGCCGCCTGGCGCGAGCCCGCCGCCTGGACGGGCGAGACCGCCGTTGGCGGGGTGCGGCTGCCGGCCGAGATCATGGGCGTCGTCGCGCTCGACGAGCTGGTCGTGCACGGATGGGATCTCGCCCGCGCGACCGGGCAGCCGTACGACATCGACGACCAGACCCTGGAAACGGTTTACCGGCTCGTCTCCCAGCAGGCCAGCAGCGACGGCACGCCCGGCCTGTTCGGCCCGTCGATCGCCCGGCCCGACGACGCTCCGCTGCTCGACCGCGTCCTCGGGCTCACCGGTCGTGACCGTGGGTGGACGCCCCCGGTGACCGGAGCCCGGTAGCACGGCGGGATCGTCGTGGTGCCTGGGCGCGTGTCGTCGCAGGGCTGTCAGGTCGCGGTGAGAGCCTGGGCGGCTTCGAAGAGTTCACCCTCCCGCTGTGGATCGTAGGATGCGTCCGAGGAGCGCTCGGCCCGCCCGAGGTTCACATAGGACCCGCTCGGCGCCACGGCCGGACCGGTCGCCACCCGTGCCAGGTGACGGCCGGCGGTGCGGGGGCTCACCGACAACGGGGTGAGGGTGAGCAGCGGCAGCACCCGGGCCGCCGCGAACCGCACGATCGGACCCGCGTCGCGGGTCAGTCCGGTGCCCGGAACGAAGCCCGGGTTCCAGCTGTACACCTCGGTGTTGTCCAGTCGCCGCGCCCACTCGTGCACGAGATGGATGACGGCGAGCTTGCTCGTCGAGTAGGCGGTCCGCCCGGCTACCGAGGTGTGCGGCCCATCCGGACGGGCCAGCTCCGCCGGGGGCCGCCACACCGGCGCGGGCGCGAGCCCCAGGTTGTGCCGGAAGTCCCCGAAGTGGGTGTCCGAGGCCGTGATCACCGCTCGTCGTAGCTGGTCGCCGAGCAGTCGCAGCAGCAGGTGGTTGGCGAGCACGTTGACGGCGAACGTCACCTCGTACCCGTCGGCGCTGCACCGGGCCCCGCTGGTCACCTGTAGTCCCGCGTTGCCGACGAACGACGTCACCCGGGCCCGCCGCATCACGTGGTCCGCCGCGGCGCGTACCGAGCCCAGGGAAGCCAGGTCGGTGCGTACGCCGTACACCTGTTGGTTTCCGCTCTTGTCGCGCAGCGCCTCGGCCAGTCCGCCGGTGCGATCGGTCACGAACATCCGCAGCCGTGGGTTCGCGGCGAGCATCGCAACCGCCGCGTGCCACCCGATTCCCCGGCTCGCGCCGGTCATCAGCATCGTCTCGGTCATGCCTCGACCGTGGCCGCGGCGGCGGCGGGTAGCCAGCACCCGGTGCGACGGTAGGACCAGCAGTACCAGGCCGAGCCTCGGGCCGGTCGGGATACTGGTGAGGTGACCAGTGCGTTCGGTGCCGCCGTACGGGCCTGGCGGGACCGGCTTTCCGCCGCTGACACCGGCCTGCCCACCACGGCCCGCCGTCGGGCGGCCGGTCTGCGTCGCGAGGAGTTGGCGTCCCTCGCCGGCCTGTCGGTCGACTACGTGGTCCGCCTGGAGCAGGGCCATGCCCGCAACCCGTCCGCGCACGTCGTCGCGGCTCTGGCCCGCGCCCTGCAACTCGACAATGCCGAACGGGACCACCTGTACCGCACCGCGGGTCTGCTGCCACCCGCCGCGGGTGACGTGAGCACCCACATCCCGCCCGGCGTGGCCCGCATCGTCGCCCGCCTGGGCGACGTCCCGCTGGCCGTGTTCTCGGCCGACTGGACGCTGCTCACCTGGACCCCGCTGTGGGCGTCCCTGTTCGGCGACCCGGCCGTCGTGGCCCCGGAGGAGCGCAACCTCCTGCGTGTCCTGTTCCTGCCGGGCGCGTCACCCGCCTGGCGGCGTGTCGCCCCCGACGGTGTCTCCGCGGCCCTGCCGGCCGCCCTCGTCGCCGACCTACGCACCACAGCGGCCGCTCATCCGCATGACCGCCGGCTGGCGGCACTCGTCGCCGCGCTGCACTCCGCCAGTCGGGACTTCGCCGCCCTCTGGGACTCCGGAGCGGTCGCCGCGCACGAGAGCGAACGCAAGACGGTCGCGCATCCGGCTGTCGGCCCGGTGACCCTGGACTGCGACGTGCTGACCGCGCACGGCTCCGACCTGCGCGTCGTGGTGTACACGGCACCCGCCGGCTCCCCGGACGCCGACAAGTTGGACCTGCTGCGCGTCACGGGAGCAACCGCGATCAACGACCAGGGGACGGCACTCCGCCGCCGGACAGTCGGATAGTCGCCGCTTCCTCAACGGCCGCACCGGTCCGGGCGCGCCCAGGGCCAGTCGGTGGCGATCCAGTCCGCGACGGCGTTGGCGAGCGGCACGTCCAGGTCTGCCCGGTCGGCCCGTACCCAGGACTGGACGGTCACGTCGTACTCCGCCGAGGCTGACGGGTAGAGGTAGACACAGCCGATGACGTCGCCGTCGCCCGGGTCGAGGACGGTGAAGGTGAACCCGGTGCCGTTGACGAAGTCGTCGGCATGACGGCGCAGGTCGGCAAGGTTCTTCTCCAGCGACATGCCGCTCGGTGGCGGCCAGTTGCCGTCCGGGTAACCAGGCGTGGCGCGGATGTGCTCGATGCTCGACGTCCACGCGGCGTGATCCGCCACGTTGTGCTGCGGACCCAGCGGTTCGAGGCGGAACCGGTCGGTGACCAGCGACGTCGGCGGGGTGAAGCCGGCAGGTACGAAAGCGTCCGAGGTCATGGGTCGGGACGCTACTGCTGTTGCCGGTCCGCCCGCACCCGACTTTGGCGGAGCGCGAGGCGAGCGGCCTCCTTGGTCAGGAACATGAGGGTGGGTCGACCGGACTCCGCTGCGCCGACGGCCACGAGGAAGGCGACGGTCACCCGCTCGGGATCCTCCAGGCCGGTGGTGAGACTGACTACTGCCTTGTTCGCCATGGCGTCCTTCCTTCTGTCGTGCGGATGCTGTCGTTCAGGACTCACGGTCGGGCTGCTACGACGGCGGCAATGGATGCCAGCTCGGGATCGGGCACGGTGCCGGCCGCAGCCAGGGCTCCGGCGAAGAAGCGGCGCACGCAGACAGCCAGGATGACCTGGAAGATGTCCGACTCGGACAGCCCATGCCCGCGCAGCGACTCGATCTCCTCGGCCGATGCCGACGCCGGGTCCGTGGCGATCCGCGCCGCGAAGTCCATGACCGCGACCTCGGTGTCGTCCAGCCCGGCAGCGTGGTGGTCGGTGAGCACGGCGCGCAGCTGAGAGTCGCCGAGGTGCCGGTCACGCAGCACCGCCGCGTGTGCGAGCACGCAGTAGCGGGCCCTCATTGCGCTGGCCGCGGCGACGGTGACCAACTCGTAGCGGCGCTCGTCCATCCCGCCGCGCACCGCCGCGCCCAGCCCGATCCACGCCCGGTAGGCCTGCGGCGCCAGCGCGAAGACCCGCGCGTACGCCGGGACATAGCCGTGCCGGTCGGCCTCGGCCGCGTAGAGTGCCGACTCGGTGGGTGTTCGTAGGTGCGTCATGTGCCGGACGCTAGGGTCCGAAGGCCGGCGGGTCCTGGGGGATTACCCCTAACTTGGCGTACGCCGCAGCCGGCCGCCGAGCAGCTCACCGGGTCGTACGCTCAGCCGATGAGGTGGCGTCGACGTGCTGCGGCGACCGCCTGACCGCGCGTGGTCGCGCCGAGTTTGTCGAGCACGGCTGCCACATGGTGCTCGATGGTCTTCGGTGCCAGGGTCAGCCGGCTGGCGATCTCGGCGTTGGTGAAGCCCTCCGCGAGCAGCCCGAGCACCTGGGCCTGACGTGGCGTCAGCCCTGCGGCGTTGGCGGCGCTCGCCGGCCGTGGACCGCGCGGCACCCCCGGCACACCGCGCCCGCGCAGCGCGGCCCGCAGACTCTGGGCCGCTCGTACGGCGTTCAGGCGGTCCAACTCGCGCAGCGCGGCCACGGCCGCCGCGCGGTCCCCGAACGCGAGCGCCTGGACCGCGCGGTACGCGTCGCCGCGCGCCCGCCACAGGGCGGCGGCCCCGGCCCAGTCGCCGCTCATCAACAGCCGGTACGGCCGATCGGCGGGCGTGGACGCGGCGACGGGTGGTGCCGGCTCGTCGGTGGCTCGCCACAGCCAGAACGCGAGCTCGTCGGCGAACCAGGGGTGCCCCCGGTCGACCGCGAGCCGCAGTGCCGGACGCAACTGCCGAGCAGCCGCTTCGGCCTCGCCGTTGAGCAGGTGAAACTCGGCCCACGCGGCGCAGACCGGCGCCATCCGCTGAAGCTCGCCGGTGGCTGACGCGGCGTCGACGGCCCGGGTCAGGGTCGCAGCCGCGTCGCCGCCTCGCGCCGCGTCGACCCGTCCCTTCGCGACCAGTGCGGGAACGATCGCCACGCTGGCCACGCTCGCCCGGTCCAGCGACTCGGCCGCGTCGGACAGCGCGCCGTCCCAGTCGCCCCGCCCGACCCGCAGCACCGCCCGGACACCGAGCAGGTACTGCACGTAGCCACCCAGCTCGTGCGTGTCCGCGTACCGCAGCGCCTCCTCCGCCACCGCGTGGGCGGTCGCGTAGTCGCCGACCTGCTCGTGGCAGGTGGTCAGGTTCACCAGTGCGCGGGCCGCGTCATCGACGTGTCCGGCGCGCGCCGCGGTGGTGTGCGCTGCCCGCAGCGTGGCCTGGCCCTCAGTAGGGTCGGCGAACATTCGCGCCGTCCCGATGTTGATCGAGGCGTGCACGGACGTCGCCGGGTCGTCGAGCTGGTCGGCGAGCCGCCGTGCCCGTTCGCCCCACTCGACCGCCTCCGCCATCCGGTGCGACAGCATGTGTAGTTGCGCCAGGTTGCTGTATGCCATCCCGAGCGCCCGGCTCGGGCCGAGCGGTGCGAGCACCCGTACGGCCCGGTCGGCGGCGTCGCGGGCCTGCTCCGCCTGCGCGCTCCACCACGCCAGCCGGGACAACCGGCGCAGGCTTTCGCCGAGCGCGAACGGGTCCCCGAGTCTCTCCCGCTCGGCGACTGCGGCGGTGACCGGTTCCAGTCCCTCGGACGCCATTCCGGCCAGGTATGCCTGCTCGGCGTACGACTCGAGCAGGCTGATCCGGTCACCTTCCGGCAGCATCGCCGCGTGCGGCCGGACCGCCCGGAAGTGGGCTACCGCCTCCCGGTGGGCGCCCTGCGCGGCGGCGCCGGCGGCGGCCCGCGGACCGAAACGGACGAGCTCGGCATGGTCGCCGCCGAGCCGGGCGTGGTGTACCAGTCGGGCCGGGTCGGTCCCCTCGATCCGGGCGAGCCGGGTCAGCGCGAGGCGGTGCAGAGCCGCCCGTCGCGGCGGGGTGAGCGACTCCTCGACAGCCCGGCGCAGCAACTCGTGCCGGTAGGCCATCATGTCGCCCCGGGCCACCAGGACGCCGCCCGCGACACATTCGTCGACGGCGTCCTCCGCGCCGGCCAGTACGGCGGCCTCGGCGCTCGTCGGGATCACCGACACCAGATGCGCCACCTCGCGGGCGGCGGCCGACAGCCGACGCAGCCGTGCCCGCGTCAGGTCGCCGACGGTGGCCGGGAGTGCGCGATCCGCGGCCAGCAGCTCGGTGACCAGCAGCGGGTTGCCGCCCGTGAGCTGGAAGATCTCGGCACCCGACCGACCGTGGTCGGCAGCCAGCCCGGCGACGCAGGCCGCGGAGAGCGGTGTCACCGGGACGGGCGTCACCGCCGATCTGGGCACCGATGCGAGCGCGGCCCGCAACGCGTGCTCCGTCCCCACCTCGTCCTCGCGGTAGGTCACCAGCAGCAACGCCGGCAGTCGCTCGATCCGCCGGCCCAGGAACACCAGCAGGTCCAGCGTCGCCTCGTCGGCCCAGTGCGCGTCCTCGACCACCATGACCCTGGGTGGCCGCTGACGTGGCCCGGACAGCTCGGCGACAAGCGCTGAGAACAGCTCCGCCTGCCCGGCACCGGCGGCGACCGCCTCGGCCAGCGCACCACCGGTCTGCCGGGCGATGTCGTGCAGCGGCCCCAGCGCGCGCGGGGTGACCAGCGGGTCGCAGGCCCCCCAGAGCACGACAGCCCGGCCGCCGCACGCCGCGGCGAACGCCTTGACCACCGACGACTTGCCGATCCCGGCTTCGCCCGCGATCAGCCCCACCCGACCGCCGTCGGCCGCCCCACGCAGCAGCGTGTCCAGGAGCCCGAGTGCGGTCGACCGCTCGTACAGCTGCATCGCCGGTGATTATCCACCCACCCGCCGCTCGTGGCGGACCGTGCGGGCGTGGAGCGCACTCGCGTCCGAGCAACGGCATCTTCGGACACCGGCTGCCCGTGCAGGGTCACCCGCGGACGAGTTCCCGACCACCGGCCAGCGACAACGTCTGCCCGTTGACGTGACCGTTCGCCGCCGAGACCAGGTAGGTGACGGCGGTGGCGACGTCCTCGGGAGTGCAGATCCGACCGGTGGGGGTCTTCGCCGACTCGGCGGCGACCGCGTCCGGTCCCAGGAACGGGGCGGTCAGTGCCTTGTCGGTGAGGGTGAAGCCGGGGCGCACGATGTTCGTCAGGATGCCGTGGCGGGCTTCCCGGACGGCGAGCACCCGCGCGGCGGTCTCGAGCGCGCCCTTCGCCGTGGCGTAGGCGAGTGGCCCCGCCATGGGTTGCGCGACGATGTCGGTCGACACGACGACGATGCGTCCCCAGCCGGCGGTACGCATGGCCGGCAGCGCCGCATCGGTCAGTGCCACCGGACCCACGGTGTTGGTGGACAGCGACGTGATGAGACCACCGATCTCGTCGGCGTCGAAGGAGGGCCACCGCACGGCGTTGGCAACCAGCACGGTGATCGGCCCGAGCCGTTCGGCGACGTCCTCGATGACCCTCGGCATGCTGGTGGGGCTGCCGTGATCCAGGTGGACGGCGCAGGCCCGACCGCCGGTTCCTGTGACGGCATCGACCACGTCCTGGGCACCGTCCTGGTTGGTGTACCAGGAAACGGCGACGGAGGCGCCCTCGGCCGCCAGGTGCAGGGCGATGGCGCGGCCGATGTCCCCGGAGGCCCCGGTGACGAGGGCGACCCTGTTCGACAGCCCGGTTTCCATGACCATCTCCTCCATAGTCGGCTATATGTTAGCCGACTATGGATCGGTTGGTGCCGACTCGTCAACTCGTACACTGCCCGGGTGGAACTGACGGATGTCCTGGCCACCAACAAAGCCCTGGTCAAGGTGGCCAAGCTGTACCGCAGCGCGCAGGCCGACGCGCTCAGCGCGCTCGCCCTGCACCCGGGGCAGGATGTCCTGCTGTGGATACTCGGCCAGGAACCCGACGGCATGACGGTTTCCGAGATCGCTGCCCGGCTCGGCGTGGAGCAACCCACGGTGACCCGCAGTCTGAGTCGCCTCGATCAGGGCGGATGGTTCGTCAGGGAACCGGTACCGGGCGATCGGCGGGCCACCCGGATCCGGTTGACCTCCAAGGGCCGCGCCGTCATCCCGAAGATCGAGGCGGCCTGGCGCACGCTCGCCGAGACCGCAACCGCCGGCATGGCGACCGATCAACGAGCCACGTTCGTCGAACTGCTCGAGAAGGTACGCGCAAACCTCCGTACCCTCACCACCGAGACCGAGTGAGCGCGTCGGCGGTGGCACCGACGGGCACCTCGGGCGGGACGGGCGGGCTCATTCGACGAACTCCTCGGCGATGATGTCGGTCATCGGTGCGCCACCACGAACCAGCGCGAGCGCCAGCACCGAGCCGAGGGCGGCGAGCGCCGCCTCCGAGGCGACGATGGTGAGCGCCGTCGCCGCCACCAGCAGCAGTACGGTGCCGGCGGCGACCACCGGGGTACGCAGCACGAAGTACCCGGCCAGCCGGAACACGTCACGCAGCCGGAACGTGAACAGCGACGTGATCACCAGTGCGTTGACCCCGACCACCGACACCCCGGCACCGACCAGCACCAGCGGCACCGCCCACCAGCCGGGCACCCCCGCCGCCGGCAGGTTGACCAGGTTGACCGCGATGACGGTCAACCACACCAGCGTCGGCACCCAGACCAGCAGCGAGCCGGTCAGGTTGGCCCGGTAGCCGCGCCAGAACAGCCGCCCCGGGTGCAGCTCGGTCAGGTCGAGACGCTGCCGGTGCAGGGCGTACAGCGCGGCGGAGACGGCCGGGCCGAGCGGCACCGCGCAGAGCGCGACCAGCGGCAGGTTGCTCACGTGCCGCTCCAACGCGAACAGCGCCACCAGGCCGGGCGCCGCGCAGACCAGGAGCAGCACCTCCACCACCAGCAGGGTGTAGATCAGCGTCGCCCCTCGGGACAGCGGGCCGGCACCGAACTCACGACGGGTGGTGGTGCTCACGACGGCTCACCGCCTAGCAGTCGCCGCTCGTCCCACCAGGGCGGAGTCTCGTCGGTCACCGGGCTCACCTCGGCCAGGGTCACCTCGTGCCGGGCCAGGTGCAGGTCCAGCTCGACGCGGCCGGCCAGCACCGGCAGCGAGCCGTGCCGTCGGGCCGGCTCGGCGGCCTGCCGCAGCACGTCGAGTTGGCGGGCGGTGGGGGAGGGTGGTCGGCCCAGTTCGCACCAGGCCCGCCAGGCGTTGCCGGACTCCTCGCTGACCGAGGAGCGCAGCAGGAACGCGGTGCGGGCGGCCGGGTCGGTGACCGGCAGCGACAGGCGTACGGCGTGGCCGTTCACCGGTTCGCCGCCGGTGACGTCGACCGGTGCCCAGGCCAGCACCGCGATGCGGCCGGTGTCGTCCCGGGTGACCAGGTGGTCCGCGCCACGGGCCAGGACCTGCGTGCCCAGCCGGTTCATGAAGGCGTACAGGTGGTATGTGGGCTTGCGGATCTGCCGGTGGGTGAGCAGGCCGAAGCCGCCGTGGAACAGCGTGGTCGGGACACCCACCTCCTCGAACACGTCGCTGAAGGTCCAGTAGGCGAAGGAGTCGACCAGGTCACCGCCGCCGGCCAGCACCGGGGCGAGGTAGGCGGCGTGGAAGGCGGTGTCGTGGACGGGGTTGTCCGGCCGGTACGAGCTGTTGAACTCGGTGACGTGCACCGGCAGGTCGGCCAGCGCGGTGCCGGCGAGCAACCGGCGCGGGCTGGCGAACTGCTCCAGCAGCCGCTGCGCCGGAGCGAGGGTCTGGTGTACGCCGAACGGCACGTGCTGGGCCGGGCCGGAGCTGTAGGCGTGCCGGCTGACGAAGTCGATCGGGACCGAACGGTCGGTGACGAACTCGGCGAACCGGGGCAACCAGCCGTCGTCGGCGCCGGGGGAGAGCGCCGGGCCGCCGACCTGGAGGTCGGCGTCGACGTCCTTCACCGCGTGCGCGGTCACCTCGTAGAGCCGGTGGTAGGCGTCGGCGTCGGCGTCCTGCCAGAACTCCTTGAGGTCGGGCTCGTTCCACACCTCGATCGGCCAGCCGCGTACCTCGTCCAGGCCGTACCGGTCCACGAGATGACCGACGGTTGCCCGGACCAGGTCGGCCCATTCGGTGTGCGACCGGGGCGGGGTGACGTTGCCGCGCCACCAGAAGACCGTCTGCTCGCCGCTGGCCAGCCCGGAGGGCATGAAACCCAGCTCCACGAACGGCCTGACGCCCAGTTCGAGGTAGGCGTCGACGATCTGGTCGAGGTAGCCGAAGGCGTGCCGGACCTGGCGTCGGCCGCGGTGCTCGTACGGTCGGTGCACCCCGACGCCGTCGCTGAGCAGGCCGTGCCCGCGGATGTACCGGAAGCCGATCTCGCGTTGGACCAGCGCCAACGAGTCCTGGTAGTCGCGGCGCAGGGCCAGGTCGAGCCGGCCGGTGCCGACGGCCAGGCGCCACGCGTCGCTCAGCCGGCCGACGGGTTGCTCCGCAACGGTGATCCGCATCGTCGTCCCTGTGCTCGGGGTGGAGGGTGCCCGGTCCGGTCGCGCCGACACGACCGGACCGGACAGGTCTGCTAGTTCTTCTCCTGGTAGCGCTTGTGCGCCTCGTTGACCAGTTCCAGGTAGG
Source organism: Verrucosispora sp. WMMC514 (assembly GCF_027497295.1). Lineage (NCBI taxonomy): Bacteria > Bacillati > Actinomycetota > Actinomycetes > Micromonosporales > Micromonosporaceae > Micromonospora > Verrucosispora sp. WMMC514. The sequence goes on along the minus strand of NZ_CP114906.1, from coordinate 6,256,622 downwards.
CGTCCATGTTCTTGCTCTTCAACTCCGCCACGTAGGCGTCCCACTCGGCGAAGTCACGCTGCCCGAGCACGAACTGGAGCGTGGCCTGGTAGACGTGGTCCTTCAGCGGGGTCTCCCAGAGCGAAACCTGCTCGCGCTCCTCGTCGTTCAGCGGGTACGGCGGCGGCGGCGACTTCGGCGCCCGGGCGTTCATCACCTGCTGGAACTCCTGCTCCTCGGGCGAGAAGAACGCCTGCACCAGCTCGGGCTTGCCGCCGTAGGCGAACACGCCGTTGCCGAAGCCGAAGTCCTTCTGCAGGTGCTTGGGCGCGCCGGGGTTGAGCCCGACCATGTCGACGTCCGGAGAGAGGGTCTTCTTGCCGCTGGCGTCCTTGACGAAGGTGGTGCCCTCGACGCCCCACTTGGCGAACTCCTGCCCCTCGTCGGCGTACCAGAGCCAGTCGACGAACTGCATCATGGCCACGAAGTTCTTGCTGTCGCGGGCCTTCGAGGAGATCATCATGCCGTTCTCCAGCCGGCTGGCCGGGTTGATCTCACCGGCCGGGCCGATCGGCAGCGGGATCTTGGTGATCTTCGCCTTCGGGTTGGTCGCGGCCAGGTCCGGCCGGTAGTCGTTCACCAACGTCTGAGCGTTGCTGCTGATCACGAAGGACTTGCTGTTGGCGAGCTTCTGCCGGGCCAGGTCGTCGGTCTGGGTGAAGCTCTCCGGGTCGAGCAGCTTCTCCGACACCAGCTTGTTGAGGTACTGCAGCATCTGCTTGTACTGCTCGGTGGCGCCGGTGTACTCGAACTGCTGCGCCTGGTCGTTCCAGCTGACGTGCTGGAAGTTCCAGCCCGCGCCGGCCAGACCGTACGACGCGGCCAGCATGTTGAGCAGGTTGCCGGCCGGGTTGGGCTGGCTGAACCGGTCGGAGAACGGGTAGACGTCCGGGTACGCCGCCTTCATCGCCTTGAGCATGGTGTAGACCTCGTCCCAGGTCTTCGGGACCTGGAGGTTCAGCTCTTCGAGGATGTCGGTGCGGACCGCGAGCGAGTACTCGTGCCAGGGCTTCTCATGCAGGCCGGGCAGCAGGTAGAACTTGCCGTCCTGCTGGCGCAGCGTGTCGATCTCAGGCTTCAGGTTCCACTTCTCGATCTTGTCCTTGAAGTTCGGCATCAGATCGAGGTAGTCGCTGACCGGCAGGATCGCCCCCGAGGAGACGTACGCGTGCACGTCCGGCGGATAGGTCTTCGGGATCAGCAGGGGAGCGTCGCCGGCACCGATGAGCAGGCTGCGCTTCTGGTTGTAGTCGCTCAGCGGCACCGCGACCTTCTCGAGGCTGACGTTCGTCCGGGACTTCAACTCCGTCCAGAACAGCCAGTCCTCCTTCAGCGGGTAGTTCGGGTGGTTGTTGTAGAGGACGGAGAAGGACAGCGGCTCGGTGGCCTTGAACTGGGTACCGACGGCGTAGTTCTCCATCGCGCCGGCCCGGTTCTCCGACAGGTCCTCGCTGTCGGACGAGTCGTCGCCACAGGCGGTGACGCTGCCGAGGGCCAGCAGCACGGCGGCAGCCGCCGCAGCGTGACGCCACGATCTGCGGAACATGGCGGGATCCTTTCAACTCGGTGGTGGGAGGGGTGTTCGCTACTGGTCAGCCCTTGACCGCGCCGAGCATGATGCCCCGGACGAAGTACCGCTGGACGAAGGGATATACCAGGAGGATCGGCAGGGTGGTGAGCACGATGGTCACGGCCTTGAGCGTCGCCTCGGCCTGTACCTCGTTCGCCTCGGTGATCGCCCCGACGTTCTCCGCGCCGGTGGCACCGGCGATCAGGTTGCGCAGGTACACGGTGACCGGCCACAGCTCCTGCCGGTCCATGTAGAGGAAGGCCGCGAACCAGGAGTTCCAGAAGGCCACCGCGTAGAAGAGCACCATCGTGGCGACGATGGCCTTCGACAGCGGCAGCACGATCCGCAGCAGGATGCCGTACGTGTTGAGCCCGTCGACGGCGGCGGCCTCCTCCAACTCCGTCGGCAGGCTCTCGAAGAACGCCTTCATCACCAGCAGGTTGAACACGTTTATCGCGTTGGGCAGCGCGATGGCCCAGACGCTGTTCTTCAGGCCCAGGCTGGTGACCAGGACGTAGTTGGGGATCAGGCCGCCGGTGAAGAACATGGTGAAGACCGCGATGCCGACAAGCGCGCCGCGCCCCTTGAGCTGCTTCTTCGACAGCACGTACGCGTAGCAGGTGGTCATCACGATCGAGATGACCGTGGCGGTGACCGTGTAGAACACGGTGTTGCGGTAGTTCGTCCAGAACAACGGGTCGGACATCAGCAACTGGTAGGTGTCCAGGGTGAACCCGCGCGGCACGAGGTTCACCTGGCCGGCGATGATGTACGCCTCGTCGCTCAACGAGCGGGCCACGATGTTGACGAACGGATAGAGCGTCACCACCACCACGAGGGTCAGGATGATCCCGTTGACCACCCGGAACACCCGGTAGCCCCGGGTCTCCTGGATGCCGCGGCGACGGGGACGGCTCGCGGAACCGGTGGGCCGCTCGGCGGTGTCGACGGTCACCACAGGCTCGTCCCCACCGTGCGGCGGGCGATCAGGTTCGCCGAGACGACCAGGATCAACCCGATCACCGCCTCGAACAGCCCGATCGCGGCGGCGTAGCTGAAGTTGCTGGACTGGAAGCCCATCCGGAACAGATACGTCGAGATCACGTCCGCGGTCGGATAGGTCAACGGGTTGTACAGCAACAGGATCTTCTCGAAGCCGACCGCCATGAAGGCGCCGATGTTGAGGATCAGCAGCGTCACCATCGTCGGCCGGATGCCCGGCAGCGTGACGTGCCAGGTCTGCCGCCACCGGTTGGCCCCGTCGATACGGGCCGCCTCGTAGAGGTCGTCGTCGATGGTGGTGAGCGCCGCCAGGTAGAGGATCGTGCCCCAGCCGACGGTCTGCCAGACCTCCGAGGAGACGTAGATGGTGCGGAACCACTCGGGCCGCTGCAGGAACGGAATGGCCTCACCGCCACCGGCGCGGACCAGCTGGTTGACCGTGCCGTCCATGGACAACAGCTGCATGACGATGGCCGCCACGATCACGATGGACAGGAAGTGCGGCAGGTAGGACACCGACTGCACGAACCGCTTGAGCTTGCGGGCCCGTACCTCGTTGAGCAGCAGCGCCAGCACGATCGGCAGCGGGAAGCAGAACAGCAGGGTCAGCGCGCCCAGGACCAGCGTGTTGGTGAAGACGTTCCAGAACGTCGGATCGTTCAGGAACATCTTGAAGTACCGCAGCCCGACCCAGTACTCACCGAAGATGTTGCCGCCGGGCTGGAAGCGCCGGAAGGCGATGATGTTGCCCAGCATCGGCAGGTACCGGAAGATCAGGAAGAACAGCAGCGGCAGGATCGCCAGCGAGTACAACTGCCAGTCCCGCCGCAGCGCCCGCCGCCAGGTCTGCCGGGCGACGCGTGGCGGCGGTTCCGGTGTCGTCGCGTCGGGGCTGGGCGGCGACGGGGTCAGGGTGGTCACGCTGCTCATGGCCGACTCCCCGCCGTCGGCCCGGCGACCGGTTCGACGCGTACCCGGGACAGCAGCTCCCGGTGGTGGCCGACCTCGCGTTCGTCGCCCGCCAGCCGCAGCGCCAGGCTGGCCACCACGTCGCCGCTGGAGCGGCTGAGCCGCAGGTGCACCTCACCGGGCTCGACCACGCGCCGGCCGTGCAGGCCGGTGAACGAGGTGACATCGGCGGGGACCGCGAAGCTGACCCGCGCCGCCCCGCCGGGTTCCACCGGCACCCGCGCGTACCCGATCAGGCGCACCACGGGCCGGGTGGTCTGCGCCACCGGATCGTGCAGGTAGAGCTGGACCACCTCGGTGCCGGCCCGGGCACCGGTGTTGCGGACGGTGACCCCGACGGTCACCTCCCCGTCGACCGGCCAGGTCGTCGGTTCCCCGGTGTCGCCGCCCGGCGCGTCGCCGACCGCGGCGTCGCTCCACTCGAAGGTGGTGTAGCTGAGACCGTGGCCGAACGGGAACGCCGGCGTCGGGTCCACCGACGACACCTTGGAACGTCGGCCCAGGATGGGCGTGAGGTAGGTGCCGGGCAGCCCGCCGGCGTGCCGGGGCACGCTGACCGGCAGCCTCCCGGACGGGTCCACCTCGCCGGTGAGGATCTCGGCCACCGCCTGACCGCCGAGCTGACCCGGGAAGAACGCCTGCACGATGGCGCCGGCCCGGTCCACCGCGTCGCCGAGGGCGTACGGCCGGCCGGAGAGGACCACCAGGACGACCGGGGTGCCGGTGGCCAGCACCGCGCGTACCAGTTCGGCCTGCACCCCGGGTAGCTGGAGGTCGACCGCGTCGCAACCCTCGCCGGAGGTGCCCCGGCCGAACATGCCGGCCCGGTCGCCGACGGCCAGGACGCAGACGTCGGCGTCGGTGGCCGCCTGGACCGCCGCCGCGATGCCTGAGGTGTCGTCGCCGGTGATGTCGGTACCCGGTACGTGGGTCAGCTGCGGACACCGCCGTTGAAGTTCCTCGCGCAGGGACGGGATCTCGACGCCCGTGCCGTGCTCGGGGTGGTGCACCCCGACGTGCAGCGGGAAGGTGTAGCAGCCGAGCATCGCCATCGCGTCGTCGGCGACCGGCCCGACCAGCGCGACCCGCTGGTCGGCGGCGAGGGGCAGCAGCCCGTCCTGGTTGCGGAGCAGCACGACGGACTGGCGGGCCAGTCGCAGGGCGACGGCCTGGCTGGCCTCGTCGTCGAAGCGCAGCGCCTCGACGTCCGCCGGCAACTCCCGCCAGCTCTCGTCGAGCAGGCCCAGCTCGATCTTCTGGATCAGCACCCGCCGCAGGGCCCGGTCGACGAGCGCCTCGCTGACCTCACCGGAGCGCACCGCCGCCGCCAGCGGCGCGCCGTAGGCGTCCACGGTGGGCAGCTCCACGTCGATGCCCGCCCGCAGCGCCAGCCGGGCCGCCGCCGCGGCGTCGGCGGCGACGCCGTGCAGGGTCTGCAGGAACCGGACGGCGAAGTAGTCGGCGACCAGCACGCCGTCGAAACCCCACTGCTCACGCAACGTCCGGGTGAGCAGCTCCACGTCGGCCGCCGCCGGCACCCCATCGATCTCGGCGTACGAGTTCATCACCGATCGCGCCCCGCCCAGTCGCAGGGCCATCTCGAAGGGCGGGAGGATCACGTCCGCCAGTTCCCGGCGGCCCATCGCCGTCGGTGCCAGGTTCCGGCCGCCCCGCGACGCCGAGTAGCCGGCGAAGTGTTTCAACGTCGCGACCACACCGGCCCGTTCCAATCCGCGCACGTACGCCGCGCCGACCGTGCCGACCAGGTAAGGGTCCTCGCCGATCGTCTCCTCGGTGCGCCCCCAGCGGTAGTCGCGGGTGACGTCCAGCACCGGGGCGAGCCCCTGATGGACACCGGCCGCCCGCATGGACCGGCCGATCAGCCCGGCCATCTCCTCGACCAGCTCCGGGTCGAAGGCCGCGCCCCAGCTCAGCGGCGTCGGGTAGACGGTCGCCCGCCAGGCGGCGAAGCCGGTGAGGCACTCCTCGTGCACCTGCGCCGGAATCCCGAACCGGCTCGCCGCGACGATCTGCGCCTGGGACGCGGCCAGGGACCGCGCGCCGAGGACCGGGTCGACCGGCGCCGTCCCGAACGGCCGGGTCAACTGCCCCAGTCCGTGCCGGATCGCCTCCGACCACGGTGGGGTGTGCTCGACCATGTCGGTCTGATGGGGAGCGACGCCCTCACCGGACGCGTCCGCGCCGACCCACAGCCCGACCAACTGGGCGAGCTTCTCCTCGAGCGACATCAGCGGGATGAGCGCGTCGGCCCGTTCGTCCGGTCGTAACGTCGGATCACGCCACCGATCGGCGTGAGTGGACGCCAATCGGTCGTCGACGGGCAGCTGACTTGTCATGCGAACCCCTCCGGCCGGGGCCGGGAGGTGTCCCGGCAGGCCACGCCGACCGCCGTGGAACACGGCGATTATCGAAATTTTCGGAAACCAGTCGGATACCTGTGTCGGGGAACCTAAGGGCGTCAACAGGGTGTGTCAAGGGTTGCGGAAAGACTGGCCAGACCACACCTGTCGTGCTGGTAAGCGATTGCCGGAATTCATCGCCGCGAGTGGCTGGCATCGACTCGGGTCACCCTCTGGTGGCTCGCGGCGTGTTACAGTCTCCGAAATTTTCGGATTCGTTGCAGAGGATCGGATGGCAGAGAAGCGGTCGTCGGCAGCGCTGGGCTCCGCCACCATCGCGACCATCGCCCGGGAGGTCGGTGTCTCCTCGGCGACGGTCTCCAAGGTCCTCAACGGACGGTCGGACGTCGCCGCCGTGACCCGCGCGCGGGTCGAGGCCAGCCTGCAGCGACACCGCTACCGTCGACGCGCTCGCCGCGCCCCCGGCGAGGGCCAGATCGACCTGGTCTTCCACGAGTTCGGCTCCGACTGGGCTCTGGAGATCATCAGGGGGGTGGAGGCGGTAGCCGCCCTGACCGGGGTGAACGTGATGTTGTCGCAGCTCAGTGCCGCCCGCCGACCGCCGCAGTCCTGGGTCGACGCGGTGGTCGCCCGGCGTCCCCTGGGAGTGCTGCTGGTGATGTGCAACCTCACCGATCCGCAGCGGCAACAGTTGCAGCGCCAGTCGATCCCCGTGGTCGTCATCGACACCGACAGCGCCAGCGTGGCCTCCGTGCCCACCGTCGGCTCCAACAACTGGAACGGCGGGCTGATCGCCACCCGGCACCTGTTGGATCTCGGGCACCGCCGGATCGCGGTCATCTCCGGTCCGCGCGACGTGCTCTGCGCCCGGGCCCGCACCGCCGGCTTCCGTTGCGCCCACGAGGAACTCGGCGTTCCGATCGATGCCACGCTGATCCGGCACGGCAACTTCCACCTCGACGCCGGCTACACCCACGGCATCGAGTTGCTCAGCCGGTCGGACCGGCCGTCGGCGATCTTCGCCGGCTCCGACCTGCAGGCGCTCGGGGTGTTGCGGGCGGCTCGGCAGCTCGGCCTGGACGTGCCGGGTGACGTGTCGGTGGTCGGCTACGACAACCTTCCGCTCTCGGCCTGGGTCGGTCCGGCCCTGACCACGGTCAACCAGCCTCTGCGCGACATGGCCGGCACCGCCGCCCAGATGCTGCTCGATCTCGCCCGCGGCAACGCCCTGCCCACCAGCCGGATAGACCTGGTCGCCGAGCTGGTGATCCGGGAAAGCACCGCACCGCCACCGCATTCGTGACCGAGCCCGCTGCGAGGAGCCATGCCCCTGTTCGACCTTCCACTGGACCAGTTACGGCAGTACGCGCCGGCCGTGGCCGAGCCCGCCGACTTCGACGAGTTCTGGCGCTCGACCCTCGATGCGGCGGCGCAGTCGCCGGTGCTGCTCGACGTGCGGCCTGAGCCGACCGACCTGCGCCTGGTGGACAGCTGGGACGTCACCTTCGCCGGGTTCGGCGGCGACCCGGTACGGGCCTGGTACAACCGCCCGGCCGGGGTGGACGAGGCGCTGCCGGTGATCGTGGAGTACGTCGGCTACGGGCGTGGCCGGGGGCTGCCGCACGAACGCCTGATCTGGCCGGCCGCCGGCTACGCCCACCTGCTCATGGACGCCCGGGGACAGTCCGGCCGGTACGGCGCGGGGGACACCCCGGACCCGCACGGCGAGGCACCCGGGGGGCCGTCGCCGCTGACCCGCGGCATCATGACCCCGGAGGGCTACTACTACCGCCGGCTCATCACCGACGCGGCGCGCGCGGTCGAGGCGGCGCGCGCCCTTCCGGGGGTCGACCCGCACGGCGTGGTGGCGGCGGGCAACAGCCAGGGCGGCGGACTGGCCCTTGCCGTCGCCGGGCTCGACGTCGAACTGGCCGCGGTGCTCACCACCGCGCCGTTCCTCTGTCACCCGCAGCGGGCCCTCGAGATCACCGAGGTGGGGGCGTACGGCGAGATCGCCAACTACCTCGCGGTCAACCGCGACGCGGAGCCGGCGGTACGTCGCACGTTGTCCTACGTCGACGGGGTCAGCTTCGCCCGTCGGGCCCACGCGCCGGTCCACTTCGGCATCGGACTGCGGGACATGGTGTGCCCCCCGAGCACCGGGTTCGCCGCCTACAACCATTACGGCGCCACCGCGTTCGGCCCGCGTCCCGAGCGCGTGATGCATGTCTATCCGTTCAACGGACACGAGCACGGGGAGGCCACCCACACCCGGCGGCAGCTGCGCTGGCTGACCGATACGCTCGGTGCCACCGCGGACCGGTTGGCCAGGCCGAAAGTTTCGGGGGCCCAGATCTCACCGGCGTGACACCTCCACCTGTGGCGCGCCGACGGCAGCGGTTTCGGATAGCGACCGGGACGAACGGTCAAAGAGTTCCGGGGCGCGTTGAGCTTTCGGAGCTGTTTCGATAAGGTTTTCGATACAACAGCCTCGATCTACTCACGATGGCGGGCTGAGTGCACCGGCCGACGCGGCATCCGGGCGACCGCGTCGGCGACGGAGAGCCATCGTGCTGGGCAGTAGTCGGGGCCGGCTATTCATCAGCACGGCTTCGTCGAAAGGCTCACGCCATGAACAACGCCCACGCCCGCGCCAGCGGGCGGCCGGCAACCCGACTGCGACCGCGCGCCGCGCTGGTCTCGGCCGCAGTCGGTCTCGCCCTCGTCGCCACCAGCGTGGTGGTGGCGACCTCCAGCGCCCAGGCCGCCGAGTCCACCCTCGGTGCGGCCGCGGCCCAGTCCGGGCGGTACTTCGGTGCCGCGGTGGCGGCGAACAAGCTGTCCGACTCGACCTATGTCGGCATTCTCAACCGCGAGTTCAACTCGGTCACGGCCGAGAACGAGATGAAGATCGACGCGCTCGAGCCGCAGCAGGGTCGATTCACCTACACCAACGCCGATCGGATCGTCAACCACGCCCTGTCCCGGGGCTGGAAGGTGCGGGGCCACACCCTGGCCTGGCACTCGCAGCAGCCCGGCTGGATGCAGAACATGTCGGGCACCGCGCTGCGCAACGCGATGCTCAACCACGTCACGCAGGTCGCGACCTACTACCGCGGCAAGATCGACTCGTGGGACGTGGTGAACGAGGCGTTCGACGACGGCAACAACGGCGCGCGACGTGACTCGAACCTGCAGCGCACCGGCAACGACTGGATCGAGGCCGCGTTCCGGGCCGCCCGGGCCGCCGACCCGGGCGCCAAGCTCTGCTACAACGACTACAACACCGACAACTGGACCTGGGCCAAGACCCAGGCCGTCTACCGGATGGTGCAGGACTTCAAGCAGCGCGGCGTGCCGATCGACTGCGTCGGGTTCCAGTCCCACTTCAACGCGCAGTCGGCGTACAACAGCAACTACCGCACCACGCTGTCCAGCTTCGCCGCGCTCGGCGTGGACGTGCAGATCACCGAGCTGGACATCGAAGGCTCCGGCACCCAGCAGGCGGACACGTACCGTCGGGTGGTCCAGGACTGCCTCGCGGTCCCGCGGTGCAACGGCATCACCGTGTGGGGCATCCGGGACAGCGACTCGTGGCGCTCGTACGGCACCCCGCTGCTGTTCGACAACAACGGGAACAAGAAGCAGGCGTACAACGCGACGCTCGAAGCCCTGAACGCGGGCGGGACCACCCCGCCGCCCACCACCCCGCCGCCAACCACGACTCCGCCGCCGAGCAGCCCCCCGCCGAGCAGCCCGCCGCCCGGTGGATCCGGATGCACCGCATCGGTGGCGTCGCTGGACCAGTGGAACGGTGGCTTCGTCGCTCAGATCCGGGTCACCGCGGGTTCCAGCAGTTTGAACGGCTGGGCGGTGACCATCGGACTTCCGGGCGGCAGCTCGTTGACCAACACGTGGAACGCCAACCCCAGCGGCACCAGTGGCAATGTGACGTTCCGCAACGTCAGCTACAACGGCAACGTCGCCGCCGGCGGCACCGCCAGCTTCGGCTTCCAGGGCACCGGCACCGGGCCATCCGGTAGCCTCGCCTGCTCCGGGAGCTGATCCGTCAGCACCACACCGGGCCCGGCGCGGACCTGTCCGCGCCGGGCCCTGGCGCGCCGGGTGCCGCCTGGCTCAGCGGTGCAGGCCGAGCGTCACGTCACCAGTTGTGCAGGGTGCCGTCCTCCAGCCGGTTGACCGGCAGCGAAGCCGGCCGGTACGGGTGCCGCGCGGCCAACTCCTCGTCGATGTCGACGCCGAGCCCCGGCTCCTCGGACGGGTGCAGGCAGCCGTCGGCGAAGCGGTACGAGTGCGGGAAGACCGCGTCGGTCGCCTCGGTGTACGGCAGGTACTCCTGCAGACCGAAGTTGGGGATGCTGACGTCGAGGTGCAGGGCCGCGGCCAGGCACACCGGGGACATGGTGGTGGTGCCGTGCGACCCGCTGCGTACGTGGTACAGGTGGGCGAGGTCGAAGATGCGGCGCAGGTGGGTGATGCCTCCCGCGTGCACGACGGTGGCCCGTACGTAGTCGATGAGCTGCTCGGTGATGAGCTGCTGGCAGTCCCAGACGGTGTTGAACACCTCGCCGACGGCGATCGGCGTGGTGGTGTGCTGACGGATCAGCCGGTAGCCCTCCTGCAACTCCGCCGGCACCGGATCCTCCAGCCAGGTCAGCGCGTACGGCTCCAGGGACTTGCCCAGCCGCGCGGCCTCGATCGGAGTGAGCCGGTGGTGCACGTCGTGCAGCAACTTCACCTCCGGCCCGAACTCGCTGCGAACCTGGGCGAAGACCGACGGCACGTGGTGGAGATACCGTTCGCTGCTCCACACGGTCTCGGCCGGGACGGCCGTGCCCGCCGGCTTGTCCTGTCCCACCCCGTAGGTGTCGGTCAGCCCGGGCACGCCGCACTGCACCCGGATGGCGCGGTACCCGAGATCGAGGTGGCGGGCCAGCTCGGCGAGGAGCCCGTCCACGGTGGGCGCGTTCGCGTGGCCGTAGACGGCGACCCCGTCGCGACTGCGGCCGCCCAGCAGTTGGTAGACGGGCAGCCCGGCCACCTTGCCCTTGATGTCCCAGAGCGCGGTGTCCACCGCCGCGATGGCGCTCATCGTCACCGGGCCACGTCGCCAGTACGCCCCCCGGTACAGGTACTGCCAGGTGTCCTCGATCCGGTCGGCCTCCCGGCCGATCAACAGCGGCACGACGTGCTCGGTCAGGTAGCTCGCGACCGCGAGTTCCCGGCCGGCGAGCGTGGCGTCGCCGACCCCGGTCACTCCGTCGTCCGTCACGATCTTCAACGTGACGAAGTTGCGGCCGGGACAGGTGACGATGACCCGGGCATCGGCGATCTTCATCCAGGCTCCTCACCGGCGGCCGACGGATCGACGCGAGCCAGTCTGGGATCGCCCCCATGATCTGTCAACCGGCGCCGGCCGGGGTGCCCGAGGGTGCCGTTCGGCCGCCGGACGTTCCCGGCCTACCCGCGCGCCGGGTGGTTGCCTGCCGGGCCGACGTGGCCGGGGCCGCCCGGAGACATCCGGGCGGCCCCGGCACGGTCAGCAGCGGCTGATGCTCGAATTGCTGAGGTTGACGTTGCTGATGGTCAGGTTGGTCGTGCAGGGGCTCTCCAGGATCCGGCTGTTGACCAGGGTGAAGTTCCGCAGGGTGATGTCCCGGTTGCCGGGGAACTCCGTCCGCGCCGCCAGCCGGACCTCTCCGCCGCCGCTGATGGTGCCGCCGCCGGCCGCGATGTCCACGCCGTAGCAGTTCTCGATCAGGATCGCGTTGTTGCCGGTGTTGGCGATGTCGACCCGGTTGACCGCCACGCCGCCGGATTCGGAGACGCAGAAGATGCCCCGGCCGCCGCCGCGTGCCCGTACGGTGCCGACCCGGATGTTGATCGGGTAGCCGGAGCCGATCCGGCCGGCGCGGTTGGCGGTGCGGAACGCCGCGTAGCCGGTGCCGGTGCCGGCGTTCTCCGCGTCGACCGTGGTCACGGTGGCGTTGATGGTCTCGTTGAGCAGCAGGCCGGAACCGCCGACGTTACGGGCGGTCACGGTGCCGACGGTCAGCCCGTCCACGCCGTACGTCTCCACGCCGTGCGTGCTGGTGCCGGAGACGTACACGTTGTCGATGCGCACGTTGCGCGTCCACTGGCTGGTGTCGCCCCGGTTGTCGATCCGTACCCCCAGCCCGCTGGAGACGCGCAGGTCGATCTGGCCGAGGATCACGTTCGTCACGTTGCGCATGAAGATGCCGTAGAGCGGCGTGCCGGTGACGGTGAGGTTCTGCACCTCGACCTGGGTGGTGCCGCGCGAGTAGATCGGCGCCTGGTCACCGGAGCCGGAGCCGGTCACGTTTATCGTGCCGCAGACGTCGATCGTCGTGTAGCTGGGCAGGGAGATGCGCGAGCCGGCGCTGATCGAGCCGGAGCCGCGTACCACCACCCGCTGCTTGCTGGTCCGGCCGGCGCTGAGACTGTTCACCGCCGCCTGCACGGCGGCCTGCATGCTGCTGCCGGAGTAGACGGTGCTGCCGCCGTTGCGGGCGGTCCAGGTGCCGCCGTTGAGCACCGCCTCGGCCTGGAACGAGCCGCTGCCGCACCCGGTGCCGTTTCCGCCGCCCAGGGTGACCAGCTGCCACTGCTGGTTGGCGCCGTCGTGGTCCTGGTACTGGGAGATCATGCCGCCGTCGGCGGTGGACCAGCCCCACACGTCGAGGACCTTGTTGGAGTGCCGGTTGACGAACCGGACGTACCCGCCGGCGGAGTCGGCGAGTCGGAAGTGCTGGCGGGTGTTGCCGCTGGCCGCGGTGTTCTGCACGAGTTGGACACCGTCGGTGGCGTTCGGCAGTTCGAGGACCTTGCCGCTGTGTACGGAGCGGACCTGGTAGTAGCCGCTCCCCACGTCGACGAACCGCCACTGCTGGACGGCGGCGTCGTTGCGGGCGTACTGGTTGACCGGGGCGTTGTCGGCGGTGGACCAGTTCCACACGTCCATCGCCTTGCCGCTGTGCCGGTTGACGAACACATAGGTGGCGTTGGGGTCGACCGTCGCGGCCTGGGCGCTCGGCGAGGCCACCAGCACGCCGACGCCGAGCAGCGCCATCGTGCTGACGACGACCAGCCAGCGCCGAGGGTTTCGTCTTCCTGTCCTGAACAGCATGCGGGTTCCTCCGGGAACGGGTGTGGTGGCGGAGCGCGTGCCGGAGTGGTGAACGACGCAGAGCAAGCGCTTTCCTGATATCGACAGGAATATATCTTCCGGTTTGCCTCAAGCCAAACGAGCGGTGGCGACGCCGGTGTCCGTACGGCGGTAGCCGTACGGACACCGGGCCGGGTGCGACGGTCAGCCGACCGCGCAGGTGGTGCCGTTGAGGGTGAACGAGGACGGGCTGGCGGTGTTGCCGCTGTGGTTGGCCTGGAAGCCGATGGTGACCGAGCCGTTGGGGGCGATGGTCCCGTTGTAGGAGACGTTGCGGGCGGTCACCGCCCCGGACGTCGGCGAGTAGGTCGCGTTCCAGCCGTTCGTGATGGTCTGCCCGCCGGGCAGGGTGAACGACAGGTTCCAGCCGTTGACCGCCGTGACGCCGGTGTTGGTGATGGTCACCGACGTGGTCAGCCCAGTGTTCCAGGCGTTCACCGCGTACCCGACCCGGCAGCCCGTGCCTGGCGGCGGCGTGGTGGGCGTCGGCGTCGGCGTGGGAGTGACCGTCGGCGTCGGCGTCGGCGTGGGAGTGGGGGTGGGGGTTGGGGTGGGAGTGAGCGTCGGCGTCGGGGTGGGGGACGCGGTGTCGAGTCCGAGGAACCGGATGGCCTGCGCGGCGTCGACCGGCAGGTTGTGCGACACGCCCTGCATGCTGATCGCCTCGACCGGTGCGGTACCGCCGGAACCGCCGTACCGGGTCCGGGTGTAGCCGGACTGCGGACTGTCGGTGAAGGTCGGGGTCTGGCTCAGCCCGTGCAGGTTGGTCCACTGCTCGATCTGCTCGCCGAAGTTGGGGTAGCGCAGGATCTCGTCGTTGGTGCCGTGCCAGATCTGCATCCGCGGCCGGGGTCCGGTGTAGCCGGGGTAGGCGTTGCGCACCAGGTCCCCCCACTGCTGCGGAGTGCGGTTGATCTGCCCGTTGGCGCACTCGCTGTTCCATTCCGAGCCGCCGGTGGTCGCGAAGCAGCCGAACGGCACGCCGGCGAACGCCGCACCGGCGCGGAACACGTCCGGGTAGAGCCCGAGCAGGACGTTCGTCATCATCGCGCCGGACGAGGTGCCCGTCGCGGCGATCCGGGCCGGGTCCACCGGATAGCGGTTCCGGACGTGGTCCACCATCGACATGATGCCGACCGGGTCGCTGCCGCCACCGCGCCGCAACGCCTGCTGCGAGTAGACGTCGAAGCACTGGCTGCTGCGGGTCACCGACGGGTAGATCACGATGTAGCCGTACTGGTCGGCCAGGCGGGCGTACTGGGTGCCCGAGTACATCGCGGGCCCGCTGCCGGTGCAGTAGTGGACCACCACCAGCAGACCCGGCCGTGGCGCGACCCGGTCGGGTACGTAGAGGTACATCCGCAGGTTGCTCGGGTTGGTGCCGAAGTTCGTCACCTCGGTCAGCGTCGCGGCCGAGGCCGATGTCGGCAGCGACAGCGCGGCGAACGCGGTCAGGACGATGGTCGCCAGGACGGCAGACCACAGTCGGAACTCTCTTCTCATGGAACGGGTCCTCCGGACGGAAGGGGACATGGTGGTGTTCCGATCGAGGGCTGCCCGGTGCCCTACCTCGTCCGGCTCTCAGAACATCGATGATTGTCTTCGTCGGCGGGTGGGCGTCACAAGGCGTGGCGCGGCAGCCGCGCTGAGCGGTGGCGGAGCCGCGCCGAGCGGCGAACGGCCGCACGCCCAGCGGTCCGGGGAGATCTATTCTCTGTGCATGCGGGATCGTCGAGCGGCGCTGCTGTGGGTCGGATTCGCGGTCGCGGCGCTGGTCTCCGTCGCCCTGGTGCTGCGACGCCCGGACCGCCTGTCCGACCTGCACATCTATCACGGAGCGTTGACCGACCTGCGCGCCGGGCGACCGCTCTACGGGTACGTGGCGCCGAACGGGGGGCCGTTCACCTACCCGCCCTTCGCGGCGCTCGTGCTCTGGCCGATCACGACCGTGCCGCTGGGTGTGGTCGAAGCGTTCTGGCTGGCGGCGACCTGCGCCGCCGTGATCGCCCTCGCCGTCCCGGTCGGTCGCGCGCTCGCCGCCGGCCGCACCGCCACACCGTTGCCCGGTGCGACCGAGGGCCGGGCGACGACGTCGGCGGCGGTCAGCATCGCGGCGGTCGCGGTGGTGCTGATGGTCGCCGCTCCCGTGCAGAGCAACCTGCGCTTCGGTCAGGTGAGCATCTTCATCGTGCTGATGGCGCTGCTCGACGGGATGGCACCACCGTCGCGGACGCGCGGCCTGCTGGTCGGCGTGGCGGCGGCGATCAAACTGACCCCGCTGCTGTTCGTGCTCTACTTCCTGGTCTGCGGCCGGTACCGCGACGCCGGCCGAGCGCTGGGCGCCTTCGTCGCTTGTGGGGCGCTCGCCCTGGCCATCCTGCCCGCCGAGAGCCTGACCTACTGGGCGGGCACGGTCACCCAGACCTCCCGGATCGGCAACCTGGCGTCCTTGGGCAACCAGTCGGTGCACGGGATGTTGCTTCGTCTCGGCCTGGACCCGGGAGCCCTGCCGCTGGTCTGGTTCGCCCTGGTGCTCGTCATCTGCGCCCTGGCGGTGCTGCGGGCGCGGGGGCTGTCCCGGCTGGGGCGTCCGGGGCACGCGGCGGTGCTGGTCGGCTGCGCCACCGTGGCCGCGTCGCCGGTCTCCTGGACCCATCACCAGGTCTGGACGGTGCTGGCCGCGATGCTGCTGGTGGGTTCCGTCGGCGTGACCCGGAAGGTCGCCGGCGCCCTGCTGCTGGCCAGCATGGTGCTGTCGCTGGGTGCGGTGCTGGCTCCGGTGTCGATGCGACCCGGCGTGCAGTTCCTCTTCGAGAACGCCCGCGCCGTGGGCGCGGTCGCGCTCTGTGTGGCGGGATTCGGCGCGGTCGCGCTGACCGCCAACCGCACCCAGCCCGCTCGGTCTCTCCGGCGAGGCTGGCTGCGGGTGGCCGTCGCGTCCCTCGGGGCACTGGCGTTCTTCGCCGTGCAGCCGTTGCCCGCCGGAGCCGACCCCACCTTCAAGGCGTACGGCCTGCCGGACGTGGTCAATCCGCGGTACTTCTTCGTCTGCCGGGGGCAGGTGGAGTGCGCCCGCTACGGCACCGGCGCCCCGGTCACCTTCGGCACCCGCAGCGAGAAGACCAAGGTGCGCGTCAACGGTGTGGTCTCCGACCAGGTGGCGCGGCTGGACTACCACTCCGCCCCGGGCGGCCCACCCCGGACCATCCCGCTGTTGGCCGCCTATCCCGGTGTGCGGACGTTCTCATTCCGTTCGGCCACCATGGCCCACGGCCGGCTGATCGCGTACTCCGCCGACGGACGAGCCCTCGCCCGCTACGACGACGAGTTGACCGCCGCGGCCGGGACGAGAGGCACTCAGCGGCGGTTGGGGTAGTTGTGGGCGGACCGGCGGCCCCGCACGAAGGCCAGCACGATCACCGCGGCGAGCGCGACCAGACCGATGATCACCAACCACTGGACCGCTTCGAGCAGCAGCCCCAGCAGGACCAGCACCCCTGCGACCACGCCCACGACCCAGAGCAGGGCACGCATCTCCACCTCCCACCCGGCCGCCCGGCCGGTCCGGGCGCGGTTGCCGACCCGGCTACCCGCTGCTGCCCGGATCATGCCGACCGTGTGGCCGCACGGGCGAGATCAGTCGGGAAGTTTCCCCAGGTAGACGGTATTGGCCGACGCGCCGCCGGTCAGCGGGTTGGCGAACCGCACCACGTGACTGTGGTGGGTGGGGAAGACCGCGGCCAGGGCGGCCTCGAAGTCCGGGTCCGGTGGGTCGTCCGACCAGAGGGCGAACACCCCGCCGGGATGCAGCAGCCGCGTCAGCCGGCGCAACCCGTCCGGCCGGTAGAAGGCGGCGTGGCTCGGGTGCAGCGGGTGGCGGGGGGAGTGGTCGACGTCCAGCAGCACCGCGTGGAAGCGACGCCCCGCGTCGTCGGGGTCGAGGCCGTGCGGACCGGCCACCTGGGCGAAGAAGTCGGCCCGCACCAGCCGGGTACGCGGGTCCGTGGCCAGTCCGGCGGCGAAGGGCAGCAGGCCGCGCCGGTGCCAGTCGATGACGTCCTCGACCGCCTCCACCACCAACAGGGCGGCGACCCGGTCGTCCGCCAGCGCGGTGCGGGCGGTGTAGCCCAGCCCCAACCCACCGACGACCACGTCGAGGCGGTCGCCGGCCAGCGCCGCCAACCCCAACCGGGCCAGCTCGATCTCCCCGGCGGTGAACAGGCTCGACATCAGAAACTCGTCGTCGAGCTTGACCTCGTACACGTCCAGGTCGAGCCGAGGATCGCGACGTCGGCGCAGACTGATCTCGCCGATCGGTGTCGCCCGCCAGGCCAGTTCCTCGAAACGTACGCTCACCGCCGGAATGCTACCGACCGGTGAGCGACCATCCGTCGCGTGACGCCCGGTCCCCGGGACATCGACGCAGCGCATATCCTGTGCGCCGATCGTCTCGCCGGAGGGGGAAACGTTGCCGTCGCGGCAGGACCAGCTGCACTCGTACCAGTTCGCCGTGGCGCGGACGGTGGCCGCGTTGGTGACCCGGGACGGCGATCCGGCGCTGTCCCCGACGCGCCGGCTCGCCGGAGCCGCGCTGGCGAGCGTCCTGGTGGCGGCTGTCGGGCTGGGTGCCACGGCCCTGTACGGCCTGTTCACCGGCGGCGGTGGGACCTGGCGCGACGCGGGCGTGGTGATCGTCGAGAGGGAGTCGGGCGCCCGGTTCGTCTACCGGGAGGAGCGGCTGCACCCGGTGCTCAACTACGCCTCCGCGCTGCTCATCATCGGCGCGCAGCGGCCGAAGACCGTACTGGTGTCCCGCCGGTCGATCGACGGGGTGCCGAGAGGGCTGCCGTTGGGCATCCGCGACGCACCCGACTCGCTGCCTCCGGCGGGCCGGCTGGCCACCGCCGGGTGGACGGTCTGCTCGGTGTCACCGACCGGGCCCGAAGCGGCAACCCGGTCGGTGCTGCTGGTGGGTGCCGGCGGTACCGGCGGCCGACCGCTGGGCCGGGACGCACTGCTGCTGCGTGACGCCGACGGCGGGCTGCACCTGCTCTGGCAGCAGCGTCGACACCTGATCCGGGACACCGAGCGGGTGCTGGCCGCGCTCGCCACCACCCGCTCCCGGTCCGTCCCGGTGGCCGCCGCCCTGCTCAACTCGGTGCCTGCCGGTCCCGATCTGACTCCGCTGAGCCCGCCGGGCCTGGGCCGGCAGTCCGCCCGGGTGACCGGGGCCCGGGTCGGTGACGTGCTGGTGGTCCGCAACTCCGGCGGCGGCCGGCAGTACGCGGTGGTGCTCCGCGACGGGCTCGCCGGCATCACCGAGCTACAGGCCGGTCTGCTGCTCGCGCGGACCGGTCAGCGGGAGCCGGAGCAGATCAGCCTCGGCCGGTTCGCCGCCCTGCCGCAACTGCCCGACCTCGTACCCGTCGGGCCCGACGCGCCACCGGCGGCCCCGCCCCGGCTGACCACGCCGAACCCGTCGACGGTCTGCGCGCGGGTCGGCGATGACAGCGGGTCGGTCGAGCTGCGGCTGGGGGTGGCACTGCCCGTGCCGGCCCGGGCACCGGACCGGTCGACCGAGCCGACGACCGCCGACCACGTGTTCGTGGAGCCGGGTCGGGGCGCGCTCGTCGAATCGGTCGCCGCACCGGGCGCCAGCGGCGGCGCGATCTCCGTGGTGACCGATCTCGGTCGGCGGTACGCGCTCACCGGCCCCGAGGTGACCGGCATGCTCGGCTACGCGGACGTCCGACCCGTCCGGCTGCCCGCGGGGGTGGTCAGCCTCGTACCGGCCGGTGCGCCGCTCGATCCGGACGCGGCCCGCCGCCGCGCCGCCCCCGCCTGAGGTGCTCGGACGCGCGCCGCGAAAGTGATAGGACATTTCTCGGCGTGGGCTGTCGAATCCGGCGACGCCCGCTCGTCGCACTGACGACAGCACGTCAGACAACCAGCAAGGAGCAACCTGATGCGTACCCTCATCGCCACCGCGTTCGTCTCGCTCGACGGCGTCGTCGAGGCACCCGGTGGAGAACCGGGCTACCGCAACTCGGGCTGGACCTTCAACGACATCGAGTTCGACGAGGCCGCCTACGAGATCAAGGGCCGGGAGCAGGACGAGGCCACCGCGATGATGATGGGCCGGGTCAGCTACCAGGCGTTCGCGCCGGTGTGGCCGAAGATGACCGAAGAGTTCGCCGGCTACAACGCGATGCCGAAGTACGTCGTGTCGACCAGCCTCAAGGAGCAGGATCTGGTGACCAACTGGGGGGAGATCGTCATCCTCCGGTCGCTCGACGACGTCGCCGCCCTCAAGCAGACCGAGGGCGGGCCGATCAGCATCCACGGCAGCGCCACGCTGAACCGCAACCTCTCCGACGCCGGCCTGATCGACCGTTACCACCTGCTGGTCTTCCCGGTGCTGCTCGGCGCGGGCAAGCGGCTGTTCAGCGACACCGACCGGGACAAGCAGAACCTCAAGCTGGTCGAGAGCGAGTCCTACGCCAACGGCATCCAGAAGCTGGTCTACGACGTCGCCCGTTGACCGGTCGACCGGCCCCGCCGATCCCTCCGCGTGACCGTCGAACCGAGGTGGGTACATCTGTTGTCGCCCCGACGACAACAGATGTACCCACTGCGAAATCTGCGTCGGTAGCCGAAGCGGGGTCAGCGCCTGGGCACTGACCGGATGCTCATGGCGATGGCGTCGGCCACCTGGTCGGGCGGCTGGGACGCGTCGACGAGCTGAGCGCCGGTCACGGCGGCAAAGGTGGTGAGCGCCCGGGCAACATGATCGTGTCGCCACTGCCGGGCGGCGACATCGACCTGGTCGGCATCGATGCGGGCGCGCAACTGCTCCTCGGGCAGCGTGAGCACGACCTCGTGCACCTCGACGCCGTCCGCACGGATACCGTCGAGAATCTGCTCCCGGTACGCGGGATTGATGAGGCTCATCGGCGCGATCCAGGGGTGCGGGTACTCCCGGGCGAGGCCGCTCATCGTCTCGACGACGAGGTGACGCCACAGTGGAAGATCCTGGAAGTCCCCGGTCGGCGAGCCGATGAACTGCGTCAGCAGGTAACCGACGTACTCGGGGTCGAACACCTTGGCATCCGGGAGACGCTCCACGAGCAGGCCCGCCGTGGTCGTCTTGCCGACGCCGAAGGCACCGTTGATCCAGACAATCATGCCGATGATGCTCCCACGGCGAGGTTCCAGGGTGCTGCCTCCCAGGCTGGCGGCTGCCTACTGGTACTCGGCCGCGACTTCCTCCGCCTCGGCGAGGAACTCGTCCAGTTCGGCGTCGGTCAGGTTCCTGTCGAGGAGTATGTGGACGAGGACGAAGATCTCGGCGTCGAGCACGGTTTCGGCGCGCATGGTGTCGACCAGCTCTGGTTCGCCGAGGGCAGCGCGGATGAGACCCTCCGTTTCGAGGGCCGGCGGGGTGTCTCCGTCCTGGTAACGGGCGCGGACTGTCGACACCCAGGCCACGACGTCGGTGGGTGTCGCATCGGGCGCGAAGTACCGGTTGACGGCCAGGGCGAACGCGGCTCCGATGACGTAGGGGGTGCCGGCATTGCCGCTGCGGCGGATCTCGTCGCACAGTGCCTCGGCGGTGTCCCAGTCGGCCCGGGCCATGGCCCGGATGAGATCGCTGTACGGCTGTTCGTGCACCATGCCTCCTTCGTCGGGCCGGTCGATTTCCTGGCGGGTCACGGCTGTCGGGTCAGGCCGACCAGCGTGGCGAGCCGGGTGACGTCGGCTGGGGAGCTGCCCGCGCGTAGCACGGCGGTGAGCGCGGCGCGTCCGGCGGGCCGCACGCGGGTCTCAGCGGGGGCGATGCGGTCGGCGGCGATCAGGGCGCGTCCAGCCGCCTGAGGGTCGCCAAGGGCAAGGTGGGCTTGGGTGATGTCGATCAGGTGACCGGCGCGGTGTTCGGCGGGCAGCCGACGCCAGGCATCGGTGCTGACGGCGAGTGTGTGGGTGGCGATGGCGAGGCCGTTGTCACCGAGGCCGGTGGCGATCAGGGCGCGGGCGAGGTCAACCACAGTCGGCCCGAACCCACCATGGCGGCCGTGCCGGTGGGCGAGGCGGGCGGCCTGGTCGGTGAGGGTGCCGGCGGTGGTGGCGTCGCCGCAGGTGGCGGCGGCGAGGGCGGCTTCGACCAGCAGGATGCCGGCACGGGCGACGTCCTCCGACGGGCTGGTGGGGGAGGGCGTCGCGTCGAGCCGGTGCAGGGCGGTACGGGTGACGGCCAGCGCCAGCCGGCCGCGCCGCGCGGCACGCAGCGCCTGCGCCAGGCCGACCACCGCGATCGCGGTACGCCGTGCGTCGTCCCCGGCGACGGTCATCGCGCGGTCGGCGGCGAGCCAGGCCAGGTCGGGTTCACCGAGTTTGACCAGGACCTGCGCGGTCAGCCGGTACACCCGTACCAGCAGGTCGCCGGTGGACACCGGCATGCCGACGCCGGAGGCGTGTCGCGCGTCGGCGAGCAGGTCGGGCAGGATCCGGAGCAGCTGGGGATACTGGGCGTGCCGGTACGCCGCGAGCGCGTACTGGGCCTGGCGGTCAAGGCCCGCCGGGGCGACGCCGGCGGTGGCCGGTTCGTACCGGGCCAGGGCTTCGCGCACCCGTTCCACGGCGACGCTCATCTCGGTGACCGTCGGCTGCGGGCCGTCCCGGCCGACCAGCACGCCGGTGGCGACCCCGAGCGCCCCGGCGACCGTCTCGATCACCGACAGCCGGTCGAGCCGGCGGGCACCCCGTTCGATCTTGTCGACCCAGCTTTTCGACTTGCCGATCCGGTCGGCGAAGACCTGCTGACTCATCCCACGGCGGACCCGTAGCTGCGCGATGCGCCGCCCGATCGGCAGCTCCTGCCGGCTGCCGCCGGTCATCGCCGCGCCGCCGGGCCGATGGCCTCCGTGGACGCTCCGCAGCGCGGACACCACCGCGCCTTCACCTTGAACGCGAACAGCCCGGCGAGAAACCCCAGCAGTACGCCACCGAGCACCATCATCGCCACTTCTACGCCCACGCGCACTCACCTCTGGCGGGTGGTGCAAGTTGAGCCGCTGACCGTGAACCTGGCGTTCGGGTACGAGCGGTGCCCGCGACCGCCGCAGTCGCGCGGGTTCGATATCGGCGAGAGCCAGGGACGCGTCTTGGGTCCACCGCCTGAGCGGCGGCCACCGGGTGCATCAGGGAGGCATTCAGTTGATGATCTTTTCTGGTCTTGCAGATACTCTGCCGCATCGAGGCCACTCCTGCATGGCTGGTCCGTGGGATCTCGCACCAGCCCGCTCTTGTCCCGAAGCGCGGGGCGGTGCGAGGTCGATCGCTGTAGGACCAACCATGATGGATTGTCTGAAGACAATCAAGCGTTCAGCGGACAATTGTTGCCGCTAGACCTCGGCCGGGAAGGCGTAGACCAGCTCGTACGCCTCAGCGTCGAGCACCATCAGTGACACCTCGACGCAGCGGTCACCCGCGTAGGCGAATCTGGTGATCTCGAAAACCAGACCGCCTTCGCGTCGTAGACCCAGCCCTTCCCGGCCCTCCTGCCCGTCGATCTCCGCTGGGGTGGGCGCACGGCTGATGACCCTTTCCACGAACCTTGTCGGCCCGAATCCCTGCTCATCGAGTCGAGCGAACGTTCCACCGGGTCCGGTGTCTGTGTGTTCGATGCGAGTCCCGCGGGTCAGCTCGGTGGGAAGGTACGCAGTGGCGAGCTGGACCGAGCGTCGGTCTCGTACATACCGGCGGTATCTCAATAGCACCACCTCGCCGGGCGGCACCCCAAGCGCTTCGGCAACATGTGTCGGTGGTACGACATCGCCGACCTCGACATCTACCGCCTTCGGCGGGTTCGCTGCGTCGTGTGCCTGGATCGACAGCCCATGGCCCCACTGCTTCGGCGACAGTCGACCTGGAGATGTGCGGGGGATCCGGCTTGCCCGGACGTAGCTGCCAGAGCCTCGGCGGGACTCGATCAATCCTTCGGCGCGTAGGCGGTCGATGGCCTTCTCCGCCACGCCTCGAGCCACGCCCTCTTCGTTGGCGACGAACTCGCGCAGGGTAGGCAGCTTCGCGCCAGCTTCGTAGCCCGTGACGCGCGCCTCGATCCTGCGCCTGAGTTCGGCGGCGAAGGTTTCAGCGCTGTGCTTCTTGCCTCGGTCGCTTGCGTTGTCCACCGGATCTCCAACTGTCGCCTGACAGAAGGTTACTGGTGAGCCTGTCGGGGCAAAGCGCTGCCCTTGAGAGTATGGCGCCTAAAGGCCGATATGTCGGGAGACTGTCAAACTGTCAGCTGACAGTTTGACAGTAATGGCTCACTGTCGGTTGCCTCGGACACCCAACAATTAGCTGATAGTGATCGGGCGCGGGCTTGCAGTGAGGAATGCGGTATTTTGCTTGGTCGTCGCTCAGGAGGCCCCCTCGCGTAGTTCGTGGGTGCTCGGTCCGCAAGCTGACGTCGTACACACCGACGGTGCATCAGAGTCGGCGAGTGACCCGGTGCCGCCGTGAGCGATGTGCCACGTCCCTCGGTCATCTGCCGCCTCGGACTGTCGTGACTGGCGTCAGGTGGACGCCTTTACAGCTACGGCAATGCGTGCCGGTAGAGCGCGCAGCGGTGACCGGAATGCATGGCACTACAACTCCCCAGATGCCAAGTGCTACAGATGCTCGGCTGCGAGTTGCTCTGCCTCGGTCACGAACTCGTCGAGTTCCGTCGCGCTCAGGTTCTCCTGCAGAATTAACTGACCGAGCATGAGTAGTTCGGCCCCGAGCGCGGTTTCGGGAGCGATCGTGTCGACCAACTCTGATTCGCCTAGGGCGGCCCGGATGAGACCTTCCATTTCGAGTGTGGGCAGGGGGTCCTGCCCTTGGTACTGAGCGCGGAGCCCAGCGACCCAGTTGGCCACATCGGTCGGGGTGGCGTCGGGGGTGAAGCGTCGGTTAACGGCGAGAGCGAAGGCGGCCCCAATGACCCGGAGGCCGTTCGTCAGGCCATCCTGGCCGATCTCGACCACCAGCGCATCGACAGCATCCCAGTCAGTCCTAGCCAGAGCCCGGATCAGGTTGCGGAGCGTTTCTTCCCTCACCTTTGTTGTCCTTTGCTGTCCATCTGCGGATCAATCTGGTGGCTCGATCAACTACCACGCCGGCCAGCAGGCCGACCACCACAAGGTTTCCGGCGGCCTCTGCCCCATCTATCTTCGGGCGTGGCACGGGTGCCGGGGCGGTTGGGGTGGCAGTGCCAGCTGTTTGCGTGCCGGAGGGGCCGTTCATATCACGGAGAGCCTTGGCCCAGGGCTTAAGTCCTTCGATGGTGGAGGATGCCAGGTCCTGCGCGTCGTCCGCCCGTCGTAGGGAGCGAGTGAGGAACCCTCCCGCCCTTTTGCGGCGCAGGTCGCGGCGGTCGCTGTCGGACAACAGGTCTTCGCCCGAGGGTGGTCCCGACGGGGCGATGGCTGTTTGCGAAACCGAACCCGGGGCGATGGCGTTCAGGTACGCGGTGACATTCCGGGCGGCCTCGCTGCTCAGCCGGGCGAGTCGGTGGGCCTTGTCGACGCCGGTGCGGCTGTGGCTCACCGCCGCGCGGATGCTCGGGTGGTCGGAGCCCTTGCCGGCCGTCGCGTACCGGGTGTTGGCCCCGGCGACATCCGTGGCGGCCCGGGTGGCCTGCACCGCGAGGCCGTCCAGTTGGTCCACTGCGGAGCTGAGTTGGGCGATGACCTGAGCGAGCAGGCCGCTCATCCCAGCAGCTTCCGGTACGCGCTGCCGTTCTCCTGGGCCGTGGTGATGACTCGCAGGGTCAACGTCACCTCGCGGATGGCGTCCGCGATCGCCTTGCGGGCCTGTTCCGCCTCGGCCCGTCTGCTGTCGTGCAGGGTGGCGAGCACCAGCCCGGATACCTCGTCCAGGGCCGCGCCGACCCCTTCGATCGTGGCCTTGCCCTGGTCGAGCAGGTGGTTGGCCTCATCGAGGGTGGCCTTGACCTCGCCGATGCTCACGGGTCACCCGAGGATGCTGATGTACTGCCGGGCCGCCTGGGTGCTGCCCTGGAGCACCGTCGCCGCCTCGACCAGTCGCTGCTTGCTCTGCTCGGCCCGGCTGATCGCCTCCGCGATGGCGGGATGACCGGTGCCGGCCGCGACCGCGCGCAACCGGGAGATCACCTGTTCGGTGCCGTCGATGGCGGACCGGATCTGGTTCGTCGTCGCGTTGCACTGCTCGGCTGCCTGGGCGAGTTCGGCCTTCACTTGCTCGATGCTGGCCATGCCGTCCTTCCGGTCCACCGCACGGGTCGCTGGTCGGTCACGTCTCGTGGCGAGGCAGACACTATCCAACATGAATCGTCCTCCGCAGCCCCTGCGGCCGTGCGGGACGGGCTCAGCCGTGCCAGGACCGCCAGAGCGCGGCGTAGGCGCCGCCGGTGCGGACGAGTTCGTCGTGGCTGCCGAGTTCGGTGATCCGGCCGTCCTCCAGCACGGCCACCCGGTCGGCGTCGTGCGCGGTGTTGAGCCGGTGCGCGATGGCGATGACGGTACGCCCGTTGACCACGGCGGCGAGGGCTCGCTCGGTGCGTCGGGCGGTCGTCGGGTCGAGCGCGGCCGTCGCCTCGTCGAGGATCAGGGTGTGCGGGTCGGCGAGCACCAGGCGCGCCAGCGCGAGCTGTTGGGCGTCGGCGGCACCGAGGTCGCGGGCACCGTCGCCGAGTTGCGTGTCGAGTCCGTCGGGCAGGCCGGCGTACCAGTCGGCGCTCACCGCGCCCAGGGCGGCGCGCATCTGCTCGTCGGACGCGTCCGGCGCGGCGAAGGCGAGGTTGTCGCGCAGCGTACCGATGAAGACGTGATGCTCCTGGGTGACCAGGGCGATCCGGCGACGCCGCTCGGCCGGGTCGAGGTGCGTGACCGGGACGCCGTCGAGGCTGACCACGCCCTCTCGTGGCTCGTCGATCCCGGCGAGCAGCCGGGCGAGAGTGGACTTTCCCGCGCCCGAAGGGCCCACGATGGCGAGGCGTTCGCCGGGACGCACCGCCAGATCGATCCCGTGCAGCACGTCGGGGCCGTCGGCGTACGAGAACCGGGCGCCGCGTACGACCAGCCGACCGGGGCGGGCGGACGCCGGAACCCGCGGTCGCGGTGGTCCGGTGGCGACCGGGGTGGCGGCGGGCTCACTCTGCTGACCGACACCGAGTACCCGGGCGAACGAGGCGAGCCCGCGTTGGGCCTGTTCCATCCAGAGCAGCAGCCGGTCCAGCGGCTCGATCGCCTGTTGCAGGTAGAGCGCCGCCGCGACCACCTCGCCGAGGGTCACCATGCCACGGTCCAGCAGGAAGCCTCCGAACAGCAGGACCACCGCGATCGGCAGCGCGTAGCTCGCCTCCACCACCGGAAAGAAGACGGATCGCAGGGCCAGGGTCGCTCGGCGGGTGGCCCACACCTGGCCGATGCGCCGCCTGCCGTACCCGATGCGGTCGGCACCGAGGCGGAGCGCCTCGACGGTGCGGGCGCCCTCCGCGGTGGTGGTCAGCGCCTCGGTCAACTCGGCGGTCGCGGCCCCCTCGGCCAGGTAGGCCGGCCTCGCCCGCCGCAGATACCACCGGGTGACCGCGACGATGGTCGGCAGGCCGGTCAGGGCGACCAGGCCGAGCAGCGGATGCAACAGGAAGATCGCGCCGAAGAGCAGCGACAGCTGCGTCGCGGCGATGACCATGACGGGCATCACGTCCCGCACGGTCGTCCCGACGGTCGTCACGTCCACCGAGCTGCGGGTGGCGAGTTCGCCGGTGCCGGCCCGTTCGATGACGGAGATGGGCAGGTCCAGCGCCCGCGTGACGAATCCCTCACGGAGCCGGGCGACGGACCGCTCACCGAACCGGTGGCCGACGTACTGGGCGTACCGGGCGAGCAGCCCGTGAGCCAGCGCGCAGCCGCCGATCGCGAGGGCCAGACGGTCCACCGCGGCGGCGCCGGAACCGGCCGTGACCTCGTCGACGATCCGGCCCAGCAGCCACGGCGGGGCGAGCCCGGCGACCGCGGCGGCACCGTGCAGAACCAGGACGACGGCGACCGCGCGGCGGTCCGCGGCGATGAGGTTCAGCGCGGCGCGGCGGACGACCTGACGGTCCGCGACGGGCAGTCCGCTCACCGCAGTGATCCGTCCACGTCGGCGGGTTCGCTGTCCCGGGAAACCAGGGCCCGGTAGCTCGGATCCTGTTCGAGCAGATCGACGTGGGCGCCGACGGCGACGATCCGGCCGTCGCGCAGGTGCGCGACCAGGTCGGCGCGACCGAGCAGCAGTGGCGAGGTGGTCAACACGACGGTGGTGCGTCCGGCCCGCGCCCCCCGGAGCCGCTGCCCGATGCGCGCCTCGGTGTGCGCGTCCACAGCGGAGGTCGGGTCGATGAGAATCAGCACGTCCGGCTCGGCGAGCAGGGCGCGGGCCAGGCGTACCCGTTGCCGCTGGCCGCCGGAGAGCGTCCGGGCCCGGGTACCGACCGGCATCTCCAGCCCGTCCGGGTGAGCGTCGAGAAGATCCTCCGCCGACGCCGTACGCAGCGCCGCGCGCAGCTCGGCGTCGCCGAGATCCGCCCGGACGTGCAGGATCTCGCGCAGCGTGCCGGCGAAGAGATAGGAGTCGTGGTCGGCGACGAGGATCCGGGCCCGCACCTCGTCCAGCGCGATGCTGGTCAGCGGTACCCCACCCCAGGTCACGTCGCTGGCGACGAACCGCCCGAGCCGGTCGGCCAACGCGGCGACCTCGGCCGGGTCGTCGGCGGCGACGGCCAGCAGCGCTCCGGCGGGTACGGTCAGCCCGGACGCGGGATCGTGCAGGTCGGCGGGCCGGTCCGGTGCCTGACGTGTCCCGCCCTCAGGCGGCGTCGGGCCGGCCGTGTCCGGTCGCAGGTTGAGCAGCGCGACGATCCGGCGGGCCGCGACCCGCCCCCGGATCACCTGGTGACCGCCTTCGAGCAGGAACCACACCGGCACGATGAGGACCGCCACGTACCCGTAGACGGCCACCATCTGCCCGATCGTGATGTCACCGGCCGAGGCCATCCGGGCCGCCAGCCACACCACGGTGGCCAGGAACACCCCCGGTACGACGATCGTCAGCGACTCGATCCAACTGTTCACCGCACCCACCCGGTACCCCTCGGCCAGCAGCCGCTGCGAGCGGGCCGCGTACCGGCGGGCGAACAGCCCTCGCCCACCGACTCCGGCGAGCACGCGTAGCCCGGCCACGATGTCGGCGGCGCGGGTGGTGAGCAGGCCCTGCTGGTGGCGGTAGACCGACTCGACCCGTTCGAGGCGGCGCAGCAGCGGAGCGACGAGCAAAACCACCGTCGGCACGCCGAGCAGCACGAACACCGCGAGCGACGGCGACACCGACCACAGGAGAAAAGCGACGAAGACGTACGCGAGGACCGCTCCGACGCCCGGCCCGGTCATCGTCAGCACCGCCGAGGTGTTGGTGATGTCGGCACCGCCCACCGTGGCGACATCACCGGCGGCGAGCCTGCGGGGCAGCACGGCGCCGATCCGGGAGAGGTGGCGCAGCAGGACGGCGGCGGACCGGGCCGAGGCGTCCTCCCGGACGAACGTCATCGTGCGGTGCCGCATGATGCCCAGGTACGCCAGCCCTATCCCGGCGACGACGATCGCGGCCACCCACCACAGCAGCGTCCGGTGGTCGGCGGCGCGTAGCCCGTCGTCGATGGCGCGGGCGACGAGGTACGGCCGCAGCGACAGCCCGAGCATCCAGGCCGTGCCGATCAGACCGCCGCGCAACACCCGCCACGGCTGGCAGCGGACCAGCCACCAGATGTACCGCAGCGGCCCCCTCGTGTCCGGCGTGCCCGGCTCGGCGTGGGGGAGCTGTGGGGGCATCGGTTCAGGCTACGGTGAGCCTCGGGACGCTTCCACGTCAATATCAGCCGGTTCGGGCGTCCCTGAGGGGGTCAGGTCGGACGGCGCAGGATGGTGACGGCGAAGTCCGCGTCGTCGCGCCACGGACGCAGGTCCCAGGTGGCGAAGCGGTGTTCCAGGCGCAGTCCGGCGCCGACCGCGTCGGCGTCGAAATCGGTGAGCGGATACCCCCGGTCGGTGCCGAATCCGACCGCGACCACGCCGTCCGGGCGTAGGTGTGCGGCGACCCGGCTGAGCACCTGGCGTTCGGTGCCGGCGGCGACGAACGCCATCACGTTGCCGGCCAGCACCGCCGCGTCGAACGGCTCGCCCGCACCGGCCGTCGCGAGATCAAGTTCGGCGAGATCGGCGACGAGCCAGCGGGGCGCGGGGTGGTCGGCGCGGGCAGCGTCGATCAGGACCGGGTCCGCGTCCACCCCGACCACGGTGTGGCCGCGTGCGGCCAGCTCGGCGCCGACCCGACCGGTGCCGCAGCCGGCGTCGAGGATCCGGGACGCCGGCGGCACCAGCGTGTCGAGCAGCCGGGCCTCACCGGCCAGATCCGCCCCTTCGGCCGCCAACTGCCGGAACCGGTTGACGTACCACTGGGAGTGCTCGGGACCGGTGTCGGTGGCCCATCGGGTCCTGTTGGTCATGTCTGCACCGTAACTGGGCAGGCTCACGGAAGCCTGGCGACGGTGACGAACTCGTTGTAGGTGAACACCGTGCCGGCGGCGCGGTGGAACGGGAAGGAATATTGGCGCAGCACGGTCAGACCGAGATCCTGGCAGGTCTGCGCCGTCTCGTCGAAGCCCACGAAGCGGACGTGCGAGGCGTCGCTGCGGTAGCCCCGCTCCTGTGGGGTGATGAACACCGCCCGGCCACCCGAACGGACGAACGGCAGGTAGCCGGCGACCACCTCGCGTGCCTGCTCAACCGGCAGGTGTTCGAGCAGGTGCGCGGCGAGTAGCGAGTCGAACGTGTCCGGCCGGGCGTACTTGGACCGGAAGAATTCCGCGGCGGTGTACGCCTCCAGCCCCAAGGCCCGGGAGTGGGCCACCGAGGTGGGGTTGTGGTCCACCCCGACCGCGCCCGGTCCGAGGTTGACCAGGTTGCGGCCGAGGCCCGAGCCGACGTCGAGGGTCCGACCCAACTTCAGCCGCCGCAGGTTCCACCGGTAGGGCGCCTGCACGTCAAGCCACCGCTTCCAGCGCGCTCCGCTGAGTCGCCGCAGCCGCTGGGTGTAGCTCTCACTCTGCGTATCCGCTGGACCGGATCGTGGCTGTCTCATCGGGCACCCTCGCCTCGTCGTCTCGCCGTCCTGATTCACCCCCATGTACCGCGACCTGCGCTGCGGTCGTCCTAGCGTAGCGTCGGGCGCACCGCTACCATGTTGTGACTCATGGTGAACCGAACTGCTCCGTCGGCCGGACCGGGACCGGCTGCCAGTGCTGATGCCGCAGGCGAAGACGGCCTGCTGTGGGCGTTGGCCCGCGACACCCTCGACGGCAACTGGGCGGGCGGACACACGGTGCCGTCCCGCACCCTGTACCCGCACCAGTGGAGCTGGGATTCCGCGTTCATCGCGATCGGCTGGGCGCGGGTCCGTCCCGAGCGCGCCTGGTCGGAGCTGACCAGTCTGTTCCGTGCCCAGTGGCGCGACGGCCGGGTGCCGCACATCGTGTTCAACCCGGCCGTGTCCGGCGGCGCCTACTTTCCCGGGCCGGGATTCTGGTCGTCGGCGGCCGTCGAGGGGACGCCGCCGGTGGCCACGTCCGGCCTGGTGCAGCCGCCCGTGCACGCGCTGGCCGCCTGGCACGCCTACCGTCGGGTGCCGACGCAGGAGAGCCGGGCGGCGTTGCGTCGGCTCTATCCGCACCTGGTGGCGCAGCAGCGGTACCTGGCCAGCTGCCGCGACGTCGGTGGTGCCGGGCTGGCCAGCATCGTGCACCCGTGGGAGTCCGGACTGGACAACAGCCCCGCCTGGGACGAGCCGATGTCGGCGGTGGCGGCGGAGGCGGCGGTGATGCGCGCGTACCGGCGGCGCGACACCGTGCACGCCGATCCCGCCCACCGGCCCACCGACCTGGACTACGCGCGGTACGTCACCATCGTCACCGCGTACCGTGCCGACGGCTACCGTGACGACGGCCTGGCCGACCGACATCCGTTCCTGGTGGAATGTCCGCTGTTCAACGCGGCCATGGGTGCCTCGGAGTCGGCGCTCGCCGGGATCGCCGAGGTGATCGGCGTCGACCCGGGCCCGCACCGGGAACGGGCGGTCGCCATCACCGAGGCCGTGGTGGCCCGCCTGTACGACCCGGGCAGCGGCACCTTCCACCCGCGTGACCTGCGTACCGGCCGGCTGACGCCGGCCCGAACGGTGCTCGGCCTGACCCCGTTGATCCTGCCCGACCTGCCGGTGCGGCAGGTCGAGGCGGTGCTCGCCGAGGCCCGCTCGGCCCGCTTCGGTCTCGCCGCCGGGATGGCCCGGCCGCTGCCGAGCCACGACCGCACCGCCGGCGACTTCGAGCCGCTGCGCTACTGGCGCGGCCCGAGCTGGGCGAACATCACCTGGCTGGTCCGGCGTGGACTGCTGCGGCACGGACACGACCGGCTGGCGGCCGGACTGCGCACCTCGATGATCGACCTGGTCTCGGCGGCCGGTTGCCACGAGTACTTCCACCCGGACACCGGTGCCGGCCTGGGCTCACCGGCGTTCAGTTGGACGGCCGCCCTGCTGCTGGACGTGCTGGCCGACTGACCTGTGCGGCGTGACCCGTCCGGTGCCGCCTTCCGGGTGCCGTGGGAGGTGGCGTCGCCCGGGGGCGGGTAGGTTGCTGTCCAGGGTCGGCCGGCCGCCGCGCCGGTTCCGGGTGCCGCCGAAACGGGTGACCCGGCTGGACGGAAGGGACACGCGATGAGCCGGGACAGCTACGACGAGCAGCTCGACCGGCTGACCGGGGTGCTGGCGGTGATGAGCCGGGACGCCAGCGCGGCGATCCGGCGGGCCAGCACCGCCCTGCTGGAGGTGGATCGGGGCGCCGCCGAGACCGTGCTCGCCGAGGACGCGGTGCTGGACGCCCGGCGGGCCGAGGTGGAGGCGATGATTCCCGAGGTGCTGGTGCGCCATCAGCCGGTGGCCTCGGATCTGCGCCTGGTGGTGTGCGCGCTGCGGATCGCCGGTGCCCTGGAGCGGATGGGTGACCTGGCGGTGCACGTCGCGAAGGTCGCACTGCGCCGGCATCCGGTCGGGGTGGTGCCGGAGCCGGCGATGCCGGTGATGACGGCGCTGGCCGAGGCGGCGGCACGGGTTGCGGACAAGAGCGCGGTCGTGCTGGCCACCCGGGACCGGCTCGACGCGATGCAGCTCGGGCTGGACGACGACGAGGTCGACGCCGCCCAGGAACGCCTGCTGTCGCTGCTGGTCTCCGGCTGGCCGTACGGGGTGGAGTCCGCGATCGACCTGGCCCTGCTCGGCCGCTACTACGAGCGTTACGCCGACCACGCGGTGAACGTCGCCCGGCAGGTCGTGTACCTGGTGACCGGCACCATCCGCCTCTGACGAGGCCGGCAGAGGCCAAGAGGTCAGTAGCCGAGGCCCGCGGATTCCGGACATCCGGTACGGGGCGTCCGCAACGTCACATCCCGGCTCCCAGTTGGCCACCACTGAGCCGGCAAGTTCATTTTTCGTTCACCTGGGTCCGGGAGTCCGGCTACCTGCGCCTCCTAACTTGACTCGCGTACGGCCCGGACGGGCTGATGCACCCCGATAGAGAGGCTTACCTGGTGAACCGCAACGTGCTTTCGCGGCGCGTCCTTGCCGGCGTCGCGCTTGCCGCGCTCGCGCTTACCGGCTGTGGTAGCAACGACAACAGCTCGGAGCCGGGCGGCAGCGGCGGCGACAGCGCCTACGCCGACCTGTCCGGCGAGTTGAAGGCTTCCGGCGCCAGCTTCCCGGACGCTTACTACCAAGAGGTCGTCGAAGCCTTCAAGGCCGAGGCCCCCGACGTGACGGTCACCTACAACGCGACCGGCTCCGGCACCGGCAAGAAGCAGTTCGGTGAGGGTCTGGTCGACTTCGCCGGCACCGACAGCCTGGTGAAGGACACCGACGGCGTGGCCGCCGGCTCGTTCATGTACGTGCCGACGGTGGCGGCGCCGATCACGGTTTCCTACAACCTCGAGGGCGTCGACAAGCTCCAGCTCAGCCCGGAGACGCTCGCCAAGATCTTCCAGACCGACATCAAGACCTGGGACGACGCGGCCGTCAAGGCCGACAACCCGGGTGTCGAGCTGCCCAGCACCCCGATCGTGGTGGCGCACCGCTCGGACGGCTCCGGCACCACCAGCAACTTCACCAAGTACCTCGACGCCGCCGCCGCGGGCACCTGGAAGCTGGGCAGCGGTGACACCGTGGCCTGGCCGGCCAGCACCCAGGGCGGCGAGAAGAACACCGGTGTCGCCCAGATCGTCAAGCAGACCAACGGCGCCGTCGGGTACGTCGACCTGAGCGACGCGAAGGCCACCGGCCTGAAGTACGCCGCCATCAAGAACAAGGACGGCCAGTTCGTCGAGCCGTCGCTGGAGGGCACCACCGCCGGCCTGGAGGGTGCCGAGATCGCCGAGGACCTGAGCTACAACCCGCTCAACGCCGCCGGTGCCGCCGCGTACCCGATCACCGCGCCAACCTTCATCATCGTCAAGACCTCCTACGACGACGCGAACAAGGCCGCGCTGGTCAAGGGCTTCCTCACCTACCTGCTCAACGACGGCCAGGAACTGGCCGAGGAGGTCGACTTCGCACCGCTGCCGGCCTCGCTCAAGGAGAAGGCGCTGGCCCAGGTCGAGAAGATCCAGGGCTGATCACAATCAAGATCGCTAGGGCGTTCCAGCTGGGGACGGGATCACGTCGATCCCGTCCCTAGCGGGGTACCTGAGCTGGAGTGAAGATGACCTTGACGAACAATCCCCCCGCCGCCAAGCCGACGTTGACCCAGCGCGGCAGCAGCGCCCTCGGCGACCGCGTCTTCTCCTGGTGGACGCTCGGCACCGGACTGCTGGTGCTGGCCATCCTCGGGCTGATCCTGATCACCACGGTCCGGGAGGCCTGGCCCGCGTTCGACGCGATGGGCCTGCGCTTCATCACCGAACGGGTCTGGGACCCGAACCCGGCCACCGGCGACGCCATCTTCGGCGCGCTGTCGTTCGCGTACGGCACCGCGGTCTCGTCGCTCATCGCGCTGCTGTTCGCGGTGCCGGTCTCGGTCGGCATCGCGCTGTTCCTGACCGAGCTGGCGCCGCGCCGGTTGCGCGGCCCGGCGGTGACCGTGATCGACCTGCTGGCCGCCGTACCGTCGGTGGTCTTCGGCCTCTGGGGCATCCTGGTCGTCGCACCCGCCCTGGTCCCGATCTACCAGTGGATGCACGACCTCCTCGGCGGCATTCCGCTGCTCGGCCGACTCTTCGGGCCGGTGGCCAGCGGCCGCAACTTCATGACCGCCGGCCTGATCCTGGCGATCATGGTCACGCCGATCATCACGTCGATCACCCGCGAGGTGTTCAGCACGGTGCCGCGCGCCGACAAGGACGCCGCCCTCGCCCTGGGCGCCACCCGTTGGGAGATGATCCGGGGCGCGGTCTTCCCGCACAGCTTCGGTGGGGTGGTCGGCGCGGTGATGCTCGGCCTGGGCCGGGCGATGGGCGAGACGATCGCGGTCGCCCTGGTCATCGGCGGTGCCACCAACATCACCGCCAACCTGTTCGCCCCCGGCAACTCGATGGCCGCCGTGATCGTGCAGCAGTTCGGTGAGTCCACCGGCACGTTCACCGCCGCGCTGATCGGTCTCGGCGTGGTGCTGTTCGCGATGACGGTGCTGGTCAACCTGCTCGCCCAGGTGGTCGTCCGTCGGGCCGAGGCCCGGATGAAGGGAAGCGTCGCGTGACTCTCACCGCACCACCCGCCGCCCGTCCGGCCGCCGGCGGGCCCGACCTGACCCGGGCCGCGCTCTCCGGCCGCCGCCGGTTCACCAACCATCTCGCCACGGCGGCCATCTGGGTCGCCGTGCTGCTCGCCGTGATCCCGCTGGCCCTGGTGACCTACACCGTCATCGCCAAGGGCGGTGGGGTGATGAGCTTGTCGTTCCTGAACGAGGACATCCCCAACTCCTACCGCCGTGATGGCGGGGGCATGGGCCCGGCGATCGTCGGCACGCTGCTCATCACCGGGATGGCCGCCCTGATGGCGATCCCGCTCGGCGTCTTCGGCGCGATCTACCTCAACGAGTACGGCAAGCAGCGGCCGCTGGCCCGGATCATCCGGTTGATGGCCGACGTGATGACCGGCGTGCCGTCGATCGTGATGGGGCTGTTCATCTACATCTCCTGGGTGCTGCTGGTCGGCGAACAGACCGGCTTCGCCGGCGCGTTGGCGTTGGCCTGCCTGATGCTGCCGGTGGTCATCCGCAGCAGCGAGGAGATGCTCCGGCTGGTCCCCGACGAGCTTCGGCAGGCCAGCATGGCGCTCGGTGCCCGCAAGTGGAAGACCACGCTGACGGTCGTGCTGCCGGCGGCGATCTCCGGGATCACCAGCGGCTCGCTGCTGGCCGTCGCCCGCGCGGCCGGCGAGACCGCCCCGATCATCATCGTCACCGGCATCGTCTTCTCGCCGAACTGGAACCTCTTCGACGGTTCCAACACGGCACTGCCGGCACAGATCTTCCGCAACGCCAGCCAGCCGTTCGAGGCCGCCCAGAACCGGGCCTGGGGTGCGGCGCTGACGCTCATCGTGATCGTGCTCGGCTTCACGATCATCGCCCGATTCATCTCCAGCCGGTTCGCCATCAAGGAGCGCTGACATGGCCAGCAACGACACCAACCTCACCACCCGCCCGTCCGTGGCGGTGCACGCTCCCGGCACCACCGTCTCCGGTGCGGACTCCGCCGACTCGTCGGTGATGCAGTTGCGCGACGTGAGCGTCTACTACGGCAGCTACGAGGCGGTCCGCGGCACCACGATGCCGATCCAGCAGAACCAGGTCACCGCGATGATCGGGCCGTCCGGCTGCGGCAAGTCCACCGTGCTGCGCGCGCTCAACCGGATGAACGACCCGATCCCGGGTGCCCGGGTCAGCGGCGACGTCCTGTTCCACGGCCAGGACCTGTACGCCAAGGACATCGACCCGATCCAGGTGCGCCGCCGCATCGGCATGGTGTTCCAGAAGCCCAACCCGTTCCCCAAGTCCATCTACGACAACGTCGCGTACGGGCTGCGGATCAACGGCATCAAGGGTCGCCTCGACGACCACGTCGAGGAGGCGCTGACCAAGGCCGCGCTCTGGGACGAGGTCAAGGACAAGCTGCGCAAGAGCGCCCTGGCGCTCTCCGGCGGCCAGCAGCAGCGGCTGTGCATCGCCCGGACGATCGCCGTCAAGCCCGAGGTGATCCTGATGGACGAGCCCTGCTCGGCCCTCGACCCGATCGCCACGGCGAAGATCGAGGACCTGATCTTCGAGCTGACGAACGACTACACCATCGTCATCGTCACCCACAACATGCAGCAGGCGGCCCGGGTCAGCCACTACACCGCGTTCTTCACCGCCGAGGTGGACGAGGCGCAGGAGCGGCACGGGCGGCTGGTCGAGTTCAGCCAGACCGGCAAGCTGTTCACCAACCCCGCCGACAAGCGTACGGAGGACTACATCACCGGTCGCTTCGGCTGAGGCCGAACGCGACGGTCGACGGTGGGTCGCCGTTGGTCAAGGGTGACCCACCGGGCCCGGCTGGCTCGTCGTGACGCCCAGCCGTGTCCGGCCGACCGTCGTCGACCTGTAGTGCGGGGGATCGCCCGGCGCGCCCGAGGGTGTCGCGGTGGGCCTGAACTGAACCGGAGCCGGTGTGCGATGAACAATCTCGTCGAGGCCACCAGGGGTGACCATCGATCCGACGGGCGTTTCGTGCTGCTCGTGGTGGACGACGAGGAGAGCGTCGGTGCCGCGTTGGTCGCCCAACTGGCCGACCACCGGGTACGCGGCCACCACTTCGCGCACGCCGCCGAGGCGCTGCTGGCCGCCGGGGCGCTGCAACCGGACGCGGCCGTGGTCGCCGCCGGTCTGTCCACGATGAGCTGCACCGAGCTGGTGCGCCTGCTCGCCGGCCGGGCCGGCATCCCCACGGTGGTCGGGGTGGGCGACGAGGACGGTGGGGTGGCCGCCGCCGCGCTCAAGGCCGGTGCCACGGCCTGTGTCCGGCGTCCGTACCGGGCCGAGGAGGTGCTACCCATCCTGCGGGCCATCCGTCCGGAGACCTCCGGCGCCCTCGATCCGCCGATCGAGCTGGGTGGGCTGCGGGTGGACCCGGCGACGTTCGAGGTGAGCCTGGACGGCCGGACGGTGGCCCTGCCGTTGAAGGAGTTCCGCCTGTTGTACTTCTTCATGAGCCACGCGGAACGGACGGTCACCCGCGAGCAACTGCTCGCCGCCGTCTGGGGCGGCATCTCCGACGACACCTCGAACACCCTGACGGTGCACATCAAGCGACTGCGTCGACGGTTGGCGCTGGACGGGGACCGGGCACCGATGATCGTGACCGTACGCGGCCTGGGCTACCGGTTCGTGCCCGCCCAGGCCACGGCAACGCCGTCCACGTCGTGAACATGCCGGCGCTGCCGCCGTACCTGCCGTCGGCGGGTGTGCCGGGGACGCCTACCGAGGGGATGGTCCTGGTGGCGGTCCCGCTGGCGTACGTCCCGCACGTGGCCCGGTTGCTGGCCGACCTCGACGCGCGCCAGCGGGTGGCGCCGGTGCCCCGACGGCGGGTCGACCCGGTGTCCCGTCCGCCCGAGTCGGACTGGACGGTGGCGGACCTGCGCCGGCTCAGCCAGGGGCGCAGCGCCACCCACCGGACGGTCGCCGCGGTGCTCGACGCGCTCGCCTCCGAGCCGGAGCGGCTGTTCACGGTGGGGGAGCTGGCCGAGACGACCGGTCGGCCGCGCAAGAAGATCGTTGGTGCGATGGCGGGGCTGACCCGGCTGTTGAAGGCCCACTACGACTACGCCGGCCGAGGATTCCCGTTCGATCGGGTGCCCGGGCGGCCGGAGGCGCCCCGGGAGCTGTGCTACACGATGGACCGGGCACGCGCCGCGCGCTGGCGGGAGGCGCGGCTGCCGGCCTCGGAGGCGGACACCCGTGCGGGTCCGCCGGTCGACCCAGCGGAGCGACGCGAGGAGCAGGGCGCCGATCGGCGGACCGGGCGCGGCACCGGCGACCGCGCGGCCGAGGGCCCGGTGGCGTGCTCCGACGCGTGAGTGGCGGCGACGCTCAGCTTCCGGTCAGGCGCGCGGTGTCGCGGCGCCGACTGCCGGCGGCGACCTCCAGCCGGCGGACCTGCTCGATCACCGCCACCACGACGGCGTGGCCCTCCGGCGACAGGCGGGCGTCGACCAGCCGTCGGGCCACCTGCCGGACGTACGGGTCGGCCAGCAGGAGGACGAGGTCGTCGTCGAGCGGCCCCCGGTCGGCCGGCCGACCGGTGAAGAACGAGGGCGGACGACCGAAGAAGGCGGCTATCGCCTCCACCACGGACCGTCGTGGGTCCGGTGCCCGGCCCTGGCGCAGGTTGTTGAGGTGGGTGTGCGATATCCGGCAGCCGCGCCGGGTCAGTTCGACGGCGACGCGGCGGACGCTGTACGGCTTGCCGGTCGGATCCGGGGTGGTGCGGAACAGCCAGTCGAGACGCTCGGCGAAGGTCTCGCCGAGGTGGTCCGGCTCCTCAGGCATGGAGGCTCCTCGAACGGCGGAACACCATATTTACACAACGACTGGATCCGGAATCCAGCATTGACAGGACTCCTTACTGTCCGCGTACGATGACATTCGCCTGGCAACCCGGCGGCCGACTGACCGGCCCGGAGGGTTGCCAGCGTGGTCTTTCGGGCCGGCACACGTGGTGGCGAACGGGGGCGCGACGTGTGCCGGCGAGCCGCGCCGTCGGCCGAGAGACCTCCGGGCGGCGCTCGTCCCGCCGGCCTCGCTCGTGGTCGGTCCCCGACGGGCCCGCCCGGGCACCGTACGGGTCCGACCCGGGCCGGGCGGCCCCCGGCCGCGCCGGACGGGCGTTTGCCCAGTGCCGGCGGGGGTATCCAGCACGGCGCCGACGACAGGAGGGCGCCGTGCGGTTTCCGCTGTTCGTCGCCGCGGTGTCACGTCGCTCCGGGCTGGCGCCCGAACCCGCGGCCGACGTCGCGCGGGCGGTTCTGGATACCGTCGTGGAGCGGATGACCGGCGCGCAGCCGCCCGACCCGACCGGGTACCTACCGACCGAGTTGACCGACGCGCTGGCGCCGGGCGGGCCCGCGGACTTCCTGCGCCGGGTCGGCGAGCGGGCCGGAGTCGACGAGAGCACGGCGGCTGCCGGGGCGGCGGCCGTCTTCGCCACCCTGCGCGAGACGGTGACCGTCGGCGAGTTCCAGGAGATGGTGGCGCGACTGGCCACCGCCGACGGTGGTACCGACCCGGTCGTCGGGTGAGGCAGCCCCGTTCTGGGGCCAGGAAGCGCACGGTCCCTGCCGGCCGGGGCACCGGTGACAGCGGATAGGCTGCCGCCGTGGCAGGTCTGTTCAGGAGTGTGGCGTCCCGTGTCGGTGCGGTGATCCCGAGGCCGCGCGCGGCCGGGCCCACCCCGGCGAAGCTCGCGCGACGGCGTCAGGTCAGCGCGTTGCAGCGCCGCGAGTTGTCGTACGCCCCGGAGCCAGACGGACAGGCCGACCCGGGGGAGATCGTCTGGACCTGGGTGCCCTACGAGGACGACCCCCGGCAGGGCAAGGACCGGCCGGTGCTGGTGGTGGGCCGGCACAGCCGGACCCTGTTCGGGCTGATGCTCTCCAGCCAGCAGGACCGCCATGGCGACCGGCACTGGCTGGCCCTCGGGCCGGGCGACTGGGACCGTGACCGGCGGCCGAGCTGGGTGCGCCTGGACCGGGTGCTGACCATGCGGGAGGACAGCATCCGGCGGGAGGGCGCGGTGCTGGACCGGGCCCGGTTCGATCGGGTGGGCCAGGCCCTGCGCGCCGGGTACGGCTGGCGCTGACCGTCCGGCTCGCCCGGTCCGCAGCCCCGGCCGGCCTGCTGGACCGGGTCGGGCCGGTGGCCTCAGCCGGACCGCTGGGCCGGCTCGACCGCGGCGTCGCGGGCGTCCGGCGGCGGGTACGGCTGTTCGGCGAGCAGCCGCGCCAGGTGGGCGCTGTTGAGCGCCAACGCCTTCGTCGCCCGGCCGGTGGTGTCCGGCTTCGGACGCGCGTCGATGTAGTCGGTCTTGTGCAGTGCCTCGCCGACCCAGTACGTCGCGCCGGCCGCCGCGCAGGTGAAGCCGACCTCGTTGAGTGCCTGCTGCACCTGCCCGATCGTGTGGTGGGCACCGTCCTCGTTGCCGACGACCGCCACCGCGGCCACCTTGCCGTAGGTCAGCAGCCGCCCCTGGTCGTCGGTCTCGCTGAGCTCGGCGTCGAGGCGTTCCAGGACCATCTTGCAGACGCTCGACGGTTGCCCGAGCCAGATCGGTGTGGCGATCACGAAGATCTGCGCGGCCAGCAGTTTCGCCCGGATCTGCGGCCAGGCGTCGCCATCGCCCTCGTCGGTGGAGACACCGAAGCGGACGTCGTGGTCCACGACCCGGATCAGCTCGCCGGTGACCCCCTGCTCGCCGAGGGCGTCGAGCACCTCTCGGCCCAGCACCTCGGAGCTGGACCGGGTGGGGGAGCGTTTCAGGGTGCAGTTGAGGATCAACGCCCGAATGTCTGCCATGATCTTCCCTCCGCCGTACCAGCCTGGTTACGGCGGAGTACCCACCTGAGGGGCGGCGACGCGTGGTGCGGGTTGATGTCAGCACTCGGCGAGGTACGCGGTGTCGCGCAGCGCCCGGCCCGGTCGGCCGCTGCCGAGCGCCTTGGCCTCGTACATCGCCGCGTCGGCGCGGTTGAGCGCCTCGGTGAGCTGGCTGTCCAGCACGGGTGCCAGACCGACCGAGGCGGTCACCCGGAGGGTGACGGCACCCATCGGGATCGGCGCGGCGAGCATGTCGTACAGCCGCCGGGTGGCGTGGTCGATCCACCGCCGGTCGAGGGTCGGGCTGGCCAGCAGTCCGGCGAACTCGTCACCGCCGAGGCGGGCCACCAGGTTGTCACCGGCGAAAGTGGCCAGTCGCTGGGCGACGCTGACCAGTACCTGATCTCCCGCGGCGTGCCCGTACCGGTCGTTGATCTGCTTGAAGTCGT
Organism: Verrucosispora sp. WMMC514; assembly: GCF_027497295.1. NCBI lineage: Bacteria > Bacillati > Actinomycetota > Actinomycetes > Micromonosporales > Micromonosporaceae > Micromonospora > Verrucosispora sp. WMMC514. The sequence goes on along the minus strand of NZ_CP114906.1, from coordinate 6,215,272 downwards.
CGAGATCGAGGACCACGGCGATCAGATGGCAGCCGGAGCGGTCGGTGAGCAGCGTCGCGGCGAGGCGGTAGAAGGCCCGTCGGTTCGGTAGGCCGGTCAGCGGGTCGTGGCTGGCGGCGTGCCGTTCCGCGGTGAGTTCGGCCTGGAGACGTCCGATCTCCGCCTCGGCCCGCACGGCCCGGCGTCCCAACTGCCAGGAGGAGAGCAGCGCTCCTGCGGCGCAGATGCCGGACGCGACGGTCAGCGGATCCGGCACCACCATCTCCCTTCTCCGCGACACACGCCCGACACCTGGTGGCGGACGCTGCCAGACACCTCGTTTCCCCTGATGGTCGTCAGGTTCGCGGGACAGAGCGTGCGCAGGTAGGCGGCACGCACGTGCGTTATCATCCCCGGTGTCCATTGCAGATGCAATAGCAGATGCACGTGCATAACGAGCGACGCCGCCCCTCAAGCCGCTACCGCTCCTCCCACGGCACCGGCGCCAATCGGAGAGAACAGAAGCCCCTCATGCAGCAGCCGCCAAACGGTGTACCCGTTGACCACTTGCCTCCCCTCGCCTGGCAGAAGAGCCGGCGCAGCAATCCCAGTGGAAACTGTGTCGAGCTGGCGGAGCTGCCCGGCGGTGCGGGAATAGCCCTGCGCAACTCCCGGCACCCGGACGGACCCGCGCTGATCTACACGGTGGACGAGATCGCCGCGTTCGTGCTCGGCGCCCGGGACGGTGACTTCGATCATCTGATCGGCTGACCCCACATCCCATCGACGGGATTCGTCCCGCACGGGATGGGCGGTTCACCTCACTGACGGTTCATGGCATGCTTACACGTCGGTCGAGTCGGTCCACCGGTTCGACCACTGACGGCATGCGGAGGACGGTAGGTGACCATGGTTTCCGCCGAGGAGGGTCCGGCGGCCGGCCCGACCGTGCTGCGGATGCTGCTGGGTGCTCAACTTCGACGCCTGCGGGAGTCGCGGGGTGTCTCCCGGGAGAGCGCCGGCTGGGAGATCCGATCCTCCGAATCGAAGATCAGTCGGATGGAGCTGGGTCGGGTCGGGTTCAAGGAACGCGACGTCGCCGACCTGCTCACGCTCTACGGCGTCACCGCCGAGCAGGAGCGCGCCGCGCTGCTCAAACTGGCCCGCGACGCGAACAACCCGGGCTGGTGGCACCGGTACGGCGACGTCCTGCCGTCGTGGTTCCAGTCGTACCTCGGGCTGGAGGCCGCGGCCGCGCTCATCCGCAGCTACGAGGTCCAGTTCGTCCCGGGCCTGTTGCAGACCCGGGAGTACGCCCGCGCCGTGGTGCTGCTCGGTCACGGCACGGCCGGTCCCGAGGAGATCGACCGTCGGGTGGATCTGCGGATGCGCCGCCAGGAACTGTTGGCCCGGCCCCGCCCACCGCGCCTGTGGGCGGTCGTCGACGAGGCGGCGCTGCGCCGGCCGATCGGTGGCCCGCAGGTGATGCGCGGTCAACTGGAGGCGCTGCTCGAGGCGACGCGTACGCCGAACGTCCGGCTGCAGGTGATCCCGTTCGCCGCCGGTGGGCACGCCGCCGCCGGTGGCGCCTTCACCATCCTGCGCTTCGGTGACCAGGACCTGCCCGACATCGTGTACATCGAACAGTTGACCAGTGCCATCTACCTGGACAAGCGCGAGGATCTCGACTTCTACGCGGTGGCCATGGAGCGGCTCTGCGTCGAGGCCGAGCCACCGGAGCGCACCCCGGAGATCCTGGAACGAATGATCGCCGACCTCACCCCCCGCTAACACCCCCACCCCGCACCCCACCCCCCGCGCGCACCGCCCGCCCGGGGGTGCGCTGCGTTGCGCGCGGACCCAAGCGTTGATCATGAAGGTATCGCCGGGGCAAGCGCTTTCCGCAGCAACAACTTCATGATCAACCTGGGGGTCGGGGTGGTGGGGGATTGACGGGGGTGGGGGTGGGGGGTAGCGTCTGGATCGATCCAGTTGCTGGATCGATCCAGAGGGCAGGGGGGTGGGGAGATGAAGCCGACCTTGCGGGCCGTGGCTGAGGCCGTCGGTGTCTCGCGCAGCACCGTCTCCAACGCCTACTGCCGTCCTGACCAACTCTCAGCACAGCTGCGTCAGCGCATTTTGGGGACCGCGCGGGAGATGGGCTACCCGGGGCCCGACCCCACCGCCCGGTCGCTGCGGCGGGGCTTCGTGGGCGCGATCGGGGTGCTGTTCACCTCCCGGCTGTCGTACGCGTTCACCGACCCCTTCGCCGTCCGGTTCCTCACCGGGGTGGCCGAGGCGGCCGAGCGCCACGACAGCAACCTGCTGCTGATACCCCTGCCCGACGACGCCGTCGGCGCGCGCACGGCGGTGGAGAACGCCGCCGTCGACGGGTTCTGCGTCTACTGCGCCGGCGACGAGGAGGGCATTCTCGACGCGATCCGTGGCCGTGGCCTGCCCTTCGTCACCACCTCCTCGCGTCCCCGGGCGGGTGACCTCTGGGTGGGCATCGACGAACGGTCCGCCGCCCGGTCCGCCGCGACGCACCTGACCGCCCTCGGCCACCGGAAGGTCGCCCTGCTCGGCCACGACGTGCTGCCCGACGCGCCTGCCGGGCCGCTGCTGGTCGACGACGTGGCCGACGTGCCGCATCCCACCACCCGGGACCGACTGGCTGGCTTCGCCGACGCCTTCGCGGCGGCCGGGGTCGCCTGGCCTGACCTGACCGTGCTCACCGCGACCGACAACACCCGAGCCGCGGGCGCCGCCGCGGTCAGCGCGCTGACGCACCTGCCCGAGCCGCCCACCGCGGTGCTGGCCTGCTCCGACGTGCTCGCCCTCGGCGCACTCGACGTCCTGCGGGCCGACGGCGAGTGGGGACGGGGTGTCTCGGTGACCGGCTTCGACGACATCGCCGAGGCCGCCCCGGCCGGCCTGACCACCATCAGCCAACCCGGCGAGGCGAAGGGCCGAAGCGCCGCCACGCTGCTGCTCGACCCGCCCGTGGACACCGCCGCGGGCCAGATCCTGCTGCCCACCACGCTCGTCGTCCGGAGCAGCTCCGGACCGCTGCCGAGGAGTTGACCATGGAACAGTCCACCGGCTTCGTCATGGCCGTCGACGCGGTGACCCGCCATGTCCTGTCCGCCCGCCCGGACGCGCCGGTCCGACCCGACGTACCCCGGCCGGAGCGGCTGGTGGTCACCCGCCGGTTCGCCGCCGGGGCGCTGCGCCGGCTCGCCGAGAAGATCCAGCCTCGTCCGGTGCCCGCCCCGCCCGCCTGCCGTACGTAGGACGGGTGGTGCGCCGGGCGGTGCAGCAGGCAGACTGGAGGCCCATGTCGCCGTTCACCCCCAGCCTGCGGTTGCACGACCGCTACGTGCTGCACGACCGCGTCGGCCTCGGCGGAATGTCCGAGGTGTGGCGCGCCGACGACGAGGTCCTGGGCCGGTCGGTCGCGGTGAAGGTCCTCGCCGGGACGTTCGCCGTCGACCCGGACCTGCGGGCCACCCTCCGGCGGGAGGCCCGTGCGGCGGCACGCCTGGCTCACCCGCACGTGACCCAGGTGTACGACTACGGCGAGGCGGCTCTGACCGACGGCAGCGTCGTGCCGTACCTGGTGATGGAGCTGGTCGACGGGCGGAATCTCGCCGACCGGCTGGCCGACGGCCCGCTGCCCTGGCGGCCGGCCCTGCGGATGGCCGCCGAGGTGGCCAGCGCGCTGGCTGCCGCGCACCGCCTCGGCGTGGTGCACTGCGACGTCAAGCCGGGCAACGTCATGCTCACCGACGACGGTGCCAAGGTGCTCGACTTCGGCATCGCCGCACTCGCCGGGGCGCCCACGCCCGGTGGGCGACCGGCCGGCGGCGCCCTGATGGGTACGCCCGCGTACCTGGCGCCGGAGAGGTTGGGCAACGCCCCGCCCCATCCGGCCAGCGACGTGTACGCCCTCGGCGCGCTGCTGTACCGCGCCCTCACCGGTGACGTGCCGCTGCCCGTGCGTAGCTGGTCGGACGCGGTCCGGGTGCATGCCGACCGGCCGGCCGTGGCACTCCCACGGGTGCCGGGCCTGCCGGCGGATCTCGCCCAGCTGGTGCTGGCCTGCCTCGACCCTGATCCGGAACGACGTCCCACGGCCGGACGACTGGCCACCCGGTTGCGTGCCGCCGCCTCCGGTCCGGCGGCACCGGCCACGGTCGACGGGCCGGTCGTCAGCGGCGGCGGGCAGCAGCCGCAGGAAACCACCCGGCCGGTGCGCCACCATCCGCCGACCTTGATCGAGCCGGCGGACCGCCCGGCCGTCGTGTCCGGCATCGCGCCACGATCCGCGTCCCGTGGACCACTGCGGGCCCGCGGCCGGCCGGCACCCGGACGGCCGCCGGGCCGGCGCGGACCCACCGGCCCGCCCACCGGTGCGCTCGTCACGTTCGCACTTGTCCTGCTGCTGGGCCTGGGCGCGGCGCTCGTCCTCGGCGACCGGGGCGACGGGCAGCCGACGGCCACCCCCACCACACCCTCGGCCGATCGGCCGACCTCCGCCGCGCCGGCCGCACCACGACCCGCCGAGACCTCGCCGGCCGATCCACCGGAGCCGGCGAGCCTGCGGGGGGCGGCGGTCGAACTCATCGCGCTGCTCACCGAGGCGCAGCTCACCGGCGAGATCGAGCGGAAGGCCGCCGACCGGTTGCGTAAGGAGCTGACCGAACTGGTCGGGAGCCGGTCGAAGGACCAGCAGAAGCGACTGGAGGATCTGCGCGAACGGCTCGACGACGAGGTGGACCGCGGTCGGCTTCCCGCCGACTTGGCCGATCGGGTCGACGACGTGCTGGACCGGTTCGAGCAAACCCTGCCGCAGGGCTGAACGGTCCGGCACCGGCCAGCAGCCGGTCGGTGCGGACGGTCAGGTCAGGGTCGCCTGGACGAACTCACCCGGCGCGGTCCCGGCGCGGGCGAGGACCGAGCCGTCCGACGACCAGATCGCCGATCGTCCGGCCGTCTCGGTGTAGCCGCCGCCGGTGGCGCCGGCGAAGCTGGCGACCGCGACCGCGACCCGGTGGGTGGTGCTGATCCGCAGCGCCCGCTGATCCGGCACGTGCGCCTGGGCGGCGGCGTCGACGATCGAGGCGGCGTACACGTCGACGCCGGCAGCGCAGGTTTGTTCCGCGTGCGCCACGACCCCGGTGTCCTTGCAGATCGCCAGGCCGATCCGCCAGCCGTCGACGTCCAGCACGACCGGTGCCGGTCCGGGGCGGAAGCGGCGGGCCTCGACGTCCCCGAGCCACATCTTGCGGTACGCCACCTGGACCCCGGTGCCGTCCACGGCGAGGGTGGCGATGTGCTCCCCGGCCACCGGCGCGCCGACCAGCGCTACCGTCCCTGCCGCCGTACACGCGGCGACCAGCGGCGCGAGCCGCGGATCCGCCGGGTCGACCGGCGCGGCGTCGAGTTCGTAGCCGGTGAGCGACAGCTCCGGAAAGACGACCACCCTGGTCGCGGCGGCACGGACGATCGCGGCGTGCGCCGCCACGTTCGTCGCCACGTCGTACGACACGCACGGGGGCTGGGCGACGGCGACGGTCAGCGGAGGGCGGGGCATGCGCGCAGCCTAGTTCCGGAAAGTCGACGCCGGTGCGCCGACTCTCAGGTGCGGTTCGTAGCGTGTAGGACATGACGCATGTCCGGTACGCCTCGCCCTCGGTCGTCGGCCAGTCCGCACCACCCGAGGACGGCCTGGTCGGTTTCGTCACCGACCTGGTGGAGCGGCTCGGTGGCCCGGGTGCGGGGCTGGCCGTGGCGCTGGAGAACCTGTTCCCGCCGATTCCCAGCGAGGTGATCCTGCCGCTCGCCGGGTTCGTCGCGGCGCAGGGGCGGATGAACGTCATCGGGGCCATCTTCTGGACGACACTCGGTTCGCTGCTCGGCGCCCTCGCGCTCTACTGGGTCGGCGCCGCGCTGGGCCGGGAGCGGACGCGGGCCATCGCGGCGCGGCTGCCGCTGGTGAAGCTCAGCGACATCGACCGGACCGAGGAGTGGTTCCTGCGGCACGGCGTCAAGGCCGTCTTCTTCGGACGGATGATCCCGATCTTCCGGAGCATGATCTCCATTCCGGCCGGGGTGGAACGCATGCCGCTGCTCACCTTCGCGGTCTACACCACGCTGGGCAGCCTGATCTGGAACACCACCTTCGTGATGGCCGGTTACCTGCTGGGCGACAACTGGCACCTGGTCGAGGGGTACGCCGGCATCCTGCAGAACGTGGTCATCGCCGCCACGGCGTTGGGTGTCGTCTGGTTCGTCGTCACCCGGTTGCGCCGCTCGCGTCGAGCCGGCGGACTGCTGCCGAACGACAGCGGCGCCGGCCTGACCGACTCGACGCCCACCGGGGTGCCGGATCCCGACGGGCGGGGCACCATCTACCGCAGCGTCTGGTCGGACGGCCACGAACGGACCGACCGGGAACCCCGGCGCTGATTCCGGCCAGCCCCGGTGCGGACGACACGCCGCAGCGTCGCCGGACGTCGCGGTTTGCCGGCGAGGAGGTGTGGTGCGCGGATCGGACTGGGCGGACGGGGCCGGTGTGGTGGAACTGCCCGGCGGGGTCCGGATGCGGGGCCGCCGGATCGGTGACCCGGCGACACCGGCCGACTTCAGCCTGCTGCTCGCTGCCGGGCCGGTGCCCGGTTGGGCGTACCGGCGGGTCCGGTGGCCGGACTTCTGGGTTCCGCTGGATCGGGCGGACGCGCTGGACGCGCTCGGTGAGGCGCTGCGTCGCGGGTACGCCGGCCAGCGGGTGGAGGTGGCCTGCCGGGGTGGCACGGGACGGACCGGCACCGCCTTGGCGGCGCTGGCCGTCCTCGACGGGTTGCCCGCCGAGGACGCGGTCGACTGGGTACGCGCCGCCTACCGGCCGGACGCGGTGGAGACACCCTGGCAACGGCGCTGGCTGCGCCGGCTGTCCGCGGTCTGACGAGCCCGACCGGCGGTGTGGTGGTGGGGCCGGCGGGATGCGTAGCTCCGCGGCGTCGACGCGGCAGGAGCACCCCGGTCGGGCGACGGGGGGCCGGAGCCGGTCGGCGGGCGCCACCGGCTCCGGCGGCGTTCAGCCGGCCACGTAATCCCGCAGGTGGCGGGCGGTGAGCGTGTCGCCGCGCGCCACCAGGTCGGCGGGGGTGCCGGTGAACACGATCCGACCGCCGTCGTGACCGGCACCCGGTCCGAGGTCGATCAGCCAGTCCGCGTGTGCCATCACCGCCTGGTGGTGCTCGATGACGATCACCGTGTTGCCGGCGTCGACGAGCCGGTCGAGCAGCGCGAGCAGCTGGTCGACGTCGGCCAGGTGCAGTCCGGTGGTCGGCTCGTCCAGCACGTAGGTGCCGGCCTTGTCGGCCATGTGGATGGCCAGCTTGAGCCGTTGTCGCTCGCCGCCGGAGAGGGTGGTCAGTGGCTGGCCGAGGGTGAGGTAACTCAGCCCGACGCCGGCCATCCGGTCCAGGATGGTCCGGGCCGGTCCGCCGGGGAAGAAGTCCCGGGCCTCGGCCACCGACATGCCGAGCACCTCGCTGATGGTGCGCCCGCGCAGCCGGTAGGTGAGCACCTCGTCGGTGAAGCGGCGACCCTCGCACTGCTCGCAGACGGAGGCGACGCCGGCCATCATCGCCAGGTCGGTGTAGACCAGCCCGATGCCCTTGCAGGTGGGGCAGGCGCCCTCGGAGTTGGCGCTGAACAGGGCGGCCTTGACCCCGTTGGCCTTGGCGAAGGCGGTGCGTACCGGGTCGAGCAGGCCGGTGTAGGTGGCCGGGTTGCTGCGCCGGGAGCCACGGATCGGGGCCTGGTCCACGACGACCACACCGTCGCGGCCGTGCAGTGAGCCGTGCACCAGGGAGCTCTTGCCGGAGCCGGCCACGCCGGTGACCACGGTCAACACACCGAGCGGGATGTCCACGCTGACGTCGCGCAGGTTGTGCAGATCGGCGTGCCGGATCGCGAGGTGCCCGCGAGGCGTACGGACCGGTTCCCGGAGCCGTACCCGGTGGTCCAGGTGCCGACCGGTGAGCGTGTCGGAGCGGCGCAGGCCGGGCACGTCCCCGGTGTAGCAGATCCGGCCACCGGCGGCACCGGCACCGGGACCGAGATCGACCACATGGTCGGCAACCGCGATGGTCTCCGGCTTGTGCTCGACCACGAGCACCGTGTTGCCCTTGTCCCGCAGCCGTAGCAGCAGGTCGTTCATCCGGGCGATGTCGTGCGGGTGCAGGCCGACAGTGGGTTCGTCGAACACGTACGTGATGTCGGAGAGGCTGGAACCGAGGTGCCGGACCATCTTGACCCGCTGCGCCTCACCACCGGAGAGGGTGGCCGACTCCCGGTCGAGGCTGAGATATCCCAGACCGATCTCGACCAGCGAGTCCAGCAACTCCCGAAGGTTGCCGGTCAACGGGGCGACCGACGGGTCGTCGATGCGGCGGATGAACCCGGCCAGGTCGCTGATCTGCATCGCGGCGCACTCGGCGATGTTGCGGCCGGCGATGCGGGAGGACAGCGCCGCCGCGTTCAGCCGGGTTCCTCCGCAGTCGGCGCAGGTGGTGAAGGTGACCGCCCGGTCGACGAAGGCCCGGATGTGCGGCTGCATGGACTCCCGGTCCTTGGCGAGGTAGAGCCGGCGCACCTTGACGAACAGACCCTCGTAGGTCAGGTTCGTGCCGCCCACCTTGATCTTCGTGGCGGGCTTGTGCAGGAGGTCCTGCCACTGCTGCGGCGTGAAGTCCTGGAGCTTGACGTCCGGGTCGAACAGGCCGGAGCCGACGATGGTCTGCCAGTACCACGTGTCGACGGCGAAGTTCGGCACGGTGATCGCACCGTCGTTGAGCGACTTCTCCACGTCGACCAGTTCGTTGACGTCGAGATCGGAGACCCGGCCCAGGCCCTCACAGGTGGGGCACATCCCCTCGGCCAGGTTGAAGCTGAAGGCGCCGGCCCCGCCGACGTGCGGGTCACCCAGCCGGCTGAACACGATGCGCAGCATCGCGTACGCGTCGGTGGCGGTGCCGACGGTGGAGCGCGAGTTGGCGCCCATCCGCTCCTGGTCGACCACGATGGCCGGGGTGAGATTGCGTAGCGAGTCCACGTCGGGCCGGGAGAGGTTGGGCATGAACGACTGGAGGAAGGCGCTGTAGGTCTCGTTGATCAGCCGCTGGGACTCGGCGGCGATGGTGCCGAAGACCAGTGAGGACTTGCCGGAACCGGACACGCCGGTGAAGACGGTGAGCCGGCGCTTGGGGATGTCGACCGAGACGGCGTCGAGGTTGTTCTCCCGCGCCCCGCGTACCTCGATGACGTCGTGACTGTCGGCGGCGGACCCTGCTGACTGCTGCATGCGAACCCTTCGCGAGATCGTGGACGGACTCCCGCCCGGGAACTGGCTTCCGATGGCCTGGCCGGGTTCAATTGTCTCATTCAAGTGCTTGTGGAGACTTTCTCGGCAAACTGGGCACTGGTCAGCCCGATAGATGACGAGAAGTCTCAAACGACATGGGAGGCTAGACTGAGGCGGTGGTGGATCGTCGGGGCAGTGGACGGTTGCGTGCGGTGGATCTCGCCGCGACGGCGGGTGTCTCCGTACAGCAGGTCCGCAACTACGTCGACCTCGGCGTGCTGCCTCCGGTCGAGCGCACCCCGAGCGGCTACCGGATCTTCACCGACGCGCACGCGCGGGCCCTGGCGGTGGCCCGGTCGGTGGCCGACGGGCACGGCTGGACGCGTACCCGGGAGATCATGACGGCGGTCCACCGGGGTGACCTGCCGACGGCGCTGGCGTCGCTGGACGCCGGACACGCCGAGTTGGACCGCGAACGGGCCGAGATCCGGATGGTGCTCGGCGCGTTCGAGACGGTGGTCGGTAGTCCACGCCGGCCCACCGCCGTACCCCGCCGGGCGGTACGCGTCGGGGTTGTCGCCGATCTGGTCGGGGTCCGCACCTCACAACTGCGTCTGTGGGAGGCGCGCGGCCTGCTGCGCCCGGTCCGCGAGGCGGGCACCGGCTACCGGGTGTACGACGAGGCCGAGCAGCGTGCCGCCCAGGTGGTGGCGTTGCTGCGCCGGGGCGCGTACCCGTTCGAGATCATCACGGCGGTGCTCGACGAGATGCGGACCACCGGGAGCCCGCAGCGGGTTCGGGCCGAGCTGGCCCGCCGCGAGCAGGAACTGCACCGTCGCAGCCGGCGGCGGCTGGCCGCCTCGGCGATCCTGCACGACTATCTGTGCCAGCTGGCCGGCTGACACCGCTCGGCCAGGCACCTGGACCGAAGGCGGTGATGTCACGACGACATGTTCCGGTCTGAGTGACATCACCGCCTGAAGGCGATCTTCCAGCGGAGGCTCGGTCAACGTGGTGTTCGAGGGCGAACCACTCGTCTAGCTGCTCCGGGTGGCTCAGGTCGTCAGCGCGCCGAGCAGGGCCTGGCCAGGTTGACCAGATCGGCGGGCCGGTTGCCGTCGACCCGACCGATCGCGGTGGCGATGCGGTTGATCGCCGCGACGCGCCGGTCCTCCAGCGGGCCGATGATGGCGTTGCGCACGAAGTTCGGGCCGCCCTGAGGGTTGGCCGCCTGCCGGGCGAGGCGGGCGTTGGCGTCGGCGATCTGGCTCTCCAGGTTGGCGAGTTCCCGCCGTACCTCCGCGGCGGCCTGAGCCGGCACCGCCGGCAGCCGGTCGGCCACCGTCGGGCAGTTCACCCGCTGTGCCACCCCGGCCCCCGCATTCCCGTTACCCGCATTCCCGTTACCCGCGTTGCCGTTGCCCGCGTTGCCGTTGCCCGCGTTGCCGTTGCTCGCGTTGCCGTTGCCCGCGTTGCCGTTACCGGCGTTGCCGTTGCCCGCGTTGCCGTTGACGGCGCTGGGCACCCCTGCGGCGTTCAGGCCGCAGGGGGCGAGGCTGGCGAGGTCGGGGCGTTGACCACCGACACGGGAGATGTTGATGCCGATGCGATCGAGGGCGGCGGTCCGCTTGCTGGCCAGCGGCCCGAGGATGGCGTTCTGGATGAAGGCGGGGCCGCCCTGGGGGTTGGCGGCCTGCTGGGCGAGGCGGACGTTCGCCTCGGCGATCTGCTTGTCGAGGTTGGCCAGTTCCTGCTCCACCCCGGCGACGGCGGCGGCGGGCACGTTTGACAGCTTGTCCCGTACCGTCGGGCAGTTCGCCGTCTGCGGCTCGGCCGCGTCGTCGGCGGAGGCCAGCGTCAGACCACCGCCCAGGAGCACCACCGCCAGCACACCGACGCCACCGAGCTTCAAGGCAGCGTGCTTACGGTGCTGCTGCGTACGCCTGACCATGCTTCTCTCCTCATGATTGACCGCCCGACGGGTCGGCCCGTCGGCTGGTGCGCAAAGGGGTGCCCGGAAAGACGCTCGGCGGCGGCGGCCGGCCCCGCCCCGCATGCCGAGGACCCTCGCGGGTGACATCGGACCGAGCCGCGCGGGAGCGCTCCCGCCGCAGGTCCGGGCGTTTCATGTGTTCGGTCGTGGATACGGGGGGTGGGCGCGATCGGTTCAACGATCTGCGGCGACGATCGCGGCCAACGTCCGACCCGAGCCGGCCGAGCGGGGGTGGGCGACACCGACGATCCTGCCGTTAGTCTGCGTGTTCATGAGAGTCCGGGACCTGGCCACCGGTTGCGCCGCCGTCGCCGCCCTGGCCACGGCGGTGACTCCCGGTCCTGCGGTGATCACTGTCGGTTCCAGATCGTCCACCTCGGTCGCTCGGCCGGCCGCCGCCGCGCCACCGCTACCCCCGTCGGCGCCCGCGACGTCGGCCCCGACGACCGTGCCCTGTCCGAAGGCGGTGGCACCGAAGGTGGCCCGGTCGCCGAGGCCGACACCACCGCCATCCGTCGCGGCGCACCGGGTGGTCGGCGGAGCCGCGTTGGACACCCCCGGTCTGGTGGTGCCGCCGGGAATGCCGACCTCACCGAGGGTGACGGCGACCTCGTGGCTGGTGGCGGATCTGGACACCGGCGAGGTGCTGGGTGGCTGCGGTCCACACGAGTACGCCACCCCGGCCAGTGTGCAGAAGCTGCTGCTCGCCGCGACCATGCTGCCGAAACTCGATCCGGCGCAGGTCGTCACGGTCACCAGGGAAGACCTGGACATCGCACCGGGCAGCTCGGCGGTCGGGCTGCTGCCGGGCGGTCGCTACCGGGTGGAGACACTCTGGCTGGGGCTGCTGCTGCAGTCCGGCAACGAGGCGGCGAACGCGTTGGCCCGCCTCGGCGGCGGCGCCGAGGGCGTGACCGGCGGGGTGCGGGCCATGAACGAGCAGGCCAGACTGCTCGGCGCGTACCAGACCCACGCGGTCACCCCGTCCGGGCTGGACGCCCCCGGCCAGTTCACCAGCGCGTACGACCTGGCCCTGATCGCCCGGGTCTGCTTCGCCGATCCGACCTTCCGGCGGTACGCGCTCACGGAGCGCGCCCGCATCCCGGCGCAGAAGGCGGTGCGGGGCAGGGGCTTCGAGATCCAGAACGAGAACCAACTGGTATATCGCTATGCCGGTGCCCTCGGCGGCAAGACCGGCTTCACCGATTACGCGCGGCACACCTATGTCGGCGCGGCCGAGCGGGACGGTCGCCGACTGGTCGTCACGCTGCTCGGCGCCGAGCCCCGGCCGCAACGCGGCTGGGAGCAGGGTGCCGCGCTGCTCGACTGGGGCTTCGCGCTGCCCCGGCGGACCAGCGTCGGCCGGCTGGTCGAGCCGGGAGAGCTCGACGCCGCTCCGTCACCTACGGTGACCGGGCCGGTCGAGGTGGCACCGCCGCTCGACCAGCCGCGGGTCGGCACCGCCTCCGCCCAGGCGGCCGGCACCGCCTCGGCCACCGGCGGGCCGGGCGCGGGAACGTTCGTGGCGCTCGCCGTCGGAGCGCTCGCGATCACCCTGGCAATCCTCGCCGCCCGACGCCCGCGCCGAACAGATCTTGGTGCGAAACCGCCCTCATGAGGGCTGCCCGGGTCCAAGATCCGGGCCGCAGTGGTGGTCGATTTGCGGGACTGGTCGGAATTCACCCGATAGTGTCGCTGATTGTGAGAGCTTCCGCACTTACGGTGGCGGTGGCTGCCGCGCTGCTGACGACGCCTCTGGTACCGGTCGCCGACGCCCAGGCGGCGGCGGTGCGGTGTCCGCGTCCAGCGCCGCCCGCTCCCGGCCCCACACCTGCGGCGGCGCCGTCACCGGACCCGGTGCAGCGGGCCGTCGGCGGGCCCCGGCTGGCCACCTCCGGTCTGGTCGTGCCGGCGGGCGTGCCGAAGCCGCCGAAGGTGGCCGCCACCTCGTGGCTGGTGGCGGATCTGGACACCGGCGACGTGCTGGGTGGCTGCGGCCCGCACGAGTACGCCACCCCGGCCAGCGTGCAGAAGCTGCTGTTGGCCGCGACCATGCTGCCGAGACTCGATCCGTCCGACGTCGTCACCATCACCGCCGGTGACCTCGACATCGAACCGGGAAGTTCCGCGGTGGGGCTGGTGGCGGGCGGCCGGTACCGGGTGGAGACGCTCTGGCTCGGGTTGCTGCTGCGCTCGGGGAACGAGGTGGCGAACGCGCTGGCCCGCCTCGGTGGCGGGGCGGACGGCATGGCCGGCGGGGTACGGGCGATGAACGAGCAGGCGAAACGGCTCGGCGCGTACCAGACGCACGCGGCGACCCCCTCCGGGCTGGACGGTCCCGGGCAGTTCACCAGCGCGTACGACCTGGCTCTGATCACCCGGGCCTGCTTCGACGACGCACGTTTCCGGCGCTACGTGGCCACCCGGGAGGCGACCGTCCCGGCCCAGCCGAGGCAACGCGCCAAGGGCTTCACCATCGACAACGACAACCAGCTGCTCTACCACTATCCCGGCGCCCTCGGCGGCAAGACCGGCTACACCGATCTGGCCCGGCACACCTACGTCGGCATCGCCGAGCGGAACGGACGGCGGCTCGTGGTGACGTTGCTGGGCGCGGACGTGATCGACAAGCGGGGCTGGCAACAGGGCGCGGCCCTGCTCGACTGGGGATTCGAGCTGCCTTCGGCGGCCTCGGTGGGGGTGCTGGTGAGCCCGGGCGCGGCCACCGGCTCGGCGCCACCGGCCGCCGTACCCCCGCAGGCGTTGCCCGGCGGCGCGTCCGGCGCGGAGACCTCGCAGGCGGCGACCCTGGCCGGTCGCCTGCGGTCGGCCTCCCTGATCGGCCTCGCCATCGGGATGACGCTGCTCGCGGGCGGTCTGGTCGGCCGCCGTCGCGGGCGGCACCGCACCGCCGCGACGCGCACCGGCCGGCGGTGAGGTGACCTCGCCGCGCACCCTCGCCCTCGGTCTGACGGCGACGCTGGCGCTGGTGACCGGTGGCTGCGGACGGGGCGACGAACCAGAGCCGACACCATCACCACCGTCGCCATCGGTGTCGCCGGGTTTCGTCGTGCTGTCCGATGTCGACGATCGCATTCTCACCGACATCCGGTACGCCACCGCAGACAACTTCGTCGGCCGCCGCGTCGACGGCTACCGGGAACCGCTGTGCCTGCTCACCGCCCGCGCCGCCGAGGCGCTGCGCCGGGTGCAGGACACGGCGATCGCCGCCGGCCGCAGCCTCAAGGTGTACGACTGCTACCGCCCGCAGCGGGCCACCGACGACTTCCTGCACTGGGCCGGGCAGCCGGACCAGGACCTCACGAAGGCCGCGTTCTACCCTCGGGTGCCCAAGGCGGAACTCATCGACCGCGGCTACCTCGGTGCTCCCAGCTCGCACAGCCGCGGCAGCACCGTCGACGTCACGCTTGTCGACCTATCGGCAGTCGAGCAAGCTCCATCTCGCCCGGCACAGCCAATGGCGGCCTGCGCCGCTCGACGTCACGCTGGCAACAGCGTCGACATGGGTACCGGCTTCGACTGCTTCGACCCGCTGTCGCACATCGACGCCCAGGGCATCGCTCCCGCCGCCCGGGAGAACCGGCGGCAGTTGCGGCAGCTGATGACCGACGCTGGCTTCGTCGGCTACGACCGGGAGTGGTGGCACTTCCGCTACCGCGACGAACCCTGGCCGGACGCCTACTTCGACCTGCCGGTAACCCGTTCCTCGGCCGGCTGACACCGAACACAGTGCCCGTCTACGAGTGCGACGTGGATAGACCGGCCGAGCGGCTTCTCCTGTCCCGACAGCTGAGACGCGAATACGAGATCTTGGACATTTTTCGTTAGCGCGAAACGGAAAATTTCCAAGATCTCGTCTGGATGGTTCGAGGGTGGGGCGGTCTCTGCCGAGGGCAGAATGGTTGGCGTCGCGTCTGGTGTCGCGGGCAGGCTGGCGAGGTGAGGGCGGACTTCAGCGGTGAGGTGGCGGCGTACTACGCGAGGCACCGGCGCGGCTACCCGCCCCAGGTGCTCGACGCCCTGATCGCCGCATGCCAGCTCGACGTCGACGACACCGTGCTCGACCTTGGCTGCGGCACCGGCCAGCTGACTCTTCCGCTCGCCGCCAGGGTGGGAACTGTCATCGGCATGGACCCCGAGCCGGACATGCTGGCCAAGGCCCGCGAAGCCGCCCACCGCGAGAAGCGCGTCAATGTCACCTGGGTGCTCGGCGCTGACCGGGATCTGCCCACGCTGGGCCGGCTGCTCGGTGCGCGGACGATCAATGCGTTGACCGTCGCCGTCGCCGTCCATTTCATGGACCGCGACACGCTGTTCGCCGACGCCCGTCACCTGCTGCGTCCCGGCGGCGGTATCGCCGTGATCACCAACGGTGCTCCCTTGTGGGCGCAGGACGCCGAGTGGTCGGTGGTGCTGCGCGACTGTCTGCAACGGCTGTTCGGGCATCCGGTCACCGCCACCTGTCAGACCGACGAGACAGGTCGCCGGCTCAACCAGGAGGCTCTCGTCCGGGCCGGCTACCGGTACGCCGAGTCGTTTGTGCGGTACGACGCGCAGCTCACCGTCGAGGACATGGTCGGCGGGGTCTTCTCCGCCATGTCGGCCGAGCGGCTGCCCTCGGCGTCGGGCCGGGCCGAGTTCACCGCCGAGGTGCGTGGTGCTCTCGGCGGGCGGGACCACGTCACCGAGCGCGTCCAGGTGTGGTCGCAGTTCGGCGTCGTGGACTGATCGCGGCGACAGGGCGCAGCGGAGACCGAAGGGGGGCCGTCGACAGTGATCGGCACCACTGTGCGGCCCGGTGACGTGTGGGTCGCGGTCATGTCGGCGGTGACGCAGGTCACGTTAGCGTCGCCGTACGCCGACACCACCGCCGGCGCTCACCGAACCACAGGGAGCGTCATGATCAGACCTGTCTCGCGTCTGCTCGCCGCCGCCGTCGCGGCCCTGCTGCTCACGCCCGCGATGCCGGCCCAGGCCGCCGCCACCCCGCACACCAAGACCCCCGTGTCCGGCAGCCTGTCGACCTACCGCATCTCGGGGGTGTACGTCGCCGGGGTCTCCTCCGGCGCCTACCTGGCCGGCCAGCTCCAGGTGGCCTACTCGCAGCGGATCAGGGGAGCGGCGCTGTTCGCCGCCGGCCCCTACTACTGCGCGCAGAACAATGTCGCGCAGGCGCTGTACGGCTGCGGCGACAACATCTACCCGACGTATCTGAGCGCGTTGCAGTCGTACACCCGGACCTGGGCCGGATACGGCTGGGTCGACCCGGTCAGCGGGCTGTCCGGCGAGCCGGTCTACGTGTTCCACGGTGGATCCGACGGCACGGTGAAGCGGTCGGTCAGTGACGACCTGGTCCGCTACCAGCAGCACTTCGGTGCCAGCGTGCAGTACGACAGCGGCTCCTCGGCCGGGCACGGCTGGGTCACGCCCTACGGGACGGTGGGCTGCACGGCCACGACCGCGCCGTACCTCAACGACTGCGGCACCGACCCGCAGCGCACCTTCCTGCGCAAACTGTTCGGGTCGGTCCAGTCGCCCAACACCGGACCGCTCGGCGGCACGCTCGTGCGGTTCAACCAGAACAGCTTCGCGGTGAACGGCTGGGCCAACGGCCTGAGCATGGACGCCAACGGCTTCGCCTACGTCCCGTCCTCCTGCGCCTCGGGCGCGAGCTGCCGGCTGCTGGTGGCGCTGCACGGTTGCCTCCAGGGGCACAGCCGGGTCGGCACCGCCTTCGTGGATCGGGCCAACCTGAACCAGTACGCCGACACCAACGCCACGATCGTGCTGTACCCCCAGGCCATCACCAGTCCCGGCAACCCGAACGGGTGCTGGGACTGGTGGGGTTACCTCGGCGCCACCAACTACCCGATCAAGGGTGGTGCCCAGGTGGAGACGGTGATGAACATGGTGCGCCGGTTGGGCGGCTGAGCGCGGCCGGCGTCGGCCCGTACGCTGTCGTTCATGAATGCCGTACGTCAGCACACCGCCGACGCACGGTGGGCGGCCGCACCGGCCCCGGTGTCCGCACCGGGGCCGGTCGCACGATGAGCGGTGCACCGGTGCCGACTCCGCGAGGTGGACGGGCGCGTACCAGCAGGTTGTTCGGGTGCTGTGCCCGACTCGCCGCGTCCCGCTCCTTCGAGATCGCCATGGTCGGGGTCATTCTCGCCAACGGCGTCGTGCTCGGCCTGGAGACCTACCCCGACCTGGGCCCGGCGGGCACCGCGTTGCGGGCGTTGGAGTGGGCCTTCCGAGCGGTCTTCGTCGTCGAGATCAGCATCCGTATGCTGGCTTACGGTCGCCGCCCGCAGGACTTCTTCCGGCACGGCTGGAACGTCTTCGACTTCCTGGTGATCGCCGCGATCTTCATCCCCGGCCTGCACGGCGACTCGGCGCTGCTGCGGGTGATCCGGGTGCTGCGGATCGTCCGGCTGGTGCGGTTCTCACCCGGCCTGCGCACGATCGTCTCCGCGCTGTGGCGCAGCCTGCCCGGCATCGGTGGTTTCTTCGCCCTGGCGGTGGTGACGCTCTACGTCTACGGCATGGCCGGCTGGTTGATCTTCGGCGAGGCATATCCGGAGCAGTACGGAGACATCGGCCGCTCGCTGCTGACGTTGTTCGTGCTGCTGTCGCTGGAGACGCTGCCCGACCTCATCGAGCAGGGGATGGAGTTCTCGCCCTGGACGGTGCTGTACTACGCCAGCTTTGTGGTGATCACCGTCAACCTGCTGCTCAACATCCTGGTCGCGGTCTTCGTCAACTCGATGGAGGAGGCCCGACGGCTGGAGATGACCGAAGGGCTGGACCCCGGCTACGACTCCGACGGGGACGGTGTGCCCGACGAGGTGGACCGGATCGCGATCAGTCAACGTCTCGACGACCTGCGGACGCTCATCGTCGAACTCGAACGGGAGCTGCGCATCGACCGTGACGACCGACGACTCCGCCGCGTCGGCAGGGAGTGACCGCCGACCAGCGCGTCCGCCTTTGACCAGGATCACGACGCATGCGGATAACGGGCGTCACCGGATAGGGTCGTTACACCGGCTGATGATCTCTGGGGAGGGTGCGTGCTGGCACTGGTGGCGGTCCATGCGCTGACAGCCGTGATCGCTCCCGGTCTGGTGCGACTCTGGGGGCGTAACGCGCTCTATCTGGTGGCGCTGGCACCGGGCGCGACGCTGATCTGGGCGCTCACCCGCGCCACCGGCGTACGCGACGGTGTGCCGGTGGTCGAGACGGTGCCGTGGGTGCCGCGACTCGGGCTGGAACTCGCTCTCCGGATGGGGACGCTGTCCTGGCTGATGGTGGTCCTGGTCGGTGGGGTCGGCGCGCTGGTGCTGGCCTACAGCGCCCGCTACTTCCGCACCGACGACCCCGGCCTCGGCCGCTTCGCCGCCGTCTTCGTCGCCTTCGCCGGTGCGATGCTCGGCCTGGTGGTCTCCGACGACCTGCTGCTGCTGTACGTGTTCTGGGAACTGACCACCGTCTTCTCCTACCTGCTGATCGGCAGCGACCCGGCGAAGCGGGCCAGCCGGCGGGCCGCCATGCAGGCCCTGCTGGTGACGACGCTGGGCGGCCTGGCCATGCTCGCCGGGTTCGTCATGCTCGGCCGGCACGCCGGCAGTTTCCGCTGGTCCGAGATCGCCGGGAACCTGCCCGGTGGCGGCTACCTGACCGTCGCCGTGGTGCTGATCCTGCTCGGCGCCCTCAGCAAGTCGGCGATCTTCCCGTTCAGTTTCTGGCTGCCGGGTGCGATGGCGGCACCGACGCCGGTCAGCGCCTACCTGCACGCCGCCGCCATGGTGAAGGGCGGCGTGTTCCTGGTCGCCCTGCTGGGGCCGGCGCTCGCCGAGGTCACCCCGTGGCGGCCGGTGCTGCTGACCGCCGGCCTGATCACCATGTTCCTCGGTGGGTGGACGGCGTTGCGGCAGACCGACCTCAAGCTGCTGCTGGCCTACGGCACGGTCAGCCAGCTCGGCCTGCTGATGGTGATCCTCGGCGCCGGCACCCGCGACACCGCCCTGGCCGGTGCGGCGATGGTGCTCGCCCACGCGCTGTTCAAGGCCACCCTCTTCCTCACCGTCGGGATCATCGACCACGCCGCCGGCACCCGGGACCTGCGCGAACTCAGCGGGTTGGGGCGACGGGCGCCGACGCTCGCCGTGGTCGCCGGACTCGCGGCGGCCTCGATGGCCGGCCTGCCGCCGATGGCCGGCTTCGTCGCGAAGGAAGCCGCCGTCGACGCGCTGCTGCACGGCGGTGGGCCCGAGCTGGTGGTGCTGGCCGGTGTGGTCCTCGGCTCCGCGCTGACCGTCGCGTACACGCTGCGGTTCCTCTGGGGAGCCTTCGCCGGCAAGCCGGGCGTCCCGCCCGCCGAGGTGACGGCCGTGTCCTGGCCCTTCCTCGCCCCGGCGGCGGCGCTGGCCGTCGCCGGGGTCGCGGCCGGACTGCTCGCCCCGGCGGTGGACCGGCTGCTCGCCCCGTACGCAGACCGGTTTCCCGGCGCCGAGTCGGGCTACCACCTGGCGCTCTGGCACGGGCTGACCCCGGCGCTCGGGCTGTCGGTGCTGGCGGTGGCCGGCGGTGCCGCGCTGTTCCACCTGCTGCGCCGGGAACGGGTGCGGGCCACGCTGCGGCTGCCCTTCGACAGCGCGACCGGCTACACGCGGGTCGTCGGTGCCGTCGACCGGCTGGCGGTGGAGCTGACCGGTGCCACTCAACGTGGCTCGTTGCCCTTCTACCTCGGCGTCATCCTGGTGGTGCTGGTGCTGCTGCCCGGTGGGGCGCTGCTGATCGGGGCACCCTGGCCGCAGCGGTTCCACGTCTGGGACAGCCCCCTGCAGGGGGTCGCCGCCGCCGTGGTGATCGTGTCGGCGGTGCTGGCGGCCCGGGCCCTGCGCCGACTCACCGCGATGATTCTGGTCGGCGTCGCCGGCTACGGCACCGCGCTGCTGTTCATCCTGCACGGCGCACCCGACCTGGCGCTCACCCAGTTCCTGGTGGAGACCGTCACCATCGTCATGTTCGTGCTGGTGCTGCGCCGCCTGCCGGTGACGTTCTCGGAGCGGCCGATCCGGTCCAGCCGGCGTGGTCGCGTCGCGATCGGGATCGCGGTGGGCGCGGTCACCGCCGGCATGGCGTACGTCGCCACGGGCTCCCGTCAGGCCGTCCCGATCTCCGTCGGATTCCCCGACGAGGCGGTGTCGTACGGCGGCGGCAAGAACATCGTGAACGTTGCCCTGGTCGACATCCGAGCCTGGGACACGATGGGTGAGATCGCCGTGCTGGTGGTGGCCGCCACCGGCGTGGCCAGCCTGATCTTCCGGCGTTCGGGTGACCTGCACCGGCGCGCCGAGATTCCCGGTGGCGGCCGGGCCGGGTCGACCTGGCCGCGTTGGCTGACCACCGGTGCCACCACCCGCGCCCAGTCGGTGGTCCTCCAGGTGGTGACCCGACTGCTGTTCCACGCCATCGTGCTCTTCTCCATCTACCTGCTGTTCAGCGGCCACAACGCCCCGGGTGGCGGCTTCGCCGCCGGCCTGGTGGCCGGTCTCGCGCTGGCCGTTCGTTACCTGGCCGGCGGGCGTACCGAACTCAACGGCGCGGCACCCGTCGACGCCGGTGTGGTGCTCGGCGCCGGGCTGTTCGTCGCCGTCGGCACCGGGGTGGGCGCGATGCTGCTCGGCGGCGAGTTCCTGCAGAGCGCGGTCCTCGACTTCCACCTGCCGGTGCTGGGGCACGTCCACTTCGTCACGTCGGTCTTCTTCGACGTCGGTGTCTACCTGATCGTCGTCGGTCTGGTGCTGGACATCCTGCGCAGTCTCGGCGCGGAGATGGACCGGCAGAGTGAGACCGAGGATGCCGAGATCCGGGAAAGGGAGCTGGTGTGACCCCCAACCTCACCTACGTGATCGTGGTCGGCGTGCTGGTCGCCGCCGGGGTGACACTGCTGCTGGAACGCAGCCTCACCCGGGTGCTGATGGGGGTCATCCTGCTCGGCAACGGCGTCAACCTGCTGCTGCTGACCGGCGGGCGGGCCGGTGGCGCGCCGATCGTCGGCACCACCGAGCCGGAGCAGATGAGCGATCCGCTGCCCCAGGCGATGATCCTCACCGCCATCGTCATCACCCTCGGCATGACCGCGTTCCTGCTCGCGCTGGCCTACCGCAGCTGGCATCTCAACGGGCACGACGAGGTGCAGGACGACGTCGAGGACCGTCGGATCATGGATCTCGCGATCCGCGACGAAGGTCCGGGCACCGCCGACACCGAGGGCGGCACCGACGACGGCGACGGCGAGCCGACCGGCGATCCCCGGCCGGTCGCCAACGTGGTGGAGGCGGGTCGGGCCGGATGACGTACCTCGTTCCGCTGCCGGTGGTGATGCCGCTGCTCGGCGCGGCACTGACGCTGCTGCTGCTCGGTCGGCCGCAGGCCCAGCGCTGGGTCAGCCTCACCGTGCTCACCGCCACCGTGGCGGTGTCCGCCACGCTGCTGGTGCAGTCCAGCCTGCACGGCCCGCTGGTGGTGGAGGTCGGCGGCTGGGTCGCCCCGTTGGGCATCGTGCTGGTCGCCGACCAGTTGGCCGCACTGATGCTCGTGGTCTCGGCGACGGTGACGCTCTGCGTGCTGGTGTACTCGATCGGGCAGGGTATGGCCGACGGCCACGAGGAGACGCCCCTGTCGGTCTACCACCCGACCTACCTGGTGCTGACCGCCGGTGTCTGCAACGCGTTCCTCTCCGGTGACCTGTTCAACCTCTACGTCGGTTTCGAGATCCTGCTGGTCGCCAGCTACGTCCTGCTGACCCTGGGCAGTACGGAGAACCGGATCCGCGCCGGCACCACCTACGTGGTGGTGAGCCTGCTCTCCTCGGTGATCTTCCTGATCGCGATCGGTCTGGTCTACGCCGCGACCGGCACGCTCAACCTCGCGCAACTCGTCGACCGGCTGGACACCCTGCCGGACGACCTGCGCCTGGTGTTGCAGGGCATGCTGCTGTTGGCCTTCGGGATCAAGGCGGCGGTCTTCCCGTTGTCCGCCTGGCTGCCGGACAGCTACCCGACGGCACCGGCCCCGGTCACCGCGGTCTTCGCCGGTCTGCTCACCAAGGTCGGTGTGTACGCGATCATCCGCACCGAGACGTTGCTGTTCCCCGGCGGACGCACGGCCACGCTGCTGCTGGTGACGGCGGTGCTGACCATGGTGGTCGGGATCCTCGGCGCGGTGGCGCAGTCGGACATCAAACGGTTGCTGTCGTTCACGCTGATCAGCCACATCGGCTACATGCTCTTCGGGGTGGGCCTCACCTCGTCGCTCGGTCTGTCCGCGGCGATCTTCTACGTGGTGCACCACATCACCATCCAGACCACCCTCTTCCTCGCCGCCGGTCTGGTCGAGCGCCGGGGCGGCAGCACCGCCCTGGATCGGCTCGGCGGCCTGGCCCGGCTGTCTCCGCTGCTCGCCGTGTTGTTCTTCGTGCCCGCGCTGAACCTCGCCGGCATACCGCCGTTCTCCGGGTTCCTCGGCAAGCTCGGCCTGATCCAGGCGGGTGTCGACGACGGTGGTGCGCTGGCCTGGATCCTGGTGGCCGGCGGCCTGGTCACCAGCCTGCTCACTCTCTACGCCATCGCCCGCGTGTGGAATCTGGCCTTCTGGCGGACGCCGCACGCGGACATGCCGGCCGACGACGACGCCGCGGAGGCGGCCCGTACCGAGGGCGCGATGGAGCCCGACCGGAGCGGTGGGCGGTCGGGAGCGGTGCTGCCCGGCCTGATGATCGCGCCGACGCTCGCGCTGGTGGTGCTCGGGCTGGCGTTGACCGTGGTCGCCGGTCCGTTGTTCGACCTCAGCACCGACGCCGCCGACGACCTGTTGCGGCGGACCCCCTACGTCGACGCCGTCTTCCCGGGAGGTGCGCCGTGAGGTCCGATCCGTCGACGGAGTCGACCGACCCGGCACGTCCGCCGCTGAGCCGCACGGCCCGGCGACGCAACCAGGTCGTCGCGGTGACCGCCTTGGTCGCCGTGTGGGTGCTGCTCTGGGGCACCCTGTCCTGGGCCAACATCATCGGTGGCCTGGTGGTGGCCGCCGTCCTGCTGGCCGTCTTCCCGCTGCCGCCGGTGACCTTCGCCGGCCGCCTCCGTCCGCTGCCGCTGCTCCGCTTCTGGCTGCATTTCCTGCGCGACCTCGTGGTGGCCTCCGCGCAGGTCGCCTGGCTGGCCGTGCGGGTCGGCCACACCCCGCGGAGCGCGATCATCGCGGCGCGGCTGCGGGTCAACACCGACCTCAACCTCACGCTCACCGCCGAGGCGTTGTCGCTGCTGCCGGGCAGCCTGATCCTGGAGGCCGACCGGCGAACCGGCACGCTCTACATCCACGTGCTGGGCGTGACCAGCCGGGACGAGGTCGAACGGTTCCGCCGCGGCGTGCTGGAACTGGAGGCCCGCATCATCGAGGCGATCGGCTCACCCGAGGAGTTGCGTCGCGTCCGGGAGACCCCGGCCGACCGGGAAGGGGTACCCGCATGAGCGCGGTCGCCGTGATCGTCACCGTGCTGCTCGCCGCGGCCGGCGGGCTCACCCTCACCAGGGTCATCCGTGGGCCGTCGATCCTCGACCGGGCCGTGGCCACCGACGTGCTGCTGGCCGTGATCGTCGCGGCGATCGCCACGGAGGCGGCCTACAGCCGGGACGCCACCGCGCTGCCGGTGCTCGTCGTCCTCGCCGTGCTCGGCTTCGTCGGCTCGGTGAGCGTCGCCCGGTTCGCCGCCCGACGCGACGACACGTCCACCTCGGGTCCGTCGGACGGGAGCCGCGAATGAGCCTGGACGTGGCGTTCGACGTCGCGGCCTCGATCTGTCTGATCGCCGGGGCGCTGCTCAGCCTGGCCGCTGGGATCGCGTTGGTGCGCTTTCCCGACCTGCTCACCCGGATGCACGCCGCGGCCAAACCACAGGTGCTCGGGCTGCTGCTGGTGCTGGTCGGCTGCGCGTTGCGGCTGCGCACCGGGGTGGACATCACCACGCTGGTGCTGGTCGGTGCCTTCTCCCTCGCCACGGCCCCGGTCGCGGCACACATGGTCGGTCGGGCCGCGTACCCGCACGAGGACATCCGCACCGACCTGCTGGTCACCGACGAACTCGCCGCCCACCTGGACCGTGTCGCCGAGGAGCGGGAGCACTCGGCACCGGCCTGACCAGTCCTTTGACGGCCGGCAGGCCTCGCCCTGCGCACGACTGCGCCAGCCGGGACGGCGTCGCCGGCCAATATCCATTGCGGGCGCGGCGAATCCTCCCTAGCCTTTCCGGCATCAGGTCGATCACGACGGGAGCCGGAAGGAGTATGCCGTGCGAGAACTGAACCGCAGCCAGGTCGGTCGTTGTTCGTGGTGCCCCGCCGTCGCGCTCGCCGGCAGATCCGCCCTCCTGACGACCAGCAGGTAGTCCCGGCGCTCGGCACGTCGCCGCAGGGCAGACCCTGACCGGCACGGATTCGCCGACGTTGCCGCGACCGCCCCAACCGATCCGGGGCTGCCCCGGCATCTCTCACACCAACCCGCCACGCGCGCCCCGCGCGGCCGTGGATCATGCAGTTGTGGTCACGCCAAACAAGTACAAAAGCTGCATTCGACCGACCACAGGTGCATGATCGGCGGGCTTCGCCGCAGAACCAGGAGAACATCACCATGGGTTTCAGCCTGCTCGCGGGAACGCGGGCGCCGGTGCGGGTGTGGACCGACCCGTACGCCATCGAGCCGCAGGCCGCGCGGCAGCTGCGCAACATCGGCGCGCTGCCGTGGGTGCACGGCGTCGCGGTCATGCCCGACGTGCACTTCGGTAAGGGCGCCACGGTCGGCTCGGTCATCGCGATGCGGCAGGCGGTCTCACCGGCGGCCGTCGGAGTCGACATCGGCTGCGGCATGTCGGCGGTGCGTACCTCGCTGACCGCCGCCGACCTGCCCGACGACCTCGCCGGGCTGCGCCGGGCCGTCGAGGACGCCATTCCGGTCGGCTTCGCCCAGCGCGACGAGCCGGTGGACCCGCGCCGGGTACGGGGGCTGGAACAGCGCGGCTGGGACGACTTCTGGCGGCGCTTCACCGACCTCGACCGGCGGGTGGCGCAGCTGGAGACGCGGGCGAAGCGGCAGCTGGGCACCCTCGGTGGTGGCAACCACTTCATCGAGGTCTGCCTGGAACAGGGTGGCGCCGACGCCGGCCGGGTCTGGCTGATGCTGCACTCCGGATCCCGCAACATCGGTAAGGAACTGGCCGAGCGGCACATCGCGGTGGCCCGCCGGCTGCCCCACAACGCCGACCTGCCCGACCGGGACCTGGCGGTGTTCCTCGCCGGCACCCCCGAGATGGACGCCTACCGCCGGGACCTGTGGTGGGCGCAGGAGTACGCGCGGCGCAACCGCGCCGTCATGCTCGCCGTCCTGATGAACCTGATCCGGGACCGGTTCCCGCAGGTCAGTTACGACGAACCGATCAGCTGCCACCACAACTACGTGGCGGAGGAGACCTACGAGGGGGTGGACGTGTTGGTGACGCGCAAGGGTGCCATCCGGGCCGGCCTCGGTGACCTGGGCATCATCCCCGGTTCGATGGGCACCGGCTCGTACATCGTCCGTGGTTCGGGCAACGACTGGAGCTACCGCTCGGCCTCGCACGGGGCGGGCCGGCGGATGTCCCGGGCCCAGGCCAAGCGGACGTACAGCACCGCGGACCTGGCGACGCAGACGTCGGGTGTGGAGTGCCGCAAGGACGCCGGGGTGGTCGACGAGATCCCCGGCGCGTACAAGGACATCAACGAGGTGATGGCGCAGCAGGAGGACCTGGTCGAGGTGGTCGCCCAGCTCAAGCAGGTGATCTGCGTCAAGGGCTGAGGTGCGGTCGGCGCCCGTCGGGGGGCGGGCGCCGGCCGTACCCGTCGTCCGCCGCCGAGATCTCCGCGTGCCAGTCCGGAGCGTGCGCCTCGGCGAGCCGGTGCCACGTGGCCGGGCCGCCCCGCAGGGGCCAGGCGCGGCTGGTGCCGTAACCGGTGCCGACGCCGCCCAGCTCGCGGGCGAAACGGCGGTGCGTGGCGGCGAGGGCCTCCGCCGCGCCGGGCGTGCCGGCGGCCACCTGGTGTCGGACGGCCTCGGTGGTCGTCGCGTAGCGGCGCACGGCGGTGTCCGTGTCGGCGTCGACCTGGCGCTGGCTCACCGAGGAGAGTCTGAGCAGTGGCGGCGGTCCGTCCTCGGCGAGCGCGGCGGCCAGCCGATCGTGACCGTCCAGCACGACGTGGCAGTCGAGGCCGCTGATCCACCAGAGCAGCACCGGTGGCAGGACGCCCTCCCGGAACTGCTTCCGATACGCCTTGACCCGTCCGTCGTCGGGGTTCGCCAGCGGGCGCAGCGGCAGGACCTGCCGGTGCCGATCCCCGCTGAACCAGTCGATCCAGCCCCGGTCGTGCCACAGCGGCACCGGCGCCGGTGGCCGTGTCGCGCCGACGTTCAGGTACTCGACGTCGCCGCCGATCACCCAGCGGCCGGCATGCAGCGGGCCTGCGTCGGTCCCGGTCAGCGCGGTAGCGAAGTGATGGGCCCACCGCGCGTGCCAGGCACCGCCCGTGTCGGCGGTGCCGAAGGCCGCCGCCCGAGCCGCGCGGATCGGTGGCACCGGCGGGCGGTGGTGGCCCGTCGAGGCGTACGCGACGCCGAAGTGGTCGTCAGCCACCCGTGCCAGCAGCAGAACCGCGTCGTCACGCCGCAGCACGAGCAGGCCGCGCCCGGCCGCCTCCATTCGCAGGGCGGGACGCGTCGGTTCGCCGACGTCGAGAACCAGCGCCTCCCACGCCCCCTCCGCGCTCGACGCGGGAAGATTCGTCCTGCGCACTGCGGAACTGGTCTCGGCCACGGACCCATCATCGATCACCACGACCGCCGGCCGCCCCACGGTTACACCCGAGGACGTCCCCGCGTGGAACACCCGAGACGAACGCCGAAAACGGTTTGACGGCGCACATATTCTGATCCTCCGTGCCTTCGGCAGACCGTGAGTCGCGAGGGGGCCCTGCCCTCTCGACACTCAGGAGCCGCAATGCGCCGGGCACCCACCGTCACCGTTCTCCTCGGCACCGTCGTACTGGACATGCTCGGGCTCGGCCTGATCGTGCCGATCGTGCCGGCCCTGATGACGTCGGTCACCGAGGACGTCGCCGCCGCCGTCTTCTGGTCCGGCCTGCTCGGCTCGGTCTACGGGCTGCTCCAGTTCGTGGTCGCGCCGCTGCTCGGGAGGCTGTCCGACCGCTACGGCCGCCGTCCGGTCCTGCTCGTGTCGCTCACCTGCCTCGGCGTCGACTGGTTGGCCCACGCGGCGTCGCCGAGCCCGTGGACCCTGCTTGCGTTCCATGCTGTCGCTGGTGCCTGCGCGGGCACGTACACAGTGGTCAACGCCTATCTCGCCGACGTCACGGAACCCGGGGCGCGGGCGCACGCGTACGGGCTGATCGGTGCCGCTTTCGGGCTCGGCTTCGTCGCCGGTCCGCTCCTCGGTGGCCTGCTCGGCGCGGTCGACGTACGCCTGCCGTTCCTGGTCGCCGCCGCGCTCTGCTTCGCCAACGTCGCCTACGGCTGGTTCGTCCTGCCGGAGTCGCGTCCCGGTGACCCGAGCACTCCGTTGACCCTGCGGCTGGCGAACCCGGTCAGTGCCATCGCCGCCGTCCTCCGCCGACCGGTGCTCGGCCGCCTCGCCCGCGCCCGATTCTGCGCCGACGTCGCCCGGATGACGCACCAGTCGACCTGGACGTTCTTCCTCACCCACCAGTTCACCTTCGGCACCACCCAGATCGGGGTCGTCCTGGCCGTCTCCGCGCTAGCCGGTGCGGTCTACCAGGCCCGGGCCGTGGGACCGCTGGTGCGGCGTCTCGGCGAGAAGCGCGCCGCAGTGCTCGGCAGCCTCCTCGGTCTCGCCTCGCTCTGCGGTACGGCGTTCGTGTCGGTGCCGTGGCTGCTGTACTTCCTGTGCGGGGTCGGGGTGCTCGGCTCGCTCGCCGGGGTCGCCGCGCAGGCCTGGATCTCCCGCACCGCACGCGCCGATGAGCAGGGCACCGTGCAGGGTGCGCTGACGGGCATCGGCGCCGTCGCGGAGACCGTCGTGCCGATCACGGCCGGGGTGGCGTTCGGCTGGTCGCTGACGTACGCGTCACCGGGGTCGGTCTATCTCGGCGCGGCCGTCTTCGCGGCCGGGGCGGCGCTGCTGCTGGCCGCGACACCCGACGTCCCGAAAGGACAATGACGTAGGTCAGGTGTCGGTCGACCGCCACAGCCACCGCAGCGCATCGGGCAGGAGAACGCCACCGTGGTTGGGGGTGTGGCCACCGTCGCCGAGCACGAGCCGGAAGTCGTAGCCGGCCTCGGCCAGGGCGGCCGCGACCCGCAGATTGTGGGAGAGTCAGTTGTGGCGCGGCTCGCTCCAGTGCAGATCCCGATGACCGGCCTGCATGAGCCGTCGTCGGACCGGACAACGACAATTCCGCGTCGGGCGGTGCCTCAGGCCGGTGGTGTGCTCTGGCCGAGCGCCAGTGCCGCCGCGTCGCGTGCGCAGCCCCAGGACAGCATCACTCCGCTCCCGGCGTGGCCGTAGTTGTGGACGACGAGGATGGAGCCGCGCTGTTCGGCCTCGACCCGGGGCACCGGGCGGCCCGGACGGAGTCCGACCGTGTGCTCGATCACCTCGGCGTCGGTGAGTGCGGGTTCGATTGCGGCGCACCGTGCGACGATGTCGGCTGCCTCCGCCGGGTCCGGTGTGGTGTCGTCGCTACGCCGCTGCGCACCGCCGAGGACCACGTGGTCATCGTGCGGGAAGATCGACGCCCAGGTCGGTGTGATCGGTGCTTCGAGGAAGAACCGTTCGATACCGGGGTTGCGCAGCACGATCCTGGGACCGCGTAGCGGATACAGATCGGCGTCGCCGGTGAGGGCCTGCGCGCCAAGCCCGGTGCAGTTGACCACGATCGGCGCCACGGTTGCCGCCTCGTCGAGGGTGGCCACCGCCTGCTCGCGCAACCCGCCGCTCGCGTCGCGGAAACGCTCGAGCAGATAGGCCAGGTAGACGGGCATGTCCACCAACGGCAGGCGGACGTCGAACGCGGTGCCGAACCCGGCGGGCATCTCGTCGTCGCCGAGCGGCCGGAAGCCGGGTGTGCGTTCCGCGAAGGGCGGCGTGGCTCCGGCGGGGCGGGCGGCGAGGGTGCCCTCGCGCAGGGTCACACCCGGCATGGCCTCGTCGTGCAGGACCCGCAGGGTTTCGTCTGTCCACCCGCGTTGTGGGTCACCCGGCGGCGAGAGGTTCGGGCCGACCAGCGCGGACGCCAACGCCGATGTCGTCCGCGTGGGCGGTGCCGCGGTACGGATGAGGACCCGCGCACCAGCCTCGGCCAGCCGGACGCCGGTGCTGAGGCCGGCAACTCCGGCGCCGAGGACGACGACGTCCGGACGTACGGTCATGAAGACTCCCTCATCGGCGCGGTGGTCGTCAGGGCGGTGACGGCGCGGCGGACGCGGCTGGCCGCCGCCGGGTCCGCACCGTCGGTGAGGGCGACGTGGTGCAGCGCCCCGACCACCGCCACCGCCAGCGCCTCGGTGTCGGCGGCCGCGGGTAGCCGTCCGATGCGCCGCTCGACGGTCAGGTAGCCGGCGACGGTGCGTTCGAGCGCCGGCAGCGCGGCGCTTCCGCTGCCCAGTACCGCTTCGACGGCTTGCGTCAGGGTCGGCCGGTACGCGAACAGCCGGGTGACGGCGAGCAGCGTGATCATCGGGGTGGCGAGCAGCGCCTCGCCGAGGTTCGCGTCGACGGTGCCGGTGCCGGCGCGTTCGCCGAGCCCGGCCATGGTGGTGGCGATCTGGAAGCTCCGGTCGACCGCGTAACCGGTCAGAAAGTCGTCGAAGCTGGCGAAGTGAGCGAACAGCAGCCCGGTGGAGACGCCGCCCTCCCGGGTCACGGCTCGGCTGGTGAGCCGGCTGGGCCCCACTGCCGCGATCACGCGTTCCGCGGCGGCGAAGAGGTGCTGCCGAGGCTCGGTGATGGCGACTCCGCGGGGCATACCGGCAGTCTACGCACCCTTACGTCTGAATGAGCATGCGCTCATCATGGTTGAGCAAACGCTCATACCTGGGGGTCCGCCGAGCCTAGGCCGCCGTGGCCAGCCCGGCCCCAGTCGTCGCCGAGGCGGCACTGGGCCCCCGCACCATGACGGTGTTCCGGGGCGACCTGGAGGACGTGCTGTACGAGGCGGTCCGCGACCGGGTCGAGATCCGCTTCGGCACCACCGTCGATCGCGTCGCCCAGGACGCCGACCGGGTGGTGGTCACCCTCAGCGACGGCACCACCGAGGAGGCCGACCTGCTCGTCGGCGCCGACGGCGTGCACTCCACGACTCGGACGACACTGTTCGGTGCCGGTCATCGGGTCGACCTGCCGTACGTGGTGGCGGCCTTTCCGCTCGCCCACCCGCCCGAGGCCGTGCCCGCCTCGTCCGCCACGACATTCATCGGCCCGGGACGTACGGTGGCGTTGGTCAACCTGGATCCGGGGCGCTCCTCGGCCTTCTTCACCTACCGATGCGCGGACCCGGACCGGGAGTTGGCGCGCGGGCCGGTGCCCGCGTTACGCGCCGCCTTCGGCGACCTGGCCGGCGGCGTACCCGAGGCGCTGCGTGACCTGGAGGCCGATCCGGCCGGCGCCTACTTCGACCGGGTCAGCCAGGTGGACCTGCCGCAGTGGAGCGCCGGCCGGACGGTGCTCCTCGGTGACGCTGCCTGGTGCGTCAGCCTCTTCGCCGGGCACGGCGCGGCCCTGGCGCTCGCCGGTGCCGACCGGCTCGGCACCGCCCTGGCGCGGCACGGTGACGACGTCCGGTCGGCGTTGACGCAGTGGGAGGCCGGCCTGCGCGCCGAGGTCGCCAAGCGGCAGGCGCTGGCCCGCCGTGGCATGTACCAGTACGCGCCGCCGAGTCGCCTGCACGTGTGGCTGAACGAGGTCACGATCCGGGCGGTCACCCTGCCCGGCATCCGTGGCCTCGTCCGTCGCGGCATCGAACGGCAGAACCGGTGACCTCGGCGCGCGGTCGGTCAGCCGTACGGGTCGAAGGGGATTCCGGCTGGCTTTGCGGCGTTGAGCAGGTACTCGAACGAGCCATCTTTGATCTTGATGGTGGCGGCGCCGAAATCGGCGTCCATCAGCCGGGTGCGCAGCTCGGTGCTGGGCCAGCCGTTCCAGTCGACCACCGGTGGGTGGTGCCAGACGTGGTAGTGGTTCTCCGGCGGCTCGTCGTTGTTGTTGGCGAGCCGGAAGAAGTGCGTCGACGCGCCGTCCTTGTGGTAGACGACCTTCGGATGGGTGCCGTCGAACCGCACCTGTGAGCGCGGGTAGGTGCGCCGGCTGCTGTGTTGGGTGGTACTCACGTACTCGACCCGGTTGGCTGCCTGGTCGACCCAGGAGATGACGTGCTCCCAGTCGTGCCGATGGCCGCCGAGGCCGCTGCCGTGCACGGCCTGGTCCTTCTCGAAGTAGCTGGCGTAGACGATCGCGCACCAGCCGTTGTTGCACTTGGCGCGCGCGTACGTCTGCGACATGTCCAGATCGGAGCGGTCCCGGCAGCTGCCGTTGATCGCCCCGGTGGTCTTCAGTCCGCCGTTGATCGTGCCGTCCGGGCTGATCGCCGACACGGCGTAGCAGCCGTCGGTGTCGTAGTCGTAGGCGGGCGAGAACGACGACTCGTAACCACCGGCGTTGTGCGGCAGGTTGGGCAAGGAGTTCGCGTGTGCCGGTGCCGCCGGGACCAGGATGCCGAGCGCGGCCAGCCCGGCGCCGAGCCGGGACAGCCAGCGCCGGTCGGATCTCGGTGGCCGGCCGGTGGTCAGTGTCGGTGGGGGAGATGACGGCGATGACACGGGATCCATTCGTCGCCTTCCTGGGCCGGAGCGCCTGGTGGGGCACCGATACGTGAGCATCTATATCTCACACCGACGGGAGGCCGGTCAACGCAGAACACGAGGCAGACTCGTTAACGGTTGGTGGGGGCCGGTCGCGCCGGCGTCACCGAGCCGGTGAACTACGGCGTCGCACAGCGGTCGAGCAGCGTCGGCACCCCGTCGCCGGTCAGCTCCGCGCAGCGGCGGCCAGGGTCACCGGCACCGCGACCACCTTCGTGCGGGAACCGTCGACCGCCGACACCTCGTACACCTCGATCGTGCCGGCCTGCTCCGTCGGCAGCCGGTATCGCACGGCGACCCGGTAGGTGCCTCGGCAGCCGGTGCCGCAGGTGGCGGTGGTGAAGGCGGTGGCGACTTGGCGGCCGGCGGCGTCGAGCACCCGGACGGTGACGGTCGCCTCGAACACGTCGGCGCTGCCGGTGACGGTGACCGGGCTGGTCACCCGGTCGCCGATGGCCGGTCCGGTGACCACGATCGGTGGCAGCAGGTCGACATGATCGGCACGGCCGGTCGGTGCGGCGGTGCCGAAGTCGACCTGTCGCACAGTGGGGAACTGGGTGAGGGTGTAGACCACCTGCGCCTCGCGTAGTCGGGCGGTGACCGGGTCGGCCACGGCGGCCAGCCGGACGCTGGCGACGCCGTCGGCGATCCGGCTCACCTCGGCGCCGTCGGGCAGCAGGGTGACCAGACCGGCGTCGGCCTCCGGGCGGGTCGGCCCGGCGGCCAACTCGGCCAGGGCCAGCCGGGAGGTGGCCACCGTGGCGGGTCGGGTCCGCCGGGTCGGCACGAGCCGCCCGTCCCGGACGTACCACAGCTCCAGGGTGAGGGTCGCCGGCCGGGCGACGCCGGTGGTGCCGGTGGTGCCGGTGCGCGGCGTGGTTGGTGCGGGGGTGACTGTGGGCGGCGACGCGACGGTGGCGGACGGGCCGACGCTGGTGGGGGCTGGCACGGTCGGCGCGGCGGCGGTCGGCGCCGGGCCGAGCGAGCCGGACCGGGCCGGCGCGCACGCGGCGACCAGCAGCACCAGGGCGAGCAGCGTCGCGAGTCGGCGGCGGCTCATCCGGTGCCGCCGGTCGGCTCGGCCCCGCGCTCCCCGGACAGCTCGGCGCAGGCCCGCGCGGACCCGGCGTCCTCCGCCCGGGTACGCGCCGACGGGGCGGCGTCGGGCAGGTCGAGGCGGAAGCGGGTGCCGACGCCGGGGGTGCTGTGCACGGTCAACCGGCCGCCGAGCAGCCGGGCGTTCTCCAGGGCGATGGCCAGACCGAGCCCGCTGCCTCCGCCGGAGCGCGCCGGGTCGACCTTGTGGAACCGGTCGAACAGGCGGGGCAGGTGCTCGGCGGGGATGCCCGGCCCCTGGTCGTCGACGTCGAGGTGCACCCGGTCACCAGCCCGGGCCGCCCGTACCCGGACCGCACCGGCGCCGTGCTGCACCGCGTTGGCGATCAGGTTGCCCAGCACCCGCTCCAGTCGGCGCGGGTCGGTACGAAGCCGCAGTGGGCCGCCGTCGACTGTCACCCGATCAGACCAGCCGCGCGCGGCCACGACTGCGCGCACCAGGGCCGGCGCGTCGACGTCGGTCACGCTCAGCGCCTCCCGCCCGGCGTCCAGCCGGGAGATCTCCATCAGGTCCTCCACCAACCGGCGCAGCCGGACCACGTCGGTGACCAGCAGCTCACCGGCGCGCCGGGCGTCGCCGGGCAGCTGGTCGAGGTGGTCGCGCAGCAGCGAGGCCGCCCCCACCAGCGCGGTCACCGGGGTACGCAGCTCGTGCGCCACGTCGGCGGTGAACCGCCGCTCCCGTTCCTGCGCGCGGTGCAGCGCGGCGATCTTCGCCTCCAGCGCCTCGGCCATCTCGTTGAACGACGCGGCCCACCCGCTGAACTCGTCCCGCCCGGCCACCGGCAGCCGGGTGGCGAGCAGACCCTCGGTGATGGCCCGCGCGGCCCGGCTGGCCCGCCCCACCGGTTCCAGGGTGCGTCGGGCGAGGGTGTGCCCGACCGTGGCGGCCAGCAGCACCACCAGCACCCAGCCGGCGCCGAGCGCGTTGCGGAGCTGCTCCAGCCCGGCGGCGAGGTCCCGCTCGTCGGTGATGACGTACAACTCGGCGGTCGAGCCGGGAATCCGCCCGCCCACCACGAGCAGCCGGGTCGGTTCGAAGCTGCGCTGGTAGCCGAGTTGCCCGGCCGAGACGGTGCTGCGCAGCCGCTCGGTCAGCGGCGGCGCGTACGCCGGGTCCGAGGGCCAGCTGTCCCCGGCGATCAGCACCACGTGCCGGCCGCTGCCCTCGAAGCTGGTCAACAGTTCGGTGCGGCGCTGCTCGGTCAGCGGCAGGAACTGCCCGGCGACCACCAGCCGGTACCGGGCGTCGGCCGCCGCGGCGTGCAGCGACGCGTCGTAGCGGGCCTGCCGCAGCAGCAGGTACGACCCACCGGCGAGCACCCCGGCGGAGATCCCGGCGACCAGCACGAATGCGATGGTCAGCCGGCGGCGCAGCCGGGCGGGGCGGACCGTCTGCCGGTCCGCTGTCGTCGCCGGTGGCGGCTCGTTGCCCATCGCCGTCGCCCGCTCACCCGGCGATGAGCTTGTATCCGGCGCCGCGTACCGTGCGGATCAGCCGAGGGTTGCCCGGGTCGGCCTCGACCTTGGCGCGCAGCCGCTGCACCGCCACGTCGACGAGCCGGCTGTCGCCGAGGTAGCTGTGGTTCCACACGCGGTCCAGCAGCAGCTCCCGGGTGAACACCTGGCCCGGTCGGCGGGCCAGCTCCAGCAGGAGCCGGAACTCGGTCGTGGTCAGCGGCAGCTCGGTACCGTCCCGGCGGGCCACGAACGCGCCTGGGTCGATCTCGAGGTCGCCGACCCGCAGCGGCCCGGGCTCGGGCGGCACCACCGCCCGGCGTAGCACCGAACGGACCCGGGCCACCAGCTCGGGCAGGTCGAAGGGCTTGCGCAGGTAGTCGTCGGCGCCGCATTCGAGGCCGACCACCACGTCGATGGTGTCGGTGCGGGCAGTGAGCATGAGGATCGGCACCGCACTGCTGCGTCGGATCTCCCGACAGACCTCGAGGCCGTCGACGCCGGGCAGCATGACGTCCAGCACGATCAGGTCGACGGTCCCGGCCCGCCAGGTGGCCAGGGCCTGTCGGCCGTCGTCGGCGGTCGCCACCCGGAAGCCGGCGCGGCGCAGCCCGAGGGCGATGACCTCCCGGATGGAGGCGTCGTCCTCGACCACCAGCACGCGGCCGTCCATGACGCACCCAGGGTAGTCCCGGGCGGTCGGCAGGTCGCTCGGCGTGACGGGCGGCGACGGGGGGCCGGTCGGCGCCGGACCCCCGCCGCGGCGGTCGGTCATTCCTGCCACTGGTGCGCCACGTCGAGCACGATCCGGCTGTGGCTGCCCGGCCCGGCCAGCACGAACACCCGGAACGGCAGCCGGGCGCGGACGCCGACGGCGAAGGTGCTGTAGCCCTCGAAACTGCCGCCGAAGACCACGTCGCGCAGGGTCTGGTAGCGCAGCACGTTCGCCACGTGCTCGCCGGTCCGGTACGGCACCGTCGCGAGGTGCTCGTCGTCGTACGCGGGGGCGCGCAGCGAGACCCGCAGCAGCGCGTCACCGGCGGTGTACGGCGACAGCGCCAACCCTTCACCCTCGGTGTACGTCTCGCCGTAGCCGACCGAGTAGCCGGTGACCGGGCCGTCGAACTCGAACACCACCCGGTCGTGACAGTCGTGCCGACCGGTTCGCACGTCGACGAGCGGCGCGGAGCTGAGCGCCCCGGCGGTCTTGTCCGCGCTGCCCCAGGTGATCCCGCAGTACGGTGAGCCGGTCGCGGCCTGCCTGGCGGCGGTGGGTGTGGCTGTGGCGGTCGCGGCGATCAGCGTGGCGAGCGCCACGACCAGCGTGGTGACGGTCCTTCTGATCCTCATCTTCTGCTCCCTTCCGGCCCGCCGATTCCTGGGACGTGCGGGCTCGACCTGGTGAAGTCCCACCGTCGCGTCGCTTCGCCACGGCAGTTTCGCCGTGGCGTAACGCGCGGGTAACAGCGGTGGGCGGTATGACGCTTTCGCGATGACAACCAGCGAAGGGTGCGGATTAATATTCACACACATCGATTGCGGCGTGTCGGCGCGCCGCTCAGTCCGCAGGGAGTGCGTGATGATCCGACGACAACTGCTGCGCGCGGCCACCGCCGCGCTGGCGGCGGTGCTGGCGGCGACGGGGCTTCAGGTGGCCACCGCCGCCGGCGCCTCGGCGGCCCGGACCGTCTACTACGACGCCAGCCGGGCCGGCGAGTTCCGGACCAACTTCGACCAGGCCGCGCAGATCTGGAACAGCCGGGTCAGCAACGTGCGGCTGGTGCCCGGCACGCCCGCGAGCGTCACCATCTACGTCGACAGCGGCTGGCCCCGGGCACAGGTCACCGGGCTCGGCTCCGGACGCATCTGGATGGGCTGGCAGGCGGTCGACCAGGGCTACCACCGCACCCGGATCGCCACCCACGAGTTCGGTCACATCCTCGGTCTCCCCGACCGGCGCACCGGGCTCTGCTCCGACCTCATGTCCGGCAGCAGCGCGCCCGTCTCCTGCACCAACGCCTACCCCAGCGCCGCCGAGGCGAGCCGGGTCAACCAGCTCTTCGCCGGCAGCAGGAGCGCGTCGGCCGCCGGCAGCTACACCTGGACCGAGGACACCGGTGTCGGGATCCTCGTGGTCAACGGTCGCCCGGCCACCGAGAACTACCCGTGGTTGGTCTACACCTCCGGCTGCACCGGCACCCTGATCAAGGCCAACTGGGTGGTCACCGCGCGGCACTGCCCGACCCCGTCGTCGGTGCGGGTGGGCAGCATCAACCGCACCAGCGGCGGCACTGTCGTCCGGGTCAGCCGGGCGGTCAACCACCCGAGCATCGACGTCAAGTTGTTCCAACTCGCCAGCTCGGTCAGCTACGCGCCCGCGCCCATCCCGACCACCTCCGGCGCCGTCGGCACGGCCACCCGGATCATCGGCTGGGGCCAGACCTGCGCACCCCGGGGCTGCGGCTCCGCGCCGACCGTGGCGCACGAGCTGGACACCTCGATCGTGGCCGACAGCCGGTGCAGCGGCATCAACGGCCCGTACGAGATCTGCACCAACAACACCAACGGCAACGCCGGCGCCTGCTACGGCGACTCCGGCGGCCCGCAGGTGCGCCGGATCAACGGCGTGTGGAACGTGATCGGCGCGACCAGCCGCGCGGGCAACAACAGCTCCACCTGCGCCACCGCCCCGTCCATCTACGGTGACCTGCCCTCGATCCGCTCCTGGATCAACTCCCAGGTCGGCGGCCTGCCCTCCTGACCCGCACCGTCGCGATCAGGCAGTTGTGGTGCCCCACGGGTGCCACAACTGCCTGATCGGCAGGGGAGTGCGAAGGTTGGGCGGCGGGGTGGGATAGTGGGCGGTCGTGGCGAGGTATGGGGTGTTGAGTCTGCCGTCGAGTAACCGGGTGTACTCGGGGGCGGCGGTGGAGCTGACCCGGGCGGAGCTGGAGATCTTCGGCGAGGCGGTGCTCGGCGGGCGCATCGGTGACGTGGCGACTGCGACCATCGGCGGGGCGCGCTACGTCACGTTCGAGGCCGTCGGTGGCCTCAGCGAGCGGGACGCCGCGCTGCTGGGCAACCTCTCCAGCGCGTACGCGATCTTCGAGTTCGTCGGCGACCTGCT
Source organism: Verrucosispora sp. WMMC514 (assembly GCF_027497295.1). Classification (NCBI taxonomy): domain Bacteria; kingdom Bacillati; phylum Actinomycetota; class Actinomycetes; order Micromonosporales; family Micromonosporaceae; genus Micromonospora; species Verrucosispora sp. WMMC514. Next base: position 6,177,223 of record NZ_CP114906.1, on the reverse strand, counting down.
GCGCCCGGTGCCGTTGACCCGGCTGGACCGCTTCGACGACGACCTGCTCACCATCCAGAAGTACCCGGGCAAGACCAACGAGCAGTTCACCAAGCTGCTGCTCAACGTCACCCTGCTCGCCTCGGACGGGGCCGGGGAGCTGCTGACCCGACGGTTCCGGGTGCTCGATCCGCTGTGCGGCCGGGGCACCACGCTCAACCAGGCGATGATGTACGGCTTCGACGCCGCCGGCCTGGACCGCGACAGCAAGGACTTCGAGGCGTACCAGACGTTCCTGAGCACCTGGCTCAAGCGCAAGCGGATCAAGCACCGGGTGCTGGAGTCCGGGCCGATCCGCCGGGAGCGCAAGGTGGTCGGCCGTCGGCTACGGGTGGAAGTGGCCGCCTCGAAGGAGGCCCACAAGGCCGGTGACGTGCAGTGCGTGGACGTGGTCAACGCCGACACCACCCGGGTCGGTGAGTTCTTCCGCCCGGCGACGATCGACGTGGTGGTGGCCGACGCGCCGTACGGTGTGCAGCACGGCAGCCGTACCGCCGAGACCGGACTGACCCGCGACCCGCTCGCCCTGCTCACCGCCGCCGCGCCGGGCTGGGCCCGGGTGCTGCGCCCCGGCGGCGCGCTGGGCATCTCGTGGAACACCAACGTCGCGCGGCGGGAGGCCGCCGCCGAACGCCTCACCGCCGCCGGCCTCACCGTCCTCGACACCGGCCCCTGGCGCACCCTCACCCACCGCGTAGACCAGGCCATCCTCCGCGACGTCCTGATAGCCCAAAAACCCCACTAACACCCACCCATTCACCGCGTTGATCATGAGGTTAGCGGCAAAGTTGATCTATAAAACTGCCGCTAACCTCATGATCAACACGACCGGGGGGTGGGTCAGCGGGGGTGGGCTTGGGGGCGGGATCTGGTGGGGGCGAAGGCGGTTAGGAAGCGGTCGCGGAATTCGTGCATGGGCCAGACCGGGGCGTTGGCATCCGGGGTCAGGCCGTCCTGCCAGCCCCAGTCGTTGATCCGCTCGAACACGGCCGGGTCCTTCGCCACGATGTGGATCGGCACGTCGTGGCTCGGGTTCTCGCCGGTGACGACGGGCGCGGGCTGGTGGTCGCCGACGAAGACCAGCACCGTGTCGTCGTCGCCGTAGCGCTCCACGTAGGAGATGAGGGTACGCAGCGTGTAGCTGATCGAGTGCCGGTAGCCGGTGCGGGCCTGCGCCGTCGGCGTGCCGATGATGCCCCGCCGGAACACCTCGCCGTCGTCGATGGTGTCCCAGTCGACAAGCGACGGCACCTTCGTCCAGGGGGAGTGGCTGGAGACCAGGGCCAGCTCGGCCATGACCGGACGGTCCTGCTGCCCGGTCAGCTCCCGCTCGTGGAACTGGTGGATGGCGAACTGGTCCGGCATCGGGGCGAAGGCGAACTTGGGGCCCTGGTAGCCCAGGTCGGGGCCGCTGTAGAACTGCTCGTAGCCGTAGAAGGCACCCTCCGGCCAGGCCTGGTTGACCGCCGGCATCACCCCGACCGTACGCCAGGAGGCGCGCCGGAACGCGTCACCGAGGGTGAACCGGTCGGTGGCGAGCAGGTTCCGGTAGCGCTGGTTGTTGTCCACCCACAGGCCGGAGAGCAGCGTGGCGTGCGCCAACCAGCTCGCCCCGCCGATGGTCGGTGAGGTGAGGAAGCCGCTGCGGGTGGCGAACCCGGCCGTGGCCAGTCGATCGGCGCTCTCGTCGAGCATCCGGGGAATGGACGCGAACTCGGCGTCGGTGACCGCGTCGCGGCCGTAGCTCTCCACGAAGGCGATCACCACGTTCTTGCCGCGCAGCCCGGTGAGCAGCTGGTCGCCGGGCACGTCCCGGAACGGGTCGACCCCCACCTCGTTGGCGAACGCCTGGCGGTCGTACAGCCGGTCCCGGACCTCGGCGGCGTGCTCCTGCACCAGGATCGTGGCGTTGGTGTCGGCCATCGGCATGGCGGGCACGATCCGTGCCCCGAAGGCGGCCAGCACCGCCCAGACCAGCACCAGCGTGGCGATCGCGCGCGTGCTGCCGGTGCGGTGTCGGGCCAGCGACCCGGACAGCCGCACCGCCGACAGGGCGGTCAGCACCGGCACGGCCAGCAGGACCAACCCGACCCCGAGTGCGATGGCGATCGCGCCGGGTCGGCCGATCGACTCGGCCACGAAGGTGAACGCCTCGTCCAGCAGCGACCAGTCCAGCACCAGGTCGAACGGGCGACCCAGCGACGAGTAGAAACCGAGGTCGCCGACCTTCACCACGGCGACGAGCCCGAGCAGCCCACCGGCCAGCGCGGCCACCACCCGGCGGGGCCGACCGGGCAGCGCGAGCAGCAGCGCGGCCAGCAGCAGCCCCTCCAACGGGATCCGCAGGAACGCGCCGGGCTCCAGCTGCCACGGCCGGTTGGGCAGGGTGAAGGTGACGAGCACCAGCAGCGCGGCGAGCGCCGTGACCACCCGTGTGACGATCCGTCGGCGCAAGGTGACCGGCGCTGGCCGGGACGCGGCGTCATCCAGGTCGGTCCCGTGCGTCTCCCCGGTTCCGGTCCGACGCGCGCCGACAGTTCCGGTCGGGTGCCCGTCGGCCACGTCGGTCGAGTGCCCGTCGATCAGCGCGGTCTCGCGTGCGGAGCCGGCTTCGGGCGGGCCTGCCACGACAGTGTGCGTGCGCCGCTCGGTGGTGGCGCTCGGGTTCTGCTCGGCGTCGGGCGTGGACGCCCGGTCGGCGATCGGCAACTGGGTCTCCGGGGTCAGCGCAGCGACAGGACGGGGGCGGTGGGCAGGTCACGCTCATCGACCCGCCGCACGCCGATCGGCACGGTCGGCACGGTCGGTGCCACCACGGCCGCGACGGGCCGGGCCTGCCGGTGGCGCCACAGCCAGCCGACGTCGCGGCCGAACGACTCGACCAGCATCCCCAGCGCGACCACCAGCACGACAGTGGTCAGCACTCCGGGCAGCACCTGGGCGGCGGCGACCGCGAGCATGACTCCCTGGACCGCGGCGACCACCTTACGCCAGTACCGGTGCGGCAGCGGCGCGTTGACCCAGGGCAGCACCCAGCCGGCGAGCAGGAAGACGTACCGCATCAGGCCGATGGCGAGCACCCAGGCACCGACCGACGGCGCGACGTACAGGCTCAGCACCAGTACCAGGAACGAGTCGACCTCCATGTCGAACCTGGCGCCGAGGGCGCTCGTCGTCCCGGTACGCCGGGCCACCTTGCCGTCGACGGCATCCAGTGCCAGCGCCACCGCCGTCATCGCCACCAGCGGTACCACCGGGGCGGGGCGACCGTCGATCAGCGCGTCGGCGATCAGCGCGGTCACCGCGCCGACCAGCAGCCCACGGCCCATGGTCACCCAGTCGGCCGGTCCCAGTCGGTCCGAGCCCGCGTGGCGGAGCCCACGCACGAGTGCCAGGTAGGTCACCGCCCCGTACGCCAGGCCCGACAGCCAGCCCGCGACACCGAGACCGACCGTCGCGGCGAGCCCCGCCAGCAGGACGATCTGGACGATCAGCCCGATTCGTGGACCGGTTCGAACTGTGGACACCGTGCCTCCGTGTTTATGATCGACGACCCCCCGACTGGGAACTACGGAAAATACGACGGATCGGTTCGGTCTGGACGCAGGTAAGGAGAAAAAACCGGTGACGCGTAGCGCCCTCGCCTTCTGGCTCCGGACTCCCGGCGTGGGTGAACTCCGCCCGGAGACGCTGCCGGAACCGGGCACCGACGAGGTCCTGGTGCGCAGCCGGTACTCCGGGGTCAGCCGGGGCACCGAGACGCTGGTCTTCACCGGCGGCGTGCCGGCCAGCCAGTACGCCGCGATGCGCGCCCCGTTCCAGGATGGTGACTTTCCGGCCCCGGTCAAGTACGGCTACCTCAACGTCGGCGAGGTCGAGCAGGGGCCGGCGCACCTGCTCGGGCGTACGGTGTTCTGCCTGCACCCGCACCAGAGCGCGTACGTGGTGCCGGCGGAGGCGGTGACCGTCGTGCCGGCCGGGGTGCCGGCGGCCCGCGCGGTGCTGGCCGGCACGGTGGAGACCGCCGTCAACGCGCTGTGGGACGCCCCGCCCCTGGTCGGCGACCGGGTGACCGTGGTCGGCGGTGGCATGGTCGGCTGCGCGGTGACCGCCCTGTTGGCCCGCTTCCCGGGCGTACGGGTGGAACTGGTGGACACCGACCCGGCCCGCGCCGAGGTGGCCGCCGCGCTGGGCGTCGACTTCGCCACCCCCGAGACCGCCGGCGACGGCCGTGACCTGGTGGTGCACGCCAGCGCCAGCGCCGCCGGCCTGCAACGCGGCCTGGACCTGCTCGCGCCGGAAGGCACCCTGCTCGAACTGAGCTGGTACGGCGACCGACCGGTGCAACTGTCCCTCGGTGGTGCGTTCCACTCCGGACGGCTGGCCATCCGCAGCAGCCAGGTCGGCATGGTGGCTCCGGCGCGACGCGGCAGTCGCAGCTACGCCGACCGGATGGCACTCGCCTTGGACCTGCTCGCCGATCCGAGGTTCGACGCGCTGATCACCGGCCGGTCGCCGTTCGCGGAACTGCCCGACGTGCTCGCCCGACTCAGTGGGGGCGACCTGCCCGCGCTGTGCCATCTCATCACCTACGACGGGGAGTGAACCGTGTTCAGCGTTACCGTCCGTGACCACATCATGATCGCCCACAGCTTCCGCGGCGAGGTCTTCGGCCCCGCCCAACGGCTGCACGGCGCGACGTTCGTGGTCGACGCCACCTTCCGCCGCCCCGACCTCGACGACGACGGCATCGTGGTCGACATCGGACTGGCCACCGACCAGCTCAAGGCGGTGCTCGGCGAGCTGAACTACCGCAACCTCGACGACGAACCCGCGTTCGTCGGACAGAACACCACCACCGAGGTGCTGGCCCGCACCATCGCCGACCGGCTCGCCGACCGGGCGGCCGCAGGTCAACTGGGCGGCGGGGCCCGGGGTCTGACCGGGATCACGGTCACCCTGCACGAGTCGCACGTGGCCTGGGCCAGCTACGAGCGGGCGCTGCCCGGCTCGACCGCCGCCGGCGAGGGCACCGCCTGACGTGCCGATCCTGCACGTGATCCTGCCGGGCGACATCGACGACCCGGCGTCGCCCAGCGGCGGCAACGGCTACGACCGACGGATCTGCGCCGGGCTCACCGCCGCCGGCTGGTCGGTCCGCGAGCACGCCGTGGCCGGTGACTGGCCGCGACCGTCCCCGCCGGCGCGGGCCGCGCTGGCCCAGGTGCTGGCCGGTACGCCGGACGGTGCGCTGGTGCTCGTCGACGGCCTGGTCGCCTCGGTGGTGCCGGACGTCCTCGCCGCCCACCGCGGGCGGTTGCGGCTGGTCGCGCTGGTGCACCTGCCCCGAGACGACGACACCGAGGCCAGCGCCCTGGCCTCGGTCACCGCCGTGGTGGCCACCAGCGCCTGGACCCGCGACGCGCTGCTTCGGCGGTACGCGTTGCCCGCCGAGCGGGTGCACGTGGCCCCGCCCGGGGTGGACCCGGCCCCATCGGCGCCCGGGTCGGCCACCGGGTCGGGCCTGCTCTGCGTCGCCGCGGTCGCCCGGCACAAGGGACACGACGTGCTGGTCGAGGCGCTGACCACGGTGGCCGACCGGCGCTGGACGCTCACCTGTGTCGGACCGCTGCACCGGGAGCCGGAGTACGTGCGCCGACTGCGCGAGCGGATCACCGCCGGACGGCTCGGCGACCGGATCCGGCTGACCGGAGCGTTGGCCGGTGACCGGCTGCGCGCCGCGTACGCCGCCGCCGACCTGCTGGTGCACCCGTCGCGCGGCGAGACGTACGGGATGGTGGTCACCGAGGCGCTGGCGCGCGGCGTACCGGTGCTCGCCACCGCCGTCGGCGGACTGCCCGACGCCCTCGGTCGCACGGCGGCGGGCGACCGACCGGGTCTGCTGGTGCCGCCCGACGACCCGATCGCCCTCGCCACGGCGTTAGGCCGCTGGCTCGACGACGCGGCCCTGCGCGAGCAGTTGCGGCACGCCGCGCTCCAGCGACGGGACACCCTCGCCGACTGGAGCAGCACGGTCGCCCGGATCACCACGGCCCTGAAGGAGGCGTCGGCATGAGCATCGACCTACCGCCCGATTTCGCGAAGTGGCTCGCGCTGCGGGAACCCGCCGACGTGGCGGCCCGGTCCACCGAACTCGTCGACACGCTGCGTGCGGCGCTGCCCGGTCACGGCCCCCTGGTCGTGCATGATCTTGGCGCCGGGACCGGCTCGCTGGGCCGCTGGCTGGCCCCGCTGCTGCCCGGCGCCCAGCACTGGATCCTGTACGACCAGGATCCCGACCTGCTGGGCCGGGCGTGCGCCGGCATGCCGGCCACCGCCGCCGACGGGGCGCCGATCACCGTCGAGACCCGCCAGGGCGACCTGACCCGGCTGACCGCCGCCGAGCTAGCCGACGCCGCCCTGGTCACCGCCTCGGCCCTGCTCGACATGCTGACCGTCGAGGAACTCGACCGCCTGGTCGCCGCCTGTGCCGAGGCCGGTTGTCCGGCGTTGTTCCTGATCTCCGTGACCGGCGCGGTGCGGTTGACCCCGGCCGATTCGCTTGACGACGAGGTCGCCGCCGCCTTCAACGCCCATCAACGTCGTACCGTCGGCGGCCGGCGGCTGCTCGGGCCGGACGCCGTCGACACCTGCGTCGCCGCTTTCGCCCGCCACGGCGTGGACGTGGAACTGCGGCCCAGCCCCTGGCGGCTCGGGCCGGAGCAGGCCGCCCTGACGGCGCAGTGGTTCACCGGTTGGCTCGACGCGGCCCGCGAGCAACGCCCCGACCTGACCACCCACACCGACGAGTACGCACGACGTCGGCTGGCGGAGGCTGAAAGTGGTCGCCTCGGGGTACTGGTCGGTCACGTCGACCTGCTGGCCCTGCGCCGTTGAACCGGCAGCCGATCAGCTACGTGCGTACAGTCAGGAAAGATCGTCATGCCGGGGAGGCACGAGTGGGGGATGAAGCTGGCGGCGCCGCACCCACGGCGACCTCTGCGCGCCGGTCGTTCTGGGGCTGGGCCCGGCTGGCACTGGGAGTGGCCGTCCTCGTCGGGCTGCTCTGCTGGCTGGGCACCGGGCCGTTCCTGGCCGGGCTGCGGCTGATCGACGCGCCCGCGCTGGCCGCCGCGCTCGCCATCGGCGTTCTCACCACCGTCTGCGCCGCCTGGCGGTGGAGCCTCGTCGCCGGTGGCCTCGGCGTGCGCCTACCACTGCGCGAGGCGGTCGCCCACTGCTACCGGGCGATCTTCCTCAACGCGACGCTGCCCGGCGGCATCCTGGGTGACGTGCACCGCGCGGTGCGGCACGGCCGCGACGTGGGAGACGTCGGACGCGGCATCCGGGCGGTGGTGTGGGAACGGATGGCCGGGCAGGTGGTGCTGGTCGCGTTCGCCGCGGTGCTGCTGTTCGCCTTCCCGTCGCCGGTGCGCCCGTTCCTGCCGGTGGCGACCGCCGTGGCGGTGGCGGTGCTGGTCGCCGTGGTGGTGGCGGCCCGGCTGCTGCCGCAGTCCGGTGCCTCCCGGTGGGCCCGCGCACTGGGCACCGCCGTGTCGGACGTACGGCTCGGGCTGCTCGGCCGGCGGACCTGGGCGGGGGTCCTGCTCGCCTCCGCGCTGGCGGTGGCCGGGCACCTCGCGACCTTCCTGGTGGCCGCACGCACGGCGGGTTCGACCGCTCCGCTGACCCTGCTGTTGCCGCTGACCCTGCTGGCCCTGCTCGCGATGGGGGTGCCGGCGAACGTCGCCGGGTTCGGCCCCCGTGAGGGGGTGGCCGCGTGGGCGTTCGCCGCCGCGGGTCTGACCGCCGCCGAGGGGGTGGCCACCGCGACGGTGTACGGCGCCCTGGTGCTCGTCGCGAGCCTGCCGGGAGCCGCCGTGCTCCTGGCCCGACGTGTCCGTGTACCCGCCACCGTCTGACGAGGAGACCCATGTCCGAATCACTGCCTGTCGCCACCATCCGGACGCAGGTCACCGTGCCGCTGCGGTTTCCCGACGGTTACACCACCACGGCCCGGCTGTTCACCTTCGACGGGCTCGTCGACGGCCGGGAGCACCTCGCCTTCGGCCTCGGCGATCCCGGCGCGGCGGAACGCGCCGGTGGCGCGCCGCTGGTCCGCCCGCACAGTGAATGCCTCACCGGCGACGTGTTCGGCAGCCAACGCTGCGACTGCGGGCCCCAGTTGCGCGAGGCGGTGCAACGCATCGCCGACGTCGGCGGCTACCTGCTCTACCTGCGCCAGGAGGGCCGGGGCATCGGGCTGTACGCCAAGCTCGACGCGTACGCGTTGCAGGACGCGGGGCTGGACACCTTCGAGGCCAACGTCGCGCTCGGTCACGCCGAGGACGAACGCGACTACACCGTGGCGGCGCAGATGCTCGCCGCGCTCGGTGTCGGTCCGATCGCGGTGCTGAGCAACAACCCGGAGAAGACCGAGCAGTTGGGGCGGCTCGGGATCACCGTGACCGAGCAGGTGCCCACCGGCGTGTTCCTGTCCCCGGCCAACGCCGACTACCTCGCGGCGAAGGCCAGCCGCGCGGCCCGCGCCGCCGACCTTCCCTTCGTCCGGTGACCGGCCCGTCCGGGGCGGCCCGGCCGTACGTGCTGCTCAGTTGCGCCACCTCGATCGACGGCTACATCGACGACGCCACCGACGAGCGGCTGCTGCTGTCCAACGACGCGGATCTCGACCGGGTCGACGAGGTCCGGTCCGGCTGCGACGCGATCCTGGTCGGTGCCGGCACCGTTCGCCGTGACGACCCGCGGTTGCTGGTGCGCTGCGAGCGCCGCCGGGCCGAACGGGTCGCCCGTGGCCTGCCGGCATCGCCGATCCGGGTGACCGTGACCGGCTGCGGCGACCTGGACCCCGAGGCCCGGCTGTTCACCGTGGGTGACACCGACCGGATCGTCTACAGCGCCAGTGCGGCGGTCGAGAAGACCCGGCACCGGCTCGGTGAGCTGGCCACCGTGGTCGACGCCGGTGATCCGGTCGACCTGCGCTGGATGCTGGCAGACCTGGCCGAGCGGGGTGTCGGCCGCCTGCTGGTGGAGGGCGGCGCGGGCGTGCACGGCCAGTTCCTCGCCGCCGGGCTGGCCGACGAGCTGCACCTGGTGGTGGCCCCGTTCTTCGTCGGTGACCGGCGGGCGCCGAGGTTCGTCGGCGAGGGTCACTTCCCGTGGCACCCCGGGCGGCGGGCGCAGGTGATGGAGGCGCGCCAGATCGGCGACGTGGTACTCACCCGCTACGCCCTGTCCGAGCGCTGCGAGCCGCCGCCGTCCGACTGACGGTCGCCGGAGGCGGCGTCTCGCGGTGTCCGAGCGGTGGGAGGGCGCGACACGCCGAATGTCGGGCTACGCCGACGGGCGGTCGAGGAACATCAGCCGGGCGCGTTTGTCGGGCAGGTCGATCAGCGGACCGTCGACGAAGCCGGCCCGGCGTAGCCGGGCGATCGCCTTGTCGTTGCGGGCGTCCGGCTCCATCACCAGCCGTAGCCGGCCGGGATCGGTGAAGACGAAGGCGACGAACTCGGTCAGCAGCGTGCCGGTGAACCCCGGTTCGGGGCGCGCCGGGGTGCCGATCAGCAGGTGCCCGCCGTGGTCGCCGGGGCGTACCGGGTAGCACTTGCCGACCGGATCGTGCTCCGGTTCGTAGGTCTGGAACAGCGCCACCGGGTGCCCGTCGCGCAGGGTGAGGTACGCGTGATGGGTGGACAGCGAGTCCACGTACCGGTAGATCTCGGCCACCCGCTCCCGGTCGGCGTCGCGCATCCCCCAGAACCGGGCCCGCTCCTGACTGACCCAGGAGTGGATCACGTCGGCGTCGGCGTCCGGCTCGACCGGCCGGAAGGCCACCACACCGAACCCGGGCACGTGACGTTCGTAGTGGTGGCGGTCAGTCATGGTGCTCCTCGGTCAGCCGGTCCCAGTCGCCGCAGGTCTGGATCAGGTCGCCGCGCAACCACAGCGGCAGTTGGTCGTCGCGGTGCGGCCCGGTGCCGGCGGCCCCGAACGGCACCACCCAGCGGCTGTCGTCCCGCCGGGCCAGGTCCCACACGTACCGGGCCGCCGGCCCGCGCAGGCACAGGTCGGTGACGCCGGGGACGCTCGAGGTGGCCAGCACGCAGTCGTGGTCGCCGGACAGTCGCGGCCCCGGTGGCGTGGCCGGATCGGGCAGGGCCCGCCACGGCAGGAGCCGGTGCCGTTCGCCCCATCGGTGGGTGCCGCCGGCGGCGGCCACCTCCGCCAGGGCCTCGCGCAGCAGGTGGGCCCGCTCCACGCCAGGAAGGTCGGCGTACAGCAGCGGCGTCACCGCGTACCCGACCCGGGCCGGCAGGCCCAGCCACGGCCGGAACACCTCCGGGTAGGGGGGTGGTTCGGCAAGCGCCGCCAGGGCGGGGTGGGCGGCGAGCCGGCGGGTCACGGCGGCCCGCAGGTCGGCGAAGGCGGCGGCGTCGACGCTGTCGGCGTCCATCCGGCGGTCCCAGGTCAGCAGCCGCTCCCGCAGCTCGGCGGCGGCCGGCTCGAGCCCGTCCAGCGGGGCGAGCAGGTCCAGCAGCGGGCCGGCGGCGGCCAGGTGGGTGTCGGTGTGCACGGTCGCGAGCCGCTCGGCACGCCAGTCGTCGGCGGTGTCCAGCAGGTGGCGGATCCGGTCGGCCCGGTACGGCGGCGCGAACTCCACCCCCAGCCCGGCGGCGAGGCCACGCTCGTTGGCCATCACCGCCACCTGACCGACCGGGCTGCTCGGCGTGTCGTGCCAGCCCTGCCAGGCGTGGCCCGCCTCCCAACCGGGGACCACCCGCAGCCCGTTGTCGGGGTGGCGGCGCGGCACCCGACCGGCCACCCGGTGCAGCAGCCCGCCGGCGGTGTCGGCCGCGAGGACCACGTTCACCGGTTCGACCCAGCCGTCGAGTGCCGCGTCGACGTCGCCGACGGTGCGCGCCCGCAGCAGCGCCGGCAGGACGCCGAAGCCCAGCTCACCCAGGACCCGGGGCGGATATCGCAGGCTGACCGTGCTGGCCGGGTCGTCGTCCGGTCCACCGGAGACCAGCGGCCCCCGCTCGGTCTCGATCACCTCGACCTCGACCGGCGCGGCGCCGGCCACCTCGATCGTCTCGACGTGCCGGTGCGCCGGTCGCCACCCGTGCGGCCCGTACGCCTCGACCCGGTCGCCCCGGCGGCGCAGCCGTTCGACGTACCCGTCCTGGTAGTCGGCCATGGCGTTGGTGATCGCCCAGGCCACCTCCCCGGCGTGGCCGAAGTGCGGGATGCCCGGGACGCCGGGCACCGCGAAGCCGAGCACGTCGTACTCCGGGCAGGCCAGCCGGATCTGCTGGTAGATGCCGGGCGCCTCGATGAACCGGTGCGGATCACCGGCGATCAGGGCGGCGCCGGTGGCGGTGCGGTCGGCGGCGAGCAGCCAGCCGTTGCTGCCCGAGGTGACCTGGTTGTCGACGGCGAACAGGCCGGCGGCCCGCGGGCCGAGCCGGCGGGCCACGTGGTCGCGCCAGAGTTTGGTGCCGAAGCCCGCGAAGAGCACGTGGTGTCCGAGCCAGAGCGCGAGCGGCGTCCACGGCTGCCAGCGCCCCGGCCGCAGGCCGGTGGCGGCGAACTCCGGGGCCCGTGCCGCACCGGCGGACAGCCCGTCGTTGACCCCGTCCACGTAGCGCCCCACCCACTCGGCGGTGGCCGGGTCGAGGGCGGCGTGGCAGCGTCGCGCGGTGTCGTCGAGCCGGGCCCGGCGGGCGAAGCTGTCCCAGGCCACCGCCTCGGTGCCGAGGAAGGAGGCGGAGGTGCCCTGCGACCGGTGCCGTTCCACCTCGATCTGCCAGGCCCGGTCCAGGGCGGTGACCCGACCCTGGGCGTAGGCCAGTGACGGGTGGTCGTCGGCGCGCAGGTGGGGGACCCCGTAGCTGTCGCGGTACCGGCGGGCGTTCACCGCGGCACCGTACCGGCTCGGGCGCGGGCCGCCGGCACCACCAGCGGGGTACCCGTCTCCGGGTCGTCGATGACCCGGCAGGGCAGGCCGAAGACCTCCTCGACCAGTTCGGCGGTGACGATCCGGCGGGGTTCGCCGGCGGCCACCACCCGTCCGTCACGCATCGCGATCAGGTGGGTGGCGTACCGGGCGGCGTGGTTGAGGTCGTGCAGCACCGCGACCAGCGTGCGACCCTGCTCCTCGTGCAGCCGGGCGCACAGGTCGAGCACCTCGATCTGGTGGGCGATGTCGAGGTACGTGGTCGGCTCGTCCAACAGCAGCAGGGGTGTCTGCTGGGCCAACGCCATGGCCAGCCAGACACGCTGCCGCTGGCCGCCGGAGAGTTCGTCGACCAGCCGGTCGCCGAGGTCGTCGACGCCGGTGGCGGCCATCGACTCGGCGACGATCCGCTCGTCGTCGCGGGACCACTGGCGCAGCAGCCCCTGGTGCGGGTAGCGCCCCCGGGCCACCAGCTCGGCCACGTCGATGCCGTCCGGGGCGATCGGCGACTGGGGGAGCAGCCCGAGCGTACGGGCCACGGCGCGGGCGGGTAGCCGGTGGATGTCCGTCCCGTCGAGCAGCACCGCCCCGGCGGTCGGCCTCAGCAGCCGCGACAGCGCCCGCAGCAGGGTGGACTTGCCGCACGCGTTCGGGCCGATGATGACGGTGAAGGAGCGGTCGGGCACGGCGACGGTGAGGTCCTCGGCGACGACGCGTCGGTCGTAGGCGAGCCGCAGCCCGTGGCCACCGAGCCGGGAGGTCGACATGCTTGTTGCTCCGTTCTGAGGGGTGGTGGTCAGGACCGATCCGCTGGTCCGGCCCGGTCCGGCGGACTGCCCGGCGGTCACAGCCGGCCCGCCCGGCGCTCGGTGGCCAGCAGCCACACCAGGTAGCCGCCGCCGATCACGCCGGTCACCACGCCGACCGGTAGTTGGCCGGGCAGTGCGCGCAGCGCGACCTGGTCGGCGAGGACGGTGATCAGCGCGCCGACGACCGCCGCCGGTAGCAGGGTGACCCCGGGCGCCCGGGTGAGTCGTCGGGCCAGGTGCGGGGCGGTGAGCGCGACGAACGGCACGGGTCCGGCGGCGGCCGCGGACAGCGCCACCAGCAGCACCGCCCCGGCGAGCAGCAGCATCCGCAGCCGGTGCACGCTGACTCCCAGCCCGCTGGCGGCGTCGTCGCCCAACTCGGTCATCCGCAGCGCCGGTGCGCAGGCCAGCAGGGCCGGCAGCAGCACCGTGAGAGCGACCAGCAGCGGTGCGGCGTCGGACCAGCCGCGACCGTCGAGGCTGCCGGTGAGCCAGAGCATCGCCCGGGAGGCGCTCATCAGCGGTACCCGGGTCATCAGGTAGCCGTTGACGCCGGTGAGGATGGCCGACATGCCGATGCCGACCAGGACCAGCCGGTAGCCGTGCACGCCGCGCCGCCAGGCGATCAGGTAGATGAGCAGGCCGGTGACCACTCCGCCGAGGGCCGCGGAACCGGCGAGGGCGGCACTGCTGCCGCCGACGGCGACCACGACGAGCGCGCCGGTGGCCGCGCCCTGGGTGAAACCGAGCACGTCCGGGCTGCCCAGCGGGTTACGGACCAGCGCCTGGAACACCGCTCCGGCCAGGCCGAGCGCGGCGCCCACGGCCAGGCCGGTGACCAACCGGGGCAGCCGCAGCTGGGTGACGATGAACTCCTCGGCGGGGGTGCCGCCACCGGTCAGCGTGCGCAACACGTCGGTCGGCGACATCGGGTACTCGCCGTGCCCGATGGCCAGTACGCCGACGCCGACGGTGAGCAGCAGGCAGACCGTGCCGACGGCGAGGACGCGGGGACGCAGCCGGACCGAGAGCCGGGCGGGCGTCCGGATCACGATCATCGGACCGTCCTCGTCCGGAGCACCAGCGCCAGGAACAGCGGACCGCCGACCACCGCGGTGATCAGCCCGACCTGGAGTTCACCGGGGCGGCCGAGGACTCGCCCCAGCACGTCGGAGCCGAGCAGCAGCACCGGGGCGAGCAGCGCGCAGTAGGGCAGCAGCCAGCGCAGGTCGGGGCCGGTGAGGGCGCGGACCAGGTGCGGCACGAGCAGACCGACGAAGACGATCGGTCCGCACGCGGCGGTGGCGGCCCCGCAGAGCAGGGTGATGGCGATGATCACACCGGCCCGGGCCACGGCCGGTCGGGCACCCAGGGCCTGCGCGGCGTCGTCACCGAGGGCGAGCGCGTTGAGCGGACGGGCGGCGGCCAGCGCGACCAGCAGCCCGACCGCGATGAACGGCAGCACCCGCAGCACCGTGCCGGTGTCGGCGCTGGCCAGTGAGCCGACGGTCCAGAAACGCAGCCGTTCCAGGCCGGCCGCGTCGAGCAGCATCACCGCGCTGACGTAGGAGTACAGGGCCGCGTTGAGCGCCGCGCCGGCCAACGCCAACCGGGCCGGGGTGGCGGCGCGACCGCCGCCGACGGCGTACACCCCGACGGTGACGGCGGCGGCACCGAGCAGGGCGAACCACACCTGACCGGTGCCGCCGCCGAGGCCGAACAGGGCGGTGGCGGTGGCGATGGCGGCGGCGGCCCCGGCGTTGATGCCGAGCAGTCCGGGGTCGGCGAGCGGATTGCGGGTGAGGGCCTGCATCGCCGCGCCGGCCACGCCGAGCGCGGCACCGGCCAGCAGACCGAGCAGCGTACGGGGCAGCCGCAGCTGTCGGACGACGGTGTACTCGGCGGCGTCGCGGTCGGTCAGGGCGTGCCAGACCTCGGACGCCGGGATCGGCTTGGCGCCGACGGCGATGCTCAGCACCACGACCGCGAGCAGGGCCAGCACGGCTACGAGCAGACCGCCGGTCCGCAGGGCGGTACGGCGGTGCCGAGGTGCCGTGGTCGACCGGGTCGGCTTCTCGCGGGGTGGCGACTCGATGACGGACAGGGTGAACTCCAGTGTGGGGCGAAACGCCGTCGGGGGCTTGACAGGAGCCGAGTGTAGGCAGGAAGTTAGGTTAGGTTAGCCTAACCCCGGCTGTCCATGGTCCGAGACCCTGATCGAAAGACGACACGCATGTCTGAGCACCACTCCGTCCGTCGCCTCTCCCGCCGGGGGCTGCTCGCCGTCGGCGGCGCCGCCATGGCCGCCGCGCTCGTCGGTTGCGGCCGTGACGACACCTCCGGCACCGACACCGACAACGGCTCCGGGCCCTGGTCGTTCACCGACGACCGCCCCGAGACGGTGACCGCCGACGCCCGGCCCGACCGGGTGGTCGCCTTCACCGGCTCCGCCGCCGCGCTCGTCGACTTCGGACTCGGAAGCGAGATCGTCGGGGTCTTCGGTGAGACCAGGAAGGCCGACGGCAGCGTCGAGCCGCAGGCCGGCGACCTGGACGTGGAGAGCGTCGAGATCCTCGGCAACGTCTGGGGCGAGTTCAGCGTCGAGAAGTACGCCGCCCTGCGCCCGGAGCTGCTGGTCACCCACATGTACGACCCGGGTGCCTACTGGTACGTCCCGGACGAGAGCAAGGACAAGATCCTGCCGCTGGCGCCGGTGGTGACCATCACCACCGCCCGGGTGCCGATGACCAAGCCGATCGAGCGGTACGCCCAGCTCGCCGAGTCCCTCGGCGCCGACCTGTCGGCGCCGAAGGTCACCGACGCCAAGGCGCGGTTCGAGGCCGCGGCCGAGGCGGTACGCCAGGCCGTCGCGGCCAACCCGGGCATCAAGGTGATGGCCGCCTCGGGCAGCCCCGACCTGTTCTACGTCTCCAACCCCAAGGTCAGCACCGACCTGATGTACTTCGCCGAACTCGGCGTCGACATCGTGGTGCCGACCAAGCTGGAATCCGGTGACTACTTCGAGGCGCTCAGCTGGGAGAACGCCGGAAAGTTCGCCGCCGACCTGATCCTGCTCGACAACCGCGGCACCGCCCTGCAACCCACCGACCTGGCCGCCAAGCCCACCTGGAAGCAGCTGCCCGCCGTGCAGGCCGGGCAGGTCACGCCGTGGGACGCGGTGCCACGCTTCTCGTACGCCGGCGCGGCGCCGCTGCTGGAGAACCTCGCCAAGGCGATCCAGGGCGCCAGGAAACTGACCTGACACCGGCGGGCCGGCCGGTCGCGGTCCCGCACCGCACCGGCCGCCCCGCCACCGCCTGCCAGACCCGATCCGCCCGCCGCCCACCTGTCGTGCGGCAGGTTCCGGCTGCCCGAAAACCGAACCGCCGAGCGTGGAGGACACGTCCATGACCCTGCCGGTGCACACCGCCGAGGCAACGCCGACCCGCCCGCGACCCGGCCACACACCAGCCCGGGCCCACCTGCTCAGCGACGACACGGTCGAGCAGTACCGCCGGGCGGTGGCCGCCGGCACCGACCGGGTGGCCCGCCGGATCGCCGACGCCACCGGACCTTTCACCGGCGTACGCCCGGACGAACTCGCCCCCCAGGTCGAGGCGATCGACCTGGACCGGCCGCTGGGCGACACCACCGCCGCACTCGACGAACTGGAGGACGTCTACCTGCGCGACGCCGTCTGGTTCCACCACCCCCGGTACCTGGCCCACCTCAACTGCCCGGTGGTCATTCCGGCACTGCTCGGCGAGGCGGTCCTCAGCGCGGTCAACTCCTCGATGGACACCTGGGACCAGAGCGCCGGCGGCACCCTGATCGAGCGCCGGCTCGTCGAGTGGACCGCCGACCGGATCGGCCTCGGTCCGACCGCCGACGGGGTCTTCACCAGCGGCGGTACCCAGTCGAACCTGCACGCCCTGTTGCTGGCCCGGGAGGAGGCGCTGGCCGCCGCGACCCCCGCCGACCGGCGGATCCTGCTACCCCAGCTGCGGATCATCGCCTCGGCGGCCGGTCATTTCAGCGTGCAGAAGGCGGCCAAGCTGCTCGGCCTGGCGCCGGACGCGGTCGTGGTGGTGGAGACCGGCCCCGACCGGCGGATGCGTCCGGGCGCGGTCCGGCACGAGATCGCCCGTTGCCGGCGGGCCGGCCTGACCGTCATGGCGGTGGTGGCCACCGCCGGCACCACCGACTTCGGCACGATCGACCCGCTCGACGAGATCGCCGAGGTGTGCGCCACGGCCGGGGTGTGGCTGCACGTCGACGCCGCGTACGGCTGCGGGTTGCTGGTCTCGCCGACCCGCCGGCACCTGCTCGACGGCATCGAGCGCGCCGACTCGGTGACCGTCGACTACCACAAGTCCTTCTTCCAGCCGGTCAGCTCCAGCGCCCTGGTGGTCCGTGACCGGCGGACCCTGCGGCACGCCACCTGGCACGCCGACTACCTCAACCCGGCCCGGACGGTCGCCCAGCGCATCCCCAACCAGGTCGACAAGAGCCTGCAGACCACCCGCCGGTTCGACGCGCTCAAGCTCTGGTTGACCCTGCGGGTGATGGGGCCCGACGCGGTCGGTGAACTCTTCGACGAGGTCTGCGACCGGGCCGCGCAGGCGTGGGAGCTGGTCGCCGCCGACCCGCGCTTCGAGGTGCTGACCCGTTCGCAGCTGAGCACCGTGGTGTTCCGTTGGCGACCCAGCGGGCCGGGCCCGGACCTGACCGACGCGGCCAACCTGCGCGCCCGCGAGGCGTTGGCCGCCTCCGGCCTCGGCGTGGTCGCCGGCACCAAGGTCGACGGCCGCCAGTACCTCAAGTTCACCGTGCTCAACCCGGCCACCACTGTCGCCGACGTCGCCTACGTGCTTGACCTGATCGCCGAGCACGCCGGGCGCTACCTGCACGAACACGTGCCCGCCGCCGACCTGACCTGCCCGGTCGGCTGACCATGCCAGCTGCCAACCCGAGCCTGGAGGGCCGGATGCGAAGCTACGACTTCATCGGGATCGGCCTCGGGCCGTACAACCTCGGCCTGGCCTGCCTGACCGCACCCATCGCCGAACTCGACGGGCTGTTCCTGGAGGCCCGCGACGACGTCTCCTGGCACCCCGGCATGCTGCTGGAGTCGTCCCGGTTGCAGACGCCGTTCCTGGCCGATCTGGTCACTCTCGCCGACCCCACCTCGCCCTTCTCCTTCCTGAGCTACCTCAAGGAGATCGGCCGGCTCTACCCCTTCTACATCCGGGAGAACTTCTTCCCGCTGCGGGTGGAGTACGACGCGTACTGCCGTTGGGCCGCCGCCAAGCTGCCCAACCTGCGCTTCGGTCACCAGGTCACCGCCGTCGAGTACGACCCGACCGACGACCGCTACGTGGTGACCGCCACCGTCGACGGTGCCGTCGTGACCCACCGGGCCCGGCATCTGGTGCTCGGCACCGGCACTCCGCCGCACCTGCCGGACGCCTGCGCCGGCCTGACCTCCGACGCGGTGCACAACTCCCGGTACCTGGCGCACCGGGACGCGTTGCGGGCCAAGCGGAGCATCACCGTCGTCGGCAGCGGGCAGAGCGCCGCCGAGATCTACCACGACCTGCTCGGCGACATCGGCACCCACGGTTACCAGTTGAACTGGGTGACCCGCTCGCCGCGCTTCTTCCCGCTGGAGTACACGAAGCTCACGCTGGAGATGACCTCGCCGGACTACGTGGACTACTTCCACGCGCTGCCGGAGCCCACCCGGTACCGGCTGGAGGCCGAGCAGAAGGGGTTGTTCAAGGGCATCTCCGCCGACCTGGTCAATGACATCTACGACCTGCTCTACGCCTGCAGCGTCGACGGCCCGGTGAACACCCGGCTGCTCACCAACACCGAGCTGACCGGGGTGACATACGACGAGAGCGCCGGATCGCACACCCTTCGGCTGCGCCACGTCGAGCAGGGGCGGGACTTCACCCTGGACACCGAGGGGCTGGTGCTGGCCACCGGCTACCGGTACGAGATGCCCGCGTTCCTGGAGCCGATCCGGCACCGGCTGCGCTTCGACGACCATGGTCGGCTCGACGTCGCCCGCAACTACAGTGTGGACTCCACCGGGCGCGGCGTGTTCCTGCAGAACGGTGGCACCCACACCCACAGCGTCACTTCGCCCGACCTCGGCATGGGTCCGTACCGCAACAGCTGGATCATCCGGGAACTGCTCGGCCGCGAGCCGTACCCCATCGAGAAGTCGATCACCTTCCAGGACTTCGGGGTGCCGGGGTGACCCAGCTCGTCCACGTCCGCCACGATCGGCGACTCGGCGAGTTCGCCCTGCGTGCGATCGACGTGGCCGCCGACGCGCCGCTGCTGCACCGGTGGGTGACCCATCCCAAGGCGGCGTTCTGGCTGATGCAGGACGCCGACCTCGACGCGGTGGCCGCCGAGTACCGCCGCATCGCCGAGCACCCGCACCACGAGGCGCACCTCGGGCTGTGGCGCGGCGAGCCGGCCTTCCTCGCCGAACGGTACGACCCGGCGCACGTCGAGCTGGTCGGCCTGCACGACGCGCGGCCCGGCGACGTCGGGATGCACTTCCTCTGCGCACCCACCGACACCCCGGTGTCCGGGTTCACCCGGGCCGTCATCACCACCGTGCTGGCCTGGCTCTTCGCCGACCCCGCCACCGAACGGGTGGTGGTCGAGCCGGACGTGCGTAACACCGCCGTGCAGGCGCTCAACGCGGCGGTCGGCTTCGAGGTGGTCGGACCGGTCACCAAGCCGGAGAAGACCGCCCTGCTGAGCATCTGCACCCGGCAGGGATTCCGCGCCGCCACCGACGTGACCGCGGCGGCCGGCACCGAGACGAAGGAGCATCACCGTGACCACGCCTGACCCGGTCGCCCACCTGCGCCCGGAGACCTGGGAGCGGGCCAACCGCCTGCTGGTGCGCAAGGCGCTGGCCGAATTCAGCCACGAGCGGCTGCTCACCCCCGAGCCGGAGGGCTCGGCCGCCGACTCCACCGGCCGTCGCTGGTACGCCGTCACCGCCGCCTCCGGCGCGGTCCGCTACCGGTTTGCGGCCCGGGTGATGACCCTGGAGCACTGGGACATCGACCCGGAGAGCATCAGCCGGCACCGGGACGGTGAGTCGCTGCCGCTGGACGCGGTCGACTTCTGCCTCGACCTGCGTGACGCGCTCGGCCTCACCGACCGGATCCTGCCGGTCTACCTCGAGGAGATCACGTCCACCCTCGCCGGCCTGGCGTACAAGCTGGACCGGGCGCTGCCCGGCGCGGCGAAGCTGGTGGCGGCCGACTTCCAGACCATCGAGACCTCGATGACCGAGGGCCATCCCTGCTTCGTGGCCAACAACGGGCGGCTCGGCTTCGGCGTCGACGAGTACCACCGGTACGCCCCCGAGGCGGCCCACCCGGTCCGGCTGATCTGGCTCGCCGCCCACCGCGACCACGCCACCTTCACCAGCTCGGCGGACCTGGACCGGGAGACGCTGCTGCGCACCGAACTGGGCGAGGCGACCCTCGCCCGGTTCGCCGCCACCATGACCGGACTGGGCCTCGACCTCGCCGACCACCACCTCATCCCGGTGCACCCGTGGCAGTGGTGGAACAAGCTGTCGGTCACCTTCGCCGGCGAGGTGGCGCGGCGCCGGCTGGTCTGCCTCGGCGAGGGCCCCGACGAGTACCTCGCCCAGCAGTCCATCCGCACCTTCTTCAACGTCAGCCACCCCGAGCGGCACTACGTCAAGACCGCGCTGTCCGTGCTGAACATGGGCTTCATGCGGGGCCTGTCGGCCGCGTACATGGAGGCCACCCCGGCCATCAACGACTGGCTGGCCGACCTGATCGACGGCGACGAGGTGTTCCGGGCCACCGGGCTGACGATCATCCGGGAGCGGGCCGCGGTCGGCTACCGGCACCGCCAGTACGAGGCCGCCACCGACCGCTACTCCCCGTACCGGAAGATGCTCGCCGCGCTGTGGCGGGAGAGCCCGGTACCCGACCTGGCCGAGGGCCGGCGACTGGCCACCATGGCGTCGTTGCTGCACGTCGACGCCGACGGCCGGTCGTTCGCCGCCGAGCTGATCGCCGCCTCCGGGCTGGCGCCGGCGCAGTGGCTGCGCCGCTACCTGACCGCCTACCTGACCCCGCTGCTGCACGCCTTCTACGCCTACGACCTGGCGTTCATGCCGCACGGCGAGAACGTCATCCTGGTGCTGCGCGACGGCGTCGTCGAGCGCGCGATCTTCAAGGACATCGCCGAGGAGATCGTGGTGATGGGAGCCGAGGCGCAACTGCCGCCGGCGGTCGAGCGGATCCGCGCCGACATCCCGGAGGACATGAAGCTGCTGTCGATCTTCACGGACGTCTTCGACTGCTTCTTCCGGTTCCTCGGCGCGACCCTCGCCGGCCAGGGCGTCCTCGGCGAGGAGGAGTTCTGGCGCACCGTGGCCGACTGCGCCACCGAGTACGCCGGCCGGGTACCGCACCTGGCCGACCGGCTGGCCCGCTACGACCTGTTCGCCCCGCAGTTCGCGCTGTCCTGCCTCAACCGGCTGCAACTGCGCGACAACCAGCAGATGGTCGACCTGTCCGACCCGTCGGCGGCCCTGCAACTGGTCGGCGCCCTGACCAATCCGCTCGCCCGGTTCGCACCGTCCTGACCCTCGGCGAACCCCGGTGGCCGCGAACGAGGCACCGCATCACGACAAGCGTCGACCGACGTCAAGATCGAGCTAGGCTGTGGAAATGGCATCCATCGTGCAGCGGATCATGTCGTTCCTCAACAGCCCCAAGGGCCGCCAGGTTGTTGATCGGGGACGGCGCGAGTTGGCGAAACCTGGCAATCAGGAGAAGCTCCGGCGGCTCATTGCAAGGGGAAAGGGCAGCGGTCGCCGGCCCTGAACGGGCAGCGCGCCCCTGACTCGATGACCCTGGAATATCCGGGCCGCCACACCTGGCCGACCTTTCGCCGCGCCCTGCGACTGGTCGGTTCGGTGCTCACCGCGCGGCCAGCTCGGTGAGGTCGCGGTCGAGCAGCTCGGCCAGCAGGGCGTGCCGGCCGGGGTCGTTGTCCGGCGTGATGCCCCGGCTGGGCATCTCCACGGTCATCAGCAGGTGCAGGTGCATCCGGTACAGCGCGAGGCGGCGGCGGACCCCGTCGTCGAAGACCAGTGGCAGCCCGGTGGCCTCGGCGTACCCGCGCAGGAACGGGTGCGTGGGTTCGTCCTCGGCACGGCGGAACAGCAGCGGCGAGACCAGGTCGAGCAGCGGATCACCGTAGAGGAACCGCTCGCCGTCGACCAGGCCACACATCCGGTACGCGCCGTCGGCGTCCCGGTCGGCGAGGACGTTTCCGTCCCAGCAGTCGAAGTGCAGCAGCGCCGGCCGGCGTACCGTGTCGAGCACCTCGCCGTGCCGGGCCACCAGGGCGCGCAGCCGCTGCGGCGGCACCGGCAACGCCACCTGCCAGTCGGCCGCGTCGGCGAGCAGGTCGTCGATGATCGCGGTGAACGCGGCCGTCCAGGTCGGTCCGCCGGTGCGGCCGGCGTCGTAGCCGAACCGCTCGCCGGTGATCCGGTGCAGGGCGGCAGTCGCCGCACCCAGGTTGGCGCGGACCGGCCCGTCGTCACCGTCCAGGTCGGGCAGTGACCGGCCGGGCAGTCGGCCGGTGACCAGCCACTCGCCGAGCCGCCGGTCCCGGCCGTGGTGCAGCACCGGCGGCACCGGCACCCGCGGTGCCCGCTCGGCGACCAGCCGGAAGTAGCGGGCCTCGGCGGCGATCAGGTCGGTCTCGTAGCGCAGCAGCCGCGCGGTGGGCGGCGGGGCGACCTTCAGCACCACGTCCCGGTGACCTGGTGGCGTGCGGCCCGCTCCCGGGCGCGCGCGGTCGAGACGGACCCACCACACCGCGGCGAAGCCACCACCGGACAGCGGCCCGCAGTCGGTCACCCGCCGGTCCGGCCCGAACGAGGACCGGACGAGGTCGACCACGTCGTCGGGGGAGAGGACCCGTTGCGTTGGACTGACCGGCGCCACCCGGACAGCGTAGGGGGCGCTCCGCGCGCTGTCCGTCCCGTGCCCGTCGGCCGCACCGGGGGTGCGGCCGGCGGCCGGTACGGGTCAGCCGTCGGTCACCACCCCGGTCAGCACCACCTCCGGCACCGGCCCGTCGACGGGGTTGTGGACCTGTAGCTGTCCGAACCACTCCGGGTCGACGTCAGTGGCGTGCTCCGGTCGACGCGTCCGGCACGTACTCGAGCACCACCCCCCGCAGGTAGCGCGGGGTGGTGGGGAGATCCGCCGCGCCCACCGCGAACATCAGGGGGTGGCCCGGGGTCCCGGCGATCCCGTGCAGGCTCAGGCCGACCGCGTCCGGCGGCTGCGGCGCCGCAACGCCGGCCCACCCGCCCGTCCGGTACGTGACAAGCGAAGCGCTCGGTGCCGACGAGTTGTCGATCAGCCACGGCTGTCCGGCGGGTTCGGTGACCACGTCGGGCATCGCGCCACCCGGCGCGTACCTGAGCAGTTCGAACGATCCGCCGCCCCCGCGCACGGCCAACCCACCGTCGCCGACCGCCCACAGCTCGCTGGAGGATCGACCCGCCAGCGCTCGGAACGAGGACTCGTCGTTGTTGACGCCCACCTGGACCGTACGCCAGCCCGAGCCGTTCCAGTGGAAGAGCAACGGGCCCTTGAAGTCCTGCCACGCGCCGTTGCCGGCGGCCCAGACGTCATTCGGCCCGATGGCCTTGATCGTGGTGACGGTGCAGAAGTTCGGCATTCCGCCGAAGGACGTGCCGCCGGTGCGGCACTCGGCGGGCGGTTGGTGTGACCGCCAGGATCGTCCGTCCCACTGCTTGATGATCACATTGCTGCCGTCGTTGCCCACCAACCAGGTCTGTTCGCCGAGGACGGCAAGTCCGGTGATCAGTGCCCGGGTCTCGCCGTCGCCCCGCGCGAACGGCACCTCGCGCCAGGCACTCCCGTCGTAGTGCAGGACGTGCGTCACCTGCTCCTGCGGGGAGGCGGCGGCCGTGCTGCCGACCGCCCAGACATTCGACGGCGAGTCGGCCGCGACGAGGTCGAGCCGGCCGTGCCAGGAGATCGCCGGCACGGCCGCCCGCGTCCAGTTCGTTCCGTCCCACCGAAGGACCAACGGGGTACCGGTGTCGTCCGGCTGGTCCGGCGAGTAGGCCTCGCTACCGACGGCCCACGCGTGGCTCGCGTCCACCGACACCACGTCCCACAGCACGCTTGTGGGCCCGGCCAGTTCCGGCAGCGTGGCCAGCCGCCAACCCGGTGCCGGCGCGTCGGCGGCGACGGCGTCGGGTGGTCCGTCGGAGGGGTCCGAGGTGCTCGTGTCCGCCGCTCCGCCGGTGCAACCCGACACCAGCAGGACGGCGGCCGTCGCCACGACAATCTTGCGCATGGCCCTGATGATCGCACCGCCAATCCATGCACGCGACCACGTCTGTCCCATGCGTGCGACGTGCGGCGGCTGCCGGGTTCCGCGATGTGTCTAGCGCCTGGCCTGGCGGGTGGTCGATACGCTCGGCGGCGTGTTGGTCCCGGAGTCCGGATCGCCGGTTCAGCCGGAGCCGGAAGAGCCACGTCGCTTCGTCATCTGCGGCGACGACAGCCTGGCCTACCGGCTCGCCGACGAACTCACCAACCGGCACGGCGGTCGGGTCACGGTGATCCTGCGGTCCCGGACATCCCGGTACGGTCGACGCATCGCCCGGCTGCCCGGCGTCCGGTTCATCGTGGCGGAGCGACCGGATGCCGACGCCTACCAGACGGCCGGGCTGGGCGCGGCCGACGCGTTGGCCCTGGTCGACCGCAATGACGTGGCGAACATCGAGGCCGCGCTCCAGGCCCACGACCTGCACCCGACGCTGCGGATCGTGGTGCGGATGTTCAACACCGGACTGAGCCGAGGGCTCGACCAACTGCCCTACTGCACCGTTCTGTCCGACGGGGCGCTGGCCGCGCCGGCCTTCGTCTCCGCCGCCGTCGGCCAGGCCACTCCTCGGCACGGCCTACGCGACGGCACGATGTTCGTCGCCGGACGCGACGAGGTGCGTGAGCACGAGGTGGTCTGTGGCCTGGCGATCAGCCGGCACGGCGACGAGGTCGAGGTACTGCCGGCCCGCCAGCACGAGGCCGACCTGGTGCTCGCCGCCGTGGCACCCTGGCGGCCGGAGACGTCCCGCCGCCGTCCGATGACCCACGGCTACCCGCTCGGAACGATCGCGGGCCGGGTCTGGCGCCGGATCCGCGTCGTCCTGGGCGTCTTCCTCGGACTGCTGCTCGTCGCTGCGGCCGTGCTCGCCCTGAGTCGTCCGGCGACCACCTGGTCCCAGGCCTTTTTCGAGGCGGTCCTGGCTACCTTGGGTGGCGCGGACGTCGAGCCGACCGCCACCGGGGTGGAGAAGGTGACGCTGGTTGTCCTCACCATCGCCAGCATCGCCCTGATTCCGCTGCTCACCGGCGCCGTGGTGGACGCAGTGATCAAGGTACGACTGGAGGTGGCGGACGGTTCCCTGCCGAGACGGGCCAGCGGACACGTCATCGTGGTCGGGCTGGGCGGGGTCGGCAGCCACGTGGTCGAAGGTCTGCACGCCCTCGGGGTCGACGTGATCGCCATCGACCGCTCGGCGGACGCGCGCGGTGTGTCGGCTGTGCGGGAACTGCGGATTCCGCTGATCGTCGGGGACGCGAGTCGCCGAGAGACGCTGCTAGCTGCTTCGCTGGCGACCAGCCGCGCACTTGTCGTACTCACTGCGGACGATGTGACGAATCTGGAGACCGCGCTGGTCGGCCGCGCCGTTCGGGCCGATCTGCGGGTGGTGCTGCGGCTCTTCGACGGCGACTTCGCCGACCAGGTGCAGCGCGCCTTCGACCTCACCATCTCCCGCAGTGTCAGCTATCTCGCGGTGCCGTCGTTCGTCGCGCGGATGCTGGGTCACGAACTGGAGGCGATTCCCGTCGCCCGGCGGGTGTTGCTGGTCGCCGAGACGACGGTCGGCGAGCGCTCGTTGCTGGCCCGGATGACCGTCGGTGATCTGCGTCGGCCGGGCGAGGCATGGTTGCTGCGGTTGACGAACCTCGTCGGCAGTCAGCTACCGGCGACCGTCGCGGACGGACGGCGGTTGCGTCCCGGAGAGAAGATCACGGTGGTGGCGACCCGGGCCGGGCTGGCCCGGCTGATGGCGGAGGCGGCGGCCCGCCCCGACGCGCTCCGGCACATCGTGCCGCACGAGTGATCCCGGCGATCATGATGCGACTCCCGGTCAGGGGCGGTGTACGCCCGGGACGTCGCGCAGCGCCTCGGCGATCATGCGGTGGCCCTGGGCCTCGAACGCCTCGTCGCCCACCCGGTACGCCCATGCCGCGGTGCCGATCGCCTCGCGGATCCGGGTGCGGTGCCACGCGTGCGGCTCACGGGGGTCGGGCCCGTACCCGTCGAGGAAGGCTGCCTCGAGCCTCGGATCACCACGGAACTCCCGGGCGGCCAGCCGACCGAAGTCCGTGTACGCGGGACGCAACGCGGCGCGACCGAAATCGATCACACCGAGCACGCCGTCGTGGACCAGCCAGTTCCGGGGCTGCCAGTCACCGTGGGTGGGCACCAGGGACGCCGACGGGGTCGGCCAGGAGGTGATTTCGGCGCGTAGCCGCCGTACGGTGGGCGCGGCGATCCGATGTGGTCGGCGCAGCCAGGCCAGGGCCTTCTCGTTCTCGCGTCGCTCGTGGTCGTCGTCGGTGACGACGAGTTGGGCGTGCAGCAGCGCCAGCAACTCGCCGGCCTGCCGGTAGAGGCGAGGATCGTCGGCGTGCTCGCTGCCGAGCACCAACCGGCCGGGCAGGTAGCGGGTGACGAGCAGCTTCGCGTCGGCGTCGCCGTGTACGAGGATCGGCGCGCGGCCCCCATCGGTCCAGGGCCGCAACCAGTTGGCGTGGGCGTCCAGTTCGCGCCGGATGCCGTGGTCGTCCCCGGCGCTTGCCTTGACGATGAATCGCGCACCCGCGCAGGTCACCTCGAGGACCGTGGTGGCCACCAACCCCCAGCTGTGATCGGCCTCGACGCTCGCCCCGGGAAGCCACCGCGCCAGCAGCGTCTGCTGCTGGCGGGTCAGCTTCCCGAGCGCCGAGGTCACCGCGGGAGGATACAAGCCGACCGTGGGTACGGTCAGGACTCGCCGGACCCGGTTGCCTGCGGGATCGTCAGCGCGGTCCAGGACACGGGCGGCAGCTCGACGGTGAGCAGGCCGTCGGAGAGCCGCGCGGTGTCGTTGTTGCGCAGCCCGACCCGGTGCGGGTCGCGCAGGTCGTTGGCGGCGCGCACGTCGGTGTCCCAGACGCCCCGGGCCGAGACCGCACCGGTCGGCCGGAAGGCGCGCAGGTCGATCGTCACCGTCGTCGTCTCGCTGAGGTGCCGGTTCTGCAGGAACACCGACAGCCCGGTGCCGTCGCTGGTCGCCGCGGCGGCCACCACCGGCACCGAGCCGAAGGTCGCGGTGGTCGTCTCGTCGGCGTCGGCCAGCACCCGCAGCGCGTCGCCCCGGGCGGCGTGCGAGGTCACCGAGAACGGGAAGAACGTCGTCTGCCGCCAGGCTGGGCCGCCGGGCTCGGTCATGATCGGTGCGATCACGTTCACGAGCTGCGCGAGGTTCGCCGAGGTGACCCGGTCGGCGTGGTTGAGCAGGGAGATCAGCAGACCGCCGAGGACGACGGCGTCCGCGACGGTGTAGCGGTCCTCGAGCAGGCGTGGTGCGACCGGCCACTCGTCGATGGTGAAGGTACGTGCCTTCTCCTGCCACCGGCTCATGTACCAGATGTTCCACTCGTCGAACGCGAGATCCACCCGCTTGGCCGACCGTTTGACCGTGCGTACGTGGTCGACGGTCGCGACCACCGACTCGATGTAGGTGTCCATGTCGACCCCGGAGGCGAGGAAGCTCGCGAGATCACCGTCGTGTTCCTGGTAGTAGGCGTGGCAGGAGATGTAGTCGACGTCGTCGTAGGCGTGACTCAGCACGACGCGTTCCCACTCACCGAAGGTCGGCATGCCGCGGCCGGACGAGCCGCAGGCGACCAGCTCCAGGTTCTGATCCACCTGGCGCATCGCCTTGGCCGTCATCGACGCGAGCTTGCCGTAGTCGGTGGCGTCGCGGTGGCCGAGCTGCCAGGGACCGTCCATCTCGTTGCCGAGGCACCACATGGCGATGCCGAACGGCTTCTCCCGACCGTTGGCGGCCCGTTGCTCGGCACGGGCGGTTCCGGCCGGCAGGTTCGTGTACTCCAGCAGCTCGACGGCCTCCTTAGGGCCCCGGGTGCCGAGGTTCACGGCCAACATCAGTTCGCTGCCCACCAGGTCGAGCCAGTGCTGGAACTCGTGCAGGCCGACCTGGTTGGTCTCGGTGGAGTGCCAGGCGAGGTCGAGCCGACGCGGTCGCTCGGCCACCGGCCCGACCCCGTCCTCCCAGTTGTAGCCGGAGACGAAGTTGCCGCCCGGGTACCGGACCGTGCTGACGCCCAGTTCCTTGACCAGCTCGATGACGTCACGTCGGAATCCGTCCGGCCCGGCGCTCGGATGCCCGGGCTCGTGGATCCCGTCGTAGATGTGGCGACCGAGGTGCTCGACGAAACCGCCGAAGAGCCGGCGACGGACCGGCCCGATGGTGAACGCCGGGTTGATGGTGAGGTGCGCGCGGGGCATGAGACTCCTTACCGATGATCACCCACGATAACGTTTTCGGTGCCGGCGGACGAGCCCTCGGCAGGTCGTCGACGTCGCGCGGTGCCCACCGTCGGCCCGCCGCCTCACCCCGGGGCGGGGCCGGCGCTGTCCCGACGGACCAGTTCGGCGGCGAGCGACTCGATCCGGGGACCTGCGGCTCCCGGGTCCAGGGCCAGGGCCATCGCGCGGGCACCCATCTCGACAAGTGGCAGACGGACCGTGGTCAGCGCCGGGGTGACGTCCCGGGCCACCGGCATGTCGTCGAAGCCGAACACGCTCACCTGCTGCGGTACCGGCACCGCACGGGCGCGTAGCAGCGCCAGCGCGCCGATGGCCATCGAGTCGTTGAGCGCCGCGATCGCGGTCAGTCCCGGCTCGGCGTCGAGCAGCGCGGCGGTGGCCTCGGCGCCGCCGTCGCGGTCGAAGTCGGCGTACCGGACGCGGTGTTCCGGCAGTTCCCGGCCGTGGTCGGCGAGCGCCGCGCGCAGCCCGGCGAGCCGGTCGGTGATGGTGGTCAGCACCCGGGGACCGGCCACCACACCGATGCGTTCGTGGCCGAGGCGGCACAGTTCCCGACCGAGGAGTTCGCCGCCGCCCCGGTTGTCCGGCATCACCGCGTCACCGGAGTGCTCGTGGCGGCCGATCACCGCGACCCGCCCGCCGGTGGCCTCGTACGCGGCGAGCTTGCCGTTGAGCAGCCGGGTGAAGTCGGCGTCGTGGTACCCGGAACCGGCCAGGATGATGGCGGCGACCTGCTGGCCCCGCAGCAGCTCGACGTACTCCAGTTCCCGCTCGGGGTCGCGGTAGCTGTTGCAGATCATCAACAGCCGGCCCTGGTCGGTGGCGACGCGTTGCAGGCCCCGGGTGATCTCCGCGAAGTACGGGTCGGAGACGTCGTGCACGATCACCCCGACGGCGCCGCGATGCGACCGGGCCAGCAGTTGGGCGTGGGCGTTGGGCACGTACTGCAACTCGGCGACGGCGCGCAGCACCCGTTCGCGCAGCTCCTCGGTGACCGGCTTGCTGCTGCCGTTGATCACGCGCGAGGCGGTGGCGGGTGAGACACCGGCCCGTCGGGCCACATCGGACAGCGTCGCCACACCCGCCCCCTCACGCGTCGCGCCGGCCGCTGTCGCGGCGACCAGCGACACCGTACCGCAGGGCGGGGTCTTTTCCGGGGCGCGGTTAGCGCAGGTCAGGCCGGCCGGTCCGGCCGGTCCCGCGCGATGTCGGACGGATCGCGGACGATGCCCCGGGCGAGCAGATGGGCGCTCGCCGCGACCAGGGCGGGTTCGCGTCGGTAGACGCGGGCGAGCCGCAACGCGGCGGTGAACACGGTCTCCGCCATCGGCCCGTGCGCGGCCGCCTCGGCGGCGATCCAGGCCGGTCCCTCGATGCCGTCGACGGCCAGGTCGGACAGGCCGGCGGTCCGGCATTCGTCGAGCAGTTCCTCGACCCGGTGGAAGTAGGCGTGGGTGAAACCGAGACTCGCGTCGTTCCGGCCGTCGGTGAGCAGCACCGCGGCCTCCTCGACCATCCGGGCGTCGAGCCGACCGGTGGCGGCGAAGTCCAGCGGCCCGGCGAATCGTGAGATCGCGGCGGCGAGGACAGCACCGCCGGGCCGGGTGACCCGGACCGCCTCCGCCAGGGCCCGGCACCGGTCGGCGCGCCGGGGCAGGTGGTAGAGCGGCCCGAGCAGCAGGGTGGCGTCGTAGCTGGCGTCGGGCTCGGGCAGCGCGCGGGCGTCGGCGACGTCCGCGTCGACGGCGGGGTGGCCGGCGCGGGCCTGGGCGACGTGCGCGGGCACCAGGTCGAGCAGGCGTACCCGGTGGCCGAGGGCGACAAGGGCCCGGGCGTACTCGCCGGTGCCTCCGCCGACGTCCAGGATCCGGGCCGGGGGTGCGGGCAGGTACTCGCGCAGCAGTTCCACCGTGCGGGTCCGCTCCAGCCGGGCCTGCGGCCGTGCGGCGAGCCGCAGGTCCTCGCGGTACCGGTCGGTGTAGTACGCGACGATCTCGTCGGACTGGCGATCCATCCACTGATGGTCGTCGTTCCGGTGGCGGGGTGGCCAGCGATTTGCTCCGGCCGCGGCGGCCCGGCGTCGGTCGCCGAGGCCGGACGCACCGTCGTCAGGTAAGCCCTTGCCTGACTTCCGAGGTGCGGCCTAATCTGGGCGGGAAAGCGCTTACCTCGCCCGGTCCGAGCGCGTACGACGGAAGGACCCCCATGACCCGCAGGTCGATCGGCATCATCGTGAACGGCGTCACCGGCCGGATGGGATACCGGCAGCATCTGGTGCGCTCCCTGCTGGCCATCCGGTCCGCCGGTGGGGTGCCGCTGGCCGACGGCACCACCGTCTGGCCGCATCTCGTCCTCGTCGGCCGCAGCGAGGCCAGGCTGCGCGAGATCGCCGAACGACACGGCCTGGACGACTGGACCACCGACCTGACCGCCGCCCTGGCCCGCGACGACACCCAGGTCTACTTCGACGCGCAGGTGACCCAGCAGCGGGAGAAGGCAATCCGGCAGGCCATCGACGCCGGCAAGCACATCTACACCGAGAAGCCACTCGCCGAGGACACCGCGGCGGCCCTGGACCTGGCGCGTGCCGCCCGGGCGGCCGGCGTACGCACCGGCGTGGTGCAGGACAAACTCTTCCTGCCGGGGCTGCGCAAGCTCAAGCGGCTGCTCGACGGCGGCTTCTTCGGCCGGGTGCTCTCGGTACGCGGCGAGTTCGGCTACTGGGTCTTCGAGGGCGACTGGCAACCCGCCCAACGCCCCTCGTGGAACTACCGGGCCGCCGACGGTGGCGGCATCGTGGTGGACATGTTCCCGCACTGGCACTACGTGCTCGCGGAACTGTTCGGTGAGGTACGCGCCGTCTCCGCCACCGTCGCCACGCACATCCCACGCCGGGTCGACGAGGCCGGGCGGCCCTACGAGGCCACCGCCGACGACGCCGCCTACGGCGTCTTCGAGCTGGCGGGCGGCGTCATCGCCCAGCTCAACTCGTCCTGGTGTGTCCGGGTGCACCGCGACGAGCTGGTCGAGTTCCAGGTCGACGGCACCGAGGGCAGCGCGGTCGCCGGGCTGCGGCGTTGTCGGGTGCAACACCGGGCGGTCACCCCCAAGCCGGTCTGGAACCCGGACCTGCCCGCCACCGAGGACTTCCGGTCGCAGTGGACGGAGGTGCCGGACAACGAGGACTTCGACAACGGCTTCAAGGTGCAGTGGGAGGCGTTCCTGCGGCACGTGGCCACCGGCGAGCCGTTCCCGTGGGACTTCCTGGCCGGTGCCCGGGGCGTGCAGCTGGCCGAGCTGGGCCTGCTGTCGGCCCGCGAGGGACGCCGCGTCGAGGTGCCGGAGCTGAGCCTGTGAGCGGCACCGAGGTGACCCTGCCCGGCGGCCGTCGCCTGCGGCTTTCCGGCGGCACCGGGCATCCCCACCCCGACGGCCCGCCGACCTGCCGCGTCGCGTACGCCGCCGCGCACGTGGTGGCCGACCCGGCCGGCGACAACACCCCCGGCGCCCCGGCGGTCCTGGACTGGGACCGTACCCTCGCCTTCCGCCGCCACCTGTGGTCCTACGGCCTGGGAGTGGCCGAGGCGATGGACACCGCGCAGCGCGGCATGGGTCTGGACTACCCGGTGACCCGGGAGCTGATCCGCCGCAGCGCGGCCGAGGCGCGGTCCGTCGGTGGTCGGATCGTCGCCGGAGCCGCCACCGACCAGTTGCCGCCCGGCCCGGCGACGCTCGCCGAGGTCACCGCCGCCTACCGGGAACAGCTCGACGACGTGCGGGCCGCCGGTGCGGTGCCGGTGCTGATGTGCAGTCGGCACCTGGCCGCCGCCGCCCGCGGCCCCGAGGACTACCTGCGGGTGTACGACGAACTGCTGCACGCCACCGACCAGCCGGTGGTGCTGCACTGGCTCGGTCCGATGTTCGACCCGGCCCTGTCCGGCTACTGGGGCACCACCGACCTGGACCTGGCCGCCGACACCGTCGTCGAGCTGCTGAAGGCCCACGCCCGCCGGGTGGACGGCATCAAGGTGTCGCTGCTCGACGCCGGGCGCGAGGTGGCGTTGCGCCGCCGGCTGCCGGCGGGCGTACGCCTCTACACCGGCGACGACTTCCACTACCCGGAGCTGATCCGGGGCGACGGGTCCGGCCACTCCGACGCGCTGCTCGGGGTCTTCGCCGCCATCGCGCCCGCCGCGTCGGCCGCGCTCGCCGCCCTCGACCACGGTGACCTGGCCCGGTACGACGAGATCTTCGCCCCGACCGTGCCGCTGGCCCGGCACCTGTTCGCCGCACCCACCTGGTACTACAAGACCGGCATCGTCTTCCTCGCCTGGCTCGCCGGGCACCAGGAGCACTTCACGATGGTCGGTGGGTTGCAGTCCGGCCGGACACCCGAGCACCTGGGCACCCTGCTCGCCCTCGCCGACGCCGCCGGCCTGCTGCCCGACGCCGAGCTGGCCGCCGCTCGCGCCCGCGCCTTCTTCACCGTGGCCGGGGTGACCCAGTGACCGGGCCGGCGGACCGGGCGGCCCTGCGCCGGTTCTCGTTCAACCAGGCCACCGCCCAGCACTGGCCGCTACCCGACGTGGTCGCCGGCTGTGCCGCCGCCGGGGTGCCGGGCATCGGCCTGTGGCGGGAGCCGGTGGCCGAGTATGGTCTCGGCCGTACCGCGAAGCTGGTCCGCGACGCCGGGCTGACGGTCACCACCCTGTGCCGGGGTGGGTTCTTCACCGCCGACGACTGGCGGGAGCAGAACCTGCGGGCCATCGACGAGGCGGCCACTCTCGGCGCCCCGGTGCTGGTCCTGGTCTCCGGCGGCCTGCCCGCCGGCAGCCGGGACATCGACGGCGCCCGCGCCCGGGTCGCCGACGCGATCGCCGAACTCGCTCCGCACGCCGACGCCGCCGGGGTGACCCTGGCCATCGAACCGCTGCACCCGATGTTCGCCGCCGACCGGTGCGTCATCGCCACCCTCGGTCAGGCGCTGGACATCGCCGAACGGTTCGACCCGGGTGTGGTCGGTGTGGTGGTGGACGCATACCACGTGTGGTGGGACGACACCGTGCACGACCAGATCGCCCGCGCGGGGGAGTGGATCGCCGCGTTCCAGGTCTGCGACTGGGTCACCCCGCTGCCGGAGGGGGTGCTGCTCGGCCGGGCGCTGCCCGGCGACGGCTGCATCGAGCTGCGCCGGCTGCGCGAGGCGGTCGACGCGGCCGGCTACCCCGGCCCGATCGAGGTGGAGGTCTTCAACGCCGAGCTCTGGGGGCGTCCCGGCGAGCAGATCCTGGCCGCCGCCATCGACGGTTACCTCCGCCACGTCACCTGAGCCGCGGTGCCAACGCCGCTGCCTCCCGGTGCCGGCACTGATGCCGGACCGCCCGCCGGGTCCGACAAATGCTCGGACAGCTAACGTGCTGCGCAGACGGAAACATAGACGATCCGGCGTGGCCGGGTCCGAAGTGGGCGCGGGGCAGGTCGGGAGGTGGGTGGCAGGTGCAACGCGGGGCCGGCGAGGACCAGGCCGGTGACGCGCCGCCGGGGGTGGGCGTCGACTGGCGGGTACCGTCGCCGCGACCGGGCCTGGCCGGGGCTGCCGATCGGTTCTTCGGGCCGGGGCGCAGCCGGCGGGAGAATCTCGCCGAGGCGGGAGCGCACCTGCTTGTGCTGTCGCTGCTGGCCGGGTACGTCCTGCGTCAGGCGCGGGGCGAGCACTGGTCTGTCGTCGAGATCGTCGTGACGGCGGTGATCGCCGTGGACCTCGTCGGTGGCGTGCTCACAAACGCGACGAACGCGGCGAAGCGCTGGTATCACCGGCCCGGCCGGCGGGCTCGGCGGTTGGGCTTCGTGGCGGCTCACCTGGCGTACCCGGTGGTGGTGACCCTGCTCCCGGTGGCCGGTGCCGACCCGGCCTGGCTGCTGGCCAACGCGGCGCTGTTGCTGGTCGCGGCGGTCGTGGTCGAGTCTGCCCCGGTCGACGTCAAACGCCTGATCGCGATGGCGCTCTACCTGGTCGCCGTCCTGGTCAATCTCACCTTCCTGCCGCTCGCCCCGGCCTACGCCTGGTTCCCGCTGCTGTTCTACCTCAAGCTGCTGGTCTGCTTCCTGGTCCTGGAGGCGCCGCTGGTGCCGTCCGAGACCGACGGGTCGCACCGGGAGGGGACCGTCCGGTAGGGCCGGGTGGCCGATCCGTCAGGCCGACCCGCGGTACACCTGCTTCCGGTGATCGCGGCATCCATGAGAGTCTTACCCGGCTCAGCTCCCGTCGTGGTATCACCATGTTCCTGAGGGACCAGCCATGCAGACTCATGTTGTTCGTCGGTTGCTTGCCGGCGTGGCCGTCGTCGGTGTGCTCGCCACGGTGGCCCTCAGTGTGCCGGCCGCCGCCGAACCGGCCGCGACGGCAGTGGCACGCGTCAACAACGTCATCGTCGCCACCGACGGTCCGCAGAAGTGGGTCTCGGTCAGCCTGCAGGGTGACCCGCAGGTCGGCACCTACACCGTGCGGGTGGACCGCAGCGCTGTCCTGGCCTTCGCCGACGTCGACCAGGGCGACGACCCGGACGTCTGTACGGCGTCGGGCGCGGTCCTCAACTGCGCGGTGACGACCGACAGTGACTGGGGTTCGGAGCTGTTCAGCCTGGCCGTCCGGGCGGCGGCGGACGCGAAGCCGGGCCAGCAGGGTGAACTGGTGTTCACCGTCACCACGCCCGACGGGAGCACCGGGACCTACCGGTCCACCGTCACCGTCGGCGAAGGGGTCGACCTCGCCGCCGAGCCGAAGCTGGATCTGGACAGCAGCCTGGGCGGCCGGGTCGAGGTACCGCTGACGGTGCTGAACCGGGGTCCGAAGACCGCGCGCGGGTTGGTGCTGTACCTCTCCGGCTCCTACGGGTTCACCCCGTCGAAGCGGTACGCGAACTGCGAGTACAGCGACCTTGATCTCGACGACAGCAGCTTCGCCTGCACGTTCGGCAATTCGCTGGAGCCCGGTCAGTCGCTGCGGGTGGACCCGACGTTCGGCGGAACCGTCCCGGCCGACAGTTGGGCGCCGAACCTGCACCTCAGCAACGCGGTCTGGTTCACCCCCGCCGACTGGGCGGCGTTCCGTCCCGGGTTGGGCTCGACCGGGCCGCTCGGCCCGACGGGCGACGACGAGGCGCTGACGCTGGTGCCGCTCGACGGTACCCAGGCCCGCGCGCTCGGGCAGACCGACACCAACCCGCACGACAACGAAACCCGGATCACGCTGACCGTCGACGGCGACCAGCGTGGCGACGTGGCCGCCGAGGGGGCCACCGTCACGGGTGCGGTCGGCGACACGGTCGAGATGCGGGTCGGGTACCTCAACAACGGTCCGGCCAGCGCCGGACCCAACGGCCAGCGGGGGCTCAACGTCGAGACCATCGTGACCCTGCCGACAAACGTCACCGCGGTCACCGCCCCGCAGTCCTGTGTCGACCGGGACGCCGACGAGTGGCAGCCCGGCAAGCCGGGCGCGCGGGTCTACGTGTGTCTGGCGCGCGGCACGATCAGCCGCGGTGAGCGGCTGAGCTTCGAGTTCGACCTACGGATCGACCGGGCCGGTGGCAAGGGCGGCACGGTCCGGCTGCACACCTTCGACGGCACCGGCCCGGTCAAGGATCTGGACCCCGCCAACGACACCGCGAAGATCCAGGTGCAGCTCTCCGGCAGCGGCGGAGGCGGCGGCTCGCTGCCGATCACCGGTGCCCCGACCGGTCTGCTCGTCGGCATCGGTCTGGTGCTGATCGTCGCCGGTGCCCTCGGCTACCTGCTGGCCCGGCGCGGCCGGCTCCGCTTCATCGTCTGAGCCGACCCGGGACGGGTCAGCTCGTCGCGGTGCGGGTGGCGAGCGCGTCGACCAGGCGCCGGGTCGAGCCGGCGAGGTTCCACCGCTCGGCCAGGTCGAGCAACCGTTGCGGGTCGGCCGGCGATGCCGGCAACTCGGTGGACAGCGGTGGCAGCGGCACGTCCAGGGCCACCCGGACCACCTTCGGCGCCACGGCCAGGTAGTCCCGGGCCGCGGCGAGCTTGGTGCGCAGCCCGGGTGCGAAACCGGCGGCCGGGTCGTCCAGGGCGGCGAGGATGCCGGCGATGTCGCCGTACCTGTCGACCAGCCGGGCGGCGGTCTTCTCGCCGACGCCGGCCACCCCGGGCAGCCCGTCGGACGGGTCGCCGCGCAGCGCGGCGAACTCGGCGTACCGGTCGGCCGGCACCCCGTAGCGGGCGCGCACGGCGGCGTCGTCGCAGTCCTCCAGCTTGGCCACCCCTCGCCCGACGTAGAGCAGTCGCACGCCCCGGGCGTCGTCGATCAGCTGGAACAGGTCCCGGTCACCGGAGACCACCTCCACCGGACCGGGCTGGGTGACCGAGAGGGTGCCCAGTACGTCGTCGGCCTCGTAGCCGGTCGCGCCGACCACGGTCACCCCCAGCGCGTCGAGCACCTCCAGGATCATCGGCACCTGCGGGGAGAGGGTGTCCGGCACCACCTCGCCACCCTCCGGAGCCACCCGGTGCGCCTTGTACGACGGCAGCAGCGCGACCCGCCAGTCGGGCCGCCAGTCGTGGTCCATCGCGCACACCATCCGTCCCGGCTGTCGGGTGCGCACCAGGTGAGCGAGCATGTCCAGGAACCCGCGCACCGCGTTCACCGGCTGGCCGTCGGCGGTCTTCGCGGCGGACTCGGGGATGCCGAAGTACGCCCGGAAGTAGAGACTGGGCGCGTCGATGAGCATGATCGGGGTCTGCGCTGTCACGCCCGACAGCCTGGCACACCGCACCGACGTTCACGACGTACGGCATGTCGGCGGTGCGTTCCGCCGGCGCGACGAGGGAGGGCCCGATGACCGTACCGACCCGGCTGACGCTGACCACGGTGAATCTCGACACCCCGGACCCGGCGGCACTGGCCCGCTTCTACGCGCGCCTGCTCGGCTGGGACATCGCGGTCGAGGAGACCGACGACGTGATCCTGCGGGCCGCCGACGGTGGGGTCGGGCTGTCCTTTCAGCGGGAACGCGCGTACGTGCGGCCGAGCTGGCCGGCGCAGCCCGACCGGCAGCAGATGATGATGCACCTGGAGATCGGGGTGCAGGACCTGCCGGCGGCGCTGGAGCATGCGCTGGCCTGCGGGGCGACGCTCGCCGCTTTTCAGCCTCAGGAGGACGTCCGGGTCTGCCTGGACCCGGACGGCCACCCGTTCTGCCTCTGGCTGACGGACTGACCTCGCGGCGCCCTCAGCTCGCGCCGGCCGTGGCCCGCCCGCGGCGCCGCTTGGCGACGTACGGCAGCACGAACAGGTACAGGCCGGTGATCATCAGCAGGGCCAGCGGCAGCAGCGGCAGGTAGGCGATCCACTCGACCGGATTCTCCTGCGCGAGCGCGACGAAGGTGACGGCGACGGTCACCGTGAACGCGATCGCCAGCCACCGATGGGCCTGCCGGATCCAGTTGCTTCCACTCATCACGAACCTCCCGGGTGCCTCTCCGCACCGGCCCGAGCGGCTGCCCGGCCGGGTATCTACCCTGGTCAAGCTAGTGACGTCCGGCTGGTCGGTGCTTCTCGATTCCTGACCGGTGCGTCGTGGCGGTCCGGCACCGTGGGCGCCGACTGGCCCAAACGACCGTTAAGCTAGCGGTGTGGGGTTCGAGGAGCTGTATCCGCCAGGGCGGCTGGCCGCCGCGCAGCGTGCCGTGGCCGCCGCCGGGTTGGACGCGCTGCTGCTCAGCCCCGGCTCCGACCTGCGCTACCTGACCGGCTACGACGCCCACGCCGGTGAGCGGCTGACCCTGCTGGTGCTGCCCGCCGAGGGCGAGCCGACGCTGATCGTGCCGACCCTGGAACGGCCGGCGGCCGAGGAGTCGCCGGCGCCGGCCACCGGGGTGCGCATCGTCGACCACGCGGACGGCACGGACCCGTACCCACTGGTGACCGCCGCGCTCGGCGGGCCGGTCGGCGCGGTCGGGCTGGCCGACCGGATGTGGGCCGAGCAGGTGCTGGCACTGCGTGCGCTGCTGCCCGACGCCCGGCAGCGGCTCGCCTCGACGGTCCTGCGCGAGCTGCGCGTCCACAAGTCGGCCGCGGAGGTGGCGGCGCTCGCCGAGGCCGGCGCGGCGATCGACGCGGTGCACGCCCGGATGGGGCAGTGGCTGCGACCGGGACGGACCGAGGTGGAGGTGGCCGCCGACATCGCCGCCGCGATCAGGGCGGCCGGCCACGTCACCGTCGACTTCGTCATCGTGGCGGCCGGCCCGAACGCCGCCAGCCCGCATCACGGCACCGCCGACCGGCCGATCGGCGCGGGCGAGCCGGTCGTGGTGGACATCGGCGGCACCATGCCCTCGGGCTACCGCTCCGACTGCACCCGCACCTATGTCAGCGGTGGGCCGGCACCCGCCGAGTTCGTCGACTACTACGCGGTGCTGCACGAGGCGCAGCGCGCCGCCGTGGCGGCGGTCCGCCCCGGGGTGAGCGCCGAGGCCGTCGACGCCGCCGCCCGCGCGCCGATCACCGCGGCCGGTTACGGCGACGCGTTCCTGCACCGCACCGGCCACGGCATCGGTCTGGACGGCCACGAGGAGCCGTACGTGGTGGCCGGCAACGACCGTGCGTTGGCGGCGGGGATGGCCTTCTCCGTCGAACCGGGCATCTACCTGGCCGGGCGGCACGGCGCCCGGATCGAGGACATCGTCGTCTGCACGACGGACGGCGTACGACGGCTCAACACCATCCCTACGGAGCTCATCGCGCTATGACTGTCGACCGGATCCTGCCCACCGACGAGGCTCGCGACCTGCTGGAGTTGACCACCGAACTGGCCGACCGGGAACTCGCGCCGAAGGTGGTCGAGCACGAGCAGCGGGCCGAGTTCCCCCGGGAGGTGCTGCGCACGCTGGGCCGGGCGGGTCTGCTCGGCCTGCCGTACCCGGAGGAGTACGGCGGCGCCGCTCAGCCGTACGAGGTCTATCTCCAGGTGCTGGAGATCCTGGCCGGCCGCTGGCTCGCGGTCGCCGAGGCGGTGAGCGTGCACACCCTGTCCTGCTACCCGGTCGCCGCCTTCGGCAGCGAGGAACAGCGCAAGCTGCTGCCGGACATGATCGGCGGCGAGTTGCTCGGGGCGTACTGCCTGTCGGAGCCGCAGGGTGGTTCGGACGCCGCGGCGCTGACCACCAGGGCGGTGCGCGACGGCGACGGCTATCTGGTCACCGGCACCAAGGCGTGGATCACCCACGCCCGGGTGGCCGACTTCTACAACATCTTCTGCCGCACCGGCGGCCCGGGCCCGAAGGGCATCTCCTGCCTGCTCGCCGACCGCGCCACACCGGGCCTGCACCCGCAGGCCGCCGAGCGCACCATGGGCCTGCGCTCCTCTCCGGTGGCGCAGATCGTCTTCGACGAGGCCCGGGTGCCGGCCGACCGGCTGATCGGCGGCAACGGGGCGGGGTTCACCATCGCCATGTCGGCCCTGGACTCGGGCCGCCTGGGCATCGCGGCCTGCGCGGTCGGGCTGGCCCAGGCGGCGCTGGACTACGCGGTGGACTACGCCCGGCAACGCGAGCAGTTCGGCCGGTCGATCATCGACTTCCAGGGGCTCGGGTTCACCCTGGCCGACCTCGCCACCCAGATCTCCGCCGCCCGGGCGTTGACCCTGGCCGCGGCCCGGCTGCGCGACGCCGGTCGGCCGTACTCGATCGAGGCGGCCAAGGCGAAGCTGTTCGCCACAGACGTGGCGATGCGGGTGACCATCGACGCGGTGCAGGTGCTCGGCGGCGCCGGTTACGTCGCCGACCATCCGGTCGAGCGGTACCTGCGGGAGGCGAAGGTGCTGCAGATCGTGGAGGGGACCAACCAGATCCAACGGCTGGTGATCTCCCGAGCACTGGCGAAGGGCTGACCGTACGCGAGCATCCGCCCGCCGAACGCGACGGCGGGCGGGCTTGTCGGTCGCGTCGACCGGTCGTACCCGGTAGGTTGCACGCCGTGGAGGAGATCGACCGCGCCATCGTGGTGGCGCTGACCGCGGACGGCCGACTGTCGTACACGGATCTGGCGGAGAAGGTCGGCCTGTCGGTCTCCGCGGTGCATCAGCGGGTACGACGGCTGGAGCAGCGCGGGGTGATCAAGGGTTACGCCGCCCGGGTCTCGTTCGAGGCGCTGGACCTGCCCCTGACGGCGTTCGTGGCGATCCGACCGTTCGATCCGTCGCAGCCGGACGACGCGCCGGAGCGGCTGGCGCATCTGCCGGAGATCGACTCCTGCTACTCGGTGGCGGGGGAGGACTTCTACCTGCTGCTGGTCCGGGTGGCCGGGCCGGTCGACCTGGAGCGGGTGCTCCAGGAGATCAGGACATCGGCGAATGTCACCACCCGCACGACTGTGGTGCTGTCCACCCCGTACGAACATCGGCCACCGAAGGTGGGGCAGGATCCGGCGCGGCAGCAGCCGTCCCGCTGATCGACGCCGCGGTCCGTCACCGCCGGCCCGGCGAATGGTCAGTGGCGGGCCGGCGACTGCGCCGTGGGTGGGTCGAGCGGTGGGGGAGGCGGCTGGTTCCAGCGGAGGAGCACCCGCCGGCCGTGTTCGTGACCGAGCAGGCTGAGGGTGGCGGTGTCCAGCCGGAACAGCCCACCGGCCGACGGGGGCAGCCCGATCCACCGGGCGCCCAGCACGCGGAGCGCGTGCGCGTGCCCGACCACGGCGACGGGACCTCGGTCGAGCAGGGGGTGCAGCCGGGCGAGCAGTCGGTCCAGGCGTTCGCCGACCTCGCTCGGTGACTCGCCGCCCGGGCATCCGTCGGTCCAGACGCTCCACCCGGGACGTTCGTCCTGGATCTCCGCGGTGGTGCGGCCCTCGTAGTCACCGTAGTGCCATTCGGCGAGGTCGTCGTCGGAGTCGGTGACCGGCAACCCGGCCAGCTGCGCGGTGCGCAGCGCCCTGATCCGTGGGCTGGTCAGCACCGCGACGAACCGTCGCCCGGCGAGGGCCGGGCCGAGTGCGCGGGCCTGCCGCTCACCGTCGGGGGTCAGGTTGAGATCGGTGTAAGAGGTGTGGCGGCGGCTGGCGCTCCACGTGGTCTCGCCATGCCGGACGAGCAGGATCTCGTTCACCGCGTCGCACCACCGTGCGGCGCGACGCGGTGCGTTCTGACGGCGCCGATCCGGAGAATTCGCTCATCCATGGCCTCAGTCAACCAGGACACCGGGTTTGATGTCGGGCGGCGACCGGATCGGGCGATCCGCCGATCCGCCGATCGACGCCCGTCCAGCGATTCGCCCCGTGGTCGCCGCGCCGCTGACCAGGCTTCGCCATACACCTAGTATCCTAGGATGCTGTAGCGGTTGTGTGGTCCCGCACGAAGAGACCAACCCGTTTCAGCTCATCGCACGAGGGGACTCAAGAAAGAGCGGAGCGGACCGCTCCGCTCTACCGCCGAACAGGCAGGGAGGCGACATGAGCTTCACCGACAAGGCGAAGAACAAGGTCGAGGAACTGAGCGGCGCCGCCAGGGAGCGGATCGGCGACATGACCGACAACGAGCGCATGCGGGCCGAGGGCTCCAGCCAGCAGAGCGATGCCCGGGCCCGGCAGGCCGGTGAGAACGTCAAGGAGGCCGGGCGTAACACGAAGGACGCTTTCACGAAGTGATCGCCCGGTACGCAAGCGGGCCGCCGGATCATTCCGGCGGCCCGCTTCGCGGTGTGGCCCAGGTCGGCGAAGAGGCGCCGACCGGTCGGGTTCAGTCGTCGCGGTGGACGCGCCACCACTGCTGACCGGCCTCGGGGAGGGTGTCGATCGGGTCGTAGTAGGCGTAGCGCTTGCTGAGCGCCTCCAGGTCGGCGGATTCGATGGAGGTGCGGTAGTTCTTCGTCCAGTAGGAGATGCCGCGCTCGCGGTCGTACTCGGTGACCATGTGTACCCAGCGTTTACCGACGAAGGGCACGTCGCAGACGATCCGTGGGGTGGCGTAGCCGGGCAGGTAGCCCATGATGTCGTGCTGGAGCTGCTGGGCGTGCCAGACCGGGACCCGCCAGTGCTCGGCGTTGGGGATCATGTCGCACATGTAGAAGTAGTACGGCAGGATGCCCGCCTCGCCCTGGAGAGCGAAGCAGAGGTCGAGCAGGTCGGTGCTGGTCGCGTTGACCCCTCGCATCAGGACGCCCTGGTTGCGTACGTCGCGCACGCCGATGTCGAGGGCGGTCTGGGCGGCCCTGGCGACCAGCGGGGTGAGCGACTGGGCGTGGTTGACGTGGGTGTGGATGGCGAGGTTGACCCCGCGGCGGGCGGCGGTGCGGGCGACCCGTTCCAGGCCCTCGACCACGTCGGGTTGCAGCCAGTGCTGGGGCAGGCCCATCAGGGCCTTGGTGGCGAGCCGGATGTCCCGGATGGTTTCGATCTCCAGCAGCCGCATCAGGTACGACTCGAGGTTGCGCCAGGGCACGTTGGCCACGTCGCCGCCGGAGACGACGACGTCCCGCACGCCGGGGTGGGCCTTGAGGTAGCTGATGTGGGCGTCGTATCGGTCGACGGGCTTGAGGCTGAGCTTGAGTTTGTCCACCGTGGGGGTGGAGTTGCCGACCAGGTCCATGCGGGTGCAGTGCCCGCAGTACTGCGGGCAGGTGGAGAGCAGTTCGGCGAGGACCTTCGTGGGGTAGCGGTGGGTGAGGCCTTCGGCGACCCACATGTCGTGTTCGTGCAGTGAGTCGCGGGTGGCGTAGGGGTGGGACGGCCAGTCGGTGCGGCGGTCGGAGGCGACCGGGATCATGTAGCGCCGGATGGGGTCGGCCAGCAGCGTCTCGGTGGTGGGTGGGCCGTA
This sequence comes from Verrucosispora sp. WMMC514, assembly GCF_027497295.1. NCBI lineage: Bacteria > Bacillati > Actinomycetota > Actinomycetes > Micromonosporales > Micromonosporaceae > Micromonospora > Verrucosispora sp. WMMC514. Next base: position 6,133,796 of record NZ_CP114906.1, on the reverse strand, counting down.
CGGCGCCATTGTGTTGATCATCTGTGGGGTCACCAGCATGGACATGGTGGCCAGGGCGCGTTGGTCGGCTTCGAGGTCGGCGTAGAAGGTGTCGTCGACGGTGTCACCGAGCACGGTGCGCAGTTGCTTGATGTTCTTGACGCAGTTGACGCGTTGCCACTGGGCGCTCTCCCACTGGTCGCGGGTGACCTCGCGCCAGCCGGGGAAGCGGGTCCAGTCGGGTTCGACGAGGGGGCTGCGGCGGTATTCGTAGGGCTGGCCGGTGCGGGTGGTGGGGGCCGGCGGGGGTGCCGGGATGGTCTGCACCGGCGGTCGGGTCTGGGTCACGGCCCCTCCTCTGGTCTGCCTGGGTGATCAGCGACCCGAAGGCTACTGGAAAAATTTCGGTAGAGAAATTATTCTGCCGTAAGTTTTCCCGCCGTGCGAGTCCAAGGCGAGGCTTCAGGCGGCCGGACAGGGGAGGTGGGTGTGACGTCACCGGTGGGTCTGCACCGTGTCGTGGAGCCTGCGGGCGTGTTGCCACAGGCCGCCTGGCGGCTCGACACGCGTCCGGAGATCGCGCCGAACGAGGTGCGGATCCGCGTGGAGCGGCTGAATCTGGACGCGGCGAGTTTCCGGCAGTTGTCCGTCAAGCACGACGGGGACGGCGCCGCGATCCGGGCCGAGGTGCTCGACATCATCTGCGCCCGGGGAAAGATGCAGAACCCGGTGACCGGGTCGGGCGGCATGTTGATCGGCACGGTCGAGGAGGCCGGTCGGCGTTCACCGTTGGGGCTCAAGGCGGGCGAGCGGGTGGCCACACTCGTGTCGTTGACGTTGACCCCGCTGGTGGTCACCGACGGGCTGGCCGGCTGGGACGGGCGCAGTGAGCAGGTGCCGTGTGCGGGGTGGGCGATCCTGTTCGCCCGATCGGTCGCGGCGGTGCTGCCGGAGGACCTGGACCCGCAGCTGTCCCTGGCGGTGCTGGACGTGTGCGGTGCGCCGGCGTTGACGTCGCGGGTGGTGTCCCGGCACGTGGCGGAGCGGGCGGCCGAGGGGGATCCCCGGCCGGTGACGGTGGCGGTGGTCGGCGGCGCGGGCAAGAGCGGTTCGTTGTCGCTGGCGGCGGCGCGGCGGGCCGGTGCGGGCCGGACGGTCGGGGTGGTGCCGGTGGCCGCGGAGCGTGACGCGCTGGTGGCGGCGGGCCTGGCCGATGCGGTGGTGGTGGCCGATGCCCGTGATCCGGTGGCGTTGTCGACGGCGGTGACCTCGGCGTTGGGGGTGCCGGCGGACGTGACGGTGCTGTGCGTGGATGTGCCGGGTTGTGAGCACGGCGCGGTGTTGGCGACGGCGGACGGCGGCACGGTGATCTTCTTCTCGATGGCGACGAGTTTCGCGGCGGCGGCGTTGGGTGCGGAGGGTCTGGCGGCGAACGTGACGATGCTCGTCGGCAACGGGTACGTGCCGGGGCACGCGGAGTTGGCGTTGGGGTTGTTGCGGGGCGAGCCGGGGGTGCGTGGGCTGTTCGAGGCGCGGCTGGCGGCAGACTGAGGCCATGACGAACATCCCCTCGACGTTGTACCGCGCCGGTGTGCTGCACTGCCCGGCGGATCCGTCCGCTACGGCGTTGCTGGTCCGTGACGGGCGGATCGTGTGGCTGGGTTCGGATGCCGACGCGCCGCCGGCCGATCGGGTGGTGGAGCTGGACGGTGCGTTGGTGACGCCGGCTTTCGTGGACGCGCACGTGCATGTCAGCGACACCGGGTTGGTGTTGTCCGGGCTGGATCTGTCCGGGGTGCGTTCGGCTGGTGAGCTGTTGGACGCGGTGTCCGCGTACGCGGCGGGGCTGCCGGTGGACGCGGTGGTGCTGGGGCACGGGTGGGACGAGTCGACGTGGCCGGTGGCGCAGCCGCCGTCGGCCGGGCAGCTGGGTCGGGCGGCGGGCGGTCGGCGGGTGTATCTGTCGCAGGCGTCGATCCATTCGGCGTTGGTGTCGGAGGCGTTGCTGGCGGCGTGTCCGGAGGCGGTGGCCGCGCCGGGGTACGACGGGTCGGGTTGGCTGCGTCGGGACGCGCATCATGTGGTGCGGGCGGTGGCGCGGGCGTCGGTGACGCGGGCGCAGCGGGTGGCGGCGCAGCGGGTGGCGCTGGGGTACGCGGCGTCGGTGGGGATCGCGGCGGTGCACGAGTGCGGTGGGCCGGAGATTTCCGACGAGGAGGATTTCTCCGGCCTGTTGGCGATCTCCGGTGCGGGGGTGCCGGAGGTGTACGGGTACTGGGGTGAGTTGGGTGGTGCGGCGCGGGCGCGGGAGTTGGGGGCGGTCGGTGCCGGTGGTGATCTGTTCGCCGATGGCGCGTTGGGTTCGCGGACGGCGCATCTGTCGCAGCCGTACGCCGACGGTGACGGGTGTGGTCACGGTTATCTGAGCGCGGACCAGGTTCGTGATCATTTGTTGGACTGTGCGGCGCACGGGATGCAGGGCGGGTTCCATGCGATCGGTGACGCGGCCGTGTCGACGGTGCTTGAGGGTTTCGCGGGGGCGGCGCGGCGCCTGGGCACGGATCGGTTGCGGGCGGCGCGGCATCGGGTGGAGCACGCGGAGATCGTGGATCGGCGGTTGATCGCCGGGTTCGTGGAGCACGGGGTGGTGGCGTCGATGCAGCCGGCGTTCGACCGGTTGTGGGGTGGCGCGGGGCGGATGTACGAGACGCGGTTGGGGTTGGCGCGGTCGTTGGCGTCGAATCCGATGGGTGCGATGCATGGTGTCGGGGTGGCGTTGGCGTTCGGGTCGGATTCGCCGGTGACGCCGTTGGATCCGTGGGGGTCGGTGCGGGCGGCGGTGGCGCATCACAATCCGGTTCAGCGGATGAGTGTGCGGGCGGCGTTCGCGGCGCACACCCGGGGTGGTTGGCGGGCGGTGCATCTGGACAGCGAGGGGGTGCTGGCGTTGGGTGCGCCGGCGACGTTCGCGGTGTGGTCCACGCCGGCCGGGGTGGAGCGGGGGTTGCCGGTGTTGCAGGCCGCTGATCCGGAGGCGCGTGGTGCGGATGATCCGACGCCGTTGCCGGTGTGCCGGCGCACGGTGCTGCGCGGTGAGGTGATCTATGAGGAAGGGTCCGCGTGACGGGGAAGCTTGACCTGGATCCGGTGCTGGTGGCGCGGGCGCGGGAGTTGGCGCGGCGGGCCGGTCGACCGGTGGTGGAGTTGGCGCGTGGTCACACCACGGTGTCGGTGGAGCGGGCGGTGTTGCGGCTGGCCGGGGTGGCCGGTGCGGATCCGGACGGCATTCCGTGGGTGAACCGGCTGGTGGACGCGGTGGTGGCGGATGTGGGTCTGGGTCACGGGGTGGCGTTGCCGGTGTTCGACGCTTTGGCGCGCGAGCAGATCAGTGACGTGACGCTGCTGGCGCAGAAGGCTGCCGCCGGTTCGGTGCGGTTCGCCGTTCCCGCTGGGCGGGCGGCTACCGCGGCTCGGCGGGCGGCTCGGCGGGCGGTTGGTGCGGGGATTCGGCGCATCGATCGGCGTCGCGTGGAGCGGGACCGTCTGGTGCGGCGGTTCGGTGATCCGCCGCGGCGGCCGTGGATCTATCTGATCGTGGCGACCGGGGACATCTACGAGGACATTCCGCAGGCGCAGGCGGCGGCGCGGGCGGGTGCGGATGTGATCGCGGTGATCCGGTCGACGGGGCAGTCGCTGCTGGACTACGTGCCGGAGGGCGCTACCCGGGAGGGGTTCGCGGGCACGTATGCGACGCAGGAGAACTTCCGGTTGATGCGGGCGGCGTTGGACGTGTCGTCGAAGGAGTTGGGGCGGTATGTGCGGCTGACGAACTACGCGTCGGGGTTGTGCATGCCGGAGATGGCGACCCTCGCTGGCCTGGAGCGGTTGGACATGATGCTCAACGACTCGATGTACGGGATCTTGTTCCGGGACATCAATCCGGTGCGTACGTTCGTCGACCAGCGGTTCTCGCGGCAGGTGCACGCGCGGGCGGGGATCATCATCAACACCGGTGAGGACAACTATCTGACCACTGCGGACGCGGTGGACGAGGCGCACACGGTGACGGTGTCGCAGTTGCTCAACGAGTACTTCGCGCATGAGGCGGGGTTGGCGGACTGGCAGTTGGGGCTGGGGCACGCTTTCGAGATCAACCCTGAGGTGCCGGAGTCGTTCCGCCTGGAGTTGGCGCACGCGTTGCTGGCGCGGGAGTTGTTCCCGGATGCGCCGTTGAAGTGGATGCCGCCGACGAAGCACATGACCGGGGACGTGTTCCGGGGGAATCTGCTGGACGGGTTCTTCAATCTGGTGGGCACGATGACCGGGCAGGGGATCCTGCTGGTGGGGATGATGACGGAGGCGGTGGTGACGCCGTGGTTGTCGGATCGGGACATCGCCCTGCAGAACGTGCGGTACGTGCTGGGCGCGGCGGGCGGGTTGCACGAGGATTTCGTGCCGGCTGCGGGTGGGTTCATTCAGCAGCGGGCGAATCGGGTGCTGGCCGAGGCGGTGGAGTTGTTGGAGCGCATCGGTGAGCAGTCGTTGTTGACGGCGATCGCCGAGGGCACGTTCGGGATCATGAAGCGGCCGGCGGATCGGGGTAAGGGTCTGGACGGTGTGGCGCGGCACGAGGTGGGTTACTTCAACCCGGCCACGGAGATCCTGGAGCAGCCGCGAGCCGAGGAGGCCCGGCCGTGACGGGCGGCAGTGTGGTGCGGCCGTACGGGGACACCACCGGTGACGGCATGGTGCAGGTGTCGTTCACGTTGCCGGTGCCGCACGACAAGCGGGCCGAGGGTGCGGCGGTGCAGTTGGCGAACAGGATGGGTATCGATCCGGCGTTGCTGGTGCACGCGAAGCCGATCGGTGACGGGTTCACGTTCTTCGTGGTGTACGGGCGGGTGAACCATCTGGTGGACCTGTCGGCGGTGCGGGTGGTGGAGCGGGACTTTCCGTTGCTGAGCGCCAAGGAGGTCAATGCGGTTGTCAAGCGGCGGTTGCGGCGGAAGTTGTCGGTGGTGGGTGCGTGTATCGGCACGGACGCGCACACGGTGGGCATCGACGCGATCCTGAATGTGAAGGGGATCGCGGGGGAGAAGGGTCTGGAGTACTACCGGGAGTTGTCGGTGACGAACCTGGGTGCGCAGGTGAGTGTGCCGGAGTTGGTGGAAGCGGCGCGGGTGGCGCGGGCGGACGCGGTGCTGGTGTCGCAGGTGGTGACGCAGCGGGATGCGCATCTGCACAACACGCGGGAGATGTCGGCGGCGTTCCGGGAGGCGTTGCCGGCGGGCCGACGACCGTTGTTGATCGTGGGTGGGCCGCGGTTCGACGAGTCGCAGGCCGCCGAGCTGGGGGTGGATCGGATCTTCGGTCGGGGTACGACCCCGGGTGAGGTGGCGTCCTATCTGGTCCATGCGTTGATCACGGGTAGGAGGGCGAGGGTGGCATGACTGACCGTCGGTTGGGTGTGACGGTGACGCATCGACGGTATGTGCCGTACGCGCACGCGCACTATGCGGGTGATCTCGTCGACGGGGCGTACGCGTTGGGGCTGTTCGGGGATGTGGCCACCGAGGTGTGTATCCGTACCGACGGTGACGAGGGGTTGTTCGCGTCGTACTCGGATGTGCAGTTCAAGGCGCCGGTGCGGGCCGGTGACGTGGTGGAGGTGGTGGCGACGGTGACCCGGGTGGGTGCCCGTAGTCGCACCATCGACTTCGAGGCCCGGGTGGTGTGCCGGGGTCGGCCGGATCGGGGTGGGTCGGCGGCGGAGGTGTTGGCTGAGCCGTTGGTGGCGGTGACGGCGACCGGCACGGTGGTCGTGCCCGCAGCGGTGTGAACGTCGCGGTCTGCGCCGACGTCGGTTCGACGTACACGAAGGTGGCGGTGGTCGACCTCGACGGTGGTGGGCTGGTGTCGGCGGCGGCGGCGCCGACCACGGTGGGGTCGGATGTGCTGCACGGCCTGGACGCGGCGGTGGGTGCGGCAACGGCCGGGCTCATGTCGGGTGAGGTGCCGTGGTTGGTGTGCTCGTCGGCGGGTGGCGGATTGCGGCTGGCGGTGATCGGCTACGAGCCGCTGGTGACCGCGCAGGCGGGTCGGCGGGTCGGCCTGTCGGCGGGTGCGGACGTGGTGCACGTGGCGGCGGGGCGGTTGGGTCGGGCGGAGTTGGCGGCGTTGCGGGCGGCCCGCCCGGACGTGGTGCTGCTGGTCGGTGGCACCGACGGCGGGGACGCGGAGACGCTCGCGCACAATGCGACGCGGTTGGCGCGGGCCCGGTGGCGGGTGCCGGTGGTGCTCGCCGGCAACGGTGATGTCCGCGATGACCTGCGTGTGCTGTTGGCCGGGGCGGGGGTGCCGGTGACGGTGGCCGACAATGTGCTGCCCCGCATCGGGGTGTTGGCGCCGGTGTCGGCGCGTGCGGCGATCCGGCAGGTGTTTCTGCGGCATGTGATCGGTGGTAAGGGGTTGTCGCGGGGTGGCCGGTTCACCCGGCTGGTGCGGGCGGCGACGCCGGACGCGGTGTTGTCGGGGGTGGAGGTGCTCGCCGACGTGGCCGGCGGTGACCTGGTGGTCGTCGACGTGGGTGGTGCGACCACGGACGTGTACTCGGTGCTCACTCCGGACGAGCGGGCCGGTGGGCCGGGCCGGGAGGTGGCCGGTGCGTTGTGGCGGGCCCGGACGGTCGAGGGGGATCTGGGTGTGCGGTGGAGCGCGCCGGGGGTGGTGCGGGCGGCCGTGGAGGAACGGCTGGTCGCGGTGGGGGAGGCTGACGGGTTGGCGGCCGAGGCCGCGGTGCGGGCCGCCGATCCCGGGTTCCTGCCGGCGGATGCCGCCGGTCGGGTGGTCGACGCGCGGATCGCGGCGTTGGCGGCGACGGTGGCGTTGCGTCGCCACGCCCGTGGGGTGGGCACCGGTGAGCGGGCCGGTCGGGATCTGCGGGACGTGCGGCTGCTGGTCGGCTCGGGTGGGGTGCTGCGGCACGCCTCGGACAACGACGCGGCCGGGGTGTTGGACGCGGTGTTGACCGATCATGCCGGTGGGTGGGCGTTGCCGAGGGCGGCCCGGCCGGTGGTGGACACCGACTATGTGCTGGCCGCGGCCGGGATGCTGGCCGAGGAGCATGAGGTGGCGGCCCGGGGGTTGCTGCGCTCGCTGCTCGGTTGACCGGGGTGGATGGTCGCGGTGGCCGAGGGTGACGGCGGGGTGGTGGCGCCCCGACACGCCGGATCGGGGCGACGACTCGTCGGGGGTGGGTTGACAAGGTCGGGGGTGGGCCACGTACCGTCTTTGAGTCCTACCACGGGAAGCGGCTGTTGTTCGCTTCGTCCCTTCGTCCGCTGGCCGAGCGACACGGTGCATGTTCAGTCGCGGCGGCCAGGTCCAGCGGGCGGGGGTCGGCGGGGCGGCGCGAACCGGCCGCGGTTACCGGTGTACGGGCAGGATGGGGTGCACGGCCAGTAGACAACGGCCAGGCGGGGACAGCCAGTCACCGTCGGGTCGGTCCGAAGGTCGGCGTGCCGCATTCCGCCGCACCGGCCGGGAGGGGCCTGGGAGCATCGGGGCGCGGCGTATGCCGCGCCCCGACTTCGTCGTGGCCGCTGATGCCGCCGCTGGGGCGGGCACGTACGTGCAGGTGTTCGCCCTGCGGGCCGTACAGGTTGAGCACTTCGGTGGGTTCGGGGCCGGGGTTGGCGACGCAGTGCGGCACCCGGGTGTCGAACTCGGCGACCTCGCCGGGGCTGAGGAGCAGGTCGTGGTCGCCGAGGCGCAGGCGTAGCTGGCCGGAGAGCACGTACAGCCACTCGTAGCCCTCGTGGGACTGTGGTTGCGCGTCGGTGGGGGTGTGTGGCGGCAGGATCTGTTTGAACGCCTGCGGGCCGCCGGTGCGGCGGGTCAGCGGCAGGAATGTCATGCCGTGCCGGACGATGGGGCGGGGGCGGACCCGGGGGTCGCCGACGGCGGGGGTGCCGACCAGTTCGTCCAGGGGCACCTGGTGGGCGCGGGCCAGGGGTAGCAGCAGTTCCAGGGTGGGGCGGCGCTGCCCGGATTCGAGCCGGGACAGGGTGCTCACCGAGATGCCGGTGGTGTCGGCGAGTTCGTTCAGGGTGGTGCCGCGTTGTTTGCGGAGGGCTCGCAGTCGGGGTCCGACCGCTGCCAGCACCGCCGCCTCCTCGTTTGCCACATCGGCAACATTACTTGTCGATTGTCGCGGCTGGCCGTGGGCTGTGCGGCAGGCCGGCCGCCGCTGACGGTCGCCTGCCACCGACCGGCCATCCGGGCAGGCGGGCGGGCGGGCGGGCGGGTGGTGCCGGCGGGCGGGTAGCCTTCGGCGCGTGATCGCGTCCGACCCGCCCGTGACGACCGTGGACCGCGCCGCCGGGCCCGAACCGCCGCCGCCCGGTCCGGTGCCGGCGGGCCTGGTGCGCCTGCCGGTGGCCGTCGCCATGGCGGTGGTCGCCGGCCTGGCGTTGCTGCTGGCCTTTCCGCCGTACGGGTGGTGGCCGCTGGCGCCGGTCGGGGTGGCGTTGCTGGCCGCCGCGACCCACCGGCGGCGGCTGCGGGCCGGCGCCGGTCTGGGTTTCCTGACCGGTCTGACCCTGTTCGCGCCGTTGCTGGCCTGGACGAACCTGCACACCGGCTACCTGCCGTGGGTGCTGCTGTCGCTGTTGCAGGCCGGCTACCTGGCGGTGCTGGGGCTGGCCGCGGCGTGGGTGTCGCCGCTGGTCGACCGGTTTGCGGCGATGTGGCCGGCGGTGACCGGCGTGCTGTGGGTGGGGCAGGAGGCGCTGCGCGACCGGACACCGTTCGGCGGGTTCCCGTGGGGCCGGTTGGCGTTCGGCCAGGACGAGTCGCCGCTGCTGCGGCTGGCCGCGCTCGGCGGTGCGCCGCTGGTGACGTTCGCGGTGGCGCTGGCCGGTGGATCGCTGGTCGCCGGGGCGTGGTGGACGGTCCGGGCGCGCCGTGGCGGCGGCGGTGCCCGGCGGTGGGTGCCGGCGGCCGGGTGCGCCGCGGCGGTGCTGCTGCTGCTCGCCGGTGGGCTGGCGGTGCCGGTGTCCAGCACCCGTGACGCGGCGGGCGTGACGGTGGCGATCGTGCAGGGCAACGTGCCGCGACTCGGGTTGGACTTCAACGCCCAGCGGCAGGCCGTGCTCGACAACCACGTCGAGGCCACCATCGCGCTGGCCGGTGAGGTCGCCGCCGGCACCCGGCCCCGACCGGACCTGGTGGTGTGGCCGGAGAACTCCAGCGACATCGACCCGCTGCGCAACGCGTCGGCGGGCGCGCGGATCTCCGCTGCCGCGGACGCCGTCGGGGTGCCGATCCTGGTCGGTGCCGTGCTGCGCGGGCCGGAGCGGGGGCAGGTGCGCAACGCCGGGGTGCTGTGGCGTCCGGGCAGCGGCGCCGACCTGGAGCAGCTGTACGTCAAGCGTCATCCGGTGCCGTTCGCCGAGTACGTGCCGCTGCGCCGGATCGCCCGGATGGTCAGCGACCAGGTCGACCGGGTGCGGGCCGACTTCGTGGCCGGTACCGAGCCGGGAGTGATCGACAGCGGGCCGGCGGTGCTCGGGGACGTGATCTGCTTCGAGGTCGCCTACGACGGGCTGGTCCGCGACACCGTCGTCGGTGGGGCGCAGCTGCTGGTGGTGCAGACGAACAACGCCACCTTCGACGAGGCCGAGGCGCGTCAGCAGCTGGCCATGGTGCGGCTGCGGGCGGTCGAGCACGGGCGTGCGGCGTTGATGGCCTCCACGGTCGGGGTGTCCGGGTTCGTCACCCCGGACGGGCGGGTAAGCGACGCCACCGGGTTCAACACCCGCGCGGTCGTGGTGCGGCAGCTGCGGCTGACCGAGGGACGCACGCTGGCCACCCGGGTCGGGGTGCTGCCGGAGGTGGTGCTGGCGGGGCTGGCCGTGGCCGCGGTGGTCGGCGCGGCGGTGCTGCGGCGTCGGCGGGACGGCCGGCCCGTACCGGGGGCCGCCCACCCGGGGTGAGGGGGCAACGGTGGTACGCGGAACCGACATCCGTCCGGTGACGACCGGGGTGCCCGGTGTGGGTCGGGTGCTGGTGGTGATTCCCACCTACAACGAGGCTGACAACGTCACGGCGATCGTGCGGCGGGTCCGGCGGGCCGCGCCGCAGGTGGAGATTCTCGTCGCCGACGACAACAGCCCCGACGGCACGGGTGTGATCGCCGAGGGCATCGCCCGCGCCGACGCGCGGGTGCACGTGCTGCACCGGGAGGGGAAGCAGGGACTCGGTGCGGCGTATCTGGCGGGGTTCGCGTGGGCGCGGCGGCGTGGCTTCGACGCGGTGGTCGAGATGGACGCCGACGGCTCGCACGCCCCGGAGGACCTGCCGGCGTTGCTGGCCGCGGCCCGGGACGCCGACGTGGTGATCGGATCGCGGTGGACCCGGGGTGCCCGGGTGGTGAACTGGCCGCTGCGGCGGCTGCTGCTGTCGCGGTGCGGCAACCTGTACGCACGGCTGGCGTTGGGGATGCCGGTCGCCGACGCCACCGGCGGCTACCGGGTCTACCGGGCCGGGGTGCTGGACGCCCTGGACCTGGACTCGGTGTGTTCGCAGGGGTACTCGTTCCAGGTGGAGTTGTCGCGGCTGGCGCATAGGGCGGGAGCGCGGATCGTGGAGGTGCCGATCACCTTCGCCGAGCGGGAGCGTGGCGCCAGCAAGATGAGCCCGCTGATCGTCGTCGAGGCGCTGTGGCGCATCACCGGCTGGGCGGTGCGCGACCGGCGTACGGCGGTGCGGCGTGGCATGCGGGCGGCCACGGCCGGACAGGCGCGGTGGCCCTGAGAGCGACCCGGCCGGGTCGGCGGCGACGCTGCCGGTGCGGCTCCGCGAGCCTGCGCTGAGCGGCGGCGTGTCATGCTGGACGGACGGGACGGCTGCGCCCGCCGGGCGGGGCCGAGATGACGAGGCGCCGTGAGGCGGTTGGGGTGAGATGCGCCGAGCACTGAGGTTCGTACCGTTGGCTCTGCTGGTGTCCGCGGCCGTGGAGATCGCCGTGTTCGTGGTGGTGGGTCGGGCGCTCGGGTTCGGTGCGGCGACGCTGCTGGTGTTCGCGGCCTCGCTGCTGGGCCTGGTCTTGCTGCGCCGGGAGGGTGTGCGGGCGTGGCGGGGTTTCCGGGAGGCCGCGCAGTCGGGTCGGCCGCCGGGTCGGCAGGTGACCGACGGGCTGGTGGGGCTGCTCGGTGCGCTGCTGCTGGCGACCCCGGGTCTGGTCAGCGGCCTGGTGGGGGTGCTGCTGCTGGTGCCGCCGGTGCGCCGGTTGGCCCGGGGTGGGGTGCAGCGGGCCGCGGAGCGCCGGGTGTCGTCGATGACCGCCGGTGACCTGTTCGGCCCTCGCCGGGTGCGGGTGTACCGGGGTGGGCCGCAGCAGCCGGGGCAGGCTCCGCCGCCGCAGGCACCGACGACGTCGCCGCGGACGTCTGCCACGGGGACGCGTCCGGCGGAGGGCGAGGCCATCGAGGGTGAGATCGTCGAACCACGCTGACGCACAAACGAAACGGTGCCCCCGGGATTCCCGGGGGCACCGTTGACGTATCGGGTCAGGCGCGACCGCGACGGGTACGAACCTCCTGCAGCCGTTCGGCCAGGATGTCCTCCAGCTCGGCGATCGAACGTCGCTCCAGCAGCATGTCCCAGTGGGTACGCGGCGGCTTGGCCTTCTTCTGCTCCGGCTCGCTGCCGTCGACCAGCCGGGCCACGCTGCCGTCGAACTTGCACTCCCAGGTGGTCGGCACCTCGGCGTCGACGGCGAACGGCACCTCGAACTGGTGACCCTTGGCGCACAGGTACTCGCGGGTCTGCCGCGGCGCGAGCTCCGTGTTGCGGTCGGATTCGTAGCTGACCGCGCCCAGCCGGCTTCCGCGCAGCATACGCTCGCCCATGATCGACTTCCCCTCTTCGGTGGTGCAGGTCCTAACGGTGTAACGGTCCGTCTCCGCCGGGTCATTCCCGATCCCGGGCCTCGACAACCCGTACACCCGGTGCGCAGTCCAGGGTAGCCGGCCATCACGTACGCCCGGCGGGGGTCGTCCCGGCCGGGTCGTCTCGGCGGACCGTCACCGCCAGCGGGAATGGTAACCGGCCGAGGTCTCGGTGCGGCGACGCGGCGGGTCGACGCGCCGGGCCGGGCCGCGCCGGTGCCGTAGTGCACCCGGTGCGGTCAGCCGGTCCGCGGCGTCGGCGGCAGCGGCAACGGCAGGCCCGGCAGGCCGTCGATGCTGGTGGCGATGTCGTCCTTGCCGGCGAAATAGGCGTCCAGTGAGGTGTCGTCCTCCCGGGCGAACCGGCGGGCGTGCAGGTCCCGGTCACTGTCGTAGGTCATGAACGGCACCGCGTAGCCGCAGGTGTCGCGGATCAGCCGGGCGCGCACCACGATGACCGCCCGCAGGCCGTGCGCAGTGGTGTCGATGTCCGGGAAGTGCGTCAGCAGGTCCGGGAAGCGGGGGTCGTCGCGGAACACCGGTTCACCCTGGCCGTGTATCCGCACGATGTTCGGCGGGCCGGCGAAGGCGCACCACATCAGCGTGATCCTGCCGTTCTCCCGCAGGTGGGCGATGGTCTCGGCGTTGCTGCCGGCGAAGTCCAGATAGGCCACCGTCTGCTCGTCGAGGACGGCGAGGCAGCCGCGCAGGCCCTTCGGGGAGAGGTTGACGGTGCCGTCGCCGGCCAGCGGCGCGGTCGCGGTGAAGAACATCGGCTGTGCCTCGATGAACTCCCGCAGCCGCCCTTCGATGCGCTTATGCGTCTTACCCATGCCGCCATCCTCCCCCACCCCGGCCCGCCGATCATGCAGTTATGGCGGTCAATTTGTCCGACCTGAGCGCTTTCTGGGGTGCCGCAACTGCATGATCGGCGCGGGACGGGGGAGGGCGGAGGTCAGCGGGCGGGACGGGTGAGGGCGGTGGCCAGGTCGGCGACCTGGGCGGCGAGTTGGGCCACCCGCTCGCGGGCGTCGTCGCGGTCGGCCTCGGTGGCGCGAAGGCGTACCGTGAGCTCACTCACCCGGCTCTCGGCGGCGCCGAGGGTCGCCCGCAGGCCGGTCAGCTCCGCACCCAACTGCTCGACGCGGGCGGCCAGCGCGACCTGCTCCTTGCCGGCCTGCCGGGCCTGCGTTTGCGCGTGCTCCCGGTCGGCGTCGGCCTGCGCCCGGGCCTGCTCCGCCCGCTCGGCCTCCGTTCGGGCCGAGGCCGCCTCCGTCCGCGCCCGTTCGGCCTCCGCCCGAGCCTGCGCAGCCTCGGCCCGCGCCTGCTCGGTCTCCGTCCGGGCCCGCTCGGCCTGCGCGTGGGCTCGCTCGGCCGCGGCCCGCGTCTGGTCCATCTCGGCCCGCAGCCGGTCGACCTCGGCGAGGGCCGCCGCGGCGGTGTCGGCGGCCCGCTGCGCGTCGGTACGGGCGGCGTCGCGTTCCGCGGTCAGGTCGCCACCGCGACGGCGTTCGGCGGCCAGGTCGGACCGTGCCGAGCTGACCTGGGCGCGGGCGGCGTCCCGGTCCGCCTCGGCCTGGAGCCGCAACGCCTGCGCGGCGGCGGCCTCCCGCCGCGCCTCGTCCCGGGCGGTCTGCGCATCCTGCGCCCGGTTCACCGCTGCTTCGGCCTGCTCGGCCGCGCGGGTGGCCTCGTCGCGGGCGCTGTCGCGCTCGACGGTCGCCGCCTGGGCCTGCCGACGCTGCCGCTCGGCCTGGGCGGCGGCGTCCTCGGCGGCCCGCAGCGCCTCGTCGCGTTCGGTCTGCGCCGCCGCGATCTCCCCGGCGGTCTCCGCACGCAGCTGTGACAGCTGCCGCTGCACCCCGGCGGGAGACAACTCGGCGTGCAGCGCCTCGGTCAGGGTGGCCACGATCTGGTCGAGCCGGTCCACCGCCTCCCAGGTCCGGGCCACCTGCCCGGGCAGGCCCGGGGCGTTGCGGTGCCGCATCCGGCTGTTACGGGAGGCCCGCTGGCAGGCACCGTCGTTGTCCCGGCAGTACCGGAACGGGCGGCCGGCGCCGGCCCGCTGCGGCACGTCGCGCCCACAGTGGGCGCAGGGGCGGGTCTCGGCGGCTGAAGTCGACTCAACGTCCATCGAGCGGGCAGTCTAGTGCCCGCCCAGCGCCGCCGACCGGGTCGCGGCGACGCCGGCTACCCGGTGAACGACACCTCGACCGGTACGCCGGCGGCCACCTGCCGGACCGTCTCGCCGTACGGGCTGCGGACCCGCAGCCGTCGGGGGACCGCCGAGACCAGCCGGGCCCGCACCGCACCCGGCCGCCAGGCCAACTCCTCGACGGTGACCCGCCCGGGACAACGCACCCCGCGCAGGGTGCCGCGCGGCAGCCCCGGCAACGGTGCCGGCAGCAGGCGCAGCCGGCCGGGTCGACCCTGCACCAGTGACTCGATCAGCACCGCCGGCAGCGCGTGCGCGGCATCGGCGTTGTAGGTGACCCGACCCGGGTTGTGGGCGCTCATCAGCGACCGGAAGAACATGTCGTTGCCGATGATCTTGAGTAGGTTCGCCTCGACCAGCGACCCGTCGTGCAGCCGGGCGGCGGCCAGCGCCCGGTGCAGGCTGCCGTGCGCGGACAGGTTCTCGTCGCCCCGGCGGCGCAGCGCCCGGTGCGCGGCGGTGGCCAGCTCCGGGGTGTCCTCGGGGTTGATCTCATCGAGCGGCCACACCGGATACAGGTGGCTGACGTGGCGGTGGTTGTCGTCGGCCCGGTAACCGGGCCAGGCCCACTCGGTCAACGCCCCGCCGGCGTCGACCCGGTACGGCGGCAGCCGCGCCGCCAACCGCGTCCACCGCCGGTCGCCGGTCAGCGCGGCGGCGACGGTGAACGCGTGCCGCGCCGCGGCGATGTCCATCGTGGCGTTGACCGCCACGTGCACCGCCGTACCCGAGGCGTCCAGCGGCCCGGTCTCCGCCGAGTACGACGGCACGAACCCCCACGTCCCGTCGTCGCCGGTGGTGGTCAGCACGTCGGCGAGGAACTCGGCCACCTCCACCAGCCAACCCGCCACCTCACCCAACGGCTCCCCGGTGACCAGATGCCGTTCGTGCAGCGGGAACAGCAGCCAGTGCGCGCCCGGCAACCACGCCGCGAACGGCCAGTCCGGATGCAGGTGGAACAGGTGACCGTGCTCCCCGTCGGTGCGGCTCGGGGCCAACAGCCCGCGCGCCCCGTAGATCGCGTGGGCGTTGCGCCGCCAGTGCCCGACCTGGGCGCGCACCAGCCGGGCGTGCGCCTGCGTGACCTCCGGCAGGGCGGCCAGATTGGCCGAGGCCAGTTGCAGGTTCAGGTTGGCGTCGGTGGTGAAGTCACCGGCCCAGGCGGCGTCCCACGAACCGAGCCACAGCCCGGTCAGCCGGGGCGGCAGCACGCCGCTGGCGCTGAGCAGCAGGTAACGCCCGGCGTGGAACAGCCGCTCCAGCAGCGCCGCGTCCAGCGTGTGCGGTGCGGCGGCCTGCCGGGCCAGCAGCTCACCGACGGGCAACTCCCGCTGCGCCGCCGGCACCGCCAGGTCCAGCTCCACCCGCCGGTACGCCGGGGTGTGCCGGGCCGTGTGCCGGGCCAGCAGATCGTCGTACCGGGCGTCGCGGTGGCCGGTCAGCCGACGCTGCAACGTCCCGGTACGCCACCGGCCGTGCGGGCGGGCGAGGACCGTCACCAGCAGGGCGGGCCCGTCGACCCGCACCTCGTCGCCGTCGATCTCGACCGCGCCACGCAGCAACGTCAACCCCTCGAAGCCGTACGCGGTGCCGGCCCTCGGGTAGCGGGCCCGCGCCCGCAGGAAGACCAACCCGTCGCGGCGGTACGCCGACACCGCGTAGCGCAGCCCCGCGGGGCGGCCGGGCAGGTCGCCGGTCACGCCGACCCGACAGGCACCCATGTCCAGCCGGGTGACGATCAGCCGGTCGGTGCGCGAGACGAACGACCGGCGGCTCCCGCCGGCCCACCGCACCACGACCTCGCCGGTGTCGAAGTCGGTGTACCGGCGGTAGTCGTCCACCGGCCCGCCGTCGGCGTCGACGGTCAACACGAAGCCGGGATGGAACGACTGCGTCCAGCGCAGCACGCCGTCACCGGCCAGCAGCCGGCTCGCCTCCGCGCGGCGGTCGGCCAGGATCAACCGCCGGATCCGGGGCAGCAGCGCGGCCAGCCGGGGCGGGCGGGCGTCGTGGGTGCCGTTGGGCAGCACGAACCGGTGATGGTTGACCACGATGCGTTCCGCCCACGGCCGGCCGTGCACCATGATCCCGTACTCGCCGTTGCCGGCGAGCAGGGCGTCCGGCCAGTCGTCCGCCGGTGCGGTGTCCCAGATCCGGTGCACCGGACCGGTCACCGGGCCGCCGCCCGGTCGTCGTGCGGTGCCGTCGCGCCGGTCGCCGCGGCGGTGCTGTCCCGCACGGTCAGCCGGGGTTCCAGCAGCGTCACCTGCGGGGTCGGCTCGTCCCGCAGGTGACGCATGAGCAGCGACACGGCCTGTCGACCGATCTCCTCGGCGGGTACCGGCACCGAGGTCAGGCGCGGGCTGGCGTGTTCGGCGAACTGGTCCGGGCAGACGGCCACCACCGACACGTCGTCGGGCACCCGCCGCCCCAGCGCGGCCAGCGCCGCCTGCACCGGGCCCACCGCCGCCTCGTTCTGCACCACCAGAGCGGACAGTTCCGGCTGCCGGGCGAACAGTTCGACCACCCGGGCGTGCACCTGCGCGGCGTTCTCCTCGCAGGGCAACGTGACCGCCTCGACGCCGTGCCGGGCCGCCGCCTCGACCACGCCCGCGCGGGTGCGGTGGGCGAACCCGGTGCCGCGTTCGTAGACGGCGGCCGGCGCGCCGAGCAGCGCGACGCGGCGGTGTCCGAGCCCCGCCAGATGCTCCACGCAGACCTGCCCGGCGCGGTGGAAGTCCAGGTCCACACAGGTCAGCCCGTCGGTGTCGGCGGGTAGCCCGATCAGCACGCTGGGCCGGCCCAGCGTCCGCAGCAGCGGCACCCGGGCGTCGTGCAGTTCCACGTCCATCACCAGCACCCCGTCGACCAGGGCGCCGGCGGCGATGCGGTGCAACCCCTGCGGGCCCTCGTCGGAGGTCAGCAGCAGCACGTCGTGGTCGTGACCGCGGGCGGCGGTCACCACCGCCGTGGCGAACTGCATCACCACCGGCACCTGGATGCCCGAGCGCAGCGGCAGCACCAACGCGATGACGTTGGCGCGTCGGCTGGCCAGGGCCCGGGCGCCCGCGTTCGGGTGGTAGTTGAGCAGCCGGACGCTGGCCAGCACCCGGTTGCGGGTCAGCTCCGAGATGGCCCGCTTGCCGCTGAGCACGTACGACACGGTGCTCACCGCGACACCGGCGTGCCGGGCCACGTCGGCGATGGTGGGTTGACCGGACGGCACCCGGCCCCGCCCGCTCACCGGACCCCGCTGGTGGCGTGCGGCCGGGCCGGCCGGGCCGGCGGCGCACCGCGTACGGCCACCGCGCCGACCAGCCGCACGTCGGTGGCCGACCGCCCGACCAGCACGGTATGGGTGGCGTCCTCCACCACGAAACCCTCCCGGTCGGCGTCCCACCAGCTCAGCTCGGCGCTGCGCAGCCGCAGCGTGACGGTACGCCGTTCCCCCGGCGCGAGCACGACCCGGGCGAAGTCGCGCAGTTGCCGCAGTGGCTGCTTCACCCGGGACCGCCGTTGCCGGGTGTAGAGCTGCACCACCTCCACCCCGGGCCGGTCGCTGGTGTTGGTGACGTCCACGCTCACCTCGACATCGTCGCCGACGTCGACCGACGTGGCGCTCAACCGGAGATCGCGGTAGTCGAACTCGGCGTAGGACAACCCGTGCCCGAACGGGTACAGCGGTTCGCCCCGGTAGTACAGGTAGGTGAAGTCCGCGCCGATCACGTCGTAGTCGAGCAGGTCGGGCAGTTCGGCGGTGTCGGCGTACCAGGTCTGGGTGAGCCGACCGCCCGGGTCGACGTCGCCGAGGAGCACGTCGGCGAGGGCGTTGCCGTGCTCCTGCCCGCCGTGCGCCGACCAGAGCACCGCCGGCAGGTGGCGCCCAGCCCAGCCCAGCGCGTACGGGTAACTGCTGGTGACCACCAGCACGGTGCGCGGGTTGGCGGCGTGCACGGCGCGCAGCATCGCCTCCTGCCGGGCCGGCAGGGCCAGGTCGAGGCGGTCCTCGGTCTCGCGTCCGTTGACCATCGGGTGGTTGCCCACGGTCACCACCGCCACGTCGGCGGCGGCGGCCAGCTCGGCGGCCCGCGCGGCACCGTCGGTGACCACGTCGATGCCGAAGCCGGTGCCGGCCCGGTCGTCGCCGTCGACCCGGAGCCGGCCGTGCTCGTCGACGGTGACGTAGCGGTCGGTGGCCAGGTGGCGCAGCAGCACGCTGCCGTCGGGCAGCGGATCGAACTGGAAGGTCTCCCGGACCACCCAGCCGCCGGGCCCGGAACGGTCGTTGACCAGCGCGCCGTCGTCGTCGACTCCGACGTGACGGCCGTTGCCGACGGCCCGCAACGCGACCGTGTCCCGACCCCAGTCGAACACGTCGAACGAGGCCGGGTCGGCACCGACGGTCAACGGACCACCGTCGGCCTCGTCGGTGCATCCCACGTAACGGTCACCCACCCGCAGGGTGATCCGGTCGGTTGCGGGGTCGCTGGTGAGCTCCGGCAGCCGCCGCGCCAACCCCTGGACAACGCTTGTCGCGTAGGGCAGCGTGCCGCTGTACCAGTCGGTGTGCACAGCGTCGGCGA
The DNA here is from genome assembly GCF_027497295.1 of Verrucosispora sp. WMMC514. Taxonomy (NCBI): domain Bacteria; kingdom Bacillati; phylum Actinomycetota; class Actinomycetes; order Micromonosporales; family Micromonosporaceae; genus Micromonospora; species Verrucosispora sp. WMMC514. Next base: position 6,115,068 of record NZ_CP114906.1, on the reverse strand, counting down.
GCGGACCGAGCACCGCGATCCGCAGGCCGGGCGACAGTGGCAGCAGGCCACGGTTGCGCAGCAGCACGATGGACTGCCGGGCGGCCTCCCGGGCCAGGTGCCGGTGCGCCGGGCAGTCGACGACCTCCGGTCCGGTCCCGGCGTACGGGTCGGTGTGCGGTGGATCGAGATCGCCCAGCCGCAGCCGGACGGTGAGCACCCGACGGACCGCCCGGTCCAGGTCGGACTCGGTGATCAGCCCACGGTTCAGGGCCTCGGTGAGGTATCGCCGGGTGGGCTCACTGTCGGCGTCGTGCTCGGTGAAGCTGTCGATTCCGGCGCGCAGCGCCGCGGCGAACCCCTCGACGTGGTCGGGCAGGTGGCCCTGCACCCCGGCGATGTTGCTCACCGCCCCCGCGTCGCCGACGACCAGGACCTCGCCGGGTGCCCACCGGCGCAGCTCGCCGTCGATCAGCGGGCTCAGGTGCGCCGGCACCCCGTCGACCAGGTTGTAGCTGGCCATCGCGGCGACCGCCGCGTCGGCGGCGAGCGGGGCGCGGAACGCCGGCAGCTCGTACTCGTGCAGCACCCGGGGTGGCAGGTCGCTGGAGGTGGTGGCCCGGTCGGTCTCGTTGTTGTAGCCGAGGAAGTGCTTGACCGTCGGAGCGGTGCGCAGCCGCTCGGGATGCCCGCCGCGCAGCCCCTGCGCGTAGGCGGTGGCGAGTCGACCGGTCAGCCACGGGTCCTCCGACCAGCCTTCCTCGTTGCGTCCCCAGCGTGGGTCGCGCAGCGGGTTGACCACCGGCGCCCACACGTTGAGGCCGACGTGCTGCGGGTCGGCGTGGTGCTTGGCGCGTACCTCGTCGCCGACGGCGTCACCGACGGCGCGTACCAGCTCGGGGTTCCAGGTGCTGGCCAGGCCGACGGCCTGGGGGAAGACGGTCGCCGGGCCGAGCCAGGCGACGCCGTGCAGCGCCTCGGTGCCGGTGCGGAAGCCGGGCAGGCCGAGCCGGGGGACGGGGGCCTGCCACTGGTGCAGCAGTCCGATCTTTTCCGGCACGGTGAGCCGGGTCAGCAGGTCCTCGACCCGGTCCCGGGTCGGGGGTGTGGTGCGGTCGGTCATGGTGGATCGCCTTCCAGTGCCCGGCGCGCCGGAGGTCGAAGCGCTTCGACGGCGGATGGCCGAGCGGCCTCGCAGGTCATGGTGGGGTGACGGTCGTCGGCCCGGACGCTGGCGAAGCGCTTCGACAAACCGTGGAAAGCAAGCCGCCCCGGGTGCCCGTGCGGAGCGGCTCGCTTCGAGGTTGGCACCCTCGGCGGGTCGGGTCAAGACTCCGACCGGCTGGGCACGCATCGACCGGCAACGCTGCGGTCGTTCAGCGGGCGGGTAGCCGCCCGGCCTCGATGGTGGCCAGGGCGGCGGTGGCGCCGCCGAGCGCACCCGCGGTGTCCAGGGTGGAGGCTTCCAGTCGGCACCCGCCGGCACCCGGGGCGTGCGCCCGGGCGGCCAGTTCCGACCGGGCCGCCGGCAGCAGCCAGGGTGCCAGGGTGGCGAAGTGGTCACCGAGCACGACGGTCTCCGGGTTCAGCAGGTCGGCCAGGACGGCGACACCACGACCGAGGTGCCGCCCGGTCTCCGCCAGGCCGCTGCACACGCCGGGGTCGTCCTGCTGGGCGAGCGCCACGATCCGGGTCAGTTCCGGCAGGTAGTCGACGACCGGGCCGTCGGCCTCGACGTCGGGCAGCAGCCGGCGTACCACGGCGGGCAGGCCGACCAGTGCGGTCAGGCAGCCCTGGATGCCGCAGCGGCAGGGCGGCCCGGCGGGATCCACCGCCAGGTGTCCGATCTCGCCGGCGAAGCCGCGCCCGCCCCGCAGCAGTCGTCCGGCGGCGATGATGCCCGCGCCGACGGTGAGCCCGCCGGTCAGGTGCACCAGGTCGCTCGTGGCCGCGTGTCCGCCGTGCCGTTGCTCGGCGAGGACGGCGAGGTTGGCGACGCTGTCGACCCCCACGGCGAACTCCGGATCCCGCAGGGCGGCGCGCAGTTGCGCCGCGAGTGGTACGTCACGCCAGCCCAGGGCGCTGGCCAGCGGTACCGCGCCGGACGGGTCGACAAGGCCGGGTACGCCGACGGTGAGGCCCAGGACGGTGCGGCCCTGGGCGGTGACCCGCCCGATCGCCCGTCGGGCGAGCGCGGTCAGGGCGCGCAGTGTCTCGGTGGGGGTGACGGTGCTGGCGGCGAAGGCCCGCCGCCAGGTCAGCAGCCGGTTGCCGCCGAGGTCGACGGCGACGGCCACCAGCTCGTCGGCGCCGATCTGCAAACCCAGCGCGGCGTACGGCTCACCGTCGAGGACCAGCATCGTGGCCGGTCGGCCGACCCGGTTCTCGGTGAGCCCGGTCTCGCGGACCAGCCGCTGGTCGATCAGCTCGGTCACCAGGCTGGAGACGGTGGCCTTGTTCAGGCCGGTCCGCGCGGCGATGTCGGCGCGGGAGCAGGGGGCGTGCAGACGTACGTGCCGCAGCACCACCGCCCGGTTGGCGACGCGGACGTCACCGAGGTCGGTCGGCTGCGGTTCGTTGTGGATGCTGATCACGCTCTGCCCGCTCCCTGCGCCGGTGTCGTGGCGCGCGTCCATCATCGCGTACCGCGCTGACGGGACCGACCAGGCCGCCCGCGCTGTCTTGTGGGACGCATTGCCGTCGATTAGTTTGTTCGGCTAGAACCCCAACTAATCCTAGCCGGAGTCCCCCGCTCCGCAAACCGCTATCGACGACGAAGGGAGTGCGCCGTGACGCCTGCTGCGCGCACATCCACCGACCGCCGGACCATGCTGCGGCTGATCGGCCTCGGCGCCGCCGCGACCGTGGGCGGCGGTGCGCTGGCCGGTTGCAGCAAGGAAGCCGGCAGCCAGGGCAGCGCCACGAACGCCGACGCCATCAAGGCGGTGCTGCCCACCTACCAGCCGGCCGAGCTGCTCAAGCCGGACATCCCCGGCGAGGGCCCGATCCCGCACGGCTACCTCAGCTATCCGCGCGAACTCGTCGACGCGGTCACCGAGCCGCCCGGGCGGGGTGGCCCGCCGATCCAGACGATGAGCCCCTGGTGGGGTCCGACCCCACCGCCGCTGGGCCGCAACTCCTACCTGGGCGCGGTGAACGGCAAGCTCGGCGTGGAGGTCAACCCGAGCCTGCAGGACGGCCTGACCTACGCCGACAAACTCAACGCGATGCTCGGCGCCCGCGACGTGCCGGAGCTGCTGTCCGCGCCGAACTGGGAGGTGGACAAGGTCGCCCGGTTCTCCGACGCGGTCAAGGCGTTGTTCACCGACCTGACCGACCACCTTCAGGGCGACAACGCGGCGAAGTACCCGTACCTGGCGGCGCTGCCCAGCGGTGCCTGGGAGTACTCGGTCTGGGGCGGGCGGCTCTACGCCGTGCCGTTTCCCACCGACGGTCCGTTCGCCTGGGCCATGTTCTACCGCAAGGATCTGCTGGGCGCCGCCGGGCTGGCCACCCCCACCAGCCCCGACGAGCTGTACGAGTTCGGCAAGAAGGCCACCGACCCGGCCAAGGGCGTGTGGGCCTTCGGCAGCGTCTTCGAGATGATCCAGCAGTACTTCGGCTGCCATCAGACCTGGCGCAAGAAGCCCGACGGCGGTCTGCAGCACAAGTTCGAGGACCCGGCGTTCGAGGCGGCGCTGGCGTTCACCGCCCGGCTGTTCGCCGAGGGCCTGGTACACCCGGACACGGCGGAGAGCAAGGGCGAGGACGAGAAGCAACTGTTCAACTCCGGCAAGATCCTCATGTACCGTGACGGCCTCGGCGCCTGGCAGGGCATGCAGAGCGAACGGGTCAAGGAGCTGCCCACCTTCGACATGCAGCCGCTGCCGGTCTTCGGCGCGCAGGGCGCCCAGCCGGTCATCTGGGGCAGCGAGAAGCCGATCTTCTACACCTTCCTCAAGAAGGACCTGCCCGCCGAGCGGGTCGACGAGGTGCTGCGGGTGCTCAACTGGTGTGCCGCCCCGTTCGGCAGCCGGGAGTTCGAGCTGCGCGAGTACGGCGTGGAGGGACAACACTTCACCCGGGGCCCCGACGGTACGCCGGCGCTCACCGAGCTGGGCCGTAAGGAACTCGGCGCGCAGTACACCCACATCGGTGGCCGGGTGCCGGTCAAGGTGCGCAGCGGCGACACCCCGAACTACGTGCAGGACTACATCGGGTACTACCGCAAGCACATCGGCCAGATGGAGCCGGACCTGTTCGCCGGGATCAAGCTGGAGCTGCCGGCGAACTGGTCGAAGATCATCCAGCCGACCGACGACAAGATCCGCGACATCCTGCGCGGCCGTCGCCCGGTCAGCGACCTGGCCCAGGTACGCAAGGAGTTCCTCGACACCGGTGGCGAGGAGGGCCGCGCGTTCCACGAGAAGGCGCTCGCCGACAACGGCCGATGAGCGGGCAGGCGACCGGTGCCGGGGTGCGGCCGTGAGTGCCCCCGGCGCCGTGGACACGCGGCCACCCGCCGGGCGTACGCCGTCACCCCGGCGCACCCGGCGGCGTGGGCGGCGCAGCCTGCGGGTCCGGCTGCGCCGCGACTGGCCGCTGCTGGCGATGGCCGCGCCGGCGGCGGTGCTGCTGCTGGTCTTCCACTACCTGCCCACGCTGGGCAACATCATCGCCTTCCAGGACTACAACCCGTTCGTCGGCGACGACCCGCTGGACGCGTTCCTCAACAGCGAGTGGATCGGCTTCGGCAACTTCGAGGCACTCTTCCGCGACCCGCTGTTCTGGGACGCGGTCCGCAACACCCTGAGCATCACCGCCTTCCAGCTGGTGTTCTTCTTCCCGCTGCCGATCCTGCTGGCGCTCATCCTCAACAGCGTCGTCTCCGGGCGGCTGCGTGGCTTCGTGCAGAGCGTCGTGTACCTACCGCACTTCTTCAGCTGGGTGCTTGTGGTGACGTTCTTCGTGCAGATGTTCGGCGGGGCCGGACTGCTGGCCCAGGAGATGCGCCAGGCCGGTCTGGAGCCCTGGGGGATCATGACCAACCCGGACACGTTCATCGTGCTGGTCACCGCCGAGGCGGTCTGGAAGGACCTGGGGTGGGGCGCGATCGTCTTCCTGGCCGCGCTGTCCGCCATCGACCAGAACCTGTACGAGGCGGCGGCGGCCGACGGGGCCGGCCGGTGGCGGCGGTTGTGGCACATCACCCTGCCCGGCCTGCGTCCGGTGATCGTGCTGCTGCTCATCATGCGGCTCGGCGACGCGCTCTCGGTCGGGTTCGAGCAGTTCATCCTGCAACGGGAAGCGGTCGGCCGGCAGGCCGCCGAGGTGCTCGACACGTTCGTCTACTACCAGGCGATCAGCACCCAGCAGTGGGGGCTCGGCGCCGCGGCGGGCCTGTTCAAGGCGGTGGTCGGGCTGGCGCTGATCCTCACCGCGAACAAGGTCGCCCATCGGCTCGGTGAGCAGGGGGTGTACGCGAAATCATGACCGCGCAGCTCAGTGGTGCCGGGCCGGTGCCGGCGGCACCGACCACGGCAGGGCCACCCGCGCCACCGCCGCGGCGACGCCACCCCGGCCGTCCGGTGTGGGCGGGCCGCCCGTCGACGTCGCTGACCATCGGCAAGGGGGTCGTGCTCACGCTGCTGGTGGCGGCGGTGCTGGTGCCGCTGTGGGCGGTGCTGGTCACCAGCCTCGCCTCACGCGGCACCATCGACGACGCGGGTGGCATGGTGATGATCCCCCGGGAGTTCGACCCGTCGGCGTACATCACCATCTTCAGCGGCGGCGACGTCACCCGGGCGGTGTGGGTCAGCACCCTGGTCACGGTGTTCGGCACCACGGTCAGCCTGGTGCTCACCGTGCTGGCCGCGTACGGGCTGTCCCGACCGGGCTCGGTGGCCCACCGGGGGCTGCTGTTCTATTTCCTGCTGACGTTCCTGATCTTCCCGGGGCTGGTGCCGAGCTACCTGGTGGTGACCGGGTTGGGCCTCAAGGACAGCCTCTGGTCGCTGATCCTGCCCAGCGCGATAAGCGTGTTCAACCTGGTGGTGATCCGCGCGTTCTTCATGAACGTGCCGGCGGAACTGCTCGACAGCGCCCGCATCGACGGCGCGGGGGAGTTGCGCATCCTCACCCGGATCGTGCTGCCGCTGTCCAAGGCGGTGATCGCCGTGGTCGGGCTCTTCTACGCGGTCGGCTACTGGAACGTGTACTTCAACGCGGTGCTCTACATCGACTCCAACGACAAGTTCCCGATTCAGCGGGTGCTGCAGAGTTACATCCTGGCCGGGCAGTCACCGAACGTCTCCGGCGCGTCGGTGAGCCTGCCCGGGGTCACCGCGTACCCGCCGACGCTCGCGGTCAAGATGGCGGTGGTGGTGGTGACGGTCATCCCGGCGGTGATCATCTACCCGTTCGTGCAGCGGCACTTCACCAAGGGCGTGATCACCGGCGCGGTGAAGGGCTGACCCCCGTTCCGCGACCCCGTGGCCGCGCGGTGCCCGACTCCGTCCAGTCGGGCGCCGCGCGGCCACGGTCAGCCCGACGCGGGGAAGAGCCCCGCGAAGGGCACGACGGTCACCGCCGCACCGTTGAGCAGTGACCGGGTCGGTCGGTCGGCGTCGCCGACCCCCGCGAGCGCCAACTGCCCCACCAGCAGCGGCCCTCGGGTCTCGATCCGCAACTCGTCGCCGTCGCGGACCGCCTCGATGATCGTGTCCCCGTCCACGTCGTGCACGACGGCGCACCCGTCCACCGCTCCCCAGCAGACCAGGGTGACCTCCCGGAAGGGCCCGTCGCCGACGGTGGCCCCCGGCGTGACCAGCGGCAGCAGCGCGCCCCGACGCACGTACAGCGGCATCCGGGCCAGCGGCGTGCGAACCCGAAGATGCCGGCCACCGGCATGCCGTTCGCCGGTGGCGGCGTCGAACCAGTCGTCGCCGACGGGCAGGTACACGTCGCGTACCCCGGACGTGTCGGTGACCGGCGCGACCAGCAGGTCGGTCCCGAGCCGGTACTGCAGGTCGGTCGTCCAGGCCGTCGGATCCTGCGGGGTGTCGACAAGCAGGGCCCGCATCATCGGTACGCCGGTGCGGGCCGCCTGTACCGCCGCCGACCACAGGTACGGCATCAGCCGGTAGCGCAGCCGCAGCGCGGCCACCGCGAGTTGTTCCGCCTCGGCCGGGAACTCCCACGGCAGTCGGCTGGTGGTGCCGTGCAGCCGGACCAGCGGCGACAGCGCGCCGAACTGCGACCAGCGTACGTACAGGTCGGGTTCCGGGGTGCCGTGGAAGCCGCCGGTGTCGTGGCTCCAGAACGGCACCCCCGACAGGCCGTGCGACAGGCCCCCACGCAGGGTGCTGGCCAGGGCCGGCCAGGTGGCGTTGACGTCGCCGCTCCACTGCGCGCTGTGCCGTTGCCCGCCCAGGTACGACGAGCGCGCCCACACCGCCCGGTGGCCGGCCACCTCCTCCGTGACGCCGGCGACCACGTCGTTGAACAGCAGGGCGTACACGTTGTGCAGCTCGACGCCGCTCATCCCGTTGTGGGCCACCGCGTCGGCGGGCACCCCCTCGGCGAAGTCGGTCTTGAACACCGCCACGCCCTGTCGCAGCAGCGGCCGCAGCAGCCCGGTGAACCAGTCGACCGCCGCCGGGTTGGTCAGGTCCACGATGGCCGAGGCCGGGTAGCTGCCGTGCCACACGTCGGCGACGTACGTGCTGCCGTCGGGTCGCCGCAGGAAGTAGCCCGCCGCGTCGGCCTCGGCGTAGAGCGGACTGGCCGTCATCAGATAGGGATTCATCCACAGGCAGACCCGGAAGCCCTGCTCGGACAGGGTTCGCAGCATCCCGGCCGGGTCGGGAAACGCCTCGTTGTCCCAGCGCAGGTCCGACCAGTTGCCGGCGACCTGCCAGTAGCAGTCCAGGTGCAGCACGTCGCAGGGGACGTCGCCCTCGCGCAGGCGCCGGGCCCGCTCCAGCACCCGCTCCTGGCTGTCCGGGTAGAAGCCCGAGGAGACCCAGGTGCCGAAGGCCCAGCGCGGCGGCAGGTACGGCTGCCCGGTCAACTGTCGCAGCCGGTCCAACACCTCGGCCGGGGTCGGCCCGGCCAGCACGTAGTAGTCGAGCAGGTCGTCGGGGACCAGGATCTGCACCGCGCTGTGGGTGGACTGGCAGACGTCGAACTGCACCGGCAGCCCGCTGTCGACAAGCACCCCGTAGCCCCGGTTGGACAGGTAGAACGGCACGTTCTTGTGCGCCCGGTCGGACTCGCTGCCGAAGGCGTCGAAGTTCCACATCAGAGCCCGCTGGCCGCGCTTGTCCAGCGGGGTGAACTTCTCACCGAAGCCGACGAACCGCTCGTCGCCGGGGGCGACGAAGCTCTCGTGCCAGGCGACCCGGACGCCGTCGGTGGTGGAGTGGCCGAACGGGAGGGTGCGTTGCCGGCCACTGATGTCGACCGTGCCCGGATCCTGCTCCAGCAGCAGCGAGCCGTCGGGACGCAGGAACCGGATGTGCCACGGGTCGAGCCGGATCTCGGCGACCAGCGCGCCGGCGTCGATCCGCAGGTGCCGGTCGTCGACGGTGACGGTGGCCGGGTGGGTACCGGGGTGCACCAGCGGCATCAGGCGGGCCGACCGGCTGCGGGCCTGCGGATCCTCGGCCAGCCGTACCCGGATCACGCCGTCGCCGGCCGCGTCGACGCGCACCACCGCAGTCATCCCGTCGGCCAGCACCGCCTTGACGGTGGCGCCGTGTGCGTCGGTGCCGGCGACCTCGGCCCGGCTCACCACGGCCGGGCCACCCTCGCCGGGGGTGCGCACCGGCAGGTCGGGTGGGTCGGCGACGAAGGTCTCGTAGGGCACCAACGGCGGTCGGTACGGCATCAGCTCTCCTCAGCGGCGGGTCGCGGCGGTACCGACAGTTTCTTTAACTATCCAACGAACTGTCAACGACGATCGTTGATATGAGCGGGTGATGGGCTGTTGACATGGGTCTGGGTGATCCATAGTTTGGACGCATCCCCAACTAAACCGGCGGGCTGGTGATGGTGATGTGGACCGACGGCCCGCTCTGCCACGGCGGTGACTACAACCCCGAGCAGTGGCCGGCGCAGGTCTGGTCCGAGGACGTCGCGTTGATGCGCCAGGCCGGGGTCAATCTCGTCACCGTGGGGGTGTTCGCCTGGTCCCGGCTCGAACCGGCACCCGGCCGGTACACCTTCGGCTGGCTCGACCAGGTGCTCGACCTGCTGCACGACGCCGGCGTACGGGTCGCCCTGGCCACCCCCACCGCCTCGCCACCGCCCTGGTTCTCCCTGGCTCACCCGGGCGCGCTGCCGGTCACCGCCGAGGGGGTCCGGCTGCACCACGGCAGCCGGGACACCTACTGCGCCGCCACCCCCGCCTACCGCGAGGCCGCACTGCGGATCACCGCCGCTCTGGCCGACCGGTACGCCCACCATCCGGCGCTGGCCGGCTGGCACGTGCACAACGAGTACGGCACCACGTGCCACTGCGAGCACACCGCCCGGGCCTTCCGGCGCTGGCTGGCCACCCGCCACGGTGAGCTGGCCGCCCTCAACGACGCCTGGGTCACCAGCTTCTGGAGCCAGCACTACTCCGACTGGGCGCAGATCAGCACCCCCCGGGCCACCCAGTACCTGCCCAACCCCGGCCAGTTGCTCGACTTCCGCCGCTTCTGGTCGGACACCCTGCTCGCCGCGTACACCGAGCAACGTGACCTGCTGCGGGCGGCGAACCCCGCGCTCACCATCACCACCAACTACGTCCTGGGCGACTGGGTGCCGGTCGACCACGCCCGCTGGGCCACCGAGGTCGATCTGGTCGCGGTCGACCACTACCCGTCCGCGGTGGACGGCGGCGCCGAGGAGCAGACCGCGCTGGTCGCCGACCTGGCCCGTGGTTGGGCCCGACACGCCGCCGCCCGCCGGCGCCCCGGCTCACCGCCGGCCGACGGTGCGCCGGCGTGGCTGCTGATGGAGAGCGCACCCAACCAGATCCACACGGCCGGACGGATGCACACCAAGGAACCGGGGCGGATGCTGCGGCACAGCCTCGCCCACGTGGCCCGCGGCTCCCACGGCGCGATGTTCTTCCAGTGGCGGGCACCGGTCGGCGGCGCCGAGCGCTTCCACTCCGCCCTGGTGCCGCACGCCGGCCCGGACAGTCGGGTGTTCCGGGAGACCGTCGCCCTCGGTGTCGCGCTGCGGCAGCTCGGCGAGGTTCGTGGCCGCGTCGAGGCGGCCGTGGCGCTCGTGGTCGACGCGGCGAGCGGCTGGGCGCTGCGCCATCCGGGCCTGCCGTCGACCCTGCCGGACCACCACGACGAACTCGCCGCCGCGCACCGGGCACTGTGGCGCAGCGGGTACGCCTGCGACACCGTCACCCCCGGCGACCCGCTCGACGGTCACCGGCTGCTCGTCCTACCCGCCGTCTACCTGATCGACGACGCCACCGCCGACTGGCTGCACGGCTACGTCCATGCTGGCGGGCATCTGCTGGTCACCTACCTCAGCGGCGTCGCCGACGAACACGCCCGGGTACGCCTCGGCGGCTATCCGGGCGCGCTACGGGACCTGCTGGGCGTGTACGCCGAGGAGTTCCACCCCCTCGCCGCCGACGACCACGTCCTGCTCGACGGCGGCGGCACCGGGCGGATCTGGGCCGAGACGCTGCGCCTGACCGGTGCCGACACCGTCGTCTCCTACGCCGGGGGCGTACTCGACGCGATGCCCGCCGTCACCCGGCACCGGGCCGGCGCCGGCACCGCCTGGTACCTGTCCACCCGCCTCGACGACACGACCTACCGGCGGCTGCTCGGCACCGTCGCCCGGGCGGCCGGCGTCACCACCGTCTACCCGGACGCACCCGAGGGGGTCGAGGCGGTACGCCGCCGCGACGGCGAGACGAGCTGGCTGTTCCTGCTCAACCACACCGGGCACGAGCAGCGCGTGCCGGCACGCGGAGTGGAACTGCTGACCGCGACACCGATCGACCGGGCGGTCACCCTGGCACCCGGCGGTGTCGCGGTGCTCCGCGAGCACCAGGGTTGATCCGTCGGCACCGACTGGCTAACCTCGCAGCTGCGCGTCGGGAACGCGCCGAGACTCGCCGGTAGGCTCGAAGCCACCCCCGCACACCACCTGTCGAGCGACGGACACCGAAGCTCAGTTCCGCCCGTGCGAGTCCGGGCGAGGAGTGAGGTGCCCCGTGAAGGACCTGCCCGACAACCCCAGCCTCGACCACCTGCGTCAACAGGCCAAGAACCTGCTCGCCGGCCTGCGTGACATCGACCCGGCCGCGACGCTGACCACCGCTCAGGCACGGCTCGCCGACCAGTACGGCTTCCCCACCTGGGCAGCCCTGAAGACCGAGGTCATCCGGATGCGGGGCCGGGCCGAGGCCGCCGAGGCATCCCTGGCCCACGCGATCGCCGCCAGCTACGGCCTCGGTGACGTCGTCGGCGAGATGCGCACCGTCGCCCGTGCCGACGACATGGGGCGTCGCTGGTCGCTGGTGACGGACCGGGGCCGCTGGGCGGTGCGGACGATGGACACCTGGTGGCCCATCGTCGACGCCGAGACCGACGTGGCGTTGCAGCAGGCCGCCGCAGCCGCCGGTGTCCTGCTGCCCGCGCCGGTGAGCAGCCGTGCGGGCCGGATCGTGGAGACGATCGGCGGACACCGCTGGCGGGTCTACCAGGGGCTGCGTTCCGGGCCACCACTGCTCGCCCCGGCCCGCTCGGCGGTCACCCGCGCCCTCGGCGGTGTCCTCGCCACGATCCACGGGCTGCGCCTGCCGGTCGATCGGGTCAGCCCGTGGCACGGCACCCGGTTGGCCACCGGGAGCTGGCCCGAACTCGCCGCCGTCGCCGCGGCCCGCCAGGCCAGCTGGGCCGCGGCGCTCGGCGCCGCGGTGGGCACCCTGACGGAACTCGACGACATCTGCGGGAACACCGGGACGCCGGAACCTGTGCTGTGCCACAACACCCTCGGTCCGGCGAGCACCCGGCTGGCCGCCGACGGTCGCCTCGTCGTCGTCGGCTGGGAACATGCCGGCGGTCAACCGCCGAGTTGGGAGCTGGCCAACGCGCTGCTGGACTGGGCCGTGGTCCCCGGTGGGTCGGTCAACGTGGCCGGCGCACGCGCGTTGCTCGACGGGTACCGAGCGACGGCGGGCACCCTGCCGCCGCTGGACCTGGCCGCGTTCCGTGGCGCGGTCACCAGCCTCGCCAACTACGTCTTCGGGCAGGTGGACGCCGCCCTGGCGGCAGCCGACGACGAGGAGCGGCGGTACGCCGACCGCAGCGTCGCGCACCTCCTGACGCACCTGCCCACCCGGGCGGTCCTGGACCAGCTGCTGGACGCGGCCACCGCGGCGGTACGCCGCTGAGCGTGGACCGGCAGTTCAGCCGGTCACGGCTGAGGTCGATGGTGGTGCGGGACGGCGGGCTCAGCCGGTGGCGACGGCGGCGCGGGAACGGTCGGCGGCGATGCGCACCGCCATCGCCGCCAGCACCGTGCCCATCAGCATCCGCTGGACGCGCAACCACAGTGGCCGCCGGCTGAGGAAATCGGCGATGCCACCGGCGGTGAGCACGATCATCGTGTTCACGGTCAGCGCCACGGCGATCTGGGTGAGACCGAGCAGCAGGCTCTGCCCGGCGACGTTGCCGCGTGCCGGGTCGATGAACTGCGGCAGCAGCGACACGTACAGGATGGCGATCTTCGGGTTGAGCAGGTTGGTGACCAGTCCCATGGTGAACAGCCGGCGGGCCGGATCCGGTGGCAGCGGCGCCGGGTTGAACGGCGACTGCCCGCCCGGACGCAACGCCTGCCACGCCAGCCACAGCAGGTACGCCGCGCCGGCCAGCTTGACCGCCGTGTACAGCGCCGGTACCAGCACGAACACGGTGGCGATGCCGGCGACCGCTGCCGCCGGGTAGACCGCGAAGCCGGCGGCGACCCCGAGCAGCGAGATCAGCCCGGCTCGTCGGCCCTGGGTCACCGACCGCGACACCAGGTAGACCATGTTCGGCCCCGGCGTCAGCACCATCCCGAGGGCGACAAGCGCTATGCCGACAATCCCGGCTGTACCGACCATGTCCGTGACCCCCGTCCCACCGTGCACCTGAGCCTAGGGCACCGGGGAATGCCGGCCGGGCCCGTGACGCTGCGCCATCGGGAGACGGTGGTCACGTTACGGTTGTCCGGGGAGGTGGCGAGGGTGGAGATGCGGTGGGAGGCGTCGATCGAGGCGCAGATCCGGGCGGCGCAGGAACGCGGCGAGTTCGACAACCTGCCCGGTGCGGGCAAGCCGATCGCCGGTCGGGGTCTGCCCTACGACGAGTCCTGGTGGATCAAGAGTTTCCTGGAGCGCGAACAGGTTCCGACCAACCTGTTGCTGCCCACCCCGTTGCTGCTGCGTCGTCGCATCGAGCAACTACCCGACGAGGTCCGGGATCTGCCCACCGAGCAGGCGGTGCGGGCGGTCGTGGCCGATCTCAACGCCGAGGTGCTGGCCTGGCTACGTAATCCGTCCGGCCCCCGGGTGGTGGTGCGCCCGGTGGACGCCGACGCGGTGGTGCGCCGCTGGCAGGAGCAACGGCGAAACGCCCCACCGTCGGCACCTGCCGCCCAGTCGCCGGCACCACGTCGGCGTTCCTGGTTCCGTCGCCGGGCCAGGTGACGGCAACGCCGCGCGTCCGGCGCGGCACGTCCCCTGAGCAGGTCGACCACCAACGAGCCGACCGATTCGCCGAGACCAGACAGGACCGCCCATGAACACCACCGCCGGGGAGCAGTTGCCGATCACCGTCTACAGCCGGCCTGGCTGCCCCTACTGCTACCTGCTGCGCCGTAGCCTCAAGCGGCGCAAGCTCGCCTTCACCGAGGTCGACATCTGGGCGGACCCGGCCGCAGCGGCAGCGGTACGGGCGGTGGCCGACGGCAACGAAACCGTCCCCACCGTGCACGTCGCCGGGCAGTGGTTGGTCAACCCGCGTGCGGCGCTCGTCGCCACCCTCGCCCGGCCCTGACACCAGTCGGCTCGGGCCCCGCGCCGTTTCCGCCGCGCCACGCGTCGCCAGATCGCCGGACCGGTTCCTGGCGGCGACTCGGATCCGAGCCGCCGCCGGTGACTCGATCCTCTATCCCACGGATTGTCGCGGCACTCTCCTCGTGATTTATCGAATTTCCGTTTACACGAATCCGATAATTACTGTGGAGCAATCGGACATTACGTGCGTGCATCATAATGACTGTTAAGGTGCGTAAGCGCTCAGGCTGTTGTAGACGGCCGGCTGGTCCTGTCGAGCGACCTCTCGATGTCACTGGTGCCGCCACGGGGCGCCAGCAGGCATTTGACATGGAGTTGAACGTGTCGGGCTGAAGTTGGCGACGAGCAACTGCACATCGATCCCGCAGTTGTCCTGCGTCCGCGCGGGCTCGCCTCGACCTGCTGCCATCGTGGCGAGCTGGTCAGCAGCAGGTCGCCAGGTAGGACTGCAAATCAGCCAGGGAGGCGAGGACGCCGTCGCGGTCGGCCCGGTAGAACACGGTCTTGCCGTCCCGTCGCGAGGTGACCACACCGCCGCGTCGCAGCAGGGTCAACTGTTGCGACGCAGTGGCCTGGCTGATGCCGACCCGCTCGGCCACCTCGCCTACGGACATCTCGGCGCCACCGGCGAACAGGATCATGATCCGCTGTCGGGTGGGACTGCCGAGAGCCTTGAGGAACTCCTGCGCCTGCGGCGTGAGACCTGGCGCGGGGACGCTCTGCGGACCGGTCGGCTGGTCGGCGGTCTGGCTCATGGTCACACCTTTCCTCGTCGCAATCATATTGTCATTAAGCGAAATGACAATATGATTGCGACGAGGACAGAGCTGATCCTGTGATCGTCATTGGCGGCGGCCAGTCCGGTCTCGCCGCCGCCCGCAGCGCCTTGGACGCCGGTCTGCGACCCGTCGTCCTGCACGACGGGGCCGAGCCGGTAGGCTCGTGGCCGCGCTACTACGACAGCCTCACACTCTTTTCACCCGCCCGTTACAGCGCCCTGCCCGGTATGCCCTTCGACGGCGACCCGGACCGTTACCCCCGCCGTGACGATGTGGTCGCCTACCTCCGCCGCTACGCGGACTCCCTCGACATCGAGACCCGCACCCGCACCCGCGCCGTCGCCGTGCACACGCGCCCGGGTGGGGGCTATCTCGTCCGCACCGACACGGGCGACGAGTTGGCCGGGCGCGGGGTCGTCGCCGCCACCGGCTCCTTCGGCAACCCGTACATGCCGACCCTGCCTGGGCGGGACGAGTACGGCGGGGACCTGCGGCACGTCGCCCACTATCACCGCGCCGACGCGTATACCGGCAAGCGGGTCGTGATCGTGGGAGCCGGCAACTCCGCCGTCCAGGTCGCCTACGAGCTCACCGTGCACGCCCGGGTGACCCTGGCGACCCGCGAACCAGTCCGGTTTCTACCGCAGCGCATCCGGGGCCGGGATCTGCACCACTGGCTGCGCGTCACCGGCGCCGACCGGCTGCCGCGCGCGGTCGTCACCCGTCTCATCCACCATGCCACCGTGCTCGACACCGGCCGCTACCGCGACGCCGTCATCTCAGGCGAACTTGCCCGGAAAGACATGTTCACCCGCTTCACCCCCGATGGCGTCGTCTGGAGCGACGGGAGGCACGAAGCGGTCGACGCGGTCATCTTCGCCACCGGTTACCGGTCGGACCTCGCCTACCTCGCACCCCTCGCCACTCTCGACCGCGGCGTGCCCCAGCAGGTCGGCGGAGTCTCCACCACCCATCCAGGCCTGGTCTACCTGGGCCTGGAGTTCCAGCGTTCCTTCGCCTCGAACACCCTGCGCGGCGTGGGACGCGACGCCGTGCACGTCATGGCCGCACTCGCCGCACACCGTCCCCGCGTGTTCCGCCAGAAGCTGCTGTGGACGGACCAAGCCACAGACAGTGGGCGGCGGTGGTAGGGGAGCGTGGTCAGGCTCGGGGCGCCGCCTCGATCGACAGCAGGGCGGCGAGCTGGCGCAGGATCTGCGGTCGAGCCCGGTAGTAGACCCAGGTGCCCCGCCGCTCGGCGTCCACCAGGCCCGCCTCGCGCAGCGTCTTGAGGTGGTGCGAGATCGTCGGCCCGGTCAGTCGAACGCCGGCGTCAGGTCGCACACGCAAACCTCCCCGCCCTCGGCTGAGGCGATCATCGACGTCAACTGCAGCCGCACCGGGTCACCGAGGGCCTTGAACGCGGGCGCGAGCACCGCGGCCGTCTCGGCTGGGACCGGGCTCTGCGCCAGTGGGGGGCAGCACGGCGCGTCGGCGTTGAGGTCGATGACCGGAAGCGAGGCCTGTTGATTCGACATGCCTCTAGGTTGACATCCCTCTAATCAGCGTGCAAGTCTCTGATTTGATAAACGTCAAGACAGGCGTTTCGAAGGAATGAGAGGGCCGACATGAGCGAGAACACGAGCGTCACCGGCGACCCCACCGCCGCCCTGCAGGTCACCGGCTCCAGCGCCTGCTGCGGCAGCCCCGCCCAGGCCGCAGGCGGAAGCCTCCCGCCGGTCGGCGCCACCGACGACCCGTGCTGCGGCACCCGCCAGGCAGCCGAGGCCGCCGGCTCCTGCTGCGACACGCAGGCGAAGGCCGACGCCGTCGCCGCCGGACGGGGATGCTGCTCATGAACACCCGCACCGATCTCACGGACCTGCTCGATCAGGTCAGCGCCGACCGGATGGCCGCCACCATCGTGATCCTCGCGTCGGACCCCCTGGCGTGGAGGTCGGCGGGCCCGGCCCCCGCATGGTCGTGCTCGACCAGGCGGAGTCTTCCCGGATGACACCGCAGCCTCGTCCTGCACCAGCGCGCCGGGTCCCTGTCATCGGCATCCGCGAGCGGGTCGGTCGGCACCAGGGGCGGCGGCGCCACGTCGTGCTGCGAGCGCCGCAGCCCCGTCATCACCTGAACCCCTTCAGTCCCATCCGCGCCAACACAACTGCACGTTCTTGATTCGACAGTTTCAACACAGAGGAGTTGTTCGATGAGCATCCCGAACGAGCTGCCCGTCGTGGTGATCGGCGCGGGCCCGGTGGGTCTGGCCGCCGCCGCCCATCTGCACGAGCGTGGCCTGCCCTTTCTTGTTCTGGAGGCCGGTGACACCGCTGGCGCAGCGGTGCGGCAGTGGGGGCACGTGCGGGTGTTCTCCCCGTGGCGGTACAACGTCGACCGGGCTGCCCGCCGGCTGCTCGACGACGCCGGCTGGATCGCCCCGGCCGAGGACGCCCTGCCCACCGGAGCAGAGCTGGTCGCCGACTACCTCCAGCCCCTCTCGCAACTGCCGGAGCTCAAGCCGCACCTGCGCTACGACGCGCGGGTGGAGGCGATCAGCCGCCTCGGCCTGGACCGGCTGCGCACTGCCGGCCGCGAGCACACGCCGTTCCTGATCCGCCTCGCCGACGGCGACGAGCTGCTGGCCCGCGCGGTCATCGACGCCTCCGGAACCTGGGGCACCCCCAACGTCCTCGGCGCCTCCGGCCTCCCCGGGCGAGGCGAGAAGAACGTGGCCGCGTACCTGGAGCACGCCCTGCCCGACGTGCTCGGCGCCGACCGGGACCGCTTCGCCGGCCGGCACGTCCTCGTCGTCGGCGCCGGCCACTCGGCCGCGAACACGCTGCTCTCCCTGGCGAAGCTGGCCACCGAGGAGCCGGGCACGGAGGTGACCTGGGCGATCCGCTCGGCCAGCCCGGCCCGTACCTACGGTGGCGGCGACGCTGACGCGTTGCCCGCCCGCGGGGCGCTCGGTTCCCGGCTGCGAGAGCACGTCGACGCCGGTCGGATCCGGTTGCTCAGTGGCTTCTCCGTGCACGCGCTCACTCCGGCAGACGGCAGGGTCGCCGTGGTGGTCCGGCACGCTGACGGTGGTGAGCAGTCGACTGTGGTGGATCGGATCGTCGCCGCCACCGGTTTCCGCCCCGACCACTCCATCGCAGCCGAGCTGCGTCTGGACCTCGACCCGGTCATGGGGGCCACCCGCGCGCTCGCCCCGCTGATCGACCCGAACGAGCACTCCTGCGGCACGGTGCCCCCGCACGGCGTAGACCAACTCGCCCACCCGGAGGTCGGCTACTTCGCCGTCGGGATGAAGAGCTACGGCCGCGCGCCGACGTTCCTCATGGCCACCGGCTACGAGCAGGTCCGCTCCATCGTCGCCGCACTCGCCGGCGACTGGCAGGCGGCCCGGGACGTACAGCTCGACCTGCCCGAGACGGGGGTCTGCAACAGCAACCCCGCCGACTCCACCGGCACCGACGGCTGATGACCACCACGATGGCGCTCGCCGACCGTCGGGTCGGCGGGCGCCACGGGTGGCGAATCGTCGCCGCCCTCGCCATCACCTCCACTGTTGGCTACGGCACCCTCTACTACGCCTACGCTGTCCTTCTCAACCCCATGGCCGCCAGCCTCGATGCCTCCACCACGGCGGTCACCGGGGCGCTGACCGCCAGCGTCCTCGCCGGCGCCCTGATGGCCGTCCCCGTCGGCCGGTGGCTCGACCGGCACGGCGGACGCGCCCTCATGACCACTGGCTCGATCACCGCCACCGTCCTCCTGATCGCCTGGTCCCAGGTCCAGACCACCGCGCAGCTCTACGCCGTCATGATCGGCATAGGCGTCGCCGGCGCACTGGTCCTCTACGAACCCGCCTTCGCCGTCATCGTCTCCTGGTTCACCGCCGACCGACGACCCAAGGCGCTGCTCGCTGTCACCATCGTCGCCGGGTTCGCCAGCACCATATTCATGCCGCTCACCGGCCTGCTCGTCGCGCAGTTTGGCTGGCGCGGCGCGCTGCTCACGCTCGCCGCCGTCCACGGCGTCGTGACCGTACCGCTGCACGCCCTCGCCATCCGTAAGCCGCCGCGTGTCAGGACTTCCAGGCCCGCGGGGCGACCGGATCACACCTCGCGTCGCATCGCCTCGCGCGCGGCGATGCGCGACCCCCGGTTCTGGATCCTCGCCGCCACCCTCACCGCCCACGGTGCCACCACCAGCACAATCGGCGTCCACCTCGTCGGCTACCTCATCAGCCGCGGCCACCCCGCCGCCTTCGCCGCCACCGCCGCCGGCCTCCTCGGCGTCCTGTCCGTCACCGGACGACTCGTCCTCACCGGCGCCCGCCGCCGGCTTCCGGTCACCACCATCGTCGCCACGGTGTTCGCCATCCAGGCCGCCGCCGTCCTCGCCATGCCCCTCACCGCGGGCAACAGGGTGGGTGCCCTGGTCACCGTCACCGGATTCGGGCTCGGCTTCGGCATCGCCAGCCTCGCCGCCCCCGCCCTCCTCGCCGAGAGCTACGGCACCACCGCCTACGCCACCATCGCCGGACGACTCGCCGCACCGGTTACCGCGGCCAAGGCCGCCGCACCCCTGCTTGCCGCCATGCTCCTAGTGCACGGCGGGTATCACGTCTTGCTGGCCGCTGTGAGCACCACATGCCTCTTCGCCGCCATCGGCATGCGGGCAGTGGGGCAGGAAAGGGATCGATAGCGGCAAGCATCGCAACGAGCCCGTTCAGAGAGATCAGGTACTTCTGGTCGGCGGTGCACTCGGGGACGGCGACGCCCGTACCCGCGTGCTGCTGCCGCGCGGGCCTG
The DNA here is from genome assembly GCF_027497295.1 of Verrucosispora sp. WMMC514. Lineage (NCBI taxonomy): Bacteria > Bacillati > Actinomycetota > Actinomycetes > Micromonosporales > Micromonosporaceae > Micromonospora > Verrucosispora sp. WMMC514. The sequence continues at coordinate 6,095,401 of NZ_CP114906.1, read as the reverse complement.
GCGGACAGCAGGCCAAGGGCGTCGGGCCGTACCTGCTGTTCCGGCGCGCGCCGGGGTTGAGGACCTGGTGGAGCCGGGCCCCGATGGAGACACTCGGTGCCACCGTCGCCGCCGGCCCGCACCGACCAACCGACGACCGTCGAATTCGGTTGAGCCCTCCTTGTCGTCCCCGTAGGTTGCCTGCGACCCGCGGCAGTGAGGACAGAGGACTAACCGCGTGACCCCACCTGCTCTCTAGACCTGACATTCACCGCTCACTGGTGGCCGACGCTCCCGTCGGCTCTGCCGGGCTGCGTCTGTGCGCCCGGTCGTACCGCGTGTGAGGCCGCGCTCAATCGGCCTCGGGTCAGGTCTTTCGGAGCAATCATGTCTTCACAACCTCATATCGTGCTGCCCTGGGTCGTGCGTCGGACCAGGCTGCCGCTGCTGTCGCTGCGCTGCGTGGACTGCCCGTCGGGGTCGGCCACCACCGGTCCCGGCAGGTTCCGCGTCAACGCCAACCACAAACTGCTCGACGTGTGGCTGCTGGTCCGCTGCGTGTCCTGCGACCGGACCAGCAAGCTCACCGTGTACGAACGCACCCCGGTCAGATCCTTCGATCCGGCGGAGTTGCGCGGATACCGCCTCAACGATCCGGCACTTGTGGCGTCCCGGCTGTTGGATCCGCAGTTGGCCCGCCGCAACCGGTTCGCTCTCGACTGGACGGGGGCGTGGCGGCTGCACACCCCGTCGGAGGGGCCCGACCAGACGTGGCCGGTCCAGGTGGCGGTCGCCTTCGACGATCCGGTTCCGGTGCGTCCGGAGCGGCTCATCGCGCACGGGCTCGGCCTCAGCAGGGGCGAGGTACTGCGTCGGATCAAGTGCGACATTCCGTTGCGCCGTCCGCGGAGTACCGGGTTCACCTTCACGGTGACGGCCGGGGACTGACGCAAGCGGCCGGGCGGGACCCACTCGACCCGCCCGGCCGCGGAGCCAACCTGGTGCGACAGGCGCGGCCGTCACCGCCCCGGCAGGCGGCGGGGACGGCCGGGTCAGCAGGGTGTTCGCCCGTACGCCGCACGGGCTGCGGCGACCTCCGCCGCCTGACGCTCCCGCCAGCGTTGCTGCGCCAGCCGGTTGCAGGTCCGGCAGACCCGCCGGTAGCGCCCCGTCGCCGGATCGGTCTCCCGGTCGTGCCCGTTGCGGCAGCGTGGCCGCTGGGTCCGTTCCCGGCAGTTGTCCGCATGGCTGAGCTGGCGCAGATGGGTCGGCTCGATGCAGTCCGGTGCGCCGCAGTCGTGGCGGACTTCGAGGGTGGGGTCGTAGCCGCCGACGAACACCACGTACGCCGCGATGTGCGCCCAGGCCCGTCCGGCGAGTTTCTGGTACCCGCCGCGCCGGCCGCCGTATCCGCGCACGATCAGGCATCCGTTGCCAGCCCGTGTCGAGCGGGCGAGCAGATACGCCCGCAGGGTGTCCTCGGTGAAGTGTCGGGACAGACCGGTGACCTGAGACAGCACCGGGCCAGCGTAGGGGTCGGGTGCGACGCGATGTACCGTCCGGCCGATCATGATGTGTCGGCGCGCCTGATCGTCTACTCATCACAGGACTGAGAGCATTTTTCACATGCGTCCGCACGACACTCCGGTGCAGTACCGCCCGTCGGCCTATCCGGCCCTGCCCGACGGACCGATGGCCGTCACCGACGCGTGGTTGCGCAACCGACGGTTGAGCGAGCACACCCGTGACGCGTACCGCCGGGACGTCGCCGGCTGGCTGGCCTGGTGCGCCGCCCGGGGGCTGGACCCGCTGCGGGCGAACTTCCTGCACGTCAACGAGTACGGGCGGGCGTTGGAGAGCACCGTCGCCGCCCGGACCGGCCGTCCGTTGACCCCGGCGACGGTGGCCCGGAAGCTGTCCGCGCTGTCGAGCTGGTACGACTTCCTGGTCAAGCTGCGGGCGGTGGAGCTGAACCCGGTGGCCGGCGCCGACCGGCCCCGGGTCGACCGGGACCACTCGGCCACGGTCGGTCTGGCGCCCGACGAGGTGGACGCGCTGCTCGCGGTGGCCGAGGCCGAGACCGGGCCGACCGCCGCCCGCAACCGGGCCGCGGTCGCGCTGCTCGCCGATCTGGGACTGCGGGTGGGGGAGCTGGTGTCGCTGAACCTGGACGACCTGGGCGCCGAGCGGGGACACCGCAGCGTGCGCTTCGTCGGCAAGGGTGGGCGGTCGCGCCGCCGGGCGTTGACCCCGGGCACGGCGTACGCCGTCGACGCGTACCTGGCCGAGCGGGCCGCCGCGCAGCGGGTGCCGGTGGCGGAGTTGACCGGCCCGCTGCTGGTCACCGCCAGCGGTGCCCGGCTCGACCGGCACTCGGTGTTCCGGCTGGTCCGGCGGCTCGCCCGGAGCGCCGGGATCGCCGCGTGGGCCCGGCTGTCACCGCACTCGCTGCGGCACGCCTTCGCCACCACCGCCCGGTCCGAGGGGGTGCCGCTGGAGGACGTGCAGGACGCGATGGGCCACGCCGATCCGCGTACCACCCGGCGTTACGACCGGGACCGGCACAACCTGGACCGGGATCCGGCGTACGCCATCTGGGCGGCCCGGGCCCGCCGCCGCGGCTGACCCGCCGGTCAGCCGCGCGTTGTGCGGACGCAGTACACGTCGCCGGAGTTGGCCTCGTGCGGCAGCGCGAGCAGGTGCGCGGCCATCGCCTCGGCATCGACCCAGCGCCCGAGGGTCAGTGTCTTGTCGTCGCCGAGGGCCACGTCGAAGCCGTCGAAGCCGAGCGCGGCGACACGGTCCAGGCAGCGCACCGCGACCGCCCGTCCGATCGTGGTGAACTCGAAGGACAGGGCGGGCAGGGGATGGCTCAGCCCGGCGAGCACGGCGTCCTCGAAGCCCTCGACGTCGATCTTGACGAAGGCCGGCGTGCCGTGTTCGGCGATCAGCGTGTCGACGGTGGTCACCGGTACCTCGATCTGGCCGTCCCAGACCTGGTCCTCCCAGCCACCCGCGCCGGTGGCGGCGGTGACGAAGTCGGTGGAGGCGGTGGAGACGGTGGGGTTGGCCGAGTTGACCAGGAAACCGATCCGGCCGGGTTGGGCGCCGCAGGCCGCCTCGATCAGGGTGACCTGGTCGTCGTCGGCGTAGATGGCGCGCAACGCCCGCAGGCACAGCGGTTGTGGCTCGACGGCGATGACCCGGGCGCCGAGCCGACGGAAGGTGCCGATGTGGTCCCCGACGTGCGACCCGATGTCGAAGACCAGGTCGCCGGGGCCGACGAAGCGGGCGTAGAAGGCGTCCATCGCCGCGTCCCGGTCCGGGTTGCCGTAGTAGACCTCGAGCGATCGGCGCAGTGAGGCGGTGCGCGGGTCGGTCTTGAGCGCCTCGACCGCGGCGGTATGGGTACCCATCGCAGCACCCTAACCCGCGTGCCGCGTCCGTCGTGGCGATCCGCGCGCCCGCCGGTCACCCCTGGTGACGCACTCCGGTGCCGCCGGCTGTCGGCCCACCGACGTCCGCACCCGTGCGACGCTCGCCGCAGCGGCTTCCACCAGGTCGGACACCGCCCGCCGGCCGGCGGGCGGGTGATGATCCCGATCCGGAGGATCTTGTTAGCCTCGGTGTATGGAATCCCCGTCGCCGGGTCGTCCGTCTGACCTGATGTTCCTGCTCAGCTGGGCCAGTCATGCGCTGCGCGCGGAACACGCCGCCGGCCTGGCCGAGTTGGGGATCTCGCCCAGGGCGTACGGGGTGCTGCTGCGCGCCCGCGGTGGTGACCTGACCCAGCGCCAGATCGGCGAGTTGTGCGGCGTGGACAAGACCACCATGGTGGTGACCCTGGACCAGTTGGAGGCCAACGGACTGGCCCGACGCGTGCCCGCGCCGAGCGATCGCCGAGCCCGGCTGGTCGAGGTGACACCCCAGGGGGAGCGGGTGCTCGACCAGGCCCGGCAGGTCGCCGCCCGCCTCGAAACGGATGTGCTCGCGACACTGCCGGAGGCCGAACGCGAGGTGTTCCTCCGGGCCATCCGCCGGCTGGTGGACGAGCGGCTCTCCGGTGCCCACACGTCCGGAGTGGCCGGCTCCGTCTGCTGAGGATCCCTCGCGCTGGCGAGCCCGCACATTGTTCCGCATCAGATAGTCTCGTACGGGATTATCTGATACGGTCGCTGCTCGGGTATCCCCTTGTTTTGAGGAGTGGTCCATGAGCAGCACCGCCGCGCATTCCGTCAGCACCGCCACCTCCCTGCGCCGTCGCGCCCTCGGCCCGCTGGTGGCCGTCGCGACCTGCGTCGCGATCTGGCTCGTCGGCGCGCTCGGCGGCGTCGACTACGCGGTCCGCAGCCCGGGGCAACCCGAGGTGGTGGTCAACCTCGTTCCGGTCGTCGTCGTCTCCCTCGGTTCGGCCCTGCTGGGCTGGGCGGCGCTGGCCGTGCTGGAGCGGTTCGCCGGGCGACGGGCCACCACCATCTGGTTCGGTCTGGTGGTGGTGGTGACGCTGTTGTCGTTCGTGCCACTGTTCCAGGTCGATGCCACCGGCGGAGCCAAGATCGCCCTTGGTCTGATGCACCTGGCGGTACCGGCCGCCCTGGTCGCCCTGCTGCCGAAGCGCGGTCACTGACCACGCGCCGGACGACTTGACGGGTGGCGGCTGGGCGCGCTAAATAGGAAGTGGAAGTTGAGTCGACTGGACTCAACTAGGGACCTTCGGCCAGGAGAACCGAGGAGGCACACGATGCTGATGCGTACCGACCCGTTCCGTGAGATCGACCGGCTCGCCGAGCAGTTCTTCGGCAGCACCAGCCGCCCGGCCGTCATGCACATGGACGCCTACCGCGACGGCGACTTCTTCTACGCCGCCTTCGACCTGCCCGGAGTCGACCCGGAGAGCATCGACTGCACGGTGCAGCGCAACGTGCTGACCGTGCGCGCCGAGCGGCGCCGTCCCGCCGGCGACAACGTCGAACTCGTCGCCGCCGAGCGCCCGATGGGCGTCTTCAGCCGCCAGCTGTTCCTCGGCGACACCCTCGACACCGACAAGCTCGAAGCCGGCTACGACAACGGCGTGTTGACGCTGCGAATCCCGGTGGCCGAGCGGGCCAAGCCCCGCCGGGTCACCATCAGTGCGACCGGCAACGGCCGCAAGGAGATCAAGCCCTGATCGACGACCTGCCCAGGGCGTGGCCGGACGGGACGCGGTAGCCGCCCCGCCCGGCCACGTCCCCTTTTCCGCCCGCCGCGGCGGCCGATTCTCTACCGTCGACTGGTGTGGGCGCTGCGCAGCCGTGGAGCAGACCGGCCCGGCGACGCCACCCGATGCGGGTCGGCCTCGTCGTCGCCGCGGCCGGGACGGCGCTGTGCTGTGTCGGGGTCGCCGGCCTGGGCGCCTGGAACCTGCAACTGGTCACCCAGGCCGCCGCCCCGGTGCGCCAGACCGCCGAGGGATTCCTGCGCGAGGTCACCACGGGTGACACCGGCAGCGCCTACGAGCGGCTCTGCGCCGACGCGCGTACCCGGTGGAGCGAACTCGGCTTCACCAGCTGGGTACGCACCCCGCCGGTGGTGCGCGACTACGAGATCGTGGACGTGTCCGTGGCCACCCGCGGCGGCCGACCCCACGGCAAGGTCACCGTGCTGCTGACCCGCGACAGCGGCAGCACCGAACAACGGGACCTGTCGGTGGTACGGGAGGACGGTGGCTGGCGCGTCTGCGGCGACCCGTACTGACGGTCATGCCGGAACCGGCTCGGTCGCTTCGACCAGCCGGCCGTCACGCAGCACCAGCACCCGGTCGGCCAACTCCACGAGCGTCGGGTCGTGCGTGGCGACCAGGGCCGTCATCCCCCGGGCACGCACCACCGCCCGCAGCAGGTCCATCACCGCCCGGCCGGTCTCCGAGTCCAACTGGCCGGTCGGCTCGTCGGCGATCAGCAGCGCCGGATCGTTGGCCAACGACCGGGCGATCGCCACCCGCTGCTGCTGGCCGCCGGACATCTCGTACGGCCGCTGCGCGGCGTGCCCACCCAACCCGACCAGTTCCAGCAGCACCGACACGCGCTGCTCACGATCCGCCGCCGGCACCTTCGCCAACCGCATCGGCACCCCCACGTTCTCCGCCGCGGACAGGATCGGCACCAGCCCGAAGGACTGGAACACGAACCCGATGGTGTCCCGACGCAGCCGCAGCAGCTCCTTCTCGCTGGCCGCCGTCACCTCCTGCCCGGCCACCCACACCCGCCCCGAGGTGGGTCGGTCCAGGCCACCGATCAGGTTCAGCAACGTGGTCTTGCCCGCCCCGGACCGGCCTCGCACCGCGACCAGCTCACCGCGACCGGCCCGAAACGACACCTCCCGCAGCGCATGGACGACCCGGTCACCACCGCCGTAGTCGCGGCTGAGCCCCTCGACCCGGATCAGCTCCTGCTCGCTCACCGCGCACTCCTCTCGTCACCGGGACGGACCTGCACGTGGTCCGGCTCCAGGGTCAACCGCACCCGGTCGCGCAACGCCAACGCGTCGACGAAACCCGCCGGCAGCTGCATCCGCCCGGCCCGGTCCAGCACCGCGTACTCCTCGGTCACCAACTCCTCGACGCCGTCGGCGCCGACCCGCGCGGTGCGGTGCACCTCCGAGGCGGTGCGGCCGTCGCGGATCGACACGGTCCGGCGCACCTGCGAGGCGACCTGCGGGTCATGGGTCACCACCACCACGGTCACCCCCAGCTCGGCGTTGATGGTGCGCAGCGCGGCGAAGACCTCCCCGGCCGTCGCCTCGTCCAGCTCACCGGTCGGCTCATCGGCGAAGAGCACCTCCGGGTCGTTGGCCACCGCCACCGCGACGGCACAGCGCTGCTGTTCGCCGCCGCTCATCTGCCCCGGCCGACGGTCCGCGCAGTAGCCGACGCCGACCATCTCCAGCAGCTCCGCCGCCCGCCGCCGCGCGGCCCGCCCACCCCGGCGCGCCAGCCGCATCGGCAACTCCACGTTCTCCCGGGCGGTCAGGTACGGCAGCAGGTTGCGTGCGGTCTGCTGCCACACGAACCCGACGGTGTGCCGCCGGTACCGCAGCCGCTTGGCCGCCGACATGGTCAGCAGGTCGTACCCGGCCACCCGGGCGATGCCCGCGGTCGGGGTGTCCAGCCCGGACAGGATGTTCAGCACCGTCGACTTGCCGGAGCCGGACGCGCCCACGATGGCGACGAGCTCACCACGGTCCACGACCAGATCGAGGCCCTGCAACGCGACGACCTCCACCCCCTCGCTGGTGAAGATGCGTACCAGCCCGTCGCAGACGATGTGTCCACGCAGCCGGTCGGCGCCACCGGCCCGCGCGGCGGCCCGCTCCGCCGCCCGTCGTTGCAGCGTCGCCAGGTCGGGACCATCAGACACCATCGTCACGGGTTCTCCTCTCCCAGCCGCAGCACCTCACCGAGGCGCATCCGCCGGTTCATCAGGTTCTCCACCACCAGCCCGGTCGCCAGGCCCAGGACCACCAGCCCCAGCACCGAAGCCAGCACCAACGGATCCAGGTGATCGCGGACCGGCACGTCGGGCACGAACGCGGACAGCCCGAGCGTCGGCCCCAGGATCCGGGGCAGGGCCGCACCCACCGCCGCCCCGGTCAGCGCCGCGACCAGGACCAGCGGCACCAGCTCGTACATCAGCAGCCGCCGGCCACGGCCGGCGGACAGGCCCAGGGTGCGCAGCCGGGACAGCATCCGGCCCCGCCCGGCGGCGTCGGCGACCACCGCGAACCCGACGGCCAGCACCGCCAGCGCGGTGCCGCCGGCCGCGCCGGCGGTGAACGCCAGGGTCAGCACGTCGTTGGCGCCGGTGCGGTCCAGGTCCTCGCGGTACCCCCGCCAGGTCTGCAACGACGCCGGCACCTGCGTCCGCGTCACCGCCACGCCGAGCACCGCCGACTGCCGCCGCCGCTGCGCGTCGTCGGCCACCCCCAGCAGGTCCGCCTCGTCGATGTCGTCACCGGCCACCAGATAGCGGTTCGGGATGATCGGCGTGTACTCGTACTCCGGAAGCGCCTGCCACGGAAGCACCACGAACCGTTCGGTGCCCAACCCCACACCCGGGAAGGCCTCGGCCACCTCGGCGACCCGGAACTCGTACCACCTGCCCTGCACGTCCACCGCTGCCTGGTCACCGACCTGCCTGGCCACCGCCGCCGACACCACCGCCGGCACCGGCCCGTCACCCCGCGCGGCCGCCCGCAGGGCCGCCGGCACGTCCACCTCGACACCGCTGCGCGCCACCACCTCCGCGAAGGCCGGAGCGTCCACCACCAGCACCCGGGCCGTGCCGATCTGCCGCGCCGGCGACCCCGCCTGCGGCACCAGCCGCCGGTTCGAGTCCACCCACACCCGAGCCACCGCCGACACCCCGGCCACCCCGGACAACGCGTCCTGCGCGTCGGGGGAGAAGGTGTACCCGGTCAGCCAGGCGTCCGCCGGCACCGTCAACGTGGCCGCCCGGTCCCGAGCCGCCGAGACGGTGGAGGTGACCACCCCGCCGAACACCCCGGTGCTGACCGCGACGATCAGCACCGCCAGCGGACCCAACGCCACCGGCGCGCCCCGTGCGGCGCGGGCCACACCGAGAAACAGCACCGCACCCCGGGCCCGCGCGGCCAACCGACCGGCCGCCCGCAGCGGCCACGGCACCAGCCGCACCGCCACCAACGCGGCGGCGACCGCGACCAGCACCGGCACCGAACTGAGGTACGCGTCGACACCGGCACCCGGGTCGAGACCACGCCGGCGCAGCAACACCACCCCGAGCACGGCCAGCACCAGCACACCCGCCTCGACCGTCAGCCGCCGCGCCGACGGACGACGCCACGCCACATCGGCACGCCCGCCGACCACCCCGACCCGCCGCTGCGAATACATCGCCAGCACCGGCACCACCGCGGTGGTGAGCACCGCCAACGCCAGCACCGCCCAGGGGAACCCCCCGTCGTGCCCCGGCACGCGGCTGCCGACGAACCAACCGACGAGCACCGCCAACGGCTGCACCGGCGCCGACTCGGCCAGGGCCCGCAGCCCGACGGCGCTCAGGGCGGCGCCCCGGGCCCGCAGCAGGGCGAACTCGTCACGTCGCCGCAGCACCGTCAACCGCGCCGCCAGCACGATCAAACCGAGCAGGCTGGCGACCAGCCCCGCCTGCACCACCGCGAGCAGGGCCTGCACGGCGCGCAACTGCCCGGCGAACCGCGACAACGCGCCGTCCAGCGACGTCTGCACCGTCGCGCCCGAACTCCACGACATGCGTCGGGCCTCGGCCACCGCCGCCGTCACCGACTCCAGCCCCGCCGCGTTCAGCCGCTGCTCGTCGAGGCGGTACCGCCAACCGCTGACGGCCGCGACACCACTGCCGGCGGCGACGACGTCCACCCCGGCCCAGTCGGTGACCCCCGCCACGACGTACGGCTCGCCGTCCAGCACCGGGACCACCGGCTCCAGCGCGTAGCCCAGGTCGTCCCAGACCGGGTCACCGGCGTCGCGCGGCTCGAACACCCCGACGACGCGCGCGTCCGCCTGACCGTCGCGTCCGGCGAACCGCAGCCGCTGGCCGGCGCGCAGGGACAGCGTCTCGGCCACCGCCCCCGACACCACCACCTCAGCCGGGCCGCCCGGACGGGTGCGGGGCCAGCGTCCGGCGGTCAGCTCGGCCGCCTCCGCGACACCGGTCTGGGCGCGCAGGCCGAACAGCTTGCGGGCACCACCGTCCATCGGCGGCTCGTCGCCGACGGCGAACAGTTGCTCCTCGTCCAACGACGCCGCGTACCACCGGCGCTCCACCAGGCCGGGCAGCGGCCGCGGCAACTCGGCGGCGTAACGGTCCAGATCGGCCTGCCCGGCCGCGGCCGGCGCGGACCGCGGCCCGGCCAGCGACACGTCCCGCACCAGGTGCGGCAGCCGGGCCACGTCCGCGCGCAACCCCCGGTCGGCGTACTCCCCGGTCAGCCGGGGTGCGGCGGTCAGCAGCAGCGCCGCCACCAACCCCAGCACCGCCAACAGGCCCACCTGACCGCCGTACGCCCGGATCCGTCTCGCGCTCACGGGACCAGCCTTTCGTTCGCGACTGCGGGGCTCCGCTGCGCTGCACTCCTCGCGCTCACGGTGCTGGCCTTTCGTTCGCGACTGCGGGGCTCGCAAGCTCACTCCTCGCGCTCACGGGACCAGCCTTTCGTTCGCGACTGCGGGGCTCCGCTGCGCTGCACTCCTCGCGCTCACTGGGACTCCCCGGCACGAAGGTGTGCGGCGGTGAGTCGTCGCCGCACGTTCACCGACACCGCGGCGCTGAACGCCAGCGCCAGCGCCAGCAGTCCGACGCCGGTGCCCAGCACCGGCACCCAGTCGACGCTCAGCAGCGGCGGCGGATCGGGGCGGTCCGCCGCCGGGGTGAGGATGACAAGCGGGGCCATCGTCGCCGCCACACCGATGCCCACGGCCAACCCCACCAGCACACCCATGCCGGCGAGCAACGACTGCTCGGCCAGCAGCGACCGGGCCACCAGGCGGTGACCCGCGCCGAGGGTGTGCAACACGGCCAGTTCGCCGGCCCGGCGCCGCGCCGTGGCGCTGACGTCCACGGCCACCCCCACTGCGGCCAGCAGCACCGCCGCGAGGGCGGCGACGAAGAGGGCACCACGGGCACCCACACCGAACGGGTCGCGAGCCAACTGGTCGGCGACGTCCCGGCGATCCAGCGCGGTCAGACCGTGGAGCGCGGCGGCTACCCCGGCCACCTGTGCCGCCGCGCCGGGCTGGGCGGCCACCCACCACTCCTGCGGCGCGCGGACGATGCCGTGTGCGTGGAACAGCCGGCCACGCAACGACGGCAGGTCGACAAGCAACGCGGCGTCCTCGACGTCACCGGGCAGAGCCGTGACCCGGTCGACCACGACGACATCGACCTCGGCGCCGCCGAGGAACAGCCGGGTCTGCGTCCCGACGTCGACGTGCAGCATGTCCAGCGCCGCCGCGGTGGCGACCACCGGCACCGGGTTCGTGCCGGCCGGCCGGGTGACGGCCAACTGCACCGGGGTGTCCGGGGCATTCCAGCTCACCGGCATGTCACGTGCGTAGCGGCCGGACAGGGTGGCGCCGGCGCCGGTGGACGCGGTGGCGGTGCCCGCCCGGTCGACCACCTGCCACGGTCCGTCCGCCCCCAGATCGACCGGGGTGCCGGCGCTGGTGTCCGGGCTGGCCCGCAGGTCCGACAACCGCCAGTCGAGGCTCAGCCGTGGGCCACCGCGGGTCTCGGTGGTGAAGCCGGCCAGCCGCCACTGCCCGTCGCCGGCCGGCAGTTCGACGGAGAACCGTAGCGGCTGGCCGTCCCAGCCGGTCGAGCCCAGGACCAGCCGGCGGTGTTCGCCCCGGGCGTCGCTGAGCACGACCTCATGGCGGATGGGCCCACCCGTGCCGACGTCGACGACGCCCCGGGTACGCAGCTGACCGGTCAGCCACCGGGTGCCGGTCGGCAACACCGTCGCCGGTGCCGGCACCCGCGCGTCCGCGAGGCCGCCGAGCAGCCGGCCGGTGGATCCGCCGGCCAGGTCGGACCGCAACCGCAGCACCCCGTCCGCGGCACCGGCGTCCACCGCCACCATGGTCGCCGGTTCGGCGCCGGCGCCGAGCCGTACCGGCTCCCGCCAGGCGGGCAGGACCGCCCGGGTACCCGGCAGGTCGGCGAGTTGGTCGGCGCGGCCGTCCGGGGCGGCGCCGGTGGTCTCGGTCAGCCGCAGGTCGGCGCCGACCCGGTGCGCGGCCTGGTCGTCGAGGGACCGTTGCGCTGTCCCGGCGAGGGACCAGGCCAGGGTGCCGACCGCCACGGCGAGGGCGAGCAGCAGCACCGGCCCGGCGTGCGGGCGCCGACCGGCCTGCCAGGTGCCGAGCAGCACGGCGGTCCAGGGCCGGCGGTCCACCCAGCGTTCCGTCAGCCGCACCAGCGGCGGCAGCAGCCGCAACGCGAGCACCGCCCCGGCCAGCACACCGAGCGTCGGCGCGGCCGCCAGCAGCGGATCGACCCCCAGCTCGCCGCCCCGGGACCGGGACAGCGGCGACGAGTACCTGCTCAGCTGGTACCAGCTGAGCAGGGCCAGGCCGACGAGCAGGACGTCCAGACCGGCCCGCTGCACCACGCCCCGCCGGCTCGGCCGGGACCGGCTGGCCAGGTCGGCGACGTAACTGTCGCCTCGGCGCAGACTCGGGCCGATCATCGCGGCCGCGCAGCCCGCGGCCGCGATCGCGGCCACCAGCCACACCGCCGGGTCGGCCCCGTCCGGCCGTAGCGAGACGGCGGCGAGGCCGGGCAGCCGGTCGGCCAGCCCCAGCAGCTCCACGACGAGCGGTGGGGCGAGGACCACGGCCGGCAACACCACCAGGGTGGCCTCCCGGGCGGTCAACCCGGCTACCTGCCAGCGGGCGGCGCCCCGGGCCCGCAGCAGCGCGGTCTCACCCCGGCGGTGCTCGGTGAGCAGGATCGCCACGAGCAGCAGCGCGTACCCGCCGAGCACCACCACCAGCAGCATCGGTGTGACCAGGGCGGACCGGCCGACGAGGGTGGCCTGGCGTAGTCGTCGCACCAGATCCACCAGGTCACCGCTGACCACCGCGGAGTCGCCGAGGCCGGCGTCGGCCGCACTGCTCGTGGTGATGCGGGCGGCGGCGTCGGCGAGCCGGTCCAGGGCGGCCGGACCGATCCCGGCCAGGTCGGGTTCGACAAGCCAGCCGGCGGAGGCGTTGGCCAGGAAGTGGGTGGCGAAGTCGTCCCGGGACACCGTCATCGGGCCGTAGGTGGCCGCCTGCGACAGCGAGCCGGTGCTCGTCTCCGGCGCCAGCCGCCAGTACGCGGCGTCCGGGTCCACGGGGCTGAACACGCCCGTCACGACGACCTCGGTGACCCGCCCGGTGAGCCCGTCGGTGATCGGGACGCGGTCGCCGACCCCCACCCGCAGCGTCGTCGCCGCGGCCGCGCCGATCGCGGTCTGCACCGGATCGGCCCCGGTCCGCGGCCACGTGCCGGAGGTCAACCGGGCGTGCGCGGGCAGATCGTCGAGGAACATCACCGACGCGTAGGTGACTCCGCTGCGGTCGGCGACAGCGTCACCGGTGTCGCCGCGCAACTGCCGGCCAGCCGCGTACCCGGCGGCGCTGACCCGCGCCGGCAGACCGGCCAGGTCGGCTTCGACCCGCTGCCGCAAAGCGCCGTCCCGGTCCCGCAGCCCCGCGTCGGTACCTCCGGCGGACGCGCGGACCAGCACCGACCGTTCCTCGGCGGTGGCCGCCGCCAGCACGTTGCGGGTGCCGGAGTCGACGACGTCGCGGTTGTACGCGGCCAGACCGGTGAGCGCGACGGTGGCCACCAGCGCCGCCCCGGCAGCGGCCAGCAGCAGGCCCCTCGTGGCCCGGGCACGCCGCAACGCGAACCTCATCTGTGTGGTACCCCCGCCGGTTCGCGGGCCGGTGCGGCCCCTGGTTGGTGCTCCCGTCATGCACCAGAAGGGGCCGGGACCGGGGAAAGGTTCGCAGCGGTGATCGTTTCGTTATCCGGGGGCGCGGGCTCAGGCTCCGGTGGCGGCGCTGCCGGGGCCCAGGTCACCGGCGCGGTGGTGCCGGCGGCAGAGCACCTGGTAGCGCACGTCGGCGGTGTCGGCGGTGTCGCCGATGACGACCTGTGCGCCCTCGCGGGCCACCCGCCCGTCGGCGACGCGGGCGTTGAGCAGCCCCTCGCGGCCGCACCAGCAGAGCACCTCGACCTGGATCCGAGCCACCGAGTCGGCCAGTTCGAACAGCCGCTGCGCCGCCGGGAACAGGCTGGAACGGAAGTCGGTGGCCAGGCCGAAGGCGTACACGTCGACGTCGTAGCTGTCGACCAGGTCGGCCATCTGCTCCACGTGCTCGACGGCGTAGAAGCTGGCCTCGTCACAGATCAGGTAGTCCACCCGCACCCCGTCGGCCCAGGCGTCCCGGACCAGGGTGCGCAGGTCCAGCTCGTCGGTCACCTCGACGGCCTCGTGGGCCAACCCGATGCGGGTGGTCACCTGCGGGCCGAGTGACCGGTCGATGCGGGTGGTGACCAGCCCTCGACGTCCCTGCCGGGCATGGTTGTAGTTCATCTGCAGCGCCATCGTGGACTTGCCGCAGTCCATCGGCCCCCAGAAGAACCGCAGCGCGGCGGCGTGTGCCGGTCGTCCGTCGACGCCACGGGCGGCGACACACCCGGCCGGGTTGTCGGCCGCACCGGGCAGGGTCGGGCGGGCCAGGCAGGTCGGTACGGCGTCGTCGGTCGTCACGGACCGGCAGCCTAGTGCGCGGTGACCCGCGCCCGCGCGGTTGCCCCGACCGGGGTGTCGATCATCGCATCGCCCGCCGGGATCAGAGCACCCGCGGCGGGGTGTTGCCGGCGGCGATGATGGCCCGCCGGATCGGCACCGCCGCCAGCAGCAGGAACCCGACCACGAAGAAGATCAGCAGGGAGACCAGACCCACCCGGTACGAGTTGGTCAACTGGAACACCAGGCCGAACGCGAGGGGGCCGAGCCAGCTGGTGCCCTTGTCGCTGATCTCGTAGAAGCCGTAGTACTCGCCCTCCCGGCCGGCGGGGATCAGCTGGCTGAACAGGGACCGGCTCAGCGCCTGACTGCCGCCGAGAACCAGACCGATCGCCGCGCCGAGCACCATGAACGGCAACGGCGCCTCGGCGGGGAGTCGGAACGCCGCGACGATCACCCCGGTCCAGAGCACCAGGCTGAGCAGCACCGTCTTCCAGGCCCCGATCCGCCCGGCCAGGGCGCCCAGCCCCAACGCGCCCCCGAAGGCCAGGAACTGCACCAGCAGGATCGTCACGATCAGGGTGCTCTGTCCCAGCCGCAGTTCCTCGGTGCCGTACTGACTGGCCAGGGTGATGACGGTCTGGATGCCGTCGTTGTAGACCAGGAACGCCAGCAGGAAGAACAACGTCAGCGGGTACGCCTTGATCTCCCGCAGGGTGCGGCCGAGTTGCCGGAACCCGTCGGTGAGCACGTTGCCGCGGCCGGCCGCGGCCAGCGCGGCGGCGGTGGGGTGCTCCCGCAGCCAGCGCAGCGGCACCAGGGTGAACGCCGCCCACCACAGCCCGGCCGAGACGATCGACCAGCGGGCCAGGTCCAGGGTGCGCTCGGCGGTGCCGTTGTCGAACGACTGCACGGCGACGAGGTTCAACGCCAGCAGCAGGCCGCCGCCCAGGTAGCCCAGCGCCCAACCCCGGCTGGAGATGGCGTCGCGCTCGTCCGGACCGCCCAGTTGCGGCAGGAACGAGTTGTACACCACGATCGCCGCGCCGAAGCTGATGTTGGCGACGACGAACAACGCCCCACCGAGCAGGTACCGGTCCCCGGTGACGAAGAGCATCCCGATGGTCGCCGCGGCCCCGGTGAACGCGGTGGCCGCCAGCAGCCGCTTCTTGTGCAGCGACCGGTCGGCGATGGCGCCGATCACCGGCAGCACGAAGACCGTCAGCAGCACCGACAGCGAGATCAGGTACGGGTAGTAGGAGCCGGCGGCCACCTTGATCCCCAGCGGGTACACGTACCCGACGCACTCGTCGGCGCCGAGTTCGCACCCGGCGGCGACCTCGGCGACGCTGGTCAGGAACGGCCCGAGGAAGACCGTGATGACGGTGGTCTGGAAGGCCGAGTTCGCCCAGTCGTAGAAGTACCAGCCGGTGCGTTCGCGGCGGGTGCTCCGCGGCGGTGGGATGTCCTGCGCCGCCGGGGTGACCGTCTCGGCCATGGGGGTCCTCCGCCCAGGTGTTCAGGCGGCCCAGTGGCCGCGGCTGCGGTAGACGTCGCGCAGCACGCCGACGTGGTCGGTCATGATGCCATCAACCCCAAGATCAAGTAACTCGTGCATCTCGGCAGGTTCGTCGATCGTCCAGACGTGCACCTGCAGACCGAGCCGGTGAGCCATCCGCAGGAACCGACGGTCGACCACCGGCACCCGGCCGTAGCGCACCGGCACCTGCGCGGCCACCACCGACGGCGGCAACCGAAGCGGCCGGCCGGTCCACGAGGCCCACCGCAGCCGGGCCACCCCGCGTACCCCGAGACTGGTGGCGACCCGCCCGCCGGTCAGCGCGCGCAGCCGGCTCAGCCGGGCGTCGCTGAACGAGGCCAGCAGCACCCGGTCGACGGCACCGGCCCGGTCGACGGTGGTCACCGTGGGCGTCACGCCGGCGTCGGACTTGACGTCGATGTTGAACCGCACCTGCGGCCACGCGTCGAGCACCTCGTCGAGGCGGGGCACCACGGCGGAGCCGCCGACTCGCACGGTGGCCAGATCGGCCCAGCGCATCGCGCCCACCCGGCCACGGTGTCCGGTGACCCGTTCCAGGGTGTCGTCGTGGAACACCACGGCCACCCCGTCGGCGGTGCCGTGCACGTCGGTCTCGACGTACCGGTAGCCCAGCTCGACCGCCCGGGCGAACGCGGCGGCGGTGTTCTCGTCGCCGTCGGCGGCGCCGCCGCGGTGGGCGAAGGCCAGCGGCGCGGGCGCGTCGAGGTAGGGATGCGCGGTCGTGGGCACGCGGCGCAGTATGCCTGGCCCTGGTGACCGCCTGGTGGCTGGCCGGCTGCGCGCCGGGTGCGTCCCGTCGTCCACGCCCATCCGATACCCGTCGGTGACTGCCGGATGCCGGGCGGTAGCCTTCCCCGGCCTCAGCGTCGTCGGCAAGGCGACCTGAGCCCGGCTCGTGCCCGGGCTTGCGGCGAGCGCTCAGCCTGCGGTGGGACGGCGCCGGTGTACGCGAGCGAGGTCGACCGGACGGCCGGGGTCGACGTGGCGGGGCCGGTCGGGTTCGTCCGGCCGCAGCGGGGCAAGGGTGTCGGTGATCGCGTCGATGATCCGGTCGGTGGCACGTCGGGCGGCGCCCGGGGCGCCACCGGTCAGGTCGGTCAGCTCCACCGGGTCGCCGAAGTGCACTCGTACCGTCGGGCGACGGACCAGCGCGCGGACGATGCCGCCCAGCAGGCCCTTGGGGGTCTGGTAAGGCAGCACCTCGTGGGATCCCCACTGGGCGACCGGGACGACGGGCGCACCGCAGGCCAGGGCGAGACGGGCGGCACCGGTCTTGCCGCGTTCGGGCCACATGCCCGGGTCCAGGCCGATGCGTCCCTCCGGATAGACCAGGATCGGCGCGCCGGCGGCGACCGCGGCGGCGGCGTCGTCCAGGGCCCGGTGTACGCCGCTGGTGCCCCGGTCGACGCGGATGTGCCCGGCGCGGCGCATCGCGACGCCGATCAGCGGAGCCCGGAACAGCCCGCCGGTGGCCATGATCCTCGGTGCCACCCGGCGGGCCCGGCAGGCCGCGGCGAGCACGATCGGGTCGAACGGGCTGATGTGGTTGGCGGCCAGGATCAGCGGTCCGCCGCGCAGCCGGGCCGGTATGTCGCCGGTGACCCGCAGCCGGGCCAGCATCCCGACGACCAGGCGGGCCAGCAGCAACGCGACGCGCCAGATCAGCGGCGGACGCCAGGGGGAGTGGGCTGCTTCCATCAGCGGGACATGATCGCACGGCGAACCGACGAGGCACCGCCCAGGGCGGGTCGTACGGCAGGAGTGAGCAGGGTCATCGGTCCCGGTCCGGTTCGGGCCACCCGCCCCTGCCATTCCGCGTACGACGCGCAGTAGTATTTACTACGTCTTGTAGTACGACTGGCTGGGGGTCGCAGGTGGACGCGTTGGACGTCGCCCGCTGGCAGTTCGGTGTCACCACCGTCTACCACTTTCTCTTCGTACCGCTGACCATCGGCCTGTCCGTCCTGGTCGCCATCCTGCAGACACTCTGGCACCGCACCGGAGACGAGAAGTACCTCAAACTCACCAAGTTCTACGGCAAACTCTTTCTGATCAATTTCGCCATGGGTGTGGTCACCGGCATCGTGCAGGAGTTCCAGTTCGGCATGAACTGGAGCGACTACTCCCGCTTCGTCGGCGACATCTTCGGCGCGCCCCTGGCCATCGAGGCCCTCGTCGCGTTCTTCCTCGAATCCACCTTCATCGGCCTGTGGATCTTCGGATGGGACCGGCTGCCCAATCGCCTGCACCTGGCCAGCATCTGGGCCGCCGCCATCGGCACCAACCTGTCGGCGTACTTCATCCTCGCCGCGAACTCGTTCATGCAGAACCCGGTCGGCTACCGCTTCAACCCGGACACCGGACGAGCCGAGCTGACCGACTTCGTCGCCGTGCTGACCAACAAGGTCGCCCTGATCACCTTCCCGCACACCATCGCCGGCGCCTTCCTGGTCGCCGGATCGCTGCTGGTGGCCGTCGCCCTGTGGCACCTGATCCGCAACCGCGACAGCGCCGACACCCCCGCCTACCGCTTCGCAGCCCGCTTCGGCGCCTGGGTCACCCTCGCCAGCGCCGCCCTCGTCGTCATCACCGGCGACATCCAAGGCAAGATCATGACGCAGGTGCAGCCGATGAAGATGGCCGCCGCCGAGGGCCTCTACACCACCGAGAGCCCCGCCTCGTTCTCCGTACTGACCATCGGCAGCCTCGACGGCAGCCGGGAACTGTTCGCCCTCAAGATCCCGTACCTGCTGTCCTACCTCGGCACCGGCGACCCCAACGGCACCGTGCAGGGCATCAACGACCTCCAGGCCAGCTACAGCGCCCAGTACGGCGCCGGCAGCTACACCCCGATCATCCCGGTCACCTACTGGAGCTTCCGAATGATGATCGGCTTCGGGCTCGCCGCCGCCGCCATCGCCCTGCTGGTGCTCTGGACCCAACGCAAGGGCCGCACCGTCCCGAACAGCACCTGGCTACTGCGCGCCGGCCTGGTCATGCCGATCCTGCCGCTGCTGGCCAACTCCTTCGGCTGGATCTTCACCGAGATGGGCCGCCAACCCTGGATCGTCTTCGGCGAGATGCTCACCCGCGACGGCGTGTCCCGCAGCGTCTCCCTGACCGAGGTGCTCACCTCCTTCACCGCCTTCACCCTCATCTACGCCGTCCTCGCCGTCATCGAGGTGAAACTGCTGATCCGCTACGCCAGAGCCGGCGTACCCGACGTCACCCCGGCCCCCGAACCCGACGACACCGACGACGCCGAGCGCCCGCTCGCCTTCGCCTACTGAGTCCGGAGCCCCACCGTGGAACTGACCACCATCTGGTTTCTCCTCGTCGCCGTGCTGTTCACCGGCTACTTCATCCTCGAAGGCTTCGACTTCGGCGTCGGCATGCTGCTGCCCGTGCTCGGCCGCGACGACAAGGAACGTCGCGTCATGATCAACACGATCGGGCCGGTCTGGGACGGCAACGAGGTCTGGCTGATCACCGCCGGAGGCGCCATGTTCGCCGCCTTCCCGGAGTGGTACGCCACCCTCTTCTCCGGCTTCTACCTGCCCCTGTTGCTCATCCTGCTGGCCCTGATCGCCCGCGGCGTCGCCTTCGAATACCGCCACAAGCGACCCGAGGTGTCCTGGAAACGCCGCTGGGACAACGCCATCTTCTTCGGCTCGCTCGTCCCGGCGATCCTGTGGGGCGTCGCGTTCGCCAACATCCTGCGCGGCGTACCCCTGGACGCCGACCACGAGTACGTCGGCGGCCTGCTCAACCTGCTCAACCCGTACGCCCTGCTCGGCGGCGCGACCACCGCGGCGCTGTTCGCCACCCACGGCGCCGTCTTCGTCGCCCTCAAGACCGTCGGCGACATCCGCCACCGCGCCGCCACGCTCGCCGTGCGCCTGGGCGTCGCCGCCGCGGTCCTCGCGGTGGCCTTCCTGAGCTGGACCCTGACCATCCGCTCCAGCACCGCTGCCGTCGTGCTCGCCGTCGCCGCCGGCCTGGCCCTGCTCGGCGGACTCGCCGCCGCCACCGTACGCCGCGAGGGCTGGGCGTTCACCGGAACCGCCACGGCGATCGGGCTGGCCGTGGCCACCCTGTTCGCCGCCCTGTTCCCGAACGTGCTGCCCTCCACGCTCGATCCCGCCGGCACCCTCACCGCCACCAACGCCGCCTCCACCCCCTACACCCTCACGATCATGACCTGGGTGGCGGTCTTCTTCACCCCGATCGTGCTGGCCTACCAGGGCTGGACCTACTGGGTGTTCCGCAAGCGCATCGGCGTCGCCCACATCCCGCAACACTGACCGGCCGCCGGGCGGGCCCCAGGGGGCCCGCCCGCCCGTCACACCGCCGTCAGAGTCTGCTCGGCGCGGCGGCGCACCACCTCCAGCACCCGCGCCGCCACTGCCAGATCCTCGGCGGAAAGATCGGCCCACAGCCGGGCTCCGATCTCGGCCGAAGCCGCGGCGACCAACTGCTGCGTGTGCCGTCCGGTCGGGGTCAGCGCCACCCGGGAGACGTCGGTGGACAGCGGCGCCACCAGTGTCGCCGCGATCAGCTCGGCCAGCGTGGCGTGTGCCGTCGCGGTGGGCACCTTCACGGCGTCGACCAGCCGACGAGCGGCCTCGGCGCGGGGGAGCGGGGCATCGGCGGCGGCCAGCGCGTTGAGCAGCAACGCCTGCACGAAGGTCAACCCGAGGCGGCCCAACTCCCGCTCCAGCACCGCCCGGGTGGCGTAGTGGGTCCGACCGAGGATCTGCCCGTTGAGCGTGGTGGACATGTCAACCCCTATCAATTGGCTTAGCCAACATTGGTCGGGCCAACGTACCACAGGTCGTGGGTGCCGCCAACGAAATGCCGTACAGTCACCCCATGGAGCACCCCAGCGCCCACCCACCCGGCCGACTACGCACCACCCCCAGCTGGCTGCTCACCCAGACCGCCGCCCACGCCGCACGCCTCGTCACCGCCGCACTCGGCACCCGCCACGCCCGCGGCTACCACTACCGACTACTGGCGACCCTCGCCGAAACCGGCCCCGCCAGCCAGGCCGACCTCGGCCGACACAGCGGCATCGACCGCAGCGACATCGTCGCCACCGTCAACGACCTCGCCGACCGCCACCTCGTACGCCGCCAACCCGACCCCACCGACCGACGCCGCAACATCGTCCACATCACCCCCACCGGCCAACGCGAACTCGTCCACCTGCAACACGCCCTCGACACCGCCCAGGACACCCTGCTCGCCCCACTGAACCCCACCGACCGCCACGAACTCGTCCGCCTGCTCGACCTCCTGCTCAACCACCACAGCAAACCGGAAGGCTGACCATGGCCCGCGCCCACCACTACGCCACCACCGTCACCTGGACCGGCAACCTCGGCACCGGCACCAGCGGCTACCGCGACTACCGACGCGACCACGACATCACCACCGACGGCCGCCCACCCATCCCCGGCAGCTCCGACCCCACCTTCCACGGCGACCGGACCCGCTGGAACCCCGAACAACTCCTCCTGGCCGCCCTGTCCCAGTGCCACATGCTCGCCTACCTGCACCTGTGCGCCGACAAGGGCATCGTCGTCACCGACTACGTCGACCACGCCACCGGCACCATGACCACCGACAACACCGGCAACGGCCACTTCACCGACGTCACCCTGCGCCCCCGGGTCACCGTCGCCGACCCCACCACCACCGACATCGCCACCGCCACCGCCCTGCACGACGACGCCCACCACACCTGCTTCATCGCCAACTCGGTCAACTTCCCGGTCCGCCACGAGCCCGTCACCACCACCTGACCCCACCGGAAAACACGGTCGACCACACCGCCACGACCGCTATCGTCGGCCCCGTGCCCGACGTGCGTGAACTCACCCCCGACGACCTCAACGACGCCTGGCAGCTCGGCCGGCTCGCCTTCGGCTCCGACCCGCAACCACCCCCACCACCCAACCCCGCCGGCCGCACCCTCTACGGCGCCTTCGACCCCACCGGCACCCTCATCGGCAAAGCCGTCGACCTGCACGACGACCAGTGGTGGGCCGGACACGCCGTACCCGCCGCCGACGTCGCCGGCGTCGCCGTCGCCCCCGAGGCACGCGGCACCGGAGTAGGCCGAGCCCTGCTGAAAACCCTGCTCCGCAACGCCCGCGACCGGGGCGCCGCCGTCAGCACGCTGTTCCCCACCACCGCCGCCCCCTACCGCGCCTGCGGCTGGGAGATCACCGGACAGCTCCGCACCCTCGACCTGCCCACCGCCACCCTGCCCCGACACCGCCCCGACCCACGGCTGACCGTCCGCGCCGGCACCACCGCCGACCTGCCCAACACCGCCGAGCTCTACCGCCGCGTCGCCCACCACCGCAACGGCCTGCTCACCCGCACCCACCCCCGGTTCACCGCCACCGACGAACTGCCCTACGACGGGCTCACCCTCGTCGAACACGACGGACACCTGCTCGGGTACGCCGGCTGGGACCGTGGCCGCGGCTACGGCCCCGACGCCGTCCTCACCGTCGAAGACATCCTCGCCACCACCGCCGACGCCGCCCGCGCCCTCGTCGGCGTCCTCGCCAGCTGGCACAGCGTCACCCCGACCCTGCGCCTGGCCCCACTACCCGGCGACACCATCAGCACCCACCTGCCCCTGGAACGCGCCCGCGAACACGAACGCGACGCCTGGATGCACCGACCCGTCGACATCGTCCGCGCCGTACAGACCCGCGGCTGGCCCACCCACACCCACGGCCAGGTCACCTTCACCCTCACCGACGACCTCGCCGACTGGAACACCGGCACCTGGCGACTCACCGTCGCCGACGGCCACGCCGACCTGCACCGCAGCACCGACGACGCCGACCTGCACCTGACCGTACGCGGCTTCGCCCGCCTCTACACCGGCACCGCCACCGCCCGTGCGCTCGCCGAAACCGGACTGCTGCACCACAGCACATCCGACCCGAGCGACCTGGACCTGCTCGCCGCCGGACCCACCGCCCACCTCATCGACTACTTCTGACAGACGCCGGTGGCCCGGCCCGGCAGGCGATGCCGGACCGGGCCACCGGTCGGATCGAGACCCTCAGCCCGCCTCGCGCAACTCCGCCAACCGGGCCTCGATCTCCGCCAACTCCGCCCGCAACTTCTCCGCCTGCCGCTCCGCCTCCGACCGCTCCGCGGCCAGGATCTGCTCCACCGCCTCGTGCACCCCCGGCACATCCACCAACGCCACCATCCGCAGCGCCTCCGCCGGCTTGAGCACGTACGGCTTGGCCAACACCTTCCCGCCCTGCTGCGCCGCGACCGTCCACTCGCCCTCGGCATAGGCCAACGTGACCGTCAGACCCGCCGGCCCCCTCGGCTTCGTCGCCTTCACCGCCCGCCGAGCCGGCTTCGCCTCCACCTTCGACCCCACCGTCTCGTCCACCCTCGGCTCCTCCCGACCCGGCTGCTCCTCACGGCGCTGCTGCTCCTCCCGGCGCTGCTGCGGCACCCGGTCCAGCACGAACTCCGGCGTCACCGCCCCCGGCTCGACCGGCGCCGACTCCGCCTTCGACTCCGCCGGCCGGCGACCCGCGCCGCGCGGCGCCACCGCCACATCGGCGGGGGAGAAGGGCAACTCGTCGCGCCCGAACCGCACCACCACGAACTCGTCGGACTCCGCCGGATCGGTCAACTCCACCACCTGACCCAGCTGACCGGCGATCTGACCGGCCGCCGCCGTGAACACCACCTTCGGCTTGCGGCCCGCGGCCAACGCCTCCCGGATGCCGCGCACCTCGTCCTCGGACAAACCCTGACCAGCGGCACCCATCGCCCAACCTCATTCCTCGTACACGTGTTCAGCCGCCTGCCTTGATACCAGCCGCCAGCGACAACACGAAGATCAGCCCCCCAGTGCCCGCAACGCCCGATCGGCGTGCTCGTGCATGCCCAACTCGCTGTGCACCACCTCGACGACCCGCCGATCGACCCCGATCACGAACGTCATCCGCCGCGTACTCAACGGACCCAACGGCAGCCGCCGCCGCACCCCGAACCGATCCGCCACCACACCGTCCGGATCCGACAACAACGGATAGTCGAACCCGTGCAGCCGCGAGAACTCCGCCTGACGCCGCACCGAATCCCGACTGATGCCCACCCGCTGCGCCCCCACCGCCGCGAACTCCGCCGCCAGATCCCGGAAGTGACAACTCTCCGCCGTGCACCCCCGCGTCATCGCCGCCGGATAGAAGAACAACACCACCGGCCCCGCCGCCAAGAACTCCGTCAACCGCCGCGGCCGACCCGTCTCGTCCGGCAACTCGAAATCGTCGACCAGATCACCGACACCCACACCCGCCACATACCCTCCCCACCGACACCGTCGCCGCGAGCGTATGCCAGGCCGTGCGCTCGGCCACACCGCGCTACCCGCCACCGCGACCACGCCGGTAACGTCCCCGACATCGGCTCGGGGCAGGGGAGAGGTCCGTTGACCAAGGTCACCATCATCACCGGCGGCAGCCGCGGCATCGGCGCCGCCACCGCCCGCCGCCTCGCCCACGCCGGCCACCACATCGCCCTCGGCTACCGCCGAGACCACACCGCCGCCGACACCGTCGCTGCCGACCTGCGCGCCACCGGCGTACGCGCCATCGCCGTACCCGCCGACACCCGCGACCCCGACCAGGTCACCGCCCTGTTCGACGCCGCAGCCGACCTCGGCACCCTCACCGGCCTGGTCAACAACGCCGGCATCACCAGCCCGATCGGGCCCTTCACCGACCTGGATCCCGACGACCTGCGCCGCGTCGTCGACGTCAACCTCGTCGGCTACGTCCTCTGCGCGCAACAGGCCGCCCGCCGCATGGGCGACGGCGCCGCCATCGTCAACCTCTCCTCCGTCGCCGCCACCCTCGGCAGCCCAGGGGAGTACGTCCACTACGCCGCCGTCAAAGCCGCCACCGACGCCCTCACCATCGGCCTGGCCAAGGAACTCGCCCCCCGGGGCATCCGCGTCAACGCTGTCGCCCCCGGCATCATCCGCACCGACATCCACACGCTGTCCGGCCAACCCGACCGACCCGAGCGCGCCGCCGGCCGCATCCCACTCGGCCGTCCCGGCGAACCCGATGAGGTCGCCGCCGCCGTCGCCTGGCTGCTCAGCCCCGATGCCTCCTACACCACCGGCGCCATCCTCCGCGTCGGCGGCGGCCTCTGACCGCCCATGCCCGCGCTCGTGCTACCCGCCCGGCCGCCTGCACCGCCTCCGGCAACCCACCATCGACGCCGACGGACTACGCCTGCGCCCCTGGCGACCCGGCGACCGCCCGGCGGTACTCGCACGACCGCCACGAGAAGGACCTCGGCCACCCCGACCCCGACTGGTACGCCCGCCACATGGTGGACGAGCGCACCGGCCACGAACAGCACCGCTGAGCGGTCGACGGCAGGTGCCCGTTCAACGTCAGGCAGGCCACGGCACCTCGTGGTACGTGATCCGCGAGGAGACGGTGACAATATGCTCGTGCCGCCGCAGTGGACCGTCCCGTAGCGCGTCGAGGTCGACCGATCGGGCCTCGACGAAGACCGTCGGCCAGGTGAGATCCGGTACGGGTTGACTGCTCGGGGGGCCGCCGAGCCGGGACCACTCAGCCTGCGCAACCCAGTCCTGTGACCATCCAACCTGGACAGTCCAGCCCTGCCCGGGGACGGAGTAGCCCAACCCGGGCCGAGGTAGCAGCAACCCGTCCTCGGTCCTACCGTTCGCCGCGTAGTACCCCTCGATCTCCTCGATCGCCGAGTCGGTGTGCGGTACCAGGCCGGCGGCTCTGGCATGCTTGTCGACCTCCCGCAGCACCTTGAGCAGGTCGCCGTCGGCCCCGAGGTACCTGATCTCGCTGAGACTGCAACTGAGGCGGTACTCGTCGTGGCCCCACAGAACATTTGTGTCCCCGGCATGGCAGATGTCCCGTGTTGCCACCGCGACCGGCCTGAGCGGCGCCGCCCGGCCCACGTCGGAGAGCAGGATGCTGATCTGCTCTGCGCTCGACGCGCTTGCCTGCCGGACCGCTGCCGATTGCGCTTCCCGGCTGGCTTCCTCGCGTGTGGGCGCGTCCGACCCGCAGGCCGTGAGCGTGAGCACCAGAGCTGTGGCTGTCGCCGCAGCGACCAGGTGACGAGCAGTCATGGTTGCGAGGATGATGGCCGCCTTGTGGCAAAGCATGAGTCGCCGTACTCACGTCGCTGCCGCACCGTCGGCGTTGTGAGCGCCCGCTCGTCGACGGTCTGCCAATCGATTCGATAATGCACATTATGTAAAGCTGACCAGAGTCGCCTCGCCGGGTCGCCCCGCGAGGCACGGACGTCAGTTGGTCGGGCCGAACCTGACCTCCGCGGTCTCGACGGTGCCGCCCTGACGTCCGGGTGCCTTCTGGAAACCCCAGTAGAGGTTGG
Source organism: Verrucosispora sp. WMMC514 (assembly GCF_027497295.1). NCBI lineage: Bacteria > Bacillati > Actinomycetota > Actinomycetes > Micromonosporales > Micromonosporaceae > Micromonospora > Verrucosispora sp. WMMC514. The sequence goes on along the minus strand of NZ_CP114906.1, from coordinate 6,069,114 downwards.
TGTGGGCGACGACCTGCTCCGGCGGCGGCGCACCGTAGGCGGTCAGGTCCTCGGTGGTGTGCGCGTCACCCACAAGCGTCGTGTCGTACCCCCGGACGAACGCGCCGTGCAGGGTCGACCGGATGCAGGCGTCGGTCTGCGCGCCCGTGACGATCAGCCGGCCCACGCCGCGCTCGGCAAGCACCGTCTCCAACTCGGTGTCCTCGAACGAGTCGCCGTAGCGCTTGTGCACAAGCGCCTCGCCGTCCTCGCGGAACAGCTCGGGCACGACCTGCCAGCCATCGCTGCCCTGCGGCAGACTCTCGTCGGAGTGCTGCACCCAGACGACCGGTACGCCCTCGGCGCGGGCCCTGCCGAGCAGAGTGTTGATGTTGGCGATGACGTCGTCGCGGTTGTGGGTGCCCGCCACCACCCCGTTCTGCACGTCGATGACGAGCAGGGCCGTATTGGGTCGCTCGGGCAGGGTCGTCATGGCACGCCTCCGGTGACGGTGAATTCGGTGATCGCACCGTAGCCCCGACCCCTGACAGAAACGCTCCCCTCCCCACGGGCGCGGAATGTGAGAATCATGCATAATATCCCTTATGCATGACAAAAAGGACGAATCGGTAGTCCTACTGATCGAGGAGTTCCTGACCGCCCGGGCGACCCGCAAGCCCTCCCCCCATACCCAGGCGGCCTACCGGCGGGATCTGACAGCCGTCGCCGCGCTCGCCGCCGAACTGTCCACCCCTCCCCTCCCCCCGACCGACCTGCCGGTCGACGCGCTATCCCCCAGGATGATGCGGGCCGCGTTCGCCCGATTCGCCGCCGGACGGGCGGCCAGCTCCGTCGGTCGGGCCTGGTCGACCTGGAACGGCTTCTTCTCCTTTCTCGTCGCCGAGCAGGTGGTGTCCGGTAATCCGATGCCGGCCGTGGGACGTCCCCGCACTCCCCTGCCGACGCCCAAGCCGCTGCGCGGCGAGGACACCCCGGAACACCTGCTCACCTCGGTCGCGCGGGCCGAGGGTCGGCAGCGGGATCCGTGGCCGGAGCGGGACGTTGCGGTGCTGGCGTTGGCGCTGTGCGCGGGGTTGCGGCTGTCGGAGTTGCTGGCGTTGCGGGTCGGTTCGCTCGGCGGTCGTCCCGGTGAGCGACGGATCGAGGTGACCGGCAAGGGTGGGCGTCCCCGCGTACTGCCGGTCGAGCCGGACCTGGACGCGGTGCTGGCGACCTACCTCGACAGCCGGGCCCGCCGCTTCGGCACCCGTACCCTGCGCCAGGTGTCGCCGCTGCTGGTCGACCGGCAGGGTGAGCCGCTGCGCCGGGGTGGTCTGCAGTATCTGGTGGAGTCCTGCTACCGGCGGGCCGGGATCGGTGACCGGGTGCCGCGCGGAGCGCGGTTGCACGCGCTGCGGCACACGTTCGCCACCCGGTTGGCCGAGGACGGTGCCGGGGCCGCCGAGATCATGCGGCTGTTGGGGCACGCGTCGTTGGCGTCGTCGCAGACGTACATCGAGGTGACGTCGGGCCAGCAGCGGGAGGCGGTGCGGGCCAACCGTACGTATCGGGCGTTGGCCGGGTTGTTGCCGGCTGCTGACTGACCGGTGGGAGGTGGATGGCACCGTCGGTGGTGGTGTGCGAGGCTGGCGGCGACGCGACTGGCGGCATCGGGGATGGGATCGACCATCGGGAAGCTCGTCGTGGGGGTCGTCCGCCTGGGCCCGCCACGGGCGAGGTGAGTCATGTCGACGACGATGACCGCGCGGTTGCTGCCGGGTGCGCCGGTGGCGGAGGCGATTCTGGCCCAGGTGGCCGAGGGTGTGGCGGAGCTGCGGGCGGCGGGGGTGACGCCGACGTTGGCGACGGTGCTGGTGGGTGACGACGAGGCCAGTGCCGGTTACATCCGGATCAAGCGGCGGCAGGCGGCGGAGCTGGGTTTCGCGTCGCCGCACGTGCGGTTGGCGGCGACGGCGTCGCAGGCCGATGTGCATTCGGTGCTTGCCGACTTCAACGCCGATCCGGGTGTGCACGGGGTGTTGTTGCAGCATCCGATCCCCGGCGGTCTGGACTACGACCGGGCGTTGGAGGTTCTCGACCCGGATTCGGATGTGGACGGGATGCATCAGGTGAACATGGGGCGGCTGGCGTTGGGGTTGCCGGGGCCGCTGCCGTGCACGCCGGCGGCGATCGAGGCGTTGTTGGCCTGGCACGGGGTTCCGGTGGCCGGCCGTGAGGTGGTGGTCCTGGGTCGTGGGGCCACGTTGGGGCGGCCGTTGGCGATGCTGCTGGCGCAGAAGCGGTCGACGGCGAACGCGGCGGTGACGGTGGTGCACACGGGGGTGGCGGACTGGCCGAGGTACACGCGTCGGGCGGAGATTCTGGTGGCGGCGGCTGGTGTGCCGGGCATCGTGCGTCCGGAGCATGTGCGTCCGGGTGCGGTGGTGGTCGGTGGTGGGGTGCGGTACGCGGGGCGTCGGTTGCTGCCGGATGTGGACGAGTCGTGTGCGCGGGTGGCGGGGGCGATCACGCCGAGGGTCGGTGGGGTGGGTCCGGTGACGGTGGCGGTGTTGTTCCGCAACGCGTTGCGGGCGGCGCGGTCAGCCGTTGGTCTGGCGGGCCAGGTTCAGAGCGTCGGTGACGGCGGCGGGGATGTCGGTGATCGGGTAGATCACGGAGGTGATGGTGCGGCTCTGGTCGACGACCAGCACGAGGCGTTTGAGGCGGGTCTGCTGGCCGGCGCGGAAGGTGGGCAGGCGTAGGGCGGCGGTCAGCCGTAGGTCGGTGTCGGAGAGCAGGTCGAACGGGATGGCTTCGGCGGCGGCGAAGGCGGCCTGTTCGTCGGGGCGTTGGGTGCTGACGCCGTGGACGGTGGCGCCGGCGGCGGTGAAGTCGTTCCACTGCTGGCGGAACAGCCGGTTTTCCAGGGTGCATCCGGCGGCGCCGGGGATGTCTGTCCAGTGTGGCGGGGTGGGGGTCGGGTTGCCGGTGCCGGGATAGGTGAACAGCACGGTGGTGGGGGTCGTGGCGACCGGGTCGGTGGGTGTGTGGTCGGCGCTGGTGAGGGTGACGTCGGTTGGTATCCGGGTGCCGACGAGGGTCTGAACGCGGGTGGCCTCGGGCCCGTCGGGGCTGGTGGTGGCGGTGAGGCTGCCGTCGCCGAGCACCCAGCGGTCGGCCCAGTCCTGCATGGCGACGAGGGTGGGGAGCAGCGCGCGGCCGCGGTCGGTGAGCACGTACTCGTGGCGGGGTGGGTGGTGCTGGTAGGGGCGGCGGGTGAGCACGTCGTGGTCGACGAGGTCGTTCAGGCGTTGGGTCAGCACTTTGCGGGAGACGCCGAGTTCGGTGACGAGGGTGTCGAAGCGGTGGTGGCCTCGGGCGATCTCGCGTAGCACGAGCATGTTCCACCAGTCGCCGATGACGGCGGCGGCCTGGGCGATGCCGCAGGTGTCGTCGGCGCGGCGGCGGTTGGTCATGGTCGGATCCTGCCTCAGTGGTGCGTAGGGGTGTACGGGGCCACGCCTCCATAGTAAGTTCCCTTTGGGAACTCACCGGGAGGTGTGGCGGTGTCGGTCATGGGGGCCACCTTCGTGCGCAACTGGCGGATCACTCTGCGCGCCTACCCGTGGACCTACTTCGTCGGCACGCTGGCGACCGGGGTGCTGACCATCGGGGTGTCGATGCTGGCGTACCGGGCCATCGGGGGAGGTCGGGTCGGGGCGAGTTTCACCGCCGCCACCGGAAGTGCCGACTATCTCGGTTACGTCACCATCGGCGCCGCCGCGCTGACCTTCACCACCCGGATGGTGCTGTGGGTGGCCAAGGCGCAGATCACGGAGTACCGCGAGGGCACCCTGGAGAGCCAGTTGCTCACCCCGGCGCGGCGTCTGCCGTACCTGTTGGGGGTGACGGCGCAGGCGTTGAGCACCACCGCGGTGGAGATAACCGTGCTGGTCGCCGTGGCCGGCGTGCTGGGGGTGCGGCTGAGTGTGCCCGAGCCGCTGACGTTGCTGGCCGCGACGGTGGCGGCGACCGTGGCGGTGGTCGGCATGTCGGTGCCGTTGAGCGCGCTGATGCTGGCCGCCAGTGAAGCGCACATCACCCAGAACACGCTGTTCACCGCGATGGCGCTGCTGTGCGGGTTCACCTTCCCCACCAGCTACCTGCCGCAGGCGGCACGCTGGCTCGGTGAGGTGCTGCCGGTGACCTGGGCGCTGCGGGTGCTGCGGGCGGCCACCCTGCCCGGTGCCGACGTCGACCCCTGGCCCGCCTTCGCGGTCTGTCTCCTGCTGGGCGGGGCGTACCTGCTGGTGGGGTTGTCCATTCTCGCGCCCGCCGAACGGCGGGCGCTGCATCGGAGCGCGCGCGCATGAGCACTGGCATTGTCACCACCGACCTGCGCAAGACCTTTCCCGTCCGCCGTCGGCGGGGCTGGCGTCGCCGGCCGGCCGTCGCGCCGGTGGCGGCGGTCGACGGGCTGTCGCTGCGAATCCCACCCGGTCAGGTGACCGGCCTGTTGGGTCTCAACGGTGCCGGCAAGACCACCACCATCCGGATCCTGTCCACCCTGCTGCGGCCGACCGCGGGCACGGTGCGCGTGGACGGGTTGGACGTGGTCGCGCACGCTCGTGAGGTTCGCCGGCGGATCAACGTGATCTCCGGTGGTGAGCGGATGGTGTACGACCGGCTGACCGCCCGGGAGAATCTGTGGTACTTCGGCCAGCTGTACGACGTGCCGCGCGCCCGGTTGCGGGTCCGGATCGGGGAGCTGCTCGATCTGGTGGGGCTGACCGAGGCGGCGCACGTGCCGGTGGAGCGGTATTCGCGGGGCATGCGTCAGCGGCTGGTCATCGCCCGGGGTCTGATCAACGACCCGGCGTACCTGCTGCTGGACGAACCGACGTTGGGTCTGGACGCGCCGATCGCCCACCAGTTGCGGGCGTTGATCGCCCAGCTGGCCGCCGACGGGGTCGGGGTGCTGCTGACTTCGCACTACCTGGCCGAGGTGGAGCAGCTGTGCCGGCACGTGTACCTCATCGCCCGGGGGTCGCTGGTGGCCCAGGGCAGTCCGGCGCAGTTGGCGGGCCAGACGGTTCGCCGGCACACCGTGCGGCTGGTGCTCACCGAGGACGATCCGGCGGTCACGGCTGCGCTGCGTGAGCTGGCCGCCCGGCACGACGCGGAGCTGAGCGTCGACGTGGACCAGGAGGGCCGGCCCCGGTTCGCGTTGCGTCACCCGGAGGATCTGGTGGGGGCGGTGGTCACGGCGGTGGTGCGGCGGGGCGGGGCGATCGCCGGGCTGACCGTCACCCCACCGACGCTGGAGGACGCGATCCTCACCCTGGCCGGCCCGGCGGTGGTGGCGCGGTGAGCCATGCTCTGCGGGTCGTCGCGGCCGAGGCGCTCAAGCAGCACCGGCGGCTGTTCGGGCAGCCGTTGGTGTTGTTCTCCATGCTGCTGTGGCCACTGCTGACCCTGGCGGCCACGTACTACACGGTGCTGCCGGTGATGGAGTCCGCGGCGGCGCCGCAGCGGTGGCCGGTGGCCGCGGAGCCGCGCCGGTTGCTGGCGTTTCTCGCCGCTGGCGCGTTGGCGTACACGTTCTTCTTCTCGCTGGTCCAGTCGGCGTGGCACTTCTCGTTCGAGCGGGTCAGCGGCACCTTGGAGGCGTTGTTCCTCTCCCCCGCCAGCCGGATGGCGTTGGTGATCGGTAACGGTGCCGCGGCGCTGACGCAGAATGCCTGGTTGTTCGGCTGTTTCGCGGTGGCCGCGGCGGCCGCCGCCGACGTGTTGGACGTCGCCCATCCGGGGATGTACGTGGTGGCGGCGGTGGCGTTGTTGGTGCCCGCGGTGGCGTGGGGCGCGTTCCTGAACAGTTTGTTGATCTTTTCTCGGGACTCGGCGTTCCTGTACACGCTGCTGGACGATCCGCTGTGGTTCGTCGCCGGGGTGCGCCTGCCGTTGTTCGCGCTGCCGGTGTGGATCAAAGCGGTGGGCCTGGCGTTTCCGCTGACCAGCAGCCTGGTGGTGCTGCGGGGGGCGTTGTTGGATCGCGCGGACCTCGGTGACCTGGCGGTCCCGGTGGGGTGGTTGGCGTTGCTGACCGTCGCCCTGTTCGTCGGGGCTGCGATGCTGCTGCGCCTGGGCGAGGCACGGGTCCAGCGCACCGGCGATCTCCAAGTGTTCTGACGCGGGTGGCTTCCCGGGTGCTAGCCGAGGTCGACGACCAGGGGCCGGTGGTCGGAGATGGTCGACAGCGGGGTGCGCACGGCCGCGACCGGGGGTAGCTGGTCGAAGCCGTGCCGGTCGGCGAGGATGTGGTCGAGCTGGACGCGGGGTTGTGCGGCCGGGTAGGTGGGTCGGCGGCCCAGCAGGTGCCAGCCGGAGACGGCGCGGGTGGCCCAGGCGGGCAGGTTCAGGTCGCCGAGCAGGATGCGGGGGGCGGGCAGGGCGCGCAGGGCGCGGATGACCTGGCGGAGTTGGCGGACGTTCCAGCCGGCGACGAAGGACAGGTGGGTGGCGGCGACGGTGAGCGGGCCGTGTGGGGTGTCCAGTACGGCGGCGAGCACGACGCGGGGTTCGTCGCGGAGCAGGATGAGGCCGCCGCCCGGGCCGGGCACGTAGACCGGGGAGCGTACCGGGGCGGGGTGCAGTCGGGTGACCCGCCAGATGGTGACCGGGTGGCGGGAGATCAGGCCGACGCCGTAGCAGGGTTCGCCGTGGCCGTCGTCGTCGTGGGTCAGGGGGCGGAACGCCTCGCCGGGGGTGCCGACGACGGCGGCGGCGAAGCGGTGCTCGGGTGCGCCGACGGCCTGGGCGGCGATGGCGGTGAGGTCGAGGTGGCCGCTGCGGGACTGGTCGCGGTCGACCTCCTGCAGGGCCAGAACGTCGGCGTCGAGGGCGGCGACGGCGGCGGTCAGCCGGGCCGGGTCGACCAGGCCGTCGGCGAGGGACCGTCCGTGCAGCAGGTTGAACGTGGCCAGGCGCACGCTGTCACCTTAGCGACGGCGTGGGACAGTTGCCCGATGCTGCGGGCGTTGTGCTGTTCGGTGCTGGTGTTTGTCGCGGTCGGTGGGGTGGGGATCTGGGTGCGGCGTCGTCGGGGCCGGTGAGGCTGGCCACAGCCGGCGGTGTGGTGGGGCCGGCAGTGGGAAGAATGGCGGCTCGTGGAGGTGGACCCGGCGACCGTGGTGACGCTGCTGACCGCCGCTGCCCTGGCGGGCTGGGTGGACGCCGTGGTGGGTGGTGGTGGGCTGCTGCTGTTGCCGGCGTTGCTGGTGGCGGCTCCGGGGCTGCCACCGGCGACGGCGTTGGGGACGAACAAGTTGGCGGCGATCGCCGGCACGTCGACGGCGGCGGTGACGTACGCCCGCCGTACGAAGATCGACTGGGTGGTGGCGGGGCCGGCGGCGGCGCTGGCGGTGGTGTGTGCCGGCCTGGGCGCGGCGTTGGCCGGGGCGGTGCCGCCGTCGGCGTACCGGCCGGTGGTGCTCGTGGTGCTGGTGTCGGTGGCGCTGTTCGTGGTGCTGCGTCCCGCGCTGGGAGTGCTGGCGGTGCCGCAGCGGCGGACCCGGGCGCGGGTGGTGGTGGCGGTCCTGGTGGCCGGGGTGGGCATCGCCGCCTACGACGGGTTGATCGGTCCGGGTACGGGCACGTTTCTGGTGCTGGCGTTCACCGCGCTGGTGGGTGCGGATTTCGTGCACGGTTCGGCGATGGCGAAGGTGGTCAACGCGGGTACGAACGCCGGTGCCCTGGCGGTGTTCGCGGTCACCGGGCATGTGTGGTGGCTGATGGGCGCGGCGATGGCGGTGTGCAACATCGCGGGGGCGTCGGTGGGCGCCCGGATGGCGTTGCGGCGTGGTTCCGGCTTCGTGCGGGTGGTGCTGCTGGTGGTGGTGCTGGCGTTGGTGGCGCGGTTGGGTTACGACCAGTGGGTGGCCGGGTGACAGTGCCGACGCGGTGCGTGTGATCATCGGCGGGTGGTGGTGCGTGCGGAACACGACCGGGCCGTCCTGGCGGGTCTGCTGAGCCGGGATCCGGTGTTGCACGCCTACCAGTTGGGCGATCTGGACGACTTCTTCTGGCCGTACACGTCGTGGTTCCGGCGTGGCGATTCGGTGGTGCTGCTGTATCACGGAGCGGTGCCGCCGACGCTGCTGGCGTTCGCGCGGCCGGCGCAGGTCGGTGCGGTGGCGGCGTTGCTGGGTGAGGTGGCGCCGGTGCTGCCGGCGCGGTTGTCCGCGCACCTGTCCCCCGGCCTGGAGTCGGCGTTGGGCGGCACGTTCCGGGTCACCGCGGCGGGGCCGCATCGGAAGATGGCGTTGACCGACCGGGCGCGGCTGGCGGCGGTCACGCCGGCCGGTGAGGTGCTGGGTCGGGCGGACCTGCCCCGGCTGCACGAGTTGTACGCGGCGGCCTACCCGGGAAACTGGTTCGACCCGCGGATGGTGGACACCGGCCGGTACGTGGGCGTTCGTGACGGTGAGCTGCTGGTGGCGGTGGCGGGCGTGCATGTCGTCTCCGCGGCGCACCGGGTGGCGGCGGTGGGTAACGTGACGACCCGGCCCGGCTGGCGGGGTCGGGGGCTGGCGGGGGCGGTGGTGGCTCGCCTGTGTGGGCTGTTGGCCGCCGAGGTCGACCATGTGACGTTGAACGTGGCGGCCGACAATCCGGTGGCGGTGCGGTTGTACGAGCGGTTGGGGTTCACCCGGGTGGCCGACTACGGCGAGTTCACGCTCGTGGCGCGCAACGGGTCGCGGATGGCTGGTTCAGCCGCGGCGGGAGGAGTCGAAGCGGCCGGCGCGGATCTCGCGTAGGGCGCGGCGGCGGGTTTCGCCGCGCAGGGTGTCGACGTAGAGGCGGCCGGCGAGGTGGTCGGCCTCGTGTTGCAGGGCCCGGGCGAGGAAGCCGCTGCCGGCGATGGTGAGGGGTTCGCCGTGCTGGTCGTAGCCGTGGGCGGTGGCGTGCAGCGCGCGGGGGGTCGGGAAGTACAGCCCGGGGATGGACAGGCAGCCCTCGTCGTCGTCCTGGAGTTCGTCGGACAGCTCCAGCGTCGGGTTGACCATGTGGCCGCGGTGGCCGTCGGCGTTGTAGACGAAGACCTGGACGTTGACGCCGATCTGGGGTGCGGCGACGCCGGCGCGGCCGGGCGCGCCGAGCAGGGTGTCCATCAGGTCGGTGACCAGCGTACGTAGTTCGGTGTCGAAGCTGGTGACCGGTTCGCTGGGGGTGCGCAGCACCGGGTCGCCGATGATTCGGATGTCCCGCATCGTCATGTCGGCAAGGTTATCGGGCGGTGGCGGCCGGTGCGGGTCGGGTTCACCTCAGGGCGGCGCGTACCGGCGCGGTCTTGGCGGCGGCTTCGGCGACCTCGGCGGCCGGGTCGCTGTCCCAGGTGATGCCGCCGCCTGCCCAGACGTGCACGGCGGTGCCGTCGACGGCGGCGGTGCGGATGGTCAGGCCGAGGTCGATGTGGTCGGCCCCGATCCAGCCGAGGGCGCCCATGGCGGCGCCGCGGCCGACGGGTTCGAGGGCGGCGATGTGGTCGAGGGCGGCGAGTTTCGGTGCGCCGGTGACCGAGCCGCCGGGGCAGACGGCGCGCAGCAGGTCGGCCAGGCCGAGTCCGTCGGCGACCTCGGCGCGGACGGTGGATTCGGCCTGCCACAGGTCGCACCAGCGGCGTACGGCGAACAGCTCGTCGACGCGGACGCTGCCGGTGCGGGCGATGCGGGCCAGGTCGTTGCGTTCCAGGTCGACGATCATGATGTGTTCGGCGCGTTCCTTGGCGGAGGTGAGCAGGTCGGCCCGGCCGGCGGTGGTGGCCGCCCGGGTGCCTTTGATGGGTCGGGTGGTGAGGGTGCCGGCGCGGACCTCGACCAGGGTTTCCGGGCTGGCGCAGCCGATGGCCCAGCCGGGGCCGGTGAGGACGCCGCCGTAGCGGGCTCCGGGCAGCCGGCCGAGGCGGGCCAGGGCGGGGACCGGGTCGCCGGTGTAGGGGGCGCTGGCGTGCCCGACGAGGTTGACCTGGTAGACCTCGCCGCGGCCGATGGCCTCGCGGATCGCGGTGACCGCCTCGGCGTGCTGGCGTTCGCTCCAGCTCTCGGTCCAGGCGCCGCGCCACCACTGCGCCGGCGGGTCGGGACGCGTCGGCGCCGCCTCGGTGTGGCCGTAGACGACGACGGCCACCTCGGGCAGGCCGGTGGGGTTGGGTGCGCCGGGTGCGCCGCCGGCCAGCAGGGCTCCGGCGGCGGCGGAGACGTAGAGGGCGGCCCCGCAGACACCGTGCCGGTGGTGCTGGCGTGCCGGGCGGGCCAGGTCGTGCAGGTGCAGGCCGTGCTCGGCGAGGAACTGTTCGGCGTACCCGGCCGGGTCGCCGCCGTCGGCGGGGTGCCACTGCCAGCGGGCCCGTTCGACGAGCCGGCCGCGGCAGGACGCGGGAACCGCGGGCGGATCGACAGCCATCCGTGGGAGCGCTTCCACGACGTCTGGGCGGTTCATGCTCATCCGTTCAGCGGATTTCCCGCGCACCACGCGGACATCCGGTCGATGCGGCACGCTTCCGCTTGGTACTGTGCGTCACTGGTCATGTGAACCATGACACAGTGCCCCCACAGTCCGGAGAACCCGATGTGCCAGCACCAACCCACCTGTCCCTCCGCCGAAGCCACCGACCGGGAAGCCGCCAGGGTCATCGCCTGCTTCCGTGAACAGGGCTGGAGCCTGCTCTGCAACGGAGTCATCGTCTTCGAGGACACCGGCGAGCTGCTGCCCGACGGCAGCAGCATCGCACCGCACCGAGGCCCCGCCCGACACGCCCTCGCCGCCTGAGGCGCCGTAACGGTCCGTCACGACGTCTTTCCCGCGCCGACCCAGGCTAGTCCCCCGGTCAGGGACCGCCACGACCAGGTCGGCGCGGCACCGGACCGGTCAACTCTCGTAGGCCTGCGGTGACGGGCACGAGCAGACCAGGTTCCGGTCGCCGTACCCGCCGTCGACCCGACGCACCGGCGGCCAGTACTTCCCTACCCGGTCCATCCCGGCCGGCCACGCACCCACCGACCTCGGGTACGGGTGCGGCCAGTCGTCGCCGCCGACCATCGCCGCCGTGTGCGGCGCGTTCGCGAGGGGGTTGTCCCCGGCCGGCCACTCACCCGAACCCACCTTGTCGATCTCCGCCCGGATGGCGATCATCGCGTCGCAGAACCGGTCCAGCTCGGCCAGGTCCTCGCTCTCGGTCGGCTCCACCATCAACGTCCCCGCCACCGGGAACGACATCGTCGGCGCGTGGAACCCGTAGTCGATGAGCCGCTTGGCCACATCGTCGACGCTCACCCCGGTCGCCTTCGTTACTGGCCGCAGATCCAGGATGCACTCGTGCGCGACCAGGCCCTTGTTGCCCGCGTACAGCACCGGGAAATGCTCCCGCAGCCGCGCCGCCACGTAGTTGGCCGCCAGCACCGCCACCCCGGTCGCCCGGGCCAGACCGTCGGCGCCCATCATCCGCAGGTACGCCCACGGGATCGGCAGGATCCCCGCCGACCCGTAGCGGGCCGCCGCGATCGCCGGCCGCCCGTCCACCGGCGCACCGGCCGGGTCACCCGGCAGGAACGGCGCCAGATGCGCCCGCACCGCCACCGGACCCACCCCCGGCCCACCGCCGCCGTGCGGAATGCAGAACGTCTTGTGCAGGTTCAGGTGCGACACGTCCGCCCCGAACCGGCCCGGCCGGGCGAACCCGACAAGCGCGTTGAGGTTCGCCCCGTCGACGTACACCTGCCCACCGGCGTCGTGCACCTTCGCGCACAACTGCGCGATACCCGTCTCGTACACCCCGTGCGTCGACGGGTACGTCACCATGATCGCCGCGAGGGTGTCCCGATGCGCGTCGATCTTCGCGTCCAGGTCCACCAGGTCGACGTTGCCGTCGGCGTCGCAGCCGACCACCACCACCCGCATCCCCGCCATCACCGCGCTGGCCGCGTTGGTGCCGTGCGCCGACGACGGGATCAGACACACGTCGCGGTGCCGCTCACCCCGGCTGCGATGCCACGCGCGGATCGCCAGCAGCCCCGCCAACTCGCCCTGCGAACCGGCGTTGGGCTGCACACTCACCGCGTCGTAGCCGGTCACCTCCGCCAGCCAGCTCTCCAACTGGCCGATCAGTTCCCGGTAGCCGGCGGTCTGCTCCGCCGGCGCCAACGGGTGGATGTCCGCGAACTCGGCCCAGCTCACCGGCTCCATCTCGGTGGTCGCGTTCAGCTTCATCGTGCACGACCCCAACGGGATCATGCCCCGGTCCAGGGCGTAGTCGAAGTCGGCCAGTCGACGCAGGTACCGCAGCATCGACGTCTCCGACCGGTGGGTGCGGAACACCGGATGGGTCAGGAAGTCGGTGGTGCGGGCCAGGGCCGCCGGCAACCCCTCGGGCACCTCCCCGTCGACGCCGTCGACACCGAAGGCCGCCCACACCACGGCCACCTGCTCGACCGTCGTGGTCTCGTCGCAGGAGACACCGACCCGGTCGGTGTCGACCAGCCGCAGGTTCACCCCACGCCGCCGCGCCTCGGCGACCACCTGCGCCGCCCGACCCGGCACCCGCGCGGTCACCGTGTCGAAGAACGCCACCTCGGCGACCTCGACGCCACCGGCACGCAGTCCGGCGGCCAGCCGGGCCGCCATCCGGTGGGTACGGGCCGCGATCTCCCGCAACCCGTCCGGACCGTGGTAGACGGCGTACATGCCGGCCATCACCGCCAACAGCACCTGCGCGGTGCAGATGTTGCTTGTCGCCTTCTCCCGCCGGATGTGCTGCTCACGGGTCTGCAACGCCAACCGGTACGCCGCCGCGCCGGCCGCGTCCCGGGACACCCCGACCAGCCGGCCCGGCAGCATCCGCTCCAGACCGGCCCGCACCGCCAGGTAGCCGGCGTGCGGCCCACCGAAGCCCATCGGCACCCCGAACCGCTGCGTGGTGCCCGCGGCGATGTCCGCGCCGATCTCCCCCGGCGACCGCAGCACCGTCAACGCCAACAGGTCCGCCGCGACCGTCACCAGCGCACCCGCCGCGTGCGCGGCCTGCACCAGCGGGGCGTGGTCGCGCACCGCACCGGACGCCCCCGGGTACTGCAGGTGCAGACCGAAGAACTCCGCCGGCAACGGCTCGACGTCCAGGTCCAGCACCCGCACCTCGATACCGAGCGGCTCCGCCCGCCCGGCGAGCACCGCGACGGTCTGCGGCAGCGCGTCGGCGTCGACCACGTACACCCGGCTGCCGGCCTTCGACGCCCGCCGCGCCAGGGTCATCGCCTCCGCCGCCGCGGTGCCCTCGTCGAGCATCGACGCGTTCGCCGTCGCCAGGCCCGTCAGATCCGACACCATGGTCTGGAAGTTCAGCAACGCCTCCAACCGACCCTGGCTGATCTCCGGCTGATACGGCGTGTACGCCGTGTACCAGGCCGGATTCTCCAACACGTTGCGGCGGATCACCGCCGGGGTGTGGGTGCCGTGATACCCCAACCCGATCATGGACACGGCGACCGTGTTACGGGCCGCCAGGGCCCGCAACTCCGCCAAGGCGTCCGGTTCGCTGGCCGGCGGCGGCAGGTCCAGCCGGCCGTGCCAGCGGATCACCTCGGGAATCGCCGCGTCCATCAACTCGTCGATCGAGGCGTACCCGACGGTGTCCAACATGCGGCGCTCGTCGTCGGGACCGGGACCGATGTGACGGTCGGCGAACTGCTCGGCGGTCATGGGCGCTCCTGCACGGGCGGGGGTCGACAGGTCGGCCCTCCCCCTCTGTCACACCCGCGGGCGCTCCACAGTGCCTGACCCGACGTGGTCCTTCTGCCTGAGAGGTTCCGGGGAGGATTTGCCCCTTCGGCGCCGCCCCGGTGATCGCCAGGCGGTCTCTCCCACGTCGGTGCTACCGGCGCGATCAACGCTACCAGCGTGCCGGACGGCCCGCACCGAACCCCCTGACCTGCCCCCGCTCACCCGCCGACCGGACTCGGCACCGCCGGCACCGCCGACGGTGCGGCACCGAGCAGCCGGTCGGCCACCGCCGGCAACACCCGCCCCAACGGCGCCGGAACCCGCAGGCACGCGTACCCGTCACCACGGGTCGGCCCCTGGTTCACGATCACCACCGGCACGTTCCGCTTCGCCGCCCGTACCACGAACCGGCGCCCCGACATCACCGTCAACGACGACCCCAGCACCAGCAGCAGCCGAGCCTGCTCCACCAACGCGAAACACGCCTGCACCCGCGCCGCCGGCACCGTCTCACCGAAGAACACCACGTCCGGCTTGAGCAGCCCACCACAGGCCACGCAGTCGACCGTACGGAACGCCGCCACCTGCGCGTCAGCGAGATCCACGTCACCGTCCGGGTTGACCTCGACGGCGTGGGCGACGAACCCGGGATTGGCCGCCCGCAGCCGCCCGTCCACCTCCGCCCGCGACGTACGACGCCGGCACCCCAGACAGACCACCTCGTCGAGCCGCCCGTGCAACTCCGTCACGTCACGGCTACCGGCCGCGCCGTGCAACCCGTCGACGTTCTGCGTGATGATCCCCGTCACCAACCCACCCCGCTGCAGGCGGGCCACCGCCCGGTGCCCGTCGTTGGGCTCGGCCCCGGCGATCAACCGCCACCCCAGGTGACTGCGCGCCCAGTACCGCCGACGCGCCACCGCGTCGGTCAGAAACGTCTGGTACGTCATCGGCGTGTGCCGGCGCGCGACACCACTGGGCCCCCGATAGTCGGGAATGCCCGACTCGGTGGACAACCCGGCGCCGCTGAGCACCACCACCCCACCGGCGGCCACCAGACCCGCCAACGGCTCGATCAGCTCCTGCACCCACCCATCGTGCCCCAGCACCACCGTCAGCGACGAACACCACCGGCGGCGGCGGTGAACCGCCACCGGTGGCACCCCGGCGAGCCGGGCGGTCTCGGGTCAGCGCTGCTGGTGCCGAGGCAACGACCGGGCCGCCGCCGCACCGGCCGCCGCCGGCTGCGCGCCGATGCGCTCCATGGTCCGGGACAACTGCTCACTGCCGTCGTCCAGATGCCGCGCCGCCGCCTGCATGTGCGAGATCATCATCTCGCCGTAGATCCGCAGTGCCTCCCGCGCGGCCACCCCGTCGTCGAACGTCGGCCCCGCCGCCACGTGGTAGTCCTGCACCACCCGCTCCGCCTCCTGACGGGCCTCCTCCACCGCCGCCCGCACATAGCTCTCGTACTGGGTACGGGCATACTCGGCGACCCGCCGCGCGTAGTCGTGCGCCTGCGCGATGATCTGCTCGGCCTCCCGCTGCGCCGCCGAGAGCAGATTCACCTCCTTGGCCGCCGGCACCTTCGACGCCGGCTCCGAACTCGGAATCACCCCGTGACGATGCAACTCCACATGGTCGTTGAGCCGCTCGTTCTCCGCCCGCAGGTTCGCCACCTGCGTCGACAGCAGATCCAACTCATCGGCCACCTGCACCCGGAACCGGTCCACGTCGTTCTGGTCGTACCCACGCCGCCCGAACGACGACGACCCGAACTCCCACCGGCGCACCCGGTCGGCGGTCATCCGCACCTGCGCACCAGTGGCGACCTGCCCACCGTCGTACCGGCCGACCGGGACCCCACTCACCGCACCGGCCCGCCACTCGCGGCCACGAGGCTCACTCACCGGGCACCTCCGGAATCGTCAGAGACAGCGGGGCCTCCCACCGCCGTCCGCCACGAGGGGCCGTACCAGTGCCTACCCAGACCCTCGTGATGCACCTGCCCGGCATGGAAGCCGGACCGGGTCAGAATCGCCACCGTGTGCGACACCATGTCGTCGGAACCACACACGTACACATGCCGGGACCGCCAGTCACCGTCGGCCAGCGCCCGGTCCACCGGATACACGAACTCCCCCGGCCGGTTCAGGTCCAACCCGACCACCTGCGTCACCGACAACCACGGATACGAGGCGGTCAACTTCTCCAACGCGTCACCGTCGTAGAACTCACTGCGTGACCGTGCCCCCACGTACACGTCGACCCGACGCCGGGACCCCTCCGCGGCCACCTGCTCCACCAACGCCTTCAACGGCGCCCAACCGGTACCACCGGCCAACAGCAGCAGATCTGCCGAACCGGCCGCCCGCAACGTCAACCCGTCACCCACCGGAGCGGCCAGATGCACCTGGTCACCCACGGCACACCCGTACACCAGCCGCGACGACACCGCACCGCCCGGCGCGGCCCGCACATGCAACTCCACAGTGCCGTCCGCACGTGGCGCGTTCGCCGGCGAGTAGTACCGCCACGACCGCACCGCCGGATGCGACACCCCGATCGACTGACCAGCGGTGAACGGCAACAGATACTGCGGACGCAACGTCAGCACCGCCACGTCGAACGCCCGCCGCTCGTGCCCCACCACCTCCGCGGCCCACCACGGTGGACTCGTCGCCTCAGCGGCCTGCGCCGCCTCGGTCATCACCTGCGCCACCAGCCCGTACGCCGCCGCCCAGTCCTGCGCCAACTCGTCGGTCCACTGGTCGGCGAGGAAATGCCGCAGCGTCGCCAGCAACGCCTCACCCACCGCCGGGTAATGCTCCGCCCGCACCGCGAACTTACGGTGGTCGACGCCCAGATCCTGCAGGAAACCCACCAACCGGTCCACCTGGTCCACCTGGGACACGATGTGCCCGAGCGCGGTCACCAGCCGATCCCGCTGCCCCGCCATGTTCGTCGGGAACATCTGCCGGGTCTCCGGATACGCCAGGAACAGCGTCGAATAGAAGTAGAGCGGCACCTGGTCACCGTGCGCGGCGACCAGCGACCAGCTCTGCTTGAGCCGGGGCACGTCCACGCTCAGGCGCCCGCCTGGTCCCCGCCGGCCACCACCTGGTCCTGCACCTGCGCCAGCACCGCCTGCACGTCGGCGATGATGTCACCCGGCACACCCAGCTGCGTCAACGTCGCCGTCAGATGCTCACCCACCATGACGTAGTGCGCCACCGGGATGTTCAACGGCCGGTGCGCCGACGCCAGGTCCCGGCCGGTGTACTCGTTCGGACCACCGAGCACCACCGCCAGCATCAACGCCAGGTGCCGACGCTGCCCCGCCATGTCCACCTCGGCGAAGTAGCCGGCAAGCTCCGGATCGGCGAGCACCCGGTCGTAGAACAACTCGACAGCGGCCTTCACCGCCGCCGCCCCACCGATGCGCTCGTAATGCGAGACCGGAGCGGTCTCTTCGGTAACCGTCACGGTTGTTTCCTTCCGTCGTGAGGGGACGCGCGGTGTCAGCGCACGCGACGACAACCCGCCGACGTCTGCACCACCCCACGGCGGCGTCAGCCGGCAGACCGTGTCGGACGATAGCGTGCCCCGCCCGCCCCGTCACCGGCGACCCATCGGATTCCCGACAACAACCAGACACGAAGAGTCACAAAACTCACTCCGGGTCGTCACCCGAGCCACCCGGCGCTGTCACCGAGAGTGCACAACCTGGACCGACGGAACAGCGTCACCAGCGGCAGCGCGACCGCGGGACACCACAGTGGACCAACTCAACCCGCCCGCCGCCGGGCCCGCCGCGCGGCCAACTCGTCGCCCACCGCGCCACCCTCGGCGACCTCAGCCGGACCCGGCTCCACCGACACCGCCGCCGGCTCCGCCGGCAGATGCGACAACGAACCCTGGATCTCCTTGAACGCGCCACCGATCGCGATGCCGAACACCCCCTGGCCGCCCTGCAACAGGTCGACCACCTCCTCCGGCGAACGACACTCGTACACCGTCGTCCCATCGGAGATCAACGTGATGCCGGCCAGATCCGCCACGCCCCGCGACCGCAACGCCTCGATCGCCTTACGGATGTTCTGCAGCGACACCCCGGCGTCCAGCAGCCGCTTCACCACCTTCAACACCACCAGGTCGCGAAATGAGTACAACCGCTGCGTGCCGGAACCCGAGGCGTCCCGCACACTCGGCACCACCAGAGCCGTACGCGCCCAGTAATCCAACTGGCGGTAACTGATCCCCACCGCGTGGCAGGCCGTCACACCCCGGTACCCCACCGCACCGTCACCGTCAGTTGCCGACCCGGGCATCCCACCCGGCTCACCCGACACCGCACCCTGATCGGAATCCCGCGGCTCGTACATCCGGACAACCTCCCCGTCAGTGCGGTGCCACGCCGCTTCCGGAACGCGCACCCCTCGACACGGCAACCCTATAGCGACCGCCAGGAGTTACCACGGAGAAACCGTCGCGACACGCCGCGCATCGACAGCGATGACCATCACCATAACCGACAGTCACCGCCCACACGGCCTTCCCACCGACACCGGCAGGGCCGAACTCTCAGCCGGCGAAATCCTCCGGACGCACCTGATCCAGGAACTCCCGGAACTTCTCCACCTCGTCCTCCTGCTCGTCGGGAATCACGATCCCCGCCTCGCTGAGGACCTGCTCGGCACAACGAATCGGCGCACCCACCCGCAACGCCAACGCGATCGAATCACTCGGCCGAGCCGAGACCCGCACCCCATCACCGATCAACAGATCAGCGAAGAACACGTTCTCCTTCAACTCGGTGATCTCCACCGCCCGCAACGGCGCCTTCAACGCCGCCAACACATCCCGCAGAAGATCATGGGTCAACGGGCGCGCCGGCTTGACACCCTGCTGCTCGTAAGCGATCGCCGTCGCCTCGACCGCGCCGATCCAGATCGGCAGATAGCGGTCCCCCTCGACCTCCCTGAGCAGGACGATCGGCTGGTTGCTGGGCAACTCAACCCGAACCCCGACCACGCTCAGCTCGCGCACCGCCGCCTCCGTGTCGTTGTCACCTACGCCGCACCGCGCCCTTCCCTGCACGGTACACGGACCGCGACACGGCCGTCGCATGCGCTGCACGCACCCACGCCCGCGCCAGAAGAGGGGTTACCCCCGCAAGCCTACGCCACTCACGAACCGGCTGATCAGCACGCACACGCACCTCACCGCCCCAACGTCGAGCGCAACCCCACCCGCACCAACGCCGCATGCAACTGCTGCGACAACGCCACCAACTCCCGCGCCGTCTCCGCCGCCCGCGCCCGCGCCGCCGGATCACTCTGCCGCACCAACGGCGCCACCAACTGCGCGAACAAACCGACCTCACGATCGGCCGCCGTCCGATAACCCCGCAGATGCCGCGGCTGGAACCCGTACGCGGCCAGACCCGCCACCGCCCGCGCAATGATCAACGCATCGCCGTCGTACCACCCCGGCGGATCCGACACCACCAGCCCGAGCCGCTCCAACTCACCCAACGTCGACTCGTCCAGCCCACTACGCGCCACCAACTCGGCACGATCCAACCGGACCTGCGCCGACTCGACCGCCGACGCCGCGCCACGACCCGGCACCGCACCGTCAGGCCCCACCGCCACCAACGCCGGACGCGAACCCTCCGGCACCTCACCATCGGTGTCCCAGCGCGCCAACTGCTCACGGATCACCCGCAACGGCAGATACTGATCCCGCTGCGCGGTCAGCACGAACCGCAACCGCGCCACATCGTCCCAGCCGTACTTCCGGTAACCCGCCGCCGTACGCTGCGGCTCCACCAGGCCCTCAGCCTCAAGAAACCGCAACTTCGAAATCGTCACGTCCGGAAAATCCGCCCGCAACTGGGCCAGCACCTCGCCGATACTCATCAACGGCGGGGCGCCACCCACCCCGGACGGCCTGGAGGCCGCAGGCTCGTTCACCCCCGGCCGGCCTCACCCTCCGGGCGCGGACCGGCGATGAACACCACCCGGAACTTGCCGATCTGCACCTCGTCACCGTTGCTCAAGGTCGCCGCCTCGACCCGCTCCCGGTTCACGTACGTGCCGTTCAAACTGCCCACGTCCCGCACCGTGAACGTCCCACCATCCCGGTGGAACTCCGCGTGCCGACGCGACACCGTCACGTCGTCGAGAAAGATGTCACTGTCCGGATGCCGCCCACTGGTCGTCACGTCATGATCCAACAGGAACCGGGCACCCGCGTTCGGCCCCCGCCGGACCACCAGCAGTGCCATCCCCGGCGGCAGCGAACCGGACATCCGGCTCGGCACCACATCGGTGTCCGGCCCCTCCAGCGCTTCCTCGAGCGAACCGAGATTGAGCGTCGACGTGACGTCGAGCGGGGGGAACTCGTCGCCTGGGCGAGTCATGGGGACCACCTCACGGAATCTGTTTCGGTCGGCGTCGGGAGACGGCGGGTCTGGCCGCCGGGCTCTCATCCACCCGGCGGCTGGCTCTCCGTGCCCCGAAAGGCTGTCCGCGACGCTCAACTAATGGGTTCTCGGTCGACTGGGCGAGCCTAGCCAGCGCCGAAAAACAGGGCAACCGGACGCGCGGCAGACACCGCCCCGCCCGCACAGCAAGAAAGCTCAGCTCTCCGTCAACTCGCGATACGCGTCCGCACTCAACAACGCGTCCACCGCCGCCGGATCCGACACCGCGATCTCCACCAACCAGCCCGCGCCGTACGGATCACTGTTGATCACCTCGGGCGTGTCGACCAACGCCTCGTTGCGCGCCGACACCGTCCCAGCCACCGGGGCGTACAGCTCCGACACACTCTTGGTCGACTCGATCTCACCCAACGACTCACCGGCCGCCACCGCCGCCCCCGCCTCCGGCAACTGCACATACACGATGTCGCCAAGAGCATCCTGCGCGAAATGGGTGATGCCCACCCGAACGGCCCCACCGTCCGCGGCAGCCACCCACTCGTGCTCGGCGGTGTAACGCAGATCCTCAGGAATCACCAGCAGCGTCCTCATCCATCGCGACACCGGACCAACCGGTGCCGCCCGCCGACCTTCAGGAGACCGGACGGGCATGTTCCATCGGGCGGGGATCGTGCAGTGCCGAGACCTCGGCAACCTCACGCTCCTCAACGATCACGTTACCGCCGTCACCGGCCACCGACGCGACCACCCCACCAGGAATGTTGAGCGCCGTACGCATCGTCGCCGGGTCACCCAGCACCGTGATCGTGAACGGCCCCGTCAACGGACGCCCGTCCACGATCAACGACCCGCCCTCCCCGTTCAGGAAATACGTCGACGCCACGATCCGCACCGTCGCCCGGTCACCACCGGAGATCTGCATCGCCTCCGCACCGGCGCCCCGCAGCTCCTGCACCGCGTCCAACACCCGCACCGCCGAGATCGGCTTCGTCCCCGCCTGGAACCGCACCGTCAGACCCGGACCCCGCGCCGGCAACGTACCCGCCAGAATGCCCAACTCGTCCGCCCGCCGGGTCGCCTCCTCCAACGCGGCCTGACGCCCCTGTTCACCCGAACGCAACTGCCGCTGGCTGTCCTCCAACGCGGCGATGTCCTGCCGCAACCGGATCTCCCGCGCCTCCAGGTCGTACAGGATCCGGACCAGATCCTCCTGCCGCGCCGCCGCCAACGACGAATCCGTCGTCGTCATCTTCAGCTGCACCGCCAGGGTGAACCCCAGCAGCCCCAGCAACACCACGATCATCACCGCGGCGGAACTCAACCGCCGCCACGGCGGCACCGCCGCAGCCGGCTCGGCGGGCGCCGCCGAGACCGACCCGTCCGGCGCGGCCGACGGCTCCTCGTCCTCCGCCGGGTGACCCTGCGGCGACAACGGACTCAACTCGTCCGGATCCGGCGCCTCCGGACGCGGATCCGGCTCTCCCGCCGGGCCGTCCGGCCGCGCCGGCTCCGCCGGCTGCGGCCACCCCGTACCCGTCTGCGTGTGCTCGTCATTCACGCCACAAACCTACGCCCGGAACAGGTGCCGACGGATCGCCGCCACGTTGCCGAAGATTCGAACCCCCAACACGACCACCACACCGGTGGACAACTGACCGCCCACCCCCAACTGGTCACCCAGATACACGATCAGCGCGGCCACCAGCACGTTCGAGATGAACGACACCACGAACTGCTTGTCGTCGAAGATGCGGTCAAGCTTCGCCCGAACCCCACCGAACACCGCGTCCAACGCGGCCACCACCGCGATCGGCAGGTACGGCTGCAACGCCGCCGGCACCGTGGGATCAAGCCACAGCCCGAGCAGCACACCGGCCAACAGGGCCAGCACCGCGATCATCGACCACCTCCGGAGGGACTGGGGGACGTACCCGAGCCGGACGACTCGTCTGCGCCCGACGACGACACGCTCGGACTCACCGCGGGCTCCGCGTAGCGTAGCCGTGGCTCCGGAGCAGCGGGCAGCGTGAGGTCGTCGGCGTCGCGCACCGCGAAGGAGACCCCCGTCACCTTCGCCACCTGGCGCATCGTCAACGCGCTCCCGCTGGCCTCGTACCGCTCACGCATGCCGTCCGGCCCGATCGCACTCACCTCGTACGGCCCGGTCACCGGACGGAAGTCGACAAGGATCGCCTGACCCGCGGAACGGATCGTCGACGTCGACGTCAACCGTTGCCCGTTGATCGCGATCGCCTCGGCACCGGCCCCCCACAGGTCGTTCGCCACGCTCTGCAGATCAAGGTAGATCACCTGCGCCGGACCGGCGTCGGTGCCGCTGAGCGCGTCCTGACCAGCCGGCGCGTCCGCCAACTCCACCACCACACCGTCACCGCGCACCCGCCCCAGGCCGGTGCTCGCCTCCAGCTCCCGCAACCGGGCCGCGTGGGAACCACCCAACGCGGCCTCCCGCTGCCGGTTGACCTCCTCGCGCAGTTCCTCGGCCCGCGTCGACAGCGCGTCGGTCTCACCCTGCCGCTGCTTGATCTGCGCCACCAGGCCCGAGCGGGCCTGCGCACGACCCGGCTCCTCGGCCACCGTCTGCCGGTAGGCCACCGCGAACAGGAACCCGAGCAGCACGACCACCACCAGGCCGATCGGCCCCACCGACCAGCCCGACCGGGCCGGCCGGCCGGTCTTCGCCCGTCGGGCCGCCGCGTCGGCGTAGCCCGGATCCAAGGGATTACGGAACAACTCGGTGAGAAAGTCCGGGGTGAAGCCCCTCGGCCCACGCCGGCTCTGACCGGGATCGTCGCTCATGACGGCCCTCCCCCGTGCGGCAGCAGGGCGCTGAGTCGATGGACCGCTCGCCGCCGCGCGCTCATGCGACCGTTTCCTGCCGCTCGCGTACCGCCCGCACCAACTGCCGGGCCTGGATCACGTACAACACACCGGCGATCCAGTAGAGCACCAGACCCCACCACGCCAACGCCCAGCCGATCGCGCCGACGGTCGCCGCGGCCGCCGGAACCACCGCGGCCAGCAGCAGGATCGGAAAGGCGGCCAGCAACAGGAAGGTGGCCGTCTTACCGACGTAGTGCACCGGCGGCGGCCCGTAGCCGTGTCGCCGCAGCACGCCGAGCGAGCCCAGCAGCAGCAGCTCCCGCGCCAGCAGTGCGGCGGTGAACTGCCACGGCACCACCTCACGGGCGGTGAACGCGATGAGGGTGGCGAGGATGTAGAGCCGGTCGGCGAGCGGGTCGAGCAGTTCGCCGAGCCGGCTGACCTGTCCCAGCCGCCGGGCGATCCAGCCGTCCACCCAGTCGCTGGTGCCGCCGACGGCCAGCACCACGATCGCGGCGACGTCGGCGCGAGCCACCAGGAACAGGAAGAGGAACAGGGGCACACCCAGCAGGCGGACGAAGCTGATCAGGTTCGGCCAGGTGAGCACCCGGTCGTCGGATGTCCGGCCATCGCCGCCGCGGGCCTGCGGTCGCTCCGCCCGACCCGACACCGAACCTCCTCCGCGACGCGCTCGGGCACCGCGGCCCTGGTCCGCCGCGCGGCGTCGTACGCGTATCCAGCCGGCTGCTGCCGGCGCCCCCTGTGATTCCTGCCCCGGCCGTCCATCGTCGATGATCACCGGCCGGTCGGATGCGCTGCCACTATAGCGGGCTGTCGTGATGCTTCCGCTGCCCAGAGGTGGCGGGTCGGTCGTCGATCGATGCTGGTGTGACTGGCGTCACTGCGCGTAAAACGTCCTAGGATACTAGGGTCAGGTACTACGGGTGGCCGCGCGCTGCGCAGTCGCCGCCCGCCCGAAGGCCACAAGCGCCCAGAGCAGCTCCTGCCGTCCCCGGACCGGCATCCGTTCGAGGACGGCCCGTACCGCCTCGTGCCGGCGTGAGCGCACCTCCGCCAGCAGCGCCTCGGCGGCGGCGGTCGGGGCAAGGCGCACCTCCCGACGATCCCGCGGGTCGACCGTACGGCGCACCAGCCCGATCGCCTCCAGCCGGTCACAGAGCCGGCTGGCCGAGGAGGGCACCACGTCCAGCAGCTCGGCCAGCCCGTTGACATTCGTCTCCGGACGGACGCTGAGCAGGGACAGCACCCGTAGCTGGGTCGGCGACACCGCGAGCCGGTGCCGGTGCACGGCCGAGTCGAGCACGCCCACCAGCGCCTCGGCGGCCGTGTCCATCGCCGCGCTGAGATCCGGTCGCTCCACCCGATGTCCCCTGCGATCGTTCCGCTGTCCACACCGACCCGCCCCACGGTAGGTCAACCCAGATCCCGGCCGGCCGAGCCACGCCAGTCCAGACAGACGACAACCGCGTCGTCCCGCAGATCGGCGTCCGCGTGGAAGCTCTGCAACTCGCGCATCACCGTACCAACCGCCTCGGTCGGCGGCTGTAACCGTGTGGCCCGCATCGCCCGGGCCATCGCCCGCTCGCCGTACGTCTCCCGGCCGCTCGGATCCGCCGCCCACACCCCGTCGGAGACGACGAACAACCGGTCCCCCGGGTCGAGGTCGAACTCCTGGAGGTCGTACCGGGTCTCGCCGAACATGCCCAGCGGTAGCTGCTGTTCCAGGGCGACCCGGGACACCGCACCGCCCCGCACCCGCACCAGATGCGGCGAGCCGGCGTCCACCGCCCGCACCCGGCCGCTGGCACAGTCCAGTTCGAGCAGCAGCGTGGCCACGTGCCGATCGCCCCGATGCTGGTAGTAGACCGTGTCGGAGGCCAGCTCGGCCTGTTCCACCAGGCCGCCACCGGAGCGGCGGGCGTTGCGCATCGCGTTCACCGTCACCGCCGTCAACAGCGCGGCGGCGAGGCCGATACCGTCGCCGTTGAGCACCGTGACGGTGAGCCGCCCCTCGTCCAGGGACCAGTCGAAGTGGTCACCACCCACCGTGTACGCCGGTTCGAGCTGACCCGCCAGGTGGAAGGAGTCGTGGCTGACGCTGCGCCCTGGCAGCAGTTCCCACTGCAGCTCCGCCGCCATGCTCAGCCGCTCCCGCCGCCGGACCCGCCGGTAGCGGTCGGTCTCCCGGTCGGCCGCCCGCAGCGACATGGCCAGATCCCCGGCCATGTCGACCGCCGCGCGCACCACCGTCTCCGTCGGTTCGCCGGTCAGCTCGACCATGAGCACGCCGAGCCGCTCGCCCCACACCGTCAGCGGCAGGTGGATGCGGCACCGCCCGTCCTCACCGGACTGCCGGACCGGCTGCTGGCTGCTGAAGCAGCGCCGCACCGTACCCTGGACGTCCGAGCCGGCCGCGCCGCCCGGGCGCGAGTCGAGCACCGGCCACAACCCGCTGATCCGGTAGTCGGCGAGGTAGACGGCGGTGCCCGACGCACCGAGCGCCGACCGGATGGCCAGGTCGGCGGCTTCGACCACGCGGTCGGGCGGGGCCTCACGCAGGGCGCGGGAAATCCCTGTGGGGGCATCCGCCATGACCATCCTCCGAAAATACTTGCTCTGGGGCAAGCATCATACGGAGATGGATCCACGCATGGTCACCCGGCCGACCGCCTCGGCGGTATCGCCCCGCCGGCCGCCGGGAGACGGCGATACTGACCGGGACCGGTCCCGATGACGACCGAGCACGGGAGGCGACGGTGACCCCGGACAGCGGTGCGGCGGTGGTGGTCGGCGTGGACGGCTCCGAGTCCGCCCGCGCCGCGCTCCGACTTGCCGCCACGGCGGCTGCCCACCGCGGCCGACCGCTGCGGGTAGTGCACGCCTTCATCTGGCCGACGCTGCACTCCCCCGTCCGTCCGGCCACGCAGGGCGCCCCCGACGGCGGGCTGCGAGCGCGCGCGGAGCAACTGGTCGCCACCGCCGTCGACGAGGCCGAGGCGACCGCTCCCGGGCTCCGGGTCACCGGCGAGCTCGTCGACGGTGAGGCCACGGCCGTGCTGCTCGCCGAGGCGTCCACCGCGACGATGGTGGTGGTCGGTGACCGCGGCGGCGGTGGGTTCGCGGCGCTGGTGCTCGGCTCGGTCGCGGTGAAGCTGGCCGCGTACGCCGACTGTCCGGTGCTGGTGGCGCGCGGCACCTCGCGCGCCGACGGTGCCGTGGTGGTCGGGGTGGACGGGTCGGAACTGTCCCGCCGGGCCGTGGAGTTCGCCGTCCAGGAGGCCGCGCTGCGCGATGCCGCGGTGCTCGCGCTGCACGCCTACCGGCATCCGGTGTCCACCGGTCCGGGTGACATGCAGCCGCTGGTGTACGACGAGTCCGAGTTACGGGCCGACGAGGACCGCGCGGTGGCCGAGTCCATCGCCGGGCTGACCGAGCGGTACCCCGAGGTGCAGATCACCCGCAGCTCGGTGCGGGGTCGCGCCGCACGGGTGCTCACCGACGCCTCCCGCCAGGCGCAACTGATGGTGGTCGGTGGACAGGGGCGGGGTGAGGTGACCGGACTGCTGCTGGGTTCGGTGAGCCAGTCACTGCTGCACCACAGTCACTGTCCGGTCGCGGTGGTACGCCCGCCCCGATGACCGGCCGGCACGGTTGACGGCGGTTCAGGCGGGTAGACGGGCCGCGTCCGCCACCGGCGGCGAGCCGACGCCACGGCCACGACCCAACGGGTCTACCGAGGCCGCGACGACGAGGCGCCGAACAAAGGAGACAGTCATGCCCGGACCGCGACCCGGCAGCAACGCCTACGACAAGCAGCGTGCCCGCCTCCGCAACGCCATCGACGGCTCGGGCCGACACACCCCGGACCAGAAGGCCGACGAGGCGGCGAACCGGATCCTGCGGGAGGACCGGGGCCGGCGCGGCGTCGTGCGGGGCGAGCGGACCTACGGGCCCAAGGGCAACCGCGAGCCCGGAGATCCGAAGAAGTGAGGGCGACCGACCTGACCGACGGCCTCATCGCCGGGGCCGTCGGCACCACCGCACTCAACATCGCGACCTACCTGGACATGACGGCCCGGGCCCGACCGGCCAGCCAGACGCCGGAGCGCAGCGCCGGGAAGGTGGCCCGCATCAGCCATCTGTCCCTGGGCTCACCGCAACAGGCGGACAACCGGCGCAGCGGCCTCGGTGCGCTGATGGGCTACGCCGTCGGTGCCGCCGCCGCCACCGGCTTCGCCCTGCTGACCCGGGGCCGTCGACAGCCGCTGCTGCGGGCTGCCGTCCTGCTCGGCGGGGGCGTGATGACGTTGACGGACGGATCGCTGACCCTGCTCGGCGTCACCGATCCGCGCACCTGGCGCCGCGTCGACTGGCTCGCCGACCTCGGCCCGCACCTCGCCTTCGGGCTGACGGCCGCAGCCACCTGGAACCGGCTGCGGCCGTCGAGCTAGTGCGTCCAGCTACCGGTCGCTGTCGTCCTCGGCGACCGGTCCGCTCGGACCGTACGGCGACACCTGGCCGTGCGGCACCTTGCGGCCGGTGTCACCCGGCGACGAGCCACGGTTCCGGGGATGGCCCACCGGATCGGGGCCCTTGTTGTCCTGGCTGGTGTCACCGAGGGCGTTGCGCCGCAGTTCCTGCTGCTGCGGGTTCGTCACGGTGCTCTCCCTTCGCCGGTACGCGGCAAGCTGCCGCGTTCACCCGCGGCTTACCCGTCCCCGTCGGCGGCATTCCGGCGCGGTCAGCCCGGCGAGGGCTAACCGTGCCGCCGGTGGGTACACCCCGCGGATGGGCGACCAACGGGCGCTGGCGCGGACCCTGCTGACCCGCCGTACGTACGCCGAGGAGGCCGGCATCGCGCTGGCCGACCGACCGGCGCCGCTGTACCAGCTGCTGGTGCTGGTCACGCTGCTGAGCACCCGGATCCGGGCGCAGGTGGGGGTGGCGGCGGCCCGGGAACTCTTCGCGGCCGGCTACCGCACCCCGCAGGCCATGGAGGCCGCCAGCTGGCAGCAACGGGTCGACGCACTGGGTCGCGGCCACTACCGCCGCTACGACGAGCGGACCGCCACGATG
The DNA here is from genome assembly GCF_027497295.1 of Verrucosispora sp. WMMC514. Taxonomy (NCBI): domain Bacteria; kingdom Bacillati; phylum Actinomycetota; class Actinomycetes; order Micromonosporales; family Micromonosporaceae; genus Micromonospora; species Verrucosispora sp. WMMC514. The sequence continues at coordinate 6,040,976 of NZ_CP114906.1, read as the reverse complement.
CTCGGCTCCGGCGCCCGGCTCTGCCTGGACCGCTGGCACGGCGACCTGCGGCGGATGCACCGGGAGGCGGCCGGCGAGCCGAGGCAGCTGCGCCGGCTGCTCACCGAGTTCCCCGGCATCGGACCCACCGGGGCGGACATCTTCCTGCGCGAGGTGCAGTCGGTCTGGCCGGAGCTGCGCCCGTACGCCGACCGGCGGGCGGTGGCCGGAGCGCGACGGCTCGGTCTGCCGGCCACCACGGACCGGTTGGCCCGGCTCGTCGACGACGTCGACTTCGGTCGGCTCGCCTCGGCACTGGTCCGGGTCGCCCTCGGTGAGGAGTCGGCCGGGCAGATCACCCGCGCCGCCGCCACCCGCTGAGCAGCGTCACTTCGCCGCGTCGCCGCCGGGCCTGGTCAGGTACCACACCAGCAGCGACGCCAGCAACGCCAGCACCACCAACCCGCCGGAGAGGCCGCGCCCCTCCTCCGGCGACCGGCCGGTGGTGCCGAAGTAGATCACGGCGAGGCCGGCGAGCACCGCGAGGAACTTCCGGATGCCTCGGTCCTTCACAGTCGGCACCGTACGCGCCACCAGACGCGATCGGGCGTTTTGGCGGTATATGTCCCCCACAGGAGGGAGCGTTCAGTCGACCTCCAGATCGTCGAGGGAGATCTTGTGGCTCATCAGCCACCGCGCCAACGCCGACATGCCGAACAGCCACAGCGGCGCGGACTCAGTGGTGCCGTTCGTCGCGTAGACGGCGAACCGCAGGTCCGGCGCCCGGTACGCCTCGATCCGCCACCGGTGCTGCCGGTCCCGCCAGACCGCCGAGGGGTCCATGCCGTCACGGTAGGTGCCGGCTCCGGTTCCGGGGCGACGATGCGCTCAATCCACCACCACCCGGGCGTCATCCGGCAGTCGCCGGGTCAGTCCCCGCTGGTCCAGCAACTCCAGCAACGGCACCGCCACCCGGCGGGTCGTGTCGAGCGCCTGCCGGGCGGCGCTGAGGGTGAACGGCTGCGGCAGCCCGGTCAGCACCCGCACCGCCTGCTGCGGCGCGCCGGGCGGCAGCAGCACGTTACCGGTCAGTCGCAGCAGCGCCCCGGCCCGTACCGCCGCACCGATCTCCCGGGCACCCAACCCGACGGCGGTGAGCCGCGCGGCGTCGGGGGCGCGAAACGGGTGGGCCGCGTAGTCCTCGCTCACCAGGGCCAACGCGCGGGCCACCGGCTCGGGCAGCGCCGCCGTGCCGGGTCCCACCACCCGACCGGCGACCAGCCGCAGCGGCGGCCGGACCAGCGCCTCGACAAGCAACCGGTCGGGCAGGTCGAGGCGCCGGCGGAGCTGCTCGACCGGGGCACCCGCCGCCAGCGGATGCGCGGCGGCGTGCTCGGCCACGGCCACGGCGAGCCGATCGCCCAACCGCCGCCAGTGAGCCGGATCGGCCAGCCAGTCACCCGCCACCGGCGACCGGGTCACCGGCACCCCCGCACGGACCAGGTCGCCGACCCGGGCCAGGCCGCGGCGGCCCAGCTCACCGGCGAGATCGGGACGACCGTCCAGGGTGGCCAGCACCGCCGCCCGGGCCGCCGCGGCACCCCGACGAGCCAACGGGGGCGGCAACACGTCGAGCACGGTGACCGCCCCGGCGACGTACCGGCGGCCCGGATCACGCAGCAACGCCCGGTCCCCCACCAGCAGCGGCAGCGGGCGGCTCAGCCGCAGCCGGGCCGTGTCCGACCCCAGCGGACGGATCCGCACCGGCACCGCGGCCGAACCGACGTGCAGCGTCAGCGTCACCGGCAGCTCGGTCACCGCGACACCGGCCAGGCGTACGTCGACCAGGTCGGTGGGGCGGAACCGACCCGGGGTGAGCAGCGCGTCGCCGCGGCTGATCCGGTCGCGGGCCACCCCCCGCAGGTTCACCGCCACCCGAGCCACCGGCACCGCCTCGACGCAGGCGACACCGAGCCGATGCAGGCCCCGGATCCGCACCGGTTCGCCGCTGCCGGCCACCTCCAGTTCGTCACCGACGCGCAGCCGCCCGGCACCCAGGGTGCCGGTCACGACCGTACCGCTGCCCCGCACCGTGAAACAGCGGTCCACCCAAAGGCGGACCGGGCCGTCGGGCACCGGGGCCGGCATCCGGTCGGCCAACCGGTCCAGCGCGGCCCGCAGCGCAGGCAGGCCGGCGCCGGTCACGGCACTGACCGGCACCGCCTCGACCCCGGCGAGCGAGGTCACCGCCAGCTCCGACCGGGCCCGGGCCAGGGCCGCCGCCGGATCGGCCAGGTCCACCCGGGTCACCACCAGCAGGCCGTACCCGACGCCGAGCGCGTCCAGGGCGGCCAGGTGCTCGGCGGACTGCGGCATCCAACCCTCGTCGGCCGCGACCACCACCACGGCGGCCGGCACCGGACCCACCCCGGCCAGCATGTTCGGCACGAACCGCTCGTGCCCCGGCACGTCGACGAACGCGACGGTACGACCCGACGGCAGCGCCGTCCAGGCGAACCCGAGGTCGATGGTCATGCCCCGGCGGCGCTCCTCCGCCCAGCGGTCCGGTTCCATCCCGGTCAGCGCCCGCACCAGCGTCGACTTGCCGTGGTCGACGTGCCCGGCGGTGGCCACCACCAGCATGGTCAGTCGTCTCCCGACACGGCCAGCACCGCCGCGCGCAGCAACCCGTCGGCCCGCTCGGGCACGCAGCGCAGGTCCAGCAGCAGCCGGCCACGGACCACCCGCCCCAGTACCGGTGGGTCGCCGACCCGCAGCGGGCCCGCGTACCGCTCCGGCAGGCTCAGCGCCCACGAGTCGAGCTCGACGCCGGGTGCGCCGCCGCCGCCGACCACCGCCACCGACGGCACCACCTCCGCCGTGCGACCCTCGGCCGTGAGCGCGTCGCGCAGCCGTTCGGTCCGCTGACGCAGCACCACCGGGTCGGCGTGCAACGCCCGACGGGTGGGGGTGTCCTGGTCGCCGAGGGTGCCGGCGAGCGCGGCCAGGGTCAGCTTGTCCACCCGCACCGCCCGCGCCAGGGGGTGCCGGCGCAGCCGCTCGACCAGGTCGGCGGCGCCGAGCAGCAGCCCGGCCTGCGGACCACCCAGCAGCTTGTCACCGCTGGCGGTGACCAACGCCGCCCCGGCCCGCAGGGTGCTCGCGGCATCCGGTTCGTCCGGCAGCAGCGGGTCGGGCACCAGCAGCCCGGAGCCGATGTCGGCGACGACCGGCACACCGAGCCCGGCCAACCGCCGTACCGGCACGGCCGAGGTGAAACCGGTGACCCGGAAGTTGGACGGGTGCACCTTCAACACGAAGCCGGTACGCGGCCCGACGGCGGCGGCGTAGTCGGCGAGGGTGGTCCGGTTGGTGGTGCCCACCTCCCGCAGCCGGGCGCCGGTGCTGGTGAGCAGGTCGGGCAGCCGGAAGCCGTCGCCGATCTCCACCAGTTCGCCCCGGCTGACCACGATCTCGGCGTCGGCGGCGAGCGCGGTGGCCGCCAGCACCAGCGCGGCGGCACCGTTGTTGACCACGTGCACCGCCTCGGCGGCGGGTACGGCGGCGGCGAGCGCGGCCAACGCGTCCCGCCCACGACGGGCGCGCCGCCCGGTGCCCAGGTCCAACTCCACGTCGGTGTACCCGGCGGCGGCGGTCACCGCGACCAGCGCGGCCTCGGAGAGAGCGGCCCGCCCGAGATTGGTGTGCAACACCACCCCGGTGGCGTTGAGCACCACCCGGGGCACCGGCGGCGGCAACGCGGCCAACGCGGCGTCGCGTACCCCGGTCGGGTCGATCTCCCCCCGGCGGGCCCGGTCCTGCGCCTGCCGCACCGCGCTGCGCACCCGGTCGCGGCCGACCGCGACGGCGGCCGCGACCAGCGACGGCTCGGCCAGCAACACGTCGGTACGCGGCACCCGGCGCCGCGGGTCGGCGCCGCCGTCGCTCATCGGTTCATCTCCTCGCAGCCTGGCGGAGACGGACGGGAATCGAACCCGCCTGGCCCGGATCCCGGACCACACCGGTTTTGAAGACCGGGAGGGGCACCAGCCGCCTGAACGCCTCCACCGGCCATTGGATCACAGTGCGGCGGCGGGCGTGCGGCCTCGCCGACACCACGCTCACCGGTCGGGTTCGGCCGCCCGCCGGTCGAGCCGGGCCCGCTGTGGCAGCACCGTGTACTTCGGATCGCGGGCCGAGGCGACTCCGGCGTGGAACACCCCGAAGCGGGTGGCCACCGAGGCGGCCAGCAGCGCGGCACCGGAGACGGCCGAGACCAGTCGGCTACGCCGGCCCAGCACCGCCCCGGCCACCCCGGCCACGGTCAGTGCCCGTCCGGCACGCAGCAGCCGACCGGCCCGACCCGTCCGGTACGGCTCACCCAGCAGACCGAGGCGATTCTCCACCCGGTGCGCGCCGAACAGTTCCAGCCCGGCGCCGGCCACCGCCAGCCGGCGCGCCGGACCGGCCTGCGCCGGCGGCACGGCCAGCAGACCCACTCCCGCGCCGCTGGCCAACGCGGTGCCCGCGAAGACGAACGGCAGGTCGGGGTACGCCTCGTGCCAGGACGGCACGGCCGTGTCGGCCAGCAGCACCGCCGTGTACGTGCCCAGGGCCGGCGCGGTCACCGCGGCGGCCAGCCCGGCGACCCGCCCGACCGGCGGCAACGCCCGCCGGGCCAACCCCAGCGGACCCCGGGTGGGCAGCAGCGGCGCCACCTCGGCGACCGCGGCGAGTCCGGCGGCCGGACCGTAGCCGGTGAGGATCCAGGTGCCCACCGACATCGGTGAGGTCGGCTTGGCCACCCGCAGCATGTGGTGGAACCGATCCGGTCGGCCCAGGTCCTTGACCAGCAGGCCGGCGCTGGCGGTGACGGCGGCCAGCGCGGCGAACCGGCCGGCGCGGCGAACCTCGGCGCGCCCGGTCAGCTGCCCACCCGCCGCGAGCAGCGACGAGCCGGCGGCCAGCCCACCGGTGAACAGGTAGGCGGCGATCTCCCACGTCCACACCGGCGGTTTCAGGATCGGCCGGCCGTAGTAGGAGGTGAACTCCGCCGGCGGCACGGTCAGTTCCTCACCGCCACGGCGGCCGGCCCGGAAGCGGCGGAATCTGTCGCCGACCGCCGGCCGGTGCGGGTTCACCGTCGACCGCCGAGGAACGCACCGACGGCCGCCACCGTCATGGCCAGCGCGGCCAGCCCCGCCCGGCGCCACATCGCCGGCAGGTCCCGGGTGGTGACCTGCGGATCCGGCGGCAGGCCGTACACCTCCGGCTCGTCGAGCAGCAGGAAGAACGCGCCGTCGCCGCCGACGCCGTCGTCCGGGTCGTGGCCGTAGAGCCGTGCCTGCGTCTCCCCCCGTTCCCGCAGCGTGGCGACCCGGGCGGCGGCCCGCTCCCGCAGCTCGTCCAGGGGACCGTACTGGATGGACTCGGTCGGGCAGGCCTGCGCGCAGGCGGGGGTCAGGCCCGCGCCGATCCGGTCGTAACAGAGCGTGCACTTCCACACCCGACCGTCGTCCACCCGCCGGTCGATCACCCCGTACGGGCAGGCCGACACGCAGTAACCGCAGCCGTTGCAGATGTCCTCCTGCACCACCACGGTGCCGAACTCGGTGCGGAACAGCGCGCCGGTCGGGCAGACGTCGAGGCAGCCGGCCCGGGTGCAGTGCTTGCACACGTCCGACATCATCAGCCAGCGGAAGTCGCTGCGCCCTTCGGCGCTGCCGGTGCGTCCGGGTGGACCGGCCGCCGGCATGCCGAGGAACTCGGTCATCCGGGCGGCGGCCGGCGGTTCGCCGGGCAGCACACCCGGTTCGGTTCCGGTCGGGTTCGTGGTGTCGGCCGAGCGGGCGGCGGAGGTCGCACTGGCCGGGTCGCCGGTGGGGTTCCCGGCGAACGACGCGGTGCCGTGACCGGCCGGTCGGGGCTGTTCGACGAAAGCCACGTGTCGCCACGAATTCGCCGTCAGCGCGCCGGTGTTGTCGTAGGACATGCCGAGCAGGTCCAGCCCGGAGGTCGGTACCCCGTTCCACTCCTTGCAGGCCACCTCGCACGCCTTGCAGCCGATGCAGACGCTGGTGTCGGTGAAGAAACCCATCCGCGGTGGGGCATCGACCCAGCCGGCCGCGGCCGCCGGGTCGGTGTTCGGCAGCGACGACCGTGGTGGTGCGGCGGCCCGGTGCGGCGGGTCGGCCATCAGCGGTTCCCCTCTCCGTCGCCGGTGGGCCCGGGTGGCTCGACCGGTACGCCGGGGGTGACCGCCGGCGGTGCGGCACCCGGCACGATGCCGGCCCTGGTGCGGTAATCCTGCACCAGGTCTCGCAGCGCCGCCCCGGTGGGCCGGCGCCCCGGCCGCACGTCACAGGTGCCGATCTTGCTCTCCTGGATCAGCACGTTCGGGTCCAGGGTGATGCCGAACAGGTCGTTTGCCGAGTCTCCGGTGACCAGCCCCTCGAAGCCGAAGTGGTACGGCAGCCACAGCTGGTGGATCACCCGACCGTCGACGACCAGCGGCACCAGCCGATCGGTGACCAGCACCCGGGCCTCGATCGCCGCCCGGGCGGTGATCAGATGCGCCCAGCCGAGGTGGGTCAGCCCGGCCAGCGCCGCCAACTCCGGGGAGACCTCCACGAACATCTCCGGCTGCAGTTCCGCCAGCGGCGCGACGGTCCGGCTCATCCCACCGGCGGTGTGGTGCTCGGTGAGCCGGCTGACCGTGAACACGTACGGGAAGACGTGGTCGTGCTGCTGTGGCGGACTCGGGTTCGTCGAGTTCACCGGATGGGCGTACCGCTTGCGCGTCGGGTTGGCCTGCTGGCCGTAGAGCGGGTTGCGCACCGGCGACTCGGCCGGCTCGTAGTGCGTCGGCAGCGGCCCGTCCAGCACCCCGCTGGGCGCGTACAGCCAGCCCTTACCGTCGGACTGCATGATGAACGGATCGTCACCGGCCAGCGCCGCCGATCCCGTGGCGCCCTCCGGCGGCCGGTACGACGGCGGTTTCGTCGCCTCGAAGTCCGGCACGTCACGGCCGGTCCACCGGCCGGCCTCGGCGTCCCACCACACGTACCGCTTCCGCTCGCTCCACGGGCGGCCCTGCGGGTCGGCGGAGGCCCGGTTGTAGAGCAGCCGCCGGTTCGCCGGCCACGCCCACCCCCACTCGGCGGCCACCCAGTCCTGTTCGTGTCCGGGCCGGCGGCGGGCCGCCTGGTTGACCCCGTCGGCGTACACGCCGGTGTAGATCCAGCAGCCGATCGCGGTCGTCCCGTCCGCACGGGCCTGCGTGAACGCCGACAGCGGACGGCCGGTCGCCGTGTCGTACCCGTTGATCTCCCGCAGCACCGCCTCGGCGTCCGGCTCGGCGTGCCGGCCGTGGGTGGGATAGTCCCAGGTCAGATCGAGCAGCGCCCGGTCGCGCGGCAGGGCAGAGCCGGCCAGCTTCGCCCGGATCCGGCGCCCCAGGTGGTAGAAGAACCACAGCTCGGAGCGGGCGTCGCCGGGCGGGTCGACGGCCTTCTCCCGCCACTGCAGCAGCCGCTGGGTCTGGGTGAAGGTGCCCTCCTTCTCCACGTGCGAGGCGGCCGGCAGGAAGAACACCTCGGTGGCGCACTGTTCCGGCACGATCTCACCGGTGGCGACCTCCGGGCCGCGCTGCCAGAACGTCGCGCTCTCGATCATGAACAGGTCGCGGACGACGAGCCAGTCGAGGTTGGCCATGCCCAGCCGCTGGGCCCGGCCGTGCGCCGAACCGACCGCCGGGTTCTGGCCGAGCAGGAAGTAGCCCTTCACCTTGCCGTCGATCATGTTGAGCACCTGCTGGTAGGTGCCGTGGTCACCGGTCAGCCGGGGCAGGTACCCGTAGCAGAAGTCGTTCTCCGCAGTGGCCGCGTCCCCCCAGTACGCCTTGAGCAGGCTGGCGGCATAGGCGCGGGCGCCGCCCCAGAAACCCTTCTGACCCGGGTGCCGGATGCTGTCCGTCCAGGCGTCGAAATCGGGATGCCGGGCATGGTGCGGCATCGGCAGGTAGCCCGGCAGCAGGTTGAACAGGGTCGGGATGTCGGTGGATCCCTGGATGCTGGCGTGCCCGCGCAGCGCCAGCACCCCACCGCCGGGCCGACCCACGTTGCCCAGCAGCAGCTGGATGATCGCCCCGGTGCGGATGTACTGCACGCCGACCGTGTGCTGGGTCCAGCCGACCGAGTAGATCAGGCAGCCGGTGCGCTCCCGCCCGGAGTTCTCCGTCCAGGCCCGGGCCAGCTCCAGGAACTTCTCCCGAGGTACGCCACAGACCCGTTCCACCATCTCCGGGGTGTAGCGGGCGAAGTGCCGCTTGAGGATCTGGTACACGCAGCGCGGGTGTTGCAGCGTCTCGTCCCGCTGCACCTGCCGGGCGACCGGAGCACCGTGCGACTCGTGACGCAGCCCGGCCGCGGTCTCCCGCTCCCGGGCCGTGTGGCCACTGCCGGAGTCCCGCTCGTGGCCCGCGTACTGCCAGCTGTCCTGCACGTAGCTGGCGGTCGCCGGGTCGAATCCCGAGAAGAGCCCGTCGGCGTCCTCGGCGTCGACGAAGTCGTCACTGACGATCGTCGCCGCGTTGGTGTACGCCAGCACGTACTCCCGGAAATCCAGCTCGTTGCTGAGGATGTGGTTCACCACCGCGCCCAGCAACGCGATGTCGGTGCCCGCCCGGATCGGCAGGTACACGTCGGCGACCGCACTGGTCCGGGTGAACCGCGGATCGACGTGGAAGACCTTGGCCCCGCGCCGTTTCGCCTCCATCACCCACTGGAAGCCCACCGGATGGGCCTCGGCCATGTTGGAACCCTGGATGACGATGACGTCGGCGTTCGCCACGTCCTGCTGGAAATCCGTCGCGCCACCGCGACCGAAGCTGGCCCCCAGACCGGGGACGGTGGCGGAGTGTCAAATCCGGGCCTGGTTCTCGATCTGAAGCGCCCCCATCGCGGTGAACAGCTTCTTGATGAGGTAGTTCTCCTCGTTGTCCAGGGTGGCCCCGCCCAGACTGGCGATCCCCAGGGTGCGGTTCAACGGCCGGCCCTCGGCGTCGACGTCCTCCCACGTGTCGGCGCGCGCCGCGAGCACCCGGTCGGCGATCATGTCGAGCGCGGTGTCGAGGTCCAGGTCCTCCCACTCGGTGCCGTACGGCCGCCGGTAGCGCACCGTGGTCTGGCGCAGCGGGCTGGTGACCAGGCTCCGGCTGGCGGCACCCTTCGGGCAGAGCCGGCCCCGGGAGATGGGGCTGTCCGGGTCACCCTCGATCTGCGTGACCCGCTCGTCGGTGACGAAGACCCGCTGACCGCAGCCGACGGCACAGTACGGGCAGACGGAACGGGCGACCCGGTCGGCGTCCTGCGTGCGGGCGGTCAACTCGGCACTGCGGCTCGAACACGCCGCGGCACCCCGACCCAACGGGTCGGTGCCGGTGAGCTGCCGGTAGACCGGCCAGCCCAGCAACCTGTCCCGCAGCCCCACGCTCGACACCTCCGGTCTCGACCTTAGGACAGCGGGCCGGGATCGGCGACCCACCTACCGGAACCACACACGACGTCGCCCCCGGCCCGAGAACGGGCCGGGGGCGACGAAGGTGCCGGTGTGCAGGTCGCCTCTCGGCGAGTGGCGCGACGCGGCTCCAGCCGAACGGTATTCCGCGACGGCAATTTAGGTGAGGCCCGGGGACACTGGACACACCGACACCCGAGTCAACAGGTTACCCGCTCCGCTTCTTCGTACCCCTGTCGTGACCGCCGCCACAGTAGGGAGCCGATGGTCTCCGCGGAGCCCGCCGGCCGGCACCCGGGTTCGGGTGCCGGCCGGCGGCTTTCTGCTCCCCCTGTGGAGTAATGTTCGTGGTGGTCAGCTGGTGGTTGTCAGCTGGTCCAGTGCTGGGCGACGAGGTCGGCGGCCTGCTGTTCCCACTGGGCGTAGTGGTCGGGGTAGGCCGACACCTGCACGGTCTGCGCGGCCTGGGTCAGCGGCATGTCCTGCCAGCCGTCGACCTGCTTCAAACCCTTCAGGAACGCCAGGGTCGAGTACTCGGGGTCGGTGATCTGCTCCACCGTGCCCCAGCCGCTCGACGGGCGCTGCTGGAACAGGCCCTGCGAGTCGTGGTCGTTGCGGTCACCCAGGTGACCCAGGTTCTCCAGCTTCGACTCCTGCAACGCGGTCGCGATCGACACCACGGCGGCGCGCTCGTCCATGCCGGCCTTCTTCGTCGCCGCGATGATCGCCTTCACATTGCTGATCTGCTCGTCGCCCAGGTCGACGTGCGACTGGCCGGTGGGGGTGCCGTGCGGCAGCAGCCGGCCCATGTCCGGCTTGTCGGCCCGCACCACGTCGGCCTGCACGGCTGCGACCGGGTTGGTCTTGACCGGGGTGGTGTCGGCGTGAGCGGCCACCGGACCGGCGAACAGACCACCGGTGAACGCCACACCCGCGATACCCAACACGCTCTTACGCAGCATCGTGTTCATCACAAAGCTCCATTCGGGGGTCGACGCACACACACCCACAGGGGGACGGGACGCGCGCACGCAAGCACCAGAAAGGCGCTCAAACAAGGGGGAAAAATCTCCGGTACGCGGGGCCTCAGGGCCGCTTCGCGTCGCCGGGACCATGTGTAACGACCGCCGGCCCGCCATCATTCCCGGGGGCCCGCACCCACCCTCGGCGGGCGGCGTCTTCCACGGTCGTTCAGGGATGTCCAACGCCCCCGCCCCGGCACCCATTCCACCACCGGCCCGTCCCGAACCGGACACCCACCCCAAACCCCCCGACACCCCGCAATCTTGGTCCGACAACGCCCACCCAAGGGCACAATCGCACCAAGATCCACACCCAACGCTGATCCCTCCCGCACGACAAGGAAGGATGCGAGCCCGCCGCGCCCGGCGCACGGACCAAAGCTGACCGCCCGGCGCAGCGGCCAAGCCGCACCACCCCCGGAGCCGGGCACCACGCCCAAACCCCCGCAACACCCGACAGCACCCACAGCGTTGACCATGAGGTTAGCGGCAGTTCTAGAGATCAAAAACGCCGCCAACCTCATGATCAACGGGGAAGTCCGGGGGTGGGGCGGGCAGCGCACGCACGACGAGGGTGTGGCCCGCCGTGCCCGGCGCAGGGATCAAGCCTGACCGCCCGGAGCCGGGCACGGCGGGCCACACCCCCACCGCAACCCACCCCAACCGCAACCCACCCAGAACCAGGTCATCAGTTCGGATCGACCCGAACTGGGGTTACCCTGACACCATGCAGGCGGTCTCCCCCACCACGACCGGCGTGGCGCACCTGGCCCGACCCGGCCGGCCCGCCGTGGTGGCCCGGACCCTCGCCGAGCTGCGCGGGCCCACCCGAGGGGTGGTGGAACTGCCGGTGCGACTGATGTGGTGCGCCGACCGGGCGTTCGACCTCGCCGACCCCGACCAGTTGCTCTGGCTGTACGAGAACGTGCTGCGCGAGACCACGAACGCCGAGGACCTGCGTCGGCTGGTCGACGGACGGACGCTGCGCCGGGTGTGGCGACTGCTCAATCTGCCCCGGGGCGTACGGCTGGCGTGGGAGAGCCGACACCCGGGTCTCCGGTCGGCGTGACCGGGGCATCCCCCGACGCGCACCCCCACGAGTTCTACCGGGAGGTGGCCCGGGTCGCGCTGACCGTCGCCGGGCCGCACCGTTTCGTGCTCGGTGGCGGGGTGGCCTGGGCCGCGTACGGACTGGTCACCCGCCCCACCGAGGACGTCGACCTCTTCGCCGACGTGGAGGGGGCCGCCGCCGCGGCAGCCGCCGACGTCCGGGCCGCGCTGGAGTACGCCGGGTTCCAGGTGTCCGACGCCGACCCGGCCAGCGACCTCGGTGACCTCTTCGACGGCTTCGACCGGGACCTGCGGGACTTCGTCGTCGCCCGGGACGGCCGGCGCATCCGCCTCAGCCTGGCCCGTCTCGACCGGCACCGCAGCCCGGTGGTGATGGACCTCGGGCCGGTCATGGACGTCCGGGACCTCATCGCCAACAAGACCGCCGCCCTGGTCAACCGCCGCGAGGTACGCGACTACATCGACGTGGCATCCGCCCTGGCGCACCGGTCGGTGGCGGAGTTGCTGGAACTCGCCCGGCAGCTCGACCCCGCCCTCGATGACGACGACGTACGGGCGGCCGGCCGGTATCTCGACCGGATCCCGGACACCCGGTTCACCCGCTACGGCCTCGGCCCGGCCGACATCGCCCAGGTCCGGCGACAGCTGGCGGCCTGGCCCCGCTGACCGGGCCCCGCCGACCGGCACCGGGTCGGCGGGAGCACCGGGTCGACGGTGATGTCACTTGGTGAAGCGGCCGCCGGTGACGCCGAGGATCTCACCGGTGATGAAGCTCGACTCCTGCGAGGCGAAGAAGACGTACGCGGGTGCCAGCTCCGCGGGTTGACCGGGCCGACCGACCGGGGTGTCGGTGCCGAACTGCTCGACCTTCCCCTCCGGCATGGTCGCCGGGATCAGCGGGGTCCAGATCGGACCGGGCGCCACCGCGTTGACCCGGATGCCCCGATCGACCAGGTCGGCGGCGAGGGCCTTGGTGAAGTTCGCGATCCCCGCCTTGGTGGTGGCGTAGTCGAGCAACTGCGGCGACGGGTCGAAGGCCTGGATCGAGGACGTGTTGATGATCGTGGAACCTTCGCCCAGATGCGGCAACGCCGCCTTGCACAGCCAGAACATCGCGTACAGGTTGGTCTTGAACACCCGGTCGAACTGCTCGGTGCTGATGCCGGCGATGCCCTTGTCCTGCGCCATCTGGTACGCCGCGTTGTTCACCAGGATGTCGATGCCACCCAGGTCGGTCACCGCCCGCTCGATCAACGCCGCGCAGTTGCCCTCGTCGGCGATGTCACCCCGGATCGCGACGCCCCTGCGGCCGGCCGCCTCGATGAGACGTACCGTCTCCCGGGCGTCCGCGTCCTCCTCCGCACCGAGGTAGGAGATCAGCACGTCGGCGCCCTCCCGGGCGTACGCGATGGCGATCGCCCGACCGATACCAGAGTCACCGCCGGTGATCACCGCCTTCTTGCCGTCGAGCTTGCCGGTGCCCCGGTAGGAGTCCTCTCCGTGGTCCGGCTTCGGGTTCATCTCGTCGGTACGACCCGGTGGGCTCTGCTGCTGGTTCGGCTGCCCCGACTGCTGGCCGTACTGGTCGGTCGGGTCCTGCTGGGTGTACTGCGTCTCGCTCACGGAGGTCTCCTCGCCCGGGATCGTGGGGTTGCCGACCCGCAAGCACCTACCCGGGCGAAGTCGGCGGAAACCGACCAGCGAGCCGGACGAGACTCGCGGGCTTGGGCAGCGTGCGTCACTACGCGTACAGCATCCTAGGATCCTGGATGGCTGCCGTCGGGCGCTGGACCAGCCAGCCAGGGTCAGTCCGACACCCGGGCGGCGCGGCGGCGCCTCGGACCGGGCAGGCGATCCGCCAGCGCCAGTGCGGCCCGCACCGACATCCGGCCGACCACCTCGTCGAAGTCGGCGCGGCCCAGGCAGAACCGGGTGAACGCGCGCCAGCCCGGCGGGGTGGCGAGCGCCCGGTGGCAGAGCGCCGGGCGTTGGGCGAAGACGTCGAGCAGCCGCTGCCCGGCCCGCATGGCCGGGACGAGACGCTCGGTCACCGACCGTTCGTAGCCGGCGAGATCGGCGCCGGCCACCGCCGACCCGGCCAGCTCGCCGGAGCGCAACGCATAGCTGATCCCCTCCCGGGTCCAGGGCTCCAGCAGGCCGGCCGCGTCACCGGCCACCAGCACCCGCCCCCGCCGCAGCGGCGAGTCGTCGGACCGGCAGCGCGTCAGATGACCCGAGTCGTGCACCGGCGACACGTGGGCCAGCCCGAGGCGGTCGACGAACCGCCGCAGGTACTGCCGGGTCCGCTCCCCCTCCCCTCGACCGGCGATGACCCCGACGGTGAGCCGGTCCCCCTTCGGGAACACCCAGGCGTACGAGCCGGGCAGCGGTCCCCAGTCGAGCAGCACCCGGTTCCGCCAGCGCGCCTGCTCGGGCGGCGGTACCGGCAGCTCCAGCTCCAGCCCCAGGTCCACCTGACGGTGGCGCACCCCGACGTGACGGGCGGTCACCCCGGACGAGCCGTCGGCACCGACGACCGTACGGGCCAGCAGCACCTCGCCGCCGGCAAGTCGCAGTCGTACGACATCGGGGTCCTGCTCCACCGACCGGACCGTCACCCGCTCGCGGACCTCGGCCCCGGCGGCCACCGCGGCGGCCCGCAGCCGGTCGTCGAACTCCTCCCGGCGCACCATGCTCACCAGCGGTCCGGCAGCGTGCCGGCGGGTGAACCCGGCTCGCCCGTCGAGGGTGAAGGTGACCCGGTCCACCGTGTCGTGGGCGGGCACCTCGATCCGTCCGGCCACCGCGGCCAGCGAGGTGCCGATCAGACCACCGCCGCAGGTCTTGTAGCGCGGATGCGCGGCGCGCTCGACGACAAGCGTGCGCACCCCGCGACGGGCGGCGGCGTACGCGGCGGAGAGCCCGGCGGGGCCACCACCGATCACCACGAGTTCCCAGACGCTCACCGGTGCAGGGTAGATCAGCCGGGCGCGGGCATCTTCCCCGCCGCACCGGGTAACCGCCGGCCGCAGACCGCCTGCCGCAGGCGGACCAGGCGCGAGGAGGACACCATGCAAGAGGTGCGGCTGTCGGAGGACGAGGCGCGGGTGTACGACGCGGTGGCGGCCCTGGAGGCGCGCGGCCAGGTACCGTACCCCGACATGATCGCCCAGGAGTGCGGCCTGACCGAGGAGCAGTTGCAGACCCCGCTGCACCTGCTGACCGAGAAGAACCTGCTGCACCGGGAGGACTCGCCGATGGCCGGGCTGGACTTCGGCCCTCGATTCTGCGCGCAGCAGTTGGCATGACCGGTACCCGCACGCGTCGGCCGGCGCCACGGCGTCGGACCGCCGGTTGAACCCCGCGACGTCCGGCGGTCCGACGGGATCCGAGGCGGCCTCGTACGAACGGCGTCGCTGGCAGGCGCTCGGGGTGGGGCTGGTCGCGGCGTTCATGACGCTGCTCGACATCAGCATCGTCAACGTCGCCCTACCGTCCCTGGAACGTGCCCTACGGGCCGATCCGAGCGACCTGCAATGGGTGCTGTCCGGATACGCGCTGAGCTTCGGCCTGGTCCTGGTACCGGCGGGACGCTTCGGTGACGTCCGGGGGCGACGCAACGCGTTCGTCTTCGGCATCGCCCTGTTCACGCTGACCAGCGCGCTGGCCGGGCTGGCCCAGTCGCCCGGCTGGCTAGTCGCCGCCCGGCTCCTCCAGGGTGCCGCCGCCGGCGTGGTGAACCCGCAGGTGACCGGCCTGATCCAGCAGTTGTTCGCCGCCTCCGAGCGGGGCCGACCCTTCGGCTGGCTCGGTGCCACCATCGGAATCTCCACCGCGATCGGTCCGTTGCTCGGTGGCCTGCTGATCGCCGTCGGCGGCCCGGAACACGGCTGGCGGTGGGTCTTCTTCGTCAACGTGCCGGTGGGGATCGTCGCGGTGGTGCTCGGCTGGCGGTTGCTGCCCGGCCGGGTCACCCCACGCGGTGCGCAACGCCGGTTCGACCCGGTCGGTGTGCTGCTGCTCGGCGTCGGCGTGACCCTCGTGCTGCTGCCGCTGGTGCAGCGCGAACAGTGGCCCGGCGCGACGAAGTGGTTGCTGCTGCCCATCGGGCTGGCCATCCTCACCGGCTTCGTCGCCTGGGAGCGCCGCTACGCCCGGCACGGCCCGCCGCTGTTCGACGTGCGCCTGTTCAGGCACCGGTCCTACACCCTCGGCTCGATGATCGCGCTGCTCTACTTCGGCGGATTCACCGCGATCTTCTTCATCTTCACCTTGTACCTGCAGAACGGACGTGGCTACAGCGCCCTGGTCGCCGGTGCGGCGATCACCCCGTTCGCACTCGGCTCGGCCGTCGCGTCCGCCGTCGGCGGGCGGTTGGTCAACCGGTACGGCCGCCCGCTGGTCGCCGTCGGGCTGGTCGGCGTGGTGACCGGTCTCGGTCTCGCCGCGCTGGCCATCGAGCTGGCACCAAAAGCGCCGGTGCCCTGGGTGACCGCACTGCCGCTGCTGGTCGCCGGCATCGGCAGTGGCCTGGTGATCGCGCCCAACCAGACGCTCACCCTGACGGAGGTGCCGGTGCCACAGGCCGGCAGTGGCGCCGGGATGTTGCAGACCGGGCAGCGGATCGGTTCGGCCGCCGGGATCGCGGTGGTCGGCGCGGTCTTCTTCTCCGCACTCGCCGACGGCGCGGACGCCTGGTCGAGGGCGTTCGAACGGTCGCTGCTCACCTCTGCCGCGATCATCGCGCTGGCCCTGGTGGCAGCCACGGTCGACATCGTCGGCAACCACCGCCGAACCACGAGCGGACGACCCACCGGCAGCGAGCAGGCTCCGCGTAGCCACTGAGCCCGGCTTGCCTGAGCCGGGCATTCTCGCGCTCGTCCGTCCGGAGGGTGGCAACGAGAACCGTTGCGGAAACCCGGGCGAACAGTGGTCGCCGGGGCAGCGAAGCGGACGGCGGGGCCGGTAGACACAGCAACCATGACGAACACCCTCGACCGTCGTACCCTCCTCCGGTTGGCCGGCACCTCCGCCGGCACGGCCGCGCTGGCCGGCGCCACCCTCACCGGCAGCGCCGCGGCCCAGGCCGCCGCCGGCGCGTTCCGACACGGCGTCGCTTCCGGCGATCCGCTGCCCGACGGGGTCCTGTTGTGGACCCGGCTGACCCCCACCGAACAGGCCCAGCCGGGTTCCGGGACGGGCCCCGAGGCCGAGGTGACCTGGCAGGTGGCCGCCGATCCGGACTTCGCAACCGTGCTGGCACACGGTGTCCAGGTCACCGGGCCGGGACGGGACCACACGGTACGGGTGCCGGTAACCGGTCTGGCACCGGCCACCACCTACTGGTACCGATTCGGGTACGGAGGGAGTTGGTCGCCGACCGGCCGGACAATGACCGCGCCGCACCTGGACGCGGAGATCGACCGGCTGCGGTTGGGCGTCGTCTCCTGCTCCAACTGGGAGGCGGGCTACTTCGCGGCGTACCGGCATCTGGCCGAGCGGGGCGACCTGAACCTCGTGGTGCACCTGGGCGACTACCTGTACGAGTACGGCACCGGGCAGTTCGCCGCCGGTGCCAGCGTCGTGCGGCCGGTGAGCCCGCCGCACGAGACGCTGTCGCTGGCCGACTACCGGGCCCGGCACGCGCTCTACAAGACGGACCTGGACCTGCAGGCGCTGCACGCCGCGCTACCGTGGGTGATCACCTGGGACGACCACGAGGTGGCCAACGACCAGTGGTCCGACGGCGCGGAGAACCACACGCCGGGGGTGGAGGGCGACTTCGCGGCGCGGCTGGCGGCGGCGCGGCAGGCGTACCTGGAGTGGATGCCGGTGCGGGCCGGGGCGGACGGGGCGATCTACCGGCGACTGCGGTTCGGTCGGCTCGCGGAGTTGTCCATGTTGGATCTGCGCACCTACCGGTCGCGGCAGAGTTCGGGGGTCGCGGTGGACGATCCCGACCGGACCATGACCGGGCAGGCGCAGATGGACTGGCTCAAGAGTGGCCTGGCCGACTCCACCGCCCGGTGGAAACTGGTCGGCAACCCGGTGATGATCGCCCGGCTGGATGTCGGTGCGCTGCCCGCGTGGCTGCTCGGCCCGCTGGGGACACTGCTCGGCGTGCCACAGAACGGGGCGGTGCTCAACACCGACCAGTGGGACGGCTACAACGCCGACCGTAACGAGCTGGTCGACCACCTGCGAGCCACTGGCACCCAGGACGTGGTTTTCCTGACCGGCGACATCCACACGTCGTGGGCCAACGAGGTGACCACCCGCAGCACCGGGCGGGCCAACCCGGCCGCCGCCGAGTTCGTGGTGCCGTCGGTCACCAGTGACAACGTCAACGACTTCCTGGGCCTGCCGGCCGGCAACGCGCTCAGTGGCCTCGGCACGACGCTGATCCGTTCGACCAACCCGCACGTGCGCTGGACCGAGCTGGACGGACACGGCTACGGGGTGCTCGAGGTGACCCGACAGCGCTGCCGGATGGACTGGTACCACCTGTCCGATCGGACCCGGCGGGCGAGCGCGACCCGGTGGGTCGCGGGCTGGTCGGTCGGTGCCGGCTCCTCGACGTTGCATCGGGAGACGACGCCGCTGGTCTGACCGGACGACGCGACCGGCCGGCCCGGGTACGGGCCGGCCGGTCGGTCGGTCGGCACTGAGGTCACCAGAGCTGGGAGACGATGTCCGCCGCCTGCTCCTCCCACTGCGCGTAGTGGAACGGGTAGGCCGACACCTGCACCGTCTGCGCGGCGGCGGTCAGTGGCAGATCGCGCCAGCCGCCGACGTTCTTCAGCGCCTCGAAGAAGACGGTCGAGGAGTACTCGGGATCCCGGATCTGGTCCACGCTGCCCCAGCCGGTGGACGGACGCTGCTGGAACAGGCCCTGGGAGTCGTGGTCGTTCCACGCGCCGAGGTGTCCGAGGTTGTAGAGCTTCGACTCCTGCAGGGCGGTGGCGATGCCGATCACGGCACCACGCTCACCGACACCGGTGCGCTTGGCCATCTCGATGATGGTCTTGGCGTTGTCCCGCTGCGCGTCGTCGAGCGGGATGCGCGACTGAGCGCCCTGCACACCGTGCGGGATCAGCTCGTCGCGGGTCGGCTTCCCGGCTGCCGGCTGGTCGGTGCTGCCGGCGGTGGTCAGCCCGGATTCCACCGGCACACCGGTGCTGGTGCGACCGGTGGCCCGGTCGATCGCCGCGACCGCGCCGGAGTGCGGGCCGGCGGTGATCGGTGCGGCGACGGCGGTGGGGCCGAAGGCGAGTCCGGCGAGGGCGGTGGCGCCCACCACGCTGAGCGCGGTCTTCCGGTTCGGGATCGTCGCGATGGCCGGGAGCCATCGAGTGAAGTCCAGCTTCACGATGGTTGCCCTTTCGATCGGGTACGAGCCGCTCGGGGTTGAGCCGCTCTCGGGGGCGGACCGGGCCGGCGAGGTTTGCCGACCGGCACTATGGGGGACACAACTCGGCTGGCATGTCCGCCATTCCGGAAATGCTGTGATGGTGGTCGGCTGCGACCCAGGTCACGACGGGGGCCCACCCGGGCGGGCACGAAACGGACGGCCCGCCTCAAACCTCGTACGGGGCTCCGAAGCGCACCAGGACGTGCCAGAGCTGCTTGAGATGCTGCAGGGTGTCGGTGGCGGGGCCACGATCGGCCCAACGCCCCGGGTCGGTCACCACCGACGCGGCGGCCCGCCCGATCAGTGCGGCGTGCAGTGGCTCGCCCGCGCCGGCGAACTCGGCGTGCACCCGGGCCGCCAGCGGTGGGATCGCCGGCCCGCGGAACTCGGCGTCCACCCGGTCCACCGGCAGCGCGAAGCCGGCGTGCCAACGGATCGGAAAGCCGTACCGGTCGGCGGCGGCGATCAGCACAGCCTCGGTGTCGGTGCGCCGGAACGAGGGGTCGACGACCAGGTCCAGCACGTCCCGATCCAACCGGACCGCGCCGTGCACCTGCGCCTCGACGTAGTCGTCGAGGGCGCGACCGGCGGCCCGGGGCATCGCGGCCAACGCCTCCCGACGGCGCAGCAGCTCACCGGTGAGGGTCACCAGATCCATACCTGCCCGACCCAGGCACACGCCGGTGTCGATGGTGGCGGCGATCAGGGCGGCCAGCACCGGCTCGACCACGTCGACGGTGCCGACGTCGCGCGGTCCGAGGTGGCTGTCGCCGAAGCAGAAGGTGGTGCGGGCCAGCACCTCGGGGCGCAGCCGCAGGTGGCAGGAGCCGAACCGGGGGCAGGCGCCGTCGGGATGGTCGAGCAGGTTCAGGCCGCCGTACTTCGGCCGCTCCGCCGGGTCGACACCCGGTCGCTGGTAGGCGCCGCCGAACAGGCGCTCCTCCCAGCGGTCACGGTCACCGCCGGGATACGCGGTGAGGCCGCCGTTGGAGATCCGCGTCTCGAACTGGCTGCGGTAGACCCCCTCGGTGGCGAGCGCCTCGGCGACCGTGCGGCCGTCGGCCAGCAGCCGGTCCGGGTGGAAGTTGAGGGTGACCCTCCCCTGCCGGCCGATCGCCGCGACCAGCCGCTCCGGTTCGTGGCGTACGCCGGTGCCGGCCAGCGCCCGTCCGATGACGGCCAGCGCGGCGGGGCGGTCTCGCAGCGCCACCGCGCGTACGTGGCGCAGCGCCGCCCGTTGGGCGGCGGTCAGCGTCGGATCACCGGACATGCCGGCAGTCTCGTCCCAACCGGCCCCGGCGCGCAGCCCCGTTTCCGCCGCCGCCGGGCGACAGCGGTCCGGACAGCCCGGAGGGACCGAGCTCAATGCCCCCGGGCCAGCCACTGCGGTAGCCGCGGAGCCTCGGCCCCGATGGTGGTGCTGTCGCCGTGCCCGGTGTGCACGATGGTGTCCGGCGCGAGGGTGAGCAGCCGGTCGCGGATCGAGTCGACGATGGTGCCGAAGTCGCTGTAGGAGCGACCGGTGGCGCCCGGCCCGCCGGCGAACAGGGTGTCGCCGGTGAAGACGACGTTCAGCTCGGGGGTGTGCAGGCAGCACGCGCCGGGACTGTGCCCGGGGGTGTGCAACACGGTCAGCGCGGTGCCACCCACCTCGATGGTCTGGCCGTCGTCGAGGGTGCCGCCCGGTGGGTCGTCGGGATGCACCAGGTCCCACAGCACCCGGTCGGCGGGGTGCAGCAGCACCGGGGCGCCGGTGACCCGGGACAGCCGCGGCGCCACCCGGACGTGGTCGTCGTGGGCGTGCGTGGCGACGATCGCGGTGACCCGCCGCCCGGCCACCACCTCGACGATGGCGTCGACGTCGTGCGGGGCGTCGATCACGACGCACTCGGTGTCGTCGCCGACCACCCACACGTTGTTGTCCACGTCGAAGGTCTGACCGTCGAGGGAGAAGGTGCCGGAGGTGACCGCGTGGTCGATGCGGGCGGTCATCAGAACACCACCACCGAGCGGAGCACGTCGCCCCGGTGCATCCGGGCGAACGCCTCCTCCACCCCGTCCAGGCCGATCTCCTCGGTGACGAAGGCCTCCAGGTCGAGGCGGCCCTGCAGGTACAGCTCGGTGAGCATCGGGAAGTCCCGGCTGGGCAGGCAGTCGCCGTACCAGCTGGACTTGAGGGCGCCACCGCGGCCGAAGACGTCGAGCAGCGGCAACTCGACGCGCATCTCGGGCGTGGGCACGCCGACCAGCACGACGGTGCCGGCCAGGTCGCGGGCGTAGAAGGCCTGTTTCCAGGTCTCCGGCCGGCCGACCGCGTCGATCACCACGTCGGCGCCGAAGCCGCCGGTGGCGGCCTGGATCTCCGCAACCGGGTCGGCCTCGGAGGCGTTGACGGTGTGGGTGGCACCGAACCGGCGGGCCCAGTCGAGTTTGCGGGAGTCGGTGTCGACCGCGATGATCGTGGTCGCGCCGGCCAGGGCCGCGCCGGCCACCGCCGCGTCGCCGACGCCACCGCAGCCGATCACCGCCACCGAGTCGCCGCGGGTCACCCCGCCGGTGTTCATCGCCGCGCCCAGGCCCGCCATCACCCCGCAGCCGAGCAGTCCGACGGCGGCCGGCCGGGCCGCCGGGTCCACCTTTGTGCACTGGCCGGCGTGGACCAGGGTCTTCTCGGCGAAGGCGCCGATGCCCAGTGCCGGAGCGAGTTCGGTGCCGTCGGTCAGCGTCATCTTCCGGGCGGCGTTGTGGGTGGCGAAGCAGTACCACGGACGGCCGCGCCGGCAGGCCCGGCACACCCCGCAGACGGCCCGCCAGTTGAGCACCACGAAGTCACCGGGTGCGACGTCGTCCACACCCGCGCCGACCTGCTCGACGATGCCGGCGGCCTCGTGGCCGAGCAGGAACGGGTAGTCGTCGTTGATGCCGCCCTCGCGGTAGTGCAGGTCGGTGTGGCAGACGCCGCACGACTGCACCCGGACCACCGCCTCCCCCGGCCCGGGGTCGGGCACCACGATCTCGGTGACCTCGACGGGCGCGCCCTTGCTGCGGGAGATGACTCCCCGTACCTGCTGGCTCACGCTGTCCTCCTGCTCCGCGCCCGCGCGGCCCGTCGTCGCGCGGCGTGCCGCATTCGCCTCCGCAGGCGAACCTACCGCCGCGACGGCGTTTCGGCACCGTCGCACCGACGGCGCGGCGGTGGGGGGTGCGGGGTCGTGGCGGCCCCGGCGAACCTGCCCGACACGGCCGCCGCCGCGCCTATGGTGTGGCTGAACACGCCGCGAGGAGGGTCGGTGGACACCAGTGACGCTCCCCGGCCGTGGCGTCGACCGATGCGGCCCCGCCGCCGGGACGAGCCGCACCGGGCGGCGACCCCACTGGAACTCTTCTTCGACCTGTCCTTCGTGGTCGCTGTCACCCAGGCCGCGGGCGGCCTGCACGACGCGTTGGTGGCCGGTCGGATCGGGCACGCCGTCGTCAGCTACCTGATGGTGTTCTTCGGGATCTGGTGGGCCTGGATGAACGTCACCTGGTTCGCCTCCGCGTACGACACCGACGACGATCTGTACCGGCTCAGCACCCTCGTGCAGGTCGCCGGGGCACTGATCCTGGCCGCCGGAGTGCCGCAGGCGTTCGAGGGCGCCGACTACGCGTTGGCGACCCTCGGGTACGTGGTCATGCGGTTGGCCACCGTGGGCAACTGGCTGCGCGCCGCCGCCGGTGACCCGGCGCATCGACGCACCGCCCTGCGGTTCGCCGCCGGTGTGACCGCAGTACAACTCGGCTGGCTGCTCCGGCTGCTGGTGCCGCCCGGCCTGGGCGCCGTCTCGTTCCTGGTGCTGGCCCTGGCCGACCTGCTGGTGCCGGTGCTCGCCGAGCGGCGCGCGATGACCTCGTGGCATCCGCGACACATCGCCGAGCGGTACGGGCTGTTCGCCCTCATCGTGCTCGGCGAGGTGGTGCTGGCGATCACGGTGGCGGTGCAGACCGGCATCAGCAGTGGGGACGAGTGGCTGTGGCCGCTGGCCGGCGCGGGGACCGCGATCGTCTTCGCGCTGTGGTGGCTCTACTTCGACCGTCCGGTGCGCGTGCCGGCGTCGCTGAACGGTGCCCTGACCTGGGGGTACGGGCACTACGCCGTGTTCGCCGGACTCGGCGCGGTCGGCGCGGGACTGGGCGTCGCGGTCGAGCGCCAGCAGCACCCCGCCGAGGTCGACCCGCTTGTCGCGGGCTATGCGGTGGCGGTGCCGGTGGCGGTCGTACTGCTGGTGCTGTGGGGTTTGCGCATGCTCTCGGTCCGGCAGCGGGCGCGGCCCGCGGCGGTGCCGCTCGCCACGGTGGCCGTCCTGCTGACCCCGCTGACCCCGGTGCCGGTGTACCTGGTGGCGGTGGTGCTGGTCGGGCTGGCGGCGGCCCTCCGGTGGCCGGCCGCGTCCCGCCGGCCCCTGCCCTGAGGGTGGCTGACGACGTGGCTACGCGTCGACGGAACTTCGCGGGGTGCCGGCCCGGTCGAAGCGGATGGTGGCGTCGGTCAGCCGTCCGTACCGCATGGGCAGCAGGTCGCGCAGGTAGTTCTGGTGCAGCCGCCAGGGTGCCCGGATGCCCTGGCGGGGCAGTTTCCCGGCGCCGCGCCGCACGTACCCGGAGGTGAGGCCGATCAACGGGGTACGCGGCCCCGGTGGCGGGGCGAGCGGGGTGACGATCTGGGTTCCGGTGCGGTCCAGGTGACGCAACAGCCGGCACACGTAGCCGGCCACCAGGTCGGCCTTGAGGGTCCAGGAGGCGTTGGTGTAGCCGATCGTCATGGCGAAGTTCGGCACCCCGGAGAGCATCATGCCCTGGTACGCGACGGTCTCCGGCAGATCCACGTCCGTCCCGTCCACCCGCAGCGTCATCCCGCCGAGGGCGAGCAGGTCCAGCCCGGTGGCGGTGACCACCACGTCGGCGGGCAGTTCCCGACCGAAGGCGAGCCGGATGCCCTGAGTGGTGAAGGTCGCCACGGTGTCGGTGACGATCTCGGCCCGCCCGTCGGAGAGCACGGTGAACAGGTCGCCGTCCGGAACCACGCACAGCCGCTGGTCCCAGGGGTCGTAGCGGGGGGTCAGGTGGCGTTCGACGTCGAAGCCGGCGGGCAGCCGGCGGGCGGCCGCGCGGCGCAGCAGCCCGCGTACCAGGCCGGGGGCGCGCCGGCTGAGCTGATAGTTGGCCGTGGCGAGCAGGATGTTCTTCCAGCGCACGGTCTGGTGCGCCAGGCGCGCCGGCAGCAGCCGCCGCAGCGCGTCGGCGATCCGGTCGCGGGACGACAGCGCCAGCAGGTACGTCGGCGAGCGTTGCAGCATGGTCACCCGGGCCGCCTGTCGGGCCAGCGCCGGCACCAGCGTCACGGCGGTGGCGCCGCTGCCGATCACCACCACCCGGCAACCGGTGAGGTCGAGGTCGGCGGGCCAGTGCTGCGGGTGCACGATCCGGCCGGTGAACCGGTCCTGGCCGGTGAAGTGCGGCGTGTGGCCGGCCTCGTACCGGTAGTAGCCGGTGCAGGCGTACAGGAACGAGCAGGTCATCACCACGGTCTCGGTGGTGTCCTCGCGGTGGACGTGCACCGTCCAGCGGGCCTGGTGGCTGTCCCATTCGGCCCACCGCACCCGGTGCCGGAGCCGGATGTGCCGGGTGACGCCGTGCTCGTCGGCGGTCCGACGCAGGTAGTCCCGGATGGTGTCGCCGTCGGCCAGGCTCTTCGGGGCGGTCCACGGCGCGAACGAGTAGCCGAGGGTGAACATGTCCGAGTCCGACCGCACGCCCGGGTAGCGGAACAGGTCCCAGGTGCCGCCGATCGCGTCACGCGCCTCGACCAGCGCGAAGGTTCGGCCCGGATGACGACGCCGGAGGTGGCAGGCGGCTCCGATGCCGGACAGACCAGCGCCGACGATGAGCACGTCGACATGCTCAGGGGTCATCTCGTCTCCCGCCCGCCCAGTGCTGATCGAAACCCTATCGCCTGCGGCTGGCGGGTTCCCGGGTCACGCGGTGAGCAGGGCCGTCGCCGCGTCGAGCAGCGCGAGTTCGGTCGAGGTCTGGGTGGGGTTGGCCCGCCGGATGGCCACGGCCTCGGCGACCAGCGGAGCGGCGTGGTCGCGCAGCGCGTACCGGTAGGCACGCTGCATCTCGTCGGCGCCCGCCGCCATCGGCTGATCCGGGTCGACGGCGACCTGGGCGAGGATCAGGGCGGTCATCGCCACGTCCAGTCCGGGTGGACCGTGCCGGACGTTGCGCCAGTCGAGCAGCACCGGGCCGGCCGGGCCGAGGATGACGTTGTCCGGGTGCAGGTCCAGATGCAGGATGCGCTCGCCGTCCAGGGCGCCGGGCAGCGGCGCGATGGCGTGCAGTCGACGGTGCAGTTCGGCGAGGATGCCGGCGCCCGCAGCCACCTCGATCGTGCCCGCCGTCAGCGCCTGGAGCATCGTCGGTCCGGTCACCCGCTGCAGGACCAGGTCCGCACCGGCGGCCAGGTACACCCGGGGCACCGGGAACGCGGCGGCGTGCAGGTGCGACATGAACCGGGCCTCGCCGGCCACGGCGGTGCCGTCGCGGTAGCGGCGCAGCACCCGGCGGTCGTCCAGGGCGTAGACGTCGGCGTCGCGACCGGCGGCGAAGGGAGTCGACGCTGCCATGGGCGGCAGGGTAACCGGCGGTGTCCAGGGCCATGATGGACGGCGGGCCGAGCACTGAGCGTGGTTCCCCTGTGACAGGCTGGGGTGAGGGTGAGACCGCCGGAGGTGATGGTCACGTTACGCACGCTCAACCTGGTTGCCGTGCCGGACATGTCGCCGCTCGACGTCGAGGTGGCCGTCGGCGCGACGGCTGCCGTGGTCGCCCCACCCCGGCCGGCCACCGCCGTGGCGCGGGTGGTGGCCGGGCTGGCCGCACCGGTCACCGGGCAGGTCCTGGTCGGCGGTCGCGACGTCACCGACCTGCCTCCGTTGCGCCGCCGCATCGGGTACGTGCCGGCCGGCGGGGCCCTGCTGCCCCACCTCACGGTCGGGCGCAACATCTCCTACGGTCAGCGCCGTCGCCGGTGGGTGCGCGACGTCGCCGAGAGCTGGGCGGCCCTCCTGGTCGACCGGCTCGAACTCACCCCGACCCTGGGACTTCGCCCGCACCTGCTGTCCGAGGCGCAACGGTTCCGGGTCGCGCTCGCCCGGGCCATGGCCTGTCTGCCCGAGGTGCTGGTGGTCGACCTGCCGACCCCGATCGACGGGGTGCGTCTGCCGGAGCTGCTCGACCGGGCGGCCCCACCGGACGACCCGGGCGTGACGGTGCTGCTCTGCTCGGCCGACGAGGAGGTGCTGGCCGGCGTGAGCGCCCGGGTGCCGGTCGGTGACGACCGCCCGCCCGGTCCGGCCCGTCCGGCGGTGCGGGCATGACCGGGCTCGGGTTGCGCCGCCGTACGCTGCTCGGCGCCGCCGCCGCGGCCACGGCCGCCGTGACCGGAGGTTGCGGGCAGGGCCGCCGATCGGTGCAGGTGGCGGTGGTCTGGGCCGGCGGTGAACTGGCCCGGTTCCGCGAGGTGGTCGTCGGCTATCCGGCGACCGTGCAGGTGGTCGGCGTGGGCAACGACATCGACGCGTTCCTGACCGCGCGCCGCGCCGCGGGCACCAGTCCCGACGTGGCGATCCTGCCCCGCCCAGGTCTGGTGGTCGAGTACGCCCGGCGGGGCTGGCTGGACGAGGTGAGCCCGGCGGTCAGCTACACCGCCCCGGCCGGCATGGGTGACCTGCTCAGCGTCGGCGGGCGCCGCTACGGCGTCTGGGTCAAGGCGGCGCACAAATCGCTGTGCTGGCACTTTCCGTCGATGCTGGCCGAACCGCCGAGGTCCTGGGACGCGCTGGTCACCGTGACCCGTCAGCTCGGGCAACGGCACCGGGCGGGTGCGGGGCCGGCCCCGCTGGCGATCGGTGCCGCCGACGGCTGGGTGCTCACCGACTGGTTCGAGAACGTGCTCGCCGCCGTCGGCGGCGTGGACCAGTACGAGGCGTTGGCCCGTGGTGAGGCCGACTGGCGCGGCCGGCCGGTGGCGTACGCGCTGGACCGGCTCGCCGAGTTGTGGAGTGTGGCGGGGGCCTTCCCGGGCGGCGGACGGCGGGCCCTGCTCACCCAGTTCGAAGAGTCGGTCATCCAGGTGGTGCACCACCGTGAGGCGATCATGGTGTTCGGGGCCGACTTCGTCGACGCGGTGGTCGCCCGGTTCCGCCGTGGCACCGAACCGCCGGCCACCTTCCGCTTCCCCGGTGCCCGGCTGGCCGATCAACCGCTGATCGTCGGCGGTGACGCGGCGGTGGCGTTCGCCGGCTCCGACGGCGGTGCGGAGCTGGTGCGCTGGCTCAGCGACGCGGTGGCCTTCCTGCCGTGGCTGGACGCGGGAGGTTATCTCTCCCCCAACCTCGCCGTGCCGGTGGACAGTTACCGCGACCCGTTGCGTCGACGCCTCGCCGGTGAGCTGCGTGCCGCCGACGTCGTGCGGTTCGACCTCTCCGACCAGCTGCCCGGCACCTTCACCGGCACCGACGGGGTGGGCATCTGGCGGATCATGCAGGACTTCTTCATGGACGTGACCGACGGGGTGCCGGCCCGGGAGGCGGTCCGCCGGGCCACCGGGCAGCTCGCCGAGGCGGCCCGGGTGGCGGGGGGCGGCAGGTGAGCCGGGGCCCGCTGCTGGGTGGACTGGCGGTGCTCGACGACGTCGGGCCACCCCGACGTGGCCGCGCCTACCCGGCGGCGGGCGTCGGTTGGGCGCTGCTGACACCGGCGGTGCTGCTGCTCGGCGGCCTGCTGGCCTGGCCGGTGCTGCGCACCGTGCACGCCAGCGTCACCACCGAGGGCCGCTGGGTGGGTGTCGACCACTACCGGGCCGCCCTCGCCGCTCCCGGCACCGCGGCCGTGATCGGGCGGACCCTGCTGTGGGCGCTGCTGGTGCCGACAGTGGTCACGCTCCTGGGCTATCTGCTCGCCGCGGCCTCCCGGCGTTCCCAGGAGGGTTGGCTGGTCCGGCTCATCCTGGTGGTGCCGACCGCGCTGCCGCTCGTGGTCACCGGGGTGACCTTCCGGCTGCTGTACGACCCCGACCCCGGACGCGGGCTGGCCACCCGGTTGCTGACCTGGGCGACCGGACGGAGCCCGGAGCAGCTGCCGCAACTGCTCGGACCGGACCTGGTCACGGTGGCGGTGATGTCGGCGTTCGTGTGGGCCTGGGTCGGGCTGGCGATGCTGGTGTTCCGGGCCGCGCTCGACGCGGTGCCGACCGGGCTGGTGGACGCGGTCCGCGCCTTCGGGGGCAGCCGCCGCGACGTGCTCTGGGACGCGCAGTGGCGACCGCTGCTGCTGCGTACCGTCGCGGTGGTCTTCGCCCTGGTCGCCGTCGGCACCAGCCGGACGTTCGACCTGATCCTGGTGATGACGCCGGGTTCGGTGCGCGACGAGGCGGCGGTGCTGTCGGTGCGGATCTGGCAGACCTCCGGTGCGACGACCACCGGCGAGGGTGCCGCCCTGGGAGTCGTCTGGCTGGTCGCGGTGACCGCCGGCATGCTGGTCGTGGCCCTGTTCGTCCGGCAGGCATGGCCGCCGCCGCAGCAGCCGGCGGGCAGCGCCGTGACCGTGCCGCCACCGCGCCGACTGGTCCGGTTGCTCGCCGCCGGTGCGGCGATCGCGTGGCTGCTGCCGCTGGGGGTGCTGGCGGCCACCTCGTCACAGAATCCGGTCGGGGCGGCCACCGGCGGCTGGTGGTCCGGCCCACCGGGCCTGGACTCCTACCGGGCCGTGCTCGGCGGTGCCGAGCTGTGGCGCAGTCTCGGTTTCACGCTGGTCCTGGCCACCGTCGTCACCGCCGCGGTGCTGGGGGTCGCGCTGCTCGCCGCGTACCCGCTGGCCTGGCTGACCGGGCCGGCCGCCCAGGTCACCGGCCTGGTGCTGATGGCCGCGGTGGTGGTCCCCGTGCAGGTGATCGCCGGGCCGCTCAACGAGGTGCTCGGACTGGCGCTGTCCTCCGGCACGGCTCGGGGGGTGGCTCTGGTGCACATCGCCCTGGGGGTCCCGTTCGCCGTGCTGGTGCTGCGCAACGCCTTCGCCGACCTGCCCGCCGATCAGCTCCGTGGCGCCCGGATCGGCGGGTGGCACTGGTGGGGCACGTTGCGCCGACTGGCCCGGCACAACCGCACCGCCCTGGTGGCGGTGGCCGTGCTGGAGTTCGTCCAGGTGTGGAACGACCTGGTGGTGGGTCTGCTGTTCAGCGGGCCGGACGCCGCGCCCCTGGGGTTGTTTCTCGCCTGGCAGACCCGTGGTTTCGTGGCCGGCAGCGGGCCGCTCGCCGCCGGCTGCGTACTCGCCTCGATCCTGCCGGTGCTGGTGTTCGTGCTGGCGCGCCGGCAGGTCGTCGCCGGTCTGGTCGCCGGGGGTGTGCGGTGAACGGGCCGCCACCACGACGGGCCGACCGGCGGTCACGCCTGTTCAGCGCGCTGCTGGCCGCCGGTGGGGTGGTCGGTGCCGGGATCAGTGCGGTCCTCGGCAACGTCACCGGCAACCTGGTCTCCGCGTTGTCGTTGACCGTCCTCGGCTCGGCGAGCCTGGGCCTGGCCGCGCTCGGGGTGGCCGCGTCGTTTCTGGTGGAGTGGCGGCGGCGGCAACGCGAGCACCTGCTGGCCGGTGCGGAGGCCGAGGCCCGGTCGGGTAGCGGCGCACCGACGTTGCCCTGGCCGGCCGGGTACACCGGTCGGCGGGGGCAGGCGGAGGCGGTGGTGGCCCTGCTCGCCCCGGAACACGCGGTGGCGGTGGTGGGCCGGCGTGCCGTCGGTACGTCCTGGTGCGCGATCCAGGCGGCGAACCTGAGCCGGGCGGACTTCCCCGACGGGCAGTACTACCTCGACGTGCGCCGGGGCGGCCGGGCCCGCTCACCCCGGGAGGTGCTCGCCGCCCTGGCCCGCATCGTCGGCACCCGGGCACCGCGGTCCGGCCGACCGGACGACCTCGCCGACGCCGCCGACGAACTGCGCGGCCAGTTGGACGGTCGCAAGGTGCTGCTGGTGCTCGACAACGTGGACGAACCGGCGCAGGTCCGGCCGCTGCTGCCACCCACCGCCCGGGACTGCCGGTTGCTGCTGGCCGGCACCGGTCGGCTCGCCGCGGTCGACGGCGTGGTGGCGTACTGGCTGGCCGAGCCGGATCTCGACGACGCGGTGGAGATGTTCGCCGACGCGGGGACGGCCACCGCGTCGGCGCGTCCGCACCGCCCGGACCCGCGCACCGACCCGGCGGTACGGGCCATCGTCGAGTTGTCCGGACGGCAGCCGCGCGTGGTGACCGAGCTGGGACGACGCAGCGCGCAGCACGGGTGGCGGCCCACCGACGTGCTGCACGCGCTGCGCCGTGCCGCCGACACACCTCCGCACCAGCGGGTGGGCGTGTCACCGGTGACGGGGCTGGTCACCGCCCGCGACACCGCGTACCACGCGCTCACCGACGAGGCGCGCCGGCTGTGGCGGTTGCTGTCGCTGAGCCGGGTGCCGCTGGACCGGGCGACCATCGCCGCGCTCGCCGGACGCCGGCCCTCCCGGGTCGCCGCCCTGCTGGACGAGCTGGCCGACGGCGCCTTCGTCGTCGGCGCGCCGGGAGACCGGTACGAGGTCCGTCCGTTGCTCGCCGGGTACGCCCGGATGCACCTGCGGGACACCGAGCCGGTGCGCCGGCGGGTCACCGTGCAGGCGCGGCTGACCCGGCATCTGGCCCGCCGGGCCGAACAGCAGGTGGCCGCCCTGGCGGCCGGCGCGCTGGACCGTGACCAGCGACTGCCCGACGATGATCCGTACGGCTGGCTGGACCTGCACCAGGAGCTGCTGCTGGCGGTGGTGAAGGTGCCGGCCGGCGCGGTGGAGACGCTGCCGCGCCGGGTGCGGAACTGGTGGTTCCGGCTGGCCGTGGCGCTGTGCGGCTGGCTCGCCCACACCGAGCGGCTCGACGAATGGGAGGACGTCTGCCGCACGGTGCTGGCCAACCCCACCGCCCAGGACCGGCCGGAGATCGCCGGCTGGGCCCACAACGAGCTGGGCGTGCTGCGTCGTCGCCGGCACGACCCGTACGGCGCGGTGGCCGCGCTCAGCCTGGCGGTCGCCGGGCAGGGCCGCCGGGGCACCGCCCAGGCGCGGATGAATCTCGGGCTGGCCCTGCTCGACCTGGGTCGCACCGACGAGGCGGTGGAGCACCTGGAGCTGTCGCGGCGGTACCGGTCCGGCGCCGACCGCGCCGGCCAGGCGCTCAGCGATCTCGGCCTGGGTGCGGCGAGGCTGGCGCGGTACGAGCTGGACACCGCGCACGACCTGCTGGTCCGGGCCGCGAACTCGTTCCGTTCGCTCGGCGACGCCCGTGGCTATGCGGCGGCGTTGACGAACCTGGTGCTGGTCCACTCGGCGATGGGCGAGCACCTCGACGCGGCGCAGGCGTGGCGGGCCGCGCTGCGCGAGTACGAGTCGCTCGGTGACCCGACCAACCGGGCGGTGGCGCTGCTCAACGCGGGCGTGGCACTGCTCGGCGTGACACCGGGGCAGGCCGGTCAGGCGTACGAGCTGTTGGCCGAGAGCCGGCGGTTGCGCGAGGGTGGCCGCCCGGACGCCGGGTTGGGCCGGACGCTGTTGCATCTGGGCGACGCGGCGGCGACGCTCGGCGACGACGAGGAGGCCCGTGGGCGCTGGGCGGACGCGGCGGCGATCTGCGAGGTGGCCGGGGACGAGGATGGTCAGCGGGCCGCCGACGCCCGGCTGGGCGGTGAGCGCTCGGCCGAGCCACGCCCGGGGTGACGACGGCGGCTACCCCCGCCGCACGGCGGCGACGGTCGCGATCCCCGCGTCGATGGCCGACGCGGTGTTGGCCGCGTAGCCGAGCACCAGGCCGGGGCGATAGGGCCGCAGGCAGTGCCAGGACAGCGGCTGCACCTTCACCCCACGCGCCAGCGCCGCGGCGGCGAGTTCCGTGTCGACCACATCGCCGTCGAGGGTGACCATCAGGTGCAGCCCGGCCGCCGCGCCGTGCACGGTGGCCTCCGGCAGGTGCCGGGCCAGGGCGGCGGTCATCGCGTCCCGGCGGCGTACGTGGCGTTGGCGCAGCAGCCGCAGTTGCCGTTCGAACGCTCCGGAGGTGATCAGCTCGGCGAGCACGAGTTGGGGCAGGACGGCGTTTCCCAGGTCGGCGTTGCGTTTGGCCGCCACCACCGCCTCCCGGTATCGACGGGGCACCAGCAGCCAGCCGATCCGCAACGCCGGGGCGAGCAGCTTCGACACGCTGCCGGCGTAGCACACCCGCTCGGGCAGGGTGGCCCGCAGCGCGGGCACCGGCGGACGGTCGTAGCGATGCTCGGCGTCGTAGTCGTCCTCGATGACCAGGCCACCCGTCCGGGTCCAGGCGGCGAGCTGGCGGCGCCGTTCGCCGTCGAGCACCGCGCCGGTCGGAAACTGGTGCGCCGGGGTGAGCATCACCGCCGGCACGCCACTGGCTGCCAACTCGTCCACCAGCACCCCGGCGGCGTCCACCGGGATCGGCACGGTGGTCAGCCGCCAGTTGTCGAGATGCTGACGGACACCGAGCGAGCCGGGGTCCTCCACACCGACGGTGCTCACACCGTCGGCGCGCAGCGCCTGGGCCAGTAGGCCGAGCGCCTGTGAGACGCCGGTGGTGATGATGACCTCGGCCGGGTCGACGCCGATGCCCCGGCTGCGGGCGAGCCATCCGGCGACGGCCCGGCGCAGGGTCGGCGTCCCGCACGGGTCACCGTAGCCGAGGTCGGCGGCGACCAGCCGGCCGAGTACCGCCTTCTCGGCACGCATCCACGCCGCCCGGGGAAACACCGCCAGGTCGGGTACGCCGGGCGTGAGGTCGATGCGGGCCGGGATGGTGCGTACCGTGTCGAAGACGTCGGTGCCCGGTGCGGACCGGAACACGGCTGCCGGATCGGCCTCCCGGGCCGGCGGCGCGGCATTCGGCGGCGCGGCTGCCGAGGTCGTCACCGTGAGGGCGCTGGCCACGACCACCGTGCCGGCCCGGCCCCGGCCGGCGACATGCCCGTCCTCCATCAGACGCTGGTACGCCTCGACCACCACGCCCCGGGACACCCCCAGGTCCGCCGCGAGGGTCCGGCTGGCCGGCAGCCGGGATCCGATGGGAACCACTCCGTCGGCGATCGCCCGGCGTAGCCGGTCGGCCAGCCAGGTGGCCCGGCCACCCGGCGGTGCCTGGCCGACGTCCAGGTGCAGAAAGTCCGCCCCGGCGTTCAAGCTCGGTTCCGGCACCGGAGGCGACGTCCGGCCAGGGTCACCGCCGGCCGTTATGGACCTGTCGGCGGGCACGGTTTTGGCACTGCTCATCGGACCATTGTCGGCGGCAGGGTGGTGGTGAACCATAGCCGACCAAGGAGCAGTTCACGTGACCGTCGCATTCCTGCTGACCAC
Source organism: Verrucosispora sp. WMMC514 (assembly GCF_027497295.1). NCBI lineage: Bacteria > Bacillati > Actinomycetota > Actinomycetes > Micromonosporales > Micromonosporaceae > Micromonospora > Verrucosispora sp. WMMC514. The sequence goes on along the minus strand of NZ_CP114906.1, from coordinate 6,007,500 downwards.
GCTCATGGTGGTCGCGACCCCGGGAGCCGGGGTGCTGTTCACCCTCTCCGCCGGCTTGACCGGTGGGCACCGGGCCGCCCTGCTCGCCGCCCTTAGCGGCACGTTGGCCACCCTGCCGCACCTGGTGGCGGCGGTGACCGGGCTCGCCGCGTTGCTGCACTCCAGTGCGCTCGCCTTCGACCTGGTCAAGTACCTGGGCGTGGGCTACCTGCTCTGGCTGGCGGTGGCGACGGTACGCGAACGGGGCGCCTTCACCGTCGACGGCAGCGGCCCCGCCCGGCCGGCCAGCCGGATCATCGGCTCGGCGGTGGCGATGAACCTGCTCAACCCGAAGCTGACGATCTTCTTCGTGGCGTTCCTGCCCCAGTTCGTCCAGCCCGGCAGTCCGGGTGCGCTGGCCCGGATGCTCGGCCTGGGGGCGGTCTTCACGGCCACGACGCTTGTGGTCTTCGTCGGCTACGGACTCTGCGCCGCCGCGGTACGCCGGCGGGTGCTCGACCGCCCCCGGGTGGCCGACTGGCTGCGCCGGTGCTTCGCCGGATCGTTCCTGGGGCTCGGGCTGCTGCTGGCCCGCGCCGAGGCGTGAGCGGACGAGGAGCCGGAGTTGTTCTTCCAGCACTCACCACAGCTGTGGGCGCAGCACCCCACGCTCGTCGCCGGTGTGCTGTACGCCGAGGGCGTCGCCGGGAACCCCGATGCCGACCTGCCGCTGGCCGAGTTGGTCGGTGTGGCCCGCCGCAGGCTCGACGGGACCACCGAGGCGGCGTTGCCGGAGATCCAGGCGTGGCGACGGACGTTCGCGCGGATGGGTCTGGCTCCGACGAGGTACCGGTGCGCGGCGGAGTCGCTGCTGCGGCGGCTGCGCACCTCAGGTGACCTGCCGAGGGTGCACCCGCTCGTGGATCTCGGCAACGCCGTCTCGGCCGCGTACGCCGTGCCGGTGGGGATCTTCGACGTCGACCGGTGTGGCGACGGCATCGAGGTACGGCAGGCCAGGGGCGACGAACGCTACCTGACCTTCGGCGGGGTCGAGGAGCACCCCGAGCCCGGTGAAGTGATCTTCGCGGATTCGGCCGGCCGGGCACACGCGCGACGGTGGACAAATCGGCAGAGCGGATGGTCGGCGGTACGTGACGACACCCGCACCGTGCTGGTGGTGGTCGAGGCGATGCACCAGGCGGCGAACCGCGACGTGCCGGCGATGCTCGACGCGCTCGCCGCCGGGCTGCGACACGGCTGGGGCGTCTCGGCACACACCAGCGTGCTGACCCCGTCCGAGCCTCGGTTCGAGGCGTAGGGCCGGTGTCGAGGCCCACGGTCGAGCCGAGTTCAGGCGGCGGCCGGCGACGTGGGTAGGTCCGCAGACGGCCGGCACGGGGCGGCCGTCTGCGGACCTCGGTCCGCACGGATCAGCGGCTCTCGCCCGGCGCGAGATAGCGGTAGCCCGGCACGGTCTCGCCGAACCAGCCGTTGACGCTGGCCAGGCCACGCTCGTTGAGCTGGGCGTCGTGGATCGGCAGGACCTCGGGCGCACCGACCTCGACCGCGAAGTCGATCGCCTCGGTCAGCTTCAGCCAGGACGCCTGCGCCGGCACCAGCAGGGTCCGCACCGGCCGGTCCGGTGGGGCCAGCGAGTCGCCGGGGTGGTAGACCGCGTCGGCCACGAGGTAGCCGAGGTTCGGGCAGTCGGGCTGCCCTCCGTGGATGGTGGCGTGCCGCCCACCGACCGCGGTGACCTCGAGGCCGGCGGCGGTGAACCGCTGCCCCGACCGCACCCGGGTCACCGGTAGCGGCGCCAGGTCCGGCAGGGCGGCGCCCTCCGGCGCGAAGACCGGTACGCCGAGGCCGGCGAGCCGGAGCACGTCGATGTGGTCGGTGTGCTCGTGGCTGACCAGAACGGCGTCCGCGCCGACCAGTGCCCGCGGTTCGCTCCAGGTGCCCGGGTCGATGACCAGCACGACGCCGTCGTGTTCGAGCCGGACGCAGGAGTGCGTGTACTTCGTGATCCGCATTTCCGGGACGGTACGCCGCGGAGCCCGCCGCCGGGTGCCTCCCGCTCGGCGCGGGTCGTGCTGTCGCCGGCCGACGCGCCGGTGACGTGCTGCGTCAGGTCCGGGTCGGACGCCGCCGTGCGGCGCGTCCGGTGGGCGGCCGCTCCGCCGCCGCCTCGACCGCCTGGCACAGGTCGGTGAGCGGGTCGACCGCCTGCGCCGCGCAGGCCACCCGGCGCAGCAGAGCCCGCAGGGTGCCGGCCTGTTTCGGCGACAGCTCCCGCAGCAGCCGCGACTCGACCGCGTCGAGGGCTTCGCGCCGGTGCCGCGCGGCCGCCCGGCCGGTCTCGGTGAGGGTGACCAGGCGGCTGCGCCGGTCCGCCGGGTCGGGTCGGCGGACCACCAGCCCGCCCTGCTCCAGGTCGTCGATCAGGTACGTCAGGACGGTGCGGTCGATGCCCAGCTCCTCGGCGATCGCGCCCTGGTTGCGGGCCGGTTCCCGGTCGGCCGAGGTGAGCACCTGGTATCCGCGCGGTCCGCCGGGCAGGTCACCGACCGCGTGGTCGGCGGCGCGGACGTAGGCGCGGAAGACGACGCCGAGCATCCAACCGAAGTCGTCGTTGATCGGCTCGCTGCCCCGGGCACCGCTCATCACTCCACGATAGCGTAGGTCACATATTTTCTTGTGCGATGATGTTCTGTACGACATAACATTTTTCCTGCGGCGAGCGGCGCCGCGGGATCGGGAGGACGGCCGAGATGAGCGACTACGGGCACCCACTGACCTTCGGGTCGTTTCTCACGCCCGGCAACGCCGACCCGATGCGGCCGGTCGGCCTGGCCATGCTCTCCGAGCAGGTCGGGCTCGACCTGGTGACGTTCCAGGACCATCCCTACCAGCCGGCGTTCCTGGACACCTGGACACTGCTCAGTTTCGTCGCCGCCCGCACCGAACGGGTACGGCTGTCCGCCAACGTCACGAACCTGCCGCTGCGCCCGCCCGCCGTGCTCGCCCGTAGCGTGGCCAGCCTCGACCTGCTCGCCGCCGGCCGGATAGAACTCGGGCTCGGTGCCGGCGCGTTCTGGGACGCGATCGAGGCGATGGGTGGCCGACGCCTCTCCCCCGGGCAGGGGGTGCGCGCCCTCGAGGAGGCGATCGAGATCATCCGCCAGATCTGGGACGTCGACGCCCGCGGCGGAGTTCGCGTCGACGGCGAGTTCCACCGGGCGATGGGCGCCAAGCGCGGGCCCGCCCCCGCCCACGACATCGGCATCTGGCTCGGCGCGTACAAGCCGCGCATGCTGGCGTTGACCGGGCGGCGGGCCGACGGCTGGCTGCCCTCCCTGGCCTACCTGCAACCCGGCGACCTGGCCCGGGGCAACGCCATCATCGACGAGGCCGCCACCGACGCCGGGCGCTCCCCGACCGACGTGCGCCGGCTGCTCAACGTCAACGGACGGTTCGCGGCCACCGGGAGCGGCCCGCTCAACGGTCCGGCCGAGCAGTGGGCCGAGGAACTCGCCGGCCTTGCGCTGACCGAGGGAATCAGCACGTTCATCCTGGCCAGCGACGATCCGGACGACCTACGGCGGTTCGCCGCCGAGGTGGCACCGGCCACCCGGGAACTTGTCGCCGCCGAGCGCGCCGCGCCGCCGACCGGTGTCCCGGCCGGGCAGGGCCACACCGCGACCGACCCGGCCGGCGCCCCGGCCGACCGGACCCGCACCGCGACCGACCGGGCCGTCACCACCAGCGGCACGCGCAGCAGCACGTCGGCCGGCCCGACCGCACGTCCGACCACTGTCGGCGCGGCTCCGTTCGCCGTGGTGCCGACGCCGGACGACGGCGTACGCCGCAGCGAGGTGCGGGTGTGGGACGAAGCGGCCCGACCGGCCGGACCGGCCCCGGACCCGCAGCGCACCTACACGGCGCACGACCAGGCCGGCGCACAGCACCTGATCGACGTGCACGACGGTCTGCGGGCCGAGTTGGCCCAGATCCACGACCTGATCGAGCAAGTCGCGGCCGGTCTGATCGACGTGGGCACGGCCCGGTCGCACATCAACACGATGACCATGCGGCAGAACAAGTGGACGTTGGGCACCTACTGCGAGTCGTACTGCCGGGTGGTGACCACCCACCACACGATTGAGGACCGGTCGCTCTTCCCGCACCTGCGACGGGCCGACCCGCGACTCGCACCGGTCATCGACCGGCTCGAGGAGGAACACCACGCCATCCACGACGTGCTGGAGGGCGTCGACCGGGCGCTCGTCGCCTTCGTGGCCACCCCGGACGGGATGGCCGACCTGCGGGCGGCGGTGGACCTGCTCAGCGACACGCTGCTGTCCCACCTGTCCTACGAGGAACGCGAACTGGTCGAGCCGATCGCCCGCCTCGGCGCGCACTGACGTCGCGCTCGGCGCGGCTGGGGCGGGTGGTGGGTCCGGCGAACCTGTCGAGCTGACGGCACATCCGGATCGGTGGCGATAGCACGGACGGGTCAGGTCGACAGCGGGCATACATGGGGATCCGCCGGGAAGGACGCCCCGCGGGGTATGGGTGAACCCGAGGAACCGGCGGGGGCCGTGACGCGACAGCGGCATCGCCCACCGACGGGTCTGACGGCGGCTGGCGTACGTCGAGAGGCGATCCTCATCCGCGCCGTCAGACGGCAGATGACTCACCGTCACCGACCTACCGTTCACACCGCAACGGACCGAGCGCGCCCGCACGGGCGCCGAAACGGTGGGAGAAGCGGTGTCCCGCAGCAGATTGACCTGGCTCGGGCTGGTCGCGCTGACCTGGGCGGCGATGATGTCGTTCGGCGGCGTGGCGGCCGAGACCGTGATGCTCTACCCGAACATCTTCCACGACGCCCCGGCGTCGCTGGAGCGCGCCCGCGACTTCCTGACGGTGAGCGGCCCGAGCGACTACTTCCCGCCGCTGGGGGCCTCGGTGGTGCTGCTCGGCGTCGCCACCACGGTGCTCACCTGGCGTGATCGCCGGCTGCGGTGGTGGGTGGCCGCCGCGACGATGGTCTTCGTCGCGTGTGAGTTCCTGTTCTCGGTCGTCTTCTTCTGGCCGCGCAACGAGATCATGTTCGTCGACCCGGTGGGCACCCACTCACCGCAGTACCTGCGCCAGGTGGCGGAGGAGTTCGTCGCCGGGCACCGGGTGCGGCTCGCCGGTGGCGCGGTGACCGCCGCGCTGGCCTTCACCGCGCTGCTGCGGTGGGCCCGTACCTCCTCGGGGCCGCGGTCGACCGGCAGCACCGTCACACCTGGTAGAAGCGACGGTAACGGCGGATGAGCCGCCACTGGACCAGCACCGCGGCGACGGTCAGCAACATCATCACCAGGGTCGCCGCCGCCGCGTAGCCGTACCGCAGGTACTCGAACCCGGTCTGGTAGACGAACAGCGACAGGTAGGTGGTGGCGTACGGCGGGGGGCCGCCGTCGGTCACCACGAACGCCGGCACGAAGGTGAAGTGCAGGCTGGCCACCGCGTCGCGGACGGCCAGCAGGGCGAGCACCGGCGCCAGCAGCGGCAGGGTGATCCGGCGGAAGACGTCCCAGCCGGTGGCGTCCTCGATGGCAGCCATCTCGTACACGTCGCGGGGCAGCGCCCGCCGGGCGGCCAGCAGCACCACGAAGGTCTCCCCCATGGTGAACAGGCTCATCAGGATGATCCCGGCGCGGGCACTCGTCGGGTCGGTCAACCACTGCGGCGGGGTACGCCCCAGCACGGTCAGCCCGTTCTCCCCGCCGACCCGCAGCAGTTGGTTGATCGGCCCGTACAACGGGTTGAACAGCCACAGCCAGAGCAGGCCGTACGCGATCTCGGGCACGGCGGTGGGCAGCAGCGCGGCGGTGCGGGCGGTGCCGACTCCGGCCGCCCGGCGGTGCAGCAGCAACGCCAGGCCCAACGCCAGCAGCACCCGCAGCGGCACCGCGACGAGAGCGAAGACCACCGAGTTGAGCAGCGCCACGCGGAAGATCGGGTCGTCCAGCAGGGCGGCGAAGTTGTCCAGTCCGGCCCAGGTCGGCGGGCGCAGCAGGTCGTAGTCGGTGACCGACATGCCGAGCGTGACCAGGGCGGGCACCAGGACCAGCCCGACCAGCCCGATCAGGTAGGGCGTCAGCATCAACGCCAACTGCCGCCGCGCCCGGGTGTCCGGCCGGGCCGCTCGCCGCCCCGGCGCCGCGTCGCCGGCGCTCACGGCTGGTACCGACGGCCGGTGTTGGCGTGGAACAGGTGTGTGTCGGCCCATCGCACGTCGAGGCGTACGGTCGCGCCCCGCTCGGGCCGGCGGGCGGCCGGCATCCGGGCGACCACCTGGTGCCCGGCGGTGAGGCGCAGGTACGCGAAGGCGTCCTCGCCGATCACCTCGACCCGGTCGACGGTGGCCGGGGTGCCCTCGGCCACGTCGAGAGTGACCGCCTCGGGTCGGAACCCGATCTCCAACGGCTCCTCCCCCAGCGTCGGCGCGTCGCCGCGCGGTCGCAGCGGGCCGTCGGCCGGCAGCAGGTTCATCGCCGGTGAGCCGACGAACCGGGCCACGAAGCTGCTCGCCGGGGTGCGCCAGATCTCGTCCGGGGTGCCCACCTGCTCGACCCGCCCGTCCCGCAGCACCGCGATCCGGTCGGCGAGCACCAGCGCCTCGGTCTGGTCGTGGGTGACGTGCACCATCGTCGCCCCGAGCCGGTCGTGCAGGGCCCGCAGCTCGGTCCGCATCTCGGCGCGCAACGCCAGGTCCAGGTTGGACAGCGGCTCGTCGAGCAGGAACACGTCCGGTTCGCGGACCAGTGCCCGGGCCAGGGCGACCCGTTGACGTTCCCCGCCGGAGAGCTGCCCGGGCCGACGGTCGAGCAGCCCGGCGCAGCCCACCGTCTCGGCCGCCGCCCGGGCCCGGTCGCGGGCCAGCCGGCGCGGGGTGTCGCGGACCTCCAGCCCGAAGGCGATGTTCTCGACCACGGTCAGGTGCGGGAACAGGGCGTACGACTGGAAGACCATCGACACGTTGCGTCGGCCGGGCCGCTCGTCGGTGACGTCGCGATCGGCGATGCGGACCCGACCCGCGGTGACCGGTTCCAGCCCGGCGACCACCCGCAGCACCGTCGACTTGCCGGCGCCGGAGGGGCCGAGCACCACCAGCAGCTCACCCCGGGCGACGGTGAGGTCCACCTCGTGCAGCACGGTGGTGTCGCGATAGGCGGCGCTGACCCCGTCGAGCACGAGCCCGCCGCTCACCCATTCTCCCCTCGGGCGAACATCGGCCGGCTCTTGGTGTCCAGCTCCCGGATCACGTCGTCGATCTTGTCGCCACGGTGCACGGCGTTCTCCAGGATGCCGTAGCTGAGGTCCTCGATCTCCGGCCAGGTGGAGACGGTCGGCAGCGCCCGGACGGTGGGGATGGCGTCGAGGAAGACCTGCGAGTTGCGGGGCGGCTGATCCGGGTCCAGGAACGCCGGAGAGCGGGAGACCCCCATGTGCGACGGCACGGTACGCCCGGTCGCGGCGATGATCCGCTGTCCCTCCTCCCCCATCGCGTACTCCATGAACCGCCACGCGGCGTCCTTGTTCCGCGACCCCCGGGTCATGCAGTACGCGTCGGAGTGCAGCACCCCGACCGGCTTCCGGTAGACCGGCAGTGGTGCGACGTCCCACTCGAAGCCGGTGATGGTGCGGAAGTTGGTGGTGGCCCGGCGGGAGGTCATCAGCATCGCGAGCCGGCCGTTGAGGAAACGCGACTCGTCGTCCTCCGCCTCCACCTCGGCGTCGCTGGGCACCACCCCGTACGCCTGCCGCAGGTCGATCAGGTTCCGCAGCGCCTCCCGGGCGGCCGGGCTGTCCAGGGTGAGCCGGGTCGGCCGGTCGGGGTTGTCGACGATCTCACCGCCGTTGGACCAGACCAGCGGGGCCAGCCGGATGATCGACGGCTCCACGCCGAGGCCGTGCACGGCCGGCAGCCGAGCGGCGCCCTCGGCCTCGGTACCCTTGATCACCAGCCCTCGGTCGTCGCGGGTCATCAGGGTGGCGGTGGAGACGAGGTCGTTCCAGGTCCAACCGGCCGTCGGCTCGGGCACCGCGTACCTGGTGAACAGGGTGCGGTTGTAGTAGACGGCGAGGCTGGAGACGTTCTGCGGCAGGCACAGCTGGGCACCGCCCCACCGGAACGCCTCCATCGCCACCGGGTAGTAGTCGGCCGGGTCGAGCACCGACGAGGCGGCGATCCGCTCGTCGAGCGGCTCCACCACCCCCTTGGCGGCGAACTGGCCGTAGAAGCGGTAGTTCATCAGGAACAGATCCGGCGGCGCGCCGCCGGCCACCGAGGTGGCGAGCCGGGCCAGCAGGTCCTTGCGGTCACTGGCCTCGATCAGCTGGATCCGCTCACCGGTGCGGGCCCGCTGGTACGCCTCGGCGAGGGTGCGGTACGCGCCCAACTCCTCCGGAGCGCCGAACACCAGCAGCCTGACCGGGTCGCCGGCCGACGACCCGCCGCCGGAACCGCAGCCGGTGAGGGCGAGCAGGGCGCTCACCGCGAGAGCGGACAGGGATCTGATTCGCACGATGGTCATCCCTCGGCTCGGTCGTCGTGGCGCAGGAAGCGCCGCTGTGCCAGCGCGAAGACCACGAGCGCGGGCACCGTGGCGATCACCGCCCCGGCCAGGAAGACGGGAAAGTTGGTCGGGTCCAGCAGGGACAAGGACCGCAACGCCAGCGGCAGGGTGAACAGCTCGCGGTCGTAGACGTAGATCAGCGGATCGAGGAAGTTCGACCAGGTCAGCACGAAGGTCAACGCGGTGAGCCCGGCGGTCACCGGCCGCACCAGCGGCAGCGCAACCCGCCACCAGGTCCGCAGCGGCGACAGGTCCTCCACCAGGCAGGCGTCGTACAGGTCGGCCGGTAGCGCGCGGAAGGCCAGGTAGTAGACCAGGACGTAGAGCGGCGAGGTGCCCAGCAGCGCCGGGGCGATCAGGGGTACGAGGGTGTCGGTCAGCCCGAGCAGCCGGAAGATCGCGAAGCGGGGCACCAGCAGGGCGGTCGCCGGCACCATCAGCGCGACGAGCGAGGCGGCCACCACGACGGTGGTGGCGCGTGGGGCGATCCGGGCCAACGCGAAGCCGGCCAGTGCGGCGACCAGCACGCTCAGCGGCACCGCCAGCACCGCGACGAGCACCGAGTTGAGCGAGGCGCGCAGCAGACCGCCGAGGTCGACGGCGCGCTCGTAGCCGGTGGTGGAGAGCGGGTCGGGCACCAACTGCGGCGTCGGCGACGGCGGTAGCCCGGGCTCGGTGAGGGAGCCGGAGACCAGCAGCAGCAGCGGCGGGACGAAGACCAGCAGGACGAAGGCCGCGCCGAGGGTACGCCCCAGCCGGGCGGCCCGCTCGGGCAGCGGTGAGGGGCCGCGAGCGCGGCCCCTCACCAGTGTTGTGCCGATGATCGTGTCCCTACCTCAACGTCATCTTCCAGGCTCCGAGGCCGTGCGAGGCAGCGTAGAGGATCCGCTCGCCGGGCACGATGGTCAGCCCGGCCACCTCGACGTTCGGCATGCCACGGGCCGCCTTGGTCCAGGACTTCTTGCCCTTGGGCAGCAGCAGCACCCCGAAGTCGGTGGAGGCGTACAGGTCACCGGTGACGTCGTCGCGGACCAGGTCGGTGATCGGCTGGTCGCCGAAGTCGTACGACCGGTCGCTCCAGGTCGCCCCGTCGGCCGTGGCCGTCACCTCGAAGGCGTGACCGGGGGTGGTCGGCGTGTTCGAGCCGTACCCGCTGTAGGAGATCCACGCCCGGTCCGGGTTCGCCGGGTCGATGTGGATGCTGGTGACGAAGCGGTTCGGGCTGGTGGCGCTGTCCACCCGGGTCCAGGTCACCGCGGCGGCCGGCTCGGCGTCGACGTTGCGGCTGACGAAGACCCGGCCGGTGCTGGTGGCCGCCCAGGCGGTGGAGCTGTCCGAGTCGACCCGCTGGATCACCGACACCGCGCCGCCGGCCCGGTCGCCCCAGCCGGCATCGGTCAGGTTGGTGGTGCCCAGCGGCTCCCAGTCACCGCAGTCCTCCTCGTAGGTGCCGGTCCAGGAGTTGCAGATCCGGTCGGCCTCGGCCAGTGTGCGGTCGCCCAGACCGAAGGTCTTGGTGCGGTACGCCGTCCGGCCGGTGCCGGCGAACATGGTGCCGCTGACCTTCGGGTCGCTGATCACCGGGGCGTAGAACAGGCTGCCCGGCTGGCCGTAGATGGGGTCGGCGGTCCAGATCCAGCTCGCGATGTCACCGTTGGCGAAGCTCACCTCGGGAGAGACGTCGTAGTAGGTGTGGAACCGGAACTCGGGGCGGGCGACGTCCCAGCCGGAGGCTCCGCCGTCACCGATCATCGTGTTGACCCAGCGTTGCCGCTGGCCCTTGTTCTCCCAGGTGCCGTTGTCCTGGGTGCCGCCCTGCAACAGGTTGACGTCGTGCGGGCTGGCCGAGAGGCTGATGAACTGGAGGGTGTTCATCCCCTTGTTGACGCCGTCCAGCTTCGACGGGATCTTCGACAGCATCTGCCGGCAGCGGTCCCGCTGGGCCTGCGTGGTCAGGTTGCGGTCCGGGTTGTCGCACCAGGACGAGCGGTCCACGAACTCACCGCTGGAGCGCATCACCCCGCCGTCGTTGGCCTCGAAGAACTGGTACGGGTTACGCGGGTTGGTGACCAGGTCGTGCTGGTCGGGGTGCAGACCGTTGGGGTGCAGCTCGTCGGTGCCGTCGTAGGTCATGTCGGTGCCGCTGACCCCGGCGTCGGTGGACATGATCACGGCCCGCTTGTTGGCCACCGTCTCGCCGTACAGGTAGGAGCCGCCGGTGTAGACGATGTCGGGGTGCCCCGCCGGGGTGTGCACGAACACGTCGTACCAGCACTGGCCGGTGCACTGGTTGTAGGTGGCGAAGCCCGGGTCGGCCGGGTTGGAGCTGGTCAGGTCGGTGAACGTCGGAGTGCCGGCGGCCACGTCGTCGCTGCGGAACAGCCGTGAGTACGGGGTGCCGGTGTTGCCCTCGTAGACGTACATCCGGGTCTTGCCGCCGGGCAGGGCGGTCACGTCGATCGCCGGGCGGGTCTGGAACATCGCCGGGTTGAGTGACGGCTTGATCTGCGTCCAGGTCGCTCCGGCGTCGGACGAGCGCCACACCCCCCGCCCGTAGGAGGAGGCGTAGACGATGTCGGCGTCGCGCGGGTCGAGCTTGACCTGGCGTACGCCGCGCGGCGAGCAGCTGGCCGTGTTGTTGTACTCGGCGGCGCTGCCGGTGCAGGCCGTGGCGTCGGCCGAGCCGTTGTGGATGAACTTCCAGCTCTTGCCGCCGTTGGTGGACTTGTACAGGCCCCACTTCTCGGCGTCCGGCACCGGCCGGGTGACGCCGGTGCAGCAGGAGCTGGACATGCCGCGCAGCGCGGTGGTGGTCGCCACGTACAGCGTCTTGGGGTCGCCGGGCTTGATGGTGATCTCACCGATGCCCTTGCCGCCGAGCGCGTCCTTGCCGAGCGGGCCGGACCAGGTCAGGCCACCGTTGGTCGACCGGTACAGGCCCACGCCGGCGACGCAGCCGGAGCCGCAGGTGTTGGCCTCGCCGGTGCCGACGTAGATGGTCAGGCCGGTGCGGTCGTTGCGGTCGATGGTCACCGCGCCGGCCGCGTTGATGCCCAGCGGGCCACCCAGGTAGAACCACTTCGGTTCGGCGGCGAGGATGTTCAGGGTGCCCCAGACGCCACCACCGGCCGGGGTCACGTACGCCCGGCAGAGCAGCTTCGAGCAGTCCGGGCTGATGTCGATCGAGGTGACCCGGCCACCGGCGACGTACTCGTTGGGTACGTAGTTGAAGGCGTTGCGGTACTCGGTGAACGGGTAGAGCGCCTCGCTCGGGCCGACGTTCGTCCACTGCCGGCTGCCCCTGAACCGCTTGTCGGCCGCCGTGAAGGCCGCCTTCGACCGGTCCAACTGGGCGATGGTGATCGCGTCCGCGGGGTAGGCCCGCTCCAGGAACGCCTGCTGGGCGGCCCCACCGGGTCCGTCCGGAGACATGCCGCTGTCGCCCGGAACGGCGCGGCGCAGCCGCTCCAGGTGGGCACCGAGGGCGTTGGGCATCTCCCCGCCGACCGCGACGGGTGTCGGCACCTCGGCGCCGGCGAAGTGGATTCCGACCAGGCCGGTCGACGCCACGAGGGCACCTACCGCCAGGCCGACAAGAAGATGGCGACGTCTACGCTTCACGAGGGTTCCTCCGGCATGACGGCGTCACCGCAGCTCGGCATCCGGATTGGCGACCGTCGCTGGCAGCGTCCACGCAGGAATATGTCAGAGGGATCCACCACAGGCAATAGAGCTGTTAGACGTTATCCAACCGCCGCGCGGAGGAACGGATCGGATGTCGGAGGAGGGTGGGCCGACGGGCGCCGAGTTGCGGGCCGACTGTGCCCGCTGCTTCGGCCTGTGCTGCGTCGCCCCCGCCTTCGCCGCGTCGGCGGACTTCGCCCTCGACAAGCCCGCCGGCCAGCCGTGCCGCAACCTGGGGACGGACTTCGGCTGCACCATCCATGCCGGGCTACGGGACCGGGGTTTCCCCGGCTGCGCCGTCTTCGACTGCTTCGGTGCGGGTCAGCGGGTCGCCCAGGTCACCTACGGCGGGCGGGACTGGCGCGACGAGCCGCGACGTGCCGGGCAGATGTTCGACGTGTTCGCGGTCATGCGCCCGCTGCACGAGCTGCTGTGGCTGCTCACCGAAGCGCTGCGGCTGAGTCCCCCGGCCGACCTGCGGGCGGGGCTGGCAGCCGCGCTCGCCGAGACCGAGCGGTTGACCGGTGGCGACCCGCAAACGCTGCTCGCCACCGACGTCGACACGCATCGGGCTGCGGTCAACCCGCTGCTCTCGCGTACCGCCGAGCTGGCCCGCGCCCGGGGCGGAGCCGGCGCCGACCTGCGCGGTGCCACGCTGGTCGGCCGCGACCTGCGCCGCACCACCCTGCGTGGCGCGAACCTGCGTGGTGCGGTGCTGGTCGGCGCCGACTTGCGCGGGGTGGACCTGACCCGGGCCGACCTGACCGGCGCGGACCTGCGCGGGGCGGACGTGCGCGCAGCCGACCTGTCCGAAGCCCTCTTCCTGCACCGGTCGCAGGTCGACGCCGCCCGGGGCGACCCGCGGACCCGCTTGCCGGAGCGGATCAGCCGCCCGGCCCACTGGTCGCACCTGCCGCTCGACCCGACGAGAACGGTGCGGCGCGGCCGGCGCCGCTGACCCGGTGCCGGGTCGCTTCCCCGGCCCGCTCGACCCCGCCAACGGCGACCACCACGTGTCCGGTCCGGTCACGCCCGGCACCTGCCCGGGAAGCGATCCGCTGCCTGGCCGGTCAGCGACCACCGGAGGCGGCAGCGGTCCGGGCCTCGGTCATGCCCTGGTTGGCCAGGGCGTCGGCCCGCTCGTTCTCCGGGTGCCCGTTGTGCCCCTTCACCCACAGCCAGGTGATCTGGTGCCGGGCGCAGGCCGCCTCCAGCCGCTGCCACAGGTCGGCGTTCTTCACGGGCTGCCTGGCGGCGGTCAGCCAACCGTTGCGTTTCCAGGACGCCAGCCAGCTGGTGATGCCGTTGCGCACGTACGTGCTGTCGGTGTGCAGCTCGACGGTTACCGGACGGGTCAGGCTCTCCAGCGCCTCGATGGCGGCGGTCAGCTCCATCCGGTTGTTCGTGGTGGGGCTCGCCTCCCCGCCGCGCAGCTCACGCTCGTGGGAGCCGTAGCGCAGCACCGCACCCCAGCCACCCGGGCCGGGGTTGCCGCTGCACGCCCCGTCGGTCCAGATCCGCACCACCCGGCCGGCCGCCTCGTCCACCATGGGGAGAATCTACCGAGGCCACGCTGGCTGCCGGCGGGCACCGCGCAGGTGCCGGTTCCAGTAAGGTCTGGCCAGTGAGCGAACTCGTTACTGACACGCGTCTGGCGATCCGCCCGGCGGAGCCGGACGACGCCGAGTTGCTGCACCGCTTCATCGTCGAGCTGACCGTGGCCGAAGGCTATGCCGAAGAGGTCACCGCCGAGCCGGCGGACGTGCTGCGAGCGCTGTTCGGGCCACGGCCGGTCGCCGAGGCGGTGGTGGCTTCGGTCGACGGTGAGCCGGTCGGCTTCGCGCTCTACTACTCGACCTACAGCACCGTGGTCGGTCGGCCCGGCATCCACCTGGACGATCTGTACGTCCGGCCGGAGCACCGGGGCGGCGGCGTCGGCCAGGCGTTGCTGACACACCTGGCGCGGCTGGCCGTGGAGCGCGGCTGCGGCCGCCTGGAGTGGTGGGTGTTACGCACCAACGACCCTGCTCTGCGCTTCTACCGGAAACTGCACGCCCGCACCCTTGACGAATTGGACGTGCTGCGGCTCGACGGCGAGCACCTGCACGCCCTCGCTGCCGGGTCGCGCGGGCCGGGTCCGACCGGCGGCCGATCCTGACCCGGCCGCTACCGATCCGAGCCTGACCGCTCGACGCCCGGCGGCGCGGAGCCGACGACCGGCGGCGGCACGGTCCAGGCCGGTCGGCGCGACGGCGCGCTCCGATCACGCACCCGAGCTGCGGCGTCGGCGACGGTGGCGGTGACCATCGGTCGCAGGCGGGTGGAGCGCATCACCGCCAGGTCCTCGGCGAGGCTGGTGTCACCGTCGAGGAAGCGCAGCACCCGACTGGCCGGGTTGCGGTCGAAGAGGCGGCCGAAGAACTCCGGCCCGTTCACCAGACCACCGTCGAGCGCGCGCAAGGCCACCGCGTCCATCCACCGGTGCCGGCCGGGGTACGCGGGTGCCGGCACCGGCGGCCGGCCGGCGGCGACCGCCCGGGCCACCTGTTCGGCCTGACGGTGCATCGCCGAGAAGGTGAAGCCGGTCGAGGGTCGGGTGGCGCCACCGCCCGTGCCGAGCCGCACCACCCGGGGCGAGGGTCGGGCCACGAACGGACCGTCGGTCATCGGGATGACACCGTTCTCGACCTCGGTCACGGTGAGCCGGGTCGCATCGAGGCCGAGCAGGTCGCGATAGCCGGCCAGGGCCGTGTCGTACGCCGCTGCGGTCAGCAGGTCGGGCGAGAACTCGGTGTACTCGACGAGCGCGTACCGGCTGTCGACGGGCAGCACGTAGCCGAAGGAGACACCCCGGGCCGGCTGCGGGGTACGGAAGTCCATGAGCACGGCCCGCGCCGGGTCGAAGACCGGCCGGTCCGCCGTCAACCACCAACCCCGGAAGTGCTGCAACCAGTTGGTGCGCCCGGGTCGCCGAGGTGGCCGCGGTCGGGAGTCCAGCAGCCAGCGGGCCCGCAGCAACGGTCTACCGTCGACGGCACGCACCAGCACCCGGTCACCGTCGTCGTCGACCCGACCGGCGGCGGCGCCGATGCGGGTCACGCCCAGCTGCCGCTCAGCCTCGGCGGCCCGGGCGTAGATCGGGCCGGAACGCAGCATCGCGTACCGCAGGGGGGTCAGGTCCAGTGCGCGATGCGCGTCCGGCGTGACCACCTCGACCCGTGACCAACTGGCGCTGAGCAGCTCGTCCAGGTCGTTGCCGGACCGGCCCCAGAACGCCCAGGTGCGGTCCTGCCCACGTCGGTGCACCGGATCGACGACCGCGATCCGCACGTCGCGTACCCGGTGACGGGCCAACGCGGCCAGCACCAGCGACGCCGCACCACCTCCACCGACCAGGGCGAGATCGACGTCGACGGGCGAGGAGTCCATCCGATCACGCTGCCACATCGTCAGGCTCGTCGAAGGAGCAGGGGCCGTTCCAGACCTCTCCACACGACGACGAAAGCCCGCTGGCCGGCACCCGGGTTCGGGTACCGGCCAGCGGCTTTCTGCTCCCCCTGCGGAGGAATGTCTTCGGTTGTCAGCTGGTCGCTGTGGGGTCAGCTGGTCCAGTGCTGGGCGACGAGGTCGGCGGCCTGCTGTTCCCACTGGGCGTAGTGGTCGGGGTAGGCCGACACCTGCACGGTCTGCGCGGCCTGGGTCAGCGGCATGTCCTGCCAGCCGTCGACCTGCTTCAAACCCTTCAGGAACGCCAGGGTGGAGTACTCGGGGTCGGTGATCTGCTCCACCGTGCCCCAGCCGGAGGAGGGGCGCTGCTGGAACAGGCCCTGCGAGTCGTGGTCGTTGCGGTCACCGAGGTGGCCCAGGTTCTCCAGCTTCGACTCCTGCAACGCGGTCGCGATCGACACCACGGCGGCGCGCTCGTCCATGCCGGCCTTCTTCGTCGCGGCGATGATCGCCTTCACATTCGTGGTCTGCTCGTCGTTCAGGTCGACGTGCGACTGGTTGCTCGGGGTGCCGTGCGGCAGCAGCTTGCTGGTGTCGGGCTTGTCGGCCTGCACCGCCGCCGCGACCGGGTTGCTGGTGACCGGGGTGGTGTCGGCGTGGGCGGCCACCGGACCGGCGAACAGACCACCGGTGAAGGCCAGACCCGCGATACCCAGCACGCTCTTACGCAGCATCGTGTTCATCACAGAAGCTCCATTCGGGGGTCGACGCACACCCACACCAAGGGGGATCGGTCAGGCGTACGCAAGCACCAGAAAGGCGCCAGAAAAGGGGGAAGGTTCTCGATCCTCCGGGGCGCGGGGCCTCAGGGCCGCTTCGCGTCGCCGGGACCATGTCCAACGACCGCCGGCCCGCCATCATTCCCGGGGGCCCGCACCCACCCTCGGCGGGCGGCGTCTTCCTCGGCCGTTCACCCGTCTACAACGCCCCCGCCTCCCGCGCGATTCCGCCCTCAACCGGCCGACGGAACCCGGAAACCGGACACCCGGCACATCCGGGCAGTGTCCGCCCACGACGAGGGTGTGGCCCGCCGTGCCCGGCGCAGGGATCAAGCCTGACCGCCCGGAGCCGGGCACGGCGGGCCACACCCCCAACCCCGCACCACACCCCCAACCCCGCCCACAACGGACCCCGACCGCCCCTTTCACAACGCCTGCGGCGTCCGGGGTAACACGGGACGGCAACGAGGATTTCTCATTTTCACCGGATCGGGTCTCAAGCCCACCTAGTGTTGGGCACACCGGTGCTAGTCACGGAGTTGGCCACCCGAACGACGTCCCACGCAGTCAGCGGACGAAAAGTGAGGGAAGACGCGTATGAAGGCAACAAGATTTCTCGTACCGGCGGCAGGCGGAGTCGCTCTCGGCGCACTGCTGCTGCCCGGCACCGCGCTGGCCGACACGACCGTGTCGCCGTCCACCACACCGGTCGGTGGAACCGTCGTACTGACCGCGACGGGCTGCAACCCGAAGTCAGGTGACGCGATCTTCCGGGTCACCGGGCCGGACCGCGACCAGAACGTCCGCTCCACCACCGCCGCCGCCGGTGGCGGGTTGAGCGCGGAGCTGTTCACGGCCGGTTTCACCCTGGGCACGTACACGGTGGCCGCCACCTGCGGCGACGGTACGCCCGACGGCAGCGCGACCCTGACGGTCACCCCGATCGGCGGCGCCGCGGCCGGGGGCCGGGCCAGCGACGACGGTGTCGGGACGATGGCCACCGGCGCCACCCTGCTGGCCACCGCGCTCGGCGGCGCCGTCATCCTGGCCCGGCGACGCCGTCACGCCGTCACCGCCGCGACACACTGACCCACGACTCACCCCATCCCAACCTGCGACGGGTGCCCGTACCGTGCTCGACGGTACGGGCACCCGAGGTGACACGGCAGAGGTGGTTCCCGCGCCCCTCGCGGGCACCGGCGAACGGAGGTGCCCGTGCGGGCGTACCAGTTGGGCCGTCTCCTGGTCGCGGCGCTCGCGGTGACCGGCCTCGCGCTGGTGGGCGCGGGTGCGACGCGGCTGCCGGTGCGACCACCGCAACCGGACGGTACCGCCGCGCCGCACCGGACAGTGCCGGTGCCGCGCCTGCCGCCACTGCCCCGGGCCGTCCCCGTCGAGGTACGCATCCCCGCCATCGACGTCCGCGCACCGCTGGTGTCCGTCGCCGCCGATGCCGCCGGGGCGCTGGAGGTGCCGCCGCTGGACCGCCCGGCCGTGGCGGGCTGGTACCGGCTCGGCGTCAGTCCGGGAGAGACCGGCAACGCGGTGCTGGTGGGTCACGTGGACTCCCCCGACGGACCGGCCGTCTTCTTCGATCTCGGACGGCTGCGTCCCGGGGACACCATCGAGATCGTCCGGACCGACGCCCGGCTGGTGCGCTTCGCCGTGCTCGGGGTCGAGGCGTTTCCGAAGGACCGGTTCCCCACCGACCTGGTCTACGGACCGGGCGACGCGGCCGGGCTCCGCCTGATCACCTGCGGCGGCCGGTTCGACGGGGACAGCGGCGAGTACGTGGACAACCTCGTCGTGTTCGCCAGCAGGACAGCGTGAACCCGCGTTTGACCGTCAGGACGCCGGGAAGACCCGTCGCCAACGGCAGATTCGCAAGGAGCGACGATGGCGCAGGCAGCACGGGCCAGCAAGCGGACCGGCGCGGACAAGGGCGGCCCACCGCCGCGAAAGGTGGCGGCGAAGAAGGCGGCCACCGCGACCAAGCGGGCCACCGGGGCCACCGCCGCGAAGACGCCCGATACGAAGCCCACCCCGACGAGTTCCCGCGTCGCCCGCAAGAAGGCCGTCTCCGCCACCGCCAGCCCGGCCCGCCGCCCGACCGCCAAGGCGACAGCGGCGAAGAAGACCGCCTCGGTCCGGACGGCACCCGCGAAGAAGGCGACAGCGGCGAAGTCATCCGGCGCGACCGCACCAGCCGGCAAGGCCACGGGTACGAAGCGGGCACCGACGAGGAAGACCTCGGCCTCCCAGGCCGCCGCGTCCCGGTCCCGCTCCGCCAGCCCGGCACCGGCGAAGCGGGGCAGCACGATGGAGTCGTTCGGCAATCGTCGGGGTGCCCGAACCGGGTCGCGTTGACCGGCACGCCAGCGAGAACGTCGGTCACTCGCCGCCCGAGCGACGCGAAGTCCCGGCCACCGACACCGTAGGCGCCCCCTGACGACGCGGCCGGTCGGCCGTTGCGGTGACACGCCCCGGTGGCGGTGGCCGACGCCGCTACCGGAAGGATGGCGACGTGGCCAACCGAGACAGACGACCGGCCGGCGGGTCCGAGGTGAATGCGGCGTGCCCGTGCGGTCAGGGCCTGCCCTACGCGGACTGCTGCGGACGGCTGCACCGGGGCGAGGCCGAAGCGCCCACGGCCGAAGCGCTGATGCGATCCCGGTACGCGGCCTTCGCCGTCGGCGACCCGGACTACCTGCTGCGCAGCTGGCACTCCCGGACCCGGCCCCCTCGGCTGCACCTCGACCCCGCCCAGCGCTGGACGCGGTTGGAGGTGCTCGACACCGACCGGGGCGGCCTGTTCGACAGCACCGGCACCGTGCGGTTCCGGGCCCACTACCGGAACGGACGCGAGCCGGGCACGGTGACCGAACGCAGCCGCTTCGCCCGCGAGGACGGTCGCTGGGTCTACCTGGACGACGACCTCGGCTGAACCTGGATCACCGCCCGGGGCCGCCCCCACCGGCACGAGCGGTCTCCGGTCGTCGGCCCGGCCGGATCGCCAGCGCGGCCGCGATCAACAGGTACGGCACGGCGGCGACCGCGAACGCCACCGGGTTACCGGCCATGGTGGCGACCAGACCGTACCCGGCGTACACCACGATGATCGTCAGGTCGGTGCCCATGCCGGCGAGCGAGGTGACGGTGGCCCGCGGCCCGGTGATCCGGGCCTGTAGTCGTGCGTCGGCCAGCACCGAGGCCAGTTGCAGGCCACCGAACGCCACCGCCACCAGTCCGAACCCGGCCGGGTGACCCACCAGCGCACCCGAGGCCAGGGCCAGCGCCGAGCCGGCCAGCAGCACCGCGTAGCCGCGACCGCCGAAACGCTGACCGACCGGAGCGAGCAGACCGCCGACGATCTGCCCGACCGTGACGATCAGGAGCAGCAGCGGCACGGTCGTCAGCGCGACTCCGGTGTCGCGGGCCAGCAGCGGTGTGTACTCGTCCAGGGCACCCCAGACGGCACCGACCCCGGCGACGAGCAGCACCGCCCGGCGCACCGGCCGGCTGCCGCGGGCCTCGGCTACCCCCGCGCGCAGCCCCTGCCACCAGCCGAGCTCGTCCTCATCCGGGTCAGGTCCCGCCGTCGCGGCGTCTGCCGCGCTGACCACGGTCGACGCCGCCCTACCCCCGGCAGGCACGGCGGAATCGACGTCGAGGCCGCGCGGCACGGTGTGGACGGTGTCGTGGGCACCCGGCACGGTGTGGACGGTGTCGGGGCCACCCGACAGGCAGGTGCCGTCGCCGGCCCGGTCGAGATCCGGGCCGGCAACTCGGCGGTCGTCGGGGAAGCGGACCGCGACGGCCGCGGCGAGCAGGCAGGCCACCACGCTGGCCGCGCCGACCGCCGGGTAGCCGCCGAGCGCGAGCACGGGTGCGGCCAGCACGATCGACCCCAGCACGCCGACGGTGCCGGCGGTCCGTGCCCGGCCGATGACCCGGGCGTACCGGTCGGCGGCACCGAGCCGGTCGAGTTCGTCGAAGACCAGCGCCTCCGTCGCGCCGGAGGCGAGCGCGCCGCCCGCTCCCCAGAGGACGAAACCGGCGGCGAACGCCGGATAGGACGGGACGACGGTCCACAGGGTGAAGCCGGCGGCGGTGCACAGCGGGGCGAGGCAGAGCATTCGCCGCCTCGAGGTCGCGTCGGCCCAGGCGCCGGACGGCACCTCAAGCGCGATGCTGGCCAGCGACCAGATGACGAACAGCGAGGAGATCTGCCCGACCGACAAGCCGGTGTCGGCGAAGAGCAGCGCGTACACCGGGTAGAGCAGCACCAGGTCGGTGAGGAACGCGTACGCGTAGAGCGTGCCGGCCAGGCGGCGGGCACTCGGTGTGCTCGGGATCATCGGGGCCTTCCGAGGTGGGACGGGTCACGGACACCTGTGTCGCGGTGTCCGTGGCGGCCCACGGCCTCCGGTGACGGATCAATGTCGCCAGGTCATGGCGCTGATGGTAACGCCGCACGCGGCGGTTCCGCACGGCCGATCCGAGGCGGTCAACGATGTACGGGCGGAACGGGGCCGGTGCCGGCCCCGTTCCGCCCGTCAGTCAGCGCTGCTCGCCGGTCTTCGGCAGCACGATCGTCGAGTCGCTGTCGGCGGAGTCGCGCGGTGCCGGCACCTGCGGCGGGTTCGGGGCGACCACCTGGGTGGCGTCCGGGTCGCTCTCCGCCGACGTCGTTGACTCCGGCCCGGGTGTCGGGGCGGGGCTCTGGCGCGGCAGCGGCGTGGTCGCGTCGGGATCGTCGGCGGGCCCGGTGACGACCTGGGTCTCGTCGGCATCGAGCGGACGTCCGGTGACGACCTGCGTCGCCTCCGGGTCGTCGACGGACGGCGCGGCGGCGGCGGACGGCGCTGCGGGGTCAGCCACCTCGCCGGTCACCGGGTGGGAGGTGTGGGGGGCGGCGTCCGGGGCGCCGGTGGCCGGTGCGGGGTCGCCGCGATGCTCGTCGGTGTCGCGGCGGCCGGCGGAGTACGCCCGGGCGTGCTCGGCGATGGTCCGTGACTCCCGTTCGGCCCGGTCGAGCCAGGACTCCCACCGGCTCTGCATCGGACGGATCAGACCTCCGCCGACCCCGACCACGAGGATCCCGCCGATGGTGGCCAGCACCGCGATCAGCACCGGCGTGGTCACCGCGGTGGCGACACCGATCTGGTTGAGCGCGGCGATGATGCCGAGACCGAGAATGAACGCCGAGGCGACGGTGGCCAGCAGCCGACCGTAGGACAGCCCGCCGAGCGCGCCGGAGATGATGTCCTTCACCGCACTCGCGATCGCGGCGGCCACGACCACGATGACGATCGCCACGAAGGCGCGGGGCAGCCAGGCGATGACCCCACCGATCAGGTCGGAGATCGGGTTCGGCCCCCAGACCCCGAAGGCCAGGTAGAGGGTGAGCAGCAGGATCCCGTAGTAGGCCAGCCGGGCGACGATGTCGCTGGCGTCGTAGCGGGATCGGGCCAGGGCCCGGCGGATACCGCCGCGTTCGACCGCACGGTCGAAACCGACCCGTTCGAGCAGCCGGTTGACGATCTTCAGTGCGGCCTTGGCGAGCAGCCAGCCGACAACCAGGATCGCCACGAAGGCGAGCGCCTTGGGCAGGAAGAGAAGTACTGAGCGGAGGGTGTCCCCCACCGCGTCACCGAAGTCGTCTCGCATCGGATGGTCCTCCACAGGGGCGGGTGTTTCGTCCGGCCCGACCTACCCCGCCGCTCCGGCACAGAAACACCACCCCGGGTACGCCGGGAGCGGAACCGCCGCCCGCCCGGATCTGTGGCAGCGACGGTGGTCTGTGGCCGGCGTGTCGAGCGCCAGGGCTGCCACGGATCGGGATCGGCTATCGACCGGGCATCGCACGACGGGTGCGGCCCAGGACCTCGGTCCTGGGCCGCACCCGTGGGACGGATGGTGGAGCTGGTCGATCAGACGAAGTTCACGTCACTGCACCACATGTACGCCTGGTCGAGGTGCGAAGCCTGCCAGATGACGAAGACGATGTGGCGGCCGGTGTACCCGGAGGTCGAGACGTTGAACGAGATGTTCTGCGCGGGCGAGTACCTGCCGGTCTGCGTGATGAAGTCGAGGTTGCCCCAGCCGAGTCGTTGGGTGGTGGGGTCGAACCCCTGCTTGCTGACGTAGACGCGGAAGAAGTCGGCGCCGTGGCTGGCCTGGTCGTACAGCTGGACCGTGAAGTTGCGGCTCACGTTCGTCGTCCGCCAGGCGCCCGGCTGGTTCAGACTGTTGTTCCTGGACAGCCCGTTGCTGCACAGCTGCCCGTCCGGGGTACGGCCCTGGAAGTTGCCGCCCAGACCGTCCCGCAGCGCGCTCATCCAGTTCCACATGGTGTCGGGGTTGGCCTGGAACGCCTGCCAACACATGGGGTCCTGCTGCTGCATGGCCGGGTTCGTGTGCTGACTGCCCCAGCTCTGCCAACACTGGTAGGCGCGGGAGGCCGGGTTGATGATGGTGCCGTGGGCCTGGACCGGGCTGCTCCAGGGCAGCACGCCGACCATCATCGCGAGCAGCACGGCGAGCACCCGAAGGGGCTGACGGACACCGGACCGGGTTCGTCCGGAGTGGTCGGGCCTGCGTGAAGGCATGGTGCCTCCTCCGTTTCTGCGGTGGCATCGGTGTGGGAGCGCTTCCAACGACAGACAAGCATCGAGTTACGTAGATGTCAACATTGATCTTATTTGGTATTGGTGTGTGGCGAGTTGGTCCGAGTCGTCATGAACGGGCGGCAATGCGGCATCTAGCTGGGACGACGAGCCGGTGGAGCCGGCCGGGCATTCGGCCGATCGACGCCTCGGATCGAAACTTTCGGATGTTGACGGCACGCGACTCAGGACTCGCGCCAGCTCCTCGGGGCGGTGGTGCGGCAGGCTGGTGCGGTGGCGGACGTGGCGGCACCGCACCGCTACTCGCGGCTCAACACCGGACGAACCTCCACGGCGCTCATTCCGGCGCCGAGTGGCCAGGTGCCCGCGATGCGGGTGGCCTCGTCGAGGTCGTCGCACTCCAGGATGACGATCCCGCCGATGATCTCCCTGAGTTCCAGGTAGGGCCCGTCGGTGACGATTGGTCGACCGCTATCGTCGGCGCGTACGGTCCTCGCCGTGGTCCGCGGCTGCAACTCGGCACCCCCATCGGCGATCTTGCCGGTCGGCTGCCACCGCTCGTACCACGCGTAGACCTGGTTCATCAGATCCTGCTCGTCGGCCGGGGGCAGGGCGGTCCACTCCCGGTCGTCACCAAAGATCAACATCGCGTACCTCATCGTCACTCCTCGTGATCGGAAGGGTCGTCGTCCATCTGACGAACGGCCGCCCCCGCGTCCTCGACACGGCGCGGCCGATTGTCGTTCCGGCAATCGGCGGCCGACGGGCCGTCCCTGGCCTTCCACGAGCAGCTGCGCCGGGCGGGCGGAGCCGTCGAGAACCCGGCGTGCCGCCGGTCCGGACCGGGGCTGAGCTGCGCGGTCAGGACGTTTGACCGAGGGCGGCGGCGGAAAGTGTGGCGGGATGAGATGGGCCCGTCACGCCGTACCCGCCGCCGTCACCGCGCTCGCCGCGCTCGCCGCCCGTGACCTGCTGCAACGCGAGCACGCGTTGAGACGCAACTTCCCGCTGCTGGGTCGTGCCCGGTACCTGCTCGAATCGATCGGGCCGGAGCTGCGCCAGTACATCGTGGCGGGCAACAACGAGGAGCGTCCGTTCACCCGGGACCAGCGCCGCTGGGTGTACGCCTCGGCGAAGCGGCAGAACAACTACTTCGGGTTCGGCACCGACAACGACATCGAGTACACCCCGGGATACCCGGTCATCAAGCACCGCACCTTCGGGCGGGCGGTCCCGGCGTCGACGCCGACGATCGGGCACGAGGTACGGCTGCCGGCGGCGAAGGTGCTGGGCGGGGCCCGTCGGCGTACCCACGCGTTCCGCCCCGAGTCGGTGGTGACCATCTCGGGGATGAGCTTCGGATCGCTGTCCGGTCCCGCCGTCGAGGCGTTGAACCGGGGCGCGGCGATCGCCGGCTGCCTGCACAACACCGGCGAGGGCGGGCTGTCGGCGTACCACCGTCACGGCGGGGACCTGATCCTGCAGCTCGGTACCGCGTACTTCGGCTGCCGTGACGACCAGGGCCGCTTCGACCTGGCCCGGCTCAAGGATGTCGTGGCCGGCGCGCCGGTGCGGGCGCTGGAGATCAAACTGAGTCAGGGCGCCAAACCCAGCCTGGGTGGTCTGCTGCCGGCGGCGAAGGTGTCGGCGGAGATCGCCGCCACCCGGGGGATCCCGATCGGGCGGGACTGCGTCAGTCCGTCGCGGCACGCCGAGTTCTCCGACTGCGACAGCCTGCTCGACTGGGTGGAGCTCCTGGCCGCCGAGACGGGTCTGCCGGTCGGTATCAAGTCCGCCGTGGGTGACCTCGATTTCTGGACCGAGCTGACCGACCTGATGCGCGACACCGGCCGGGGCGTCGACTTCGTCACCATCGACGGCGGCGAGGGCGGCACCGGTGCCGCGCCGCTGATCTTCACCGACTCGGTGTCGCTGCCGTTCCAGCAGGGCTTCGCCCGCGTCTACCCCGTCTTCGCCGAACGTGACCTGCACGAGCAGGTCGTCTTCATCGGATCCGGCAAGCTCGGCCTGCCCGACAACGCGGTGGTCGCGTTCGCGCTCGGCTGCGACATGCTGGCCGTGGGGCGGGAGGCGATGCTGGCGATCGGCTGCATCCAGGCGCAGAAGTGCCACACCGACGCCTGCCCCACCGGTGTGGCCACCCAGAACGCCTGGCTGACCCGGGGACTGGACCCGGCGTCGAAGTCGGTCCGGGCGGCGCACTACATCAAGACGCTGCGCCGGGACCTGATGAAGGTCGCCGAGGCGTGCGGGGTGGAGCATCCCGGGCTGATCGACGCCGACGCCGTGGAGATTCTCGGCGGGCGGACCAGCGCCACCCCGCTGCGCGAGGTGTACGGATACCGGCCCGGCTGGGGCCTGCCGTCGGCGGCCGACCGCAAGGCGGTGGTGGAGCTGATGTCCACCGAGGCGCCCCAGGGCGGCAGCGCTCCGCCGTCACCGACCGCCCAGGGCTGACGCCGGCGGTCACACCGGCCATCGGTTCCGGCGCCCGGCTCTGCCTGGACCGCTCCGACGGAAGCCACCGTGCGGGCCGGTCGAGGCCGGCCCGCACGGTGGCTCCCGTCGTATCGCGGGTCAGCGGCGGGCCCCGACTCCTCCGGCGACGTCGACGGCCACCACGACGGGTCGGTTCGGTGTCGTCGTCCCCGCGGGTCGTACCGGTCGGCCCGCGAGGGTGGACGGGATGATCGGTACCGGTCGAACCGGCCGCCAGAGCAGGTTGACCGTGGCCCCGCCGGGACACGACAGGCGTTGCCGGTCGCGGTAGCCCAGCCGGCGATAGAGCCGGAGGTCGTCGTCGCCGTGCGCCTCCGCGTACGTCGGCAGGCCGACGTTGTCCATGTGGCGGTGGCTGCCGGCGAGGACGGCGGCGGCCTGACCGGCCCGGTCGGGATCCGGCGGCGCGGCCAGGAACGCGAGATGGTTGTGCGCCTCGGCGGGACGCCGGGCGGCAAGGAGGCGATCGACCCGCCGGAAGCGCACGGCGTGTTCTCCGCTGGCGTCGTCGAGTCGCTCGTCGTAGCGGGGTGGCGGCGGGATCGGGCGGTAGCGATGGAACCAGACGGTGGCGGCGGTCCCGTCCCTGAGCAGGAACGCGTCACCGAACAGCAGGGCGTGCTCGGTCCAGATGCGGGCGACGGCGGCGATCACGGCGGGGCGCCGCCGCTCGTCGGGCACGAGCCACGCGCCGAGGTGGGTCGGGACGAGGGTGGCGGTGAGCAGGTCGACGATCCAGTCGAGATCGCACCATCGGGCACGGTTGACCGGCAGGTTGACGTGCATGACTACTCCTGGTGGGGCATGAGGTCGGAAGGACGGTGACGGGCCGCCGCGCCACTCGGACAGGCGCGCGGGCCCGGGGACGGTCGGCGGGGTGCGGCCGTCGTCGGATGTCGCGGTGCGCGACCACGACCGGCGGGGCGGTGTGGGCGGGGCCTGCGCTCAGGTCAGGCGGGCCGGCTGCGCGGGCGTGGCGAGCGGGAGGGCTGCCGCCGGTCACTCGTCGATCGGGTCACCCGACCGCTGACCGGCGGGGGCGACCAGCCGGCCCCAGCCAGGTCGGCCGTACCGCTGTGCGAGTTCGGCGCCGGCTCGGTGCCGCTGGTGCCGGGAGCCGGCGACGAGGGCGGCGGGTCCGGCGTGGGGTCGGCCCGCCGGTCCCGGTCGCGCTGTCCACCGTCGACAACCCCCTGGTCGGGGGTCGACAGCGACGCGGCCGGTGAGCCGGACAGGCGACGGGTGAGCTGGTCGGCGGCACCGCGTTGTCGGGCGCTGTCCGGGCCGAGGCCGACCCGGTCAGGGCTGCCCGGTCGCCCGGGCTCGATCCCCGGTGCCGGTGGCGCGGGGTCACCTGCCGGTGCCGGCGGCGTGGCGGGGGCCGGGTCGGGTTGCGGAGTCGGGTCCACCGGTGTCGGGGCGGGCTGGGGCAGCTCCACGACCGGCTCCAGCACGTCGAGCACCGGCTCCAGCAGATCGAGCACCGGCTCCACCAGGTCGAGGACCGGCGTCAGCTCCCGAAGGACCGGGTCCATCCCCGCCATGACGGAGTCGAGCAGCGACGACGCGGGACCCAGCAGCTCGCCGAGCACGGCGGTGAGTGGCCCGGCTTCGGCCCCGGGCAGCGCGGGCGGTTGCGCCGACGGCTCCGCCGACCGGTTGTCGGGTCCGCTCGCGGCGGGCGGCGTGGCGGCGCGCTCTGCCGCCGGTGCCGCGTGCGCCGTCCCGGTCGCGACCGGGGGCGAGGTCGGCTTCGGTGTCGACGCGCTCCGGCCGGTCGACGGCGGTGCCTGCCCAGCCGGCCTCGTCGCGTCGGCCGGTGGCGCGGCGTCCTGCGGTGGTCGCCCACCCGCGGGTGCCGGCCGTCCCGCCGGCGCGGCGTCGACGGGTGGTGCCGACTCGTCGGATGGCGGCGGTCGGAGCGGCTCGGCCCTGGGTGGATGGGCCGGCGGCGCGGGTGGGGCCGGCGGCGGGCGGTCCCGGGGCGGGCGGGCCAGGACGGGCGGATCCGACCGGAGGACCGGAGCGAGCAGGCCGCGAACGAGGTCGGCGGCGCGGGGAGCAACCTCGTCGCGAACGGCGGGCGGCGGTTCCCCACCGGCCTGGGCGACATCGGTCGCGGCGACGTCGTAGGCGTACCACGCCGCCCCGGCGACCACGGTCAGGAACCCGAGTCGCAGGACCGCCCGGACGAGGCCGGGCCGTCGTCTCCGCACCGGCGCCTCCCCGTACCCCGACCGCCACCCATCGCGAACGCACCCTAACTCACCGCGACAGCATGGTCACGAGCCACGGGCGTGTCGACACGGGCCACAACTGGTCCAACCAGTTGACGGGTTGATGTGCGCTGAGCCACACTCGCCGGCATGACATTCGTCCCCGTCACCCGGGCCTCCGTCTCCGACCTGGTCTTCGGACAGTTGCGCGACGCCATCGTCAGCGGCACGTACCGCACCGACGACGCCCTGCCCGGCGAACGGGAGTTGGCCGCGGCCTTCGAGGTGAACCGGCACGCGGTACGGGAAGCGCTACGGCGGTTGCAGCAGCTCGGTCTGGTCCGGATCAGTCAGGGCGGAGCCACCCGGGTGCTGGACTGGCGGGTGCACGCCGGCCTGGACCTGGCGCTGTCACTCGTCCGCTCCGGCGACGTCCTGCCGGTCGCCACCCTGGTACGCGACATGATGGACATGCGGGCCTGTATCGGTGTGGACGCCGCCCGCCTCTGCGCCCGGCGCGCCGACGACGTGGCGCGACGACGGATCGTACGGGCGGTCGAGGAGTTCGCCGACCTCGCGCCCGACCTGACCGCGATGGGTGAGGCCAACATCGCCGTGTGGCGACTCATCCTCGACGGCTGCGGCAACACCGCGTACCTGCTGGCCTTCAACAGTCTGGTGGCCGGTGCCCTGGCGGTGGCCGAGGTGCCGCCGCAGCGGCGCGCCACCGAACTGCTCGACGTCGCCGGGCACCGCCGGTTGGCCTCGGCCATCGCCGACGGCCGCGACGTCGAGGCCGCCGAACAGGCCCGGTCCCTGCTCACCGCCGCGTTGACCGCTCCGACCAGAAAGGACAGCCGGGCATGATCCCCGCCGTGCTCTACGCCATCCCCGCGTTCCTCCTGCTCATCACCGTCGAGGCGCTGTCGTACCGGTTCGCGCCCGACGACGCCGAACGCGGCTACGAGGCCCGGGACACCGCCACCAGCCTGACCATGGGCGCCGGCAGCCAGGTCATCGGGGTGCCGTGGAAGCTGCTCACGATCGGCCTGTACGCCGCGGCGTACACGATCTCTCCGTTGCGCCTCTCCCCCGGTGACTGGTGGGTCTGGGTGCTGTTGTTCTTCGCCGACGACTTCGCCTACTACTGGTTCCACCGGGCGCACCACGAGGTCCGCCTACTGTGGGCGGGACACGTGGTGCACCACTCCAGCGTGTTCTTCAACTTCTCCACGGCGCTGCGGCAGAGCTGGACGCCGATGACCTCGCTGCCCTTCTGGCTCGGCCTGGCCCTGCTCGGCATCCCGCCGTGGATGATCTTCCTACAGCAGTCGATCAGCCTGCTCTACCAGTTCTTCCTGCACACCGAACGGATCAACCTGCTACCCCGGCCGATCGAGTTGCTGTTCAACACCCCCTCCCACCACCGGGTGCACCACGGCTCGAACGCCGAGTACCTGGACCGCAACTACGGCGGCATTCTGATCGTCTGGGATCGGCTCTTCGGCACCTTCCAGGCCGAGGGGGACGCGGTCCGGTACGGCCTGACCAAGAACATCGGCACCTACAACCCGCTGCGGGTGGCGACCCACGAGTACGCGGCGATCTGGCGGGATCTGCGCACCGCCGGCTCGTGGCGGGAGCGGGTCGGCTACCTGCTGCGCCGTCCGGGCTGGCAGCCGGCCCGATGAGCACCGCAGCCGACACCGGTGCGAGGCTGGTGGGCGGACGGTCGCACGGGCCGAACCGGGACACGGCGCTGCTCTGGGCGTTCGCCGTCGTGGCGGGCGTCGAACTGGTCGCCGTCGCCACCGACGTACCGGCCGTGCAGTGGTTGGCCAAGCCGCTGCTGGCGCCGCTGCTGCTGGCCTGGCTGTGGCGGGTCCGCGCGGCGGACGTCCCGATCGCGGTCGGACTGACCCTCGCCACCGCCGGGGACGTCGCGCTGCTGGTGCCGTCGGACATCGCGTTCCTGGTCGGCATGGGCTGCTTCCTCGGTACGCAACTGGCCTTCGTCAGCGCCTTCCTGGGTCACCGCCGGCCCCGACCGGCGGCCGTGACCGGCTACCTGACGCTGTGGGCGGTGGCGAACGCGGTGCTGTGGCCACGGCTGGGCGAGCTGCGACTGCCGGTGCTCGGGTACAGCCTGGCGCTGTGCCTGATGGCGGCGGCCGCCACCGCCCTCGGCCGGCGGGTCGCGCTCGGCGGCGCGCTGTTCCTCTTCTCGGACCTGCTGATCGGCCTCGGCGCGGCCGGTACGACGGTGCCCGGACACGGCGTGCTGGTGATGGCGACCTACAGCGCCGCACTGTTCCTGATCAGCACCGGCTGGGCGGCGGTGCGGCACCGACCTCAGTGACCGTGGTAGAGGGCGGCGACGTCGTCGGCGAAGTGGTCCCGCACGGTCTCCCGCTTGATCTTGAGGGTGGGGGTGAGTTCCCCGTCCGCCTCGGTGAGATCCCGGTGCAGGATCCGGAAGGTCTTGACCTGCTCGGCCCGGGAGACGCTGCGGTTGGCCCGGTCGATCGCGATCTGGATCTCGTCACGTAGCTGCGGGTCGTCCCGCAACGCGGACACCGACGCACCGGGGTGCCCGTGCCGCTCCCGCCAGCGCGTCCAGGCCTGCGGGTCCACCGTCACCAGGGCGGCGGGGTACGGCCGACCGTCGGCCACCAGCATCACCTGACTGACCAGCGGATGAGCCCGGATGCGCTCCTCGATCGGCGCGGGCGCCAGATTCTTGCCGGCGGCCGTGACCATGATGTCCTTCGTCCGCCCGGTGATCCGCAGAAAACCGTCGTCGTCGATCGTGCCCAGGTCACCGGTACGTAGCCAGCCGTCGTCGGTCAACGCCGCCCGGGTGGCCTCCGGATTGTTCCAGTACCCGCCGAACACCACCTCGCCCCGAGCATGGATCTCGCCGTCGTCGGCGATGCGGATCT
The DNA here is from genome assembly GCF_027497295.1 of Verrucosispora sp. WMMC514. NCBI lineage: Bacteria > Bacillati > Actinomycetota > Actinomycetes > Micromonosporales > Micromonosporaceae > Micromonospora > Verrucosispora sp. WMMC514. The sequence goes on along the minus strand of NZ_CP114906.1, from coordinate 5,976,668 downwards.
CCACTCCCGGCAGCGGCCGCCCGACCGTGCCGATCCGCATCGCCGTCGGCAGGTTCGCGGTCAGCGCCGGGGAGGTCTCGGTCAACCCGTACCCCTCCAGCACCGTGATGCCCGCGCCCCGGAAGAAGTGCCCCAGCCGCTCCCCCAGCGGCGCGCCGCCCACGATGGCCAGCCGGCACCGTCCGCCGAGGGTGGCCCGCAACCGGCGGTACGCGGCGAGGTCGAACACCAGGTGCGCCAGGCGGAGCAGCCGCCCGGGCCCGCCCGGGGTGTCCAGCGCCCGGCTGTACCGCACGGCCGCCCGCTCGCCGAGGTCGAAGAGCCATCCCCGGTGCGTGTCCTCGGCGGTACGGCGGGCCTGATCGTGCATCTTCTCGAACATCCGGGGCACGGCCAGGATGAAGGTGGGCCGGAACCGGCGTAGCTGGTCGAGGACCCCGGAGATGTCGGCACTGTGCACCATGGTCGCGCGGTTGTGCACCATGCCGATCTGGATCAGCCGGGCGAAGGCGTGCGCGAGCGGCAGGAACAGCACCGTCGACGCACCCGGATGCAGCAGCTCGGGCAGCACCGCGGTGGCGTTGCCGACGTCGGCGGACAGGTTGCGGTGGGCCAGCACGCAGCCCTTCGGTGGGCCGGTGGTCCCGCTGGTGTACACGATGGTGGCGACATCGTCGCCGGTGACGGCGGCGCGGCGGGCCGCCACCTCGGCGGCGTCGACGGCGCGGCCCCGCACCACCAACTCGATCAGCTCACCGGCGTCGATGCGCCAGGTCTGCCGCAGCCCGGGCAGTTCCGAGCGTAGATCGGCCACGGTGAAGGCGTGCTCGGCGGTCTCCAGCACGCAGCCGACCGCAGCGGAGTCGCCGAGTATCCAGCGGATCTGTTCGGGGCTGGAGGTGTCGTAGATCGGCACGGTCACCGCGCCGATCGACCAGAGGGCGTAGTCGGCGAGCGTCCACTCGTACCGGGTGCGGCTGAGCAACCCGATCCGGTCGCCGTGCGCGATGCCGGCGGCGACGAGACCGCGGGCCACCGCCGCCACGTCGTCGCGGAACTGCCGGCAGGTCACCGGCAGCGCGCCACCGCGACCCGAGCGGCGCACCGGCCACGACCTCGGGTCCGGGTCGGGCCGGACGAACTGCACCGCGTCCGGGTCCTCGGCCGCGTTGCGCCACACCTGCTCCGCCAGGCCGGCGTCGTCGCCACCGACGACCGGCTCGACCGCTGTCTCCCGCACGCCCGTCCACCTGCCGTCACGTCACCCAGCCCAGGCCACCCGAACAGATGCTTACCTCCCCCCACACACCGCACCCCCAGAACCCCCGAATCCACCCCGCGCCAGCCCACCCCGTGCTACCACCCCAGCCCACTTCGTCGATCTTGCAGTTCCGGTCGCCGAAACAACCCTTTCGTGGCTTTCGCGGGGACAGAAGGTGCAAGATCGACGAGTGCCGGGACGGGGCGGTCACCAGTCGTGGACGGTGCCGTCCTGGAGTCGGTTGAACGGCAGGTACGCCGGTTGGTACGGGAACCGGGCGGCCGCCTTCTCGTCCAGTTCGACGCCGAGACCGGGCTGCTCGCCCGGGTGCAGGTAGCCGTCGGTGAAGGTGAACGACTGGCGGAACACCTCGTTGGTGAGCGCGCCGTGCCGCATGTACTCCTGGATGCCGAAGTTGTGGATGGCCAGGTCGAGGTGCAGTGCGGCGGCCATGCCGACCGGCGAGATGTCGGTCGGCCCGTGGATGCCGGATTTGATCTGGTACTGGGCGGCGAAGTCGAGCAGCTTGCGCATGGCCGTGATCCCCCCGGTGTGGGTGACCGCGGAGCGTACGTAGTCGATCAACTGTTCCCGGATCAGGGTCTGGTAGTCCCAGACGGTGTTGAACACCTCACCGATCGCCAGCGGCGTGGTCGTGTGCTGCCGGACCAGCCGCAGCGCCTCCTGGTTCTCCGCCGGAGTGCAGTCCTCCAGCCAGAACAGGTCGTACGGTTCGAGGGCCTTGCCCAGCTTCGCGGCCTGGATCGGGGTCATCCGGTGATGTCCGTCGTGCAGCAGCGGCAGTTCGGGCCCGAACTCGTTGCGGACCGCCTCGAAGACGCCGGGCAGGTGGCGCAGGTACGCCCGGGTGTCCCAGTCCTCCTCGGCCGGCAACGGGGTGCGCTGCGCCGGCTCGTAGTCGTAGCGTTTGCCGTCCGCGCTGGGCTGGGTGGCCACCCCGTACACGGCGTTGATGCCCGGCACGGAGGTCTGCACCCGGATCGACCGGAAGCCGAGATCGAGGTGGGCCCGGATGGAGTCGAACAGCTCCGGCAGGTCCCGCCCGGAGGCGTGCCCGTACGCCATGACGCCGGTCCGGGACGCGCCGCCGAGCAGCTGGTAGAGCGGCATCCCGGCGGCGTTGGCCTTGATGTCCCAGAGCGCGACGTCGACCGCCGCGATGGCCGCCATGGTGACCGGACCGCGCCGCCAGTACGCCGAGCGGTACAGGAACTGCCAGGCGTCCTCGATGCGATGGGCGTCGCGCCCGAGCAGCAACGGCACCACGTGGTCGCGCAGGTACGAGGCGACGGAGAGTTCGCGCCCGTTCAGCGTCCCGTCGCCGAGGCCGGTGTGCCCGTCCTCGGTGGTGATCCTCAGGGTGACGAAGTTGCGGTCCGGGCTGGTGACGATGACGTCGGCGGCCACGATCTTCACGAGGGGTGCCTTTCCCGCGGGCCGTCAACCCGGCGGCGGCACCGGCGGCGGGTCGGGGGAACCCGAGTTGAGCTCGACGTTGTACTGGCCCGAGATGCTAGGCCACAACGCCGCCGCGCCGCCATCCGCGGCCGGGAACCCGCCGTGGCCGGCGGCCCGCCCGATGTGGTGCAGCACCTGGTGGACGTGCGGACGGACCTGGGCGCGCAACGTGGCGCTCCAGCGCTCCTGCTCGTAGCGGTGGTGCAGGTACAGCCGGCGGGCGTGGGCCAGGACCGGCCGGTGTTCCGGCGGCAGGCGGGCCAGCGCCCAGTCGGCGGCGACGTCCTTGGCGCGTACCTCGCCGGTGGCCACGGTGAACCAGACGCGGGCGAGGGTGAGCAGCACGTTGCGGGTGTCGCCGTCGAGGTCGTCGAGCAGACCCGGTACGCCGGCCACGCTCGCCCGGACCACGTCGGCCCGGGGCACCGCCCCGAGCAGTCGTGCCGGGGGCGGTCCGGCCAGCGGGTGGTCGCCGGCGCGGACGGCCGCGACCACCAGCGCCAGGTCCACCATCGTCTCCGGCCGCGGCACGACGCCGGCCAGGTACGCCTCGCGCCGCCACTCGCCGTACTGGAAGTCCGCGGTCGGCGGGTAGCGCCACGGTCGCACCTCGGCGGCGACGACCACGGTCAACTCGATCGGGCGGGCCCGGTGCGCCGGACCGGAGATGGCCAGCAGCCCGTCGAGCAGCGACCGCCGCTCCCGGTCGGTCAGGGTGCGGGCGGCGACCGCGAGGACGTCGATGTCGCTGGCGGGACGCAACCCGCCGAGCACCGCCGAGCCGTGCAGGTAGGCGCCGAGGAGCCGGTCGCCGAGCACCTGATCGAGGAGTCCGACGAGCGGCCGGATCTGGTCGGTCACGGTTCGAGTGTCGTTCCGGCCGCGCGGGCGGGCCACCGCTTTAGCCGGCGCGCGGCGGCCGGTACCGGTGGTGCGTACGATGCGGCCCATGGCGTTGTTGCACCGAGCGGACATCCGTCCCACCAAACTGGAACTGTTGGCCGCCTGGCTACCGGGCCGCGGCTGGTACGTCGGCCGCGCCGAGGTGGCACGCGTGGCCGCGTACCGGTTCGACGACCCGGCCGGGCAGGTGGGCATCGAGACCCTGCTGGTACGCGGCGGCGACGGGCCGGTGCACCAGGTGCCGTTGACCTACCGTGGCGCGCCGCTGGACGGAGCCGACGAGTGGCTGGTCGGCACCACCGAACACTCGGTGCTCGGCCGACGCTGGGTCTACGACGCGGTCGGCGACCCGGTGTACGCGGCCGCCCTGGCCGAGGCCATCCTGGCCGGCACCGGGCAGGCCGAGGAGTACTTCGAGGTCGACGGCCGGCGCGAGGTGCGCCCACCCAGCATGGGCATCACCAGCGACACGCCCGCGGTCGACGTGCCCCCGGTCGGCGCGGTGCGCCGGGTGGTCGACGGCGACCCGACGCTCATCGTCACCGACACCGTCGAGCTGGCTGTGATCCGCCGCCCCGGATCCGCCGCCGCCCCGGTCGGTGCCACGTTGACCGGCACCTGGGACGACGCGCGGGCCCCGCTGGCGTACGCCGCGCCGCGCTGAGCCACCACGCACACCGCGCTGCCGGCCCCGCGCCGACCCGCCGGGCGGCACGTCGACCGGCACCGCGGCGGCGGGCGGCGCCGGTCAGGCCAGGACGACGGGGTTGGTCAGGGCCGCCATCCGCCGGTCAGGGTGGCGCACCTCGGCGCGGACGAAGCCGCTGTCCCGCGCGGTGGTGCGCCAGCGGACCGTGCCCGAGCCATCCGCGGGCAGTCGCTCACGGAGCACGGTGCCGCGTTCGGTGTGCAGACTGACGGTGCCGGCCGGTACCCCGGACACCCGCAGCCGCACGTCGATCGGTGCGCCGCCGGAGTCGAGGCGCTCGCCGACGCTGACGTCGCGGTCACCTGCCGTGGCGGCGAACGCCAGGTCGACGGTGGCGGAGCCGGCGATCCAGCTCCGGCCGGCCCGCAGGCCGGCGAGGACCGCCTGGACGCTCAACTCCGCGGCGAGGACCACGGTGTGCGGGGTGCCGAGCTGACCGGCGAGGTGGGTGTCGCTGTTGCCGACCGCCGGCCACCACCGTCCCCGATGGATGTCGTGACCGAGGTTGCGTCCCCACTCGGCCAACGCCGCCTCGTTGTCGGCGTTCCACGGCAGGTCAGAACGCCACTGCCCGTTCCACACCTCCACCGCGTCGAAGCACCGGTACGGGTAGGCCAGGGTTCCGGACTCGTACGGCGCGTACGGGTGGGCGGCCACGCAAAGTCCTCCGGACCGGCGGACCTGCGCCAACTGCTCGTCGATGGCGTCGTCGCGCACGCCGTAGCGCCACTCGATCTGGTGCCCGGGATCGAGGCCGAGGGCGAGCCAGTGGCCGGTGTGGGTGGTGACCTCCTGACCGAGAATGACCAGCAGGTCGTCGCCCGCGTACCGGCCCCAGTCGCCGTGCCCGGCCGAGGTGTTGTGCTCGGTGGCGGCGACGAAGTCCAGCCCGACCTCGCGAGCGGCGGCGGCGAGTTGCCCCGGGGTGAGTTCGCCGCCGGCCGAACGCACCGTGTGCAGGTGGACGTCGCCCCGGTACCAGCCGGTCCCCCGACCCGCCACCCGCCGGGCCGGGTACTGCGCCCCGGCGGGTCGCCGGTCGTCAGTCACGCGAGGGTCGCATGAGGCGCTCGGCGGAGCCGAACGCGTAGCCCCGCGACTCGATCAACTCCGAGTCGTCGCGTTCCCAGGTCAGTTCTTCGACCACCTCGACGACACCGGCGAGCCTGGCCGTGTGATCGGCCACCATACCGGCGAGGCTGCGACTCTCGACGCTGCCGGACAACGTCACCACACCGTCCACCACACCCACCGTCACGGTGTTCGGGTCGATCCACAGGCCGCGCAGGACGATGTCGACGACGTCGGCGCTGATCTCCTCGTCCGGCCGGGTGTGGATCCGCAGCAGGTCCCGCCGGGACACGATCCCGACGAGCCGCCGGTCGGTGTCCACGACCGGCATCCGCTTGACCCGTGCCGTCTCCATCCGCCGAGCGGCCGCGGCGACCGATGCCGTCGGCTCGACCACCACCGCCGGCACGGTCATCAGGTCGGCGGCGACGGTGGCCTGTGCCTTCGCCGCCACCCGGCGAACGCCGATGATCCGGCGGTGCCGCTCGTCCCCCGCAGCCTCGATCTTGTGCAGCAGATCGGCTTCGGACACCACGCCGAGCACGTGCCCGTCCGGGTCCACCACGGGCGCGGCGCTGACCCCCCTGCCCATCAGCGTGTCGACCACTTCGCGGTACGAGGTGTCCGGCTGCACCGACACGACGTCACCTGTCATCACGTCGCTGACCGTCCACTGTGGCTTTCGCTTCGGAGTATTGGTGGTCATCGTTCGCCTCCCTGCCCTTCCAGCCTTGCACCGCCGCCGCGCTGTCGACAGAGGCGTTGGGCCCTGCCGCAGGACGGGGTTTCTCTCTCCTACCCGGGTAGGGGACGGCCATCCAACCATCGTCCGTGGTCGGGGCCAGTGGTCGGGCGACGTCGGCCCGTACGCCGTCGAGCATCTACAGGCATGACTGACAACCTGTCGCGGCGGGTGAGCCGGCACCGCCCCCTGATGGTCTTCGTCTCGGCGATGGCGGTGCTCGCCGTCGTCTGCGCGGTCGGCATCGTGGCCGACCAGCGGGTCCTGACCGGCGCGCCGATCTGGCTCAAGCCGTTCAAGTTCGCGGTGTCCTTCGTGCTGTACGGCGGCACCCTGGCCTGGCTGCTCTCGCTGCTGCGTCGGCGCAGCCGGATCGCGGAGTGGGCGGTCACCGTGGTGGTCGCCATGGGTGTGGTGGAGATGTGCATCATCGTCGGGCAGGTGATCCGCGGCACCACCAGCCACTACAACGAGACCACTCCGTTGAACGCCGTGCTGTGGCAGCTGATGGGCGCGGCGATCATGGTGCTGTTCGTCGCGCACGTCGTCATCGGTGTCGCGGTGCTGCGGCAGCCGGTCGCCGGCCGCGCCGGCCGGTACGCGATCGGGCTGGGGCTCGGGCTGGCGGCGCTCGGCATGCTGGTGGCGGTACCGATGACCCTGCCGGCACAGGCTCCCGTGATCGAAGGCATCGCCGGGGCACACAGTGTCGGCGTGCCCGACGGGGGGCCGGGGTTGCCGGTGGTCGGCTGGAGCACCACCGGTGGGGATCTGCGGATCGGGCACTTCGTGGGGCTGCACGGGATGCAGGTGTTGCCGATCCTGGCGCTGCTGCTGAGCCGGATCGCCGGTGGTCGGCTGGACGAGCGTGCCCGGGCGCGGCTGCTGCTCGTGCTGGGCGTCGGCTATGGTGCGGCGACCGTGCTGCTGACCTGGCAGGCGCTACGCGAGCAGCCGCTGCTGCGCCCGGACACGCTCACCCTGGCCGCCGCCGCGACGCTGGCGGTGGTGACGGTCGCCGCTGCCGGCGCGGTGCTGGCCCGCAGCGGGCTTCCGACCGGCCGCGAGCACCAGCCAGCGGGTCCGGCAGGTCCGCCCAGCGGGCGGGTCGCGGGTGACAGGCAGACGGAGGTGACGGCGTGAGTGCCACGTTGTTCACGCTGACCTTCGCGGTGGCGGCACCCTTCTGGGCGCTGATGATCCTGCTTCCGGCCTGGCCGGTGACCCACCGGATCATCCGGTCGCCGCTGATCGTGCTCCCAGCCGTGGTGATCTACGCGGTCCTGGTGGTGCCGGCGTTCGGCGAGGTCCTGCCGGCCGTGCTGTCGCCCACCCTCGACGGCGTACGGGAACTGCTGGGCACTGCCGACGGCACGGCGGCGGCCTGGGCACACATGATCGCCTTCGACCTGTTCGTCGGCAGGTGGGCATGGCTCGACAGCCGGGAACGGAAAGTCCCGCCACTGGTGATGGCGCCGGTGCTGGTGCTGACGATCCTGCTGGGACCGCTCGGCCTGGCCGCCTATCTGCTCGTCCGCGCCAGATGGGCGCCGCCGACGGCCCCTGCTGGCCACGAACCGCAACACCTAGGCTGAGGCCGTGGGCTGGGTGGGACGGCTGTTCGACGCGCGGGACAGCCTCGTGCGGATGGTGCTGCTCATCCTCTCCGGCCTGGGCTACCTGTTCTTCGGCACCATGTCCACACCGACCTCCGTCCAGTGGGTGCTCGCGGTGCTGGCCTTCGCGGTCGGACTCTCGCTGCATGACCGGCCGCCGGCCAACACGCTCACCCAGACCGCGCTGCTGGCGGTCGCGATCTGGCTGGTCGACGACTTCACGATCAACCAGGTGGGGGCCAGTTGGGCGCTGCTCGAACTGACCATGGCCGCCGGCCGGAGCCGGACCATCTGGCTGGCGGCCGGGTTGCTGGCCGTGGTCGACCTGACCGACTCGATCGGTGACCCGCTGCCGCGCCTGCTCTCCGGCGTGTTCGGACTGCTGCCGGAGGTCGGCGTGCCGGTGCTGCTCGGGCTGGTCATCCGGACCACCCGGGAGCTCGGGCAGCAGTCGCGGCGCCGGGCGGAGGAGGAGCAGCGGCGGCGCGAGTCGGAGAACCGCGCGGCCCGCGCCGACGAACGCGGCGCCATCGCCCGGGAGTTGCACGACGTGGTCGCGCACCACGTGGCGTCGATGGTGCTGCGGGTCGGGGTGGCCCGGCACGTGCTCACCGACCTGGACCCCCGGGTCGGCGCGGTCTTCGACGACGTGCACGGCACCGGCACCGCGGCCCTTGCCGACCTGCGTCGGCTGGTCGCGGTGCTGCGTGACCCCGACGGCGTCCGCGGCGACGCCGCGCTGACCGCGATCGAACCGTCGGCGCTGCCGGCCGCGCTCGGCGCCGCGGTGGACCGGGCCCGGCAGGCCGGGGTCACCGTGATCGCCGACATCGACCCGGTGGTCGGTACCCTCGACGCGGTACGCGGCCTCGCGGTGCTGCGGCTCAGCCAGGAGGCGTTGACGAACGTGGCCAAGCACGCCGGTGCCGACGCGGTGGCGCGGCTGTCGGTGACCGTGGTCGGCGGCGCCGTGCACTGGGAGGTGGTCGACGACGGTCGCGGCAGGGTGCCCGCCCCGGTGCCGGCCGGCGGCGGCCACGGCATCACCGGTATGCGCGAACGCGTCGAGGTCCTCGGCGGACAGTTGACGGCCGGACCGACCGGACCGGGGTGGCGGGTCGCCACCGTGCTGCCCGCCGGCCCGCCGGCGACGGAACGCACATGATCCGGGTACTGCTTGTCGACGACCAACATCTCATCCGCGCCGGCCTGCGCATGCTCTGCGAGGCGCAGCCCGACATCGAGGTCGTCGGCGAGGCCGACAACGGCCGCGACGCGATCGTCCTCGCCGCCCGGCTGGTGCCGGACGTCGTGGTGATGGACCTGCGGATGCCCGGCGTCGACGGGATCTCCGCGACCAGCCGGATCCTCGCCGACCGTCCCGCTGCCCGCGTGCTGGTGCTGACCACGTTCGGCGACGACGACCACCTCTATCCGGCGTTGACGGCCGGCGCCTGCGGCTTCCTGCTCAAGGACGCGGCGCCGACCGAGCTGCTCGACGGTGTGCGCCGGGCCGCGACCGGCGACAGCCCGTTCAGCCCGGAGGTGCTGCGCCGACTGGTGCAGCGCGCGGTGCACGCCCGCACCGGGACGCCGACGCCGGTCACCGGACTGACCGGCCGGGAGCGGCAGGTGCTCGACCTGGTCGCCGACGGGCTGTCCAACGGCGAGATCGCCGAGCGGCTGCACATCGGCGTCACCACGGTCAAGTCCCACATCACCAGCCTGATGACCAAGACGGGCAGCCCCAACCGGGTACGCCTGGCGCTGTTCGCCCGCGGCCTGTGAACCGGGTCATCCGCCGGCCATCGCGCCGAGGACGATGAACGGCTCCTCGCCGGCGACCACCCGCTCGGGCAGGGGCGTGTCGGGGGGACAGTTGGACAGGTCCTCCTCGCAGGCGTAGAAGCGGACGAAGGCGCGGCGCTTACCGCTGTGCCGGTCGCGGATGGTGCCGAGCAGCATCGGGTACCGCGCCTCGATGGCGTCGAGCACCTGGCGCTGGGTGGCCGGCCCGGGGCCGGCCACCTCGATCCGCACCTCGCCGGTCACCCCGGCGAGGGTCTTCAGGTGAGCCGGGAGGACGACCCGGATCACGGCAGCACCTGGACTTCCACGGAGAGCACGGGTGGCAGGTCCCGGACGATCGGCGCCCAGCTGTCGCCGCCGTCGGCCGAGCGGTAGACCTGACCACCGGTGGTGCCGAAGTAGATGCCACAGGGGTCGAGCGTGTCGACGGCCATCGCGTCGCGCAGGATGTTGACGTAGCAGTCGGACTGCGGCAGCCCGTCGGTCAGCGGCTGCCACTCGTCGCCGCCGGTGCGGCTGCGGTAGACGCGCAGCCGGCCCTCCGGCGGGTAGTGCTCGGAGTCGCTCTTGATCGGCACCACGTAGATGGTCTCCGGTTCGTGGGCGTGCACCGCGATCGGGAAGCCGAAGTCCGACGGCAGGTTGCCGCTGACCTCGCGCCAGTTCGCGCCGGCGTCGTCGCTGCGCATCACGTCCCAGTGCTTCTGCATGTACAGGGTGTCGGGCCGCGACGGGTGCTGGGTGATGTGGTGCACGCAGTGGCCGACCTCGGAGTCCTGGTCGGGGATCTCCCCCGACCGCAGCCCCTTGTTGATCGGCAGCCAGCTGGTGCCGCCGTCGTCGCTGCGGAACGCGCCGGCCGCCGAGATGGCGGTGTAGATCCGGCCCGGGTGGGCCGGGTCCAGAATGATCGTGTGCAGACACAGGCCGCCCGCGCCGGGCTGCCAGGACGGCCCGCTCGGGTGGGTGCGCAGCGCGGTCAGCTCCGTCCACTTGCCGCCGCCGTCGGTGGACACGTAGAGCGCGGCGTCCTCCGCGCCGGCGTAGACGGTGTCCGGGTCGTCGCGGGACGGTTCGAGGTGCCAGATGCGCTTGAACTCCCACGGACGCGGCGTCCCGTCATACCAGAGGTGGTCGCCGACGTCACCGGCGTAGGCGAAGTCGTTGTCGACAGTGGTCCAGGTCCGGCCGCCGTCGTCGGAGCGCTGGATCAGTTGCCCGAACCAGCCGCCGGACTGTGAGGCGTAGAGCCGGTCCGGGTCGGCCGGCGACCCGGTGAGGTGGTAGATCTCCCAGCCCCCGAAGTGCGGCCCGTCGACCGTCCAGTTGTCGCGTCTACCGTCGGCGGTCAGGACGAACGCACCCTTGCGCGTCCCCACCAGCACACGTACACCACTCATCCGAGCATCCTCTCGTTTCGTCGCGCCGGCGGGCGGTCGCCGCACCGGACATACACCGGTCCTGGTCGGTCTACTCCCCGGGTACGACGAATTGGCATCAGCGGAACGGACAGCACCGGTCACCGGGGGTTCATCCCGAGCGGGTCCGCCGGGCGTCGGCGGGCCAGATGACGGTGGTGGGGATGCCCCGCTCGCGGGCCCAGCCGACGGTCCGGTCCGTCGACGCGGCGTGACAGCCCGGATCGCCGTCCCAGACCGCCAGCAGCCGCTGCACCCGCAGCAGCAGCTCCCGGTTGGCGGCCACGTACGCGGCGGTGCCGGAGGTGCGGTAACCGGTGTGCAGCACCCGGGTGGCGCGGGCGAGCAGCTCGTCGAAGGTGCCCCGGGCCGCCGGGGTGATGGTGTCGCGGTAGTCGGGCGCCGGCAGCACCACCTCGTACGTGCCGCCGCCGTCGAGGACCGCGCGGGCGAAGATCTGGTCGGTGCCCGCCGCCAGGCAGGTGACACCGTGTACCGGCCGGTCGCTGATCCTGCGCAGTTCGAGGCGGATCGCCTCGGCGACCAGCCGCTCGGTGGCCGGGGTCAGGTTGATGTGGCCGGTGACCCCGACGCGGACCGGTTCGCGTTCAGGCGGCATCGGCCGAGCCTCCCCGCTGGACGGGCACGCTGGGGCCCAGCCGGATCAACTCGAATCCACTGTCGGACAACACGTCGGGCAACGCCCGGATCTCCTCCCGGTTCTGCTCCTTCGCCTCCGGTGACAGCTCGTCCCACGGCCGCAGCAGGTGGTGTCGGCGTCGGGCGTCGTCGCGCGGCTCGCCGAAGGTCCATCCCTCGGAGCGCCGTTCCCGGCACCACCGTTCGTGCTCGAGCCGGGCCAGTTGCTCGATCCGGTCGTCGATGGCCCGGCCGGCGGCCGAGGCGTCACCGGCGCCGCCGTGCCGCGGCGCCACCACGCAGCCCAGGTCCAGCAGCTTGGCCGCGATGTCCTGGACATGGCTGCGGTTGGCGCGGCGCAGCGACTCCGGCAGCCGGGACCAGGGCACCATGGCGGGCGCGTCGCCGAGGCGTACCCCGGCCCGCTGCTGGGCGTACAGGTACCGCAGGTGGATCTGCTGGGCGAGCCGCTCGGTGAGGTCCTCGGCGATCAGCCCGGCGTCGCAGGCGTGGGTGAGCACCGGGTACAGCCGCAGCTTCCCGTGCACCTCGTCGAGCAGGTCGTGGCGGGCGTCGCCGTGAAAGGCGGCGGCGAGCGCCGCCTGCCGGTAGACCGGCACGAAGACGATGCTGCGCGTCCCGCGCCAGAGCGCGGGGGTGTCCAGCGCGAAGCGCAGGCCGCCGATCTCATCGGGGGCGCACAGGTAGATGCGGTCGTAACCCTCGGCGGCGACGTGGTCGAGGCCGACCAGGCCGGCGATGTCCCGGTCGTACCCGGCCAGCCGGCAGACCTCGGTGAGGAACGGATAGCGGGAGGTGGCCAGGGCGAGTTCGGCGCGGGCGTCCGGTGCCACCAGGTCCACCCGCAGCCGGCGGTCGGGCCCGCCCTGGTCGGCCTGGTGCGCCCGCCAGTGCCGGGCCGTCTCCACCAGCAGGGCCCGGCGGAAGCTGCCGTCGCCGGCGATGAGGACCGTCGTCGGCCGGTCCGGTGCCGACGGCAGCGGATGGTGCCGGTGCAGTGCCCGGGCGGCGATGTCGTCGACGTGGAAGTAGTCCAGGCGCAGCCGACTGGACCCGGCGGCGCCGAGCCGCCGGGCCTGCAACGACAGGCACATCTCCGGGTCGTGGACCTGGACGTACACCCGGGGTGGGTGGCGACGGTCCTGGATCAGCCGGTTGGCGGTGTTGGCGATGGCGTGGTTGCGGTCGTCGTCGTCGGTGCAGGCGTAGACGGTGTGTGCCCGGAGCAGGCCGGCGCCCCGCAACACCTCCACGTTCGTCGGATCGCCGACGACACCGAGGTAGCGGCGTCGGCGGTACTCCAGCGGCCCGAACGGTTCGGAGCGTACGACGACCACCCGGTCGCCGTCGGCGTACAGGCGGTCGGCGAGCATGTGCGCGAACTGCGAGTCGCCGCAGACGACCGCGTGGCCACTGGCCCGCCGGGCCCGCCGCCGCCGGATCTCCGTGGCCAGCAGCAGCCGACCGGCCTCGGCCACCGCCAGCAGGGTGAACAGCGGTGCCATGAACCGGGCGACCTGCAACTGCCACGGGTACGGACCGGGTTGCTCGAAGAGTTCGGCACTGAGGAGGAACAGCTGCAGGTCGTAGTAGAGGATGTCGTACCGGTCGGCGATGGTCTCGGGGCGTGCCTGCGACAGGCGTTCCAGGCCGACGTAACCGAGCACCGAGGCGACCAGCCCGATCACCCCGAAGACGACCCGAAGCCACCACGCGGCGGGACGGGCCGCACCGGGGACCGGCTGGGTCATCGCACCAGCCACCGGATTACGACCATGCGCGTCATGCTATTGGACAAGGTCGATCACCAGGGCCGGCGACGTGCACACCGGCCGGACACTTTTCGCAGGTGACGCCGTTTCCCCGGGGCCGAGCTGTCGGGGTTCAGCTCGACATGACCCGGGCGTGCAGGTCGGTGACCACCTTGCGGGCGGACTCGAACGCACCGGCCTGCCAGGCGATGTAGTGACTGAGGTGGTCACCGGCGAAGTAGACCCGGCCGTCCGGCTCCAGCAGCCGGCCGTACTGCCCGCTGGTGCGCGACGGCCACGACACCCAGCCGCCCTCGGAGTAACGGGTGCGGTCCCAGGCCACCGAGAACGACGTCTCCAACTCCGTCCGGTACGCCTCGCCGTGGATCTTCACGCCCTGGGCGACGGCGCGGGCCTCCCGCTCGGCGGGCGTGAGCACCGCGTACGCCTGGGCGTTGGCACCGAAGTTGTAGTAGCCGACCACCACGCCCTTCGCCCCGTGGTAGCCGTAGGAGGGGTACCAGATCGTGGCGAGGTCCAGGTTGGTGTTGGTGATGCCGGAGTAGATGTTCTCGTCCTGCTCCCACCACCGTCGCCGGTACTGCAAGCCGATCTTGCCGGTGGCGTTCGGGACCGGGTACGCCAGCGCGTCCCGGACCGGTTGGGTGAAGTTGGACGGGATCTTCGCCAGCACCTGCGGTGGGATGGTGCAGACGCAGAAGTCGGCGGTGGCGGTGCGCGGCCGGCCGCCCAGCCCGTCGTAGACCACGCTGACCCCGGAGCCGGTGTTGGAGATCGAGCGCACCTGGGCGCCGTAGGTGACGAGGCGCGGGCCCACGGCGGCTTCGAGGGCGTACGCGATGCGGTCCATCCCGCCGACCGGCTGGAACATCAGCATCGCCTGGTCGTAGCCGAACTCGAAGGAGAAGTACCGGCCGACGCCACTGGCCAGCACGTCGGTCAGCGGGTACGGGGTGAGTTTGGGGGTGCCCGCCTCGAAGCCGGCGCCCGGCTCCACCAGGTAGCCGCGCCGGTTGGTGCCCGCGTACCGCCAGCTGGCCGCCGGGTCGTCGGCGACCCGACCGCCGATCGCGCCGAACCCGCGCAGGAACTCCAAGAGCCGTTCCTTGTCCTCACCGGTCAGGTAGGTGTCGAGCGCGCCCTGGTCGGTGGCCTTGGCGAGCAGTTCGGAGACGTACCCGTAGACGTCCGCCTTGGCCTCGCGGTGCCGGATCGGCCGCCCGGACAGCGCCCCGGCGTTCTCGTTGACGTAGTAGGCGTCGGCGTTCTGGTTGCCGAAGATCTCGATCGGCACGCCGAGTTCCCGGCAGTAGTCGAGGGTCACCATGTGCTGGGCGATGCGGGCTGGACCGGCGTTGAGGTACTGCCCGTCGGCGAAGCGGGCCCGCTGGGTGCGTCCGTCCAGGTCGGTCTCGGTGGTGCCGCCCCGCACCGTCCAGTTGCGCCCACCGGGCCGGTCCCGCGCCTCCAGGATGCGCACCCGGTAGCCCGCCTTGCCCAGCTCGTACGCGGTGGCCAGGCCGGCGATGCCGGCCCCGAGCACCAGCACGGACCTGGCCGACCGGCCGGTCAGCGTGAAGTCGGACCGGTTCGGGGCCCGGAACGGTGGCGCCGCCTGGGCGGCGGGCGCCAGGCCGAGCGCACCCATCGTGCCGTAGAGCACGCCCGCGCCACCGGACACCCCGACGGCCTGGAGGAACTGTCGCCGCGTCGTCGGTATCGTCACCGCCACCTCCCGCACAAGATCGAAGCCCGACGATCCCAGGCGGCAGTTACATCGATGCGTCTCTCTTGTTTCGCGCCGATCTCCGGGCGGCGGCCCGGCTTACCGGTCGCGGGCCGGCGAAACGTCGATCACGACGTTGCCGACCTTGTGCCCGGCGTCGACGTACCGGTGTGCCTCGACGATCTCGGCCATCGGGTAGCTGCGGTCGAGGACGACCCGAAGCCGCTCCTCGGCGAGCAGGTCTCGCAGGGCGGCAAGTGCCGCGTGCTTGCGTACCGACATCCCGGTTCGGACCCGTCGACCACCGGTGAGGGCGGTGCCGAGCGTCAGCAGGCCGTTCGTCACCAGGCCGGTCGTGGGCAGGTAACGGCCACGCGGCGCCAGCACCGCCCGGCACCGGGCGAACGAGCTGCGACCGACCGTGTCGAAGACGATGTCGTAGCGCTCGCCGCTGCTGGTGAAGTCCTCCACCGTGTAGTCGAAGACCCGGCTGGCGCCGAGCGACCCGACCAGCGCGGCGTTACGCCCGCTGCACACCCCGTGCACGGTCGCCCCGAGATGGCCCGCGAGCTGAACGGCGTACGTGCCGATGCTGCCCGAGGCGCCGATGACGAGTACCTTCTGACCAGGTTGGAGGTCGGCCAGGTCGCGCAGGAAGTGCCAGGCGGTGGTGAAACCGTCGACGGTGGCCGCGGCCTGCGCGTAGCTCACGTTCGGCGGGATCGTGCTGATCGAGGCCCGCTCGGACAGGCATTTGTACTCGGCGTTCGCGCCGGCGCCGAAGCTGGTGAACCCGAAGACCCGGTCGCCGACGCGCAGCCGACGCACCCTCGGCCCGAGCGCCGTCACCTCACCGGCGAACTCCAGCCCGAGCACCCGGACGCTCCTGCGTGGCCGACGCAGACCGATGACGACCCGCCCCCATCGAGGCTCACCCCGGCGCATCCCGCACTCGGCGGTGGTCACCGTGGTGGCGTGCACCCGGATCAGCACCTGATCGGCCCGGGGCTCGGGGGTCGGCAGCTCGACCTCGGTGAGCACCTCCGGCGGCCCGTACCCGTCGAACATCACCGCTCGCATGGGGACCATTCTGCGGTGCCCCCGCCACCTGGCCGGCGCACCGGACCCCCGGTTGTGGCCCGCCGTCGCACCGACCGGTAGCCCACCGATCGGGCCTTTTTCGCAGGTGAGACCGATCTGTCGCCTTCGGAGGTCCGCCGGAATGGCCACTGACAGCTACGATTTGAAGACGCCCTGGAGGCGCGGAGGAGCAGTGCCTGCCCGGGCCGTGGGAGTTCCTGGTGCCCGGACCAGAGCTACCGGAGGATCAGAAAGATGGATGCAACTGGAGATCCACCGGCGGTCGTCCCGGTCAACCCGTTCTCTCCGACCGCGGTCGCCAGGGTGGCCGAGGGCCGGGCGCAGGCGACCACGGTCACCACCGCCGCCATCCGCGACGCCCTCGCCCATCTGGACCACTACCTGCGCAGCGGCGACAGCGGCACGGTCGCGGTGGTGGGTGACTACGGCACCGGCAAGACCCACCTGGCCGCCGAACTGCTGGCCCAGGCTCGGGAGAGGACCGGGGGTGCGATCCGAGCGATCTACCTCGACGCCCCCGCCGACACGTTCCTGTCACTGAGCCGCCAACTGCTCGGTCGGTTGTCCCGCGACACGGTGCGAGCCCTGGTCGAAGGACACCGGGCGGCGTCACCCGCCGTGACCGCGCCGGACGACATCCCGGACGGGTCGCCCACGGCCGGGCGGCTCGATGAGCGGCTCCGGGCGGAGTTGGCCCCGGTCACCACCGACCCCTCGGTCGGCACGGTGCTGGCGATGCTGCTCGATCCCGCCACCGAGGCGACCGCGTGGGACTGGCTGACCGGTCATCCGCCCGGGCCGGCGCTGGCGGCGGCCGGCGTCCCCGCCCGCGTCGACGTGGAGTCCGACGCGGTGGCGGTGATGGGTGCGCTCGCCCTGCTGTGCGGGCAGCGCCACGGACGCTTCGTGGTGGTACTCGACGAGGTGGACAAGTTCCTGTCGGCGGCAGGCGGCCCGGGTGACGACACGATGGCCCGGTTCTCCCGCCTGATCGAGCTGTTCGCCTCCGTCGGCGCCTTCCTGGTGATCGCCGGGCTGCCGGACATGTTGCACCTGTTCAGCCCGGACGTGCGGCAGCGGATCGGGCCGATCGTGCGGATGTCCGCGCTCAGCGCGCGGGACGTGCGGGACTTCATCCGGCGCAGCCAGCTGCGCACGTTCGGCCAGGCACGGCTCGCACCCTTCACCGTGGAGACCACCGAGTACCTCACCAACCTGACCGACGGCGTGCCCCGCCGGTTGATCCGACTGTGCTACCACCTGTACCAGCGGGCGGCGCAGGCCGACACGCCGGTCACCCACCTCATGGTCCGCGAGGCGGTACGGGTCCAGTTCGACCTGGCCAGCCGGCAGGATGTGGCCGCCGACGTGCGGCGGGTGCTCACCCAGGACGGCTGGTCGTACCAGCGGGACCATCTGGTGGGTTCGCTGCGGGACCTGCCGGTCGACTTCTGGGTGCCGCTGGAGGAACAGAACGCCGGCTGCTGCGTGCTGCTCACCGAGTCGGTGCTCAAGTCCGAGGAGGTCGACGCCCTCAACCGCCGGGTGGTGGCGATCCGGGCGGCGGTGCCGGACAGCGAGGTCATCCTGGTCGTCGTCGGGCACCTGCCGGCGGAGTTCGCCGCCGACCTCGCCGAGACGTTCAGCGTGGAGCCGATCGTCTACGAGCCGCAGTCGTTTCCGGAGGATCTGTCGGGCAGCGTGAAGGCTTCCCTGCGCCGGCTCGAGCAGGCGCTCGGCGCGGACGCGCTGACCTCGGTGCGGACGCGCGTCGAGCGCATCCAGCGCCAGCAGACGAACGCCCAACGCTCCATCGAGCGGTTGGCGTACCAGCTGGACGAGATCCGGGACGACCTGCGCCACGATCTGCGGCATCCGGCGCAACGGGAGCATTCCCCGAGGCGACCGGAGGTCGCATCCACTCCGCTGCCCGGCCCGGTCGCCCGGCTCTTCGGCGACGCCATCCAGGCGCTCGACCAGCTCACCGGCTTCGACCGCCACCTACGCGAGGCGTTCGCCCCGACGGGTACCGAGATCCGGCAGACGGTCGAGAACGCCGCCCTGCTGCGCTCGGGCCTGCGCTCCCGGGACGTGCAGCGGGCGCTGGGCACCTCGATGGTGTTACGACGGCTGATCGAGGCGTTCCACCACGGCGTCGAACGGTGGTACGAGGGGCACCGTCGGGCTCCGCGTCCGGGGGATCTGGACCGGCTGGACCGGCTCTGCGAAACCTACGACGGCATCGTCGAGTATCTGCCGCTGTTTCAACTGGACATGCTCGGTGACCTGGCCGTACCGGGTGACGGTGGCCCGACGGAACAGCCGGAGCGCTCGCGCAGCTGGACGGAGGCACGGTCGGTGTTCGACGGCCTGAGCGCTCGGGTGCGGCGGCTGCTGGTGAACGCCTGAGCGCACCCTTCGCGCACCGCGAGCCCCCGGCTCACGTGCCGGTCGGCACGTCCAACCGGGCCAGCTGCCGGCCCACCGCCGACATGTCGAGATCCGCCTGGGTGACCCAGTCCTGATCGAGCGCGACCCCGAACAGGTACTCCTCCGGCGCGAGCAGGTAGTAGAAGACCGCACCGATCTCCAGGTCGAGCACCAGACGTTCGGCCCCACCGGCCACGGTACGGCGCAGGTCCCGGCTGACCTGCAACGCCAGCAGGGACAGGTCCCCGGCCAGACGTTCGTAGCGGGCCCGCCGACCGGCCACGGTGACCCCGCGACTGAAGAAGGACTCCAGTTCCGGATGCCGCAGGATGTCGGCCGCCGCGGTCTGCTCCCCCGCCCGGTGGTGGCTGAGATAGTGCAGCCCGGCCGGCCGCAACGTGGTGCTGAGCAGACCGCCGGACTCCGGAGACCCGACCACGTACGCCATGAAGTCGGCGGTCGACGCCGTGACGGGCACTTGGGCGTTATCGGCGGTGAGCCAGCCGCCCGGGTTCTGCGACGGCAGCCGTACCAGCTGACGCAGCGCGGTGGCGAGTTGGGCCGCGGCCCGGTCGATGCCGCTCGCCCGGGACGGGTCGGCGACCGCCTCGGTGCCGGCCGGTGGCAGGGACCCGAATCCCACCACGTGTTCGCCACCGGTCACCGTGTTGCAGAAGACAAGATCAGCCCGGGTCTGGACGGCCAGCCGGACCAACCCGCCGCACTGCAGCTCCCACACCCGCCGGCTGAGGTCGGCTGCCCGGTAGACGAGTTGGGCACCCGCCCGTCGGTGCGCTTCCCGGCGCTGCGCGGGCTCGGCACCGTCGAGTGCGGCCGGCGTCGACGCATGGTCCAGGATGTCCAGTGAGAAGTCGAGCACTCCCCCGGTGTAGTGCGCGATGTGGTAGATGCCGGTGTCGCCGAGCAGCAGTTCCCGGCACAGGTTGCGCTTCTTGCGGAACCCGGGCACATCCTGCTCGGCCGACTCCTCCACCAGCGCGTCGACCAGCTGCGGATCCGTCACCTGTCCACTCCTCAGCCTCTTGGCACGTCGATGTCGGTGTCGGTCAGCGCGGTGGCGCCCGCGTCGGGGGCACCGTCGCGGAGCGCCCGGATCGCCGCGAGGTTGGCGACGGCGTCGACCGTGCACGGATGGCGTCGGCCCAGGTAGCGCAGGCAGGTGTGCTGCGTGTCCTCCTGGATCCGGACGGCGTCGGCGAAGTCGCCCCGGACCGCCAGGTGACCGGCCTGGGCGGTGGCGGCGGTGAGCGTCCACGGATGGGTGTCGCCGAGCCGGGCGCGGAGCGTGCGCAGACCCCGTTCGCCGTCCCGTACGGCCTGGTCGTACTCCCCGGCCCCACGCTGGAACAACCCGAGGTTGACCGAGCAGACGGCGGTGAACGGGTGACCGGCCTCCAACTGCCGCTCGTAGCCCCGCAGGCACCGGATGGCGTGTTCGACGGCGATGCCGGCGTCCCCGGCCCGGTAGTAGTCCACGGCCATGCTGAGCAGGCTGGACCGGGTGGTCGGATGGTCCTCGCCGAACCGGTCGCGGTAGCCCCGGAAGGTCTCGATGCTGCGCTTCTTCGCGGCGATGGCGAGCCCGAGCCGGCGTTCGGTGACCGCCAGACTCCGGTTGACGCGCAACTCGTCGAGGTGGCTGGCGGACCGCAGCTCGTGCACCCGTTCCAGGGTCTCGCGCAGGGTGGCCAGCGACAGGTCGTACTCGCCGGCCTCCCGCTCAAGCGTCCCCACCAGGCACGACGCCCGCCAGGTCGCCGGTTCCTCCGGCCCGAACAGCGACATCCACCGGTCGAGCAGCTGGTGGGCGAGCCGCAGTGCCTCCCGCGCGTCGCCGGTCAGCTGGAAGGCGATGGCGAGGTTGTTGACCGCCATCAGGGTGTTCGGGTGGTCGTCGCCGAGCACCTCCTGGTAGCCGATGAGGGTCGCCTGGTCCTCCACCAGCGCGTCCTCGAATCTGCCGAGACCGCGCAGGTCACCACCGCGGCCACGGCCCACGATGAGGGTCCGGAAGTGTCGTAGCCCGTGCCGGCGGCGTTGCTCGCTGAGCACCCGCTCGTCCAGGCGCAGCGCCTCCTGGTGCTTGCCCAGCACCCGGTGCAGGTTGGCGGTCTGGACGAACAGCCGCATGGTCAACTGGTCAAACTCGCCGTCGGCCGTCCACCGGTCGCAGACCTGCTGAGCCAATCGCACCGCGGACTGCCAGGCGTCGCTGTCGCCGAAGAAGAACAGGTAGCGGACCTGCTTCACCACCCAGTGCCGCACGGGCGCCTCGTCGGCCGTCAGCGCGCCGGAGGGCACCAGGTGGCGTTGCAACTCATCGAAGAGCGGCAGGTAGCGGCGGTCGTCGGCCTCCGGGTCCGTCGGGGCGTAGCCGGCGAGCCCGAGCAGGACCTGGCGATGACGCTCGCGGCGCTGTGGCTCGGGCATCGCCTCGCGCAGCAGGACCTGGATGGCCCGGTGCATCCGCAGGGCGGCGCCCCGCCCCCAGTCGATGTCGAAGAGGGCGAACCGCGCGCCGACGGTCAGGACCAGGTCGACCTCTCCGGCGTCGAGCAGCAGCTCCTCCGCGTCGAGATCGGCGGCGGCGGCGAGTTGGGTCAGCATCGGCACCGACCGCAGCAGCGGAAAGCCGATGCCCTCGGGCGAGAGGAACGAGCCGAGTTCGGCGACCCGGATGGCCAGCGACCCGAACTCGGTCTCCCGCAGGGTGGCCAGGGTGATGTCCAGCATCCGGGCCACGGTCGAGGTGCGGGAGCCGGGGATCCGCTCGGCCGGTTCCTCGTCGGTCGAGGGCCGCCGCAGCCCGTCCAGCAACTCGGCGACGCACCGGCTGACGGCCTCCAGGTTGGGCGTACCCGCACGTTCCAGGGCCCGGGTCCGCTCGCGGATCCACGCGGTGGCCAGCCGCAGCGCCAGCGGCAGGTGCTCCACCGCGGCCGCGATGGCACGGGCGTCGTCGGCGCTGATGCCGAGGGTCCGCCGCAGCATCGCGGTGCTCTCGTCGCCGGTGAAGGCCGCCACCTCGAGCGGTGCCGGCAGGTTCGAGGAGCCGTCGTCCCGTGAGGTGAACAGCACGTGCCCGACGCCCGGTCGGGGTAGCAGCCCGGCCAGCACCTCCGCGTCGTCGGCGTTGTCGTAGATCAGCAGCCAGCGGGCGAAGGCACTGCGCGGAGTCGACAGGGCGGCCACCGCCGCCTCGGCCGCCCCGACGCTGTCGGCCACGTTGATCTCCTGGGCCAGTTCGCCGAGCGCCGCCTGGACGGTCTCCCGGTCCTGCGCCGGGATCCACCAGACCACGTCGTAGTCGTAGGCGAAGCGGTGCGCGAACTCGCGGGCGATCTCGCTCTTGCCGACTCCGGCGCCACCGGTCAGGGTCACCGGGCCGCCACCGTCGGTGAGCTGGTCGCGCAGCCGTTCGAGATATTCGCCGCGGCCCACGAAGGACTCGTTACGCGGTGGCAGGTTGGTCCGTAGCCGACGGTCCGTCTCGGACGGATAACGCGGCGCGCTCCGCAGGTCGCCGGTGGGCTGCCCGGGTGCGATGAGGCCGAGCCGGCTGAGCAGCAGCGGCTGGGCCCGCGCCCCGTCGACCGCCCGGAGGTCGATGACCCGGCTCGGATCCAGCTGTTCGGGCGCGTCCCCCCGGGTCAGCACGCCGAACACCTCGACGTCGGTGGCCGACGCCACGGTGCCGAGGGCCTGGATCACGCCCGGCGAGAGGATCGCCAGCACCGTGGCGTCCGGGCCGTGGGCCGGCGCCAGCCCGGACCGCACGACGTGCCGCTGCACCTGGGTGTTGGCCCGGCGCAACTGACCGGCGATCCAGTCGGCGAACGGCCGGTCGACGGGCTCGTAGAGCACCTGGATCTCGTCGGCGCGGTCGGCCGGGTCGAGCAGCACACCCCGGCGATAGCGCCGACGGATCCGCTCGGGCACGTCAGCCACCCGGGCCACCGCGCCCCCGCTGATCCAGGAGGCCATCTGTTCGTAGGCCGCCAGGAGAGTGTTCTCGCTGCCCGGCGTGTCGGCCAGCACCGCCAGCACGTCGTCGTAGGTGTCGTACGCCGGCTCGGGCACCTCCACGATCTCCACCGTGGAGACGCCGGACAGCCCGGTCATCGACTCGTCGAGCAGGTTGGTGAACGCCTTGCGGGCCGAGTCACGGGCGGGTCCGTACCACGGTTGGCTGACATCGCGGAGCGTCGGCGCGGCGAGCACCCGGATGCCGCCGGTGGCCTCCCGCTGGAGCTGGGCGGCCAGGTCCGCCGCCTGCTGCATCGCCTGCCGACGAGGCGGTATCGACACCACCGCCACGTCGCTGAGCATCGCGGTGTAGGTGATGCCGGGCAGGGTGAGGTCGACCGGGGTGTCGATCAGGACGTAGTCGTAGCCGCCGTGTTGCAGCAGTTGCCGGGCGCGGACCGGATCGACCTCGGGTAGGGCGTTGACGTCGAGGCTGATGCCGATCATCTCGAAGCCGAAACTCGACCCGGAGATCGCGTACCGGTAGAGCATGCCCTGTTCCGGCCCGGGAGGCGCGGTCGTCGCCGCCCGGTGCGGGTGCGTGTCCGGATGCGGGCTGATCAGCGTGGCGAGTTCGGAGCCGAGCACCCCGGCGGCCGGCACCGCGTCCACCCGGAACGAACGCAGATAGTCGTAGACCCTGGGTGTCTTGGTGCACCAGTCCACGGCGAGGACCCGTTTGCCGTTGGAGGCGAGGATCCAGGCGATGTTGGCGACCGCGCTGCTACGACCGGTGCCGCTGGTTGGCGAGACGAACGAGACGATGGTGCAGGTGCCGACCGTCTCCTCCCGGCCCGGCTGACCGGTCTGGCCACTGGCCGGTCGCTGCTGCGGGACGTCACCCGGGACGACCGGGGCGTCCTCGCGGTCAGTCGTCGCCATCGATGGCGCTCTGCCAGCCCGCGTACTGGTCACCGGCGGCGCCGCTGCGGCGCCGCAACCGGTGCAGCGCGGCCAGGAGCACCTCGCTCGGCACGACGTCGAGCGCGGCCAGGTCGACGTCGGTCAGATCGATCAGATCGGAGCGCAACGAGTCCTCCCCGGTGTCCATAGCCCGATCACCGCCTGTCTGCCTCTCGCACAATGATCGCGTCGCAGGTGCGGACGTCGACGTTGGCCAGATCCGCTGCGTACGCCCATGATAACGGTATGACGTGGTCGCCAAGCGGCCGTACGCGGGCCGGGCCACTGTCCCTCCGTGACGGTCCGGCCGAGGACGGCGCCCCCGGATCAGGTCAAACGCGGCGAACAGAGCGTCATGCGTCGATGTATGCTGTGGACCCGTCGACCCCGGCCGACCGGCCGCAGCCAGGACGGTGAAGCGCCTGATGCCCGGATCCGACGACGGCCACCGGCCAGCCGGCGGCACCGCCACCCACCCCGCGCCACCCGTCGCCTTCCGCCAGTTCGTGCTCAAGCTGCACAGCCGCTGCGACCTGGCCTGCGACCACTGCTACGTCTACACGATGACCGACCAGCGGTGGCGGGATCTGCCCCGGATCATGCCACCCGAGGTGCTCGACGCGACCGCCCGGCGCATCGGCGAACATGCCCGGGCACACCGGCTCGACCGGGTGTCGGTGATCCTGCACGGCGGCGAGCCGCTGCTGGCCGGACCGGAACGCGTCGAGGCGGCCGTGTCGGTCATCCGACAGGGCGTGGCACCGGTGCCGGTACGGATGACCGTGCAGACGAACGCCACCCGGCTGGACCAGCGGTACCTCAGCCTGTTCGACCGGCTCGACGTGCGGCTCAGCATCAGCCTCGACGGCGACCGGGCCGCGCACGACCGGCGTCGGCGCGGGCCCGACGGACAGGGCAGCCACGCCCGCGTCGAGGCCGCGCTGCGCCGCCTCACCACGGGCTACCCGCACCTGTTCAACGGGCTGCTGTGCACGGTCGACCTCCGCAACGACCCGGTCACCACCTATCTCAGCCTGCTCGAACACCGGCCGCCGACGATCGATTTCCTGCTACCGCACGGCACCTGGCACACTCCCCCGCCCGGACGCCCGGCCGATCCTCGACGAACCCCGTACGCGGCCTGGCTGATCTCGGTGTTCGACAGGTGGTACCACGCGCCGGGCCCGCCGGTCCGGATCCGCCTCTTCGACGAGATCATCCAACTGCTGCTCGGCGGCGCCTCCCACCTGGCCGGTGTCGGCCTGAGCCCGGTGGTGGTGGCGGTGGTGCAGACCGATGGGCAGATAGAGATGGACGACACGCTCGCCGCCGCCTACGCCGGAGCGGCAGGTACCGGGCTGCACGTGCGACGGGATCCGTTCGACGTCGCCCTCGACCTGCCGGCGGTGCGGTCCCAGCAGCGCGGGGCGGCGGCGCTCTGTGCCACCTGCGGCACGTGTGACCTGCGGCGGGTCTGTGGCGGCGGGCTGCGTACCCACCGCTGGCGGGCCGACAACGGCTTCGACAACCCCTCGGTCTACTGCCCCGACCTGTACGCCCTGATCGACCACATTCGTCAGACGGTCCGCCGGGACGTGGCGACGCTGCCCCGGGCGACCCGTTGATTCCGTCGGTACACCGGATGCCGAGGGCGGTCCTGGACGAACTCGCCGCCGGCCGGGGCGGTGTGGCGGCGGTGACGCGGCTGCGGGCCGCCCAGCACAGCAAGATCCTCCTACTGGTACGCGCCCTGCTGCTGCTGGTACGCCAGACGGCGCACCCGGATCGGGCGGTGGTCGAGACGGCGTACCGGGTGCTGGCCGAGGTCCCGACGCCGGACCGGGTGGCCGCGCTCTCCCATCCGCCCGTCGCCGCGTGGGCGTTCGGCACCGTGTCGCTGCTGGAGACGGGCAACGGGTCGGCGGCGTACCCCGGGCTGCTGGCCGCCGTGGCGGTCACCGCCGCCGTCCGTGCCGGCGCCGCTGTCGAACTCGACGTCCCGCTGGCTCCCGGCGCCGGCGGCCGGCTGGATCTGCCGGGCCTCGGCACGTTGACCCTCCCGGTCACCGCGACCCGGGCCCGGATCCGCACCTGCGGCGGGCAGGCGTGGGTGAACGCCGCCGGAAAGCGGGTCGACATCGACGCCGGCCGGTCGGCGGACCGCCGGTGGCGGCCACTGTCCCGACTGGACGTCGCACATGATGGGCTGCCGTTGTCGCTGCTGGTGGACACCCGGACCTGGCGGTACGTGCCAGGCTTGGGCGGGGACCGCCGCTTCAGTGGTGCGTCGACCGGGGCTTGGCAGGCACGCCTCGACGGTGCGTGGCGAATCCTCGTCGACCACCACCGGCCGGTGGCCGAGGAGATCTCCGCGCTGCTCCGCGCGCTGGTGCCGATCGCCGCGCCCCGGACCAGCACCCGCAGCGGCACCTTCCACCACGCCTTCGGATCGGTGGCCATGTCGCTGCCACCGGATGCCCGGTCGACGGCCGTGGCGCTCGCGCACGAGATCCAGCACGCCAAGCTGGCCGCGTTGACCGACATGTTCGCCACACTGGAACCGGGCCCCACCGAGCTGTTCTACGCACCGTGGCGGACCGACCCGCGGCCGCTGGACGGCCTGCTGCACGGGGCGTACGCCCACCTGGGGGTGGCGGGGTTCTGGCGTCGCCAGGCGCGGGTGACGGACCCGGGTGCGGCGCGGCACCACGCGGAGGTCCAGTTCGTCCGGTGGAGCAGGGCCGCCGCCGACACCGTCGCGGTGCTGGCCGCGCAGCGGCGACTCACCCCGGTGGGTCGACACCTGGTGGACGGCATGGCCGGCGTGCTCGGCCGGTGGTTGGCGGAGCCGGTCGCCGCGCGGGCGGTCGCCGAGGCCGACCGACTGCTGGCCGCACACCGCAACCGGTGGGACCGGTACCGGGCACCGACCGGCTGAACACCCGTCTCGCCGGCCTCAACTACGCTGGGTTCATGGGGGAGGACAGCGAGCAGCCTACGCGTCGTGAGTGTTTCGTGATCGCCCCGATCGGTCCGGAGGACTCGGAGATCCGCAGACGCAGCGACCAGATCCTCAAGCACGTGATCCGCCCGGTGGTGGAGGCGCGTGGCTTCGTCGCGATACGTGGCGACGAGATCGAACGGGCCGGTCTGATCACCTCCCAGGTGCTGGACCGCATCATCCGCAACGACCTGGTGATCGCCGACCTGACCGACCAGAACGCCAACGTCTTCTACGAGTTGGCGGTCCGGCACGCGCTGCGCAAACCGTTCGTCCAGTTGATGGCGAAGGACCAGCAACTGCCCTTCGACGTGCACGGCATGCGGACGATCCTGGTCGACCACACCGACCTGGACAGCGTGCACGCCGCCAAGGAGCAGCTCGGCCGGGCCATCGACGCCATCGGCAGCGAGGCGGACATCGTCACCCCGATGTCGGTCGCCCTCACCCTGCAGGAACTGCGCGGCTCGTCCAGCCCGCACGAGGCCGGTCTGTCCCAGGTCATCGAGACGCTGCCGCAGATGATGGACATCCTCCAGGACCTGCAACGTCACCTCGGGGCCGGCGCGGTCGGGGTGACGGCGGCGGAGGACGACGACCATCGCCGGCTGCGCACGATGGTCGAGTCGCTGGCCGCCCGTGGCGGGGTCACCGAGGACGAACTCACCGGGCTGCTGGGTGGCGGCAGCAGCAAGTTCGAACGGTGGGTCGAGAACCTGATCCAGCGGGCCCGCAGCTCGAACAACCATCGGCCCGTCTGAACGGAACCCACCACCCGGCGCATCGCTCGGCGACGGAGCCGGCCGGGTCCGGCGGGTCGGTTCAGCCCGGCAGGGGGTGGATCGGGGTGACCGTCGGAATGAAGGCGATCGCGTCGAAGCTGCCGGCCAGCGAGGGCAACTCGTAGTAGTGCTGCTCGTCGTGGTCCGCCCGGTAGAGACCGGAGATCAGTCGGGTCCGCCACGGTCGTCCGGGTCGGTCCGCGAGGTCCGCGGGTACGGCGGAACGCAGGTCGACGATCCGCGCACCACCGCCCTGGAGCAGCGACGCGTCCAGTGACGATCCGACGGGGCGCGGAATGTCCCGACCGGGAATGCCGCCGTGGCCGAAGGTGACGTGGACGGCCGCGTAATCGCTGCCCAGGGCCGCCCTGAGGTGTGCGCCCAGCATCGTGTCGCCGTGCGCCGCGACGTGGGCGCTGCCTTCCCAGAACACGACCCGGTCGCCGGTGGCCCGCTGATGATCGAGGAGTCGCTCGGCGGCGGCGCGCTCCTGCGCTGCCGCGTCGTACCCGGCACCGAGGGCGTGCGCGTGGAAGTCGACGATCGCGTCGATCAACGGCAGCGCTTCGTCGCGTTCCCGGCTGTCAGGCAGCTTGGCGACCAAATCGCGGGCGGTGCGGGCGAGGTCGACGAAGGGTACGCCGGGATGGGTGCCGTGCAGGCGCTGGACGTGCTCGCCGTTGTCGTGCGCGGTACGGATGACGTCGAAGACCTCGCCGATCCGCGCCACGGTCGCCGGATCGGCCGGGGCGAGCAGCGCCACCACCCGGTCGTAGTCGGCGGGCAGCGCACGTGGCCCGTTGACGGCGATGACGCGTACCGGATCGTCCGGGTGACGCTTGTTGTGCCGGCGCAGCCGGACGAGCGCGTCGCGCATCTCGACCGTCCGCCACGGACCCCACGCCTGGCGGAGCGCCACGTCCAGGTCGACGTCCTCGCCCCGCACATACCGGTCGTAGCGGTCACCGACCCGCTGGTTGTCCAGCAGCGCGACGACCCGGAAGCCGCGCCGGATCAACTCGTGGGTGGTCTCCTCGACCAGTCGGAAGGTCTCGGTGGCCTCCCGGGTGCTGGTGCCGAGGCCGACGATTGTGGCCGTCCCGACGAGGGCGGCAAGCGTTGCGGGGGACGGGACGGAGGTTGGCAGATCGCTCATGCCCCGACGATCAGGGTTCACCATATGTTGAAGTCAAGTCCCGCGACGTCGGGCACGTCAGCGTGCCGGACGGTCGCGCCCGATCTCGCACAGCCGGGTGCCCGACCCCAGTGCCGCGAGTTGCGCCTTGAGATTCCGTACCCGCTCCTCCACCTCGGTCACCAACCGATTGGCGACGCCCGCCCACTCGTCGGGCGTCGGATCGGCCGACAGGTCGGCGAAGAGCGCGGCGATCTCGCGAACACTCAGCCCGGCCCGCTGGGCGAGCTTGGCGACCTGGATCCGGCACGCGGCGGATCCGTCGAAGCGGCGCTGGTTGCCGGCGGTGCGTACCGCGTTGATGACCCCGTGGTTCTCGTAGAACCGCACGGCCGACGGCGCGACGCCGCTGTCGGCGGCAACCTCGCCGACGCCGAACATCCGAGCGGTACCCGTGGCTACTGTCATGACCGCAGGGTAGGCACACCGGGACTTGACTTCAACATATGTTGAACCTGCACGGTCTCGGACATGAGTGTTTCGACCGACCAGAACAGCAGCTTGTCCCCCGCCGCCGGCCTACGGGTGGCCGTGATCTCGGGCAGCGTCCGTAAGGACCGGATGGGCCCGACGATCGCCCGCTGGGTCGCCGCCGCCCTGGACCCCGCTGCCGCCCTCGACCCTGCTGCCGCCCTGGACCCTGCTCCGGTCGACCTGATCGACGTGGCCCAGGTCGCGCTGCCCGACGACAGCCTCCTCTATCCCGGCGGCGGGCCGAAAAGCGAGGTCGCCGACCGGATAGCCACCGCGGACGCGTTCGTGTTCGTCACGCCGGAGTACAACCACAGTTACCCCGCCTCGCTGAAGCGCCTGATCGACTGGCACTACGGCGAGTGGCGGCTCAAGCCCGCGACAGTCGTGGCCTACGGCGTGCAGGGTGGGCACGCGGCCATCGCGCACCTGCGTGGGGTGCTCGCCGAACTCAGCGTGGTGACCACCCGCCGGGCCCTGGGCCTACGGGCACCGTGGACGTCGCTCGACGACCACGGTCGCTACGCGCCGGACGCGGAACTGTCCCGCGGCCTGACCGCGAGCCTGACCGAGCTGCGCTGGTGGGCGCAGGTGCTGGCCGACGCGCGTCGGGACCGCCCCCTGATGACCTGAACGCCGCGCCGGCGGCCGGTCCCGGCGGCGCGAGCCGACTCAATGCTCACCGTCACTCCCGCCGTCGTCGACTGGGATGTCCAGTTCGGTGAGGAACGCCGTTGCCGCCGGGGTCAGCGTGGTCCGGTTCCAGATGAGATGTTCGATCCGGGCCGGGGCGTCCCGCACCGGAATGGTGACCACGCCCGGCAGGTGCGGCGTGAAGTTCGACGGAAGCAGGGCGATGCCGAGCTGCCGGCGGACGAGCCGGGTCATCATCGAGTCGACGGTGCTCACCTCGAAGGCGACCTCGCGGTGCACTCCGGCGGCGGCGAACGCCTGGTCGGACTGGGCCCGCCCCGCCGTTCCCGGCGGCAGGTCCACGAACGTCTCGGTGGCCAGGCGGGCGAGGTCGACCTCGGTCCGACCGGCGAGCGGATGGTCGGGGGCGACCACGGCCACCAACCGGTCGTACGCCAACCGCCGCGCGGTTACCCCTTCGGGCCTGGCACTCACGGGAAGTCCGAGAAAGCCGATGTCGACCGTGCCCTCCTTGACCTGGTCGACGAGCTGCTCGCTGCCACCGACCCGCAGCCGGATGCGGACCTGCGGATACCGCCGGTGGAAGGCGTCCAACGCGGCCGGGATGTCGACCGCCGCGACCGTCGGGATCATGCCGACGGTCAGCTGGCCCCTGATCTCGCCGACCGCCGAGGCGACCTCGGCGGCGGCCCGCTCGGCGGCGGCCAGGCACTGACGGGCCGCCGGCAGGAACGCCTCGCCGGCCGGGGTCGTCCGCACCCGGCGGCTGGTCCGGTCGAACAGACGGGCGCCGAGTTCCCGTTCGAGGCGGGCGATCTGGTGACTGAGGGCGGACTGGACGACCAGACAACGCTCGGCGGCACGGGTGAAGTTGCGCGTCTCGGCGACGGCCACGACGTACCGCAGCTGGTGAAGCTCCATCCATCAATCGTGAATCGTGATGGTTGGGTTGACAAGGATGTGTTGGACTCATGATTACGTGTCGTCGATCCTGATTCACGTGACGAACCTGTTGCCACCTCCGGCCACGGGCCGGCTGGCCGCCACCGCCACGACCGCCTTCGCACCGGCGGTGTGGGGCACGACGTACGTGGTCACCACCGAGTTGCTGCCGGCCGGCCATCCGCTCTTCGCCGGGCTGATCCGGGCACTGCCGGCGGGCCTGGCCGCACTCGCGATCGGCCGGGTGCTGCCGCACGGCAGGTGGTGGCTCAAGGCGGCGGTGCTGGGCGTGCTCAACATCGGCGTGTTCCTGCCGCTGCTGTTCGTCGCCGCCGAACGGTTGCCCGGCGGAGTGGCCGCCACGCTGGGCGCGGTGCAGCCACTGGCCGTGGCGATCCTGGCGGTGACCGTGCTGCACCAGCGCCCGTCGGCTTGGACCTTCGCCTGGGGAATCGTCGGCGTCGCGGGAGTCGGACTGCTGGTCATCGGCCCCGACGCGGACGTCGACGCGGTCGGGCTACTGGCCGGTCTCGGCGGCGCCGGGGCGATGGCCGTCGGGGTGACGCTCACCAAGCGATGGGGGCGCCCCGAGGGCGTGGGCCCCATGGCGTACGCCGGCTGGCAACTCGCGGCCGGCGGCCTGTTCCTGCTGCCGGTGACGCTGCTGGTCGAGGGGGCACCGCCCGCGGTCGACGGCAGCGCCGTGCTCGGGTACCTCTGGCTCGGCCTGCCCGGCGGCCTGCTCGCCTACGTCCTGTGGTTCCGGGGCATCGCCACGCTGCCAGTCACCTCCGTGGCGGTGCTCACCCTGCTCTCGCCGGTGGTGGCGGCCCTGCTGGGTGCGGTGCTGCTCGACGAATCGCTCACCCCGATCCAGTCGGCCGGCTTCGTGTGCTGCCTCGCCGCGATCGTCGCAGGCCAGGTCAGCCCGACGCGCGCCGCGGCCACCACCGGGCCGACCAGGGTCAGCCGGTGACCAGCGGGTCATGCACCCGGCCGAGGAACAGCGGTACGCCGGTGACCCGATCGTGGATGACGTACAGGAACGGCCGGTTCACGAAGAACTGCGGCCCCTGCGGGATCGACGGTGGCCGGATGATGACCGCCGACGCGGCCGCCGCCTCGACACCCTTCTCGTCCACCCCGATGAACGTCTCGTGCACCACGTCGTCGATGCACAGGTTCGGGTCGGTGGTACTCATGCCGCTGAAGTCGGCGTACGGCGTGAAGGCCGTGGGCATGCCGAGGCCACTCAGGGCGGCGCCCAACTGGGCGGGCAGGCGGAACGTCCACCGGGGCATCCGCAGCTGGATGTCGGTGAACTGGAAGCCGGCGAACAACGCGCTCAGCCACGCCGCGTCGAGATTCGCCTCGACCGCGGCGAGGTCGTCCCGGGTCGGCATGACGACGGCCATGGCCAACCCGTCGCCCGCGAGCGGCACGTCGACCGCCCGCCAACCGTCGCCCAGCAGGTGCCCCATCCGGTCGAACGGGCCGCGCATCATCGGCACCTGGACGACCGTGCCGTCATCCCGGGTGAACGGTTCCTCCACCGTGGCCGACGCCCGGAAGGGGTAGTACCAGGCCGCCTTGAGGTAGGCCGTGTTGGTCAGCATCAGGCTGGTGTCGAGGCGCACCGAGTCCGGAGCCAACAACTCCGAGATCTTCGCGTTGGTCCGATCGGACACCCAGGTGTTGATCTCCTGGCGAGCCGCCTCCGGCGCGCCACGAAAGTCGACGGGGTGTGGGAGAGCGCCGTAGTAGCCGGCCAGGGTGTCCTGGAATCCGGTTCGCAGGCCCAGCTCGAGGCGGGTCCACACCGCGTTGGCCGTGGTCACCCGGGGCTGCCGCACACCGTCGCCGTCCTGGAACCGCGCGGCGAGTGACTGGTCGACGGTGTTCAGACCACTGTCGAGCGCACCGGGTCGCGGATGCGGGGCGTGCAGCACGGCGTCCATCTCGTCCGCCGTGGTCGAGCCGGCGCCCGCCCTGGCCATGGCGAGGGCCAGTTGGACCGAGTACGGCGCACACACCACGTTGCCACCGGCATGGCTCGCCGCGATCGTGCGGTAGAGGTCGGCGGTGAAGCCGCGTACCGCTGTCGCGGCGGCCGGCAGCGTGGCCGGGTCGGGCGGTACGCGTACCGGTTCGGTGGAGGCGGACGCTCCGGTGAGCCAGCGGGGATGGGCTGGGGCGGCGGTCAGGGCGGCGGCGGCGAGTGGCACCGCTCCGAGAATCGATCGACGCGAGACCATGTCCCGACGGTAGTGCAGTGTTACCGTGACCGTGCCCGAGCAGCGTCCATAATGCATCGAAGTTCACCAATGTTTGTAACTTGCGTACGGCACCCCCGCGACGAACGAATCGGGGCGACGATAACGATCAATTGGGGTCACCGCGCGAGCACCCGCGCCAGAAGTCGGGGCGAGGACGAGCTGCGGGCACGATCGCTCGACGGCCGATAGCGAGGCGGGCAGGCGCGGGTACGTCAGGATCCGAGACTCACCGCCTGCTGGTAGAACCAGGCGAGGTGTTCGATCAGTGCCTCGCGGGCCGTGGTGTGGGCTAGGACCTCCAAGGTGAAGCCGGGGCGGAGGGCAAGCTTGGCGGCGGCGATGTTCACACCCGGCAACTGGTTCAACCGCTGGCGGAACTCTTCGCGAAGCGCGATGTCGTCGAACGGGGACCGGATGCTCAGGTGTTGGAACACGATCTCGAATTTGCCGCTCGGGTAGATCGCCGCGGGCCAGATGTTGCCCAGCTCGTGCTCCTTGCCCCGAGCCATCAGGAAGCACGACGTCTCACCGCCGGAACCGTAGAGCGGCCGGCCACCCAGTCCCGCCCAGGCTTCGATGACGGCAACCGTGCCGGTCACCACGCGAGCGTCCTGGAGGTCGGTCAACTGCTCGATGAAGCGGTCATCGAGCGAATCGTTACGGTGGGAACGCGGGCGGAGGAACTGCCGAGGCGCGTCCTGCTGCGGCAGGCCGGCGAGCTGGGCCAACTCCTCGACGCCGAACCGCTGTGCCTGGCTGGCCCGACCGTGCGTGTCGAACTCGACGCCTTCGGCGCGCAGCAGGTCACGCGGTTCGTCGGTCTTAGCCGGGTCGAGCCATCGGAAGTTCGGCGAGACCAAGCCTTCGGCCTGGAGCACCCGGTGGGCGTTCGGCGCCGGGTGGCTCGCGAGTCGCACGCCGACCGGCACCGGGTGGCTGCCGATCAGCGCCGCCACGTCGCCGTATGCGGTCCAGGAACCGGCCGGCAACGCGGCGAGCGCTCGATTCATCACGTCCCAGGGCACCTCGGACCGGTTGCCCGCCGCTTCGGTCGGGCCGGGCCAGTGCTTGATGATCCGTTCGGCGAGGGCGTCGGCGCGGGCGTGGATTTCCGGGCGGCCCCAACGCTTCTGCTCGGCGATCTCCCGGCTCAACGAGATTCCACTCTTGCCCAGCTGGGCCCGCTTGACCAGGAAGGAACTGTTACTCAGCTCGGCGTTGTAGCCGGTGAGGGTGAGGTTGCCCAGCGTGTGAACCAGGGCCTCGTGCACCTCGGCGAAGCTCTCCTCCCCTTGGAGATCCTCGCCCAGCATCTGCCGCCATTCCGTGGTGGGGCTCTGCGGCATGACATGTTCGATGGTCAGCGAAGCCGAATCCACCGGTTCCTTGCTGCCGTAGGACTCCTCCAGCCACTGGAGCACCAGCTTCCGCTGGGTCGCCCGGCCGTTGAGGTAGAACGGAATCGACCGTACCGCCTCGCGGATGCTGGAGTCCGTGGCGTAGTGCTTGCGGCCGACCGACAGGTACGCGCGCACCGCCTCATCGACCGGCAGGTCGGCCCGCATGTCGGTCACGATGCGCAGCAGGATCCGGTTGATGCTCGCGGTGGCCCGGCCGATCAGCAGGCGCCGGATGAAGTAGCTCTCGACGTACAGCATCGCCGACGCGATCTGCGCGGAGGTAGCGGTGCCCTGCTTACGGCGGTCCAGCAGGTGCAGCAGCAGCGGGTAGACCGTCGTCGTGTCCCAGCCGTTGAGTCGCTTGAGCCGCCGCCGTACCTCCAGGTCCTCTTCTTCCTCAGGGTGCAGGATGGTCCGCAGGAGGGCACCGAGCCGACAGAATCGGCGGACCTCGTCCTCTATCTCCGCCTCGCTGCGAAGCCCGTTGAGCCGTGCCTGTTGGCCGGTGTAGGTGTCGGTCTGCTTGACCTCAGGGTTGCGGTGTACGAGGTCGAGCCAGAACAACTGCTCAAGCTCTGCCGAATCCAGCTGTTGCTGGAGCGGAAACCAGAGCGAGCGGTAGACGGCGTCGCCGCGATTCGGCAGCCGCATGAAGAGGTAGTTGCGCAGCAGATCGGCCTGAGTGAGCTTGAGGCCGGTGTTGTTCAACGACTCGAAGATCCGGTAGACGTTGTCGCCGGCTTGGGCGACGACCGACACCAGCGCCATCCCGGAGGTGACCGCATCCTCGATGCGATCGATATCCAGCGGGTCGTCCGAGGTGATGGCCGCGAGCTGCGACTTGAAGAACCGGTACGCCGCTCCGACCCGGTCACTGCCACCAGCCTGCGGAGTCACGTCCAGACACGCCTCGTACGCGGGCCGGTCGGCTTGCGTCGGGACGAGCTTGAGCCGGTGGCTGGGCCGCCACTTGTTGATCAGATATTCCTGGTCGATGCGGTCCCGGTGACCCGGATCCTCATGCTGCGCACGATGGTCACGGATCGCGCAGAGCAGGATGGACAGGGTGGTCAGCCGCTGCTGACCATCCACCACCAGGAACTCGGAGACCGACGGGCCATGCGTGGGGCTGGGCGCGAGCACCAACGAGCCGATGAAGTGGGTGAGGTTCGGGTCTGCGGTCCGCTCCTCGGCGAGCTTGCGGATGTCCTCCCACAGACGGTCGAGTTGCGGGTCCGTCCACGAGTATGTGCGCTGGTACAGCGGCACCCGATACTGCTTCGCGCCTTCCAGCAATTCCCGCAGCGTCGTCTCGTGTGCCGCAACCATGCAGTCGACCCCTCGCTGACCGTGTTCCGTCTCTGAGCCGGCAACGTAACCAGACCATCCACTGACGGAACAACCCACGAAACGGGTCAGATCACCCGGCATTCGTGTCGGCTTACCGACAAGCGGCGATCGGTCGGGGAAGGAAGCGCACGTGACGCAGGTGAAGAACAACCCGCCGCAGCATTACGTCCGCTCGTCCAATGCGGACACTACTTTTGATCGATTGGCGGGCAAGTGGCACGGCATAGCCTGGCTACCTGCGGCTGAGATGGACGCTGATCTAACCGCCCACCCCCGCTGGCCTCTAAGCAAGGAGTTCCAGGCATGGCAACAGATGCCCTTGACGGGCCGGTTTCGGCAGCCGGTCAGCGAATCCTCGACCTCCTGGACAAGGCTATCGACCTCCAAGGCCCCCTGGTGCGCAAGAACATCACCCGGGCCCGCCAGCGGAACCCGGAGGCGACACCGGCAGAGGTGATCCGCAATCTGGAGCGGATGTATGTAAGCGCTTTGACCGGAACGGGTGCCGCAGTCGGCGGAACTGCCGCCGCGCCTGGCGTCGGCACCGCTGCCGCGCTGGCACTGTCGGCGGGCGAAGCACTCTCGTCCCTTCAGCTGAGCGCTCTCTTCGCCCTCTCGATCGCCGAAATCCACGGCGTCCCCATCGACGAGGTGGAGCGCCGCCGGACGATCGTCATGGGAATCATGCTGGGCGGAAGCGGCTCCGCCACCATCACCAAGGTCGCTGAGCGTACTGGGCAACACTGGGGACGCCAGGTTGTCGCCAAGGTACCTGGTGAGACGTTGCGTCAGATCAACAAGATGCTGGGCAGACACTTCGTCACGAAGTACGGCACCAAGCAGGGCATCGTCGTTCTCGGTCGCGTCGCACCGTTCGGGATCGGTGCTGTGATCGGTGGCGGCTTCAACGCCGCCATGGCCACTCTGGTGGTGAAGGCCGCCCGGCACGCCTTCGGTCCGCCGCCGCCGTCCTGGCCGTAGCCGCATCTGCGAGTTCCTCGGCGACCTGCCGGCACACGCCTTCCTCGGACAGCGGCTGCCGTTCGGTCCCAGCGGCCAGCGCTGCCCGACGCGCCCGCAGGATCAGCCGGTTGCGGATCTGCGCGGGCGACAGGTCGAAGACGTTCATCGCCAGTACGTCCGCAGGCAGCGCACGATGATCGTGTCGGCCCAGTCCGCCCGGGGGCAGGTGCCGTCGACGCGGCAGTCCGGACACTTCCTGGTACGCGGATCCTCGACGGGGCTCCGCCAATGCACCTCGAAGAGCCGGTGCGCCCAGGCGAGCTGAGCAGGCGTCACGAAGAGGTCGTTGTCCGCATCCGGCCGAGCGGACCGGACCGGCTCGCCGTCGGTCGGCCCTCGGAACCTCCCACGGTTCCGCTCGCCTCGCCGGCCCGGTTCGTAGCGACCCGCACGCTGATTCCGCGCCGAAGACGCCGCCGGCCGTTCCTCGGGCCGCTCGTACACGAGCGCACCGTCGCACCGCGAGGTCACCCGCAGCTCCGGTACGACATGCTCGACCGACACCCGCCGGAACCGCCCCGGCGCGTCCCCGTCCGGCACGGCCTGCCCGGTCAGGTCGAGCGCGACCGGCCCCGGCCGCAAGAACCACTTCCACCGCCTACCCATGCCCCACCCCTGTCCCGTGGCCGGACAGGTCGACTGTCGCTCTACTGCCACGACGGCGGGTCATCGGTCACCGCCCCGGGCGCGAGCCCGCGCGGACTGCCAGTCACGCAGCGCGATCCTGACTCGGGCGGTCTCTCGGTGGCTCTCGGCGAGCGCCTGCTGGACGGTGGCCAACTCGCCGGCGACCCGATCGAGGAACGCGTACACCTCGTCGGGGGCCAGGCCGCGACGTCCGAGCCAGACACGGCGGAACCGGTGCCCACGCACCTGCCAGGGCAACAGACCGGAGTACGCAGTGGAGCGGTAGGTCGACATGTCGCTGCCTTTCCACAGTCAGCGGGGAGGTGCGATCGGAACGCGGCGGCCGTCCGGGGGGAATCGGCCGGCCGCCGCGCTGTGACCATCCTGGAACGCTCCGCAGTGGATGAGCAACATTCCACGGCAAAATTTCGCGCTTGTGCATTGACTTTCTTTGCCGAAACCGATAAGCGTTACAGCAGCAGGTGACGCAGTGTTGCGGGTCGGAACCAGGGAGTGTGCGAATGGCCGAAGACATCGGATCGACCGTGCCGCGCCGGCAGCTCGGCCGGCTGCTGC
This sequence comes from Verrucosispora sp. WMMC514, assembly GCF_027497295.1. Lineage (NCBI taxonomy): Bacteria > Bacillati > Actinomycetota > Actinomycetes > Micromonosporales > Micromonosporaceae > Micromonospora > Verrucosispora sp. WMMC514. The sequence goes on along the minus strand of NZ_CP114906.1, from coordinate 5,938,724 downwards.
GCCAGTTCCGCAACGAGGCCGGGGTGACGCTGGACGCCGCCGCCGAAGCCCTGGAATACAGCCGGCAGAAGATCTGGCGGCTCGAATGTGGCATGGGCTCCGTCCGGGTGCTCGATGTCAAGGCCATGTGCGAGCTGTACGGGGTGTCCCCGGAGATGACCGAGGCGATGCGCGGCCTGGCCGTCGAGACGAAGTCCAAGGGCTGGTGGCACGCCTACGGCGATGCCGTGCCGAGCTGGTTCGAGCTGTACGTCGGCCTGGAATCCGCCGCCGCCCACCTCCGCCGTTACGACGAATCGCTGATCCCCGGGATCCTTCAAACCAAGGAGTACGCACATGCTCTCTACCGCCTCGGCGGGCGGCTGAGTGAGGAGGACCGCGAGCGAGCCGTACAAGTTCGACTTCAGCGGCAAGCCCTGCTCGTCCGACGCCTGCCGGCGGCTCCTCGGCTTGATGCGGTGCTATCAGAGGCGGTACTCCGACGCGGCGTCGGTGGTCCGGCGGTCATGGGCGGTCAACTCGATCAACTGCTCAAGCTCTCCGACCTGCCGAACGTGTCGGTTCGGGTGCTCCCCCTGGCAGCCGGGCCCCAGCCCGGCGCAGTCGCCGGATCCTTCGTCGTCCTCGACTTCCCGCCCACCAAGGGCGGTCGGACCGCACCGGAGCCGTCGGTCGTCTACAGCGAGTCGTTGACCGGGGCGCTCTACCTCGACAAGCCCGATGAACTGGCGGCATACGAACGCGTCTGGCGGGGACTGGATGCGCTCGCCCTCGGCGAGGCAGAATCGAAGGACATGATCAAAAGGCTCATCGGGGAGATCCGGCATGACTGACCTGACCGGCGCCGTCTGGCGCAAGAGCACCCGCAGCGGCGACAACGGCGGTGACTGCGTCGAGGTCGCCACCAACCTCCCCGGCCTCGTCGCCGTCCGCGACTCCAAGGACCCGACCGGGCCCGCCCTCACCTTCTCCCCTGCTGCCTGGGCTACCTTCGTCCGGACCGTACCGTTGGCCGACTGAGGAACACGAGGGCTCAGCCGCTCCACGGCACCGACAACTCCACCTCGTCAACCATTGGACCGCCGGACCGCCGCCTCTCGCCCCGCCCGCCGGTCCCGCCCCACCCCCTCCGTGCGGCCCCGGCCCCACCGTCACCCTGGCTCATTAGGTACACCCACCAACCGGCCCTGCAGCCGAGGGCCCGCCCGGCCGCCGTGCAGGTCGGACCGAGGCTCTATGTGCGGGAGCGCGGGCGCTTGAGAGACGCGTTACGCTCTCGGCACGGTTTTATGGAAGGTCACAAATGAATCCACGGTCACTTGCCAACCCGGTCGGCGTACGTATGATGTGCTCAGATCGATATTCCTGGGGAGAGCATGAATGAGATCTCAGGACTACCCGAATTCTGGAAGGAGTTCTGTTCTCTAGGGCAGGACGTTGACTACTTCGTCACCGCCCGGCTATTCGACGGCATACCCGCGGCGTGGCCTCACGAACTTAGCTACATCAGATGGCGGCATCTGGTTGCAACTGAACTTGGCATTGACCCGATGGCGGTCCAGCTAGTCGGAAGCGCCCGTTTAGGGTATTCGCTCAACCCGAAAAAGAACTTCAGAAAGTTTCAAGCAAGCTCGGACTTGGATATCGCGGTTGTCTCGCCGGAACTGTTCGATCAAGCGTGGACCGAGCTCCGAGAAATGATCACAGAAGAGTCTTTTGCCACGAAGAAGAACTACCTCCGAAAGCTGGTTTTCGAAGAATGCATTGCTCTCGACGTAATACTGCCCCGACTATCCTTCGGTGAGCGGTGGTCACGGTCGCGGGATAGCTTCATTCAAGACCTCGGGGAGGCCTTCATAAACTGCGAAGTCAATTATCGACTGTACCGCAACCATAAGTCGCTCAGAACTTACCAGATGAGAAGCGTGAGCATCGCGCGCGATCGTGCGATCGAGGACGGAGTGCACCATGACTGATCATGGGCTCAAATTCGAGATCGAATCGAAAACCGTGGCAGAGTTTCGGTCGCTCGACAAGTCTGGCGAGCTGATCCTCCGGCCGGAGTACCAACGTAAGGCCGTGTGGCCCGAACGCGCCAAAGTCTCCTTGATGGAGACCATCCTTCTCGGATATCCGATTCCGGAGATCTACCTCGCTTACGAGACCTCCCCGGAAGGGGATCAAAAGGCTTCCGTTGTTGACGGCCAACAACGCCTCACCTCCCTGCTCGGGTTTCTGAACAACGAGTTTCCGCTGGATGGACTGGAAGACGAAAAGCTGAGGGAGAAGTTCGAGGGAATGCACTTCAAGGAGCTTCCAGCCGATGTTCGCCAAGAGTTCTTTCAGTACCGCTTCCCGATTCGACGGCTATCGAATCTTGCCGACGAGTTCGTCCGCGCAGTTTTTGCCCGCGTGAACAGAGTGAACATGGTGCTCACAGACCAAGAGCTCCGAAATGCTCTGCTGCCCGGTCCGTTCAACGACTTCCTCAAGGACTGTGCAGCACATCCGATGAGTGCGGTGTCCGGAGTTTTCAGTGGCGAACGCCGCAAACGAGGTGGAGACCTAGAGTTCTACGCCGAAGTCTTCGGCACCTGCATCTTCGGCCTGTCTAATAAAAAGACTGAACTCGACGAACGCTACGACAAGATATCCGCCGATTTTGAAGACTACCAGGACCGCGCAAAAGAGTTCCTCGCGTTGCTGACGTTCCTTAAGGACACCATCAGGTGGAGCGGCCGAACCAGATGGTCGAACATTGTCGATATGTTTACGCTGCTACACGTTTCTTGGGAACTGCGCGAGGACGTCAGCAACGAGAATAAGGTTCAAGCAGAGCAGCTTCGGGATCTTTTGGATCTGTTTCAGCGCGCAGTCTCAGCCAGGAAGCGTAACGGCGAAAACGGAGAAGGCGTCGGCCTTTCTGTATCTCTTGCAGCGATGCTCGGAATAGCGGCCGAGGAGGTCGACAAGGCCATCGAAGGATACATGTCAGGGATCCGGAACTCGTCCGACCTGGGATCACGCCGGGTCCGCTCCCAGCACTTGAAATTCTTCATGTCAAAAAAGCTTGAAGCGGGAATTTGATCACAGCTGGTGAGGGCTTGCTGGAATTCGCGGTGGTGTGGAACGGCCGCAGTAACCATCCCAGGTCGCGAGAAACTCGTGCGGTGGGGCAAGTCCTTTAAGGAATCCCGTCGGTCCGCTCGACTCAGGGCCACTGCAGTTAGCGCGTACGGGATCGGCTACCCAGCGTCCGAACCATCGCCAGGCGACTCATAGTGGGTTTCCACCTCGCGGGTGGGTCTCACCAGAGCAGCCAGGAACTCGCGGGTCTCCGGGTCGACCGAGTGGATGATCGTCCCGCGCATACCGCGGGTCAGCAACACCTTGTAGGTGTTGCGGACTAGCCGGTCGGCTTCGTCGTCGCTCACCGCTTTGCGGCTCCGCAATGCCGGGTCCTTCGACTCGCCCCGCCGAATCACCAGTCGGCCGTCGCGTGCCACCAGGTCGGGTCCGATGATGACCCCGGACCAGTCGTACTCGAAGCCTTGGGCGGTGTAGACGCAGCCCACCTGGTCAAAGCCGTTCGGATCGGTGGCCCAGAAGGCACTACCGGGAGCATCACCCACGCTGCGATCGCTCTTGACGTTCCAGGGTCGGGCCCACTCGCCTACCACCACGTCCGGCACCAGGGTGCCGTCCGGTCGAGGGTCGCTCCACGGCCAGCAGTAACCGGCCGACATCCGGGCCGTCTGTCCCGGCTCATCGGCAGCGCCCGGCGGGCGTTGGCGCGACCGCAGGAACGCCTCCAACTGCGTCGGGGACTCCGCCAGCCGCAGATCGAACCGTCCGTCGCCGGCCCACACGGTCGGACCATCGCCGGCGAGACCGAGCAAGGTGAGCACCCAGTCCTCGTACGCCGCGCTGCCGCCACACCGGAACTGGTCGTGCAGGGCCACGACCTCCACCTCCAGGCCCAGCTTCTCGGCGTACGCCGAAATGACCTCGACGTTGCCCAACTCCCCCGGTTTCACCACCTGATGCTCATCGAGCAGGAAGACCGGCACGCGCGCGGTCGAGATCAGTTCGTCCAGCTGCGGCCTTGCCCGGTCCCGCCGAGCCTTGGGTGTGTACCGGTTGACGGAGGTTTCTCGGATCCGGTGTGCCTCGTCGCAGAGCAGCACCTCGATGTCGTTGGCCCCGGCGTCCATGAAGCTGTTGAAGTACTTGAACATCCCTTGGAGCCGGGTCGAGCCGCGCCCGGCGTAGCGCCGCAGAGTTTGAGTAAACGCGCGGGAGCCGGTGGCGTGTAGCACGGTCCGACCCTGACGGGCCAGCTCACCCATCACTGACAGGGCGATGACGCTCTTGCCGCTGCCTGGTCCGCCGGCGACCACCACTGCCCGCTTGCGGTTCGCCTTCCGGGCCCGCTCGACCGCGTGCAGCACCAATTCGTACGCCACGTGCTGCTCGTCGAGCAGGGTGAACTGTGGCCGGTCCTTGAGTTCCTGCGCGGCGTACCGCAACAGGTGCCGGCTGGGCCGGACGGTGCTGGTCAGGAAGCGATCGGCGGCGGCCGCGCCGGACTTCGGCGCGAACCGCGACTGGAGATACGCGAGCCACTGGCCGCGACGCTGCCTGGTGAAGAGTCGGCTCTGCTCGCTGACTGGCCGGTCAAGCAGGTCGGCGATGTCCCGGTCAACGGCGTTATGCAGGTAGGCGGCACCGTGTAGCGGATACTGCTGACGGCCCAGAACGCCGAGAAAGTCGGTGAGGTACTGGCAGTAGTCAGCGACCTGCACGCCGGGGTGAAGCCGTGGTCCACGTGCGTGCTCGACCGCGACCAGGGTGTCGGATTCCTCGTACGCGGTCGCGTAGGACCATTGCTTCAGCTCGACGACCAGATAGGAGTCATTCCCGCTACGGGGGTCAACGCCGGCGAGCACCGCGTCGATGCGTCGGCTGGTCAACGGCAGTTGGTACTCGACCAGCACCTCCACCTGGTCGAGACCCGCATCGGCGAGATCCTGCGCCAGCACCGGCAGGCTGTTCACCCAGGACCGCCGCTCTGCTGGGCTCACACCGTGGCGGATCGACCACAGATGCTCGGCGACCCGGTCGGCGAGGGCGCCGTCGGTGGCCAGACGCAACAGATTGGCGGCGGACGTCCGAAACGCCGACATTGGCACATGCCCCCAGGCAGCACGATGTGATCGTGCGGATGGGGGCATATCCGTGCACCGGAAGCCCGTCGGACCGCTTGGCTCTGAGCACCTTACCGAGTCGGATCGGGTGTTGGTGGCTAGCTGGTGCGGTCGGCCGATGGAGCCTTGGCCGCGGATCCGTACGACCGTTCGACCGGGTAGCGCCGGGCCGCCTCGGTCAACTTGTCGGTGGCGGCGGCCAACGGATCGATGCCCAGGATGTCGCTGAGGCGGGCCAGGTAGATCATGACGTCGCCGATCTCGGCGCGTACCCGGGCACCGTGCTCGGGATCGGCCATCACCTGCGCGGATTCCTCCGGGGTGAGCCACTGCAACTCGGCCAGCAACTCGCCCACCTCGCCGGCGAGGGCCATCGCCAGGTTCTTCGGCGTGTGGAACCGCTGCCAGTCCCGCTCGTCGGCGAACCGGCGCAGCCGGTGCACGAGGTCGGCCAGCCCGGGGTCGTTCGGTTCGTGTTCCACGGGGCCGAACCCTACCGCCGCCGGCCCATCAGTCGACTTCGGCCGGGCCGGTGAGTGCCGTCCGTCCCCGGCTTCCCGACCCTGCCCCCGGCGTTCCCGAGTTCTGTCGGACCGGTGTCGTAGCTTGGGCCGATGACCGACATGGCGGCGATCGTCCGGCGGGCCTGCCTGCGTCTTCCCGAGGTCAGCGAGCGGCTGAGCCACGGCACCCCGACCTGGTTCGTCCGGGGCAAGAGGTCGTTCGTCATGCTCTGGCCGGACGGCCATCACCAGGACGACTTCGCCCACCTGTGGTGTGCCGCCCCGCCCGGCTCCGCCGAGGAGCTGATCGCGGAGAATCCGCGGACCTACTTTCGCCCGCCCTACGTGGGGCATCGCGGGTGGGTAGGCGTACGCCTCGACACCGGGATCGGCGAGGCCGAGCTGGCCGAGATCATCGAGGACGGCTACCGGTCGGTGGCGCCCCGGACGTTGCTCGCCCGGCTCGACGAGCCTCGATGAAGCCACCCTCCGACACAACCTGGCGTCGAGCCGGAAGCAGTTGCAGTTCACTACCTCATGGGAGACAGCGTGTCGGGTCGGTTCGTGTACTGGATGAACGTGTCGGTCGATCTGCGGATCGAGCGCGCCCCGGGTGAGCAGGGCGGCGGCGACTGGATGCGCATCGGCGAGTCGTTGCATCGGGAGTTCAACAGGCGGGCTCGGGCGATGTCGCTGATGATCGAGGGCCGCACGATCTACGAGACGATGGAGGCGTTCTGGCCGGGCGCCCGCGACGACGAATCTCTGCCGGACTACCTGCGTGAGTACGGCGAGATCTGGACCTCGATGCCCAAGGTTCTGGTCTCGCGCACCCGCGACGACGCCGGGCACCACACCCGGGTCGTCGGTGGGGACGACGCGATCGGGCAGCTCGCGCGGCTGCGGGAGCATTCCGACGGCGACATCGGGGTCGGCGGTGCCACCCTGGCGACCAACCTGCTGCGGGCGGGGCTGCTCGACGAGCTGCTGCTCTTCACCCACCCGGTCGTGCTCGGTACCGGCCGGCCGCTGTTCGACGACCATGACGAGCCGGTCGAGCTGGACCTGATCGAGCAGGCGTCGTTCGACCAGGGTGTGACGATGCACCGGTACGCGGTCCGGAGGGCCCGCGACACCGGCCCGCTGGCCTGACGGGTCACACCGAGCCGTCGGTCCAACCTGCACCGCCCTCGGGTCCTGAGAAGCCACCTCCGGGGCCGAGGGCGATTTTTCGTGTGTGGACGATCCTTTCGCCACCGTGGCGGAAAGTTCCATTAAACCTGGCAGAAGCCATGGACATATCGACATGGCTTTTGTTAACTTCAGCCCGGATGTTACGACGAGGTGAATCGCCGCAGGGGCCAGCGCCACGCTCGTGACCTCCGACGGCCCCTCGGACACCTACCCCAATCCTCAGCTTCCGCGCCCGCGTCGCCCACCGGCGACCCAACGGGCCATTCGGTGCTGCCCGACACCCGGAGGAGAAGCCCAGCACCCGTACGTCCCCGACCTGCCCGACCCGTCCTCACACCAAGGAGAGGCAGTTGAAGAGACGACTCGCGCTCGCGGTGGCCGGTCTGACGACCATCACGCTCGTCGCCCCGCCCGCCAGCTCGATGGCCGCGCCGGCCAACCCCACGGCCGCCGGCACCACCACTCCCCCGCCCGACACGGCCTTCCAGAAGGTCACCCTCAACGACCGTCCCGGCGAGCCGATGGACCTTGCCGTGCTGCCCGACGGTCGGGTGCTGCACGTGACCCGCGCCGGCCAGGTGTGGCTGCACAACCCCGACACCGGGCGCAACACCATCGCGGCCACCCTCGACGTCTACCAGCACGACGAGGAGGGCCTGCAGAACGTGGCCGTCGACCCGGGCTTCGGCCGGCGCGGCAACAACTGGGTCTACCTGTACTACTCGCCGCCGATGGACACCCCGGTCGACGACCCGTCCACCCCGGACGTCAACGAGGGCGACGCCCCAGCCTGGGGCACCGAGGAGGAACTCGCACCGTTCCAGGGTGTCATCCGACTGTCCCGGTTCCGGCTGGTCAAGGACACCCTGGACCTGCGTACCGAGCAGCGGATCATCGACGTGCCGGTGGACCGGGGCATCTGCTGCCACGTCGGCGGAGACATCGTCTTCGACGCGAAGGGTAACCTGTACCTGTCCACCGGGGACGACACGAACCCGTTCGAGTCCGGCGGGTACGCCCCGATCGACGAGCGGCCCGGCCGCAACCCGGCGTACGACGCGCAGCGCACCAGCGCCAACACCAACGACCTGCGCGGCAAGATCCTGCGGATCAAGGTCGGCGCCGACGGCAGGTACACCATCCCCAAGGGGAACCTGTTCAAGCCCGGCACCCGGGGCACCCGTCCCGAGATCTACCTGATGGGGCTGCGTAACCCGTTCCGGATCGAACTGGACCGCAAGACCGGCGACCTGTACGTCGGCGACTACTCACCCGACGCCGGTCAGCCCGACCCGCTGCGCGGACCGGCCGGACACGGCAAGTGGTTCGTGGCCCGCGAGCCCGGCAACCACGGTTGGCCCTACTGCGTCACCGCGCAGTTGCCGTACCGGGACTACGACTTCGCCACCGAGGAGTCCGGTGCGGAGTTCGACTGCGCGGCACCGGTCAACGAGTCACCGAACAACACCGGGCTGCGCAAGCTGCCCGCCACGCAGCAGCCGGACGTGTGGTACAGCTACGGCGCCTCCGCGCAGTTCCCCGAGTTGGGCACCGGCGGCATCGGCCCGATGGCCGGGCCCGCGTACCGCTTCGACCGCTCCACCACCCGGGGCCGCAACCCGGTGGCGTGGCCGTCGTACTACGACGGCAAGCCGCTGTTCTACGAGTGGACCCGCGACTACGTCAAGGCGTTCCAGCTGGACCGGCGCGGCACGCTCGACGGCATCGAGCCGGTACTGCCGTCGGTCGTCTTCGACAACCCGATGGACCTGGAGTTCGGTCCCGACGGCGCGCTCTACGTCCTCGAGTACGGCGACGGTTTCTTCAGCGAGAACCCGGAGGCGCAGGTGGCCCGGATCGACTTCATCGGTCGCGACGGCAACCGCAGCCCGATTCCGGTGGTCTCGGCCAGTCAGACCGCCGGTCTGGCCCCGCTGACCGTGGAGTTCTCCAGCGAGGGCACCACCGATCCGGACGGCGACCGCCTGCGGTACGAGTGGTACCTCGACGACGACGACCGGGTCGACTCGCGGTCGGCGAACCCCACGTTCACCTACCGGGAGAACGGCAGCTACGAGGCGACGCTGAAGGTGACCGACCGGAAGGGACGCTCGGCGTCGGCGTCGGTGCGGGTCGTGGTCGGCAACGCCGTGCCGGTGGTCGAGCTGGTCGCGCCGGTCGAGGGCCAACCCTTCGCCTTCGGCGACACCATCCGGTACGAGGTACGGGTGACCGACGACCAGCCGGTGGACTGCGCCCGGGTCAGCGTGACCTACATCCTCGGCCACGACGACCACGGCCACCCGCAGACCACCGCCAACGGCTGCACCGGCTCGATCCTCACCACTGTTCCGTCGGGGCACGACCCGGCGACCGACAACCTGTCCGCCGTGTTCGTCGCCTCCTACACCGACCCCGGTGACGACGGACTGCCGCCGCTGACCGGGACCGACCAGGTCGTGCTCGTACCCGGCGTGTAGATCCACGAGAGGAGTCATCATGTGTTACGGCTACGACGGGATGGCCGCGCTGCGGCGTTCCGTCCTCGACCGGCGGGGCCTGCTACGCGGCTCGGTGGCCGCGATGGCCGGTGTCGGCCTCGCCACGGCGGGAGTGGGCGCGACCGCCGCCTCCGCCGGTTCCAAGCACGGTCCCGGCCACGGACACGGGCATGGCGGTCGGCGGCGGGTGCCGCCGGGGCTGATCAGCATCCAGTTGTGGACGGTCCGCGACGCGCTCAACGGCGAACCGGGGTACGACGCCACCCTGCGGCACCTCGCCCGGATCGGCTACCCGAAGGTGGAACTGGCCCTGGGCTACTTCGGCCGCAACGCCGCCCAGCTGCGTCGCTTCCTGGACAGCATCTGCATCAAGGCCACGTCCAGCCACGACGGGATCAGCGAGACCCCGGCCGCGCTACAGGAGAAGATCCGCAACGCGGTGACGCTGGGTCAGAAGTTCATGGTGGTGCCGTACCTCTACTCGGAGAACGCCGACGACTGGAAGCGGTGGGCGGAGCAGATGAACGTCGAGGCCGCCGCGGCGGCCCGGGCCGGTCTGCGCTACGGCTACCACAACCACGCCCACGAGTTCACCATCGACCTCGGCGGCGGTCGTACGCCGTGGGACGTGCTGACCGAGGAACTGGATCCCCGGCTCGTCCACCTGGAGATCGACATCTACTGGGCGGTCACCGGCGGCATCGAGTCCGGCGACGGGGTACGCGACCCCGAGGGTTTCACCCTGGACGTCATCCGCGCGGCGCCGCAGCGGGTGCTCCAGTACCACGTCAAGGACCGGCACGCCGCCGACGGCGACATGGCCGACCTCGGCACCGGGATGATCGATTTCAGGCGGATCTTCCGGAAGCACCCGGTGCTGGAGTACATCGTGGAGAACGACACTCCCGACGTGACGCCTCAGCAGACCGCCGAGGTCGGCTATCGCTACCTGCGCAACCTGCGGTACTGACGAACCTTCTCCCCGGTAGTCGCCGGGGCGCCGGGTCGACCAGATCGGCCCGGCACCCCGGCGATGCGCAGGCCCGTACGTCGTCGGACCTGCTCACTCAGTCGAAGTCCGCGGGGGTGAACTCCCGCTGTTCGACCAGGACCAGCCAGTTGCCCGAGTTGTCCCGCGCGACGGCCTCCACCCCGTACGGCCGATCCGCCGGCTCCTGGATGAAGTCGACCCCCTTGGCCCGCAGGTCGTCGTAGGTCTTGCGGCAGTCGTCGACGGCCAGGCCGACGGCGAACAGGTTGCCCTCGTCCTGCGCCCGACGGAACATCTCGGCCACCTCCGGCGTCAGCGGCGGCCCGGGAAGGGTCAGGTGCACCTCCAGTTCCGGTTGGCTGGGGTGCTTGACGGTGCACCACCGGTAGCCCTCGCCGAGGGTGATGTCGACGCCCTCGACGAAACCAAGAATGTCGACGTAGAACGTCTTGGCGGCGTCGATGTCCTTGACGAACACGCTGGTCAACGAGACGTTGGTAATCATGGGACCAGGTTAGGAGACGGTCGGCGGCGTACGGCTTCTCCTGGCTTGCGGCGTCACCCGCGTCGTTCGGCGAGCCCCCACATGAAGACGAAGCAGCCCGGAATGTGCGGGGCTCCGCTACTCGCCCAGCGGCGCTGGAATTCGCTCGGCGTCTCACCGACCACGTCACGAAACCGGCTGCTGAACGAGCCGAGACTGGCGAACCCGACGGCGTAGCAGACCTCGGTCACCGTCAGGTTCGTGGTCCGCAGCAGATCCTGGGCCCGCTCGATGCGCCGTTGCGACAGGTACGCCGCCGGAGAGCAGCCGTAGGTGACGGTGAACAGGCGCTGGAAGTGGTACTTGCTGACGCTGGCGACAGCCGCGACGGCGGTGAGATCCAGCGCCTCGGTGTAGTGGCGGTCCATGTGATCGCGGGCGCGTCGCAGGTGAACCAGCAGGTCACCGGAGGCGCGGCGGGGTGGAGCGCTCATCACCGGCAAGCTTATGCCGTGGTCGGTCTGGATGCCTGGGCACGATCCGGCCTCGGCATCGGGAAGGGCTGCCGGATCAACGTGAACATGATCTTCGGTGTTGAGCGGGAGCCGACGGCAGCAGCACCAACCGAAAGTTACGGTGACAATACGTGCGCGTAGCGCTTCCCACCACCTAGTCCCCAACCACGCTTTGCTCTGCTTCACTCCACGCACAACCGACATGAGCTGGGGTTGTCCGGCGACACCGCCCGGCACGTAGGTTGCGGAGCGCAATCAATGCGTGGGGTGAAGCAGAGCAAAGGACGTAGGGGTAGTCCTAGGTTCCGGCCGGAATGTCACTGAGTGTGAGGCCGGGAGGTGGAGATCGTCACGGATCAGCGGCTCACCTGAGTGTCGCCGGTCGGCGGTGCGGACTCGCCTTCCGGGCCGCGTCAACGCAGCCGGCGGGCGGGGAACCTCGGCGGCGGGTCGGCGATCGCGGACTGGGCGGCGACCAGTTGGAGTTCGCGGGTGCCGGCCGCCAGGGTCGCCTCCAGCACCGCGAAGATCGAGGCGGTGGTGCGTTCCAGCGCCGTGGCCGGCGATCCGGTCGTGGCCAGGTGCGCCAGGTACAGGGCGGCGGTGACGTCGCCGCCGCCGTTCGGGGTGATCGGCAGCAGCGGGGTGGTCACCGCCCAGGCACCGGCGTCCGAGACCGCCACCACCTCCAGGGTGTCCGCCGGCAGGTCGCCGTGCAGCACGCTGGTCACCAGCACGTGCCGGGGCCCGGTGGCGCGTACCGCGTCGACGGCGGCCAGCAGGTCGCCGACCGTGTTCGTCGGTCGGCCGGCGAGGAACTCCAGCTCGAACTGGTTGGGCGTGACGATGTCGGCGCGGGGCACCACCACGTCGCGCAGGTACTCCGGGATGCCGGGCCGGACGAACATGCCCCGGCCGACGTCGCCCATCACCGGGTCGCAGCAGTACAGGGCGTCGGGGTTGGCGGTCTTCACCAGGGTCACCGCGTCGAGGATCACCGCGCCCATCGCCGGATCCCCCTGATAGCCGGAGAGCACCGCGTCGGCGTCACCGAGCACCCCACGGTCGGCGATGCCGGCGATCACCTCGGCGACGTCGGTGGGGGCCAGCAGCGGTCCGCGCCACGCGCCGTAGCCGGTGTGGTTGGAGAAGTGCACGGTCAGCACCGGCCAGACCTCGTGGCCGAGCCGCTGCAGCGGGAACACCGCCGCCGAGTTGCCGACGTGGCCGTAGGCCACCGAGGACTGGATGGACAGGATCTTCACCGTCCCATCATGGCGGTCGACGGCCTCCGGTGGAGCCGGGCCCCCGCTACCCGCCGCGCCAACAGCCGGGCGACCGGGCAGCCGGGCGACCGGGTGGCAGCTGACCCCGACCGGGCGCGCTGACACTCCGCTGCGGCGCCTGACCGACGTGGCCGCCCGGCCGCGCGCTCCGCTATCGCCCGTCGCGCAGGGTCAGCACGTACCTGGCGGTGGCCGCGACGGTGCGGTCCGCGTCCTCGGACAGCTCGGCGAGGGCCCGGGTGGCCGTGGCCCCCGGGATGTCGGCGAGCGCCTGCGTCAGCCGGCTGCGTTCCGGCGGCCCGATGCCGCTGTCGGTCAGACGCTCGACGAGCCGGGTGGCGATCTGGTCCGCCAGCGCGGGCTCACCGGCCAACGCGGTCAGGGCGTCGGCCGCGTCGGCCTCGTTGGTCTCCTCGACGACCATCTCGATCAGGGGCGGGATCGCCTCGGCCACGCCACGTGCCCCCAGCGCGAGGGCCGCGTACCTGCGGACGACGGGGTCGGGGTGGGTGAGGGCGTCCCGCAGCAGCAGGGTCGCGGCACCGTCGGGGATCTCGGCGACGGACCGCACGGCGCGTTCGCGTACCTCGGCGTCGGGTGCGTCGAGGCCCACCGCCAGCAGCGCCGCCGCATCGCCGGCCGACTGCGCCAGCGCCCAGCGCAGCGCACCGGCGACGTTCGGGTCCGACTCGCCCAGCACCGCCTCGACAAGTGCCTCCGCCGGCATCGCCGGGTCACCGGCCGAGGACAGGGCGGCGTGCTGGCGGCGTCCGGCGTTCTCGGAGCCGAGAGCCTGGAGCAGGGCGACGACCTGGAGCACGTCCGCCCAGTCGGTGGGTTGCGCGGCCCCGATCCGACGCAGCCGGGTGAGCAGCTCCGTCTGCGCCGCTATCCGCTCCCGGGTCTGCTGGATCAGGTCCGCCACGAGTCGCGCGGGGGTGAAGGCGGGATCGTCGAGCGCCCGCCTCACCTCCCGCAGCGACAGCCCCAGCGACCGCAGGCTCTCGATGTGGAAGATCCTGCGGATGTCTTCGCTTGAGTACTCCCGGTAGCCGACCCCGCTGCGGCCCGTCGGCTCCACCAGACCGAGCGACTCGTAGTGCCGGAGCATCCGGGCACTGACGCCGGAGCGTCGGGCCACCTCACCGATCAGCACCGCCGGTCACCGGATCCGGTCGTTCTCGCCGAGAGCCACCACACGCTTCGCCTCCTCGACCGCGAACTCGAAGCCGGCGTCCGGGTCGTCGAGCAGGCGTTGCGTGGCGATAGCGTGCTGCCGCACACCGGGGTCGGGATGGGTCCCGGCCGCGGCCAGGACCGGAGTGACCACCTCGCCGAGCGCGATGAGTGCCCGGCTGAGGCTCAACCGCGTCTCCCGACCGCCGCGCCCGAGCTGGGTCGCCAGCGCCTCGGCCAGCGCCGGCCGGTCACCCTCGGGTGCCAGCACCACCGCCGCCCGCCAGGCGCTGCGGGCCACCTCGTCGTCGGCGTCGGTCAGCAGCGCTCGGGTGATGGCCGGCCACGCCCGCCGGTCGCCGATCTTGGACAGGGTGTGCAGCGCCTGGCTACGGGCCTGTGCGGTTCCCGAGCGCAGCTCCGCGACGAGCCCGGGGACGGTCAGTGCGGCCGGGTGCCGGGTGAGGGCCCAGGTGAGCATCTCGCGTACGGAGAAGTCGGGCTCGACCTCGCAGCGCTCCACCAGCTTGTCGATCAACTGCGGGTCGGGGGTCGTGCCGGCCGCCAGCGCGGCCCGCAGCCGCACCGACGCGTCGACGTGCGCCAGCCCACGCAGCATCCGTGCGGTCTGCGTGGCCTCCTGTGACGTGTTCATCCGGATCACCTCCTCGACACAGTGAAGACCTTGTCACTCTGTCAAGGTCAAGCCGTGGGTGCCGGCAGATCGGCCGGGGCACCCACGGCTCGCCGAGGCGTCCGGTCAGCGCTTCGGTGCCTTGACCTTCTGTTTGTTGTGGTTGTTGCCCCGGCCGTCGGGCTTGTAGTTGCGCTCCACGTTGCCGGCCGCGTCGACGGAGAACCAGTGCACGGTCGTGCCGACGGGGATGGTCAGTGTCTCGCCGCCCTCCCGGATGCCGGCCGAGCCGTAGAGGGTGGCGGCGTAGGTGGGTCGGCTGCGGTCGAGGGTGTAGAACACGGCCGCCGGTTCGCTGGTGGAGAAGGTGACGTCGACCATGCCCGGGGTGGCGCTCGCCCGCACCGAAAGCGAGCTTTTCGGCCGCTTGCGGTCGGTGTCGAAGTCCCGGGCCACCCGCAGCATCTCGGTCAGGCCGTTGGCGAACTCCATCGTCTCGGCGTGCGCCTCCTGCCAGTCCGGCTGGAACGAGGTGCCGACCTCGAAGTTCCAGGCGTAGATGCCGTACTTGTACCAGAGCATGTCACCGGAGTTGCCGGCCGCCGAGTACAGCACGTCGGCGATCGGGCCGGTCCGGGCCGGGGTGACGGCCAGGTTGCGGTGCCGCTTGATGGCGGTCAGGATCCGCGACGACGCGCCCCAGAACAGCGACTCCTCGGCCAGCGTCGGCCGCGGCGCGGAGATCCGGCCGGGGACGGCGTACGAGCCGGGCGACCACATGAAGTAGTTGCCCGACGAGTGCAGGTTCATCGAGAACCTGATGTTCGGTCGGGCGGCCAGCCAGTCGACGTTGCGGTTCTCCGGCTCGGACAGTTCGCCCGGGCCGGCGTACGTGCCGCTGGTGCAACTTGTCGACGCGCCCGCGTACCCGTCGAACAGGCTGTACTCGGTGTAGTTGCGGTTGTTGTCCACGCCCCACGAGTTGCGGCCGAGGAAGTCCGCCGGCGCCTGCGGGGCGCAGTGGTTGGTCATGTTCTTGCGCTGGGAGTTGAAGTCGTAGAACGAGTAGTGTCCGCCGTCCGGGTTGATCGAGGGGGCGATCCAGATGTCGAGGTTGTCGACCAGTTCGCGGGTCTTGCGGTCGTGCGCGTAGTTGCGCAGCAGCCGTTCGGCGGTCTCGATGGTGACCAGCGGCGGCACCCACTCCCGGGCGTGTTCCTGGGCGTACGCGAGCACCCCGAGGCGGGAACCGTCGCGGTGCTTGCCGATGCGGATGGCGTACACCGGGTGCGGGTCGCGGGAGACCGACGCCGGCGCGGCGAGGCCGTCGGAGAGCGCGGTCCGCGCGACCGGCGCGACCACGCCGGTGCCCGGGCTGCCCCGATAGGTGTACGCGGTCAGCAGCGTCCCCGCCTGCGCGTTGAGCGCGGCGACGACCTGCTCGGCGGTGCTGGTGACGGTGCCGCTGCCGTCGGTGGCGAGGTCGACGCGGACCGTGGCGCCGGTGACGGTCACCGCCAGGGGCGCGTCGGCGACGCCGGGATCGGCGAGTTCGACGGAGATGTCGTTGCCGCCCTGGTGACCCCAGGCCAGCGAGTCGACCGCGACCCGACTGGCGTCGACGGTGCCGAGCACCGCCTGCGCCTTGCGCCGGTAGCCGTTGGTCCGGTGCGGCAGCTCGACGATCTCCGAGATCTTCGGGTACTGCGCGGCCAGGGCCTTGATCCGGTCGTACAGCTCGGTGGGGGTCAGGTAGCTGGCCACGAAGTCCTTCATGTAGCCCGGCCCCTCGGGGTCCTTCGGCGGGATCGGCAGCCACTCGTTGACCTTGGCCACCGCCACGTCACCGCTCGGGCTGGTGATCCGCACGTACGCCGGACGGCTGGTCACCTGCGCCGCACCCCGGTGGTAGAGGTAGACACCGGCGTCGACGAACCGGGAGATGGTCTGGGTGCCGCCGGAACCGATCTCGGTGCCCGGCCCGCTGTCCCGCTCGACGGTCAACGGGCTGGCGTCGGCCTGTCCCTGCGCCCACTTCGCCTCGACCGAGAGCACCTGCGTGTCGCCGGAGGTGTAGTAGTCCGCCCGGATGATCCTGACGTCGGCGACCGTGGACCGGGCCGAGAAGTCGGCGGCGGCCGCGTACTCCCGGTTCTCGGCCAGGTGGGCGGCGATGGTCGCCTCCCGCTCGGCCACCCGCTGCGCCGCGTCCTGTGGGGTGTGCAGCACCGCGCCGAAGGTGAAGCCGGCCCGGGTCAGCGTGGCGACCTCGTTGCCGGTCACCACGGCGTGCACGACGATGCCGTCCCCGGTGTGGGTGACATGGTGGTCGAGGTCGACGCCGGTGGCCACCAGGGCGTCCAGTTCGGCGGTGTCGGCCAGGATCACCTCGACTACGCTGGCCCGCTCGTCGGCGAGCCGGCCGAGGTCGGCGGGCGCGGTCACCGGCGCGGCGGTCTGTGGCGCGATCGCCGCGGCGGGGTTGACCAGCAGCAGGACGGCCGCGAAGGCGGCCAGTGCGGTGGCGGCGGGCAGCTGGGGTCGCCAGCGCGAGCCCGTACGGACCTTGGACATGAGGCGGTCGCCCCTCTTCTCGGCGCGCGGCGCGGAGGCAGCGGGTTCAGCGCGGATCCGCGCAGCCGCCCAGCCTGCGGACGGCCACGACGGCGCGCTCGGCGGTCGACGCTGCCCGCATCGCCGATTACGCAGCGTCGCGCATCCGGGTCGTAGGAGTGATCGAGATGCCGACATCCTTCGCCCGCAGATAGGGATCTGTCAATCGTCGGCGGCCCCGCCCCCGGTGACCGCGCCCACCTCCCCCGACGGTCCCGGAACTCGTGTTTGACCTGCGTGCAGACTGGAGATCAAGAGCGTGAGGCTCGACAACGAGGGGGATCACGCGTGTCCGAGAACGCCACCGACCGGCACCACCACACCGCCGACCGTCCGGCCGGGGTCACCGACCCGTTGCTGTGGCGGCTCGCCCTGGACGTCGCCGACGCGCACGCACCGGGCGAGGACGGTGGCTGCACCCACCTGCTGTGCGCCGGCCAGAACTGGCCGTGCGAGCCGTGGCAGCAGGCCCAGCGGGCACTGAACCTCGCCCAGGGCGGCACAGCCGACGAGACGTCGGCATCCGCCGCCCCGCAGGAAAGCACCTGGGCCGCCCCGGCTGCCCGGCCGGCCTGGTCGACGGAGCGGTCCCGCCACGAGTCCGCAGCCGCCTGAGCGACCGACCGCCCAGCACATCGTTGGGCATGTCGCCGAAGGCCAGCACCTCCGGCGGCCGACGGACAGGACCGGGTTGCTGTCAATGTAGCGTTGACGCATGGTTGACCCGCTCGATCAACTGGCCGGCGTCCCGGCCGCCCGGGACCGACTCGACGAGACCGAACTCGATCTCATCGACCGGGCCCGGCTCGCCGGTGCGACCTGGGCCCAGGTGGCCGAGGCCCTCGGCCTGGCCAGCCGGCAGGCCGCCGAGCAGCGCCGCCAGCGCCTGGCCGCCGCGCGTGCGGCCCGTCGAGCGGTGGCGGACCGGGGCTGGCCGGCCGAGGTCGCCGCGTTACGCGGCCTCCTCATCGAGCTGCGACGTTGGATCGACGCCGACCGTCGCTGGGATTCCCGCTTCGACCGGGCCGCGTTGACCCGCCGTACCACGATGCTCGCCCTGGAGGCCGAGCCCGGCGGACTGTACGACCTGGCCACCCGGATCCGCGCCGACCTACCGGCCAACCATCCCGAACTACCCGCCCCGGTACGCGCCGTCGCCCGCCACCTCGCCGAGGCACTGTCAACGCAGCGTTGACACCTGCCCAGAGTCTTGCCTCGAAGTAACTCAAGAATGGACGCTGTGAGCTCCCCTGACTCGTTCCGGAGGGCCCATGCAGCGCAACGCGATCCTGTTCGTGGCGGTGTCGCTGCTGTCCGGCCTCGGCGGCAGCGCGATGGCCCTGGTCACCGGCATCTGGATTCTCGACCTCACCGACTCCCCCGGCCTGGCCGCGCTCGCCGGCCTCTGCGCCTACGCGCCCACCCTCGCCGGCCCGTGGCTCGGCGCTGTCGTCGACCGGCTGCCCCGACGCCCGGTCGTCGTCGCGGCCAACCTGACCCTCACCGCCACCCTGCCCACCCTGCTGGCGGTGCGTGGTCCCGGCCAGGTGTGGCTGCTGTTCTGCGTGGCCACGGTCTACGGCATCGCGTACGTCCTGATCGACGCGGGCGAGAGCGCCCTGCTGCCGGCGGCCCTGTCGGGTGTCCACCTCGGACGGGTCAACGGGTGGCGCTCCAGCGCCCAGGAAGGCGTCAAGCTGGTCGCCCCGCTGGCCGGTGCCGGCCTGTACACCTGGCAGGGCGGCCACCTGGTCGCCCTGCTCGCCGCCGTGCTGCCGGCCCTCGCCGCAGCCGGCTACGCGGCGCTGCGCCTGACCCGCACGCCGCCGCCGGTCGCGACCCCGGACCGGGGAGTCCGAGTCGGGCTGACCGTCCTGTTCGGCGCGGTGTCGATCCGACAACCGGTGACGCTCGCCGCGGTCGCCATCGGCATGTCCGGGTTCACCACCGCCGCCGGCTACGCCGTCGTCACCGACACGCTCGGCCTGCCGGCGACGTTCCTGGGTGTACTACTCAGCGCCCAGGGCGCCGGCTCGGTCGCCGGTGGACTGGTGGTCGGCCGGATGATCACCTGGTTCGGCCCGACAGCGGTGGCCCTGGCCGGGGCCGGACTCTTCGCCGTCAGCTGCCTGGGCAGATGCCTGCCCTGGTGGCCAGCGGTCGTCGCCGCGTCGGTGGTGACCGGTCTGGGGTTGCCGTGGGCGCTCGTCGCGGCGATCACCGCCGTCCAGACCCACAGCCCCGACGCGCTGCTCGGCCGGGTCGCCGCCACCGCCAACACGGTCATGTTCGGGCCGATCGCGGCGACGACGCCGCTCGGCGCCGCCGCCGTGCTGCTCGGCCCCCGGCCACCGCTGGTCCTCGCCGCCGCCGGCTGCCTCACCGCTTGCGCGCTGACGTGGCGACGTCGGCGCGAGCGGACATCGTCGCGCCGCTCCCCCCATGTCGGCCGGGCGACGGCGCTGACGTCGGGAGCGGGAGTGCCGGACGCCGTCAACGAGAGAAGGGTTCCAGGCACCCGAACTCGGCAGCCGAGCCGCTGACCTCGACCATCACTCGGTCGGGCCGCACGGCCCCGCTGGGTGGGGGCGGGCATGCTCGCGTCCTGCATTCCCGGCTCCCGAGCCGCGCCTGTAGCGCTGTCCGACAGGCCGGCCACTCCGAATCAATGATCGAGTACATGGCAGAGTCTCGGACCAGCGGCACACGTCACAGGAAATGGCATGCTCTCTCCGTTCGCGGCTTGCCCGATGCTTCGTGCAGCGGGCCGGGTCATCACCCGGGGCACCCCACCCACGAGACGGAGGGTTGCCGGCCAGCAAGCCGGGGCTTCGCGCTGGCGCTCATGACCTGGAGGGACCATAACAAGTCCAAGCCCTGAATGATGACCGTGGACCTCGACGAAAGGATGCGGCGTGACCACGATCCTGGTGCCGTACCACCAAGATGAGCGGCTGCTCGACGATGAGATCCCGGTGGCGGCGGACATCAATGTTCGGTCGCAGGTGCGCGACGGGGACGTCTGGCGACACATGGCGGGGGTGTGCTCCGCTACTGCGGCGGCAGTGTCGCCGGTGGTGGCGGCCGGCCGCGTGCCGGTGGTGGTCTCCGGCGACTGCCTGGTCGCCGGCGGCACCGTCACCGGGGTGCAGGAAGCGGGAGTCGACCCGGCGGTTGTCTGGTTTGACGCCCACGGTGACGTGCACACCTTGCAGACGAGCACATCGGGCTACCTGGGGGGTCTCGCGTTGCGGCTGCTGAACGGCGCGCATCCGGAGCGGTACGCCGACGTGATCGGGCTGCGGCCGGTGCCGGCGGAGCGCACGGTGTTGGTCGACGCGCGCGACCTGGATCCCGCCGAAATCGAGTATCTGGCCGGCAGCGCGACCCGCCGGATTCCGGTCCCCGAGGTTTCCGCGGACACCGTGCCGTCCGGTCCGCTGGTCCTGCACGTCGACGTGGATGTCATCGACTCCGGCGCGGTGCCCGGTCTGCGTTACCCGGCGCCGGACGGCCCGTCGGCGGATGCCGTCTTGGCCGCCTGCGTACGGCTGTTCGCGACCGACCGGGTGGTGGCGTTCGATGTGGCATGCCCATGGTCGCGGACCGAGGACGAGGGCCAGCGGGACATCCGTACGGAGCTGCTGTCCCGGCTGACGGCTCTCGCCACCCACTGAGCCGCAGTCCCTCAACCGGGAACGTCGCGAAGCTCCTTGACCAGGAACAGACAGCGGTCGGCGACCTCGTGTCGGCTTCCTCGCTCGTCGATGTAGTGGTAGCGGTCGAGGTAGCGGCAGCCGGTGTCCTGGTATCCGAGTCGCAGGTAGAGCGCACCCGCCCGGGAGTTGTCCTCGCCGACGCCCATCCCGATCCGGTGGTGGCCGCGTCGCAACGCGAGTTCCTCGGCGGCCCGGATGATCGTCGTTCCGACGCCCTGAGACCGGTGGCCGGCAGCGGACACTGTAGTGACAGCGGCAAATCCGGTCTCTGCTCCACGGCTGCTTTGTCCAGACGCCCGCAGCGACATCGCCGATCGACCCCGATAATGGCCGGTGTGGATGAGGTCACGGTCGTCGTCGCCCACAGTGAGCGCGCGACCCTGCGGGTCGGTGATGTGTTCCTGAAGGTCGACAGTGACCAGGCGCGCATCGATGTCGAGGTCGAGGCGATGCGGCTGGCGCCCGTTCCGACCCCGGAGGTCCGGTGGCGCAAGCCGCCCGTCCTCGCGATCGCCGCATTGCCCGGCCGGGCACTCGGTCGTCTCGGCGAGCCCTCGCCCGCGTCACCGGCGGCGTGGGCCGCGGCGGGCGCGGTGATCCGGACGCTGCACGACACGCCACCACCGCCGTGGACCGGCAGGAAGCTCGTCGGCCTGGACGCGGAACTCGAACGCGAATGCGCCTGGCTCGTCGACAGCGGCGCCCTGCCGGCGGACCTGGTCGACCGCAACCGCGAGATCGCCGAGGCCGCGATTCGGCCGTGGACGCCGGTGTTCATGCACGGCGACCTGCAGATCACCCACATCTTCACCGACGGCGACGAGGTCACCGGCGTGATCGACTGGTCCGAGGCGGCACCCGGCGACGCGCTGTACGACCTGGCCATCCTGACCCTCGGGCACGAGGAACGACTCGACGATCTCCTGGCCGGCTACGGCACCGACGTCGACCGGGACGTGATTCGGGCCTGGTGGTCGCTGCGCAGCCTGCTGGCGTCCCGCTGGTTGATCGAACACGGCTTCGACCCGTCGGCACCAGGCTGCGAGTTCGACGTGCTCAGATCGCGGATGTGAGGCGACACCGGCCCGACGTCGGCGGGGATGCACGGCGACCGGGGCCCCGTCCCGCATGACCGGATCGGCGACCTGCACCGGACCCCGGGACCACGTTCGCCCGAGCGTGGTCTTGCCGGTGGCGGGTCGGGTCGGGCGACCTGCCGTCCCGGCTCACTGTGGCGCGGCCAGCGCCTCCTCGTCGTCCCGATCGGGGCAGCACACGGTCAGGGCCGCGGGCACGGCGCGTACCTTCAGTTTCCGGGCCGTGCTGCGGGCGCCGCCGTCCAGCTCGTACGTCTTCGGCTCGGCGAAACGGACCTTGACCTTGCGGCCCCGGGTGATCCGCACGAACTTGGAATCCTCGGAGCGGCCGGTGGCCATCTTGCCGAGGGTACGGGCCCAGTCGACGGCACCGCTGGCGGTGGAGACCCCGATCTCCAGCGAACCGCTGTCGGGGCGGGCGTCGTCGAAGGCGGGGATGCCGCCGGTGATGGTGCCGACGTTGCCGAACAGCACGCAACTGGCCTCACCGTCGAACCAGAGGGCACCGTCGACGGTGATCCGGGTCCGGGTCAGCTCGCCACGCACGTGACGCAGCCCGGTCCACACGTAGGCGAGCCGGCCGAGACGCCCCTTCATCTCCCGGTCGGCCTCCCGGATGAGGTCACCGTCGAAACCGGCACCGGCCATCACCGCGAAGTGCTCACCGTTGAGCTTGCCCAGGTCGAGCCGACGCCGCTGACCGTGCAGACCGATCCGGACCGCCTCGCGCAGATCCTCGGGAACGCCCAGGTTGGTGGCGAACAGATTGGCGGTACCGGCCGGCAGGATCGCCATCGGTACGCGGGACCCGGCGAGGGTGTCGGCGCACCGTTGGACCATGCCGTCGCCGCCCCAGACGAAGACCAGTTCGGCACCCTTGTCGAGCGCCTTGCGGACCTTCTTCGGCGCCTTACGGCTCTTGGGCACCTCGTACCAGAGCAGCTGCTCGACACCCGCGCCGACCAGGGCGGCGCGCAACTCGTCCAGGCCCCCACCGAGGTTCTTCTTCCGGTGGGCCACAACCGCGACGGTGCCCACCGCCACGGTGGGCGCAGGCCGGTCCGGATCCACCAGCACACTCGCACTCATGCCGGCCAGTGGTACCCGACGGCCCGCGATTTCACGCCTGGTCTAGCGTTGGCGGGGCGATGATCCACGCCGTCCGCGGGCGGCATCAGGACCGCGGACGTCAACGTCGTTACCCAGCCACACCGGTCGCGGTCAAATCCCTGCACTTGCCTGAACTGTTACGCAAGGTCCGTACGCAAACCGTCAAGGCTCCCCCGGGTGCCCATTCGGACGACGTGCGATAGCTTGCCACCGGTGGCGAGGCGAAGGTACGTGGCGAGGGGCGTGGATGGCGGCTATCGGATCTGGGACAACCGGGCTCGCCGGTGGTGGGGCGATCTTTATGAACTCTGCCCAGACGAGTTGCTCAACGAGCTGAACGGCGCCCGTGACTACGCCAGGATTACCGCGCTGCTCCGGAAGTACCGAGCACAGAAGCGGTAACGCAATACATCAGACCGCCGCGTTCGTTGCGGCATGAGCGGTATCGCAACCGCTTCGATTGTTGCTGGTCGCGGGCATTCCGCAGCGCTACGGTTCTGTGCCATGCCCGACGCCATCTTTGCCCATCCGCGCCTCGCGCCTGTCTACGACGCGTTCGATGGCGACCGCGCAGACCTCGACGCATATCTTCGCATCGCCGACGAGTTCGACGCCCGACACGTGCTCGATGTCGGATGCGGTACCGGGTCCCTGGCCATCCTGCTGGTGAGCAGCGGACGACAGGTGACCGGCGTCGATCCCGCCGCCGCCTCCCTCGACGTGGCGGTATCCAAACCCGGCGCCGCGGCGGTCACCTGGCTCCACGGGGATGCCACGACCCTCCCCCGGCTGTCAGCTGACATCGCGGTCATGACCGGCAACGTGGCTCAAGTCTTTCTCGACGACGATGACTGGAGCGCGACACTGCAGGGCATTCGTGGTGCGCTACGCGACGGCGGCCACCTCGTGTTCGAGACGAGACGCCCGCAGCGCCGCGCCTGGGAGGAATGGCTCCTCGACACTGACCCTGTCACCCGAAACCTTCCTGGCATCGGTGAGGTCGAACGGCGTATGGAAGTCACCAGGGTCGCGCTGCCATATGTCTCCTTCCGGTACACGTACACCTTCGCCTCCGACGGCTTCTCGGTGGAATCCGACTCCACCCTCAGGTTCCGCAGTCGAGCAGAGGTTGAGCAGACCCTGGTGACCAGTGGTTTCACCACCATCGACGTCCGCGAGGCCCCGGACCGCCCCGGGCGGGAGTACGTGTTCGTGGCGCAACGAACGCACTGACCGCACCAACGCTGAACCCTTCTCGGGCGTGTCCTCATGGGCAGCGGGTTCGCGAACACCACCACCCGGACCTGCCTCGCCCGACACGCATCGGCGACCTCGCGGGCCTTGCCCGCGCTCACGAAGGTCCGCCGCGAGAACGGAGCCACCATCTTGTCCACGCCGCCGTGTGAGACACCCCGGCGCTGAACATGCCGGCCCACGACCCGCGCACCGTACGCTTCCACCGCGGTGGCCAAGCGGTCCAGTTTGGTGTCGATCTCGGCGTCCTTCGCCGAGAACAGGCCCACGAGTAACACCTCGGCACCCGGCAGCACTCGCGCTGACTCCGTTCGGCGTTGCATCACGCAGCGATCATGCCAACGCCGACCGCCGAGCGCGCACTCATCAGCACGAGCGCGCGCAGCGTGCGCCTTACGATGCGGGACAGCCTCTGCTGGCTGCCGCGCAAACTCGGCGGCTAGAAGAGGATGCGTGGTTCCGTGCGACCTGTCAGCGGGCACGAAGGCGTCCCTAGTTCCGGCGTTGCGTCAGGTGCACGACCACCTCGTCGCCGTCGGTCTTGCCGATCGCCTTGCGCACGGCGCCGTTGACCGGCAACTTGTGCGTGCCGTCGCCGAGCGCCATGAAGGCGCCCTCGAACGGCACGCCGTCCATGGTGCCGGCGACCTTGACGAGGCCCCGGGTGCCGAAGATCTCGGCCGAGCCGGGCAGCTTGACGCAGGTCCAGGTGTCACCCTCGCTAATCTTGCCAAGGGTCGCGGTGAAGGTGATGTCGAGCGGTCCGGCAGCCATGGCGGGTCCTTTCGGGTAGGTCCGACGTCGGGGAAGCGGTTTAGGCGAAGGCGCCGACGATGGCGCCGATGGCGAGCAACTTGATCAGCCAGTCGGCGGCATGCAGGGCCGCGCCCCGAACCGGGACGTTCTCCCAGACGACCGAGCCCGTCAGCAGGACGACCGGCAGGGCCCAGAGTGCCAAGCCGAGCAGCACGCCAGCGGCCAGGCCCGACCAAGCCCCGGCGATCAGCAGGCCGGTAGTCAGCGTGGCCGTGACTGCGCTGCGGAGCACCTCGGCGATGATCTGCCACGCCTGAGGGCGCGTGGGTGGGCTCTTTGCTGTGGCCGGCGCCGCAGGTGCGACCGAGTAGAACGCGAAGCTGCTGATGAAGGCGACCGCCGTCGCGACCAGGATTCCTCCGACGACCATGGCCTTGACCTCCTTTTAGTACCCTGCGGTACCTATTGTGGCCATCATAGGAGGAGAATTAAAGTAATCTCAAGTACTGAATTGGAGGCCGGTCATCACCGAGTCAACCGCACGCCGGCGTGGACGTCCCAGCGGCAGCCGCGGCGCCGAGCTTTTGGGCGTCGCCCGCGAGTTGTTCCTGGAGCATGGGTTCGCGGCTACGACCATGGATGCCGTCGCCGCCGCGGCCCGCATTTCCAAGGCGTCGCTCTATGCACAGCACCCTTCGAAGGACGCCCTCTACGCCGCGGTGGTCGTCGACTGGGCGGACCAAGGACGGGACGCGATGCGGCCGCATCTCGACGCACTGCTCGCCTCGGAGAACCTACCGGCCGCGCTCGGCCGCTTCGGGCGCACGCTGCAGGCGGCGGTGCTCAGCCCGGGTGTGCTGCGCATGCGGCGGCTGGTCGCGGCCGAGGCGGGCCGGCACCCCGAGGTGGCCGCCCGCTACGTCGCCGAGAGCTGGGACCGCAACATCGCCGCTCTCGCCGCCGCCTTCGCCGAGCTGGACAGCCGTGGCAGCCTCCGGGTGGACGACCCGGCCGTCGCGGCGCAGCAGTTCACCTGGCTGTTGCTCGGCGCGGCCCTGAACGACCACACCCTGCGCGGCGACGCCACACCATCGGAAGACCTGACCGCCACGGCCGACGCCGCGACCGCCACCTTCCTCGCCCGCTACGGCCGAGCCGAAGTCACGCCGCGACCGTGAGCCGCACCGCGCCGAAGGCAGGATTGCTCAGGCGCCCCCTTGGATCACAAGCGCTACGGCGGGGGTAGATCAGGATGTCTGATCTTGGCGATTCGGCTGACGTGTGCACTTACCTCAGGTTGCGCCGAGGAGGTCCCACCGGTTGCCGGCGATGTCGAGGAAGACCGCGACCCGGCCGTAGGGCTCGGTCCGTGGTTCCCGGACGAAGGTGACACCGGCCTCGGTCATCCGTCGGTAAGCGGCGTCGAAGTCGTCGACGCGCAGGAAGAACCCGACCCGGCCGGCTACCTGGTTGCCGACAGCGGCACGCTGGTGTTCTCCGTCGGCACGGGCGAGCAGAAGCCCGGTCTGGGCACCCGGGGGCCGCACGACGACCCACCGCTTGGGCCGCCCGTCATTGGTCAGCGATGGGTAATCCTCGACGAGGTCGAAGCCGAGTACGTCGGTGAAGAACGCGATCGCCGGGTCGTACTCCTCGACAATCAGGGCAACCACGTCGATCTGCACCACGGCAGCGTACGCGGGGTCGACTCCTGCTGCCGCTCGCGCGCACCACCACGGCAAGAGTGGGTGTCGTTTGTGAGCAACCCATCGGTCTGTGGGCTGCTGAGGTCGCGCTTGAGCTTGTGTTACGGCCGGTTTGGTCCGTGCTTGAACAGCCGATCGATGTGATCGGTGAGAATACGCAGTGCGGCTGCGCCGTCGCGTTGCCCGCCGAGCACGCTTGAGCCGAGGCCGTTGGTGAGGGCGAGGAGTCCGGCGGCGATTGTCGCCGGGTTCAGCGTGGTGTCGATCTGGTCGGCCTGCTGCGCGGTGGTCAATTGCCCGGCGAGCAGTCGTTCGATCTTGTCCGGGTAGGTGGCGCCGTGCCGGGTAGCGAGGTCAGGGTCGGTGAAGACCAAGGTGTAGTAGCCGGTGTAGGCCCTCGTCAGGTCGAGGCTCTCGGCGTCGGTGGGCAGAATCGCGGTGAGTGTGCCGTAGACGACGTTGCGGGGGGTCACCGGTCCCAGGGCGCGGATGTGGCTCTCCACCCTGGTGGCCAACCGTTCGCCGAGATAGCCCAAAGCGGTGAGTAGCAGCTCTTCTTTGGTGTGGAAGTAGTACTGCACCAGGCGGAGAGAGACGCCGGCTTCGGCGGCCACTTCACGCATGCTGGCGGACTGCAGGCCGCGGGCGCTGGCGATGCGCAACAGCGCCTCCCCGATCTGCCGGCGGCGTATCTCGTGGTCCACACGTTTGGGCACGGCTTGTATCAAGAAATTCGAGCGAGGTGGTGACAGCATGCCAGCTGCCGGAATCAGCACCTTCACCAGCGACAAGGCTCAGGCGCGGTTCGCGCGGGCGTACGAGGGCATGCGTCGGCAGCGGTGGCCAGCGGAGGCGACCGTGATCGACGTGGCGACCAGTTTCGGCTCTACCAGGGCGTACCGGATCGGCAGTGCAGGCGTCCCGCTCGTGCTGCTGTCGGGAGCCGGCGGCAACGCGTTGTCCTGGCATCGCTACATACGCCCGTTCGCCGCGACACGGCAAGTGATCGTTCTCGATCCGGTCGGTGAACCCGGATGTTCAGTGCAGGCGAGACCACTACACGACGGGCGCGACTGGGCCAACTGGCTGCATGAGACCCTCACCGCCCTGGACGTTGAGCGCGTCCACCTGGTCGGCATGTCCCACGGCGGCTGGTTCGCCTTGCAGTACAACCTGCACCTGCCCGGCCACACCGATACGATCACCCTCCTCGACCCCGCCGGCTTCGGCCGACTCAACGGCCGTTTCCTCGCCTGGATCATGCTGGGCGGACTCGCCGCGTTCAGCCCCACGCCGATTCGCCGTCTCGCGGCACGGGCGCTACACAACGCCTCCTTGCTCGACGACGACCTCGTCCGCCTACTACGGGCCAGCACTGGCTTCCGCCGCCGCCACATCGCTCCGCCCGAAATCACCGACGAGGAGCTACGCCGGGTAACTGCTCCGACCCTGGCGCTGCTCGGCGAAAGAAGCCAGATGTACGCCGCCCAAGCCGTGGCCGCCCAGATCCGGGCCCAGATCCCCAACGCACACGCCGAAACCGTCCCAGAAGCCGGCCACGACCTTCCTGTCCGCTGCCCCGAACTGGTCAGCAACCGGACCATCCAGTTCACCGCCGCAACCGAGAAGCAAGCATGAACATCCGCTCATCGGCTAGATCCGGATGCCAGCGCCGCTGACCTCCGCTATCCAATGGACGGCCGATCGGCGGCAGATCCCGACGCCTGATCTTGGCGAGTCGTGTGGCCGACAGGGAGGCGGCCTCCGATGGCTCGGCGCGGCGATGTTGCGTTCTCGGGTCATCAGCCGATCGGATGGCCGGCGGCGATGATCGGCTGTTTCGATGGGCGGTGGACACCCTACGACGTCTAGGAAGGAGGCATGACCAACGAGCGGACCGTTCCCCTGCTGCCGTGCGCGTCCATTGTTGACATCGAAGCCTTCTACGGAGTTGTCGGTTTCCGCACCACGTACAAGCAGCGCAGGCCCAACGCGTGTGTGGGGGTGCAGCGGGAAGACCTGCAGCTGCAGTTCTTCGAGATCGCCGGGTTCGACCCGGAGCAGTCCTATGGCTCCTGTCTGGTTCTCACCGCCGACATCGAGGGACTGCACGGGGCGTTCGCCGCTGGCATGCGCGCCGCGTACGGCAAGGTCCTGGTGTCCGGAACGCCGCGGATGACCCGGCCTCGGGCGCGGAAGAACGCCGACGGGTTGGGCGGGTTCAGCGTCATCGACCCGGGCGGCAACTGGATCCGCGTCTTCCGGGACGCCGCCATCGCGCCGATGCCGGCCACCACGCCGATGCCGGCCGGGCGGCTGGCCAAGGCCCTGGCGAATGCTGTCGTGCAGGCCGATTCCAGAGGAAGCGTCGGACAGGCCGTTCGGATCCTCGACAGCGCGTTGGCCCGACCGCAAGCCGACGACGACCCGGTCGAGCAGGTGGAGGTCTTGGTCTACCGCGCCGAACTCGCGATGGTGCTGCACGATCCGGCGGCTGCGGCCGAGATGCTGACTCGCGCCAAGTCCGTCACGCTCACGGAGGACGAATCCGAAAGAGCGGCATCCGCGTTCGACAACGCCGCCGAACTCGCCGCAGCACTGCGGTGACTCACCAGGCGAATGTCTCCCTCGTCTCGGCCATGTCAGGACGAGGTGGTGATCCGGTGCGACGGGTGGCGGCGGCTGCCGGCCGAGTAGCGGGATGCCTACCCGGTGGACGCCGCACGGCGTACCTGCTCGCGGCCGGCCGGATGCTGGTCGCCGCCGACGCGGTGGCACCGGCCGAGGTCCGTTGGCGGGCGTCGGCGCGTACGCTGCTGGCGGAGATCGCCCGAGGCCGACCCGCACCGGCCGGCATGGCGCGGCTGACCGCCCTCGCCGGCCTCACCCGCTGAGCCGCCGCCCCGACCGATGCCGAGACCCGATGCCGCCCCGCGTCTCGACGGCATGTTGAGGACCTTGCCGACTGCGCGCCGAGCCGGCCCGCTGTCGGGATCGAGTGGGCTCCGACGTCACCCGATCCCGACAGCGGGCGCGACTACAGGGTGCGGGCGAGGCGGTCGGCGAGGATCCGGGCGAAGCGCGCCGGGTCGGCCAGGTCGCCGCCCTCGGCGAGCAGCGCGGTGCCGTAGAGCAGCTCGGCGGTCTCCGCCAGGGAGTCGCCGGTGGCGCCCTGCTCGTGTGCCTTGCGCAGGCCGGTGACGAGTGGGTGGGTCGGGTTGATCTCCAGGATCCGCTTGACCTTCGGCACCTCCTGCCCCATCGCCCGGTACATCTTCTCCAGGGTGGGCGTGAGGTCGTGCGCGTCGCCGACCACGCAGGCCGGCGAGGTGGTCAGCCGCGACGACAGGCGGACCTCCTTGACGCTGTCCGCCAGCACGGTGCCCAGCCAGCTGAGCAGGTCGGCGTACTCGGTGCGCTGCCGCTCCCGTTCCGCCTCGGCCTCGGTACGCTCCTGCTCGGTGTCCAGGTCGACCTGCCCCTTGGCGACCGAACGCAGCGTCTTGCCCGCGTAGCTGCCGACCCGCTCGACCCAGACCTCGTCGACCGGGTCGGTGAGCAGCAGCACCTCGTAGCCCTTGGCGCGGAACGCCTCCATGTGCGGGGAGTTCTCGATGGTGGTCCGGCTCTCGCCGGTGGCGTAGTAGATGTCCTGCTGGCCCTCGCGCATCCGCTCGACGTAGCCGGCCAGGTCCGTCTGCTCGGCCGGGTCGTTGGTGGAGGCCACCGAGAGGATCTCCAGCAGGGTGTCCTGGTTGTCGGTGTCCTCCAGCAGGCCTTCCTTGACCACCGGACCGAACTCGGTCCAGAAGGTGCGGTAGCGCTCCGGCTGGTCGGTCTTGAGGTCCTTGACCGTGGCGAGGATCTTCTTGACCAGGCGACGGCGGACGGCGCGGATCTGCCGGTCCTGCTGGAGGATCTCCCGGGAGATGTTCAGCGACAGGTCGTGGGCGTCCACCACACCCTTGACGAACCGCAGGTAGTTGGGCATCAGCGCGTCGCAGTCGTCCATGATGAACACGCGCTTGACGTAGAGCTGCACCCCCCGGCGGCCCTGAGGGGAGAACAGGTCCAGCGGCGCGTGGGTGGGGATGAACAGCAGCGCCTCGTACTCGAAGGTCCCCTCCCCCCGCATGTGGATGGTCTCCAGCGGGTCCGCCCAGTCGTGGCTGACGTGCTTGTAGAACTCGTGGTACTCGGCGGGCTCGACCTCGCCGCGCGGGCGGGCCCACAACGCCTTCATCGAGTTGAGGGTCACCGTCTCGGTGGTGGCGGGGGCGTCGTCGGAGCCGGGCCGCTCGACGGTCATCCGGATCGGATGGGCGATGAAGTCGGAGTAGCGCTTGACGATCTCCCGGATCGTCCACTCGGCCGTGTAGTCGTGCAGGTTGTCCTCGGCGTCGGCGGGTTTGAGGTGCAGGGTCACCGCCGTGCCCTGCGGGGCGTCGTCCAGCTCGGTGATGGTGTAGGTGCCCTCGCCGGTGGACTCCCAGCGGGTACCGCCGCTCTCGCCGGCCCGCCGGGTGACCAGCTCGACCCGCTCGGCCACCATGAACGCGGCGTAGAAGCCGACGCCGAACTGACCGATCAGCTCCTGCGAGGCGCCCGCATCCTTGGCCTCCCGCAGCTGCCGCAGCAGCTCCGCGGTGCCGGACTTGGCGATGGTGCCGATGACGGAGACCACCTCGTCGCGGCTCATGCCGATGCCGTTGTCCCGCACGGTGAGGGTGCGGGCGTCCCGGTCGACCTCGATGGTGATGTGCAGGTCGCCGGTGTCGACGGCGAGGTCCTTGTCGACCATCGACGCCAGGCGCAGCTTGTCCAGCGCGTCTGAGGCGTTCGAGATCAACTCGCGGAGGAAGACGTCCTTGTTCGAGTAGATCGAGTGGACCATCAGCCGGAGCAGCTGACGCGCTTCGGCCTGGAACTCCAACGTCTCGGCCCGGTCGTTCACACCAAGTCCTTTCCGGTCGTCGGCACGACGGTTCGCGGAAAGGATACGAGTCGTCGCGCTGCGCGTGCGTCGGGTGGTCCGGCCCTCGTCAACGAGGATTGATCAACACGGCGTAGTCGGCCGCGGTGAGCGGTCCCGACGACAGCGAGCCGTCCGCCCGGGGGACGCTCAGCGGCGTGCCGCCCTCCAGGAACAGCACCGCCGTGACATCGGTGCGCGCGGTGAGGGTGCAGACGATCTGACCGTACGCCAGCCGGCCGTCGCTGCGGCCGGTGTCCACCGCTGTCAGCCCGACGGTGACCCGGGCCAACCCGTCGACCAGCTCGACCACCGCGCTGGTGAAGGCTCCCGGCAGGGCACTGGTCAGCCCGTCGTCGCGCTCGGCGGGGGTCGGCCCGGCCAGCAGGGCCCGCAGCTGCGCGTCGAGCGCGGGCACCTGGTCGGCCCGGCGGATCACCGGCACCAGGCGTTCGTCGCGGGCGAAGTAGAGCACCTCGGTCACCGCACCGGTCTCCGCCGCCGTCGGGGCGGCCGAGGCGGTCGCCGGGAAGGGCACCGGCGGTGGGGTGACCGCGCGGGGTCGATCCTCGGCGGGCACCCCGCACGCGCCGAGCAGGGCGAACACGGTGACGAGTGCCGCGACCCCGACCGTCCGCGCGGCCTGGACGATGCCGGGGCGGGTCATGACAGGCTCCCGGGCAGGGTGACCCGGAACCGGGCACCGCCCTCCGGGCGGTCGCTGACCGAGGCGTCTCCGCCGTGCGCGGCGGCGTGCTGGGCCACCAGGGCCAGCCCCAGGCCGGTGCCGTCACCGCCACCCCGGTAGTTGGCCGCCCGCCCCCGGACGAAGCGGTCGAAGATCGCCTCGCGGTCCTCCATCGGCACTCCCGGGCCCTCGTCGTCGACCTCGATCACGCCCGTGTCCCCGTCGTGGGACAGCCGCACCGCGACCGGTCCCGCACCGTACCGCTCGGCGTTGTCCAGCAGGTTGGCCAGCACCTGGGCGACCCGGCGACGGTCCACCCGCCACTCGGCCGGCGTCCCCGCCGCCGGCTGCACCATCGACTCCGGCAGATCCCGGTCCCGGCACGCCTGCCGGGCCAGCTCGGGCAGGTCCACCGACTCCCGGTGCACCGGTTGGTCACCACGGGCCAGGTCCAGCAGGTCGTTCACCAGTTGCTGAAAACGGTCGATCTCGTCGGCGACGAGCCGGGCCGCGGTGGCGGTCCGCTCGTCCTGGTTCTCCCGGCGGCGGGACAGCACACTCGCGGCGGCGGCGAGGGTCTGCAACGGCGACCGTAGTTCGTGACTGACGTCGGCGGCGAAGCGCCGGTCCCGGTCGATCCGCCCGGCCAGTTCGTCGACCATCCGGTTGAAGGAGGTGGAGAGACGGTTCAGGTCGGGGTCGGTGTCGGGGGCGAGCCGGGTGGTGAAGTCGCCGGCGGCGATCCGCTCGGCCGCGTCGGCGACGGCGGTCAGCGGACGCAGCCCGTGCCGGGTGGCGTACCAGCCGAGGGCCGCCCCGGACCCGGCGATCATGATCGCGACCGCGGTGAGCGCCAGCGCCAGCACCTGGAAGGTCTGTTCCAGTTCCCGCAGCGAGGCGATCTCGTAGAAGGCGGTCGACTCGGACAGCGGCACGCCGACCAGCATCACCGGGGTGTCGTTGACGCGGACCCGCTGCACCGCCGGCTCCCCCGCCGCGACCAGTTCCTGGAGCCGGGTCGGAACGATCGTGGTGAGCCCGTTGTCGGCGCTTCGGGCGTACCACTCGCCGTCGAGCAGCACCAGGGGTCGCCGTCCGGTGCCGGTGTCCAACGCCCGCAGCGCCTCCGCGACGTCCGGGTTGTCGGCGTTGAGCCCGGCGCGGACCACCGCCGCGTCGTAGTAGGCCGCCCGCAGCACGGTGCGTTCGCGCTCGTCGAGCAGGGTGCGGCGGGTCAGCTCGTACGACACCAGGGCCATCGAGGCGGACAACAGCAACGCACCGATCGCGAACGCGGCGGTGACCCGGGCACGCAGTCCGAGGCGTCTCATCGTTGCAGTTTGTAACCCAGCCCGCGCAGCGTCACCAGGTGCCGGGGGTTGGCCGGATCGGCTTCGATCTTCTGGCGTAGCCGACCGACGTGCACGTCGACAAGCCGTTCGTCGCCGCTGTCGTACCCCCAGACCCGGCTGAGCAGCTGCTGCCGGGAGAGCACCCGGCCGGCGTGTTCGGCCAGCTCGCACAGCAGCCGGAACTCGGTGCGGGTGACCGCGACCGGCTCACCGGCGCGGCGCACCTCCCCCGCCTCGGGGCTCACCTCCAGGTCACCGAAAGCGAGCACCGGCACCGGCTGCGGGCCGTCCGACGCGGTCACCGTACGCCCGCGTCGGCGCAGCGCGCGCAGCCGGGCGGTCAGTTCCTTGATCGCCACCGGCTTGACCACGTAGTCGTCGGCGCCGGCCTCGAGGGCGGCGACGATGTCGTGGGTGTCGTCGCGGGCGCTGACCACGACGATCGGTACGTCGTCGTCGCGGCGCAACTGGCGGATGCCCTCGAAGCCGTCGATGCCGGGCAGCATCAGGTCGACCAGGACGTAGTCGGCGGGATCCCGGCGCTGCGTGCGCAGCCCCTCCTCGGCGGTGGCCGCTCCCCGGGCCTCGTAGCCCTCGTCCTCCAGAGCGAGCAGCAACGCCAACCGGATCCGGTCGTCGTCCTCGATCACCAGTACCGCTGTCATATCGGAATCATCCCCAAGCCCTGACCGCCGGGCCAACCACGATCGACAACAGGGGGTTTTGTCACGCAACTGTCATCCGTCCGCGCGGTGCCCGCCAACCCCGCTGGGCAGGGTGAGAGCCACTCGGAGACCGCAGGAGAGGGGGCCTTGGCCGTGACCGCACCACGACGCCCCGAGTGCTCGGTGCCGCTGGTGGAGGTGTCCATCACCGAGTTCGATCTGAGCTGCCTGCCGGAGACCGGCGCGGTCCTCGATCAACTCCTCGCCCTGCGGCCCGGTCAGGTCGTGATCGACCTGGCGGGTTGCCGGCACATCGACGCCGCCGCCATCGGTCTGCTGCTCGACGTGCACCGCCGGATGGTCCGGGCCGGCGGTGTGCTGGCCGTCCGCAACCCGAACCCGCGCATCACCCGCATCCTGCAGACCGCCCGGCTGGACCAGATCCTGCCGGTGCACACCGACGCCGGAGCCGCCCCGGCCCCGGTCGCCGAGGCGATCACCGCCGCACCGGGTGTCCCGCCGGCCGACGGGGCACCGGCACCGGGGGGTACGGTCCCGCGCGCTGCCGCGTACGGCCGCGCCGCCGTCACGGTGCGCACCTGACACACCGCAGCCGACGCATCTGACCGCGAGTACGAGGAGCAGCATGACCAGCGCCGGGATCGTCACGGCCCTCGCCGTCGGCCTCGCCGTCGGCGCGCTCGGCCGACTGGTCCTGCCCGGCCGCCCGGGTGCGCCGCTGTGGCTCACCATGACCATCGGCGCCGTCGCCTCGTTGCTCGGCGCCATCACCGCCTGGCTCGCCGGCGTTCAAGGGTTCAGCATCCTGGGTCTGGTCGTGCAGGCCGGGCTCGCCGCGGTCGCGGTGGTGATCGTGGTCGCCACCACCGGCAAGGAACGCTCCGACTCCCTGTGAGGAGTCCGTACGGCGAGGGTGCCCCACCCGCCGCCCCGAGTCCCGCACCCGGCCGACCGGCCGCGGCACGGAGAGGAAGCAGGATGACCGTCGTACCGGACGACAACCTGATGACCCTGATCTGCGACGTCTGTGGTGACACCACCACCGGCACCGCCTGCGTGCTGCCCGACGCCGAGGTCGTCTGGACGCTGGTCTCCGACCACGGGTGGAGCGGGTCACCGTTCGCCACCGGCCCGCACCGCTGCCCCCGGTGCAGCGCGCTGCCGCCGGGCAGCCCCCTCGCTGACGGCGACCGCGCTGGATCGGGCGTCACCGAGGCGGCGGTGGTGCCTGCCGACGGCGGCGCAGACCAGGACACCGGCGACGCGCTGCGGGCCGCGCTGCGCGGCGCGTTCGACGTGGCCGGGATGGTGGTGGTGGACCTGACCCACGTGCAGGTCATCGACTCGCTCGGGCTGGGCATGCTCGTCCGGGCGCACCGCGACGTACGTGAGCGCGGCGGGCGGCTCTGCCTCGCCGCGCCGTCGAGGTTCATCCGCACCGTGCTGCACACGATGAAGCTCGACGGGGTCTTCCCGATCTTCGACAGCCTCGACGCCGCCCTTGATCAATTGCGGATCGCGGCGTCGCAGGACGCCGTCCCGGTCGGTATCTCGCCGGTGGACGTGACACCGTCCGACCTACCGCGGCCCGCCGCCGAGGTGCCGTCGGTGTCCACGGCCCGCCGCCGGGCGGCCAGCCGAGTCAGCGTCTGACCTCGACCGGCCCTCCGTCGCGCCGGGTCACCCGGCAGTGTCGGCGTCCCTCACTCCACCACCGAGTCCGCCCACTGCCGCCACCAGGCTCCGTCGGTGAGCTCACCGGCGGCGCGCAGTACCGCCACCAGCGCGTCGGTGGTGCCGTCGGTGCGACCGGGGCGCAGGTCGGCCAGCATCCGCTCCAGTTCCTGCTGTCGGGCGCGCATGCCGAGGCCGACAAGTTCCTTGCCGGCGACGGTCAGCCCGACCCAGGCAGCCCGACGGTCCGCCACCCGCTCGTGCCGGGCCACCAGCCCCTTGCGGACCAGTCGGTCGCACATCCGGGTGGCGGTCGACGACTGCACGCCGAGCAGCTTCGCCAGGTCGATCACCCGCTGCGGGCCGGGCACCAGCACCACGAGCGTCCGAAACTGCTGGAGCGTCACATCGGCGTCGATGCGCGCCAGCGTCCGCATGGCGACGGCCACCATGACCCGGCTCAGCGAGACGAGGGCGCCGACGAACTCGTCGGCCGGCTCACCGCGTACCTCGTCCGTCGACGCCATCGGATCGGACTGGATGGTCATGTCCTCCATGCTGGCACAACACGGACGGGATCGGGCCGACCGGTCCACATGGGGCACATCCGCAGCGCTGACGGTGAGCAAGGGGAACGATCCGGGCCGGTCAGCGCGTACCGGGTCGCGGTCGCGTACCGGTGGCCGGACACCGATTCGGGAAAAGGCGCAGCTCACGCCCGATCCGGCCCGAGGTCGACCTCGATCTAAAGGCGACGGGCGGCGGGACCGTTCGCGAGACTAGCATTTCCGTGCGGCCCGGAGCGTTACGGACAGATTGCCAGCAATTGACGAAACATATGCTCGGTTAATTGCTGGGGTCGGGTCGGCCGCTGCACCGTACCGGCTTGGCGGGGACAGCGCCACCGCTTGGTGCGACCCGACGACACGGTGCGAGTCTCCCGCGACCAACGACTCGCCACACCGGCATTGAGCTGCTGGAAGGCGGCGACTATCGGTCAGTGGGGTGGCACCAGGTCTGCCAGTTGATCACTTAGGGTGAGCCTAACACCTCGCAGGGCGATCATGCAACGCTCGCCGGCTGACTGACTGATCAGAGCCCACCAAAACGGTCGCAAACAGGGTGAGCCTCCCGGAGGCAGCAATTCATAACCACTGACCAAAATGAGTCAAATGATTGACGGTTGTCACCCGGGAAACACCCTTGTAGATTTCGGTGGTCGCCAATTCGCCGACGTTCTTCTCGTCTCGGGACAGCTCGGAGGTCGGTCATCCATGCCCGAATCCCGCACTGCCGACACAGCACCCGCCAAACACCGCGGCACGCTCGGCTTCCTGCTCGGCGTGGCGTTGGTGACGGCCGGCGTGCTGTTCCAACTGCCCGACGTGAAGATGATGATCGACCACGCCCGGATGGGGTCGACCGAGCCCGACATGCCCTCCATGCCCGACATGGAGAGCATGCCGGGCATGGAGGGCATGAGCCCCGGCGAGCCGATGGACATGTGGACACCGACGATGATCCTCGGCATGCTGCTGCTCCTCGTCGGTCTGCTGGTGGCCGGACGGGCGCTGTTCGCGGGGGTCCGACGACCGGACTCCGTCAGCGTCACCGTGGAGTCGATCGAGCACGGCCGGCTGCGACCGGCGTACTGGATCACCTGCGCGGTGCTCACCATCGCCCTGGTGGTCGACATCATGAAGCCGCTCACCCTCGGCTTCGTCATGCCCGGCATGAGCGACGAGTACGGCATGTCGCTCGAATCGATCTCGATCCTGCCCCTGGTGGCCCTCACCGGCACCGCGGTCGGGTCGGTCGTCTGGGGCCTGCTCGGCGACCGGTACGGCCGGCGGACCGCCCTGCTCCTGGCCACCCTGCTGTTCATCGCGACCTCGGCGTGCGGCGCCATGCCCACCTTCGAGTGGAACCTCGTCATGTGCTTCGCGATGGGCACCTCCGCCGGTGGCCTGCTGCCCCTGGTGTTCACGCTGATCGCCGAGCTGACCCCACGCCGGCACCGCGGCTGGGTGGCGGTGACCGTCGGCGGGATCGGTGGGCTGGGCGGATACCTGGCGGCCAGCGAGGCGGCACGGCATCTGGAGCCGGCGCTGACCTGGCGCGCACTCTGGCTGATCGGGCTGCCCTCCGGTCTGCTGCTGTTGCTGATGGCGCCGTTGACCCCCGAGTCGCCGCTGTACCTGCTGCGCGCCGGGCGACGTACCGAGGCGGAGGCGGTGCTCCGCCGCTACGGGTCCCACCTGGGAGCCACGCCGCCGGTCGCCGACACCGCCGCCGCGACGCGTCCGGGCGTGGGAGCGATGCTGCGGGCGTATCCGGTCGTGACATCGGTGATCGGCGTGGTCGGGGTCGTCTGGGGCCTGGTGAACTTCGGCTTCCTGGTGATGCTGCCCGCGCAGCTGCGCGAGGCGGGCCTGGCCGGTGGTGTCGCGAGCGGGCTGCTGGCCGACTCGGCGCTCTACTCCACCCCGGCCCTTGCGCTGGTCGTGCTGCTCTACGCCGCCTGGAGCGGCCGCCGTGCGCTGGCACTGTTCATCGCGATCACCGCGCTCGGGCTCGGCGGCGTGGCCCTCTGGACCGCCGACACCGGCGGGACGGTGCTGCTGCTGGCCTCCATCGGCCTGCTGGTGCTGTCGCTTTCCGCGGTCAACGCGATGCTGCTGCCGTACAGCGCCGAGATCTACCCGACCGCGATGCGGGCCACCGGCTCCGGCTTCGCCGGCGCGGCCACGAAGGTCGGTGGCATCCTCGGACCGTCCACCATGCTGCTGGTCCTCTCCCTCGGCGGCGGGCTCGTGCTGCCGGCCGTCGCACTGGGTGTGCTGTGCCTGACCGCCGCCGGCCTGCTGCTGGTGTTCGGGCCGGAGCTGGGCGCCTCCGTCGGGCCGCTCGCGCGTCGCGGCGGCGGCACCGTGCCGGTGGACCGGACCGGGACCGCGCCAGCCACCGGCCCCACCGACACCGAAAGCCCGGTGTCGGTGGCGTGGCCGGCGAGCGGCAACGGTGCGCCGGCGACCCGGCCGGCAGCCTCCGACGACGACGATCCACGGGATGCCCGTACGGCCGCGACACCCACCCGCACGTAGTTGCGCAACCACTGTCGGCACGGAAGCCTCTACCACGGCAACGGGCGTGGCAACCCAACGAGAGCGAGGAACGTCGATGGCCACTGAGGACGAAGGTCGACCACGCGGCGCCCGGCTGGTGCTGCTCATCCTCCTGGTGGCACAGATCATGGCGACGATGGACAACTCCATCGTCGCCGTGGCCACCAAGACCATCAAGGATGACCTGAACACCTCCGGCGCCGTTCTGCAACTGATCCTGTCCGGATACACGCTCATGTTCGCGGTGCTCGTGGTCACCGGCGCGCGCCTCGGCGGCGACGTGGGGCACCGGCGGCTGTTCATGATCGGGCTGGCCGGCTTCACCGCCAGCTCTCTGCTCTGCGGGATCGCCCCGACCGCGGGCACGCTGGTGGCCGCCCGCCTGCTGCAGGGGGCGTTCGGGGCCATGATGGTGCCGCAGGTGCTCTCGGTGATCCAGCTCGTCTTCACCGGCTCGGCCCGGGCCCGCGCCATCGGGCTCTACTCGATGGTGCTGGCGCTCGGCGTGGCCGCCGGTCAGATCGCCGGCGGCGTGATCGTCAGCGCCGACGTACTGGGCAGCGGCTGGCGAGCCGCGTTCCTGGTGAACGTGCCGATCGGGTTGGCCCTGCTGGCGGCGGCACCGCGTTACCTGCCCGGGCACACGCCCAGCTCGCGGTTCCGGCCCGACATCGTCGGCATCCTGCTGCTCGCCGTCTCGATGGGTGCGGTGGTCGCACCGCTGGTCTTCGGCCGGGAACAGGGCTGGCCGGCGTGGGCACTGGCCAGCATCGCCGCCGGCACGGCCGGGCTCGTCCTGTTCGTCCGGTACGAGCTGCGGCTGGGCGCCCGGGGCGGACAACCCGTGCTGGAGATCGACGCGTTGCGACCGCGAGGAGTCAAGTCGGGACTGCTGGCCTGCTGCATCCTCAACTTCGCCTTCGCCGGGGTGCTGTTTCCGCTCACCCTGCACGTGCAGAACGGGCTGGGCTACACACCGTTGCAGGCCGGGTTGATGTTCATCCCGTACCCCGTGGGTTTCGCGGCCGTCAGCCTCACCTGGACGCGGCTGCCGAAACGTTTCCACCGCCCGCTACCGGTCGCCGGCCTGCTGGTGTTCGCCCTGGCCCTGGCCGCACTCGCGGTCGTGGTGGCCGGCGGCTGGCCGATCGCGGTGGTGTCGGCGCTGCTGCTGCTCGCCGGCGCGGGGATGGCGGCCGGTTTCAGCACGCTCGTGGAGCAGACGGCCGCGACCGTGGGCCCCCGCTACGCCGCCGCCCTGTCGGCCCTGGTCTCGACCGGAACGCTGCTGGCCAGCGTGGTGAGCGTGGTCGTCGTCGGCGGCGTCTACCTGGCGACCGCCGAGAACGACCCGAGCCGTTCCGCGCTGGGGTTGAGCCGCAGCCTCTGGGTCGACGCCGGTCTGCTGATCCTCGGATTCCTGCTGGCCTACCGGACCTGGCGGCTGTCCACCCGGGTGTCGACCGAGACGGCGCCGAGCGGCGACGCCGCCGAGCAGGTCGAGGCCGTGGCGGCGCCGGGCAACGCTCCCCCCGGTGAGGTCGAGGTCGAACCGGCAGCGGGCCCGGTCGAGGAGGCGTCTACGCCGACCGGAGCGCGTTCCGCGCCGAGGTGACCGGGGGCCGCCGCCGGTGACGATGCTCGTCCGGGGCCCGCCCAGCCGTTGGTCTGGGCGGGCCCCGGTGCCGGTCAGCCGAGGTCGAGCACCCGGGCCACCTGGTCGTCGATGAGAGCTGCCAGCGCGGGCAGGTGCTGCGCGGACCACATCGAGTAGTGGTCGCCGGGCAGCGTCACCACCTCCATCGCCGGACTCCACCGGCGCCACGCCGCGCGGCTGGCCTCCCGCTCCGCCTGCACCAGCACCGTCCGACCGGCGTACGGTGCGGGTTGGTAGCCGTAGATGGCCCGCATGTTGGCGCGGAACACCGCGTACCGGTTGGCGACGAAGTCGGCCCGCACGTCCGACGGGATCAGTCCGTGCCGGACGAGGAAACCGGTGAGCGCCGCGATCGGGTCTGCCGCGTCGACCACCTCGGCGTCCAGCGGCGGTGCCGGTGCCGCGGAGAGCCCGGCCAGGTCGGCGACGAAGGTCTCCATCACCTGGCGCTCGCTCGGCAGCGGCAACGGGCCGGGTTCATTGGAGTCGATCATCACCACGAGGTCGGGTGCGGCACCGGCGGCGGCGAGCTGCCGGGCCATCTCGAAGCAGAGGAAGCCGCCCATCGACCAGCCGGCGAGCAGGTACGGCCCGTGCGGCTGCCGCTCGCGCAGCGCGCCGACGTACCGCCCGGCGAGCGTCACCAGGTCGTCGACCGGGTCGATGCCGCCCTCCAGTCCCGGCGCCTCGAAGCCGTCCACCGGCTGCTCCGGGTGCAACGCCCGGCTCAGCGGGAGGTACCAGTACGGCGAGCCGGAGACCGCGTGCGGGCAGTAGAGCCGGGGCCGCGAACCGGTGGCCTTGAGCGTGACCAGTGGCGAGGCGTCGACCACCGGCCCGTGCTCGACGAACCGGGCGACCGCCCGGACGGTCGGAGTGGCGTAGAACTGCTTGAGCGACACCGACGTGCCGATCCGTCCGGCGATGCGGGCCAGCACGTGCGCCGCCTGCAACGAGTGCCCGCCGAGGTCGAAGAAGGACGTCTCCGCGCCCACCCGGGCCACCCCCAGCACCTCCGCGAAGATCTCCGCGACCTGGCGCTCGGCCCCGGTGGTGGGGGCCGCGCCGGTGTCGTCGGTGTCCGCCGCCTCCGGTGCCGGCAGCGCCCGCCGGTTTACCTTGCCGCTGGTGGTCAACGGCAGGGCGGGCAGTCGGACGAACCGGCCGGGCACCAGGTGGGCGGGCAGCTCCGTGCTCAGGTGCGTGCGCAGGGCGGCGTCGGCGGCCGGCTCGGCGGCGTCCACCACGTACCCGACGAGCCGCTGCACCCCGTTGCCGTCGCGGACCACGGTGACGGCGGCGCGGGCCACCCCTGGGTGCCGGCTCAGCAGTGCCTCGATCTCGTCGAGTTCGACGCGCAGGCCGCGCAACTTCACCTGGCCGTCCAGCCGGCCACCGAAGTGCAGCCGGCCCTGCGCGTCCCAGTGGCCACGATCGCCGGTGCGGTAGACCCGCCCCTGCGGATCGAACGGATCCACCGTGAACCGGCGTCGAGTCAGCTCGTCGTCGTTGAGGTAGCCGGTGCTCAACGCCGCGCCGCCGATCAGGATCTCCCCCGGCACCCCGACCGGGACCGGGTTGTCCCAGCGGTCGACCAGGTAGGTGCGGCGGTTCGGCATCGTCACGCCGATCGGCGGTGGGGTGGCTGCCGACCAGTCCGTGCAGTCATGGGCGAGGCAGCCCACCGTGGCCTCGGTCGGGCCGTACAGGTTGACGAACCGACGCCGGCCCGGACGCGCCCACCGGGCCACCAGGTCGGCGGGGCAGACCTCGCCACCGACCAGCACCTCCCGCAGCGCGTCGAACCGGTCGGTGTCGCCCTCGACCAGACCGAGCGTGGTCGGGGTCAGGAACAGGTGGGTGATCCGTTCGGCCGCCAGGACCTCGGCGAGTCCGCCCGGCGAGAGCAACCGGTCCTTGCCGATCACCACCACCGTGGCACCGGAGGTGAGCGCCGCCAGCACCTCGCCCGCCGCCAGGTCGAACACCGGCGCGCAGCCGTGCAGCACCCGGTCGCCGGGCCCGCAGCGCCACTGGTCGCGCATCCAGTCCAGGTAGGTGACGAAACCCCGGTGCGGCAGTTGGACGCCCTTCGGGTCACCCGTCGTGCCCGAGGTGTGCAGCACGTACGCCAGGTCGTCCGGGCCGGTGGACGGTTCCGGGGCGAGCCCGGCGGCGGTGTCCAGGTCGCCGGTGTCGAGCAGGAGGGTCCGCCACGGGCCGTCCGGCACCCCGGCGGCGTGCTCGGTGCGGGTGAGCACGAGCCGGGCGGCACAGTTGGTCAGGATCCGGCGCAGCCGGTTCGGTGGGGCGGCGGTGTCCAGCGGCACGTACACCCCACCGGCGTGCCAGATCGCCAGCGGCGTCAGCACCTCGTCGACGCCCCGGTCCAGCAGCGCCGGCACCCGGTCGCCGGGTCGCAGGCCGGCGGCGCGCAGGCCGGCCGCCCGCCGGGCGGCCAGGTCGAGCAGCTCCCGGTAGGTCAGCTCGTGATCGCCGTGCCGGACGGCCACCGCGTCGGGGTCGCGTTCGGCCTGCGCCCGCACCAGTTGGTGGACGGTGGCCGGGGCCACCTCACGTCGTTCGCCCGCGCCGAGGGCCAGGACCCGCTCGCGTTCGGCGGGATCGAGCATCGGCAACCGCGACAGCGTCGTACCCGGGTCGGCCAGACCCGCGTCGAGCAGCCGGGCGACGTGGTCGAGCATGGCGCGTACCCGCCGTGCGTCGAACAGGTCGGTGGAGTACTCGGTG
This sequence comes from Verrucosispora sp. WMMC514, assembly GCF_027497295.1. Classification (NCBI taxonomy): domain Bacteria; kingdom Bacillati; phylum Actinomycetota; class Actinomycetes; order Micromonosporales; family Micromonosporaceae; genus Micromonospora; species Verrucosispora sp. WMMC514. The sequence continues at coordinate 5,895,073 of NZ_CP114906.1, read as the reverse complement.
AGCACCGAGTACCGGTCGCCGTGGTCGACGAGGCTGACCATCATGTCGAAGCGGGACCGGTCCAGCCGCAGGTCGACCGGGGTGCTGTCGGTGCCGGGCAGCGTCGGTCCGCCCCAGGTGGAGCCGTCCAGCAGTTGCACGGCCACCTGGAACAGCGGGTTGCGGCCCGGGTCGCGGGGTGGGGCGAGCCGCTGCACCACCCGCTCGAACGGGGCGTCCTGGTGTTCCCACGCGCCCAGGCAGGTGTCCCGGGCCCGGTCGACCAGGGTGGCGAAACTGGGGTCGCCCGAGGTGTCCAGTCGCAGCACCCCCATGTTGGCGAAGAACCCGACCACACTCTCCAGCTCCGGTCGACTGCGCCCGCTGAAGGTGGTGCCGACGGCCAGGTCGTCGGTGCCGGTGTAGCGGGCGAGCATCGCCGCGAAGGCGGCCACCAGCACCATGAACGGACTCGCGCCGGTCTCCTTGGCCAACGCCTGCACCCCGGCGTGCAGCTGCGGATCCAGTGGTTGCTCCAGCAGCGCACCCCGGAACGACGCGGTGGTCGGCCGGGGTCGGTCGGCCGGCAGTTCCAGGGTGGGCAGCTCGGCCAGCCGCTGCGCCCAGTACCTGAGGTGGTTGTCCAGTTCGGCGGTGGCCAGTTGCTGATGCTGCCAGCGGGCGAAGTCCGGGTACTGCAGGGCGGGCGGGTCCAGCCGCGCTGACGTGCCGTGCCGGTGGGCGTCGTACGCGGCGGCCAGTTCCCGCAGGATCAGGCCCATCGACCAGCCGTCGACCACGATGTGGTGCGCCGCGACGGCGAGGGCGTGCTCGGTGGGACCGAGCCGGACCAGCCGGGCCCGGAACAGCGGGCCGGTGGCCAGGTCGAACGGGCGGTGCACCTCCTGCTGCTGGAGCAGGGTGAGCGCCGCCGGCCGGCGCTGCTCCTCGGGCAGCCGGGACACGTCGTCGACGACCAGGCTGGCCGGACCCGGCGGCAGCACCCGCTGGTACGCCACGCCGTCGACGCTCTCCACGACCGTCCGCAACGCCTCGTGCCGGGCGACCACGCCGTCCAACGCCCGCCGCAGCGCGGCGGGGTCCACCTCGCCGGTCAGGTACGAGGCCTGCACCAGGTTGTACGTCGGCTCGGCCGGCGCGAGCTGGGCGAGGAACCACAACTGTTCCTGGGCCCGCGACAGCGGCACCCGCTCGTCGCCGGCCGGGCGGGCACCGATCGTCGCCGGTGGCTGCCGGCGCTGTTGCCGCATCCGTTCCAGCAGCAGCCGCCGGCGCTCGTCCAGTCGGGCTACCCTGCCGTCGAAGGTCTCGTCGGACATCTCACTCCTTTCAGGACACCGCCGGCCCCGCCGCGCACGGCGGCGGGGCCCGCGGACGCGACCGGCGATCAGTCCGCCGCCAGCAGCCGTTCCACCTCGTCGTCGCTGAGCTGCTCGATCTCGTCGAGCAGTTGCCACTGCGCCGCCTGCTCGGCGGCCCGTCGGCGTCCGGCCAGCTCGGCCAGGGCCGCGACGGTCGGTGCCGCGTAGAAGTCCCGCACGGTCAGCGGCACACCGAGTGCGTCGTTGAGCCGGCCCACCGCCCGGATCGCCTGCAGCGAGTTGCCGCCGCTGAGGAAGAACTCGTCCTCGCGGCCGGCCCGTTCCAGACCGAGCAGGTCGGCGAAGACCCCGGCGATGAGCCGCTCGTCGTCGGTGCCCGGCGGCACGTACGCCGCCTGCCCGGCACCGGACTCGGGCGCGGGCAACCGCTTGCGGTCCACCTTGCCGGTGCGGGTCAGCGGCAGCTGCGGCAGGCGCAGCACCACGTTGGGCACCATGTACCCGGGCAGCTTCCCGGCGAGCGTCGCCCGCAGGGCCTCCGCGTCGTCGTCCGACAACTCGCCGACCACGTATCCGACCAGGACCGCCTCGGCGCCCGTGCCGTGCACCGCCGCGGCGGCCCCGGACACGCCGGCCGACGTGCGCAGGGCGTGCTCGACCTCGCCCAGCTCGACCCGCAGGCCACGCAGCTTGACCTGCCCGTCGCGGCGGCCGAGGAACTCCAACTGGCCGTCCCGGTCCCACCGGGCCAGGTCACCGGTGCGATAGGCCCGTCCCTCCCCGGCCCGCTCGTCGGCACCGAACGCCGAGGCGGTCAGCTCGGGTCGGTCGAGATAGCCACGCGCCACCCCGTTGCCGGCGACGACCAGCTCACCGGGCACACCGACCGGCGCCAGGTCGCCGCTGTCGTCGACGACGTACACCCGCCGGTTCGGCATCGGACGACCGATCGGTACGGTCGCCGCGGGTGCGCCGCCGGCCGGGCACTCGTACCAGGTGCAGCCCACCGTGGCCTCGGCCGGGCCGTACAGGTTGAGCACCCGCCGGCCGTCGACGTGCCAGGCGGCCACCAGCGACGGCGGCGCCGGCTCGCCGGCCATCATCACCGACCGCAGTTGCGGCAGTTGGGCGGGATCGAGCAGACCCAGCACCGTGGGGGTGGTGAAGATGTGCGTCGCGCCGGTCTCGCGGGCCAGCCCGGTCAGCGCGCCCGGTCGGTGCACGTCGTCGTGACCGGCCACCACCACGGCCGCACCGGCGGTGAGGGCACCGAACAGTTCACCGACGGCCAGGTCGAACACCGGCGCACAGCAGTGCATCATCCGGGACCGTGGCTCGATGCCGAAGTCCGGCACCATCCACTCCAGGTAGCCGGCGACCATGCCGTGCTCGATGAGCACACCCTTCGGCTCGCCGGTGGAACCGGAGGTGTACAGCACGTACGCCAGCGACTCGGGGGTCAGCTCGGCCAGCCACGGCTCGTCGGCCGCGTCCGGCAGCTCTGCCGCCGGGTCCACGACGGTAACCCCGGTCAGGGTGCCGAGCCGCGCCGGGTCGCCGACCACCACCCGGGCGCCGGTGTCGCGTACCTGGAAGGCCAGCCGGCTCGGCGGCGCGGCCGGGTCCATCGGCGCGTACGCGGCACCGGCCCGCAGCACGGCCAGCACGCTCACCACCTCCGCGAGGCTGCGCTCCAGCAGCACCGGCACGACCTCCCCGGTGCCCACCCCGGCGGCACGCAGCCGCGCGGCGAGCCGACGGCTGCGCTCGTCGAGTTCGGCGTAGCTCAGCGTGCCCTCGGCGGCGATGACCGCGGTGGCCTGCGGGGTGCGGGCCACGCTCGCCGCGAACAGCTCCGGCAGGGTCGCCGGCCGGTGGGCTCGTCGCTCCCCCTGAGCCAGCGCCAGCAGTTCGGTCCGCTCGGTGTCGTCGAGCAGTGGCAGGGCCGACAACGGGGTCTCCGGCGCCGCCACGGCGGCCCGCAGAACGCGCTCCAGGTGGCCGAACATCGCCTCGATCCGGGCGGTGTCGAACAGATCGGTGGCGTACTCGATCCGGAAGGTGATGCCGTCGGTCTCCTCGTACGCGTTGATCGCCATGTCGAAGCGGGAGACGCCGGGATCGACGTCGAGGAACTCGGCGGCCAGCCCGGGGAACCGGAAATCCACCAGGTCGCCGCTGAGCAGGTCGATGGAGACCTGGAAGACCGGGTTGCGGCTGGCGTCGCGGCGTCGACCGAGCCGCCCGACGACCCGCTCGAACGGCGCGTCCTGGTGGTCCCAGGCGGCCAGCAGGGTGCCCATGGTGCGGCGGACCGCCTCGCCGAAGCTCGGGTCGCCGGAGAGGTCGGTACGCAGGGCCAGCATGTTGACGAAGAAGCCGACCAGGTCCTCCAGCTCCGGACGGCCGCGACCGGCACCGGCGGTGCCGACCACCACGTCGTCGACGCCGGTGTAGCGCATCAGCACCGTCTTGAAGCCGGCGAGCAGCACCGCGTACGTGCTGGCCTGCTCCTGCTGGGCCACCCGGCGCAGGCCCTCCAGCACGTCGGCGGGCATCCGGCGCACCAGCAGGGCGCCGCGGTTGCTGGCCGTGGCCGGGCGGGGCCGGTCGGTGGGCAGGTCCAGGGTGGGCGCGTCCGCCAGCTGCCCAGCCCAGTACGCCAGCTGCGGCTCCAGGTCACCGGCGTCGAGCTGCCGGCGCTGCGCCAGCGCGTGGTCGGCGTACTGCAACCGCAGGGCGGGCAGCTGCGGCTGCCGGTCGTGCCGCAACGCGTCGTACAGCTCGGCGAGATCACGCACCAGCAGCCCGGCCGACCAGCCGTCGGCGCAGATGTGGTGCAACACCATGCTGAGCACGTGCTCCTGGCCGTCGAGGCGGATCAGCCGGGCCCGCAGCATCAGGTCGCGACCCAGGTCGAACGGTTCGGTGGCGTCGCGCTCCAGCTCGACGCGCAGCGCCTGCTCCCGGTCGTCGGCTGCCGTCGCGTCCAGCTCGTGCACCGGCAGCGGCACCTCACCGACGGGTGACACCAGTTGGTACGGGGTGTCGTCCTCGGTGCCGAACGTGGTGCGCAGCGCCTCGTGGCGGGCCACCACGGCGGTCAGCGCCCGACCGAGCAGGTCGACGTCGAGCGGTCCGGTGAGGCGTACCGGCACCGGGATGTGGTAGGTGGGCTGGCCGGGTGCGAGCTGTTCGAGGAACCAGAGCTGCTCCTGGGTCGGTGACAGCGGCAGCCGCTGTCCCTCGTGCCCGCCGGACGCCGGACCGTCCTGCCCGGCGAGGGCCGCCCGCGCGGCCCGGAGCCGCTGTTCCAGGTCGGCGATCTCCTGCTCCAACCGGGCCCGGGTCTGGTCGGTCACCGCTGCCGCGTCGGTGGGGGTCGCGGTGTCGGTGGCCGACGGCGTGCCGGCGAGCAGCTGCGCGATCTCGCTGACCCGCGGCTTGGTGTAGAAGTCCCGCATGGTCGCGCTGGCCCCGCCGAGTTCGGCGATCCGGGACAGCACCCGGGCCGCCATCAGCGAATTGCCGCCCAGCTCGAAGAAGTTCGCGTCGGCACCGACCCGCTCGACACCGAGCACCGCGGCGAAGATCTCAGCGACCCGCTCCTCCTCCGGGGTGCGCGGCGCGACCAGCTCCACCTCGGCCGACCCGGTCTCCTCGGGCACCGGGAGCCGGTTGCGGTCCACCTTGCCGACGCTGGTCAGCGGCAGCACGTCCAGGGCCACGAAGACGTGCGGCACCATGTACGGCGGCAGATCGGCGAGCAGGTGCTCGCGCAGTTCCTCGGTCGGTGGTGCCGCCGCGCCGGCCGGGACCACGTAGCCGACCAGCCGCTTGCTGCCGGGGCTGTCCTCGCGCAGCGCCACCGCCGCCTCGGCGACGCCGGGATGCGCGGTGAGCGTCGACTCGATCTCCTCCAGCTCGATGCGCAGCCCGTTGAGCTTGACCTGGGTGTCGATGCGGCCGAGGAACTGGATCTGCCCGTCCTCGGTCCACACGCCCAGGTCGCCGGTGCGGTACATCCGCTCACCGGGACGGTACGGGTCGTCGATGAACTTCTCGGCGGTCAACTCCGGCCGGTTGAGGTAGCCCCGGGCGAGGCCCTCACCGCCGGTGACCACCTCACCGGGCACCCCCACCGGTTGCAGGTTGTTCCACCGGTCCAGCACGTAGGCCACCCGGTTGGGCATGGCCCGCCCGATCGGCGGTTGGCCGATCCAGGTGCGGTGCTCGCACTCGTAGAAGATGCAGCCGACGGCGGCCTCGGTCGGTCCGTACCCGTTGATGAACCGGCGGCCCGGGGTGTTCCAGCGGTTGATGAGATCACCTGTGACCGCCTCACCGCCGGCGATCATGTACTTGAGGTCGGGGTAGCTGCCCGGCGGGATGCGGCCCAGGATGGCCGGCGGTCCGCCGATGTAGGTGATTTTCTCCGAGACCAGCAGCTGCCCGATCACGTCCGGGTCGGTGCGGTGTTCCTCCGGTACGAAGACCATCGTCACGCCACGGGTCAGCGCGGTGAAGATCTCACCCTCGGCGAAGTCGAAGATGGGCGCCATGTGTTGCAGCAACCGGTCGCCGGGGCCGAAGTCGAAGATGTTGCCGAGCCAGAGCAGGAACGTGTTCAGTGCGTGATGCTCGATCATCACGCCCTTGGGTTTGCCGGTCGACCCCGAGGTGTAGAGCACGTAGGCCAGCGAGTTCTCGTCGGCCAGCTCGTCGAGCGGCGCAGCACCGGCGGCCGCCGCCGACAGCTCGTCCCACTCCGTGTCGACCAGCACCGGCGTGGCGGCGGCGCCCTCGGGCAGCCGGTCGGCCAGCGCGCTGCGGGTGACCACCGCCTTGGCCGCGGTGTCTTCGAGGATGAACTCGATGCGGCGTACCGGGTGGCCCGGGTCCATCACCACGAACGCGCCGCCGGCCTGCTGCGCGGCGACCATGCCGACGATCAGGTCGAAGCCTCGTTCCAGCAGCAACGCGACGATGTCGTCCCGGCCCACGCCGAGCGCCCGGAAGCGGTGCGCCAGCACCCGGGCGCGGCGATCCAGCTCGCCGTAGGTCAGCTCGGCACCGTGCAGGGTGGCCGCCACCAGGTCGGGTCGTTCGGCGGCCAGCCGCGCGATCTGCACGTGCACCGGTTCGCGGGCGCGCTCCCCCCGCGGTCCCTGCCAGGTGTGCAGCAGCAGCGTCCGCTCCTCCTCGTCGAGCAGCGGCAGCGCCGACAGCGGGGTGTCGGGGGCCTCGACGGCGGTCCGCAACACCCGTTCGAGATGCCGCAGCAGCCGCGCCATCCGCGGCTCGTCGAACAGGTCGACCGAGTAGTCGGCGACCAGCCGCAGCTGGTCGGGGCTCTCGGTGCAGGTGATCGACAGGTCGAACGGGTGCCCGCCCGGGTTGGCGTCCAGCGAGGTGACGGTGAGCCCGGGCAGGTTCGGCTCGGTGCTCTGGGTGGCGCTGCCCAGCAGTTGCAGACCCACCTGGAACAGCGGGTTCCGCGAGGGGTCACGGACCGGCTGGATCCGCTCGACGACCTTCTCGAACGGCACCTGCTGGTGTTTCCACGCCTCCAGCACCACGCCGCGTACCCGGGTCAGCAGTTCGCCGAAGGTCGGGTCGTCGGCGACCTCGGTCCGCAGCACCACCATGTTGACGAAGTAGCCGATGAGGGGCTCCAGCTCCGCCGGCTCCCGGCCGGTGGTGGTGGTGCCGACGACGATCTCGTCCTGTCCGCTGTAGCGGGCCAGCACCGCCTGGTACGCCGTCATCAGCGTCATGAACAGGGTGGCGTTGTTGCGGGCGGAGAGCTGACGCAGCCGGTGCAGCAGGTCCCCGTCGAGGGTGCGGGACACCGCGGCGCTGCGGTACGACATCGTGGCCGGTCGCGGCCGGTCGGTGGGCAGTTCCAGGGTGGGCAACCCGCTCAGCCGCTGCTGCCAGTGGTCGAGCTGGTCGGTGAAGACCTCGTCGCTGAGCTGGTTGCGCTGCCAGGCCGCGTAGTCGCCGTACTGCACGGGCAGCGGTGCCAGCGCCGGCGGGCGGCCGGTGTGGTGGGCCGCGTACAGCTCGGACAGCTCGTTGGTGAGCACCGCCTGCGACCAGCCGTCGGAGGCGATGTGGTGCATGGTGACGGCGAGCAGGTGGTCGGCGTCGTCGAGGCGGACCAGCAGCGAGCGGAACAGCGGCCCCTCCGCCAGGTCGAACGGTCGCCGGATCTCCTCCTGCACCCGCCGCTGCGCCTCCGCCAGCCGCACCGCCGGGTCCGCGACGTCGCTGAGGTCGTCCACCACCAGGTGGTGCGGCTGGTCCCCCGGCTTGGCGATGTGCTGGTACGGTTCGCCGTTCTCGGCCCGGATGGTGGTCCGCAGCGCCTCGTGCCGATCGACGATGTCGGCCAGCGCGCGGCGCAGGGCCGTCAGGTCCAGCGGTCCCTGCAACCGGAACACCGACGGCACGTTGTACGTGGACTGTCCCGGCACCAACTGGTCGAGGAACCACAGCTGTTCCTGCAGGTAGGACACGGGCGCCCGGTCCGCGTCCCCGACCCGGCGGGGGATCCGGGTCGACGGGCGTTGGCGTTCGGTCAACTGCGCACCGACCTGCTTCAGCAACAGGGCGCGCTGCTCGGCGGTCAGAGTGGAGAGGCGTTGGGCGTGCTGGTTCATCTCGCTCCTCGGCACGGACTGCGGTGACGACTGTCGGATGGTTTCGGAGGTCATCGGTAGTGGCTGCCTATGACGGACAACGCCTCGTCGAGGATGTCCAGGCCCTCGCGGATCTCCCGCTCGGTCGCGGTGCACGGCGGCACGACGTGGATCCGGTTGGTGTGCAGGAACGGCCAGAGCCCGCGCTTGCGGCAGGCGGCGGCCAGCTCCTCCATCGGGCCGGGCGGGCCGCCGGGCGCCCCCAGCGGCGGCAGCATCTCGCGGGTGTCCCGGTCCCGCACCAGCTCCAGCGCCCAGAACACGCCCAGTCCGCGTACCTCGCCGATGACCGGGTGGCGTTCGGACAGCTCCCGCAGACCGGGGCCGAGTACCTCGGCACCGAGGTGGGCGGCGTTCTCGACGATCCCTTCCTCGCTCATCGCCGTGATGGCGGCCACCGCGGCGGCGCAGGCCAGCGGGTGACCGGAGTAGGTCAGGCCGCCGGGGTAGGGCCGGTCGGCGAAGGCGTCGAAGACGCGCGGACCCATCAGCACCCCGCCGAGCGGGACGTAGCCGGAGTTCACCCCCTTGGCGAAGGTGATGAGGTCGGGTACGACGTCCCAGTTCTGCACCGCGAACCAGCGTCCGGTCCGGCCGAAGCCGGCCATCACCTCGTCGGCGATCAGCAGGATGCCGTGCCGGTCACACAGCTCGCGTACGCCGGCCAGGTAGCCCTCCGGCGGCACCAGCACCCCGTTGGTGCCGACCACCGGTTCCAGGATCACGGCGGCGACGGTGCCCGGCCCTTCCAACGCGATCACCTGCTCGAGGTGGGCCAGCGCCCGCTGGGCCTCCTCCGGCTCGGTGCGGGCGTGGAACGCGCTGCGGTACAGGTAGGGGCCGAAGAAGTGGACCACGCCGGCCGCGCCGGTGTCGATCGGCCAGCGGCGCGGGTCGCCGGTCAGGTGCAGCGTCAGGTGGGACCCGCCGTGGTAGGAGCGGTACGCGGCGAGCACCTTCGGCCGCCCGGTGACCAGGCGGGCCATCCGTACGGCGTGTTCCACCGCGTCGGTGCCGCCGTTGGTGAACAGCACCCGGTCGAGGTCGCCCGGTGCCCGTTCGGCGATCAGCCGGGCCGCCCGTGCCCGCTGGTCGTTGCCGAACGCCGGGCTGACCGTGCACAGCCGTTCGGCCTGGCGCTGGATCGCCGCCACCACCTTCGGGTGCTGGTGACCGATGTTGACGTGCACGAACTGGGAGGCGAAGTCGAGGTAGCGGTTGCCGTCGTAGTCCCAGAAGTACGAGCCGAGCGCCCGCGCCACCGGCATCGGCGACAGTTGTCGCTGCGCGGACCAGGAGTAGAACAGGTGGGCCCGGTCCTCGGCCAGGATGCCCTGCGCCGTGTCGGGCAGCGGATCGCTGTGATGGTCGTGCGCGCTCACGCGGCTGCTCCCGTCGGACTGAAGTGGTGGATACTGCCGGGCATCGATGACCGAGAGGGGTGGTGGGCGTGCCGAAGCTGGCCGTGGTTTCCGGAGGTGGCACCGGGATCGGGCGGGCGATCGCCGAGGAGCTGGCCGCGGAGCACGAGGTGGTGCTGCTCGGCCGGCGCGCGGAGGTGCTGCGACGCACCGCCGAGGAGTTGTCCGGCGAGCACCGCCGGGTCCGGGCGGTGGTCGCCGACCTGTGCGAACCCGATGAGGTACGCCGGGCCGCCGACGAGATCACCGCCGGGGACCGTACGGTCGACGTGCTGGTCAACAACGCCGGGGGCAACTTCGCGCCGCAGCCCGCCGAGGATCTGTCCACCCTGCGCGAGCAGTACCTGCACAACCTCGGTGGCAACGTGTTGCCGGTGGTGCTGCTGACCCAGGCGCTGCTGCCCGCCCTGCGCCGCCCGGGTGGTCGGATCGTCACGGTGACCTCCATCGCGGCCTTCCGTGGCAACGCCTCCTACGGGGCCGCCAAGGCGGCGCTGCACCCGTGGTCCACGGAGTTGGCCGCGCGGCTGGCCGGTGCGGGCATCACGGTGAACGTCGTCGCGCCCGGTTACGTGGGCGGCACCGAGTTCTACCGGGACCGGATGACGCCGGAGTTCCACCGGCAGCGTTCGGCGCAGGCGCCGGTGGGTCGCGGCGGCACGGTGGCCGACGTCGCCGGGCTGGTCGGCTACCTCGCCGGCGCCACGGCGGGCTTCGTCACCGGCCAGATCATCCAGATCAACGGCGGCGCGCTGATGGGCCGCGGCTGACCCGGAACCGGCCGGCGGCCGCCGGACGGGCCCCCGGTGGGGTCCGCCGCCGGCTCGCCGGCACATCGGCCGGTCCCGTCGTCGCGCACCGCTCACCCGCGGCCTGCCAGCCACTTGCGCGCCTCCGCCACGGCACGGTGGGTCAGGTCGGTCGACGCACCGAGATAGCGGGCCGGATCGAAGATCACCTCGACCTCGTGGTCGGGCAGCAGGCGGCGTAGCTCGGCGCAGCCGTCCAGGGACTCCCGCAGCGAGCCACCGGCGTCGTGGGCCTGCTGGCTCAGCTCGTAGACACGCTCGTGGGCGGTCTGTTTGCCCACGTGCGCGCCGAGGGCGAGCATCAGCCGCTCGGAGGCGAGCTGGTCGGCGACGACCCGGGTGTTCTCCCGCAGCCGGTCGACGTTGACGGTGAGGCCGCTGACCAGCTCCCGGGTGATCTCGCAGGCGGCCAGGGTGTAGTGGGACACGTCCGGCACGCACGCCCACTCCACCCGCAGCGCCCGCGAGTCCCGCTCGTGGTCACCGATCATCCCGCTGTACGCGATGCCCGCCTGGGCGGCGGCGAGCTTCGCCATCACCACCACCTGCTCGCACCGCTCCGGGTTGCGCTTGTGCGGCATGGTGCTCGACCCGACCTTGCCGTACCGCCACGGCTCGGTGACCTCGCCGAACTCGGGCCGGCCGATGGTGCGGATCTCGTCGGCCACCCGGCCCAGGGTGCCGGCCACCATGGCCAGGGTGGTGACGAACTCCACCACCCGGTCGCGGGCCACGTGCCAGCCGATCGTCGGTACGCCCAGACCCAGCCGCGCGGCGAACCGCTCCAGCAACCCGATGCCCTCGGTGCCGAAGCCGGCCATGGTCCCGGCACCGCCGAACAGCTGGGCCACCACCACCCGGGACCGGACGGTCGCCAGCCGCTCGGTGTGCCGCAGGATCTCGTCGATCCAGCTGGCCGCCTTGAGGCCGAAGCTCATCGGCAGCGCCGCGCGGGCGTGGGTGCGTCCCACCGCCACCGTCTCGGCGTGTTCCTCGGCCAGCTCCACCAGGCAGCCGAGAATCTCCGTCAGCTCCCGGTCGATCTCGTCGAGGGTGTCGCGGATCTCCAGCGACTGCCCGGTGTCCTGGATGTCCTGGGTGGTGGCGCCGAAGTGGATGAACTCCCCGGTGCCGTCCGGGCAGGCCGCCTGGAACACCCGCAGCAGGCCGACGAGCGAGTGCCCGGAGCGCTCGATCTCGTGCTGCACCGCGTCCAGGTCGATGCGGTCCAGCCGGGCCGCCGCCACGATGCCCTCGACCGCCGTGGCGGGAATCATGCCCAGCTCACCCTGCGCCTGGGCCAGCGCCGCCTCGATGTCGAGCCAGCGCTGCTTGCGACAGACGTCGCAGTAGATCCGCCGGCTGGCGGCGGTCGCGTAGCGGTTGCCGTAGAAGCGGGAGTCGGTGATGTGGCCCCGCTCGTGGCGGCAGGTCTCGACCGAATGGGCGTGGGTGACGGACATCGGTGCCTCCGTGGTTCAGCGACGAACGGATCGGCTGGTCGCGGTCAGTGGTCGGGTGAGGAAGGGGCTGGTGCCGTACGGCGGCTGGTCGGGGGTCACGCGGGCGGCGGCGGCGGTGTCGTAGGCGACCTGGCGCAGCGGCAGGCCCCGGCGGCGGGCCTCGTCGGTCAGGTGGTCGACGAGCTGACGCATCAGCTCCGTCACGCCGTCGAGCACCCCGCGCGGGCTCGGACAGCGGGTGGGCCCGAACAGCGCCTCCATCGAGGCTGATCCGCCGATGCCGCCGACGAAGTCGGGCACCACGAGCACCCCGGCCCGGTGCAGCGCGTGCTCCGCCTGCGGGCTGAGCCCGCAGTTGGCACCGACCACCACCACCGGTGCCGGCAGCCGGTCGGCCCGCTCCGCCGGCAGCCCGTCGGCGCCGGCGGCGAGCAGGACCAGGTCGGTGGGGAGGTCGAGCAGCGCGGCAGCGGGCATCCGTCGGACGTGCCGGGCCAGCTGCGACACCGGGGTGCCGGCCGGCTCGGCCAGCATCGCGGCGACGTCCAGTCCACCCGGGTCGGCGACGCAGCCGTACTCGTCGGCGATCGCCGTGATCCGTACGCCCTCCTGCGCCAGGGTGTACGCCGCCGCGCGTCCCAGGTTGCCGAACCCCTGCAGCGTGCAGGAGAGCGGACCCGGCAGGGCACTGGCCCGGGCGGCCATCACCGCCGCCTGGGCCAGGGCGTGCCCGGCGCGGCGCTGGGCCAGGGTCAGCGCGCCGACGTGCTGGTCGAGCAGGCCCATCCGGGCGACGAACTCCGCCTCACTGAACTCCTGGGCGCCCCGGACGGCGTACTTGATCGACGGGATGCCCTCCAGCAGGGCGAGCTGTTCCAACTCGTCCCACTGGGTGCCCATGTCGCAGCCCATGCTGAACCGGGTCATCAGCTGCCCGCGCAGGAAGCGGAGGAAGCGACGCAGCGCCGCCGCCTTGCCCGGCGCCCTCGGGTCGTAGTCGATGCCGCATTTCGCGCCGTCGACGTTGATGCCCAGCAGCCGCTCCTTGAGCGTCATCCGGGAGGCCAGTTCGCCCAGTTCCGCCGCGGTCAGCCCCGGTTTCACTCGGCAACCACCGGCGGCCAGCCGGCAGTCCAACCCGTCGTAGGCCAGCCAGCCCCGGAACCCCTCGATCGGGTCCACGTACTCGATGACAGCGTTCACGGCTTCCCCCGCGATGATGGTGGTGCGGACCCGCTCGCGCCCCCACCCTCGCCCAGGTACGCGACCAGGCAGCGGGCGGTCAGCAGGCAACGCGGGAGTCCTCCGTCGACCACCAGCACGGCGGTCGACGGCTCGGACAGCATCGGAACCACGTCCGGCAACGGCGTGCCGGCGCCGACCTGCGGCGGCGGCGGACTCAGGTGATCGCCGACCAGGTCGTCGGCGCCGGCACCGGCGGCGTACGCACCGGCGAGCGTCGCCTCGGTGACGCATCCCAGGATCTCCGCCAGCCGCAGCGGCGGCGCCGCCGCACTGACCAGCAGGTGCGTGGTGTCGGCGTCGCGCAGCAGTTTCGCCGCGTTGGCCAGGGTCTCGTCCGGCCGGATCAGCGGCGGATGTCCACCGGTCGCCGCGTCGCGCACCCTCGGCTGGTCGGTGGGTGGGTCGTACAGGCCCAGGCCGGCGAGCCAGTCGTCGTTGAAGATCTTGGACAGGTAACCACGGCCGGAGTCCGGCAGCAGCACGACGACGAGGGCCTCCGGTCCGGCCGCGGCGGCCACCCGCACCGCCGCGGCGGCGGCCATCCCACCGGAGCCGCCGGTGAGCAGGGCGTCCTCGCGGGCCAACCGGCGGGTCATCAGGATCGACTCCTGGTCGGTGACCGCGATGACCTCGTCGACCACGGACGGGTCGTAGGAGTCCGGGCGGCTCGGCTGGCCCACCCCTTCCACCAGGTACGGCCGCCCGGTGCCACCGGAGTAGATCGAACCGTCCGGGTCGACGCCGATGATCCGCACCGTCCCGCCGGAGACCTCCCGCAGGTAGCGCCCGGCACCGGAGATCGTGCCGCCGGTGCCGATTCCGGCGACGAAGTGCGTCAGTCGGCCCTCGGTCTGCCGCCACAGCTCCGGTCCCGTGGTGTGGTAGTGCGAATCCGGGTTGCTGCGGTTGGCGTACTGGTTGAGCTGGACCGCGCCGGGCCGCTCGGTGGCTATCCGGGAGGCCACGCTGCGGTACGAGTCCGGGTGCTCGGGCCGCACGGCGGCGGGACAGACCACCACCTCCGCCCCGTACGCCCGGAGCACGTCGATCTTGTCGCGGGACACCTTGTCGGGGCAGGTGAAGACGCAGTGGTAGCCCTTCTGCTGGGCCACGATGGCCAGGCCCACCCCGGTGTTGCCGGAGGTGGGCTCGACGATGGTCCCGCCGGGCCGCAGCAGGCCGTCGGCCTCGGCCGTCTCCACCATCCGCAGGGCGATGCGGTCCTTCACCGAACCGCCCGGGTTCAGGTACTCCACCTTGGCGTAGAGCGGGGCCGAGCCGGGGGGCACCACGCTGCGCAGTCGCACCAGCGGGGTGTCACCGATCAGCTCGGTAAGGGATTCGTGCAGGTTCACGCGACACCCACCTCCATGCTCACCGGGCCGCGCACGCTCATCCGGCGGTACGCCGAGATCCAGGACAGGCTGGTGCGCACGTCGACCACCACCGGCCCGCCGTGGGCCAGCGCCCGGGCCAGGCACGGCTCCACGTCCTGCTCGGTGGTGACCGCGAGCCCCAACGCGCCGTACGCGCGGGCGAGCGCGACGAAGTCGGGGTTGTCGAGGTCGGTGGCGATGACCCGGCCGGGATAGACCCGCTCCTGGTGCGCCCGGATGGTGCCGTAGCTGCCGTTGTTGGCGATCACCACGATCAACGGCAGGCGGCGGCTCACCGCGGTGGCCAGTTCGGAGCCGGTCATCAGGAACCCGCCGTCGCCCACGATCACCACCGTCGGCCGGCCGGTCCGCAGCGCGGCGGCCACCCCACCCGGCACCCCGAAACCCATGGCACTGGAACCGACGCCGAGCATCCTCGCGTCGCCGGTCAACCGCAGGTAGCGGTAGAGCCAGCTGGTGAAGGTGCCGGAGTCGAGGGTGACCACCACGTCGCCGCCGGTCAGCTCGTCCAACCCGGCGACGAGCGCACCGAAGGCCAGGCCGTCGTCGCTGGGGTGCGGCGACCACCGGGCCTTGGCCACCTCCAGCTGGTGCAGCTCGTCGACCCAGCCGACCCGCCCCGCGTCCACCCCGGCCGGTGCGAGGTCGGCCAGTTGCCGCAGGAACTGCACCGGGTCGGCGGCCAGCCCGACCGTCGGCGGATGGGTGCGGCCGAGCCGCTGCGGGTCGGGGTAGACGTGCACCAGTGCCTGTGCGGGGTTGCCGGGCCTCGGCAGCCGCCGCGACAGGGTGGTCACGTCGTCGAGCCGGGTGCCGACCGCCAGCACCAGGTCGGCGCGGTCGAGCAGGGTCCGCTGCCGTTCCTGGGTGTTGTTGTGCAGGTGGCCGGCGTAGCACGGGTCCCGGTTGTCGAACAGGTCCTGCCGCTTGTTGCTGGTCAGCACGGGCAGGTGATGCCGGTGGGCGGCGGCGGCCAGCGCCCGCCGCCCGGCCTCGCCGCCGAGCGTGCCGCCGGCCAGCAGCAGGGGACGTTCCGCCCCGTGCAGCAGCGCCCGTACCCGGTCGAGATCGGCCGGGGCGGCCGCGGCCGCGCCCGGCTGCCAGCCGGTCGGTGCCACGCCGACCGGGTCCGGCAGGTCCAGCACGTCCTCGGGCAGCACCAGCACGACCGGGCCCGGGGTGCCCGACTGGGCGGTGCGGAACGCGCGGGCGACGAACTCACCGGTGCGGGCCGGCTCCAGCAGCACCAGCACCTCCTTGGCCAGCCCGCTGAAGGCGCGTGCGTAGTCGACCTCCTGGAACGCCTCGGTGCCGAGGTCGCAGCGGGGCACCTGGCCGATCACCAGGACCAGCGGTGTGGCGTCGTACCAGGCGGAGTGCACCGCGATGCTCGCGTTGGTGGCCCCCGGGCCCCGGCTGACCAGGCACACCCCTGCTCGTCCGGTGAGCTTCGCGTCGGCCACCGCGGCGAAGCCGGCGGAGGCCTCGTGCCGGCTGGTGACCACGTCGACGGTCGACGCGGCGTGCAACTCGTCCAGCACCGCCAGGTAGCTCTCCCCGGCGACGCAGAAGACCCGGTCCACGCCGTGCGCGAGCAGCGTGTCCACGACCGTGGCGGCGACGGTGCGCGGTGCCGGCGACGCCCGGTCCGCCGCCTGCGGGGCCGTTGTCACGGCAGTTCCGCGTCGGCTGCCGAGGACCGGAACTTGCTGTCGGCCAGGGCCGGCGGGTAGATGATCGCCGCCTCGTCGAAGGTCTGCCCGACCGTCTGGTACTGCATGACCACCAGCTCCGGCGGGTTGTGGTGCCAGTGCTCGGCGCCCCGCTCGAAGCGCAGCGGGCCCCGCCAGGTGTCGAACTCGGTGGACTCCAGGGCGTCGAGCAGCCCTTCGCGGCTGTCCGTGCCGGCCACCTGCAACGCCTGGCCGATGATGGTCACGTCGGTGAAGGCGCTCAGGCAGGTGTCCGGCGGCGCGAAGCCGTAACGCTGCATGAACCGGTCGGTGAACCAGCGTCCGATCGGGGTCATCTCCGACCACGAGGGACGGAACTTCGTGGCCGGCCACATCACCCCGTTGCCGCCCGCGCCGGCCATCCGCCAGTAGTCCTGCGAGCGCATCGGGAAACCGAAGGTCACCATCATCGGCACCGCCGGCAGCAGACCGAGCTCGATGGCCTGTTGCAGGATGTGGTAGCTGTTGCCGACCGGGCCGCCGCCGGCGACGACGTTGAGCCCGCCGTTGATGAACGCGTCCGGCTGCCACTGCTTGATCTGCCGCAGCTGCTCCCGCCAGTCGAGCGCGACCTCCTGCTCGAAGTCGAACCGGAGGAACTCCATGCCGTGCCGCGACTCGCCGTACTGCTGGAGGGTGTCGGCCATGGTCTTGCCGAACACCGTGTCGGGCGCGATCATGCCGATGCGGCGGGCGCCGATGTCGGCCAGGCAGTCCATCATCAGCGGCACCCGGTCGGCGATCGAGAAGTAGGTGCGGAAGATCGTGCGCCGCCCGTGGGTCACCGTGCTGTGCCCGTTCTCGACGAACATCGGCACGCCGATCTTCTCGCACATCTCCGCCACCCACGGGGTGGTACGCAGGTGCCACTGGCCCAGCACGGCGAGCACCTCGTCGACCATGGCGAGCTTCGCCATGCCCGCGACGGCGGAGCGTGGGAAGCCCTCCTCCGCGGCGGTCGCCATGTCGTTGTACGCGATGAACGAGACGTTGCGTCCACCCAGTACGCCGCCGTGTTCACGCAGGTACTCGGCACCCAGGCGGGCACCCCGCGAGACCAGTACACCGGCCATCGCGTCACCGGGGCGGCTCATCGGCGACAGGATCCCGATCTTGATGGGGTTGTCGCCGGCGACCGAGTTCACCGCCTCGATCTCCTGCAACGCCAGCTCCATCGGAGTGCTCGCCGGTGCGGTCGGCTGCGGGTTGCGCGGCGCGGGAACCTCGGCGTTCGTCGTGGTGGTCACGGCATCTCTCCTTCTGCGGTCGGCTCGTGCCAGATGGGACAAGGTCACAGTCGGTAGGCGGCCCGATAGTCGGCGAAGCGACGGCGCAGGCCGTCCGCGTCGAGCCCGTAGTCGCTCAGTCGGTACTGGTGGCGGCCCGGAGCGGTGTGCTCGGCGGTGCGGACCGCCGACCGCACCGCGTGCTGGGCCGACGCGTCGAACGGCAACCCGGCGAACTCGCAGACCCGGCCGACGGCCGTCACCGGGTCGGCGACCAGGTCGCGGTAGCGCAGGTCGAGCACCGGCAGGCCGGCGAACGCCCCGGGGTCGCGCAGGCCCGGCAGGGCGGCGGCGGTGCGGTCCAGCCAGAAGGCACCGATCTCGTACGGGTCGACGTGCCGGGAACGCGCCGCCCGCACCGTCCGGGTGAGACTGCACACCGAGGCGACCGTGGTCACCGGATCCCGGTGCAGCCGGACGACCCGGGCCTGCGGGTAGGTGCCGGCCAGATCCGCGGCGTGCCACAGGTGGAACGGGCACTTGAGCACCACGTGCCGACCCGCGCCGGGGCCGACGATCGCGGTGAGCTGCGCCCGGTGCAACGCGTACGCCGCGGTGTGGTCCTGACGGGACAGCCAGTCGAGGTATCCGGGCACGTGGTAGCGCAGCCCGAAGATCTCGGAGTGGAAACTGTTGGCGATCAGCCGGTGACACTCCTCGGGCTTGCGCGGATGCAGCGGATGGATCGCGGCGAAGGCCGGGGCGGCCCGGTGGTACTCCGCCACGTAACGGTCGGCCGCGGCCACCAGTTCCTCGGGCGGCTGCGTCGCGGCCGGTGCCAGCAGCTCCCACAGCTGCGGCGCGCGCACCCGCGGGTGCGCGGCGAGCAGCAGTTGCAGCAGGGTCGTCCCGGTGCGGTGCAGTCCGGTCACCACGGTCACGGCCGGCGGCCGGTCCGTCGACGGCCGCTGCCGGGCGGCCAGCCGCTGCTGGACGCGCAGCGCGTTGACCAACGAATCCCGCGCCACCCGCGCCCCGTCGGGCGTGAGCCGCGCCTCCTCGTTGATCGCCCGGACCAGCCGGTGCAGCGCGGGCTGGAAGCGCAGTCCGGCGGTGGCCGCCTCGCCCGCGCCGAGCGCGGCCCGGGTCACCTCGTCCGGATCCAGCAGGACGGTGGTCATCATCGGACACCTCCCGAACTCGCGGCGGCGCCCGGTCCGGCGGTGGCCGGGCCGGGGCACTCGACCGTCGCGCGGTCCGCCTGGAACCGTCGCTCCGCGTGCAGGAAGAAGTTGATGTCGGAGCGGATCTCGTCGATCAGCCGGCGGCTGAGGCTGGCCCGGTCCACCCGCAGACACTGCTCGTTGCGGCGCAGGGTGGGCCGGCTGAACGGCAGCCGGCCCGGGTTGAGATAGCGGATGGCGCCGGTGGCGTCCCGCTTGGGGATCACCTCCGACCGGGCGTGCACGCTGGCACTGAACGGGATGTCGAGCCGTCCGTCGGCGAAGGCGTCGACGATCGCCGCCGCGAGGTCCGGGGCGGCCAGCACCGGTTCGACCAGTTCGGCGACCTCGCGTTGCAGCCAGTAGGTCTCCTCCTCGACCGTCGCCTCGTCGACCCGTACGAAGTCGAGCAGGTGGGTGCAGGCCAGCGCGGCGGTGCGGATCCCGGCCACGTTGGCCTGCGCGTCGGGGATGCCGCGGGCCTCCTGGTTCGTCTTGTTGATCACTTTGGCGGCGCCGCCGAGTCGGGCGGTGAGCCCGCCGTACAGGATCAGGGCGTCGGCGACGTCCGGGTCGGCCGGGAAGACGCCCATGAACTCGTGCAGGACCGGGAAGATCTCCACGTTCTCCGGCAGGTACCGGCGGGCCAGCACCGGGATCGAGCGCAGCGCGGCGATGTCCTGGTGCACCTCGCCGCCCTGCGGGTACGCGACGGACAGGCAGCGCACCCCGGCCAGGCTCGCCGCGCGCGCCTCCAGGACGCAGACCGCCAGGCTCACCGACGGGGGCACCAGCACGGCGGTGAGGGTGCCGAACAGTTCCCGGTCGACGATCACCCCCTCCTCGGCGAGCAACCCGCAGAGCCGGTCGACCTGCGCCCACGCCGCCAGGGACCGGGTCAGCGACACGTCCTTGGAGTACGGCAGGTTGTAGTCGATGCCGCCGCCCTCGAACGAGGTGAACCCCGAGGCCAGCGAGACCGCGAACAGCTCACGCGGGTCGGGTGAGCCGTGCCGGACCTCGATCGGGGCGTCCACCGCCTCGTTGAGTTCCCGGCCGCGCCGCCAGCCGTGGGTGACCAGCGGATAGCCGTTGAGGTCCGCCGGCTCACGCTGCAACGTCTGGGCCGCGGTGCGGAACTGCTTGAGCCGGGTGAACGAGTCGATGGTGATGGTCAGGATGCCGGGCCGGGCGCGCCGCTCCAGAGTCGTCAGCAGGGTCCGCATCTCGTCGTGTCCGCCGACGCCGCAGCGGGGCTGCACCACCGGCCGGCCGCGCGCGGCCGCGGCCCGCAGCACCTCCACCGGTGCTCGCTTCGGCGACTTGCGGATGTACTGCATGGTCTCCGTCCAGGGCGGCAGCATGGCCGCGACTCGTGGCTCGACGTCGAGCTCGGGTAGGTCAGACACCGGTCAGCGGGGTGGCCCGGGCGGCGTGCAGCAGGTCCAGCAGCAGCGGGATCTGGTCGGCCTCGTCGAGAATGTGGTCGACGCCGAGGCTCAACAGCCGTTCCCGCTCGTCGCCGTCCTTGTGACTGCCCACCGAGAGGTTCCCGCCGACGATCAGTGGGCAGTGCAGGCGTCCGGCGGCCCGCAGCGCCGGCAGGTCACGCAGATCCTCGTACGCGTGGCCGTTGAGGCTGCCGATCAGCACCGCCTCGGCGTCCGGGTGGGCGACCAGCGCGTCGGCGAAATCCTCCAACGGTGTGCAGACGCCCAGGTTGACGACGCAGAAGCCGGCTTCGCGCAGCCGCATCGCGATGAGATGGTTGGCCACCGCGTGGGCGTCGCTGCGGGCCACCCCGATGATGACGGTTCGTTGGGTCTTGCGACTGGACATGTCGTCGTACCTCCCGATGTGCGCAGTGCGTGCCGGCCGTCAGTCGTCGAAGGCGGAGAAGACGCTGCGCCCGCTGACCTGAGCGATCCGGGCCCGGTCGTACTCCTGTGGGTCGGCCCGGCCCAGCGAGTCGAAGACCAGGTTGATCGCCGGGATCAGGCCCCACACCTCGCGGTACGGCGGCCATCCGCGGTGTCCCGCCTCGATGTCGGCGTGCCGGGCGAAGATGTAGTTGGCCCAGTCACGACTCATCGGATGCCGATGGTGGAAGTCGTGCACCACCGTGTCGCCGGTGAGCACCAGGTACCGTGCCGGCAGGTGCACCACCAGCATCCGCAGCGACCAGTGCAGCCACCGGGCGGCGCGGCGCAGCGGCCCACCCGACCGGTCGGCCGGCGCGCGCTCCCCGATCAGGATGGCGTTGGTGAGGCTGGCGAAGTACTCCCGACCGCGCCGCTGGGTGACCTCCGGGCCGGGGAAGGTGTGCTTGACGCACAGCCGCAGGGTGTTGCTGATCTGGTAGAAGAACGTCATCGGCAGCAGCCAGGCGACCAGCAGGAAGACCCACATGTCGAGCAGGACGGCCGCCGCGACCACGGTGGCGTAGCCCGCCACGGTCGCCACCCGCAGCGTCCGGCTGGCCGGGGCGAAGTAGGACTGGATCCGGCCCAGCAGGAAGTTCAGGTGAAACGCCGGGGACAGCAGCTTGCGCCGGACGAGGTGCCGCCACATCTGCCGGCGGGTCATCCCGGGCCGCAGTTCCAGGCCGATCAGGAACGCCTGGACGGTGGGGTCGCGGACGGTCATGTGATGCACCGCGTGGTGGTCGATGACGTGCTCGGTGCTGTAGCGGTCGAAGTCCTGCACCATGAGCGCGGCGGCGACCAGCCGACCGACCACCCGGTCCCGGCGGGGACGGGCCCACATGTTCCGGTGCGCCGCCTGGTGGTACATCATCATCCGCAGGTTCCGGGCCCCGTGCAGCGTCATCGACCAGCCCAGCAGCAGAAGCAGCAGCCACCAACCGCCGCTTGCCAGCGCGACCCAGCTGACCGCCAGTCCACCGACCATCGAGGCCGTCGCCGCCCAGAGATGGAATCCGGGCGTGAGCCGTACCGGCCGCTGACCGGTGTGTGGCTTGCCGGTGAGGAACGTCAGCGGCATCGCCAGTACCCGGGGCAGGACGTTCATCGAGTCCCGGATCGACACCGACTCGTCCGCCGGTGTGTAGGCGAGAGTCGTACCGTGTTGCTGCATCACCATCGTTGCGCTCCCTGACGGATCTCTGCGGAAGGGGCGTCAGGACCGGCCCGCCGCCTCCAGCGCCGCACCCGCGGCCAGCACGTCGTCGATAACCTGGTCGAGCTGCTCGCCGGTGGTGTCGGGGTTGAGCAGCATGAGCTTGAGCCACACGTCCTTGCCGCCGCCGGGGCGCGGCAGGAAGACCCGGGCGAGCATGGCGTGCCCGTCACGCATCAGCTGCCGCCGCAGGCCGCTGTTGAACGTGTCGAGATCGCTCCCGTCGCCGGGCAGGTAACGGAACAGCACGGTGCTGAGCACCGGCTCCGCGGCCAGTTCGAGCTTCGCCTCCCGGGCGACCCGCGCCGCGCCGTACCGGGACAGCTCGTGGCAGGCGTCGACCATGGCGCCGATGCCGTCGCGGCCGTACGCCCGCAGGGTGGCGGCGATCTTGAGCGCGTCGCAGCGGCGGGTGGCCTGGATGGAGTGCCCGTAGCGGCCGACGAAGCCCTCGGCCACGTCGTCCGGCGAGTTGAGGCTGGTCTGCTGGACGGCGAGATGGTCCAGCATGGCCGCGTCCCGGGTCAGGAACACCCCGGCCGACGCCGGTACCCAGCCGAACTTGTGCAGGTCGAGGGTGACCGAGTCGGCCTCGGCGAGCCCGTCGAACAGGGGTCGCAGCCGCTCGGAGAACAGCGCCCCACCGCCGTACGCGGCGTCGGCGTGCAGCCACACGCCGTGCTCGCGGGCCACCCGCGCCAGCTCGGGCAGCGGATCCACCCAGCCGAAGTCGGTGGAACCGGCGCAGACGAAGAGCATCACCGGCAGGCAGTCCGACGGCAGCTCGCGCAGGATCCGGTCGGCCTCGGCGGGAATCATCCGGCCCAGCTCGTCGGCGGGTACCCGGATGATGCCGTCCGCGCCGATGCCCGCGATGCTCGCGCCCCGGTCGACGGAGAAGTGCACCGTCTCGGTGCACAGCACCACCGGACGGACGCCACCGACGGCCAACCCGCTGTCGAACGTGGAGCGACCGAGTCGGCGGCGGTACGCCTCGTCCCGGGCGATCAGCATGGCCATGACGTTGGAGATGCTTCCGCCGGCGGTCAGGGTGCCACCCGCGTCGGCGCCGTAGCCGACCAGGGTGGCCAGGTCCTCGATCAGCCGACGCTCCAGTTCCAGCGCGAACGGGCCCGCCTCCCACGCGTGCATCGACTGGTTCAGCGCGCCGGCGACCAGGTCGGCGGCGACGGCGACCGCGGTGGGTGGGCACTGCATCCGGGCCACCGTCGCGGGGTGGCTCACGTCCACCGACCAGTTGGCGTACGCCTCGACGAGCTTGCGCAGCACCTCGGCGGGGTTGCCGCCGGTCGCCGGCAGCAGCGGCTCGGCGAGCACGTCGTCCGCGTACGCCCGGACGGCCGTCGGGCCGCCCGGCGCCACCGGGTTGGCCCGTCCCTTGCCCACGTCCTCCAGGACACCCAACACGTCGTCGATCAACGTCCGGAGCTGTCGCATGCTGTCGTGGTCGGCGGTCGCCACGAAGGTAGGTGCGTCGCCGATGCTCGGCACTGACACGGCATTCCCCTTTCTGGTTCAGCAGCGGGAAAGGGCATTCGGGTACGGCCCTCCACCGAACCGAATCCACCTTCGTGGAGTCGGCCCGGAACCGCCGTCAATTGTGTGACCGAAAGTAGTCGCCGAACTGGACTGCCAACCATGGGCGTGCCAGGAAGCGAATGTCTCATCGCTGCTCATCGCGCTCCGACAACGACGGTACAACCGACCGGCCCCTTGCGCCAGTGGAGAATCGAGGAACTAGAATCTCCGGCATGTCCGATTTGGAGAGACTAAGTACGACCAGTTGGGAACGGTCCGACCGACTGTTCCTGGAAATGGGCAAACTCGACCGGACGCCGACCGGCTTCCGGCTGTCGGGAACCGCCCTGTACCGAGGCAGGGGCGGGCCGACCAGCGCCACCTACCTCGTCGAGACGGACGCCTCGCGGCGGTCCCGGTCCGTCCGGATCGAGGTGGACGAGCCGACCGGGTTACGCACGCTGGCGCTGCACGCCGACGACGAGGGTCGCTGGCACTCCGCCGACGGCGCCCTCGACCTGCCGTTTCCTTGCGAGGACGTGGATCTGGCGGTTACCCCGGCCACGAACGGCCTGACCATCCGGCGGCTCGATCTGGCCGTCGGCGCTGAGGCCACCGCCCGGGTGCTGTGGATCCAGGTGCCCTCGTTCGGCGTACGCGCCGTCGAACAGGGATACCAGCGGATCGACCGCGACACCTATCGGTACAAGGGCCGATACGGCAGCTACAAATTGACGGTCGACGCCAATGGAATGGTGCTCGACTATCCCGGCGGCGGTTGGCGTTCAGTGGCGCACAAGGTTAGCCGTCGGATGTCGTGACAGTTGTGCGGTCGGGGGCCGGGTGCGGCACACCCGACCCCGACCCGCAATTGCGGCTCAGCCGCCGATATCTGCGAACATACGCTCCAGCTCCTCCGCGGGAATGGCCTCCAGCATGCGCTCCTCGATACGCGTCGCGAGCGCTTCCAGAACGGGTACCTCGAAGATGTCCTGAACCGCCAGGTCGACCCCGAACCGCATGCTGACCGCCGCGATCATCGGTACCGCACGCAGCGAGTGGCCACCCAGCTCGAAGAAGTTGTCGTCGAGACCGACCGACGGCACGCCGAGGATCTCCTGCCAGATCTCGGCGACGGTCTGCTGGGTACCGGTCTCCGGCGGTCGGTGCGCGCCGCCGGCCGCCAGGTCCGGCGCGGGCAACGCCCGGAAGTCGACCTTGTTGTTCGGGGTGAGCGGGATGGTGGGAATCGTGACGTAGTGGGCCGGCACCATGACGCTGGGCAGCGCGGCCGCCACCCGGGCCCGCACCGCGGCGGGGTCGAAGGTGTGCCCCTCGGCCGGCACGACGTACGCGACGAGTGTGCGTCGCGTGCCGATCACCGGTGCGGTCACCACGGCGGCGGCGACCGACTCGTCGTCGGCCACGGCACTCTGGATCTCGCCGAGTTCGACCCGCAGCCCGTCGATCTTCACCTGGGTGTCCAGCCGGCCGTGGAACTGGATGGTGCCGTCGGGCAGCCAGCGACACCGGTCGCCGGTGCGGTAGAGCCGGTGCCCGTCGCCCGGGCGGAAGGTGTCCGGCAGGAACCGCTCGGCGTTGAGGTCGGGACGGTTGTGGTAGCCGAGCGCCACGCCGGGGCCGCCGAGGTACAGCTCGCCCCACACCCCGACGGGTACCGGTTGGCCCAGTGGGTCGAGGATGTAGGCGGTGGTGTTGTGCATCGGCCGCCCGATCGGGATCGACGGCCAGTCCGGGTCCACGTAGGTGATCCGGTGGCTGACGCTGAAGGCGGTCACCTCGGTCGGCCCGTACCCGTTGACCATCGACACGTGCGGCAGCCGCTCCAGCACCTGACGGATGTGCGGCAGCGACAGCACGTCTCCGCCGGCCATGAACTGGCGCAGGTCGCGCAGGTCCTCCAGGTGGGTGTCGATGGTGAGGTTCGCCAGCGGCGCGACCAGCCAGAGGGTGTCCACCCCCTGCTCGCGGACCGTACGCGCGACCCGGGCCGGGGTCGGCACCCCGGGCGGCAGCAGCACCACCCGTCCGCCGTTGAGCAGCGGCCCGAAGATCTCCAGCGTGCAGGCGTCGAAGGAGAGCGGGGAGATCTGCAGGTAGCTGGTCCGCTCGTCGAGTTGGAGAATGTCGGTGTTGATGACCAGACGGACGACCCCCCGGTGGATCGTCTCGACTCCCTTCGGCCGGCCCGTCGAACCCGAGGTGTAGACGATGTAGGTCAGGTCGTCGGCGGTGTTGACGTTCACCGGGTTGTCGGTGGGCTGCGCGGCCAACGACGCGGCGTCGGCGGGGTCGTCGAGCACGAGCACCGCGACGTCGTCGCCGACCGGCGCCAACTCACGCAGCCGCTGCTGGGTGACCAGGAAGCGGGCCTGGGTGTCGGCCAGCATGAAGGCCAGCCGGTCCGTCGGGTACGCCGGGTCGAGGGGCACGTACGCGCCGCCGGACTTCAGCACCGCCACCACGGCGACCATGAGTTCGAGCGAGCGTTCCAGGCAGAGGGCGACCAGGGTGCCCCGCCCGACGCCACCGGCGCGCAGTCGGTGGGCGAGCCGGTTGGCCTGCTCGTTGAGCTCGCGGTAGGTCAGGTGTCGCCCCTCGATGGTGACCGCCCGGGCGTCCGGCGTACGCAGCACCTGCTCCTCGAACAACTCGTGCACGGTGACGTCCTGCGGGAACGGCGCGTCGGTGCGGTTGAACTCGTCGAGCAACCGGGCCCGCTCGGCGTCGTCGAGGATGGCCAGTCGGTGCACCGCGGTGTCCGGGTCGGCGACCGCGGCACGCAGCAGGTTCACGTAGTGGCCGAGCATCCGCTCGGTGGTCGTCGGGTCGAACAGGTCGGCCCGCCAGGTCAGGGTGAGCCGGGTGCCGCCCGGGTCGGGCTGGGCCAGCAGCGCCAGGTCGGGCAGGGTGGCCGCGGCCGGTACGAGGGTCTGCGCCAGCACCGTCAGCTCGCCGAAGCAGTCGGTCGCGGCGGTGGCCCGGCGGGCGGTGAACGCCGCCTGGAACAACGGGCTGCGGGCCGGATCGCGGGGCGGCCGCACCTCCTCGACGAGCGTCTCGAACGGCAGCGGCTCGGGAGTGTCGGACGGGGCGCACAGCGCGGCGAACGGGGTGTGCTCGTCGGTCTCGCTGCGCAGCACCCGCCAGGTCGCCACCGGTCCCACCAGGCCGGCGGTGTCCGGCGTCCGACGCTCGTCGCTGACTCCCAACGCCAGCACCGGTTGGCCGGACCAGCGGTGCAGCAGGGCCTGGAAGCCCGCCCGCAGCACGTCGGCCGGCGCCACGCCGAGCCGGGCGGCCAGGTTCTCCACCTGCTCGTGCAGCACCGGCGGCAGCCGCAGGTCGGCGGTGCCGGCCGCGTAGTGGGGCTGTACCGGGCGGATCCGGTCGGTCGGCAGCTCCAGCGGGGCGACGTCGGCGAGGTACTCCCGCCAGGCGGCGCCGGCGACCACCCGGGCCGCCTCCGCCGCGGCGCGTTCCCGCTGCGCGAAACCGGCGAACTCATCCCGGACGGTGGCCTCGGCCGGTCCGGACGGTTCGGCGAGCCGGGCCCGGTAGGCCGCACCGAGACGGGCGACGACGAGCGTGAGGGAGGCCGGGTCCACCACGGCGCGGTGGGCGATCAGCAGAAGCAGGTGTTCGTCGGCCGCCAGGCGCAGCAGTTCGGCGCGGATCAGCGGGCCACGGCCGAGGTCGAACCGGGTCTCGCTGGCCCGCCCGACGGCTCGCCGGACCGCCTCCTCGCGTTCGGTGTCCGACAGCTCGGACAGGTCCGCGCCGGCCAGCGCCGCCGGCACCGGCGCCGCCGACCGCCGGTCGGCCCGGCCCTGGTCCGTGCCGATCGCCAGGCCGAGCACGGCTTCGGCGGCGACCACGTCACCGAGCGCGGCGGCGAGCGTGGCCGCCCGCAGCGGGCCACGCAGTCGCACCTGCTCCACCAGCACCTCTACCGGCGCGTCCACGTACTGATCGATGAACCAGGACCTCTCCTGCCCGAGCGACAGGCTCGGTTCGGTCTCCCCCTGCTGCATCTGCTCGTCACTCCCGTCTCGACATGCGGTGGTCATACATACGGAATGGAAGATCAACGTGGACACGACGATGCGGCCTGTCCCTGCCTGTCGGGTGCCACCCGCCGGCCGGTCTGTTCACTCCTCGGCGGCGATCACCTCCCGGCGGGTCGGCACCGAGGAGACCGGATAGGAACCGGCGGAGTGCGCGTTGTGGAAGGCCATCGCGATGCCGAGCAGGATCACGCAGCCGAGCAGGACAGGTACGAAGAGGAACAGCCATCCGGGTTGCGCCAGCATCACCAGTACGGTGTCGCCGCCGGCCGGCGGGTGGAACGACCGGGTCAGTCCCATCAGGGCCATGGCCAGGCCGACCGCGGCGGCGATCGTCCACGGGGCGTTGCCCAGCACGCGTACGCCGAGCAGGCCGACCAGGGTGCAGATCGTGTGTCCACCGAGGACGTTGCGTGGATGGGCGAACGGCGCGTGCGGCGCCCCGAAGATCATCATGCAGGTGGAGCCCAGCGGAGCGATCAGCAGGGGCGTACCGAACAGCAGCGCGATGGAGCCCACCGCTCCGATGCCCAGGGTGCCCCCCACCCCGGCGAGCACCGCCGTCCGAGGCGGCCACGGGCGTCCGACTCCACGCACCAACGACCGTACGACAAGCACGCGCTTCCCCCAGCCATGCCTTGATGTTGCCGTCGCGTTAAAACCGCGCCCGAAAGGGCTCTCGATCCCACGAATCCCGACCCACGGAGCGGACGCCGGCCCGCCCTCCAGCCTTCGATTGGCACCCCGGACAGCTCGACTACCAGGCAAGACATCGGATCCCCGGTCCCCGCACCGACGGATCCAACGACCGGAAGCTTATCGCTTTGGATGCATCCTGTCACTGGATGACATGTGACATGGAAGTGACATTCACCGATGTTGCTGATTTACGGTTATCCCACGCGAGGGACGAGAAAACATGGCCTAACCGGGCACTGGCGACATCCCGCGAGAGGTTTCCCGGCACCTGATTGAACCCATCCACCACCTCCGCCCGTACCTCTGTGCGAAGGGAGTGGCCCATGAAGCGCCTGACCCCGTTGCTCACCCTCCTGTCGGGGGCGGTGACGGCTGCCGTGCTGTTCACGATGAGTGCACAGGCATCCCCGCCGGGCACCCAACCCGCCGCCGGCGGCGGTGCACCGGCCGCCGCGCCGGCCCCACCCGCCGACGAGGCGGCGGACGCCGACGCCGAGGTGGATCCCGACGCCGCCGCGCCCGACGAGGAACCGAGCGACGCCGACGCCCGCCGACCGGCCGGCACCTCGCCACCGACGGACCCGGACGGCTCGTCGGCCGGCACCGAGGTGACGTCGGTCGAGCAGAACTGGATCGGTGAACTCGAGAACGGGGCCACCATCGCCATCACCGTCAAGGACGGCAAGGCCGAGGCGTACGTCTGCGACGGTCGGAGCATGGAGCTGTGGCTGTCCGGCACGGTGCGCGACGGCAAGATCGAACTGACCGGCAAGGACGCGAAGTTGACCGGTGTCATCCGGGGCGACCGCGCCAGCGGCGAGATGATCGTCGGCGTACGGCGCTGGAAGTTCACCGCCCGACCCGACGACACGTCGACCGACGAGGCGGTGGTGAAATCCGGCTCGGGAACCGCACCGGCGATCTACCGGGTGACCGACGAGACCCGTAAGGCCGGCTTCGACGGCGGCTGGATCATGCTGCCCGACGGCACCCAGATCGGCATCGTCACCTGGAACGGCAAGCCCATTCCGGCTCCGCCGCTGGACCCCGCCTTCAACAGCACGGTGGTCGACGGCGTCACCCTCGTCGCCGAACCGGTCATCCCCGGGGCGCGGTGATGTCCCAGCATCGACAGGGCGGGGCACGCACCGTGCCCCGCCGGGCGTCCGAGCCCACCATCGAGGTGATGCGTGACTTCGGCGCCCCGCCGCCGAGCGCACCGAGACGGCGGCCCTCGCTGCTGGTACCGCTCGTCGTCGGGGCCGGGGTCGCGGTGGCGCTCGGCGTCTACGGACGTACCCACACCCCCACCGGCATCGCGGTGAACGTGGCCGGCTTCTCCTCGCCGCTGACGGTGAAGGTGTGGCTCGGCACGGGGGCGGCGTTCTTCGCCGTCATCCAACTGCTGTCCGCGCTGGCGATGTGGGGTCGGCTCGGCGGCTTCTCCCCGTCCTGGGCCGGCGCGGCGCACCGCTGGTCGGGGCGGGTCGCGTTCCTGCTCACCGTGCCGGTCGCGGTGCACTGCCTGTACGCGCTCGGCTTCGCCGACTACGACACCCGTACGCTGCTGCACTCCCTGCTGGGCTGCTTCTTCTTCGGGGCGTTCGCCACCAAGATGCTGACCCTGCCGAAACGGGGCCTCGCCGGTTGGGTGCTCCCCACGGTCGGCGGGGTCGTGTTCGTCGCCCTGATCGGGATCTTCCTGACCTCCTCGGTCTGGTACTTCACCACGTTCGGCATCCAGTTCTGATCACCGGAAAGGCAAGGCACCGCAGATGAACCACGAGCAGGCTGGCTGCTGCCGGTCGCGACGCGCCCTGCTGGCCGGTACCGGCGCGGTGGGGGTGGCCGCGTTGGCCGGTTGCGCGACGTACGGTCAGCCGACGGCGGCGCCACCGGCCGCACCGCCCGCCGGCACCGCCGGCGCCGACCCGTCGGGCACCTCCGGTGCCGACCCCTCCGGTACCGCCACCCCGGGCGACGACGGCGCCGACCCCGGCCCACCGGCACTGGCCACCCTCGCCGACATCCCGGTCGGTGGCGGCGCGATCTTCGCCGACGCCGGCGTGGTGGTGACCCAGCCGACCGACGGGATCATCAAGGCGTACTCGGCAACCTGCACCCATCAGGGCTGCACGGTGACCTCGGTCTCCGACGGCACCATCGTCTGCGCCTGCCACAACAGCGTGTTCGACATCGCCGACGGCTCGGTACGCAGTGGCCCGGCGGGAGCGCCGCTGCCCGCCGCGAACGTCACCGTCGACGGTGACGCCATCAGGCTGGCCTGACCCGGCGCCCGGCGATGCGAACGCGGTGACGCGGCCCACCCAGGCCCGGGCCGCGCGGGGCCGTCCGAGGTGGCGTCACGCCCCCGGACGGCCCCTGCCCCACCCACGATCCGCAGGTGGAGCAGGGGACGCCGCCGGGTCAGGACGCGGCGCAGGTCAACCCGGAGGGCGTACCCGATCCGCTGCCGGTCAGCCCGAAGGTGGTGCTGGCGCCGGCGGCGAGTTGCCCGTTGTAGGGCTCGTTGCGCACCGTCACCGTGCTGCCGGAGGTGGTGAGCCGGCCGTTCCACAGTGACGCGATCGTGGTGCCGGCGGGGGCGGTCCAGGTGACCGTCCAGCCGGAGATGGCCGCCGTACCGGTGTTCCGGACGGTGACCTCCGCCTGGTAGCCACCCTGCCACGAGCTGGTGACCCGGTACGTCGCGGCGCACCCGCCGTCGCCGTTGTCGTTGCCGGCCGGGGTGGTCACGGTCAGCGCCGGCGAGGCCGCCGAGACGTTGCCGGCCGCGTCGCGGGCCCGCACGGTGAAGGTGTAGCTGGTCGAGGCGCTCAGCCCGGTCGCCCGGTAGGTGGTCCCGGAGACGGTGCCGACCACGGTGGCCGCCCCCGATCCGGTGGCCCGCAGCACCTCGTACGAGGTGACACCCACGTCGTCCGTGGCCGCCGCCCAGTTCAGCGTGGCCGCGGTGGCGGTCACCTCGGTGGCGGTCGGCCGTCCGGGGGCGGTCGGCGCGGTGGTGTCGCCGGGGCCGGGCCCGCCGGCGTAGCGCTCGGCGAGGCTCATGCCGGTGGTGGAGTCGGTGCCGCCGAGGCGCACCTGGTGGTCGAGGCCGACGAACTTGCCGTTGTGCTGCCACAACGCCGGCTTGAGCATCTGGTTGTACTTCGTCTCGTCCCAGCTGGCCCAGTCGTCGAGCAGCAGGCCCCCGGTGTCACCGGAGTTGGGGTTGAGACACCAGAACGTGTGGTGGATGCCGTTCTCGATCATCAGGTCGCGCAGCGCGGCCATCCAGCGGTCCTGCCGGGCGTCCTGCCCCAGCCGGCCACCCCACTCCCCGACCAGCAGCGGCGCGATGTTCTGCTCGTGGATGTAGAACCAGTTCGGCCGCCACACGTCGTTGGTCAGCGAGTCCTTGTCGAAGTCGCCGGCGAACCACGGCTGCTCGTACACCAACGGTCCGTAGTCGTGCGGGGAGTAGACGAGCTGGTCCTGCTGGGCACCGAGGTCGACCGGGTGCTCGGCGACGCCGCGCAGGTTGCCGCCCCACCAGTTGTAGTGGTAGTTGGGGCTGCGGTCGGGGTTGGTGTTCGGCGAGTTCCAGGTGGCACCGGCGCGCGGGTAGATCTCGATGCCCTCGCAGAGGATCAGCAGGTTCGGGTTGATGGCCAGGATCCGCCGGCCCGCCGTCTCGCACGCGTACTTGAAGTTGTCCTGGTCGGTGCTGGAGTCCCACTTGGCCCGTTGGGGGTCGTTCGGGGTCCCGTGCGGCTCGTTCTTGATGTCCATCGCGACGATGGTGTCGTTCGTCCGGTAGCGGGTGGTGATCCACTCCCAGCCCTGGAAGAACAGCTCCGGGGTGATGCTGCCCTTCCACCACACCGGATAGACGTGGCCGGAGTTGTCCGCCTCGGCGCTGTGCACGTCGAGCATGACCTTCAACCCGTACTTCTCGCACAGGGCGAGCCAGTGGTCGAAGACCTGGAGGTTGTTCAGGCCCTCAAGCTCCGGGTTGACGTACGTGTTGACGTTCGGCCGGATCGTCTGCCCGGCCTTCCACTCCAGCAGCAGTTGCGTGGAGATGGGCACCCGGACGATGTTGATGCCGCGCTGGGCCATCTGGCGGGTGATCGATTCTAGGTTGCCCGACCACAGGCCGTGGAAGACCCGCTCGCTGGCGTTGAAGCCGAACCAGTTCGCCCCGGTGAGCCAGACCTGGTTGCCGGCCTCGTCGACGATCCGGTTGCCGTCGGTGTGCAGCCAGTCGGCGGTCGGCGCGGCGGCGACGGCCGGAGCCCCGACCGTCGGCGCCGCCGTCGCGGCGGGCGCGGCGGCGGCCAGGCCGAGCAGAGCCACGGCCACCGTCGCGGCGGCCTGAAGTTTCGTACGTGCAGACATGCGACTTCCTCTGTGGTGGGTGAGGGAGCGAGCACGTCGAGAAACAGTCCTGCCCAGGGACCGTGGGAGCGCTTCCACACCCACCTTAGGCGGTCGACCCCGACAACGGAAGGCCCACCCACCGAACTCGCTGATCTTGCACTTTCCGTCGTCACACAAGCCGCGACAAGGGGCATCTCAGCGACCGAAAGTGCAAGATCGCGGGGGGTCACACCGCGAGGGCCTCCCGGACGGTGTGTTCGGCGGTGGCGCCGCCGTCGCCGGCGGAGGTGACGCGGCCGGATTCGAGGACGTGGTACCGGTCGGCGACCCGGAGCGCGAAGCCGAGATGCTGCTCGACCAGGAGCACGCTGAACCCGCTCTGCGCGATGAGCGCGACGATCCGGTCCTGGATCTCGGTCACCACCGACGGCTGGATGCCCTCGGTCGGTTCGTCGAGCATCAGCAGCCGGGGTCGGGTGATGAGTGCCCGGGCGATGGCCAGCTGCTGACGCTGCCCGCCGGAGAGCAGCCCGGCCCGTCGGCGCAGCAGCGCACGCAGCGCCGGGAACAGGTCCAGCACCTCCGCGGTGGCCGTCGCACCGTCCCGGCGACCGTCGGCGACCAGGCGCAGGTTCTCCGCGGCGGTCAGGTGCGGGAAGCACTGCTGCCCCTGCGGCACGTACGCGATCCCCCGGGCGACCCGCTCGTGCGGCGCCAGCCGGGTGATGTCCTCGCCGTCCAGCTCGACCCGGCCGGCGGTGGGCCGCAGCAGGCCGGCGGCCACCCGCAGCAGGGTGGACTTGCCGGCTCCGTTGTGGCCGAGCACCGTGGCGACCCCGTCGTCGGGCACCGTCACGTCGACGCCGTGCAGCACCCGGCTGCGCCCGTAACCGGCGTGCACGCCGCGCATCGCGAGCATCATGCCTCCGTCCGCGTCGGGGCCGACCCGGCGTCGACCGGGTGACCGAGGTAGACCTCCTGCACGCGTGGGTCGGCCTGCACCTCGGCGACGGTGCCCTCGCTGAGCACCCGACCCGCGTGCAGCACGGTGACGGTACGCGCGAAGCGGCGCAGGAAGTCCATGTCGTGCTCGATCACCACCACCGTGCGGTGCTGGCTCACCTTCTCCAGCAGTTGCCCGGTGGCGTCGCGTTCCTCGTGGCTCATGCCGGCGACCGGCTCGTCGAGCAGCAGCAGCCGGGTGTCCTGCACCAGCAGCATGCCGATCTCCAGCCACTGCTTCTGCCCGTGGGCGAGGGTGCCGGCGAGCTGGTCGGCGCGGCTCGCCAGGCCGATCACGTCGAGGGCCTCGGCCACCTCGTCGGGTACGCCGTGGCGGCGGCGCAGCAACGTCGCCCAGTTGCGCCGGGCCCCGGCGGCGATGTCGAGGTTCTGCAACACGGTCAGCTCCTCGAACACCGTCGACGTCTGGAAGGTGCGGCCGACGCCGAGCCGGCTGATCCGGTGCACCGGCCGGCCGAGCAGCTCCCGGTCGCCGAAGCGCACCGATCCGGTGGCCCGGACCAAGCCGGTGACCGCGTCCACCAGGGTGGTCTTGCCGGCGCCGTTGGGCCCGATCAGGAACCGGATGTCGCCGGGGGCGACGTCGAGGGAGACCCCGTCGACGGCGGTGAACCCGTCGAAGCTGACCCGCAGGTCACGCACGTAGAGCCCGTGCAGCTGCCCGGTCATGCCGCCCCCTCCCGCCGCCGTGCTCGGAATCGGGCGAATCGGCTCGGGCGGGGTTCGCCGTCGTCGCGGCGGCGGGCCAGACCGATCAGCGAGGCCAGGCCGCCGGGCAGGAACGCCACCACCACCACGAACAGCAGGCCCTGAAGGTACGTCCAGGTACCCGGGAAGCGCTCCGACAGGGCGGTACGCGCCCACGCCACCGCGACCGCCCCGAGGACCGGGCCGAGCAGCGTGGCGCGCCCGCCGATGGCGACGCCGATGACGAACTCGATGGACGGCACGATCCCGATCAGGGCCGGCGAGATGATGCCCACCGCCGGCACGAACAGCGCGCCGGCCAGCCCGGCCATGCCGGCGGCGACCACGTACGCGACCAGCTTGACGGTGGCCGGGTCGTAGCCGAGGAAGCGGACCCGCTCCTCCGAGTCGCGCACCGCCACCAGCAGCTCGCCGTAGCGGCTCTGCATCAGGTGCCGGGCCAGGGCCAGCAGCGCCAGCAGGGTGCCGGCGATGATGAAGTAGACCATCCGCTGGTTGACCGGGTCGTCCAGGTCGTAGCCGAAGAAGCCCTGGATGTCGGTGAGCCCGTTGGTGCCGCCGGTGGTGCCCTGCTGGCCGATCAGCAGGATCACCATGGCGGCGGCGAGGGCCTGGCTGAGGATGGCGAAATAGGCGCCGCGCACCCGACGGCGGAACACCAGCGACCCGAGTACGAAGGCGACCGCCATCGGCAGCAGCACCGTGGCGGGCAGGGCGAACCACGGGCTGGCGAACGGCCGCCACCACAGCGGCAGCTCGTCGAGCTGCCCGTAGAGCATCATGAAGTCGGGCATGTTGCCCGGCCCCGCGTCGGCGAGCTTGAGGTGCATGGCCATCGCGTATCCGCCGAGGCCGAAGAAGACGCCCTGGCCGAGGGTGAGCATGCCGCCGCGCCCCCAGGCCAGGCCGATGCCGACCGCGACCATGGCCACGCAGAGGTACTTCGCCAGCAGGGAGAGCCGGAAGTCCGACAGCAGCAGCGGCGCGACGGCGAAGAGCAGGGCCGCGCCGAAAGCGAATCCGACGGCGGCCCGGTACCGGTGGCGCGACGGTCCGGCCGCCGGTCTGGTCGGTGGGGTCGGCGCCGGGTCGGCGGCGGCGACGGGATCTCGGGCGACGGTGGTCATGCCAGACTCCTGGTGCGCAGGGTGAACAGGCCCTGGGGTCGCCACTGGAGAAACGCGACGATGGCGATGAAGACCATCACCTTGGCGACGCTGAGGGTGGTGAGGTACTCGCCGGTCGCCTGGAGCACACCCAGGGCGAAGGCGACGATGACGGTGCCCTTGAGCTGGCCGATCCCGCCGACCACGACGACCAGGAAGGCGTCGATGATCAGGTTGGTGCCCATGGTGGGACCGATCGGCCCGAGCAGGGTGAGGGCCACTCCGGCGATGCCGGCCAGGCCGGAGCCGATGAAGAAGGTCATCCGGTCGACCCGGGCGGTGGGGATGCCGGACACGGCGGCCAGGTCCCGGTTCTGCACGACGGCCCGGATCCGGCGCCCCAGCGGGGTGACCCGCAGGGCGAGGGTCAACGCGACGACCGCGCCGCCGGCCAGGGCCAGGATGAACAACCGGTTGTTGGCCACCGTGATGCCGCCGGGCAGCGCGATGTTCCCGGTGAGCAGCTCCGGCGCGCGGGTCTGCACGTTGGGGCTGCCGAAGATGTCCCGGGCGAGCTGTTGCAGGATCAGCGACACCCCCCAGGTGACCAGCAGGGTGTCCAGCGGGCGGGCGTAGAGGCGGCGGATCAGCAGCATCTCCAGCAGCACGCCCATCGCGCCGGCCACCACGAAGGCGACCGGCAGGGCGATCAGCAGTGACCAGCCGGCCGCGGTGATGACCTGTTGCAGCACGTAGGTGGTGTAGGCGCCGGCCATGATGAACTCGCCGTGGGCCATGTTGATGACGCCCATCTGGCCGAAGGTCAGGGCCAGGCCGAGGGCGATGAGCAGCAGCACCGCCCCGATGCTGACGCCGGTGAAGAGTTGGCCGATGAGAACTGTCACGGTGCGTACTCCGAACTGCTGGTGGGTGCGGGCCCGGGCGGGTGCGCCGCCCGGGCCCGCCGGGTCAGCTCAGGCCGCCGGCCCACGGGTAGCTCTTGAGGTACGGGTCGGGGGTGATCGGTTCGCCGGAGTTCCAGACCTCCGTGATCAGCCCGTCCGCACCGACCTTGCCGACCCGCGCCGTCTTGGCGATGTGCTGGGTGGCGCCGTCCACGGTGACCAGTCCCTCGGGCGCCTCGAAGGTGATGCCGTCGGAGGCCTCACGGACCTTCTCCACGTCGAAGGTGCCGGCCTTCTCGACCATCGCCTTCCACAGGTAGACCGAGACGTACGCGGCCTCCATCGGGTCACTCGTCGGCTTGTCCGCCCCGTACTTGGCCTTGTACGCCGCGACGAACTTCTCGTTCGCCGCCCCGGGCGTGGTCTGGTAGTAGTTCCAGGCGGTGAGCTGGCCCTCCAGGTACTGGGTGCCGATGCTCTTGACCTCCTCCTCGGCGATCGACACCGACACCACCGGCATGCTGGCGGCGGTCAGCCCGGCCGACTTGTACTCCTTGAAGAACGCCACGTTGCTGTCACCGTTGAGGGTGTTGAAGACCGCGTCCGCGCCGGCGGACTTCACCTTGTTCGTGATGGTGCCGAACTCGGTGGAGCCCAGCGGGGCGTAGTCCTCGCCCAGCACCTTCATCCCGTTGGCCTCGGCGTACGCTTTGATGATCTTGTTTGCGGTGCGCGGGAAGACGTAGTCGGAGCCGACCAGGTAGAGCGAGGTGGCGCCCTGGGCCTTGAGGTAGTCCAGGCCGGGAACGATTTGCTGGTTCGTCGTGGCCCCGGTGTAGAAGATGTACGGCGACTGCTCCAGACCCTCGTACTGCACCGGGTAGAACAGCAGCGCCTTGTTCTTCTCGAACACCGGCTTGACGGCCTTACGGCTGGCCGAGGTCCAGCAGCCGAAGACGGCCGCCACGCGGTCCTCACGGATCAGCTTCTCGGCCTTCTCGGCGAAGGTCGGCCAGTCCGAGGCGCCGTCCTCGCCGACAGGTTCGATCTTCTTGTCGAGTACGCCCCCGGCGGCGTTGATCTCCTCGATCGCCAACATGATCGCATCGCGGACGGTGACCTCGCTGATGGCCATCGTGCCGGAGAGGGAGTTGAGCAGGCCCACCTTCACGGTGTCCCCGGAGACGTCGGCGGCGACTCCCGCCGAGGTGTTCCCGTCGGTGGTCTTGCTGCCGCACGCGGCCAGCGCGGCCGCGGCGACCAGGGTCATGGCACCCGCCAGGATGCGGCGGCCCCGGATCAGTGTCATCAAATCTCCCTGCGTCGCGAGTGACGTCAGTCAGTGCCCGGGAACGGTCGTCGGCCCCGAGTCGAAGTGCGGATCTGTCTAACTGCGGTGCGGTCCATCGGAACATTGGGCGCTGCCCGGTACGGCGGGTGGACACCGATCCGGGCGGCGACTCGAATATCGGGCAGGGCAAGCTTCGATCCGTTTCATTGCACGGATGTTTCCCGGTCCTCAATAGAGTGTTTCCGCTGGCCCGACCGCGCTGAGGAGGGCATGAAAAATGCCGGCGCATCGCCGAGGAGAATCAGCGAAATGACACCGGCACACGATTTTCAGCCGCATTCGGCTGCACTTTTCCGTCCATCGCCGGACGGTGGTGATATCCGACGCGACGGCCGGATGCTTCACGTAGGAAGTATCTTGGCCGCCGGCCGACAAACCTGTCAAGACACGGTCCGGTCACGCCCGGCGGGGATCACAGTTCGGTCAGGACGGTGAAGTCCAGGCCGTCGGCCTCGGCCAGGTAGATGCGCTGGCGCACGTGCCGACGACGTAGCCGCAACTCACCGCGCGGTCCGTCGTAGGTCACCACCCCGGCGGACGCCTCCACCGCCCGTACGTCGAGCGTGCCGGCCTTGGCGATGAGCGCGGCCAGCAACATCACGCCCTCGTAGCAGGACTCCCCCAGGCTGCCCAGCGGCGGTGCCTCCAGCCCGAAGCGGCGACCGAAGCTGCCGTGGAAGTCCAGATTCTCCTGCGTCACCAGGCCGGCGAAGAAGCCCGCCGCGCTGAACAATCCCCTGGTGTTGGCGGCACCGCTGGCCAGCAGCATGTTCTCGTCCATCAGGGTGCTCAGGCGCCGGCACCGCTGGTCCAGGCCGGCCCGGGCGAACGCCCGGTTGAACCGCACCGCGTCCGCGCCCACGAGCAGCATGAGCACCGCGTCGGCGTCGCTGTGTTCGACGCGCCGCAGCACCTCGGTGTAGTCGTGGGTCTCCAGCGGCAGGAATTGCTGGCCGACCACCCGCCCGCCGCTGCGTAGCGCGTACCGGTGCGCCGCGCGGGCTGTCCGACGTGGCCAGACGTAGTCGTTGCCGACCACGAACCAGCGCCGCACCCCGAGATCCCCCGCGAGCACCCGCATCGCCGGCCACAGCTGCGCGTCGGGCGTCTCGCTGGTCAGGAAGACACCCTCGGTACGCTCGCCCCCCTCGTACAGGGCGGTGTAGACGTACGGCACCCGGTGCGCGATGCGCGGCGCCACCGCCTGGCGCACCGAGGAGATGTGCCAGCCGGTGACGCCCTGCACCGCGCCCACCGACACCAGCGCCTCGACCTCCGCGGCCACCTCGGCCGGCGGCGCCCCGCCGTCGACCGGCACCAGCCGCAGCTCCCGGCCGAGCACACCGCCCCGCCGGTTGAGTTCCTCGACCGCGAGCTGCGCGCAGAGTTCACAGCTCGGACCGAACATGCCCGCCGGCCCGCGCATCGGGTACACCAACGCGATGCTGACCACGCCCCGGTCGACGGTCAGCCAGGACGCCCCGGCGGCGATGCTCTCCCCTGCCTGCGGGCGTCCGGACCCTGGTGCCGGCGCGGACATGAACACATGGTGGCCGCCGCCCCTGGTGGAAGACCAGCCCTCCCAGCCAGCGGGACATCTCGGTACGATGACAGCGCATCAGCGAGGCGGGAGTGCCATGTCAGACCTTCCCGGTTCCGCAGCCGACCTGCTACCCCTGCTCACCCGCGCCGAGCGGCTGCTCTCGCGCCGGGTGGGCGGGGTGCTCGCCGCCGAGTCGCTCACCATCGAGGCGTGGCGGGTCCTCTGCCTGCTCGCCGACGGTCTCGGGCACCCGATGAGCGAGGTCGCCGCCGAGGCGTCGCTGCCGCCCGGCACGCTGACCAAGCTGGTCGACCAACTCGTCGACCGCAACCTCGTCTTCCGCCGCGTCGATCCGATCGACCGCCGCCGCATCCGCGCCTACCTCACCGTCCGGGGACGTCGCGAGCACGAGCGCCTCTCCGCACGGATCCGCGACGAACTGGCCGAACTACCCGGTGACGGCGACCTGGCGGCACGCCTCGACGAGTTGATCCGGCACCTCGATCCGAAGCGTCGGCACGTCCCGGTCGGCTCCTGAACGCGCTCGTCCGCGGAAACGACGATGGTTCGGGCAGCCACGGCGGCCAGACCACCACACCGACCGGCCACACGAGCGGGCTCAGAAGTGACCGAAGCTGCTCGGCCAGGTGGTGGCGTGCCGGGTCGACGACCGGGACTCCGACGTCCGTGGTGCCGGCGCAGGCCACGGGTCGGGGCGACCGTTACGTCGTGCGACGGTCCGGAAGTGCTCGTGCTCGTAGAGGTAGGACTGCGTGGCGAGGATGGCGCGTAGCCGGGTGCCGTCGGGGTCCTCACCGTCGTACCGCTCGAACTGCTCGGTGAGGAAGAGCACCGGCAGCGCCGATTCGTCGTCATCCTCGGGCAGGTACCCCGCGTCGACCACGGCCGCCACCGCCTCGGGCACCAGCGTGACCGCGTGCGTCAGGAGCGCCCTTCGCATCGCCCGGCGGCAAAAATCGTCGTCCAGAGAGGAGCCCGAGGGGCCAAGGTCGCGCAGGGACCCCCGCACGGATGCGGCCACGTCGTCCGGCAGATCCGTGTCCAGGACGTGCAGAACCCGATCGATGATGGCCTCTTCCTCGACCTGCAACTCGTCGCGGACGTCCTCGTCCGCGCTCCCCCACTCGCTGGCGAAGCACGCCAGTTGCAGCACCCGCCCCTCCGGATCGGCCTCGCGGTAGGCCGCGAACTGCCGGGTGAGGAGCAGGAAGAGGGGCAGCCAGGCGGGGTGAGCCGGCCGGTGCCCGGCGGCACGGACCGCTGCGGTCGCCTCGGTGTCGCCCAGCATGGCCTGCTTACAGACCACGGCGACGCCATCTCGGGCAGACAGCTCCCGCAACGCACGGCGACACCGGTCGTGGACCTCGTCCGGCAGCCAGGTGTCGAGACACTTCAGCAGTCGCTGGGCCAGGGCGGCCTGGTCGAACGCCGGCAGCAGATCGAGCCGGTCCTTGACGAGCGGCAGCAGAACCAGGTTGACGTCTCCGGGATCGGCGGGCGGGCGGGGCAGATGGGGGTTGGCGCAGACGATCCGCAGCAACGCGGTCGGCTCGCCCCGTACCACAGGTTGCACAGGGTTTCGTGGCCGGGCGGTGCCGCGCCGACGTAGGTCGATTCCAGCCGCGCCCGCGATCGGAACTCGATCTCCAGGGCGTCCAGCAGCCCGGGCTGGTCGGTGACCGACATCAGCTCGGCCAGCCGTCGGCGCAGTTCGAGATCGGGAAATGCGAGCGCGGCCTGAACCAGTCGCCGTACGTACGGGTCGCCCTCGTACAGGCCTTGCGGCGGGTCGGCGGCGGTCTGCGGAAGGCAGGCGGTCAACCGCACCCGCGGAAGGTACCCGGAGGTGGGGTCGGGTTCGAGCAGGAACTCCAGCGCCGGAGCGACCTGCTCCGGCCGTTCGTGATTGCCGAACCTGAAATACGCGGCGCTCAGCAGAAACCACGCACCACGCCATACCCGGTCGCGATCGGCGCCGCCGGCCGCCCACCACCGGTCGATTCGCGCCCGGGCGCGGGCGTTGCCCGCAAGGGCGTCGGCCAGCACATACTGGCCACGCCTGGGACTGTGGAACGGTCTGCGCCAGCGACGAAGCAGCATCACTCCATTATGCGTCGTCCGCTACCGATCGTGACCAGGCGGGAAACGCACGGGATCGACCGAGCCCAATGGCTAGGCTCGATCAGCCGCCGTTGACCGGGCGGAACCGCTGGACGGAGTGGCGGGCGCGCGGGGCGGGGTTGGTGGTTCGGGCGATGGTGTCAAACATGGTTCGGCCGAGGGCCGCGTGGGCGCGTACGGCCGGGTGGGTGCCGCCGTAGTTGTCCAGGTCGCCGAGGGAGTCGGCGAAGAACGCGTACGTGAGAGTGGGCGCGCCGGTCGCGTCGAACATGATCCCGACCTCGTGCCGCGCCGCCCCTGAGGAGTCGTAGTCCGCGCCGTACTTGGTGGCGACCCGGCTGCGCTCCGCCGAGGACATGTCGCGGCGGATCCCGTCGTGGTAACCGTTGATCCAGCGCAGGATGCCGAGCAGGAAGTCACTCGACCGGGTCGACAGCAGGGTCTTGTTGGCCAGCCGCCACAGCAGGTCATGGGTCTCGCGCGGGGTGGTGACGCCGAGGAAGAACCGGTTCGGGTTGGCCACCGGCTCGACCCGGGTGTGGGTGAAGCCCTTGGCCGCCAGGATCTCGTTGATCTCCAGTGCCGGCACCACCCGGCCGCACATCCGCACCGCCGTGTTGTCGGAGACCAGCAGCATCGCGGTGAGGAAGTTCGCCACCGTGACCTCGTCACCCCAGACCGTCTGCAGGAAGTAGATCCCGCTGCCGCCGAGGATGATGTCCGCGGTGAGGTCGAGACGCTGGTCGAGCCGCAGCTCACCGCGATCGATCTTGTCCATGACGGCCACCGCGACCGCGAGCTTCTGCACGCTGTACCCGTGCGTGACCCGGTCGGCGTCGTCGGCGATCACGGTACGCAGGGCGCCGGATTCGTCCACCATCGCGACGTGCGAGCGCCACACCCCGCCGGCCCGGGTCTTCTGCTGCCGGTACGCCCGCCGGATAGCCTGGCGCGGTGAGGTCGTGCCGGGGGCCGCTACGGTGCCGTCCGCAGGAGCGGCCACCGCGCCGGACGGCGTTGCCGCCACTGTCACCGCTGCCGCACCGAACCCGATCGCTGCCCGACGACTGATCCGCATGGTCATTGACTCTCCCCAGGGTTTCCACTGACGCCGACGAGCACCGGCACCCGACACACCCTGCCATATGACCACAAAGGACGGCCGGCCTGACTGGTCAGAGTGCGCTGACGCTCTCCGGGGCCCGTTCCCGGCGGGACAGTGCCCGCACCACCGCGAGGGGACCGTGCCGCCAGGCGGCGATGCGGGTGAGCAGGTCAGTGGTCAGCTCGGTGGCGGCCGTCGGCATCTCCGGCGTCGGCAGGTCGAGGCTGACCGCCAGATCGTCGGTGTGCACCACCAGCTCCAGCAGCCGGGTCAGCAGGAAGTCGTCGACGGTCAGTCCCCAGTCACCGAGGTCGACGATCCGGTACGGCGGCTGCGCCGGCACCATGCGGTGCAGCCTCGCCAGGCACCCGTCGACCTCGGCGGCGAGGCGGTCGGCGGTGGTCTCGGCGGCGGCCCGTTCGCCCCGGTCGCGGATGTCGGTGTTGTCCGCCTCGTCGGCACCGGTGGTGACCCAGGCGCTCCCGGTGAAGTGGGCCAGGACGTCGATCGCGGTGTGCCCGGGCGGCGCGTCGAGCAGTTCCGCCGTCCGGGTGATCTGGTTGGCGAGGTGCCGGGCCAGCCCGCCGGTCGAGTAGTACGGCAGGGCGCTCGGCGCCGTCCAACGCTCGGCCAACATCGGCGTACGCAGCAGCGCGGCGGCGACGTCGGCAGCGGCGAGGTAGGCGTTCCGGGTGACGGCCTCAGGCCGGAAACCCGCGATCCGCCGCTCGGCGACGACCTCACCCAACTCGGACAACCTCACGCTCCTCGCCCCCGCCCGACGCAGCGATGGTATCCAACGCGGTATCCGGTTCGAGGTACTCGCGCAGGGTGTGCGCGTCCGGCGCGGTGGCGCTCCACAGGGTCGCCGGACCACCGGCAAGCGGCAGCCGGGCCCGCGTACCGCACACCGCGGGCGGCTCCGCCGGTCGGTTCGGGTCCACGATCAACAGCGAACCGGTGGCCGGTGCGCCGGCGAGCACCGCCGGTCCGGCCCAGCCGGGAGCGTTCGGCCCCACCGTCAGGGACTGCCGCAGCAGCGGCCGGCCGGCCAGGTCGACCCAGGTGTTGATCTCGACGTCACCGGGTGGCTCACCGTGCCGCCCGCAGACCAACTCGTCGCGCCAGTGCAGGGTGCCACCGTCGGCGACGTCCACCCGTGCGTCGGCGACGTGCGCGCAACCGGCCGCCGCGACCAGTTGCTCGGGCAGCCAGTACAGGGCCGCCCGTTCGGCGATGGTGGCCCGGACCAGCATCCGGGACACCGCGCCGGGACGCCCCGGCAACGCGATGGACGCGGCCACCGTGTGCACGCGGACCACCGCACCGGGGCCGACCTCGACGTCCAGCCGCAGGTCGTCGCCGGCCAGCGGACCGGCCGCCCCGCCGACGACGTACACCGTGACACCACCGCCCGGGGCCGGCACCTGGCGCAGCAGCAGCGGGCTCTCCCCGCGCAGGTCGGCCAGCACGGTGCGGCCGTGCCGGTCGCGCCGGGCCACCAGCCGGGCGGTGGCCCGCATCAGGCCTGCCC
This sequence comes from Verrucosispora sp. WMMC514, assembly GCF_027497295.1. Lineage (NCBI taxonomy): Bacteria > Bacillati > Actinomycetota > Actinomycetes > Micromonosporales > Micromonosporaceae > Micromonospora > Verrucosispora sp. WMMC514. The sequence continues at coordinate 5,851,263 of NZ_CP114906.1, read as the reverse complement.
AGCCGGGATGGCCTGGGCGGCCCGATGGTGGGCCAACTCGTGACGGATCCAGCCGGCGACCTGGGTCGCCAGCGGATCCTCGCTGATGGACTGGAACACCGTAGGCAGGTCGCCGCGGCGGGCACGCGCGTCCCGGTCCATCACGGACAGGTCGGCACCGACCATCGGCGCCAGGTCCGTCTTGTTGATGACCAGCAGGTCGGCGGCGGTCACCCCGGGACCGCCCTTGCGGGGCACCTTGTCCCCACCGGCCACGTCCACCACGAAGATCTGCCGGTCGACCAGGCCCCGGCTGAACGTCGCGGTCAGGTTGTCCCCGCCGCTCTCCACAAGCACCAGGTCCAGCGGACCCAGCGCGTCGGTCAGGTCGTCGACGGCGTCGAGGTTGGCGCCGATGTCGTCGCGGATGGCGGTGTGCGGGCAGCAGCCCGTCTCCACCGCCCGGATCCGGGCCGGGTCGAGCACCCCGGCGCGCTTGAGGAAGTCGGCGTCCTCGGTGGTGTAGATGTCGTTCGTCACCACGCCGAGGCGCAGCTCACCGGCGAACGCCCGGCACAGCGCCGCGACCAGGGCGGTCTTGCCGGAGCCGACCGGCCCGCCGATGCCGACCCGCAACGCCCGCGCGGCGGTCGGTAGCGGGGCGTGCGGATCCACCCCCGGCTCGGGGTGGGTGTGGGGAACGGACTCGTCGTGGTCGAATTCAGGACGCAAAGAGACGCACCTCCCAGGTGACGTGAGCTTCGGCGTGGATGTCGGCGAGCGGAGCGGCGGCGGCGGGCAGCCGCTCCGGTGGTTCCTCGGCGGCGCGGGCCGCCCGCGCCGCGGTGGCGTCGCAGGCGCCGGCGAGCCGCACCAGCAGGGCCTGCACCTGGTACGGGTCCAAGCCGAGCAGGCGTACGGCGGCACTGGCCGCGCCGGTCACCGTCGCGTGGGCAGCGACCGTGGCCACCTGCCCGGGGTCGAGGCCGGCGGCGGCACCGACGAGTCCCAGCACCAGCGGCTGGTGCGGCCCGTCCGGCCCGGCGGGCAGATCGTCGAAGGTGACCGCCGGCCAGATCCGGCGACCGGCCCGCAGCAGCGCCCGCCCCTGCCGGCGGGACACCGACCGCTGGGCGGGCGAGGCGGTCCGGGCGTCCAGTTCGGCGTCGAGTCGGGCCAGCGTGTTGGCCCGGCCCGCCGACCAGGCCGCACCCCGGGCCGCCGCCGCGAACGCCGCCGCGACAAGTCCCGCAGTGGCCAGTCGACCCCGCAGGTACTCCCCCAGCGTGTCCAGGTCGGTCACCCGGCCGGCGGCGACTGCCGCCTCCAGCCCGGCCGAATGCGCGTGCGCACCGGCCGGGAACCGCCCGTCGGCGAGGAGCAGCAGCATCGTCGTGGCGGCCATCAGAACAGGAAGTACCGCTGGGCCATGGGTAGTTCGGCCACCGGATCCGGTTCCACCACCACACCGTCGATCCGGACCGTGAAGGTGTCCGGGTCGACCTCGATGCGTGGCAGCGCGTTGTTCTCCGGCAGGTCGGCCTTGCCGCGCGACCGTACGTCGGCCACCGGCACCACCCGACGCCGCACGTCCAGCCGCAGCCCGGCCTCGAGCGCGGCGGGGGCGACGAAGGCCAGGCTGGTCGCGGCGGCCGCGCCGCCGTACGCGCCGAACATCGGCCGGGGCAGCATCGGCTGCGGGGTGGGGATCGAGGCGTTCGCGTCACCCATCTGCGCGTACGCGATCATGCCACCCTTGATGACCAGGTGCGGTCGTACGCCGAAGAACGCCGGCTCCCACAGCACCAGGTCGGCGAGCTTGCCCGGTTCCACCGACCCGATCTCGTGGTCGAGGCCGTTGGCCATCGCCGCGCAGATGGTGTACTTCGCGACGTACCGGCGGGCCCGGTGGTTGTCGGCGGCCCCGTCGCCGGGCAGGGCGCCCACCCGGGCCTTCATCACGTGCGCGCTCTGCCAGGTACGCAGCACGACCTCCCCGATGCGGCCCATCGCCTGCGAGTCGGAGCCGATGATGGAGATCGCCCCGAGGTCGTGCAGCAGGTCCTCGGCGGCCATGGTGGACGGCCGGATGCGGCTCTCGGCGAACGCCAGGTCCTCCGGCACCGCCGGGTTGAGATGGTGGCAGACCATCAGCATGTCGAGGTGCTCGGCCAGCGTGTTGCGGGTGTACGGGCGGGTCGGGTTCGTCGACGACGGCAGCACGTTCGGCTCACCGGCGACGGTGATGATGTCCGGCGCGTGCCCGCCGCCGGCACCCTCGGTGTGGTACGAGTGGATCGCCCGGCCGCCGATGGCGCGCAGCGTGTCGGCGACGAACCCGGCCTCGTTCAGGGTGTCGGTGTGGATGGAGACCTGCACGCCGGAGGCGTCGGCGACGCGCAGGCAGGCGTCGATCGCCGCCGGGGTGGTGCCCCAGTCCTCGTGCAGCTTGAACCCGGCGGCCCCGGCCCGCAGCTGCTCCCACAGCGCCTCCTCCGAGACGGTGTTGCCCTTGCCGAGCAGCAGCACGTTGACCGGGAAGGTGTCGAGGGCCTCGTGCATCCGGGCCAGGTGCCAGGCGTTCGGGGTGACGGTGGTGGCCCGGGTGCCCTCGGCCGGTCCGGTGCCGCCGCCGACCAGGGTGGTGACTCCGCTGGCGAGGGCCTCGGCGACCAGTTGCGGGCAGATGAAGTGCACGTGGGTGTCGACCGCCCCGGCGGTCAGGATCCGGCCGTTGCCGGCGATCACCTCGGTGGCCGGGCCGATCACCAGGTCCGGGTGGACACCGTCCATGGTGTCCGGGTTGCCGGCCCGGCCCAGCGCGACGATCCGCCCGTCGCGCAACCCGACGTCGGCCTTCACCACCCCCCAGTGGTCGAGGACGACCGCACCGGTGATGACGGTGTCCAGGGCCCCCTCGGCGCGGGTGGCCCGCGACTGGCCCATCGACTCACGGATCACCTTGCCGCCACCGAAGACCGCCTCGTCACCACCGGCACAGTGGTCCTGCTCGACCTCGATGAGCAGGTTCGTGTCGGCCAGCCGGATCCGGTCACCGGTGCTCGGGCCGTACAGGGCGACGTAGCGGTCCCTTTCCACGCTGCTCATGCCGGCACTCCACTTCGCTCCATGCCGCCGGGCGGCGGGTCCAACCTGCTGATCCGCGCGTTCATGCCGTCCGTCCTTCGTCGAGTGCGCCGGCGCACTCGCCGCGCAGGCCCGGCACGATCCGTGCGCCACCGAGCGGAACCAGCTCGACGCGGCGGCTCACCCCCGGCTCGAACCGCACCGAGGTGCCGGCCGGCACGGCGAGCCGCTGCCCCCAGGCGACGTCCCGGTCGAAGTCCAGCGCCGGGTTGGCCTCCGCGAAGTGGTAGTGCGAACCGACCTGCACCGGCCGGTCTCCGGTGTTGACCACCAGCAGCGTGGTCACCGGCCGCCCGGCGTTGATCTCCACCGGTCCGTCGGCCGGCAGGATCTCCCCGGGGATCACGGAATCGGGTGGTGCACCGTCACCAACTTGGTGCCGTCCGGGAACGTCGCCTCCACCTGCACCTCCCTCAGCAACTCGGGGATGCCGTCCTGCACGTCGTCCCGGCTGAGCACGGTGCGTCCGGCGGCCATCAGGTCGACCACGGACTGCCCGTCGCGCGCCCCTTCGAGCAGGAAGGCGGTGATCACCGCGACGGCTTCCGGATAGTTGAGGCGCAGGCCGCGCTCGCGGCGACGCCGGGCGACGTCGGCCGCCACGTGGACGAGCAGGCGGTCCTGCTCGTGGGGGGTGAGATACACGGGTACTCCCGGTGGATGTCCGCGCTCCCGACGCCGCCGGCCCGGCGCCTCGACGCGCCGCCGCACGGTTCGGGGTTCGCCCGCCGGCCCATCCGTCACGCGCGTCGGACCCGGGAGTTCCACCCTCCCAGCCCACGTGACGGACCACCGGCGGTGTCATCGGATGCGGACCGCACCGCCCACCGCTGAGCAGACCGTAGAGGATCACCCACTCCCCCGGCAACACCCCCACCCCCACCCCCGCTCCCGCCCCCGCCCGCGTTGATCATGAGGTTAGCGGCAGTCGAGGAGATCAACTTTGCCGCCAACCTCATGGTCAACCTGGGGTGAGGGTGAGGGTGAGGGTGGTCATAGGGGGTGGACGGTGGGTGGGCGGGGGCTGATAGCGTCGGCGCAGGTCATGAGTGCCAGCGTCAAGCCCCGGCTTGCTGGCCGGCAACCCTCGTCCGCGCAGGGGTGCCCCGGGTGAGGACCAGGCATCGGTGCAACCACCGGTGCAAGCGTGGCCTGGGTTCCCAGGTCATCACGACCTTGAGGAGCACCATGTCGTACCGCCATCGACCTGTGGCCCGTCCGGGCCTGACCCGGCGTCGGCACGTCGACATGATGCGGGTGTGCAGCGCCGCGTGTAGCTGACCGCGTCGCTCCCCGTCACCGATCCGCCACGGGTCGGCTGACCCCTCTGCCATCGATCCCATTCCAGCGGTCCGCCCGGCGGCGGACCGTCGGTGCGGCACGTCCGTGCCCGCCGTAGCTCAACCAGGAGACACCTGTGCGATTCCTTCCTGCCCTGACCCGCGCCGCCGCCGTCGGTGTCGCCGCGATCCTCGGCGCCGCCACCCTCACCGCCTGCGGCTCGGATTCCGCCAGCAGTGCGGCCGACAACCCGTACAACCTGGTGCAGCCGGGTGTGCTGCGGGCCGGCACGCTCACCGACGCCCCGCCGAACGTCTACCTGAAGGACGGCAAGTTCACCGGCTTCGACAACGACCTGTTGGTCGCCGCCGCCGACAAGCTGGGCCTGAAGGTGGAGTTCGTCGGCACCGACTTCTCGGCGTTGCTGTCGCAGGTCAACACCCGCAAGTTCGACGTCGGCAGCTCCTCGATCACCATCACCGAGGCGCGCAAGAAGACCGTGGACTTCGGCAACGGGTACGACTTCGGCTACTTCGGGCTCGACGTGCCCGCCGGGTCGGCGCTGCGCAGCTTCGACGAACTGCCCGGCAAGCGGGTGGTGGTCGTGCAGGGCACCGTCCAGGACGACTACGCCACGAACAAGGGCCTCGACCCGGTCCGGGTGCCCGACTACAACGGCGCGATCAACCAGCTCAAGGCCGGCACCGCCGACGCGTGGATCGCCCCCGCCGAGATCGGCGAGAAGACCGCCGCGGACAGCGGCGGCAAGATCACGGTGGCGGCGAAGGAACTCAGCCCGGCACCGACCGCGTACGCCTTCGCCAAGGGCAACGACGCGCTGCGCGAGGCGCTGAACAAGGCGCTCGACGAGGTGATCGCCGACGGCACCTGGACCCGCCTGCAGGAGCAGTACTACCCGGGCCGGCCGATCCCTGCCGACTTCACCCCGGGCAGCGGTGACGTAGTGGCACCCTCCGCGTCGGTCGGCGCGGCGGCACCGTCGGCGTCGGCCGCTTCCTGACGGTAGGGCCACGAGCGAGCAGGGCGGAGGTTGACCGTGGATCCGTTGCGGACCCTGTGGGAGACGTTCTTCGACTGGGAGTCGATGCGTGAGGCGCTACCCGAGATGCTCACCGTCGGGTTGCCCAACACGCTGATCCTGGCGGTCACCGCCGCCCTGCTCGGCTCGGCGCTGGGCATCCTGCTGGCGGTGGCGGGCATCTCGCGTACCCGCTGGCTGCGGTGGCCGGCTCGGGTGTACACCGACATCTTCCGGGGACTGCCGGCGGCGGCGACGATCCTACTGATCGGGGTCGGCCTGGCCCCGCTCGGCATGCAGGTGTGGGGCCCCAATCCGTACCCGCTGGGCATCCTGGCGCTGTCGCTGATCGCGTCGGCGTACCTCGGGGAGATCTTCCGCTCCGGCATCCAGTCGGTGGAGGCCACCCAGTTGGAGGCGGCCCGCGCGCTGGGCTTCTCCTGGCGGGAGGCGATGCGGCGGGTGGTCATCCCGCAGGGCGTCCGGCGGATCCTGCCGGCCTGGGTGAACCAGCTGATCGCCCTGATCAAGGACTCCAGCCTGGTCTACTTCCTCGGCCTGCTGGCCAGTCAGCGCGAGCTGTTCCGGATCGGTCAGGACTACGCCGCCAACACGGGTAACCAGTCGGCGCTGCTGCTGGCCGGGCTCTTCTACCTCGTGCTGACCGTGCCACTGACCCACGTCGTCAACTGGATCGACCGGCGGCTGCGGCACGGCCGGCCGGCGGCCGGGCCGACCGACGACCCCGACGACCTGGACCTGGCGCTGCCCGGCGCCGCCGGAGGCAACCAACGATGAACACCTCGGTCAGTCTCAGCCTGCGCGACGTGCACCTGGCCTTCGGCAGCCATCGGGTGCTGCGCGGGGTGGACCTGGACGTGGCGCGCGGCGGCACCGCCTGCGTGATCGGCCCGTCCGGGTCGGGAAAGTCCACCCTGCTGCGCACCGTCAACCGGCTGCTCGAACCGGACCGGGGCGACGTGCTGCTGGACGGCCGCAGCGTGCTGCGCGACGACCCGGACGCCCTGCGGCAGCGGATCGGCATGGTGTTCCAGCAGTTCAACCTCTTCCCGCACATGAGCGTGCTGCGCAACATCACCCTGCCGCTGCGCCGCATCGGCAAGCTCGGCGAGGACGAGGCGGTGGCCCGGGCCCGGGCCGAACTCGACCGGGTCGGCCTGGCCGCGAAGGCCGACGCCCGGCCGGCACAGTTGTCCGGCGGGCAGCAGCAGCGGGTGGCCATCGCCCGGGCGCTGGCCATGCGGCCGCAGGTGATGCTCTTCGACGAGGCCACCTCGGCGCTCGATCCAGAACTGGTCAAGGGGGTGCTGGCGCTGATGGCGGACCTCGCGTCGCAGGGCATGACGATGGTGGTGGTCACCCACGAGATGGGCTTCGCCCGCCAGGTCGCCGACACCGTCGCCTTCATGGACGCCGGGGTGGTGCTGGAGGCCGGCGAGCCGGCGGCGATCTTCGAGTCCGCCGAACACCCACGCCTGCGCCGCTTCCTGTCTCAAGTGCTGTGACCTCGGACAGTCGTTGGCCAGCGACGGCGGCCGGCGAGGATCGCCAAGGTTTCCCGGGCCACCTCGTGGGGCTCCCGTCGAGACGGCGGTGACTGAACCTGACCACCAGGATGCCCACCGTGGCGAGTAACGCGTCGCGCCGCAGGTCGATCTCGCGCTGACGGGGATCGCCATGCGAGGTGGCACCGTCCAGCTCGATGTTGACCCGCTCCTCCTCAGCGAACAGGTCCAGGTACGTGGTTCGCTTTCCCACCCGGACCCGCACCTGCCGCCTCAGCTCGGGCATTCCCGGGCCGGTGAAGACCCGGTCATGGCCCCAGATCTCCAGCGCGCTGCGGCAGCCGGCTTCGAGCCGGTCGATGAGCACGGACAGCGCCGCCCGCCCTTTCAGCTTCGGAGGGAGCGCGATGCGGAGCCGGTACGCAGTGGTCATCCGGTCGTTCACCGCACGAGCGATCGGCCCGATGCGTCCTTCCTCGGACAACAACGGCCAGGAGTGCACCAACGCCTCCTCCAGCCGGACGAGAGGCACGCCTCGTCGCACCACGACGTGAGGTGGTTCCGCCGCAAATGCCGTCCGGTGCCGCACCACCAGCCTCTCCTTGCTCCGCAGCCCGATACCAGCCGGCACATCGAGGTACACGGGCTCACCGGCCGGTTGCGGCCGAAGGCCGTACACGTCAAGCGCGGTCAACGCGCTCAACGCCGCCCGGCCGTCGGCGTACGCGAGCGCCGCCCGCCGGGCGACCTCGGGTGTCAGCCTCGCGAGCAGGCTGGCGGAGTCCGAGGTGGCCAACAACGAGGTGTCTACGTAGACCGCAGGTAGGACACGACGCAGCCAGCCACTGCGGTACGCCCGCCGCAACGTCCATGGCGGTACCACCTCAAGGGCCCGAGCGCGGGTCACCACACCGCCACCAGCCTCGACGAGCGATCGGAGCACGCCATCCACGGCGACAGAGCCTGCCCCAGGCCGCGCCGACCCCGCAGCCCCCTGTGGACACCACGCGGAGCTGTGGACAACCCCGCACTCCAGTGCCGCGTGTGCTATAGCTCCTGATCGTTTGCAGTCGAGTGACCGGACCAGCGGCGTGTCGAGTCACTCGACTGCAAACGATCAAGCTCGGCTCAGGCCGGCTCAGGCCGCGTCAGGTGGGGGTGTCGCGGCGGCGGAAGGTGGTGAGGCCGAGGGCAAGCAGGGCGGCGGCTACGGCGGTCAGGACCACCAGGGGCAGGACGGTGACGTCGACGGCGGGCACCGACGGCACGTGGGTGTACGGGGAGAGGTTCAGCGCCGCCTGCGGCAGGTCCAGCGCGGCACCCAACTGGCCGAGCAGCAGGAAGACGATGAGCACCGCCCAGCTCGACGCGACCGACAGGCGCGGCACGGCACCGAGCAGGGCGGTCACCACCCCGGCGACGACCAGCAGCGCCGGCAGCCGCAGCAGCGCGGCGCCGGTCAGGTCGACCGTCCAACCGACCGGGTCACCGACCGCCAGGCCGTACCCGAGGCCGGTGGTGGCACCGGCCAGCAGCATCAGCGCCAGCGCACCGAGCACGGCACCGGCCACCTGCGTGCCCAGCCAGCGGTAGCGGCTGACGGCGGTGGCGAGCAGCGGTTCGAGGATGCCGTCGGACTCGTCACCGCGTACCCGCAGCAGGGCCTGCACCACGTAGGCCCCGATGGTCAGGGCGAACAGCCCGAGCATTGCGGCCAGGAAGGCGTCGACCAGCTCGGCCCCGCCGCCGAGTTGGGCGATCGCCTCGGCGGCGGCCGGGTTGTCGGCGATCATGTCGTCGACCTCGTTGCCGGCCAGACCCATGGCGAGGCCGAGCACCGCCACCGCGACCGCCCAACCGGTCAACGCGCCACGGTGCAGCCGCCAGGTGAGTCCGGCCGGGCTGAGCAGGCCAGCCGTGGCTCGGGCCGGCCCCCGGCGGGCGGCGAGCAGGCCGGCGCCGAGGTCGCGTCGTTCGGCGAGCGCGTACGCCCCGGCGACCCCGGCGACCAGCAGGGCGACCGGCAGGGCGAGCACCCACCACCGCTCGTCGTCGAAGGCACGGGTCTGGGTGCCCCAGCCCAGCGGCGACAACCAGGTGGGCCAGGCGCTGTCCAGGCGCACCCCGTCGGCGGCGGGCTGACCGAGCACGTCACCGGTGGCGCGCAGCAGGAACGCCACCCCGACCGTGGCCGAGGCGAGGGCGTTGGCGCCCCGGGAGGTCACCGAGAGCTGGGCGGTGACGGCGGCCACGCCGGTGAAGGCGAGGCCGACCCCGACGATCGCTGCGGCGGCGGCGACCGAGCCGGCGGCCGGCAGCCCGGCACCGACGAAGGCGACCGCCAGCAGCGCCCCGGCCAGCACGTTGGCGCCGACCACGACCACCAGGGCCGCGGTGAGCAGCGCGTACCGGCCCACGGCGGCGGCACCGAGCAGTTCCGCGCGGCCGGTCTCCTCGTTCTGCCGGGTGTGCCGGACCACGGCGAAGGTGCTCAGCAACGCGGCGAGCACGGCCAGGGTGAGGTACGTCTCGGTGACCACCACGGCACCGAGGTCGGTGCTCGCGACCGGGCCGTTGAAGGCGCGGGCGACGACGCTGGTGTTGGCCACCTCGGCGTACCCGATGCGGTTCTGCTCGTCGGGGTAGATGCTGGCCACGCTCTCGGCGAGGGCGTAGCCGATCAGCGGGCTGCCGAGCGTCCAGATGGCCAGGCGGATCCGGTCCCGACGCAGGGCGAGCCGGGTGAGTCGGCCGGTGCCGGTGAAGGCGCTCATCGGGTGCCTCCGGCCGGCGCCTGCCGGTCTGAGTCGATGGTCTCGCCGTAGTGGCGCAGGAAGAGTTCCTCCAGGGTGGGCGGTGTGCTGGTCAACGCGCGGACCTCGAAGCGGACCAGGTGGGTCAGGAGCGTGTCGAGGTGCTCGGGCTCGACCTCCAGCCGGACGCGACCGTCGACGGGGCGGACCTCGTGCACGCCGGGCAGCTCGGTCAGGCCGGTCACCGGGCGTCCGGTCTCGACGGTGACGGTGGTGCGCGCCAGATGGCGCAGCTCGGCCAGCGTGCCGGACTCGACGATCCGGCCCTCCCGGATGATGCTGACCTGGTCGCAGAGCGCCTCGACCTCGGCCAGCACGTGGCTGGAGAGCAGGACGCTCGCGCCGGCCTGGGTGAGCTGGCGGACCTCCTCCTGGAACACCGCCTCCATCAGCGGGTCCAGCCCGGAGGTGGGCTCGTCCAGCACGTACAGCTCGACGTCGCTGGCGAAGGCGGCGACGATGGCGACCTTCTGCCGGTTGCCCTTCGAGTAGGTGCGGCACTTCTTCGTCGGGTCCAGGTCGAAGCGGCGCAGCAGTTCGTCGCGGCGACGCCGGTCCAGCCCGCCGCGCAACGCCCCGAACAGGTCGATCGCCTCCCCGCCGGAGAGGTTGGGCCAGAGGTTGACGTCACCCGGCACGTACGCCAGTCGCCGGTGCAGCGCGACTGCGTCGCGCCACGGGTCGCCGTCGAGGATGCGTACCTGCCCGGAGTCGCGGCGCAGCAGGCCGAGCAGGATCCGGATGGTGGTGGACTTACCCGAGCCGTTGGGTCCGAGGAACCCGTGCACCTCCCCCGGTTCCACCGTCAGGTCGAGCCCGTCAAGTGCGCGTACGCCGCCGAAGGTCTTGACGAGGTTCTCGATGGCGATCACGGACATGGACGCCTCCTGTCGTTGCCGGTGTCTGCCACTGACCGATGGTAAGGGATCCGCGCACTCCACCGTCCGGCGGTCAGCAGCGACTACGCTGAACGCCATGACCTGGGAGGAGACCGACGGCACCCGCAGCCGGATCCTGCGCACCGCGTCGGACCTCTTCGCCGAGCAGGGCTACCAACGCACCTCGCTGCGGCAGATCGCCGAACGGTTGCGGCTGACGAAGGCCGCCATCCTCTACCACTTCCCCAGCAAGGCGCATCTGCTCACCGCGCTCGCCGAGCCGCTGATCCGTGATCTGGAGGCGCTGCTGGACACCGCCGGGGCGCTGCCCGGTCGGCAGGCGAGATGGGCGCTGCTGGAGGGCTGGGTGGACACCATGCTGGCGCACCGCGGCCCACTCGGCATGCTCTTCCACGACCTGGCGCTCGTCGACCGGGGCAGCACCTACCACCGACTGATGCAGATCGCCATGCGGGCCAACGAGATCGTCGCCGGACCGGACGCCGGACGCCGGGATCGGGTCCGGGCGGTGCAGGCCATCGCCATGTGCAGCGATCCGGTGGTGTTCATGATCGACGTTTCCCCGTCGGTACTGCGAGGAGACATGCTCGACGGCGCCTGCCGGCTACTGGGTGAGACGCCCACCGAGGCGGCAGCGACCGACCGGACGGCGCCGGTGACCGACGCGCCGACCGCTGCCGGGCCGGGCCGGGTGGGCCGGCGGCGGCCAGGACGCCCGAAGTCGATGAGCCCGGAACAGGTGCGCGCCGCCCGTCGGATGCATCTGGCGGGCACCCACTCGGCCGACGAGATCGCCGCCGAGTTCGGTGTCTCGCGGGCCACCGTCTACCGCCACCTCGACGCGGACCACGATAACGAGACAGTTACCAGATAGTTTTGAGACACCGCCGGCAGGTCACCGGACCAGGCCGATCCCGGCGTACGTCCGCGCGTGCGCCGGGAACTGCTCGTCGGTGTGCGGCGCGTAGATCCAGGTACGCAGCGAGTCGGCCGTCGCGTCGATCTCCACCAGCCGCACCGGGTTGGTACTGCGGGAGTGGAACGTCTGCAGGAAGGAGTAGATCCGGTTGCCGTGCACCCCGGTGTCCACCCGGGACGCCGCCGTGCCGGTGTGCCCGGAGAAGACGAACCGGATGTTCGGGTAGCGCCGCACGAGATTGTCGAAGACGTACTGCGGGCTGGTCGAACCGTAGCCGGCCGACTGACCGATCGAGGCGTCGCTCTCCAGGTGGTGATGGGTGACGATGACGACGTTGTGCCGGGGATGAGCCGCCACGACCGCCTTCGCCCAGTCGACGGCCGCCCGGCGCGGCCACAGTTCCAGGCTCAGCACCAGCCACCGCACCCCACCGGCGGTGTAGGTGGCGTACGCGTTGTCCACCTTGCCCGCCTCGAACTGGCCACCCACCGCGCCGAACCGCCCGGCGGTGAAATACCTGTTAAACACCGTCGTGTCGCGCAGCAACCGCCCGGCGGGAGTGCGCAGTTCCCCGTCCGGGCCGGCGGCCTGGGTGTCGTGGTTGCCGACGGCGAGGGTGTACGGCAGGCCGGCCGTCTCCAGCGGACGCAGCGCGGCGCGGGCCCGTTCGTACTGCGCGTGGTCGGGGGTGTCGTAGTTGACCACGTCGCCGGAGTGCGTGACAAAGCGCAGGTCGAGGGTGGTGCGCTGGGCGACCAGCCAGTCGACGCGCTGACGCAGTCGGGTGTCGCGGGCGTTCAGCACCTCCTCCTGCGTGTCCGGCACCACGGCGAAGGTGAAGCGCGGGTCGACCGCCGGGGGCGGCTGCGTCCGCACGTACGCCAGGTGCGCGTTGCGGTCACACGCACCGGTGTACCGGTCGTTGACCAGCTCGATCCGGACGTCGTGGGTACCGTCCGGCAGCTCGGCACCGACCGGATAGCCGCCGTAGTCGGTGGCGCTGGTCACGGTGACCTCGCCGACCAGCGCACCGCCGACCCTGACCCGTAGCGTCGGCCAGCCGTCGCAGTGGTCGCCGATCGCACCGACGACCAGCCGCCCGGCGCCCGGCACGGCGATCGTCGCGTAGCTGGCGTTGTGCCACAGCGTGGCGTGGGTGCCCGACGACGGCCGGGGCGTGCCCGTGGCCGGTTGGATCGAACCGTTGACCACGGTGAACGGTGACGCCGCGTGTGCCGCGCCGGCTGGTACGCCGACCGACAGGACGACCACGACCGCCATGATCGCGCGCATGATCCGCATGGATGCCCTCCCTGTGCCACCTCCGGCGGCTGCCGGACATCGGGATGCTAAGGCAGACCGACCGGGCATTCCGGCACCGGAACATAGACACGCAGTGACGTTAACCGCAACGAAACGTGACCGGTGGGTACGGCGCCGGTCAGCCGACGTCGACCCAGTCGAGCGTGCGTTGCACCGCCTTGCGCCAGCCGGCGTAGCCGGTGGCCCGCTGTTCGGGCGACCAGGACGGCTGCCAGCGCCGGCTCTCGTTCCAGTTCGCCCGCAGTTCGTCGGTGTCCCGCCAGAATCCGACGGCCAGTCCGGCAGCGTAGGCCGCGCCGAGGGCGGTGGTCTCGGCGACCACGGGCCGACTCACCGGCACGCCGAGGATGTCCGCCTGCAACTGCATGCACAGGTCGTTGACGGTCACCCCACCGTCGACCTTGAGGCACTCCAGCGACACGCCCGAGTCCCGCGCCATGGCCTCGGCCACGTCGCGGCTCTGGTAGCAGATGGCTTCCAGGGTCGCCCGGGCGATGTGCGCGTCGGTGTTGTAGCGGGACAGGCCGACGATCGCGCCCCGGGCGTCGGATCGCCAGTACGGGGCGAACAGACCGGAGAAGGCCGGTACGAAGTAGACCCCACCGTTGTCGTCGACCTGGCGGGCGAGGTCCTCGCTCTGCGCCGCGCTGCTGATGATCTTCAACTGGTCGCGGAGCCACTGCACGGCCGAACCGGTGACGGCGATGGAACCTTCGAGCGCGTAGACCGGCGGCTGGCCGGCGAACTGGTAGCACACGGTGGTGAGTAGTCCGGCCTCGGAGCGGACGATCTCCGGTCCGGTGTTCAACAGCAGGAAGTTGCCCGTGCCGTAGGTGTTCTTCGCCTCGCCCGGGGCGAAGCAGACCTGACCGACGGTGGCCGCCTGCTGGTCACCCAGGTCCCCGGTGATCGGGACGGGGCCGGCGAACGGGCCGTTGGGCAGGGTGACGCCGTAGGCGTCCGGGTCGGAGGACGGGACGATCCGGGGCAGCATGGCGCGCGGGACGCCGAAGATGGACAGCAGCTCGTCGTCCCAGTCCAGCGTCTCCAGGTTCATCAGCATGGTCCGGCTGGCGTTCGTGGGGTCGGTGACGTGGATGCCGCCGTCGGTACCACCGGTCAGGTGCCACAGCAACCAGGTGTCGGTGTTGCCGAAGATCGCCTCACCGCGTTCGGCGGCCGCCCGCACCCCGTCGACGTGCTCCAGAATCCACTGGATCTTGCCGCCCGAGAAGTAGGTCGCCGGCGGCAGGCCGGCCTTGCGCCGGATGATCTCGCCGCGCCCGTCACGCTCCAGCGCCGAGGCGATCCGGTCGGTCCGGGTGTCCTGCCAGACGATGGCGTTGTAGTACGGCCGGCCGGTGCGCCGGTTCCACACCACCGTCGTCTCCCGCTGGTTGGTGACACCGAGGGCCGCCAGGTCACCCGCGGCCAGGCTGTGCGTGTTCAGCGCCGTGCGTACGACCGTCTGGGTGCGTTCCCAGATCTCCAGCGGGTTGTGCTCGACCCAGCCGGCGCGCGGCAGGATCTGCTGGTGTTCGAGCTGGTGGCGGCCGACCTCGTTGCCACCGTGGTCGAAGATCATGAACCGGGTGCTGGTGGTGCCCTGGTCCACGGCGCCGACGAAGTCAGCCATGCGGTTCTCCTTGTCCTGGTCCTCGCTGCGGGTGCGGCCTCGGGTAGATCCTTCCCGATCTCCGCGTCGCTCACCACGAACGGTTGGCGCGGGCGGCTTGGCGGGTATGCCCGCCGGGCGCGGCGGCGCCGGGTGGGAGGGCCGGCGGATGCCCGGTAGCGTTCGGCAGACCACCACTGGGTCGTCGCTGGCGGCGACCGGGAGCAGGAGCGCAGCATGCGGTTAGATCTACGCGACCGGACCATCCTGATCACCGGAGCGGCGCGGGGTATCGGCGCCCAACTGGCCCGGGCGGCCGCCGCCCGGGGCGCCCGGGTCGCCCTGGTGGGCCTGGAACCGGTGCCGTTGCGGCAGGTCGCCGCCGAGGTGGGCGGGCACTGGTACGAGTGCGACGTGACCGACCAGGCGGGCCTCGACGACGCCGTCGCCTCGACCGTGCAGCGCTACGGCGGCATCGACGTGGTGGTGGCCAACGCCGGCATCGCCAACATCGGCACCGTGTCCACCGGCCCGGTCGACGCCCTGGCCCGCACCATCGAGGTGAACCTGACCGGCGTGGTCCGCACGGTCAGCGCGGCGTTGCCGCACGTGCGCGCCGCCCGGGGCCACGTCCTGATCGTCTCGTCGGCGGCGGCCTTCGCCGCCATGCCCGGGATGGCCGCGTACTGCGCGTCGAAGGCCGGGGTCGAACAGTTCGGCAACGTGCTGCGGCTGGAGAACCGCCGGTTAGGGCTGACCGTGGGCACCGCCCACCCGATCTGGATCGACACCGACCTGGTGCGCGACTTCCGCGACGACCTCGCCTCGTTCCACACCGCGCAGCGCAAGCTGCCCTGGCCGCTGAACACCACGGTCAGTGTCGAGCGGTGCGCGGAGGCACTGCTGCGCGGCATCGAAGGTCGCCGACGCAAGGTCTACGTACCCCGGTCCATCGCCCTGGTCCAGGCGCTGCGTCCAGTGGTGCTCAGCGGGTTCGCCGACCGACTGATCGACCGGTTCGGCGGCGCGGAGCTGGCCGAGCGGATGGAGGCGGAGGTACACCGTCTCGGCCGGTCCTTCGGTCGGACGTCGGTGGAGGGTGGCCAGTAACGTCCAGATGGTTGCCCCTCGGCAAAGGTCGCGGATCTTCGCGGACGACGTAATCTGCCTGCATGAACAACCTCGGCCCGTCGGACTCCCGGGATTCCGGCGACCCGGCCCCCGGCGGCGAGGCCACGTCCCTGCTGTCCGAGACGTTCACCGCGCAGACGGTGACAGCGCTACGACACCTGCTCACCGCCCGGGTGGCCGCCGCCGGCCTCACCGGCGACGTGGCCGAGGATCTCGTCCTGGCCGTGCACGAGCTGGTCACCAACGCCGTGCTGCACGGCGGGGGCCAGGGGCGACTCGACCTCTTCCGGCGGGCCGACCTGCTCGTCTGCGAGGTCACCGATCACGGGCCTGAGCGCGGCGCGGACCTGCCGGTGCACCTGCCGGCGACGAACACCCCGGGTGGCCGGGGCCTCTGGCTCGCCCATCACCTGACCGGGGCGCTGACGCTGACCCGCCGGCCCGACGGCCTGACCGCGACCGTCACCGCCAGCCTGCGCGTCGAGCCGCCCGCGGTGACCGGATCGCCCGAGGTGTCCACGGACCGGCCGTCGCACCCGTAAGGCCGACGGCCGGTCCACCCGGTCAGCCCTGCTGCTTCTGCTGGCACGGCACGCAGAACCGCGCGTGCGGCAGGATCTCCAGGCGTTCCCGGGGAATGTCCGTTCCGCACCGCTCGCACCTGCCGTAGCCGCCGGCGGTGAGGCGCCGCAGCGCCCCGGCGATCTGGTCGAGGCTCAGCCGGGTCGCGGCGATCAGCGCGGCATTCGTGTGCGCCTCCCCCGGATCGCCGGTGTCGGCCGTCAACTCGGTCAGCCGGGTCGTCTGGGCCTCGAACTCGTGGTGCAGCGTCGTTTCGAGCTCGCTGATCCACTGCTGGTCGTGGCTGTCGGTCCGTTCGCTCATGTCGGTTCCCTTTCCGGAAAAGAAAAAGGGCCGAAGCGGAACGCTTCGCCCTTGCCGTCACGTGTCCGTGCCCGGTGTCCGGAGGGCTGCGACCGGCGGGGCGCGGCTGGCCGTGACCGGCCGGTGCCGAGAACCGGGGCGCCGGAGTGGCCGCGCCCGGCACGCGCAGACCGGCCGCCGCCGGGACGGCGGCGGCGCGGCTGAGCAGCACGGCGGATCGCATCGGACCACCATAGGCGGCGGCCGGCCGGAAACCAACGCCGATCTCCGACCCTCGGCTCGGACGCCCGGGCGCACCTGAAGGTGGGCCAGTAGTACAGACCAGCACCAGAGCGGATCAAAGCCGCTAAGGTGACCATGGCGGAGGGGTTGACCGGCGCTTCGCCGCCGGCTCGGGTCGCCCCGGCAGCAGCCCTCGTCGGCCGGGCACAGCCCGCAGGAGGTCCGGGATGTCGGAGGCGGTGCACGACTTCTTCGACGGTCTCACCAGGGGTGGGGGGCGAATGCTGCGGCAGGTCTCCGGCACCGTTCGGTTCGACCTGGCCTATCCCGACCGGGTCGACCACTGGCTGGTCACCATCGACCGGGGCCGGATCACGGTGTCACGCGACGACGTCGCGGAGGTGGACACGGTGATCCGGGCCGACGCGCAGTTGTTCCTCCGGATGGCCCGCGGCGAGGTCAAGCCACTGTCGGCGTGGCTGCGCAACGACTTCACCGCCGACGGCGAGTTCCGGTTCGTCATCATGCTGGAGCGCCTGTTCGCACCGCCGCCCGACGCCCACCACCCGCGTGAGGTGGCCGTCCACCGCAATCACCGGGCGCTGGCCGACCCCGGACAGCCGTCGCGGCACGGCGTGGTCCCCCCGGTCGGCGAGGGGGAGCCACGGTGAAGAAGCTTGTCCGCATCCTCGACGGCAACCTCTTCGCGCTGAGCGACGACAACGGCGACATGGATTTCAGCCCCACCAATCCGGCCGGGTTCTTCGCCTTCGACACCCGCTTCCTGTCCACCTGGCGGGTACGGCTCGACGGGGAACGGCTGCACCCACTGGCCGTGCACGATCCGAGCTACTACAAGATCCGGTTCTTCCTGGTGCCCGGTCATCCGACCCACTACGTCGACGCGAAGGTCTCGATGATCCGCGACCGGTGGATCTCCGACAGCGCCTTCGTCGAACACCTCACCGTGCTCAACCACACCAACGGCCCGGTCGACTACGTGCTGCGTATCGACGTGGACAGCGACTTCGCCCCGGTCTACGACGTGATCTGGCCGCACGCGTCGGCGCTGCGCGGCTACCGCGAGGTCTCGGCGGACGGCCTGCGGCTCGGCTACCGGCGGGAGAAGTTCCACCGGGTCACCGACGTCTCGGCGAGCGAGCCGGCGGAGTTCGACGAGCACGGGCTGACCTTCCGGATCCGGGTCGACCGGCAGGGCCGGTGGAGCACGACCCTGCGGGTGCGGGCGCTGGTGCTGCGTCCGGACGGCGCGGACATCCGGGAGCGGCTGCGGCACCCGCACGGCAAGATGGGCACCGAGTTGCGCCACGACCTGAGCGAGTGGATCGCCGAGGCACCCCGGCTGTACTGCGACTGGGAGCCGCTGTGCACGACCTACCGACGAGGGCTGGCGGACCTGGCCGGCCTGCGTTTCTCTCCGCTGGCGCTGCCGCACGAGACCATGCTCGCCGCCGGGTTGCCCTGGTCGGCCACCATCATCGGCCGCGACAACCTGCTCACCTGTTACCAGACACTGCCGTTCGTGCCCCGGATGGCGGCGACCACGCTGCGCCTGCTCGCCATCGACCAGGGCACGGTGCTCGACGACTTCCGGGACGAGGAACCCGGCAAGATCCTCAACGAGTTCCGGTACGGGGAGATGGCCGCCTTCGAGCAGCGTCCCCAGTCGCCGTACTACGGCGGAGCGGACGTGACGCCCCTGTTCGTCGTGCTGCTCGACGAGTACGAGCGCTGGACCGGCGACGCCTCGCTGGTGCGCGATCTGGAGGACGCCGCCCGCGCGGCGCTGAACTGGATCGACGAGTACGGCGACCTGCGCGGCGACGGCTACCTCTGGTACCAGCCGCGCAACGACGCGAGCGGGGCGCAGAACCACTGCTGGAAGGATTCGCCGGAGGCCATCTGTTACCGGGACGGCCGGCTGCCGGGGCTGCCGCGCGCCACCTGCGAGTTGCAGGGCTACGCGTACGACGCGAAGCGGCGCGGAGCCCGACTGGCCCGCGAGTTCTGGGGCGACCCGGCGTACGCCGACCGCCTGGAACGGCAGGCCGAAGAGCTCAAGCGGCGGTTCAACCGCGACTTCTGGATCGACGGGAGTGAGTATTTCGCGCTGGCGCTCGGCCCCGACGGTGACCAGGTCGACGCGCTGGCGTCGAACATGGGACACCTGCTGTGGAGTGGCATCGTGGACGACTCCCGGGCCGCCGCCGTCGCCGGCCACCTGCTCGGGCCACGGCTCTACTCCGGCTGGGGGGTCCGGACGCTGGCCACCGGGCAGGCCAGCTACAACCCGCTCGGTTACCACGTCGGTACGGTCTGGCCGTTCGACAACTCGCTGATCGCCTGCGGGCTGCGCCACTACGGCTTCGTCGAGGAGGCGGGAAAGATCGCGGAAGCCGTCATCGAGGCGTCCGAGCACTTCGCCGGACGGATGCCGGAGGCCTTCGCCGGCTACGACCGCGAACTGACCCGGTACCCGGTGCCGTACCCGGCCGCGAACAGCCCGCAGGCCTCCGCGACCGGTGCCACGTTCCTGCTGCTGCGCAGCCTGCTCGGCCTGGAGCCCTACGGCGAGCACCTGGTGGTGCACCCGGCGCTTCCCCCGCGCTTCGGCCGGATCGAACTGTTGAACATTCCGGGCCGGTGGGGGCGCAAGGACGCGATCGGCAACGCCCGGGCGGGCATGCCGGTGGCGCACAGCGCCAACCGGTGAGCCTCGACTGGTCCGAGGTAACGTGCTGCGGCATGAGCGGCGTGGCGTACTCGCATTGTTCGTACTGTGGCGCGGCCTACCCGCCGCCGATCGGCTGGCCCCGGCTCTGCGCGACCTGTGGCCAGCAGGTCTGGCGCAACCCACTGCCGGTGGCGGTGGCCGTACAGCCGGTGCTGACCGCCACCGGCCTCGGCGTGGTCGTCGTCCGGCGCGACATCGAACCCGCCCGGGGGCGGCTCGCGCTGCCCGGCGGGTTCATCGAGTACGGCGAACGGTGGGAGGACGCCCTGGTCCGTGAACTGCGTGAGGAGACCGGCCTGCGTGCCGAGGCGGCCGGCGCCAGGCTGGTCACCGTGCGGAGCGCGCCGGCCGGCGGCACCATGCTGATCTTCGGAGAGCTGCCGGCCCGGCCCGCCGAGGAGCTTCCGCCGTCGGCGCCGACCGCGGAGGCCACCGAGTGGCTGGTGCTGACCGAGCCGACCGAGCTGGCCTTCTCCACCCACACCGAGGTCCTGGCCGACTTTCTCACCCGCCGGCCGGTCTGACCGGCCGGGCAGGCGTGTTCGCCGGCTCGGTGGGTAGACCGGGAGACCGCACCGGGACGTCGCGCCCGTGCCGGGTCGGGTTGGTGCACACGTTCCGGGGGGTCGATGACCAGCCAGCCGGGGGCGTCGGACGACGTCGTGGAGCTGCGGGTGCACGGCGTGTCCGGCGCCGACGCCGAACAGATCCTCGACCGTCCGCACAGCCATCAGGTCGCCGGGGACCGCAACGGCGGGTTCTACCGGCCGCGCCCGGGCTATCCGGACACCAGGGGACCGGCGGGCGTGACGCTGGAGGCGTACCGCTGGGGTGAACTGCCCTCCGGCACCACCGTCCGCACGCTGTCGCTGATGTTCCTGCTGCCGTTCATGCTGTGCAACGTCGCGATCTGGATGCGGCCGCCCCCTGGGAACAGGTCCGATTCCGGGGTGAAGGCGTTGTGCCGGTTGCTCGCCCTCAGCCTCACCATGCTGTACGTGCTGGCGGCGATGGGTGTGGCGCTGGACCTGCTCGCCTGGCGGTGCGTGCCGAATCCCTCCTGCCTGGCCGGGCGGCCGTGGCTGTCCTGGCTCAGCGACCGACCCACCGGGCTGACCCTGGCCGTCTTCGCGCTGCTGCCCTTCGGCGCGCTCATGCTGGTCTGGCTGCTCGGTGTCCGCCCCGGCCGCAACTTCGCCGCCTTCCACACCCCCGTCAGCACCTCCGGCAGCCACCAGCTCAGCGCCGTGGGTCAGTGGGACAGCGCGCCGACCGTGGACCGGCTCTGTTCACTGCACGGCGCCGCCGGGCTGATGACCCTGGGCCTCGGTCTGGTCGCCGCCCGGATCGGCTCGGGCCCGTCGCCGCTGAGCGTGACCCTGGCCGTCGTCTGCGGGGCGGTGCTGGTGGTCAGCATCGTGCTGGTCTGCGCGCACAGGTTCGTCGACCTGCTGCCGACCGGCTCGTACGCGGACCGGATCTCCAGCGGGCTGCGCAACCTGGCCTTCGCCCTGATCGCCGTGGTGCTGGTCGCGGTGTCGGTCGACCCCACTCCGTGGCGGATCCGGGACGGGCTGCCCGGCTACGCCACCGCCGTCGGGCTGGTCATCTCCTCCCAGGCGGTCCTGCTGATCCTGCTCGGCACCGGCGCGCTGATCGCCCGGAGCCGACGACGCCAGGACACCACCGACAGGCCCGAACCGTCCGAGCGTGGCGACGCCGGCCGCGATGCGGCGCCCGTACCCAGTGTCGAGCCCGATGAGGCGCGGCGCGGATTCGGCCGTGACGGGCTCGGCGCCGGACCGCTGCGCGGGCTGGGTGCGCCGGTGATCGCGGCCAGTGCGACCGGGCTGGCGGTGGCGATCTCCGCGGACCTGGTCTACCGGGTGGCCGATTTCCTCAACCGCCGTGCCGAAGCCGACGGTGAACGGGAGATCAGCCCGCCGCTGGGCTACAAGTGGGCCATCTTCGTCTTCCTGGTGGCGGCGGCAGCCACCCTGCTGGCGGCGCTGATCATCGGCCTGGCCAGTCGTATCCCCCGGATGCGTACCGCCCGGGCCACCGTCGCGCACGACTTTCCCGACGCGCCGCCGGCCGCCCGGTACCGCCTGCACCAGGTCGAGCGCATGATCGCCCGGGCGCGGTTCACCGAACGGTTGGAGTCACTCGCGGTGGTGTACGCCTGTGTCGTCGGGGTGGGCATGCCCAGCAGCCTGCTCGGCATGCTGGGGCTGGCGCCGGACACCACGGTGCAGCAGCTGACCGGCATTCCGGCCGCGGCGACCAGCTTCGGTATCCAGATGGGCAGTTTCCTCATCGCGGCGCTGCTGCTCGCGCTGCTCGTCGGCGGCGTCTTCGCGTACCGTACGTCCCGGTTCCGCAGGTACGTGGGTGTGCTGTGGGATCTGGGGACGTTCTGGCCACGGCTGGCGCATCCGTTCGCACCGCCCTGCTACGCCGAGCGCGCGGTTCCGGAACTGGGTCGACGGATCGCGTACCTCACCGCACAGGGTCACGGAGTGCTGCTCACCGGGCACAGTCACGGCTCGGTGCTGCTCGCCGCCACGATCCTGCAACTGCCACCCGAGGTGTGCGGCCGGTTGGCGCTGCTGACCTACGGCTCACCGCTGCGCCGGCTCTACGCCCGCCTGTTTCCGGCCTACGTCAGCGACGAGGTGCTCCGCGACGTGGGCGACCGGGTCAACTGGCGGTGGATCAACCTGTGGCGGGACACCGACCCGATCGGAGGCTGGGTCTTCTCGCCGCACCGGCCGGAGCGTCCGCCGACGGTGTCCGGTGTCGCCGGCGCGGTGGACCGGCGGCTGCGCGACCCGGTCGGCGTCGTCCCGCCACCCGGCGACAGCGTCCCGCACCCGATCGTCGGGCACTGGCCCGGCGAATCCGATCCGCGCTTCGAGGCCGCGGTGGCGGAGCTGGCGAGCCGTTTGCGGGCCGGGCTGCGCGAGCACGACAAGCGGGCGTGAACCCTCCCACGGTGCGGCTATCCTTCCCCGGATGGGCACCTCCTCCAGCGCCGAGCGGACCCTGATCGCGGCCAACCGTCGGGCCCGCCACGACTACGCCGTGCTCAAGACCTACGAGGCCGGCATCGTGCTGGCCGGCACCGAGGTCAAGTCGCTGCGCGCGGGTCGGGTCTCGCTCGTCGACGCCTTCGCGCAGGAACGCGACGGGGAGATCATGCTGTACGGCCTGCACATCGCCGAGTACGGCTACGGCAGCTGGACCAACCACGCACCCCGGCGGACCCGCAAGCTGCTGCTGCGCCGGGTGGAGATCGCCCGGATCCTCGACCGGACCCGCGAGGGCGGAATCACCCTGGTGCCGCTGTCGATGTACTTCTCCGGCGGCTGGGCGAAGGTCGAGCTGGCCCTGGCCAAGGGACGCCGGTCGTACGACAAGCGACAGGTGCTCGCCGAACGCGACGCCAACCGGGAGATCGCCCGCGAGCTGGGCCGCCGGCTCAAGGGCCGCCCAGACCGGCGCTGAGCCGAAGCCGTGGCTCGCCCCCAGGACCGGGTCGAGCCCGGGCGGGAACCCGGCGGAAACCGGCGCCGGTCTCCCTGAGCGGTTTCAGTCGGCGAGCAGTTGGGTGTGCGCCGCACGCAACCGGGTGAGCGCCGGATCGCTGCCCGGCGGGAAGCGCCGATCCAGCTCGGCCCAGACCTCGGCGAGCGCCATGGTCACCGCCCGCAGCTCGGCGGCGTGCCGACGCCCGCTCTGCTGCCGCTGGGCGTCGAGTCGTCGGGACCAGCCGGCGGTCACCTCGGCCAGGCGGGCGGCGTCGGCGCGGGCCTCGGCGACCGTGCGGGCGGCCGCCGCCGGCACGATCGCGGCGACCGGCCGGGAGTCACCGTCGCGGGTCACCACCGTGACCGAGTCGGTCAGTTCGGCCATGGCGACGAGTTGGCTGAGTCGGGTGCGCGCCTCGCGGAGGGGCAGCGAGCGCGCCGGGGCGTTTCGCGGAGTGAGGGCGGGGACAGCCATGAATACATCGTCGGTGCCGGGTACGACACTTTCCGCGACCGTCAACGCGACGAATGGTCCCGGCGGGACGGGAACTGGGCACCGGGACGGGCCAGTGTCGACCGGGCGCGCAGCCCCACCGGATCGGGTGCGCTGACGTCCGGTGTCGCGGCGGCGGCCGTGGTCGGCTGCGGCCGTTGCCGGGCGTCCAGGTAGGCGAGCGCGGCGCGGTCCTCGTCGGTGGGTGCGGCCAGCAACGCGTACACCAGACCGACCACGCCGAAGATGACCAGCAGCACGATCGGGATCAGCAGCGTACCGACACCGGCCCCGGTGACCTCTCCCCGTTCCTCGTGCAGGTGCACCGACAGGGCGCTCATCCCGGTGAAGTGCATGCCGTTGACCGCCACCCCCATCACCAGCGCCGAGGCGAAGATCGCCACTCCCTTGCGTACGGTCACCGCGAGCCAGAGGGCGACGGAGGCGGCGACCACGGCGATCAGCACCGACAGGCCCACCCGGAGGTCGTCGTAGACCAACCGGCCGTCCAGCCGCATCGCCGCCATGCCCGTGTAGTGCATCGCCGCCACCCCGGCGCCGGTGAACAGGCCGCCACCGAGGATCCGGGCCGCCGAGAGCCGACCGGTGCCGACGATCGCCAGCCCGAGACCGACGGCCGCCACCGCGATCAGCGCGCTGGCGACCGTGATCGGCACGTCGTAGCGGATCCGCGTGCCGGTCACCGCGAAGCCCAGCATCGCCATGAAGTGCATCGTCCAGATCGCCGTGCCGCCGAGCGCCCAGGCGGCCAGGGTTCCCCACCAGAGTTTCTGGCCCGTGCTGGTGGCGGTCCGGATGCGGCCGGCGCAGACCAGGCCGAGGATGGAACCGAGCACCGACAGCGCGTAGCTCAACGCCGGTGTGATCCAGCCGTACTCAAAGTGATTGATGTCCGCCACGTGGGCTCCCCCCAGAGCTGCTACCGGCGCGTAGCGCACGCGCCGATGACATCATCGGCGACGCTCTCACCAGGCACAACAGGACCCCTGGCCAATTCGGGGGGTGCCGCGGCGGTGACGCAGCGATGCGTCGGTTCCGAGGGTCGACCGGCCGCCGTCGCGGCCGGCTCAGGCCGGTGAGTGGTACGCCAGCACACCCCGGTTGACGTCCTTTATCGCCTGGCGAGCGGTGGCGCGAAGCTCCGTCGAGGCACCACCGGAGTCGGCGAGCTGGCCGAGCAGGTCCACCACCTGGCGGGCCCAGCGGACGAAGTCACCGGCCGGCATCTCGCCGTCGAGTTGCCCGCTGGTCAGCACCTTCGCCAGCGCCTCGCCCCGGGCCCAGCGGTAGACCGGCCAGGCGAAACCCAGATCCGGCTCGCGGGTGACGGCCAACCCGCGCGACGCCTCCTCGGCCTCGATCTCGCTCCACAGCTTGAGGGTCGCGTCGACCGCCTCGGCCACCGCGCCGCGCGGCAGCGAGGCCCGTTCGTCGACGTCGCGGCGGGCCTCGAAGACCACCACCGACACCGCGGCGGCAAGTTCGGCCGGGGACAGCCCGTCCCAGACGCCGCGCCGTAGGCACTCCGCGACGAGCAGGTCCGCCTCCGTCCAGATCCGCCCGAGCATCCGGCCGGCGTCGGTGACGGCGCCGTCGGTGGCGAGGTAGCCGCGCGCGGTGAGCAGCGCGACGATCCGGTCGAAGGTACGCGCCAACGACCCGGTCCGGCCGGCGACCCGCTGCCGCAGCTCCTCGGTGTCGCGTTCCAACCGGCGACGGCGCTCGGCCCAGCGGGCGTGCTCCTCCCGCTCCGGGCAGGCGTGGCAGGGGTGCCGACGCAGTTCGGTGCGCAACTGACTGAGCTGGTGGTCCTCCCCCGACTGCCGGCCTCGGGCCCCCCGGCGGGAGTGCCGGTCCAGCCCGGTGCCGCTGACCTGGGCAGCCAGGTCCCGCCGGGCGGCCGGGTTGCGGTGGTTGAAGTGCTTGGGCACCCGGATTCGGGCCAGCACCTCGGCCGGCGTGGTGAAGTCGCCGGGGCTGATCCGGCCGGCCCAGCGGTCCTGGGTGAGCACCAGCGGGCGCGGCTCGCTGAAGCCGCCGGCCGCCGGGTCGAGCACCACGGCCAGGCCGGCCCGCCGCCCGGACGGCACCCGGATCACGTCACCCACCCGCAGCCGCTCCAGGGCCGCCACCGCCGCCGCCCGGCGCTGGCTCTGCCCCTGCCGGGCGATGGCCCGTTCCCGGTCGGCGATGGCGACGCGCAGCGCGAAGTACTCGTCGAAGTCGCCGTGGTGGCACTCCGCCTCCACGCCGTACGCCTCGATGGTCTCGGTGTTGCGCTGCACCTGCCGGGCCAGCCCGACCACCGAGCGGTCCGCCTGGAACTGCGCGAACGACGACTCCAACAGCGCCCGGGCCGGTTCCGCGCCGACGCTGCCGACCAGGTTCACCGCCATGTTGTACGACGGTCGGAAGCTGGACCGCAGCGGGTACGTGCGGGTGGAGGCCAGACCGGCCACGTGCCGGGGGTCGGTCTCCGGAGACCACACCACCACGGCGTGCCCCTCCACGTCGATGCCCCGGCGCCCGGCCCGCCCGGTGAGCTGGGTGTACTCCCCCGGGGTCAGGTCGACATGCGCCTCGCCGTTGTACTTGACCAGGCGTTCCAGCACCACGCAGCGGGCCGGCATGTTGATGCCCAGCGCGAGGGTCTCGGTGGCGAAGACCGCCTTGACCAGCCCACGGACGAAAAGCTCCTCAACCACCTCCTTGAACGCCGGCAGCATCCCGGCGTGGTGCGCGGCCAGCCCGCGCTCCAGCCCGTCGAGCCACTCCCAGTAGCCGAGCACCGACAGGTCCTCGCCGGGGATCGCGGTGACCCGGGACTCCACCACCCGGCGGATCTCCGCCCGCTCCTCGGGCGAGGTGAGCCGCAGCCCGGCGGCGAGGCACTGCTGCACCGCGGCGTCGCAGCCGGCCCGGCTGAAGATGAACAGGATCGCCGGCAGCAGTCCCTCGCGGTCCAGCCGGTCGACGATGTCGGGGCGCAGCGGCCCGCGCCAGCGGGGACCGCGCCGGCCGGCACCGAAGCCGGCGGAGCGGCCCTCGCCGAGATCCAGCCGGCGTACCGTGTCGCGGGTGTAGCGCAGCAGCTCCGGGTGCACGTCGTGCTTGCGGGCGGCGGCGGCGTCGTGGAACAGGTCGAACATCCGCTTGCCGACCAGCATGTGCTGCCACAACGGCACCGGCCGGTGCTCGCTGACCACCACGGTGGTCTCGCCCCGGACGGTGATCAACCAGTCGGCGAACTCCTCGGCGTTGGAGACCGTCGCCGACAGCGACACCAGGGTCACCGAGGCGGGCAGGTGGATGATGACCTCCTCCCACACCCCGCCACGGAACCGGTCGGCCAGGTAGTGCACCTCGTCCATCACCACGTACGCCAGGCCTTCGAGGGTGGCCGAGCCGGCGTACAGCATGTTGCGCAGCACCTCGGTGGTCATCACCACCACCGGGGCGTCGCCGTTGATGGCGTTGTCGCCGGTGAGCAGCCCCACCTGCGCGGCGCCGTACCGGTCGACCAGGTCGTGGTACTTCTGGTTCGACAGCGCCTTGATCGGCGTGGTGTAGAAGCACTTGCGCCGGGCCCCGTCGGCCGGTTCCGGCCGCCCGGGCGCACCCCGCAACGCCAGGTGTACGGCGAACTCGCCGACCACGGTCTTGCCGGCACCGGTCGGCGCGCACACCAGGACGCCGCTGCCCCGCTCCAAGGCCTGGCAGGACTCCCGCTGGAAGTCGTCGAGATCGAACCCCAGATCGGAGGTGAACTCTTCAAGCGCCGGGAACTGTGAGGCCTGGGCGGCCCGGCGGCGCGCCGCGGCGTACCGCTCGGCGGGGCTCGACATGCCCCAAGATTAGTGCCTGCCCCCGACTGGCATCGGGCAAGGCCGAGCGCCGGGGCGGTCCGAGTGGGTCGGTAGGGTGCACCACGTGCCGGATCATGCCGAACCGACCAGCCCCGTACCCGACATCGACGATCGGGGCCCCTCCCGTCGGCGGGTGCGGGCGGTGCTGTTCGACTTCCACGGCACCCTCGCGCAGGTGGAGGAGGCCGGCCAGTGGGTGCTGGCCGCCGCGTCGGCATGCGGCGTGGACCTGGACCGGGCGCGCGCGACCGCCCTGGCCGACCGGCTGCTCACCGCCGGCCGCGCCGGTGGGCCGCTGCCCGCCCGGGTACCGCCGCACCTGGCCGAGCTCTGGGCCGACCGGGATCTCTACGAGCACGCCCACCGGGGCGCCTACACCGGGCTGGCCGACACCGTCGACGCCGGCATCGAGGGCTTCGCCGAGGCGCTGTACGAACGGCTGCTGGTGCCGCAGGGCTGGGTGCCCTACCCCGACGCCGCGCCGACCCTCGCCGCCCTGCGGGCCGCCGACGTCCGGGTGGCCGTGGTCAGCAACATCGGCTTCGACATCCGGCCCCTCTTCGACGCCTGGGGACTTGCCGAACTGGTCGACGCCCACGTGCTGTCGTACGAGGTGGGCCGGTGCAAGCCCGACCCGGCGATCTTCTGGCGGGCCTGCGGCCTGCTCGGCGTCGACCCCGAGGAGGCGCTCATGGTCGGCGACTCCCCCGCCGACGCCGGTGCCGTCGCCGCCGGCTGCGCGGCACTGATCCTCCCCGCCGCCGACCCCGGCCGCCCCAACTCCCTCGGCACCGTCCTCGACCTCCTCCCCACCCCCTGACACACCCCACCCACCCTCCGACCCGCGATCATGCAGTTGTGGCACCCGATTAGCCCGGCTATGCACCTTTTGTCGTGTGCCACAGATGCATGATCACGGGGCCCGCGGTCAGCGGAGGAGGTGCAGGGCGGCGGGGGTGGCGGTGACGGTCAGCGGGAGGGGGAGGGAGCGTTCGCCGTCGGCGTAGGTGGTGATGCCGTGGGCGGCGAGGGTGACGGTGCGGGCCTGGTAGGTGCGCACCAGCGGGTGGGTGACGTGGGTGCCGGCGTAGATGCGCGGCTTGACCCGGATCAGGGTACGTCGGTCGAACCGGCCGCCGACCACCACGTCGAGCAGGCCGTCGGTCGGGTCCGCGTCGGGGCAGATCCGCATCCCGCCGCCGTAGCTGGCGCCGTTGCCGACCGCCACCAGGACCGCGTCGACCTCGATCCGCTCGCCGTCGAGGGTGAGGGTGTACCGCCGTGGCCGTAGCTTGGCCAGCTCGACCAGGATGGCCAGGTCGTAGCGGCGTGGACCGCGCGGCCAGCGCATCCGGTTGGCCCGCTCGTTGACGATCGCGTCGAAGCCGGCCGCCAGCACCGCGCCGTACCAGCGGGCCGTGCCGTCGGCCCCGGTCATCCGGGCCAGGTCGACCGGCCGGCTGCGTCCCTCGCGCAGCGCCGCCGCGATGACGTCGACGGCCGCCCGGGGATCGGCCGGGAACCCGGTCTCCACCGCGAAGTCGTTGCCGGTACCCGCCGGCACCGGCCCGAACGGCACCGGGGTGCCGGCGACAGCCTGCATCGCCCGGTGCACCGTGCCGTCGCCACCCACCGCGACCAGGGCGCCGATCCCCTCCGCCACGGCGGCCCGGCAGGCCGCCTCGGCCTCGACCGCGCTGCCGGCCCGCAGCAGCCGCACCGGCCGGTCGGCGGCCGCGAGCCCGTCCAGCAGGTCCGGCAGCAGTCCTCGGTGCCGGCCACGGCCGGCGGACGGGTTGGTCAGCACGGCGACCGGTCCGCCGGGCACCCAAGGGTGATCGTCTGAGGTCACGGCCAGCACCGTACCCGCCCGGACCGGCCCGGGTGCGACGGTGCCGACCCGGCGGCGGCTCGCGCCGGCGGGGCGAAACCGGACAGTCCCGCCGCTACGCCGCAACTGTCATTTGTCACGACCGGTCGTGCGGCACGCATTCATCTCCATGACTGAAAACACTAGGGACGCCATAGGCCGAACGGACAGACTCGAATCCATCGACAGGACCACAGCCGACAGGCGGACGGGAGGCGACACAGTGGACGAGCGCTACGACAGCTACTGCGCCGCCGACCCGCTGTTCTACGACTCCCTCGGCAGCGCCGTCGCGCAGCCCACCTTCCCCGCGGCGACCCGGCCGCTGCCGGCGGGTTGGCGCCGGGAGTCGCTCGACGACTGGCTCATCCACGCCCCGGACGGCGAGCGCCTGCCGCAGCAGGGCTGGAAGGTGCACGTGTCGGCCACGGTCGCCAACGCCGACCGGGTGCTGGACACCGTCTGGGACTACTGCGTACCCCGGGGCCTGTCGTTCAAGTTCCTGCGCGGCCCCCGCACCCTGCTGCTGCGCAACTCCAAGTACGCTGCCCGGGCCGCCAGCGGCAAGTTCGTGACCGTCTACCCTCGCGACGACGCCGAACTCGAACTGGTCTGCAAGGAACTCGACGAGCTGCTCACCGGCGAGGCCGGCCCGTACATCCTCAGCGACCTGCGGTACGCCGCCGGGCCGGTGTACGTCCGCTACGGCGGCTTCGCCGCCCGGTACTGCCACTCCCCCGACGGCCAGGTGGTCCCGGCGGTCGAGGACGAGACCGGCACGCTGGTGCCGGACCGCCGCGACCCGGTCTTCCACCTGCCGTCCTGGGTGGCGCTGCCCGACTTCCTCGCGCCGCACCTGGCCGCGCGCAACGCGACCAGCACCGACGAGGTCCCTTACCAGATCGAGAAGGTCATCCACTTCTCCAACGGTGGCGGCCTGTACGTCGGACGCGACCGGCGCACCGACACCCAGCTGGTGTTCAAGGAGGCCCGGCCGCACGCCGGCCTGGACGCCGACGGCACCGACGCCGTCACCCGGCTCGCCCGGGAGGCCGCCGTCCTGCGCCAGCTCGCCGACCTGCCGCAGGTGCCGCGGGTGCACGACGAGTTCGCCCTCGGTGACCACCGGTTCCTCGCCCTGGAGTTCATCGAGGGCCGCCCGCTGAACAAGGTCCTGGTCGACCGTTACCCGCTGATCGACGCCGACGCCACCGACGACGACCGCGCCGCGTACGCGAGCTGGGCGCTGGACGTGCACCGCCAGGTCGACGAGGTCGTCCGGGCGATCCACGCGCGCGGCCTGGTCTACGGCGACCTGCACCTGTTCAACATCATGCTGCGTCCGGACGACCGGGTCGCGCTGGTCGACTTCGAGGTGGCCGCCCCGGTCGACGGGCACCGCCGGCCGGGCCTGCGCAACCAGGGCTTCGCCGCGCCCCGGGGACGCACCGGCGTGGCCGTCGACCACTACGCCCTGGCCTGCCTGCGGCTGGCCCTGTTCCTGCCGCTGACCCAGCTGGTCCGCCTCGTCCCGGCGAAGGCGGCACACCTGGCCGACATCATCGCCGACGCCTTCCCGGTGCCGAGAGACTTCCTCGACGCGGCGGTAGCGGAGATCACCGCTGCGGACGCCGAGCCCGGGAACCGCGTCCCACCCACCACCGACGTCCCCTCCGTCGACCGGGACCGGCTGGCCCGCGCCATCCTGACCAGCGCCACGCCCGCCCGCACCGACCGGCTGTTCCCCGGTGACATCGAGCAGTTCCGCAGCGGCGGGCTCAACCTCGCCCACGGCGCGGCCGGCGTGCTGTACGCGTTGCACCAGGGCGGCGCCGGGCGGTGGCCGGAACACGAGCAGTGGCTGGTCCGCCAGGCCACCTCACCGCCGTCGGGCACCCGGTGCGGCTTCTACGACGGCCTGCACGGCGTCGCGTACGCCCTGGAGGTGCTCGGTCGCCGGCAGGACGCGCTCGACGTGCTCGACATCTGCCTCCGCGAGTCGACGACCGGGCTGGACCACAGTCTTGCCGGCGGGCTGGCCGGCATCGCCCTGAACCTGGCCGAGCTGGGCGGGCGTACCGGTGAACCGGCGCTGCGGGAGGCGGCCTGGCAGGTCACCGGAGAGTTGGTGGAACGGCTCGCCGACGACCCCGGCGGCGAGGTCAGCGGCGGGCGACACCCGTACGCCGGGCTGCTGCGCGGCCGGACCGGCGCGGCGCTGCTGCTGGTGCGTCTGTACGAGCTGACCGGCGATCCGGACCTGCTCGACCACGCCGCCACCGCGCTGCGGCAGGACCTGCGCCGCTGCGTGGTCCGACCCGACGGCGCGCTGGAGGTCAACGAGGGTTGGCGCACCATGCCCTACCTGGGCCAGGGCAGCGTCGGCATCGGGCTCGTCCTCGACCAGTACCTGCGCCACCGCGGCGACGAGCAGTTCGCCGAGGCGAGCGCCGGGGTGCGTCGCGCCGCCCGGTCGCCGTTCTACGCGCAGTCCGGTCTCTTCGCCGGGCGGGCCGGCATCATCGCCTACCTCGCCGCCCACCGTGACGACACGCAGCTGCGCCACGAGATGGAGGGCCAGGTCCGGCGGCTGGGCTGGCACGCCCTGCCGTACCGGGACGGCACCGCCTTCCCCGGCGAGCAGTTGCTACGGCTGTCCA
Organism: Verrucosispora sp. WMMC514; assembly: GCF_027497295.1. Taxonomy (NCBI): domain Bacteria; kingdom Bacillati; phylum Actinomycetota; class Actinomycetes; order Micromonosporales; family Micromonosporaceae; genus Micromonospora; species Verrucosispora sp. WMMC514. Next base: position 5,819,289 of record NZ_CP114906.1, on the reverse strand, counting down.
TGGACCTGGCCACCGGCACCGCGGGCGTCCTGCTGGCGCTGGCCACCACCCGACGTGACGCCCCGACGACCCTGCCCTTCCTCGCGCCCCTCACCGGCGCACCGGACTCCCCCGCGACAGCGGGGGCGACCCTGACCCCGACGCCCGATGGGAGGTGACACGACATGGCGCTCCTCGACCTTCAGGGACTGGAGGCGGCTCCGGCCGACCGGACCGGCGGTGGTAGCCGGGCGAGCCTGCTGCTCTGCGGCGACAGCTCGCTGTCCGTGACGACCTGCAACTGATCGGACCGCACCACGCGAGGCCCTGGACGGTTACCTGACCGTCCAGGGCCACGCCGTACGACCGGGAGGACCGATGCGAACGCTGGCCGGCGCGGACCGCCTGCTGTTCCGGGTGGTCCGAGACGGTGGCGGCTGGACCGTCACGCTGGTGGTGGTGGCGCTGGCCGGTGCCGCCGCCGAACTGGCCCTGCCCGCGGTGCTGGGGCTGGCCGTGGACGCCGCCGTCGGTGGTGACGCCGCCCACCGATGGCCGCTGGTCGCCTGCCTCCTCGTCGTCGTCCTGCTGGTCACCGACGTCCTCGGTGACCTGGCTGGCGGGTACGGCGCCGCCCGGGCCACGGCCCGGCTCCGCCGGAGGCTGCTGCGGCACCTGTTCGCGCTGGACGTCCGGGCCGTGCGCCGTTTTCCGGTCGGTGACCTGGTCGGCCGGTTGGCCGGACAGGCCGCCGACACCGGGCAGGCCGGCAACGCCGTGGCACTCGGCGGGATCGCCGTCCTGCCGCCGCTGGGCAGCGTCGTGGCGCTGTTCCTGCTGGAGCCCGTGCTCGGCTTCACTCTCCTCGCCGGGCTGGCCGTGCTGACCGTCCTCATGGCCACGTTCGTCACCGACGCCTCGGCGGTTGTCACCGCGTACCAGCGGGTGCTCGGGGCGATCGCCGGCCGGCTGCAGGAGGCACTCGGTGGTGCCCGTACCATCGCCGCGGCCGGCACCACCGACCTCGAGTGCGACCGGGTGCTGGCGGCGTTGCCCGACCTGCGCGGCCACGGCCGGTCCGGCTGGCGGTTGCTGGCCCGGGCCAACGCCCGCGTCGCGGCCGTGGCACCGCTGCTCCAGGTCGCCGTCGTCGCCGTCGGCGGGTACGCGCTGAGCGTCGGCTGGCTCACCGCCGGCCAACTGGTCGCCGCCGTGCAGTACGCCGCGCTCGGCGCCGGGCTGGGTGCGGTGCTGGCCACCCTCAACCGGCTGGTCCGTAGCCGGGCAGCGGCCCGCCGGATCGCCGAGCCGCTGTCCTGTCCGGTGCGTCCCGGTGGCAACGAGCCGTTGCCGCCCGGCGGCGGTCACCTGCGGCTGCGCGGGGTCGGTGTCCGCGCCGACGACCGGGCGGTCCTGGACGCCATCGACCTGGACGTGCCCGCCGGTCGCACGGTGGCCGTGGTCGGGCGTTCCGGGGCCGGCAAGTCCGCCCTCGCCGCCGTGGCCGGGCGGTTGTACGACCCGGACAGCGGCGAGGTGCTGTTGGACGGGGTACCACTGGCCCGCCTCGACCGGGCCGCGCTGCGTCGGGCGGTCGGTCACGCCTTCGACCGTCCGGTGCTGGTCGGTGAGACGGTGCACGACGCGATCGGGCTCGGTCTGCCGGAACGGTCGGCCCGGCCGCCCTCGACCGGTGCGCCGGCCACCGCCGCCGTGCTGGCGGCGGCCCGGTCCGCGCAGATCGACGGGGTGGTGGCCCGGCTGCCCGACGGGTTCCGCACCCGGACCGTGGACGCACCGCTGTCCGGAGGTGAGACCCAGCGCCTCGGGTTGGCTCGCGCGTTCCACGCCGAGCGGCTGCTCATCCTCGACGACGCCACGTCCAGCCTGGACACCGCCACCGAACATCGGATCACCCGCGCCTTGACCGGCCGGGACGCAGGGCGTACCCGCCTGGTGGTCACCCACCGGGTGGCGACGGCCGCCGCGGCCGACCTGGTCGCCTGGCTCGACGCCGGTCGGCTGCGCGCGTTGGCCCCGCATCGGCGACTCTGGACGGACCCGGACTACCGGGCGGTGTTCGCGGAGGACGGTGTCCCCCGGTGATCGGTCCGGGCGTTGGTCGGACGACGTGGCGGGCGTTGCGGGCCCGTCGCCGGGACGTCGGCCGGCTCGCCGCCTGGTCGGCGGTGGAGTCCCTGCCGGCGCTGCTCGCCGGGCTGCTCGTCGCCCGCGCCGTCGACCAGGGTTTCCTGGCCGGCCGGTTCACCACCGGCGTGGCCTGGCTCGGCGGACTCGCGGTGGCCGTCCTGCTCGGCGCGGCGGCGACCGGGCGCGTCTACCGGAGCCTGGGTGACGTGGTGGAACCGTTCCGCGACGAGCTGGCCCGTCTGGTGGTCCACGGCGCGTTGCACGACGCCACCCGGACCGGCGCTCACCCGGACAGCGCTCCGGTGGCCCGCCTCACCCACCACGTGGAGATCGTCCGGGACACCTTCGGTGGCCTGGTCATGGTGGTACGCGGCTTCCTGTTCACCGCCGGAGCGGCCCTGCTCGGCCTGCTGGCCCTGGATGCCACGGTCGCGGCGCTGGTGGCGGCCCCGCTGCTCGTGGGGCTTGTCGTCTTCGCCGCCGCGCTCCCGTCGATGCTGGCGCACCAGCGGACCCAGGTGCGAGCCGGCGAGGCGCTCGGCCGGTCGGCGGCGACCGCGCTGACCGGTCACCGCGACGTGCTCGCCTGCGGTGCCGAGGAACGCACGGTGGCCGAGGTCGACCGCAGGGTCGGCGACCACGCCGACGCCGAGCGGACGCTGGCCCGGATGTCCGCGCTACGCAGCTTGAGCCTCGGCCTGGGCGGCTGGCTGCCGGTGGTGGTCCTGCTGCTCGCCGCGCCGTGGCTGGTGCGGCGCGGACTGACCACCGGCGCGGTGCTCGGCGCGTTGGTCTACGTCACCACCAGCCTGCAACCCGCGCTGCACGCCCTGGTGCAGGGGCTCGGTGGTGGAGGGCTGCGCTACGCCGTCACCCTGGAACGGATCCTGCGCACCTGCCGGCCCCCGTCGCGGCGCGACCGGGCGGCCACCCCCGGCCCGGACCCGGCGGGCGGCACCCCGGCGGTCCGGTTGTCCGACCTGACCTTCCGGTACGGGCCCGGTGCCCGGCCGATCCTGGCCGGCTTCTCGCTGACCCTGCCCGAGGGAGAACATCTGGCGGTGGTGGGACCCAGCGGCACCGGCAAGTCCACCCTGGCCGGGCTGGTCGCCGGGCTGATCGAGCCGGAACGCGGCACGGTCCGTCTCGCCGGTCGCCCGGTGGCCCCCCTCGGTCGAACGGACCTGGCCGCGCTACGGGTGCTCGTGCCGCAGGAGGCGTACGTGTTCACCGGTTCCCTGGCCGACAACCTCCGCTACCTGAGTCCGGACGCCGACGACAGGGCCGTCGAGACCGCGCTGGCCCGGCTCGGTGCCGACGCTCTCGCGCGGCGGCTCGGCGGCCTCGCCGCCACGATCGACCCGACCACGCTCTCCGCCGGTGAACGGCAACTTGTCGCCGCCGTACGCGCCTACCTGGCCCCCGCCCCGCTGGTCATCCTGGACGAGGCGACCTGTCACCTGGACCCGACGCTGGAGGCCACCGTCGAGTCGGCCTTCGCCCGACGACCGGGCACCCTGGTCGTCATCGCCCACCGGATCAGTTCCGCCGTCCGCGCCCGACGGGTGCTGGTGTTCGACGAGGACGGACCGCTGGACGGCAGCCATCAGGAACTGCTGGCCCGCTCGCCCGGCTACCGCGACCTGGTCGGGCACTGGGACGGTGTGGCGGCGGCGGGCGGCGGCGCCGACCGTACCGCCGACCGGGTCGCCGCGCCCCGCGGCTGACCTTCGGCGGTCAGATCCAGCCGGCGTCGCGGGCCACCTGGACCGCCTCGACTCGGGTGCGCCCGCCCGTCTTCCGGATGATCCGGCCGAGATGATTACGGACGGTCCCAGGGGCCAGACCGAGCGAACCAGCCACCTCGGCGACCGGCGCGCCGCCGGCGGTCAGGTCGAGGATCTGCGCCTCACGCGCAGTGAGTGGGTTCTCCCGGTGCAGCGCTGCCAGCACCAGATCCGCGTCGACCACCGGCTCGCCACGGGACAGCCGGCGGATCCCGTCGACCACCCGGTGCGGCGGAACGTCGCTGCCGAGGACGCCGACGGTTCGGGACGGGGTGAGCGTCCGGTACAGGCTCCCGGCCCGACGCGGCTCGGCGAGCACCAGCAGCGGACAGCAGCCGGTCGCCGGCAGCCCCTCGACGAGGTCGAGGTCGACCACCGCGACGTCCGGCCGACGGCTACGGATCGTCCAGGTGACCACGTCACCCCGGGCCACCTCCGCCACCACGCTGATGTCGTCCTCCGCGGCGAGCACGAAGGACAGGGCACCCCGAACCAGGGCACCGTCGATAGCGAGCAGGGTACGGATCACCGCAGGCTCTCCGAACTCGTCGGCTGGATCACGGACCGTCAGCATTCAAACACGCCCCGGCTGGTTCCGCCCGTCGGCGGGCGGTGGTGGGCTGGGGCCGCCGGGCGGCGACCCCAGCCACGGTCACATCCAGCCGTCACGGCGCGCGAGCAGGACCGCCTCCATCCGGTTGCGGGCGCCGGTCTTGCGCATGATCGCCGACAGGTGGTTACGCACCGTGCCGTGCGCCAGGAACAGCCGGTGGGCGATCTCCTTGAGCGGCAGCCCCTCGGCGGCCATCCGCAGCACCTCGGCCTCCCGAGGCGTCAGCGGGCCCGTGGCGGGACGCAGCGCCGTCGCGGCGGCGGCCACGTCGATGACCCGTTCCCCCGCCGCGAGCGCCCGCACCGTCCGGACCAGCTCGTGCAGCGGCTCGTCCTTGCCGACCAACCCCTGCGCTCCGGCCGTCAACGCCTCCGTCACCAGGCCCCGGCTCCACCGGTCACTGAGGGCCAGCACCGCTGTCGCGGGTGCCGCCCCGATGATCTCGGAGATCACCGCCACCGGCTCGGGAACACCCGACGCCAGATCCACGAGCACCACGTCCGGCAGGTGTCGACGCACCAACGCGGGCAGGTCACCGATGCCCGTCGCCTCGGCGACGACCTCGATGTCCGCCTCACCCGCCAGCGCCGCGCACAACGCACTGCGCAGCAGCCCCATACTTTCGCCAATCACAACGCGGATCACCACGTAGCTCCGATCTGAGGTACGCGCGGCGCGGCGACTGCCGGTCCCCTGGACGGGACCACGCAGGTCGGCCCCGCGCGAACGGACTGGGCCCGGCCCGTGGGACGTCGGCTGCACGACGGCCCCGGGCACCCGTACGACCACGCCGGGCGACCAGCCGGTGGAATCCCGGCGGCGCGGGCGGGTCAGGGCGGACTCAGCCGGGTCGGGCGCTCACGCCGGGGAAACGGCCCGCGTACCTGCGGGGCGCGGGGACATCGGTCCGAGCGTTGACTGTCGGCGGCACCTGGCACCCGTCGAGGACCATTCCCCGCAGTGGTGCGGGGCCGCCGTCGGCTCCGGTGACACCGTCGCCAGCGGGCGGATGAGGACGCTGCGGTAGGCGGGTCGGTGACTGCGTCAACCCGGATCCGGCTTCCGGGGTGCCGGCGGAGAACCGAGGCCAGCCGAGCGACACCCCGGCCACGGGAACAGCCGGCGTCACCTCGTGCGGCGGTGTGGCCCTCGGTGCCGCGGGCGGCGGATCAGGTGCCAGCGATCGAGCCGGCGGCGGCACACCCGCGACAGGGGCGGTGACCGACGTCCACGACGTCGGTTCACCCCCGGTGTACGGCCCGGCAGCGGAACCTGGCGGCAGCACGGGAAGTGTGCCGGTGACCAGGTCCGGGAGCTGCGTGAGCGGCGTCGTTACCGTTGCCACCCCGGAGCCCACCACCGCGACGGCCGCGACCAGCACCGGTCGCAGAACAGCCTGCGACAGCACGACGACGGCTTCCGTCGCGGGCAGCGCCGCCAAAGCTGTCCCGGGCAGCGCCGCAAGGCCCGTCGCGGGCAGCGCCGTCAAAGCTGTCCCGGGCAGCGCCGCAAGGCCCGTCGCGGGCAGCGCCGCCAATGCCGTCGCGGCGTCGCCCGGGACGGGCGGAGCAACCAGGCCGGTCGCGGGCCGGGTGACCTCCGGCGGGGGCGGCAGCGCCAGGCCCGGCTCCGGCGCCGGAGGCCGGTCGCCGACGATCGGCACGGTCGACCGGCTCGGCGGCGTCACGGGCGTACGCCCGACCGGCCCGGAGCCCTTCGACGACCCGTCGCGCGGCGTCCGGGCAGCCACCGCACGGTGACCCGGTGTGTCGCTGGTCAGGGACGGGTCAGCCGGTGAGCGGCTGCCCGGTGACGGGTCGACGGGACCGTCGGGCGTCGGTACTCGACCGGTACGCGTGGTCGCCGGTGGCCGCGCCGGGCGGCCGCCGCGCGCCCCGCCTTCGTCGGCACGACGGTCGTCATCCCGCCGACCGGTGACCGGCAAGCCCCGCGTCGAACTCCGGCCCTCGCCGGAACGCCGGACGTCCGGGCGTTCGACGAGGCCGGTGACCAGTTCGTCGAGGGGCGAGGTGGGCCGGTCACGTTCGCGTTCCTGCCGATCCGCGCCGGCCGAGGGCACACCGACGCTGTCCGCACTGGCCGGGTCGCTCGACAGGGCACCGATGAGCAGGCCGACGCCCACGGCGGCGGCTCCCATGACGGCGAGACGGGCGACGGCGACCGCTGGGCGCGCTGGCGAGGCGTCGGGCCCCCGCCGGACGGCGGGCGGACGGCGAAACGTCGGACGACGCACAGAGCCTCTCTCTCGCCGGGAACGTCGACTTATCGTATTCAGCCCCTTACCCGGTCGCTGACCGTGAGCAACCCGTTGACGGATTGCCGACTCTCCGGCTGACGGTGGCGCTGCTGTCGGGTAACCGGTGCGGCCACACCGGGGTTCGACCGCCGATCGCGGTCACCGAAAACGCGGCAAGCCTTCCACCCCGGGAAGGCTTGCCGCGTGCATCCGTCACACGTCGCGCGTCAGGTCACGTCGTCATACCGTCGGTCGATCGGAGCCGGCGCGTCGACAGGTGCGGGGGCGTCGATCGGGCCGCTCGCGTCGACCCGCTGCCCCGCCTCGACCGGCTCCCGGTCGAACTCCAGCGGGGAGACCTCGTCGTCGTCGATGCCGGCATAGATCTCCTTGCCGCGTCCCCGGCGCTTGTCGTTGAGGAACGCGACGCCGACCGCGGCGAAATAGAGCGCGCACAGGCACAACGCCAGCGCGCTCATGCCGAACGGGTCCGGCGTGGGGGTGACCACCGCCGAGAAGGCGAAGAAGACGAACACGGCGACCCGCCACCAGCTGAGCAGCCGCTTCGCGCTGGCGATGCCGACGAAGTTGAGCATCAACACGATCAACGGAAACTCGAACGCCACCCCGAACATCAGAATCAGGTTGGTGATGAACGATATGTAGCGGGTGATGTCGAGCGTGGTGTTGATGTCATCGCCCGAGATCTCCAGCAGGAACTCCAGCCCCTTCGAGGCGACGAAGTACGCCAGCACGGCGCCGGCCGCGAACAACGGTGCGGCCAGGGCGGTGAAGGCGTACGCGTACCGCCGCTCGTGCCGGTGCAGGCCCGGTGCGATGAAGGCCCACAACTGGTAGAGCCAGACCGGCGCGGCGAGGATCAGACCGACCCACAGACCGATCTTCAGGTTCAGCAGGAACAGGTCCGCCGGACCGAGCTGGACGAAGTTGCACCGGCCGTCGGGCAGTTGACTGCCGGGCAACTGGCAGTAGGGCTGGGACAGCAACTCACGGACGGGGCCGGCCAGCCAGAGACCGAAGCCGAAGCCGATCAGGATGCCCAGCGACGCCTTGAACAGCCGGTTGCGTAGCTCGCGGATGTGCTCGACGAGGGTCATCGAGCCGTCGGCGGCCCGCTCGAAGCTGCTCGGTCCGCGCTTGCTGAGTCCGAAGGCCACGATTACCGGACCCGGGGGTCAGTTCTCGCGGACGCGCTGCACCGGGTCGACGACCGGCTGCTGCACGGTGCCCTGGTAGGGCTGCTGCTGCGGTGCCGGCTGCTGCGGCGGGTACGGCTGGTAGCCGGCCTGCGCGTCGGCCTTGCCGGCGAGGTCGCGGTCGTCGTCGGCCAGGCTCTTCGTCTCGGCCTTGATGATCCGCAGCGAGCGGCCGAGGGACCGGGCGGCGTCGGGGAGCCGCTTCGCGCCGAAGAGCAGGATCAGCACGACCACGAGTACGGCGATGTGCCAGGGCTTGAGGGCATGCATGGAGGGCTCCAGTCGCACTGTGTCGATGAGGGTGGTTCCGCAGCCCATCGTACGTGCGACGACGGCCATTGCCACCCGCCGGGGCGGTGGTGGTTCGTCCCGGCGGGTGAAGTCTCGGCCAACCGCGAGTGTCCCGTCAACCGTGCGGCTGGATCATTCTGCGCGAAGCCGCGACGCCGTGTGCAGCAGCACGCACCGTACGGGCAGGAATGCGCACCGCGCGGGATGTGACGCCGGTGGAACGGCCCTCAGTCGCCGCGACGCGCCTTGATCACGGTGAGCCGCTGCTGGGTCGTCTCAAGCCGGCTCTGCAAGCCCTCCGCCCGCTGCTGGAGACTCTCCGCCGCCTCGCGCAGCGCGGTCGCCTCGTCGGCCCGTCGCTGCAACGCCAGCGCCGCCCGGCGCAGCCGGGGCAGTCGCGCCAGCACGGGTCGTACCGCCAGCGCGAGCAGAACCAACGGCACCAGCACGAGCGCGAGCACGATCCACTTCAGCACGCCGGCCAGCCTACTGCCTGTCGCCGGCCGCCGCCGGATTCGCGTCGGCCGGCACCGGGTGGGCGTACGCCTCCAGGGCCGCCACCGCCGACTCGTGGATCTGCCCGGCCAACTCGGCCGGCGCGACGACCTCGACGTCCGGGCCGAGACCCAGCACGAACCGACGGGCCCAGCCGAGATCGGTCACGCGCAGCGACACCAACCACCGCTCGCCGTCGGACTCGACCCGCTCACACGGGTAGTACTCGGTGATCCACCGTTCGCCCCGACCGATCCGCAACGTGATCAGGGGCAGGTCGGGCGAGGGCCGGAACGCCCCGTGACGCAGGTCGTGCGGTTGGGCCTGCGGGGGTACCACGGCGGGTTCGGCCAACGCGGTCACCGCGTCGATCCGGTCGGCCCGGAACAGCCGCACCGCCTCGGCGCGGCGGCACCACGCCTCCACGTACGTCCGGCCACCAATCATCAGCACCCGCAGCGGGTCGATGACCCGCTCGGTGGTCTCGTCCCGGGCCGGCGTGTAATACGTGATCCGCAACGCGCGACCGCCCTCCACCGCGGCCCGCAACTGTTCCACCCGCCCGGTGTCACCGGGCAGCCGCACCTCGACCGGCGCGGCGACCAGGTCACCCGCCGCGTCCTCGATCTTCGCGAGGGCCCGCTCGACCGCTTCCCGGTTCGCCACCCCGGGCGTCTCGGCAAGCATCCGCAACGCCACCACCAGCGCCAGTGCCTCATCCGGGGTGAGCCGCAGCGGCCGGTCGATGCCCGCGTCGTAGGTGATGGTCACCCGGTCACCGTCGAAGGCCATGTCGATCAGGTCGCCCGGGCCGTACCCGGGCAGCCCGCAGACCCACAACAGCTCCAGGTCCTCGCGTAGCTGCCGCTCGGTGACACCCAGGTCACCGGCCGCCTCGGCGATCTCGATCCCGGGCCGGGCGAGCAGGTACGGCACCAGGTTCAGCAGCCGGGCCAGCCGGTCCGCCGAGGCCCGGGATCCGGCCCGTGGCGCCACACCGCTCACCGGGACCACCCTCCGCGCACCACCGCGCGGCGCGCCGGCTCGTCCCGCGTGCTCACCGGACCACCGCCAGGGAGTCGTGTCGGGCGGCGATCTCCTTCAGCCGCTGGATGACCGCCTCCCGCACCTCGGGCGGGTCGACCACCCGCACGTCGGGCCCGTAGCCGACGAGGTGACCGGCCAGCGAACAGGCGTCGCCGTACGGCAGCACCAGCCGGTCCGCGTCGGGGCCGGCGGTGACCTCCACCGCCCAGCGGCGCAACCCGGCGGCCCGGCCCGGGGTGACCAGCACGGTCGCCCGGCCGGGTCGCTCGACCGGACCGGACCAGCGGGCCACGTGACTGATCAGGTCGACGCCGGTCGGCGGCTGGTAGGCACCCGACTCGCCGGTGGCCCGCACCGGGCCCACCACCCGGGACAGTCGGAAGCAGCGGGTGGCGTCGCGGTCCAGGTCGTGACCGACCACGTACCACCGGCCCCGCCAGCAGACCACTCCCCACGGTTGCAGGCGGCGCCGGGCAGACGCGTCGCGGTCCGGCACCCGGTAGTCGAAGCGGACCTCCCGCCGGTCGCGGGCGGCGGCGGTCAGCGGCGCGAACGCCGGGTCGACCGTGACCATCGGCTCCAGCCCGAGGGTGGCCTGCGGATCCACGTCCACGCCGGCGGCGCGCAGCTTCGCCAGCCCGGACGAGGCGGCGGCGGCCAGGCCGGCGTGCTGCCACAGTCGAGCGGCGATGCCCACCGCGGCCGCCTCGTCGGGCTGGAGGGGGATGTCGGGCAGCGCGTACTCCCGGTGGGCGATCCGATACCCGGGCTCCGCGTCGAAGGCGCTCGCCGTGCCGGTCTCCAGCGGTACGCCCAGTTCCCGCAGCTCGGCCTTGTCCCGCTCGAACTTGCGCTGGAAGGCCTCGTGCTCGCGGGCGTCGTCCGGATCGTGTTCATAACCGGGCACGGTCGCGGCGATCTGCGCGGCGGTCAGGAACCGCCGCGTGGACAGCAGGCAGATCACCAGGTTGACCAGCCGTTCGGTGCGACTACGTGACACCCCGTAGACGCTAGCAGCCCTGACCCCCCACACAGCCATCCCACGCCACCCTCACCACCCCCCAACCCCCCCTTCTCGTCGATCTTGCACTTGTGGTCGCCGGTATGTCGCTTTTGTTGTGCTATCGGGGGCAGAAAGTGCAAGATCGACGGGGTGGGGCGAGGGGTGCCGGGGGTGGAGGGTTAGCGTTCGGGGGTGGTGCGGTGGCGGGCAGGTGCGGTACTCAGGGTGCGTCGGCGGTGGGCCGGCGCGGTGGAGCTGGACGTCGAGGTGGACGGCGGCGGCGCGATGCGGGCGCTGGCCTATCCGGCGCTGGTCGGTGAGCCCGAGACCGGCGACCGGGTGCTGCTCAACGCCGGTGCGCTGCTGATGGGTCTGGGCACCGGCGGGTACGCCCTGGTCGTGGCGCTGCCGGAGCGGCTACCGCCGGATCCGCCGCAGGCGATCGACTCCCGCGACGCGGGTCATCTGGTCAAGGCCCGCTACACCCCGTTGCAGCCGATCCTGCTCGGCGTCGACGAGGAGGCGTCACCGCACCGGGCGGCGCTGGCGGCCGCCGACGACCTGGCCGGTCTACCGGTGGTGACCGCCGACCTGCACTCCGCGCTGCCGGCGATCCTCGCCGGCATCCGGGTCGACGCGCCGCGGGCGCGGGTGGCGTACCTGCTCACCGACGGCGGGGCGTTGCCCGCCTGGTTCTCCCGCACCCTCGCCGGACTGCGCGACGAACTTGTCGGCACGATCAGCGTGGGGCAGGCGTTCGGAGGTGACCTGGAGGCCACAACGCTGCACAGCGGACTGCTCGCCGCCCGGCACGTGCTCGGCGCGGACGTCGCGGTGGTGGCCCAGGGCCCGGGCAATCTCGGCACCGGCACCCGCTGGGGATTCTCCGGGGTGGCCGTCGGCGAGGCGGTGAACGCCGTCGCCACGCTCGGTGGACGCCCGGTCGGCTCGCTGCGGATCTCCGCCGCCGACCCGCGCCCCCGACACCGCGGCGTCTCGCACCACAGCCTCACCGCGTACGGCCGGGTGGCGCTGGCCCGCGCGGAACTGGTGCTGCCGGCGGGCCTGGAACCGGCGCTGGCCGCCGAGGTCGACGCCGCGGTGGCACCGCTGGCGCAGCGGCACACGCTGGTGCGGGTGGACACCGTCGGGCTGGACGCGGCGCTGCGCCGCAGTCCGGTGCCGTTGTCGACGATGGGACGCGGGCTGGACGCCGACCACGCCTACTTCCTGGCCGCCGCCGCGGCCGGCCGGCACGCCGCCCGCCTGACGGCGCAGTCACCGGCCGGGGATTGACGAGGCGCCCTGCTCGACCGCCCCGCGCGCGTCAGGCGAAGATGACCAGGGCGGCCCAGGCACCGACGATCAGCGCCAGGGCCAGGGCCAGCACCCAGGTGGGCACGGTGTACTCGCCACGGCGGTTACGCTCGATCTCGTCGCGGATCTTGTCGCGGCGGCGTTCGAGCCAGCTCTGCCGTTGCGCGCCCGGAGTGGGAGGTTCAGGAAAAATCATGGCCTGACCAGCCTACCCGGGGCCGCGCCGGTCGGCGTGGCCCCGGTCGACCCCGTCACATGCTGGCGATCAGCCGCTCCACCCGCTCGTCGTACGCCCGGAACGGGTCCTTGCAGAGCACGGTCCGCTGCGCCTGGTCGTTGAGCTTCAGGTGCACCCAGTCGACGGTGAAGTCCCGCCGCTTCTCCTGGGCGTGCCGGATGAACTCGCCGCGCAGCCGGGCCCGGGTGGTCTGCGGCGGTGTCTCCTTCGCCTCGAAAATCTCCGGATCGGTGGCCACCCGGTCCACCTCGCCGCGCCGCTCCAGCAAGGCGTAGAGGCCCCGCCCACGGCGCAGGTCGTGGTACGCCAGATCCATCTGCGCCACCCGGGGGTGCGACAGCGGCAGGTCGTGCTTGCGCTGGTAACGCTCGATCAGGCGCAGCTTGGTCACCCAGTCGATCTCCCGGGAGACCGGTTCCAGGTCGCCGGTCTCCACCGCCCGCAGCACCCGGCCCCACAACTCGACCACCCGCTTGGCGGTCTGGTCGCCGCCCCGGCGCTCGACGAACTCGGTGGCCTTGGCCAGATATTCCTGCTGGATCTCCAGGGCGCTGATCTCCTTGCCCGAGGCCAGTCGCACCTTCCGCCGGCCGGTGATGTCGTGCGACACCTCCCGGATCGCCCGGATCGGGTTCTCCAGGGTGAGGTCGCGCATCACCACGCCACCCTCGATCATCCGCAGCACGATGTCGGCGGTGCCGACCTTCAGCAGCGTGGTGACCTCGTTCATGTTGGAGTCACCGACGATGACGTGCAGCCGGCGGTACCGTTCCGCGTCGGCGTGCGGCTCGTCCCGGGTGTTGATGATCGGGCGGCTGCGGGTGGTGGCCGATGACACCCCCTCCCAGATGTGCTCGGCCCGCTGGGACAGGCAGTAGACCGCCCCACGCGGCGTCTGCAACACCTTGCCGGCACCGCAGATGAGCTGCCGGGTGACCAGGAACGGGATCAGCACGTCGGCGAGCCGGCCGAACTCACCGTGCCGGGACACCAGGTAGTTCTCGTGGCAGCCGTACGAGTTGCCGGCCGAGTCGGTGTTGTTCTTGAACAGGTAGATCTCGCCGGCGATGCCCTCGTCGTGCAGCCGCTTCTCCGCGTCGATGAGCAGCCCCTCCAGGATCCGCTCACCGGCCCGGTCGTGGGCGACCAGGTCGACCACCGAGTCGCACTCCGGGGTGGCGTACTCGGGGTGCGAGCCGACGTCCAGGTAGAGCCGCGCGCCGTTACGCAGGAAGACGTTGCTCGACCGGCCCCAGGACACGACCCGGCGGAAGAGGTACCGGGCCACCTCGTCGGGGGACAGCCGCCGCTGTCCGCGGTAGGTACAGGTGACGCCGTACTCGGTCTCCAGACCGAAGATTCGCCGTTCCATGATGAGACATTAGCCGTACGGAGGCCCTGTTCGTCACTGTCGGGGCACGTGCCGACCTCAGCCGTCGGTGGAACCCGCCGCGGCGACGAGAGTCGCGACGTGCCGCCGGCAGGTGTCGTACTGCGGCAGCAGCCCGGCCGACCGGGCCTGCGCCAGCGTGGGCGCGGCGGCGTCGCGGGCGGACAGGCGCGGGCTCGCGGTCGGCCAGTCGATGCCCAGCTCCTCGTCCAGCGGGTGCACCGCGTGCTCGGCCGACGGGTTGTACGTGGTCGAGCAGAGATAGTTGAGGGTGGCGTCGTCGGTCAACGCGCAGAAGCCGTGACCGAGCCCCTCGGCCAGGTAGACCGCGCGCCGGTCCACGTCGTCCAGGCGCACCCCCTCCCACCGGCCGAAGGTGGGCGAGCCGACCCGCAGGTCGACGATGACGTCGAGCACCGCTCCCCGGACACAGGTGACGTACTTCGCCTGCCCCGGCGGCACGTCGGCGAAGTGGATGCCGCGCACCACGTCGCGGGCCGAGACGGACAGGTTGCCCTGCGCCAGTCGCAGCGGATGCCCGACCGCCTCGGCCAACCGGTCGAAGCGGTACCACTCCAGGAACAGTCCGCGTGGGTCGCCGTGCTGCTGCGGAGTGACCTCCCAGGCGCCCTCGACGCTCAACGGTCGCAGCTTCACCGGGCCGCCCCCGTAGCGCCGAACTCGCCGGTCGGCTCCTGCCGGTCACCGGCGAGCAGGTCGAGCAGGTAGTCGCCGTAGCCGCTGCGGGTCAGCGGCTCGGCCAGGGCGCGCAACCGCGCGTCGTCGATCAGCCCGGCCCGCCAGGCGGCCTCCTCCACGCAGCCGATCTTCATGCCCTGCCGCTCCTCGATCACCCGGACGAACTCGGCGGCCTGCATCAGCGAGGTGAAGGTGCCGGTGTCCAGCCAGGCGGTCCCCCGGTCCAGCACGGTGACCGACAGCTCACCCCACCGCCGGTACGCCTCGTTCACCGCGGTGATCTCCAACTCGCCCCGGGCGCTGGGCGTGAGCCCCCGGGCGATCTCCACCACCCGGTTGTCGTAGAAGTACAGGCCGGGCACCGCGTACCGGGACGTCGGGCGCTGCGGTTTCTCCTCGATCGACAACACCCGCCCAGCGGCGTCGAAGCGCACCACGCCGTACGCCTGCGGGTTGGCCACCGGGTACGCGAAGATCCGGCCACCCACCGGATCACCGGCCGCGGCCAACTGCCGGCCCAGACCCGCACCGTGGAAGATGTTGTCGCCGAGGATCAACGCCACCGACTCGTCGCCGATGAAGTCCGCGCCCAGCACGAACGCCTGCGCGATGCCCTCCGGCCGGGGCTGGGCGACGTACTCCAGCCGCAGCCCGAACTGGCTGCCGTCACCGAGCAGCCGCTGGAACTGGCCCTGCTCCTCCGGTGTGGTGATCACCAGGATCTCGGACATCCCGGCCATCACCAGGGTGGAGAGCGGGTAGTAGATCATCGGTTTGTCGAAGACCGGCATCAGCTGTTTCGACACCGCCCGGGTGATCGGCCACAGCCGGCTTCCGGTGCCACCGGCGAGCAGGATTCCACGCATCCGGGCGAGCCTACCGGCAGCGGGACGGACCGGCGCGCGTCGCCTGCGCTGCGGATGTGGCCGTTTCGCGTAGACTTCCGGACCCGTGAGGATCCTGGTCACCGGCGGCGCCGGCTTCATCGGCTCGGAATACGTCCGGACGCTGCTCGGCGTCCCCGGCGGCGGCGCGGCGGGCGTACCGGCGGTGGAACCGGCCCAGGTCACCGTGCTCGACGCGCTGACCTACTCCGGCAACCTGGCCAACCTCGCGCCGGTGGCCGACGATCCCCGGCTGCGGTTCGTCCAGGGTGACATCCGTCACCCCGAGGTGGTCGACGAGACCGTCGCCGGGCACGACGTGGTCGTGCACTTCGCCGCCGAGTCCCACGTCGACCGCTCGATCGCCGGTGCCGCACCCTTCGTCACCACGAACGTCCTCGGCACCCAGAACCTGCTCGACGCCGCGCTACGCCACGGCGTCGCCCGGTTCGTGCACGTCTCCACCGACGAGGTCTACGGCTCCATCGCCGAGGGCTCCTGGACCGAGGACTGGCCGCTGGCCCCCAACTCCCCCTACTCGGCGTCGAAGGCCGGCTCCGACCTGCTCGCCCTGGCCTACCACCGCACCCACGGCCTCGACGTGGTGGTGACCCGCTGCTCCAACAACTACGGGCCCTACCAGTACCCGGAGAAGGTCGTCCCACTGTTCGTCACCAACCTCCTCGACGGGCGCACCGTCCCGCTCTACGGCGACGGCGGCAACGTACGCGACTGGCTGCACGTGCACGACCACTGCCGCGGCATCGCCCTCGTCCAGCACAAGGGTCGCGCCGGCGAGGTCTACCACATCGGCGGCGGCACCGAACTCACCAACAAGGAGCTGACCGCCCGGCTGCTCGACGCCTGCGACGCCGGCTGGGACCGGGTGACCCCCGTCGCCGACCGCAAGGGACACGACCGCCGCTACTCCCTCGACATCACCAAAATCAGCAACGAGCTCGGGTACGCCCCCAGCATCACCCTCGACACCGGACTCGCCGACACCGTCAGGTGGTACCGGGACAACCGCGCCTGGTGGGAACCGCTGAAGGCGGCGAGCGCATGAGGTTCCTGGTGACCGGCGCCGGCGGGATGCTCGGACGCGACCTGGTCGACGTCGTCGAAGCGCGGCCGGAACACCAGGTCACCCCCGCCACCCGCGCCGACCTCGACATCACCGACCCGGCCGCCGTGCACGCCGCCGTCGCCGGCCACGACGTGGTGGTGAACACCGCCGCCTGGACCGACGTCGACGGCGCCGAGACACACGAGTCGTCCGCCACCGCCGTCAACGGTGACGCCGTCGCCCACCTCGCCACCGCCTGCGCCGCCCACGGCACCCGCCTGCTGCACCTGTCCACCGACTACGTCTTCGACGGCACCGCCACCACGCCGTACCCCGAGGACGCGCCCACCGCACCGCTCAACGCGTACGGTCGCGGCAAACTGATCGGCGAACAGGCCGTGACCCGGCTGCTGCCCGACACCGGATACGTGGTGCGGACCGCCTGGCTCTACGGCGCCCACGGCCGCAACTTCGTCACCACCATGCTCGACCTGGCCGACCGCCGCGGCACCCTCGACGTCGTCGACGACCAGCGCGGCCAGCCGACCTGGTCCCACGCACTGGCCCGACACCTGGTCGCGCTCGCCGAGGCCGCCCACGCCGGACGCGCCGCGCCCGGGATCTACCACGGCACCTGCTCCGGCGAGACCACCTGGTACGGCCTGGCCCGCGCCGTGTTCGCCCGGCACGGTCTCGACCCGGACCGGATCCGACCCACCACGAGTGCCCGATTCGTGCGACCCGCCCCCCGACCGACGTACAGTGTGCTAGGGCACGGCCGGTGGGCCGAGGCCGGGCTGCCGCCCCTGCCGGACTGGCACGCCACCCTGGCCGACGCGTTCGCCCCCGCCGCTCCACCCTCCCCGTGGAAGGTCGTATGAAGCTCACCCTCGTCACCGGCCTGACCGGCCTGATCCTGCTGGCCACGATCGTCGAACTGCTGCGCCGCCGGCAACTGCGCGAGAAGTACGGCATGCTCTGGCTCGGCCTGCTGTTCGTGGTGATCCCGCTCTCGCTGTTCCCCCGGCTGCTCGACGGCGTCGCGGACCTGCTCGGTGTCGCCTCCGGGGTCAGCCTGGTGCTCTTCCTCGGCATCGTCTTCCTCCTGCTGGTCTGCATCCACCTCAGCTGGGAGGTCAGCGCGCTGGAGGAGGAGACCCGCACCCTCGCCGAGGAGTTCGCCCTGCTCCGCGCCGAAGTCGAGGCCGAACGGGCGGAACGGGCGGAGTGGACCCGACGACTGGACCGGACCGAGATGGTGTCCCACGATGGTTAACGGCAAGCGGCTGCTCATCATCATTCCGGCGCTCAACGAAGCTGCCTCCATCGGCGACGTCGTCGGCGAGATCCGCGGCGAACTGCCCGGCGTCGACGTGCTCGTCGTCGACGACGGCTCCACCGACCACACCGCCGCCGTCGCCGCCGCCGCCGGCGCCCGGGTCGCCCGACTGCCGTACAACCTCGGCGTCGGGGGCGCCATGCGACTCGGCTACCGCTACGCCCACGACCACGAATACGACGTCGCGGTGCAGGTCGACGCCGACGGGCAGCACGACCCCCGGTACGTACCGAAGCTCGTCGACCTGCTCGACGACTACGACCTGGTCATCGGGGCCCGGTTCGCCGGCGAGGGCGAATACACGGTACGCGGGCCGCGCCGCTGGGCGATGGGCATGCTGTCGCTGGTGCTGTCCGGCCTGGCCGGCACCACGCTGACCGACACCACGAGCGGCTTCCGGGCGGCCAACCGACGAATGATCGAGATGTTCGCCGGCTGGTACCCCGCCGAGTACCTCGGCGACACCGTCGAGACGCTCGTGCACGCCGCCCGGCGCGGCTACCGGATCCAGCAGGTGCCGGTCGCCATGCGCCGCCGGATGGCCGGCACGCCCAGCCACTCCCCCGCGCGGGCGATGATCTACCTCGGCCGGGCCGTGGCCGTGCTCACCCTCGCCCTCATCCGCCGGTGATGCGCCGCCTGCTCCGTCTCGTCCCACCCGGCACCATCGGCGTCGGCATCGGACTGGCCGTGGTCGGGCTGGCCTCGTACGTCCACCTCGCCCTGGCCGGGCACAACCTCGACGCCGCCGACTACTCCTCGCTGTCGGTGCTCTGGTCCGTCGTGTTCACCCTCGGCATCGGCGTGTTCTTTCCCGTGGAACAGGAGGTCGCCCGGCTCGTCGCGGCCCGGCACACCCGTGGGCTGCCACCCGGACCGGTACTGGCCCGTGGCGCCGCCGTCGCCGCCGCCGTACTCGGCCTGCTGCTCGTGCTCACCGTCGGCGCCGCCGACCTGCTCACCGACCGGCTCTTCGACGGCGACCCCGCGATGGTGCCCGCCCTCGGCGGCGCACTGGCCGCGCTGGCGGTGGCGCACACCACCCGAGGGGTGCTCTCCGGCCTGCGCCGCTTCGGCTGGTACGGCACCCAACTCGGCCTCGACGGCGGGCTGCGCATCGGCCTGGTCGCCATCCTCGCCCTCACCGGCGTGGACTCACCCGTGGCCTACGCGCTGGTGCTGGTCGCGGCCCCGCTGGCCGCCGTCGCGCTGACCGCCGCACCGATCGTCCGGACTATCGGCCGTGGACCGGCGGTCCCCTGGCCACCCCTGCTCCGCGGCCTCGCCCTGCTCACCGTCTCCAGCCTGCTCGCCCAGGTGGTCGTCAACATCGGCGTGATCAACGTACGGCTGCTCGACCCGACCGACGTCGCCACCGCCGGCGCCCTGCTCTCCGCGCTGGTGCTGGTCCGCATACCCCTGTTCGTGTTCGGCTCGATGCAGGCCGCGCTGCTGCCCGGCCTGTCCACCGCCGCCGCCACCGGCGACGAACCGGCCTTCCGCACAATGCTCCGCCGATCCCTGGCCGTCGTCACCGCCCTCGGGGCCCTCGGCGGTGCCCTTGCCGCACTGTTCGGCCCGTGGCTCGTGCGGGCCCTCTTCGACACCCCGGACGTCCTCGGCCACGGCGACTTCGCCTGGCTCTCGGTGGCCACCCTGGCCTACCTGTGGGCGATGGTGCTCGGCCAGGCGCTGCTGGCCCGCGACCGGCACCACGCCCAAGCCCTGGCCTGGACCGTCGGTGTCGCCGCGCTGATCGTGGCGACCCTGCCCCCACTGCCCGTCGCGCTGCGCGTCGAACTCGGCTACACCGTCGGCTCCGTGGTGGCCGCCGCCGTCATGGTGGCCCTGCTGCGCCGCCGACGGACGGCACCACCCGCACCACCGGTCGCGGCGCCGGTGCCCGCCACCACCAGCGGAGGAGCACCATGAGACCGCCCCGCGTCACCGCCGTGATGCTCGCCTACGGTGCCGAACCCTGGCTGGTCGACGCCGCCCGGGCCGTACTGGCCAGCACCGGAGTCGACATCGAACTCGTCGTGGTCGACAACGGCTGCACCGGCGACGGCATCGACGTGGTCAAGGGCCTGCCGGGCGTGCGGCTCGTGCGGCCGGAGGCGAACACCGGCTACTCCGGCGGCTGCAACATCGGTGCCGCCGAGGCCACCGGCGACTGGCTGGCCTTCGTCAACTCCGACGCCATCGTCGCCCCCGACGCCCTCGCCAAGGTCGTCGCGGTGGCCGCCGAGCCCGGCGTCGGCGCCGCCATGGCCTCCATCCGGCTCGCCCACGACCCCGAGCTGATCAACACCTCGGGCAACCCGCTGCACTTCACCGGCCTGTCCTGGGCCGGCGGCAACGGCGAACCCGCCAGCGCCCACGCCCGGCGCACCACGGTGCCCTCACTGAGCGGCTGCTGCTTCGTCATCAGCCGCCACCGCTGGACAGACCTCGACGGCTTCGCCGACGAGTACTTCGCCTACCACGAGGACACCGAACTCAGCCTGCGGCTGTGGCAGCGCGGCCTACGGCTGGAGTACGTGCCCGACGCCGTGGTCCGGCACCACTACGAGTTCTCCCGCAACGACCTCAAGCTCTACCTGGTCGAACGCAACCGACTGCTCACCCTGCTGACCGCGTACCAGGGCCGGACCCTGGCCCTGCTGGCACCGATGCTGCTGCTCACCGAGGTCGCCATGCTCGCCGCCGCGCTGGCCGGCGGCTGGGGGCGGCAGAAGACCCGGGGCTGGGCCTGGCTGTGGCGGCACCGCGGTTGGGTACGCGCCCGTCGGCGACGCCTGCAGGCCGAACGCACCGTCGGCGACGGCACCCTCGCCCACCTGATGACCGCCCGCGTCGCCCCGTCGAACGTGGCGGCCCCGCCCGGGATGGGCGTCTTCAACGCGGTCGCCATGGCCTGGTGGGCACTCGCGCGGAGGCTGCTCGCCCGCCGCTGATCGGGTCCACCCGGCGCCAGCCGACTCAGCGCACCGTCGGCCCGGTCGGGGAACGACGCGGCGCCCGACCGGTCGAAACCGCTCGGGCGCCGGCGCCGCCGCAAACGACGATCAGGTGTCGGACTTGTCGCCCGGCTTGTCCTCCAGGTCCGCGGAGCCGGCCGAGGTGGTCGGCTTGTGCCCCTCCTCGGTCGGCGTCGTCGGGGTCTGCGCCCGGTCGCCCTCCGCCGCCGCCTCGCCGGCCGCGTCGCCGTCCAGCAGCCCGGTCAACGCGGCCCCGGTGATCCGTCGGAAGGTGCGACCCACCCGGTTGCGGTCCAGGATCGCGACCTCCAACTGGTCGCCGGCGATCGTGCGGGCGGCACCGCCCTCACCACCGACACTGCCCAGCGCCTGCACCGCCACCTTCACCGCATCGCCGAGCGACATGTCCGGCCGGTGGTGCGACTTCAGCACCCCGGAGATCGCCTCGGCCTGACCACCCATCGCCATCCGACCCGGCTCGTCGGTCACCGACCCGTCGTAGGTGCACCGGTACAGCGAGTCCTCGCCCGGCATGGCACCGACCTCCGCCACGCAGATCTCCACCTCGAACGGCTTGGACTGCTCGGTGAAGATGGCACCGAGAATCTGCGCGTACGAGTTGGCCAGCGCCAGACCGGTCACGTCCCGACGGTCGTAGCTCAGACCGTTCAGGTCGGCCATCCGCACGCCCGCCCGACGCAGGTTCTCGAACTCGTTGTACCGCCCGACGGCGGCGAAACCGATCCGGTCGTAGATCTCGCTGACCTTGTGCAGCGTGCTGGAGAGATTCTCGGCAACGAAGAGCACCCCGCCGGCGTAGCTGACGACCACCGCGCTGCGTCCCCGAGCGATGCCCTTGCGGGCCAACTCGGAACGGTCGCGCATGATCTGCTCGGGCGAGGCGTAGAACTGCATGGCCACGGCGGCGGCTCTCCTTCGGCGGTACTCGGGGAAACGGGATCAGCTGCGGACGGGCGGCTCAGCCGCCCGGATTCTCCATCCGACCGGCGACGACGCTCTCCGCGATCGCCGACGTCTCCGCGTCGGTCAGCCGGTGCGTGCCCTCCGCCGTCGCGGTCATCACCACCGGGTAGATCCGGCGGGTCAGGTCGGGTCCACCGGTCGCGGTGTCGTCGTCGGCCGCGTCGTAGAGCGCCTCCACCGCCAACCGCACCGCGTCGTCGACGGACAGCCCGGTCCGGAACCGCTTCTTCAACGCCGACCTGGCGAACAGCGAACCCGAGCCGATCGCGTCGTAGCCGGTCTCCTCGTACGGGCCGCCGGTGACGTCGAAACTGAAGATCCGGCCGGCCCGCGCCGGGTCGCTGGCCGCCAGGTCGAAGCCGGCGAACAGCGGAATCACCGCCAGCCCCTGCATCGCCGCGCCCAGGTTGCCGCGGATCATCGAGGCGAGCCGGTTGGCCTTGCCGTCGAGCGAGAGCATCGCGCCCTCGATCTTCTCGTAGTGCTCCAGCTCCACCTGGAACAGCCGCATCAGCTCGATGCCGATGCCGGCGGTGCCGGCGATGCCCACGAGCGAGTACGCATCGGCGGGGTGCACCTTCTCGATGTCCCGCTGGGCGATCAGATTGCCCATGGTGGCCCGCCGGTCTCCGGCCATCACGACACCACCGGCCGCGGCGATCGCCACGATCGTGGTCGCGTGCGGGGCCAGGTCGGCGGCCATGCCCGGGGGCAGCGCCCGTCGGCCGGGCAGCATCTCGGGAGCCACCTTGCTCAGGAATGCCGTGAAGGAGGACGTCCCCGCGTTGGTGAACACATCTGGAAGACGCCCGGATGGATCAAAACCCGCTGCCACGTGGTTCCTCTCAGGTACGTGACGGCCCTGGCCAGCCTCGTCGGACTGTCACGGAACTGGCCAAGACCACCGTTGCAGTTGAAGCAGAGTATCCCGCGCACCCACCCGGTGCGATGATCGTGGTCCACATGTTCCGGATCGGGGTCACCGCAGACCGCGCAGACACCGCCCTGCTCGGCCAGCAGCTCGTCGAACTCCTTCTGCCCGATGCCGTACCGCCGCCGCAGGTGGTACTCGCGGGTGCCGCCGTAGAGCCGTTGGGCGGTCTCCTTACCGCGTGCGTTGTGGCAGGGCTTGCAGTAACTGTGCCGTCCGCTGGCCGTCCTCGTGGTGCTCGGGAAGTCGCTCAACGGCTTGATCTGCTCGCAGTCCGGGCACCACTTCAGACCCTGGCCCACCGGAGTGGCCGACCGCCGTGCGGGGCGATGCCACGCTTGCGGCGGCTGGCCTCCGAACGGGCCGTCGCACACGCCTTGCAGTAGTAGGCGCGACCGTCGACCCGGCGACTGTTGCGGTGAAATTCGGTGAGGGGCAGCGTTCGTCGGCACTGTGGGCACGTCTTGTCCGATCCGGTGGGCAAATCGGACATATGCCTCATTGACCCCCTTTCTGGACATAACCCCTCACGAACTCCTCGGCGTTTTCTTCGAGGACGGAGTCGATCTCGTCGAGCAGGTCGTCGACGTCCTCGGTGATCTCGGCGTGCCGCTCGGCGACTTCCGGGTTCGCCTCGACGGTGACGTCCTCGACCTCTTCGCCCTGACGGGCCTTGCCCGACTGCGACTGACCGCCGCTGTCACGAGTGGCCATCGTTGCCTCCTCCACGATCTCCCTGCGATGAACTTACCTCGCGGGAGCGACGAAACGTCCCCCGCGCGCCGGTACCGGCGCGCGGGGGACGAAGAGCTGATGCACGGGAACCGGTGGGTCAGCCGCCGGTAAGCGTCTCCAGCAGATCCTTGGCGCTGGCACAGCGGTCGAACAACTCTCCGACGTGCCGCCGGGTCCCCCGCTCCGGCTCCATCATCGGCACCCGCACCAGCGACTCCCGACCGACGTCGAAGATCACCGAGTCCCAGCTGGCGGCGACCACCTCCGAGGCGTACTGGGCCAGGCAGCGGCCCCGGAAGTACGCCCGGGTGTCCTCCGGTGGCTCCGTCATCGCCGTACGGCTCTCCTCGTCGCTGAGCAGCGTCTTCATCGATCCACGAGAGACCAGCCGGTGGTAGAGGCCCTTCTCCGGGCGTACGTCGGAGTACTGCAGGTCGACCAGTTGGAGCTTGTGCGAACCCCAGCCGAGCTTCTCCCGCTCCCGGTAACCCTCCAGCAGCCGCAGCTTCGCCACCCAGTCCAGCTCGTCGGCGCAGAGCATCACGTCGCGCCCCAGCCGGTCGAGCACGTTCTCCCACCGGTCCAGCACGTCGGCGGTCTGCTCGTCGACGTCGTTGCCGTAACGGTCGTCGACGAACGCGCGCACCCGCTCAAGATAGGCCCACTGCACGTCCATCGCGGTGAGCCGACGCCCGTCGCGCAGCCGCATCAGATGCGACAGCGACGGGTCGTGACTGACCGCGCGCAGCTCGCCGACGGGGTCGGCGATGCCGAGGTCCGGGCCGAGCGCCTTCTCCTCGATCATCGTGAGGATCAACGCGGTGGTGCCCACCTTGAGATAGGTGGAGATCTCCGAGAGGTTCGCGTCACCGATGATGACGTGCAGGCGGCGATACTTGTCCGCGTCGGCGTGCGGTTCGTCGCGGGTGTTGATGATCGGCCGTTTGAGGGTGGTCTCGAGGCCCACCTCGACCTCGAAGAAGTCGGCGCGCTGGGAGATCTGGAAGCCGCTCTGGCCGCCGTCCTGGCCGATGCCGACGCGGCCGGCGCCGCAGACGATCTGCCGGGTGACGAAGAACGGCGTCAGGTACGCCACGATGTCGGCGAACGGCGTCTGCCGGCGCATGAGGTAGTTCTCGTGCGCGCCGTAGCTGGCGCCCTTGTTGTCGGTGTTGTTCTTGTAGAGGTGGATCGGTGCGGTGCCGGGGATCGTGGCGGCCCGCCGCGCCGCCTCCGCCATCACCCGCTCTCCCGCCTTGTCCCAGCGGACCACGTCGCGGGGGTTGGTCACCTCGGGGGTGGAGTACTCCGGGTGCGCGTGGTCGACGTAGAGCCGGGCGCCGTTGGTCAGGATCACGTTGGCCAGGCCGAGGTCCTCGTCGGCGAGCGCCTCGGCCGGGTCGTACGCCGCGCCGGAGTAGGTGAAACCGCGGGCGTCCCGCAGCGGTGACTCCTCCTCGTAGTCCCACCGGGCCCGGCCGCCGCGGTTCAGTTCGGGTCGGGCGCCGTAGGCGTTGACCACCTGCGAGGAGGTCACCATCGGGTTGGCGCCGGCCTGGCCGGGCACGGAGATGCCGTACTCGACCTCGGTGCCCATGATTCGTCTAACGCTCATCGACCTACCCGCTTCGTTTGCCTGACCGGTCCCCGTCACGTCGAGCGTAGTCGCCACTCGGGCAACCGGGGGCGTGGCGGTCGGTCGGCGTACCAGGTCGGCTCTGCCGCTCGTCGATCCGGCGGGGGCCCGGGTGTACGCGTGGGGCCCGCGACGCCTGGCGTCGCGGGCCCCACGTGGCGCGTTCCGGTCAGAGGTACTGGCCGGTGTTGCTCGCGGTCTCGATGGAGCGTCCGGCCTCGGTGCCCTTGCCGCCGGAGACGAGCGTGCGGATGTAGACGATCCGCTCGCCCTTCTTGCCGGAGATGCGGGCCCAGTCGTCCGGGTTCGTGGTGTTGGGCAGGTCCTCGTTCTCGCGGAACTCATCGACGCAGGCGTCGAGCAGGTGCTGCAGGCGCAGTCCCTTGCGTCCGGAGGTGAGGAACTCCTTGATGGCCATCTTCTTGCCCCGGTCGACGATGTTCTGGATCATCGCGCCGGAGTTGAAGTCCTTGAAGTACAGGACCTCCTTGTCACCGTTGGCGTAGGTGACCTCCAGGAAGCGGTTCTCCTCCGTCTCCGAGTACATCCGTAGCACCACCGCGTCGATCATGGCGGCGACGGTGGCCTGGGCGTCGCTGCCGTGCTCGGCCAGGTCGTCGGCGTGCAGCGGCAGGCCGGGGAGGATGTACTTGGAGAAGATGTCCTTGGCCGCCTCGGCGTCCGGACGCTCGATCTTGATCTTCACGTCGAGTCGTCCCGGTCGCAGGATCGCCGGGTCGATCATGTCTTCCCGGTTGGAGGCGCCGATGACGATGACGTTCTCCAGCCCTTCGACACCGTCGATCTCGCTGAGCAGCTGCGGCACGATGGTGTTCTCCACGTCGGAGGAGACACCGGAGCCGCGGGTGCGGAAGACCGAGTCCATCTCGTCGAAGAAGACGATGACCGGAGTGCCCTCGCCGGCCTTCTCCCGGGCCCGCTGGAAGATCAGTCGGATGTGCCGCTCGGTCTCGCCGACGTACTTGTTGAGCAGCTCGGGACCCTTGATGTTGAGGAAGAAGCTGGTGTGCTTCTCCTCGCCCCGCCGCTCGGCGATCTTCTTGGCGAGCGAGTTGGCGACCGCCTTGGCGATGAGCGTCTTGCCGCAGCCGGGCGGGCCGTAGAGCAGGATGCCCTTCGGCGGACGCAGCTGGTGCTCCCGGAACAGGTCCGCGTGCAGGAACGGCAGCTCCACCGCGTCGCGGATCTGCTCGATCTGGGAGTGCAGGCCACCGATGTCGGTGTAGTCGACGTCGGGCACCTCCTCCAGCACGAGTTCCTCGACCTCGCTCTTGGGAATCCGCTCGTACGCGTACGCCGAGCGAGGTTCGATCATGAGCGAGTCGCCGGCCCGGATCGGACTTCCGATCAGGGTCTCGGCCAGGTGCACGATGCGTTCCTCGTCGGAGTGCGAGACCACCAGCGCCCGGTCGCCCGGCGCGCCTTCGGGACCGGCGAGGATCTCCTTGAGCATGACCACCTCGCCGACCCGCTCGTAGCCGAACGCGTCGACGATGTTGAGCGCGTCGTTGAGCAGGACCTCCTGGCCACGCCGCAGCTCGTCGACGTCGAGCGAGGGCGAGACGGCCACGCGCAGCTTCCGTCCGCCGGTGAAGACGTCGACGGTGCCGTCGTCGTGCTTGGCCAGGAAGACACCGTAGCCACTTGGGGGTTGAGCGAGCCGGTCGATCTCCTCCTTGAGCGTCACGATCTGCGCGCGAGCCTCCTTGAGGGTGCTCACGAGCCGTTCGTTGTTCTCGGTCAGCCGCGCCAACTGCGCCTGGGTGGCGGCCAGCCGCTCTTCGAGCTGCCGGACGTGTCGGGGGCTCTCGGTCAACTTGCGCCGCACCAGAGCGAGTTCCTCTTGAAGGAACGCGACCTGCGTGGAGAGATCGTGGGCCTCCTTCTCCCACCGTGCGGCGCGCGAGTCCGCGTCGTCGCTGCGTGCCACGTCCCACCTCCCCGGGGGGCTTGAACGTTCTGACCTAACACTAGCCGCTATGAGCCCGATTCGGTCCTCCGCAACGCGCCCGTCACCGAAGCTTGATCGCCAAGGGTGGGTCGACGGGCGGGTACGGGCATTCGGGTACCGTCGAGGGGTGGGACGGGAGAACATGGGGGGTGCGCCGGTGGCCGAGGTCGCGACCGACCAGTTGCAGGTCTGGGTCGACCAGGATCTGTGCACGGGCGACGGGCTGTGCGTGCAGTACGCGCCGGAGGTCTTCGAGTTCGACGTCGACGGGTTGGCCTACGTCAAGGGGCCCGACGGTGAGCTGGTGCAGGCGCCGGGCGGCCGGGTCGACGTGCCGGAGCACCTGCGCCTCGAGGTGATCGACTCGGCGAAGGAGTGCCCGGGCGAGTGCATTCACGTCGTCCGCGGCAGCGACGGCGTCGAGGTCGCCGGCCCGGAGGCCGAGGACTGACCCGCTGATCCCGGCATCACCCGGTCGGGCTACAGCAACGGGCGACCGACCACCGAGGCGACCAGCCGGGCGAACTCCTCCAACCGGGCGATCTGCCCGGCACCGCCGTCGTCGAGGGTCTTGCCGAAACGCAGGGCGTCGTGGCGCGGCCCGCCGGCCGTCTCCTCGCTCGGCGGCGACTCGTCCAGCGAGGTCAGCAGCAGGTACACGTCGATGCTGTCGACCCGGATCTCGCCGTTGTCATGGCGGAACAGCCGGCGTCGGCAGCCGACCTCGGTGACCGAGGAGACCGGCACCACCCGCAGCGAGGAGGTCATCGAGCCCGGCGGTCCCTCCCCCGGTGGCACGTCCTCGCCGTGCCAGAGCACCAGGCGGCTGCCGTCGCAGACGACGACCTCCTGCCACACCCCGTTCACCTCGTTGACGAAACGTTCCAGGGTGAAGCCGAGCACCGAGGCTCCGCGCAGGACGCCGCCGAGCGCCTCCAGGGCGACGTCGGGGTCACGCAGGTAGGCGCGCGCCGCCGATTCCAGGTCGGTGTACGGCGACCAGTCGGGAAACACGGCCGGCAGGTCGCCGCCGCCGAAGCCGGGACGACTCATCTGCTCACCTCGTCCCACCCGGCGCCGGCCCGGGCGTGGGCCGGATCACGCCGACGGTCCACCGCCCTCTCACGCCGCCACGTCGGGCCGCCGCCGAACCCGCCCCGGATCAGCCCGCTCACTCCCAGCCGCCCCTTCCGCCGTCACGGCCTGTCCGTCTCCCGCGTCACGTCCGGTGGTGTCTGCCCGGCCGGCGCGTCGTGCGCCACCACGGTGGCCTGCCGGGCCGCCTCCGCCTCGCGAAGCGCCTGGCGGCGTTGCGCGTACGCCTCGGTGCCCTTGCTGGGCTTGCGACGCCGTGGCGGGGCGGTGACTCCGGGGGCGAGCTTACGCGCGGAGACGAGGAACGCGGTGTGGGCGATCATGCGGTGGTCGGGGCGGACCGCCAGCCCTTCGGCGTGCCAGTCCCGCACCAGTGACTCCCAGGCCCGTGGCTCGGTCCAGCCGCCGCGCTCGCGCAACGCCTCCACCAGCTCGGACAGCTGGGGGGTGGTGGCGACGTAGCCGATGAACACGCCGCCGGGCAGCAGCGCGCGTTCGACCATGTCGAGGTTCTCCCAGGGGGTGAGCATGTCCAGGATGATCCGGTCGAAACCGGTCTCGCGGCACTCGGCGACGTCACCGACGTGCAGGTGCCAGGCCGGGTGCGGGCCGCGGAAGAACGACTCGACGTTTCGTCGGGCGATCTGGGCGAAGTCGTCGCGCAGCTCGTAGGAGTGCAGTTCCCCCACGTCACCCACCGCGCGCAGCAGCGAGCAGCTCAACGCTCCGGAGCCGGCGCCGGCCTCGAGCACCTTGGCGCCGGGGAAGATGTCGCCCATGGCGACGATCTGCGCGGCGTCCTTGGGGTAGATCACCTGAGCGCCGCGCGGCATGGAGAGCACGTAGTCCGACAGCAGTGGACGCAGCGCGAGGAACGCGGTGCCGCCACCGGAGGTGCTCACCACGCTGCCGTCGGGCAGGCCGATCAGCGCGTCGTGCGCCAGGATGCCGCGGTGGGTGTGGAACTCCTTGCCCGGTTCCAGGGTCACCGTGTGCATCCGCCCCTTGGGGTCGGTCAGCTGCACCCGGTCACCGGGCTGGAACGGCCCGCGGTGCACGGCGGGCGGCGTCACCTTCTCCTCGGGGAGGTCGCTGGCCGGGTGGGCGGAGTGGGTGACGGTCACGTGTTCATCTTCCGGTGAGGTTCGAGCAGTTGAGCCAGATCCGCGATGTGCAGAACGCCGACGACATCTTCGCCTGCGGTCACCACGTACTGTGCGCCCGGGTGGGCCTGTACGGTCTCCAGCACCCGTTCGCCGTCCGTGTCGACCGGGATGGCCGGCACGTCGGCGAGGGTACGGGCGACCGCGTCCACGGCCAGCCAGGGCCGGCGGGCTTCCGGCACCGCCGCGGCGGCGACCGGGTCGACCAGGGCCACCGGCCGGCCGGCGGAGTCGATCACCAGCAGCGCGGCCGCGTGCGGTGGCTCGGTGACCGGGTGGGTCGGCGCGGCTCGGCGCTGCGCCTCGGCCAGCGGGGTGCCGGTGGGCACGGTGTGCACCGGGCGGGCGAGGGTGGTCAGGTCGACCAGGGGGAGCCGACGGCCGATGCGGGACATCCGGATCGACTGTCCGGCGCCGTGCCAGAGGGTGAGGGCGACGAGTGCCGTCAGCGGCAGCGCCAGCAGGCTCAGCACGTCTGCCGCGTAGAGCGCGGCCACCAGCAGCGCGGTGCCGACGGCCAGGATCCGTCCGGCCCAACCGGCCACCTCGGTGGCCCGGTGCCGGTCCCGGGTCAGCGCCCAGACCACCGCACGCAAGGCCCGACCGCCGTCCAGCGGCAACCCGGGCAGGATGTTGAACAGCGCGACGATGACGTTGCTCGCCGCGAGTTGGAAGGCGAGCTGGTCGGCCACGGTGCGGTCGGGCAGGGCCAGCGTGGCGGCCACGGCGGCCGCGCCGAGCACGGCGGAGACGGCCGGTCCGGCCAGTGACACCAGCAGGTCCACCCGCGGCGAGGGCGCGTCGCGATCCATCTCGGTGTACCCGCCGAGCAGTTCCAGGGTGATGCCGCGCACCCCGATGCCGAAGCGGCGGGCGGTGAGGGCGTGACCGAGTTCGTGGGCCAGCACCGAGCCGAGCAGCGCGACGACGAACCCGGCGCCGACGAGGTAGCCGCCGAGCGGGGACAGTTGCAGCCGTTGACCGGCCAGTTCGCCGTACAGGACCGTGATCAGGAGGGCGAGCAGCAGGATCGAGGCGTTCAGGTACAGCGGCACCCCGAGGATCCGGCCCACCCGGATGCCGGGGCGCTGGCCGGCACCGGCTCGCCTGCGCTGTTCCATCGGGCTGATGCTACGCGGCGAGAGATCACGTACCGGAGCGGCGGCGGTCGGCCTGTCACACCGGTGGCCTAACCTTCCGGGGCATGACGGCGGATCCGGTGATCACTCAGCAAGCCCCGACCCCGACGCAGCCGCCGGCGACGGTGCGGGCCTCGCTGTCACCGTCGCGGGCGGCGGATTTCAAGACCTGCCCCCTGCTCTACCGGTTCCGCAGCATCGACCGGCTGCCCGAGCGGCCCAGTGTGGAGCAGGCGCGGGGCACGCTGGTGCACGCGGTGCTGGAGCGGTTGTTCGACCTGCCGCCGGCCGCCCGCACTCCGGAGGCCGCCGGTGACCTGGTGCCCGGCCAGTGGGAGCACCTGGTCACCGAGCAGCCCGAGCTGGCCGGGCTGTTCGCCGACGACGACCCGTCGGCCGCCACGGAGTTCCTCCGCTCGGCGTCGGCCCTGCTGGATGGCTACTTCGCGGTGGAGGATCCGCGCCGGCTGGAGCCGGCCGAGCGGGAGAGCCTGATCTCCGCCGTGGTCGACGACGAGCTGCTGATCCGCGGCTACCTCGACCGGCTCGACGTGGCTCCCGACGGCGCGCTGCGGGTGGTGGACTACAAGACCGGCGGTGCCCCACGGGAGGCGTTCGAGGCGCGGGCCCTGTTCCAGTTGAAGTTCTACGCCCTGGTGCTGTGGCGCACCCGTGGCGTGGTCCCCCGGGTGCTGCGACTGCTCTACCTCAAGGACGCCGAGGTGTGCGACTACGCCCCCGACGCCGAGGAGCTGGTGCGCTTCGAGCGGACGGTGGTGGCGCTGTGGCGGGCGATCGAGCAGGCCACCGCCGCCCGGGATTTCCGGCCACGACCGAGCCGGCTGTGCGACTGGTGCAGTCACCAGGCCCGCTGTCCCAGCTTCGGGGGGACTCCGCCGCCGTTCCCGGAGCCGGCGGCGACGCCTGATCCGATGCGCGACGCCCGGTCCTCCCCCGCGCCACCCGGTGCCGACGAGTAGGCGCTCTCCTTCCCGGGGATGAGGAACGAGTCACCACACAAGACGATCTTTCGTCGGCACGGGCGGTTAGCGTCGGGGCGTGGGTAGCGCGCTGAGGGAGTGGCTGCGTCGCAGTCCGGCGGCCGGTGACTCGCTGCTGGCCGTCGCTCTGGTGCTGGGCGAGGTGCTGTTCACCCTGCTCACTCCCCGGGAGTTCTGGCCGCGACCGTTTCCGACGGCGCTGGGGTGGAGTGTGTTGTGCGCGGCGCCGGTCGTGCTGCGCCGGGTGGCGCCGTGGCCGGCGCTGCTGGCCGCGTTGGCCACGCTGCTGCTCCCGGTCGTCATCGAGGTGGCGCCGACCACCCAGAGCCTCACCTTCGTGGTGCTCACCTACACGATGGCGGCCTACCGTCCGGTACGTCCGGCGCTGGTGGCGGCGGTGGGGCTGTGGCTTCCGGTGGCGGTGGTGAACGCTCTGGTGCCGCCGGTGGGCGTTCCGCAGGTCGGCTCGGCGTTCCTGATCGCGAACAACATCCTGGTGGGGATCGTGTCGTTCTCGGTGGGTCGGACGGTGCACGCGCGCCGCTCCTCCACCGAGGCGCTGCGGGAACGGGCCCGGGTCGCCGAGGCCAACCAGCGGGCGCTGGCCGAGCAGGCGGTCGCGGACGAGCGGCGCCGGATCGCACGGGAACTGCACGACGTGGTGGCCCACCACGTGAGCGTGATGGGGGTGCTGGCGACGGGGGTGCGCCGGGTGCTGCGCCGCGACCCGGACAGCGCCGACGAGGCGATGGCCACCATCGAGGAGACCAGCCGGGCGACCCTGCGGGAGCTGCGCCGGCTGCTCGACGTGCTGCGTACCGAGGCCGAGCCGGCGGCGGAGTTGGCACCGCAACCGGGTCTGGCCGGCATCGAGGCGCTCACCGATCAGGTCCGCGACGCCGGGCTGCCGGTGACGTTGACGGTGGCCGGGCAGCCCGGGCAGTTGGAGGAGGGGGTGGCGCTGACCGTGTACCGGATCGTGCAGGAGGCACTGACCAACGCGCTCAAGCATGCCGGGACGGCGACCGCGCAGGTGCGGGTGGGTTTCGGTGGCGACGCGGTGGAGGTCGAGGTCACCGACACCGGTCGGGGGCCGTCACCGGACACCGATCGGATCGGACACGGACTGGTCGGGATGCGGGAACGGGTCGGCCTCTACGGTGGGATCCTGCGCACCGGCGCCCGAAGCGGCGGCGGCTACCGGGTGTACGCCCGGATTCCGGTCGAGCCGCTACCGGAGTCGAGCCGACGGTGAGGCGGGCCTGGTGAGCGGTGCAGCCGACAGGGAGGACCAGATGGCCGATGCGACGGGACGCGCCCGACCGGTGCGGATCCTGCTCGCCGACGACCAGCCGCTGCTGCGTACCGGCTTCCGGATGGTCCTCGGCGCGGAGGCCGACCTGGACATCGTCGCGGAGGCCGGCGACGGGGTGGAGGCGGTGGAGCTGTCCCGTCGGTTGTTGCCGGACGTGGTGCTGATGGACATCAGGATGCCCCGGATGGACGGGGTGAGCGCCACCCGGGCGATCGTGGACGCCCGGTTGCCGGTGCGGGTGCTCATCCTGACCACCTTCGACCTGGACGAGTACGTGGTGGGGGCGCTGCGGGCCGGGGCGAGCGGCTTCCTGGCCAAGGACGTGCCGGCGGAGGACCTGGTCACCGCGATCCACACGGTGGCCGCGGGTGACGCGGTGGTGGCGCCGCGGATCCTCCGCCGGCTGCTGGACCGGTTCGCCGACGTACTGCCGGACCCGTCCGCGACCCCGTCGAAGGCGTTGGGCGCGCTCACCGAACGGGAGCGGGAGGTGCTCGTGCAGGTCGCTCGCGGCCTGTCGAACGCCGAGATCGCCCGGGTGCTGTCGGTGAGCGAGACCACCATCAAGACCCACGTCGGGCATGTGTTGACCAAGCTGGGACTGCGCGACCGGGTGCAGGCCGTGGTGCTGGCGTACGAGTCGGGCCTGGTCCGACCTGGCGGTTAACGTCGGCGTTGCATCGGTCACCTACCGTGACGGCCTGCGGTGGAAATCGGTTGACCCTCACGCGACGGCAACGTCCAGGATGACCGTGACCGCCGCCGGCAGACGAGCGACAGCTGCCGGAGTCGGGGACAACCCTGACTCCGGTTGGGGGGTACCCGCAGCCGGAAATCCGCTCCGCCTCCGCCCGGAGTCGGACGGATCGGCGGTGGGCAGCACAGATGATTGACTCGCACCGGTCCAGCGGGGGCGGTGCGAGCTGACGCGACGGAGAGGTACGTGACGTGACCGCTACCACAGGCCAGTCGGCATCGGCCGCAGCCCGGGCGAGCGACGTGTGG
Organism: Verrucosispora sp. WMMC514; assembly: GCF_027497295.1. Taxonomy (NCBI): domain Bacteria; kingdom Bacillati; phylum Actinomycetota; class Actinomycetes; order Micromonosporales; family Micromonosporaceae; genus Micromonospora; species Verrucosispora sp. WMMC514. The sequence continues at coordinate 5,785,559 of NZ_CP114906.1, read as the reverse complement.
AAGGTGTACGGCAGCGGCGAGGCGCAGGTCATCGCCCTGCGGGGGGTCAGTGCGGAGTTCGAGCGCGGACGATTCACGGCGATCATGGGCCCGTCGGGGTCCGGCAAGTCGACGTTGATGCACTGCCTGGCTGGCCTGGACTCGGTGACCAGGGGGACCGTGCAGATCGGCGAGACCACCGTCACCGGGCTCGGTGACGCGGGCCTGACGAAGCTGCGCCGCGACAAGGTCGGCTTCATCTTCCAGCAGTTCAACCTGCTGCCGACGTTGACCGCCAAGGAGAACATCCTGCTTCCGCTGTCGATCGCCGGCCGGAAGCCGGACCCGGCCTGGTTCGACGTCGTGATCGACACGGTGGGCCTGCGGGACCGGTTGGGGCACCGGCCGGCGCAGTTGTCCGGCGGTCAGCAGCAGCGGGTGGCGTGCGCCCGGGCCCTGGTGGCCCGCCCTGAGGTGATCTTCGCGGACGAGCCGACCGGCAACCTCGACTCACGCTCCGGCGCGGAGGTGTTGAACTTCCTGCGCAACTCGGTACGGGAGCACGGGCAGACCATCGTGATGGTGACCCACGATCCGACGGCCGCCGCGTACGCCGACCGGGTGGTGTTCCTCGCCGACGGGCAGATCGTCTCGGAGCTGATCGAGCCGACCGCGGACACGGTGCTGGACACGATGAAGAAGCTGGACACGCCCGCCGAGGTGGCCGGCTGATGTTCCGGGCAACCTTGAAGAGTCTGCTGGCCCGCAAGGTCCGGCTGATCCTGTCCGGCCTGGCCGTGGTGCTCGGCGTCATGTTCGTCTCCGGCGCCTTCGTCCTCACCGACACCCTGGGCCGCTCCTTCGACTCGCTGTTCGCCGACGCGTACGCCGAGGTCGACGTCAACGTGGCCGCCAAGCCGAAGCTGGAACTCGGCGAGCTGGAGGGCGAGCAGCTCGCCACCCCGTTCCCGGCCGCCACGGTGGAGACGGTGCGCGCGGTGGACGGGGTGGCCGAGGCGACCGGTGTGGTCGCCGCCGACGGGGCCCGGTTGATCGGCAGCAACGGCAAGGCCGTCACGTCGTTCGGGCCGCCGCAGTTGGGCGGGAACTGGACCGGCGAGAGCGACCTGGTGCGGTTGCGCGAGGGTCGGGCACCGCAGGCCGACGACGAGATCGTGATCAACAAGGGGCTGGCCGAAGCCGGCCGGGTGGCGCTCGGCGACCGGGTGGGTGTGCTCACCCTCCAGCCGCGCAAGGATTTCACCATCGTCGGCATCTTCGGCTACAGCGGTGACCGGGACTCCCTCGGCGGCGCCAACGAGGTCATGTTCACCACCCCGGTGGCGCAGCAGCTGATGCTCGGCGAGTCGGACGTGTTCAGCAACATCGTGGTCACCGCCGCCGACGGGGTCTCCGACGAGCAGCTGCGCGACTCGGTGGCCACGGCCCTCGGCGACGGCTACGTGGTCAAGACCGGCGAGCAGCTCTCCGCCGACGCCGCCGCCGGCCTGAAGGAGGGGCTGTCCTTCTTCAACCGGATCCTGCTCGGCTTCGCCGCGGTGGCCCTGCTGGTCGGCACGTTCCTGATCCTCAACACCTTCTCGATCATCGTGGCGCAACGCACCCGGGAACTGGCGTTGCTGCGGGCGGTCGGCGCCAGCGGCAAGCAGATCATCGGTTCGGTGGTGCTGGAGGCGGTCGCCGTCGGGTTGATCGCCTCGGTGTTCGGTCTGGCCGCCGGCATCGGCATCGGCGCGCTGCTGGCGTACCTGTTCGGCAACCTCGCCGGCGGGCTGGCCCTGGCCGGGGTCGGCGTACCGGCGTCGGCGGTGATCGGCGCGTTCGGCGTCGGCCTGGTGATCACCGTGCTGGCGGCGCTGCTGCCGGCGCTGCGGGCCGCGCGGATCCCACCGATCGCGGCGATGCAGGACGTGGCGACGCCGGACCGGCCGTTGACCAAGGTGACCGTCGGCGGTGCGCTGGTCACCGCGATCGGCGCCACCCTGCTCTTCCTCGGTCTGGGCGGGCACGCCGGCGACAGCACGCTGGCCACCATCCTCGGTGGCGTGCTGTTCTCGTTCATCGGGGTGGCCCTGCTGACGCCGCTGATCAGCCGTCCGGTGGTGGCGGCCCTGGGTACGGTCTTCTCCGGCTGGGTGCCGGGCAAGCTGGGCCGGCTCAACTCCGGTCGCAACCCGCGCCGCACCGCGATCACCGCGGCCGCGCTGATGGTGGGCATCGCCCTGGTCACCGGCATCACGGTGATCCTGGATTCGGCCAAGAGCAGCATCAGCGGGCTGGCGCAGGACAGCATCAGCGCCGAGTTGGTGATCGCCGGAGCCCAGTCCGGTCCGCGCCCGCCGACGTTCGACCCGGCGGTGCTGGACGAGGCGAAGGCCATCCCCGGCGTTCGCCTCGTCGACGGCGAGTACGGCGACATGGCGCTGGTCGGCGGCGAGCGCACCTGGGTCGGTGCGAGCAGCGAGCCGAGCGCGCTGGTGGAGATGTTCGGCCTCACCGCGACCGCCGGGGACATCGGGCGGCTGGGGCCGGGCCAGATGTTGATCAGCTCGGACGCGGCGGAGTCACGGGGCCTGTCGGTCGGCTCCACCGTGCCGGTGCAGCTGGCCCGGGGCGAGGAACGCAGCTACACGGTCACCGGCATCTACGGGAGCACCCCGCTGTTCGGCGGCGTGACGTTGCCCGCCGAGGCGGCGCGTGACTTCTCCATCCCGCAGCCCATCCAGGGTTACATCCAGTTGGAGCCGGGAGTCCGGGCGGCCGACGTGCTGCCCCGGGTGGAGGCGCTGCTGGCGGACAGCCCGGAGGTCTCGGTGGCCGACCGCGACGCGTTCATCGAACAGCAGGCCGGGCAGCTCGACGGGCTGCTGCAGATGATCCAGATCCTGCTGGCGCTGGCCATCGTGATCGCGGTGCTCGGCATCGTCAACACCCTCGCCCTGTCGGTGCTGGAGCGGACCCGGGAGCTGGGTCTGCTGCGCGCCATCGGCCTGCGCCGGTCGCAGACCATGGGGATGATCACCGTCGAGGCGGTGGTGATCTCGGTGTTCGGCGCGCTGCTCGGCGTGGTGGTCGGCGCCGGCCTGGGTGCCGCGGTGGTGGAGGCACTGCGCGACGAGGGGATCACCAGACTGGTGCTGCCGTGGGGCCAGATGGGTGTCTTCCTCGGCCTGGCCGCGATCATCGGCGTGGTCGCGGCGGCGCTGCCGGCGATCCGGGCCGCCCGGATCAACGTGCTGGGTGCCATCGCCCACGACTGAGCGGTCAGGCGGGCCCCGGTGCGACGCGCGTCGCACCGGGGGCCCGCCCCGGTCAGCCCGGGGTGGCGGCTGGACGCAGCAGCTCCGCCAGCAGTTCCAGGTCGACCAGCAGCAGGCTCTCCAGCTGGCGTACGCCGTCGGTGGGTGCCAGCGGCACCTCGGCGGGCACGGCCAGCACCGCGGCCCCGGCGGCGACCGCGCTGGCCACCCCGGTCGCCGAGTCCTCGATCGCCACGCACCTGTCGATGGGCACCCCGAGCAGCCGGGCGGCCGTCAGGTACGGCTCGGGATGCGGCTTCGTCGCGTCGACCTCGTCGCCGCAGACCACCACGTCGAAGCTGTCGCGGCCGAGGGTGTCCAGGGCGATCTCGACCAGGGCCCGCCCACTGGAGGTGACCAGCGCCGTCGGAATCCGCGCCTGCCGGACCGCGCCGAGCAGCGTCAGCGCCCCCGGCCGCCACTGCAACCCGGTGCGGAACAGCTCCAGGATCCGCGCGTTGATCCATTCCGCGCTGGTCCGCGGATCCCGGTGCGGCTGCCCCAGGTCGTCGTGCAGGATCCGCATCGAGTCGGCCATGCCCGTGCCGACGATCGCGCGCCGGGCGTCGGCGGAGAGGGTGCCCCCGTACTGCTGCGCCAGTTCGGCCAGCGCGACGTCCCACAACCGCTCGCTGTCGACCAGGGTGCCGTCCATGTCGAAGAGCACGGCGGCTGGACGGGTGCTGCTCACCGGATCCTCCTCAGGCTCGGTTGACCGGTGAATCCTGTCAGCCGACGGTGGTCCGGCGCTCGGCGCAGTGACCTTTCTCAACCGAGGTCGCAGGCGGTCAGGGACCGTTCGTAGCCACGGAAGAACGCCTCGGACCGCTGCTCGGGGGTGCCGTGGGAGCCCTCGGCGAACCACGGTTGACCCGGGTCGTCGCCGACCGCGAGCAGTCCGTCGTTGAACTCGTCGAGGTCACCCTCTTCCAGCGTGAGCCGGTCGGACCGGACCGAGTCGCCGAGGAACGCCCCGGCCATGCAGTCGGCCTGTAGTTCCTGCTGGATGGTGAAGTTGTACCGGATGCCCAGCCGGGTCTGGATGCCGTGCGCGTACTCGTGCCCGAGCAGGTAGAACACGAACGCGTCGCCGATCTGCCGGAAGGCGCCGAACGACCAGTTGATGTCGTACGCGATGTAGTCGTCGACGGTGCAGTAGACCGCGTTGTTGCGGGGCACCTCCTGGCCACCGCAGGAGACCTCACCGTCGCGCTGGTACGGCAGGACCTGCCGGATCGGCCGGAAGGACTGCCCCGACGCCTCGAACTGGTCGGCCCAGTACAGCTCGGCGAGCCGCTGCGCGTCGGCCACGTCCTGGCGGAACTCCTCCACGGTGTCGGTGCCGTCGGCGCGGGTCACCTCCGCCGTCGGGTCGGCCGGTTGCGGCTGCCCGTCCGGGTCCGCCGGCCCACCCACCGGCTCCACCATGCAGGCGGCCGCCGCCACCAGCGCCACGGCCAGGCCGGCGAGTCTGCCCCGGCGTAACCCTCGCCCACCTGCCGCCACCGCACGCCTCCCGCCTCGACGTCGCCGGTCCTGTACCCCGACGGTACGACCGTCACGCCCGTTGCCGTCAGGTACGCCTTACCGCCCCGTCCGGTTCAGTCGCGCGTGTTCCATCCGCTCCGCCGGCCGGTCACAGAAAGACGGCCTATGGTGCGGTGGTCGGTGTCCGGTAGGCACACCCGGCTCCGACGTCCCCGATGAACCGGCACCGCGATGGTGGCGGACGGAAGAGGGAGACGCCGTGAAATATATGATCATGCTGTACGGCTCGCAGCGGGACTACGACGCGATGGCCGGACACGGGTCCGACCGGCCGGCGATGTCGGCCGAGCAGGTGGCCGCGATGCACGCGCACATGGGCAGGGTGCACCAGGACCTCGCCGACGCCGGTGAACTGGTGGACGCCCAGGGGTTGACCGCGCCGGTGCACGCCCGTCGGGTCCAGGTGCGCGACGGCGCGGCGATGGTCACCGATGGTCCGTACCCGGAGACGCAGGAGGTCCTCGCCGGGTACACGGTGGTCGAGTGCGCCAGTTTCGACCGGGCCGCCGAGATCGCCGCCATGCTGGTCAACCCGGACAACCCTGGCGAGTACGTCGACGTGCGTCCGATCGCCGAGGGCATCGACGACCTCGTCTGATGGATGAACCGACCGTCGAGGGCCTGCTGCGCCGACTGGCGCCGCAGGTCCTCGGCGCGCTCGTGCGCCGCTACGGGCACTTCGACACCGCCGAGGACGCCACCCAGGAGGCGCTGATCGCGGCGGCCACCGGCTGGCCTCGGGACGGTCTACCGGCGAACCCCCGAGGCTGGCTGATCACGGTGGCGTCGCGGCGGCTCACCGACCTGCTCCGGGCCGAGCAGGCCCGACGGCAGCGGGAGGACGTCGTCGGCCGGCGCGTGGTGGCCGAATGGCGGCTGGCACCGTCGGGTCATCGGAGCACGGACTCCGACGACACCCTGATCCTGCTGTTCCTGTGCTGCCATCCGTCGCTGTCCCCGGCCGCGCAGGTCGCGTTGACCCTGCGGGCGGTCGGCGGGTTGAGCACGGCGGAGGTGGCCCGGGCGTTCCTGGTGCCGGAGCAGACCATGACCCGGCGGATCAGCCGGGGCAAGCAGCGCATCCGCGACAGCGGCCTGCCCTTCGCGATGCCCGACCCGGCCGAGCTTCCGGGGCGGCTGGCGACCGTGCTCCGGGTGCTCTATCTGATCTTCAACGAGGGGTACGCGAGCACATCCGGGCCCGGGCTGCTCCGCGCCGACCTGTGCGCCGAGGCGATCCGGCTGACCCGGCTGCTGCGCCGGACCATGCCCGACGCCGCCGAGGTGACCGGCCTGCTGGCGTTGCTGCTGCTCACCGACGCGCGCGCACCGGCGCGGACCGGTCCGCACGGCGAACTGATCCCGATGGCCGAACAGGACCGCTCCCGCTGGCGTGCCGATCAGATAGCCGAGGGCACCGCGCTGGTGGTCGAGGCGCTGCGCCGCGGGTCTCCCGGGCCCTACCAGGTCCAGGCCGCCATCGCCGCCCTGCACGACGAGGCGTCCGGCCCGGAGCAGACCGACTGGCCGCAGATCGCGATGCTGTACGAGGTGCTGACGGCGATGGACGCCAGTCCCCTGGTCGCACTGAACCGTGCCGTCGCGGTGGCCATGGCGGACGGTCCCGACGCGGGGCTGACGCTTGTCGAGAAGGTGGCCGCCGACGGTCGGCTGGCCCGGGACGCGAGGCTGCCCGCCGTACGCGCGCACCTGCTGGAACGCCGCGGCGACCCGGCGGCGGCCCGTGCCGAGTACCGTGTGGCCGCCGCGCAGGCCACGAATCTGGCGCAGCAGCGGTACCTGAACGCTCGCGCCGACCGCCTGACCGACGGCTGAGCGAACGTTGGCGGTCAGGGAAAGAGCGTGTGGTACGCGTTCAGGGCCGGCTGCCCGCCAAGATGGGCGTAGAGCACGGTGGCGTCGGCGGGGATGTCCCGGGTACGGACGAGGTCGATCAGCGCCGCCATCGACTTGCCCTCGTACACCGGGTCGATGATCATGCCTTCCAGTCGGCCGGTGAGCCGGATCGCGTCCAGGGTGGACTGGATCGGGATGCCGTAGCGGTCTCCGGCCCAGCCCGGCAGCACGCTGATCTCGTCGTCGCGCAGGTCGCGCCCGAGACCGATCCGTCCGGCGGTGTCACGGGCGATCTTCTCCACCTGGGCCCGGGTCTCGTCGAGCTTGGCCGAGGCGTCGATGCCGAGCACCCGCCGGGGCCGGTCCTGGCCGGCGAAACCGGCGATCATCCCCGCCTGGGTGCTGCCGGTGACGCTGCAGACGACAATGGTGTCGAAGAAGATCCCCAGTTCCCGCTCCTGTTGCTGGACCTCGTAGGCCCAGTTGGCGAAGCCGAGCCCACCCAACGGGTGGTCGGACGCCCCGGCGGGGATGGCGTACGGCACGCGGCCACCGGCCCGGACCTCCTCCAGCGCCCGCTGCCAACTCTCCTTGACGCCGATGCCGAAACCGTCCGGCGCGAGACGCACGTCGGCGCCCATGACCCGCGACAGCAGGATGTTGCCGACCTTGTCGTTGACCGGGTCCGGCCAGTCCACCCAACTCTCCTGCACCAGCACGGCCCGCAGGCCGGCCCGGGCCGCGACGGCGGCCACCTGGCGGGTGTGGTTGGACTGCACGCCACCGATGCTCACCAGGGTGTCCGCGCCGCGGGCAAGGGCGTCGGCCACCAGGTACTCCAGCTTGCGGGTCTTGTTGCCGCCGAAGGCCAGCCCGCTGTTGCAGTCTTCCCGCTTGGCCCAGATCCGGGCGCCGCCAAGGTGGCGACTCAGCCGGTCCAAGGGGTGGATCGGGCTCGGACCGAAGAGCAACGGGTAACGGTCGAACTCGTCGAGAGACATGCAATATATTGCACGTTGCATGATGTGGTCTGTCAAGCCTTCGTCCGGTCCTCCGACGAGGAGCGGCCGACTTCGACGCGTACGGCGACAGCGACGGGGGCGTGACGTCGTCGACGTCACGCCCCCGGGGTCACCAGTGCGCCGGCTCAGCAGGTGTTGAGCATGGTGCTCAGCGCCGACTTCTCCGCGCTGTTCACGGTGAGGCCGTAGTACCACTTCACCTGGATCCACGCCCGGGCGTAGGTGCAGTGGAAGGCCGCGCGCGGCGGCTTCCACGCGGCCGGGTCCTTGTCGCCCTTCGACGAGTTGACGGTGCCGGTGACCGCCCACAGTTCCGGTCCACCCAGGTCGTTGGCGTAGGTCTGGCGCCGTGCGGTGGTCCAGGCCCAGGCGCCCGACCGCCAGGCCTCGGCGAGCGGCACCACGTGGTCGATGGAGATGTCGGCGGGGTTCGTGCGGGTCACTCCGTCGTACGGGCTGTACCAGGACCCGGACGTCGGATAGCAGCTGGAGTTCACCACCACGTTGCTGCCGTCCCGCTTGAGCACCTGCTCGCGGGTGTTGCAGGCGCCGGTGATGGTGATCCAGTGCGGGAACAGGTCACGGCTGTAGCTGGACTGGTGCGACTCGGCCGCGACGGTGAGGGAGTTCAGCCGGCTCACCGCCGTGCTGTACGAGGGGATGTTGGGCGGGGTGGCCTGGGCGGCCGACGGCACGAGCACGACCGACAGCACGACGGCGAGCACCGGAACGACGGCGACCCTGCGTAGGTGAGCCACGGGGCGACTCCTGACTGTCTCCTGCGACGGCGGGTGGGGGAACCCGACTTGGGGGCGCGGCAGGCGACATCAGGATTCTCGCAAACATCTCGATCAATAAATGTCATCGCGCCACAAGCTCTGTGAACGCCACGTGAAGACCAGACCCGGCGTTCTGCCGCGATGCCCCGCGCGGCGCGGCGCTACGCCGAGCGGCCCGGGCGGACGCGGTCGGTCTGGTACGCCCACATCGCGATCTCCACCCGGTTACGGACACCGATCTTGACCATCAGGCTGGCGATGTGGGTCTTCACGGTGCTGAGGCTGATGTGCAGTTCGTCGGCGATCTCGGTGTTGGTGCGACCCCGCGCCACGGCGAGCAGCACCTCCTCCTCCCGCAGGGTGAGCGCGTCCACCGGCTGTGGTGGCGGCGCGGCCGGACCCGCGTCGGCGAAGGCCCGCAGCAGCCGCGTGGTGATGTTCGGCGCGATGAGCGCGTCACCGGCGGCGGCAGCCCGCACGGCCTGGGTGAGCAGGGCCGTGCCGGCGTCCTTGAGCAGGAAGCCACGCGCTCCCGCGCGGAGCGCGGCGTAGACGTACTCGTCGAGGTCGAACGTGGTGATCACGACCACCGCCAAGGGGTCGACCACGGCCGGCCCGGCGAGGCGGCGGGTGGCCTCGATGCCGTCCACAACGGGCATCCGGATGTCGAACAGGCACACCTCGGGTCGGAGCCGCCGGGCGAGGTCGACGGCCCGGTGACCGTCACCCGCCTCGCCCACCACCTCGATGTCCGGCTGGGCGTTGAGGATCATCGTCAGGCCGGTACGGACGATCTCCTGGTCGTCGGCGACGATCACGCGGATGGCCACCTGATGATTGAACACCGCCGGCATCCCGGCCCAAAGTACGGCCGGCCGGCCCGTCCATCGGCCGAGTCCTCGTCGGCCCGCACTCCGATGAGTCTCGCCCGGCACTTCGCCAGGATCGACGGAGCAGGAGCGACCGGGTCCCTTCCCGACTGAACCGCGTCCCGCGTCCGCCCAGCGCCGGGCGGGCCTGGGACGGGGACGTGGTCACGGTCCTGCCCTCAGCAGAAGGGACGCACCGCTGTGACGTCTTCCGCCAGATCGAACTGGCTCATCCCCGCCGGCCTGCTGGTGCTCGCCGCCGTGCCGGTACTCGCCGGGGGCCTCCGCCTGGCCGAGTTCGCCGGCGGCGCCCAGGTGCTGCCCGACGGTGACCGGATCACCTCGGCCCCGCTGCCCGTGATCGCCCACATCGTCGCGGTGACCGTGTTCAGCGTCCTCGGCGCCTTCCAGTTCGCGCCCCGGTTCCGCCGGCGCCACCGCCGCTGGCACCGGGTCGCCGGTCGGCTGCTGATTCCGTGCGGGCTGCTCACCGCGCTGAGCGGCCTGTGGCTGACCTTGTTCCTGCCGCCGGGGCCCTTCGACAGTGACGCGTTGGTCGCCGTCCGGGTGGTGGTCAGCGTCGCCATGGCCGGGTCGATCGTCCTCGGCTTCGGGGCGGTCCGGCGCCGTGACTTCGGCCGACACCGCGCGTGGATGATCCGTGGCTACGCCATCGGGATGGGCGCGGGCACCCAGTTCTTCACCCAGCTGGCCTGGCTCGCCGCCGTCGGTCCACTCACGACGTCCGGTCGGACCGGGACGATGACCGCCGCCTGGCTGATCAACGTGGTGCTCGCGGAATGGATCATCCGGCGGGCCGGCGGCACCGTCGGGGCGCCTCCGGCGGTTCGGGGACGCCGCGCGCGACAGGACAGGGCGATTCCGGTGTGAGACCTCCGGACGGGCGGAGCAGGTGCCGCAGGAGGCTGCCGCCGCCGGTCAGCCCGACGGCGACGGGGATGGCCAGGCTGGTCAGCACCAGTGCCGCGACCGACCAGGCGGGCAGTCCCACGGCCACCGCGACGAGACTCAGACCGCTGAAGACGGCGAGTTTGCGCCGGATCCGCGACAGCGCGACGGGGTCCGTCGTCGAGTACGACATGGCATGCTCCTTCGGCCGGTTCACAGGAACACGAGCAGCGCCCCGCCGACGACGACCGCGGGGACGGTGGTGATGGCGGTCGCCATGACCGCGCTGTGGCGGCGCAGCGCGGCGAGCGGAATCAGGGCGTCCCCGTCCTGGCTGATCGCGTTGGCGACCAGCGTGGGTAGCGGCAGGCCGCCACTGACGTAGAGGCCGGTGAAGACGATCTGCAGGGCGCAGCCGGGTACCAGGCCGACCAGTGCACCGACCAGCACACCGACGAGGCCGGTCAGGACGAGCTGCGAACCGTCGAAGCCGGTCGTGGTGCTCAGCACCTGCCAGCCGAGGTAGGCCACCGCCACCCAGACCGTAACGAACGAGGCCTCGTGCGCGCTGTGCCGCAGCGTCGCAGCCCTGGTACTGGCGTGCGCGGTCTCCAGGGTGTCGTCGGCCAGCCGTCCCCGCCCGGCGGCGAAGATGAGCGCCGCGACCAGCGTGCCGAGCACCCCGAGCGCCAGGTACGGGTCGATCCCGCCGATCACGGTCAACGCCGCCGGGTCGACGATCTGGAACACCACCGGTACGGACACCGCGAAGGCTGGCGTCGTCAGCCCCCAGAACGCGGTCGACGCGGGCACCCGGGGCAGCAGTCCACCGAACAGGCGACGGGACACGGTGAGGTCGGGCCCGACGTCGGCGGCGAGGTCCACCGGTGCCGCGACGGGTATCGGCCGCCGCCGGGCGGCGGACCGGGCGGGATCGATGCCGAGGGCGTCCACGGCGTACCCGGTGGCCAGGCCGGCCACGAACAGCAACGCGTGCAGTTGCAGCGCGAAGAGCGGGTTCCAGGCCAGCACCACCCAGGACGAGTCGCCCATGGTCGCGACCAGCGCACCCACCACGGTGCCGAAGGAGACCTTGCCGCGGGCGTACAGCGGCATCAGGATGATCGCGCCGCCGCAGCCCGGCGTGACCCCCAGCAGCGCGCCGACCAGCGGGCCCACCCGGCGGCGACGGGCCAGCCCGTCGGTGACCCGGTCCCCGTACCGCCAGCGCAGCCAGCCGAACAGCGCCACCATCACGGCGACGTACACACCCACCTGCATGAACGCGTCCGCGAGCGGGCGCAGCACGAGTTCGGTCACGGCACACCTCCTCGGGCGGGCGTCACCCGCCGGGCCACCCGGTCCGGTGGGCGGCCCGGCGGGTGAACGTCAACTGATCTTGCTCTTGACGGTGTTGACCACGCCCTGTGCCATGCCCGGGTTGGTTCCGTACAGACGCGGGTCGCCCGGGGGCAGGACAGGTTCGGGCGCGTGGGCGCGCGGGCTGTGTTCGTAGCGGAACTCCCCCTTGCCGTCCGGTGTCGGTCCGGAGGCCCAGCGTCCCTGTGCGGCGTCCTCGCCGGGAGAGAAGTCGAGGTACGTGTAGCTGAACTGCTCGGTGAAGTCCGGCGAGTCGGGGAAGGCGTCCGGCACCGGCATCTCCTCCAGGCCGTCCTCCCTGAGCTGCTCGATGGCGGCCATCCACATGTTCTGGTGCATGGTGTCGCGGGCCAGCAGGAAGCGGAGCATCTGCTTCACGCCGGGGTCGTCGGTCATGTTGAACAGACGCGACACCTGAAGGCGACCCTGGGCCTCGGCGGTGACGTTGAGCTGGAAGTCGGCCATCAGGTTGCCGCTGGCGGTGACGAAACTGCCGCTCCACGGGACTCCCACACTGTCGACCGGCATCGCCCCGCCGCCGCCGTGGATGAAGTGTGCGGGATTGGAACCGCCGTAGATCGCCCCGACCATCGGGTTGTCCTCGGCAGCCTCCTGCAACGACAACGGCGCGTTGTCGAGCAACCGGGTGATCATGGTGGCGATCATCTCGACGTGGCCCATCTCCTCGGTGCCCACATCGAGCAGCAGATCCTTGTACTTGCCCGGCAGCCGGCAGTTCCACCCCTGGTAGAGGTACTGGTTGGCGACGGTCATCTCGCCCCACTTGCCGCCCAGGATCTCCTGGAGCCGGCGGGCGAACGCCGCGTCGGGACCGTCCGGCTTCGCCTCGAACTGCAGGTCCTTGATATGGGTGAACACGCGCCCTCCTCGATGAGCTCAGCTGTCACCGAGGTCACTTCCCCGATCGCGGGCCCGTGCGGGCCAACCGGCGGCCCGGACGGGTCAACCTGCCCGGCGGGCCGGCAGCAGCACCTCCACCGCCACCCCGGTCGGGCGCAGCCGGTGCAGGCGTACCTGGCCGCCGTCGACGGCGACCAGTTCCCGGACGATCCACAGGCCCAGGCCGGACATGCCGACGGCCGGGGCGGGCCGGCGCAGCGCCTCGATCAGGGTGTCCGCCACGTGTCCCTCATCCAGCACCCTGATGCTCAGGTCGGCACCACGGCAGGCCGCATGGATGCCCACCCGACCTGCGGCAGGTCCGTGGCGCAGCGCGTTCTCGACCAGGTTGCCCACCATCTGCCGGGTACGGCGGGCCGACACCGCACATCGTGCGGCCTCCCGGGTGACCCGGACGCGGCGGCGCTCCGCCGGTACGAGCATCGCGACGGCGGGCAGTACCTCCGCCAGCGGCACCGCATGGTCGTTCCCCCCGGCCAGCAGCGTCAGGGCGCCCACGCTCGTCGCCGCCTCGGTGAGCAGATTCTGCAGGTACGCCGCGTGGTCGCGGGCCAGTGCGGAGATGGCCCGACGCTGCTCGCCGGTCAGCGGGCTCGTCTCGTCGGCGAGGGCCCGGGTCAACGAGGTCAACGAGGTCACCGGCGTACGAAGTTCGTGGCACAGTACCCGAAGCAACAGGTCACCGGAGCCAGCGGCCCGGGCACCACCTGCGGGAACGTCGGTACGGCGGAGCGCCTCCCGCAGTCGTCCGAGGTACCGTCCGCGCATCCGTTCCCCACTCCCCCGAGGTGGCACCGGCCGCATGATCGGTACCCGCTCGGGAAGGGAACAGGCATGTCCGAGTCCCCGGCCGTCCGGGTGGCCGTCGTCGACGACCACCCGCTGTTCGCCCGTGGACTCGAACTGCTGCTGCCGTCGGCCACCGCTGGTCGGGTGCGGGTGGTGGGCGCCACCGGTGACGCCGCCGCGGCGGCCGCGCTGATGTGCCGGTGCCTACCGGACGTGGCCCTCGTCGACCTGCACATGCCGACGCCGGGCGGCATCCGCGCCGTGGCGGCCATCCGCCGCACGACCCCACGGGTGCGTGTGGTGGCGATGTCCGGTGACAGCGATCCGACGCCGGCGGTGGAGGCGCTGCGAGCGGGCGCCGAGGCGTTCCTGCCGAAGAGTGCCGAACCCGAGGCGTTGCTGCCGCCCCTGTTGGCGGTTCTCGACGGGTGGGCGGTGTTGCCGGCGCACCTTCTGCGTGACCTGCTGCACGGCAGCCCGGGCGTCCGGGTCGCTCTCGACGCCGAGGAGCGTGCCCTGCTCCGGTCGATCGCCGCCGGCCGCAGCACCGTGGCCATCGCGGACCAGTTGCACGTCTCGGAACGCACGGTGAAACGGATGACCGCCGCGCTGCTGCGCAAGTTGCGGGTCGGCACCCGCGCCGAGGCCGCGGCGCTCGCCGGGCACGCCGGTCTGCTGGGCGACTGACCGGCCGTCGAGCCGGAACCGGCAGCGCACGGCCCGGCCACTCACACACCGCTGGCCGTGCCTCGACCCACGCCGGCCGAGACGCCCGGCCGATCAGCTCTGGAGTGGGTGCTTGTCGATTCGCCGCCGCAGGGTGTCGGCGAAGCCTTGGGCGGTGGCCAGTTGCTCGCGGAGCGCGTCGACCCGGGTGGCGGCGAGGGTGTGGAACATGGCGAGCCGGTCGAGCAGGGCAGCACGTTGAGCGCCGTCGCTGGCGGGCAGCGCGTCGAGGACGCCGAGCAGGTCACGCATCTCGTCGAGGGTGAACCCGAGGGGTTTCATCCGTTTGACCACGCCGAGGCGGTCCAGGTCGGGTTCCGTGTAGAGGCGGAAGCCGCCGTCGGTACGCGCCGACGGGACGATGAGCCCGACCTGTTCGTAGTGCCGGATGGTGCGGATGCTCAGGCCGACCCGCTCGGCGGCCTCGCCGATCTGCATGAGTCGGCCCGCCGCCGGGCCACTGACGGGTCGCGGCCCGGCGTCGCGGTCGGTGCGAGGCATCAGTGACCCGCGCCGAGGGTGCCGGCAAGGCTGCCGTGGATGGCAGCGCTGGGCTTGTTCAGCTCGACGATCTCGACGGTCTTGCCCCGTGCTGCGTACTTGGTGGTGACGGCGTCGAGGGCGGCGACGGAGGAGGCGTCCCAGACGTGGGCTCGACTCATGTCGATGATGACCTTCTCCGGGTCGCCGGCGTAGTCGAACTGGTAGACCAGGTCGTTGCTGGAGGCGAAGAAGAGCTCGCCGTGCACGGAGTAGATCCGGGTGCCGCCGTCGGGATCGAGCACGCTGGTGACCTCGACGAGGTGGGCGACCCGGCGGGCGAAGATGACCATGGCGGTGAGCACGCCGGCGACGACGCCGATGGCCAGGTTGTGGGTGGCCAGGGTGGTGGCGACGGTGGTGACCATGACCAGGGTCTCCCCCAGCGGCATGCGTTTGAGGGTGGCGGGGGCGACGGAGTGCCAGTCGAAGGTGGAAACCGCGACGATGACCATCACGGCGACGAGGGCGGCCATCGGGATGGTGGCGACCACGTCGCCGAGCGCCACGACCAGGATGAGCAGGAACACGCCGGACAGGAAGGTCGACAGGCGGGTCCGGGCACCGGACGCCTTTACGTTGATCATGGTCTGGCCGATCATGGCGCAGCCGCCCATGCCGCCGAAGAAGCCGGTGACGATGTTGGCCACGCCCTGCCCCCAGGACTCGCGGGTCTTGTTGGAGTGGGTGTCGGTGATGTCGTCGACCAGCTTGGCGGTCATCAGTGACTCCATCAGCCCAACCAGCGCGATACCGACGGCGTAGGGGGCGATCAGCGCCAGGGTGTCCATTGTCCAGGGGATCTGCGGAAGGCCGAGCGTGGGCAGGCTGTTCGGCAGTTCACCCTGGTCGCCGACGGTCGGCACGGTCACGGCGGCAGCGACCGTGATCATGGTCAGCACGACGATCGCGACCAGCGGCGCGGGGACGACCCGGGTGAATCGCGGCAGCCCGACCATGATCAGTAGGGCCAGGCCGGCGAGCGGGTAGACCAGCCACGGCACCCCGAGCAGGTGCGGCACCTGGGCGGCGAAGATCAGGATGGCCAGGGCGTTGACGAACCCGACCATCACGCTGCGCGGGATGAACCGCATCAGCTTCGCCACCCCGAGGGCAGCCAGCAGCACCTGGATCATCCCGCCCAGGATCACCGCGGCGATCAGATAGTCGAGGCCGTGCTCCTTCGCCAGGGGCGCGACGACCAGGGCGATCGCGCCGGTAGCCGCGCTGATCATCGCCGGCCGGCCACCGCAGATCGAGATGACCACGGCCATGGTGAACGAGGCGAACAGTCCGACCCGCGGATCCACCCCGGCCAGGATCGAGAAGCTGATCGCCTCGGGGATCAGCGCCAGGGCCACCACCAGCCCGGCGAGGACCTCGGTCCGGAACACCTTCGGCGACAACCAGGACGGGCGGGACAGACGCGGCCGGACGACCGCGGACAACATCGAAGACATACAGCCGTTTCCGCTCAGGGGTTTGCGCGTCGAGCGCCCACCCGGTGCCGCTCCCCGCAGGGTCGGCGTGATCTGCACATACCAGTACCGGTCGGACATTTCCGGACCGTTTCCGGGCATCATCGCCCAGGAGAACACCGCTCAAGAGACCGCGAGGGGCCGTAGCCGCACCTCGACGACCGACACCGAACCTACCCTCCTGCGAGAGTAGGTTTCACTCCACGGTGATGATCATCACGATTGAATGGCGAAGGCCTCACCGCCGGGTGTGTGAACTCTCGGCGAGCGGGTCGGATCGGGCTTCATACGAGGTCATTCGGCCTGGTGACACTCTTTCCCCGTTCGGCCGGCGTGGTTGCGGTACTTCGCTGCGGTACTTCCGGCGGCTGCCTGGTCCAGCCGACGAAACGGCGGTGCAGTGCGCCGGCTGGTACCCACGGCATGTCCTCGGCGGCCTGGACGAGATAGCCACCGAGGTACAGCGCCAGGGATACCGGAGCGTTGTCGGCTCCGCCTGAAACTGACCCCGTGGTTCCGGCTGAATTTTGACCCCCTCCGGAAGCATCGGGAGGTGCTAAGCGTGGAGGACTGGGCGGAGATCCGTCGGTTGCACCGGGCGGAGCGGATGGCGATCAAGGCCATCTGCCGCCGGCTGGGGGTCTCGCGGAACACGGCGCGTAAGGCCTTGGCCAGTCATGAGCCCGCCTCAAGCGTAGGGTCAGGCCGTGGACTACGGGGACTTCGGTTTCTTCGGTGGCGTTGCTGCACTGATCTGCGGAGGGACTGGATGCATAGTCTTCGTAGGGGCCGTGGGAATGCTTGCGGTGTGGTGGCGAGAGAAGTGGTAGCGCGAGCCCGTCACCCGAGGAAGCCGACCTCTTCGGTGTGAACTCTCGGCACGCTGGTCGGACCGGGCTCGATCCGAGGTCATCCGGCCTGGTGGGGCTGGCGTCGGTCGCGTCCGGTCGGCACGGTTGCTGTACTCCGCTGCTGTACTTCCGCCGGCTGCCGGGTCCAGCCGATGAAGCGACGGTGCAGTGCGCCGGCCGGTGCCCAGGGCGTATCCTCGGCCGCCTGGACGAGGTAGGCACCGAGGTAGAGCGCCAGCGACACCGGAGCGTCGGCGTAATCCGCGCGTAGCTCCCGCCGCCGCGTCGGACACGGCCAGGGCAGGTCGCAGCCGCCGCACCTCCAGATCGGCAACACCGGGCCGTGGCTGGTCACCGCACGCCGCCAAGGAACCGGGCGACGCTCGCGCGGGCCTGCCGACTGGTCGCCCAGTCCACCTGCCAGCAGGGGTACGGGGCGAGCCGCGACCACCACGCCCGGCAACCGACACACAATCCGTCGAGCCCTCGGACGTGCACCGCGAGGATGGCTTGCTCCGCGCCGTTGATCATTGTTCCTCCTCGGTCGGCCAGTGCCCGCGGTTGATCGGGAGGCGGTGCCGGACACGGCACGGCAAGTCGGCTCCGCACCGACAGACCCGCCGCCACAGTTGCCACGACCACACCGGGCGATGCCGGCGGGCAAACGTCAACGCGGTGGCCGACAGGTACTCGTCGTACGAGACGCGCCGCACGCACCCTCCCTCGTCGCTCACGAGGGCAGCCTCTTCGCCCTCTGATTGAGGGGGACGCGGCGACCGGGCGTGACTCGCACCGCCCGCCGCATCCCGTGAGCGAGAAGCTACGGTCGGTTGCGCGGCGGAATGGGTAAGGTTCCTACCTCTGGATCACGAGACGAGTCCGACTCGGACCGCGAGGTCACGGGCATCATCCCGGGTGGCGCGCGGCCCATCGAGCAGGTCCAAGGTGATCTGGCGGGCGTACCCGTTGAAGCGGATCGTCTCCGGAGCCGACTCGTACGCCTGCCGCAGCGTCGCCACTGTCGCTTCCGGGTCGTCCTTGCCGTAGTGCGCCCGCGCGACCTCGATCAGATGGCGTGCCCGACGCGGCCTCGACGGGATCGCCGCCGTATCGTGGCGGCGAGCCTGCCGCACCGCCTCGCCGGACTTCTGCAACTCCACCGCCACAGTCACCGCGTGAGCGCCCATGATGACCCGAGAAAACGACGTCTGCGGCTGGTAAAAGCTTTCCGGCAGACGCTGCGCCACCCGGTCCGCGCGATCCCAGTACCGCCAGGCCCGCCCTTCCTCACCGGCCCGAGCGGCCGTGTACGCGGCCTCGAAGTTCAGCGCACCCCACAACGCCAGCAGATTCGTGCTCCCGGTGGCCGCCTGCGACTCCAGCGCCGACAGCACATCCAGCGTCACCGCCATCGCGGTGTCCCAATCCCCGGCGTCCCGATGCACCTGGCACAGGAACCACCCCGCACCGGCAACCGCCTCCGGATCACCGGACTCCTGCGCCGCCACCATCGCCCGATCCGCCACCCGCCACAACAACTCGGCCGCCGGCTGGTACGCGATGAACATCTGCGCCAACCCGAGTGTCTCCGCCAACAACGCCTGCGCCTGCCGCCGATCGTCGCCCTCGTACACCAACACGGCACGCTGCACATCCCGCAGCAACCCCGGTAACAACCCGCCCAGCACCGTCCGGTGATCCGACGCCTGATGACGTGCCCGCCACGCCACCGCAAGCCGCTCCCTCAGCCTGGACAACGACTCCGCCGGGGCGTCACCGGCGAACGCGACACGGTTCACCGCATCCCGCACCGACGCCAACGCCGGATGCTCCGGCCCATTGACCACCGCAGACCGGTCACCCAACTCCACAGCCAAGGCAGACACGTCGATCTTCAGGGCACGCGCGATCCGGTCCATCATGTGCAGACGCGGCGGCAAGATCCGGTCCGTCTCCACCGCCTTGACCCACTCGGCGCTACGACCCACCAACCCACCGAGCACCGCCCGAGTCTTCCCGGACCGCTCCCGGTAGACCTTCAACCGCTGCCCGAACGTCAACTCCGGCAAGGAATCCACCCGGAACCTCCTCGCGTAGCCCCGGAAGCACCACCGACCCATCCGGCCGCAGACACGCCCAACGCTACCGATCCGCAGGCTGCCTCATAACCCCTTACACGCCGGCGACCTCCGCATCCGGCAGGCACCCCGACCCTTCGCTTGTAAAGCCTGAGCGCTTTGTCCGGCAGGGAGGTCTGCCGCCACGCGCGCTCGCCCACGTGCCACCCGCTGCCGTTCACGAGCCCAGAGCGCACGGTTTAGGAAATGGGGGTGGCGCTCACTGATCCTGGATCGAACCAGTGACCTCCTCGGTGGCTGCTCAGGCGCCCACGTAGGCGGCGAGGTGCTCGCCGGTGAGGGTGGACCGGGCCGCGACGAGGTCGGCAGGGGTTCCCTCGAAGACGATCCGGCCGCCGTCGTGACCAGCACCTGGACCCAGGTCGATGATCCAGTCCGCGTGCGCCATGACCGCCTGATGATGTTCGATGACGATCACCGACTTGCCGGAGTCGACGAGCCGGTCGAGCAGGCCGAGCAGGTGCTCGACGTCGGCGAGGTGCAACCCGGTGGTCGGCTCGTCGAGCACGTAGACCCCGCTCTGCTCGGCCATGTGGGTGGCCAGCTTGAGCCGCTGCCGTTCGCCGCCGGAGAGGGTGGTGAGCGGCTGACCGAGGCTGAGGTAGCCGAGGCCGACGTCGGCGAGCCGGGTGAGGATGCGGTGCGCGGCCGGCGTACGGGCCTCGCCGTCGCCGAAGAACTCCTCCGCCTCGCTGACCGGCATCGCGAGCACCTCGGCGATGTTGCGACCGCCGAAGTGGTACTCCAGCACGGATGCCTGGAATCGCTTGCCCTCGCACTCCTCGCACACGGTGGCGACGCCGGCCATCATCGCCAGGTCGGTGTAGATGACCCCGGCACCGTTGCAGTTCGGGCAGGCGCCTTCGGAGTTTGCGCTGAACAGCGCCGGCTTCACTCCGTTGGCCTTCGCGAACGCCTTGCGGATCGGGTCGAGCAGTCCGGTGTACGTCGCCGGGTTGCTGCGCCGTGAGCCACGGATCGCGCCCTGGTCGATCGACACCACACCGGCGCCCGGTGGGATCGACCCGTGCACCAGGGAACTCTTACCCGAACCGGCGACGCCGGTGACCACGACCAGCACCCCGAGCGGGATGTCGACGTCGACGTCGCGCAGGTTGTGCGTCGAGGCCTTCCGGATCGGCAGCTGCCCGGTGGGCGTACGCACCGACTTCTTGAGGGTGGCCCGGTCGTCGAGGTGGCGGCCGGTGAGCGTACCGCTGGCCCGCAGCCCCTCGACGGTGCCCTCGAAACAGACGGTGCCGCCCGCCGTGCCGGCGCCGGGACCGAGGTCGACGACGTGGTCGGCGATGGCGATCGTCTCCGGTTTGTGCTCCACGACCAGCACGGTGTTGCCCTTGTCGCGCAGCCGCAGCAGCAGGCGGTTCATCTGCTGGATGTCGTGCGGGTGCAGCCCGATGGTGGGCTCGTCGAAGACGTAGGTGACGTCGGTGAGCGACGAGCCGAGGTGGCGGATCATCTTGGTGCGTTGCGCCTCCCCGCCGGAGAGCGTCCCGGACGGCCGGTCCAGGCTGAGGTAGCCGAGCCCGATCTCGACGAAGGAGTCGAGGGTGTGCCGCAACGACGCCAGCAACGGCGCCACGGAGGGCTCGCGCAGCCCGCGCACCCACTCGGCGAGATCGCTGATCTGCATCGCGCAGGCGTCGGCGATGTTGACGCCCTTGATCTTCGACGACCGGGCCGCCTCACTCAGCCGGGTGCCACCACAGTCGGGGCAGGTCGTGAAGGTGACCGCCCGCTCCACGAAGGCGCGGATGTGCGGTTGCATCGCCTCGACGTCCTTGGACAGGAACGACTTCTGGATCTGCGGGATCAGACCCGCGTACGTCAGGTTGATCCCGTCGACCTTGATCTTGGTGGGCTCCTTGTGGAGCAGGTCGTGCAGCTCCTTCTTGGTGTATTTCCGGATTGGTTTGTCCGGGTCGAAGAAGCCGCTGCCCCGGTAGATCCGGCCGTACCACCCGTCCATGCTGTAACCGGGCACGGTGATCGCGCTCTCGTTGAGCGACTTGCTGTCGTCGTAGAGGGCGGTCAGGTCGATGTCGTTGACCCGCCCGGTGCCCTCGCAGCGCGGGCACATGCCACCGGTGATGCTGAAGCTGCGCCGCTCCTTCGTCGTGGTGCCGCCACGTTCGATGGTCACCGCGCCCGCGCCGCTGATCGAGGCGACGTTGAAGGAGAACGCCTGCGGAGAGCCGATGTGCGGCTTGCCGAGCCGGCTGAACAGGATCCGCAGCATGGCGTTGGCGTCGGTGGCGGTGCCGACGGTGGAGCGCGGGTTGGCGGCCATCCGCTCCTGGTCGACGATGATCGCGGTGGTCAGCCCGTCGAGGACGTCGACCTCCGGCCGGGCCAGCGTCGGCATGAATCCCTGGATGAACGCGCTGTAGGTCTCGTTGATCAGCCGCTGCGACTCCGCCGCGATGGTGCTGAACACCAGCGAGCTCTTGCCCGAACCGGAGACGCCGGTGAACACCGTGAGCCGGCGCTTCGGCAGCTCGACGGTGACGTCCTTGAGGTTGTTCTCCCGGGCACCCTGCACCCGGATCAGATCGTGGCTGTCGGCGGCGGGTGGCGCCGACCGGTTGTCGCTGCTCATCGCACTTCCTGAATACGGATCATGTTGCCGGCGGCGTCCCGGATCGCGCAGTCACGAACACCGTACGGCTGCTGGGTGGGCTCCTGGACGATCTCGGTGTCGCTGGCCTGCAACCGCTCGAACACGCCGTCGAGGTCGGGCGTGGCCAGCAGGATCGAGGCGTAGGTGCCCTTGGCCATCATTTCGGTGATGGTACGGCGTTCCTCCTCGGTCACCCCCGGATCGGCGGCCGGCGGGTGCAGCACGATCGACGTACCGGGCTGACCGGGTGGGCCGACGGTGATCCAACGCATGCCCTGGTAGCCGACGTCGTTGCGGACCTCGAAGCCGAGGAGGTCCCGGTAGAAGGCCAGGCTGGCGTCCGGGTCGGTGTGCGGCAGGAAGCTGGCGTTGATCGTGATGTCCATGGCGGTCACGCTAACCGCGGCGCGGGGGCCGCTGCTTCTCGATTCCTGACCGGTCTGGTCACCTGTTTCACCACGCAGGAGGGCATCCCCTTGGTGGCGCGGGCCGCCTCCCGGCGGTAGACGCTCGGCGGCACGCCGACCAGTTCGGTGAACCGGGTGCTGAAGGTGCCCAACGACGAACAGCCGACCGCGAAGCAGACATCGGTGACGCTGAGGTCGCCACGACGCAGCAGCGCCATCGCCCGCTCGATGCGTCGGGTCATCAGGTAGCCGTACGGGGACTCGCCGTAGGCCTGCCGGAACTGGCGGCTGAGGTGCCCGGCCGACATGTTGACCCCACGGGCGAGTGCCTCGACGTCCAGCGGCTGCGCGTACTCCCGGTCGATGCGGTCACGCACGCGGCGCAGGCGGGCCAGGTCGCCGAGGCGCTGTTCGGTGGTGGATCTGCTGGTCACCTGTGCGATCGTGCCACGGCGGTCCGACAGACGGCGAGCGCGTCGGCCGCGACGCGCCATCGGGATCAGCGGGGGCGGGGCGCCACCAGGCCGGACTCGTAGGCGATGACCACGAGCTGGGCTCGGTCCCGGGCGTGAAGTTTGGTCATCGCCCGGTTGATGTGGGTCTTGGCGGTCAGCGGGCTGATCACCAGGCGTTCGGCGATCTGGTCGTTGGACAGGCCCTGCGCGAGCAGGACGACCGTCTCCCGTTCGCGGCTGGTCAGCTCCTTGAGCCGCGCACCGGTCTGCCTCGGTAGCGGCTCGGTGACGTACTGGTCGATCAGCCTGCGGGTGATCGACGGCGCGAGCAGGGCGTCGCCACGGGCGGCCACCCGGACGGCGTACCCGAGATCCGCCGGCTCGATGTCCTTGACCAGGAAGCCGGCGGCACCGGCGCGCAGCGCGTGGAAGACATGTTCGTCCAGACCGTAGTTGGTCAGGATGACCACGTGCACGCCGGCCAAAGCCGGATCCGCGGCGATGCGCCGGGTCGTCTCGATGCCGTCCAGGACCGGCATCTGGATGTCGACGAGCGCGATGTCGGGCAGGTGCTCCCGGGCCAGGGTCAGCGCCTGCTCGCCGTCGGCGGCCTCGGCCACCACCTCGATGTCGTCCTCGATGTCGAGCAGCGCGCGGAAGCCGCTGCGCAGCAGCGGTTGGTCGTCGACCAGCAGGACCCGGATCATGCCGTGCTCACCGGAAGCTCGGCGTGCACGGTGAACCCGCCCTCGTCGCGGGCCTCGGCCCGCAGCAGTCCGCCCAGAGCGACGACGCGTTCCCGCATCCCGAGCAGTCCGACGCCGGGTGCCGCCGCCCGTCCCGGCGGGCCGTCGCCGTCGTCGTCCACCCGGATCGCGAGGATGCCCGGCCGGTAGTCGAGCCGCACCGACGCCGATGCGGTGGACGCGTGACGGGCGATGTTGGTGAGGGACTCCTGCACGATGCGGTAGGCGGTGCGGCCCACCGCGACCGGCACGTCGGGCCGTTGTCCGTCGATCGTCAACGTCGCCTCCAGGCCGGCCATCCGGGCCCGTCGCACCAGGTCCGGGAGTTCGTCGAGCCCGGGTGCGGTGGCGGTGCCGTCGGCGCGCAGTGTCTCCAGGGTCGCGCGCAGTTCCCGGGTCGCTTCACGGCTGGCCTCGCGGATGGCCGCCAGCGCCTCCGGCACCGGCTCGCCACGCCGGCTGGCCAGGTGCACGGCGACCTCGGCCTGCACCTTGATGATCGAGATCTGGTGGGTGAGGGAGTCATGCAGTTCCCGAGCGATGTGCAGCCGCTCCTCGTCGGCGCGGCGCCGTGCCGCCTCCTCCCGGGTGCGCTCGGCCTCCTCCGCCCGCCGCTCGGCCTGCCGGAGCGCCTCCCCCGCCGCCCCGGCGGCGATCAGCCAGGCCACTTCGAGGGCGTCGCGGGCCCGCGCGAGTGCCTCGCCGACGGGCAGCCCGGGCGGTAACGCCAGGGCCGCCAGCGGAAGGGAGACCAGCATCGCGACCGCCGCGACGACCGTGACCGTGCGGTGCCCCGCGCGTACGGCCGCGTAGACCGCGAACAGGAACGCGACGGCGGGCACCTCGATGCCGCTCGCCTGGTGGCCCACCGCGCACACCCCGGTGAGGATCAGCACCGCGACCGGTGCCCGTCGACGCGCGACCAGGGCCAGGCCGCCGGTCACCAACCAGGCGTAGCCGAAAAGGTCCGCCCCGGCGGCGGGGCGGGTCGCGGACAGTGCGGCGATCAGCAGCACCGCCGTCACGCCCACCGCGATCGTCAAGTCCCCGACCGCGGCGCGCCTGAGGATCCGCCCGCACCGCTCGCCCATGGGCGCACCCTAACCGGCCGGCGTGGCCCGGCGACTCCTGCTCACGGACGACTCGTCGGCTACCACGTACGCGGTAGTGGTGCGACGGCCGCGGCGTACGTGGCAGCCGGTCACGCCGGCTGCGGCAGCCGAAAGTGCCTACACCGGCCGGATGAGCGCCGGGCCGCCCGCCGACATGATCGGTGATGTCGGATCCACGACCAGACACACCACAGAGGAGACAGACATGATGTCCGTCAAGCTCGTGCTCGGCACTATCGTGGCCGCCCCGTCCCGGGCGGTCGGGATCGCGGGACCGGTGGACACATACCCCGCTGCCCAAGCGGTGAGCATGAGCGCCGGCCGGATCGGATCGACGGTGGCCGCCCTGTTGGCACTCGCGGGGGTGGTCGTCGGCGTACTGGCGCTCGCCTCGGGTCGCTATCGCGCCGGCCGGGCCCGGGCAGGCTTGACCGCCCTGGCTGCGGGGGCGGGCGGGATGGCCCTCGGCGGCCTGGTCGTGCTCACCTCGGACAGTGGTATCGGCACCGGCAACGGACGGGGCGGCGGCTACGTGGCGCTGGTGGTGGGGCTGATCGCCGTGGTCCTCGGTGGGGTCGCGCTGGCCCGCTCCCGGCCTGCCGGCTGACCGACCAGGGCTGGTTCGGCCCACGTGGGCGCGACGGTCGCCGCCACTACGGTGGAGCGGGCAGCGGGGACGAAGCCGACGGCCCGTCGAGGTGGTCGAGCCGGGCGAGGTCGGCGGTGCCGACCCGGACCACGGCCGCGGCCAGTGCGGTGGTCGCCGGGTCGGTCCCGGCCTGCTGCTCGGCGGTGGCGATCCGCACCGACTGCGTCAGGTGCGCCCGCAGGTGCCCGGCGAGCCGGTGGTGGAACTGCTGCCCGGTGGCCGAGCGCAGCGCGGTCAGGTCCGCGTCGGTGACCATGCCGGGCATGTCGTGGCCCTCGTGTGGGTTGGCCAGCGGCGCGCCGGAGTCGGCCAACAGTCGCCGGGACCGGGTCAGGTGCGCCCGTTCGCTGGTCGCGATCCGGATGGCGAGCCGTCGCCAGGCCGGGTCGGCGGTCCGGTCCGGCACCAGGTCGAGCATCGGCAGCAGCCGTTCGGCCATGGCCACCGACAGCTGCAGCCAGGCGATGTCGGTGGCGCTGAAGTGTCCGGTCGTACCGGGCAGCACTGCGGTGGGCGACCCGCCGGCCGAGGGTGGCTCGACCGCCGGTGCGCGGGCTGGCGGCGACCCGGTGCTCGACGGCGCTGGTCCCGTGGTGGTTGGCGGTCCGATGGTGGGCGATGTTCCGGCGTCGCACCCGGCGACGAGCAGCAGGGCGGTGAACAGCGCGGCGAGTGGGCCTCGCACGCGACCTCCTTCGCGTGCGCCCGGCGGCGGGCCGGAACGACCGGGCCCGCCGTCGGGTGTCACCTGTCGACTCAGAGCGGCCTGCCGTCGTGGCCGCACTTGATGACCGGACGGATGCAGTCGCGGACGCGGCGCGCCAGCTCCTCCACCGGCCAGGCGTTGAAGAAGTCGCCGTGCATCGTGTAACCCGGCCCGGAGGCCAGCCGCAGCCGCGACGGGTCACCGTTGACCGGGTACCGCAGCACCTGCCGCAGCTTCGGCACGTGCACCGGGTGGCTGGCCGGGCAGGCCTGGTTCACCGGGTACGCCAGGTGGCTCTTGTGATCCGGCGAGTCGAGGTCGCGGCCGTTCCAGCACTGCGGGAAGTCCAGGTACGACTCCAGCATGGTGCCGGCCGGGCAGTTGACGAAGTTCTTCGACGGCGGCACGTGCCCGGCGTGCAGGCAGGACCAGCGGGCGATGCTGTCGCCCGGTCCGGCGGCCCGGGCGTTTCCGGCGACGAGGCGCAGGCCCAGCGGGAACGGCTGCGTCTGGGCGACGACGTCGGGACGCACCCCTTCGCCGAGATAGTAGAAGGTGGCGATGGACGGTTCCACCGGCACGTTGTCGCGGTAGAGGGTCGGTACCCAGTACGACGAGACGTCCACCCGGGGGTTGCAGGTGGTGGTGGAGCGGACCAGGTCGGGCAGCGTGGTGTGGGCGTTGGTCACCGTGCTGCCGAAGAAGCTGTGCATGTGCGAGGCGCCGGGCAGCCCGGGCAGGACGATGGGGTCGTCCGGGAGCCGGTGGCTGTACGTGCAGTCGGCCGGGAACTCCGCCACCCGGATGGCGTTGATGCCCGGGGCGGCGTCGGCCGGCGCGGTGCTGGCCACGACGTAGCCGCCGAGCAGCACCAGCAGGGCGCCGATCGCGGTGCCGAGGCGTAGCCGGCCGCGGCCGACGGGTTGGGGTGCGGCGCTTTCCATCTCTTGGCTCCTGTCGGGGAGGGTCAGGGTCCTTCCGGCGCCGCCGCCGTAGACATCGGAGCTTCCCTGGCCGGACTGGTGGTGGTCGCGGTGCAATCGAGAGAGCGCTCTCACACCAGCGTCACCCCAACGTCGATGGATGTCAATACGAGCCGCGGTTGCGGCAACGACGACGGGCCGACCCCGCAGGGTCGGCCCGTCGACCGCCGATGCCGGCGGTGGGATGTCGACCGAGGTCGACATCCCACCCGGCACACCAGGTCAGCTGCTTGAGCAGGTCGCGGTTGGCGTGGTGTTGTTGCCGTTCTTCCAGAGCGTGATGCCGAAGTTGTTGCCGTTACCGTTCGGCCGTGCGGTGATCGTGCCACTGGAGCCGCTGATCGAGGCGTTCCAGCTGTTCTGCAGGCTCTGGCCACCGTTCGTACGGATGGTGACGGTCCAGTTGTTGCTGCCACTGACCGAGAAGGTCGTGTTGAACCGGTCGTTCCAGTCCTCGGCGCGCTGCACGTTGACCGAGCAGTTGCCGCCACCGGGCGGCGGGTTGCTCGGCGGCGGGTTGCTCGGCGGCGGGTTCGAGCCCCCGCCTTCGGAGAGGGTGATGTCCGAACTGCCCTGGCTCTGGTAACCCTCGGTGGCCATGATCTGGTAGTAGTGGTTGCCCAGGTTCAGGCCGACGCGGGCCCAGGCGTCGAAGTGGTTGGCGGTGGTGATGGTCCCGCTGCTGCGCTTCTGCTGCCGGACACTCCAGTACTGGTAGAACGTCTGGGTGCCGTCGATCGACGGGGCGTTGACCCGCTGGCTGCGCAGGATGTCGTAGGTGCCCCCGTCGGTGGTGACGCTGCCCAGCCGGGTGGCGCCGCTGCTCGGGTTGTAGCTACCGAAGTTCTCGACGATGTAGTACTCGACCAGCGGACTGCGGGTCCAGCCGTACAACGCGAGGTAGCTGTTGTTGTTACCCGGGTTGTAACTGCCCGAGTAGCTGATCGTACGGCGGGTGCCCGGGTTCCAACCCTTGCCACCGACCCAGTTGTTGGTGCTCCTGCTCCACGAACTGGAGTAGCGGCCGTTCTCGCGCAACACCATGCAGGCGTCGCCGCTGTCCTTCCAGAACGAGAAGAAGAACCCGTTGTGGGTACCTTCCGTGTTCGAGCAGACCTGCCGGTCGGCCTCGGCCTGGGCGGGGCTGGCCGAGATCGCGACGGTGCCGGTGGTGGCCAACACCGCGGCGAAGGCGGCGGCAGCCAGCATCCTGACGCGTCCACGCCTGCGACTTCGTGGTGGGACGGGGACGTTGTTCATGCTTCCTCCTCATGACGGCTGGCCGGTGGCCAGCAGTGCGCTACGAACCGGCGGCCACGGTGGCTGGTCGGCCACCATCGACAGTCGACGTCGTACCGGGTGGTGGTCTGCCGGTCGATGCGCAACCGGCGGAGTGGGTAGCGACAATCGACGATCATCCAGATTCGTCGATGGCCAACAGTATTGGCGCGTCATCGACGAACAGTCAACAACTTCCGGAAATACTCTCGAAACCTTCTCGCGGCCGCCTGCCGCGCCCAGGGACAGCATTGGTGCTGGTCAGCGGCAAACGGCCAGCCGGCCGCTCCACGAACCTTCAACGGTCACTACGCCAGGTCAAGGCCGCTGTCAATCGGAAGTTCCAGAGACCTTCCGGATGCCCGTCGGTAGTTGGCTGGTCAGCACCACCAGGAGCTCGAATCGGGCGGTGGGGTCGTCCAGGTCGTCGCCGTACAGCTCACGCAAACGTTTGAGGCGGTAGCTGACCGTCTGCGGATGCACGAACAGCTCGGTGGCGACCTCGGCGCGTGAGCCCCAGTGCCGGAGCCAGGCGTCGAGCGTCGCCAGCAGATTCTCCCGCTGTGCCGGACGCAGCCGCGCCAACGGCGCCAGGCGGCGCTCGGTGAGCACCGCCAGTGCCCGCTGTTCGCCACGCAGGGTCAGCGCGGCCAGGTGGTCGTCAACGAAGACCGGTCCGGAGGCCGGTCCGACCAGCCCGGCGGCCAGCTCGGCGAGCCGGACCGCCGCCGGCACCTGCGGCCAGCCCAGTTCCGGGCCGACCACCACCGGCCGGCCGGCGAACGCCTCGGTCAGTGCGGCGCGGGTCGCCCGGGCGCCGGCCCGCAGCAGCAGCACGGCGTCGCGACCACGCTCGATGACCAGCCCGTCCGGGCCGTACCGGAACCGCGCGTCGCGGGCCTGGTCCGGTGGCAGCAGGACCGGCACCACCGCGTCCAGGTCGGCCCAGCCGATCCGGGCCGCCGCCGACTCGACGGCGCTGGGCAGCCCGTCGCCGCGCAGCAGCAGCTCGGCGAGGTGTCGACGGCGGTCTCCCTCCCCCGCCTGCTCCCGCAGTTGCAGGGCGTACCCGTCGGTGCTCGCCGCGGCCAGTTCGGCGATGTACGCGCTCACCGCGTCGGAGAGGTCGATCAGTTCCTCCGGCTCGACCGGGCGCAGCCGGGCCAGGGACCGTGACGCCGTCCGCAGCAGCAGCCGCGCCGCCATCCGTAGCGCGGCCAGCAGCGCCTCCGGCCCCCGCTCCTCGCGGGCCTCGGCGGCGCCCAACCCGACGAACACCTCCCGGAACCGGGGCGGCAGCGCCGGTTCCCCGGTGCCGACGAGATCGAGGAAGCGGTCGAGCGCCACCTGCACGGCGGTGTGTACGTCCCGGGTGAACTTGTCGTCGGCGATGCCGGCGAAGGCCGGAGTGGCCTCGGTGACGGCGCCCGCGACGGCGGCCACCGTGTCCGGCAGGTGCGGGCGCATCGCGGCGGCCAGGTCGGCGGGCAGGTGTCGCCAGGGCGTCGCGGAGACAGGCGCACTCACCGGGCGATTTTGTCACGCTGGGATAAGAAGCGGGGTGATTCTCGCTGCCGAAGGAACGGTGTTTCGACCGACGTGGCTACGCGACGATGAACCCCATGGGCCGGACGGGGTGCACCGACCGGCGGCCCACGACCCGACCAAGGAGAACGCCGTGCAGCACCGCCTGTCCCGCCAGCACGTCGTCGACATGTGCCGCACCATGCTCGCCCGGGGCTACCTGAAGGCCACCGAGGGCAACGTCTCGGTCCGGGTGCCCGGCCACCGGCGGTACGCGGTCACCCCGAGCAACTACGACTACGACCGGATGCGCGTCGAGGACATCTGCATCGTGGACTTCGACGGCAGGCATCTGCCCGACGACTCCGGTGCCGACCTGAAGCCGTCCATCGAGTGCGGGATGCACGCGAACATCTACCGCGAGCGGCCGGACGTCAACGCGATCGTGCACACCCACCAGCCGTACGCCTCGGCGTTGGCCTTCCTGCGCAAGCCGATCCCGGCGCTCACCGACGAGCAGGTGCGCTTCCTGGGCCGGGAGGTGGCGATCATCGACTACGCCCCGTCCGGCACCGGGTTCCTGGCCCGCAACGTGCAGAAGAAGGTGGCCAGCGGGGACAACGCCTTCATCATCGCCAACCACGGGGTGGTCGCCGTCGGCACCGACCCGGACCGGGCGGTGTTCAACATGGCGCTGCTGGAGAAGGTGTCCATCGCCTACCTGCTGGCGCTGACCAGCGAGGCGGGGAAGATCCACACCATTCCGACCGCGATCCGGGAGATCGCCTTCAGCAAGCTGCGGACCGACGAGAAGCGGATCGCCGCGCAGCTCACCGAGGCGGTGGAGCCGCTGCGGGTACCGGCCGACGAGGAACTGCCCAGCGCCGACGCGGCGGCCGTCGAGGTCGCCGCCGGCACGACCACGAGCAGCGCGCCGAGCTCCCCCGGGACCAACGACGAGGCGGGCGGCGCGGAGGCGGCCCGGCTCGGGTACGCGATCAGTGAGTACCCCGACGTCGACGACGTGATGCGTCGGCTGAAGGCGTTGACCGCCCAGCCGGTGCGCGGGCTGCGCCACGACGCGATGCTCGACGTGCTGAACTACTTCGACACCAAGTGCCGCGCCAGCAGGGAGATCACCGACCGGGCGCGGCGGCGCATCCCCGGCGGGGTGCAGCACAACCTGGCGTTCAACTACCCGTTCCCACTCGCGGTGGACAAGGCCGACGGCGCGTATCTGGTGGACCGGGACGGCAACACGTACATCGACTTCCTCCAGGCCGGCGGGCCGACGATCCTGGGCAGCAACTACGGCCCGGTGAACGAGCGCGTCGCCGAGGTGGTCCGGGACTCTGGGCCGGTGACCGGGCTGTTCCACGAGTACGAGCTGAAGCTCGCCGAGATCATCCACCGGTTCATGCCGCACGTGGAGATGTACCGGTCACTGGGCTCGGGCACCGAGGCGGTGATGGCCGCCGTCCGGGGTGCCCGCGCCTGTACCGGCAAGAAGATGGTGATCAAGGTCGGGGGCGCCTACCACGGCTGGTCCGACACGATGGTCTACGGGCTGCGGGTGCCGGGCACGTACCGGATGAACGCCAAGGGCATCCCCTTCGGGGCGACGGCCCGTACCCGGGAGGCCTTCCCGCACGACCTCGGGCAGCTCAAACGCAAGCTGATCGAGAACCGGCTGCGCGGCGGCACGGCGGCGGTGGTGGTCGAACCGGTCGGCCCGGAGTCCGGCACCCGGCCCGCGCCGCGCGACTTCAACGCGCGGGTCCGGGAGCTGTGCGACGAGTTCGGCGCGCTGCTGATCTTCGACGAGGTGGTCACCGGCTTCCGGCTCGGGCTGGGCGGCGCGGCCGGCTACTTCGGTGTCACCCCCGACCTGACCGTACTGGGCAAGGCGGTCTCCGGCGGTTACCCGATGGCCGGCGGCGTCGGCGGGCGGGCCGACGTGATGGCGGTCTTCGGGTCCGGGCTGGACGGCAGGAGCGGAGCGCACATCCAGGTCGGCGGCACCCTGTCGGCCAACCCGCTGTCCTGCGCGGCCGGCTACTTCGCCATCGAGGAGATGGCCCGCACCAACGCGCCGGTGATCGCCGGCCGGGCCGGTGACCGGCTGACCCGCGGCCTGCAACGGCTGATCGACTCCTACGGGCTGCCGTACGTCGCGTACAACCAGGGATCCATCGTGCACCTGGAGTGCAGCGGCGTGATGCTGTTGGACATGCGCAACCCGGTGAAGCTGCTCAAGGAGAACAAGACCCGCAAGCGGCTGATGGAGCAGCTGGGCGCCGCGTACACCGCACACGGCATCGTCACCCTGGCCGGCTCGCGGATGTACACGTCGATGGCCGACACCGACGCGGTCATCGACGACGCGCTCGCCCGGTTCGACCAGGTCTTCGCGCTGGTCGAGGGGGTCTGATCCGGTGACCGCCAGCCCACCGCAGGTCTTCGCGATCGACCTGGGCACCTCGGGTCTGAAGGCCGCGCTGGTCGCCGCCGACGGCACGGTCACCGGCTGGGCCGAGCGGCCGGTCCCGCTGCGGGTGCTGCCCGGTGGCGGCGCCGAACAGGACCCGCTCGCCTGGTGGACGGCGCTCGGCCAGGTCGCCGCCGACCTGGGACGCGACCATCCCGAGCAGATGCGGGCGGTCGAGGCGGTGTGCGCCTCCACCCAGGGCGAGGGAACCATCGCGGTGGACGCCACCGGCGAGCCGCTGACCGCGTGCATCAGCTGGCTCGACATGCGTGGCGCGCCGCACCTGCGACGGCAGTTCGGCGGCTTCCCCGCGTACCAGGGGATGTCGGTGCGCCGGATCGCCCGCTGGCTGCGGCTCACCGGCGGCATGCCCTCACCCACCGGCAAGGACCCCGCCGCCCACATGCTGTTCGTCCGCGACACCCTGCCGCAGGTGTACGCGCGCACCGCGACGTTCCTCAACGTGCTCGACTGGATCAACCTGAAGCTCACCGGACGCACGGTGGCCACCGTCGACTCGATCCTGACCTCGTGGGTGACCGACAACCGGCGTCCCGGCGACATCCGCTACTCCCCCACCCTGGTCGCCGACAGCGGCGTCGACGCGGACAAACTGCCGCCGATCGTCGCCTGCACCGAGGTGATCGGCACCTTGACCCCGTCAGCCGCCGCGCACCTGGGCCTGGCCGCGACGGTGCGGGTGGTCGCCGGAGCGATCGACAACACCGCCGCGGCGATCGGCGCCGGCACCACCGGCGACCGGCAGCCGCACCTGTACCTCGGCACCTCGTCCTGGATCGCCGCCCACGTGCCCCGCAAGAAGACCGACGTCGCCGCCGGCATCGCCTCGGTGCCCTGCGCGATCGGCGACCGCTACCTGATGACCGCCCTGCAGGCCACCGCCGGGGCCAACCTGACCTGGCTGCGGGACAAGATCGTGGAGTACGACGATCCGCTGCTCGGCGCCGGTCACCTCAGCCGCGACGAGGGAACGATCTTCGACGCCTTCGACACCATCATCCCGACGGTGCCGCCGGGCGCGAACGGGGTGCTCTACACCCCCTGGCTCTACGGCGAACGCGCCCCGGTCGACGACGCGAACCTGCGCGCCGGGTTCTTCAACATCTCCCTCGACACCAACCGCTCGGATCTGCTGCGGGCGGTCTTCGAGGGGGTGGCGTTCAACACCCGCTGGCTGCTCGGCGCGGTGAACCGGTTCCTCGGCGCACCGGTCACCTCGATGGCCGTCACCGGCGGCGGGGCGCTGTCGGACTCGTGGTGTCAAATCTTCGCCGACGTGCTCGGCGTCGAGATCCGCCGCGACGCCCAACCGCTCGCGGTGAACGTCCGGGGGGCGGGCTGGATCGGTGCCGTCGGCACCCACCGGCTCACCTTCGCCGACATCCCGGGTCTGATGCGTACCGACCGGTTCTTCACCCCGGATCCGGCGCATCGAGCGGGTTACGACGAGATCTTCGACGTCTATCGGACGCTGCACCAGCGGCTGGCCCCGGTCTACCGCCGGCTCAACCGCCACTGACCTGTCGCTCGGAAGTTTCGGTGGCCATCGATGATGGCTTTTCTCCTTCATTCGATGCGACGCTAGACCGTCCGCGTTGGACATCGACAGGAGGAAACGTGCAGGCGATACGTCGGGGGTTGGTCGGAACCTCGTCCGCTGATCGCCGCCAGCCCGACCCGGAGCAGGCAGGGTCGGAGGTCCGGCCCGGTCGCGGAGCGGGTGTCGGGCGGGTGGCCGCGCGTCTGCTGCGTCACGAATGGACGGTGGCGACGATCGCCAGCGTGGTCGTGGCGGTCGTCCTCACCTGGCCGACGCTCAAGCAACCGTGGACTACCATCCCGGGCGACATCGGCGATCCCCCGTTGCAGGCGTGGCAGGTTGCCTGGGCCGGGCACGCGCTGGTCACCGACCCCCTCAACCTCTGGCACTCCAACACGTTCTTCCCGAATCTGTACACGTACGCCTACACCGACATAGTGCTCGGATACGCACCGGCCGGCCTGTTCGGCCACGGCGTGGCGACGGCCATCTTCCGCTACAACCTGCTCTACGTGTTCGCCCACGCACTCGCCTGCTTCGGGGCGTACGCCCTGGTGCGCCAACTGGGCGGCATCCGGACGGCGGCGGCCGTGGCCGGCGTCGCCTGGGCCTTCGCGCCGTGGCGGCTCGCGCACAGCGGCCACCTGAACATCCTTTCCATCGGCGGCGTCGCGCTGTGCCTGGCGATGCTGGCGCGCGGCCACGGCTGGTCCCTGCGCGACGGTCACCGACCGGAACTGCACCGCCCCGGATGGATCCTGGCCGGCTGGCTGGTCGCCGCCTGGCAGCTGACCCTGGGCCTGGCGATCGGCCTGCCGCTCGCGTACTTCCTGGCCGGCACCGTGCTTGTGGTCCTGGCGGCGGTCGGCTGGGCCCGCTGGCGGACCGGCACCTGGCTGCTGGGGCGCCGGGTGGTGCTGGCCAACCTTCTCGGCGGTGTCGTCTTCGGAGCGGTGTTGATCTGGTTGGGCACCACCTTCCTGCGGGTGGTGGAGCTGAACCCGGAGGCGAACCGGGACCTGTCCTGGACGGAGATGTTCTCCCCTCCCCTGCGGGGATACTTCGTCGCGCCCGCCGACTCGTGGCTGTGGGGCGACCACTTC
Organism: Verrucosispora sp. WMMC514; assembly: GCF_027497295.1. Classification (NCBI taxonomy): domain Bacteria; kingdom Bacillati; phylum Actinomycetota; class Actinomycetes; order Micromonosporales; family Micromonosporaceae; genus Micromonospora; species Verrucosispora sp. WMMC514. Next base: position 5,750,803 of record NZ_CP114906.1, on the reverse strand, counting down.
GCCGCCGCCCGCGCCCAGTTGTCCTGGCCGCCGGAGATGGCGCTGCTGCCGGGCGTCACGTTGATCGTGCTGGCCGTGGCCGGGCTGAGCTATTCGACGTTCCGGGTGCGCCACCGGGTGCTGCTCGGGCTCGGCGTGCTGGTCAGCGGCGCGCTCGGGCTCGGCACCAACCTCGTCGGTCAGGGCGATCCGGGATACCTGACCCTGTCGCGGCTGCTGCCCGGATGGGACGCGCTACGGACCCCGGGGCGGCTGATGGTGTGGACGAGCCTGCTGCTCGCCATCCTGGCGGCAGGGGCGATAAGCGAGTTCGGCCGCAATCGCCCCCGGCTCGGCTGGCCGAGGTCGGTGAGCGCGGTCGTGCTCCTGCTGCCCCTGGTGCTGGTCCTGGTGGAGGGCGTCAATCGGACGCCGCACCCCACCGTGCCGACCGCCCCACCTGCGCTGCGGGCGGCGACCGAACCGATCCTGGTCCTGCCCAGCAACGGGGTGGCCGAATCCGACATCATGCTCTGGACCACCGACGGGTTTCCCCGCGTCGCCAACGGTTCGGTGACCTTCCTACCGGCCAATCAGCAACAGATCCGCACGGTGACCACGACCTTTCCCGATCCGGTCAGCATCACGTTCCTGCGGCAGGTCGGCATCCGGTCGGTGGTCGTCCTGCCGGACCGGCTCGCCGGCACGCCCTGGGACGGCCTGCCCACCCGACCGGTCGACGGCCTCGGCATCACCCGGGAGGAGATAGCCGGTGCGTTGGTGTACCGCCTCGACTGAGGCGGGCCGACGCGAGCGAACCGCTCGTCACTCCCGGGTGGCGCCCATCGGCTCGCGGACCAGGGCACCGTCGATGTAGCAGTACCGCCAGTCCTCGCCCTCCTCCAGCGACCGGATCAACGGATGGCCGGTCTGCCGGTAGTGCTCCTCCGCGTGGTTGTTCACCGAGTCGCTGCAACAGCCCACCGCGCCGCAGGTCAGACACATCCGCAACTGCACCCAGTCGTCACCGCTCTCGACGCACTGCGGGCACGCCTCGGCGTCGGACTCGGTGATGTTGATCCGGTCGAGGTGGGTGCAGGCGGTACTGATGGTCTCCTCGCGCACGTACCGCCAGCTGGAGTGCAGCAGTCGGTCCGGGATGATCCGGGCCAGGTAGCGCGAGTTCGCCGCGAGCAGCGGGCTCACCACGGCCAGGATCAGCACGTACAGGGCGATGAACGGGCCGAGTCGCCCGTCCAGGCCGGCCGCGATGGCCAGCGTGGCCAGGATCAGCGAGAACTCGCCACGGCCCAGCACGGTCAGGCCGACGTTCGCGGCGCCGCGCTGGTTGAGCCCGAACAGCCGGCCGGCGATCAGGCCGGCCAGGATGTTGGTCACGATGGTCATCAGTACCGCCAGCAGCACCGGCAGCGCCACCGAGCCGAAGTCACCGACGTCGATGGTCAGCCCGAACACCAGGAAGAAGACCGCCGCGAAGACGTCGCGCAGCGGCAGCACCAGGCGTTCGACCCGCTCGCGCAGGGGGGTACGGGCGATCACCAGACCGATCATCAGCGCGCCGATCGCGTCGGAAACCCCGATCTCGGCCGACACCCCGGCGACGAGCACGACCAACCCGATCATCAGGATGGCCAGCAACTCGTCCTCGTTGCTGTCGATCACCTTGCCGACCAGGCGGGCACCGAAGCGGGCGACGGCGAAGAGCACCGCCAGGTAGGCGAAACTCAGGCCGATGCGCAGCACCAGTTCCCCGGCGGACCCGGCACCGGACAGCAGCGGTGACAGCAGCGCCAGGTACAGGGCGAGGAACAGGTCCTCGATCACGATGATGCCGAGGATGACCGGCGTCTCCGCGTTGGCCAACCGACGGAACTCGATGAGCAGTTTCGTCACGATCGCCGAGGAGGAGATGCCGAGCGCACCGGCGATCACGAACGCCTCGTACCCGCCCCAACCGAGGGCGAAGCCGAAGAGCAGGCCGGCACCGACATTGAGACCGATGTACGAGCCGGCGGCGACGAACAGCCGCTTGCCGCTGCCGAGTACCTGGTCGACCGGGAACTCGACGCCCAGATGGAACAGCAGCAGCACCAGGCCGAGGGAGGCGAGCAGGCTCAGGTCCTCGGGATGAGCGATCAGCACCGGACCGGGGGTGCCGGGCCCGAGCAGGATGCCCGCGAGCATGAAGAACGGCACGGTGGGCAGGTTGATCCGGCGACCCGCACGGGCCAGCAGGCCCGCGATCAGTACGAGGGCCCCGAAGCCCACGAGGTCAGCATGCACGGTGAGGACTCCTGGAGCGGACTGAACGAGGACCTACGACGCGGTACGACTACTCGGAGAAGTATGTGCCGGCCAGCAGGGCGCCCACCTTACGCGCCTGCTCCTCCGACATCTCGATCACGGCGACCGGGTCGTCCTTGCCCGAGGCGAAGACGTACAGGTCACGGGTGCCGTCACGGCGTACCACCACCGAGATCCGCTGGGTGTTGCTGCCCAGGTCGACGTCGTACCGCTTGCCGATACCCGGTAGTTCCTGCACGTATATCCCTTTGCCCATGGCCCCTCCCCGCTGCGCGCTCCGGAATCTCTGCGCAATGGTACGAGGCGTCCGGCACCCGGCGGCTAGATGACCACCTGCTTGGTCTGCGGCAGCGCGTCGACCAGGGACCGGGACACGTTTATCGTGTCGGAGACCACCTCGTGGGGAGTGTTCGCCAGCCACTGCATCACCGAGATGTCCTCGAACCGGGGGTGGCGGAACATCTCCAGGAAGACCAGCGGCTCGTCGCCGGTGTTCTCGATGTAGTGCCCGTAGGCGAACGGCACGTAGCCGACGTCGCCGGCCTGGAAGTCGAAAGTACGGGCGGCGGCCGAGGCGGCGAAGACGCCCATCCGTCCCCGGCCGGAGATGTAGTACTGCCATTCGTCGGTGGTCGGGTGCCAGTGCAGCTCCCGCATCCCGCCCGGTTCGACCTCGACCAGAGCGGCGGCGGTGGTGGTCGAGGCGGCGAAGTTCGTCGAGTCGGTGATTCGCACGGTCCCGCCACGGAAATGCTGTGGGGTCTGGGCGAGCATCCGGTGCTTGAAGCTGCGGGGCACGTCTCCGGTCGGGCTGACGACCCGGTCGGTCGACAGCGGCGGCGGGACGTCCCCGGCGAAGATGTACTTCTCCCGCTGGGCCAGGTCGTCCAACTGGTCGAGGGTCCAGCCGAAGTTCTTCGCCAGCACCGGCTTGGGCACGTGGGCGAAGAAATCGCTCAGCAGGAACGTGTTGTTCTCCGAGAAGCCGCCGTCGTTGAAGACCAGCAGGAACTGCGCGCCTTCCTGTAGCGCCTGGATGTGGTGCGGGATGCCCTGCGGAAAGAACCACAGGTCACCGGCATGGACGTCCTCGATGAAATTGCGCCCCTCGTGGTCCACGGCGCTGATCCGGGCGCTGCCACTGAGCATGTACGCCCATTCCGACTCCTGATGCCAATGGATCTCCCGGTACGCGCCGGGTTCCAGGCCGAACTGGACCCCGGCCAACTGGGTGGCCACCGGCAGGTCCCGCACGGTGACCTCACGGGTCCAGCCGCCCTTCTCCACCCGGGTGTGCGCCTGCGAGAAGGAGAACTTCAGGTTCGGCACCAGTCGGCTGTCGGTGGTCGGCGGCACCAGCAGATCCGGGTTCTGCCGCTCCAACTCCACGTTGCGGCCGGCGATCGGGGCCGCCCCCTGGTCGCCGCGTCGCGGCTCGGGATCCCGGTCAACCATCGGTCAGCTCCTCACGTGCTCCGGACGGGCACCGCGCACCGGCAGCCGCCGCCGGGTGGCGGGTGGCGCGCCACCGACGGATCGGTGTCGTCGACCTGACGGCACGTGCCCTGATCACGCCGATGGGCGGTGGCAGGCGGGAATGCCCAGGACGGTGCGTCGCAAACGGCGAGGCACCCATGATCGTCCGCAGACGCGCCGACGTGACGCCCACGGGTCGGGCAAGCAGGGCCGGTCAGCGCTCCGGCAGGCCCGGAAGGCCGATTCGTCCGACTCACCCGCCCGCGGGCCCGGTGGTGATCACCCGGTGCGGATCGGTTGGCGCGATGTCGACCCGCTTCCGCTGACCGACGACTACGAGGTGACGCGGAAGGTGGCGTCGGCGCGGGCCTGGGCGTCGTTGATCGGGTCGAGTCGCAGCAGGTAGTTGTAGTGCCGGAGGTACCGGTCGGGGTAGTTGTACGACCGGAACGACGACCAGGAGGAGTTGCCGAGGCCGGCGACCTGCCGGAAGGTCGCGTCCGCCGCGAAGACCGCGCTGCCGTCATGTGCCGCCAGCACGAAGTCGAAACCGTAGTGCCGCAGGTAATGACCGGGGTAGTTGACCGACTCGAACGACACACCGGTCGCGTCGGCCAGCCCCGGCACCACCCGGAACTGGGCGTCCTGCGCCGGGCTGACGTTCGCGTCGATGCGTACGTCGTAGTTGGCGTGGCGCACGTACCGGTCCTGGTGGGTGTACGCCTGGATCCGGTTGGCCGGCGTGGTGGCACCCCAGCGCCCCAGCACCGCGCTCTCCTCCGCGGCGGTCAGGTTGAGGATCGAGCCGTGCCGCTTGCGGCTGGCACCCAGCTGGTAGTCCGTACGGGTCCGGAAGTTGGTGACGCTGCCCAGGTTGGTGGAGGTGACCGGCAGGTACCCACGACCGGTGGCGTACTGGTCGAGCCAGAGCGCCCACTCGTTCCGACCGTTGAACTGCATCCACATCGGCCCTTCGACCACGTTGCCGCCGCCGGCGCCGTTGGAGATACCGAGGTGGGAGAGGTTGCCCAGCGTCGTCCACGAGCCGAGGATCGAGTTGCTGGCCTCGATGGTGATGTGCCCGTCGGCCGACGCGCGGTAGTAGCGGTATCCGCCGACGGCGTTCGGCACCTCGACGATCTGGGTGTCGATGATGCCCTGGCCGCCACCGGGGCGTTCGATGTAGAGCTGGGGCGCGGTGAAGCTGCGGAAGTCGCTGGTCCGCACGTACCAGATGCGGTGTTTGGTGACGCCGTCGCGCAGCGAGTTGGTCGCCCAGTAGACGATGTAGTCGCCGGTCGCCGCGTTGTAGATGGCCTCCGGCGCCCAGGCGTTGCCGGCGCCCGGAATCGCACCGGCCACGTTGATCAGCCAGGGGGCGGACCAGTTCACCAGGTCGCGGGACTCCCAGACCACCAGCGACCTGCTGCCCCGGTTCGCCGCGTCGTTCCACGAGGTGCCGCTGGCGATCCGCAGATCGGTGGCGACGATCCAGTACCGGTCACCGGCGGGCGAACGGACGATGGAGGGATCCCGCACTCCCCGGGTGCCGACCGTGGACAGCAGCACCGGTGCGCCGTTGTTCAGGTCGCGCCAGGTCAGACCGTCGCGGCTGTGCGCGAAGTAGACCTGCTCGCCGGTGGCCGACTCACCGGTGAAGTGCGCCATCAGGTAGCCGGTGAACGGATCCAGCGCGGCGGCCTCGGCACGCGGCGCCTGCGCCGCCGGCAGCAACAGCAGACACAGGGCGGCGAGCAGGGCAGTCGCCCTGGTCAGGACTCTGGACATGCGGCTCTCCGTCCGTCCGGCCCGGCCGACGTTAACGCTAACATCACGGCGCGCCCGAGCGATCCTGGTCACTGTTTCGGGGGTGTTACGCAGTCTCCGCCTCGAATCGACGCCCGTCAAGACGGTGGCCGTCTCGACGGCGACGGCGAGCGCCGGCCGGAGTCGGTCTCCGCATCCGCCGACCCGGAATCTGGGTGACGGTGGACAGCGGCACCGACAGAATGTTCCGAGTGCGGATCCGAGCGGTACGTCGCGACGAACTACCCGTCCTGCAAGGCATCGAGCGCGCGGCCGGCCGACGCTTCCGCGACGTCGGTATGCCGCAGATCGCCGACGATGAACCGCTGCCGCTGGACGTACTCGGCCGCTACCAGGGGGCAGGCCGTGCCTGGGTGGCCACCGACGTCACCGACCGGCCGGTCGGCTACCTCATCGCCGACCTCGTCGACGGCAACTTCCACATCGAACAGGTCTCCGTACATCCCGCCGTCGCCGGTCGCGGGATCGGACGTCAGCTGATCGCCCACCTCGCCGACCGGGCGGTGGCCGGCGGCATTCCCGCTCTGACCCTCACCACGTTCGCTCACGTGCCCTGGAACGCCCCGTACTACGCCCGGTGTGGCTTCCAGATCCTCGGCGAGCGCGACCTCACCCCGGGCCTGCGGGCCATCCGCCGACGCGAGGCAACACACGGGCTCGACCGTTGGCCCCGCGTCTGCATGCGCCGAACGCTGTGCCCGATCGCGGACCAGACGCCACCCCGAGGGCGGTCCTGAGCTGCGTGGACCTGCCGGTTCCACGAAGCACACGTTCGCCGTCGCGCAAACTCGCCACCCAATCGAGCGGACACCGCCGCACCGCCTCGTCATACTGGCTGCCGTGTTCGCCCTTGTCGCCGATACTCCCGTCGCAGCCGGTGAACTGGTCCGCCGAGGGCCAACGCAGTTCGGCCAGGATGTTCCAGGCTGGTCGGTTGCGCCGTACTGCCTGCATGTGCCGGTCGAGCACCTCGTCGCGGTTTTCGAACCGGTCTTCGTCGCGTTCCTCGACGACGGGCTGGCGGATGTCCGTAACGGTAGCGACGACTGGCCTGAGATCGAGACGCTCGTCGCTGCCGGCTGCCCACCGCTGTCCGAGATACCCATGAGACTGCCAGGATTGCTGGCCGAGATCCTGCGGGAGTCGCTCTACATGGACGTCCTTGACGCACTGCTGCCGCTGAGGCCCGACGCCGCCATCAGGTACCTGGCCAACACCGTCGACCATGTTACCGTCGACCCCGACTGGGTGGCGGTGTGCGGACGAGCCCTTCAAGTACCCGAAGCGACCCCGTCCGGCTCGACCCGGTAGACACCGAGGACCCACCTGCGCGCGCAGCCAGGGCGCGCACGACACTCGCCACGGCCCACCCGGTTGATCAAGAGAATTTGGTCTGCGACACGCGATCGCCGAGACGAAAACTTCTTGATCAACGCGGGAGGCCCGGGGTTGGAGGTTGGAGGTTGGGGGTGGGGTGGTCACAGGTGATCGGGGGTGGGGATGCCGAGCAGGTGCAGGCCGGTGCGCAGGGTTTCGCCGGTGAGACGGCACAGGGCCAGGCGGTTGCCGCGCCGCGGTCCGGTGGCACGCAGCACCGGGCAGTGCTCGTAGAACGTGGTGAAGGTCTGCGCCAGCCGGTACAGGTAGCCGCAGAGGCGGTGCGGCTCGTGACCGGCGACCACCTCGACGAGGGTGTCGGCGAAGGCGTCGAGGTCGAGGATCAGCGCCCGTTCCGCCGGTTCCAGCGGCGCCGTCACGTCCACTGTGATGTCGCCGTCGGCGCGGGCCAGGATGGACCGGACGCGGGCGTGCGCGTACTGGAGGTAGACGCCGGTGTTGCCGGCCAGCGCCAGCATCCGCTCCGGGTCGTAGACATAGTCCCGGGTCCGGTTGGTGGTCAGGTCGGCGTACTTGACCGCGCCGATGCCGACCTGCCACGCCCGCTCGTCCAGGGCCGCCCCGGTCAGCCCGGGATTCTTCGCCGCGACCACCTCCCGGGCCCGGTCGACCGCCTCGGTGAGCAGGTCGACCAGGCGGACGGTGTCACCGGCGCGGGTCTTGAACGGCCGGCCGTCCGGGCCGAGGACGGTACCGAAGGCGACGTGCACGGCGGGTACGGTCGGCGGCAGCCATCCGGCCCGCCGCGCGGTGTCGAAGACCATCCGGAAGTGCCGGGCCTGCCGGGCGTCGACCACGTACAGCAGCCGGTCGGCGTGCAGCTCGACGACGCGCTGCCGCAGCGCCGCCAGGTCGGTCGCGGCGTAGCCGAAACCACCGTCCCGCTTGCGGACGATCAGCGGCGTCGGCTCGCCGTCCGGGCCACGCAGGTCGTCGAAGAAGACGCAGAGCGCGCCGTCGCTGGTCACCGCGACCTTTTGGCGTTCGAGTTCGTCGGCGACGGCGGGCAGCGCCGCGTTGTAGGCGCTCTCCCCCACCGTGTCGGCGTCGGTCAGCCGCACGCCGAGCCGGTCGTAGACCTCGGTGAAGTAGCGGGTCGACTCGGCCACGATGTCCCGCCACGCGGCCACGGTGCTCGGTTCGCCGGCCTGCAACGCCACCACCCGCCGCCGGGCCCGGTCGGCGAACGCGGAGTCGGTGTCGAACTCCGCCCGGGCCAGCCGGTAGAGCGTGGCCAGCCGCCCCATGGTGCCGGTGTCGCCCGGCACCGGCTCGGGATGTTCGACCTGGTACTGGATGAGCATGCCGAACTGGGTTCCCCAGTCGCCGATGTGGTTGCGCCGCACGACGGTGCCGCCGAGGTGTTCCAGGACGCGCACCAGGGCGTCGCCGATGACGGTGGAGCGCAGGTGCCCGACGTGCATCTCCTTGGCGATGTTCGGCTGGGAGTAGTCGATGACGGTGGTGACGCCCGCCTCGGGAGTGCCGACGCCGAGCCGGTCATCGCCCAGCCGGCGGGCGAGCTGCGCCAGCAGCGCCCGGTCGGTCAGCTCGATGTTGACGAACCCCGGCCCGGCCACCACCGCCGTGGCCACCAGACCGTCCTCGGGCAGGTCGTCGACCACCTCCGCCGCGACCTGCCGTGGATTGCGGCGCAGCGTCCGTGCCGCCGCCAACACACCGTCGGCCTGGAAGTCGGCGTGCGCGGAGCGGCGCAGCTGCGGCGCGAGGTCCACCATTCCCCGGCGGGCCGCGGCGGCGGCGACGGAGTCGGACAACGACGAGGCCAGCGAGGGCACGGTCACGGGTACTCCCTGGGACGGGATGAGCGATCGTCACGAGATGTGCCGGCCGCACAGCGGGTGCGGGCACGGCGGAAGGGAACGCGCGGGTGAGCGGGACGACTATCGTCGTCGCAGGCGTGAGCGGCGGACGGTGCCGGGCATCCGATCCATCTCCACCGCCTCGAACGCCGGGGCCGCGCGCCGGGCGCGGCCAGATGCCGGAAGTGTACGCGCCGGGCGGTGCGGACGGGGACCGGGTTCGCGCGCCGGTGTCGTCGAGGCGTGGGGAAAACCCTGATTCCCTGGCCACGGGCGCTGTCTAGGGTCGATGCCATGGCCCGGCCCCTGGTCCGTGTCGGTGCGGCCGGGTCTGACGCGGCAGCTCCGGTGCCGGTGGGTGGCGCCGTCCCGATCCGACGAGGAGTCCCGGTGCGCAAGGTTGTCTCGGCTGTCCTCACCGTGGTCCTCGTGCTGGCCGCGTCCGGTTGCGGCAGCCGGTCCCCGGGTGATCCGGCCGCCGACGAGGACCCGTACAGCGAGTCCGCGTTGCGCTACGGCATGGCGCCGGTGCCCCATCCCGACCTGACGTACCAGCCGGACGTGGTCCTCGTCGGCGGCGGCGGCCGCTCGGTCCGGTCGGTCACCGCCGACGGGTTGACCTGGCGGCTCGACGGTGACGCGCCCCGGGCCGACGACCTGGCGCCCGGGAAGGTCATGTTCGTCACCGGTCGTGGCGTCGGCCGGGTGCTCGACGTCCAGCGCGACGGGGGCGACCTGCTGGTCACGATCGGCCCGGTCACCGTGACCGACGTGATCCGCGACGGCACCCTGGAGCAGCGCGGCATCGCCATCGAGAACCCGGTCGTCTACCAGGCCGGCGAGCCGATCTGGGCGATGTCCGAGGAGGAGGCCGACGCCCTGGGCGCCACGCCGACCGGCCGCGCCGGGCGCGCCGGGCCGCTGCGGCTCGCCCCGCCGCCGCCCCGGCCGAACCAGCCGCCGCCGGTGCGCGGCGGCGGCGAGGTCAAGACGGTCGTCGCCAACTTCTCCACCGGGGTCAGCCTCAACGACGGCGCGGAGGTCAGCTTCCACTACCACCGCGACGGTACGAAGCTGTCCGGGCGGGCCGCGCTGACCTTCGCCACGCCGGAGGCGGACTTCCACTTGAAGATCAGCGGCGGTTCGGTGACCCGGGCCGAGCTGTCGATCAGCGGCGGCTTCGGCATCCGTTACTCGTTCGAGGCCGGGCTCCGGGACGGCCAGAACATAAAAGCGGTGCTGCCCATCCCGGTGGACTTCAGCATCCCGATGGGCACGGTGCTCGGCGTCCCGCTGGCGCTGACCATCAGCCAGACGGTGAAGGTGACCACCGCGTTCGGCGCGAAGGTGGGCACGATCAAGGGCAAGGGTGAGTTCTCCCTCGCCGGCTCGCTCGGCTACGGCTACGCCAACGGCACGTTCGGCCCGCAGGTCAGCAAGAACTTCAAGCGCAAGGAGAGCCTGATCAACTCCTTGAGCGGGGTTCCGGTCGGGGTGATGGGCCTGCTCATCGAGCATCAGGTCCGGTTCGACGTCGGGTTCAGCGCGTTCGTGCTCAAGGCCGGCCTGTTCTTCGAGGTGTCGACCGCGTACGGGACGACGATCGGGTCGGCGCTGGGCGCGCCGCTGGCGGTCTGCCGGGGCGTGGGCCTCGGCGTCCGGGCCTCGTACGGCGTCGGCTACACCATCCTGGCCCCGGTGGTGAACGTGATCAACAAGTTCCTCAGCCTGATCAACGTCAAGCCGATCGACCCGTCCGGCAAGCTGGGGCCGCCGCCGTACGTCCTCCACAACGCCGAGGAGATCATCCCGCCCGGCACCAAGCTCTGCGGCACCCCGAAGCCGGCCGCCGACTGAGCAGGGTGCCGGCGGCCCGGGCGTCCGGTCACCGGCCGGCGTCGTCGCCAACGTGCGGAGACCCGGCCGCGTCGGTGCCGAATCCGTCGAGCGCAGCGCGCTCGTCGAGCGTACGCAGTTCCTGGAACACGGTGATGTGCAGACCGGCCGGGGCGTCAAGGCGGGCGTTGACCGAGTGCCACGGTGTGGTGGTGGGTGGTGCCACCTGCTCGGCACCGGCGGCGACCAGCCGCTCGGTGGTGGCGGCGGTGTCGTCCACCTCGAACGCCACCCGGATGCGCGGGGCGACCTGGCGTCCCACCTCGACCTCGTCGATCATGCGCTTCTGCGCCGGGTTGGCGATCTCCAGCGTGGCCCGCCCGGCATCCAGGATCACCACCTGGGCGTCGTCCGCGCCGGAGTACGCGGCCTGCTCGGGCAGGCCGAGCACGTCGCGATAGAACCGCACCGCCGCCTCGTAGTCGTCGGCCTGCACCACCAGCCGCAGCTGGCGGACCGTCGACGTGGACTTCCCGGATGATTTCGTCACTGCCACTCCCCTGTGCCGTCGGGTGGTGCCGACGCCGGCACCACCGGCAATGCTGCGCCACGCTCAGTCGGGCAGGTCGGCGATCCGGGTCGAGAGCGCGCGCAGCATCGCGAGTTCGTCGGCGCTGACGTGCGCCAGAAAGCGAGATCGCACCGACGCGACGTGGTACGGCGCTGCCTGTTCGAGGACGGCGAAGCCGTGATCGGTCAGGTGCAGCAGACAACCACGGGCGTCCTGCGGATCCGGTTGCTTGTCGATGAGTCCCCGGGCCTGCATCCGCGCGGCGTGGTGGGACAGGCGGCTGCGCGACCACTCCATCTTGGCCGCCAGCTCCCGGAGTTCCCAGCGGCGGTCGGGTTTCTCCGACAGCGTGCTCAGCACCTCGTAGTCCGCGGCGGACAGTCCCGAGTCGCGGGCCAGGTCGCGGCCGATCCGGGCGGGCAACGCGATGAGCAGCCGCCGGAAGGCTCGCCACGCCTGCTCCTCGTCGGCGCTCAGCCAGGCGGCGTCCATGTCGGTCATCCTACCTGTCGTTGACGTGTCACTGAAATCAGCCTAATGTCGTTGACATGTCATCGAACGAACCCAGCCCGCTCCGGGTCCTCGTCATCACCGCCAGCACCCGCCCCGGGCGGCTCGGGCCCGCGATCACCGACTGGTTCGTGCGGACCATCCGGTCGGACGCCGCGTCCGGCGCGACCACCGTCGACGTCGCCGATCTGGCCGACATCGCGCTGCCGTTGCTCGACGAACCGGAGCATCCCGCCAGCGGCAGCTACCGACACGAGCACACCCGCCGCTGGAGCCGCACCGTCGCCGCGGCCGACGCCTTCGTGGTGGTGACGCCCGAGTACAACTTCGGCATGCCGGCGGCGCTGAAGAACGCCTTCGACTTCCTCTATCACGAGTGGGCGTGGAAGCCGGTGGCCTTCGTCAGCTACGGCAACACCTCGGCCGGCACCCGGTCGGCGCAGATGGCGAAGCAGGTCGTCACCACGCTGCGGATGATGCCGATCGGCGCGACCGTCGCCCTGCGCATCGCGGACAGCGTCCACGCCGGACAGGTGGCCGGATCCGCAGCGCTCGACGGCGCCGCCCGCGCGCTGCTGATCGAGCTGAGCCGGGTGGCCCGCGCGCTGCGTCCCCTGCGCGGTGGAAACGACCCGACGGCGGTCGACGGGCCGGCCGCCGGTCTCACACTTCGCGAGGCCCTGCCCGGCGACCTGGCGGAACTGCTCGTCCTGCAACGGTGCTGCTGGGTCCAGGAAGCCATCGCCAACGACACCCTCGACCTGGCACCGCTCCGGGAGAGCCTCGCCGACCTACGGGCGTCGACGGCGACGTGGCGGTGGTGGTGCGTACGCCACGACGGTCGCCTCGTCGCGGCGGTGCGCGCCCGGGCGCACGGGAGCACCTGGCTGATCGGTCGCCTGATGGTGGCACCCGACCGGGCCGGCAACGGCATCGGCTCCTGGCTGCTGTCGTACGCCGAAGGACAGGCTCCCGGGGAGACCACCCACTGCGTCCTCTTCACCGGCCGCCGCAGCACCCGCAACATCGGCCTGTACGAGCGCGCCGGTTACACCCGCACCGCGAGTGCCGACACCCCACCGGACAGCGTGCGCCTGTCCAAACCACGCCCCGGCCAGCCGACCGGCGCTGTCCACCACGACGCGGGTGTGGTGTGATCTCCAGGCATGAGAGTCCGGGTGGTGGGTGCCGGCGTCGTCGGTCTGACCAGCGCACTGCGCCTGGCCCGCGACGGCCATCACGTCGACCTGGTCGCCGCCCGGATGGGCGACGACACGACGTCGGCGGTCGCCGCCGCGCTCTGGTACCCCTACCGCGCCTATCCGGCGGCGGACGTGACCCGCTGGTCGGCGTCCAGCTACGCGACCCTGCGCGGCCTGGCCGCCGATCCGCGCACCGGTGTGCGGATGCGCCTGGGGCGGGAGCTGTTCCGTCGGCCCGCACCCGAGCCGTGGTGGCGGGACGCGGTGCCGGAGCTGGCCCGGGTCACGGGGGCGAGACTACCGACCGGCTACGCCGACGGTTTCGAGCTGACCGTCCCGGTGGCGGACATGGCGGTGCATCTGCCCTGGCTGCTCGGCGAGGTGATCGCCGCCGGGGTCGCGGTCCGCTCCGGGCGGTTCGAGAAGCTGGTTGACGCCCTCGTCGGCGTGGACGTCGTGGTCAACTGCACCGGTCTGGGGGCCCGGGAGCTGGTCGGCGACGCCCACCTCACCCCGGTGCGGGGACAGGTGGTCGTGGTCGCCCAGTTCGGCCTGCGCGAGTGGGTCATCGACCAGTCCGATCCCGAGCAGTTGTGCTACGTCGTACCCCGCGATGACACCGTGCTGCTCGGTGGCACCGCCGACGACGGCGACGAGGACCTGACCGTTCGGGCGGACACGGCCAGCGGCATCCTCGATCGCTGCGCCAACCTCGTACCCGCGCTGCGCGACGCGCGGGTCCTCGGTCACCGGGTCGGCCTACGGCCCGGTCGGCCGAGTGTGCGGCTGGCGGCAGAGGTCACCGATCGCGGTCCGGTGGTGCACTGCTACGGCCACGGCGGGGCCGGCGTGACGCTCTCCCACGGCTGTGCCGAGGACGTGGCCCACCTGGTGTCCGGGCTGCGCTGACCCGCCGTTGCCCCCGAGCCCGCAGCCCCTCGTGCCCGCCACCGCTCAGGTGCCGGCGGGGCGGATCCGTGAGCTACGCAGGTGGCCCGTGCTCGGCGGCAGCCTCGGTGAGTCGACGGGCCATCGCGGTGCGGGAGTGGACGTGGAGCTTGGCGAAGACCCGGTTCAGGTGGGACTCGATGGTCCGCGGGCTGAGATGGAGTCGCGCGGCGATCTCCTTGTTGGTCAGGCCGGTCGTCGCCAGGCCCGCGATCTCCCGCTCCCGGGCGGTGAGGGCGTCGTTTCCGGCCGGCCGACCGGTGCCCGCCGCACCGCCGGCGCGGTGTCCGGAGCGCGGGCAGCCGGCGGCGCGGTGCCCGGCGAGCACGGATGATGCCCAGACCGCACCACAGGCCCGGTACCCGGTGTCGGCCCGGTCGAGGGCGGCGGCACCGGGTCCCGGTCGACCCGCGACGAGGTACGCGACACCGGCGAGGTGCCGGGACAGCGCCTCCTCCATCGGGGTGCCGGCCGTCACGAAGCTGGCCGCCGCGCGCTCGGCGAGCATCGTCGCCCGGTCCGGATCCTCGACCCGGTACGCGGCGAAGGCCCGGGCGAACCGGGCCAGTCCGATCTCGTACGGCAGATCGGCGGCCGCGGCCCGGCGTTCCGCCCGCCTACCGACCCGGGCGGCCGTGGCGTGATCACCCTGGCCGGCCGCGACGACGGTCGCGACCAGGTCCCGGGCCACCAGCACCGGCGGATGCCTCGACGGCGGTGTCGCCGGCTCGGCGAGCAGGTCGGCACCGCCGCCCCAGTCGCCGGTGACCGCCCTGGCCAGGGCCAGCTCCACCCGGTTGATCCGCCACCACGCTCGGGAGCGTGGCTGCCCGCCGATCACCTCGGTACCCGCACTGCGCGGGTCGCCGTCGAGGTGGGGCGGCGCCGGGTCGACGAGCGCCGCGGCCGGGCCGGCGGTCCACAGCACCGGGCGCAGGCGGACCGCCGCCGCCATCGCGGCCATCTCCGTGCTGCCCACCCGTTCGGCGGCGGCCCGCGCCTGCTCCGCCGCCCGCACCGCCCGGGTCAGCCGACCAGCACGAGCGTGCACCAGCGACTCCATGACGAGCAGGTACGGCGAGGCGCTGCTCGGCCCGAGTCCGTCCACGATCCGTCGGGCCCGGGCGAGATGTCGGTCGGCGTCGGCGTAGTTGCCCAGCTGGATCTCGACAAGCGCCAGTGGTGAGACGATCTCGACGTACGGGCGCAGGTCCGCGTCGCCGGTGGCGTCCACGGCGACGACGGCGGCGGCGAGCTGCTCGCGTGCCGACCGGGCGCAGCCGAGGTACAGGGTGGCGAGCGCCCGCAGCGTCAGCGCCGCCGCCACGAGCGCCGACCGGTGCTCGTCCAGCAGTTCGAGGGCCCGCCGCGCGTGGTGCACCGCCGAGGCCGGCTCCTCCCGAAACGCGTCCACGGCCGCCAGTTCCACGTGCAGCTTCGCCTCCTCGACCCGGTCGAGACCGCCGCGACGCAGTTGGGTGCCGAGCGTCGCCGCCGCCTCGGCGAAGTCGCCGAGCTGCCGGGCCACCGCCACACTGAACGCCTCGGCCCGGCGCCGCACCGGCCCGTCGGCACGCCGCAGCCGTTGGAGCACCGCACGGCTGCGGGCCAACTCGCCGCTGCGGCCGAGGGCCCGGGCGTACCACATCGTCACCTCGGCACGCCGCCGGTCGTCCGGACCGGCGTCCGGCATGATGCGCAGCGCGGCGCCGAGCCAGCGGGCCGCCTGGGCGGGGGCCTCGTGCGTGAACGCGACACCCGCGTCGACCAACGTGGCCACCGCGACCTCGTCGCCGTGGCGGGCGGACCGTTCCGTGTGGTGCGCCACCAGCTGCCGGGACGCTCGGCGGCCACGCAGGTAGTCGGCGGTGCGGGTGTGCGCCTCGAACCGCCAGGCCGCGCCGGTCAACGCGTACGCCGCGGCCCGCATCAGCGGGTGTCGATAGCGCAGCCGCCCGCCGTCCGCGTCGAGCAGGCCGAGTCGCCCGAGCTGGTCCACCGCCGCGGTGACCGTGGGCATCGGCAGGCCGGCAACGTGTCTGACGAGGTCGATGGTGGTGTGGTCGCCGACCACCGCGGCGATGTGGGCGACCCGCTGCACCGACGGTTCCTGGGCGGTGATCTCGGCGGCGAGTCCGGCCAGCACTGACCGCCGCGAGCCGGCGAGGCGGTCGGCGTCGACCGGGTCGTGCCGGCGGGCCAGCCTCGCCAGGGAGTCCAGCTCATCGTCGGTGAGCCGGGACAACGCCTGGATGTACAGCGGATTGCCGAGGCTGGCCCGCAGGACCAGTTCCCGGCGACGACGCGGCACGCCGACCAGCAGCACGTCCAGGCTGGCCGCGTCCAACGGCGGAAGGTCGATCAGGGTGGCGGCCGGGCCGAGCCGCGCGATGGCGTTGACCAGCCGTGCCGGTGGGCAGGCGGTGCGGAACGCCACCGCGAGCAGCACCGGCACCGGTGGTGGACTGCCGATCAGGTGCTCGGTCAGCTCCACTGACGCCGAGTCGGCCCAGTGCACGTCGTCGAGCAGCAGTGCGGCGCCCGGCGCGGGTGTCCGGGTTAGCATCCGGCGCACCGCCGCCGGCACCGACGGCCGTGCCTCGCCGCTCGGCCTCCCGTCGGCCGCCTCCACCATCTCGGCGAAGAGCCCGAACGGCACGCCCTGCTCGTACTGGGTGGCCCGACCCGGGTGAACCCGCAGACCCGCGTCGGCGGCCCGCCGCGCCAACTCGCGGAGAATCCGGGTCTTGCCCAGGCCCGCCTCGCCGCACACCTCGACCACCACGGATCGTCCGGCGCGTACGGTGGCCACCGCCGCGTCCAGCGACTCCACCTCGGCCGCCCGGCCCACCAGCACCGGATCGGGCCGGAATCCCACCTCTCGGCTGGCCGTCATCACGCCTCCCCACGGGGAGTGTCACAGCGACAGCCATCGGTGACCATCAACTATCGGCCGGATCGTCGTCGGCAGCGCCGGTGCCGGATCGTCGCCGGTTCACCGAGGTCGTCGGTGTCGCGCCGGGCTCGCCGGTTCACCGGATGTCGACCTCGATCCGGGGCGCGTTGAGCAGCGTGTTGTGCACCGTGCAGTGGCTCGCCACGGCACGCAACGCGGGCCACTTCTCCGGTGGCAGGTCGGTCGGCGGTCGTACGGTGATCTGGATGGCGGCGACCCGGGCCGGTCGGTCGGTGGCCATCTCGAACGACGCGGTCACCGCCAGACCGGCCCGATCGTGCCCGTGCCGGCTCAGGTAGCGCCCGGCGTAGAACGCGACGCAGGCGGCGAGCGAGGCGGCGAACAGCTCCGTGGGGCTCGGTGCGGTGTCGGCACCACCCGCGTCGGCCGGCTGATCGGTGAGCAGCCGGTGCTCGCGTACCCGGATGTCGTACGCTTCTCCGGCTCGAAACCGCACGTCGATCGGGTCCAGGCCGACCCTGCCGTCCGTGGTTGTCATGGCTCCTCCTCGGGACGTCGTCCCTTCCATCCCATCCCGAGGAGGCGTGACCCGGCAGGGCCGTTCGACCCGGCGTGACCCCGCCGGTGGACAGCAGGCCGACCGGACCGGCACGGTGCCGCCGGGTCAGGCGTTGCCCCACTGGCCACGGTGGATGACCGTGCTGGCGGCGCGGCGACGCGCGGCGACAGCGGGATTCTGCGGTGGCAGGTCGTCGGCGCGGTAACCGACACAGATGCCGCCGATCGGCGCGTACTCGTCGGGGATGCCGAACTCGGCCTTGAAGGCGGCCGTGTGCGCGGGAACGTCGACCTCGGGCGTGAAGTACTCACCGGTGACCGGCATGATGCCGAAGAAGCAGGCGTCCAGTCCCTCGTCGACGGCCGTGAGCAGCATCATCAGCGCAGCCATGCCGGTGTCGATGTACCAGTAGGGTGCCGGCCAGCGGGCCTCCGACCGGTCGCTCCAGCCCTTGTCGGCCTCGGCGTACCGGGCCAGGTAGGCCGCCTTGTGCGCGAGTGGTACGACGACCAGGGGCGCGTTCTGCATCGTGGGGGTCTGCGCGACCCGGGTCGGCACGAAGGGCCAGAATCTGGCCCGGTCGCCCGGATCGGTGAGGGCGAGGAAGGCCCAGCCCTGCGAAAAGCCGGCGGACGGTGCCCGCAACGCGCTGGCCAGGATCGTCTCGATGACCTCGGGGCTGAGCGGCCGATCGGCGTAGTGCCGCACCATCCGACGGCGACGGATAACCTCTGCGAACTGCATGCGGGCGATCCTGCCACCCTTGCGGAGGCGCCGCCGCCGCTGGTGGTCCGGGTTCGGCCGCCCGTACGATCGGCTGGTGCGGGAGCTGCTGCGGTCGTGGTGGCACGAGCCCCGGCCCACGGGTCCGGCGCGCGGATGGCGGGACTGGTCACTGGTCGTCGTGTTCATGGCGACGGCGCTGCTGGAGGGTCTCGTCCGCGCGGACCTGCCGGCACCGAGGGTCGTGCCGGTCCTGATCGGCGTCGGTCTCGCCCCGGTGCTGCTCTGGCGACGGACCAGGCCGTTGCTCATGGCGGCGGTCGCCTTCCCGGTCTGCGCCGCCGGCGAGGTCGTGGTGGGCGGCGATCTCGGCCTGCACACGCTGGCCTTCCTGCTGATCCTGGTGTTCTCCCTGTCGCGGTGGGGCTCGGGACGCGAGGCGGTACTCGGAGCGGCCGTCGTCGCCGCGAAGATCACGCTGTCCGTGGCGGCCGATCACCTCGATCCGGGCGACGGGCTGGCCGGGGCCGGGGTGGTGTCGGCCGCGCTCGCGCTCGGGGCCGCGCTGCGGTACCGGGCCCGCGCCCGTCAACGCGAGTTCGAGCAGGTCAAGCTGCTGGAACGGGAGCGGCTGGCCCGCGACCTGCACGACACCGTCGCCCATCACGTGTCCGCGATGGCCGTGCGGGCCCAGGCGGGGCTGGCGGTGCTCGACACGCAACCGGACGCCGCCGCCGACGCGCTACGGATCATCGAGGCCGAGGCGACCCGGGCGCTTGTCGAGATGCGCGCGATGGTGCGGGTGTTGCGCCGCGACGAGCCGGCCGACCGCACACCGGCTCCCCGCATCACCGATCTGGAACGGCTGGCCAGCCGCTCCGCGCACGGCCCGACGGTCGAGGTGGAGTTGTCCGGCGACCTCGACGGGTTGCCGGCGGCGGTGGCCACCGCGATCTACCGGCTGGCCCAGGAGTCCGTCACCAATGCCCGCCGACACGCCCGGCGCGCGACGCGCATCGTGGTACGGGTCGCCCGCGACGCCGAGGTGGTGCGGCTGCGGGTGAGCGACGACGGAGAGTTGCCGAGCCCTCGCGGGTTCGGACCGACCGGCTTCGGGCTGATCGGCATGCGCGAGCGGGCCCATCTGCTCGGCGGTTCGGTCGACGCCGGACCGGACGTCGACCGCGGCTGGACGGTCACCGCGACGCTGCCGTGCACCGTGCCGGCGTGACGCGCCGCGCGCGAGCGCCCTCGGGCTGAGCCCGGCGTCAGCCGATCGGGTCAGCTCGGCCGGGACCCGGCCGTCACCTCGTCGCAGTCGACGGTCGGGGCCGGTGTATCCCACTCGGCCGGTGGTGCGCTCGCCGCCGAGGTGGTGCCGGCGGCACCGCGAACGCCGGCGATCAGGTCGGCGGTGGTGTGGGCCCGGATGCCGAGCGGCGCGCTGTCGGTGAACCGCCCGACGACCGCTCGGACGTGCTGCTCGGCCGGGTGCGCGAGACCGTCGTACACGGCCGCGAACAGATCCCGGGCCGGCTGCCTGAGCCAGCCGGCCGGCAGCAGTTCCACCGGCAGCTGCGGGTCGAGGGTGGGAAAGCGGCGGAAGGTGTCCATCACCTCGGTGCGTGCCCGCACCGCCGCGGCACCGTCCACCTGCCCGGCGCCGACCAGCGGCAACAACGATGTCCAGCGGTCCAGGAACGCCGCGTACTGCCGGGTGATGGCGTCGATGTCCCAGGCCTCGATGGGCGCACGGTCGCTGGTCGACCCCAGCGCGTTCTGGTGACCGCGGAAGACCGTGACGGTGCCGAGGGTCAACTGCTCCAGCTGCGCCCGCGCCCGGGGCGTCAGTTCGTACGGCGAGACCCACAGGCCGTCGTACAGCGGCGCGTATCCGAGCCAGCGGAGCTGGCTGCGCAGCGCCCGGCGCTGGGTGCTGTGATCCTGGGGCAGCGAGAAGGCCACGATCGTCCAGCACCCGTCCCACGGCGCCGCGGTGGTGGTGGAGGTGAGGATCCAGTTGCCTCCGCTGGAGAGGTTGGCGGCGGCGGCGCGGCTGAGTCGGTACGAGCTGCGGCGTCCGTGGCGACTGCCTTCGAGCACACCACGGCGGGCCAGCCGGCTGATCGCGGTACGGGCGCCGGCGGTGGTCACCCCGGACTCGGTGAGCAGCGCGACGATGGCGGCGGACGGCAGCGCGGCACGGGTCCGCAGGGTGTAGTCCGCCAGCAGCGTCATGGCGAAACCCTGGGGCGAGTTGCCCACCTGTCGCCGGGGCATCCGCAGCGCGTTGCTCCCGTCGTCGGAATAGATCTCCTCGATGTGGAACGGGCTGTTCACGGGCGCTCCGGAGTCGACTCGGGGACGGGGTATCGACTGTAGATGGACGCCGATGCGCCGGTCCGGGAGCCATGGCACAGTTGATCGAGGCACGTCGATTGACACTTCCCGGGCCCAGGAGAACAATATCTGCTACACGACGCCACTCGGAGCCGGGCAGGGCAAGCCAGACGTGGTGGACGAGCGGGGGACTTGGGCGCACCCGCGAGCAGACGCGGCGGGCACCCGTCACCGCCGCCGTCGCACCGACCGATCCCAGCCTGCATTCAGGCGTTCGAAGGAGTCGTCCGTGAAAATCAGAAGGAAACTACTGCTCGGCGTAGCCATGTCGCTGGTCGCGGCCGGCCTGGTGGTGCCCACGTTCAGCCCCGCGTACGCGGCCTCGCTGACCGAGGTGACCAGTTTCGGTGACAACCCCGGCCGGATGCGCATGCACATCTACGTGCCGGACAACCGCCCCGCCCGGCCGGCGACGGTGGTGGCCATGCACGGCTGCGGCGGATCCGGCCCCGGCCTCTACTCCGGAAGCGAGTTCGCCAGCCAGGCCGACCGGTACGGGTTCATCGTGATCTATCCCTCCGCAACCCAGCAGGCCGGGTTCGGCAACTGCTTCGACGTCTGGTCGGATGCCGCCAAGCGCCGCGGCGGGGGCAGCGACCCGGTCTCGATCATGTCGATGGTCCGGTACGCGCAGCAGCAGTACAGCGCCGACCCCGAACGGGTCTACGCGACGGGCAGTTCCTCCGGCGGCATGATGACCAACCACATGCTGGCCCTCTACCCCGACGTGTTCAAGGCCGGCGCCGCGTTCATGGGGGTGCCGTTCAACTGCTTCGCCAACGCGGCGGACTACCCGCCCGGCAGCAGCCAGTGCACCGGCGGCAACATGAACCGGACCCCGCAGCAGTGGGGTGACGCGGTGCGCCAGGCGTACCCCGGTTACTCCGGTCCGCGTCCCCGGGTGCAACTGTGGCACGGCACCAACGACACGCTGGTGCCGTTCTCACTGCTCCAGGAGGCCGTCGAGCAGTGGACCAACGTGTTCGGCCTGAGCCAGACGCCCACCTCCACCGACACTCCGCAGGCCAACTGGAACCGCCGCAGGTTCGCCGACAGCGGCGGCACCGTCCAGGTCGAGGCGTACAGCATCCAGGGCGCCGGGCACAGCCTGCCCTCCGGCGGCATGGCCGCGGCGGCCGTCCAGTTCTTCGGCCTGACCAACCCGAACCCGACCACCCCGCCACCGAACCCCACCACGCCGCCGCCGAGCCCGACCACCCCGCCGCCCAACCCGACCACGCCGCCGCCGAGCCCCACCACCCCGCCGCCGGGTTCCGGTGCCTGCCGGGTGACCGTCGCCGTCAACGCGTGGAACACCGGGCTCACCGAGAACATCACCATCACCAACACCGGCACCAGCGCGATCAACGGCTGGTCGCTGGTGTTCACCCTGCCCGGTGGGCAGACCATCACCGGCGGTTGGAACGCCACCTACTCCCCCAGCTCGGGGCAGGTGACGGCGCGCAACGTCTCGTACAACGCCAGCATCGCGCCCAACGGATCGCTGACGATCGGCTTCCAGGCCACCCACACCGGTAACACCGCCAGGCCCAGCTCGTTCACCCTCAACGGGGCGTCCTGCACGGTCGCCTGACACCGTCGGTGCTCCGGGGACGGTACGCGAACGTACCGTCCCCGGAGCGCCCACGCCGACCGGCGCGCCTACGGCTGGGCCCGGGCACCCTGGGCGAGCAGCCCGTCGACGAGGGCACGGAGGCCGTCGACATAGGTGTCGCGGGGGGCCAGCACCGCCCAGCGGTCACCCAGCGCGGCGAGGTGCGGCAGCTTCCCGGCGTCGATGCTGCCGAAGAACGCCCCTTGCCGGGTGACGGCGTCACCCTGCCCCCGGCGCGCGGTGTGCGACCGGACGAGAATCTCCCCGACGGTGTAGTACCAGATGGTGCGGAAGACGTACACGGCGTGCTCGGGAGTGCAGCCGTGGTCGACGGCGCCGGCCACCACCGCCTCGACCAGCCCCAGCGGCGAGGCGCCGAGCCGGGCGATGAATCCGTCGGTGGTGAGGACCTCGGCGGCCCACGGCCACGCCGCCAGCGCATCGTGGATCGTCGCCGCCGCGACGACGACGCGCTCCCGTGGCTCATCGGGCAGCCGAGGGCGGGAGACCTGCTCGCCGTACTCGTTGATCAGCAGAAGCAGCAGGTCCTCTTTGTCGTGTACGTGGTGGTAGAGGGTGGTCGCTCCCACGCCGAGCTCGGCGGCCAGCTTGCGGATGGTGAGCCGCTCCCACCCGTCACGATCGATGAGGCCACGCGCGGCGGCCAGGATCTGGGCGCGAGAGGTCGTCGGCGGTCTGCCGGGCCTGGGGCGCGGCGCGTCGGCGGGGGGCACCGCCCCATCATGCCTCCTCGTCCACCGAGGTCCTCCGAGGTGACGCCGCCGCACCAGGCGGGCCGGACGCGGTGGACAGACTCCAGAAGTCGGCGTAGCGACCGCCACGACGCAGCAGTTCGTCGTGGCTGCCCTCCTCGACCACCCGCCCGTCGTCGAGGAAGACCACGCGGTCCGCGCGTCGGACGGTCCGCATCCGGTGCGCGACCATGATCACCGTCCGTCCCGGCATCAGTCGTTCGATGCCCTCGTGGACGGCCGCCTCGTTGACCGGATCGAGCGCCGAGGTCACCTCGTCGAGCAACACGATCGGTGCGTCCCGCAGCAGTGCCCGCGCGATCGAGACCCGCTGGCGCTCACCGCCGGACAGCGACGCGCCACCTTCGCCGACGTTCGCCGCCCAGCCTCCGGGCAGCCGCTCGACGACCTCGTCCAGTCGCGCGGCGGTCGCCGCGGCGCGCACCTCGTCCTCGCCGGCGTCGGGGCGACCGAGCCGGACGTTCTCCTCGATCGTGCCGTCGAAGAGGTAGACGTCCTGGAACACGATGGCGATCTGTGCCAGCAACACGCCCGGGTCGATCCGCCGCACGTCGACACCGCCCACCCGCACCGCTCCCGACTCCACGTCGTAGAACCGGGCGATCAGCTGGAGCAGGGTGCTCTTGCCCGCGCCGGACGGACCGACGACGGCCATCCGCTGCCCCTGCGGCACCGACAGCGACACATTGTCGAACACGGCACGATCACCGTGGCGGAAGGTGACCGCGTCGAACTCCAGGTCGAAGCGCTGCGGCCGGACCGGCCGGTCCGGCTCGGGAAGCGGCTGGGTGCGCAGCACCTTGTCGAGCCGCGTCAGCTCGGCGCGGGCGGTACGTAGCTTGCCGCCGATGTCCGACAGGGACAGCAGCGGGTCCGCAGCTCGGGCGGCGAGCACGAGAATGGACAGGACCTCCGCGGCTCCGAGGTCGCCACCGAGCGCGAGATAGGTCCCCAGCACCAACACGGTGGTGAAGACCGCCTGCACGATGAGGGTCAGACCCACCGCGCCGGGCAGCACCGACATCGTCTGGCGGCGGGAGGCCCGCTCCACGCCCTGCAGCGCGTCGTCGAGCAGGCTGAACCGCTCGCCACTGCGACCGCCGGCCCGCAGCACCGGCTGGGCCTGGAGGTACTCGATGACCCGGGCGCTGGCCTCGTGGTCCCGCGCGGCGTGGTCGGCGTCGTTGGCAGCCATCAACCGCGCGGTCCACCGCTGGGTGAGCACCACGAGCGGTGCCGCCGCCAACGCGGCCAGCCCGAGTTGCCAGTTGAACACCGCGATCACGGCCACGATCGTCAGCGGTGTGACACAGGCGGAGATGAATGGTCCGAGCAGGTGCGCCGACACGCCCATCGCCGTCAGCAGTCCACGGCTGGCCAGCACGGACACCTCGCCCACCCGGGCGGCGTCGTACCAGCCGATGGGCAGCCGGGCCAGGTGTTCACCGAGGCCGTGGTACATGCCCCGCAGCATCCTGGTCCCGACGCGCATGCCGGACAGGTCGCTGGTGTACCGCAGCACCGCGTAGACCGCGACGGCGACCGCGAACGCGATCAGCCACGGCCAGGCGTCCGAGGGGTCGTCCCCGAACAGCGCCCGTAGCACGGGTACCAGCAACGCGTAGAGCAGACCCTCCAGCACCGCGGTCACCGTCATCAGGGCGACCGTGCGACGCATCGGCCTGGCGTACTCGTCGCCGAGCACCCGCAACAGCAGAGTGATCATCGGGCCAGGTCCTCCTGCCGGGTCCGCCAGAACGCGGCGAACGTTCCATCCCGGGCGAGCAGGTCGGTCGGTCTGCCTCGCGCGGCGACCGCCCCGTCCTCGAGCAGCACGACCTGGTCGGCGTCGGCGATGGTCTCCAGGCGGTGGGCGATGACCAGGACGGTCCGGTCGCGCAGCGCCGCCAGCGTCTGGCGTACCGCCTGGTCGGTCTGCGGATCGGCGAAGGCGGTCGCCTCGTCCAGCACCAGCACTGGCGTGTCCGCGGCCAGGGCACGCGCGATGGCGATGCGTTGCGCCTCGCCGCCGGAGAGCGTGACGTCCTCGCCGAGCACGGTCTCGTAGCCGTTCGGCAACGCGAGGATGCGGTCGTGGATGTGCGCCAGCCGGGCGGCGCGAGTGATCTCCTCGGGAGACGCGTGCGGGACCGCCAGCGCGATGTTGTCCGCGACCGACGCGCGCAGCAGCCGGACGTCCTGGAGGACGAAGGAAACCCGGCGGTAGAGCTCCCTGGCGTCGAGGTCGCGCAGGTCGACGCCGCCGAGGCGCACCGAACCGTGCGTCGGGTCGAAGAACCGGGGCAGCAGTTGCCCGAGCGTGGACTTTCCGCTGCCGGACGGTCCGACCACCGCGGTGAGCGTGCCCGGCTCCAGCGTCAGGTCGATCCCGCGCAGCACCTCCGGGCCGTCGTCGTAGCTGAACCGGACGTCGCGCAGCTCCACCCGGTTGTCCTGCGGCGTGGCCGGGCGCGCGGGCTGCGGCAGCGCCTCCACCCCGAGCACCTCGCGGATGCGGCCGACCGCACGGCCGGCGGCCCGCATGTCGTCGAAGCCGTGGCCGAGGGCCGCGACCGGAGCGGTGAGCCCCAGCCCGAGCAGCAGGAAGGGCAGCAGGTCCACCGGCACCAGATCGCCGGAGGTGATCCGCATCGTGCCGCCGATCAGCACCACCAGCAGCACGAAGGGCGGCGACAGTGCCAGCTGCATGCCGGCGGCGACGGCGGAGACACCGCGTACCCAGCGGGTGAAGATGTCGACGAACTCGTCGGCGGCGGTGCGGAACCGGTGGTGCGCACGCTCGGCGCCGCCGAACGCCTTGACCACGGCGATGCCCTGCACGAACTCGACGACGGAGGTGGCGATCCGGCCCATCGCCGCGTCGAAGTCCCGCTGCTCCCGCGTACGGGCCGGGGTCATCAGCAGCGGCACGTGCGCGAGGGCCAGCAGCACGGGGATCAGGGTGATCAGTGTGAGTCGCCAGTCGACGGTGAGCAGGTAGGTGAGCGACACCGACGGCACGACGAAGGCGGAGACCAGTTCGCCGGGAGCATGGGCGATGAACGGGTGCACGGCGGCGACGTCGTCACCGACCACTCTCGCCAGTTCGCCGCTGCGTCGACGGGAGAGCCAGCCGATGGGTGCCTGCCCGAGGCTTCGGGCCAGTGCCCGGCGCAGCGAGAGCTGCACCCTGCCGTCGAGAACGTGACCGAGCCCTGACGAGGCACCCGTGAAGACCAGCCGGACGAACAGACCGGCCGCACCCAGGGTCACGGCGGTCCACACCCGGCCGGTGTCGACCGGGCCGGGCGACAACAGGGCGCGTCCCAGCTCGATCACCGCGAACAGCGGTGCCAGTCCGGCGACGGCGCCGACGACCTGCAGGACCACGACGACCGCGAAAGGCGGCACATGGGGGCCCAGCAGAGCCGCCGCGTCCACCGGTTGTGGTGCGGCGCAACGGTCAGCCGGCGAAGCCGTTGGGCGCGCTCCGTCCGCAATGGAATGAGCCACGCCCACCGCCCCCGTCCACATTTTCAAACATGTTCGGGAATTAATGTACCGCGAGGCCGCCCGCGCCGTGGTCCGACTTCGTGGGGGACGCGTCCGGCCGCGGCGCGGCGTTGGCGCGCGGAACTCCGATACCCGCCCGCCGTCAGGGACGGGCAGCCCGATCGGCCGAATCCTCCTCGGGGCCGGCGAGCAGCCGGTCGGGCACGCGCATCCGCCACGCGTCGGTGATCAGCTCGTCCAGCCGCTCGACGGTGACCGCCGCCAGGCGCACCATCACCAGCGGCAGCCCGTCGTAGGCGGGTGTGGTGAAGAACAGCGACGGTTCGCCGAGCAGCAGCGCCTGCTTCTCGGCCTCGTCGCCGACGTACAACACGGCGATGTCGGTCCGGATGACGCGGGGCTTGCCCGGTCGGCGCTCGGGATAGGACCAGACGAAGCCCCGGTCCGCGACCCGGAAGTCGAAACCCTCACTGTCGATCTCCACGACGTGCGGTAGCGCCAGGGCGAACCGGCGGACGTCGGCGGCGTCAGCCATCGTCCACCCCTGAGATCACCGATCGCGGCATGCCGAGAGGTTAGCCGCCGGCCCCGACAGCGACGCCGCATCGGGCCCGACGGCCCACCCGGTTCTCGAACGCGGCGGGCCGTCGGTTCAGCGGACCGTCGACTCAGCGGGACAGGGCCCGCTCCAACTCCGCCTTCGACATCGACGAGCGGCCCTTGACGCCACGCTTCCTCGCCTCGTTGTACAGCTGTTCCTTGGTGCGCCCGCCGGCGCCGCGATGGGAACGCTTGCCGCCCCGATGGCCCGACGAGACATCGTCGATCGAGGATCGGCTCGCGGTCCGCGCCTCACCGGAGCGGGCCCGCTCCTTGTTGACCGTACGCGCCGCGATCTCCTCGGCCCGGTCGGTGGACACGCCGCGCTTCTTGGCGCTCGCCTTGATGTGTTCGTACTGCCGTTCTCTTTTCGGACTGGATCCCGCAGGCATGGAGTGCCTCCCTCCACCGACAGTGTTCAGTGGTCAGGTGCCCCACCGTCGGCGACCGAAACACCGGCGCGCGAACCCGCCCCGCGACCGGGCGGCGGGGCGCACACGGCCCGCCCCGCCGCCGACGACGCCGGTGACTCAGGAGGTGAACTTGTCCAGCGCCAGCTCGATGGCGCCGCTGTCCGGCTGGGCGTACGCGCGCATGGTCTCCTTGTTGTAGGAGATGAAGCTCGGGCAGCGCACCGCCGGGGCGTTGACCCGCCCGCCCTCACCGATCTTCTCGCCGGTCCTGGCGGCGTAGAAGGTGAGCGTGTAGCGCGAGGAGACGTAGTCGACGGTGACCTGCTTGTCGTCGCGGTCCTTGTACTGGCACTTGCGGGGCGTACCCTCGCTGCCCTGCTCGAAGGTGAGGCAGCCGACGACGGAGACCGACGCCCACTCGGCGGTCTTGGCGTAGTACGGCTTGTCGAAGCCCACCGACTTGCTCAGCCAGGACTCCGGCCGCTCCGGTGAGTTGGCGAACGTGTAGACCTTGGTGCCCTTCGCCCCGGTGTAGGGCGCGGCGTTGAGGATCGGGCTGCCCTCGCACACGGCGGACATGTCGCTGGAGTTGCGGGCGGTCACCGCGTTGTTGTTGTCGGGCTGCTGCTCGGCGGGCGGAGCGATCGACGGCGCCTCGGTCGGGACACCGGGCGCCTCGCTCCGCTGCCCGGCGACCGGCTCCCCCTCGTCGTCGCCGGCCAGCACGAAGAACCCGATCACCCCGCCACAGGCGACGAGCACCGCCATCACGGCGGCACCGATGCCCAGACCGAGCCAGAGGCCCTTGTTCGAGGACTTCGTCGGCTGCGGCCCGTAGGACGGGGGCGGCGGCACCGGCGCCCCGTACGGCGAGGGGTAGCCGGCCGGGGCGACCGGCGAGCCCGCCGGGCCGACCGGAGAGCCGGGTGGTGTGCCCCAGGGGGCGGCGTTCGGATCCGGCTGTTGCCCACCGTACGGAGGGTGGCTGTCACTCATCTGATGCCCTTGTCGAAGTCGAGAGGTTACCTGGCCGATGATCAGGGTCAGGGTAGTGAGCAGCGCAAGTCCGGACGCCATCGACTCCCCGGCCATCCAGCTGACGGACCTCGTGCGTGGGTTTGACCGGTGTGCCGACGTCGCGCGGCGGGTATCTGTCGGACACCGCAGAGGAGGACGAGATGACGACCGACCCGAGGTACACGCCGATCGCAATGACCGGGACCGGCAAGCTGGTCGACGACGACGGCGACACCGGCACCGAGTTGGTCGGCGCGGACGACGCGGCGGCCGACGCCGCACGAGCCGGCGCCGACATCGATCTGACCGCGGCGGACGGGGACACCGATCCGACTCCCGTCGGCGCCGCCGACGCCGAGGCGGACCGGCGACGCGCCGCCGGCGAGGACTGAGTCGGACCCCGCCCCACTGTGGCCCCGGGACGTGCCTCCGGGGCCACAGTTGATCGATCATTTCGATGTATCGAAATATTGCGTTCTGGTTTCGACCCGTCGTAGGCTGCTGTGGGAGCGCTCCCGGCCTCCTCGTCCACTGTCGCGGGAGTGCCGTACCACCACCACGACCAGAATGCGACGGTCCACCATGAAGCAACCTCCGCGCCGCCTGCGGCGCCTGCTGGTCGCGGCCGGCGCCGTCGGCGCGTTGACCCTCGGCGCGTTGACGGTCCTGCCCACCGCCAACGCGATGGCCGCGACCGGCTGCTCCGTGACCTACACGACGAACAGCTGGTCCGGCGGGTTCACCGCGAGCGTCACCGTCACCAACCTCGGCGACCCGGTCAACGGCTGGACGCTGGGCTTCAGCTTCCCCGACAGCGGCCAACGGCTCACCCAGGGCTGGTCGGCCACCTGGAGCCAGAGCGGCAGCTCCGTCACCGCACAGAGCGCGAGCTGGAACGGTTCGCTCGGCACCAGAGCCAGCACCAACATCGGCTTCAACGGCAGCTTCACCGGCGCCAACCCGGCACCGAGTTCGTTCACGCTCAACGGCACCGTGTGCACGGGCTCGACCACGCCGACCACTCCCCCGCCGCCCACGACACCGCCGCCCACCACGCCCCCACCCACCACTCCCCCGCCAGTCGGTCAGACTCCGGTGGCCATCAACGGGCAGCTGCGGGTGTGCGGTGTCAACCTCTGCAACCAGTACGGCCGGCCGATCCAACTGCGCGGCATGAGCAGCCACGGCATCCAGTGGTTCGGCAACTGTTACAACAACGCCTCCCTCGACGCCCTCGCCACCGACTGGCGCGCCGACCTGTTCCGCATCGCCATGTACGTGCAGGAGCAGGGTTACGAGACCGACCCCGCAGGCTTCACCAACCGGGTCAACAACCTGGTCGAAGAGGCCACCCGGCGCGGCATGTACGCGATGATCGACTTCCACCTGCTCACCCCGGGTGACCCGATGTTCAACCTGGAGCGGGCCAAGACCTTCTTCGCCGCCGTCTCCGCCCGGCACGCCGCGAAGAACAACGTGATCTACGAGATCGCCAACGAACCCAACGGGGTGAGCTGGTCGACCATCAAGAACTACGCCGACCAGGTGATCCCGGTGATCCGGGCCAACGACCCGGACGCGGTGGTCATCGTCGGCACCCGGGCCTGGTCCTCGCTGGGCGTCTCCGAGGGCGCCAGCCACACCGAGATCGTCAACAACCCGGTGAACGCCAGCAACGTCATGTACGCGTTCCACTTCTACGCCGCGTCGCACAAGGACAACTACCGCGCCGAGGTGGAGCGGGCCGCCGCCCGGCTGCCGCTGTTCGTCACGGAGTTCGGCACGGTCGACTACACCGGTGACGGGGGTGTCGACCTGACCAGCAGCACCCAGTGGCTCGACCTGCTCGACCGGCTGAAGATCGGCTACGCGAACTGGACCTTCTCCGACAAGGCCGAGGGCAGCGCCGCGTTGCGGCCGGGCACCTGCAACGGCAGCTCCTACACCGGCACCTCGATGCTCACCACCTCCGGGGCCTTCATGCGCGAGCGCATCCGCACCCCGGACAACTTCCCCACCAGCTGATCCGAGCGCACCACCACCACGCGGCCCCGGCGGTTGACCGCCGGGGCCGCACCAGGTGCGGGGACGGGCTCAGCTCTCGTCGGGCACCGGACCGATGAGCGAGTCGGCCGGCCCGGTGGAGCCCGCCCGGTACTCCTGCAGCGGCACCGCACCGGCCTTCCAGGCAGCCAGCACGGGCTCCACGATGCGCCAGCACTCCTCAGCGACGTCGGCGCGGACCGACAGGGTCGGATCACCTTCGAAGGCGCCGCGCAGCACCTCGCCGTACGCGGGCAGGTCGCCGGGGCCGAACGCCGCCGTCAGGTTCACCTGTTCCAGTTCGAAGGGATTCCCCGGACCGTTGATGTTGAGATCCAGGCCGAGCCGGTCCGGTCCGAAGCCGATCCGGAGCCGGTCCGGCCGGTCGTAGCCGGTCAGGCCGTCGGGTACCCGGGTCGGCTGCTTGAAGGTGATGATCGCCTCCTTGCGCACCGCGTCCATCGCCTTGCCCGAGCGCAGCCGGAACGGCACTCCCGCCCAGCGCCAGGTGTCCACCGTGACCGCCAGCTCCGCGAGCGTCTCGGTGCCCCGCGCCGGGTCGACGCCGGGCTCCTCGGCGTAGTTCGGCAGTCGCCGACCGTCGATCTCCCCAGCGGTGTACCGCCCCCGCCGGCTGGCGGCCACCGGATCGTCACGCCACAGCCGGGTGGCCCGCAGCACCTGCGCCTTGCGTCCCCGCACCTCCTCGGACCGCAGGGTCGGCGGCGGGTCCATGGCCAGCAGGGCCAGCACCTGGAGCAGGTGGGACTGCACCATGTCCACCAACGCGCCGGCGCCGTCGTAGTAGCCCGCCCGTCCTTCCAGGCCGAGGGTCTCGTCGAAGACGATGTCCACGCAGGCCACGTGTGCGGAGTTGAGCACCGGCTCGAAGATGCGGTTGGCGAAGCGCAGGCCGAGCAGGTTGAGCACCGTGGACTTGCCGAGGAAGTGGTCGATCCGGTGGACCTGGTTCTCCGGCACCAGGGTGGCCAGCAGTTCGTTGAGCGAGCGGGCCGAGATCCGATCCACGCCGAAGGGCTTCTCCAGCATCAGCCGGGTGCCGGGTGGCACCCCGATCCGGGCCAGCGCGGCGGCCGACCGGGCGGTCACCAGCGGCGGCAGCGCGAAGAAGATCACCAACGGCCCGGTGCAGCAGCTCAGCAGCGACCGCAGGTCCTCCTCGCGCGTCACGTCGGCGGGCAGGTAGCGCGACTCGCGGATCACCTCCGACTCCAGCGGCCCCACCGCGCCGACGGCGCCGAAGGAGTCGGTCACCCGGCGCCGCCAGCGCTCGTCGTCCCAGCCGTCCATGCCGCTGCCGATCAGCCGCAACCCGGGCACGGCACCGGTGGCCAGCAGCCGGCCCAGGCCGGGCAGCAGCAGGCGGCCGGTCAGGTCACCGCTGGCGCCGAGCACCAGCAGTGTCTGCCGTACGCCGGAGGCGGCGGTGGCTGCGGGGACAACAGCTGCGGGGGCGCTCGATGCCGGTGTCGTCATGCCACCACCATGCCCTGTCCCGGCGATCGGCAAGCACCGGACCCCGGGGACTCGCCGGCCGTTCGCCCACCGCACCCGGGTCCGTGCGGATCGTCACCCCCGTGGCGCCGGAGTTCCCACGGTCGTGGTGTCGGGCGGGCGAGCCGATCTTCGTGTGGCAGTCTGGTCACCGTCGGCCGGGACGAGGCCGGCGACGTGCCCGATCCTGCGAGGAGACGATCGATCCGATGGCTGCGGACGTCACCAGCACCGACGAGTGGCAGGCCCTGCGCAAGCACGCCGACGAGATCCGCGGGACCCACCTGCGGGACCTGTTCGCCACCGATCACGACCGGGGCCGACGGTTGACCGTCGAGGTGGCCGACCTCTACGTCGACTACAGCAAGAACCTGGTCACCGACGAGACGCTGCGCCTGCTGACCGCGCTGGCCGAGCGGGTCGGGCTGACCGATCGGATCGCCGAGATGTTCGCCGGGGCCCACATCAACGGCACCGAGGATCGCGCGGTGCTGCACACCGCGCTGCGCCTGCCGTCGGGCGCCGCCCTCACCGTGGACGGGCAGGACGTGGCGACGGACGTGCACGCGGTACGGCGCCGGATGGCCGAGTTCGCCGAGAAGGTGCGCTCCGGTCAGTGGCGCGGGCACACCGGCGAGCGGATCCGCACTGTGGTCAACATCGGCATCGGTGGCTCCGACCTGGGGCCGGTGATGGCGTACGAGGCGTTGAAGGCGTACCGCGACGCCGGTCTGAGTTGCCGGTTCGTGTCGAACATCGACCCCACCGACATCCACGACACGGTCGCCGACCTGGACCCGGCGAGCACGTTGTTCGTGGTGGTGTCGAAGACCTTCTCCACCCAGGAGACCCTGGCCAACGCCGAGCAGGCCCGGCACTGGCTGCTGACCGGCCTCGACGCCGACGCCGACGCGGTCGCCCGGCACTTCGTCGCGGTCAGCACCAACGCCCAGCGGGTGTCGGACTTCGGCATCGACCCGGCCAACATGTTCGGCTTCTGGGACTGGGTGGGTGGTCGGTACTCGCTGCCCTCGGCGGTGGGTCTGTCGGTGATGCTGTCGATCGGGCCGGCCGGCTTCGACGAGATGCTGGCCGGCTACCACGCCGTGGACGAGCACTTCCGCACCGCACCGCCGAGCGCCAACGCGCCGGTGCTGCTCGGCCTGCTGAACGTCTGGTACACCAACTTCCTGGGCGCGCAGACCCACGCGGTGCTGCCGTACTCGCAGTACCTGCACCGGTTCCCCGCCTACCTGCAACAGCTCACCATGGAGAGCAACGGCAAGTCGGTACGCACCGACGGTCGCCAGGTGTCGTACGACACCGGGGAGATCTTCTGGGGCGAGCCCGGCACCAACGGTCAGCACGCCTTCTACCAGCTGCTGCACCAGGGCACCCGGCTGGTGCCGGCGGACTTCATCGGGTTCAGCGAGCCCAACCACGACATCGGTGACATGCACGACCTGTTCATGTCGAACTTCTTCGCCCAGACCGCGGCGCTGGCCTTCGGCCGGACCGCCGAGCAGGTGGCGGCCGAGGGTACCGCCGCCGACCTCGTGCCCCACAAGGTGATGGCCGGCAACCACCCGACCACGTCGATCGTGGCCGACCGGCTCACTCCGGCCACGCTCGGCCAACTGGTCGCCCTCTACGAGCACATCGTGTTCACCGAGGGTGCGATCTGGGACATCAACCCGTTCGACCAGTGGGGGGTCGAGCTGGGCAAGGTGATGGCCAACCAGCTCGCCCCGCTGCTCACCGGCGAGGCACCTGACCTGACCGAACTGGATTCGTCCACCGCCGCCCTGATCTCCCGCTACCGCGCCCAGCGCAACCGCCCCTGACCGGGCGGCATACGTGCGCCCGCGGCGGCCACTGCCACGGGCGCACGGGGGGCGTGGTCCGGCGAGGGGACGTTCCTCTTCCGATCTCGCGCTTCGAAACAGCTTGGACTCCGCTGGCGCGCGTCGGGCACAGTCAGAGCGTGACGAACTCCATCACCGTACGCCACCGCTCCATGGAAGAGATCGTGGCAGGGCTGCCCGTCGTGCGGCGCTCCCCGCGGATCATCGGCACCCTGGCACTGGCCGTGCGCCGGCCGGCCGTCGACGTCCGGGAGGTGCTGTCCCAGGCCGAACTGGACACCACCGTCGGGCTGGTCGGCGACAGCTGGAGTCAACGGCCCAGCTCACGAACGACCGACCGGTCACCGCACCCCGACATGCAGCTGAACGTCATCAACTCCCGTTTCGTCGAGCTGATCGCCGGCCCCGATCGGGACGCCTGGGCGCTTGCCGGGGACCAGCTCTACGTCGACCTGGACCTGAGCGTCGACGCCCTGCCAGCCGGTACCCGCCTGGCGATCGGCGACCGGGCCGTCATCGAGGTGACCGACCAGCCGCACAACGGCTGTGCCAAGTTCGCTGCCCGGTTCGGGCGGGATGCCCACAAGATCGTCTGGAGCGAGGAGGGCCAGCAACTGCGCCTTCGCGGCCTCAACGCCCGGGTGGTCGTCGGTGCGACGATCAAGGAAGGCGACACCGTACGCCAGCTGCCCGCCGACCCCGCTCCGCCGGCCACCCGGCTGCCGTGACCGGTCCCCGCGGGGTGGTGTCGAACGGCGTAGCCGTTCGTGGGGTTGCGCCAGCGCGCCGCGTGAGCCGTGCCAGCTCCGACCGTTGAGCAGGCAGTCACCCGTGCCCACCGGGAGGAGTGGGCGCGGGTGGTCGCCAGCCTCGCCCGCCGCTTCGGTGACCTCGATGTCGCCGAGGAGGCGACGGCCGAGGCGTTCGCAGCGGCCGTGGAGCGGTGGCCGCGCGACGGCGTACCACCCAGTCCCGGCGGTTGGCTCGCCACCACCGCGACCCGCAAGGCGATCGATCGACTCCGGCGGGACTCGCAGCGCGACGCCAAGCACCGGGCGGCCCGGATCGCGTACGACGACACCCCGGCCGAGCCGACCGGCCCGATCGGGGACGACCGGCTCAGGCTGGTCTTCACCTGCTGCCACCCGGCGCTGGCGATGCAGGCCCGGGTGGCGCTCACCCTGCGCCTGCTCGGCGGCCTCACCGTCGGCGAGATCGCCCGCGCCTTCCTGGTGCAGGAGACCGCGATGGCCCGACGGATCACCCGCGCCAAGGCGAAGATCAAGGCGGCGGGCATTCCGTACCGGGTGCCCTCGGCCGACGACATCCACGAGCGGCTCGCCGGTGTGCTCGCCGTCGTCTACCTCGTCTTCAACGAGGGCTATCTGGCCAGCGAGGGAGACGAGGCGGTGCGCGTCGACCTCAGCGACGAGGCGATCCGCCTGGGCCGTCTGCTGCGGACCCTTCTCCCGGACGACGGCGAGGTGACCGGCCTGCTCGCGCTGATGCTGCTCGTCGACGCCCGGCGGCCGGCGCGCGTGTCCGCCACCGGGGAACTGGTGACCCTCGACGAGCAGGACCGCAGCGCTTGGGACCGCGCCCGGATCGCCGAGGGCAACGCGCTGCTCGGCGAACGGATCAAGGTGTTGACGGCCGGCGGTGACGCACCCGGGCGCTACCAGCTGCAGGCGGCGATCAACGCGGTCCACGCGAACGCGCCCGCCAGCCGCGACACCGACTGGTCCACCCTCGTGGCGCTCTACGACAGCCTGGTGCAGCTCGATCCCTCGCCGGTCGTGTGGCTCAACCGGGCCGTCGCGGTCGCCGAGGTCGACGGCCCCGAGGTCGGGCTCGCCGAGACCGACCCGCTCGGCGAGGCCCTCGATGGCTACCATGCCTTCCACGCCGCCCGCGCCGACCTGCTGCGACGGCTCGGACGCCACGCCGACTCACGGGCGGCGTACGACCGGGCCATCGGTCTCGCCGGCAACCCCGCCGAACAGGCCTACCTGACCCGCCGCCGCGACCAGCTCGCCGGCTGACCCGTGAAAAAATCGTCCGGCACCTTGTCGGATGGGCGGCGGGTCGCTCGTAGATCAGGTGAGAGCGGCCCGAAGGGCCGCCGGGACAAGGGAGCTATGCGATGGCGCGGTACCTGATCTCGTTCAACGACGGCGCGATGGACCACATCCCCGACGAGGACTGGCCCGACGTGGGCAGGGCGGCGCACGCGGTGACCCAGGAGGCCGTGGACGCCGGGGTGTTCGTGTTCGGCGCCGGACTACAGCGGCAGCGGGCCAGCGTCGTCGCCACGGACGGGCTGGTCACCGACGGACCGTACCCGGAGACCAAGGAGGTCATCGGCGGTTTCGTGGTCGTCGACGTGGCCGAGCGCGAGGAGGCGCTGGCATGGGCCGCCAAGATCGCCGTCGCCTGCCGCTGCCCACAGGAGGTCCGGGAGCTGATGGCGGACCCCGAGACGGACGAGATGCTCCGCCAGGCCGGCCGAGCAGGCTGACCTTCGCCGTTCGGTTGGCTTTCGGTCCGTTCTGGCCCAATGGGTCACTGCGGGTGCCCGGGCTCCCCCGTTGTCCGGGCACCCGCGTCGAGACGACGCGACCGAGGAGCACAGCGCATGCGGAGCACCATCAACAGCGCCGCCGTGAGCGAGTTGGACACCGCAGGCGGGCAGACCGACCACACTCGACTGCTGGAACGGACCCTGTTCGAGGTCAAGCGGGTGATCGTCGGCCAGGACCGGCTGGTGGAGCGGTTGCTGACCGCGCTGCTCGCCCGGGGTCACTGCCTGCTGGAAGGGGTGCCCGGGGTGGCCAAGACCCTTGCGGCGGAGACCCTGGCCACGGCGGTGGGCGGCAGCTTCGCCCGAATCCAGTTCACCCCGGACCTGGTGCCGTCGGACATTCTCGGTACCCGGATCTACCGCGCCTCGACCGAGACGTTCGACGTCGAGCTGGGGCCGGTCATGGCGAACCTGGTCCTCGCCGACGAGATCAACCGGGCGCCGGCCAAGGTGCAGTCCGCGCTGCTGGAGGTGATGGCCGAGGGACACGTCTCGATCGGCGGGCGGACCTACCCGGTTCCCACCCCGTTTCTGGTGCTGGCCACCCAGAACCCGATCGAGTCCGAGGGCGTCTACCAGCTGCCCGAGGCACAACGGGACCGGTTCCTGATGAAGATCGTCGTCGACTATCCGACCGACGACGAGGAGCTCGGCATCCTGTACCGGATGGGCACCGACGTCCCGGCCGCCCGACCGGTGCTGGACCCGACCCGGCTGGCGACGTTGCAGGCCAGGGCCCGGGAGGTCTTCGTCCACCACGCCCTGGCCGAGTACGTCGTACGGCTGGTGCTGGCCACCCGTGACCCGCGGCGGTTCGGCCTGCCGGACGTGGCCGCGCAGCTGGCGTACGGTGCCAGCCCTCGGGCCACCCTCGGCCTGGTCGCCGCGGCCCGGGCGCTGGCCCTGCTGCGTGGCCGGGACTACGTGCTGCCGGCCGACGTGCGGGAGATCGCCGTCGACGTGCTCGCCCACCGGCTGGTCCTCTCCTTCGACGCGGTCGCCGACGATGTCGACCCCGGCGAACTGGTGCGGCGGGTCGTCGCGACGGTGCCACCTCCACAGATCGCTCCCGCCCAGGAAACCCAGGGGCCGGGCCTGGGAGCGGCGGCGTGAACGAGAACGCGACGAGCCTCGGGCACCTGGCGCCGCAGCGTCGGTTGCGCCGGCTGGAACTGACCATCACCCGCCGTCTCGACGGGCTGCTGCACGGGCAGCACCTGGGCCTGTTGCCGGGGCCGGGCAGCGAACCGGCCGGCAGCCGGGAGTACCGCCCGGGCGAGGACGAGGTCCGGCGGATGGACTGGTCGGTGACCGCTCGCACGGCCGTTCCCCACGTGCGTACCGTCGACGCCGACCGGGAGCTGACCACCTGGATGCTCGTCGACGCGACACCCAGCATGGACTTCGGCACCGCCGAGTTGGAGAAGCGGGAGCTGGCGGTGGCGGCCGTCGCCGCCGTCGGCTTCCTGACCGCCGGCTCCGGCAACCGGCTCGGCGCGCACGTGCTCGGCGACGCCGGGATACGCCGCTTCCCCGCCCGCTCCGGCCGGTACCACCTGATCAGCCTGCTGCGCGCCCTGCTGGAGGTGCCGCGGGGCCGACCGGCGAGCGACCCGGTGCCACTGGCCGAAGCCATCGACGGGCTGCGCCGGTCGGCCGGCCGTCGCGGACTGGCGGTGGTCGTCTCCGACTTCCTGGACGGCCTGCCCGACGAGGGGGTGGCCGGCGCCGGAAGCGGGCCCCCGGACTGGGAACTGCCGCTGCGCCGGCTGGCCGCGCGGCACCAGGTGCTCGCCGTCGAGGTCCGTGATCCGCGCGAGCTGGAGCTGCCCGACGTCGGCCTGATCACGCTTGTCGACCCGGAGAGCGGGCGGCGGCGCGAGGTCGCCACCGGCAGCCGGCGGCTGCGCGACCGCTACGCGGCGGCGGCCGCCGCCCAACGGCTGGCCGTGGCGCGGGCGTTGCGCCGGGCCGGCGCGGCGCACCTGCCCCTGAGCACCGACCGGGACTGGATCGCCGACATCGTCCGGCACGTCCACGGCCAGCGTCGGCTGGCCCGGGCGGCCCGACCCACCTCGGGAGGAGCGGCGTGAGCTGGGAGTCTCCGGAACGGCTGTGGCTGTTGGCGGGGGTGGCCGCCCTGGTGGTCGGGTACCTGCTGCGGCAACGCCGACACAGCCGGTACGCGGTGCGGTTCACCAATCTGCGCCTGTTGGACAAGGTGGCGCCGGCTCGTCCGGCGTGGCGACGGCACGTGCCGGCCGGGCTGTTCGTCGCGATGCTGGCGTTGCTGGTGGTGGGCTTCGCCCGCCCGACGGACGAGGTACGGGTGCCCCGGGAGCGGGCCACCGTCATCGTGGCCGTCGACGTGTCCCGTTCCATGCTCGCCGACGACGTGCCGCCGGACCGGCTGCTCGCGGCCCGGGAGGCGGCCCGTGATTTCGTGGCCGACCTGCCGGCGGAGTTCAACGTCGGACTGGTGGCCTTCGCCGGCAGCGCGTCGGTGGTGGTCGCACCGGGCGGCGACCGGGAGTCGGTGACCGCCGGCATCGACCAGCTCGACGAGGGCGTCACCGGTCTTCAGGGGACGGCGATCGGCGAGGCCATCCAAACCTCCCTGGAGTCGATCCGCACCCTGGACGCGCAGGCGGCCGAGGATCCGCCGCCGGCGCGGGTGGTGCTGCTCTCCGACGGGGCGAACACCTCGGGTCGGGATCCGGCGCTCGCCGCCGCCGCCGCGGTGCAGGCGGGCGTACCGGTCGACACCATCTCCTTCGGCACCCCCGAGGGGCGGATCGGTGGTGGCCAGGCGGTCCCGGTCGACGGGGCGACCCTGCGCGCCGTGGCCGAGCAGGCCGGCGGCGGTTACTACGAGGCGGGCAGCGGCGACGAGTTGCGCGCGGCCTACTCCGACATCGGTTCGTCGGTCGGTCACCGGCTGGAACGCCAGGACGTTTCGGCGCGGTTCATCGGCGCCGGCCTGGTGCTCGCCCTGCTGGCCGCCGCCGGTTCGCTGTTCTGGTTCTCCCGACTGCCCTGACGGCCGTCCGACGGCCGTCCCCGAGGAGGGGACATCGCATGCACAGCACGATCGCGGGACTGGGTGAGCCGCGCGGCCCACGGTTCGTCTCGCCGGACCTGTCGACGGACGAGCAGCCGCCCGGGTCCACTTCGGTCGCGGCACTTCTGGTCACGCCGGCGGGGCCCGACGACCCGGCGGACCGGAGCGGCGCACCGGCCGCCGCAGCGGCCCGCTGGCCCCGGCTGTTGCTGGCCGGGCTCACCGTGGTGGCGGTGTCCGCGGGTGCCGGCGGCGTCGCCGGGCACCTCACCGCCGGCGGCGCGCCGACCGCCGCCCCGCCGGCCGGCCCGGCCGGTGATCCGGCGGTCGACCTGGTCACCGCCGCCGACCAGGTGCTGGCCGGGGTGGTGTCGGTGCGGGTGGCCGGCGGTGGTCGGGGTGCCTCCGGATCGGGGTTCCTGATCGACGATCGGGGCCACGTGGTCACCAACAACCACGTGGTCGCCGGCGGCGGCAGCATCCAGGTGATCGGCCGGGACGGCCGGCGGCTCTCCGCGCGGTTGGTCGGCCGGGACCCGGGTACCGACATCGCCGTGCTACGCGTCGATCCGGGTAACGGTCTGCGCCCGCTGCCGCTGGCTTCGGCCGGGCAGACCCGGGTCGGTGAGCCGGTGCTCGCCGTCGGTTCGCCGCTCGGGCTCTCCGGCACGGTGACGGCCGGGATCGTCAGCGCGCTGGACCGGCCGGTCCGTCTCGGCGGTGGGGCGCGGCAGCCGGCGGTGCAGACGGACGCGTCCATCAACCCGGGCAACTCGGGTGGCCCCCTCGTCAACGGCCGGGGCGAGGTGGTGGGCGTGAACACCGCCATCGCCACGCTTGAGGGCAGCGGCAACATCGGGATCGGCTTCGCCATCCCGGTCGAACGGGCGGCCCAGGTGGCGCGGGGGCTGATCGCGAGGGGATAACTGACAGATGCGGCTGCTCGTGGTGGAGGACGAAGAGGATCTGGCCGGCGCGTTGCGGGTCGGGCTGGCTCGCGCCGGCTACGCCGTCGATCTCGCCGCCGACGCGGCGCAGGCGTACGACCTGCTGCTGGTCAACGCGTACGACCTGATGCTGCTCGACGTCAACCTGCCCGACGGCGACGGGTTCGCGGTGTGCCGGGCGATCCGGTCCGGAGCGGTCGAGGTGGCCGGTGGGCGGGACCTCCGGGTGCTCATGCTCACCGCCCGGGGTGGTCTGGGTGACCGCGTCCGCGGCCTGGACGAGGGCGCCGACGACTATCTGGTGAAGCCGTTCGCGCTGGCCGAGTTGCTGGCCCGGGTACGGGCGCTGCTGCGTCGGGACACCGGCGGCACCGGGGTGGTGCTGACCGTGGGCGCGTTGACCCTGGACGTGGCCCGGCAGGAGGCCCGGCGGGGGGCCCGGCAGCTGCACCTGACCCGCAAGGAGTTCGGTGTCCTGGAGTACCTGATGACCCGCCCGGGGCGGGTGGTGCCGGCCGAGGAGCTGCTGGAGCACGTCTGGGACGCCAACGCCGATCCGTTCACCGAGACCGTCCGGGTCACCGTGGGTACGTTGCGGCGCAAACTCACCGGCGGCGGCGACGAACCGGCGATCGAGACGGTCGTCGGGCGCGGCTACCGGCTGCGGGAGGTGCTGGCATGACTGTCTTCCGGTCGATCCGGTTCCGGCTGACGGTGCTCTACTCGACGCTGCTGTTCGCGCTCGCCGGCGCCGGTCTGGCGGTGGCGTACGTGGCGGTGGACCGGGCGGTCGACCCGAAGCCGATCACCAAGCGGTACGAGGCGCAGTTGGTCAAGCGCAAGAGCGACGGGCGTACGGTGCCCACCGGCACCACGCTGGAGGTGGCCGAGGTCCAGCAGATCGAGGACGAAGTGAACCTGCGGCTGCTGCAGACGGTCCGGGACTACTCGTTGATCGCCCTCGGCGGGCTCTTCGTGGCCAGCCTCGGCATCGGGTGGGTGCTCTCCGGCCGGGCGTTGCGTCCGGTCGGCGCGATCGCCCGCACCGCCCGGGAGATCCAGGCCACCGACCTGTCCCGCCGGATCCGCCTGACCGGCCCCCGCGACGAACTGCGCGACCTCGGTGACACCATCGACTCGATGCTCGACCGGCTGGAACACGCCTTCCAGGCCCAGCGCCAGCTCATCGACGACGCATCGCACGAGTTGCGCAGCCCGTTGGCGATCATCCGGGCCAGTCTCGACGCGTCGCTGACCGCTGCCGAGGCCGGCGAGCAGGAGCGGGCCGGTGCGGTGGCGACGATCGACCGGGCGACCACCCGGATGTCCCGGCTGGTCGAGGATCTGCTGGCCACGGCCCGTCGGGACGCCGACTCGATGTCCGACACGGACGTGGATCTCAGCGCGGTGGCCCGCGAGGCGGGCGAGGACTTCGCCGCCCTGGCCACCGGCCGTGGCCTGCGCCTGCGGTACGCGCTCGAGGCGGGGCTCACCCTCATCGGCGACCCCGACACGCTGCGTCGGGCCGCCGGCAACCTGCTGTCCAACGCGGTGCGCCTGTCCCCGCTCGGCGGGGCGGTCACGGTGGCCACCGGCCGGGTGGGCGACTGGTTGTGGTTGGCCGTCGCCGACGAGGGACCGGGCATCGCCGAGGCCGATCAGGCGCGGGTCTTCGACCGGTTCTGGCGGGGCGAGGCTGGCCGAGGCGGCTCAGGTGACCGGCGGACCGGGTTGGGGTTGGCCATCGTCCGGCAGATCGTCGAGTCGCACGGCGGCCAGGTCGCGGTCTTCTCCCGGACGGGTACGGGCAGCACCTTCGTGTTGTGGCTGCCGGCCGCCGATCGGACCGGAGACACCCGGCCGCCGGCCAGCACGCCACTGTGACTGTCATCCAACTGTCATCCAACCGTGCGGTCGACTCCAAGGTCGTTGCGCAAGGTGGTGGTCGATCGGGACGGCGCGTCGGGTCGCCGGCATCAACGACGAAGGAGACCGCTGTGGTGATGCCGTGGCCCTGGCCGATGCCCGACGATCACTCCTTCCGCGCGCTGTGGGACGAGCCGCAGCACCACGACGAGGATGTCCGCCTCGCCGCCCTGGTCGCCCAGCGGCTCAGCGCCGACTGGTCGACCCGGCGGCAGCAGATCACGGTGATGGTGCAGAACCGGGTCGTGATCCTCACCGGCCTGGTCGCCAGCGCCGAGACCCGACGGGCGGCCGGCGAGTTGGCGTGGGACGTCGAGGGCGTGACGGACGTCTGCAACGCGTTACGGCTGGCCGGTCACCGGCGCGGACGCCGCTGAGCTTCGGCTCGTCCACGGCGCCCGGCACCGGCGCCGTGGACGAGCCGAACCCGACGAACGTCGCCTACTCCGAGGCGTCGACGGCCGCCGCGCGGCTCTGGAGCCGGGCGAGCGCGTCGGCGCGGGTGTCCGCGACCGGGAACACCTCGTCCAGCCGGGTGACCCGGAGTACCTGACGGATCAGCGGTGACCTCGACGCCACGCAGAGCAGTGCGCCGCGCTCGGCGGCGTGCCGGTGTGCGCGGACGAGCAGCCCGAGGGCGGTGGAGTCGAGCAGGTCGGTCCCGCCGAGGTCCACCAGGACATGTCCGCCCATGTCGGCGGCGTGCCGCAACGCGATGCCCAGGGTGTCACCGGTGTCGACGTCGACGTCGCCGGCGACGGTCACCACGGTGACGGCTCCGAGGTGCTCGATGCCGAGGATGCCGCCGGGCACACCGGCGGCGGCGGGACCGAGCTGGGTGCAGTGTGCGCAGCGGTGCGGTCCGTGGGCCAACGGGGAACCGCTCCAGCCGTGCTCGGACACCAACGGCCAGACCACCTCCGCGTCGGAGGCCATCCGCGGCCCGGCGACCGTGTCACCGCAGTTGTCACAGGTCAGGGTGACCAGATGGTCATCCAGTACGACGGCCATGGCTTGCTCCTTCCCAGCTCGGAGGGGTCGGGGTCCCACCCTGCCGGGGTCAGGTGGCGGGGACCGCGCGGACACGTGACGGTTGGGTGACGAATGGCCTTCCCGCTGCTTGCGGGTCGGATGGGCGACGACGCTGTCGCGTACGTCGTCCGCTTTGAGACGATAGACGTAGAGAGATCAGTTGATCCCTGTGTGCGACGGGAGGTCGAAGGATGCGAAAGGCACTACCCACCGACGAACCGGTCGGCACGCTGGACGTGGTACACCGGTTCTGGGACGCGATGCCCACCGGGGTGACCGTCTCGCACCGTGGTCGGATCTTCGTCAACTTTCCCCGGTGGGGTGACGAGGTGCCCGCGACCGTGGTGGAGCTGCGGCGCGGCCGCGAGGTCCCCTTTCCCGACCTGCGGTGGAACACGCCGTCCGGCGACGACGACCCGTCGGCGTTCGTGTCGGTGCAGAGTGTGGTGGTCGACCCGATCGACCGGCTCTGGGTGCTCGACACGGGTAGCCCGATGTTCCAGCCGACCTCCCCCGGCGGGCCGAAACTGGTCCGGGTGGACCTGAGAACCGACACCGTCGCCCAGGTGATCACCTTCCCGCCCGACGTGGTGCTGCCCACGTCGTACCTCAACGACGTGCGCTTCGACCTGCGTCGCGGGGAGGCCGGCATCGCGTACGTCACCGACTCCGCCGATGGTGCC
This sequence comes from Verrucosispora sp. WMMC514, assembly GCF_027497295.1. Taxonomy (NCBI): domain Bacteria; kingdom Bacillati; phylum Actinomycetota; class Actinomycetes; order Micromonosporales; family Micromonosporaceae; genus Micromonospora; species Verrucosispora sp. WMMC514. Next base: position 5,706,725 of record NZ_CP114906.1, on the reverse strand, counting down.
CCGAACGCCATCATCGTGGTCGACCTGGCCAGCGGGTCGTCGTGGCGGCGCCTGAACGACCACCCGTCCACCAAGGCGGCACCGCTGGCGGACTTCCGGCCGGTGGTCGAGGGACGACCGTTCCTGGTCCGCCCCCCGGACGCTCCCCCGCAGCCGGTGGGCGTCGGCGCCGACGGCATCGCCATCTCCGCCGACGGCGCCCGGCTGTACTACTGCGCCCTCGCCACCCGCCGCTGGTACAGCGTCGCCACCGACGCGCTGGCCGATCGTGCGCTGGGTGACGCGGAGGTCGCCGCGACGGTGGTCGACGAGGGCGACAAGGGCGGCGGCGCGGACGGCCTGGAGTCCGACGACGCCGGCCGGCTCTACCTGACCAACTACGAGCACAACGCGGTGCTGCGGCGCCGCCCCGACGGTGAGTACGAGACCGTGGTGCACGACGCTCGGCTGCTCTGGCCCGACACGCTCAGCGTGGCCACCAGTCGGCACCTATACATGATCGCCAACCAGGTGCACCGGCAGCCGCCGTTCAACCGCGGCCGGGACCTGCGACGCAAGCCGTACGCGCTGTTCCGGACCCGGATCGACGCGGGCCCCGTGCTGCTACGGCCGTGACGCCGACCAGCCCCGATCGGGTGGAAGTGCCGCCCGGTCGGGGCGGGGTGCGTCCCGGCGCACGTAGCGTCGGAGGGCAGTGACCCCGAGGTGAGGAGCCGGTCGTGACCGAGCCGGAGGAAGAGCGCGAGAAGAGCGCGAAGACCGACCCGGTGCTGTTCTCCCCGGACGGCGACCCGCATCACAATCCGGCCCAGGCCCCGCTGCCGGACGAGCAGCTGCCGGTGACGTACTCCCACGACGGCGAGACCGACGTGATCGACGGCGAGCAGTAGGACACAGGTCCGGCGGCAGCGGGGGCTGCCGGGTGGTCAGGCGGCGACGAGCGCCGGGGTGGGGTGCTCGGCGGAGTCGTCGAGCGGAGTGACCGGCGGCGCCGGCTGACGGCGGTTCGGCAGGGCGAGCCGGAAGACCTTCCGCCACGCGGAGAAGACCTGCCGGGGCAGCGAGCCGGTGGTGTACTTCAGCCCGTACCTGTCGAACAACGCCCGCACCTCCGGCGCGATCTCCTGGTAGCGGTTGCTCGGCAGGTCGGGGAAGAGGTGGTGTTCGATCTGGAACGACAGGTTGCCGGTCATGATGTGCATCAGCCGGCTGCCGCTGATGTTGGCCGAGCCGAGCATCTGCCGCACGTACCACTCCCCCCGGGTCTCCCCCTCGATCGAGGTCTTCTCGAAGGTCTCCACCCCCTCCGGGAAGTGCCCGCACATGATGACCGAGTGGCTCCACAGGTTGCGGACCAGGTTCGCGGTGAAGTTGGCGGCCAGGGTGTGCAGGAACGACGGGCCGGACAACAGGGGGAACAGCAGGTAGTCCTTGAGGAACTGACGGCGGATCTTCCGGCCGACCGCGCGGACCCGGCGCCGGAACTCGGGATCCTTGTGTCCCCCGTTCTTCAGCTTGTTGCCCAGGTCGAGGTCGTACGCGGCGATGCCGTACTCGAAGAAGCAGGCGTTGAGGAAGTTGTAGAGCGGCTGCCCCAGGTGGGCCGGGTGCCAGGGCTGGTCCTCGTCGACCCGCATGATGCCGTAGCCGAGGTCGTTGTCCTTGCCGACCACGTTGGTGAACCGGTGGTGCAGCTCGTTGTGCGACTGCTTCCACTGGTCGGCCGGGGCGACGTGGTCCCATTCCCAGCTGGTCGAGTGGATCTTCGGATCGCGCATCCAGTCCCACTGGCCGTGCAGGACGTTGTGCCCGATCTCCATGTTCTCCAGGATCTTCGCCACCGACAGCCCGGCGGTGCCCACGATCCAGGCCGGTGGGAACAGTGAGAACAGCAGCACCACCCGGCTGCCGATCTCCAGCTTCCGCTGGGTCGAGATGACCTTGCGGATGTACGCGGCGTCCCGCTCGCCCCGGGAGGCGATGACCCGCTCCCGGATGGCGTCGAGTTCCTTGCCGAGGGTCTCGATGTCCTCGGCGCTGAGGTGGGCGATCGGGTTTACGGCCTTCTTCTGGATCACGGTCACGTCGGTCGGTCTCCGATCAGATCTCGAGTTCACACGGGCCGGCGGCGGCAGACACGCAGGTCTGCACGCGTACGCCGTCGCCCGGCAGGGCGGTGGTGAGCTGGCCGTTGCGCAGGTCGCGGACCGCGCCCTGGCGCAGCGGCAGCACGCAGCCGAAGCAGATGCCCATCCGGCAGCCCGACGGCATCAGCACCCCGGCGTTCTCGCCGGCGTCCAGCAGCGGGGTGGCGCCGGCGGCCGTCACGGTCACCGACGAGCGGGTGAAGGTGACGGTGCCACCGTCACCCGCGGTGATCACCGTCGGACGGAACCGCTCGGTGTGCAGCCGCGCGGCGTGGCCGCGGGCCGACCAGTGCGCCTCCGCCGCGTCGAGCAGCCCGAGCGGGCCGCACGCCCAGGTCTGGCGCTCCAGGTGGTCCGGGACCAGGGTGTCGAGTTCGGCCACGTCGAGCAGTCCCTCGACCTCGGTGTGCCGCTCGACCAGCCGGATCACACCACGCTCGGCGAGGCCGCGCAGCTCCGCGCCGAAGACCACGTCCGCGGCGGTGGGCGCCGAGTGCACGAGCACCACGTCGCTGCCGGCCAGGGCCCCCGAGTGCAGCATCCCCGCGACCGGGGTGATGCCGCTGCCCGCGGTGAGGAACAGCACCCGCGACGGCGCCCGCTCCGGCAGCACGAAGTCGCCGCGCGCCTGGTCGAGCTGCACGATCGTGCCCGGTCGCAGCCGGCGGACCAGATGGTTGCTGACCACGCCGTCGGGAATCGCCTTCACCGTAACCGAGATGGGGTCGGCGCGCCTGCCGGGAGCCGAGGTGACCGAGTAGGCGCGCCACTGGCGCACCCCGTCGACGTCGACACCGAGCCGGACGTACTGGCCGGGGACGTGCCCGCGCCAGCTGCGGCCGGGCTGGATCACCAGGGTCGCCGCGTCCGGGGTTTCCGGGTGCACGGCGACGATCCGGCCGCGCAGCTCGGCGCCGGCGCGTAGCGGTGCGACCAGGTCGAGGTAGTCGCTGGGCAGCACCGGCGTGGTCACCGTCTCGGCGAGCCGCCACAGGCGGCGCCGAAAAGATCTCGTCGGGCCCGGTCGCGGGACGGTGGCGGTCATACGACGATGGTCGCGGCGCGCTGGCATAAAATCTTGGCCAGCGAAGGTAAAGCGATCCATCCCTTTTGTGCGGGGAGAACAACCGTGGCGGAACCCTCCGGAACGACAAATCGGGCGGCCCGCATCGAACTGGACCAGCGGGTGGCCCGTGAACTGCGCGACCGGCTGCCGTTGGTGGCCGGGCAGACCGTCACCGCGATCACCGGCGAGGTGCCCAGCTACTCCGGCACGCTGACCGGCCAGATGCGGGACAAGATAGAGAACGCGGTGCAGATCGCGCTGGGCACCTTCCTGCAACTGCTCGAACAGTCCCAGACCGCCGACCGTACCCAGGTCAACGACCCGAGCACCCCGCTGGTCCCGGCGCTGGAGGCCGCGTACGCCCTGGGCAGCGGCGAGGCCCGGTCGGGCCGCAGCGTGGACGCGCTGCTGGCCGCGTACCGGGTGGGTGCCCGGGTCTCCTGGCGGGAGCTGGCCGCGGCCACCGTGGCCACCGGGCTGCCCGCCGCCACAGTCGCCGAGTTCGCCGAGCTGATGTTCGCCTACATCGACGAGTTGTCCGCCGCGAGCGTCGCCGGGCACGCCGACGAGTTGGCCAGTGTCGGCCGGGCCCGGCGGCGGAACCTGGAACGGCTCACCCAGCAGTTGCTCGCCGGTGAGGCCGAGGACGTGCTGCTGCGCAACGCCGAGCGGGCCGACTGGCCGGTGCCGCAGACCCTCACCGTGGCGCTGCTGCCGCAGGCGAAGCTGCGCGGGGCGCTCGCCCTGCTGGCCGAACACACCCTGGAGAGCAGCGAGGAACTGCCGGCCGGGGAGCCCGGCGAGGAGACCGCGGTGCTGCTTGTACCGGACATGCACGGCGACCGGCGGCGGCAGCTCGCCCGGGTGCTGCACGGCCGCCGCGCGGTGCTGGGGCCGTGCCGTCCCTGGACCCGGGTCAGTTCCTCGTACCGGCGGGTGGTCCGGGTGGTCGCCCTCGGTATCGCCCAGCCCACCGACGGCGAGCCCCTGGACACCGAGGCGCATCTGGCCGAACTGCTGCTCAGCGCAGACGTCGAGGCGCTCGCCGACCTGCGCGCCCGGGTTCTGCAACCCCTCGCCGCGCTGCCCGCCGCCACCGCCGAACGACTCACCGAGACGCTGCGGTCCTGGCTGCTGCACCAGGGGCGGCGCGACGACGTCGCCGCCGATCTCTTCGTCCACCCGCAGACCGTGCGCTACCGGATGGGTCAGCTGCGCCAGCTCTACGGTGACCGGCTCACCGATCCGCGTAGTCTGCTCGACCTCACGGTCGCGCTCGCGCTGCCCGCCGGCGGTGCGGCCACGGGGTGAGCGGCGTCGGTGTCGAGCCGTGACCGGTCGTCACTCGAACGGCGTCGGGCCGAGCAGGCGGATCTCCTCCACGTCGAGGCGGGCCTGCAACTCCTGCAACACGGTGTCGTCGATCTCCCGTCGGTCGCGCATCCCGGTGATCTCGCGCCGCTTGTGTTCGAGGGCCGCCAGCCGCAGTTGGCGCTCGACCTCCCGGGCGGCCACCGATTCGTCCTCCGGCTCGGACCGCGCCGCGCTCAGATGGGCCTCGTACTCGGCCCGGAGCCGTCGCACGATCTCGGCCTCGGCACCCACCCGGTCGCCGAGGTCGGGCAGCGCGTCGAGGGTGGCCTGGGTGGCGGCCACCTGCGCCCGCTGGGACTCCGCGACCCGCTCCGGGTCGCCGCGCAACCCGGCCCAGTTCATCAGGAGCGGCAGGGTGGTGCCCTGCACGAGCATGGTCACCAGGATCACCGTGGCGACGGCGAAGATGATCAGATCGCGTTCCGGTACCGGGCTGCCGTCCCGGGCGGTCAACGGCACGGCGAGCGCCGCCGCCAGGGAGACCGCTCCCCGGAAACCGGCCCAACCGGCGACCGTACGCACCCGCCAGTTGACCTGGCGGGCGAGCTGTGACTCGCGCCGGTCCAGCCGGGCCACGGCGGCGATCAGATGCAGCCAGAGCATCCGGACCAGCACCAGCACCCCGGCCAGCACGAGCGCGATCACCACGGCCCGGGCCAGCGTGACGCTCGTGACGTTCTGCACCGCCCGGGGGATCTGCATGCCGACCAGCACGAAGAGTGCCCCGTTGATGAGGAAGGTGGTCAGGTCCCAGAACGACACCGCGAGGATCCGGGACCGCGCCCGGATCACCCGGGGGTTGGCGTAGGACAACATCAGACCGGCCACCACCACCGCGAGCACCCCGCTCTCGTGGATGCTGTCGGCGAGGAAGTAGGCGGTGAACGGGGTGAGCACACTGAGGGCACCCTCCCGCAGCGGGTCGTCGATGCGCTTGCGGATCAGGATCACCACCGTGCCGACCACCATGCCGGAGGCGATGCCACCGAGGAAGGACAGGCCGATCCGCTCGACCAGCTCGAAGGCGCTCGGTGCGGCGCCTCCACCCAGCAGGCCGAGCGCGATGGCGAACAGCACCAGGGCGGTGCCGTCGTTGACCAGGCTCTCCGCGCGCAGGGTGGTCAGCAGCCGGCGGGGCATCCGTTTGGCCAGCCCGGCCACGGCCGCGGCGTCGGTCGGGGCGAGCACCGCGCCGAGCACCCAGGCCACCGCCGGGTCGACACCGAAGCGTTGCAGGACCAGCGACACCGCGACCATCGTGACCCCGACCAGGCCGATCGCCAGCAACGCGATGACCACGATGTTCGCCCTGATCTCCCGCAGGCTGACGACCAGGCTCTCGCGGTAGAGGATCGCCGGCAGGAACAGCAGCAGGACCACCTCGGGCGCGAGGACGACGTGCGAGAACGGGGGCAGCAGCGCCACCAGGGCGCCCAGGCAGATGAGCAGCACCGGCGGGGCGACCCGGTAGCGGCCACCGATGGTGGTGCCGACCAGCACGACGACGCCCAGCGTGATGACCAGCAGCAGCTCGCGCACCCCGCCCCCCGTTCGTCGCCCCCCACATGGTGGTACGCCGACGAGCCGCCCCGGGCCGATTCGCCGCAGCGCCGGACGCCCGGCCCGCGACCGGGCTCAGCGACCGGGACCGGCGCGCAGGTCCTCCTCGATGCGCCTGGCGGTGGTCAGCAACGGCGGCAGCAGTTCCTTGCGGATCACCTCGAACGAGCCGCGGCTGGCGTGGGCGGAGACGTTCACCGCGGCCACCACCGAACCGCTGTCGCCGTGGATCGGCGCGGCCAGTGACCGCAACCCCTCCTCCAACTCCTGGTCGACCAGGGCGTACCCCTGGCTGGCGATCTTCGTCAGGAGGCCGCGCAGCTTGGCCGGGTCGGTCACGGTGCGCCGGGTCAGCGGGCGTAGCTGCGCCGTGGCGAGATAGTCGTCCAGCCATCCGGCCGGCTGCGCGGCGAGCAGCACCCGACCCATCGACGTCGCGTACGCGGGGAACCGGGTGCCGACACTGATCCCCACCGTCATGATCCGCTTGGTGGGCACCCGGGCGACGTAGACGACCTCGTCGCCGTCGAGCACCGACACCGAGCAGGACTCGTGCACCTGCGCCACCAACGCCTCCATGTGCGGCTGCGCCACCTCGGGCAGGCTCAGGCTGGACAGGTAGGCGTAGCCGAGGTCGAGGACACGCGGACGCAGCGAGAACAGCCGCCCGTCGGTGCGTACGTAGCCGAGTTCGACGAGGGTGAGCAGGAAGCGTCGGGCCGCGGCCCGGGTCAGCCCGGTGGTGCGGGCCACCTCGCTGAGCGTGAGCTGCGGGTGTTCGGCGTCGAAGGCCCGGATCACCGCGAGCCCGCGTTCCAGCGACTGGACGAACTCGCCGGGTCGGGCCGTCGCCTCGTCGGTCACCGGCCCTCCTGCCGCAGCGTCTCCTGGGCCACCTTGAACGCCCGGTTCGCCGCCGGTACGCCGGCGTAGACGGCCACCTGGAGCAGCACCTCCCCGATCTCGTCGGGGGTCAGGCCGTTACGCAGGGCGGCACGTACGTGCATGGCCAGTTCCTCGTCGTGGTGCAGGGTGGCCAGCACGGCGAGGGTGATACAGCTGCGGGTCCGCCGGTCCAGCCCCTCCCGGGTCCAGATCTCACCCCACGCGTAGCGGGTGATCAGGTCCTGGAAGTCGGTGGTGAACTCGTCGGTGCCGGCGACGGCCCGGTCGACGTGCGCGTCGCCGAGCACCTGCCGGCGTACCGCCATGCCGGCCTCGTACCGCTGCTGGTCGGTCATCTGGGCACCACGCCTTCCGGATCGAGGTGTTCCGCGAGCAGTCGGGCGACGGCCTCGGGTTGCTCGACGTTGGCCAGGTGCGCCGCGCCGTCGAGCACCACCAGACGGGCCGAGGGGATCCGCTCGGCGATGGTGGCGGCCTGCTCCGGTGGGGTCGCCGGGTCGTCGGCGGCCCCGATCACCAGCGTCGGGGCGCGCACGGCGGCCAGGTCCGGACGCAGATCCATCGCGGCGATCGCCTCGCAACAGCCGGCGTACCCGGCGGCGGGAGTGCTCACCAGCATGCTCCGGTACCCGGCGACGGTGTCCGGGTTACCCGCGGCGAAGGCGGGAGTGAACCAGCGTTCGACGATCGCGTCGGCGATGCTGTCCAGCCGACCGGCCCGGACGGTGGCGGCCCGGGACCGCCAGCCGTCGGCCGGTCCGAGGGATGCGGAGGTGCACAGCAGGGCGAGGCGGTCGATCCGCTCGCCGGCGTGCGCGGCCAGCCACATGCCGACCATCCCGCCGAGGGAGAGCCCGGCGTAGTGGACCCGGGCCACGCCCAGGGCGTCCAGCAGCCGTAGCACCTTCCGGCCGAGCAGGTCGATCGTGTACGGCCCGGCCGGCACCGCGGAGCCGCCGTGGCCGAGATGGTCGTAGCGGACCACCCGGTAGCGCTCGGTCAACGCCGCCACCTGCGGCTGCCACATCGCGCCCGTGGTGCCCAGGGAGCTGCCGAGCAGCAGCACCGGCGCGTCCGGCGGACCGTCGACGGTGACGTGCAGCCCGCCGGTCACCGCTGCGCCTCACGGTTCGGCCCGGTGGTCGCGGCCGAGCCGCGCGTCGCCTCACGGTCCGGTCCGGTGGTCGCGGCCGGGCCGCGCGTCGCGTCGCGGTGCAGGTCGAGGGCGCGGTCGATCAGGTGCCCGGCGCTGCCGAGCCAGCCGGCCGGGTCGAGGGCGGCGTCGACGTCCGATTCCGACAGGTGGGCGCGCAGGTCCGCCTCGGCGAGCAGCGCCGCCCGGAAGTCGGGCCGGGCGGCGGCGCGGCGGACCAGGTCGTGGGCGGCGGCACGGCCGAGGGCCGGTGCCAGCCGGGCGGCGACCGCCTCGGCGAGCAGCAGACCGCCGCTGGCGTCCAGGTTGGCGCGCATCCGCCGCGGACGTACGTCGAGGCGGGCGAGCATCCGGGCGGTACGGGCGGTCGCCCCTCCCGCCAGGTGCGTCAGGTCGAGCAGGGGCTCCCACTCGGCGTGCCAGCCGCCGGTGGCCCGCTCGTGTTCCTGGCCGGCGGCGGCGAACAGTGTGCCGACGAGCCCGGGACCGCGCCGGGCCACGGCGGTGACCAGCACCGAGTCCACCGGGTTGCGCTTGTGCGGCATCGCCGAGGAGCCGCCTCGCGCCGCGCCCCCCTCGGCCACCTCGCCGACCTCGGTCTGCGCGAGCAGGCCCACGTCGAGGGCGATCTTGCCGGTGGTGGCGAGCAGCCCGCCGAGGGCCGCGGCCAGGTCGAGCAGGGGCTGACGGCGGGTGTGCCAGGGCAACGGGCTCGCCGCCAGGCCCAGGTGTGCGGCGAACCGGTCGACCATCACCGGCCCGGCCGCGCCGTAGCCGGCGAGGGTGCCCACCGCCCCGCCGAGTTGTGCGGGCAGGTCGGCGCACGCCCGGGTCAGCCGGATCCGCGCCTCGACCAGGCCGACCAGCCAGCCGGCGGCCTTGAGCCCGAAGGTGGTCGGTGCGGCCTGCTGACCGAGCGTGCGGGCGGCCATCAGGGTGTCGCGGTGGGTCCGGGCCAGCCCGGCGGCGGCGTCGGCGGCGTCGGCGAGGTGCCGCAGCAGCGGACCGGCGGCGCGGACCGCCACCAGTGACAGCGCGGTGTCGAGCACGTCCTGGCTGGTGGCGCCGTGATGCACCCACGGCCGGGCCGGTTCGGCGACCGCGGCGGTCAGCTCCCGCACCAGCGGGACCACGGGGTTGCCGGCCGCCTCGGCCGCGGCACCGAGAGCTGCCGGGTCGTACCGCTCGGCACGGCACTGCCGGACGATCTCCTCGGCGGCCTCGGCGGGCAGCAGCCCCACGTCGGCGCCGGCCCGGGCCAGGGCGGCCTCCGCGTCAAGCAACGCCCGCAGCAGGGCGTGGTCGCCGAGTTCGGCGTCGACGTCGGGGGTGCCGGAAAGCCCGCGCAGCAGTGCCTCAGACGGCGAAGAAGACGGTCTCATGCTCTCCCTGAAGGCGGATGTCGAACTGGAACCCGTCCGTGGCCGGCCGGGCCAGCAGCGTGTCACGCCGCTGCGGGTCGACGGTACGCAGCACCGGGTCGGTGGCGTTGGCCGCCTCGCCGGAGAAGTAGACCCGGGTGACGAGGCGGTGCAGCAGCCCTCGGCCGAACACCGACAGGGTCAGGTGCGGTGCCTCGGTGTCGCCGTCGAAGGTGGGCAGCGGCCCCGGCTTGACGATGTGCAACGCGTACCGGCCCTCGGTGTCGGTCTCGGACCGGCCGAAACCCCGGAATCCGGGGACCGCCGACGGCCGGGCGCCACGTGGATCGTCGGGGTGGTCGAAACGCCCGTCGGGGTCGGCCTGCCAGCTCTCCACCATCGCGTCGACCACGGCCGCGCCGGTGCCGTCGACGATCCGGCCACGCAGCCAGAACGCCCCCGGCGTGCCCTCCGGCACCACGTACGGCCCGTCCGGCCAGCGCAGCCCGATGTGCAGGTACGGCCCGACGGTCTGGGCGGGCGTGACGCCCAGCGACTCACTCATCGTCGTCCTCGTCCTCGAACACGGTGGCCTCCCGGCCCCGCAGCACGATGTCGAACTCGTAGGCCAGCGCCCACTCGGGCCGGGTCGTGGCGTGGTCGTAGCGGGCCACCATCCGCTGTCTGGCCCGCTCGTCGCGGACCGAGTTGAAGATCGGGTCCTGGGAGAACAGCGGATCGCCCGGGAAGTACATCTGGGTCACCAGCCGCTGGGTGAACGCCCGGCCGAACAGGGAGAAGTGGATGTGCGCGGGCCGCCAGGCGTTGTCGTGGTTGCGCCACGGGTAGGCGCCGGGCTGCACGGTGACGAAGTGGTACCGCCCGTCGGCGTCGGTCAGGGCCCGCCCGACGCCGGTGAAGTTCGGGTCCAGCGGCGCCGGCCAGGTGTCGGCGGCGTGCCGGTAGCGACCGGCGGCGTTGGCCTGCCAGACCTCGACCAGAGTGTGCGGAATCGCGCGGCCGTCGCCGTCGACGACCCGGCCGTGCACGATGATCCGCTGCCCGAGCGGCTCACCGTCGTGCTGGCGGGTCAGGTCGTGGTCCAGCTCGCCGAGGCGGCCCTCGCCGAGCAGCGGGCCGGTGACCTCGGTGAGCCGCTGCGGCAGGTAGGTCAACGGCTGCTGCGGTGCCCGCGCCACGGTCGACCGGTAGCCGGGACTCAGCAGTGGCGGATGGGCGTCGACGTCGTCGCGTCGGTAGCTCGGCAGGATCAGTTTCCGCTCGGCGTCCTGGGTCACGGCCGCTCCTCCCCGTCAGTCGTTCCGAGTATCCGCGCCCCGCAGCAGCCGAGCGGAAGCCGGAGGATGATCGCACCACCCTCGATGAGCGGACTGCGCCCGTTCACGCCGCCGCCCGCATGGTCGCTTCGAGGGCGCGCAGCACGGCGAGTTCCTCGGCGGTGGGTGGCTCGACTGTGCCCAGATCCCGGGCGACGGCGAGCGGCCAGCCGGTGGCCTCGCGGGCCCGCTCGACGGTCACGCCCGGATGCAGCCGGGTGAGGGTGAGTTCGCAGCTGTCCGGGTCGGCCTCGAGGATGCCGAGGTCGGTGATGACGGTACGGGGTCCACCACCGCGCAGCCCGAGCCGGGCCCGGTCACCAGGGCCGGCGCCGTAGCCGACCGAGGTGACGAAGTCGACGCGTTCGGTGAAGGTACGGCGGCTCTGCCGGACGATCACCACCACCTCGCCGCAGGAGGCGGCGATCTCGGGAGCGCCACCGGCACCGGGCAGGCGCACCTTCGGGTCGGTGTAGTCGCCACCGATGACGGTGGTGTTGATGTTGCCGTACCGGTCGAGCTGCGCGGCGCCGAGGAAGCCGACGTCGATGCGCCCGGGTTGCAGCCAGTAGTTGAACACCTCGGGCACCGAGATCACCGCGTCGGCGGTGTCGGCCAGGACGCCGTCACCGATGGACAGCGGCAGCCGGTCGGGCTTGGCGCCGAGACACCCGGACTCGTAGATCAACACCAGTTCGGGCGCGTGGGTGGCGCGGGCGAGGTTCGCCGCGGTGCTGGGCAGGCCGATCCCGACGAAGCAGGCGGTGCCGTCGCGTAGCTGTCGGGCGGCCGCCACCGTCATCATCTCGTCGGCGGTGTACTGACGCTCGCTCATGCCGGCCCTCCGCTGCGCTCCGGCCCGGCCTGAGGCACCACCGCACTGAGCTGACGATTCGCTCGCTGACGCTCGCTCATGCCCTCGCCTCCGCCTGGTGCACGTGCTGGTCGATCCACCGCTGGAACGTGTCCCGGTCCCGGCTGATCTCGTCCCAGGACACGTAGAAGGCGTTGTCCCGCACCGAGTAGCCCTGGGCGTAGGAGGGGTGGGCACCGCCGGGGACGTGCGCCACGGCGGTGACCGCCCAGCCGGGCAGCACGACCTGGCCCGGCACCGGGGTCAACTCGTCGACGATCTCCTCGACGGTGACCAGGGACCGGCGGGCGGCCAGCACCGCCTCCTTCTGCACGCCGGTGATGCCCCACATCTGCACGTTGCCGGCGCGGTCGGCGCGCTGGGCGTGCACCACCGTCACGTCCGGGTTCAGCGCCGGGACCGCGGTCAGCGTCTCCCCGGTGAACGGGCAGTCGATGCTGCGGATGTTGCCGGTGTGCCGGGGCAGGTCGGTGCCGGTGTAGCCACGCAGCACGGCGAACGGCAGGCCGGAGGCACCGGCGACGTAGCGGTTGGCCATCCCGGCGTGGCTGTGCTCCTCCAGCTCCAGCGGGACGGGCCAGGAGTTCTGCACGGCGTCGCGGAAGCGGTGCAGGGACCCGACACCGGGGTTGCCGCCCCAGGAGAAGACCAGGCGGCGGGCGCAGCCCGCGCCGATGAGCTGGTCGTAGACGACGTCGGGGGTCATCCGCACCAGGGTCAGGTCGCGCCGCTCCTGCCGGATGATCTCGTGGCCGGCGGCGAACGGGATCAGGTGGGTGAATCCCTCGAGGGCCACCGTGTCCCCGTCGCGGACCAGTTCCGCGACGCCGTCGGCGAGCGGGACGAGCTTCGCCATGGGCCTCCCTGCCTCCTGTGTCGAACGCCCACCGAAGGTGTTCGGTATGCGGACCGGCGTACTTATCTCGAACGTAATCCGCCTCGGTGACGTTCGTCAACGCGTCCCGGCCGACCGCCCTTTCGGGCCCGACCGATTGCAGAAATGTTGCGGCGATCCGTTGACGCGGGTCGGGTACCGTGCAAATGTCCTTGATGAGAACGCTTGTTCGGCAAGCGAACAAGCGGCGCGCGACCGGCCCGGGTCACCGCCGGGGCCGCCGCACGTGTCAGGCGTGACCGGACCATCCGCCGGCCATCCGCCCGTGGCTGTCCCACCTGCGGCGCAAGGAGGATCACCATGCCCCTGCTCGACACCGATACCTGGCACGGCCGGATCTACAGCGATGGCTGGGTACGGTCGACCGGCGGCACCGCCGCCGTCCGCGCCCCCGCCACCGGCGAGGAGATCGGCCAGATCGGCGTGGCGGACGCCGACGATGTCGCCCGGGCCAGCGCCCGGGCCGCCGCCGCGCAGCGGGCCTGGGCCGCCACCAGCTACACCGAGCGGGCCGCCGTGCTGCGCCGGGCCGGCGCGTTGTGGGAGCAGCACGCCGCCGAGGTCGGCGACTGGGTGGTCCGCGAGTCCGGGTCGATCCCGCCGAAGGGCGTCCTGGAGACCGGCACCGCCGCGCAGGAGTGCTACGAGGCCGCGACCCTGCCCTCGCAGTCGCTCGGTGAGATCATCCCGAGTGCTCAGCCCCGACTGAGCCTGGCCCGCCGGCTACCCGTCGGCGTGGTGGGCGTCATCTCGCCGTTCAACGCTCCGCTGATCCTGGCGATCCGCTCGGTCGCCCCGGCGCTGGCGCTGGGCAACGCGGTGGTGCTCAAGCCGGACCTGCGCACGGCGGTGTGCGGCGGCCTGGCCATCGCCCGGGTCTTCGAGGAGGCGGGGCTGCCCGAGGGACTGCTGCACGTGCTGCCGGGCGGAGTCGCCACCGGCGAGGCGCTGGTGGCCGACCCGCGGGTACGCGTGATCAGCTTCACCGGGTCGTCCGCCGCGGGCCGCAAGGTCGGTGAGGCCGCAGCGCGGCACCTGAAGCGGGCGCACCTGGAGCTGGGCGGCAACTCCGCCCTGGTGGTGCTCGACGACGCGGACCTCGACCTCGCCGTCTCGGCCGGCGCCTGGGGTTCCTTCCTGCACCAGGGGCAGATCTGCATGACCACCGGCCGGCACCTGGTGCACGAGAGTGTCGCCGAACGGTACGTCAACGAGTTGGCCGCCAAGGCCGACCACCTGCCGGTCGGTGACCCCGCCAAGGAGCAGGTGGCGCTCGGGCCGATCATCGACGAGGCGCAGCGCGACAAGATCCACTCGCTGGTCACGTCCAGCGTGGACGCGGGCGCCCGGTTGGCCGCCGGCGGCAGCTACGACGGGCTGTTCTACCGGCCCACCGTGCTCGCCGACGTCACCCCGGACACCCCGGCGTACGCGCAGGAGGTCTTCGGCCCGGTCGCCCCGGTGCTCACCTTCGGCGACCTGGACGAGGCGGCGGCGCTTGCCGGCGCCAGCGAGTACGGTCTGTCGCTGGGCATCCTCAGCCGCGACGTGATGAAGGCGATGGCGTTGGCCGAGCGCATCCCCAGCGGCATCGTGCACATCAACGACCAGACCGTCAGCGACGAGGCGGTGGCCCCGTTCGGCGGGGTCGGCGCCTCCGGCACCGGCTCCCGGTTCGGCGGGCCGGCGGCGAACATCGAGGCGTTCACCGAGACGCAGTGGCTCACCGTGCAGGGTGACATCACCCGCTACCCGTTCTAGGCCCCCAAGGAGGCATGGATGCGTACCCAGGTCGGCATCATCGGAGCGGGACCGGCCGGTCTCATGCTGTCGCACCTGCTGCACCGGCACGGCATCGACTCGGTGGTGCTGGAGAGCCGCAGCCGGGAGTACGTGGAGCACCGGTTGCGCGCCGGCGTGCTCGAACAGGGCTCGGTCGACCTGCTGCGCGACACCGGCCTGGGGGCCCGGCTGGACCGGGAGGGGCTGCGGCACGAGGGCATCGAGCTGCGCTTCGACGGCGAGTCGCACCGGGTGCCGATGACCGAGCTGACCGGCCGGGCGATCACCGTGTACGGCCAGCAGGAGGTGGTCAAGGACATGATCGCCGCCCGGCTGGCGGCGGGCGGGACGATCCTGTTCGAGGCACCCGCCGACCGGTTGTCCGGACTGGACACCGCCCCGGTGGTCCACTTTCGGCATCAGGACCGGGCCGAGGAGCTGCACTGCGACTTCGTGGTCGGCTGCGACGGCTACCACGGGATCAGCCGGCCGGCCGTGCCCGAGGGGGTGCTCACCACCTACGAGCGCACCTACCCGTTCGCCTGGCTGGGCGTCCTCGCCGCCGCCCCGCCCGCCGTGGAGGAGCTGATCTACGCCCACCACGAGCGCGGTTTCGCCCTGTACAGCATGCGCTCACCGCAGATCTCCCGGCTGTACCTCCAGGTACCGGCCGACGAGGACATCGCCGACTGGCCGGACGAGCGGATCTGGGCCGAGTTGCGTACCCGGTTGGAGACGGTGCCGAACTGGACGCTCAACGAGGGGCCGGTGCTGGAGAAGTCGATCACTCCGCTGCGCGGCCTGGTGGTCGAGCCGATGCAGTGGCAGCGGCTGTACCTGGCCGGCGACGCGGTGCACATCGTGCCGCCGACGGGGGCCAAAGGCATGAACCTGGCCCTCGCCGACGTCGCGCTGCTCGGTGACGCCTTCGCCGCCTGGTACGGCGACGGCAGCACCGAACTGCTGGACGGCTACTCGCGTACCGCACTGCGGCGGGTGTGGCGGGCGCAGCAGTTCTCCTGGTGGATGACCTCGATGCTGCACCGGCTCAACGCCGACGACCCGTACGAGGCGAAGCTCCAGTCGGCGACCCTGCGCTACGTCACCACGTCTCCGGCGTACGCCACCAGCCTCGCCGAGAACTACGTCGGCCTGCCCGAGGTGTGAGGGAGAGGCCCTTCAACGTCTCAGGAGTGCGCGTTCGACGTCTCAGGAGTGCGCGGCAGCCTTACGCGCGAGGATGAGCCGGAAACGGGGGCCGCCGTCGCGGTGCGTGCCCAGGGCGGGCAAGACGGCGTCCGTCGCGGTGAAGCCGGCCGCCGTCAGGTCGGCACAGAGCGCGGGCAACGGCGCGCTGTGGTAGTACATGACGAACGGCGGGCGCCAGACGACGTTGCGTACCCGCATGACCAGGTCGAATCCGCGCGTCATCCAGTGCGACACCGAGGTGAGCGGTGCCGTGCCGATCGGGATGGCGAAGAGTCCGCCGGGCCGCAGCGCCCGGTACACCCCGGCGAAGAGCGCGGGCCGTTCGGTCGGCAGGAAGTGTCCGAGCGCTCCGGCGCTGACCGCGAGGTCGAAGCCCGCGGCGAACGGCAGCGCCCGAGCGTCGGCCCGGACCCAGGTGGCATCCGGGTACGCGCGGCGGGCCTGGGCGAGCATTCCGGCGCTGAAGTCGACGCCGGTGATCCCTCCGGAACACAGGGACCGGAGCACCCGCATGCCCGCGCCGGTACCGCAGCACACGTCCAGGCCGTGCGCGAACGACCCGAGTTCGGACAGCGCCTCGACGGTCGCGTCGAGCACGCTTTCCGGCGTACGGAAGGGCGTGTGGTCGAACTTCGGCGCCAGCAGGTCGTAGCCGCGCTCGACCGAGGAGAGCGCCTGGACGCACAGCTCCCGCAGCGACGGGCCTTGTGGCGAGAACACCGGCCGAGGGTACCTGCCGACCGTCACCCGCTCCGGCCGAAGTCGGGCCGTACCGCAGTTCGTCAGCTGCGGTTCGCGGTCACGTAGTCGAGGGAGACGGTGAATTTCTCGACCGGGTCGCCGAGGATCATCCACGGCCACTCGGTGACCATGCCGTCCAGCAGTGCGAACGCGTGCCAGGCCGCGTCGAACTCGTCGGCCAGTTCGAAGGCCATCGCGAATGTCGCAACTCGGGGTGCCCAGCCCGGGCCGGCAGGGATGTAATCCGGGTGGAAGATGGAGTTCTCCGCCGCGGCGAGCAGCTCCGTCCGGACCTCGTCCGAGACGATGTAATCGTTGGCCTCCGCTCGTTCGGTGCGGGCCCACTTCTCGATGTGGGCGACGGCCACCAGCTCATGCAGGAGACTGTTGGGTCCGGCCGCAGCGGCAGCACCCCGGGCGAAGTCGAACATCTGCTCATGACTACCGGACCATTTGGCGCACAGGTACTGCAGCCGCTGCTCGTGCGCGACGAGGTGCCCGGGGTGCAGTCGAGTCACCGCGTCGAACCGCTGCTGAGCCTCGACCGCACCGATGCCCAGCCCGCGGGAACTGGTCACCAGCCACGCCCACGCCGTCACGTTGTCCGGTTCGCGGGCGATCACCTGCTGCAACGTCGCCTCGGCGTAGTGCAACCGCTCGTGGAATCCTCTGAACTGCTCGGCACTTGTGTACTTGGCCAGTTTGCCGCCGCGTGCCTCCCACGCCCAGTGCACCGCGTGACAACCGGCTACCAGCAGCGGCAGCGTCGACTCCGGTTCGGCGTCGATCCATTCGCCGATCCAGTCCTGAATCCCGTCGACCCCGCCGACGGCCTCCATCAGGAAGGCCAGTTCGTCCGGGTCGGCTGCCATGGTGAGCAGCTCCCGGGCCCACTTCCACTTGCGCTTCTCCAGCGCCCGGATCAGGGCCTTGCGGTGCGGGTCACCGTAGGTCGGGTCCAGGACCGGCTCCGTCGGGTGCTTCTTGAACGGCCACATGCCAACCCAACCTCCGTGTCGTGCGCCGCACCGGCCGCCGATCCTAAACGATCAAGGTTGGGCGCAACGACGTCGGAGTCGCGGGAACCAGCACGGCCCGCCGTCCGACTAGGTGATCGAGCGGCGGGCATCCGGGCGACGGCAGGCAGCACTGACCCGAAGGGCACGGGCCAGGTCCGCAGCATGACCTCCTCACCCGATCGGAACACGCATGTCTCTGACCGAATTGTCCGACGAGTCCGCGCCGGACTCCCTCCCCGGCCCGTTACCCGCCCGATCACCACGGCGCGCCGCGCCGCTGGCGGCGTTGCTGCTGCGCCTGCACTTCTACGCCGGTGTCCTGGTCGCCCCGTTCCTGGTGGTCGCCGCGCTGACCGGCCTGGCGTACACGGTCACGCCGCAGCTGGATCAGCTTCTCTACGGCGACCAGCTCACCGTCGCCAGCGTCGGCGACCAACCGAGGTCGTTGGCCGACCAGGTCACCGCGGCCCGGAACGCCCACCCGGCCGGCGATCTGGTGTCGGTGGCCCCGGGTACCGGCGACCAGACGACCCGGGTCGTCTTCGCCCTTGAAGAGTTGGGCGAGAAGCAGCACACCGTCTACGTCGACCCGTACACGGGTGCGGTACAGGGGCAGCTCACCACCTGGTTCGGCTCCACCCCCGCCACCACCTGGCTCGACGACCTGCACCGCAACCTGCACCTGGGCGACCTCGGACGGCACTATTCCGAGATCGCCGCCAGTTGGCTGTGGGTACTGGCGCTCGGCGGCATCATCCTGTGGTGGCGTCGCCGGAACAACGGACGTGGTCGCGCGAGGCACCTGCTGGTTCCGGACCTGTCCGCCGCCAAGGGGGTACGGCGGACGCGGAGCTGGCACGCCACCACCGGCGTCTGGCTCGCCGTCGGGTTGCTGTTCCTCGCGGCCACCGGGCTGACCTGGTCCCGCTTCGCCGGTGCGAACTTCGGCGCCGGGTTGGACGCGCTCGACGCCCGGCGGCCCGTGCTGTCCACCACGTTGGACGGTGCGCCGAGCCCCGGTGGCGGCGAGCACCAGCACGGCGGCGCGGCACCGTCGGCGGCAGCCGATCCGGCCACCTTCGACCAGGTCCTGGCGGTGGCCCGCGACGCGGGCCTGTCCGGGCCGGTCGAGATCAGCCCGGGCACGCCCGGCACCGCCTGGGCGGTCGCCCAGACCGACAACGTCTGGCCGGTGCGGTTCGACCAGGTCGCCGTCGACCCGGACAGCAACACGGTGACCGCCCGCAACGACTACGCCGACTGGTCCCTGCTGGCCAAGCTCAGCGCCCTGGGCGTACAGGCGCACATGGGGCTGCTCTTCGGCGTGGTCAACCAGATCCTGCTGGCCGCGCTGGCCGTCGGTCTGCTCTGCGTCATCGTGTGGGGCTACCGGATGTGGTGGCAGCGCCGCCCGACCCGGGCCGACCGACGCGCCCCGGTCGGCACGCCACCGGCGCGTGGCGGCCTGCGCGGTCTGCCCTGGTGGGCGGTGCTGCTCGGGGTGCCGGTGATCGTCGCGGTCGGCTGGGCGCTGCCCTGGTTCGGCATCCCGCTGCTCGGCTTCCTCGTGGCCGACGTCGTCGTCGGCGTGTTCGCCCGCCGACGTGCCGGCCGCCGAGGCGATCCCGCCTCGACCTCGGCCGGGTGACCTCGATGCCGTTCCGGCGGGACGCTCGCCCTCCGGACGTCGACGTTCCGCTGGAACGGTGTCGATCGTGGATTCACCCGCTTCGGGGCATGGCGCGCGGCGGCGTTACGGGGTAGAAACATCTCGTCCCCGTTTCTTCACACCGTGATACAAGTCAGCCTGATGAGAGAGCGCTCTCACACGCCCTGGTCCATCGTGTCGTCGGGTCCGCCATCGACCGGCCCGACGGGAAGGACGAACGCATGCCGACCCCACCACCACAGCGGCGACTCGGTCGAGCACTGGCCTTCGGGTTGGTGCTGACCACCGCCGCGGTCGCCACGAACACCCCGGTCAGCGCGGGCCCGCCCCGACCGACCGGCCCCACCTTCGGTCCCAACGTCACGATCTTCGACCCGAGCATGCCGGTCAGCCAGATCCAGGCGACCCTCGACGCGGCGCACGCCGCACAGGTCGACAACGAGATGGGCACCACCCGGCACGCCTACCTGTTCCGGCCCGGCCACTACGGCACCGCCGAGCAGCCACTCCAGATCAAGGTGGGCTACTACACCGAGATCTCCGGCCTGGGCGCCTCCCCCACCGACGTGGTCATCAACGGCAAGATCGAGGCGTACAACCGGTGCCTCACCGAGGGCGGCACCGCCAACTGCATCGCGCTGGTCAACTTCTGGCGCACGCTGAGCAACCTGTCGCTGCGCATCAACGCCACCGGTCAGGACGACTGCCGTGCCTCGGCGAACTTCTGGGCGGTGTCCCAGGCCGTGTCGATGCGTCGGCTCGACATCAGCGGCGGCGGCCTGTCGCTGATGGACTACTGCACCAACGGGCCGCAGTACGCCAGTGGCGGCTTCATCGCCGACTCCCGGCTACCGGCCACCACCAACGGCTCACAGCAGCAGTGGCTGACCCGCAACAGTGAGGTCGAGAGCTGGTCCAACGCGGTGTGGAACCAGGTGTTCGCCGGGGTGGTCGGCGCGCCCGACGACGCCGGGTTCCCCGACCCGCCGTACACCACGCTGGACACCACCCCGCTGAGCCGGGAGAAGCCGTACCTGTTCGTCGACGCCAGAGGCAAGTACCAGGTCCGGGTGCCGGCCGTGCGCCGCGACACGCGGGGCATCACCTGGGGTACCCGGATGACGCCGGGACGGACCATCCCGATCAGCGACTTCTTCGTCGCCCGGCCGTCCGACCCGGTGCACGTCATCAACCGGGAACTCGCCCGGGGGCGGCACCTGCTGCTCACCCCCGGGGTGTACGACGTGGCCCGCAGCATCGAGGTCCGCCGGCCCGACACGATCGTGCTCGGCATCGGGCACGCCACCCTCACCGCGGTCGACGGCGCGGTACCGCTGAACGTCGCCGGGGTGCCCGGCGTGGTCGTCGCCGGGGTCACCATCGACGCCGGCCTGAAGGAATCGCCGGTGCTGCTGCGGGTCGGCCGCGAGCACGGCCGCAACCACAGCACCCCGCGCAACCCGATCACGCTGTCCGACGTGTACTTCCGGGTCGGCGGCCCGCACATCGGCAAGACGGACACCGCGCTGGAGGTCAACAGCGACCACGTGCTGATCGACCACACCTGGGTGTGGCGGGGCGACCACGGTGTCGAGGGCTTCACCGAAGGCGTCAACGGCGACACCGACCGCTGGCGGACCAACACCGGTCGCTACGGGGTCGTCGTCAACGGCGACCACGTCACCGCCACCGGCCTGTTCGTCGAGCACTTCCAGCGGTACAACACCGTGTGGAACGGTGAGCACGGCACCACGATCCTCTACCAGAACGAGCTGCCGTACGACCCGCCCACCCAGGCGGACTGGCACAACGGCACGGTCAACGGGTGGGCCGGCTACAAGGTCGGCGACCGGGTCCGCCACCACACCCTGCACGGCGGCGGGGTGTACGTGTTCAACCAGAACAACCCGTCGATCCGCACCGAGAACGGCTTCGAGGTGCCGGTGCGACCCGGCATCCGGCTGCACCACATCATGACGGTGAACCTCAGCGCGGGCACCATCGACCACGTGGTCAACGGTGTCGGCGAGGCGGCCGGCATGGACCGGGTCGGCGCTCCGGTCTACCTGGAGCAGTACCCGTAGCACCGCGGGCGGGGGCCGGCGGCTCGCCGGTCCCCGCCGACGTGGTTCAGTCCACCACCGGGCTGCGGCGCTCCAGCAGGACGACGTCGCGCCAGCGGCCGTGGTGGCGGCCCACCCGCTCGCGGGTGCCGACCGTCCGGAACCCGGCCCGCCGGTGCAGCGCCAGGCTGGCGGTGTTCTCCGGGAAGACACCGGACTGGATCGTCCAGATGCCCGCGGCGTCGGTCGACTCGATCAGCGCGTCGAGCAGCAAGCGGGCCACTCCCCGCCCCTGCGCGGCCGGGTCGACGTAGACGGAGTGCTCCACCACTCCGGCATAGACCGCCCGGGCGGAGGTGGGCGACACGGCGATCCAGCCGATCAGCGTCCCGCCCCCGTCGACCGCGACCAGCCGATGCGCCGGCAGCCGGCCGGCGTCGAAGGCGGCCCAGGTCGGTGCGACGGTCTCGAAGCTGGCGTTGCCGCCGTCCAGCCCGGCCTGGTAGATCGCCAGTACCCGGTCGGCGTCGTCCGCCGTCATCGGGCGCAGCCGCACCTCGGCCCCCGCCGGCTCGTCTCGGGTCATGGTCGAATCGTAGGCGAGGGCGCGGGACAGCCCGTACAGCGATCGGAACCGCACCGCCATCTCGGCCAAACCGGTCGCGGATCGAAGCACCACTCGCCGGTCAGGCCCGACCCGGCGACCGCTGCGGGTCACCGCACTAGCTTCCGGGCCCCCGCCGGTAGCGCTCGCTGTGGCAGCCCAGTCGACGCGAGCGGAGCCGCCGGGCGGTACGCACCCGGCCGGTGGATGCATCCGGCCTCCCGGACGAGTCGCGCTCCCCCTCGGCCACGTCGACGACGGTGTCGAAGGTGCTGGTGAAGCGCTGCCGTAGCGACGGCGGCAACGGTGCCCGGCTCACGCAGTGACGCAGCCTGGGCAGCGTCCTCCGGCCCCGGGCGGCGTCGAGCAGGGCCGCGTACATCGCCGACGTGCCGTGGAACACGGTGACCTCCTCGCGCACCATGAGATCCAGCGCCGCCGGGCCGGTGAAGCGGCTGAGCAGCACCAGGGTCGCTCCCGCCCGGAAGGTGCCGGTCAACGTGACGGCCTGACCGAACCGGCCGCCCAACGGCAGACAGCCGAGCACCACGTCGGTGCCGTCCGGCTCGACGGCCGGATCGACGTCGGGGTCCGCGAACGTGACGGTGCCGCCGGGTGGGGTGTCGCAGAGGTCCTCCAACCGGGGTACGGCGGACGGGGCCCGGCCCGGACCGACCGTGAGCAGCGGGACGCCGGCCCGTACGCTGATCCGCCGCCCGGCGGCCAGGTGCGAGGTGTGGCAGACCAGCAGCCGCGCCTCCCGGGCCAGGTGGACGGCCTGCGGACCGACCGGCACACCGACCGGTACGGCGACCGCCCCGGCGGCGAGGGCACCGAAGTAGACCCGGGGGAAATCCACCACGTTCGGCGCGAGCAGGGCCACCGCGTCACCGCCGCGCACCCCGGCGGCCCGCAGCCCGGCGCCGTAACAGCGGGCCTCCAACCACAGTTCGGCGTACGTGACCCGGACCCGGCCGTCGACGACGGCGACCGTGTCGGCGTGCCGGTCGGCGGAGCCGGCCAGCACGGTCGCCGGGGAGAGCGCGGTCATCGGGGCGGGTCCGCGTACAGCCGGCTGACCGTCTCGGCCACGCAGACCGGCTTGCCGCCGCCGTCGCCCTCCACGGTCACCGTGGCCACCAGTTGAGCCCCGCCCTCGAACGGGCTGACCTGGTCGATGGTGGCGACGACCCGCACCGAGCTGCCGACGCGTACGGGTGCGGGGAACCGGACCCGGTTGAGGCCGTAGTTGACCCCCATCCGCACCCCGTCCACCCGGTACAGGCGGCCGACCAGCGCGGGCAGCAGGGCGAGGGTCAGGTAGCCGTGGGCGATGGTGCCGCCGAACGGCCCGGCCGCCGCCCGTTCCTGGTCGAGGTGGATCCACTGATGGTCGTCGGTGGCGTCGGCGAACAGGTCGACCCGACGCTGGTCGATGGGGAACCACGGACCGGGGCCGAGTCGTTCGCCGACCGCGCCGGCCAACTCGTCGAGGCTGGCGAAGCTTCTCATCCCAGGTGCCCTCCGAGCTTCGTGTACCCGCGCAGCAGGTCGCGGGCGATGATCAGGCGCTGCATCTCGTCGGTGCCCTCGAAGATCCGGTACAGCCGCACCTGCCGGTACCAGCGTTCGATCGGCAGCTCGCGGGTGTAGCCCATCCCGCCGTGGATCTGCATGACCCGGTCGACCACCCGGTTGACCATGCCGGCACCGTAGAGCTTCGCCATCGAGGAGGCGTGCCTCGGGTCCAGGCCGGCGTCGACCGTCCAGGCGGCCCGCAGGATCAGCCAGCGGGCCGCCTCCAGCTCGGTCTCCGAGTCGGCGATCATCCACTGGATGGCCTGGTTGGTGCCGATCTTCGACCCGAAGGTCTCCCGGGTGTTGGCGTGGTCGATGGCCATCCGCAGCGCGCGTTCGGCGATGCCGACGGCGTGCGACGGGATGGTGTAGCGCCCCTTGCCGATCCACTGCATCGCCAGGGTGAAACCCTGCCCGATCTCGCCGAGGATGTTGCGGTGCGGCACCCGTACGTCGTCGAAGAACAGCGACGCGGGCCCGCCCTCGCCCATGGTGGGGATGAACTCCGACCGCCAGCCCATCGCCCGGTCCACCAGGAACGCGGTCGCCCCGCCGTCGCGGGCCCCCCGCTCGGGGTCGGTGACCGCGATGACGATGGCGAAGTCGGCCTCGTTGCCGCCGGTGATGAAGGTCTTCTCACCGTTGAGGATCCAGTCGTCGCCGTCGCGCCGGGCCCGGAACCGGATGTTCGCCGCGTCCGAGCCGGCACCCGGCTCGGTGATGGCGAAGCAGGAGTTGCGCTCCCCCTCGATGGTGGGCAGCAGGAACTCCTGCCGCTGCTCGGCGGTGGCGTGGAACAGGATGTTGTCCGCCTCGCCACCGAAGCGGAACGGCACGAAACTGCGGCCGATCTCGGTCCAGATCAGCGACTGCACGACGGCGGGCAGGTCCATGCCGCCGTACTCCTGCGGTGTGGCCAGCCCCCAGAAGCCGAACTTGCGGGCCTTGAGCTGCAACTCCCTCAGCTCGGCGCGTTCCAGGCCGGGCTGGTGGGCCCGCTCCCGGCGCAGCAGCTCCTGCTCCAGCGGCATGACCTCGCGGGTGATGAAGTCACGGGCGGTGTCGCGGATGGCCCGTTCCTCGTCGGACAGCCCGAAGTCCATGTGCTCACGGTTCCTCTCGCGGGTTCAGAAGGCGTTGACGCCGGTGAGCGCCCGCCCGATGAGTAACTGCTGGATCTGGCTGGTGCCCTCGTAGAGGGTGGCGACGCGGGCGTCGCGCAGGTACTTGCCGACCGGGTACTCGTCGATGTAGCCGTATCCGCCGAAGACCTGGATGGCGTCGTTCGCCGCGCGGACGGCGGCCTCGCTGGCGAACAGCTTGGCCATCGACGCCTCGGTGGCGAACGGCTGGCCCCGGTCGATCAGGTCGGCGACCCGCCAGACCAGCAGCCGCGCGGCGGCGGTGTCGACCGCGATGCCGGCGAGCAGTTGCTGCACGAGCTGGTGGCCGGCGATCGGCTTGCCGAACTGCGTACGTTTTCCGGCGTAGTCGACGGCGGCGTCCAGGCAGCCCTGGGCGATGCCGACGCAGCCGGCGGCGACCGACATGCGTCCCTTGGCGAGGGTGGCCAGCGCCAGCTTGAAGCCGGCGCCGCACTCGCCGAGGCGGGCGGTGTCGGGCACCCGGACGGCGTCGAGGACGAGTTCGGCGGTGGCCTGCCCGCGCAGGCCGAGCTTGCCCTTGATCTCCGACCGGGCGAGGCCGGGGCTGTCGGTCGGCACCAGGAACGCGGTGACGCCCCGGTGGCCCGGGCCGCCGGTACGGGCGAAGAGCAGCGCCACGTCGGCGGTGGTGCCGTTGGTGATGAACGTCTTGCGGCCGGTGAGCAGCCAGTCGTCGCCGTTGCGGACCGCCCGGGTGTTCAGCGCCGCCGCGTCCGAGCCGCTGTCCGGTTCGGTGAGGGCGAAGCAGCCGAGCGCGGTGCCGGAGCAGAGCGGCGGCAACCACCGTTCGCGCTGTTCCGGGGTGCCGTGGGTGGCGATCGACTTGGCGACCAGGCCGAGCGAGACCGACACGATGCCCCGGACGGCGGAGTCGCCTCGGCCGAGTTCCTCGAGCACCAGGCAGTACGCGAGGTGGTCGCCGCCGGAGCCGCCGTACTCCTCGGCGATGGTGAGGCCGAGGAAGCCGACCTCGCCGAGCTTGCCGACGATGCCGGGGTCGACCGCCTCGCGTCGGTCCCAGGCCGTCGCGTGCGGCACCACCTCGCGGTTGACGAAGTCGGCGGCGAGCGAACGGACCGCGACCTGCTCGGCCGAGAGGTGAAGGTCCATGGCAATAAACTAGCGGTGCAAGTTTTATGCTGTCCAGACCCCGGTGTGGCAAAGT
Organism: Verrucosispora sp. WMMC514; assembly: GCF_027497295.1. Lineage (NCBI taxonomy): Bacteria > Bacillati > Actinomycetota > Actinomycetes > Micromonosporales > Micromonosporaceae > Micromonospora > Verrucosispora sp. WMMC514. The sequence continues at coordinate 5,681,056 of NZ_CP114906.1, read as the reverse complement.
TCCCCGCGAGCCACCCACCCGAAGGAGGACGCCCATGCCCCGGCCGCGACAGGCCCTGCTCAGCCGGGAGCGGATCGTCGAGGCCGCCGCCGCGCTGATCGACGCCGAAGGGCTCGACGCGTTCTCCACCCGCCGGCTCGCCGCCGCGCTCGGCGTACGCGGACCCTCGCTGTACAACCACTTCGCCACCAAGGACGAGATCCTCGACGCGGTCGCGGACAGCATCACCGGCCAGGTCGACGTGTCGTACTTCGGCGAGGTCGACTGGCGCGAGGCGCTGCGTCGCTGGGGTCACTCCTACCGGGCCGCCCTCGCCGCCCATCCGAACATCGTGCCGCACCTGGCCCGGGGTCCGGGTCGACGCCCGGCGGCACTGGCCATGGCCGACGCCGTCTACGGCGGGCTGGTCGCGGCGGGCTGGCCACCAGCCCGGGCGACGCACATCGGCGCGCTGATGCGCTACTTCGTGACGGGTTCGGCGCTCGGGTCGTTCGCCCGGGGCTTCGTGGAGGACCCGGGCCTCTACGCGGAGCAGTACCCGCACCTCAGCCAGGCCCACCGCCTGGCCGAACACCAGCAGCAGGTCGACGAGGGCGCCTTCGCGCTGGGCCTGGAGGCACTGCTCGACGGGCTGTCGCACACCTACGAACGCGTGGTCGGCCCGCTGCCGCCCCTCCCGCCGGGCGGTCCGGCGTACTAGAGTCCAAACTTGCACCGCTAGTTTTGGTCGAGGTGAGGAGCCCATGGAATCCGTACGGACCGACTTCTACCTCGACGGACGCTGGGTACGCGCGGAGGGCGGGCCTCCGCTGGAGGTGCACAATCCGACGACCGAGGAGGTCATCGGCACCGTCCCGGCCGGCACGGCCGAAGATGTCGACCGGGCCGTGGCCGCCGCGCGGGCCGCCTTCGAGGGCTGGGCGGCGACCGACCCCGCCGACCGGGCCGCCCACCTCGACCGGCTGCACGCCGCCCTGACCGCCCGCGCCGACGACATCGCGCACACCGTCGCCGCCGAACTCGGCACCCCGCTGAAGGTCGCCACCCGCGTCCAGGCCGGGCTGCCGCTCACCGTGCTGCGCAGCTACGTCGACCTGGCCGCGCACCCGCCCGCGCCGCAGACCGTGGGCAACTCCCTGGTGGTACGCGAACCCGTCGGCGTGGTCGGCGCGATCACCCCGTGGAACTATCCGCTGCACCAGATCGTCGCCAAGCTCGCCCCCGCCCTGGCCGCCGGCTGCACGTTGGTGCTGAAGCCGAGCGAACTGACCCCGCTCACGGCGTACCTGCTCTTCGACGCCATCGCCGAGGCCGGCCTGCCACCCGGCGTGGTCAACCTGGTCACCGGCACCGGGCCGGTGGTCGGCGAGGCCCTCGCCGGGCACCCCGACGTGGACCTGGTCTCCTTCACCGGCTCCACCGCCACCGGCCGGCGGATCACCCACCTGACCGCCGACCGGATCGCCCGGGTGTCGCTCGAACTGGGCGGCAAGTCCGCGAACGTGATCCTCGACGACGCCGACCTGGCCGCCGCGGTCAAGGTGGGCGTCGGCAACGCCTTCCTCAACTCGGGGCAGACCTGCACCGCGTGGACCCGGATGCTGGTGCACCGGGACCGCTACGACGAGGCCCTCGACCTGGCCGCCAAGGCCACCGACGGCTACCGGCTCGGTGACCCGCTCGACCCGGCCACCCGGCTCGGCCCGCTGGTCTCCGCCCAGCAGCGGGACCGGGTACGCGACCACATCACCCGGGGCCTGGCCGACGGCGGCCGGCTGGTGGCCGGTGGCCCGGACGCCCCCGTCCCGCAGCGGGGCTGGTTCGTCGCCCCGACCGTCATCGCCGACGTCGACCCGGACAGCGCCCTCGCGCAGGAGGAGATCTTCGGGCCGGTGCTGGCGGTCATCCCGGTGGACGACGACGACCACGCGGTGCGGGTCGCCAACAACTCCCGCTACGGGCTGGCCGGCGCGGTCTGGTCCGGCGACGAGGACCGGGCGTTGCGGGTGGCGCGCCGGCTGCGTACCGGGGCCATCGACATCAACGGCGCACCGTTCAACCCGCTCGCCCCGTTCGGCGGCTACAAGCAGTCCGGCGTCGGCCGTGAGCTGGGCGTGCACGGGCTGGAGGAGTTCTGCGAAGTGAAGGCGATCCAGCGGTGAGGGGCCTGGTGGTCCGGGGCGTCGGCACGCCGCCCCGGGTGGCACCTGTCGAACTGCCCGCCACCGGCACCGGCCTGGTACGGGTGGCGGTCAAGGCGGCCGGCGTCTGCCACTCCGACCTGTCCATGGTCGACGGCACCATCGCCGCGCCGTACCCGCTGCTGCTCGGCCACGAGGCCGCGGGCGTGGTCGCCGAGGTCGGCGACGGCGTCGACCGGGTAGCGGTCGGTGACCACGTGGTGCTCAACTGGGCACCCCCGTGCCGCGACTGCTGGTACTGCGGGCACGGCGAGCCGTGGCTCTGCGAACGCTCCGGCAACCCGGCCGCCACCGCCGGCCACACGATCGACGGCGAGCCACTGCACGTCACCCTCGGCCTCGGCGCATTCGCCGAGCAGGTCGTGGTCCCGCAGCAGGCAGTAGTGACCGTACCTGCGGAGTTGCCCTTCCCCACCGCCGCGCTGCTCGGCTGCGCGGTGCTCACCGGAGTCGGCGCGATCCGCCGTACCGCCGACGTCCGGTCCGGCGACTCGGTCGCCGTCATCGGTCTCGGCGGCGTCGGCCTCTCCGCGGTCGCCGCCGCCCGCGCGGCAGGTGCCGCCCGCGTCATCGCCGTCGACGTCGCCCCCGCCAAGGCCGAGCTGGCGCACGCGGCCGGTGCCACCGACTTCCTGCTCGCCGACGACACCCTCAGCCGCGCGGTACGGTCGCTCACCGACGGCCGGGGCGTCGACCACGCGGTCGAGTGCGTCGGCCGGGCCGCCACCATCCGCGCCGCCTGGCGGGCCACCCGGCGCGGCGGGCAGGTCATCGTGGTCGGCATGGGCGGCAAGGACGACATGGTCGCCCTCAGCGCCCTGGAGATCTTCCACTCGGCCCGCACCCTGCGCTCCTCGGTGTACGGCTCCTCCGACCCCGACCGGGACGTGCCCGAGCTGGCCCGCGCGGTGCTCGACGGCACCCTCGACCTCGACTTCCTGGTCACCGACCGGATCACCCTCGACGACGCACCGGGGGCGCTGGCCCGGATGGCCCGGGGCGAAGGCGCCCGCACGGTGGTCCTGTTCGACTGAGCCGCCCCGGTCTGCCAGCGGCATCCCCGCTCCGAGCATCGAGGGCGTTATCGAGTGTCGTGACAGGTCGGTGCCCTGCCACCTGTAGCGAACTTCCCTGGCCCGGCACAGACACCTTCTCCGGCGACCTGGAGATCTTCCGTCAGTACGTGTCGCCCCAGTAGGTGTCCGTGCTGGCGTTCACCACGTCCTCCAGCGTACGAAGACCGGTGGGAAAGATGTTGAGCTGCCGCAGGTCGACGAGGTTGCACCAGCGCATGCCCTGCTGGCCCTCGTCGGAGACATCGTCTGCGGCCAGGTAATCGGCGGACAGCTCCGACTTGAGTTCCGCCAGAAAGTAGAACTCGATCTTATGTTGATCGCGCCCTTTCCCTGCCAGTTCGTGGCGTGCGTGGATGTACTCACGAACGAAGAGCAGGCGCCCTGGCGTCACGTCCGCACCGATCTCCTCCTGGCATTCACGCACCAACGTCTCGGTAAGCGTCTCGCCGTACTGCTGCCGACCGCCGGGCAGCGAGTACCAGACCCCGAGCCCCATCTTGCGGTCCACATACTTGAGCAGGAGCACCCTGTCGCCGTCGAGGATGACAGCCTTGGCGGAGTTTTCGAGCCGGCTCTCGGCACTCGTCATGTCGTCGCTTCCAATCCCGCTGCCTCGATCATGTCCTGAAACGTGTGCGGAGGTGGGTCGTCGTGCCAGCCATTCATCGCCAAGCGGTCGAGCAGCGCTCGCTTGAGATCGATGATCGCCATGAGCGGCTCACCGAACCGCGGATCCAGAACGTCCAGGCCGAGCGCGATCTCACGCCAAAGGGCATCGGCCTCCCGGTAGCACTCCCGCATGATGCCACCCGACACCAGCATCTCCAACATGGCGCTGTGCGTCTCGTTCAGCTCAGGATCGCCGGCCAGCGCACGGTTGAGCACACCAGCATCCCTGCCATGACTGTCGATGACCTCCTGCGCCCGGGTCCAAAGCCTGCTGATCAAACGGCGCAGGTCCGCCTTGATCATCGGCTCAGCGAGCCCCTTGGCGACCGGGTAGCTCACCAGCCCAGTGACAGTGTCCTCGAACAGGTCTGCCAGTTCGTCCACCCGCTGTCTCAACCGGCGCATGTCGCGGAGCTCGTCGGCCAACCCGTCCGGCACAGGCTCCCCGAGAAAGGCAAGCAGTCCGAGTAGGCCAGACGAGTAGAAGCCAGAGCCGAGGTGTCGAGACCTGACATCCATCCGATACCAGTTGACGAGGCTCTCGCCGTCTTCGAGCGGTGCCTGGTCGAAGCGGACGGCGTAGTTGTCGTACATGGACTGCACGATCTCCGCCGTCACCCCGGCCATCACCGGTAGCGCCCGAACGCCTGCTGGTGTGAGGGACGCCTCGTGGACCATCGTCAGCAGACTGGTCACCGAAAGGCACATTGTCGAGTTGACGTCGGCAAGCAGCAAGGCCGGGTCGCGGATGCTGTAGGAAGCCGAAAGGTCGAGGTGGCGATCCATGTTGTTGAGGATGAGGGTCTGACCCAGTGCGTAGATCTTCAGGTACTCGGCCAACACCCCTGGATCGGCACCGATCCGCGCACCAACCGCCGCCGCCGGCATCGTTTGCCGGAACAGCAACTCTGGATCAAGGGCATCCTGATACAGCCGGGACATCCGGGGAAACGTGAAATCCATAGTGCGTAGCTGGCTAATGGCCATCAAGATCGGGCGACCGTATTGGGCGAGAAGTTCGACCGTCGCCCGGAAGTCGTAGCCGGCGGGGTCAGTACCCGCAGAGAAACGCCTCACCCGCCCGCTCCCACTGACCGCTTCCGTTGCGCCCTCCGCAGTACCTCCCACGTGAACTCCATCTGCAAGAGGAAGTAGATCAGCGCGAGCACCGCTGACAGCAGAGGCGTCCAGGAGATGTCTGTTCCATACGTGATGAGACGGTCGGCGCCGACAGCGACGTACGCGGCGTTGAGCGATCCGATCACCACTGAAGTGAGTGCTGCGGCCTTCAGCTTGCGCCGACTCTCCAGGTATGGGTTGGTCGACCCCCACACCGGTTTCCAGCCTTCGGGAAACTCCGCGGCAAGCGCGTGCAGGTACAGGCTTCGCAGCCGGTTTACCTGGTGTTTCGCTTCGGTCTGCACCCGATCGGTGACGACATAGGCCCGCAGGACGATCGTGTTCAACACCCCGGCTACCACTGCCGCCGCATAGATGATCGGTAGCCGCAACACCGTGCCGACCTGGCCCACCGAAGAGATCAATTTCGCGGACACCAGGGCACCAGCGACCAGCACCGGAAAAGCCAGGATGCGGAGACTGAGCTTGTAGAGATCCCTTTCGGCGTCCTTGTAGTCGTTGTGCAGGATGAACGCCTGCTCGAAGTCGGTCAACAACATCTTGCGGGCGGTCTCTACGTCGATGCCCCCGGGTCGCGTCCGCGCTGGCGGTGTGGTGCGAGCCTCCGCATTCTTGGGCGTCAGCGCCTGCTTGATCACCTGGCGCAGACGATCGCGGCGTTCGTGAGTAGGCACGGGTGATCGCCACCTCCCCAGGGTCACGTGCTGCGCATTATCGCGTCAGACGTGGCATCAGGGAAACGGCTCCGCAGAGACGACAAATGCCGACGGAAGACTATCGCGATCGAGGGCGGTTCTGCGGTCAGTGCACTTCGCCGCGCTACGGTGACGGTCATGCCGCGCTACCTGAAGGTCGTCTACCTCCTAATCCTGCTCGCCCTCGTAGTCTTGGGCTTCGCCTGGGACGCGTCCCTCGGCCTTAAGATCCTGGTTGGTGCGGTGGCGGTAATCCCTGTTGTGGTAGCTGATTTCGTCCTCAGGCACCGGCGGAGCGGGTCGCCCAACGCATAGCCGAAATGCACGGCGGCTGTCCCACCTCCGGTCATCGCGCTCACCAGCGCGCCGCCAACCCGTCGGCCGCCGACCCCACACCTCGGTGGAGCAGCCGTTCGGCAACTCGACCGGGATTCGTCTGGCCCCCGTCGAGCCGCAATCCCCGAGTCTCAACCCCTGTCCCACCCTGTCGGCCCTGCGATGAGGATCAGTCGGTTACGGACCTGGCCGAGGGACAGGAATGGTGCCGTCACTGGTCAGCCCACCCCGAGGGCCACGGCGAGTTGCGTGACCATGGTTGGGGCGCGCGGGTCATGGGCGATCTCGGCGAGTAGATCGCGGGCTGCGGGCCGGTGACGGATCTCTGCCGGTGCGGTGCGTTCGGCTTCGATAAGCACCCGGGCGGCATGTGTCGCCTCGTCGGCGTGGAGGTGGGCGCGGGCGACGTCGAGCAGGTGCGCGGCGCGGTGTTCTGGGGGTAGCCACTCCCATCCGGGTCGCTTGGTGGCCTTCTGGTGCCAGGCGATCGCAGCACGGGCGTCGCCGGATTCGACGGCTGCGGCGGAACGCGCCAGGGCGACGGCTGTGGGTCCGAACCCGGTGTGGTGATGGTCGTGCCCGTCGCCGACCCGTTCGGCCATGCTGGCGGCCTCGTCGATCAGCTCGGTGGCAGCCGGCTCGTTTCCGTGCTGTGCGGCTGCCAGCGCGGCCTGGATGAGCAGGGTTCCGCACAGGGACAGCTCCGCCGGTGTGCCACTCTCGATCACGGGTGGGGCGATCCGGTACGCGGCGGCGAGCATCACCGATTTCGCCGCCCGCGTACGCCCCGACATCCGCAGCACCTGACCGAGTTGAACGGCGGCGGCTGCCACCAGTTCCGGGTCACCTGTGGCAGCGAGCATCGCCCGGTCGGTGGCCAGCCAGGCCAGCTCGGCCTCGCCGAGCTTGACCAGTAGGGCGGCCGTGATCCGGTACGCCTCCACCAGCGGCGTTCGACCCGTGACCGGGGCTTGGGCGTAGGTGCGCTGTGCATTGGTGAGCAGGTCCGGTGCCATGTCGATCACCTGCTGGTAGCGGGCGTACTGAAAGGTCGTCCACGCGTGCCCCACCTCCCGCAGCATCTGGTCCGCCGGTAACACCGGCCGCAGGCCCGCCGGCATGCCCAACGGAATCTCGTACCGGGACAACGCAGCCCTGATCCGGTCGACACCCTCGGTGCGACGCGTCGCGTCGGCCGGCGCGGTGTTCCCGCCGAGCAGGGCGGCGGTATCGATACGTAGCACGTGGGCGATCTCCTGGAGAGTGGAGAGCCTGTCCAGCGACCGGACTCCGCGCTCAACCTTGTCGACCCAGCTCTTCGACTTGCCGAGCCGGTCGGCGAACATCTGCTGCGACAGCTTCCGCCGCCCCCGCCAGTACGCCACCCGCCGCCCAACCGGCAACAGCTCAACGCCCTCCACGACGCCACCGCCGGTCCGGTATCGCCCAGGTGATCTCCTCCGCCGGGATCCGCTCCGCCTCAGCCTCGGCGAGAAGCCGCCGCTTGGCCGCTTCCCGCTCGGCTGCCTGGATCTGCTCGCCCCGGCTTACCCCTGACTCGTCGCCGTCACCCTGCATCCCCACCTCCATCGGCAGACCTGCGGCGGCAAACCTGCCGGCGCAGGTCCACAGTGACGTCCTGATGTCACCGAGCGCGACGGCACAAAGCCCGACAACTAGGCCACATTGGTGGCGACATTAAGGCGACACAGCGCTATCGTGTCGGTCATGAACGCCCCCAACACCGCCCTGCGAACCATCCGCATCGGAATGCGGATGAGCCAGGACGACTTCGCCCGCGCGCTCCAGGCCGCCGGCCATCGCGTCGGCGAGCCCAACGACGCCAACAAGAGGCTCGTCCAACGATGGGAGTCCGGCGCGATCGCCGCGCCCAGACCCGTCTACGCCCGCGCGCTGGAGGTCGTCACCGGCCTACCCATCTCGCTGCTGGGCTTCGCCTCGGTCCCCGGCAGGCAGGTCGCCGACGACCAACACGGCGGCCACGACCTGACATCTCCCATGTCCAGCCTGGCCACACCGACGCCGACCTCACGGCCGACCACCGCCCACAAGTCATACGAGGGGGTCTGGCTCAGCCGGTACCAGTACTACTCAAGCGGCCGGGGGGACTCGTTCGCAGGGCAGCACTTTGTCGTGGTGCTTCAGCACGGCGACCGGCTGACCGCACGAAGCCTGCCCGGCTCGGCAGCTTCATCTCTGTCCATGGACCTGACTGTGGACGGCTCCGTCATCACCGGCACCTGGGTGGAGCAGACCAACCCAGCCGGCTACTACCGGGGCGCCCGCTATCACGGCGCGATCCAACTCCTGGCCGAACCCACCGGTCGGCGGATGGCCGGAAAGTGGGTCGGGTTCGGCAAGGACATGGACGTGAACACCGGTCCGTGGGAACTCATCTTCCGCGACGCCTCAACCTCCAAGGCCACACTCGACCGGTACAACACGACGGCAACGTAGTGCGCTGCTGGTCCAGGATTCACATGGTCGTGCGGACGCTGCTGCCGTCATCGAACCATGACGGAGCGGTGTAGAGGTCGGCGACTTCGGCTACCGGCACCTTGGCCACCACCATGCCGACCCGCCGCGGCTGGTTCGATATCCGCCAGTCGACCACCATCTGAGCCTGCTCATCAGCTTCTGCGTCAACCAAGATGTTGAAGAGCAAATGGTTGTCCTCTTCGCTGTAGGCGTCTGCCGCCAGTTCCAAGACCCCACCAGACCGCAGGGTCACGATCCACCGGCTAGGGACGCCCGCAGCAAACTCCACGGCAGCAGACAGTAGCTGCATCCTGTCCACAGGTCGACTCGTCCGCCGCTCGCCAGACCAACCCCCGGGTGTAGCGACTGACCTGCTGTTTCTTGGTGCTGCTGGTTGTCGTCGTTCAGGGCTGGTCGGATCAGGTGCCATCCGACGTCATCCGGCCTGATGACGTTCGTGTCTGCGTAGTTCTGTCGGCATGTTCGCTGTGACTTCGCCGCTGCACTTCCCGCGGGTGCCTGGTCCACCCCATGAAGCGGCGGTGTAGCGCTCCGGCTGGTGCCCAGGGCATGTCCTCGGCCGCCTGCACGAGATAGCCGCCCAGGTAGAGGGCCAGCGACACCGGCGCATCCGCGTACTCCGCGCGTAGCTCCCGCCGTCGGGTCGGACACGGCCACGGCAGGTCACAGCCGCCGCAGCTCCAGATCGGCAACACCGGCCCGTGCGTGGTCACCGCACACCGCCCAGGAACCGGGCGACGCTCGCACGCGCCTGCCGGCTTGTCGCCCAATCCACCTGCCAGCAGGGGTACGGGGCCAGCCGTGACCACCACGCCCGACAGCCGACACACATCCCGTCGAGCCCTCGGACATGCACAGCGAGGATCGTCTGCTCCGGACCGACGATCACTGCTCACTCTCCTGCGGCCAGTGACCCCGGTTGATGGGGATGCGATGCCGGGCACGACACGGCAGGTCGGCTCCGCAGCGACAGACGCGCCGCCAGAGCTGCCAGGACCAGACCGGCCGATGCCGTCGGGCGAAGGTCAACGCGGTGGCCGACAGGTACTCGTCGTACGAGACGCGTCGCCTGCTCGGAGGCGACATGTCAGGAGCACCTGCCCGCGCTGGGTTCACCGGTGGCGCCATGTCGTGCGTTGATCCCGCATCGTCGGCGCGTACGGCATTGTTTGGATCGGCTCTCGGTGCCACTGCGTGTCCCGCAGGTGCTGAGCCTGGTCGAGCAACCGCTGCTGTGCCGCTGCCTGCTCGGCGGCTTGGTGGCGCTGGCCAGTCCCAGGCGGCGGAGGCGAGTCCGCCCGCCGAAGAAGCCACCGCATGATGTCGCGCAGCTCGGACCGGATCGCCACAGGTTCCGCCTCCCTCGTCGCGGGTTGGCGGGTGGCGACGGCAGCACGACTTTGTCAGGCGTCGCGCTCGGGTTGATGCCGCCACCCGACGGACACAGCCGGCGCAGCGGGGCCTTCCTGCCGTCGTGTCCTGATCGGAACGCTATGGACGGCACGGTGCGTGATGGCACACCTACGCACCACTACTGGCTGGTGACTCCCATGCGCTCGCAGAGGCCCCGCAGTTCGGTGGAGACAAGCCCTCGGCGCAGCAGTCCACGGGCGACTTCTCGCGCCGCCGTCGATGACCGCGTGTGCTGCGGGCCGACCCGCTCGGCCGCCAGCAGCATCCGCACCGCGTCCCGTTCCCGCTCAGCCGCCACCATCGCACGGGCCATGTCCAGCCAGTAGTACACCTGCCGCACCGCCGGCAACTCCCCGACCGCCACGCCGGCAGCCGCCAGTACCGCCTCTTGCGGACGTCCGGTGTCGAGCAGGTAGGCCATCCGCCACAACGCCACGTTGCTCGGACCCCACAACAGGTCCCAGCTCGTCGTCTCCCCGGTGTGCGCGGCGATCCGCGCCGCCTCGTCGAGGTGATCCTGGGCGGCGGCCTGATCCTTCATGCCGGCGAGGTGATGCGCGCGGGCCAGGTGCAGGAACCCGAGCACATCCAACGCGGTATCCGCGCTGCTGCCCGCCAGGTCCGCACCGGCCCGATCGCAGTACGCCCGGGCCGGGCCGTACGCGCCGGTGTATGCCGACACCCGCGCCCGATTCGCCGCCGCCACCCCCACCGCAACCGGATCATCAAGCAGGTGCGCAGCCTCGGCCGAACGCTCCGCCGCCAACCAGGCGTGGGCCGAGTAACCAACGTTCAGCAACGAACCCATCGCCACCCCGTACACCGGCACCATCAACCGGTACGCCGACCGCTGATCAGTCACGCCGTGCAGGGCCGGCACGAGATCCGCCAGCCGGCGCAGCGTCCCGGCGTAGTCGCACCGGCCGTACAGATCCCGCACCAGCGCGGACTCCCGAGCCACCTGCTCCACAGTGGCGACCCCAACGATCGGCGGACCATCGAACGGATGCGCCATCATCGCCCGCCACACCCGCTCGGCGTCGATACGCGCGCCATCAAGCTGCCGATCAGCAGGCGTGTACGGCTGCCCGGTGAGGTCGAAGACCGAACACTCCAGGGCTGCGGCCAGATCGACCACCATGTACCGGTCCGTGCGCTGCACACCGCGCTCGATCCGTGACCACGTCGTATGCGAGATACCCGCGCGACTCGCGGCGTACCGGATGCTCCAACCCCGCAACTCGCGCCGGGCCCGGATGCGCTCACCCACCGACGGATCAGCAGGTATGGCTCGGCGAGGCACAACGATCCTCTCGACCAACGATCAAATGCGGCAGGCAGCCAGCACGACAACCGGCAACCACGCCATCACCGACGGTACCCCTGAATGACAGCGGCTTACAGTCAGCCATGCTCAAGCCCCTGACCAGGAGTGATGGGCACCTGCGCATCCTCAGCGACACGTAGATGACGCAGGCAGCGTAATCGGCCCAGGTAACGCCTGCCGGGCCACGCATCAAGTAGCCGTTTGCTCGCGTACCGAGATCTCCGTAACTACCCCAGGCAGCTCAGCGAGCGGAGGTAGGTGTAACCAGGCACCCTGCTCGACCAGCGGCCAGCGAAGCGAAACGACGCCGCCCATGAACAACGCTTCGTCCAAAGTGACGTTGACTAAGCGCCCGAACCACGCTCCATCGAAAAATACGGCACCTCCTTCAAACTTGGTTTCGGTAAACAGAACAGAGCCATAGTCGAAGACGGCAGTATCAAAGAACACCCTGCCACTACTGACGACGGCCTCGTCGAAACCAACCGCACCAGAGAACTTCGCGTGAGAAAAGCTGACTTCACCACCCGCGAAGGCTGCGCCCCGGAAACTTGCCTCTCCGCCGAACTTTACATGTTCGAAGCTAACTTTCCCGCCGCTAAACTGAGCCCCAACAAACGAGACGTACCCGCCAAAGACGGAACCGGCAAAGGAGGTACTTCCTTCCAGGAACTTCGCGTTCCGAAACGAGAATTGTCCTCCAGATTGGAGTATTCCCGTGAAGTCAACCCCGTCAAAAACGGCCCCGTCGAAGTTAAAGTTGTACCCCTGCCATGATTGCCACCTCTCGGGCGTCCAGCGGGCTGCCAACTCGGACCCGCGGAGAGAAGCAGCGTCGATGTAAGGGTTGTCTGCGCCCCATGGCTCGAACTCCGAGGATGCTTGAGGACGGGCTAGGTGGTTCCTCACCAGTTCAATGACGGTCCGCCTCACCTCCCTCTCCTCAAGAGCATCGCGCACTTCCTGCCTTCCCGATCGGCGCTTATTGCCTCGACCGACATCTTTCTTGCTGTCAGACGGAGGCGGCACATAAGGCATGCGAAGGTAGGCGCAAAGAACATCGATGCACGTTTGCCTTCCTTCTTCCCAATCGTCTGCAAGACCAGCCATGGCGTATACACCCGCCAGACGGACAGCTGCTTTATCCGAACCTATTTGTTCGGACGCTTTAGCGAAACGCTCATTGAAAAGCCGAACGCCATTTCGTTCGGCCTCTACCTTCGCCCTCTCATCGGCTGCTTCAGCGAGGGCCTTAGCTACTTCAGCACGCAAGTCAGCCGCATACGCCAATTGATGGGCAAATTCAGCAAGACGGTTCGTATGTTCGGCCACGCGCTGGCGACGGTAAGCAACCACCAGGGCGGCAACACCGCCGATACCCGCTACAACGGCGAAAACAAGCTTGAGTAGATCGAACAGCGTTGATGGCGGAACATGCGCGTCCACCTTGACGCTGGGCCAGCCGGCGGCCCAGAGCGCGCCGGCAACCACGACACCAACCGCCAGGAGAGCGGCGACAACAACTAAGACGATCGAGCGACGGATACTCCACAACCGGAGCACTGGCACTGTGCTGTCAACAGCGGGGGCGGGACCGACCTTGATACTCAGATCGGGACGGGTGGACGGTTGAGCGGCAGGCAGCTCCACTCCCAACCTTCTACCGCATCCCGTCCAACTCAACATCCAGCAGGGCAGACGCAAGAACATCCATGCTGGTAATCACCAACGCCAGCTCCAGCCGCCCGGAACGCCTCTACCTTCGGCGGGCGGCTCACGTACCCGATCACCGCGCGGTCCCGGCGGCCCGCGCCGCCTCGATGTCCGTAAGGGAGTCGCCGTCTAACACGCACCGAGCCGGGCGATTCGCCGAGGGCGCGCACGGCTTGCAGGGTCGGCTTCATACGGTCCGGCTCTGCATAGGCCCGACCGAGATCGAACGGCAAGCTGTTCGTCACCCGGCGCGGCCTCGGCGGGCGGTACGTGCCAACCGCCGGCCAACCGATCTCGAACAACACCTATGGGAAGGTTTGGCGAAAAGCGCGGGCAAGGGTGCTCACGCCGGCCCAGCAACGCTCACCGCTGGCCCGGTGACGTACGACCTGCGGCACGCCGCCGTGTCGCTCTGGCTCAATGCTGGGGTACCCGCTACCCAGGTCGCCCAATGGGCCGGGCACAGCGTCCACGTCCTCATGCGGGTTAACGCCAAGTGCGTCTACGGCCAAGAGACGGCCGCGCGAAGAAGGATTGAGGCCGCCTTGGCGCAGGCGAGTGACGGGTTTCCGACACCAGCCGCCGCCCTCCTCAATCTAGAAGATCCACCCCGGGCGCAAATCGGTGTTAAGTGATGCCAGGCGGAGGTAGGACCAAGGTTGGCCTGTGGTTCCTACCTTCGCCCGGTAGCCGACTCGACTGAAAGTGGCAATGAAGCGAGCTAGAGGGGTAGCTACGAGACGACGTGCGGACCCACCGCAGCAACCTGAAGTCACCTCAATCCACCAAACCACTCATTCCGCCACGATCACGTACCGTGGTACCACCTGTTCATGGAGTCAGAAGCCACGCCCGCCGCTGCCCCTCCCAAGCTCCGCTTCAACTGCTACCTGTTACGTGAGGGTCTGCCCACGATCGAGGCCGCCCTACGCGCTCCATACCGCAAAGGTGGCAAGACACCGATGTTGCCCATGCAGCCAATTGGTGGAGCACCACGGGGAACAGTTGGCTATTTCAGCACTCCAAAACAAAAGGTTCCCCCGTGGGCGAAAGCCCTCTTACCCATCTTCCCCGCACTCTCCCAGGCGCAGAATCTGTCGAATCGATTCGTCATCTTTCTTCCGGTTCAGAACCGATGGTTCGCCGTGTGCTTTGGTTATGGAAGCTCAGCCTTGGAGTGGAGCGCAATCGAGGCGAATTTCGGCCTCCGGTTCGCAGCTCGACGCATGAGCCCTAAGTCGCTCCGCGAATTCCGCAGCAGAAGAGTAGGCGCGTCGAATCGTGCACAAGCTGTGCAACTACCCCTCGGAGGCGACCTGAAGGATCTTGATGTCGGAGCACTGGAAGGCGAATTTGTTCGACGATTAGCGGGAACACTAGACGAGAGCAACGGGGCTGAGTTCGCCGACGTCGATGCGGTAGCCGCAACCGATGCCATATCCTTTCGTGCACGCACCGACCTTGTAAAGATACAAGGAACACTTAGCCGGATGCTCGACGAAATTGAGGCCGGCACAGCCACCGAGGGACTGAAATTCGTTGACTCCCTAGAGCCACTCCGAGTCAAGAGCGAGCAGACGGCCCAGCTTGATCGTCATCTAGCACAAGCACTTTTCGGAGGCGTCCATGGATTTGCTGAGTTTGACGACGAGTTGAGCAACTTGCAGGACCATCTACTGGAGTTCTCTTTCCCCGACACTCTGACCACAGACGAGATAGACGAGATCCGCCTCTACAGAGGAGAACGAACAACGCTACTGGTGGAGCCTTCTATCGCAGGTGTACGAGCTGCACTCAACGAGCTTAGGGGGCGACTCACGGCACGATCCCTCGACAACATCAAGCTGATGGCGTTCGACAACGAAGGCGAGGCCAAGAGTCCATTCATGCCGCTACGCCACTGGCTAATATTCGAGTCGGGCAACGAAGATCGGCGCTTCATTCTCACACTCGGCCGATGGTTTGCTTTAAATGAGGCATACACACGCAAGCTCGATGAAGACCTGAGTAAAGTCGACGACCTAACAGATGCCCTCAAACCGCCTCCATGGAAGAGCGGGAAAGCAGAGGGTGCATACAATGACGACTTCCAGGATGCCCACTCGGATACGACCATCATCCTCG
Organism: Verrucosispora sp. WMMC514; assembly: GCF_027497295.1. Taxonomy (NCBI): domain Bacteria; kingdom Bacillati; phylum Actinomycetota; class Actinomycetes; order Micromonosporales; family Micromonosporaceae; genus Micromonospora; species Verrucosispora sp. WMMC514. The sequence goes on along the minus strand of NZ_CP114906.1, from coordinate 5,665,842 downwards.
ATAAGGTCAAGATTCGGTCGGAAGATGGCGATGAAATCGAAGCATGCGATCTGCTTCATTGCGACGGCTTTTTGATCCACGTGAAGAATTACAAGAAAAGCCAGACACTGAGTCACCTTTTTTCACAGGGTCTTGTGTCCGCGCTTAGCCTGCGAGGAGACTCCGTGTACCGCGACAACTTCCTTCGAGCCGTGCAGGGCATTGACCCAGCCTTCGTGCAAGTAGCCGAGAAAGCTCCCGAAGTGGTGGTTTACGCAATCGGCGTTCAGAGAGACCGGCCAGTACCGCTAGGGCTGCCGAGCTTCAGCAAGGTAAACCTACGCGACTTCGTGAAGCGGGTTCGCGGCACCGGAGCGCGTCCCGCGATCTGCCGGATCCAGATCACCGACGCTGCCGGAAGCCCGGAGCTCTCTGACGTCGTTCAGGGGATGCCGGTGGAGGAGGCCGAGGTTTCACCGTCTCGACCGCCCGCGCCAAGGAAGCCCGAAGCCGGCACAAAGCCCAGCCAGACCTAAAGACGAGTAAGTCCTAACCGTTGGGGGGTCAGGGGACCCGACGGGACCAACAAGAACGGCCCCGGACCGGCTTTCCTGCTGGTCAGGGGCCGCTCGTGCACCTGGTGACGAATAGAGGATTCGAACCTCTATAGCTTTCGCGATGGATTTACGGTCCGGCACCAGATGACAGGTCGCGCTCCGTCTTGGGCTGCCGTCGCTGCTGGTTGTCTTCGCCCTTTGCGGCCGCGGGCGTGGCGCTTTGGCTAGGCGTGCTACTTCCCTATTCTGTCGTCTCCGTTCGCTTCGAGGCGACACCTATCCGCAGGGCCACTGACTACGGCCGGCGCTTGTACTGGTTGCCGTGCCGGACGGTGAGGTGGTTGGGCCCTAAATTCAGCCGGGCCACCCGTCGAGGTACTCGGCGAAGGGAACGTCGCCCCGCTCATCGCCGCCGATTTCCCGGAACTGGTCTAGGTCGTCGTAGCCCGGTGTGTCCGGCAGCAGCACCCGAAGGGGGTGCGTGGCGTGGTCGGCCAGGAACTTCCACAACGCCCGGGTCAGCTCCGGCTGGTCGGAGTTGGCGGTGTAACCGTCCTGGAAATAGCCGATCCGCTGGTCCCCGAGCCGGTACGCGGTGCCCAGCGCCATACACGTGGCGCACTGCGGACAGGCCAACCAGCCGGTGAGCGACACCCGAGAGCCTCTCAATCACATCGTCATGCCACGCAGGACCAGGATGGCTGTGCCGGCGCGATCAGGTGGCGGCCCCGCGTTCGGCAGCGTCGATGTTGGCGTCGGTGACCACGAACATGCCGAGCAGCAGGGTAAGTGTCAGCACTCCCATGATGGCGAAGACCGCGCGGAGGCCGAACACCTCGGCGAGCAGACCGCCGACCAGCGCGCCGGCCGGCATGCTTCCCCAGGCCAGCATCCGGTAGCCGCTGTTGACTCGGCCGAGCAGCCGGTCCGGGGTGATGCGTTGGCGTAGCGAGATGGTGATGACGTTCCAGGTGGCGAGCAGGACGCCGCCGACGAAGAAGACCAAACCGATCACGTACGGGTTGGTGCTCAGCGCCGGTACGCCGACGACGGCGGCCATCGCCAGCACGGAGAGCGCGAGGGTGCGGGACCGCCCGAGCCGTTGTTCGATCCGTGCGGTGGCCACCGAGCCGAGCACGATCCCAGCGGCGATGGTGGTGAGCAGCACCCCGTACCCGGGTTCGGTGAGGCCGATGGCCGAGTCCGGGCCGACCGCGTAGAGCACCAGCACGGCGAAGATGCCGCTGGTGATGAAGTTGCTGGTCCCGACCATCGTGGCCAGGGTGCGCAGCAGCCGGTGCCGCCACAGGAAGCGCAGCCCTTCGGCGATGTCGGCCCGCATCGTGGTCGGGGTGTCGCGTTCGATCCGGAACCGGCCGGCGACCAGGAGCAACGCGGCGACGGCCAGCGCCCACAGCACCGCCGGCCCGGCGAGCGCCAGGGCCACCCCGGCGGCGACCAGGAAGCCGGCGAGTGGCGGGCCGACGAACTGGTTGGCGGCCAGTTCCACGGCGGCCAGTCGGCCGTTGGCCCGGGGTAGCTGGTCGCGGGTGACCACCTGCGGCAGGATCGACTGGGCGGAGGTGTCGTAGAGGGTCTCGGCCATGCCGAGACCGAGCGCCACCAGGTAGAGCAGCCAGATCGACCCGGCGTCGAAGGCCACCGCCAGCGCCAGCCCGCCGACGACAACCGCGCGCAGGGCGTTGGCGGCGAGCATCACCCGCCGCCGGTCGAGCCGGTCGGCGAGGGCGCCGGCCGGCAGCGCGAACAGCAGCCAGGGCAGGCTGTACGCGGTGGCGACCCCGGCCACCAGCAGCGGTGAGCGGGTGTAGCCGACGGCAACCAACGGCAGTGCGATCTTGACGATCCCGTCGGCCAGGTTGGACACCGCCGACGCCGACCACAGCCGCCAGAACCGGCCTCCCAGCCCGCCCTCGTCCGGGCGGGGTGATGCATCCGTACGCACTGGTTCCTCGACCCCCGTCACGCCGACGATCATCGCAGCGTCGCGGCGACCGGCGAAAGGCCGCACGGCCTTTCACTGAGTGAAATAGACGCTGCCGATCAGCGGTCGGATCACGGATCATCCGACCGCACCCCGCTCCCGTCCCGAGAGAGGTTGGGTCACCATGGCGTTCGCCCGCAACCAGTGGTACGTGACGGCCTACAGCAACGAGGTCGGACGGGATCTGCTCGCCCGCACCGTGCTGGGTGAGCCGCTGGTCCTCTACCGCACCGAGTCCGGGGAGGCCGTCGCACTCGCCGACCGGTGCGTGCACCGCCGCTACCCGCTGTCGGAGAGCCGGCTCGACGGCGACACCATCGTCTGCGGCTACCACGGCTTCACCTACGACCAGACCGGGACCTGCGTCTTCGTCCCCGGTCAGCAACGCATCCCGCGTACCGCGCGGGTCGCCGCATACCCGGTGGTGGAGCAGGATTCGCTGATCTGGGTGTGGATCGGCGACCGGGACCGCGCGGACCCGACCACCATTCCCCGCGCGCCCTGGCTGGACGACCCCCGGTACGCGGTCGTCCGCGGGATGGAGCCGCTGAACGCGCGGTACAGCCTGCTGGTGGACAACCTGATGGACCTGTCCCACGAGACCTACCTGCACGGCGGCTACATCGGCACGCCGGAGGTGGCGAACACGCCGATCACCACCGAAGTCGACGAGGAACGCGGCATCGTCTACGTCAGCCGGCACATGGACGACGCCGAGTGCCCGCCGTTCTACGCCAAGTCGACAGGGATCCAGGGCCGGATCACCCGCTGGCAGGACATCGAGTTCCACCCGCCGTGCCTGTACCTGCTGCACAGCCGGATCGCGCCGCAGGGCCTCTACCCGCCGGCCGAGGGCGAGGACAGCGACGCCTTCCACGCCGAGATCGTGTACGCCATCACGCCGTCGACGGAGCACACCACCTACGACTTCTGGGCGGTCGCCCGGGACTTCGCCATCGACGACGAGTCGGTGAGCGAGTACCTGCACCAGAGCAACCGCACGGTGGTCATGCAGGACGTGACGGCGCTGAACATCCTGGAGCAGGTGATCGCCTCCGAGCCGGACAAGTACCAGGAACTCAGCATCAACATCGACACCGGCGGGCTCGCCGCCCGACGGCTGATAGCGCGGATGGTCGAGGCGGGGACGGTGGGGGCGCCCCGATGACCGAGCCGGCCAGCATGCTCACCGGCGACCGGATCTACCGGATCCACTGGATGCCGGGCACCGACACGCTGCGTGGGATCTGCCACTGCGGTGCCGAGCGCGTCGCCGAGGAACCGGTCGAGCTGTGGGAGTGGCTGCTCGCCCACCCGTACGGCCATCAACCGAAGACGGTCGTGCCGGCACCACCCACCCCATCACGGGCGGCGGTGCCGGCATGACCGCCGCCGAGCTGGACGGCGTGGAGCTGGTGGTGGCCGAGCGGGACCGGGCGGCGGTGGGTGTCGACGTGCTGGGCCTGTGTCGCCCCGACGGCGGTGACCTGCCCGCCTGGTCGCCGGGTGCCCACCTCGACCTGGAACTCGGGCCCGGGCTGGTCCGCCAGTACTCGCTCTGCGGCGACCCGGCGGACCGGGCCACCCTGCGGGTCGCGGTCCAGTTGGAGCCGGCGGGGCGCGGGGGCTCACGGCACGTGCACGAGCGGCTCACCCCGGGCGCGACCGTCCGGGTGCGCGGGCCGCGGAACAACTTCCCGCTGGTGGCGGCGTCGCGCTACCTGTTCGTCGCCGGTGGCATCGGCATCACCCCGATCAGGCCGATGGTCGCCGCCGCCGACGCCGCCGGAGCCGACTGGCGACTGGTGTACGGCGGGCGCAGCCGCGCCACGATGGCCTTCGCCGACGCCCTGCGGGAGAAGTACGGCGACCGGGTGAGCCTGTACCCGCAGGACGAGACCGGTCTGCTCGACCTGGACGAGCTGCTGGGGCGGCCGACCGACGGGCTCGTCTACTGCTGTGGGCCGGAGGCGTTGATCGCGGCGGTGGAGCAACGCTGCCGGACCTGGCCTCCCGGGGCCCTGCACGTCGAGCGCTTCACCCCGCTGGCCCCCACCGAGGCCGTGGACGCCGCCGTCGAGGTGGAACTAGCCCTCACCGGCCGGACGCTCACCGTGCCGCCGGGCACGTCGATCCTCGAAGCGGTGGAGGCGGCCGGCGTGCAGGTGCTCTCCTCGTGCCGGGAAGGCACCTGCGGCACCTGCGAGACAGGCGTCCTGGACGGCGTGCCGGAGCACCGGGACAGCCTGCTCACCGAGGCGGAACGAGCCGCCGGCGACACCATGATGATCTGCGTGTCCCGGTCCGTCACGCCCCGGCTGACGCTGGAGCTGTGACCGACGGGCCGGGGTCGGCATGATGGCGGGGTGGACGCGCAGCCCGGACGGTCGGTCACCAACAAGGTGCTGGCCCTGCTCGACGCGTTCACCCCGGCCAGCCCGGCGCTGACCCTCAGCGAGCTGGCCCGGCGGGCCGAACTGCCGTTGCCCACCGCGTCCCGCCGGGTCGCCGAGCTGGTCGCCTGGGGCGCGCTGGAGCGCGGCGACGACGGGCGGTACCGGATCGGGTTGCGGCTGTGGGAGGTCGGTTCCCTCGCTCCCCGAGGGCTCGGGCTGCGCGAACTGGCGCTGCCGACCATGGAGGACCTGTACGAGGTCACCCACGAGAACGTCCAGCTCGCCGTCCGGCAGGACGTGGAGCTGGTCTTCATCGAACGGATCGCCGGTCGACACGCGGTGCCGGTGCTCACCCGGGTCGGTGGTCGCTTCGCGTTGCACGCCACCGGCGTCGGGCTGGTGCTGCTCGCGTACGCGCCGGCCGAGGTGCAGGAACAGGTGCTGGCCGCGCCGTTGGAGCGGTACACCCCGCTGACCATCACCGATCCCGGACGGCTGCGGCGCGGGCTGGCCGAGGTGCGCCGCACCGGGTACGCGGTCAGCGACCGTCAGGTGACCATGGACGCCCTCTCGGTGGCCGCCCCGATCCGCGGACCGGAGGGCGCGGTGGTCGCCGCGATCTCACTCGTGGTCGCCCAGCACCGGGCGGACCCGGTGGCGCTGGCGCCGCTGGTCCAGGCGGCCGGCCGGACCATCTCCCGATCGCTCGGCACCCCGTACGGGTCACGGCGGTCGGCCGGGTGAGGCCGGTTTCGCCCCGTGGGGACGCTCGGCGTCAGCGCAGGCCGCGCATGAGGTTGTCCACAAGTGTCCGGGCGAACTCCTCGGTGAGCGGTTGGTCCGGGATGAGCAGGCGGTGATAGCAGGCGCCCCAGAGCTGATCGATGACGGACTCCGGATCGATGTCGGCCCGCAACTGTCCCCGTGACACCGCCCGGTTGAGGGTCTCCACCCCCAGCGCCCGACGAGGCCCGGAGTAGCGCTGACGGTAGGCGGCGGCCAGGTCGGAGTCGGTCTGCGACTGGGCGATGAGCTGACTGATCACCCGCCCGGCGGTGGTGTCGTTCATCAGGTGGACGAAGGCGACGAGCTGGCTGGTCAGGTCGGCGACGATGTCCCCGGTGTCGGGAAAAGCCAGCGTGGGCGCGACCACGGCGAAGTAGCCGTCCAGGGCGAGGGCACCCTTGGACGGCCACCACTTGTAGATCGTCATTCGGCTGGCACCGGCGCGCGCGGCAACCTTCTCGATGGTGAATCCGGCCATGCCCTCCTCTAGTAGGAGATTTCCGGCCGCCGCGAGTATCTCCTGACGTACCTGGTCTGCCGGGCGGCGACCGCGACCGCGCTGGCGCGGCTCGCCGGCTTCCGACGTGGGCTGGCTCACTGCCCCCTCCACTTATATGGACACAGTGTCTCCGAGAGAGTTATATGGACGTAGTGTATACAGCAGCGATCGGCTGCCGGTAAGGAACCACCTGTGGAGGACGGACCAGATGACGACCATTGAGCGACGCACGCTCGGCACGACCGGCCCGACGGTCTCCGCCCTCGGCCTCGGCGCGATGGGCATGTCGGACCTGTACGGCCCCGCCGACGAGGCCGAGAGCCTCGCGACGCTGCACGCCGCGCTGGACGCCGGGATCAACCTGATCGACACCGGGGACTTCTACGGCTCAGGGCACAACGAGATGCTGATCGGGCGGGTCCTCAAGGAACGTTCTCGGGAAGACGTGGTGCTCAGCGTCAAGTTCGGCTCCCGCCGCGCCCCCGACGGCGCCTTCCAGCCCGTGCCGTACGACGTATCAGGTCCAGCCGTGAAGGACCGGTTGGCATACTCGCTGCGCCGGCTGGGAACCGACTACATCGACATCTACCGCCCGTCACGGCTCAACCCGCAGATTTCGGTGGAAGAGACCGTCGGCGCCCTGCGGGAGATGCAGGAGGCCGGCTGGATCCGGCACATCGGGCTCTCCGAGGTGGGCTCGGAGACCATCCGCCGGGCTGCGGCGGTGGCACCGATCAGCGACCTGCAGATCGAGTATTCGCTGCTGTCCCGGGGCCCCGAGACGTCCATCCTTCCGACGCTGCGCGAGCTGGGCATCGGTCTGACCGCGTACGGTGTGCTCTCCCGGGGCCTGCTGAGCGGGCACTGGCAGCCCGACCGTCAGCTCACCGGCACCGACTTCCGGGCCGGCAGCCCCCGGTTCCAGGGTGAGAATCTGCAGGCCAACCTGCGCTTGGTCGACGCGCTGGGCCGGGTCGCCAAGCGGTTGGACGCGACCACCAGCCAGGTGGCGATCGCCTGGGTCGCCGCACAGGGCACGGACGTGGTGCCGCTGGTCGGCGCACGTCGCCGTACCCGCCTGGCCGAGTCCCTGGCCGCCGCCGAGCTGACCCTCGACCGGGAGATGCTCGACGAGATCGAACAGGCGGTGCCGCGTGGTTCCGCCGCCGGGGAGCGGTACGCCGCGCCGATGATGGCGCTGCTCGACAGCGAGAAGTGACGGACGGCGCCCGGCCCGCCGGCGAGGGCTGGTGGACCGGCCGGTCGGGTGAGGCGGTACCTCCCGGTCACCTGGCGCAGTAACGTGACCGGGTGTTGATGCGCTCTGGTCAGCCCCACACCGACCGAAACGCCACCGGTGCGTCGTCGTGGTGAGCGACGCGCTGGGCGAGTTGGCACCGCCGGGTTCGTCGTCGGAGCGGACGGCGGTCGGGCGGGCCCGCGCCCAGCGTCTGCTGGTGACCCTGCTCGGCGACCACTGGCACGCCGGTCGTGCGCCGCTGCCGTCCGGGGGGCTGGTGGCGGTCCTCGCGGAGTTCGGCATCGCGCCCGCCAACGCCCGCGCCACGCTCGCCCGGCTGACCCAGCGGGGCATGCTGCACCGGACCAAGGAGGGCCGGCGGACCAGCTACCGGTTGACCGAGCCGGCGTGGCACCTCCTTCAGCGGGGTGCCCGGCGCATCTTCGCCAGCACCGACGAGAGCACCTGGGACGGCAGTTGGACGCTCATCGCGTTCTCCGTGCCGCTGGAGGACGCGAACCAGCGGCGGCTGATCCGGGCCCGGTTGCGCTGGTTGACGTTCTGGCCGCTGTACGACGCCACCTGGGTCACCCCGCACGACCGGCTCCACGAGGCACGCGAGCAACTCAGCGAACTCGGCGTCACCGACGCGGTGCTACTGCGCTCCACGGACCTGGAGCTGCTGCCGGACGGTAGGGCGCGGCTGGAGGCCGCCTGGCGGATCGACGAGGTGGCCGCCGGGTACCGGGGCTTCCTGCACCGCTACCGCGCCCTGGCCGGTCGGGCCGGGGCCGGCGGGGTGCCGGCGGCGGAGGCGCTCGTCGCGCGTACCGAGTTGGTCAGCGACTGGCGGGCGCTGGTGGGTGCCGACCCTGACCTGCCGGTCGACTTCCTGCCCCCGTCGTTCCCGCGCGCCGAGGCGCGGGCGATGTTCCTGGGCATCTCCGAGGCGTTGGCTCCGCTGGCCCAGAAACGTTTCGAGGACCTCGTCCAGCGGCTCGAACCGGTCTGACCGCACCGTACATCCGTGCCGAGCCCGGCCCAGGGCCACCTCACGACATCGATGCATTGCACTTCCATTGACTGCCGGTCAGTTTTCGCATTACGTTTCCTCCGTGCCTTCGGCCCCGGAGGCCCAGCCGTCCGTCCCCGGCTGAGAGGGGTCCCGCCATGCCCACCCACCGAACGAGGCGGAACGTCCGGCACCTACGGGCGGCACTCACCGCGTTTGTCGCCGCCGCGCTGGTCGGCGGCTCCGCACCAGCCGCCGCGGCGACCGTCAAGGGCATCGACCGCGGCTTCGACGTGTCGGTCGTGTCCGGTCGCGCGGACATGGTCAGCGGCGGCGACGCCCTGGTGCGCGTGACCGTGCCGCGCACCGTCGCACCGCACCGGGTGACCATTCGCCTCGACGGTCGTGACGTGACCAGCCGCTTCCGCTCGGTCGGCGACAGGTGGACCCTGCTCGGCCTGGTGGACCGGCTGAGGCTGGGCCGCAACCGGATCGAGGTCCGCGCCAACCGGTGGGGCTGGCAGCGGCCCGGCGCCACGCTGACGGTGGTCAACCATCCGGCCGCCGGGCCGGTCTTCTCCGGGCCACACATCCCGCTGTTCTGCACCGCCTCGGGCAGTCCCTGGAACCTGGGCCCGGTCGACGAGAACTGCCACGTGGCCGAGGCCCAGGTCAGCTACCGGTACCGCAGCACCGCCGGCAGCTTCGTCGACCTGCCCGACGGTCCCCTGCCGGCCGACGTGGCCAGCACCACCACCACGGCCGGCCGGACCGTCCCGTACGTGGTGCGGATCGAACGCGGCACCATCAACCGGGCGGTCTACGAGATCGCCATGCTGCACCAGCCGGGCACCCCGGCCCCGAGCCCGTGGGCGACCACGCGCGGCTGGAACGACCGGCTGGTCTACACCTTCGGCGGCGCCTGCGGCATCGGCCACACCCAGGCCACCAGCACCGGCGGCGTACTCGACCACACGCTGCTGAGCCGCGGCTACGCGGTCGCCAGCGCGACCTTCAACGTGTACGCGCACAACTGCAACGACGTCACGTCCGCCGAGACGGCCATGATGGTCAAGGAACACTTCGTCGAGACGCTCGGCGTACCGGCGTTCACCATGGGTTGGGGTGGATCGGCCGGCACCATGCAACAGTTGCTGATCTCGAACGCCTACCCCGGCATCCTGGACGGCGTCGTCGGCAGCATCGGCTACCCCGACGAGCGCTCCACCACCATCTCCGGCCACGAGTGCCGGTTCATCTCCCAGGCGGCCACCGCCGCCGGGCTGTCGGCGGCCCAGCAGCACGCCGTCAGCGGTTTCGGCAGCCCGAACACCTGCTTCGGCTACCAGTTCTTCGACAGTGTGGACTGGCCGACCGCCTGCCCCGCCCACATCCCCGCCGACCGGCGCTACCACCCGGACACCAACCCGGAGGGCATCCGCTGCGCCATGGCGGACTTCGTCTCGAACGTCTACGGCGTCGACCCGAGGACCGGTGCCGGCCGGCCGATCATTCCGGACACCGTCGGCGTGCAGTACGGCCTGGCAACGCTCCGGGCGGGGGTCATCAGCCCGGAGCAGTTCGTCCGGCTCAACGAGGGCATCGGCGGCCTGGACGTGGAGGGCAACCGCACGCCGCAACGCACCTCGGTGAGCGTCGCGGCGCTGAACCGGGCTTACGCGACCGGCCGGGTCAACCAGTTCGACGGCGGGCTGCGCTGGATCCCGATCATCGAGACCCGCGGCTACACCGACCCCACCGGAGACTTCCACGACCGGTTCCGCTCCTGGACCATGCGGGAACGCCTGGTGCGGGCCAACGGCAACGCCGACAACCACGTCAGCGTGACCGGCCCGGCAGGAGCGGCCAGCGTGGAACTCCAGGAGCGGGCGCTGGCCGACATGGACGCCTGGCTGACGGCCCGGACCCGGCTCGCGGCGACCCGGCCGCACCTGCACGCCGAAGCGCTCACCCGGCTGTCGCGACCGCGCGGCGTGGCCGACGGCTGCTTCACGCCCGAGGGGGAACGGATCGTGGAGCGGCTGACGCTCGACCCGGACGCCCGCTGCAACCAGCTCTACCCGTACCACCGCAACCCGCGGGTGGTGGCGGGTGGGCCGACGACCTCGGCGGTGCTCAAGTGCCAGCTTCAGCCGCTGCGCAAGTCCGGGTACGGGGTGCGCTTCACCGCCGACCAGTGGGACCGGCTGCGTGCCGTCTTCCCCGACGGAGTCTGTGACTGGTCGAAACCCGGCGTCGGGCAGCGCCCGCTCGCCGGCACCTGGATCCGCTTCTGAGACTCAGCGCCAGGTCGGGAGGCTCGCCACGGGCGATCCTCCCGCCCGCGCTCAGTCGGGAAAGGCGAGCAGGCGCAGCAGGCCGGCCAGCCGCTCGTGCTCCTCGGGGGTGACCGTGGCCAGCAGTCCCAACTCGACAGCACGGGCGGCCTGCTGGGCGCGGGCGAAGAGGTCCCGACCGGCGTCGGTCGCGACGAGGACGTTGGCCCGCCGGTCGGCCGGGTCGGTGCGGCGCTGCACCAACTGACGTCGTTCCAGGCCGTCGACCAGGGCGACGACCTGGCTCGGGTCGAGGCGGAGGAACTCGGCCAGTTCCCGCTGGGTGGGTCGGACCCCGTCGGCGGCCAGCGCGAGCACGGAGTAGGACCGGGCCTTGAGCCCGTGCTCGGCGAGGGCGGCGTTGGCCGCCGCGAGCGTGAGGGCGTTGGCGCGGGCCAGCAGGAAGACCAGGTCACCGCCGAGCACGCTGTCCCGCAGGGCGTCCCGCCCCGGCAGCCGGGTCTTCCCGCTAGCGGACATGGCGACGATGGTAGCGCGTTTTACCAATGATTGACATTTTCAACGGTCCGTGTTCAGATCGGGTGAACACGAAGGAGTTCTCCATGTCCCTGGACGGCAAGGTCGCCATCGTCACCGGATCCGGACGCGGTCTCGGCCTCGCGTACGCGCAGGAACTCGCCCGGCAGGGCGCCGCGGTGGTGGTCAACGACGTCGACGCGCAGACCACCGCCGACGCCGTCGCCTCGATCCAGGCGCTCGGCGGGCGGGCCGCCGCGGTGGTCGCTCCGGTCGGCCCGACCGAGACCGCCGAGCGGCTGGTCACCACCGCCGTCGAGACCTTCGGGCGACTCGACATCCTGGTCACCAACGCCGGCGTGCTGCGTGACACCGTGCTGTGGAAGATGACCGACGAGGACTTCGACACCGTCGTCAACGTGCACCTGCGCGGCACCTTCACCACCGTGCGCGCGGCGGTGCAACACATGCGGGCGGCCGGCGAGGGTGGCCGCATCATCTGCATCGGCTCCCCCACCGGCCAGCGCGGCAACTTCGGCCAGACCAACTACGCCGCCGCCAAGGCGGGCATCGTCGGCATGACACGCACCTGGGCGCTGGAGCTCAAGCGGGCCGGCATCACCGCCAACACCGTGGTTCCGGTGGCCGCGACCGCCATGACCGCCACGGTGCCCTACTTCGCCGCCGCGGTGCGGGCGGCCGAGCAGGGCGAACCGATGCCGGCGTTCTTCCGGCACGATCTCGGCTTCGGCACGGCCGACGACGTGGCCGGCCTCATCGCGTTCCTCGGTTCCGACGCGGCCGGCGGCGTCACCGGCCAGGTGATCGGGGTGGGCGGCGACCGGCTCCAGATCTGGACCCACCCGGAGGCGGCGCTGACCGCCCACCGCGAGGGCGGCTGGACGTACGATGCCCTGCTCGAAGCCTGGCCGGCGACGTTCGCCGGGGCGCTGCAGAGCGTCGGCGAGCGGTTCCCGGACCTCCCCGAGGAGTTCAAGACCGCAGGCTCCTGACCCGCCGGAGGAAAGTTCCCCATCATGTACCAGCCCGCCATCGACCTCGACACCGTCACCGCGATCGACGTGCACGTGCACATCGAGGTCGACGAGCACGGCCACAACTCGCTGCCCAACGACCTGGTGGCGGCGGTGTCGAAGTACTTCAAGGCCGACGGGCCGCGCCCGGCGATCGAGGCGGTGGCGCAGTACTACCGGGAACGCCAGATGGCCGCCGTCGTGTTCACCGTGGACGCCCGCACCCAGTTGGCGCACCAGCCGCTGTCGAGCGTGGAGATCGCCCGCGCCGCGACCGAGCACGCCGACGTGCTGATCCCCTTCGGATCGGTCGACCCACGCACCGGGGCGGCGGCGCTCGACCTCGCCGGTCGGCTGATCGAGGACGAGGGCGTACGCGGCTTCAAGTTCCATCCCACCGTGCAGGGCTTCGATCCGAGCGACGAGCGGTACGCCCCGCTGTGGGGTCTGCTGGAGAAGGCCGGCGTGCCGGCGTTGTTCCACACCGGACAGACCGGCATCGGTGCCGGCATGCCGGGCGGCTACGGCTTCCGGCTCGGCCTGTCGAACCCGATGCTGCTCGACCCGGTCGCGGCCGAGTTCCCCGACCTCCAGATCATCATGGCCCACCCGTCGGTGCCCTGGCAGGACGAGGCGCTGTCGGTGGCCACGCACAAGCCGAACACCTGGATCGACCTGTCCGGTTGGAGCCCGAAGTACTTCCCGGCCGAGCTGGTACGGTACGCCAACTCACTGCTCAAGCGCCGGGTGCTGTTCGGCACCGACTACCCGCTGCTCACCCCCGACCGCTGGCTGCGGGACGTACGCGCCACCGACCTCAAGCCCGAGGTGCTCCCCGGCATTCTGAAGGACAACGCCGTCCGGCTGTTGGGCCTGTCCAGCTGACGACGAGAGGACGCTCATGACGACGACGATCACCTACGAACAGCTCGCCGACCTGGCCGGCACCGACCTCGGTTACACCGACTACCGGACGGTCACCCAGGACCAGGTGAACCTCTTCGCCGATGCCACCGACGACCACCAGTGGATCCACGTCGACCCCGAGCGGGCGAAGAACGGGCCGTTCGGCGCGCCGATCGCGCACGGCTTCCTCACGCTCTCGCTGGCGGTGCCCTTCTGGACCGAGCTGCTCGACGTGAAGGGGGTCACCACGAAGGTCAACTACGGCCTCGACAAGGTGCGCTTCCCGGCCCCGGTCAAGGTCGGCTCGCGGGTCCGGATGACCGCGACGGTCGCCGAGGTCGTCGAGGTGACCGGTGGCTACCAGATCGCCGTCGACCAGACGATCGAGATCGACGGCGGCACCAAGCCCGCCGTGGTGGCGCGCGGCCTGTACCGCTTCTACGCCTGACGGCTCACCGGGCCGGCCGGCCACGCATCGACGCACCATCCTCCACCACCGGGAGTCCGCTGATGCACGAACAAGGAATCGGCGCCTGGCTGGCCAAGCGCCGACTCAAGTCCCCCGACAAGGTCGCCCTCGTCCATGGCGAGGGCGCCACCGTGACGTACCGCCAGTTCGCCGACGGCACCGACCGGGTCGCGGCGCTGCTGCGGCAGCTCGGCGTCGGCAAGGGCGACGCGGTGGCCTATCTGGGCGAGAACAGTCCGGACTTCCTCCGGGTGATGTTCGGCGCGGCGCGGCTGGGCGCGGTCTTCGTGCCGGTCAACACCCGGCTGGCACCGCCCGAGGTCACCCACGTGCTCACCGACTGCGGCGCGCGGGTGCTGATCCACGATCCCGCGTTCGCCGATCGGGTGGCCGCCGCCATCGGCACCGGACCGTCCCCACGCGTCGTCGTCACCGGGGAGGGCACCGCCGACCGGCCGGGGCTGACCCGGCTGCTGGGCACGACCGCCGCGGACGCCCGCGCCGCCGTCGCGGTGAGCCTGGACGACCCGGCCGCGATCATCTACACCTCGGGCACGACCGGGCGGGCCAAGGGCGCCGTGCTGACCCACGGCAACCTCACCTGGGTCGCGCTCAACTGCGTGGTCGACTACGACGTGGTCTCGACCGACGTCGCGCTGATGATCTCGCCGTTGTTCCACGTCGCGTCTCTCGGCATGGGAGCACTACCGGTCATCCTCAAGGGCGCCACGCTGGTGCTGGAGAAGGGCTTCGAGCCGGGACGCGCGCTCGCCCAGATCGAGCGGCACGGCGTCACCATGCTCAGCGGCGTGCCGACCACGTACCAGCTGATGGCCGACCATCCGAACTGGAGCGCCACCGACCTGTCGACGCTGCGCAAGCTGACCTGCGGCGGCTCGGCCGTACCGACCCGCATCCTCAACGCCTACGAGGAGCGCGGCCTGTCCTTCTCGCAGGGCTACGGCATGACCGAGGCGTCGCCGGGCGCGACGTCACTGCCCCCGGCGATGACCCGCGCCAAGCAGGGCAGCGTGGGCCTGCCGCACTTCTTCACCAGCGTGCGGATCGCCGACGACGGCATCGGTGAGATCCAGATCTGCGGCCCGAACGTCTTCCCCGGCTATCACAAGCTGCCGGAGGCGACGGCCGAGGCGTTCACCCCGGACGGCTGGTTCCGCTCCGGCGACCTCGGCTACCTCGACGCCGACGGCTACCTCTACATCTCGGGCCGGCTCAAAGACATGATCATATCGGGCGGCGAGAACATCTACCCGGCCGAGATCGAGGTCCTGCTCGGCGAGATCGACGGGGTGACCGGGGTGGCGGTCATCGGCGTACCGGACGCGCGGTGGGGCGAGGTGCCCTGGGCGATCATGACGGTGCGCGAGGACGCCACCGTCGACCTGGCCACGGTGCGACAGTTCCTGGACGGCCGGGTGGCCCGCTACAAGGTGCCCAAGAACGTGGTCGTCGTCGACGAACTGCCCCGCACCGCGTCGGGGAAGGTGCGCAAGGCCGACCTGCGGAGCCGGTTCGCGGGTTAGGCCCGACCGCGCCGGGCCGGATCGCCGCCCGCCCGCGCCGCCACACCACCGACGTTCCGGGCCACCGCACCGGTGGTGCCACCGCCGACGAGAGCGGCGAACTCCTCGGCGGAGGCCGCGGCCAGCCGCTGGTGCATCCGCCGGTAGACCTGGGTCGACCGCCCGGCCGGCCACTGCGCGTCCATGAACTCGCGGGGCAGCCTCGGGTCCGCGCGCAGCAACGCGAGCCAGTCGGCCACCAGCATCGTGCGTACGGTGAGCGCGCTCGCCGCCTGGGTCGCGGCGCCCGGGTCGCCCCACACCTCGATGAACGCCAGGTGCTCGCGCCGGATCGCCTCGATGTCCCACGCCGCCCGGACGCTGTCGGCGATCGGGAAGCCGGCTAGTTCCCGGGCGTGGAAGGCGATGACCGTCTGGGGAGGAAGGTCCTGGCACAGCGGCTCCAACGAACCGGCGAGATCGACCTCGCCGGGTGCCAGCCAGAGCCCGTCGCGCAGCGGCGCGAAACCCTCCCAGGTCAGTGTGGAACGCAACCGGTGGCGCAGGGTCCGCTGCCCCTCTGGGATGGTGAACGTGACGAGGGTCCAGCCGGTGCCCTGCGGATCGAACGGGCGCGGGCCCCGGACGCGGGCGGTGGCCTCCCGCAGCACCGCCACCCCGTGCTCGGTGAGCGAGAACTGGATCTCCCGACCGCTCTTGCTCCGGTCGAGCATGCCGGTCTGCACCAGCCGGTCGAGGGTCGCCCGGGTCGCCGGTGCGGCGACGCCGGCTCCTTCGAGGACACCGATCAGGACGCTGGCACGGATCGGCCCCGGGTCATCGTCGACGACGTGCTCGCCGAAGAACGCGAGCAGCAGTTGCTTCGGCTGACGACTGCGCACAGCCCTCCCCCTCGGGCGGATCCGCCCCTCGGCACCATCACGGGGCGACGGTCTGCCCGCGCTTCGCACGCTGGATCTGGTCGTAGACGTGCGTGCGCAGCTCGGTGAAGCGCGGCAGCGCCCGGGTGGTGATCTGGTCGCGCTCCGGCGGCAGGTCGACGGTCAGATCCTCCTGCACCCAGGTCGGCGACGCGGACAACACCAGCACCCGTTCCCCCAGGTACACCGATTCGTCGATGTCGTGGGTGACGAAGAGAACCGAGATCTTCCGGTTCGTGTGCAGCTCCCGGACGAGGTCCTCCAGGTCCGCGCGGGTCTGCGCGTCGACCGCGGCGAACGGCTCGTCCATGATCAGCACTTCGGGTTGGTACGCGATGGCCCGCGCGATCGCCACCCGCTGCTGCATGCCGCCGGAGAGCTGCCACGGGTGACTGCGGGCCGCGTGCGCCAGCCCGACCGCCTCGATGGCATCGGTGACGAGCTTGTCCCGGGCGGGGCGGGACAGCCGCTTGTGCCGCAGCGGCAGCTCGACGTTGCCCCGGACGGTCAACCACGGGTAGAGGCTGCGGCCGTACTCCTGGAAGACGACGGCCATCGCCGGGCTCGGACCGGTCACCGGCGTCCCGTCCATCTCGACCAGACCGCTGGTGGGCCGGAGCAGACCGGCGAGGCACTTCAGCAGGGTGGTCTTGCCGCAGCCCGACGGCCCGACGATGCAGACGAGTTCACCGGAGCGCATGGTGAAGCTGATGTCACCGATCGCCTCGACGTCGCCGTTCGTGGACTCGTAGACCTTGCGCAGGTGCTCCACCCGCAGCAGGGTGCTCTGGTCAGGCACGGTTGACCTCCCTGATTCCGTGGTACCAGCGCAGCACCCGTCGCTCGACGACACCGAAGGTCGCGGCGAGGAGCACGCCGACGAGGCCGAGCAGGAGAATGCCACTCCACATCTCGGCGATGAGGTAGTTACGTTGGAAGTAGGCGATCCGGTAGCCGAGTCCGGCGGACGAGGCGAACATCTCCGAGATGACCATCAGGATCAGCGCGACCGAGAGCCCCTGCCGGACCCCGGTCATGATCCGTGGGCTGGCCGCCGGGAGTACGAGGAACCGAAGCCGCTCCCACCAGGTGATCTGGAACGAGTCGGCGGTCTCGGACATCACGCTGTCGGTGGCCCGGACACCGTCGATCGTGTTCAGCAGGATGGGCCAGACCGCGCCGGAGACGATCACGACCACCTTCATCGTGTCGGTGATGCCGAGCAGCAGCATCACGACCGGGATCAGCACCGGTGGCGGGATGGCCCGGAAGAACTCCAGCAGCGGTTCGAGCAGTTCCCGTAGCCACTGGAACAGCCCGATGAGCGTCCCGGCGGCGATGCCGATCACGATCGAGGCCGCGATGCCGAGGGCGAGCCGGTAGAGGCTCGGCAGCACGTCGTCGACGAACGCGGGGCCGATCCAGGTCTCCCGGAAGGCTTCGAAGATCGTCACGGGGCCGGGGAAGAACCGGTTCGTCGACGAACTCGACGCCAGCCCCCAGATCACCAGCAGCAGGAAGGGCAGCCCGAGGGGATAGAGGAAACCCGCGGCGACCCGGCGCCCGAGGCGCCACCCGGGCGACGACCGGTACCCGATCCGG
The DNA here is from genome assembly GCF_027497295.1 of Verrucosispora sp. WMMC514. Classification (NCBI taxonomy): domain Bacteria; kingdom Bacillati; phylum Actinomycetota; class Actinomycetes; order Micromonosporales; family Micromonosporaceae; genus Micromonospora; species Verrucosispora sp. WMMC514. The sequence continues at coordinate 5,648,080 of NZ_CP114906.1, read as the reverse complement.
CCGGTGTGCGTGGTCACAGGACCTCCTCACCGCGTACGGACTGGTGCCACGACAACGAACGCCGTTCGATGAACCGGAAGACGAGATTCACCAGCAGCCCGAGCAGCCCGGTGACCACCACGAAGGCGTACAGCCCGACGGAGTCACCGGCGGAGCGGGACAGCTCGATCATCCGGCCCAGACCGGGGTTGCCGATCACCATCTCGGCGGTGATGGCGAGGATCAGGGCGACCGCCGCGGCGAGCCTGACGCCCGTCATCAGATACGGCAGGGCGGTCGGCAGCACCAGGTACGACAACCGCTCGCGGCGGGTGAGTCCGAAGCTGCGGGCGGTGTCCCGGGCGACCGCGTCGACGTCGGCGACACCGTAGATCACCTGCACGAAGACCTGCCAGAACGACGCGTAGATGATGATGAGCAGGGCGGCCTGCATCTGGATGCCGAACAACAGCACGGCGAGGGGAATCAGCGCCACCGAGGGGATGGGCCGCAGGAACTCCACCACCGTGTGGGTGGCGCGGCGCAGGAAGGGCACCAGCCCGACGATCGTCCCGAGGACGACCGCGGCGGCCGTGGCCACGGCCAGACCGATCGCCCAGGAGGTCATGGTGTACCCGAGCCGCCGCCAGAAGGCGAGGTCACGAAACTCCTCGGCGAGCCGGGCGAACACGTCGGTCACGTACGGCAGGTACTGCGAGTTGATCAGGCCCAGGGTCGGCACGAGTTGCCAGACGACGAGGAACCCGGTCAGCCCGACAACGCCCAGCATCACCTTGCGCAGCGAACGGGGACGTCGGAGGGACAAGACGTGCATGTTGCTCCCGTGGTCGGCGGCGACGCCCTTCCCGGCCGGTGACCGGGAAGGGCGGGACCGCGCCGGCTACTACTGCTGTTGGATGAGGCGGTCGAAGTTGGGCTGCTGGTCGAGCACCTTGTACTTGCCGGCGAGCGTGGCCAGCGACTCCAGGCTCGCCCGGTCCAGCTCCCAGCCGAAGCGCGGCAGCTTCACCGAGTCCGCGACCGGCTCCGGGAGTTCCAGGTTGTCCTTGATCGCCTGGCGGACGGCCGCCTCGTTGGCGGAGTCCTGCGCCCAGGCGAGGGTCTCCTTCATCGCCGCGGTGAAGTCGGCGACCAGCTCGGCCTCGGAGTCCATCTGCTCCTTCGTCGTGATGGCGGTGAGCGTCGCCAGACCGGGGGCGACCGCCTGGTAAGGCGCGACGACGAACGTGTCACCACGGTTGCGCAGCTGGGTGACGAAGGGTTCCGGCACCCAGGCGGCGTCGATGTTGTCGGCTTCGAGCTGCGCCGGGACGTCGGGGAAGGCGACCTCGACGAACTTGATCGTGGACGGGTCACCGCCGTCCTTCTCCACCGCGGCCATGATCGTCACGTCGCCGGCCGCACCGAGGCTGTTGACCGCCACCCGCTTACCCGCGAGCTCCGCCGGCCGGGTGATGCCCGACTTGGCCGAGGCCACCACGGCGTTGATGTCGTCGCCCTCGGCGTAGGACGAGGCGTAGTTGCCGATGATCACCACGCCGAGGTCCTGCAGGTCGGCCCGGAACGGGCCGAACGGCTGACCGATGGCGAAGTCGATGTCCCCGTTGATCAGCGCGGGGATGGCCTGGGCCCCGCCCTGGGCGGGCAGCACCTCGACCGAGAGTCCGTGCTTTTCGAAGATGCCGGCCTTCATGCCGCACCACAACGCGGCGGTCTCGGTGATCGGCAGGGCCGCGACACGAACCTGGCGGAGTTCGCCGCTGTCCTCTCCCGAGGGGGTGGCATCCGAGTCCGTACATCCAGCGAGCGCGATCGCGACGCTGGCGATCAGCCCGAGCGTGAATACCTTCTTCATCGACAAGGCCCTTCCTGGGGCGGGGGTGGTGGGCGCGTCAACACCTACGGGCGCCTTCAGACCTACGGCGGGCTCGATGTGAGTGAGATCACCCGGCCGTGTTGGCCATCGTCGGCCACCGACCTTCGAATGTCAAGAAATTCTGACGCCCGTCATGAATCGATTGAATATCGGTTTGGGCACGTCAGCCCAACGCGCGCGCCAGCTCGGTGCGGGACCGGATACCGAGCCGATGGTAGATGTTGCGAAGGTGATGGTCGATGGTTCGGGTGGACAGGAACATCTGCCTGGCCACTTCCCGGTTGGTGGCACCGGCGGCGACCAGGTGCGCGATGCGCAGTTGCTGACCGGTGAGCAGCCGCACGGCGTGCGGGTCCGGCGGGCCGACGGACTCCCCCGCCGCGCGCAGTTCCACTGTGCTCTGCCGGGCCCACGCCTGCGCGCCGAGCAGGATGAAGGTCTGCCGGGCCCGGTGCAGGTGATCGCGGGCCTCCCGGGGACGGCGGGCGCGGCGAAGTTCCCGGCCGAAGAGCAGCTCGGTGCGCGCCCGTTCGAAGGTGGCGGCATCGGTCGGGTGCAGCGACAGCGCGGCCCGGAAATGCTGCTCGGCCTCGGTGCTGCCGCGCGGGGCCAGCAGGGCGTGGCAGCGGGCCGACAGCGCCCGGCGCAGCGGGCTGGCGGTGCTGCCGGCCCACCTGTCGAAGACGGCGAGCGCGCCGCGCGCCCGGGCGTGCCGACCGTCGTGCGCGGCGGCCTCCACCAGGTGGGGCGTGGCCATCACCTGAACGAGCACCTGACCGCGCCCGGTACCGGGTCGAGCCAGCGCGGCCAGCCGGTCGGCGGCGTCGGCGTACCTGGCCTCGGCCAGGTCCAGCAACGCGAGGGCCCACTCGGCGAGGGCGTGCGGACGACTGCCCGGCACGGCGGCGTCGCCCAGCTCGGCGACGTGACCCAGACTGGTGTCGCGGTCGGAGCGTACGGCTGCGAGCACGGCGAGCAGACCGAGATGTGCGCCGACGCTCGTGTGCTGGCCGGTGGCCCGCGCCACCCGCAGTCCTTCCCGGCAGCTGCTCGTCGCGGCCTCGTGGCGGCCCAGCCAGTACTCGCTCATCGCCCGCAGTTCGAGCGCCCTGGGCAGCAGGGACACCTCACCCCGGTCGAGGGCACGTTCGACGGCGTGGTCGGCGAGCCGGTACGCCGCGGCGTCCACCGCGACCAACAGACCGGCCACGGCCGCGCCGGTCAACGCGGTAGGGGTCGCCGCGGCACCGGTCAGCCGGCCGCCGAGCACCACCGCCCGACGCAGCAGCGGGCCGCCGTGGGCGTGTTCGCCGCGCAGCGTCGCGGCCACTCCGGCGACCAGGGTGGTCAGCAACTCCGCCCACGGCGGATCCGCGTCGTGCCGAAGCGCCGCCATCCGGCGGGCCACCTCGGCGTAGCGGTACTGGTCACCGCAGTAGCAGACGGCCTCGCCGGCCCGGACCAACGCGACGAGCGCCGACTCGCGGTCGACGTCGGCCAGCGTGCTCGCGGCGGCCAGCAGGGTCGGCAGCGCGGCCGGCACCGGTCCGCAGCGCAGCCGCATCTCGCCACGCAGCAGTTCGGCGAGGCCCCGGATGGCGGCCATCCCCCGATCGCGCACCACGTCGCCGCCGGCACCCGGCCCGGCCGGCCCGGGCGACATCTCCTGGGGCGACGCGTCGGGTCCGTTGTCACGTCCGCCCGGCGGTACCGCAGCCGGACCGCTGGGGGCATCCGCGACGTGGTGCAGCAACGCGCGGGCCCGGTCGGGTTCGCCCGCCTGCCAGGCGGATCGGGCGGCGCTGATCCACCGGCTGGCGGCGAGCACCGGATCGTCGCTGAGTTCGGCCGCCCGGGCCAGCGCCGTCGCCGCGGCGGAGCGGTCCGCGCGGTCACCGGCAGCGTCCGCCAACTCCGTGGCCAACGCCGGTGCCGGTCCGTCGGTCGCCGCCGCCAGGTGCAACGCCCGGCGCAACCGGGCTCCGGTGCCCTCGAACACGGCGGCGAGCAGCAGATGGGCGTCGCGGCGCGCGGCAAGGGAGGCGGTGGCCTCGACCATGGCGCGGGTCAGCGGTCGCGCGAAGGCGGCGCCACCCGCCGCCGTGAGCCGGATCAGGCCGGCGGCCTCGGCCGGTGCGAGCGTGTCGACACCGCCGCCGGCCGTTCGCAGCGACCGGCCCAGCGTCACCGGATCCACGACGTGAGCCTGGTCGGCCGGGCTCGGGTGGGTCGGGGCGGTCGCGGCGAGCGCGGCCAGCAGCAGCGCGTGCCGCGCGTCGTCCGGCAGCCGGCAGAGCAGTCCACGGTACGCCCGGCCCAGGTCGCCGTCGGCCGGCACGGCCGCGGGCAGGGGCTCCGCACCCTGCCACTGGCCGGGTGTCAGCGAGTCCGCGAGGTCGACGAGAGCCTGCGGGTTCCCGGCGGCGAGGGCGCTCAGCCCGGCCAGCACCGGGCCCGGTGGTGGCGGCGAGGGGCAGCGAGCGGTCAGCAGGGCGTGACTGTCCGGTTCGTCGAGCGGCTCCAGCCGGTGGCGGGGTATCGCGTCCGCCCCGCTGTCGCTGCCGGTGACGAGCAGCAGGACGACGGGCAGGTGCGGCAGGCGTCGGGCCACCAGGGTCAGCAACCGGGCGGTGGGAGCGTCGCCCGCGTCGAGGTCGTCCATGGTGCACAGCAGCGGACCGTCGTGGGCGGCCTCGGCGAGCAGACCGAGCACGGCGTGGGAGAGCACGAGCAGGTCCTGGTCGCGACAGCCTTCGCCGGCCATCGCCCGGCGCAGCACCTGCCGTTGCCGTTCGGGCAGCGTGCCCGCGCCGTCGAGCACCGGGTCGAGCAGCCGCTGCAACCCGGCGTACGGCAGCGTCGCCTCGTCGGGCAGGCCGGCGGCGGCGAGCAGTCGACGCTCCCGACCATGCCGGTGGGCGTACGCCAGCAGCGTGCTGCGCCCGGAGCCCGGCTCGCCGTGCAGCAGCAGCGCTCTCCCGGCCGGTGCCGCCAGTAGCCTCCGGATCTCCCGACACTCCGCCTGCCGGCCCCGTAGCACATCTATTTGCACCGTGGATGCATTAATCATGCATCGAGTCTCGCCTACCCGTCGGCGCTTGAGAAGAGGGAATTGTCGGGCGGCGGCCCGGGTTCAGCGGTCGGCCGGCTCGGTGAGCAGCGCGCCGACGGTGCGGGCCATCACCGCCCGGGCCGCGTCCACGCCCAACCCGAGGCCGTCGCGCAGGGTCGACCACGCCGGCCAGGTGCACGCCGCCACCACGGCGTTCACCAACTGGTCCCGGGCCGCTCCGGCGCGGTCCAGTTCGTCGGCGAACAACTGCTCGACCTCGTCGCGTACCCGGGCGATGTGCTTGAGCCGGTTGCGGCGCAGCTGCGCGGAGACCGGTTCACGCATCTGCGCGGCCCGGGCCGACGGCGCGATCAGTTGCAGCAGTTTCGCCCGCTGCCGGCAGAACGCGTCGACCCGCTTGGTCAGCGGCAACGTGGGCGAGATCGGCCGCCAGGCGGCGTCCTGCTGGCGCAGCAGCTCCGCCCCGCTGGCCTCGAACAGGGTCTCCATGTCCTTGAAGTTGGTCCAGAGCGTCCGCAGGGAGATGCCGGCCCGCTCGGCGATGCGCTCGCCGGTCGGGCGGAGGTCGCCCTCGGAGATGAGGGCGAGATGCGCCTCGACGATCGCCGCCCGGGTGCGCTCGGCCCGAGCGGTGCGCCCGTCCACCCGGCCGGCCGCCTCGGCACTGACCATCCCCGCCGTCCCCCTCACCCTGGCGTTGCGAGCGTGCCTGCCGAGTCTAGGCGTTGACCGGACCCCGCCCCGTCGAGCCTCGTGGGACACGGCCGGGCCGCCGCGCTCGCGGTGACCGGTTCGCGCACCGCGCCCGGTGTGCGCCGCTCGGGTCAGCCGGCGCACACCGGGCGAGCGGATCAGGCGCTCGGCACGCCGTTGGCCGGTGGCGCCACCGGCGGTGCGGCGTACTCGTTGACCGGCCCGTCGGCCTCGTCGGTCTCGTAGGTGGGGCCGAAGTAGCGCTGTTCTCCCCCCTCGACCCGGCTGAGCCGGCCGCCGCCGTAGCCGGAGTGGTCGGTGGCGGAGAACCGCAACGGCGCCACCCCCGGCCCCTGGTAACCACCCTTGCGGACGGCCTCGACGAGCGACTCCCGGGTGAGGTCCTTGCCGGCGGCCTGCAGCACCTGCACGAACAGGTAGCCCACCGCCATGCCGTAGACGGTGTTGCCGTCGAACTCCGCACCGCCGTTGTGCTCCGTGTTCACCTTGGTGAACAGCTGGATCCACGGGTCGTCGCTGTCGCCCTGCATCGGCAGGTAGTTGAGGCCGATCAGCCCCTCCAGCAGGCCGGCGGCGTCGCCGAGCTGCCGGGACAGCGTCGGCAGGTCGGCGCCCACGTTCGACACCACCCACTGCGGCTTGAAGTCCAGTCGGGCGGCGGTGCCGACGGACAGGGCGGTGAAGCCGGGCACGGTGGCGAGGATGACCACCTCGCAGCCGGCCGCCTTGAACGCGCCGATCTGCGGTGCGACGTTGGTGTTGCTGGTGACGTAGGTCTGGCGGTCCGCCACGCCGTCGGCACCGAGCACCTTCTCCACGCCGGCCAACGCGTCCCGGCCGAAGTCGTCGTCCTGCCCGAGGAAGCACACCTTACGGCCGGGCAGGGCGGTCTTCACGTGGTTGGCCAGGATCTTGCCTTCGACGGTGTAGTCCGGGTTGAAGCCGAAGGTGTTCGGGTAGCGGTCGGGCTGGTCCCAGTTGCGGCTGCCGGAGGCGACGAAGAGGTCGGGCACCCGGTTGGTGTGCAGGAAGTCCAGCACGCCGGTGTGGGTCGGGGTGCCCAGGCCGTTCAGGATGGCGAAGACCTTGTCCTGCAACACGAGCTGCCGGACGACCTGCTGGGTGGTCGCGGGGTTGTAGCCGTCATCCACGATCTTGTAGGTGATCTTGCGGCCGTGCACGCCGCCATTGGCGTTGACGTAGTCGAAGTACGCCTTCGTCGCCGGGGCGATCTTCGAGTAGCCGGCGGACGCCGGACCGGTGAGCGGCATGTGGGTGCCGACGACTATCTCGTTGTCGGTGACGCCGGGCACCGCCGCGCCCGAACCGGGACCGTCGTCGGCGCCGCAGGCGGCGGAGGTGAGCAGCAGGGTGAGGGTGGTGGCGATCACGAGACCGCGTCGTGCCGTGCTTCGCATGGGACACCGACCTTTCATCGGTCCGGTTGTGCGATATGGGTAGTTGCGGTGAGCGGGTGGAACGGTTACGACCGCCCGACCGGCCAGCGGGCGCGCAGCGCCCGGGCCAGCCGGGACAACAACCCCTGCACGCCGCCGGGCGCGGCGATCATGACCACGATCAACGTGGCGCCGAAGATCGCCAGCGGCAGGTTGCCCTCCAGCCGCTGTGCCGCCGCCGGTGAGAGGGTGAACAGGTTGGTCAGGGAGTGGGTCAGGTCGGGCAGGGCGACCAGCAGGAGGGCGCCCCAGGCCGCCCCGGCGAGTCGGCCGAGACCGCCGATGACCACCGCCATCAGCAGGAACAGCGACAGCGTCAGGCCGAAAGCGCCGGGTGACACGCTCTGCGCGAGCACCGCCAGCAGGGCGCCACCGAGGCCGGCACTGGCCGCGCTCACCACGAACGCGACGACCTGGGTACGCGCCACGTGGATGCCGGCCAGGCGGGCGGCGACCTCGTCGTCGCGTACCGCCCGGAAGGCCCGGCCGTAGCGGCTGCGGACCAGGTTCGCCAGCAGCACCAGGCAGCTCAGGGTCGCCGCGGCGGCCACCCAGAGCTGCCACCGCTCGTGCGGGAAGTAGGTGCCCAGCCCGGCCGGGGCGGGGGCCACCGGCACCGCCAGACCCTGCTCGCCGTTGAAGACCCCGTCGAAGGTGACGGTCAACGCCGGCACCACCACGGCCACCGCGAGGGTGAGCCCGGCCAGGTACGGCCCGCGCAGTCGGGCGGCGGCGACCCCGACGACCGCGCCGACGACGACGGTGGCCAGCACCGCCGCCACCAGCGACACGATCAGCCACCCGCCGGCGGTGAAGCCCCGCTCGGCGAAGGCGTTCTGCACCAGGGCGAGGGTGTACGCGCCGGTGGCCATCAGCGCGCCGTGTCCCAGCGAGAGCTGCCCGCAGAGCCCGGTCAGCACGGTCAGCCCGGCGGTGGCGCAGAGGTACGCCGCCACGGTGGCCAGTTGGAAGTTGCGGAACGAGTCGAGCTGGTAGCTGGCCAGCAGCACCAGCAGCGCGACGCCGGCCGCGACGGCGAGGTGGCGTACCACGGTCGGCAGCGACCGGCCGGGCCGGGCGGGATCGGCGGCGGCGTGCCTGGCCTGCGGCGCCGCCGCCCGGGTGGCGCTCACACCCGCCTCGCGGTGACCGGGGCGAACAACCCGCCGGGACGCAGCAGCAGCACCGTCAGCAGCAACGCGAGCACCGCGAGCGGAATGAGGTCTCCACCGGCGTATCCGCTCACGTAGGACAGCAGCAGGCCGACCCCCAGACCGCCGACGACCGCGCCGGGCGGGCTGTCCAGCCCGCCGAGCACCGCGGCGGTGAACGCGGAGACGAAGACCAGGTCCATCGCGTGCGGATGCAGCCCCAGTCCGGTGGGGATGACGAGCATCGCGGCCAGGGCGCCGACACCCGAGGCGAGCGCCCAGCCGAGGGTGAGCATGCCGCCCACGTTCACGCCGAGCAGTCGGGACACCTCGGGGGCGAACGCGGCGGCGCGCATCCGCAACCCGATCGCGGTGCGGGTGAAGACCCAGACGAGGGCCGCGCCGACCACCCCGACAGTGGCGAAGACGAACAGGTCGTACGGGGACAGCACGGCGGTGCCACCGACCGTCAGCGCGGTCCGGCTGAACGGTGGCCGGGCGGGCAGGTACTCGTTGCCGTACACCATGCCGAGGACCGCCTGGATCAGCAGGACCAGCCCGAGCGCGACGATCACCGGGTTGAGCGGTGACCGGTGGTCCACCAGCCGCATCACCGCGAGGTCCACGACCGCGCCGAGCAGCAGCCCGGCGAGCAGCGCCGCGCCGAAGCCGAGCCAGTACGAGCCGGTGGCGGCGGTGACGCTGTACGCGACGTACGCGGCGGCCACCGCCATCGCGCCCTGGGCGAAGTTGACGATCCGACCGGCCCGCCAGATGAGCACCAGGGCGAGTGCGAACGCGGCGTAGACCGCGCCCCTCGACAGGCCGTCGAGGGTGAGGAAGAGGAAGCGGTCCACGGTCCTCCTTGCGCTTCAGAATCCGAGGTAGGCGTGGCGCAGGTCGGCGTCGTCGCGCAGCCGGGCGGCCGGTGCGGCCAGGGCGACCCGCCCGAGCGACATCACGATGCCCTGGTCGGCGACGGCCAGGGCGCTGCGCACGTTCTGCTCGACCAGCAGCACGGTCAGCCCGGTGTCGTCGCGCAGCCGGCGCAGCAACGCCATGGTCTGGGCCACCACGCGGGGAGCCAGGCCGAGCGACGGTTCGTCCAGCAGCAGCAGGCGGGGCCGGCCGACCAGGGCCCGACCGAGGGCCAGCATCTGCCGTTCGCCACCGGAGAGCTGGTGGCCGAGGTGTCGCCGCCGTCGGGCCAGGGGCTCGAACAGCTGGTAGACCTCGTCGAGGGCGTGCCCGGCGGCGGTGCGGTCCCGCCGCCACAACGCGCCGAGGCGCAGGTTCTCCTCCACCGTGAGTTCACCGATCACGCCGCGCCCCTCCGGCACGTGCGCCATGCCCCGCCGGACGAGTTGCTCGACCGGGGTGCCGCGCAGGTCACGGCCGTCGAGGAGGATCCGACCGGCGGTCGGGCGCAGCATGCCCGACAGGGTGCGCAGCAGGGTGGTCTTGCCGGCACCGTTGGCGCCGATGACCGCGGCGATGGTGCCGGTGGGCACCCGCAGGTCGACGTCGTGCAGCACCGGCACCGGCCCGTAGCCGGCGGCCAGGGCTTCGACGGTGAGCAGGTCGCCGGCCACTACGCGGCCTCGTCGACGGCCGCACCGAGGTAGGCGTCCACCACGGCCGGATCCTCGCGGACCGCCTCGGGCGACCCGGTGGCGACGACCCGCCCGAAGTCCAGCACCACGATCCGGTCGCAGACCGCCATGACCAGGTCCATGTGGTGCTCGACGAGCAGCACCGCGCAGGGGTCGGTGGCCCGGTGCGGCAGTTGCCGGATCAGCTCCGCGAGCGTGTCCACGTCGTCGGCGCCGAGACCGCCGGCCGGCTCGTCGAGCAGCAGCAGCCGGGGGCGGGCGGCCAACGCGCGGGCGAGCGCGACCCGCTGGCGTACCGCGAACGGAAGGGTGTCCGGCGCGGCCTCGGCGTACTCCGTGATGCCCAGGTCGGCCAGGACGGCGTGGGCGTGCTCGCGCAGCCGGCGTTCGTCGCGGTCGCTGCGGGGCAGCCCGAGCAGGGCCGGCAGCAGCCCGGCGCGGGCGGTGTGGCTGGCCCCGGCCATCACGTTCTCCAGGACGGTGAGCCCGGCGAACAGGCCGGTGCCCTGCAGTGTCCGGGCGATGCCCAGCCGGGTCAGCCGGTGTGGTCGCGGTCGCAGCGGTCGGCCGTCGAGGGTCAGCGTGCCGGTGTGCGCGGTGACGAAGCCGCACACGACGTTGAACAGGGTGGTCTTGCCGGCCCCGTTGGGGCCGATCACCCCGACCACCTCGCCCGGCCCGACCGTCAGCGAGACGTCGTCGAGGGCGGTCAGGCCGCCGAAGCGGACGCCGACCTGGTGCAGTGCGAGACCGTCCGCCATCAACCCGCCCCTCGCCGCACGACCAAACTTATTACACTCGGAGTGTACGTTTCTCGCGTGTTTCGTCAACACCCTCGATGCCTGGTTGTTACCTACCGGTACAACGATTCGTGGCGCCGTCGCCGGTGCCCGGTCCGGGCAGGTCGACCAGCCGGGCCAGGGCCTCCCGGTGCCGGTCGGCCGTGCCGAAGGCGATCGCGGTGCTCTTGGCCCGCTTGAGGTAGAGATGGGCCGGGTGTTCCCAGGTGAAGCCCAGCCCACCGTGCAACTGGACGCAGGTTTCCGCCGCCCGGACCGCCACCGGACCGCAGTACGCCTGCGCCAGCGCGGCGGCCAGCGCCGCCTCCGAACCGACCGCCCGCCCGTCGGCTGGCGCGGTGCCGAGTTGGTCGGCCGCGTACCGGGCCACCGCCCGGGCCTCGGTCAGCTCCACCCAGAGATCGGCCAACCGGTGCTTGACCGCCTGGAACGAGCCGACCGGCCGGCCGAACTGGTGGCGTTGCCGCACGTAGTCCACCGTCGTGTCCAGACACCACTGCGCCACCCCGACCTGCTCGGAGGCGAGCAGCGCCGCGCCCGCCGTCAGCGCCGCCGTGATCGCCGTCGCGGCCACCGCGCCCCGGGCGACCGGTCGGGCGGGTGCGGCGGTGAACTCGAGGTCGACGAGCGGTCGGGTGACGTCCAGCGACACCACGGGAGTCCGGCGTACCGCCGGGTCGGCGCCGTCGACGGCGTACAACCCGTCGGCGGCCGGGACCAGCAGCAGGCCGTGCGGGACGGTGTCGGCCACCCCGAGCACCCGGCCGGACAGCGTCGGACCGGGTCCCAGCGTGACCGGCCCCGGATCCGCGTCGGGCGCGGTGGCCAGGCCGACGGCCAACGCCACGTCGCGTTCGGCGGCGGCGACCTGGCGCAGCAGGCTGGACTCACCGCAGGCGAGCAGCGCGCGGGTGGCCACCACGGTGCCCAGGAAGGGCACCGGCGCGGCCGCCCGGCCCAGCTCCTCCAGCACTACCGCGACCTCGCGGAAACCGGCCCCGGCGCCACCGTGCTCGACGGGCACCGCCAAACCGGTCACCCCGGTCTGGTCGACCAGCCGACGCCACAACGCCCCGTCGTACGGCTCGCCCGCGTCGACGGCGGCGAGGATCCGCTGCCACGGTGCGTGCGCGGCCAGCAGCGCGTGGACGCTGTCGCGCAGCGCCTCCTCGTCGGCGTCGTAGAGCAGGTCGGTCATCGGTCCACCCGAGGCTCGGCGGGCAGCCCGAGCACCCGCTCGGCGATGATGGTGCGCAGGATCTCCGACGTGCCACCCTCGATGGAGTTGCCCCGGGCGCGCAGGTAGCGGTAGGTGGCGGTGCGGCCGAGCAGGTCCGGGGCCACCGGCCGACGCATCGTCCAGTCGTCGTGCCGCAACCCCTCGGCGCCGCGCAACTCCACCTCCAGACCGCTGATCCGCTGGCTCAGCTCGGCGAAGGAGAGCTTCACCGCCGAACCTTCGGGGCCGGGCTGGCCGGCGGCGACCAGCTGCCGCAGCCGCAGCGCGGCCAGTCGGGCGGCCTCGGCGCGTACCCACGCGCGGAGCACCTGCGTGTGCAGGCCGCCGGTGCGCAGGTCCGGTCGTTCCCGCCACAACCGGGCCAGCACCCCGACCATCCCGCCCTCCCGGGGCAGCGGCCGTCCGCCGATGGCGACGCGCTCGTGCATCAGGGTGGTGCGGGCGATCCGCCAACCGTGCCCGACCTCCCCAATCCGGTGGGCGTCGGGTACCCGGACCCCGGTCAGGAAGACCTCGTTGAACTCCGCCTCACCGGTGGCCTGCCGCAGTGGCCGCACCCGCACCCCCGGTGCCGTCATGTCGCAGACGAAGTAGGTCAGGCCGTGATGCTTCGGCGCCGCCGGGTCGGTACGGGCCAGCAGGATCGCCCAGCGCGCCTCATGGGCCAGGGAGGTCCACACCTTCTGGCCGTCGACCACCCAGTCGTCACCGTCGGGCACCGCCCGGGTACGCAGGCTCGCCAGGTCGCTACCGGCGTCGGGCTCGCTGAACAGCTGGCACCACACCTCCTCGCCGGTCCACAGCGGTCGCAGCCAGCGCCGGCACTGCGCCTCGGTGGCGTGCCGCAGCAGGGTGGGCGCGGCCATGCCGAGCCCGATGCTGTTGCGCCGGGGCTGGTTGTCCGGCGCGCCGGCCTCGGTGAAGGCGTCGTCCACCACCGCCTGCAGGTGCGGTGGCGCGCCCAGGCCACCGCGACCGGGCGGATGGTGCACCCAGGCCAGCCCCGCGTCGAAGCGGGCGCGCAGGAAACCGGTGCGGTCACCGCTCGGGTCGTGCGTCCGCAGGAACGCGGCGACCAGCCGGCGCAGCCCGTCGGCCGTGTGGTCGGACACTCACCACCTCCAACATTGTTGCACTGTCGGTGCAATATACGGCCGCCGGTCCACGGGACGGAAGACCGGCGGCCGGATGGAGCCCGGGACGGACGCGTACCTGGCCGCCCCGGGCCGCCCTCAGTGCGGGCAGGTGTCGCGGTACTCCTCGATCGCCAGGCCACTCGGACCCGGGCAGAGGAACTGCTCGTACCGGGTGTCGTCGTCGACGAACCGCTTCAGCCAGGCCACCATCTGCTTGGCGGTGGGGGTGTTGACCGTGTTGGGGAAGAAGTGGCCCTCGCCGTTGAGTTCGAGGTAGGCCTTCTCCGTCGAGGCCGGGATGCTGTTGTAGAACGGCTCGGAGTGCGACGAGACCGAGGCCACCGTGTCGTACTCGCCGCCGACGATGAGCGTCGGCACCCGCAGGTTCGACCAGTTCTTGTCCAGGTTCCACGGCGCCAGGGGCACCGCGGCCTGCAGCGACGGCCGGCTCGCCGCGGCCTCCAGGCTGCCGCCGCCGCCCATCGAGTGTCCGGCCACGGCCAGCCGACTGGCGTCGATCCGGCCGCGCACCGAACTGCGCTCGGTCAGGTAGTCCAGCGCGGCCAGCAGTTGCCGGCCCCGACTGCTCGGCTGGTCGAACCGGGTGATGGTGTCGATGCCGATGACCACGAAGCCGTGCGAGGCGATCCGTGGGCCCAGCCAGTCCAGGCTCGACCAGGAGGCGGTGTAGCCGGGCGAGATGGCCACCGCGCCGAAGGTGCCGGCCGTGGTGGTGGTCGGGTAGTAGATGACGCCGCCACCGAAGCCGCTGACCAGTGAGGAGACGCTCGTCGACGAGGTGGCGAAGGGGCCGCGGCTGGCCTCCAGGATCGCGTTCGTCGGCGCCGGTCCCCGCTCGTACGGGTTGGCGGCCTGGGCCGGGGACGAGGTGGCGACGACGCCACCGGTGGCCAGGACGGCGGCCATCGCCAGCCGGGCCAGGAGGGAGATGGAACGGGGACGGTTGGTGGTGGTAGATCGCACGTCGGATACTCCCTTTGGTCGGAGTGGTATCGACTGCGATCAGTGTTTGCGGCGCTCCGCCAGCACCGCATCGGCAAAATCACCAGTCCCGGCGGCGCCGGTGGAGCGCGATCGCTCCACCGGCGACGCCGGCGGCCTCACTGGACGGTGCAGAGGGTGCCGTTGAGCCGGAACGCGGTCGGTGTGACGTTCGGCCCGCTGTACTCGCCGACGAAGCCGGCACTCGTGCCGCCCTCGGCGGGTATCCGACGGTTGCCGTCGGTGCCGGTGACCCGGACGGTGGTACCGACCTGTTCCCAGGTCGCGCTCCAGCCGCTGCCCACCCGCTGCCACGTCGTCGGCCAGGTCCAGGTCAGCGTCCAGCCATCGATCGCGGTGTCCGAGTTGTTGACGATGTCGACGTTCGCCACGTAGCCGTTGCCCCAGTCCGTGGTCCGGGTGAAGCGGACTCCGCAGCTGCTGGTGGCCGGGCTGCCGGTGGTGAAGGTCAGCGGCGGCGACGCCCACGAGACCCGGCCCGCGGTGTCCCGGGTCAGCACGTTGACCGTGTACCTGCGCCCGGGGACGAGGTTGTCCACGGTCAGTGCGGTGTCCGTGGTCTCGCCGAGCTGCTCACTGACCGCGCCGTACTGCCGGTGCACCTCGTACTTGGCGATCGGGCTCGCGCCCCGGGTCGCCGCCGGCCAGGAGATCGTCGCCGTCCGGTCGGTGACGTCGGTGGCCGTGGGTTGCCCCGGGGCACCGGGCCGCCCGGCGCCCGGGTCGGCCGCTGCCACCACGAGCGTGGTCAGGGAGTACGGCGGCAGCGTCCGACTGGTCGCGCTGCCGGAGCGGCTGGTGGTGATGGCGGTGGCCCCGTTGGTGTGGGTGTGCACCGTCGGCTCCCCACCCGACGGGGCGAAGCCCGCGTAGTCGATGTCGACCTCCCGGGCGTTGTCCGGATCCCGGTTCACCAGCAGCACCGCGACCTCGCCGTTGGTCCGGCGTACCGCGTGTGCGGCCACCAACGGCTCGTCGCTGGCCGCCCGGATGAACTGGTCGCCGGTACGGGCGAAGCGGCTCATCATGGACAGCCCGTGGTACGCGGCGAAGGGCGTGTTCAACGGCGGCTCGCAGACCGATCCGTTCGAGGTGCAGGTGCCGCTGGAGAGCATGCCGAAGTCGCCGTAGTCGGTCTGCCCGGCCACGGTCGATACCTGCCCGATGCCGTTGCGCACGTTCCACCAGTGGACGGTGAACACGCCGTTGGCCAGCAGTCCGCTGTACGCGTCGGCGAGGAACAACGCGGCCGGCTGGCTGGTCATCCCCTGGGAGGTGACGTTCACCTCGGTGAGGCTGATGCCGATTCGACCGGAGTCCGGCCCGGCGTACCTGGTGATCTGTTCCCGCAGCAGGTGGACCGCGTCGGTGATGTGGCTGGTGCGGGGCAACGACTCGGCGGCGCTGCCGCCCGGGTACCAGTGCACGTCGACTAAGTCGATCTTCTGGCCGGCGATGGACAGCACGGTCTGGTTCCACGGGCCCGGGTCGGCGCCCGCGGTCAACCCGTCGGGCCAGTTCGCCGGCATGGTGAGCACCGCACCGACCTTGATGCTCGGGTCGACGGCCTTCATCGCGTCCGCGTACTCGACCACGAGGTTCGCGTAGTAGGTGGCGCTCTTGTCGGGGTGGTGGTCGGCCTCCCACGCCGACCCGTAGTGCCCGTTGCCGTAGTTCTCGTTGCCGACCGTCCAGTACCGGGCGTCGTAGCCCTTCGTCACGTTGGCGTACCGGACCCACTCGGCCGCCTCCTCCGGCGTGCCGGTGCCGTAGTTCGCGATGATCATCGGCTGGGCACCGGCCCGCCGCACGCCGGCCATGAAGGTGTCGAAGTCGGTGCCGGGGGCCACGTAGCCACCGGGCGCGGTGTGGTCCCGCCAGTGGTAGATGTCGGCGTAGGAGCCGCCGGGATAACGCATCATCTGCACACCGGCCGCCCGCAGCAGATCCGAGGTCTCGGTGGTGCCCAGCTGCGAGTCCCAGATGGCGTGGTTGACGCCGAGCGCGGTGTCGGGCACGGTGGCCAGCCCGGCCCGCGCGTTCACCGTCACCGCCACCGGCGTGGTGGCCGCCGCGGCGCTGGGCTGGTCGACGCCGACGAGTGCGGCGCTGCCGAGCAGCAGGCCCACCGCGACAAGGACGGGCGCGCGTCGGGCCGGTCTCCGGGGTGGGGCCAGGGGTCGAACTCCGTGCCGGTTCGAGATTTCCATGATCTTCCTTCGCGGTCACGCGGAGATCCACCGGTCCCGAGCCCGACATGTCGGGCTCGGGACCGGTGGAACAGAGACGAATCCGTCTTCGGCCGTCGTCCCCCGGAACCGTGGCGGCTCCGGTTGCCCATCGGGCGACGGTCACTCACACGCGCGACAACGCATCGGCGTCCAAGAATCCCACAACGACGGGCCCGGCTCAACGCCCGGTTCACTGCTCGGAACTAATAGTAAGGTTTATGAACAGTGAGTGATACCATCATGCCCGTCGATGGTCGTTCCGCCCTTCGACGTCCCCTCCCCTCGGAAAGGAGTGATCGCATGTCGAGATGGCGCGCCCTGGCCGCGTTCGCGGCACTGACGCTCACCGGCGCGCTGCTGGCGGTCATCCCGTCGACCGCCGCCTCCGCCGCAGCCTGTGCCGCCGGGTGGCGGTCCACCGCGGTCTACACCTCGGGCATGCAGGCGTCCCACAACGGCCGCAACTACCAGGCGAAGTGGTGGACCCAGAACGAGGCGCCGCCCGGCACCACCGGAGTCTGGCAGGACCTCGGCGCCTGCGGCGGCAGCACCCCGCCGCCCACGGGCGGCACCTGCAACCATCCGAACTGGACCGCCGGCACCTGGTACCCGGCCGGCAGCATCGTGCGGTACACCAACGGCCAGTACTACATCGCCGAGCACGACAATCCCGGCTACGACCCGATCATCAGCACCTGGTACTGGGACCCGTACACCTGCTCGGGCACGCCACCCACCAGCAACCCGCCGCCGACCAACCCGGGTGGCTTCGTGGTCAGCGAGGCCCAGTTCCACCAGATGTTCCCGAACCGCAACTCCTTCTACTCGTACGCCGGACTGGTCAACGCGCTCAGCGCCTACCCGGCGTTCGCCCGCACCGGCAGCGCCACGGTGCAGCGGCAGGAGGCGGCGGCCTTCCTGGCGAACGTGTACCACGAGACCGGCGGCCTGGTGCACATCGTGGAGCAGAACACCGCCAACTACCCGCACTACTGCGACGGCGGCCAGCCGTACGGCTGCCCGGCCGGGCAGGCCGCGTACTACGGGCGGGGACCGATCCAACTGAGTTGGAACTTCAACTACCACGCGGCCGGCAACGCCCTCGGGCTGCCGCTGCTGACCAACCCGTGGCTGGTGCAGAACGACGCCGCCGTGGCCTGGAAGACCGCCATCTGGTACTGGATGACGCAGAACGGGCCCGGCACGATGACCGCGCACAGCGCGATGGTCACCGGGGCCGGTTTCGGGCAGACCATCCGCAGCATCAACGGCTCGATCGAGTGCAACGGCGGCAACCCCGCCCAGGTGCAGAGTCGGGTCACCCGGTACCAGCAGTTCGTGGGCATCCTCGGGGTGCCCGCCGGAGCGAACCTCTACTGCTGATCCCCGGCTCCGGCGCCGCCGCCCACCGTGGCGGCGCCGGACCGGTCAGCCGACCTTCGGGGTGGCCCGGTCGATGATCGCGGCGAAGTCGACGCCGGCCGGCAACGTGCCGTAGGCATGTCCCCGGTCGCCGCCCAGCCGGGACGCGCAGAAGGCGTCGGCCACCCCCGGGTGGCCGTGACGCACCAGCAGCGCGCCCTGCAACACCAGCGCCATCTGTTCGACCACCCGACGGGCGCGTACCTCCAGATCGGCCGGATCGGCCAGGGCGGCCCGCACCTGACGGACCGCCGCGTCGAGCCGGGCGTCGGCGCCCGCGGCGGCGTCCACCTCCGACTGGAACGCCGCCATCACCTCGGGCTGGCCGGCCAGCGCCCGCAGTACGTCCAGCGCGGCCACGTTCCCGGAGCCCTCCCAGATGGAGTTCAGCGGCGACTCGCGGAACAGTCGCGGCATCCCGGACTCCTCCACGTAGCCGTTGCCGCCCAGGCACTCCAGGGCCTCCGCGGCGTGACCGGGCCACCGCTTGCAGACCCAGTACTTACCCACCGCGAGGGCGATCCGCTTGAACGCCGTCTCGGCCGCGTCGCCCCGGGCGGACCGGTCGGTCGCCCCGGCCAGGCGCATCATCAGCACGGTGGCGGCCTCGGACTCCACCGCCAGGTCGGCCAGGACGTTGCGCATCAGTGGCTGGTCCACGAGGTAGCGACCGAACGCCCGCCGGTGGGCGGCGTGATGGGTGGCGGTGACGACACCGTGACGCATGCCGGAGGCCGCGCCGATCACGCAGTCCAGCCGGGTCAGGTTCACCATGTCGATGATGGTGCGCACGCCCCGGCCCTCGTCGCCGACCCGCCAGGCCACCGCCTCGGCGTACTCCACCTCGGCGGAGGCGTTCGAGCGGTTGCCCAGCTTGTCCTTGAGTCGCATCAGCCGCATCGGGTTGCGGGTGCCGTCGGGCAGCACCCGGGGAACCAGGAAGCAGGTGAGCCCGCCGGGCGCCTGGGCGAGGGTGAGGAAGAGGTCGCACATCGGCGCCGAGGTGAACCACTTGTGTCCGACCAGCCGGTAGCTGCCGTCGGGCGTCGGGCGCGCCGTGGTGGTGTTCGCCCGCACGTCCGACCCGCCCTGCTTCTCGGTCATCGACATGCCCGCCAGCAGCCCTCGCTTGCGCTGCGGCTCCCGCAGCCCGAAGTCGTAGCTGCGGGCGGTGAGCAACGGTTCGTAGCGGGCGGCCAGGTCGGGGGCGTGCCGCAGCGCGGGCACCGCCGCGTACGTCATCGAGATCGGGCAACCGTGACCGGCGTCGGGCCGCCAGACGTGGAACTTCGCGGCCCGGGCCACGTGCGCGCCGGGCCGCTCGTCGGCCCAGGGCGCGGCGTGCAGGCCGTGCGTCACGGCGGTACGCATCAACTCGTGCCAGGAGGGGTGAAACTCCACCTCGTCGACCCGGTGCCCGTAGCGGTCGTGGGTCCGCAGCACCGGCGGATGGTCGTTGGCCAGCCGGCCGTGCTCGGCGGCCTGTTCGGTGCCGGCCAGCCGGCCGAGTTCGCGCACCTCGGCCGTTGCCCAGTCGGCGCCCTCCCGGGCGAGCGCGTCGAGCAGCGCGGGCTCGTCCGCCGTGTCGTGGCCGACCAGCGGCGGCACCTGGTTGAACACCTCGTGTGTGCTCACGACGGAACTCCCAACGCGCGATGGATGAAGGTGGTCAGGCCGCCGATGGTGTCCGGGCCGGCGACACCGGCGGCCAGTGGGCCCACCATCGCCTCGGCCAGTGCGCCGACCACGGCGGTGGAGGTCAGCTCGGGATCCTGCGCCGGCAGCTCACCGCCGGCCACGCCGTCGGCGATGTAGCCGGCCAGCAGCGCCGCGTGGGCCCGCCGGAAGACCAGCCGCTGCGCCTCCACCGCCGGATCGACCGGCTCGGCGAGCAGGGCGTACGCCAGCCGTGGTGACCGTAGTGCCCGGCCGGCGAAGGTCTCGATGACCGCGCGGACCCGCGCGGCGGCGGTGTGCTCGGCCGCGGCGGCCCGGGTGACGGCGTCGACCTCGCGCTGGCTGGCGGTGCGGAAAACCTCGGCGAAGAGGTCGGCCTTGGCCGGGAAGTGCCGGTAGACGCTGCCGGTGGCCAGCCCGGCCCGCGCGGCGACGGCGGCCACCGAGCAACCGGCGTAGCCGTGCTCGGCCAGGATGCCGGTCGCGGCGGCCACGATGCGTTCCCGCGAGGCGGTCAGCCGCGCCTTCACCCGCTCGGTGCTCCGGTAGGCCACCAAAGGATTGAACCATCATTCATTTCTTGCCGGCAAGCACCCGCCCGACGACCGGTACCGCCGCACGGCACGGTCCGCGCCGGGTGCGCCTCAGGTGGCTCCGGTCACAGGTCGTACGCCTGCGCGAGTTGCTTGCGCAGCGCCTCGACGAATGGCCGCAGCTCGGCATCGAGGGAGGCCGCTTCGTCGGGAGTCACCACGACCGAGGCGTCCCGGTGGGGCATTCCCGAGATCACCTGGTGCCGCCGGCCCGGCGCCGGATGGCTGGCGAGCAGTGACGCGTGCTCGCGGATGGTGAGCTGACGCAGCATCGGCAGCCGCACTGCCTGCTCCGCACGGGTGGTGGCGATGGCCCGCCGCCAGACGTCCATCGCGACCCCCGGCGTTGGATGCGCGCTGACGAGAGGCGCCAGCACAGGCGACAACGCCAAGACGTCGATCATGCTGAGAGCCGCGCTGCTGCCCGCCGCACTCGCCGCCATCGCGTCGGCACGCACCTCCGCTCGACGCCCCTCCCGGGCGTCGAGCGTGTTCATCGCGAGGTGTACGACGAACAGCAGCCAACTGACGACACCTCCGACCAGTTGCCAGAGTGTGTAGACGAGGGCGTAGATGCCCGCCACGTCCCTGTCGTGCGCGTCCCCGTGTGGCGGCCGGGTCGCGGTCGCGAGCATGCCGAAGAAGGTCCGGGCCGGCTGCGTGAGGAGACGACGGCGTGAGTCGGCCCAGCGGAAGTGTCCGAGTTCGTGACCGATCAGTGCCACCATCTCCTGCGGCGACAGGCCCACCAAGAGCGGGACACCGAGCAGCAGGACTCGGGTCCTGCGTACCCCGACGACTGCCGCCGCGGCGTTCCACTCGTCGTTGAGCACGATGATGTCGGGCTTCGGTGCGCCGACAGAGTCGCCGACCCGTTCGACCAGACGGTGCAGCGCCGCCTGCCGCTGCGGAGTCAACCGGTAGGCGCCGCTGACCACCTGTCGGACGCTGCCCAGGCGGGGACGCAGCGCGTAGGCAACGGCGGCGAGCAGCAGCGGCAGAATCAACGGGCCCACGCCGTCGACCAGCAGCCACACGGCGGCGGCCAGCGCACCTACCGGAAGAAGCACCAGCACGAACGAGACCAGCCCGAGCAGCAGGAAGGCAGGCGTCAGCCAGGAGTGGGAAGCACCCAACTGCGTGGCCATCTGGGCCAGGCGGCGGTCCGCCCGGAACCCGGCACGACGATCGAGCCGTTCGAGAGACCGGCCGAGACGGCCGACGGCACTCGAAGCGGCGACGCCGAGATTCCACTCACAACGCCCGCACCAGGGTGGCTGGTCGACGACGGTCCACAGCTCGGTGCTGGCGCAGTTCGGGCAGGAGCCGACCCGCGGCTCGGACAGGATGCGGTCACGCGCGATGGGCACCGCGACAGTGTGATCAACTGCTATGTCCCCGTCAACGGCGCACCATCGCCGGGCTTTGGCGGGTACCTGCCAGCGGGCGTTTCAGGTCAGCGGCTTGGCGAACCAGTGGTGGGCGTACGGGTTGTCGTTGTAGCGCGGAATCTCCTGGTAGCCCTCGGCGCGGTAGAGCCGCATCGCCTCGGTGAGGGTGCGGTTGGTGTCGAGGCGGATGCTGACGGCGCCGGACGCCACGGCGTGCCGCTCCAACTCGCCGAGCAGGCGACGCCCGACGCCGAGCCCGCGCACCGACGCCGACACCCAGAGGCGCTTGATCTCGGCGGGCTCCCCCGGGGACAGCCGTAGCCCACCGCAGCCCACCGCCTCGGTCGAGATGGTGGCGATCAGGAAGAGCCCGGCCGGAGGCAGGTATTCCTGCTCGTCGGTGCCGCCCTGCCCCAGCTCGAAGCCGGCGTCGAACCGGGCGACGAGTTCCCGCGCGTACGCGCGCAGGCAGGCGCGGGCCCGCGGCTCGCCGGGATGGCAGGGTTCGATGGTGACCAGCGACGCCATCAACAGGCGTTCGACCTCGGCCATGGCGCAGGTGAGCCGGGCGCGTTGGCCGTCGGTGAGCGGTGCGAGGACCGACCAGGCCAGTTCGTCGGACCTGCCGTCCAGCAGATGCCACTCGGCGCGACCGGCGTCGGTGAGCCGGACGGTCCGCACCCGACCGTCCCCCTCAGCGGGCCCCACCACGACGAGGCCCGCGCCCTCCAACGTGCGCAGCAGTCGGCTGAGGTAGCCGGCGTCGAGATCCAGCCGGGTCCGCAGGGCCGCGACCTCGGCACCGTCGGGGCCGATCTCCCAGAGCAGCCGCGACTGCGCCAGGGGCCGGTCGCGGGCGAGATAGCTGTCGTCAAGTGCGCCAACGCGCTGGGTCACCGTGCGGTTGAAGCGCCGCACCACATCCACGAGTGCACGATCCATGATTGCTGACTTTAGTCAGATATTAGGGCGACGGACACCCGCCGGGGCCGAGCTGCCGGACGAGCGGCACAGGGTCGGTACCGCCAGGGACGCCCGGTACGTACCCGGCACCGTCGCCCGGTCACCACTCGCCGCCACCACCATGAACCCCCGTCGCCGACCGCCCGGCCGGTCTCGGTGGAGCGCCGGCTGGCTGCCTTCGGCACCCTCCGACCGCGACCCGGTCGAGAGTCAATTCGGGTCGCCTCGCCGGACCCGTTCCCGACGTCTTGCGGTAGCCATGAAGGGCCGCGTATGTTAGCGATAACATCGACAAACATGGCGGCAGTCGTCACCGCAGCGAAACCCGCGCCGGGTCCGGACGACGCGCGCTGCACGCCACGCGTCGACGTCATCGCACCGTTCCTCGCCGCCCGGTAGGCCACCACCCCCGCCGGGTCGGGCGGCGCTCCCCCACGCCACCACGGAGGTCGTGATGCCCTACCCGTCCCTCAACCGTCGCCACCTGCTCCGGGCCGCCGGCGCGGCCGCCGTCGCCACCGCCGTCGGCCCAGCACTGGCCAACGGCACCGCCAGTGCCGCGCTGCCCCCGGCGCGGCCCGACCTCGGCGTATCCGCGCACGCCTTCGAGCCGGGCCAGGTGCGGTTGACCGCCAGCCGCTGGCTGGACAACCAGAACCGCACGGTCAACTACCTGCGCTTCGTCGACGTCAACCGGCTGCTCTACAACTTCCGCGCCAACCACCGGCTGTCCACCGCCGGTGCGGCGGCCCTGGGCGGCTGGGAGGCCCCCAACTTCCCGTTCCGCACCCACTCGCAGGGGCACTTCCTGAGCGCCTGGTCGTACCTGTGGGCGGTGCTCGGCGACACCACCTGCCGGGACAAGGCCAACCACATGGTGGCCGAGTTGGCCAAGTGCCAGGCCAACAACGGTGCCGCGGGCTTCAACACCGGCTACCTCAGCGGCTTCCCCGAGTCCGACTTCACCGCCGTGGAGAACCGCACGCTCAACAACGGCAACGTGCCGTACTACGCCATCCACAAGACCCTGGCCGGGCTGCTCGACGTGTGGCGGTACATCGGCAACAACCAGGCCCGCGACGTCCTGCTGGCGTTCGCCGGCTGGGTGGACTGGCGCACCAGCCGACTGAGTTCGGCGCAGATGCAGGCCATGCTGGGCACCGAGTTCGGCGGGATGAACGCCGTGCTGACCGACCTGTACCAGCAGACCGGCGACGCCCGCTGGCTGACCACCGCCCAGCGGTTCGACCACAACGCCGTGTTCAACCCGCTGGCGGCCAACTCCGACCAGCTCAACGGGCTGCACGCCAACACCCAGGTACCGAAGTGGATCGGCGCGGCCCGCGAGTTCAAGGCCACCGGCACCACCCGGTACCGGGACATCGCCAGTAACGCGTGGAACATGACGGTCAACGCCCACACCTACGTCATCGGCGGCAACAGCCAGGCCGAACACTTCCGGGCGCCCAACGCCATAGCCAGCTACCTGCGCAACGACACCTGCGAGGCGTGCAACACGTACAACATGCTCAAGCTGACCCGGGAGCTGTGGCTGCTCGACCCGAACCGGGTCGCGTACTTCGACTTCTACGAGCGGGCGCTGCTCAACCACCTGATCGGGGCGCAGAATCCGGCCGACAACCACGGCCACATCACGTACTTCACCCCGTTGAACCCCGGCGGGCGACGGGGCGTCGGGCCGGCGTGGGGCGGCGGCACCTGGAGCACCGACTACAACTCCTTCTGGTGCTGCCAGGGCTCGCAACTGGAAACCAACACCACCCTGATGAACTCGATCTACTTCCACAACGACACCACGCTCACGGTGAACCTGTTCATGCCCTCGGTGCTGACCTGGTCGCAGCGCGGCATCACCGTCACCCAGAGCACCACCTACCCGGTCAGCGACACCACGACCCTCACCGTGACCGGCGACGTCGGCGGGTCGTGGACGATGCGGATCCGCATCCCGGCCTGGACGCAGGGCGCGACGATCAGCGTCAACGGTGCCGCGCAGAACATCACCACCACCCCGGGCACCTACGCCACCCTCACCCGATCCTGGGCCTCTGGCGACACGGTCGCGGTACGGCTGCCGATGCGGGTGATCGTGCAGCCGGCCAACGACGACCCGAACGTGGTGGCCCTGACCTACGGCCCCGCGGTGCTCTCCGGCAACTACGGCAACACCGCGCTCTCCGCCCTGCCCGCCCTGGCCACCACCTCGGTCAACCGCACCAGCACCTCGGCGTTGGCCTTCACCGCCACCGCCAACGGCGCCACGGTCAACCTGATCCCGTTCTACGACGCGCACGGGCACAACTACACCGTCTACTGGAACGCCAACGGCCAGTCCCCGGGCGCCGGGACGGCGACGTTCCGGCTCGCCAACGTCGCCAGCGGCCTGGTGCTCGGCATCGAGAACATGTCCACCGCCGACGGGGCGCCCGCGTTGCAGTGGGGCGACAACGGCACCGCCGACCACGACTGGCAGCTGGTCGTCGACGGCAACGCGGTGAAGTTCCGCAACGCCAACAGTGCCAAGGTGCTCGGCGTGCAGAACATGGCGACCGCCGACAACGCGCAGGTGCTGCAGTGGTCCGACACCGGCACGGCCGACCACCGGTGGACGATCGTGGACGTCGGCGACGGGTCACACAAGATCCGCAACGGGCACACCGGTAAACTGCTCGCCACCCTGAACGGCTCCACCGCCCAGGGTGCCCGCGTGGTGCAGGATCCGGACAACGGCACGCCGGACAACCAGTGGCGGTTCGTGCCCAACGGCGCCCGTCGGATCCAGAACCTGGCCACCGGTCTCGTGCTGGGCGTGCAGAACATGTCCACCGCCGACGGCGGACTGGTGATCCAGTGGGGCGACACCGGCACCGCCGACCACCTCTGGACCGCGATCGTGGACAGTGGCGGCTACCTGCGGCTGCGCAACTCCCACAGCGGCAAGGTGCTGGGCGTGGAGAACGGCAGCAGCGGCAACGGCGCCCGGGTGGTGCAGTGGGCCGACAACGGTGCGGCCAGCAACCGGTGGCGGCTGCGGTACGCCGCGAACGGCTACTTCCGGATCCAGTCCGCCAACGGCGGGCGGGTCCTCGGCGTCACCGGTGCCTCCTCCAGCCAGGGTGCCCAGATCGTGATCTGGGACGACAGCGGCGCAGGCGACCACCGTTGGCGCTTCATCTGAGCTGACCCGTCGTCACCGAGGCCGCCGGGCACCACCCACGGGTCGTGTCCGACGGCCTCGGCCGTCGTCCTGGACCACCCATACATCCACCATCATCGCTTGAGCATGTTATCGATAACATGCTAGCTTCGGGCAAGGAGCAACGGGCACGCTCCTGTTCGAGGCCACCGGCCACCGGGCCGAGGCGGTCACCCCGCCGACCCCCGCCCGGCGGCCTGTCCGGGCCGCACCCGCGAGACGCCGCGCGCTGTCAATCCGCGCGGAAGGGCACGCCTCGACGGATCTTCGCGCACCTCGGAGAACGGCCGCCGTCATCGGCGACCGGCACACCTCGACTCACCGCGCAATCCGTGCGATCCGCGTTCGGGTCGACTCACCGCGCCCGTTTTCGGGAGATCCGGGCCCGGGTTCACGGCAGTCGACAGCCGATTCGCGGCGGCACGCCGAACCACCACCATCGAAAGGGCACGTCGATGAGAACCAGAACCACCGCAGGCAGGGGCGTGGGCGTCCGGCCGCGTACCGTGCTGATGTCCGTCGCGGCCGGTGCCGCGCTGCTCGTCTCCACCGCGCTGGTCGCGCCCTCCGCACACGCCGCCGCCAGCACCCTCGGCGCGGCGGCGGCACAGAGCGGCCGCTACTTCGGCGCCGCCACCAACTCGTTCCAGCTCTCCAACTCCGCCTACGCCACGATCCTCAATCGCGAGTTCAACTCGATCGTGGCCGAGAACGAGATGAAGTGGTACGCCAACGAACCCCAGCAGAACGTCTTCAACTTCAGCGCCGGTGACCGCCTCGTCGCACACGCCCGGGCCAACGGGATGTCCGTACGTGGTCACACCCTGCTCTGGCACGCGCAACAGCCCGGCTGGGCGCAGAACCTGTCCGGCACCGCGCTGCGCAACGCGGCGATCAACCACGTCACGCGGGTGGCCACCCACTACCGGGGACAGATCCATTCGTGGGACGTGGTGAACGAGGCGTTCGCCGACGGCGGCAGTGGCGCACGGCGGGACTCGAACCTGCAACGCACCGGCAACGACTGGATCGAGGCGGCCTTCCGCGCCGCCCGCGCCGCCGACCCCGGCGCCAAACTCTGCTACAACGACTACAACACCGACGGCATCAACGCGAAGTCGACCGGCATCTACAACATGGTGCGCGACTTCAAACAGCGCGGCGTACCCATCGACTGCGTCGGCTTCCAGTCCCACCTCGGCACCACCCTCGCCGGCGACTACCAGGCCAACCTGCAACGCTTCGCCGACCTCGGCGTGGACGTGCAGATCACCGAGCTGGACGTCGCCCAGGGCGCCAACCAGGCGAGCATCTACGAACGGGTCACCCGGGCCTGCCTGGCCGTGACGCGCTGCACCGGTATCACGGTCTGGGGAGTCTGGGACGCCGCCTCGTGGCGAGATGACAACCCGCTGCTGTTCGACGGCAACGGGAACAAGAAGCCCGCGTACACCTCGGTGCTCAACGCGCTGAACAGCGTCAGCGGACCGAACCCGACCACCGCGCCACCGACCACCACCGCACCCCCGCCGGGCGGCGGTGGCTGCTCGGCGTCGGTGTCGCTGAACTCCTGGAACGGCGGCTTCGTGGCCACCGTCCGGGTCACCGCCGGCAGTGCCGCGATCCGCGGCTGGACCGTACGGATCACGCTGCCCGGCGGGGCGGCGGTCACCGGCACCTGGAACGCGCAGGCCAGCGGCAGCACCGGGACGGTGGATTTCGCCAACGTCAGCTACAACGGCCAGGTCGGCGCGGGCGGTAGCACCGAGTTCGGCTTCCAGGGCACCGGCGTCGGCCCATCCGCCACCCCCACCTGCACCGCCACCTGACCACTCCCCCACCCACCCACCCCACCCCGGCCCCACCCCGGCCCCACCCACCGGTTGATCAAGAAGTTCTGGTCGCGTCCAGCACGAAATCCGACGCAAACCTCTTGATCACCGCGCCGAGGGGCCGGGCGGTGGGGTGGGTGGGTGGGTGGGGTGGGTGGGGTGGGGTCAGCGGCGGGGAGGTGGGCCTACGCTTCGGCGGGCCACCAGGGTCGGGGCGATGGTCCGGCGCAGGGCACCGCCGCTCACCGACTCGATCTGGGTGAGCAGCATCTCCAGGCTCGCCCGGGCCACCGCGCCGAAATCCGGGCGCACGGTGGTCAGCGGCGGAATGAAGTAGGCGGCCTCGGGCACGTCGTCGAAGCCGACCACGCTGATGTCGTCCGGCACTCGGCGGCCGTGCTCGTGCAGGGCGCGCAGCACTCCGAGGGCCAGGTGGTCGTTGGCGGTGAAGACGGCGGTGACGTCGGGCATTCGGGCCAGCATCTGCCCACACCGGTAGCCGGCCGCCGCGGACCAGTCCGCCGGCACCAGCGGCGGGATCTCCGCCCCGGCCGAGGTCAGGGCCTCCCGCCACCCCTCGATGCGGCCGGCGCTGTCGAACCAGTCCGACGGGCCGGAAACGTGCCAGACCGTACGGTGGCCGGCGTCGAGCAGGTGCTGGGTGGCGGCCCGGGCGCCGGCGGCCTGGTCCACGGTCACCAGCGGCATCGGTCGGTGCGGATCACCGTCCACGGTCACCAGCGGCACGTCCTTGGGTAGGCGCTCCAGCGCCTCGCCCGCCGACTCCACCGGCGCGATCACCACGATACCGGCGACCCGGTGCGCCAGATGCCGCTCGACCACCGCGGAAATCGACCGATGGTCGAGGTCACGCACGCTACCCACACTGACCGCGAAACCGGACTCGGCGGCCGCCTGCTCCAGCGCGGCCAGTAGCGAGGCCGGACCGTAGAGGGTGGTGTTCTGCGCGACCACGCCGATCACCTGGGATCGGCCGGTGACCAGCGCACGGGCCGCCCGGTTCGGCCGGTAGCCGAGCTCGGCGATGGCCGCCTGGACGCGCAGCCGGGTCTGCTCCCGCACGTTCGGGTGCCCGTTGAGCACGCGTGAGACCGTCTGGTGGGAAACACCGGCGAGGCGGGCCACGTCCGTCATCGCAGGATCGCGTACGGCCATCTCACACTCCCCGCAATCCAGTCATCGCCGCAGCCCGTCGGCGATGACTGGCACGGCTCAGGTACAAAGATCCCCTCGCGCGGTGCCCACGCCGGCCGTGCCGTCCGGGTGGAGAGCGCTAGATCACGCACAGTCTAGCGCCAGCAGCCGCCCCGGTGACCGCCGGGCCGACCGCAGCTTCCGGCAGGGCCACCTGTTAGCGGTCACACGCGTTACTTCTCTGTCGGGTCGGCTGCGCGTGTCAACACTTCGGTGAGGCTGCACGAGCGGCAACGGACAATTTACAGGCATAGATGATAGCGATAACATTCCTGTCATCGGAACGGCACCTGCCGACACGGCGCGGCGGGAGCCGTGCGGGGCCCGGGACGGCGTGACGACCGGCGACATCCGGGCCTGGCACATCGGCGTCCCGGAGGACTGCACGCGTACGTGGGCGGCGTACGCCGGATGCGCGCGGAGTTCCACCCGGCCGCCCCCGCCGCACGCCGCCACGCCGGCGGCCGCACCGACCACCACACCGACACAAGGAGGAATCCAACGTGCGTAGCGCGAGAAGGTGGCTGACCGCCGCCCTCGGCATCCTGACGGTGACGCTCGCCGCGAGCTTCGCCGACGGGGTCGTCTCCCCCAGGCCGGCGCAGGCGCTGAACAACGGCGTCGCCCGCACCCCGCCGATGGGCTGGAACACCTGGAACACGTTCGGCTGCAACATCAACGAGACCCTCATCCGCCAGATGGCCGACTCGATCGTCAACCACGGTCTGCGCGACCTCGGGTACAAGTACGTCGTCGTCGACGACTGCTGGTTCAACCCGGACCGGGACGCGCAGGGCAACCTCCAGGCCCACCCGCAGCGATTCCCCAGCGGCATGAAGGCCCTCGGCGATTACCTGCACTCCCGCGGCCTGCTGTTCGGCATCTACCAGGGCCCCCTGGACCAGACCTGCGCCCAGTACTTCGACTCCTTCCCCGGCTCCACCGGCAGCCTCGGACACGAGTACCAGGACGCCCGGCAGTTCGCCGCGTGGGGCGTGGACTACCTCAAGTACGACTGGTGCTCCCCCACCGGCACCATCAACGACCAGGTGGCGCGGTTCAGCATCATGCGCGACGCGCTGGCGGCCACCGGCCGGCCGATCGTCTACAGCATCAACTCGAACAGCATCCACGAGAAGACCGGGCCACAACGCAACTGGAGCGACGTGGCGAACCTCTGGCGGACCACCGAGGACATCACCAACACCTGGGACAGCGGTCAGACCAACGGCTACCCGATGGGCATTCAGAACATCGTCAACGTGAACGTGCCGCTGGCCGGTTACGCCGCGCCGGGCGGATTCAACGACCCGGACATGCTGGAGGTCGGCAACGGCGGCATGAACGACACCGAGATGCGCAGCCACTTCGCGCTGTGGGCGATGATGGCGGCGCCGTTGATGATGGGCAACGACCTGCGCTCGGCGAGCGCCGCGACGCTCGACATCCTGCGCAACCAGCACCTGATCGCGATCAACCAGGACACCCTGGGGTTGCAGGCCGTGCAGGTCTCGCACGACGGCACCCGGCGGATCCTGGCCAAGCGACTGGCCAACGGTGACGTCGCGGTCGCCCTGTTCAACCAGGGCAACTCCACCACGACCATCTCCACCACCGCGGCGGCGATCGGCAAGACCGGCAGCTCGTTCACCTTGCAGAACGCGTGGACCGGCGGCACCTCGACGACCACCGGTGCCATCTCCGCGAGCGTGCCGGCGCACGGCACGGTGGTGTACCGGGTCAGCGGTGGCGGCACCACCAACCCGCCGGTCCCGAGCACCTTCCGGCTGCGCAGCGAATCGGCCGGGCGCTGCCTCGATCTCGACAACTCCAACACCGCCAACGGCACCGGAACCCTGATCTGGGACTGCCACGGCAACCCCAACCAGCAGATCACCCAGAACGGCCAGACGTTGCGGATCCTCGGCAAGTGCCTGGACGTGCCGACGAACGCGACGAACGGCACCCGGGTGCAGGTCTGGGACTGCAACGGCGGCACCAACCAGCAGTGGACGTTCAACGGCAACGGCACGGTGAGCAACGGCCGCTTCCCCTCGCTGTGTCTGGACGTCAACGGCGCCGGTACGGCCAACGGAACCGCGGTCATCCTCTGGTCCTGCCACGGCAACACCAACCAGCGGTGGAGTCGGGCATGAGCACCACGGCGCTCCGGCGCTTCGTCGCCGTGCTCGCGAGCGTGGCCTGCACGATCGCCCTGCTACCCGGCCTCGCGCGGGCCGACAACCCGATCGTCCAGCACATCTACACCGCCGACCCGGCACCGATGGTGCACGACGGTCGGGTCTACCTCTACACCGGACACGACGAGGACGGCTCCACCTACTTCACCATGCGTGACTGGCGGGTCTTCTCCTCGGCCGACATGGTGAACTGGACCGACCACGGCACGCCGATGAGCCTGGCCACCTTCGCCTGGGCGGACGCCAACGCCTGGGCCGGGCACGTCATCGCCCGCAACGGGAAGTTCTACTGGTACGTGCCGGTCCGGCAACGCTCGAACGGGCAGATGGTCATCGGGGTCGGGGTCGCGGACAGCCCGACCGGGCCGTTCCGGGACGCACTCGGCCGTCCACTGGTCGGCAACGGCGAGATCGATCCGCACGCGTTCATCGACGACAACGGTCAGGCGTACCTGTACTGGGGCAACCCGAACCTGTGGTACGTGCGGCTCAACCCCGACATGATCTCGTTCTCCGGCGGTCCGACCCAGATCCCGCTCACCACGGCGGGCTTCGGCACCCGGACCGGAAACGCCAGCCGGCCCACCCTCTACGAGGAGGGGCCGTGGGTCTACAAGCGCAACGGGCTCTACTACAACGTGTTCGCGGCGGAGTGCTGCTCGGAGTTCATCGGCTACTCGACGGCACCCGGCCCGACCGGTCCGTGGACGTACCGGGGAACGGTGATGCCCCGGCAGGGCTCCAGCTTCACCAACCACCCCGGCGTGATCGACTTCGCCGGTGGGTCGTACTTCTTCTACCACAACGGTGCGCTGCCCGGCGGTGGCGGGTACACCCGGTCGGTCGCGGTGGAGAAGTTCACCTACGGCTCCAACGGAACCATCCCCACCATGAACATGACCACCGCCGGGGCACCCCAGGTCGGCACGTTGAACCCGTACGTGCGCCAGGAGGCGGAGACGATCGCCTGGGGTTCCGGCATCGAGACCGAGCCGGCCAGCGAGGGTGGCATGAACGTCGGCTGGATCGACAACGGCGACTACATCAAGGTCAAGGGGGTCGCCTTCGGCACCGGAGCGACCACCTTCTCCGCGCGGGTCGCCTCGGCCACCAGCGGTGGCCGCATCGAGGTACGGCTGGACAGCGCCAGCGGCCCGCTCGTCGGCACCTGCACGGTGGCCGGCACCGGCGGATGGCAGACCTGGACCACCACCAGTTGCGGGGTGAGCGGCGCCACCGGTACGCGCGATCTCTACCTGCGTTTCGCCGGCGGCAGCGGCAGCCTGTTCAACGTCAACTGGTGGCAGTTCGCCGGGGGTGGCAGCGCCCCGACGGCCTACCGGATCGTCAACCGCAACAGCGGGCAGGTCGTCGACGTCCAGCAGCCGAACCTCGACAACCTCGCGGTGATCGGTCAGTGGAGCAGCAACGGCAACGCCTGGCAGCAATGGCGCTTCCTCGACGCCGGCAACGGCAACGTACGGCTGCAGAGCGTGCACAGCGACAAGTGCGTCGACGTACGCGACGTCTCCACCGCCGACGGTGCGCAGATCATCCAGTACACCTGCCACGACGGCCTGAACCAGGTCTTCACCTGGCGATCGACCGGCGACGGCTACCACCAGCTGGTCAACGTCAACAGCAACAAGTGCCTGAACGTGGTCGGCGGCTCCACCGCTGCCGGTGCCGCCCTGGAGCAGCGTACGTGCGGCTCCGCGGCCAGCATGCAGTGGTCCCGCGCCGCCTGAGCCACAGGTAGCCGAGAACGGACGGGTGCCGGGTGGGGATGTTCCCCACCCGGCACCCGCATGTCCCCCGGCTGCCGGCGGCGGCAATCGCCGGACCGGAGGAGGGGCCTGCCGCTCGCTCGGCGGGCGGGCGGCAGGGCCCCGGTCTCTGTGGGTGTCGACCGGTCCGGCACCGGTACGGCGCCGGACCGGTCAACCGTCACCTCACGGCGTGGCCAACTCGAAGCGGCGCACCGTCACCGATCCACCCAGCGCCTGGGTGGCGTAGTTGAAGATGGCGAACCGGTAACCCATGAAGAACGTCCAGTTGTTGTTCAGCGTCAACGCGTTGCCCAGCGGGACGAAGTTGACCCCGTCGGTGCTGTACGAGAAACGCGCCTGCCGACCGGAGCCGGGCCGGATGTCGGCGTTGGCCCGCAGCCAGATCCGTCCGCCGGAGACCGCGGCGCTGGCGATCTCGCTGCCGGTGCTGCTGGTGTCCCAGTTGCTGTTCATGTTCAGCCCGTTGGTCATGACCACCCGGGTGGCACCGTTGTCCCGTCGGACGCCGATCCACGCCGAGACGTCGCGCAGCATGGCCAGGCCGGCGCGATCACCGTCGCGCATCGTCGAGTAGTCGATCTCGACCGTGCCGGTCGAGGTCGGCCCCTGGATGCGGTGGGTGACCGTGTTGCGTGCGCGGTAGAGGTCGTTGGTCACGGTGGCGGTCTGCAGCCGAAGCCCGTTGTTCACCGACCACCGGCTGTTGTCGGGGTTGTGGTTCCACTCGTACTGCGGACCGAGGGTGGTGCCGGCGAACGTGTCGACGCCGGTGAGCGGCTTGACCGGGCGCAGCGGCAGCGGGTTCGGGTAGTTGACCCCCCAGGCGCCGTTGACCGTCTGCACCTGCGGCCAACCGTCCGCGGTCCAGGTGATCGGCGCGAGGGTCGGCATCCGGCCGCCCGGGTACGCGTCGGTGAAGGCCATGTAGTACCAGGAACCGTTCGGCAACTGCACCAACCCGCCCTGGTGCGGCACTCCGCCGCCGGAGATCGGACCCCGCATGTCGAGCAGCACCTGGCGCTGCTCGTACGGGCCGAACGGGCCGTTGGTGGACTTGAGCACGTACTGGCCGTTGGCCGGGCGGGTCAGCCAGATGTAGTACGCGCCGTTGCGCTTGTAGAAGCGTGCGCCCTCCAGGGTGCCGATGCTCGACGGGGTCTGGTAGACCTGCTGGGCCCGGACCTGGCTGCGGCCGTCGGCGGAGAGCTGCGCGACGCTGATGGTGCCGTTGCCGTACGCGACGTACATGGTGTCGTTGTCGTCGATGAGCATCCCCGCGTCGTAGTAGCACTGCGGCAGGGTGGCGTGCCGGCTCCAGGTGCCGTCGACGGCCGTGGCGGTGTAGATGTGGGTCTGGGCGAAGTTGATGCACCCGGCCCAGTAGTAGGTCTGGTTGCTCGGCCGGTAGTTCAGCGTGGAGGCCCAGATGCCCTCCACATACGCCTGCTGCCCGGCGGGTAGGTCGTACTTGGTGCCGAAGTCCAGCCGGGGGACCGAGTGTCCGGCGAACTCCCAGTTCACCAGGTCGTACGAGCGCAGGATCGGGGCACCGGGCGAGTAGTGCATGGTGGACGCGGTCATGTAGTACACCTCGCCGACCCGGATCACCTCTACGTCGGCGAAGTCCTGCCAGACGACGGGGTTGGTGAAGCTGCCGCCGGGGGGCGGGTCGGTGGGGGTGCCGCCGTTGCCGACCTGGACCAGTTGCCACTGCTGGTTGGCACCGCCCCAGTCGTCGTACTGCACGATGTTGCCGCCGTCGGCGGTCGAGGCGTTCTGCACCTCCATCACCTTGTTGGAGTTGCGGTTGATCAGACGCACGTAGCCGCCGGCCGAGTCGGCCAGCCGGAACTGCTGGTTAGTGCCGTTGTGGTCGCTCCACTGCACGATCGACGCGCCGTTCGCGGTGGAGAAGTTGTAGACGTCGAGCACCTTGCCCGAGTGCCGCGACTTGAGCCGGTAGTAGCCGCCGCCGGAGTCGACGAACTGCCACTGCTGATGGTTTCCGTCGTTACGCGACCACTGGGTGATCCGGGCCCCGTCGTTGGTGGCCAGGTTGTAGACGTCGAGCGCCTTGCCGCTGTTGCGGTTGACGAGTACGTACCACGCGTTGGTGTCCACCGTGGCCGCGACCGCGGGCGACGGCGCCACCGCGGCGAGGGAGCCGCCCACCACCAGCGCCACCAGGATGGCCGCCGCGCGTGACAGCCAGCCGCGCCGGCCCGGCAGGGTCCGTGGGACCTCACCAATGGCAATCATGATTCTCCTTCAGGATGCGAGCAGAACGAACAGGGCGGTCCGGCTGCGGCCTACGCCGTCGCCGCCGCGGTGCCCTCTGTGATCGCTAACATGACCGCTCTGCCCAAGGGAGAGATCAGGTGACCATCAGTTGTGCAGCGACATGACACGTCCCGGACGGCCACAGATATCGTCCGCCTTCACTATTGACTGTGAGCGATAACACGGCCTTCGTCAAGACGTAACGTCCCGGACTCGCGCGCCGTTCGCGGGAGCTGCTCGCGGTCCCCGGCCGACGGGGTGGCACATCGGCCGGGGACGCCTGCCACGCGCGGGCGCGGGCAGCCGCCGGCATGGCGGACGGGCCACGGTGGGCGGTCCGCCACGCCGGCGTCGGAGGGCGTCAGAAACCCCGGGCGAGCCGGTAGTACGCCTGATTCCAGCGCAGCTCGTCGGCAAACCGCCGGGGATCGGTGTCGGCGTCGATGACGACGAGTTCGGTACGGCTCATCTCGGCCAGGTCGTGCAGCTCCTCGACGCCCACCGCCTGGGACAGCACGGTGTGGTGGGGGGCGCCGGCGGTGATCCACGCCTCGGCGGAGCCGGGCAGGTGCGGCCGCGGCCGCCAGACCGCCCGGGCGACCGGCAACCGGCGCAGTGGCTGCGGCGGAGACACCACGTCGACCTCGTTCGCGACCAGCCGGAAACGCTCCCCCATGTCCGCCAGGCCGAGCACGACCGCAGGCCCCGGCGCGGCGTCGAAGACCAGCCGGACCGGATCCTCGCGACCGCCGATGCTCAGCGGATGGATCTCCACGTTCGGCACGTCACCGGCGATCGACGGGCACACCTCGAGCATGTGGGCGCCGAGCACCAGTTCCTCACCCGGGGTGAGGTCGTAGGTGTAGTCCTCCATGAACGAGGTGCCACCCTCGGTGCCGACCGCCATCGCCTTGAGGGTGTGCACCAGCACCGAGGTCTTCCAG
This sequence comes from Verrucosispora sp. WMMC514, assembly GCF_027497295.1. Taxonomy (NCBI): domain Bacteria; kingdom Bacillati; phylum Actinomycetota; class Actinomycetes; order Micromonosporales; family Micromonosporaceae; genus Micromonospora; species Verrucosispora sp. WMMC514. Next base: position 5,612,241 of record NZ_CP114906.1, on the reverse strand, counting down.
TCCCCCTCACCGCCGAAGCCGTAGCCGTCGGCCATGAGGCGCTGCACCGCGATGCCGGGCAGCTGACGCAGGCCGCCCAGGTCCTCGAAGTTGGTGGTGAAGGCGCGGAAGCCACCGGCGTCCAGGAAGGTACGCAGGCCCAGTTCCAGCCGGGCGGCGTACCGCAGCGAGTCGTGCCGCTCACCGCCCGGCCGCAGCTCGGCGGCCATTCGGAAGGTGTCGTCGTACTCCTTGACCAGATCGTCGATCTGCGCCTCGGCCACCTCGTCGACCACCCGCACCAGGTCGTTGACCCCGTACGTGTTCACCGAGACGCCGAAACGCAGCTCCGCCTCGACCTTGTCGCCCTCGGTGACGGCCACGTCGCGCATGTTGTCGCCGAATCGCGCCAGCCGCAGCGAGCGCATGGCCGACCAGCCGATCGCCGCCCGGGTCCAGGCGCCGACGCGGGAGACCACGCGAGGATCGGAGACGTGCCCGGCGACCGTCTTGCGGGCCACCCCGAGCCGGGTCTGGATGTACCCGAACTCCCGGTCGCCGTGCGCGGCCTGGTTGAGGTTCATGAAGTCCATGTCGATCTCGTCCCACGGCAGTAGGACGTTGGCCTGGGTGTGCAGGTGCAACAGCGGCGTCTGCAACGCGTCCAGGCCCGAGATCCACATCTTCGCCGGCGAGAAGGTGTGCATCCAGGCGATCACCCCGACCGCCCCCTGCGTCGCGGCATCCCGGCAGGTCCGCAGGATGTCGGCGCTGGTGGTCAGGACCGGCTTCCAGACCACCCGGGCGGGAATGTGCGGCGATTCGTCGAGCAGAGCGGCGATCTGACGGGACTGGTCGGCCACCTGCCGGAGCGTGTCCTCGCCGTACATTGCCTGGCTTCCGGTGAGGAACCAGACCTCAGGTTCAGGGTGTGTTGCCATGGGAGTTGCCTTCCGCGAGAGGGGCGGTCACTTGTAGCGGATGCCGATGAGGCGCTGGAGCAGGATGAACGCGAAGAGCAGGCCTCCGATCACGATCTTGGTCCACCAGGAGTTGAGGCTGCCGTCGAAGGTGATCAGGGTCTGGATCACGCCGAGTACCAGCACACCGAGCACCGTGCCGAAGATGTACCCCGAGCCACCGGTGAGCACCGTGCCACCGATGACCACGGCCGCGATCACGTCGAGTTCCATTCCGATGGCGATCAGCGGGGCGCCGGAAAGCGTGTAGAAGGACAGCAGGATCCCACCGATCGCCGCGCACAGGCCGCTGATCGTGTAGACGGCGATCCGGGTCCGGCCTACCGGCAGCCCCATCAGCAGCGCCGACTGCGGGTTGCCGCCGATCGCGTAGACGTTGCGCCCCAGTCGCGTGTACGCCAGCACGTACGCGGCGATCAGCACCACCGCGAACGCGACAAGCACGCTGATCGAGACGAAGTTGCCCCGTGGATCGCCGATCCGGTACTGCGACATCGTGGTCCAGAACCCGTCGGTGATCGGAATCGACGCGTCGCTGATGAACGTGCACATGCCCCGGGCGAAGAACATCCCGGCCAGCGTGACGATGAAGGGTTGGATGTCGAAGAAGTGGATCGCGCAGCCCATCAGGAACCCGAGCGTCGGCCCGATCAGCAGGGCGATCACCAGCACCGGCAGCGCGGGCAGGCCGGACTGGAGCAACCACGCCGAGACCATCGCGGTCATCGCCGCCACCGAACCGACCGACAGGTCGATGCCGCCGGTGAGGATCACGAAGGTCATCCCGACGGCGATGACGAGCAGGAAACCGTTATCGATGAAGACGTTGAAGACCACCTGGACGTTGGAGAACGCCCGGTACTGGGACACCCCGATGCCGTACATCACCAGCAGCAGGGTCAATGTCGCCAGCACCGGCATGTGCCGCCGGGGCAGCTTGGCCCAACTCGGAGCGGAGATCGGAAGACTGGTCATGCCGATACTCCGCTGCGCTCCGTGCCGCCATGAGGCACCAACACCCTGCACTGACGATTCGCTCGCTGACGCTCACTCATGCCGGCACCTGCTCCTTCTGCCGCTGCGGCGACGACTGGGGCGGCGGTGGTGTCCCGGCCCGTCGGCGGCGGAACTTCGCCCGGAAGGCCGGTGCCTGGATGAGGCAGACGGCGATGACGACGACCGCTTTGAACAGCAGCGCGGTCTGGGGTGAGATGTTCATGGCGTACACCGTGGTGGTGAGGGTCTGGATGATCAGGGCACCGAGGATCGTGCCGCCGAGGTAGAACCGACCGCCGGCCAGCGAGGTGCCGCCGATGACGACGGCAAGGATCGCGTCCAGCTCCACCCACAGGCCGGTGTTGTTGCCGTCGGCGCTGGAGACGTTGGCGGTCATCATGAACCCGGCGATCGCGGCGCAGGCGGCGCTCACCACGTAGACGAGGAAGACGACCCGACCGGACCGGATGCCCGCCAGCCGGCTGGCCTCCCGGTTGCCGCCCACCGACTCGACGATCATGCCGAGCGCGGTGCGCCGGGTGAACGCCGCGACCAGCAGGGCCGCGGCCAACGCGATGAAGATCGCCAGGGGCAGGGTCAACAGGTGTCCCAGCCCGATCGCCCGGTACGGACCGGAGTTGATGGTGATGATCTGACCCTCGGCGATCAGCTGTGCGAGGCCCCGTCCGGCCACCATCAGGATGAGCGTGGCGATGATCGGCTGGATGCCGATGACGGAGACCAGGACCCCGTTCCAGGCGCCGAGCGCCAGCGCGACCCCGAGCGCCATCGCGAGCGCGGTCAGCACGGTGACGAGGTTGTCCTGATCCGGTGCCCGGCTGATGTAGAGGCAGGCGATGGCTCCGCTGATCGCGCACACCGAGCCGACCGACAGGTCGATACCGCCGGTGGAGATGACCAGGGTCATGCCCAGTGCGACCAGGATCAGCGGTGCGCTCAACCGCAGGATGTCGATCGGGGTGCCGTACAGGTGACCGTTGTTTAGCTCGACGGCCAGGAACCCCGGACGGTAGACGGTGTTGGCCGCCAACATGACCACGAGCACGGCGACCGGCCAGAACAGCCGGTGGCCGAGCAGGGTACGGAAGCGGTTCCCGGCGTCGCTCATCGGCTCGCCTCCTCACGCTCGGTTCCGCTGGCGATGGTCTGCATGACGCGGTCGGCGTCCACAGTGTCGTCGTTGTCGAGCTGCGCGACCAGTTGTCGGTCACGCATCACGACGATCCGGTGACTCAGCCGCAGTACCTCCTCCAGCTCGGCGGAGATGAACAGCACCGCCATGCCGCCGTCGGAGAGCTGTACCACGAGCTTCTGGATCTCGGCCTTCGCGCCGATGTCGATGCCCCGGGTCGGCTCGTCCAGGATGAGCAGCCGCGGCTCGGTGATCAGCCAGCGGGCCAGCAGGACCTTCTGCTGGTTGCCGCCGGAGAGGTTGCGCACCGGCATCTCCGGGTTGGCCGGACGGATGCTCAACGCCTTGATGTACCGGTCGACCAGTTCGTCCTGCCGACGACGGGGAATCGGACGCAACCAGCCCCGGGCGGCCTGCATGGCCAGGATCATGTTCTCCCGTACCGACAGGTCGGCGATGATGCCCTCCGCCCGGCGGTTCTCCGAGCAGAAGCCGATGCCCTGTTCGATCGCCTGCACCGGGTTGCGCAGGCCGGTCCGGGCGCCGTCCACCCGCACCTCGCCACGATCGGCCCGATCCGCGCCGAACAACAGCCGCGCCACCTCGGTACGCCCGGAGCCGAGCAGTCCGGCCAGGCCGACCACCTCACCGGCGTGGATGGTCAGACTGAACGGAGCGACCGCACCCCGGCGGCCGAGCTTCGACACCTGGACCAACGGGGCACCGCCCTCGGTCGCCGTCACCGTCTGCCGGGGGTGTTCCTCCATGAGTTCGAGGACGTCGAGTTCCTTGCCGATCATCTTCTCCACCAGCGCCAACTGTGGCAGCTCGGCGATCGGGTACTCCCCCACCAGCGCGCCGTTCCGCAGCACGGTGATCCGGTCGGCGATGCCGTAGACCTGATCGAGGAAGTGGGTCACGAAGAGGATGGCGATGCCCTCGTCCCGCAGCTGCCGCATGATCCGGAACAGCTGCGCGACCTCACCGGCGTCCAGACTGGACGTCGGTTCGTCCAGGATCAGTACCCGGGCCTGCACGTCGATCGCCCGGGCGATCGCGACCATCTGCTGCACGGCCAGGGAGAAACTCGCCACCGGCGCGGTGACGTCGATGTCGAGGTCCAGCCGGGCCAACAGCTGGCGGGCCCGCCGCCGCACCTCGCCCCAGTGGACAGCACCGAAGCGGCGCGGCTCCCGGCCGATGAAGATGTTCTCCGCCACGGACAGGTTGGGGCAGAGGTTGACCTCCTGGTAGACCGTGCTGACCCCGGCGGCGGCGGCCTGCATCGGTCCGGTGAAGGCCACCTGCTCGCCGTCGAGGGTGACGGTGCCCTCGTCGATGCCGTACACGCCGGTCAACACCTTGATCAAGGTGGACTTGCCAGCGCCGTTCTCGCCCATCAGGGCGTGCACCTCGCCGGGAAGGAGCCGGAAGTCGACGTTGTGGAGTGCGCGCACCCCGGGAAAGGACTTGCTGATCCCGGTCATTGTCAGGACCGGACGACTATCCGTCATCCCATCGATCCTCTTCTACTTTTCATCGATGCGGAAGGGCCAGTTGTACCGGCACGCCGCCCGGCCGGCCGGCGGGCCGGTCGGGCGGCGTGGCACGGGACGTCGGGCCGGCCGCCCAGTCCGTCGGGAATGGGCGACGCGGCGGGGCCGCCACGTCGGTGCGGCGGCCCCGTGCGTCATCAGTACTTGCGGTTGGGCAGGGCCTCCTTGGCCTGCTCCTGGGTGAAGGTGGTCTCCTCGGTCTCGATCCGCGGCGGCACCTCCTCACCGGCGTGCACCTTCTTGGCCAGGTCCATCAGCTGTGGGCCGAGCAGCGGGCTGCACTCCGCGATGAAGTTGAACTTGCCGTCGGCCAGGGCCTGCATGCCGTCCTTGACCGCGTCGATGGTGATGATGGTGATGTCCTTGCCCGGCTCCTTGCCCGCCGCGGTGATCGCCTCCAGCGCACCCAGACCCATGTCGTCGTTGTGCGCGAAGAGCACGTCGATCTTCGGGTGAGCCTTCAGGAACTGCTCCATGACCTGCTTGCCACCCGCGCGGGTGAAGTCGCCGGACTGGGAAGCGATGACCTTCAGCTTGGGGTCGGCCGCGATCGCCTCGGCGAAGCCCTTCTTCCGGTCGTTGGCCGGGGCGGAGCCGGTGGTGCCCTGCAACTCGACGATGTTCACGTCGCCGGTCGCGTCCTTCTTGTTCTCCACCAGCCACTCGCCGGAGAGCCGGCCCTCCTTGACGAAGTCCGAGCCGAGGAAGGTCTTGTAGAGCGACTTGTCGGCGGAGTCCACGGCGCGGTCGGTCAGGATGACCGGGATGCCGGCGTCCTTGGCCTCCTTGAGCACCGTGTCCCAGCCCGACTCCACCACCGGCGAGAAGGCGATCACGTCGACCTTCTGCTGGATGTAGTTACGGATGGCCTTGATCTGGTTTTCCTGCTTCTGCTGCGCGTCGTCGAACTTCAGTTCGATGCCGGCCTCGGCCGCCGCCTCCTTGATGGAGTTGGTGTTGGCCGTACGCCAGCCGCTCTCCGCGCCGACCTGGGAGAAGCCCAGGACGAGCTTGTCGTCGCCGCCGCCGTCGTTGCCGCCGCCGGTGTCGCTGTTGCCGCAGGCCGCCACGCCGCCGGCGAGCAGCACGGCGGCGACGACCGCGATGGCGCGCCGACGCGCCATGGGCATTCGCATGTTCCTCATCGGATCTCCTCGGGTGGGGGTGCGGTTGTCCACGCCGGCCGCGGAGGTGCACGAGCAGCCAGCGCTGGTGGTGCGGAATCTGTGTGTCAGGTGGTGCCAGGCGACCCGGATCACCGGGTCGGTCAGGAATTCGCCGGAGGCGATGAACGTTGGCCGTAGACGTTCTGGTAGCGGTCGTAGAGGGCGTCGATGTCGGCCTGCGCCATCGGCACCGGTTGCCCGAGCGCACGCGTCAGGTGCGCGGTTCGGGCGACGTCCTCACACATCACCGCGGCCTTGACCGCGGCCCGGGCGGTACGCCCGATGGTGAAGACGCCGTGGTTGCGCATGAGCACCGCGGGCGAGCGGTGCCCGGTGAGGGTGCTGACGATCCCCTTGCCGATGTCGTCGCCGCCGATCAGGGCGAACGGGCCCACCGGGATCTCCCCGCCGAACTCGTCAGCCTGCGCGGTGAGGTGGCACGGGATCGACTCGCCCCGCGCCGCCCAGGCGGTGGCGTACGTGCTGTGGGTGTGCACGACGCCGCCCACCTCGGGCATGGCGCGGTAGACATAGGCGTGCGCCGCGGTGTCGCTCGACGGCGACAGCTCCCCCTCGACCGGCATGCCGTCGAGGTCGCAGAGCACCATGTTGTCGGCGGACAGGTCGTCGTAGTCGACACCGCTCGGCTTGATCACCATGAGGTCGTGACCGGGGACCCGGGCGGAGACGTTGCCGGCCGTCCAGGCGACCAGGCCGTACCGCGTCAGTTCCCCGTGCAGCCGGGCCACGCTCTCGCGCAACTCGCTGATCTGTCGGCTCAACTCGACGTTCACGCGAACACCTCCTGCGGCGACGACGCCGACTCGACTGCCGCGTTGCGGATCGCCCGCAGCCGCAGCATCACGTCGTTGGCGCCGCGACCGAAGTGGTCGTGCAGCGCCCGGTACTCGGCGTAGAGCGCGTCGTAGGCGCGCACCCGGTCCGGATCCGGCCGGTAGACCGCCGCCGCGATCCGACCCATCGCCCGCGACGCCTCGTGGATCGAGGGATGGGCGCCGGCGGCCACGGCGGCGTGGATCGCCGAGCCGAGCGCGGGCCCCTGCGCCGAGCCGATGATCCCCAGTGGCCGGTTCGTGACGTCGGCGTAGATCTGCATCAGCAGCTCGTTCGAGGTGAGGCCACCGGCGATCACCAGGTCGTCGACCGGCACACCGGCCTCGACGAACGCCTCGATGATCATCCTGGTGCCGTACGCCGTCGCCTCCAGCAGGGCCCGGTAGACGTCCTCCGGGCGGGTCGCCAGGGTCAGCCCGACGATCAGCCCGCTGAGGTCGTGGTTGACCAGCAGCGACCGGTTGCCGTTCCACCAGTCCAGCGCGACCAGACCGTGCGCGCCGACGGGCTGCGCGGCGGCCAGCTCGGTGAGTCGCTCGTGCGAGTCGACGCCGGCCGGGGCGGCGTGCTTGACGAACCAGCCGAAGATGTCGCCGACACCGCTCTGCCCGGCCTCGTAGCCCCACGCACCGGAGCTGATGCCACCGTCGACCACCCCGCACATCCCGGCCACCTCCGCGGGGTGGGTGCCGTTGACCACGTGGCAGGTCGACGTTCCCATGATCGCCACCAGCCGGCCCGGGTCGAGCGCCTGGGCGGCGGCCGCGGTCACGTGCGCGTCGACGTTGCCGACCGCGACGGCGATCCCCTCCGGCAGCCCGGTCCAGGCCGCGGCGCGAGCGGTGAGCCCGCCGGCCCGCTCGGCGAGCGGCAGCAACGGGCCGTCCAGTTTGGCCACGAAGTCACCGAAACCGGGGTTGAGCGCGGTGAGGTAGTCCGCCGACGGGTAGCTGCCGTCCTGGCGGATGCCCTTGTAGCCGGCGGTGCAGACGTTGCGGGTCTCGACGCCGCACAACTGCCAGACGATCCAGTCCGCCGCCTCGATGAACCGCTCCGCCCGGTGGTAGACCTCCGGATCCTCCTCCAGGATCTGCAGGCCCTTGGCGAACTGCCACTCCGCCGAGATCTTGCCGCCGTAGCGACCGATCCAGGGCTCGCGACGCTCGTGGGCCAGGGCGTTGATCCGGTCGGCGTGCGGCTGGGCGGCGTGGTGCTTCCAGAGCTTCACCCAGGCGTGCGGTCGCTGCCGCAGCTCCGGCACCTCGCACAACGGCGTGCCGTCGGCCAGCGTCGGCAGCACGGTGCAGGCGGTGAAGTCGATGCCGATGCCCACCACGTCGACCGGGTCGACCCCGGCCGCGGCCACGGCCGCCGGCACCGCGTGGCGCAGCACCTCGCGGTAGTCCTCCGGATCCTGCAACGCCCAGTCCGGCGGCAGCGGCGTACCTCCGTCCGGCAGCGCGGAGCTGATCACCGCGTTGCGGTACTCGTTCACCGCGGTTCCCAGCTCGGCACCGTCGCGGACGCGGACCACCAGAGCCCGCCCCGACAGGGTGCCGTAGTCGACGCCGACGACGTACTTGTCGCCCGCTGCCACACCGCTCATCTTCACCTCCGGCCGATGACGGACCTCAGTGTTAACGCTCACATCCGATGTCGTCAAGACACCTCCCGGCAACAGCTCCGTAACGGACTGCATGGTCGCAGGCCCACCCCCCGGTCGGCTACCCCGCTGCCACCGCATCGACCGCGATTCCGGTGCCGACCGCCCGTGCGCTCGTCTCCGGGCACCCCCGCGAACCCTTCGCCGGCCGGGCCCCGACGGTCGACGGCACCGCTTCGGTGAACACCGCCAGCGGATCGTCGAGCAACCGGGCGAAACCGAGCTCCGCCGCGCCGACCAGGGTGGCGTCGTCGCCGAGGGCCGCGGTACGCAGCCGTACCGTCTCCCGGGCCACCGGCAGCACGTGACGAGCGATGCGGGCGCGCACCTGCGCGGCGGCCCCCGGATAGAGGTCGCACAGCATCCCGCCGAAGACCACCATGCCGGGATTGAACAGGTTGACGAGGTTCGCCACCCCGATGCCGAGCCAGTCGCCGATCCGGCGCAGCGCCTCCCGCGCCGCCGGATCGCCACGGTCGGCATCGTCGGCCACCGTCCGGACGGCGTCGCGCCCGAACAACTCGGCGGGCCGACCGGCGGCGTCGAGCAGCGCCCGCTCCCCGACCTCCGCCTCCAGGCAACCGGACGAGCCACAACCGCAGGGCCGTCCGTCGTACGGATTGACCACCATGTGCCCCAACTCGCAGCCGTAGCCGCTGTCGCCACCCAGCAGCCGCCCACCGACGACGATGCCGCCACCGACGCCCACGTCGCCGTGCAGGTACACGAGATCGTCGAGGCCGACACCCGCACCACGCTGCTGCTCCGCCTGGGCTCCGAGGTGGGCCTCGTTGCCCACCGCCACCGGCAGGCCGAGTTCGAGCCGGCGGCCGAGTTCGTCGCCGAACGCCTGGTCGACCCAGCCGAGGTCGGGCCCGTACCGCACCATCCCGTCGCCCGGCCGGATCATGCCGCAGTACGACGCGCCGACGCCGACGCAGCGGGCGTCGGGCGGTGCCGCCCGGTGCAGTTGCCGCCCGAAGCGGGCGAGGACCGCTACCACGTCGTGCAGGTCCGGCCCGGCGCGCGGACGCACCGCCTCCCGCCGGTCCAGGATCATCCCGCCGAGTCCGACCCGGGCGGCGACCAACCGGTCCACGGCGACGTCGAAGGCCAGGACGTAGCAGCGCTCGGCGGCCGGTCGCACCACCAGGGACGGGCGCCCGGCACGGCCGGTGTCCACCGGCGACCGCTCGTCGACGAGACCGGCTCGGCTCAGCTCGGTGGTCAGCGCCATGATGGTGCTGCGGTTCAGGCCCATCCGTTCGCCCAGCTCGACCCGGGACAGCGGGCCACGCAGATGCACCTGCCGCAACAGCGTGCCGGCGTTGCGCCGGCGGATCTCCTCCTGGACCAATCCGACCTCCGCAAGGTCAGCTCCGGGCGACGCGGAGCTGACCCGACGAAGTGTTTCCGCGCGGTGAGTCGACGTCAAGCGTCGATACCAGCCCCGGCGCCGACGCCTCGCTCAGCGGCTGGCACCGGCGCGGCGCTTGTTGTAGACGTCGAAGGCCACGGCGACCAGCAGCACGAGGCCCTTGACCACCGACTGCAACGACTGGTCCACCCCCATGAGCTGCATCCCGTTGCTCATCACCGCCATGATGAGCCCGCCCACCATGGCGCCGACGACGGTACCGACGCCACCGGTGACCGCCGCACCGCCGATGAACGCCGCCGCGATCGCGTCGAGTTCGAACATGTTGCCCGCCGCGGGCTGCGCCCCGTTGGAACGGGAGGAGAAGATGATGCCGGCCACCGCGGACAGGAAGCCCATGTTCACGAAGATCCAGAAGTTCACGGTGCGCACCTTGACCCCGGACAGCATCGCCGCGGACAGATTGCCACCGATCGCGTAGACCTGCCGGCCGAAGACCGTACGCCGGGTGAGCAGCCCGTAGACGAGCACCAGGGCGGCCAGGATGATCAGCACGATCGGCAGGCCACGCGCGTGGGCCAGTTGCCAGGCGAACCACATGACCACGGCACCGACCAGCGCCATCCGCGCGACGAACAACGCGAAGGACTCGACGGGCTGCTGGTAGCGGACGCGGGCCGCCCGGGTGCGGAAGCAACTGACCACGTAGCCGGCCACCGCGATGCCACCGATGAGCAGGGTGAAGGCGTCGTAGCCGTCCCCACCGATGAGTCCGTTGAGGAATCCGGCCGCGATCCGGTTGTACTCGGCCGGGAACGGCGACAGCGAGATGTTGTCCAGCACCCGCAGGGTGAGGCCACGGAACAGCAGCATGCCGGCGAGGGTCACGATGAAGGCCGGGATGCCGACGTAGGCCACCCAGAAGCCGTGCCAGGCGCCGACCGCGATCCCGACCACCAGGGCGGCCAGCACACCGACCCACCACGGTTGTCCCTGCCGGATGACGACCACGGCGGAGACCGCGCCGGTCAGCGCCACCACCGAGCCGACCGAGAGGTCGATGTGCCCGCCGATGATCACGATGACCATGCCGATGGCGAGCACCAGGATGTAGGAGTACTGCAGCACGATGTTGGTGATGTTGCCCGGGCTCAGCGACAGACCGTCGGTCAGGAACGCGAACAGGGCGACGATGACGACGAGGGCGACGAAGATGCCGCTCTGCCGCAGGTTGTTCATGATCAGCGAACGTGGGTCGCTGGTGCCGACGTGCAGTGCGGCGGCGGAAGCGCTCTCGGCCGACTTCCGGTCGGTCGAGGTGGGCTTGGTGCTGGTCATCCGACGCTTTCCTTGTCCTTCGCCATGAGTTCCATGAGCTTTTCCTGGGTCGCCTCGGCGACCGGCACCTCGCCGGTGATGCGCCCGGCCGACAGCGTGTAGATGCGGTCACACATGCCGAGCAGCTCCGGCAGTTCCGACGAGATCATGATGACGGCCTTGCCGTCGGCCACCAACCGGTTGATGATCGTGTAGATCTCGAACTTCGCCCCGACGTCGATCCCCCGGGTCGGCTCGTCCAGGATCAGCACCTCCGGGTCGGTGAACAGCCACTTCGACAGCACGACCTTCTGCTGGTTGCCGCCGGAGAGCTTGCCCACGACCGACATCACGCTCGGCGCCTTGATGTTCATGTCGCGCCGACTGGACTCGGCGACCTTGATCTCCTCGTTGTCGTTCACCCAGCCGAGCCGGGCGAGCCGGCGCAGCCCGGCGGCCGAGACGTTGCGCCGGATGTCCTCGATGAGGTTCAGGCCGAAGCGCTTGCGGTCTTCCGTCGCGTACGCGATGCCGTTGCGGATGGCCTCCGCGACGGTGCGCGCCCTGACCTCCCGACCGTGCACGAACAGTCGACCGGTGATGTCCCGACCGTACGAGCGCCCGAAGACACTCATCGCCAGTTCCGTCCGACCGGCGCCCATCAGGCCGGCGATGCCGACGACCTCGCCGGCGCGCACGTTGAGGTTCGCGCCGTCGACGACCAGCCGGTCCTGGGCCGGGTGGCGCACCGACCAGTCCTCGATGCGCAACACCTCCTCCCCCGGCGTGGAGACCCGGTCGGGGTAGAAGCTGTCGATGTCGCGGCCGACCATCCCCCGGATGATCCGTTCCTGGGTCACCTCGCCGGAGGTCATCTCGAGCCGCTCCACCGTCCGCCCGTCCCGCAGCACGGTGGTGGAGTCGGCGATCGAGGTGATCTCGTTGAGCTTGTGCGAGATCATGATGCAGGTGATGCCCTCGTCGCGCAGGCGGCGCATCAGGTCGAGCAGGTGGGCCGAGTCGATGTCGTTGAGGGCGGCGGTCGGCTCGTCGAGGATGAGCAGCCGCACCTTCTTGGAGATGGCCTTGGCGATCTCGACCAGCTGCTGCTTGCCGACGCCGAGTTGCACCACCGGCGTCATCGGATTCTCGGCCAGCCCCACCGAGGCGAGCAGTTTCGCCGCCTCGGCGTTGGTGCGGTTCCAGTCGATCAGCCCGCCGGGCCCGCGCTGCTCGTTGCCGAGGAAGATGTTCTCGGCGATCGACAGGTACGGCACCAGGGCGAGTTCCTGGTGGATGATGACGATGCCTCGGTGCTCGCTGTCCCGGATGCTCTTGAAGTGCACCGGTTCGCCGTCGAGGAGGATCTCGCCGTCGTAGCTGCCCGAGGGGTAGACCCCGGAGAGCACCTTCATCAGGGTGGACTTGCCGGCGCCGTTCTCGCCGCAGATGGCGTGGATCTCCCCACGGCGTACGGCGAGGGTGACGTCCTGGAGCGCCGCCACGCCCGGGAAGGTCTTGGTGATGCGACGCATCTCGAGGATGTTGTCGTCCGTGCCCACCATCCTGAGCCTCCAGATCGTCGTGGGTGTCAGGGGTGTCGCCGGGCTCGGCGGCGGTCGCCGCCACCGAGCCCGGCGGTGCCGTCAGCCGGCCTGGCCGGCGGCGACCTCCTCGGCGGTGAAGTAGCCCGAGTCGATCAGGACCGGCTTGATGTCGTCCTTGTACACCGTCTGGACCGGCAGCAGGTACGACGGGACGACCTTGACGCCGTTGTTGTACGTCTCGGTGTCGTTGGCCTCCGGCGCCTTGTCGGTCAGGAACGCCTCGGCGGCGATGACGGCCTGCTCGGCCAGCAGTCGGGTGTCCTTGAAGATGGTGGAGCTCTGCACCCCGTCGTCGATCAGCTTCACCGAGGCGATCTCGGCGTCCTGACCGGTCACCACCGGGAAGTCCGCCCCCTTGTAGCCGGCGTTCTGCAGGGCGGTGATGATGCCCCGGGACAGCCCGTCGTACGGCGACAGCACGCCGTCGACCTTGGTGCCGCTGTTGTAGCTGGAGGTCAGCAGGTCCTCCATCCGCTTCTGCGCGGCCTCCTGCTGCCACCGCAGGATCGCCACCTGCTCGATGCTGGTCTGCCCGGAGGTCACCTTCAGGGTGCCGTCGTCGATGAACGGCTTCAGCGTGTCCATCGCACCGTCGAAGAAGAAGTGGGCGTTGTTGTCGTCGAGCGACCCGGCGAACAACTCGATGTTGAACGGGCCCTTCGCCTCACCCTTCGCGCCGTCCTTGGTCTGCACGCCGAGGCCGACCAGCAGGGCGGTCGCCTGGGCGACGCCGACCTTGTAGTTGTCGAAGCTGACGTAGAAGTCGACGTTCGGGCTGTCCCGGATCAGCCGGTCGTAGGCGATGACCGGGATGTCCGCGTCGGCCGCCGCCTGCAACTGCCCGCTCAGCGCCGTGCCGTCGATCGCCGCGATGATGAGCACGTCGGCACCCCGAGTGATCATCTGGTCCACCTGCTGGGACTGGGTGGGGATGTCGTCACCGGCGTACTGGAGGTCGACCTGGTAGCCCTTGGCTTCGAGCTTCTCCTTGACGGAGTTGCCGTCCGCGATCCACCGCTCGGAGGTCTGGGTCGGCATCGAGACGCCGATGGTCAGGTCGCCGGGCTGGTCGCTGTCGTTTCCGCCGCTGCCGGCACCGTCGCCGCTACAGGCCGCCATGCTCAGCGCCAGGACGGCGCTACCGAGAGCGGCCAGGACTCGTCTGTTCACTGGCTTCCCCAATCTGGAACTCGCGCCGTCGCACCGGCTGCGCGGGTCGCACTTGGGGCCCAAGTGTTAGCGCTCACAATGCCTAGGTCAACACCTGGTTCGAAATCCCGCGGTCACGGTCTCGTAACGAACGCCGCGCTCATCCATCCGACCGAGTCGTCGCAGGTCAAGGCACTGATCACGAGGGGCGACCGGGAGGTCGCCCGGGCCGGGCGGCGGCGATCATCGACGTCAGAGAATACGGCAAGCCAGGCCCGACGGACACCCCCGCGTCCACACGCGACGATTCGACGATCGGCACACCTCGACGCAGCCTCGATGTGAACACTCGGTTTCGACGTCGTTACCAAGGTGGCCTTGACACGGGCCGGGCCGACACCGATGCTCTGCTAAATCAGTTTAGCGCCCGCTGTTTCGGAGTTCGACCGAGCCGCTCCGGCACGTAGCCGGACCAGACGGACGCGTCCAACGAGGAGGGCCGATGAGACTGCGCAGGACGCTCGTCTCCGTCACCGCGGTGCTGCTGCTCGCCACGTCCGGCACCGCCGCCTACGCCGCGACCAGGGACCACGGCGGCGGCAGCGGTGGCATCCGCAGCGTCACCCCCATCACCACGGTCTACACCTACGGCCAGAAGGTCTCCGCCGTAGCCGTCGAGTACGGCGCCACGGTCAACCCCCGCAAGCTCGACAACTCGACCTTCGCGGTCTCCGACACCAGCTACAACTTCCGCTTCAACCCCATCGAGGACCTGCCCAAACTGACCGCGCGGACCATCACCCACACCTACACCAACAGCACCGCCACCGTCCGCGCCGACCGTCGGTCCGTACCCGGCAGGTACGTCATCGTCGAGTTGGACCCCGACCAGAACGCCGGTTGGACGGTCATCGTCTCCAAGTGCCCGACCTTCCTGTGCACGGTGAAGGTCAACCCGGAGCTGCCGACCCGGGTGACCCAGCGCAAGGACGTGCACGCCCAACCGGGCAGGGGCAAGGGTGCCGGGCCGGTGCTGGCCAAGGGCTCACCGGGTACCTCGCACGGTGTCACGGAGGCACCGGTGAACCTGCTCGTCGACCAGTTCCGCTACGGCTCGTACCTCAGTGGCGGCATGGTGCTGCCGTACCACTACCACCTGCCGAAGAACTACCAGCCTGGCCGGAAGTACCCGCTCATGGTCGTGCTGCCCGGGCACGGCATGGGCTGGGACGGCGACAACACGGGCGTACAGATCGCCGCCGACATCCCGGCGACGGCCTGGCTCCAGCCGAGCGTCACCGGCAGCCGGGAGGACGTCATCGTGCTCGCTCCGCAGCACCAGCGGGTCGGCGACGTGGCCGAGGCGGAGTTGCTGGTCAAGCTGGTCGAGCAGTTCAGCAAGGACCACGCGGTGGACACCGAGCGGGTGTACGCCACCACCGTCTCGTACGGCTCGCGGCTGCTGTGGGAGGCGTTCGCCAAGCGTCCCGACCTGTTCACCGCCGGCCTGGTCACCGGTGGATTCCAGGTCAGCGCCGGCCAGGCGACGGCCATCGCCGCCGCCGAGATCCCGCTGTGGATCACCCACGGCGTCAACGACCACCTGCTGAACATCTCGCTGGCCCGCAACTCCCGCGCGGCGCTGCGGTCGGCGTACGAGGCGCGGGGCCTGTCGTCAGCGCAGATCGCCGAGTTGCTGCACTACACCGAGTACAGCAACGAGGCGTTCACGCTGCCCGACCACCACGCGGCCTACGGCCCGACGTACGACGACCAGAGCATCCTGCAGTGGCTGCTGGCCCAGCGAAAGTGAGCACGGCCGGCTAGTGCGGCGGCCAGGAACGTCGGCGGTGTCGCGGCCAGGTCCCGGCGGCGACCCGGGGCACGTTCCTGGCCGCCGCGCCGGCTCGCCGGCCGCGACAGGAGTGTCGGGGCCGGCGAGCCTTCGGGACGGGTTCGCTGGAGCTGTCGGCGGCGGCCCGGGAGATCCGCCTCGACTGTCAGCCGCCGATCGCGATGGCGAAGATGTGCATCGTCGGCACGTTCGCCGCCGGACGTGCGCTGATGTTCGGCAGCTCCACCCGGGCCACCGGCTTGTTCTGCAACGCCACCCCGACGTAGTAGACGCACGCGGCGGTGTTGTGCCGCTGGTTGCCGGGCCGGTTCTGGTACGCCATCACGACGGCGGCGGTGCCACCGGCGTGCGGGCCGCCGTACCAGTCGGGGGTGCTGAGGGTGAACGTCTGCCGGGTGCCGTCGGCGTAGACCACCGCGGCCGTGCCCGACACGGCCCCGTAGGTGCCGGTGGCGAGGAAGCCGAGCGTCCGGCCGGTGCCGGTCAGACCGACCGACTGCCCGGAGGCGACGGCGTTGTCCGCACCGCCCGGCGCCACGTTCGGCCACCGGAAGGTGACCCCGTTGCGGCTGACCGTGCTGCCGGGCGTGACCCCGGCCTGGGCCAGTGCCTGCGCGGAGAGGGTGGCACCGTTGCCGTCGAAGTTTCCGGCGCCGGTGTTGTTGTCGTTCGTGGTACTGACGTTGGTGAAGCTCTGCTCCAGCGGCGGCGCGGTCGGCGTGCCGCCCGACCCGGTGGCCCGGTAGGTGCGTCCGGCCGCCACGGTCACCTCGATCAGGTCGTTCTCGACCTTCGTGGTCCGGGCCGCGGTGCCGTCGGCGGCGTCGACCACGGTGTGGTTGCCGGTGAACATCCGACCCCGCAGCCGGACGGTGCCGGCCCGGTCCGGCCGGACCAGGATCTCGGTGGCCTGGCCGTTGCTCCAGGTGATGCCGACGGTGTGACCGCCCCGGCCACGCAGTCCGGTGACCCGTCCGCTGGGCCAGGCCGCCGGCAGCGCCGGCAGGATGTGCAGTTCACCGACGTGGCTGTGCAGCAGCATCTCCGCGATGCCGGCGGTGGCGCCGAAGTTGCCGTCGATCTGGAACGGCGGGTGCAGGTCGAACATGTTCGGCGCGAGCCGGGCCGGGGTGGCCAGGAAGCGGATCAGGTCATGGGCCCGGTTGCCCTCCTCCATCCGGGCCCAGAAGTTGATTTTCCAGGCGAGCGACCAGCCGGTGCCGTCGTCGCCCCGGATCTCCAGGGTGCGCCGGGCCGCCTCGAACAACTGGGGGGTGCCGCGCCGGGTGATCTGGTTGCTGGGTGCCAGTCCGTAGAGGTGCGAGATGTGACGGTGGTTCCGCTCGGTCTCGACCCAGTCGTAGAGCCACTCCATGATGTTGCCGCGCGACCCGATGCGGTTCGGCGCGAGCCGGTCCCGGGTCGCCCGGACCTGCGCCCGGAAGGTGGCGTCGGTGTTGAGGATCTCGCTGGCCCGGGCGCATCCGTCGAAGAGATCCCGCAGGATCTGGTTGTCCATCGTGGGCCCCGCGCACACGCTCGCGTCGGCGTGGTGGCCGATCTCCGGCGAGTTCGACGGGTTGGTCACCAGGTAGCCGAGGCTCGGCTCGGTCACCAGGGTGTCGAGGAAGAACTGCGCCGCGCCCTTCATCGCCGGATAGTTCGCCCGGAGGAACTCGACGTCCCCGGTGAACAGGTAGTGGTCCCAGATCAGGGTGGCCAGCCAGGCGCCGCCGGTCTGCCACATGCCCCAGAACGCCCCGTCGACCACCGAGGTGGCCCGCCACGCGTCGGTGTTGTGGTGGGTGACCCAGCCGCCGGCACCGTACTGCACCTGGGCGGTGCGGGCCCCGGCCACCGCGAGATCCCGGACCATGTCGAAGACCGGCTCGTGGCACTCGGACAGGTTCGTGGTGTTGGCCGGCCAGTAGTTCATCGGCAGGTTGGCGTTGATGGTGTACTTCGAGTCCCAGGCCGGGGTCAGCGAGTCGTTCCAGATGCCCTGGAGATTTGCCGGCTGGGTGCCCGGCCGGGAGGACGAGATCAGCAGGTACCGCCCGAACTGGAACAGCAGTGCGGAGAACTGCGGATCGTTGACGCTGTTGTGCTGCGCGATCCGCACGTCGGTCGGTTGGTCCGCGGCGGAGGTACGGCCCAGGTCGAGGCTGACCCGCCCGAACAGCGCCTGGTAGTCGGCGACGTGCCGACCGCGCAGCTGGTCGTAGCTGCTGGCGCGCGCGGCGGTGAGGTGACGCCGCGCGATGCCCTGGTAGTCGCCGCCGACGTTGCGGTAGTTGACGTAACTGGAGCCGATCGAGACCAGCAGGGTCACGCTCGTGGCGCCGGTGACCCGCAACGTGCCACCGGAACTGCTCACGGTGCCGCCGCTGACGGTGGCGTTGGCCAGCGCCAGGAAGCGCACCGCGCCGTTGACGCCCTCCTGGTTGCCGGAGACGCCGTCCAGGGCGATGGTGGTGCCGTCCGGGCTGGAGACGGAGGTCCGCTGCGGGCTGTCGAACGTGGCGGTGAAGGTGATCGAGCCGGTCCGGTCGGCGCTCAGCCGCATCGCGATGATCTGGTCCGGTGCGCTGGCGAAGGTCTCCCGCTGGTACCGCACGCCGTCCATCACGTACGACACGCTCGTCGTCGCGGTGGTCAGGTCCAGGTGCCGGTTGTACTGCGACGCCCCGCCGGAGGTCGGGAAGCTCAGCCGGAGGTTGCCGACGGTCTGGTACGCCAACTGCCCGACCGGATTGCCGAGCATGTTCTGGTTGATCAGGTTCTGCGCCTGGCTCCACTGGTTGGCGAACACCAGGCGCCGGATCTCGGCCAGCGCGCCCAGCCCACGGGGGTTGCTCGGGTCGTGCGGTCCGCCGGCCCAGACGGTGTCCTCGTTGAGCTGCAGCCGTTCCGCGTCGACGTTGCCGAAGACCATGGCGCCGAGGCGGCCGTTGCCGATCGGCAGTGCCCGCAGCCAGTCGGTGCCGGCGGCCTCGTCGTACCAGAGCGCCAGGTCACCGGCGGCCAGCACCTGCGGCGGTGCCGCCGAGTCCGCCCGGGCCACGGCGGTCCACGGCAGCGGTAGCAGGGCGCCACCGGCACCCGCCGCGCCGATCTTGAGAGCCTGCCGTCGAGTCAGGTCTGACATCGATCCTCCAACCGTGACCGATCCGGCCAGGCGAAGCCTCACTGATCGCCGGCAGGCCCAGAACGGCTCATACGTCTGATGTGTTTCGCGAATGTTATCGCCGGGCAGCGCAATAGGCAACGGTCGATTCAATCCCTCGGCGCCTCTTCCGCCGACCAGATAACGTGCCTCTAACAGGCGTTATATGATTCAGGGCACAGCGCTGTCGCACCCCGCAGAGGCCCGGTCGTGCCGGGCCACCCATCGGGCGAGCGACTCGCTCCACGATATTCATCAGATGTGTGCACCCGCCCTGATGGGTCGGCGTCAACGTCGACTCGGTTCGGCGCGCTCAGGCGACGACCCGGCCGGGACGGGCGGCCGGACACCGGTCAGCGTCGCGACGGTTCCGGCGGGTCAGCTCAGGGCGCCTCCTCGGTCAGGTGCCAGATCTCCCGCATCGGGGCCCACCAGTGCCCCGAGCCGGGCTCGGCGAGAGACTCCTGGCACGGATCGGTCAGCTTCCACCACGCCTGCGTCTGCGGGTCGTCGGCCATGCGTCGCTGGTCGGCGTCGTGATCGTCGCCGACGTACTCGTAGTAACCGAACAACAGGTCGCCGTGGAGGAAGATGGTGAAGTTGCGGATGTTCCCCTCGCGCAGCGTCTGCTCGACACCGGGCCAGACCGCGGCGTGCAGCCGCAGGTAGGTCTCCCGGTGCTCCGGCCTGAGCCGGATCACCATGCCGTAACGTCGCACGTCGCACCCTTTCGGTGGGGTCGGTTGAGCCTGGTCCCGGCAGCCGCACGGCGAGTACGCAGCGTCGCCGACAAACGTCCGATGTCTCTATAGTGGTCGGGGTCGCCGGTGCCGGTCATGGACACCGACGTCAGGCCGGCGTCCGGTCGACCGGTCCGAAGGGGGCGTGGATGGCACTGACCGACGACGCGATCGCAAAGATCCGGAGCATGATCCAGAGCGGTGAGCTGCCTCCGGGGACGCGGCTGCCACCGGAACCGCAACTGGCCGCCCAGATGGGGCTCTCGCGCAGTGGGGTCCGGGAAGCGGTCAAGGTGCTCGAATCGGCCCGGGTGCTCGACGTGCGGCGCGGCGACGGCACGTACGTGACGAGCCTCGCCCCCCGGCTGCTGCTGGAAGGGCTCGGCGTCGCGGTGGAGTTGCTGCGCGACGACACGCTCCTGGAGGTCATGGAGGTGCGCCGGATGCTGGAGCCGATGGCGACCGGCCTGGCGGCGCTGCGGATGACCGACACCGACCTCGACGAGCTGGGCCGGATCCTGCAGGACATGCGGGCGGCGGCCGACGACGCCGAGAAGTTGATCCAGTTCGACGCCGCTTTCCACCACACCGTCATCGCTACCACCGGCAACGAGACCCTCACCTCGCTGCTGGACGGGCTCTCCGGTCGTACGCTGCGGGCCCGGGTGTGGCGCGGGTTGATCGAGGGCAACGCGGCGCACCAGACCATCGAGGAGCATCACACCATCTACCTCGCGCTGCGGGCGCGTGACCAGTTGCTGGCGCAGGCCAGCGCCCTGTTGCACGTCAACACCTCCGAGGCGTGGCTGCGTACCGTGCTCGGCGCGAAACCGTCGGACGGGTAGCGGCCCGATCGACCGAGCCGAGCCAGACATCAGATGAACCGCCTTGCCGTGGTCCCGGACCGCACGGGTGGTCATGATGTCGGCGCTCCCGCCAGGACCTCGGCGTCGGCCCACGCCGGGCCGTCGGGGTAGCGGTAGCGCGCCAACGAGTCCGGCAGGATCCGCGCGCTCATGCCGGGTGCGTCGGGCGCGAGGTAGCGTCCGCCGCTGACGCGTACCGGATCGGCGAAGTGCTCGTGCAGGTGATCGACGTACTCGATGGCCCGGCCCTCGGTGCTGCCGCTGAGCGCGACGAAGTCGAACAGGGCCAGGTGCTGCACCAGCTCGCACAGCCCCACTCCCCCGGCGTGCGGGCAGACCGGCACCCCGAACTTCGCGGCGAGCAGCAGGACCGCCAGGTTCTCGTTCACGCCGGCGACCCGACAGGCGTCGATCTGCACCACGTCGACGGCGTCGGCCTGGAGCAGCTGCTTGAACATGACCGCGTTGTGCACGTGTTCGCCGGTGGCCACCTTGACCGGGGCGAGAGCCTTGCGCACGGCGCCGTGCCCGAGCACGTCGTCCGGCGAGGTCGGCTCCTCGATCCAGTACGGGTCGAACTCGGCCAACTCCCGCATCCAGCGGATCGCCTCGGGCACTCCCCAGATCTGGTTCGCGTCCACCGCGATCTGGATGTCCGGCCCGACGACCCGTCGGGCGATGCCCATCCGGCGTACGTCGTCGGTCAGGTTCCCGCCCACCTTGAGCTTGATCAGCCGGTAGCCGTCCTCGACGGCCTCCCGGCAGAGCCGGGCCAGCTTCTCGTCGTCGTAACCCAGCCAGCCGGGGGTGGTGGTGTAGGCGGGGTAGCCCTCGGCCCGTAGCCGCCGCTCGCGCTCGGCCCGCCCGCCCTCGGCGCTGCGCAGCAGTGCCACCGCCTCGTCCTCGGTGAGGGCGTCACGCAGGTAGCGGAAGTCGACCTGGGCGACCAACTGCTCCGGGGTGAGGTCGGCGAGCAGCTTCCACAACGGTTTCTCCGCCCGCCGGGCCGCGAGGTCCCACACCGCGTTGACCAGACCGCCGGCGGCCATGTGCACGACCCCCTTCTCGGGCCCGAGCCAACGGATCTGGCTGTCGCCGACGAGCCGGCGGGCCAGCGAGCGCGGGTCGGCGACCAGCTCGGCGACCCGCTGGCCGACCACCATCGGGGCGAGTGCCCGCACCGCCGCCACCTGAAGGTCGGTGCCCCGGCCCACGGTGAAGACCAGGCCGTGTCCCTCGGCGCCGGCCGAGGTCCGTAGCACCACGTACGCGGCGGAGTAGTCGGGGAACGGGTTCATCGCGTCCGACCCGTCCCGATGCCGGGAGGTGGGGAACCGTACGTCGATGGTTTCTACGGACGAGATGCGCTCACTCACCGGTAACTCCTGAGGGATCGAGCGGGTGGGCGTGGTTGCCGGCCTCGCGGTGGGCCCGACGGGCCGGCCGCCTCACGTCTGTGCCTTGCCTCCGGTGATGCGGGACACCACCAGGGCCACCAGGATGACGGTGCCGTTGAGGAAGTTCGTCCACTGTGCGGGTACCCCGGCGAGGGTCAGCACGTTGATGATCATGAAGAGCAGCAGGACGCCGGTGAAGGCGCCGAAGACGCTGCCCTTGCCGCCGTTGAGGCTGACGCCGCCGATCACCGCCGCCGCGAAGACCTGGAAGATGGCGCCGCTGCCCTGGGCCGACGGCACCGCCGCGAGCCGGCCACTGATCAGTAGCCCGGCCAGCGCCGCCAGCACACTTGCCACGATGAGCGCCAGCCAGAGCACCCGGTCGGTCCGGATGCCCGCCGCCCGGGCCGCGTCGGCGTTGCCGCCGATCGCGTACAGCGCCCGGCCCGCCCGGGTGTAACCGAGAACGACGATCCCGGCGGTGAACAGCAGCAGCGACAGCCAGATCGAGGCCGGTACGCCGACCCAGCTGGCGGAGCCGAGATAGGTCATCGACTCGGGCAGCATGAAGAACGTCTGGCCACCGGAGATACCGGTGAGCAGGCCGCGTAGGACGATCAGCATGCCCAGCGTGACGACGAAGCCGTTGAGGCCGAAGCGGACGATGAGCAGCCCGTTGAAGGCACCGACGAGGGCGCCGACGAGCAGCACGACCGGAACCGCCCAGGCGTCCGGTAGCACGTCGAGACCGAGTCCCCGGGTCAACGCGGGATCCACCACCAACCAGGCGGCGATGCCCGGGGCGAGGCCGAAGGTGGACTCCAGCGACAGGTCCATCTTGCCGGTGATCAGCACGATGGTCTGGGCGAGGACCACGATGGCGATCTCCGACATGCTCTGCAGCACGTTGATGATGTTGTCGGTGCTGAGGAAGACCGGGCTGACGATGGACCCGACGATCGCGACCGCGATGATCGCCGGCACCAGCGCCAGGTCCCGTAGCCGGGCGACGGCCAGGCTCCGCGACGCGGCAGCCCGGGGCGGTGGCGGCGTGGCGGCCGGCCGCGCGGTGGTGGAGAGCGTCTCAGACATGGTGGAGATCCACCCCTTCCATGGCGGCTACCAGCTCGTTGTCGCTCCAGCCGTGGGACATCTCGCGGACGACCCGGCCCTGGAACATCACCAGTACGCGATCACAGATCCGCAGGTCGTCGAGTTCGTCGGAGACGACGAGCACGCCGGTGCCGCGGCGGCGTACCTGCTCGACGACGCCCAGCAGGGTCTGCTTGGAGCGCACGTCCACTCCGGCGGTCGGGGTGATCAGGACCAGCAGCTTCGGGTCGCTGGCCAGCGCCCGACCCATCACCACCTTCTGCTGGTTGCCCCCGGACAGCTCGGAGACCGGCGCCCGCGGCCCGGCGACCTTGATCGCCAGGTCGGTGATGGTGTCGCGGGCCAGGGCGTCACGCCGGGCCGGCGAGATGAGACCCCGCCGACCGATCCGGTCCGGCACGGTCATGGTGACGTTCTCGGCGATGGACAGCAGCGGCACCAGTCCTTCGCGGTGCCGGTCCTGCGGTACCAGCCCGACGCCCGCGTCGAGGGCGTCGGGCACACTGCCGGGACGCAGCGCCCGACCGTCGACGACGACCGTCCCGCCCGCCGGCCGGGCCAACCCGACTATCGCCTCGGCGACCTCGACCTTGCCGCTGCCGCCGCCACCGGCGATGCCGACCACCTCGCCGGCCCGGGCCTCGACGGACAGCCCGGCGCCGGAGGCGGTGACCAGATCGCGCACGGACAGCAGCACCGGGGCGTCGGCGGGCAGCGACCGGTGCTCGGCCTCCGGCATGGCCACGTCCTCACCCGTCATCGCGGCGACCAGCGCCGGACGGTTCAGCTGCGCCACCGGGGCGGTGAGGATGTGCCGGGCGTCGCGGAACACCGTCACCTGGTCGCAGATCTCGTAGATCTCCTGAAGGTGGTGGCTGATGAACAGGAAGGTCACCCCCTGCTCCCGCAACTGGCGGATCCGGGTGAACAGCCGGCTGATGCCGGCGCCGTCGAGCTGCGCGGTCGGCTCGTCGAGGATGATGAACCGGGCGCCGAAGGAGAGCGCCCGGGCGATCTCGACGAACTGCCGCTGCTCGACGGAGAGCGTCGACGCGGGCTGACGTACGTCGACCTCCACCGACCACTCCGCCAGCAGCTGCTCCGCCGCACGGCGCAGCCGCGACCAGCGGATCAACCCGGCCGGGCCACGGGCGTGCCGGTTGAGGAAGAGGTTCTCCGCCACGGTGAGGCTGCCGATGATCGTGGACTTCTGGTAGACGCAGGCGACCCGGCTACGCCAGGCGTCCCGGTCACCGAGCGGCGGGGCCGGACGCCCGTCGAAGGCCACCGCGCCATCGTCGGCGGCCTGCAACCCGGTGAGAATGCTGACCAGTGTGGACTTGCCGGCGCCGTTGCGCCCGACCAGGGCGTGCGTCTCGCCACGGCGGACCACGATGCCGGCGTCGGCCAGCGCGACCGTCGACCCGAACCGTTTGGTGATCTGCACGGCCTCCACGACGGGCTGGTCGGTGCCGATCAGCCCGTCGGCCGACCCACTCGGGGTGGCGCTCATGCGTTGTTGCCCCACAGGGACGGGTCGTCGAACTTCAAGGTGGGCTCGCCGGCGATCGGCGCACCGTCAAGCGTCACCAGCGGCGCCGGCAACTGGTCCTCCAGCAGGCCGTCGCGTACCTGGATGATGGTGCTGCCGTGCTCGGTCGGGCCGGGCTGGAACGTCTCGCCCTCGATCGCCGCCTGCACGTACTCCAGGCCGTACCTGGCGTATAGGTCGGCCGGCTGGCTGACGGTGGCGTCGATCAGACCCTCACCGATGTTCTTCAGCTCCTCGGGAATGCCGTCGTTGGAGACCACGAAGACATGCTTCGGGTCACTCGGCGGCACCTGGAGGCCCCGCTGCTTGAGGATCTGGAGGGTGCCGGAGAGGGCGAACGAGGACTGCATGTAGATGCCCTTGATGTCCGGGTCCGACGCGAACCGGGTCTGCAGCTTCGACGCCGCCACGTCGGCCTTCCAGTCGGTGGCCTCGCCGAACACGGTGATGTCGGGGAACTGCTGCTGCATGCACTCGTTGAACGCCTCGGTGCGGTCCCGGCCGTTGATCGAGTCCAGGCCGCCCTGGAGCATGACGACCTTGCCCTTGCCGCCGAGTTTGGTGCCGAGGAACTGGCACGCCTTGATGCCGTAGGCGCGGTTGTCGGCACGAACGACCATGAACACCTTGCCGGTGTCCGGCCGGGTGTCGATGGTGACCACCGGGATCTTCTTGCTGTCCAGTTGGGACAGCGTCGGCGCGATGGCGGCGGTGTCCTGCGGCGCCATCACCACACCCTCGACGCCCTGGCTGATGAAGGCCTGGGTGTTCGAGATCAGGTTGGCGATGTCGTTCTGCGAGTTGGTGGTCTTGACCTCGACACCCAGTTCTTCGGCGAACTGCGGGACGTACTTGATGTAGGAGTTCCAGAAGTCCGTGTCGGAGCGGGGGTAGTCGACCCCGACGACCCGCGAGCCGCCCGATCCGGTGCCGTCGGCCGCGCCGTCACCGCACCCGGCGGCGAAGGTGACCGACGCGCCGAGCAGCAGCGTCAGCCCCATGCTCGTCAGTGCCCTGCTTCTCATGGTCGTTCCTCCATATCCGGGACGTCACGCCAAGCGCGACGCGGCGACCCGGTCGGGCCGCGACGGGGCACTCGTCGGACGTGATGTGCGAAGGGGAAGGACCGGGTACGGGACATGGCGATCCCTCCAGGACACGGGTGGCGGGTGGTGGAGTTCATGTGACTCAGACATCAGACGTTAGGGCTTCCAGACATGTGACGTCAACGCCCGAGATCGGGCAAACACTCGCACCAAGAGGCACTTGGTCGCCACAGACATCAGATTGATTTCCGCCAACGAGCAGCACTCCCAGCCCACTGAGAGCCCGGCGGCCCGGCAGCGCGAAAACCCGCCGTCCCGTGGACTCGCGGGCGCTGGCCGACCCGGCGCCCGCCAGCCGAGTGGTGCTCGGGTGCCGATGTTGGCGATCACATCAGCGCGACCATGGCTGTCACTCCGGGTGCGGAGGCAGTCGCTGCGAACGCTAACATCGATGACGCTGAGATTGCTAGCTTGTTGCGGCCGCGATCGGCAGGAACTGGGCCGTCAGCGGCACCGCCCGCCACCACGGTCGCGCCCCGGAATGTCGGTCCTGCCTGGCACATTGGTCGCCTGGACGCGAACCGATTGGAGCCGCCCGATGAGCCGCCAGATCCAGGTCACCTTCGACGCCCACGACCCGACGGCGCTGTCCACGTTCTGGCGGGAAGCCCTGGGCTACGTGCATCCCGGTCCGCCCGGAGTCGACCTCCCCGACGGTGCCGACCCGCTGGCCGCATGGGACGACTTCCTCGCCCGGATCGGCGTACCGCCGGAGCAGCGCAACACCAGGTCGGCCATCGAGGACCCGGCGGGGCTCGGTCCGCGGTTGTTCTTCCAGCAGGTGCCGGAGGACAAGGTCGTCAAGAACCGGGTGCACCTCGACGTACGGGCCGCGCCCGGGCTCACCGGCGCGGACCGGATGGCGGCGTTGCAGACCGAGTCCGATCGGCTGGTCGCGTTGGGCGCCGAGCAGCTGCGCCGGGTCGAGCCCGCGCCGCCGCTCGAGGCCGGCTTCATCGTGCTGACCGACCCCGAGGGCAACGAGTTCTGCCTCGACTGACTCGGCGGATCGACGCTCCCGGCCCTACGCCGGCTCTCGCTGCTTTGCGATGAGCGCCAGCAGGCCGGCGTGCGTATCCGCGTCGGCCGCCGCGACGAGCCCGCCCAGGCCGCTGCGCCAGGGCCGACCGTCGATGCCGGTCACCACGCAGCCAGCCGCCTCGCAGAGCGCGATGCCGGCCGCGAAGTGCACGTTGTCGCCCAGTCGGCCGTCCGTGACGTACGCGGCGCGCCGACCGGCCGCGACCCAGGTCAACGCCAACGTGGTCGACACGACCCGTGGCCGAAACCGCTCGACGAAGCCCTCGTCCGCCAGCAGCCGGGCCGCCCGGAACACCCGCCCGTTCGGAAAGGGCGGGTCGAGGTTGACGTCCACCAGCCCGGATGCCGCCGACGGCGTGAGGTGCTGGTCGACCCCGCCGCACCGCACCCCTGCGGCGGTGCCGTCGGTCCAGAAGACCTCCTGAGCGAACGGGTCCACGACGGCCGCCGCCGTGACCTCCGCGTCGACCCGCAGGGCCACGTTCACCGAGACCAGCGTGGTGTGTACGGCGAAGTTCAGCGTCCCGCAGAGCGGATCGACGAACCAGACGCGCCCGCTGCCGTCCGACCCGCTGCGTCCGCTCTCCTCGGCCAGCACGGCGTCGTCGGGTCGCGCGGACCGCAGCACGCCGAGGATCGCCTGCTCCGCCTCGATGTCCGCGCTGGTGGCGAAGTCCCCACCCGCCTTCGCGAAGCGGTCGACGGACCTGCCGTGGTGCGAACGCACCACCTCGGCACCGGCCCGCGCGGCCCGGATCGCGAGTTCAGCATCGACATGCGACATCCGCTCACCGTACGTCGATCCCGGTCGCGGGTGTGCCCCGGTTCCGGCGAGCAGGTTCCGGGGCCACCGCGTCGGTCAGCTGTCGCCCAGGCAGTCCCGGACCGCCGCGGAGAGCAGGTTGGCCCGCTCGTCGTCGAAGCCGCCCATCTGGTTGACCACGTAGCCGAAGCCGACCTGGTGGGCGTCGTCGCCGAAGGCCAGGTGCCCGCCGGCGCCGTCGTGGCCGAAGCTGCGTACGCCGAGCATCGGGCGGGGCTCCGAATGCACCAGGAAACCAGTGCCCCAGCGGTGTCCCGCGTCGGGCAGCCCGTAGACCTGCTGACCACTCACCCGGACCGTGACCGCGTCGTCGACGGACGCGGGGCTGAGCAGCCGCGCGCCGTCGACCTCGGAGACGCAGGCGGCGTAGAGCCGGGCCAGGCTCTCGGCCGTGCTCACCGCGCCCGCACCGGGGATCTGCGCGGCCTGGATGGCCGGGTCGTTGAAGCTGACCAGGCCGTTCTCGTCGGCGGGGAAGGCGAAGGCACCGCCCATCGTGATGCCCCGCTCGGCGACCGGGTCACCGGCCGGGACGGGCTCGCCGATCGGTGCCAGCATCCAGGCGACGGTGTCCCGTTCGGCGGCCGGCAGCCCGATCCAGGTACGCAGACCGAGCGGCTCGCCGAGGACCCGGGAGAAGTAGGCGCCGGGCAGCTCGCCGGTGATCCGCCGGATCACCTCGCCGATCAGCCAGCCGTAGGTGATCGCGTGGTAGCTGTGTGCGGTGCCCGGCTTCCACAGTGGAGTCTGCGCCTCGATCGCCTTGATCACCGGTTCCCAGGCCAGCACCTCCTCGCGGGTGAAGGGCTTGTCCAGCGCCGGCAGGCCGGACTGGTGGGTGAGCAGCCAGCGGACCGGGATCTCCGCCTTGCCGTGCTGGCCGAACTCCGGCCAGTAGCGGGTGACCGGCGCGTCAAGGTCCAGCCGCCCCTCCTGCACCAGCAGGTACGCGCAGATCGCCATGATCCCCTTGGTGCAGGAGAAGACGACGGCGGGCGTGTCCGCGCTCCAGGGGCGTCCGGACCGGGCGTCGGCCAGCCCACCGTGCAGGTCGACCACCTTACGGCCCCGCAGGTAGACGGCGACCGCGGCGCCCACCTCCTGCCGGTGGGTGAAGTTGTCCCGAAACACGTCGGCGACCCGGCCGAAGCCCTCGTCGACGTCACCGTGGATCTGGGTGTCGCTCAACCCGCTATCCCTTCACGGAGCCCTGGAGCAGGGCCTTGATGAACTGTCGCTGGAAGATCAGGAACACGATGAGGGTAGGCGTGAGGATGAGCAACGAGCCAGCGCACAGCAGCACCAGATCGGTTCCCCACTGCCCCTGGAAGGCACCGAGAGCGCCGGCCATGGTCCGCTTCGTCGCATCGTCGACGAGCACGATGGCGAGCAGGAACTGGTTCCAGGTCCACAGGAACAACAGGATGGTCAGCGAGGCGATGGCCGGCCGGGCCAGTGGTACGTGCACCCGCCAGAACAGCTGCCAGGTGTTGCTGCCGTCCACCCGCGCCGCCTCGGACAGTTCCCGGGGCACGTTGATGAAGTGGGCGCGCATCCAGAAGACCGCGAACGGCATGTAGAGACCGATCAACGGCAGGACGATCGCCCAGCGGGTGTTGAGCAGGCCGAGGTCCCGCATCTGGTAGTACAGCGGGGTGACCACCGCCTCGAAGGGCAGGGTCAGGCCGAGCAGCAGCAGTCCGAAGGCGAGGTGACCGCCGGGCACCCGCAGGTGTCCCAGGCCGAAGCCGGCCATGGTCGCGATGAGCACGCCGACCGGCACCACCCCGGCCACGATCAGCGCGCTCGACTTCAGCAGCGCGCCCATGTTGGCGGCGGTGAAGGCGTCGGCGAAGTTGCCCCACTGCGGGTCGCTGGGCCAGGCCAGGCCGGTGGGTACGGTGCCGCGTGGTTGCAGGGCCGCCGACAGCATGCTCAGGAACGGCAGCAGGGTGACCACGACCAGCGCGATCAGGAAGATGCGTCCGGTCAGCCGCTCGCTGCGGGTGGTCAGGTTCATCACTTCTCTCCCCTGGTCAGCCGCTGGATCGGCAGTACGCACACCAGCACCAGCGCCATCAGCACCACCGCGAGGGCCGAGGCGAGGCCGACCTGACGCTGGGAGAAGGCGAGCCGATAGATCTCCAGGCCGGGCACGGTGGTCTGGATTCCGGGGCCACCGCTGGTGGAGATGTAGACGATGTCGAAGCTGGCCAGCGCCGCGATGATGGTCACGGTCAGGCAGATGCCGATCTCCTGGCGCAGGCTGGGCAGGGTGACCGCGAAGAACTCCCGCACCGGGCCCGCGCCGTCGATGCGGGCGGCCTCGTAGAGCGAAGGATCGATCTTGCTCATTCCGGTGATCAGCAGGATCGTGCAGAGGCCGAGCATGACCCAGGTGCCGATCACGCCCACCGCCGGCAGCGCGGTGTCGAACTCGCCGAGCCAGGCCCGGGTGACGCCGTCCAGCCCGACGGCCCGCAACGCCTGGTTGACCAGTCCGTTGCTGGAGAGCACCCAGCTCCAGGCGATACCGGCCGCGACCAGGGGGATCACCTGGGGCAGGAACAGCACGGTGCGGACCAGGGTGCCGGCCGGGCCGGTGGTGATCCGCCGGACCAGGCTGGCCACCAGCAGGCCGAGCAGGACCGGGATGAAGCTGAAGAAGATGATCAGGATGAACGCGTTCGAGATGATCTTCAATACGTCCCGGTCGGTGAAGACCGTGAGGTAGTTGTCCAGCCCCGCCCAGCGGGCCGCGCCGATGCCGTTCCAGTGGTACAGCGAGTACTGCATGGTCAGCACGAGCGGACGCAGCACGAAGACGCCGTACATGATCAGGGCGGGCAGGACCCAGAGCCACCCGGACCACCGGACCGTGCGGCCCCACCGCTTCCGGTGGGGCCGCACGGGTGCCCGGGTGTCCCCCCGGCCGGGTCGGGACGCGGTGTCCGACCCGGCCGGGGCGCTGCCGAGGGCAGACGTCATCGGGACAGTTCCTTCTCGTACTCGGCCTGGACCGCCTTGACGTACCCCTCCGGGGTCTGCTGGCCGGCGACCAGCTTCTGCATCTCGGGGGTGATGGCGGCGGCGAAGATGCCGCCGGTGGCGTTCGCGGTGAAGTCGACCGCGCCGTTGTCCGCGCCGAGCTGCTGGGACGCCTTGAGGGTCTCGGCGAGCACGGTGCCCTCCGACACCGGCGGCAGGGCGAGGTCGGCCGGGCCACCCGGGTGCGAACCGCCGACGTTGACCGAGATCTCCCGGGCCTTGTCGTTGGTGTGCACCCAGTTGAGGAAGAAGGCCGCGGCGTCGGGGTTCTTGGCCTTGGCGCCGACGCCGAACGTGTTCGGCGCGGACATCGCGACCCGCTTGGCGTCGGCGGTCTCACCCGGGAAGAGGAAGAAGCCGACCTCGCCGGCCATGCTCTTGTCCAGGTTGCCCGACTCCCAGTCGCCGTTGAACATGAACAGGCCGTTGCCCTTCTGGAACTCGCCCATCATGGCCGTGTAGTCGATGGCGTTGGCGTCCTTCGGGAAATAGCCGGCCTCGGCCCACTTCTGGATGGTCTGGGTCGCCTTGAGCGCCGCCGGCGTGTCGAAGGTCGCGCCCGGCTTCTGGAAGATCCAGTCGGCGATGGCGGTCGGGTCGCCGTACTGGTTCTGCAGTGCCTGGTGGGGGAAGTTGATGCCGGCGGTGTTCTTGTTGAACTGCATGATCGGCAGCAGGTTGGCCGCCTTCGCCTTGGCCAGCAGCTCCTCGAACTCGGCGATGGTGGCCGGCGGCTGGGTCATGCCGACCTGCTCGGCCTGCTTCTTGTTGTAGAAGACGCCGGTCACGCTGTAGCCCAGGCCCATGCCGTACAGCGAGCCGCTGCCGCGCACCGCGCCGCCGTCGGACAGGCGCAGCTGGACCAGCTGGGAGGCGGGGAACTTGTCCCAGCCGTACGCGTCGAAGTACGGGTCCAGGTTCTTCAGCAGCCCGTCCTTGACCAGGTCGACCATGGTGGGCAGCCGGATGATGTCGGGCGCGTTGTCCGAGGCGAGCACCCGGGGCGCGTTCTCCGTGATGACGGTGAACTGGTCCTCACGGACGTTGAACGTGACATTCGGGTGCTGCTTGGTGAACTCGTCCGCGAGGGCCTTGGCCAGCGGGAAGCCGGTCTCGGCGTACATTTCCAGGGTGATCGGGTCGGTACCCAGCTCGGTGCTCACCGGTGCGTCGGAGTCCCCCGTGGGGGTCTCCTCGGAACCCGGTGCGCTACAGGCGCTGATGGCCAGGCTGGCGCCCAGTAGCGGCACCAGCAGTGCCAACCGGCGTCGGGTGAACCTTGTCGAGAACTCCGGCACCTCATGCTCCTTGACTCAATCCGCGCGCCGGACCGGTCGACGGCCGTCCGTGGCGCTCGCCACAAGGCCGGCCCACCGGCCACCACGTGTCGCAACGTCGCGTGCCTGACCCGGCTCGCGGCCCGCGGTACCCAATATGACGTCGGAAGACGCGAAGGCGTCCACCGCAGAGGTGAAACCACGTCGCTAAACTGATTTAGCAGAGCATGCGCGCGTCGCCGGGGAGTGTCAAGGACGAGTTCGCAACGGTCTGGAAACAGCTGGTTCACCAGCCGCCCCGCCAGGCTGACCACACCGCCGGTGACCACGTGAACGACTCGACCCATCATGATGGGACGACGGCGGCGTCGGGACGGACCGCCGTGATCGGAGGACGCAATGGGTCGGGAGAGAGCGACACTGGCCGACGTGGCGCGACGGGCCGGCCTGTCCAAGACCGCCGCGTCGATGGTGCTGAACGGCCGCGAGGGCACCCGGCTCTCCGCCGAGGCGCACCAGCGGGTCTTCGCGGCCGCCGAGGAACTCGGCTACCGACCCAACGTGGCCGCCCGCAGCCTGCGGACCCGCAAGACCGCCACCATCGCGTTCGTCTCCGACATCGTCGCCACCACCCGCTTCGCCGGTGGCCTCATCCGCGGCGCGCTGGACGCCGCCCGCGAGCGCGACCACGTCCTGCTGATCACCGAGACGCAGGGCGACGCGACGTTCGAGCGGTACGCCATCGAGGCCATCCTCGACCGCCAGGTCGACGGCGTGATCTACGCGGCCATGGCGACCCGCCGCCTGGCGGTGCCGCCCGCCATCCTCGGCGGCTCGGTGGTGCTGCTCAACGCGACGAGTCCGGACTCGTTGCCCTGCGTACTCCCCGATGACGAGGGAGCCGGCGCGATGGTCGCCGAGACGCTGCTCGCCAACGGCCACCGGGACCGGATCGCCCTGATCGGCCGAAACCGGCAGAAGGAACGCGACCCGGAGATATCGCTGGCCGCCGACGCCCGGCTGCGCGGCATCCGGGACACGCTCGCCGCCGCCGGTGTCTCGCTGCTCGCCGAGGGCTTCTGCCCGGAGTGGCTGCCGGAACACGGCTACACCGCCATGCGTACGCTGCTGGACCGCCCGACTCGACCGAGCGCGGTGATCTGCATGAACGACCGGCTCGCCTTCGGCGCGTACCAGGCGCTCGGCGAGGCCGGTCTCACCATTCCGGGCGACCTTTCGGTGATCTCCTTCGACGACGACCCGATCGCCGCGTGGCTGCGGCCGGGGCTGTCCACCGCGGCCCTGCCGCACGAGCAGATGGGCCGCCGCGCGGTGGAGGTGCTGCTCGACGGTGTCGCCGGTGCCGCGTCGTTCGTCCCGATGCCGCTGCGCCGGCGGCGGTCCGTGGCCGCGCCCGCCAACTGAGTCCAACCGTCCCCCCGCCGGCACAGGCCCTACCCGCGGGTAGTCGCTAAACCGATTCACTGGTACGTTTCCGGCCATGCTTCGACTGCCCGACCACTGGGTGTGGGACAGCTGGTACGCCCAGGACGACGACGGCCGCTGGCACGCGTTCTTCCTGCGCGCCTCCCGGGCCCTGCTCGACCCGCACCGCCGTCACCGACGCGCCTCGATCGGCCACGCGGTCTCCACCGACCTGCGCTCCTGGCAGCTCGGCGCCGACGCCCTCGTCCCCGCCGACGCGCCCGCCTGGGACGACCTGGCGACCTGGACCGGCTGTACGGTGCGCGGCCCGGATCAGCGGTGGTACCTGTTCTACACCGGGGTCAGCCGAGCCGAGGACGGGTTGGTCCAGCGCATCGGTCTGGCCGTCTCCGACGACCTGGTCACCTGGCACCGGCACGGCGACGCGCCGCTGCTCGAGGCCGATCCGGCCTGGTACGAGCTGCTCGACCGCGACATGTGGTACGAGCAGGCCTGGCGCGATCCGTGGGTCTTCCCGGACCCCGACGGCGATGGTTGGCACATGCTGGTGACCGCCCGCGCCAACCAGGGCCCGGCCGACGAGCGCGGCGTCGTCGGCCACGCGACCTCCCCCGACCTGGTCAACTGGACGGTCCGACCGCCGTTGTCCACGCCGGCCGGCTTCGGTCACCTTGAGGTGCCGCAGGTCGCCGTCGTCGACGGACAGCCGCTGCTGCTGTTCTGCACCAACGCCTTCGCCGCCGCCCGGGAACCCGGGTCGCGCCTCTGGGTCGCCACCGGCCCCACCGTGCACGGCCCCTGGGACATCGCCGCCGCCCGGCCGGTCGCCCAACCGCACCTGTACGCGCCCCGCCTGGTCCCCGACGGCGACGGCTGGTCCCTCATCGGCTTCGTCGAGCACGCCGACGGCGAGTTCGTCGGGGAACTCAGCGATCCGGTACCGGTCCGCTACGACCCGACCGTCGGCCTGGTCGCCCGGCAGCCGGCAGCCGTCGGTAGGTGAGGTGCCGGCCGCCAGCGCTGAGCCAGGGGGCCGGTCAGGAACCTGGCGTGCCGCCCACAACTCCTGTTCCGGCCCGCTGGCCACCCCGCCGATGTGAGGATGAGCGCGTACGGCTCGGCCGGGCCGGTACCGCTCGATCCGACCCGACAGGTGGTGAGCATGTCCCAGGACGACGAGATTCGTCCCTTCCGTCTCGACACGCCGGATGAGGCGCTCACGGATCTGCGTCGTCGGATCACGGCCACCCGCTGGCCCACCCGGGAGCTGGTCGACGACCGCTCACAGGGCGTGCAACTGGCGACGGTCCAGGAGTTGGCCCGCTACTGGACCACCGAGTACGACTGGCGCGCGTGCGAGGCCAGGTTGAACGCCCTGCCGCAGTACACGACCGAGATCGACGGCGTGACGATTCACTTCATCCACGTACGGTCGCCGCACGAGGACGCGCTGCCGCTGATCATGACGCACGGCTGGCCGGGCTCGGTCGTCGAACTGCTCGGGGTGGTCGGTCCGCTCACCGACCCGACGGCGCACGGCGGACGGGCCGAGGACGCCTTCCACCTGGTGCTGCCGTCGTTGCCCGGCTACGGCTTCTCCGGCGAGCCGACCGAGGCCGGCTGGGACTCCGCCCGGATGGCGCGGGCGTGGGCACAGCTGATGGACCGTCTCGGCTACTCGCGCTACGTCGCGCAGGGCGGCGACGTGGGTTCCTCCGTCACGGACGCGATGGGCCGTCAGGCACCTGACGGGCTGGTCGGGATCCACGTCAACCTGCTCGCCGCGGCAATCGGTCTCAAGGACCAGCTGCCGGCGAATTCCGCGCCGGAACGCGCCGCCCACGACGCGCTCGCCACGTTCACCATGGACGGTTTCGGCTACTTTCTGGAACAGTCCACCCGACCGCAGACCATCGGCTACTCGCTGCTCGACTCACCCGTCGGGCTGGCGGCGTGGATGCTGGACCACGACACGGACAGCTACTACAAGATCTCCCGCGCGTTCGTCGACGGCGAACCGGTGGGTGGTCTCACCCGGGACACCGTCGTCGACAACATCACGCTGTACTGGCTGACCGGCACCGGCGCCTCGTCCGCCCGGTGGTACTGGGAGTTCGGACGCTTCCAGGCGGCAGCCGACGCGGCCGGCCAGCCGCCGCCACCGGTCGCGGTCCCGGTCGGCTTCACGGCGTTCCCCGGCGAGATCTGGGCTGCCCCACGTAGCTGGGTCGAGGCCGTCTACCCCGGCGTCGCGTACTTCAACGAGGTCGACCGTGGCGGCCACTTCGCGGCCTGGGAGGAACCGGAACTCTTCGCCGCCGAGGTGCGGGCCGCGTTCCGGCCGCTGCGGCAACCCTGAACCGCCGTACGCCGGAGTCACACCGACCGCATGGCGCGCACCGCCTCCTTGGCGAACAGGCACGCCGCCCGGTGGTCGGGGTCGACCTCGGCCAGCACCGGATCGGTCTCGGCGCACTCCGGACGCGCCTGCGGGCAGCGGGTGCGGAACCGGCAGCCGCCCGGCGGGTCCACCGGGCTGGGGATGTCACCGCTGAGGATGATCCGGCGGCGTTCCCGCTCGACCTGCGGGTCGGCCACCGGCACCGCGGACAGCAGCGCGGCAGTGTACGGGTGGGCCGGGTCGCGCCAGATCTGCGCCGGGGTGCCGCTCTCCACGATCCGCCCCAGGTACATCACCGCCATCCGGTCGCTCATGTGCTCCACGGCGGCCAGGTCGTGGGCAATGAACAGGTAGGTCAGCCCCAGGTCCCGTTGCAACCGGCGGAGCAGGTTCATGATCTGCGCCTGCACGCTCAGATCGAGCGACGCGATCGGCTCGTCGAGCACGATCAGGTCCGGCTCGCCGGCCAGGGCACGGGCGATGCCGACCCGCTGCCGCTGCCCGCCGGAGAGTTCGTGCGGATGCCGGTCGGCCAGCTCGCCGCGCAACCCGACCATGTCGAGCAGCTCGTCGACCCGGCGGCGGCGGGCGGCACCACCGTCGGTGAGCCGATGCACGATCAACGGCTCGGCGATGCTCGCCCCGATGGTGAGCCGGGGATCCAGGGACGCCTGCGGGTCCTGGAACACCATGGCAACCCGGCGACGCAGCGCCCGCAGCCGTCGGCGGGACCAGCGGGTGACGTCCTCGCCGCCCACCCGCACCGTGCCGGAGGTGGGATCCACCAGTCGGAGCAGGGCCAGCCCGGTGGTGGACTTGCCGCTGCCCGACTCACCGACCAGCCCCAGCGTCTCCCCCCGCCGTACCCGCAGCGACACGCCGTCGACGGCCCGCACCACACCGGCCGGCGTCGGGAACCACACCGCCAGATCGTCGAGTTCGGCCACCACCTCGCCCGGTTCCCGCTGCTTCGGCACCGCAGCGTGCGCCGTGCCATCGGCCGGCACGGCCGTGCCGAGATCCGCTCGCTGCCGCTCGCTCACTGGCGCTCCCCGTCGCTCGGCTGCGGATAGAAGGTGCGGACCTGGTGCCCGGCCGAAACCGGCACCAGCGGCGGCAGCTCGTGCTCGCAGCGGGCGTCACCCCGCACCGGGCAGCGGGGCCAGAACGCGCAGCCCGCCGGCAGATCCAACGGGCTGGGCGGCGCACCGGCGATGGTGACCAGTTCCGCGCCGCCGGCCGCCGGGTCCGGACGGGCGGCCAGCAGAGCCTCGGTGTACGGGTGCGACGGCGTGCCGAACACGGCGTCGACCGGCCCCTGTTCGAGGATCCGGCCGGCGTACATGACCGCCACGCTGTCGGCGATGCCGGCGACCACACCCAGGTCGTGGGTGATCCAGACGACCGCGGTGCCGAGCCGCCGTTGCAGGTCGGCGACCAGCTCGACGATCTGGGCCTGGGTGGTGACGTCCAGGGCCGTGGTCGGCTCGTCGGCGATCAGCAGGTCCGGCTCGCAGGCCAACGCCATGGCGATCACCACGCGCTGGCGCATGCCGCCGGAGAACTGGTGCGGGTACGCGTCCACCCGCTGCCCCGCCGACGGGATGCCGACCATCTCCAGCAGTTCCACGGCACGGGACCGGGCGGCCCGCCGGGTCAGTCCGAGATGCTCCTCGGCGGCCTCGGTGACCTGCCGGCCGACGGTGAGCACCGGGTTGAGCGAGGTCATCGGATCCTGGAAGACGAACCCGATGTGCCGCCCCCGCAGTCGACGACGGCGGTCCTCACCAAGCCCGGTCAGCTCCGTGCCGAGCAGGTGCACCCGCCCGGTCACCCGCGCGGTGCGGGGTGCCAGCCCGGTGGCGGCGAGCACGCTCATGCTCTTGCCGCTGCCGGACTCGCCGACCAGCGCCAGGGTCTCCCCCGGCCGCACCGCCCAGTCGACCCCGGCGACGGCGTGCGCCGGCCCACGCCGGGTGCCGATGGTGACGGTGAGGTCCTCGACGGCCAGTACCGGCTTCATGCGGTGCTCCTCCGGGCTTCGCTGACGGTGAGCTGGCGGGGATCCAGCACGTCCCGCAGCGCGTCGCCGACCAGGTTGAACGCCAGAACGGTGAGGAAGATCGCCGCACCGGGGAAGAAGCCCAGCCACCAGGCGTCGGTGACGAACCCGCGTCCGTCGAACAGCATCCGGCCCCAGGCCGGGTCGGGTGGCTGGACGCCGAGGCCGAGGAAGGACAGCGCCGCCTCGGACAGGATCGCGAAGGCCAGGGAGAGCGACGTCTGCACGATCAGCGGCGCCGCGATGTTCGGCAGCACGTGCCGCCGCATGATCCGCAGGTCGGAGGCGCCGACCGAGACCGCGGCCCGGACGAAGACCTGCTCCCGCACCGAGAGCACACCGGCCCGGGTGACCCGGGCGAAGATCGGCGTGTAGACCACCCCGATCGCCACCATCGCGGTGCCCAGTCCCGGACCGAGTACCGCCACGATCGCCACCGCCAGCAGCAGCACCGGGAACGCGAACAGCACGTCCATGCAGCGCATCAGCACGTTGTCGAGCCAGCCGCGGTAGTAACCGGCGAACAGCCCGAGGGTCACCCCCACCACCAGCGCGATGCCGACGCTGACCAGGCCGACCTGCAACGACACCCGGGCGGCGACCATGACCCGGCTGAGCACGTCGCGACCCAGCTCGTCGGTGCCGAACGGGTGTGCCCAGCTCGGCGGCTGGAGCATCTGGTCGACGTTCACCTCGTTGATCCCCGACGGCGCCAGCCAGGAGCCGCCGACCCCCACCACGACCAGCACCACCAGCACCAGGCTGCCGGTCAGGGCCAGCGGATCGCGCCGCAGCGCGGCGAGCGCCCGGCGCAACTGCCCCTCGCGGTTGACCGTCCGCTCGCTCATTTGACCGTGATCCTCGGGTCGAGACGGGCATAGAGGATGTCGACCAACAGGTTGACCAGGAGGAACAGCGCCGCCACCAGCAACACCGCGCCTTGCAGCACCGGATAGTCGCGGGCCGCGACGGCGTCGTAGGTGAGCCGCCCGATGCCGGGCCAGGCGAACAGCACCTCGATCACGATCACCCCGCCGAGCAGGCTGGCCAACTGCACCGCCACCACGGTCACCACCGGGATGAGGGCGTTGCGCAGCACGTGCCGCAACACCACCACCCGGGTACGCAGACCCTTCGCCTCGGCGGTGCGCACGTAGTCCTCGGAGAGCACCTCCAGCATCGACGAGCGGATGAACCGGGTGAGGATCGAGGCGGTGACCAGGCCGACCGTGGCGGCGGGCAGCGCCACGTGGGACGCCCAGCGCCCCGGATCCTCGGTGAGCGCGACGTACCCCGACGGCGGCAGCCACCCGAGCACCCCGGAGAAGAGCAGGATGCCCATGATGCCCATCCAGAAATCCGGCACCGAGACACCGAACTGGCTGAACACCCGGGCCGCGTGGTCGACGAGCGAGCCGCTGCGGATCGCCGAGACGATCCCCAGCGGGAAGGCGATCGCCATGGCGAACACCACCGCGGTGACCGCCAGCGACAGGGTCGCCGGCAGTCGCTCCAGCACGATCGCGGTGACCGGCCGTCCACTGCGGAAGCTGACCCCGAGGTCGCCGGTCAGCGCCCGCCGCAGGTAGTCGAAATACTGCACCACTAGCGGCTGGTCCAGCCCCGCCCGGGCCCGCAGCGCCTCGTACGTCTGCGGGTCGAAGCGGGTGCCGAGGGCGACCCGGACCGGGTCACCCGGCACCAGTTGGAGCAGCAGGAACACCACGAGGGTCACGCCGAGCAGCACGACGGCCGACTGCAACAGCCGACGGATGACGAAGCGGGCCACCTGAGGTCCCCCGCCGGGTCACCGGGCGAGGGCCACGTCGCGGAACCGGATCGCCCGGTCCGTGCGTACCTCGTAGCCGCTGACCTGCTTGGACCAGCCCTGGGCGACGTCGGGGTTGTAGAGGTAGATGTAGCTGGCGTCGTCCACGATCTGCTTGGCCACCTGCTCGTACTGCTGCTTGCGGGCGGCCTGGTCGGTCTCCGTCCGGGCCTGGTCGAGCAGCCGGTCCACGTTCGGGTTGGCGTACTCGTGGAAGTTGAACGTGCCGTCGCTGTGGTGCTGGGCGTAGTAGAACTCGTCAGGGTCGATGTTGCCCAGCCAGCCGAGCATGAACGAGTCGAACTTCCCGGCGCCCTGCTCGTCGAGCCACTGCGCGAAGTCCAGCGTCCGGATCTCGACGGTGATCCCGACGGCCTCCAGCTGCGAGGCGATGACCTGGGCCGCGGTGACCGTCTCCGGGTACTCGCTGGTGACCATGAGGTCCATGGTCAGCCCGCTCACCCCGGCCTGGTCGAGCAGTTGCTTGGCCTGGTTGACGTCGTGCGAGTACGGCGCGTACTCGTAGTAGAAGGCGCTGTTCTGCGGGATCGCCGTCTGGTTGACCGTGGCCAGCCCGAACTTGGCGGCCTTGGTGATCGCCTCCCGATCCAGCGCGAAGGCGATGGCCCGACGGACGTTGACGTCGTCGTACGGCTTGCGTGCCTGGTTGAGCGCGAGGTACCAGTAGTCGGTCGAGGGCACCGACTGCACCGTCGGGTCGTCCCCGTCGAGCAACGCCGGCACCTGCTGCGGTGGCAGGTTGTCGGTCCAGTGCACCTCGCCGCCGCGCAGGTTCTGCAGGGCGACGGTGGGGTCGCTGACGAAGGTGAACCGGACGCCGTCCAGTTTCGGCTTCTCGCCCCAGTAGTTGTCGTTGCGGACCAGCCGGATGCTGTCGCCGGAGCTGTAGTTCTCCACCGCGAACGGGCCACTGCCGACCGGCTTGGTGGTGATCTCACCGGATTCCACGTTCGCCTTCTGGACGATCGCCACGCCCTTGAAGCCACCGAGGTTGGCCAGCAGGTTCGGGGTGGGTGCGTTGAGGGTCACCACCACGGTCTTCGGGTCGGTGGCCTCGATCGATTTCACGGTGCCGAACTTGTACGCGTTGTTCAGCTTCTCGTCGATGATCCGGTTGTAGGAGTAGACGACGTCCTCGGCGGTCAGCGGCGAACCGTCGGAGAACTTGACGCCTTCACGGAGGGTGAACGTCCAGGTCAGCTGGTCTTCGCTGGTGGTCCACTCGGTGGCCAGGGAAGGCTTCATCTCCAGGTTCGCGTCCGGCTCGACGAGCGTGTCGAAGACGTTCTCCAGCACCTGGAAGCTGTAGTAGGCGGAGGTCTTGTGCGGGTCGAGTTGGTCGGGCTCGCCGCCGATCGCGGCGTTGAGCACGCCGCCGGCGCCCGCCGTGTCGTTGCCGTCGACGTCGACGCCCTCGCCCCCACTGCATCCCGCCACGGCGGCGAGCATCAGGGCGATCGTCGCGCCGGCCAACCTGAATCTGGTCCTGGACATGGTCCTCCCCCTGGATTCTTCCCGGCAGTCGATCTCGCCCCACGCTAACCGGAAACCCGCCGGCCGGCAGGGCTCGGACCGGCGGGCGGACAGGTTCGAAGTCAAGCTGTGACCCGGGCGGTCAGAGGCAGCACCAGCAGTAGAGGTGGTCACCGGCGGCCTGGGCACGGCGGGCGAGGGCGCTGATCTCCTCGATCACCGGCAGCAGTTCCCCTGGCGGCAGCGGCTCACCCCAGGCCAGCTCCTCGATCCGCCCCCACCGCGCCGACAGCTCGGGCGACTGGGCGGCGGTGATCGACGCCAGGGTGTCCCTGGTGGCGTCGTCGAGGACGATCAACCATGGCCCTTCGTCGCCACCGCTCCAGATCAGCCGTTGCTCGATCAGGTCGGTGGACCAGGCTAGCCCGCGCACGAAGCCGACGAGCTTGCCGAGGGTCACTGCCGGCTCGATGCCCTTGAGGTCGATCGCGTCGACCCCGGGGCGGCCTCCCGACACGGCGACCGGACCGCCGTCGAGTTCCGCCATCAGTCCGATCGCGGCGGCGTCGTCCGCCGCCCGGAAGTAGTCATACAGAACGCCCATGCGCCGTACCCCATCAGCTGGGTACGACAGCAACCCGCGCTAGGGACAGTTGTTGCTGGTCAGCCGGAGCGTGTACTCGGCGTCGTCGTCGGTGATGCCCGACGGGGCACCGTCGAAGTAGGTCTCCACCTTCTGCCAGCCGCGCCGCTGCTCGTAGTGCAGGTGCGGGGCGCCGGAGTTGCCGGTGCTGCCGATCCGGCCGATCTGCTGGCCCTGGACGACCCGCTGGCCGACCTGCACCAGGGGCGGCTCCAGCAGATGCAGGTACTGGGTCTCCCACCGGCCGCCGTGGTCGATCTTCACCCAGTAGCCACCGCCACGACCCCGAGGGCCGTCCGGGTTGTCCGGGGTACGACCACCAAGCGACCCGTTGATCCCGGCCACGGTGACGGTGCCCTCGTAGGAGGCGAGCACCGGTTGCCCCCACGGGTCGCCGGAGAGCGGGAAGAAGTCCACGTCGTAGTCGCCGTGCCCCGGATAGGTGCCGACCTGCCAGGTCTCCCCGCAGCCGACCGGCATCTGGAACAGCGGGCGAGGGCCCGGCGGACGCAGCACGATCACGGCCGCCACGGCCAGGGCGATCACGACCACAAGGCTGAACAGGAGCCCGAACCGGGTCCGGCGGGCGCGGCGGTGGGAACGGGGGTGGCCGGTCGTCACGGCCCAGAGCATGTCAGAGACCGGCAACCCCCGTCGGTCGCCCTCAGGCCGGCACCGCCGGCATGGCCGGACCGCTCGGTGCCGGCACCGGCACCGGGATCACCACCACCGGGCAGGTCGCCTTGCGTACGCACTCCTCGCTGACCGAGCCGAGCACGGTGTGCCGCAGCCGGCCGTGCCCGTGACTGCCCAGCACCAGCAGGTCGGCGCCACGGGCGGCGGCGGTCAGCACGTCGGCCGGCCGACCCTCGACGACCTCGGCCGAGACCGGTGCCGCAGCCGTGCCCCGGGTGACCTCGCCGATCTCCCGGGCCAGCAGGGCGGTGGCCCGCTCCTCCTCCTCGATCGGGTTCGGTGCGACCATGGCACCACCGTCCAGGCCGTCCCACCGCCAGGCGGTGACCGCCTGCACGGTGCCGTTGCGCTCGGCCGCCTCACCGACCGCCCACCGCAGGGCACGCCGCCCACCGTCCGAACCATCGACGCCGACAACGATCAGGTACGACATCGTCCTCACTCCTCTCCGTCCTGCTTCCAGTGCAGCGTGCGCGGATGGTACGGACCAGCGGCCGGAGTCCCCTCCTGACAGGTCGGACGGCCCGGTGCCGGACGGGACCTGTGGTCCGCTCGGCGTCAGCGGTCGATGCCTGTCGATCATGCGGCCTTGTGACGCGTCGCGATCACCTGGTAGACATCACATGTTTTGCCGACTACTAGCTGACGCGGTGTCTGGGGGCGACGGATGAAGCTGCTGCGAGTGGGCCCGCCGGGGCGGGAAACACCGGCACTGCTCGACGAGGCCGGGCAACTGCGTGACCTCAGCGGCGTGACCGACGACCTGGACCCCGCGTTCCTGGGCACCGACGGCCTGGCCCGCCTGGCCGGCATCGCCCCGCACGATCTGTCTCCGATGGACCCCACCGACCTGCGGATCGGTCCCCCGCTGCGCCCAGGCAAGATCGTCTGCATCGGGCTGAACTACCGCGACCACGCGGCGGAGACCGGAGCGGCCCTGCCCGCCGAGCCGGTGGTCTTCCTCAAGGCGCCGGACACGGTGGTCGGTCCCGACGACCCGGTGCTGGTGCCCCGCGGCAGCACCAGGACGGACTGGGAGGTCGAACTCGCCGTCGTCATCGGCCGCAAGGCGCGCTACCTGCCGTCGGCCGAGGCGGCGATGGACTGCGTCGCCGGATACACCATCTCGCACGACGTCTCGGAACGGGAGTTCCAGCTCGACCGGGGCGGCCAGTGGGACAAGGGCAAGTCCTGCGAGACGTTCAACCCGCTCGGCCCGTGGCTGGTGACCGCCGACGAGGTCCCCGATCCGCACGACCTGCGGCTACGGCTCTGGGTCAACGGTGTGCTGCGGCAGGACGGCACGACGAAGGACATGGTCTTCCCGGTGGCCGAGATCGTCCGCTACCTGAGCCAGTTCATGGTGCTCTACCCCGGCGACGTGATCAACACCGGCACCCCGGCCGGCGTCGCCCTCGGGCAACCGGAACCCAAGCCGTACCTGGTCGCCGGGGAC
Source organism: Verrucosispora sp. WMMC514 (assembly GCF_027497295.1). NCBI lineage: Bacteria > Bacillati > Actinomycetota > Actinomycetes > Micromonosporales > Micromonosporaceae > Micromonospora > Verrucosispora sp. WMMC514. The sequence continues at coordinate 5,568,432 of NZ_CP114906.1, read as the reverse complement.
GTGGTCGAGTTGGAGATCGACGGCCTCGGCCGGCAACGTCAGACGCTGACACCCGCGTGACCGGCGACGGGCAGGCGACCGCCGCCGGCAGACCCGCCGGCGCGGGCGAGTTCGCCGGGTTGGCGGCGGTGGTCACCGGTGGCGCCTCCGGCATCGGCCTGGCCACGGCCACCCTGCTCGCCGAGCGTGGCGCCCGGGTGGCCTGCCTGGACCTGAACCCGCGGCAGGTACCCGAGCCGTTGCTCGGCCTGGCCGCCGACGTGGCCGACGACGCGTCCGTGCGGGCCGCGATCACCACCGCCCACGAGACGTTCGGCGGCCTCGACATCCTGGTCAACAACGCCGCCATCGGTGCGGTCGGCACCATCGAGGCCGACACCGACGACGATTGGCACCGGGTGTTCGACGTCAACGTGGTCGGCATCGTCCGGGTCAGCCGGGCCGCGCTGCCGTACCTGCGCGCCTCCGCGCACGCCGCGATCGTCAACATCGGCTCCATCGCCGCCTGGCTCGGGCTGCCGCAGCGGGCCCTCTACAGCGCCAGCAAGGGTGCGGTGCAGGCGCTCACCCTGGCGATGGCCGCCGACCACGTCGCCGCCGGCATCCGGGTGAACTGCGTCAACCCGGGCACCGCCGACACCCCGTGGGTACGGCGGCTACTCGACGCCGCCGACGATCCGGCGGCGGAGCTGGCCGCGTTGCGGGCCCGCCAGCCCACCGGCCGCCTCACCACCCCGCGGGAGGTCGCCGCGGCCGTCGCCTACCTGGCCAGTCCGCTGTCCGGATCGACCACCGGCAGCGTGCTGGCCGTCGACGGCGGCATGCACGGCTTACGCCTGCCGACGCCGCCGAGCCGGGCCTGAGCTGCCCGGTCCGCGGCTCGCCACGCCGACGGCGAGCGGGACTGAGCGGCACTGTCTACGGCTTCCCACGACGCCGGCGAGCCAGCCCTGAGCAGCGGCTCAGCGGGCGAGACCGACCGCCGGGCCCGCCTTGCGGACCGACCGGCGGGCCACCGCGCCGCCCGGGTCACCGGGATGGCCCGGCCCCACCACGTCACCGCGTACGTCGGCGACGATGGCGGCGAGCAGGTCTCGACTGGACTCCAACGACTCGATCTTCGCGGTCAACTGGTCCAGTTCGCCCTGAAGGGTGTCGGCCAGGCGGGCCCGGTCGGCCGGCTCGTCGGGGATCGCCGCGCGGCCGTCCAGGAGGAACCGCAGTGCCTGTCCGACCACTCCGGACGGCAGCGCGGCCGACAGCATGCACCGGATGCGGGCCACCCGGTCGACGTCGGACTCCTGGTAGATCCGGTAGCCCGACTCGGTGCGCACCGGCGTCAGCAGGCCCTGCTCCTCGTAGTAGCGCAGCATCCGCACCGACGCACCCGTCCGCGCGCTCAACTCACCGATCCGCATCGCTTGACTCTAACGTCGGTGTGAGGCTTTAGCGTCCTCTCTGTGATCATCTACGTACTCTTCGTCTGCTCCTTCGCCGTGGCCACCGCCGAGTTCGTGCTCGTCGGCCTGCTCCCCCAGGTCGCCACCGACCTGGACGTCTCCGTGGCCGCCGCCGGTCAACTGGTCACCGCGTACATGATCGTGGTCACCGTGGGCGGCCCGGTCGCCACCGTGCTGACCCGTCGGCTGCCACGCCGGGAACTGCTCGCCGGCACCATGGCGCTGGCCACGGTGTCCGCGGTGGCCAGCGCCCTGGCCACCTCGTACGCGTTGCTGCTGTCGGCCCGGTTGGGCTCGGCGCTGGCGCAGGCGCTGTTCATGGCGGTGGCCTCCCAGGTGGCGATGGCCTCGGTGCCACCGGAGCGGCAGACCGTCGCGGTGGCCCGACTGTTCGGCGGATTCGCCCTGGCCACCGTGCTCGGCCTGCCGCTGGGCAGCCTGATCGGTGAGGCGTACGGCTGGCCGGTCACCTTCGTGGCCGTGGCCGGCATGGCCGCCCTGGGGCTGCTCGGCGTGCTCGTCTTCTGCCCCCGCATCCCCACCCCGCCACCGGCCGGCGTCCGCGACAGCATCGGTGCGCTGCTGCGCCCCGGCATCTACGCCGGACTCGGCGTCACCCTGCTGGCGCTCACCGGCTTCGTGGCCGCCTTCACCTACGTCGCGCCGATGCTGCGCACCGTCACCGGCCTGAGCCCCGGCTGGGTCAGCGTCGGACTGGTCGGCTACGGCCTCGGCACCATCGCCGGCAACCTGCTCGCCGGCCGGGTGCGTCCCGAGAAGATCACCCGCCGGCTGCCGCTCGCCGTCGGCGCGTTGGCGGCGATCCTGCTGGCGCAGCCGCTGCTGTTGCCGGTCGCTCCGCTGGCGCTGACCGGGCTGGGGCTGCTGGGCGCGGCGGCGTTCCTGGTCGTGCCGCTGGTCCAGACCTGGCTGATGGGTCAGGTCGACGCGGCCACCACCGGCCTGGTCGCCGCCGTCAACATCTCCGTCGCCGGCGCCGCCGGAGCGTTGGGCGCCGCGCTCGGCGGCACGGTGCTCACGGTCGGCCTCAGCCCGGCCTGGATCGGCCCGGTCGCCGCCGTCTCCGTCCTGGCCGCCACCATCGTCGCCACCCGCCTCACCCGGGTCACGTCGTCGCCCGGGCCTTCGCCCGAGGCGTTGGTTCAAGGGTGAGGTGTCGCAGCGGTGCTTCCGCAGCGACATTCGCGGCCAGCGACGTCCGGAGCCATGTCTCTGGTGCCGGCGCTGTCGAGCTGAGAGCGCGAACGAATCGCGACGGGGCCGTAGCCAGAAGACAGCACTCCCCTGGTCTCGAACCTACGGATAGATTGGTTCGGGCCGATTCTGGGTTTCGCATGAGAGACGGACAACTGGCGAAGGGCATGAATGAACCTCGACCTGAGGAGCCGCAAGGGCTTACGGATGGCGGTCGCCGCCGCCGCGATCGGAGCGGTTCTCGCCCTCGGCACGGTGGTGACGGCGGCCATACGTGATCTCGGTCCAACTCCCCAGCAGGAGGTGGCCAGCGAGGGGGTACGGATCTCGGTGCCGGCGGAGTGGCCGCGCAATGCCACCAGGTGCGGTACGCCAATGCGGGACACGTACATCGTGGACGTCGACCTGATCGCGGGCTGTGCCGTGTTGCCGATACCTCGCGTCGACTACGCCGAGATCAAGCGCGCGAATCTCGATCTCGACCCGGTGGCCCAGCTCGCCACCGGGGCGAGCGAAGCATTCGGCCATTCCGTCCTGCGGGGCGGCGACGTGCTGCCGGATGGCCGGACGCGGCAGGTGGTGGTGGTCCCCGACCGGGACGTGGTCCTGGTCGCGGTGTCCAGCAACCCGGCGGTCGCCGAAGCGATCGCCCGTTCACTCCGAGTCGACTGACCTACCTCGACGCCGTCACGCATCGCTCACCGTAGTTCAACCAGGTCAGGAAGTTCGGTGTGGCTATCGCGGTCGAAGGAAAAGACCGGCCCGCTGAGGTTCTTGCAGTCTCGATTCACGCGCGGCCGTTGTGTAACGCCAGAGGAATGAGATCTTGGAAACCTTCTGTTCTGCGCTAACGGAAAATGTCCAAGATTTTGTGCCAACCCCTCAGAACAGAGACGTTGCCGACTAGGCGGAGACTGGCGTTACTCGGATTCGCGCTCCGGCTCGGCTACGTATACGCCTTTCCCGGGATGCCCTTCGACCAACCCTCACCCTGACCGCCCGCTGGACGCTCCGTGACCACGAGCAGGCTTCCGACGGCCGCTGCCCGATCTGCCGCGTCCCCGACTGCGCCGTGGCCACCGCCGCCCGCAACCTCCTCACCACCCTCAGGCAGACCCGCTGGACCGGGGACGGTGACACTTCGGATCCGTGGCGGTCGCGGTAGTCGACACGCCGAGCGGCTGACGCTTTTACTGCCACAGATCCTTCGGTAACGGGTTAAGAAGGCGCGTGCTGGGACGGGACGTTGGGTGCGGGGGCGAGGAGGCGTTGGCGTTCGGCGGCCACCACCTCGCGGACCAGTTCGGCCTCGGACAGGTCCACTGCTTCCGGGCTCGCGTCGGCCGTGTCGCTGACCCGGGCGAAGTCGTCGAAGATGCGGCGCTTGCCCGCCAGCAGTTCGGTGATCCGCTGGTCGACGCCCTCTTCGGAGAGCAGCCGGTGGACCTGCACCGACTGGACCTGCCCCATCCGGTGCGCCCGGGCGACGGCCTGCGCCTCGGTGGTGGGTTTCAGCTGCGGTTCACAGAGGACGACGACGGAGGCGGACTGGATGTTGAGCCCGACGCCACCGGCCACGATCTGGGCCACCAGGACGGCGCCGTGCCGGGCGGCGGAGAACTCGTCCACCATCCGCTGCCGGTGGTTGGCGGGCACCGAGCCGGTCAGCGGACCGAAGACCGGGCCGGGAAGGGTACGGGCGACCAGGTCGAGGACCTCGCGGAAGTGGGAGAAGACGATGACCCGGCGTTCGTTCTCGGTCGCCTCCCGGACGATCTCGACCAGGCGCTGCACCTTGGTGGACTCGGCGGCCGCAAGCATGGCCGCCTGGCGCATCCGCATGAAGTTGCCCCGCTCCACCGCCTCGCGGTAACGCGTGGTGTCCGCCGAGGACATCGGCAGCCACTCCTCGACCTCGATGAGTTCGGGCAGTTCGTCGAGCACGTCGACCTGGTTGCGGCGCAGGTACGCCGGGGCGATCTGCCGCCGGAACCGCGCGGGTGACAGGTCGGTGGTGTCGACGGTGAGGTCGGGGCGGACGTAGGAGGCCAGGTTGCGGAACTCGTCGACCTTGTTCTCCAGCGGGGTACCGGTGAGCAGGATGGCCCGGTCGGCGCGCGCGACGAGTTCCTTCGTCCTGATCGACCGCTGTGCCTGCGGGTTCTTGACGTAGTGGGCCTCGTCGACCACGACACACGCCAGGTCGGGCGACTCCCGCAACTGCGGCCCCCACCAGGCGAGGGTCTCGTAGGTGGTGACCGCCACGCCGCCGTCCCGCCGCCAGGCGCGGGCGGCGGTGTCGCGCCCCGGGCCGTGCACCCGGTGTGGACGTAGCGTCGACTTGCCGTTGATCTCCCGGACCCAGTTGGTCACCACGGCGGCGGGGCACACCACCAGGAAACGGGTGCCGCCCCTGCTGCGCAGGTGCGCCAGCACGGCGATCGCCTCGACGGTCTTACCGAGGCCCATCTCGTCACCGATGACGACCTTGCGTTGGACGAGGGCGAAGCGCGCCGCGAAGCTCTGGTAACCGCGCAGGGAGGTGGTCAGGTGCGCGCCGTCGAGCGCCTGGTCGCGTACCGCCTGGATGATCTCGTCCGGGAGGTCGCCGTGCGCCGCGTTCTCGTCGCCGCTGGCGAATCCCAGCTCGGCGAGCATCGCGAAGTAGTCGGCGGGACGGCTGAGGAAGTCGTCCCACGGGTCGGCACGCAGGTTCCGCCGACCGGGCGTGGTCGACCTGCCGAGCAGCTCGGCTCGCCGTTTGACGATCTCGATGCTGTCGCGGAGACCGCTGGCGGCGAGCCCTCGGGTCGGCACCACCAGCAGGTGGCTGGTCCTGCGGTCGATGGTGCCGCCCAGCGGCGCAAGCTCGGCGGCGCGTTCGAGGTCGGCTGCCGCGCCGTGGGTGCGCCGGTGCGTGTCCCACTCGGCGAGGCACCGCAACAGGTGGGTGGTCTCCGGGTGGCGGTGCTCGACGTCGATGCGGCCCGGTGTGTCGTCGTACGTGGTCTGCCAGAGGGTGCGGGCTGCGCCGAGCAGGCGACGGGCGGTGGTCTCCCCGACCCCCGGAAGCGCCTGAAGTGACGCGCCGCGGTGCAGCACGTCCTGCACGGTGGTGATTCCGGTGTCGGTCAACGGCCCGAGGCGGAACCGGTCCCGGCTGACGGTTCGCAACGTCTCCACCGGCATATCCCGCAGGATTCGGTGCACCTCGTGGTGTCTGACCTGCTCGCCCGCTTCGCGGGCCGCCGACCGGTACGGGGCTTCGCCGGCCACGACCGTGTCGATGGCGGCCAGTGCCGCCGGCAGGCCCGCGAAGACCGACCGGTCCACCAGCTCCGGTTCCGGGTCGGTCCATCCCGCCGGCTCCCGCTGGGGTGCGGCCCGCCCGGCGGACCCGCGCTTCCGCCCCGTCCGTTCGACCAGCTCGGGCGTCCCACCGGTTCGCTCGGCGAGCAGCGCGAAGCGGAGGGACGGATCGAGCAGGTCGCGGACGCTGTCCCGGACCGGGTCGGAGGGTGCGCTGGGGACGCCGAGGTGCCCCAGGCGCTCGGGGCTGCCAGCGGCGGTGACCTCCGCGTGCCGGTCACGTAGGAACATCGCGGCGGTGCCCGCTGCCTGCTTCCTGGCCGGCCCCACGAGGTACCGGCGCACGTCGAGCATGGGCGCGAGATCGGCGACGGCGCGAGGGGCGTCATCGATGAGCAGGCGCAGCAGCGCGTCGTCGGTGGCCGTGGTCGCGGGCAGCGTGGCCCGTTCCTTCAGGCGCCGGACGACGTCACGGTCGTTCGCCCGCAACGCGAGCACCCGCCACGCGGCCTGGCCGGAGCGCTCGACCACGACGCTGCGGTCCCGCAGTCCCCCTTCGGCGGCCGTGGCCGCCTGCTGGACGGCCCGGTGCCAGTGCCGCACGTCCTGGGCGAGTCGACCCCACCGCCTGAAGTCCGCCACGAGCCGACGGAGTTCCGCACGCTCGGCCTTGTCCATCCGCACCCCGGCCCGGTACCCCGCCACCCACCGGACCATGCCGCATCCCTCACCACGCCACGACCCGAACCGCCCGACCCTCGCTGATCATGCAGTTGTGGCACCAGAAATGTGACGGATGCCCACTTTGGCGGGTGCCACAACTGCATGATCGCGGTTGCATGGGTGGGCGGGCGGGAGGTGTGTGGGTTCGGCGTCAGGTGATGAGGAGTTTGCGGCCGATGCCGGAGCGGAACTGTGACATCGCGTCGGCGTAGGCGGCCAGGGGGAAGCGGTGGCTGATGAAGACCTGCGGGTCCAGCACGCCGGCCGCGAACAGCTCGGCGGCGCGGTCGAAGCTGTGCAGGACGGCCATCGAGCCGGTGACGGTGATCTCCTTGTTGTAGACGCGGTACGGCTCGACCGGCACCCGGGTGGCGTACTCGGAGACGCCGAACTGGAGGAAGGTACCGGCGGGGGCGACCCGGGTCAGGCCGTCGGCGATGGCCGCCTCGACCCCGGTGCAGTCGATGACGACGTCCCAGCCACGCGGGCGGTCCAGCTCGTCGGCGTTGGCGGCGCTAGCCGAGCAGCCCAACGCCACGGCGGTGGCGAGGCGGTCCCGGTTCGGGTCGACCACGCTGACGGTCGCCGCACCGCAGCGTTTGGCCAGCTCCAGCATCATCAGGCCCATGGTGCCGGCACCGTAGATGAGGTAGTGGTCGGCCAGCCGGCGCGGCAGCACGTCGAAGCCGCGTACCGCGCAGGAGAGCGGTTCGATGAGCGCCGCGTCGGCCGGAGTGACCCCCTCGGGCAGCACCACGCAGTTGCGGACCGGGGCGAGCGCGTACTCGGCCGCCCCACCGGAGACGGTGACCCCGATGGCGTTCCACCGTTCGCAGAGGTTGCCCCGGGCCCGGCGACACTGGTAGCACTCGCCGCAGTGCAGCGACGGGTCCACGGCCACCGGGTCGCCGACTCCCACCTCGGTGACGTCATGCCCCACCGCGACCACGGTGCCGGCGAACTCGTGGCCCGGCACGATCGGGTACGCGGGCGCGAACTCGCCGTCCATGATGTGCAGATCGGTGCCGCAGATCCCGCACCCGGCGACCTCGACCACCACGTCCCGGGGGCCGGGCGTCGGGTCCGGCACCGACTCGACGCTGATCTGGCCCGGCGTGACGATGACTGCTGCCTTCACTTGACCGCCCCCATGGAGAGTCCTCGGACGAGTTGTTTCTGGGCGATCCAGCCGGCCAGCACGACCGGTAGCGACACGATTGTCGCCGCCGCGCAGAGCCGGGCCAGGAACAGCCCTTCGGACGTGATGAAGCCGACCAGGAAGATCGGCGAGGTGCCGGCCCGGGTGGCGGTCAGGTTGACCGCGAAGAAGAACTCGTTCCAGCTGAAGATGAAGCAGATCAACGCGGTCGCGGCCAGGCCGGGCGCCACGATCGGCAGCAGGATCCGCCGGATGGTGACGAGCAGGTCGGCACCGTCCATCGCCGCCGCCTCGATCAGCGCGGCGGGCACCTCCAGCAGGAACGACCGCATCATCCAGACCGCGAGCGGCAGGTTCATGGCGGTGTAGAGCACGATCAGGGTCCAGACGTTGTCCAGCATGCCGAGGTCCTGCACCAGCAGGTAGATCGGCAGCAGCGCGGCGACCACCGGCAGCATCTTGGTGCTGATGAAGAAGAACAGCACGTCGCGCCAGCGTGCGACCGGCCGGATCGACAGCGCGTACGCCGCCGGGGTGGCCAGCACGAGCACCAGCAGGGTGGACAGCACGCTGGCCATCACCGAGTTGAGCAGGTACGGGGTGAGGTCCCGGTCGAAGACCTGTCGGTAACCGTCCAGCACCGGGGTGAACAACCAGGACGGCGGGTTGCTGGCGGCGTCGACCTCGCGTTTGAAGCCGGTGAGCACCATCCAGGCCACCGGCAGGAAGAACAGCAGCCCGGCCAGCCACGCCAGCACGGTCCACGCGGCCCCGGTGCGGCCCGCGCCGCGCCGGGCCGGATTCGCGGTACGGGTCATCGTGCGTCCTCCATCCGGAACAGGCTGGAGATCACCCGCAGCGCGAAGGTGGCGACGATGATGGTGCCGACCACCACCACGACGCCGGCCGCGGCGGCCTCGCCGTACTCGAACTTGCGGAAGGTGGTCAGGTAGATCTCGTACGGCAGGTTGGTGGTGGCCCGACCCGGGCCGCCCTGGGTGATGGTGAAGACCGCGTCGAAGGTCTGCACCAGGTAGATGGAGCCGAGCAGGGCACCCAGTTCGAGGTAGGGCCGCAGGTAGGGCAGGGTGATCCGGGTGAAGGTCTGCCACGGGCCGGCACCGTCGACCCGGGCCGCCTCCAGCGTCTCCAGGGACTGGCTCTGCAGGCCGGCCAGGATGATCAGCATCATGAACGGGGTCCACTGCCAGACCAGCGCGGCGACCACGGAGACCATCGGGTACTGCGACACCCAGTCGGTGCTGCCGCCGAGGATGCCGTTGATCAGGCCGTAGGACGGGTTGTAGATCGCGTGTTTCCACAGCAGCGCCGCCGCCATCGGCATCACCAGGAACGGGGTGATGAGCAGGGTGCGGACGATCCCCCGGCCGGGGAACTTGCGGTCGAGCAGGATGGCCAGGCCGAGGCCGAGCAGCACGGAGGCGATCACCGACGAGGCGGTGAGCACCACCGTGTTGAGCAGCGCGGCACGCAGTCGACCGTCGGTGAGCACGGTCGCGTAGTTCGCCAGGCCGATGAACTCGCGGCTGCCCGGCCGCAGCGCGTTCCAGCTCTGGGTGGACAGGTAGAGGGTGAACAGGAAGGGCAGTTGCGTCACCACGATGGCGAAGACCAGCGCGGGCAGCAGCGGGGCCCGGCGGGCCCAGCGGTGCCGCCGGTCGGGGCGGGTGGGACGGACGGTCGGTCGCGGGGGCGCGTCCGCACCGGTGGTGCTGGTGGTGGTCATCGATCCGCCTCGGGGGCAGGGCCGGGGCCGGTCGGTCGACCGGCCCCGGCGGGCGGCTACCGGTGGTTGCTGGCGGCTTCCTCGGCCAACCGCTGGCCGTCGGCGAGCGCCTGCTCGACGGTGGTCTGGCCGGCGATGGCGGCCGACACCTCCTGCGACACCTTCGTTCCCAGGTCGGCGAACTCGGGGATGCCGACGAACTGCACTCCGAGGGCGGGGCGCGGTTGCACCCCGGGGCTGACCGGGTCGGCCTCCTGGATGGACTTCAGCGTGATGTCGGCGAACGCCTCGGCGGACCGCCGGTACTCGGCGATCTCGTAGGTGGACTGACGCTTGCCCGCCGGCACCCGGGACCAGCCGAGTGACGAGCCGACCAGCTTCTCGTACTCCTTGCCGGTGGCCCAGGAGATGAACTTCCAGGCGGCGTCGGCGTTCTTGGTGGTCTTCGGCATGGCCAGGGCCCACGCCCACAGCCAGCCGGAGGATTCGGTCTTGTCGACTGGCGCGTACGCGTAGCCGACCTTGCCGGCGACGGTGCTGGCGTTGGGGTCCTCCAGGGTGCCGGCGGCGGAGGTGGCGTCGTACCACATGGCCGCCTTGCCCTGGCCGAAGGTGTTGAGGCACTCGGTGAAGCCGGACTGCGGGGCACCGGGCTGGCCGTGCTCGCGCAGCAGGTCGACGTAGAACCGGGTCGCCGCGGTGAACTCGGGTGCGTCGACCTTCGGCGTCCAGTCCTGCTCGAACCAGGTGCCGCCGAAGGTGTTCACCACCGTGGTCAGCGGGGCGAACAGCTCACCCCAGCCGGGCAGCCCGCGCAGGCAGATGCCGGAGACGCCGGCCGCGTCGTCGTCCAGCTGTTCGGCGAACTCGGCCACCTGCTGCCAGGTCGGCCGCTCCGGCATGGTCAGGCCCTCGGCGGCGAAGAGTTCCTTGTTGTACATCAGGAACGACGACTCGCCGTAGAACGGTGCCGCGTAGAGCTTGCCGTCGGTGCCGGAGAGCGAGGCGACCATGGGCTCCAGCAGGTCACCCTTGTCGTACGCGGCGTCGGCGTCCGCGTACGAGCTGAGTTCGTGCAGCCAGTCGTTCTGCGCCCAGATCGGCGCCTCGTACGCCCCGATCGTCGCCACGTCGTACTGGCCCCCCTGGGTGGCGACGTCCTGGGTGACCCGGTCGCGCAGCTCGTTCTCCGGCAGGATGGTGAACCGCACCTCGATGCCGGTGTCCTTGGTGAAATTGTCGGCGGTGACCTTGGCCAGGTCCTCCATCTGCGGGTTGCCGACCATCAGCACGGTGATGGCGGTGCCGTCGCTGGAGGAGCCGCCGCCCGCTCCGGAACAGGCGGTGGAGACCAACGAGATGGCGAGGAGGGCGGCGAGGGCGGCCGGCCCACGCCGTCGACGAGGAGTTCGTGTTTCGGGCACAGCGAACCTCCATGGTGGTGTGGTGGTGAGGGAAAGGTGGGTCGGACGGCGGCGCTCAGACGCGCAGCACCACCGGGCCGAGCAGTGAGTAGCGGTGCGCCTCGGACGCCGGCAGTGCGGTGTCCGTGACGATGGTGTCGACGTCCGCGACGTCGGCGAAGCGGCAGAAGCTGTGCCCACCGAACTTGGTGTGCACCCCGGCGAACACCACCCGCCGGGACACCGCCATCACCTGGGCCTTCACGGCGGCCACCGCCGGGTCGGGCGTGGTCAGCCCGTGCTTGCGGGAGATGCCGTTGGCCCCGACGTAGGCCAGGTCGATGACGAAGCCGGCGAGCATCCGGGTGGCCCAGTGGTCGACGGTGGCCAGGGTGCGGCCACGGACCCGACCGCCGAGCAGGAGCACGGTGAGGCTCGGGTACGCGGCCAGCGCCGCCGCGGTGTGCAGGGAGGCGGTCACCACCGTCAGCGGGCGGTGGGTGGGCAGCGCCTCGGCGATCAGTTGCGGGGTGTAGCCCTCGTCGACGAACACCGATTCGGCGTCACCGAGGTGTTCCACCGCCGCTGCGGCGATCCGTCGCTTCTCCACGACCATCCGGGTGGCCCGGGTCTCCAGGGTCGTCTCGAAGCGGGCCGTCTCCACCGGGTACGCTCCGCCGTGGGTGCGGCGCACCAGCCCCTGCTGGGCGAGCAGGCTCAGGTCGCGTCGGACGGTTTCCGGTGCCACGGCCAGGTCGGCGGCGAGCTTACGCACGTCGACGTCACCCTGACGACGAGCCAAGGTCAGGATGTGCTGTCGGCGCTGCGTCGCGTCCACCTGCACACCTCCGTTCGGCTCGGGTGCTTTTTTGTAACACCGATTAACGGCAGGTGACCCCGGTCACCTGCCGGCCAATCACGTGGATTTGGTGACCGGTTTCCACCGCCGAACGGGCAACCCGTAACCGCCATAAGCGGCAGACCGCCGCAAAGGGGTTGCCCGGTTGGCGGCATGCTCTGCCCGAGCGGCACCCGTGCTGCCCGCTCGGGCACCGCCCGGTCATTCCGGCGCGGCCCCGTTGTCGACCAGCCGGAAACGCGTGGTCAGGGCAGCGTCACCCAATTCCTCCAGGATCAGCCCGCGGGTCGGCGAGTTCTGCAGGTAGGCCGAGTGACTGCTGATCGCGTACGTCGGCTCGCCGCCGCGTTGCCCGTCCCGGACGATGGTGAACTGCTGCCTCGGCTCCTGCGGCGCACAGGTGGCCGCGACCACCCGCAGCGGCTGGCTGCCCGACGACCGGACCTCCCAGCACACGTCGGTCGGTTCGTCGCCCCGCTCGGCGACCCGGATCAGGTAGGTGTCGGTGCCCTGGGGCGTGACGACGAACAGCTGACGGCCCTCGTCGCCGTCGACCTCGGCGAGGCGACCGTCGGCGAGCAGGGAGAGCCCGCCGCTCTGCTCGGCCGCCCGGACCATCGTCACCTGCCGCCGCCCCGACAGCAACGGGTCGTTGCTCTGCGGACCGGCCGGCGGACCGGACGTGCCGGCCGGGTCGGGACTGGCCGACGCCGCCGTCGGGCCGGCCGGCCCGATCGGTAGTGAATCCGGGTCCCCGGCGGGACGGGCCAGGACCACGCCGGCACTGAGCAGACCGACGATTACGGCACCCAGCGCGGCGGTACCGCCCCGTCGGCGCCGACGACGAAGGTCACCCCGGCGGCGGATGTCGGCAGCGGCCGGCACCTTTCCCTGCCGGCCGTGCCCGGCCAACGCTCGCAGGGCCTCGTCGAGTTGCGGCTCACCACCCATCACTGCCTCCCCCCGCCGGTGATCTCGTACGCGTCGTCGCTCAGGTGCACGGCGAGGGCCCGGCGTCCCCGGGCGAGCCGCGTCTTGACGGTGTTCACGTTGCTGCCGATCTCCGCCGCGATCTCGGTCACGCTGAGCCCGACCAGGTGGTGCAGCACCACCACCTGCCGCTGCTCGGCGGAGATGCGGCGCAGCGCCGACACCACCGCCACGTGGTTGACCGAGGTCGGCTCGACCTGTCGGCCCGCCATCTCCCGGCGGTGGGCGCGGAACCGGTTGACCGTCTTGCGCCACGCGCTCACCGCGATCCGGTACGCGACGCGGCGCACCCACGCCTCCGGGCTGTCGCACTCCCGTACCGACGCCCAGCGGTCCCAGGCCCTGGCGTACGCCTCCGCCACCGCGTCCTCGGCCTCGGCCCGGCTGCCGGTCATCGCCGCCAGGTGGCCCAGCACCCGCTGCGCCGACGCCGCGTAGAAGGCGTCGAACTCCTCAGCGTCGCGTTTCACTCACGTTCCCACCCGTACTGTCGCTGCTGATCGTGCCCGGCGGACGACGGACGCCCCCGGGCCGGGACCGGGGGCGCCAGGCGGGTCCTACCTGCGGGGCGCCGGTCCGGTGTCGGTGAACCGGAAGCTACTCGCCGGAGGGGCGTCCCCCAACTCCTCCATGATCAGACCGGATCGGGCGGAGTCCCGCAGGTACGCCCACCGGTTGCTAATCAGGTACTCCCGGGGGCCACTGTCGGCCACGGTGGTGATCTCGAAGCGCTGGGCCGGGTCGTCGGCCCGGCAGGTGGCGCCCCGCACGTACAGCGGCCGGGTGTCGCCCGGGTTGCGTACCTGCCAGCAGACCGGCTGGCCGGTGCCGCCACCGTGGTAGGCCTTGACGAGGAACTGTCCCGAGCCCACCGGTGTCGGCACGAACACCTGCCGGCCCCGGTCGTCGTCCACCTCGGCCAACCGGCCGCCGTCGAGCAGCGCCAGCCCCGACTCGAAGGCGCCGACCCGGACGATGGTGACCCGACGCTTGCCCGACAACAGTGGGTCCGCCGTCGCCGTGGGTCGTGGCGTGGCGGCCACCGCCGGACCGTCGGCGGGCACCGGCACACCGCCGGCCGGCCCGTCGCCGGCGGCCGGGCCCATGGTGTACACCCCTACGGCAGTACCGGTCAGCACCACCAGGCCCGCAGCGGCGAGCCACCTACCCAGCAACACGATTCCTCCCGAGCTGCTCAGCACCGGGGCCAACCACCGGGTGGCGGGTGGTCCTCGGTCGATTCAGCGGGATGACGCGTACGGGCGGCGGAAGGTTTCACGGGTCGGCCGGATCTCGTGCGTCCGGCCGTCCGGCGCAGCGCCGTCGGCGGGGCCGGCCGTCAGCTCAGCTTGACCAGGCGCATGCCGGTGCGGATCAGCACCACCGCGCCACCGGCGGCCATGACCAGGCCGACACCGGGCATCAGTTGCCCCCAGGCGCCGGTGCTGGCGCTGAGACTGATCAGGCGGGCCACCTGCCACCCGACGATGGCGGCGACGACCAGCCCGGGGATCAGGCTGTGCGCGATGGCCACCTTGCGGTACGGCAGCAGGGCACCGGCGACGGCGAGGAACGCCATGCTCAACGTCCACAGACCGGGACCGGCCGCACCGGAGAGTGACCCGAACGGCGTGATGACCCAGGGCAGCAGCGAGCCGACAAGCGCGAGCACGCCGCCGACGATCATGCCGAGACTGCCGGCGTGGAAGACGCGCCGGCGAACCGGGGCGGCGGTGGATGCGGTGTCGGCCATGTCCGGATGTTAGGCGCTGTGCGCCGTTGACCGAACGGGCAGATCGGTGAGCGGTCGGGCGGGATCGGTGGGCGGGCGGACCGGGCCCGCGAAAACCACGAAACGGGGCGATTCACCACCTCCGTGCGGACCGCTCGACCGCTCGCGGAGTCCAACGGACCGCTCAGCGACCCGAAGCCGCACCTGACCGGATCAACTCTTGCCTGGCCAGGCTGCGTCACGTTCGCTTCGCAGACCACAGGTGTGACCGACCGCACAGCCACGTCGAGCAGTACGGCGACGCGGGTGGGCGGGTCGGGCCCCGGCACCAGCACCGCGTCACCACCAACCGGGCGCCGTGTCGCAGGCCCCTCGCCGGATCTACCGGTTCCATACCGACTAGGAGGCTCCAGACATGACCGAGGTAACCCCCGACAAGGAGACCCGTGGCGGTGAACCGCCACCGGCGGCACCACCACCGGCGTCGCCGCCGGACAACGGCTGGCGCAAGGAATACTGGAGCCGCAACCTGCGGCTCATGGTGATTCTCCTGGCCGTCTGGTTCATCGTCTCGTTCGGCTTCGGAATTCTGCTTGTCGAACCGCTCAACAACATCGTCATCGCCGGATTCCCGCTCGGCTTCTGGTTCGCCCAGCAGGGATCGATCTACGTCTTTGTCATTCTCATCTTCGTGTACGCGAAGATGATGGATCGCCTCGACAACCAGTTCGGCGTGGACGAGCAGGAGACCGAGGGGGCTGACAAATGAGTCAGATCCAGATCTGGACCCTCGTCTTCATCGTCGGCTCCTTCGCCGTCTACCTCTACATCGCCTGGCGCAGCCGGGTGAAGGAGACCGCCGGCTTCTACGTCGCCGGACAGGGCATCCCCACCATCGCCAACGGTGCCGCGGTGGCGGCCGACTGGATGTCGGCCGCGTCGTTCATCTCGATGGCCGGCCTGATCGCGTTCCTCGGCTCCGACGGCACCATCTACCTGATGGGTTGGACCGGCGGCTACGTGCTGCTGGCCCTGCTGATCGCCCCCTACCTGCGCAAGTGGGGCAAGTTCACGGTGCCCGAGTTCGTCGGTGACCGGTACTCGGAGACCGTGCGCACCATCGCCGCCGTGGCCGCGATCATCATCTCCTTCACCTACGTGGTCGGCCAGATGCGCGGTGGCGGCATCGTCTTCAGCCGGTTCCTGAAGCTGGACGTGACCCAGGGCGTCATCCTCGCCGCCGTGATCATCGGCCTCTACGCGGTGCTCGGCGGCATGAAGGGCATCACCTGGACCCAGGTGGCGCAGTACACGGTGCTGATCGTCGCCTACCTGATTCCCGCGTTCGCGGTCGCCCAGCAGATGACCGGAATTCCGATTCCGCAGGTCTCGTTCGGCCAGATCCTCGACGAGCTGAACGCGATAAGCGTCGAGATGGGATTGAACCAGTACACCGAGGCGTTCGCGGCCCGGCCGCAGATCGACGTGTTCCTGGTGACGATGGCGCTGATGATCGGCACCGCCGGTCTGCCGCACGTCATCGTCCGCTTCTACACGACGAAGACCGTACGCGGTGCCCGGTACTCGGCGTTCTGGGCGCTGTTCTTCATCGCCCTGCTCTACACCACCGCCCCCGCGGTGGGCGCCTTCACCAAGCTCAACCTGCTCCAGGACGTCAACGGGGTGTCCGCCGACGCGCTGCCCAGGTGGATCGAGAACTGGGCGGCCACTGGGCTGGTCACCGTCAGCGACGGCGCGACGACAATCAACACGGTCAGCAACAGCCCGACCTCCGGCGCCGACCTGATCGTCAACAACGACATCCTGGTCCTCGCCAGTCCCGAGATCGCCGGCCTGCCGGCACCGATCGTGGGCCTGGTGGCGGCCGGCGGCATGGCCGCCGCGATGTCCACGGCGGCCGGACTGCTGCTGGTGATCTCGTCGTCCTTCTCGCACGACCTGTACTTCCGTCGGGTCAAGCGGGACTCCACCGACAAGCAGCGACTGCTCGCCGGTCGGATCGCCATGGGTCTGGCGGTCCTGGTCGCCATCTACGCCGGCATCAACCCGCCCGCGTTCGTGGCGCAGGTGGTCGCCTTCGCCTTCGGCCTGGCGGCGTCGACCTTCTTCCCGGCCATCGTGCTCGGCATCTTCTGGAAACGATGTAACGCCACCGGCGCGGCGGCCGGCATGGTGACCGGTCTGGTGTTCACCGCCAGCTACATGATCTACACGCTGCCGGTGTTCGGCACCGCGGCCAACCCGCACATCTTCGACATCAGCCCGGAGGGCATCGGCACCATCGGTGCGATCGTCAACATCATCGTCACCGTCGTGGTGTCGAAGATGACGGCGCCACCGCCGGACGAGATCGTCGAGATGGTGGAGAGCATCCGCTACCCGGCCGCCCGGCGGGAGGTGACCGCCGGCACCGCCACCGAAGCCGCCTGACCCACCTCCGTACCGAGAACCACCGGTCGCCGGTCCCGCCATCGACGTTGGGGCCGGCGACCGGCCGTGGGCCGTAGGCGGCGGCCCGTTCCGTCGGTCCGGCGAGCGGGCCGAAGGTGTGAGCTGGCTTACCTCTGGATCAAGCGGGAATCAGCACACCGCAGGCGGGTTGCAGCCAGGTATGAGCATCGCACCACGTCCCGCCCCGTCCTCCGGCCGGCGGGAGGTCCTCCGGTGAGCGGCGTCGACACCGCCGCACCGCCGGCCGCGCTGATGCCGGGCGACCTGATGAGCCGCCGCCAGCGCCTGCGCCTCATCCTCGTCCTCGGCTCACTGATCGCGGTGGGTCCGCTGACCATCGACATGTACCTTCCCGCGCTGCCCTCGATCGTCGACGACCTCGGCACCACCTCGGCGGCGGTCCAACTGACCCTCACCGGCACGCTCATCGGCCTAGCCCTCGGACAACTGCTGATCGGCCCGCTCTCCGACGCCGTCGGCCGGCGGGCGCCGCTGATCGCCGGCACGGCGCTGCACATCGCGGCGTCCGTGTGCTGCGCCCTCGCCCCGAACATCACCGTGCTCGGCGCGCTGCGGGTGGTCCAGGGCCTGGGTGCGGCCGCGGCCGCGGTCATCGCCATGGCCGTGGTCCGGGACCTGTTCAGCGGCACGGCCTTCGCCCAACTGCTGTCCCGCCTGTTGCTGGTGATGGGCGCCGCTCCGATCCTCGCGCCGACCCTGGGCAGCGAGTTGCTGCGGTGGACGCAGTGGCGCGGGGTGTTCGCCGCCCTCGCGGTCTTCGGCGTACTGCTGCTGCTGATCGCGATGCTCGGCCTGCCGGAGACGTTGCCGCCGCTGCGGCGCCAGCGCGGCGGTGTGCGGCCCACCGTCCGGCTCTACGGCTCGCTGCTGCGTGACCGCGCCTTCGTCGGGCTGGTGCTGGTGGCCGGGCTGGCCATGGCGGCCCTGTTCGCCTACGTCGGCGGCTCCTCGTTCGTCCTGCAGGAGCGGTACGGGCTCGACGAGCAGCAGTTCGGGCTGGCGTTCGGTGCCGGCGCGGTGGGACTGATCGCGGCCACCCAGGGCAACGTACGCCTGCTGCGTCGCTGGTCCCCGCAGCGGATCCTGGTTACCGCCCTGATCGTCGGCTCGGCCGCCAGCCTGGTGCTGCTCGGACTCGCCGCGACCGGCACCGGTGGCCTGCCGGCGCTGCTCGCGTCGCTCTGGGTGGTGCTCGCGACGGCCGGCCTGGCGCTGCCCAACGCTCCCGCACTGGCCCTGACCCGGCACGGCGAGGCGGCCGGCACCGCCTCCGCTCTGCTCGGCGCGGTGCAGTTCGGCATCGGGGCGGTGGCCGCTCCGCTGGTGGGCGTGCTCGGCACCGGTGCCGTGGCGATGGCCCTGGTGATCGCCGGCGGGATGGTCTCGGCCCTGGTCGTGCTCGTCGTGGTGGTCCGTCCCGACCAGCTGGCCGTGCCGGAGCCGGCGGAGGCTATGGCCGTCGCCGCCCACTGAGGACTTTCGGCACGGCGCTCCGGTGTCGGTGGGTTGCACTACCGTGCGGCGGCGTGAGCGTAGTCCAGACGTACCGGTATCTCGCCCCCTCCACCCTCGCGCAGCGATCACTCGCCCTGCAGACCAGCGGCGGTCCCGCGCCGAATCCCCGCTTCTTCACCGGTTTTCTCTCCACTGGTCAGGCAGCCGCGGTGGGTCTGCTGGCGGTGGCCGAGGTGGCCCGCACCCGCTACCACCGGCCGGTCAGCCCGGCCAGCCTCGACCCGGTGGTCACCGGCAGCCGCGACCGGCTCCGCTTCGAGTCCTTCTCCGGCTGCTGCGGGGTGTACGCGCGGCTCGACGTGCTGCCCGCCGGGCTCGACGGTGACGTGTCCGAGCACGGCACCACGAACGTCGACGTGAACACCCCGCTGCGCGAGGCACTGGCCCGGGTCGGTGGTCTGGATCCGCTGCACCTGTCGGTCGGTCCCGACGATCTGACCGTCTCCACACTGGACGGCGCGGTGGTGGAGAAGAAGGTGCCGCTGCCGGCGCGCTGGCTGCGCGGCTTCGCCGAGGTGCAGGTCCTCGCGGCCCGGTTCGAGCCTCGGGCGGAGCTGCCGGCCGCCGAGGCCAGCGCCTTCCTGCGCAGGCTACCCAGGGGCAGCGAACGGTCGGTCCTCTGGGTGGTGCCGGCCGGCCGGTCCCTGCGGCTGACCTCCCGACCCGTCCCCGGAGCGGTCTGCCTGGCCGGGGCCGGCCGGCTGGTCGCGCTGCAACCGATGCTGCGCTTCGCGAAAACCCTCCGGGTGTACGGGCCGACGGTGGCTCCCGGCGCCACCCCGGCCCCGAGCGTCTGGGAACTGGACACCGGCGCGCTGCGGCTGTCGCTGACCCTCTCCCCCGAGCCCTACCGGGGTTTCTCCGGCGAGGGGGCCGCTCTCGCCGCGCTCGCCGGAGACGATGTCGTCGACGACGCCGACCTCATCTCCGCCCTGCTCTCCTGGGATCCGACCATCGAGCCGGACCGGCTGGCCGAGCAGGCCGGCATCGACGCGGAGCGGGTCCGGGGCGCACTGGCCCAGCTCGGCACCGCCGGTCGGGTCGGCTACGACGTGGCCGAGGCGGCGTACTTCCACCGGGTGATGCCGTATGACGCCGGCCGTGCCGAGCGGGACAACCCCCGGTTGGTCGGTGCCCGTGCGCTGCTCGACGCCGGGGCGGTGCAGCTCGACGGCACGGCAGCGACGGTACGCAGCGGGGACCAGGTGTACCGGGTCCGGCAGCTGCCCGACGGCGGGCTTACCTGCACCTGCCCCTGGTGGGCGAAACACCGGGGGCAACGCGGGCCGTGCCGACACGCCCTGGCCACCCGGATGCTGGCCGCCGAGCGGGTCGAGGAGCGAGTGTGACGCGGCCGGAGCAGCGCACGGTACGGCGTCGCCGGGAGTTGGCGGCCGGCGGCACCAGCGACCTGTTCGACCTGGTGAGCAGCGGTGACGCCGATTCGGTCGCGGCAGCGCTGGAGGGCTTGCCGGAGCAGCGCCGCCGGGAGATCGGCGTCGAGCTGACCGCCTGGTTCAAGCAGCGTGACCGGGAGACCTGGTGGTCGGCCGGCACCGGGACCGCCCTGGCGGTCGCGGTGGTCGGCTGCCTGCCCACCGCGGCTCAGGCCGCGGCGATCCTCGGTCGTCCCTCGGTCAACCCACACGGTCGGCGCGCGGCCGAACTGGTCCGTCGGGCGGCGCAGGAGCGGGGCATCGACTGGCTCGTCGACCTGGCCCACCGGATCGCCGCCCGGTTCCGTCAGGACACCTGGGTCGGCCGGTGGCATTTCGTCGCCGCCCTGCTGCACGCCGAGGGTGGCGCACCACCCACCGACGACCGGTGCGTGCAACTGTGGTTGACCGGGGTCGAGGCCCCCGACCGGTTTCACCAGGGCCAGCCGGCGCCGGTGGTCGACCGGCTGCGCGACGATCCGTTCCTGGCCGCCATGCTGCCCCGGCTGTTCGAGGTCGACGGCATCGGCGTGCAGATGATGTTCGTCGCCCCCCACTACAACTGGGACGAGCACGGTCAGCCCGCCCTGCCGGCCGCCCTGGCCCAGCTCGCCACCGAGGGGGTGGTCGACCGGGTGATGCTGCTCGACGGTTCGATCAGTCGGCTGCTGCGCGGCGACCGGCCCGCCGCGCTGCGCGCCTTCACCACCCTGCTCGACCAGCTCGCGCCGACCACCGCCGAGGTCACCGCCCGGGTCACCGACTACCTGCGGCTGCTCGTCGACGCTCCCGCGCCGGTGGCCACCATGGCCCAGAAGACGCTGCGGAAACTGCCCGAGCTGGAGCTGGAGTCGATCCTCGACGCCGCCCGGCAGATGCTCACCCGACCCGACAAGACACTTGTCCGGACCCAGCTCACCTGGCTCGACCAACTCGCCCGCCGGCACCGGGACCGGGCCGCCGAGATCGGCGAGGTGATCGCGGTGGCCGGCGACCATCCGGCGGTGGAGTTGCGGGAGCGGGCGGCGGCGCTGGCTGCCCGGCACGGTGTCGCGCCGGCACCGGTCATCCCGGCGCTGACCCGCCCACGCGGCGACGACCTGTCCCCGCCCGCGCCGCCCGCACCGGCCCCCGACCCGATCAACGACGTGGACGAGTTGACCGAGGAGGTCGCCGCCCTGCTGGGCACGCCGTACCAGGGGGCACCCCTGGAGCGGATCCTCGACGGGCTGGTCCGGCTCACCGCGGCCGACGGGCCCCGGGTACGCGCCGCACTCGACCCGGTGATCGAGCGGCGGCACTGGTCGTGGGCCAACGAACACCGGTGGGATCCGCTCTGTCTCTGCGAGACGGTGGTCGAGGTGTTCCGCAGCGCCGGAGTCAGCCGCACCGACCGGCGCCGGGAGCGGTGGGAGAAACTCCTGACGGCGGTACACCGACCCGGCGCGACACCGGAGCTGGCGGTCACCGATCCCAAGGTGCCACCGGTCCACCGACTGTTGCGGGCCCGGCTGGCCGAGATCGGCGCGTACCTCAATGAGCCGGGACAGTCCGGCCTGCTGGCACTGCCCACCTCGACCAACGGCCTGCTCGACCCGATGGCCCTCCTGGAACGGCTCACCGCGCTCGGTGACCGCGAGCCCGGGCAGTGGGATCTCACCCAGGCGTTGCTGCGGCTACCCACCGAGGCCGACGAGAGCCTCGCCGCGAAGGCGGCGGCGCTCGGCACGGCAGCCGGTCAACGGCTCGCCGCCTGGCTGCGCGACGGCGGCCTGCCCCAGCCGGTCATCCGGTCCCGCACCGTCACCCGCGACCCGCGCCGGGGCAACCGCCACTGGGAGTGGGCGTACATGCCGGCCGAGCGGATCCTTGTCGACCTGACACCACCGGCCGGCACAGTCGACCGGTACGGGCTGCTGACCGCGCCGGCCACTCCACTCGGCGGCGACCACTCCGGGTGGGTGCACCTGTGGCCGTCGCTGCTGCCCAGCCACCGGGGCGCGGTCACCGCGTACGCCCTGCCGCTGGTCGCCGGTGCCGCGGACATGGACGAGCGCGGCGGCGCGGCGGTGCTGCCCCTGCTCGCGGAGGTTGGTGGCCCGGGCGGGGTGGCTCTCGACCTGGCGGTGGCCTACGGGCTCGCGGCCCGGCACGGCCCGGACCGGGTGGCGACGGTGGACGCGCTGCTCGCCCTCGCCGCCGCCGCTGACTTCGACGCCGCCGGCACCGGGGAGCAACTCGGCACGCTGGCCGCCCGGCAACTGGTGAAGCTGTCCCGGGTCGTCGAACCGCTGCGCGACGCGGCGCAGGCAGGCGCGCCGCTGACCGTGTGGCGGCTGCTCGCCGCCGCGCTCCCGGCGGTACTGGCCGCGCCCACGCCACCGCGTGGCGTACCGGACCTGCTGACCCTGGCAGCGGAGACGGCCACCGCGACCGGCGTCCGGATCGAGGTACCCGGCCTGGCCGACGTCGCCGGACGGGGCGGATCGAGCCGCCTGGTCACCGAAGCCCGCCGCCTGCACAAGGCGCTGGCCGAGGCGTGACGCCCCGGAACGCCTCGGACCTGCCGAGCCCAGCGTGGTCGCTGGCACGAGCGTGGACAATGTGAATCGTGGTCCGTGAGCACCCTCCTGGGGGCGCTCACGGACCACGATCTTTACGGCGTGGAGCCGGGTCAGGCGACGGACGCGGGGAAGCGCTGCCAGACGCGGTGGTCGGCCATCAACTGCTGGACGGCGGTCAGGACGTCGGTGGCGGAGTCGGCGGTGACCACGCCGGGTGTGCCGGCGACACCGGCTTGGTCCAGCACCGTGACGCCGGTCCCCCACGCGCCGATGGCCTTGGCGTGCCGCCAGCACTCCTCCACCATCAGCAGCACCCGGGGGTCGACGGTGGCCGAGCCGGCCGCGCCCGCCTTGGCGTCCCGGGCCGGCAACGCGTCCGGTGCCGGCGCGGGCGCCGAGGCGAGCAGGAGCGCGTCGAGTTCGACCGAGCGGCCGGTGGCGAAGCTCCGTTGCGCGGGCAGGTCACCGATCGTTCCGCCGTGCGGCGCGATCAGCAGCGGGACCATGTCGGCGGCGAAGACCGCCTCGCGGGCCGCCCGGACGCTGTCGAGGTCGGCCTCGGGGTCGACGACGATGCCGACCATCCGGCCGTCGGCCGGCCACTGCCGCCCGACCTGGGACAGCGCCGGGCTGGGCTCGACGTCCGCCAACGGCACCGTCGGCTCCGGCGCGGGTAGACCGAGGCCGGTGGCCACCTGGGCGCAGAGCACCGGGTCGATGTTGGCCAGGCACTGGAGCTGTCGTTCCTTGGTCGCCTGGTGGTAGCACTTGCCCAGCTCGAAGGTGTACGCCCGGATGATGTGTTCCCGCTCGACCGGGGACATGCTGAGCCAGAACAGGCGGACCTGGCTGAAGTGGTCGTCGAACGAGGCGGGGTTGGCGCGTACCTTGGGCGCCTGCGCGACCTGCACCGGCACGTCGACGAACGGGTGGTCGTCGTCGCCGGCCGGGAAAGGATTGCCACCGTCCAGGGAGTTCGGCCGGTACGGTGCCACGCCCGCGTGCACGGCCTGCTGGTGGAAGCCGTCGCGCAGCATGTCGTTGACCGGGGCGTGCGGCCGGTTGATCGGGATCTGGGCGAAGTTCGGCCCGCCCAGCCGGGTCAACTGCGTGTCGACGTACGAGAAGAGCCGTCCCTGCAGCAGCGGGTCGTTCGTGACGTCGATGCCCGGCGGCAGGTGCCCCACGTGGAAGGCGACCTGCTCGGTCTCGGCGAAGAAGTTCGTCGGAGTGCGGTTCAGGGTGAGCTTGCCGACCGGCTGCACCGGTGCCAGTTCCTCCGGCACGATCTTCGTCGGGTCGAGCAGGTCGATGCCGGCGAAGGTCTCCTCGGGCGTGTCGGGGAAGACCTGGAGGCCGAGTTCCCACTCGGGGAACGCGCCGGCCTCGATGGCGTCGTAGAGGTCACGCCGATGGAAGTCCGGGTCGAAGCCGCCGAGCAGCTGGGCCTCCTCCCAGGTCAGCGAGTGCACGCCCAGCTTCGGCTTCCAGTGGAACTTGGCCAGCACCGTCTCACCCGCGGCGTTGACCAGCCGGAAGGTGTGCACACCGAAGCCCTCCATCGTCCGGTAGGAGCGGGGGATGCCCCGGTCGGACATGTTCCACATGGTGTGGTGCTGCGCCTCGGTGTGCAGCGAGACGAAGTCCCAGAAGGTGTCGTGCGCGCTCTGGGCCTGCGGGATCTCCCGGTCGGGGTGCGGCTTGCCGGCGTGGATGATGTCGGGGAACTTGATGGCGTCCTGGATGAAGAAGACCGGCATGTTGTTGCCGACCAGGTCGAAGGTGCCCTCGTCGGTGTAGAACTTGGTGGCGAAGCCCCGGGTGTCGCGGACGGTGTCGGCCGAGCCCCGGGAACCGAGCACCGTGGAGAAGCGGACGAAGACCTCGGTGGTCCGGCCCTTGGCCAGGAAGCCCGCCCGGGTGACGGCCTCGGCGGTGCCGTAGGCGGTGAACTCGCCGTGGGCGCCCGCGCCACGGGCGTGCACCACCCGCTCGGGGATGCGCTCGTGGTCGAAGTGGGTGATCTTCTCCCGCAGGTGGTGGTCCTGCAGCAGGACAGGCCCGCGCGGGCCGGCCTTGAGGGAGTGGTCGGTATCCCGTAGCCGGGCACCCTGTGCGGTGGTGAGGAAGGCACCCTGCTGGCCGTTGGCGGTGGCCGGCGCGCCGGTCTCGGCGCCGGTCGGCGTACGGGTCTGCGGGGCGCCCTGCTCGGGCTTCGGCGGCAGCGGTTCGTGTGGTGTGGTCGGCTCGTCGCCTGGCGGCGGTGCGCTGCCCGGCGCACCGGGCACCTGCGGGGTGCCGGCGTCGGTCACCTTCTCCGCCGCGGCTTCCACGACATTCCTTACCGCCTCGGCGGGGTTGCGGGCGTTCATCTCGACGGGTACCTCCCTGGGGCACGAGAGCCAGATGACCAGGGCGGTACCCGGGGTGGACCGAGCAAAACGGAACGAATGGCACGGATATAGGTATCTTCCGTCACTCCGGCCGGAGCTGCTCGTAGTACGCCTTCATCGGCGGGTGGTAGTCGTCGAACGACGGCAGCGCCGTGTCGTCGCGGGCGGCCACCAGACAGTCGAGGTAGTACTCCCAGCCCGGCCCGACCTCGCCGATGCCGGTGGCGTCGTCGAGATGCTGGACGAAGCGCAGCTCGGTGCGCTCGCCGTGCGAGGTCAGCAGCAGTTCCAGCACCCAGTGGCCGTACTCGTCGCGCATGGACACGGCCAGCCGCCGGGGCGGCTCACACGCATCGATCCGCAGGTCGGACCAGGGCGCGTCCTCCTCCATGGCCATCTGGACCCGGACGGTGCGGCCGGGCGCGGCGTCACCCTTCCAGGGCCCGAACCATCGGGCCGTGCGTTCCGGCTCGGTGAGGCTGGCCCACACGTCGTCGATCGGAGCCGGGAAGGTGCGAGTGAGGACCAGGTCGACGCCGTCCTCGGCGCCGAAGAGTCGGCCGGTCGGGATTCGGGTCATGCGGTGCGCTCCTGAGTGGCGGATGGCGAGTCGCCGGTACGGCGGTCGCGGCGGGCACGGTAGACCTCGGTCTCCAGGGCGTCGAGGTGACGTTCCCAGAGGTCGGTCCGGGTGAACGGGGTCAGCCACCGGCTCAGCTCGGCGAGCCGGGTCGGATCCAGTTCGTAGAGTCGCCGGCGGCCGACGACGGTGTCGCGGACCAGGCCACAGTCGCGCAGTACGCGCAGGTGTCGGCTGATCGCGGGCCGGCTGATCTCGAACTCCTCGGCGATCCGCCCGGCCGGCAGCCGACGCTCCCGCAGCAGTTCGAGGATGCGCCGCCGCACCGGGTCCGCGATCGCGGCGGCCACGTCGTCCACGGCCAAAGCGTAACCCATCAGTTACGCTTTCGCTCGCGCTGGGCACCCCGGGCGGCAGTGGCCGGACCACCCACCGTTGCGCAGGCGCCAGCCCAGCGTTCCGTACCAGATCATGAGCGGCAGGTGCAGGAGGTAGCCGAACTGCTCCAGCGTCGCCGACGGCCCGGCCACACCCGTGGTCCAGGGCAGCATCACCGCGGCGAGGCCGACCATGGCGGTGAAGGCACCGACGCGCCGCAGCCCGGCCGGCATCGGTACGCAGACCACGGCGGTTGCCGTGGCGGCGACCCAGAGCAGCCCGGCCAGATTGACGGTCCACTTGGCGGTCAGCAGGATCGCCCCGGCCGCGGCCACGACCGACGGATCGGTGCGATCGGCGGACAGCTGGGTGACGGCCAGGTTCCCCGCGTCGTGCAGCAGACCCGCCAGGGCCAGCCGCGGCCAGCAGTCCGGCCGGCAGCACCGCCAGGTGCTGCCCGGTGCGGACGATGGCGGCCAACGCCGAGAGGGCCGCGCCGGTCAGCGCGAGCCACCCGACGACGTCGAGGGCCAACTCGGTCAGGTGCAGTCCGGCCCGGGCGTGCACGGCGGACAGCGTGGCCGCCGGCTCGGCCGGATTCAGGGTCAGTCCGGATGGCACGGCGACGGCCGCACCGGCAACCATGGTCAGCAAAGAGGTCAGCAGCAGGGCACCGGTCAGCCGGGCCGGATCGATCTGGTGAGCCCATCTCATGGGCGCCGACGCTAGAACCTTGTCGCAGAGGCAAGGTCAAGCCACGAGGAGGACCGGTGTGGCGCATCGGTGAGCTGGCACGGATGTCCGGGGTGTCGGAGCGCACCCTGCGCCACTACGACAAGGTCGGGTTGCTGCGACCTGCGGCGGTCGATGCGACCACCGGCTACCGGTGGTACGGCGTGCCCGAGCTGACCCGGCTGGAACACATCAGGGGCCTGCAACGACTGGGCCTGTCGCTGCGCCGGATCGCCGAGCTGTCGGACGCACCCGACGCACAGCTGCGTCAGGCGTTGGCCGAGACGGTGACGGCCCTGCGCCGCGACATCGCCACCATGGTCGAGACGGTGGCCGCGGTCGAGGACCGGCTCGCGACGGACAGCCCACTGTTGCCCCAACGGGCCCGCGTGGCTCCGCGACAGCTACGCGTACGCCGCGTGGAGGTGGCCGACGCGGTCGAGGTGGCGGCGCTGTGTACGCTGCGCCGGCCACCCTGGTGACCTGGCTGTCCGGTGCCCCTTCCGGCGCCTTCACGGTCGCCGTGACCGACGTGCGGGGCACGACGCTCACCCTGCCGGCCCGCACCGTCGTCCGGGCGGTCGTGCCACCGGGGTGTGGTGTGGCCCGCGCCGGGCGGGACCTCTTCGACTGGTTGTGCCGGCACCGCCTCTCGCCCGTCGGCCCCACCACGGAGGACCATGTCGTCGACGGTGACGGCATGAACGCCATCGTGCTGGAGATCCCGGTCCAGCGTTTGGCCGGTTGAGGTCCCGGGGTTGTCGATGCGCGACCGTGCCGGTGTCGTCACGCCAACGACGAGGAGGCACGGTCACCCGGGTCGCCGACGGACGGTGGGGCGGCATCCACCCCGACGCCACCCACCACCGTTTGCCTCAGCGCTTGGCCTGATGCTTGGCCATCTGCGGCTGCTCACCCTTGCCGACCCGCCGCAGCGCATCACGTAGCTGGTCCTCGGTCATCTTGGAGTTGCCCTCGATGCCCGCGTCGTGGGCCTGCTGCCGCAGGTCGTGCAGCTTCTGCTGGTCACCCATGTCGACCTCCCCGTAGTCGGGTGCCTGACGGACGCCGCCTCCGCACCGGAGCCGTCGCCCCTCCGCACCGCATCTGGCCGAGGATTCCCGGGCCGGTGGCCGACAAACGGCAGCGGCGCTCGCCGGATTTCCTCCTACGAAACGGGCTTACTAGTGCAAAAGTGGCAGAGACGGACTGGTTTCATGATCGGGAGATCTGATGCGGATCGGGTACAAGCTGTCCAGCGAGGGCTTCGGGCCGAACGAGATCATTCGGCAGGCGGTGCGCGCCGAGCAGGTGGGGTTCGACTTCGTCGAGATGAGCGACCACTTCCACCCCTGGCTGGACAGCCAGGGTCACTCGTCGTTCACCTGGACGGTGCTCGGGGCGATCGCCGCCCGGACCGACCGGATCGAACTGGCGACCGGGGTCACCTGCCCGAGCGTGCGGTACCACCCGGCGATCATCGCGCAGGCCGCCGCCACGCTCGCCCTGGTCTCCGACAACCGGTTCACCCTCGGCGTCGGTGCGGGCGAGCGCCTCAACGAGCACGTGGTCGGCCAGGGCTTCCCGGGAGCACGGGGACGGCACGAGCGGCTCCGCGAGGCACTGGAGATCATCCGGCTGCTCTGGTCCGGCGGCTACCACTCGTACGAGGGCAAGCATCTCCAGTTGGACGACGCCCGGGTGTTCGACCTCCCGGAGGAGCTGCCCGTCATCGCCGTCGCCGCCAGTGGAGAGGTGTCCGCGACCATCGCCGCGGAACTCGGTGACGGCCTGTTCGCCACCGAACCCGAGGCCGACCTGGTGCAGACCTACCAGCGGCTCGGCGGACAGGGCCCCCGCTACGCCGAGGTTCCGCTGGCCTGGGCACCCGACGAGGCGCAGGCCGTGCAGGCGGCCTGGCAGACCAGCCGCTGGTCGGTCACCGGTTGGAAGGTGATGAGCGAACTGCCGAACCCGGTGAACTTCGACGCGGCCTCGCGCACCGTCACCGAGGACGACATCCGCCAGCAGTTCGCCGTCGGTCCCGACCCGGACGTGCACGTCGAGGCGGTGCGGACCTACGTCGACGCGGGCTTCGACCACGTGGTGCTGCAGAACGCCGGCCCGGACCCGGACGGCTTCCTCGACTTCTTCCAGGACACCCTCGCCGTTCGGTTGCGCGCCCTCGGCTGACCGGGTCCGGCGCGGCGGCATTGACACTGCCGACAGTGACGTGATGTGCTCGGCACGTAGCGGTAATGACAACCGTGATCGTTAGCCGAGGAGGAGCATGTCTCTCACCGTGCCGCCGAGCCTGCTGCGGGCCGCCGAGTCCGGCCCCGTCGACGACGAGGCATTCGCGGCCTGCGTCCGCGAGTCACTGCCCTACGCCTGGCAGACGGTCAGCCGGGTGGCGTCGGAGCTGGCGTCCTCCGACGCCGAGTTCGCCGACAACCAGGTGCCGCCGCCAAGCGAGGCGGAGCGGGGCCAGCTGTTGCGCGCCCTGGCCAGTGACGCCATCCGGTCCAGCCTGGAGCGTCACTTCGGCGTCAAACTCGCCTTCCAGAACTGCCACCGGATCGCGGCGTTCCGACTGTCCGCCGTCGACTCCGACACCTACCGCCGGTTCACCTCGACGCGGGGCCAGCTGCTCAACCAGTCCCCCGAGCTGCGTGACTGTTGATTCCAGCGGAGCCCGGCGGGCCGGTCGGGGCGTACGCGCGCACCTGTTCCTGCTCGCCGGGCAACGCCCCGGTGACTCGCACACCGAGGCACTGCTCACCGCCCACCACTACGGCCACGCGGCCGAGGCCGCCGGGTTCGCCGGGGTGTGGATCGCCGAGCACCACTTCATCTCCTACGGTGTCTGCCCGTCGGCGACCACCTTCGCCGCGCACCTGCTCGGGGCCACCCGCCGCATCACGGTGGGCACCGCCGCGTGCATCCTGTCCAACCGGCACCCGGTGGCGTTGGGTGAGGAGGCGGCGCTGCTGCACGAGCTGTCCGGCGGCCGGTTCCGGCTCGGCGTCGGCCGGGGTGGCCCCTGGGTGGATCTGGAGGTCTTCGGCACCGGGACGGAGCGGTTCACGAACGGGTTCGACGACTCGCTGGAGCTGTTGACCCGCTGGCTGTCCGGGCAGCCGACGGTGGCCGGGAACCGTCATTTCCCGTTCCGTCCGGTGCCGGTGGTGCCGCGACCGCCCGGCCGGCTGCCGGTCTGGGTCGCGGCGACCTCGACCGGCACGGTCGATCTCGCCGCCCGGCACGGCCTGCCGCTGCTGCTCGGCCTGCACGCCGATCTCGCCGAGAAGGTCGAACTGCTCGACCGCTACGCCAGGGAGGCCGAGGCGCACGGGCAGGATCCCGCCGACATCGAGCATGCCAGCGCCCATCTCGCCCAGGTGGCGGAGACGGACGCGGAAGCGGCCCGGCTGGTCGGCAGCGGACTTCCCCCACTGCTGGCCGGCACCCGGGAGTACGTCCGACTGGACGGCGCACCGGCCGGACCACGGGATCCGGCCGGCTACGTCGAGCATCTGATCGACATCCATCCGGTGGGCGCGCCGGACCGCTGCCGACAGGCGGTCGCGCGGGCGGCGGCGCTGCCCGGCGTACGCCACCTGCTGTTCATGGTGGAGGCCGGCGGCGGCCCCGAGGTCGGCGTGGCCAACATCCGCCGGCTGGCCACCGACGTGCTCGATCTCGCACCGGTCGGCGATGACGGGCGGGACACACCGATGCCGGCGAGTCAGGCGGGTTCGGCGTCGGGCGACGCGATGGCCCGCTACCATGCCTCTCATGGAAACGGTTACCGTTAGCAACTGGGTGGAGGGGTGCCGATGAAGATCGCCTTCGTCGGCAAGGGTGGCAGTGGCAAGACCACCCTCGCCGCGCTCCACGCCCGCCAGCTCACCGCCGAGGGGCGCCCCGTGCTGGCCATCGACGCCGACATCAACCAGCATCTCGCGGTGGCCCTGGGTGGTCCGGGCGCCGTGAGCGCGGCGCGGCCGTTGAGTGAACACCTGCCGGCGATCAAGGAGTACCTGCGCGGCGACAACCCGCGCATCGTTTCGGCGAAGCAGATGGTGAAGACCACCCCGCCCGGACGGGGTTCCCGGCTGCTGCGAATGGCGGAGGAGAACCCGATCTGGGCCGAGTGCGTGACCACCGTCGGCGACGTCCGGCTGGCGGCGACCGGCGAGTTCAGCGCCGAGGATCTGGGGGTGGCCTGCTACCACGCCAAGGTCGGCGCGGTGGAGTTGCTGCTGAACCACCTGCTCGACGGGCCCGGCGAGTACGTCGTGGTGGACATGACCGCCGGTGCCGACTCGTTCGCCTCGGGACTGTTCACCCGCTTCGACCGCACCTTCCTGGTCTGCGAACCGACGGTGCGCAGCGTCAGCGTCTACCGGCAGTACGCCGGCTACGCCCGCGACTACGGGGTGGCCCTGTCGGTGATCGGCAACAAGGTCGAGGACGCCGCCGATGTGGCGTTCCTCCACGAACACGTCGGCGCGGACCTGCTCGCCTGGATGAGCCGATCGGCCTACGTGCGCCGCGCCGAGCGTGGCACGGTCGGCCCGCTGCACGACCTCGAGAACGCCAACCGCGCGGTGCTGGGCCTGATGACCGACGCCGTCGACGGCACCACGCAGGACTGGGCGGCGTTCACCCGGTGGGCCCACGAGTTCCACCGGCGCAACGCCGGGGCCTGGGCCAACGAGCGCACCGGGGTGGATCTCACCACGCAGATCGACCCGGACTTCCAGATGGGACCGGCCGCGCTCGCCGGCACCACGGCCGGCTGAACGGTCGACGACGGTGCGCTGCCGGGCCAGGTGCCCGGCAGCGGCACCGTGTTTGTTCCAACCTGGTTAACGTCACCTGCCGGGTACGCGACGGGTCTGGTGCTGGCCGCGACATCTTGCGACGCTGGTGATCGTGTATGACTACGACCTGTTGGTGCTGGGCTCCGGGCCCAGCGGTCAGAAGGCCGCCATCGCCGCGGCGAAGCTCGGCCGGCGGGTCGGCCTGGTGGAACGGCGCGACATGCTCGGCGGGGTGTGCATCAACACCGGCACCGTGCCGTCCAAGACCCTCCGCGAGGCGGTGCTCTACCTGACCGGCCTCAGCCAGCGGGACCTCTACGGCAGCAGCTATCGGGTCAAGGACGAGATCACGGTCAGCGATCTGGCCGCCCGGACCCAGCACGTCATCAACCGGCAGACCGACGTCATCCGTAACCAGCTGGCCCGCAACCGGGTCGCGATCATCACCGGCACCGGGCGGTTCGCCGACGCCCACTCGGTCTGGGTCGACGGCGATTCGGGACGCGAGTCCAAGGTCACCTTCGACAAGGCCATCATCGCCGCCGGCACCCGGCCGGCGCGCCCGGAGAGCGTCGACTTCGACGACCGGACCATCGTGGACTCCGACGGCGTCATCAACCTGCAGGCCGTACCCCGCAGCATGGTCGTGGTCGGCGCCGGCGTGATCGGCATGGAGTACGCCTCGATGTTCGCCGCGCTCGGCACGAAGGTCACCGTGGTCGAACGACGCGAGCGGATGCTCGACTTCTGCGACGAGGAGGTCGTCGAGTCGTTGAAGTACCACCTGCGGGACCTGTCCGTGACGTTCCGCTTCGGCGAGGAGGTGGCCTCGGTCGAGAAGCACCAGACCGCCGCGCTGTGCGTCCTCAAGAGCGGCAAGAAGATCGTCGCCGACACGGTCATGTACTCGGCCGGCCGGCAGGGCCAGACCGACGGGCTGGACCTGGCCGCGGCGGGGTTGACCGCGGACCGACGCGGTCGCATCGAGGTCGACGCCAACTACCGCACCGCCGTGGGGAACATCTACGCCGTCGGCGACGTCATCGGTTTCCCGGCGCTGGCCTCGACGTCGATGGAGCAGGGGCGGTTGGCCGCGCAGCACGCCTGCGGCGAGCCGGACCGCCCGATGCACGAGTTGCAGCCCATCGGCATCTACACCATCCCGGAGATCAGCTTCGTCGGGAAGACCGAGGAGGAGTTGACCGACAGCGCGACGCCGTTCGAGGTGGGCATCGCCCGCTACCGCGAGCTGGCGCGCGGCCAGATCGTGGGTGACTCGTACGGCATGTTGAAGCTGCTCGTCTCGCCGGAGGACGGCCGGCTGCTCGGCGTGCACGTCTTCGGCACCGGCGCCACCGAGATCGTGCACATCGGGCAGACGGTGATGGGCTGCGGCGGCACGGTGGACTACCTGGTCGACACGGTGTTCAACTACCC
Source organism: Verrucosispora sp. WMMC514 (assembly GCF_027497295.1). Classification (NCBI taxonomy): domain Bacteria; kingdom Bacillati; phylum Actinomycetota; class Actinomycetes; order Micromonosporales; family Micromonosporaceae; genus Micromonospora; species Verrucosispora sp. WMMC514. The sequence goes on along the minus strand of NZ_CP114906.1, from coordinate 5,535,478 downwards.
GACACTGGCCGAGGCGTACAAGGTGGCCGCCCTGGACGCCTCCAACAAGATCCGCAACATCACCCGGATCGACGGCTGACGGGACGCGACGGCGCCGGCCGGGGGTCCGAGCCCCCGAACCGGCGCCGTCGCGTCGGGACGATCAGCCTCAGCCCGCCGCCAGCGCGAGCGCCCGCGCCGGCCCCAGGTGCCGGGCGTACGCGCTGGTGGTGAAGAACGACGGGAGGTCCTCGCCGAGCGCCGTCTCCTCGACGATCCGGGCGGCCTGCTCGGCGCGTTCCCGCTCGGCGTCCGCCCGCCCCTCGGTCACCGTGGCCAGCTCCTGGGCGAGCATCGAACGGACCAGTTCCTCGGTCACCGCTCCCCCGCCGGCCAGCGGGGTGCCGTGGTGCAGCCACTGCCACAACTGGCAGCGGGCGATCTCGGCGGTGGCCGCGTCCTCCATCAGGTTCCACAGCGCCACCGCCCCCGCGCCGCCGAGCCAGGCGTCGATGTAGCGCAGCGCCACCGCGACGTTGGCGCGCACCCCCGCCTCGGTGACCTGTCCCGGGGTCTTGTCCACCGAGAGCAGCTCGGCGGCGGTCACCGTCACCTCGTCACGACGCCGGTCGAGCTGGTTCGGGCGCTCGCCCAGCACCCCGTCGAAGACCTCGCGGCAGGTCGCCACCAGGCCGGGGTGGGCGACCCAGGAGCCGTCGAAGCCGTCGCCGGCCTCGCGCTGCTTGTCGGCCCGCACCTTGCCCAGCGCCATCTCGTTGACCTGCGGGTCACGAGCCGGGACGAAGGCGGCCATCCCGCCGATCGCGTGCGCGCCACGCCGGTGACAGGTGCGCACCAGCAGTTCGGTGTACGCACGCATGAACGGCACGGTCATCGTCACCTCGGCCCGATCCGGCAGGACGAAGTCCGGCCACTGGCCGAAGTTCTTGATGATGCTGAAGATGTAGTCCCACCGCCCGGCGTTCAGGCCCGCCGAGTGCTCGCGCAGCTCGTAGAGGATCTCCTCCATCTCGAACGCGGCGGTGATCGTCTCGATCAGCGTGGTGGCCCGGATGGTGCCCTGCGGCAGCCCCAGGTAGCGCTGCGCGAAGACGAAGATGTCGTTCCACAACCGCGCCTCGCGGTGGCTCTCCAGCTTCGGCAGGTAGAAGTACGGACCCTTGCCGGCGTCGAGCTGCCGCCGGGCGCAGTGGAACAGGTACAGCCCGAAGTCGACCAGGCTGGCCGAGATCGGTCGGCCGTCGACCACGATCCCCTTCTCCACCAGGTGCCAACCGCGCGGTCGCACCACGATCGTGGCCAGGTCGTCGCCGAGCGCGTACCGCTTGCCCCGCGCGTCGGTGAAGTCGATCCGGCGGTCCAGGGCGTCGATCAGGTTGAGCTGGCCGCCGATGACGTTCTGCCAGGTCGGCGCGGTGGCGTCCTCGAAGTCGGCGAGCCACACCTTGGCGCCGGAGTTCAACGCGTTGATGGTCATCTTGCGGTCTGGTGGCCCGGTGATCTCGACTCGCCGGTCCTCCAGGCCGGGTGCGGGCGCCGCCACCTGCCAGGTCGGGTCGTCGCGGACCGCCGCGGTCTCCGGCAGGAAGTCGGGCAGCTGGCCGGTGGCGTAGCGGTCGCGGCGGGCCCGGCGGGTGTCCAGCAGGGCCACCCGGCGGGCGGCGAACTCGCTGTCCAGCGCGACCAGGAAGTCCAGCGCCTCGCCGGTGAGGACCTCGTCGAAGCGTTCGGCCATCGGGCCGATGATCTCGTATCTCATGCGAACTGCTCCTCTTCGGTGGAGCCACGCAGCGCGGTGGTCTCGGCGGCCGGGTTGAGCACCGTGCTGATCAGGTCGAAGTAACCGGTACCCACCTCGCGCTGGTGCTTGACCGCGGTGTAGCCGGCCGGCTCGGCCGCGAACTCGCGCTCCTGGAGCGAGACGTACGCCGACATCCCGTCGGTCGCGTAGCCCCGGGCCAGGTCGAACATCGAGTAGTTGAGGGCGTGGAAGCCGGCCAGGGTGATGAACTGGAACTTGTATCCCATGTGGCCGAGCTCCCGCTGGAACTTCGCGATGGTCGCGTCGTCGAGGTGCTTGCGCCAGTTGAACGACGGCGAGCAGTTGTAGGCGAGCAGCTGGTCCGGGTACTCCGCCTTGACCGCCTCGGCGAAGCGGCGGGCGACCTCCAGGTCCGGGGTGCTGGTCTCCATCCAGAGCAGGTCGGCGTGCGGCGCGTACGCCAGGCCACGGGCGATGCACGGCTCGACGCCGTTGCGGACCCGGTAGAAGCCCTCGGCGGTGCGCTCGCCGGTGACGAACGGCTGGTCCCGCTCGTCGACGTCGGTGGTGAGCAGGGTGGCGGCCTGGGCGTCGGTGCGGGCGATGACCACCGACGGCACGCCCGCCACGTCGGCGGCCAACCGCGCCGCCTCCAGGGTGCGGATGTGCTGGCCGGTGGGGATGAGCACCTTCCCACCGAGGTGACCGCACTTCTTCTCGCTGGCGAGCTGGTCCTCCCAGTGCACGCCGGCGGCCCCGGCCGCGATCATCGCGTTCATCAGCTCGTACGCGTTGAGCACACCACCGAAGCCGGCCTCGGCGTCGGCGACGATCGGCGCCAGCCAGTCGATGCCGGACGGGTCACCCTCGGCGGTGGTGATCTGCGCGGCGCGCAGCAGGGCGTTGTTGATCCGACGCACCACCGCGGGCACCGAGTTGGCCGGGTACAGGCTCTGGTCGGGGTAGGTGTGCCCGGCCAGGTTCGCGTCGGCGGCCACCTGCCAGCCGGAGAGGTAGATCGCCTTGAGCCCGGCCCGGACCATCTGCACGGCCTGGTTGCCGGTGAGGGCACCGAGGGCGTGGATGTAGTCCTCGCTGTTCAGCAACCGCCACAGCCGGTTCGCGCCGTGCCGGGCCAGGGTGTGCTCCTCCTGGATCGCACCACGCAACCGCACCACGTCCTCGGCGCGGTAGCTGCGTCGCACACCCCGCCAGCGAGGGTTGGTGTCCCATTCGTGCTGCAACTGCTCGACCGCGGTAACCATCGTTTCTCATTCCCTTCGAATTCCGTCGTCACCTGGTGACGCTGCGCGAGACGCCGGGCCGCCGGGTGTGCAGCCAACGGTCACATGGCAGGCCGGAGCTGGTCGAGGGACGGAAAAAGCCAATTATTGAAAAGTCAACGGGCGATTCTGCGAAGTTGTGAAAGCGGCCATTCGCAGCAGTGCTAATGTGACCGGACCCGGTCGCCGGAGCAGGGAGGTGAGGACGGTCGCCAGGACGTTCGCCGGCGCGCGGCTGCGCCGGATGCGTGAGGAGCGCGGGCTGAGCCAGACGGAGCTGGCCCGGCACCTCAGCATCTCCCCGAGCTACCTCAACCAGATCGAGCACGACAGCCGCCCACTGACCGTGCCGGTGCTGTTACGCATCACCGAACTGTTCGGCGTCGACCCGACCGTGTTCGCCGCGCACGACACCCCTCGGCTGGTCGCCGGGCTACGCGAGGCGCTGCCCGGACGCGCCGGCCTGACCGAACTCACCGAACTGGCCACCCGGCTGCCGGAGGTGGCGGCGGCGGTCATCGAGCTGCACCGGCGCTACCAGCAGGCCGACGAGCAGCTCGCCGAGCTGGTCGGTGACCGCGAGCGGATCGGCCGCAGCCCGCACGACCAGGTCACCGAGTTCTTCTACCGGCGGCAGAACTACGTGCCGGATCTCGACGAGGAGGCCGAGCGGCTGGCCGGACGGATGGAGCTGCGCCGCGGCGAGGTCCGCGCCCTGCTCCGCGACCGGCTGGCGCAACGGCACGGCGTGCACGTGGCCCGCGAGGACGCCGCCGCCCTCGGTGGCGAGCTGCACCGGTACCGCCCGCAGACCCGCACCCTGCACCTGTCCACGTCGCTGCGCGCCGGGCAGGAGGCGATGCGGATGGCGGCACAGATCGCACTGCTGGAGTTCGCCGACGTCATCGACGAGATCGTCGAGTCGGAGGAGTTCGACGATGTGCAGACCCAGATCCTCACCCGGGTCGGTCTGGCCAACTACTTCGCGGCGGCGCTGCTGCTGCCGTACGAACACTTCCTGGCCGCCGCCGAGCAGCGTCGGTACGACATCGACCTGCTCACCCAGCACTACGCGATGGGCTGGGAGACGGTCTGCCACCGGCTCAGCACGTTGCAGCGGCCCCGGGCACGCGGCGTGCCGTTCTCCTTCGTCCGGGTCGACCGGGCCGGCAACATGTCGAAACGACAGTCGGCCACCGGCTTCCCGTTCTCGCGCACCGGTGGCACCTGTCCGTTGTGGACGGTGTACGAGGCGTTCGGGGCGCCGGGGCGGGTGGTCACCCAGGTCGCCGCCATGCCGGACGGGCAGCGTTACCTGTGGATCGCCCGCACCATCACCCGCCACCACGGCGGCTACGGCCAACCCGGCAAGGTGTACGCCATCGGGCTGGGCTGCGAGGTGCGGCACGCCAGCCGGCTGGTCTACTCCACCGGGATGGACCTGCACGCGGCCGAGGCCGCGACCCCGATCGGACCGGGCTGCAAGACCTGCGAGCGGATGACCTGCCCGCAGCGGGCCGCGCCCCCGATCAGCCGGAAACTCGACGTGGACGAGAACCGCAGCACCTTCATCCCGTACCCGCTGCGGACCTGAGCGCCGTCCCGCCGGTACGGATACACTTTCAGCCCCTCCGCGAGCCCAGGGCTGGTGCATGGTTTCTCGTCCGACAGTTCCGCGGCCACTGGTGGCCGCCGCCGCCCTGGTCTCGGTCGCCGTCCTGCTGGCCGGCTGCTCCGTCGTCGCACCGGTCGCGCCGGCACCGCTGCGGGTGCTCCAACTGAACCTGTGCAACAGCGGCATGGCCACCGGGTGCTACACGGGTCGCGCGGTGGCCCGGGCCGCCGAGGTGATCCGGGCCGAGGCCCCCGACGTCGTCACCCTCAACGAGATCTGCTCCGGCGACGTGGACACCCTGGAACGGGTGATGACCGACGTGCACGCCGGCACGGTGGTGGCCGCCTTCCAGCCGGCACGCAACGGCCGCACCGGCGAGCCGTACCGCTGCGTCAACGGACAGCGGTACGGCGTCGGAGTGCTGACGCACATCGCCGCGCCCGACGCCGGGCACGAGGTGCACGCCGGCATCTACCCGGCACAGGACCCGGCCGACCCCGAGCAACGGGCCTGGCTCTGCGTCGAGGCCCGCACCCTCTTCTTCGCCTGCACCACCCACCTGGCGTACACCAGCTCGACCCTGGCCCTCGCCCAGTGCTCCCACCTGGTCGGCACGGCGATCCCGCAGCTGCACGCCGACGGCCGCTACCAGCCCACGGTGATCAGCGGCGACCTCAACCTGCGGCAGGGTGGCACACCCGACGTGCGTTCCTGCGTACCGGCGGACTACCGGCACCGGCACGACGGCGGGGTGCAGCAGTTCATGGCCACGGCGGACCTGCCGATCGAGTCCACCAGGTCGGTCAGCATGGAACGGACGACCGACCACGCGGCGTTCCTGGTGACGCTCACGCTGCCCGGTCAGGGCGACCCGGCCCACTGAGGACCACCCGGGTCAGTCCCACCAGAAAGCCCAGGTCGGCGCGTCGACGATCCGTTCGGCGTACGCGGCCAGGGTGCATGGTCGCTGCCCCTGCCAGACGTTGTCCGGGCAGAAGGCGAAATGCTCGGCGGCCACCCGCAGCGCCTCGGTGGCCTGCTCCGGCGGCGCGGCGACGCTGAGGTACAGCTCGGCGAAGCCGACCCCGATCACCCGGGCGCCGAACCGGTCCTCCCAGCTGCGCAGCACGGCCGACAGCCGGCCGGGATCGGCTGTGTGGTTGATCGCGCCCAGCCAGCCGAGGACGGCCAGGGCGTCGCTGCCCCGCTCGGCGGGAACCAGGCCGAGGCGCATGGCCGGTTGGGCCAGCCGCAACTGCTCGGCCCAGTGGTCCGCGTGCCGCTGCGGCGTCGTCCACGGCTCGCCGGGCGGCGCCAGCCCGGGCCAGTCCCGCCCGTACGGGGCGGTGACGGCGGCCCGCCGGTCGTTGGACAGCTGGTCGTCGCCGTCGTAGGGAGTCGTCTGGTCGGCCCACCAACCGGCGAGCAGCCGCTCCGGATCATGCTCGGCCGGCGACGACCCGCGCCCGGGCCAGAACTCGCCGTCCTGCCAGGGCCGCGTCGGCTCACCGTCGTAGCCGTCCAGCAGCAACGGCCACAACCCCGACTCCCGGTGGGCGGCGTGCAACCGCGGCCACAGCCCAGCCGGAGGCGGGTCATCGCTGAGCCACAGCGTCGGCCGGTCGGCGCCGCCCTCATCGCCGCGGACCGTCCGGCCGGGCGGGAGCGGCACGGACAACGTCCGGGGGCGCGCAGCGGCGTCCGCGAACAAGTCCAGCAGGTCGGGCGGCATCTCGTTCAGCTGTGCGGTCACGACGCGTGAGGATAGTCGCCAAGTCCGACAATCCTCCGCAACAGGCCGGTCGGTGGACGCAGCGGAGAAGTCGGACCGCCGTCAAGTGTTGGGCCCGCTCACTCCGCAGCGGCGAACCTCTCGACGTTGTCGACCGGGCCGACCACCAGGATCAGATCTCCGTAGCTCAGCACGGTGTCGGGGGTGGCGTGGGTGAAACCGGGCCGTCGTCCGCCGACGGCCGCTTCCGGCTTCACCGCCACCACGGTCACCCCCCACCGGCTGCGCAGCCGGGACTCGCGCAGTGGCATGCCCACCACGTCGCCCGGCGGTTTGGTCTTGATGACGGCGAAGTCCGCGTCCACCTCCACGTAGTCGAGGATGCGGCCGGTGAGCAGGTGGGCGGTGCGTTCGCCCATGTCGTGCTCGGGCGCGATGACGTGGTGGGCGCCGACGCGGGTCAGGATGTTGCGGTGCTGCCCAGTGATCGCCTTGGCCCAGATGTCGGGGATGCCGAGTTCGGCGAGCAGGCTGGTGGTCAGGATGCTGGCCTGGATGTCGGTGCCGATCGCCACCACCGCCCGGTGGAAATCGCCCACGCCGAGCTGCCGCAGCGCCTCGATGTCGGTCGAGTCGGCGGTGATCACATGCGGAAGCTGCCCCACCATGCTCTGCACGATCTTCGGCTGGCTGTCGATGGCGAGCACCTCGGTACCCCGCCTGGCCAGTTCGAGAGCCAGCGCGCTGCCGAAGCGGCCCAGACCGATCACGACGACCGGCTCGTTACGGATGTCAGCCAACGATCGTCCTCTCCTCGGGTAGCTCGAAACGCCGGTTACGGTCCCGCAGCGCCAGCGCGGAGGCCAACGTGAGCGGTCCGATCCGGCCGGCGAACATCAGCATTACGAGCAGCACGTCGGCCTGCGGCGGCAGGTCAGCCGTGATGCCGGTGGACAGGCCGACGGTGGCGAAGGCCGACACCACCTCGAACAGGACCGCGTCGAGCCGGTACGGGGTGATGGCCAGGAGCACGAAGGTGGCCACGGCGACCGCGCCGGCACCGAGCAGGACGATCGCGAGGGCCTGCCGCTGGTTGCTGGCCGGAATCCGCCGGTGGCCGACGTTGACCTGGGTCTCGCCCCGCATCTCGGACCACAGGACGAAGGCGAGCAGCCCGAAGGTGGTGACCTTGATGCCGCCGGCCGTGCCCGCGCTGCCACCGCCGATGAACATCAGCACGTCGCTGGCGAGCAGGCTCTCCGGACGCATCGCACCGATGTCGACGTTGTTGAAACCGGCGGTACGGGTCATCGCGGAGGCGAAGAACCCGGCGAGCAGCTTCTGCGGACCGTCGAGCGGGCCGAACGTGGCCGGGTTCGAGTACTCGGCGAGGGTGAACGCCACCGTGCCGAGGGCCAGCAGTGCCACGGTCAGCGCGACGGTTATCCGGGTCGTCACCGACCAGTACGCCGGGCGCCGCCAGGAGCGGACCAGCTCGAACACGACCGGGAACCCGAGGCCACCGAGGATGACCGCCACCGCGACGGTCACGGTGATCCAGGGATCGGTCACGTACCCCATCAGGTTGTCCGCGTACGTGGAGAAGCCGGCGTTGTTGAACGCGGAGATCGCGTGGAAGACACCCTCGTAGAGCGCGGCGCCGAACGGGCGCTGGTACGTGGTGGCGAGCCGGATGGTGAGCAGCGTGGCCACCACCGCCTCGCTGACCAGACTGAACACGACGATGCGACGCACCACGCCGCGCACGTCGCCCAGGTTGAGGCTCTTGGTCTCGGCCTGGGCGAGAAAGCGGGCACGCAGCCCGAGCCGACGGGACAGCAGCACGGTGAACAGCGTGGCCAGGGTCATGATGCCGAGGCCGCCGATCTGGATGAGCAGCAGGATGACCGCCTGCCCGAAGCCGGACCAGTAGCTGCCGGTGTCGACCGTGACCAGGCCGGTGACGCACACCGCCGAGGTGGCGGTGAACAGCGCGTCCACCAGGTCGGGCGGGTCTCCCGATCGGGTTGCCCAGGGCAACGACAGCAGACCGGTGCCCACCACGATCGCACCGGCGAATCCCACGGCGATCATCTGCGCGGGGTGTCGGAAACGGTCACCGCGTCGCTGCCACGCGGGCCGCCGGGTCACCGGACGCACGGCGGCCCGCCCGATCCACCCCGTCCGGCCCACCGTGCCGTCGGCCGAGCCGGGATGCCGACGACCCAACCGACGGACCGGCCCGCCGGTCGCGACTGGCCAGCAGCGATCAACACAGGGCGCATCGTCGCACGGTCGTACCAGCCCGGGTCCGGCACCCGGCAGGCGGAGTGACCGACACACCGAGGCTCGGCGGCGTACCGTGCCGGTGTGGAGCTGGATCGGACGCCCGGGCAGCGACCGCGCCGGGCGGACGGGTCGGACGCGGAGCTGCTGGCGGCGGCGCGGGCCGGCGATGGTGAGGCGTTCGGTCGTCTCGTCGGGCCGCTGCGGGACGAGTTGCGGGCGCACTGCTACCGGATGCTGGGCTCGCTGCACGACGCGGAGGACGTCGTACAGGACACGCTGGACCGGGCCTGGCGCGCTCTGGAACGCCTCGACGACCACGCCGGGATCCGGCCCTGGCTGTACCGGATAGCGACAAATCGGGCGCTGACGCTAATCGGGCTGCGACGGCGTCGGGAACTGCCCACCGACCTGCGCGCCGACCCGGCGACCGAGGTGGCCTGGTTGGAGCCGTACCCGGATCGGCTGATGGCCTGGGCCGACCAGCTGAACCCAGCGGCCCGGGTGATCGCCCGGGAGAGCGTCGAGCTGGCGTTCGTCGCCGCGCTGCAACATCTGTCGGCCCGGCAACGCGCGGTCCTGCTGCTGCGTGACGTGCTCGGCTATCCGGCCCGCGAGGTCGCCGGACTGCTGGACACCACGGTCGTGGCGGTCAACAGCGCGTTGCGGCGGGCCCGCGCGATACTCGCCGGCCTGCTGCCGGACCGCAGCCAGCACCGGGCCCTCGGCACGCTCGGCGACCGGGCGCGGCGCGATCTCGCCCGGCGGTACGCGGCTGCCTGGGAGACCGGCGACGTCGAGACCCTGGTAACGATGTTGACCGACGAGGCGCGGTACTCGATGCCGCCACAGCGGGTCTGGTACCAGGGCCGCGACGCGATCCGCGGTTTTCTCGTCGAGGCGGTCCTGGCCCACCGCTGGCGATTTCTGCCGGCCCGGGCGAACGGGCAGCTCGCGTTCGGCACCTACCTCTGGGACGTCACCCGGCGAAGTTACCGGCCAGCGGGTCTGGACCTGCTGGCGCTCGACGGTGCCCGGGTCACCGAGGTGGTCTCCTTCCTCGACGCCCCGTTCGCGACTTTCGGCCTGCCCGACCGACTTTCCGAGGACGAAACCGCCGCCCGGCGGTGAGTTTCCGCTCCGGCCGGGGTTGTAGGTGTGACGGAGCCGATCAACCCCGGAAGGACCGAGCCGAGCATGGCCACCGATGAAGAACAGATCCGCGAACTGATCGAACGCTGGGCCAGGGCCGTACACCAGGGGGACCTCGCCACAGTGCTCGCCGACCACGCCGAGAACATCGTGATGTTCGACGTGCCGCCGCCGCAGCAGGGGGTGCGTGGCCTCGACGCGTACCGGCAGACCTGGCCGCCGTTCTTCCGCTGGCAGGCCCAGGGTGCGTCGTTCGACATCGAGTCGCTGGAGGTCACCGCCGGCGACGACGTGGCGTTCGCGTACGCCCTGCTGCGCTGTGGCACACCGGCGGACCTGGCCGAGGCGCCTGACCGGCGGTTGCGCCTCACCCTGGGCCTACGCCGTGACGACGGTCGGTGGGTGGTCACCCACGAGCATCATTCGTTCGCCCTCGACCCGGTGGCCGACCGCAACTCCGCCGCCGACGAGAGGGAACTGCACGAGCTGCACGAGCGGTGGTTCGCCGCGACGGCGGACAAGGACCTCGACGCCCTGATGGAGCCGATCGCCGCCGACGTCGTGTCGTACGAGCACGAGGCGCCGCTGCGGTATGTCGGCGAACCGGCGGTACGTGAGATCTGCCAGGCCGGCCTGGACGCGTCGGGTGATGGCGCGGTGAGCTGGGAGGTGCCCGACCAGACGCTCGTGGTCGACGGTGATCTCGCCGTGTCCTGGGGCCTGAACCGGGTACGGGTGACCCCGCCCCGTGACGGGACCGTCGAGAGCTGGTCGCGCGGTACCCGGGTCTTCGCGCGCCGCGACGGCCGTTGGCAGCTGGTGCACCAGCACCTGTCCTACCCGTTCGACCCGGCCACCGGTGCCGCCCGGACCGATCTGCTCCCCTGAGCGGACCGGTCCGGTCCCGGGTGCGGCGTCTACCGTCCGCTGGACCTGAAACCAGGCTAGTTGCCGGGCTGCTCCGGGTTGAACAGGTACACGATCTTGCCGCTGGCCCAGGCGTCGATGACCGTCGACAGGTCCTGGCCCGGATACCGCTCGCCGGTGTCGGAGTACGAGAAGAGGTTCAGCCGGATGGCGCTCTTCGTGAACTCCTCGAGCGCCTCCCGGCGGTTGATCGCGTCGGAGCTTCGCGGGATTCCGCCACTGACGCAGGCAGCCACGAATTCGACCTGGTCGCCCCGCTCTCCGCCGTCCGGCCGTGGCACCCAGCTCGGCAGCCTGATGAGCGTCTTGTAGAACAGTTTGTTCAGCTTCTCGTTGCCGGGCCCCCGGAAATAGAGATTGTCCCGGAGTCCGTCGATCAGCTCCTCGACCGACCTCCGATCCTCCACATCGCGGGGCCTGTCGACAAAGTAGACGTCGGCCTTCTGGAAGTACTCCTGGAGAAGCTCCCTGGAATAGGGTTCTCTCGCCAGGCCGGCGAGCGCTTCCGGGGGCAGCAGCTCGATGACATCGAAGCGAAGTTCCTCGGGTACGCCCATGATGAATTCGTCCGGCATGACCGGCACTCCTCTCCGGAGGTCGGTCAATCGAATGACTTGTCACTCATGCAGCTCATCGTTCGGCCGTCCGGCCGGGACCACAACACGTGTGTCAATTTCCGCACTGACGCCAACCGAACACGAATGGCGCTCCGAAGCGACCGGGTCAGCGTCGCACCCGGGCGCCGGCGCCACGCACCAACGCCTCCACCTCGGCCAGGCTGGCCATGGACGTGTCGCCCGGCGTGGTCATCGCCAGCGCGCCGTGGGCGGCACCGTACTCCACCGCGATGGCCAGATCGCCGTCGCGTTCGAGCAGGCCGTAGATCAGCCCGGAGGCGAAACTGTCACCGCCGCCGACCCGGTCCAGGATCTCCAGGCCGGGTCGGTGGGTGGCCTCGGCGAACGCGCCGCCCGCCCAAGCCACGGCACCCCAGTCGTTCACCGTCGCGCTGCGTACCCCGCGCAGCGTCGTCGCCACCACCTTGAAGTTGGGGTACGCCTGCACGACCGACTCGATCATCGCCTTGAAGTTGCCGGCGTCCAGCGCACCGCTGTGGATGTCCGTGTCCGGCACCGGGAAGCCCAGGCAGGCGGTGAAGTCCTCCTCGTTGCCGATCATCACATCCACCAGCCGGGCGAGCCGGGTGTTCACCTCCCGCGCGCGGTCCTGGCCGCCGACAGCCTTCCAGAGGCTGGGTCGGTAGTTCAGGTCGTACGAGACGAGGGTGCCGTGCCGACGGGCCGCGGTCATCGCGGCCTCGGCGGTCTGCGCGGCCGTGTCGGACAGGGCGGCGTAGATGCCGCCGGTGTGCAGCCACCGCACCCCGAGCGTGCCGAAGAGGTGGTCCCAGTCGACGTCGTCCGGCTTGAGCTGGCTGGCCGCGGAGTGGCCCCGGTCGGAGGTGCCGACCGCGCCACGGACGCCGAAGCCGCGCTCGGTGAAGTTCAGTCCGTTGCGGACGGTGCGGCCGATGCCGTCGTACGGCAGCCAGGTGATCAGGCTGGTGTCGACGCCGCCCTGGAGGATCAGATCCTCCAGCAGCAGGCCGACCTCGTTGCGGGCGAACGCGGTGACCACCGCGGTCCGCAGGCCGAAGCAGCGGCGCAGACCCCGGGCGACGTTGTATTCGCCGCCACCCTCCCAGACCCGGAACTGACGGGCGGTGCGGACCCGACCCTCACCGGGGTCGAGCCGCAGCATGACCTCACCGAGCGAAACCAGGTCGTACCGGCAGTCGGCCTTCGGCCGGGGGTCCACCGCGCTCACGCCGCACCTCCGGCCGCTGCCAGTGCCGCCCGGGTGCGGGTGGCGATCTCGTCCCACTGCTCACCGGCGATCAGGTCGGCCGAGACCATCCAGCTCGCTCCGACCGCCAGCACCGCCGGCAGGGCCAGGTAGTCGGCGATCACCTCGGCGGTGATGCCGCCGGTGGGGATGAACCGGACGTCGCGGAACGGTGCCGCGAGAGCCTTGATCATCGCCGCGCCGCCAAGCTGCTGGGCGGGGAAGAACTTGACCACGTTCAGGCCGGCGTCGAGGGCCATCTGGATCTCGGTCGCGGTGGCCGCGCCGGGCACCACCGGCACGCCGGCCTGCTGGCAGGCGCGGACCACGGCCGGCGCGAAGCCGGGGGTCACCACGAACCGGGCACCGGCCCCGATCGCCCGCTCGGCCTGCTCGACGGTGAGCACCGTGCCGGCGCCCACGGTCAGGTCGTCGCGGGCGGCGAGCGCCGCGATGGCGTCCAGCCCGGCGGCGGTACGCAGGGTCACCTCGACGGCGGTCAGACCACCCTTGACCAGGGCGTCACCGAGCGGGTCGGCGAGCCGTGCGTCGTCGAGCACCACCACGGGCAGCACCCGACCGACCGGCAACTGTTCAGAACTATGAACGTTGGTCACGTACGTGACCTTACTGGAGGGGTACGCCCTTCGCTAGAGTGGCCGCGTGCCCACCGCGCCCGAGGATTTCCAGCCCGTGAAGTCGGCCGGGCGCACCCTCGACCTGCTCGAACTGCTCGCCGAGCGGCCACAGCACTGGGCGCTGGGCGACCTGGCCCGCGCCCTCGGCATACCGAAGAGCAGCCTGCACGGCCTGCTCCGGACGCTCGTCGGTCGCGGCTGGGTGCAGACCGACGAGAGCGGCACCCGGTTCCGCCTCGGCCTACGCGCGCTGCGGGTCGGTGCCGCCTATCTGGACGGCGACGAGCGGGTCGGCCTGCTGTCCGGCGTGCTGGACGAGCTGTCCCGTCGCTTCGGCGAAGCCGTGCATCTCGGCCGACTCGACGGCGACCAGGTCGTCTACCTCGCCAAACGGGAGTCGGTGCACCGGCTGCGGCTGTACAGCGCGATCGGCCGCCGGCTGCCGGCACACGCCACCGCGCTGGGCAAGGCCCTGCTGGCCGAGCATCCGGACGCCGACGTCGACCGGATGCTGACCTGGCCGCTGGCTCGCCTCACGCCGCACACGGTCACCGACCCCGAGTCCCTGCACGCCGCCCTGGCCACGGTGCGGACCACCGGGCACGCGGTCGACCGGGAGGAGAACGCCGAGGGCATCCGCTGCGTGGCGATGGCCGTACCGCTGGCCCGCCCGGCGGTCGACGCGGTGAGCGTCTCGGTTCCGGTCAGCCGACTGAGCCCGGAGCTCGAAGCTGCGATCGTCGCGGCGTTGCGGGAACTGGTGGGTGGACTCGCCCAGGCCCGGAGCATGCTGACCCGTTAGGCCGACCGCCGCACCATGGCCGCTTCACCCGATCGCCAGCCGCCCATGGTCAGCCTTCGCCGCAGGTGACTCAGTATCCGTCACGGTCAGCAACTTAATCTCGCCCCTCCCCGTACGTCCTCGACGCCTTTGCTCTGCTTCAACCCACGCAACGGTTACCTTCAGTGTCCAAGCTGGGCCTCCGCCGGCTCCTGTTCGGCCGCATCGTCGCAGCTCAGCTGCCAGTGCGTCGGGTGAAGCAGAGCAAAGGCGGGAAAGGGCAAACCTGGGGGTCAGTGGCATCCTCACGTTCCGTCACTAATCGCGACGACGCCGGCTGCTGTGACGAAACGTCACTGTCGGGAGCGGCCGGCCAGCGTCCTCACTGGCCGGCCGCCGGTCGGAACCTTGCCGCGGAGGCTCAGGCCGGGAGACGCCAGACCTGGTTGGCGCCGCCGAAGCAGTCCCAGATCTGGAGCCGGGTGCCGTCGGCGGAGCTGTTGCCGGTGGCGTCGAGGCACCTGTTCGACACCGGGTTGCGTAGCGTGCCGTTGGACTGGGCCTGCCAGGCCTGGGCGCCGGTGCCGTTGCAGTCCCAGAGCTGGATCGGGGTGCCGTTGGCGGTGCCGGCGCTTGTCACGTCCAGGCACTTGCCGAGGGCGCGCAGGGTGCCGTCGCCGGCCACGGTCCAGCGCTGTGCGTTGGTGCCGTTGCAGGTGTAGAGCTGGATCGCGGTGCCGTTGGCGGTGCCGGCGGCGGCGACATCGACACACTTGCCGGCGATGCCGGTGATCTGGCCGGTCCGACCGGCCGGCGGCGGGGAGCCGCCCATCACGGTGTCGTAGATCGCGCTGACCAGCGAGGTCGAGCCGCCGGTGTCCTGGGTCAACTCCCAGTTCATCATGCCGCCGGCGTTCGCCATCGCCCACTGGGTCTTGCGCTTGACCGTCGGTACGCCGTTGTAGCACTGCTGGGCGCCGCCGACGGTGGTGCAGTCCCGGTTGGCGTTGGCCGGGTCCATGCCGACCAGCTGGGTGTAGGTGTAGTAGCCGGGCCGGCTGTAGAAGGGCACGCCCAGGATGGCCTTGCTGGCCGGCAGGCCCCGGGCCTTCCAGCCGTTCACCGCGTTGATCGACCAGTCGTAGTTGGCGTGTGGGCTGCCGCCGTCGTACGCCATGATGTTGAGGAAGTCGACGTGGTTGAAGACCGACGTCGGTACGCCGTCGCGGTAGTAGCCCTCCGCGACGACCGCCGCGGTGAGCAGCTTGCCCTGCGGGCGCAACGCGTTGCTCAACTGCTGCATCAGCAGGCTGAAGTTGTTGGCCGAGGCGCCCGGGTCCGGGTACTCCCAGTCCATGTCGACGCCGTCGAGGCCGTACTGGTTGACGAAGTTGACCACGCTGTTGACGAACGTGGTGCGGGTACCGGCGTTGGCCGCGAGGGCCTCGAAGGCGGAGTCGTCGCCGTCGTTCCAGCCGCCGACGGCGATGGAGACCTTCACGTTGTTCGCCCGGGCCAGCGACACCAGCGAGGTGAGCTTGCTCGGGTTCTCCACCGCGCGCAGGGTGCCGTTGCTGTTCGGTAGCACGAAGGCGTAGTTGATGTGGGTGAGCTTGGTGTACTGCACCGAGTTGACGTTGCCGGTCCAGGACGGCAGATAGCCCACGCTCTTGAAGTTGTCGGGCAGCACCACCGCCTGGGCGGCGGTCGGGGTGACGGCGAGAGTGGCACCGGCGGTGACCAGCGCGAGCAGACCGGCGGCCAGGGCCGAGCGCGGCCGGGGACGTGGTGAGGACATCGAGGACCTTCCCGTGGCAGGTGCGGGTGCCGTGCCGCCACGGCCGGTCGTTGTGGAGCCGCCGATGACCGGCCGTGGCGTACGGTGCTGGGTTCCTCGAGGCAGCCAAATCTTAAAGAGTGTTAACGGTAGCGGTCAATGATGTCCTTCGATCAGCACCCATCGGTCCGGTTCAGCCGACGGTCACCTGGTACGACGTCGTGTTGACCTCGCCGCTGCCGGTGAAGATCTCCGGTCCCGCCTGGACACTTGTCAGGTACTTCGAGCTGCTCATCCAGCCCCGGGAGACCACGTCGTTGGTGAAGTCGCGGAGGTTGAGGGTCGCGCTCGTGGTGTTGCTGGTCCGCACGTAGGAGTAGACGTTCTAGGCGCCCACGTAGCCACGCCAGACCTCCCAGGTGGTACCCGCGATGGTGACGGTGCCCTGGCGGCTGCCGGCCGGCGACGCGTTGGAACGGTAGAGCCAGATCATCAACTCGTCGGTGGGCTGGTCCGCGGAGCCTGGATCGGCCATCGGATGGAACCACATGTCGTACGCGACGTTCATGTTCGACGAGCCGTTGGTGGTGACGTTGAACCGCCAGTTGGTGGTCACGTCACGGTTCGCCGAGATCTGCACCGGCAGCCCGGTGTTCGGCCGCCGCCAACCCCAGTGCCAGCCGAGGATCGCCGCCGCGTACGACTTGACGCTGCTCGGATCGCCGCTCCACGTGTAGCTGGTCCCCCAGTAGATGGGGTTCCCCGGGCCTCCGTTGGACCAGATGCACTGGCTGCCGGTGGCACCGGTGGCGCCCCACTGGTTGTTCGGAATCCAGTACTTCCCGATCTCGATCAGATCGTCGCTGTCGCACAGCCGACCGGTGGGGGGATAGTCGGGTATCGGCGGGGCGGTGGTGCGGGTCGGCGTCGGGGTCGGACCGGGGTTGCCGGAGCCGGTGCAGGTCACCCCGTTCAGCGCGAACGCGGTCGGCACCGGGTTGCTGCCGCTCCACGAGCCGGTGAGACCGAAGTTCGCGGTGCCGTTGCGGCCGATCGTCGCGTTGTACGGCATGTTCGCCGCGGTCACCTGCGCGAGGTCCTGCGTCACGGTCGCGTTCCACGCCTGCGTCACCCGCTGTCCGCCGGCGTAGGCCCAGGTCAGGCGCCATGACGACACCGGGTCGCCGAGGTTGGTGATGGTCACGTCGGCGTTGAATCCGCCCGGCCACTGGGCGGAGACCGTGTACCGCACCGCGCAGGCGACCGTCGCGGCGTGTGCCACCGCGACCCCGACGACGGCGGTGACGAGCGTGCTGGCCACCGCGGCGGCGAGCAGGGCGATGCGCTTCCGTTTCACCATTTGCTCTCTCCTTCAGTCCTGGCCGCGGTCGGGGCGACCGGAACTGTTCGCGTTCACAACCGGATCCTGCCGGGCAGGTTGTGATCACGTACCGAGGCGGCAGCCGGCAGCGGCGTGTGCGTGGCCGGACCGTGCCTGCGGCGCTGGCCCGGCCGTCGCGGCCCATCGCGCCCGGCGACCGTGCCCTGGAAGTCGCCCGGCGGACACGGGCGCCGGCTCGGTCGCCCTGCCCATCATCGATGGCTGACGCTGCGACGGTATGACGACAGCCAGACGGCCGTCAATGAACTGCTCCGGATCACCGGGCTCGCCGGACAAAGCACACCGGCCGTGCGGGGCAAGCCCCGCACGGCCGGTGTGGCTCGACCAGGTCAGCCTGCGGTGCAGGACCTGATCTGCGGTCGGGCGCTGGAGTTGCCGTTCATCATCGTGGTGAAGCCGAACGTGTTGCCGCTGCCGTTGGAGCGCATCGTCATCACGTTGCCGCTGCTGTCCCAGGTGGGGCTGCCGCTCCAGGTGGCGGAGATCTTCTGCGGCGCGGTGATGGCGACGACCACGGACCAGGTGCTGGCCCCACTGACCGTCACGGAGGTGTTGTAGCGGTCACCCCAGACCTGGCCGGGCGTCACCGTCGCGGTGCACCCGCCACTGGGCGGCGGAGTGGTCGGGTTGCCGGTGGGCGGCGGAGTGGTCGGGTTGCCGGTGGGCGGCGTGGTGCCGTTGTTCAGCGCGGCGAGCACGGCGTCGTACGCCGGCTTCTTCTGGCCACTGCCGTTGAACAGCAGCGGGTTCTCGCTGGAGCGCCACGAGTCGGAGTCGCGGATGCCCCACACGGTGATGCCCTTGCAGCGCGCGACGGCGAGGCAGTCGTTCACCACGTTGCGGTACGCGTCGGTCGGGGCGTTGCGGATGTCCAGTTCGGTGATGTGCACGTCGACGCCGAGGGCGGCGAAGCTGGACAGCGTGGTGCGGTAGTTGCTCGGGTAGTTCGAACCGCCGGTGAAGTGCGACTGCAGGCCGACGCAGTCGATCGGCACGCCGCGGCTCTTGAAGTCCTGGACCATCCGGTAGACGGCCTGGGTCTTGGCGTCGTTCCAGTTGTCGATGTTGTAGTCGTTGTAGCACAGGTCGGCGTTCGGGTCGGCCTGGCGAGCGGCCCGGAAGGCCGCCTCGATCCAGTCGTTGCCGGTGCGCTGCAGGTTCGAGTCGCGCCGCGCGCCGCTGCTGCCGTCGGCGAACGCCTCGTTCACCACGTCCCACCACTCGATCTGGCCCCGGAAGTGGGTGGCGACCTGGGTCACGTGGTTGAGCATCGCGTTGCGCAGGGTGGTGCCGGACATGTTCTGCATCCAGCCCGGCTGCTGCGAGTGCCACGCCAGAGTGTGTCCGCGGACCAGCATGCCCTGGCTACGGGCGTGCTGGACCAGCCGGTCGGCGTTGCCGTAGTTGAACTGCCCCTGGTTCGGCTGGAGCGCGTCGATCTTCATCTCGTTCTCGGCGGTGACCTGGTTGAACTCGCGGTTCAGGATGGTCGTGTACGCCGAGTCGTTGAGCCTGCTCACCGCGACCGCGGTGCCGAAGTAACGGCCGCGCTCCGCCGCGGAGGCACCGAGGGTGCTCGCGGCGCTGGCGCTGCCGGGCAGGACCACGGCGCCCGCGGTGGCGAGCAGGCCGACGGCAGCCGAGACGACGAGCGCGGCGCGCAGTCGCCTGGACCGTCCGGGTGCTCGGGAAGAGTTGGCCATGACGCTCCTTCCGGGGTCCGGTGGCCCGCGCTGGGCAGCATGAATCCGGACGCGTATGGGCGAAAAGGATGAGTGAGGCGTATCCCGGCCAAAGGGATCGCATCGGCCTTACTGGGCCGAAGTATTGCAGCGAGGTTTCACGCACGTCAATGATTTCCGGAAGTTCTCCCGGAAGTTTCGGAGAGTTACTGGACCCGCGACCTTCGCCGCCGCGCCCTCACCTGCGGCGGTGCCGCGGCTACCGGGCCGAGCAGGCGGGGACCATCCCACCACCGGTGCCGGTGCCCTGGAAACCGAACTCGGTCGACTGCCCGGCGGCGATGGAGCCGTTGTAGCTGACGTTGCTGAAGGTGACCGCGCCGCTGGAGCCGCTGCGCTGGGCGTTCCAGGCGTTGGTGACGCTGGCACCGGAGGGCAACGTCAGGGCCACCGTCCAGCCGTTGACCGCGGCGGTGCCGGCCGTCACCCGTACGGTGGCGACGAAGCCACCCGTCCACTGGTTGATCGACACCGACGCCGAGCAGGCACCACTCGACGGTGGCGTGGTGGGCGGGGTCGTCGGCGAAGTCGTCGGAGGCGTGGTGGGTGGCGTCGTCGGCGGCGCGGAGGTGGGCGGCGTGGTCGGCGGGCTGGTCGGGCCGTCGGCGAGGGTCGGCGTCTGCCAGTCCCGCCACTCCGACAGGCTGCCGGCCTTCCGGCTGGAGATCCGGAACACGCCCGTCGAGCTGCCCGTGTTGAGCAGGAACTTCTGGATGTTCTGCTGCAACGGGGTACGCCACTCGGGCCGGGAGGCGCAGTGCGTGCCGTCCTGGACGTCGGACCAGTAGCTGATGTTGTCACCCGCGCCGAGTGCCCGGTAGACCTCCGCTCCGGCCAGCGCGGCGACACTGGAGGATCGGGCGGCCAGCCAGTCGATGTGCGGATTGTCCATGATGAGCAGTCCACGCGGCGCCACCAGGGCCACCGTCTGGTGCGTGTCGATCGGCAGGTTCGCCGGGTTGCCGGTGTACGACCCGAAGGCGTCGCCCAGCCACGGCTGCTCGCCGTACGCGCTGCTCAACGGCTGGGCGCCGGCCTCGCCCGGGATGCCGCGGAAGATCGGCGAACCGGCACTGCCCGACTCGATGGGCATGGTCAGGGCGATGCGCTGGTCGAACGCGCCCGTCACGAAGGCACCCTTGCCGTAGCGGGAGCAACCCGTGACGCCGGTCGCGTCCGCGCGCAGGATGGTGCCGCCCGACTGCTCGATCACGTCGATGATCCGGCTGACCCCCCAGGCCCAGGCGACCAGCAGCCCGGTGCTGCTGGACGAGCCGTAGATGCTGTAGAAGGCGCCCTGCTTGTTGCTGCGGGGCGTACCCTCCCGACCGACCGCGAGCGGGTCGTAGCTGATCACGGCAGCGCCGGCGGACCGGATGGTGGCCGTGTCCGCGCCGAACCCGCCCAGCACCACCACGGCCGGATACGGCCCGCTACCACCGCTGGGCAGTTGCACGCTCGCGGAGAAGCTGGCGGTACGGCCGTTGTGCGACACGTTCACCGTGATGCTGGTGCTCGAGACCGTACCGCTGACGGTCTGCGGTTTCGCCGGCTTGTCGCCGTAGACGTACCGCTGCGCCAGTTGCTTGGTCTCCGCCCGGTGACAACGCCAGTCGGACCTGGCCGAGATCCGGCTGCCGTCGAGCCGCCGGAACGGGTCGGGCAGTCTGGGATTGGCCGAGGGCGTTCCGGGATTCGACGTCGGGCAGTCGACACCCTCGTCCTCCACCGACGAGACGGTCGCGAGGCCGGCGGCGGCGCGGGCCGCACCGCCCTCGGCCATCGACCAGGTCGCCGCCACGAGGGTGAGTGCCGTCACCGCCAGCACCAGCATCGAACGGTTACGGGAGCGGCCCAACCTGCTGATCATTCGGGCCCCCTTCCGGGAGACGGCGAGACACCATCGGACTCAATCGATCAACGTCGATAGACGTTGGGTAAGTTTCGAACACAAAAACGAAACATGTCAATACGGTTTCGGTGATTATCGGTCCCCGCCACCCGGTCGGTCCACCCGGTCGGGGACTCGCGGCACGCCCTCGCGGGCCGACCGGAACGACGACCCACCGGCGCGGCCCGGTGGCTGGCCGGACGCACCCGCGACGAACGGCGTGCCGCCAGGGTTGTTTACCCTCGATTCACCCCTGGTACATGATGGGTTCACCTGCGGGCGATCCACCGTCGGGCCGGGCGACCAGTCGCGAGCCGCCGACCACGACGGCGTCGAGCGCGCCAAAAGTCCAGGTTGGCACGACATGACCATTGACCTACTTCAATGCGTGCCATTACGCTTCCCGGAATAGTTCCCGCAAGTTTACCGAGATTTTCGGTTGCGTTCGGTCGCCTGACCGCAGCTCGTGCCGACGAGATGAGACGGGGCCGGCGCGACAGCGATCCAGGAGGAAGACAGCAGATGTCGCAGCTCATCCTGTTCGCGATCGACATCGGCGCGGTGGTGCTACTCGTCTTCGGGCTCTACTTTCCGAGGCACCGCCGCCGCGATCTCGTGGTCGCCTACCTCGGCGTCAACGTCGGTGTCCTCGCGGTGGCCAGCGCGCTCAGCGCCAGCAACGTCGGCGCGGGGCTGGGGCTCGGGCTGGCGTTGTTCGGCGTACTGTCGATCATCCGCCTGCGGTCGACGGAGCTGGACCAGCACGAGGTCGCGTACTACTTCTCCGCCCTGGCGCTGGGCATCCTCGGCGCGTTGAGCACCACCTCGATCTGGCTCAGCGCCGGACTGATGGGTCTCCTCGTCGTGGTGATGTTCCTGGGCGACCACCCTCGGCTGCTCCGCCACTACCGGCACCAGATCATGGTGCTCGACTCGGCGGTGACCGACCACGTGACCCTCGTGGCCCAGTTGGAGCAACTGCTCGGCGCCCGCGTGCACGTCGCCACGGTGCAACGACTCGACCTGGTCAACGAGACCACCGTGGTCGACGTCCGGTACTCGGTCAAGGGCCGCGCCACCAGGGCGTCCGCGACTCCGGCGACGGCGGGAGCCGCCCGATGAGCATCCAGCCGATCACCGCGCCGCTGACGGCCATGGACCCGATCGGGCTGGCCGAACTCGTCGACCGGGCCGCGCTGCAGACCCGGGTGGACCGCAAGTACCTCGTCCCCCTCGACCGGTTGCCCCACCTGCTGGACCAGCTCACCCCGTACGCGCGGGTGTTGGACATCGACGGCGCGCGCAGCTTCCGCTACGAGTCGGTCTACTTCGACACCCCGCTGCTGGCCAGCTACCACTGCGCGGCCTACCGGCGGCGACGCCGCTTCAAGGTGCGTACCCGCACCTACCTCGACTCGGCGCAGTGCTGGCTCGAAGTGAAGATCAGCGGAGCGCGCGACAGCATTACCAAGCACCGGTTGCCGTACGAGCCGCATGACCGCACGACCGTGGTCCCCGGCCGCGAGTTTGTCGACGAGGCACTCGTGCGGGAGGCGATCTGCCCGCCCACCGGCAGCGCCCTCGATCCGGTGCTGGTCACCAGCTACCGGCGGGTGACGCTGCTGCTACCGGCGACCGCCAGCCGGATCACCATCGACACCGGGCTCTCCTGGCAGGCCGGTGACACCGCACTGCACCTACCGGACCTGGCCGTGGTCGAGACCAAGACCAGCGCCGCCGCGTCGCCCGCCGACCGGCTGCTGTGGCAGCGAGGGCTGCGCCCGGCCCGCATCTCCAAGTACGCCACGGGCCTGGCGGCGCTGCGCCCGGAGCTGCCGGATTCACCCTGGCGCCGGACACTCCGTCGGCACTTCCGCACCACCCCGTCGGTGGGCACGGCACCGACCGCCACCACCCACCGTCCCGTCCAGGAGGCATCGTGCGTCTGACCGACCCCAGCGTCGGCACCTCGACGGCACCCCGCTTGCGCATCGCGGGGATCGCGGCCGTCGCCATGCTGGTCACCGCGTTTCTCGTCCCGTCGCCGGCACCGGCCGGTGCCGAACCCCTCGCCGACACGTCGAGTTCCACCACACCGGTCGACCGGACCGCCGCGGACGCCGCCGCCGCTGCGGACGCCGCCGAGGACCTGGTCGGCGACATCGGCTTCTCGGTACCCAGTGGCACCTTCTCCGGTGAGGTCTCGGTGTCGCTGAGCACCACCGTCAGCGGTGCCCAGATCCGTTACACCACCGACGGAGCGCTACCGAACGCACAGTCGCCGCTCTACTCCGGATCGGCGTTGCGGTTCACGCGTACGACGCAACTGCGGGCCCAGGCGTTCGTCGGGCAGACCGCCTCGGGTGCACCCGGCACCGCCATGTACGTCGCACGCAACACCAGCACCGCACACGACCTGCCGGTCGTCCTGATCGACTCGTACGGTGCCGGCCGGCCGGACCGGGAGTACTTCGACGCCACCACGATGATCTTCGAGCCGGGTGGCGGCAGCACCTCCCTGGCCGCCGCACCCACGGTGGCCACCCGGGCCGGGTTCCGGCTGCGCGGGCAGTCGTCGGCGATGTTCGCCAAGACGCCGTTCCGGCTCGAATTCTGGGACAACGCCGACGACGACGCCGACTACCCGGTCCTCGGTATGCCGGCCGACTCCGACTGGGTACTGCGCGGGCCGTTCAGCGACAAGTCCCTGATCCGGGAGGCGTTCGTCTACGACCTCGGCCGGCAGATGGGCCTGCCGGCGCCCCGGTACGCCTTCGCGGAGTTCTACCTGAACACCGACGCCGGCCCGGTCGGTTCCGACGACTACATGGGTGTCTACATGATCGTCGAGACGATCAAGAACTCCAAGGACCGTCTCGACCTCAAGCAGCTCCGCGAGGACGACCGGACCCTGCCGCGGATCACCGGCGGCTACATCTGGAAGTTCGAGTGGATGGCCGCCGAGGAGCCGACGCTGCCCTGCACCGGGCCGGCGGCTAGCTGCTGGAACTACCTCGAGGTCGCCGACCCGTCGCCGCTGCAACCCGAGCAACGCGACTGGCTGCGCAACCACATCCAGGAGTTCCACAACGTGCTGCGGGCACCCAACTTCGCCGATCCGACAACCGGCTACCGGGCGTACATCGACGTGGGCTCCTTCATCGACCAGCTCATCATCAACGAGCTGAGCCGGGAGATGGACTCGTACATCCGCAGCGCCTACTTCTACAAGGACCGCGACACCAAGATCTTCGCCGGGCCGCTCTGGGACTACGACCTCAGTTTCGGGGTGGGCGGCTTCTTCCAGAACGACCAGACCGCCGGCTGGCAGTACCAGCAGGTCCGCCAACCGGTGGCCAACGACTGGTACCCGCAGTTGATGCGCGATCCGGCGTTCGTCAACGAGGTGCGGCTGCGCTGGCAGACGCTGCGCCGGGGCCCGCTGTCCGACGCGTCGCTGCAGTCGCGGATCGACGCCCTCACCGGGCCGCTGGCCAACGGGGCACAGCGCAACTTCCAGCGCTGGCCCAACCTCAGCACCCGAATGGTCGGCCCGTTCATCACGCCGACCGCGCCGACCTGGCAGGGGCAGGTCCAGTTCATGCGGGACTGGATGCTGCGCCGCGCCGCCTGGCTGGACTCGACCGCCGGCTGGGGCGGGTCCACCACTCCCCCGCCGACCACTCCCCCGCCCACCACGCCTCCGCCGACCACTCCCCCGCCCACCACGCCTCCGCCGACCACTCCCCCGCCCACCACGCCTCCGCCCACCACGCCGCCGCCGAGCAGCCCACCGCCCACCACGCCGCCGCCCGGCGGTAGCGGCTGCACGGCGACCTACACGGTGACCAACCAGTGGTCCGGCGGCTTCCAGGGCGAGGTCCGGGTCACCGCGGGTGGCTCGGCGATCCGTGGCTGGACCGTGACCTGGACGTACCCGGCCGGGCAGACGGTCACCCAGGCATGGAACGCGACCGTCACCAGCCAGGGATCGACGGTGACCGCCCGCAACGTCAGCTACAACGGCAGTCTCGCCGCCGGTGCCAGCACCTCGTTCGGTTTCCTCGGCGCCACCACCGGCACGCCGAGCACACCGACACCGACCTGCACGGCCAGCTGATCGACGTAGCCGTCCGGCACCGGTCCGTCCAGCGGACCGGTGCCGGACGTCGGGGTGGACGGTGGTTACGTCGCCGCGATCCTGCCCTGACCGCACGGCGGTCCGTGGGTCCGGTTGGTGCCCCTCGTCGGGGGCACCAACCGGATGCTCAGGCGATCCGACGGACCCGCCACACGGCGAGACAGAGCAGGATCGCGGCAAGCGCGACGAAGACCCCGGTCTCGATACCCTGGAACAACCAGTACCGGTCGGCCGGTTGGTAGAGCACCCAGTTGTACGCGCCCGCGCCGAACTCACCACCGCACGGCCCGCCTGTCGGCGCGGTGGCGCCCGGTGGACACATGATCTGGGCGCCCGGCGCCACCATCGCTCCGCTGCCATCCCGGATGCCGTTCGAGATCGTCCAGGCGCCCCGCAGGGCGGTCTCGTCCAGGCCGGCGGCGGAGACGAGCGGCGTGGCGTGTTCACGGCCGGGAAGGTAGTGCGGCCGGGCCAGGACCGTCAGCGCCACGCGTACGGCGGCGAACCCGGCCAGGGTCACCGCCATGGCCGGCAGCATGCGGGGCCACACGGTCCCGGCGAAGACCCCGAGCGCGACCGCGAAGAGGGTGTAGCCGATCGGTGCCACGCCCTGCATGTCGAAGAAGAGCACGTCGAAGCGGCTCCGGCCACCGCCCGCCACCAGCGGCGACAGCCACCACGCAATGCCCAGCCCGTACCCGACGGCCGCGCCCAGCGTGAGCGCGCCGACCAGCCCGAACTTGGTCGCCGCCCACCGCGTTCGGCTGACCCCCTGCGTCCAGACGAACCGGTGGGTGCCCTGCTCGACCTCCCGGGAGACCAGCGGCGCGCCCCAGAAGAGCCCGACCAGCAGCGGCAGTACGAGGAAGAGGATGCCGACCAGGAGCGTCGTGTCGTGCTGGCTGTTGAACTGGTTGAAGGCCCGGACGCACTCAGCCGTCTCGGCGTCCTTGCGCAGACACTGCGGCAGGCCGAGTTCGGCGAACCTGCCCCGGATCGCCAGCCCTGTCGGGACCAGCACGGCAGCCAGGACGGCGAGCCCGATCAGCGTGACCAACGCCTGCCTGCGGTGCTGGCGCCAGGCGACCCACATCATGCCGGAACTCCCCACGCCTCGTGGCTGGCCGACGCCGTCTCGCCATCGGTGAGATAGGCCAGGATCAGGTCCTCCAGGGCGACGTCGCGGACCGTCCACTCCGGATCGATGGGGTCTCCGTCGCCTCTGACCAGCAGGGTCGACTGCCGGTCGGTGTGACTGGCCCGTACCACCGCCGCGACCCCGGCGATCGGACGCTCACCGGCCGCGCGCGGCCCGGTCAGCTGCCGGTGGTCGTCGAGCAGTTCCTCCACCGGGCCGGCGAGCTTCACCTCTGCGGAGTGCAGCACGATGAGGTAGTCGCAGACCCGTTCGAGGTCGCCGAGGATGTGCGAGGAGAGCAGTACCGTGGTGCCGGACTCGGCGACACTGCCCATCAGTGACTGCATGAACTCGCGGCGGGCGAGCGGATCCAGGCTGGCTACCGGCTCGTCGAGCAGCAACAGCCGGGGCCGCTTGGCCAGCGCGAGGGCGAGCGCCACCTGGGCCCGTTGCCCACCGGAGAGCTTGCCGACCGGCCGACCGGGCGGGATGCCCAGTTGCGCGAGCCGGGTCCGCACCAGGGTCGCGTCCCACCGCCGGTTGAGCCTGCCGCCCATGATGACCAGCTCTTCCGGCGTGAGGTCCCGATAGATCGGGGTGTCCTGCGCGACGAATCCGATTTCCGCCAGCAGCTCCGTGTTGCCGTACGGCACCTGACCGAAGACCCGTACCTCGCCGGCGTCCGGCCGGGACAGGCCAACCGCGAGGTGCAGCAACGTGCTCTTGCCGGCCCCGTTGGGCCCGACGAGCGCGGCGACCCGCCCGGCCGGCAGCCGCAGCGAGCAGTCGCGCAGCGCCCAGGTGCCGCCATATTTCCGGCCGAGCCCGTCGGCCTTGAGCACCAACTCCATACTGCTTCCTCTCACGCGGGTTCCTCCGTCACCGAGGCGGGAAAGGTGGCCCGCATCGTCGTCGCCACCAGGGCGGTGACCTCCTCGGCCGTGAGCCCCACCGCCTGCGCCCGACGCACCCAGTCGACCAGCTCAGCGCGCAGCTCGGCCTGATTGACCAGCGCCTCACGATGCAGTGACGCGGTGATGAACGTGCCGACACCTGGCCGCCCCTCCACCAGTCCTTCGAGCTCCAACTCGCGGTACGCCTTGAGCACCGTGTTGGGGTTGATCGCCAATGACTGCGCCACCTCGCGGACCTTCGGCAGCTGGTCGCCGGGCGCCAGCAACCCCACCCGTAACGCCTGTTTGACCTGCTGCACCAGCTGTACGTAGGTGTTCACCTTGGTCCGGCCGTCCAGTACGAATTCGATCACCGACGCTCCTTTACCTCTTGTACTACGTCCATAGTACAGGAGGTAAAGGAGCGTCGAGCCGGTGACCGTGCCACCAAAGGCGTCCGGCACGATCGGCAGCATGGTGTTTCACGGGCTCGCGTACACCGCGACAACGCACGACCGGGCGGCGAGCCGGCGCGCCGACCCGGCTTGGGTCGCCGACCTGCTCGGCCGCGACGACAGCCAGGTGCTACCGATGTGGCGCGATCGGCCACTGCTCACGGCCGACGGCAGGCCGGTGCGGCTCACCGGTCCGCCCGCCCGCACGCTGGTGGCGGCGGCCGGTCAGACCGCCCTGCTCGGCCTCGACGGCGCCACGGCGAGCTTCGCCGCCGATCTCAGCGAGGTCGAGGAGACCGAGGCACTGCGCCTGGCTGCCGCGCACGGCAGCGCTGACCTGCGCCCGCTGGCCACCACCCTGCCCGAGCCGCTCGCCGCGACCCTGGCGTACGCGCGCGGCCTGCTCCACTGGAACCGGCACGCCAGATACTGCGGCACCTGCGGCGCGACCACGGTCAGCGCCGACGCCGGTCACCTGCGGGTATGCCAGGGCGCCGACTGCGGCCGGCAGCTGTTCCCCCGGATCGAGCCCGCCGTCATCGTGCTGGTGGAAGACCCCGGCCCGCAGCCACGCTGCCTGCTCGCCCGCCATCACGGTGCCGGCCCGGACGGCTTCTCGCTGCTCGCCGGCTTCGTCGAGATCGGCGAGAGCCTGGAGGGCGCCGTCCGCCGCGAGGTCGGCGAGGAGGCCGGGGTGACGGTCAGTGTGGTCACCTACCAGGGTTCCCAGGGCTGGCCCTTCCCCTCGGGTCTGATGGTCGGCTTCGTCGCCCGGGCCGTCGACGACACGATCGCCGTGGACGGACGGGAGCTGACGGAGGCCCGGTGGTTCACCCGCGCCGAGATCGTCGAGCGGGTCCGTAACGGTCCCGGCTCGGGGCCGGCCGACTCCATCGGCGGTCGGCTGCTGCGCTCCTGGGCCGGGCTCGACCGGCCGCCGCTTCCGCACTCCGAGGTCTGAGACCTGGGCAGCACTGTGCACCCCGCGAATGGCGATCAGCGAGGACAGCAGGTTAGCCTGCCCTAACTCATCGAACGTGAGGCGGGGGCATGACACGGACCACGGGGCGACTGATCCGCCGGATGTTCTGGCGGCAGCGTCGCGACACCGCCCTGTGCGCCGCCTTCTGGTCACTGCACCAGCTGTGTGAGGCGCTGGTCCCGGTGGCCATCGGCCTGGTCATCGACCAGGCCGTCGGAACCGGATCGACCTCGGCGATGCTCTGGTCCGTGCTGGGCATCTTCGCGCTGTTCACCGCCCTCACCATGGGCTGGCGGTCAGGCTTCTGGTTCCTGTCCCGGGCGGTCACCGAGGAGTCCCACGAGCTGCGGATGCGGGTGGTCCGGCGGGTGGTCGGTGGTCACGGGATCAAGACCAGCCGCCAGAGCGGGGAGCTGCTCTCGATCGCCACCTCCGACACCCAGTCCGCCGCCGAGCTGCTCGAACTGGGCACCCGGGGGGTGAGCGCGCTGGTCGGGCTGACGGTGTCGACGGTCGTGCTGCTGCGGATCGACTGGTCGCTCGGGCTCGGCCTGGTTTTCGGCGTGCCGATCCTGGTGCTCGGGCTCAATGCGCTGGGCCCGGTCGTGGGACGCCGCACATCCGCGCAGCAGCAGGCGGTCGGTCGGGCCGCCGCCGTCGCGTCGGACCTGCTGCGCGGGCTGCGACCGCTGCGCGGGTTCGGTGGCGTCGACGAGGCCGTGCACCGCTACCGCACGGCCAGCCGGACGTCGCTGCGCGCCGGCATCGGCACGGTCAAGGCCGGTGCCACCTTCGTCGGTGCGTCCACGTTCACCACCGGCCTGCTGATCACCGCCGTCGCCGCTCTGGCGGGCTGGTACGCCCTGGCCGGGCGGATCACGGTCGGCCAGCTCATCACGATCGTCGGGCTGGCCACCTTCCTCACCGACCCGGTGCTCAACCTCGCCGACTGCGTCTTCCGGCTGGCCACGGCACGGGCCAGCGCGGCCCGCGTGGCCGAGGTGCTCGCCGCACCGGAGCGGGTGCCGTCCGGGACGCTCCCGGCCCGGCCGGGGGCGTTGCGCCTCGACCGGGTGCACGCGCCGGGCCTGGACGGCGTCGACCTCGCCGTGGCCCCCGGAGAGCTGCTCGGCATCGTCACCGCGGAGACCGGCACCGCCGACGACCTCACCGATCTGCTCGCGGGGGCACGGTCGCCGGAGCGGGGCGAGGTGCGGCTGGCCGGCACGCCGATGCGGGAGCTGGACCTCGCCTCGGTGCGCCGGACCGTGCTCGTCGAACCCCACGGGGTCGACCTGTTCGGCGCCACCCTGCGGGAGGTGCTGCAGACCGGCGACGACCGGGACGACGCCGCCCTGCGCGCCGCGCTGGCCGCGGCCTCCGTCGGTGACCTGCTCACCGACGACGCCGGATTCGACCGGGAACTCGTCGACCACGGCCTGAACCTCTCCGGCGGCCAGCGGCAGCGGCTCGCCCTCACCCGAGCGCTGCTGGCCGATCGACCGGTCACCGTCTTCCGGGACCCGACCACGGCGATCGACGCGGTCACCGAGCACGCCATCGCCGACGGCATCCGGGCGTACCGCAGCGTCGACGACCGGGCGACCGTGCTGGTGACCACCAGCGCGCCGCTGCTCGAACGGTGCGACCGGGTGGTGTTCCTCCGCGCCGGCCGGGTGGTGGCGGTCGGGCGGCAGCGCGACCTGCTCGCCGACTCGGCGTACGCGGAGGTGGTGCTGCGATGACCTCCGCTGCCACGATCCTGCCGGTGGCGACCGGCCGGGTGACGTTCGCCGCCTTCTGGCGTGCCCTGCGGCGCTACCCGACGCTCGCCTGGACGTCGGTGGCGGCGGCGACGGCGGCGAGTGTCGCGGCCGTCGTCGTGCCGATCCTGCTCGGCCGGCTGGTCGACCTGGTGGTGGCCGGCGGCACCGTCGGCTCGTTGCTGCTCACCTCGGGGTTCATCCTCGGCGCGGGCCTGGCCGCCGCGGTCCTCACCGGCACCGCCAACTGGCTGGTCACCGAGTGGGGCATGCGGGCCTGCGCCGATCTCCGCGAGGAGGTGCTGGACCGGGCGCTGCGGATGGACGCGACCCGGTTGGAGAGCGCCGGCTCCGGTGACGTGGCGTCCCGGGTCACCGAGGACGTGGAACGGGTGACCGACTCGGTGCGGCTGGCGGCCGGCATCTTCACCGCACTGGTCACCGTCGTCATCACCTTCGCCGGGTTCGCGACGCTCGACTGGCGCATCGCCGCCGCGTTCCTGGTCGTCTTCCCGGTGTACGTGCTGAGTCTGCGCCGTTTCGTGCCGCAGGCGAAACGGCTGTACGCCGCCGAGCGGGAAGCCGCGGCGGTGCGGACCCAGAGCCTGCTGACCACCTTCACCGGTGCCCGGACCGTGCACGCGTACGGCATGCAGGACCGCCAGAGCCGACGGGTCGAGCAGACCTCCCGGCAGGCGGTGGTGGCCCGCCTGCGCGCGGTGCGCGGTTTCCTCTGGTTCGCGAACACGATGAACTACGCGGAGGCGCTCGGACTGACCGCCGTGCTGCTCACCGGCTTCCTGCTGGTACGGGCGGGCGACAGCACGGTCGGCGACGTCACCGCCGCCGCGCTGCTGTTCCACCGACTCTTCGGCCCGCTGGGCCTGTTGCTGATGTCGTTCAACGACGTCCAGTCGGCCGGCGCGGCGCTCGCCCGGCTCGTCGGTATCGCCGGGCTCGACGTACCCCGGTCGCGGCCGGCCGGACCGGTTTCCGGACGGCTGCCGACGAGCGTGACCGCCAAGTCGGTGTGGCACCGCTACCCGGGCGGTCCCACCGTCGTGCGGGACGTCTCGATCGAGATCGCCGAGGGCGAGTCGTTGGCGATCGTCGGCGAGAGCGGTGCCGGCAAGACGACCCTCGCGGCCATCCTCGGTGGCGTCTTCCCCGCCGCCGAGGGTGAGGTGTGGCTGGGCGACCGTCCGATCGGTGAACTGTCCGCGGTCGAGCTGCGCCGCACCGTCGGCGTGGTCACCCAGGAGGTCCACGTCTTCGCCGGCACCCTCGCCGAGGACCTGCGGCTGGCCGCTCCGGACGCCGCCGACGAGGAGCTGCACACCGCGTTGCGGCTGGTCGGAGCCGACGGCTGGGTCACCGCCCTGCCCGACGGGTTGGCCACCCGGGTCGGCGACGGCGAACACCCGCTCACCGCCGGTCAGGCGCAACAGCTGGCACTGGCCCGGATCGCGCTGACCGATCCGCCGATCGTCGTCCTCGACGAGGCCAGCGCCGAGGCCGGCAGTGCGGGAGCCCGGCAGCTCGAACAGGCCAGCGCCGCTCTGACCCGGGGCCGCACGGCGGTGGTCGTCGCCCATCGGCTCAGCCAGGCGCACGCCTGCGACCGGATCGCCGTGATGGCGCACGGCCGGATCGTCGAGATCGGCACGCCGGAGGAGCTGATCGCGGCCGGCGGCCGGTACGCGGACCTCTGGTCGGCCTGGCGGCACTGAACCTCCGGCCCGCGGGGTCGACCGTCAGGTGCGCAGCAGTGGCAGCACCCGCCGGCCCAGCAGGTCGATCCCGCGCTGCGGGGTCAGGCCGTGCGGGGTGCCGAACTCCACCCGGCTCGCCCCGGCGTCGAAGACCGCCGCGGCCTGCGCGGCGACCTGCTCCGGGGTACCGGAGAACGCGAACAGGTCGAGCAGGTCGTCGCCGATCAGCGCGCCGGCCAGGTCGTCCTCGCGGCGGGTGACGTGCCGCTGGATGCGGGCCAGCAGCTCCGGGTCGACCTCGACGGTGGGATCGAGGGCGGCGACCACCGCGAGGTACATGGCGACCTCGGTCCGGGCCATCCGCCGGGCCAGCGCCCCGTCGGTGTCGACCACGGTGACCGCGCCGAGCACCACCCCGGTGTCCCGGCCCGAGGCCGCCTCGTCCAGCCACGCCCGCATCGTCTTGGCCATCGCCGGGTTCGCCGACCCGCCGACCTTCACCTCGTCGGCGAACGCGGCGGCGGACCGGGCGGTCTGCTGGCCCCAGGTGCCCACCAGCACCGGCACGTCCGGCCGGGCCGGGGTGTACCGCAGCGCGGTACCGGGGGCCACGGTGAACTCCCGGCCGACGAATCCACCGTCGTCGCCGGCGAGCAACCGCCGGACGATCTGCACCGTCTCCGCGATGCGGCGCAGCGGCCGGGTCTGCGCCACTCCGACCTGCTGCAACCAGGTGCCCCGGGCCAGGCCGAGGTACGCGCGGCCGTGCGAGGCCAGGTCGAGGGCGGCCACCTGGCCGGCCACCTCCACCGGGTGCAGGGTGAACGGGTTGAGGCAGGCCGCGCCGAGCCGGATCCGTCGGGTGTGCCGGGCGGCCACCAGCAGGGGGAACAGCGGCGGTTGGTACATCAGGTCACCGAAGACGGACAGCACGTCGAAGCCGTGCCGTTCGGCCAGCTCGGCCAGCACGGCGTACTCGTCGGCGGACTTGTCCGACTGCAGGCCGATGCCCACCAGGCGGGTCACGTCAGCTCCTCGGTGGGGATCTGCCGCCGGCCGGTGCGTTCGATACGCATGATGAGCCGCTCCTCCGGGTCGGGGCAGGCGACGTGGCTGTCCCGGGCCATCCAGTCCCCGTCGTCCAGGGCCCGCTGCTTGGCCGGCAGCAGCGGCAGGCAGGCGGCCAGCGCGTACAGGCAGAAGTGCTGGCCCTCGGGGATGCGCAACCGGCACGACTCGGTCAGCTCCACGTGGTCGCCCGGCTTCATGCCGCACACCGAGCGTCCCTCGATGCGTTCCACCACGACCCGCAGGTCGTAGACGTCGGTGGTGGGCTGCTCGTCGCTCATCGCACGGCCTCCGCGTGGTGGTGCACGATCCGCCAGCCCGCGTCGTCGCGCCGCAGCACGTCGGTGACCCGGAAGCAGGTGTCCGGTCGGTCGTCGGCGTGCCGGGCGCGCAGCACGTACCGGACCAGCCCGGTGCCGTCCCACGACTCGGCGCGCAGCTGTTCCGGGGCGACGGTCACCGGTGCCGGGCCGGTGGCCTCGGCGGCCCGCCGGTCGCGCAGCGCGTCCAGGTCGGCCAGGCCGGTGAGCAGCCGGTCGGCGTCGGACTCCCAGATGGTCAGGTCGGGGTGCAGGTGGGTGTCGAAGGCGGACCGATCCCCCAGTGATCGGTACATGTCGGTGATCGTGGCGGTGAGTTCGTCGATGCTCATCGGGGTCACTTCCGGTCGAGGGAGTCGGCAGCGGGTCGGAACGTCTCGGCGAGGCGGTCACGCAACGGGTCCAGGCCCATCGGCCCGAGCGCCAGCGCGGTGTGGTGGAACCGTTTGCGGTCGAAGGCGGCACCGGCGCGGCGCTCCGCGTCCCGGCGGGCCTGCTGCCACAGCCGCGCGCCGACCTTGAAGGCGAGCGCCTGCGCCGGCCAGCCGAGGTAGCGGTCGACCTCGAACCGGGCGGTCGCGGCGTCCAGCCCGGCGACCCGGGTGAGCAGGTCCACGGCCACCGGGTGGCTCCAGCGGGACGCGTCGGTGAACCCGTTGCCCGCCGGGATCGGCAGGTCGAGATGCAGGCCGAGGTCGACGACCACGCGGGCGGCCCGCCACATCTGCCCGTCCAGCATGCCGAGCCGTTCCGCCGGGCCGGCGTAGAGGCCGAGTTCGTCGGCGAGCCGCTCGGCGTAGTGCGCCCAACCCTCGGCGTACCCGTGCACCTGGCAGAGCGTGCGCTGCCACGGGTGCAGGTCGGCGGTGGTGAGCGTGATGGCGTGCTGGAGGTGGTGGCCGGGCAGCCCCTCGTGGCAGAGCGTGCCGACGTGCCGCCACACCGGCACCGTCGACTCCCCCGGCGGCACCGACCACCAGATGCCAGCGGGTCGGGTCAGCCGCGCGTCGGGTGGGGTGTAGTACATGACCCCGGAGGTGGCCGGACTGATCCGGCACACCACCCGGCGGGTGGCGGCGGGGATGTCGAAATGCGTCCCGTCGAGCAGGTCCGTCGTCAGCGCGGTCCGCCTGGTCAGCCACTCCTCCAGGGCGGGACCGACCGGCACCCGCCCGTCCGGGTCGGCGTCCAGCGCCGTCCGGGCGGCGGCCACGTCCGGATGGCCGCAGTCGGCCGCCGCCGCCCGCAGTTCGGCGGCGGTGCGGGACAGTTCCGCCCAGCCGTACGCGTACAACTCGTCCAGGTCGACGGTGGCGCCGAGGAAGGCGCGCGCGGTGACCTGGTAGAGGTCGCGGCCCACGCCGTCGACGTCGGTGGCGGCGGGAGCCAGGTCGGTACGCAGGAACGTGGCGAACCCCGCCGTGGCGGCGGTGGCCCGCCAGGCCCCCTCGGCCAGCCGCTCGGCCAGCGGCCCGCCCCGGTGACCGGCGACGAGACCGCCGAAGAAGTCGGCGTCGACCCAGGCGGCGCACTGATCGGCGACGGTCAGCACCTGCCGGCGGGCGACCACCTGGCCACGCCCGGCGGAGCGCCGCAGCGTGGCGGCGTACTGGTCGAGGGTGGTGGGCAGCCGGTGGAGGTGCTCGGCGACCACGGCCCAGTCGTCGGCGGTGGTCCGGGGCAGGTTGTCGAACACCTGCCGGGCCAGGTGCACCGGGGTGGCCAGCGGGGCGAGCAGCCGGGTGGTGAAGCCGGCGTCGTGCAGCGCCACCTCGCTGGCCAGCCGGTCGGCCAGGGCAGCGGCGAGGGCACGCTCGGCCGGGGCGGTCACCGTGGCGGTGGCCACGGCGGTCGCGGTCGCGCGGGCCAGCTCCGCGCGGGCGTCGAAGCCGTCCGGCGACAGGTCGGCCAGCCGCCACTGCGGCGTACGTCCGGTTGCCTCGGCGGCCTCCGGGTCGAGCGTGGCGAGGGCGCGCAGGTACCCGTCGGCGACCGTGGTGACGTCGGTCATCGGGGCACCCGGACGCGGTGGTGGTCGTCGCGGTAGACGACGCCGCCCTTGATGACCGCGTGCAGGGTGCGCAACGCGGAGACGGAACGGGTCGGGTCGTCGCGCAGCACCAGCAGGTCGGCGTGCTTGCCGGCCTCGACGCTGCCGAGCGTGTCGGCCTGGTCGAGCCATTCGGCGGGACGGATGGTGGCGGCCTTCAACGCGTCGGCGACCGACATCCCGGCGTCCACCATGAACTCCAGCTCACGCACGGTCGCGCTGGTCTCGTCGTAACCGGCGTGCGGCGGCATGTCACTGCCCAGGGCGATCGGCACCCCGTTGCGGATGGCGTGCTGGAGGCTCTCCCAGTGCCGGGGGCCGGCGGCGAGTGCCCGGTCCATCAACCAGCCGGGCACTCCGGAGTCGCGGAAGAACTGTTCGCAGCGGCTCACCACGATGGTGGGCACGTACCAGACGCCCCGGTCGGCCATCAGGCGGGTGACCTCGTCGGTCAGCTCGTAGCCGTGTTCCACGCAGTCCAGGCCGAGTTCGACGGCCCGGCGTACGGTGTCGGCCGGCCCGGCGTGCGCGGTGACCTTGCGCCCCCAGTCGTGGGCGACCCGGATGACGGCGGCCATCTCGTCGTCGAGCAGTTGCGGGGTGTCGATGGCCTCGAACTGACCGGCGATCCCGCCGGAGACGCACACCTTGATCAGGTCGGCGCCGGCCCGGATCTGCGCCCGGGTGAGCCGGCGGAAGCCGTCGGCACCGTCGGCCTCCAGGGCGTCGGCCTCCCAGCCGTGGCCGCCGGTGCAGCACAGCGCGTGCCCGGCGGTGAAGATCCGGGGGCCGTCCACCGCGCCGGCCTCGATGCCCCGGCGCAGCGCGAAGTCGGCGTAGCGTCCCTCGCCGACCAGTCGGGCGGTGGTGACCCCGGCGTGCAGGGTACGCCGGGCCGAGTCGGCCATCAGCAGCACCAGTTCGGCCAGGTTGGACCGGTGCACCGTGTCGGCGAGGTGGCCGGGCAGCCCGAGGGAGAGGTGCACGTGCATGTTGGTCAGGCCGGGCATCACCACGTCCCCGCCGAGGTCGACCACGCGGGCGTCGCCGGCCTCGGCGAGCACGTCGTCGACGGCTCCCACGGCCTTGATCATCCCGTCGGCGCCGACCCAGACTCCCCGGTCGGGTTGGAGGTGGTCGGCGACGCCGTCGTAGAGGGCGAGGTTGACCAGGACCTGTTCGGTGGCGGTGTGCATGACGACGTCCTCAGTTCGCGGGCACGGTGGCCGGGGCCATCGTGGGGTCGTTGAGCCAGCAGGCGGCGCTGCGGCCGCCGAGGTCGAGGGTTGGTGGCTGGTCGCCGCAGGGGGCGAAGGCGTGCGGGCAGCGCGGCCGGAACCGGCAGCCGGTGGGGGCGTTGGCGGGGTCGGGCACCTCACCGGCCAGGGTGGCGGGCAGCCGTGGGGTGGGGCCGATGCGGGGCACCGCGTCGATCAGCGCCCGGGTGTAGGGGTGTCGCGGACTGCGCCACAGCTCGCGGGTGGGCGCGCTCTCCACGATGCGGCCCAGGTACATCACGGCGGTCACGTCGGCGATCTCGTGCACCAGGGCGAGGTCGTGGGAGATGAACAGCATGCCCATGTCGAGGTCGCGGACCAACCCGACGAGCAGGTTGACCACCTGGGCCTGGGAGGAGGCGTCCAGCGCGGTGACCGGTTCGTCGGCGATGATCATGCGGGGTTGCGGGGCGAGCGCCCGGGCGATGGCGAGGCGTTGCCGCTGACCGCCGGAGAACTGGTGCGGGTACCGTTCGGCGGCCGTGCTCGGCATGCCGACCCGGTCCAGCAACTCACGCACCCGGTTTCCGCGGGCCGCCGCGCCGGTCACCGTCGCCGGGACGCCGTCGAGCAGTTGCGCGCCGATGGTGCGCCGGGGATTCAGCGACGCGTACGGGTTCTGGAAGACCATCTGCAGGCCGATCTCGGTGTCCGGTCGGCGCCGCCAGCCCAGCGGGGTGACCGGCTGCCCGGCGAAGCGGACCGCCCCGGCGCTCGGCGGGGTCAACCCCACGGCCACCCGGGCCAGTGACGACTTGCCGCAGCCGGACTCGCCGACCAGGCCGACGATCTGCCCGGCCGCCACGTCCAGGCTGACCCCGGCGACCGCGAGCACCCGGCCGCGTCCCCGTGAGCGGTACTCGACCTCGACGTCGCTGATGTCCAGCAGGACGGTCATCGGGCTGTCACCTCCAGGTGCGGGCGGACCACGCAGGCCACCGACCGGTCGGCCGCCACCGGAGCCAGGGGCGGCGGCGCGGTGCCGCAGGTCGGCTCGGCGTGCCGGCAGCGGGGTTGGAACGGGCAGCCCGGCGGCGCCTCGCCCGGGGCCGGTGGGGCGCCGGGGATGGGCCGCAGCGTGCCGACGGCCTGGGTGCCGTGCGGCCGGGCGCCCAGCAGCGCCGCCGTGTACGGGTGGGTGGGTGCGGTGAGCAGCGCCCCGGTGGGGCCGGTCTCCACCACGCGACCGGCGTAGAAGACGTAGCCACGGGTGGTCAACGCGCTGAGCACCCCCAGGTCGTGGGTGATGAAGGCGACGGCCAGCCCGGTCTCGGCGCGCAGCCGGTCGAGCAGGGCGAGGATGCCGGCCTGCACGGTGACGTCGAGGGCGGTGGTCGGTTCGTCGGCGATCAGCAGTCGGGGCCGCGCGGCCAGGGCGATGGCGATGGCCGCCCGTTGCCGCATGCCGCCGGAGAACTGGTGCGGATAGGCGCGCAGGGCGCGCTCCGGGTCGGGGATCCTGACCTGGTCGAGCAGTTCCACCGCCCGGCGGGTCGCGGACCGCCGGTCCATTCGCAGGTGTACCCGCATGTGTTCGGTGAGCTGACGGCCGACGGTGAGCATCGGGTGCAGGGCGGCGGACGGGTCCTGGAAGACCATGGCGATGCCCGCGCCCCGGATCCGCTGCCAGCCCCGGTTGTCCAGGCCGAGCAGGTCGGTGCCGGCGAACCGCGCCGTGCCGGTGACGGTGGCGCCGGCCGGAAGCAGGCCGAGCAGGGTCTGCGCGGTGAGGCTCTTGCCGCAGCCGCTCTCCCCGGCGATGCCGACGAGTTCACCCTCGTCGACGCTGAGCGACACGTCGTGCAGGATCGGCAGCGGCCCGCGCGGGCCGGGCAGGGTCACCGCGAGGGAGTCGACGTCGAGCAGCGGCGCCATCTCAGCGTCCCTTCGCGTAGCGGGGGTCGAGTCGGTCGCGCAGCGCGTCGCCGAGCACGTTGAAGGCCATCACGACGGTGAGGATGGCCAGGCCCGGGAAGACGCTGACCCACCACATCGACAGGTCCTGGGAGCCGAGCGCGACCATCGAGCCCCACTCGGCGGCCGGTGGGCGCGGCCCGAGCCCCAGGAAGGAGAGCGCGGCGAGCAGCAGCACCGCGTTGCCGAGTTCCAGGGTGGCCAGCACGATCGCCGGACCGATGCTGTTGGGCAGCACGTCGCGGCGCAGTGCCCGGACCGGTCCGACGCCGAGCAGACGGGCGGCGTTGAGGTAGTCGTCGCCCCGCATGCTGAGCACGGCGCTGCGGATGACCCGGGCGTAGACCGGCCAGGAGACGATGACCAGCGCCAGCACCGCGTTGCGGGTGTTCGGGCCGAAGGCGGCGGTGACCGCCATGGCGAGGATGATCTGCGGGAAGGCGAAGACCAGGTCGGTCAGTCGCATCAACGCCTCGTCGGCGAGCCGGCCCAGATATCCGGCGACCAGCCCGAGCAGACCGCCCACGAGCAGGGCCAACGAGACGATGGCCAGCGCCAGCGGGATAGACAGCCGCGCGCCGTACACGACCCGGCTGAAGATGTCCCGGCCGAGGGAGTCGGTGCCGAACCAGTGCACCGCCGAGGGTGCCACGTAGGTGTCCGCGCTCTGGGCGAGCGGGTCGTACGGGGCGACGAGCGGGGCGAGGATCGCCACCAGCAGCCAGCCACCGAGGATGGTGAGCGCGACCACGGCGATCGGCTGTCGCCAGACCGGCCGGCCGGTCGAGCCGCCGCGCAGTCGACCGAGCCAGCGACGGCGGGTCAGCGCCCGGTCCACCTTCGGGTCGGGGGCCACCGGATCGGGTGCGATCATCGTCATGACAGGCGGATCCTCGGGTCGATGAGCCCGTACAACAGGTCGACGGTCAGGTTGACGAGCGTGTAGACGAGCGCCACGAACAGGCTGACCCCGAGAATCGCGGGCAGGTCGAGGGCGGTGGCGCTGCGGTAGGCGTACTGACCGACGCCGGGCCAGCCGAAGATGCTCTCCACCAGCACCGTCCCGGACAGCAGTGAGGCGAAGGCCAGGCCGGAGACGGTGACCACCGGGACCAGGCCGGCGCGCAGCAGGTGCCGGCGCAGCACCACCCGGGCCGGCAGGCCCTTGGCGTACGCGGCCCGGATGTAGTCCTGCTGGAGCACCTCGAGCATGGCGGAGCGGACGAAGCGGACCAGCAGCGCCACGGTCAGCGAGGTCAGCACCAGCACCGGCAGGGTCAGGTGCTGTGCCGCGTCCCAGGCCACGTCCCACTGACCGGCCAGCGCCGCGTCCACCGTGTACATGCCGGTGACCGTCGGCGGCGGGCTGAACCCGGTGGAGAGGCGGCCTCCGCTGGGGGCCAGACCGAGTTGGTAGAAGAACACGTAGAGCACCACGAGCGAGAGCCAGAACGGTGGCGTGGAGAGCCCGAGCAGGGCGCCGACCCGGACGAGTTGGTCGGTGACCCGGCCGTTGCGCACTGCGGCGAGCATGCCGACCCCGGTGCCGATCAGCAGCGCCAGCACCATTGTGGGGATGGCCAGTTCCATCGTGGCCGGCACGTACCGGACCAGGTCGTCCAGGACCGCCCGGCCGGTCTGCTGGGAGATGCCCAGGTCGCCGCGGACCAGGTTGCCCAGGTAGTGCAGGTACTGCTGCCAGAGCGGCTGGTCCAGCCCCCACTTCTCGCGGAAGGCGGCCACCGTGGCCGGGTCGTTGAGGGCCTGGTCGGACAGGTTGGCGGTGACCGGGTCGCCGGGTACCACGTTGACCAGTCCGAACGTCACCACGGTGACGCCCAGCAGCAGTCCGGCGGTGATCGCCAGCCGCTTGGCCAGAAAGGCGAACAGTGGATGGGCGCGGCGGGGCCGGGGCGCGGTCGTGGTGACCGCGCCCGGCTCGCCGTTGTGGACCGTCGTCATGGTGCTCCGACTACCGACGACCGACCGCGGCCACGTCGACCTGCCAGCCGGCGGCGGAGTAGTCCGCGCCGGTCAGGTCGGCGGTCGCCACCACCGTGGAGGAGTTGCTGGCCAGCACGATGTACGGGGAGGACTGGTTCATCAGCCGCTGCCACTCCTGCATGGCGGTGGCCCGGGCGGCGAGATCGAGGGTCTCGTTGACCTTCTCACCGGCGGCCACGATCGCCGGGTCGGCCCGCTCGACGGTCCAGCCCGAGCGCAGCGCGGTGGCCTGACCGGGTGCCATGTTGTTGATCAGTGAGTCGGCGACCGGGTAGTTCAGGCTCTGCGGGGTGAAGCCCAGCGGCGACTTACCGCTGCGCATCTCGTCGAGGAAGGTGGTCAGCGGCTGCGGGTTCAACTCGAGCGTGATGCCGGCCTCGGCGGCGTCGCCCTGCACCTTGGTCGCCACGGTGCCCAGGTCCACGCCCTTGTAGGTGATGGCCGGGTAGTTGAACTTCACTGTCGGGTCGGTCAGCCCGGCCTCCGCGAGCAGCGCCTTGGCCTTCGCCACGTCCCGGGTCGACGCCTCGCTCGCCGGCAGGGTGCCGGGGAAGGCCGGTGCGACCAGACCGGCGCCGGGCGCGGCACCCTCGCCGTACAGGGCGGCGATGCCCTGGTAGTCGATGGCGGCGCGCAGCGCCTGGTTGAACTTCGGGTTGGCGGTCACCGCCGACACCGCCGGGTCGGCGTTGAGGAAGAGGAAGTAGACGGTGTCCTGCACGCCGGAGGTCTGCAGGCTCTCCGGCAGTCCGTCGAGCAGCTTGCCGGAGATGTCCAGCGAGATCTCGGCGCTCTCGGCGCGCTGCATGGTCAGCTTCTGGGTCTGCACGTCCATGTTGCGCAGCACCACCCGCTCGAACTGCGGCTTGTCGCCCCAGTAGTTCGGGTTGGCCTCCAGCACCACCTGCGACTCCGGCTCGTACGACTTGAGCACGTACGGGCCGCTGCCGATCGAGTTGGTGTCGAGGTACTGCTGGGCGGTGTCGCCCTGCGCGGCGTCCGCGCCGTCCTTGGCGCCGTTGTCCCGGGCGACCTCGGCGTTGAGCACACCGGTGGAGGGCATCGCCAGCACCACCGGCACGTTCGGGTTGGGCGTGGCCGAGGTGACCACGACGGTGCTGTCGTCGGTCTTGCTGACGCTCAACTCGCTCACGGTGACCGCCGGGCTGCCCTTGATGTTCTTCAACCGGTTGAGGGAGAACACCACGTCGTCGGCGGTGAGCGGGCTGCCGTCGGCGAAGGTCACCCCGGAGCGGAGCTTGAAGGTGAAGGTCTTCGCGTCCGGGGACGCCTCGTACGACTCGGCCAGCGCCGGGACGGGGGTGCCGACGTCGGAGCCTTCGAAGGTGAGCAGGGTGTCGTAGAGGGCGTGCACGGCGGTCAGGCCGGTGGCTTCGTAGACGCGGCCGGGGTCGAGGGTCTTGAGCACGAACGACGTGTTGACGGTGAGGGTCTTGGCCTCGCCGCCGTTCGCGTTGCCACCGCTGCCGCCGGCCGTGCAGGCGGTGGTGGAGATGATGGCCAGCGTCGCCAGAGCGAGCGCTCCGGCGCGGAGCCGGCGGGGGGACACCGACATGCTGTTCCTACCTTCGTATGGCGCGGCCCGCTGCGCGGGATCCGCGGGGCATCGACGTCCGGCGGCACCACCACCGGCCGGGCCCAGACGGCCGATGCCGGTGTTCCGGGTTCTCTCGGGGTGCGTCGGGTTCTCGGGGTGCGTCGTCGCAGGGTTGGATGTAGCCGGACTCGCATTCGTCCGGTTCATGTCTGGACGCGGCGTGTCCACCAGTACCAAACACTGCCGCCCTCGTGTTTGACCACCCTAAACACGGCCGTGTAGCTTGGTCAAACATTTTTAGCCACACTGTTATCGGATCGAGGTTCACATGCTCGGTGACCGGCTCCGCGTCCTGCGCCAGCAGCACTCCCTCACGCTGCGGCAGCTCGCCACAGCCGCCGACGTGTCACCCGCCCTGCTGAGTCAGATCGAGAACGGGGCGACCGACCCGAGCCTGGCCACCCTGCGCAAGCTCGCGCAGGTCTTCGACACCTCGATCGCCGAGCTGTTCTCCGAACCGGAGGCACCGGCGGTGCACATCAGCCGGGCCGGCAGCCGCAGCCTGCTCACCGCTCCCCCGGGCCAGATCACCTACGAGCGCCTGACCCCGGGGCGCGGCGATCTGGAGGTGCTCCAGGCCCACCTCGCCCCGGGCGACGCCAGCTCGGCCGAGCCGTGGGCACACCCATCCACCGAGTGCGCCATCGTCATCAGCGGCGAGGTGGTCGCCGACATCGGCGGCGAGGCGTACACCCTCACCACCGGCGAGGCCGTCACCTTCGACTCACGCCTGGCCCACCTCTACCGCAACGCCAGCGACCAGCCGGCCCACCTGATCATCGCGGTCACCCCGCCCAACCCCTGACCAGGCCCCGGGGCAGCGCGGGCGGGGCCTGTCGCGGCGGCCGCGCCGGTCGCTAGTGTCGTCCGCGTGAATCTGGACGACATCGCCACCCGGCTCGGCGTACCCGTCGGGGACATCGACCGCGTGCACCGGCTCGCCGGCGACCACCCGTCGGCGCCGGTGCCCGCCCGAGCCGACGCGCCCGCGCTGCTCGACCGGCTCGCGGTGCGACCGGACGACGCCGCCGAGATCCTGGCGGGCTGGCCCGACCCCGACTCCACCCAGTGGACCCCCGAGCTGCGCTGGCTGCTCGACCGCTCGATCGCCCTGGTCCGCGCGGATCTCGGGGGCCACGAGTGGCTGCCGCCCGGTCCGGCGCTGCCACGCGAGCGGGGGCCCGCCTGGCGGCACCTCTACGT
This sequence comes from Verrucosispora sp. WMMC514, assembly GCF_027497295.1. Classification (NCBI taxonomy): domain Bacteria; kingdom Bacillati; phylum Actinomycetota; class Actinomycetes; order Micromonosporales; family Micromonosporaceae; genus Micromonospora; species Verrucosispora sp. WMMC514. Next base: position 5,492,107 of record NZ_CP114906.1, on the reverse strand, counting down.
CTACGCGTACCTGGCCCTGGTCGAGGTGGTCCGGGAGTACCACCGTGACCACGGTGTCCCCGACACCGTCTCCTGGGTGACCCTCGCGGACCTGGGCCGCAACCTCGCGATCGACCGACGGATGCGGGGCGAGGGTTGGTCGGTCATGCAGAGTTGGCTGACGCTGCACGTGCGCGGCAGCGTCTACGAACTCGGCCGGCTCCAGCACCATCGCGGCGGCACCGCCATCGAACTGCACATCCCCGACTCGGGGCCGCTGACCCCGGCGGCGGTCGAGGCGTCACTCGACGAGGCCCGCGCGTTCTTCCCACGCCACTTTCCCGACGAGCACTACCCGGCCTTCGCCTGCGGCTCCTGGCTGCTCGACCCGCAACTGCGGGACTACCTGCCGGCGGACTCCAACATCGTCCGCTTCCAGCGACGATTCGAGCTGGAGCCCTACCAGGAGCCGGACGGGCTCGACGCCGACGTCGAAGTGGTGCGGTTCGTGTTCCGTACCCTGACCACTCCGCTGGACCAACTGCCGCGCGACACCGTGCTGCAACGCGCCGTCATCGACCACCTGAAGGCCGGCCGCCACTGGCGGTGGTGCCGCGGCCGCTTCCCGATCGAGCCGAATCGCTGACGCGGCGGCAGTTCGACTCAGCACCTGCTTGCGGTGCGTGCGACGATCCGGCGTCGGCTCCCGGCCGCCCGTGACCCGCACCGGATCGCCGGGACCGGATCCGGACTGCGATGGCGCCGGCCACCAGAGCCAGACCAGCGACGTGCAGCGACCGGACAATCGTCGCGGCGAGGGCGCTGGCGCCGGGCAGCAGCGGTACGAGCGCCAGGCCGGCGGCGGCCACCAGCGCGGCGACGCTCCAGAACAGCGCCGGACGGCGAGGCGACGGTGCGACCCGACAGACGCCGACCTTCGCCGCTTCCCGCCGGCCGAGGCGCGCGGCGAGCACGACGGCGAGCAACGCACCGACGAGGGTGCTCGTCAGATCCGAGACGGTCCACCAGGCGACGTCCGTGACGCTCGACCACTGGAGACCGAACACCCCCCGAAGCCAGCCGTCGGTGTGGGTGAGCCAGTCCCAGCCGAGGTGGCTCGCGGCACCGAGGAGCGCCGAGCTGATCGTGATCCACCAGCGGTACGGCCACCGGGTCAGGGAGCCGTGCCCACCCCAGCCGAACCAGGAATCGCCGGGCAGGTGAGCCAGGATGGCGTCGGCGCAGGACCGGAAGACCGCGGCGTACGCCAGCGCCACCGGCAGACACCACCAGAGCAGCGCCGGCCAGGAATGGGTGTCGGCGAAACTCCGGCCGGTCGGGCCGGTGGTCAAATAGACGACGTCCGGCGACATCGCGCCGGTGCTCAGCGTCACGCCGTCGAACCACCGGGGCCGCCACAGCTTCAGCGCCAGCACCGGCGCGAGATGCGAAGGGAAGGTCAGCGGCACGTGCGGAGCATAGAGCTCGTCGTCCTCGTCGTCGGCCCGGAACCGGATCGGCGGCCGGGTCCGGGCGCGGACAGGGATGGGATCCGCGCCCGGACAGGCCGTACCGGTCAGCCCACGGTGCAGGCCGCGCCGTTGAGGGTGAACGAACCCGGTTCGGCGGTGTTGCCGGTGTGGGTGGCCTGGAAGCCGATGCTGACCGACGCGTTCGGGGCGATGGTGCCGTTGTACGACACGTTGCGGGCGGTCACCTGCCCGGAGGTCGGTGAGTAGCTGGCGTTCCAGCCGCCGGTGATGGTCTGCCCGCCGGGCAGCGTGAAGACCAGCGACCAGCCGTTGACGGTGACGCTGCCGGTGTTGGTGATGGTGATCTGCTCGGTCAGCCCGGTGTTCCAGGCGTTGACGTCCGCGGTGACCCGGCACGCCCCGCCACCCGGCGGCGGCGTGGTCGGGCTCGGGGGCGGGGTGGTCGGGCCCGGCGGCGGGGTGGTCGGGCTCGGCGGCGGGGTGGTGCCGCCGAACTGGGTGAAGAAGCGCCAGGTCTCGCCCGGCAGCCAGGTACGGGAGCCGCTGTCGCCGGGTGCGCCGTCCTGCGGGGCGGCGATGTGTCCCTCGTCGAAGGCCGCCCAGACCACCGGGTAGCCGGACGCGCAGCCGGAGTACGTGGTGCTGCGGTGGGTGAGGCTGCCCTGCGACGGTTCCGGCGGGCTCTGCGCGGTGCAGCCGTTGTTGCGGACGAACCGGTCCCGCAGCGACCGCCCGTTGGAGATGTTGAGCACGCTGTCGCGGATGCCGTGCGCCCCGAAGTAGGCGACCGGCTGGGTGCCGCCACTGCATCCGCTCAGCTGCGCACCGCCGTAGACGGCGACGGCGCGGAAGATGTTCGGCCGGGCGCAGGCGAGGGCGTAGCTCATGGCGCCGCCGTAGCTGAATCCGAGCGCGAAGCGCTGGGTGGTCTCGACGCAGAGGTCGCCCTCGATCTGCCGGAGCATGTCGTCGACGAAGGTGACGTCCTCGCCGCCGGAGTTGGCCCAGCCGCTGTTGAGGCCCTGCGGCGCGACGAAGATGGTGCTGTTGTTCGACAGGGGCAACAGGCCGTAGTAGGCCCAGGTGTCGCGCTGCACGGTCTGGCCGGTGGCGACGTCGGTCGCCGAGCCGTTGAGCCAGTGGAACCCGAACACCAGTCGGTACGGGTGGTTGTTGTTGTAGTTGTCCGGCACCCGCAGGATGTAGCTGCGGTTCTTGCCGCTGCTCTGGATGGTGTGCGTACCGCTGCGCAGGGTGGGTGCCTTGCCGCAACCGGCGGTCGCGGCAAGAATGCCCGACTGCGCGGCCGGGACACTGCCGGGGTTCGCGCTCAGCGCCGTGCCGGCAGCCGCCAGCACCATCAGCGCCGCGAGCGCGACCGGCCCGAAGATCGATCTACGCCTGGACATCGTGACTCCATTCCGCGCCCGGTGTGGACGCGCGGTGGTGCGGCGCATCGCGGTGGTGGCTGCCGGGAACGGCCGGCGTACCGCGGGACGCGCCAGGGTACGGTGCTGCGCCGGACCGGGTGGTCAGGTCGGGTGGGCGCACCCGGGCGGCGGTCGTGCGACGTGTGCCAGGCTCCCGCGCGTACCGTCAGCCGCCCGGACCGGGCGGGGGACGTCGGAGCGTGCCCTTCGCTCCTGCCTCCGCAACGTAGTAGGTGAGCGATAACATCGCAAGATGTAAATGTATCTACTGCACCGGAGCGAGTTGCGCCTGCCCCTCAGCGCGGCCCGGTGCCGCGTCCTGAGCCGGTCACGGGACGACGGGAGGCACGGCCGGCACCGTAGGCGCGTTCGTAGCCGACGAGTATGACGAGCAAGGCGGCGAGCAGGCCGAGAGCGGCCAGGCCGGGCAGGTACCGACCGACCGGCAGCAGCGCCAGGGCCACCGCGGGCGCGAGCAGTTGCGCCGGAGACACGGATCGGACGCTGAGCCCACGGAACAGCACCTCGCCCGCGAGATACAGCGCCACCCCGCCGAACATCGCGACGGCCGAGGTCCAGGGCAGGCGCGACCCGGCCGCAGCCCATGGCTCGTGATGCGCCAGCGGAGCAATCACCTCGTGCACCCCGAGGGCCAGGTAGATCGTCCCGGCGATCAGCGCGAAGTGGCCGCCGCTGTAGGCGTTGGCCGCGAGCCGGTCGCGTCGCGGCCCGCGCTCGGTCATCAGCACCTCGCCCGCCGCCTCCGAGTTCAGCATGTAGAGCCGAAACAGGCAGACCGTGACGACGAGGGTGAACAGCGTGGCCAGCACGGTCGGCCCGTTGATCATCTCGGATCCGATGCCGGCACCGACCGAGATCAACGTCTCGCCGAGCGCGATGATCACCACGAGGGCGTGCCGTTCGGTGAAGTGTTCCGAACTACGCAACGGCCACCCGCTCAGCATGGAGGCGATCAGTCCGCCGGCGAAGTCGACCGCGACCGCCGCCGCCCAGAGCAGCAACTGTGCGTCACCGCCGACGACGGCACCGAGGACGAGCGGGATCCAGGACAGCGCGGTGGTCGCGGTGTAGATGCGCAACGTGCGGTGCAGCCGCCGGTCGCCCTCGGCCGCCCGGCGGTAGAGCGCCAGGTGGACCGCCCGCACCACGAGGTACGACAGCACCAGGATCAGGCGCGAGCCCAGGCTCGGTTCCCAGACGTTCGGGACGACCACGGCGATGAGAAAGATGGGGCCCATGACAGCGGTGGTGCCAGCCCGGATCAGCCCGATGTCGGCACGGGCCTGGTTGCCCAGCCAGGCGTAGATCAGCCAGGAGATCCACAGCAGCAGCAGGACGACCAGTCCCTGGATCAGGGTCAGTGGCGAGGCGTCACCCGCCATGTAGGCGGTGATCCGGGTCAGGGCGAAGACGAACACCAGATCGAAGAAGATCTCGTACCGCGTCGTCCGATGCGTCTCCGTGGTCGTCTCGACGCGCCCTCGGAGGAACAGCCCCATGGGTCCATCTTCATGGTCGCGGCGGTCGCGCTCACGACGATCGGCCAAGCTCGGCCCAGGGTGGCACCTGCCGCAGGTAGCGATCGAGGGTGACCCGCCCGTCGGGGACGAACGGCCAGGCCGGGTCGGCGAGCCGGGCGACCAGCTCGGCCAGGTCGAGCCACCACCCGTCGGCGACCTCGCTGGGCTGATGCACCACCGGGCCGCAACGGCTCCGCTCGTAGCGGGCCTCGAAGACGTACGCGAGGTAGTTGGTACGCGCGTCGGCGTACCAGTAACGCAGGCAGGGCCGGATCTCGCAGTTCGTGACGCCCAGTTCCTCGGTGAGTTCCCGGGCCGCCGCCTCGGCCGGATCCTCGCCGGCCAGCACCACGCCTCCGGCGAAGGCGTCGTGCATGCCCGGATAGACGTCCTTCGTGTCAGTACGGCGGTGGACGTAGACGCGGTCCCGTTCATCGCGCAGCAGCACCGCCGTCGCGGCGTGCGGCAGGTTCGCGGCCCGTACGGCGCTGCGTGGCGCGGTGCCGGTGACGGTCCCCGAGGTGTCACCTTCGAGATAGAGCGCCACGAGTTCGTCCATCCGCCCACCGTAGCGTCGACCTGCTCCGCCATCCGGCCCCTCACCGGGGTGGTAGGCCGGCCAGCCATTGTTCGAGCGCCTCCGGAGAGTCGAGCAGCAGCACCGGCGGCCCGCTCGGGTCGGCGTGCCAGGCCCGCAGTCGACGCCGTTCCCGACCGAACTCGGTGAGATGCCATATCAGCACCGAGTCGGTGGACAGCACGCTGCCCAGCGACTCGCGGTTGCCGTTGCAGATCTCCTCCCCCGTCGACAGCCGGCGCAGCGTGCGCCGCAGCAACCAGCGGAAGGACACCCCGCGCGGGTAGTCCAGGCCGACGACCAGGTCCGCGCGGGCCAACGGCACGTCCCGCCAACCGTGGTACGCCCCGTCGAGGATCCAGCGGTCCCGTCGGCAGATCGTCTCGATCCGGCTGCGTTGCCGCGCCACCGGCACCTCGACCCAGTTGGGTTCCCAGAGCAGGTCGTCGACCGGGTACCAGGGCAGCCCGAGCCGCTGCGACAGGCGCTGCGCGAGGGTGGACTTGCCGGAGCCGTGGACCCCGTAGACCAGGACGCGGGACAGCCTCTTGCTCATCGCGCGGCAGCCTAACCGGCCGGTGCCAGCGACCCGCCGGAGGCGGCCGGGCGGCCGGTGACCGACCGCCCGGACCAGGATCAGCGGTTGCTGGTCAGGTCGCCGCAGTCGGTCTCGTCGGGCAGCAGCGGTCGCAGGGCCACCGTCCACCGCTTGCCGTCTGAGACCCACGGGGTGGCCGCGTTCGCCGCCGCCGCGGCGGTGAGCACCTGCTTCGCCTCGCCACCGGTCGCCGTGACACAACCCAGACCCAGGCCCTCGCCGAGTTCGGCGCCCGGCAGCGCCGGCCCGGGCCAGGCCACTTCGGGCTGCTCGCCGGCGTCGGCGTTGGCGACCCAGGGCTCGGCCACGGCGGCGACGGCGGTCGGCGCGTACGGCTGCGTGTCCGTCTGCGCGTCGCCGAGCGGACCGGACTCGACGCTCAGCGAGTCGGCGAACTCCCGCAGCGTCTCCCGCTTCGCCCGCTGCTCGGCGGTGAGCCCGGTCTGCGCCCCGCCCGACTCGGCCAGGGCGTACACCTCCAGTTCCTCGACCCCGTTGTCACCGAGCACGGTGAACCGGGTCGTGGGGGCGTCGGCGACCGGCGGGGTGCCGAGGTCCGAAGGGCCGCCCACCCCGGCGGCCCGGGCCGCCTTGAGCAGTTCCTCCACCTCGGTGGCGCTGATCGTGCCCACCTGGAGGTTGGGCAGCGCCGGGCCCGGATAGATCAACGGCACCGGCCCCTGGGTGATCACGCGGCCGTCACCGTAGACGCTCACCGTGGGCACGCGGGTGGCCAGCATGGCCGGCGTGACGAACCCCCCGGTGTGCTCCATCCGGAACACCACCGTGTCGGCGGAGTAGGACCGCTCGGGTGAGTCCGCCTCTCCCGACCCGGTGCCACCGGCCTGCTGGCCGCAGGCCGCGGAGGTCAGCAACAGCAGGGGGACGACCGCCAGTCGCCCGCTTCGACGAATGCTCATGCCGATCGGACGTCGGCGGGCACCGGCCGGTTCCGTGCGACCGGCACCGGCGCGGTCCGCCGCAGCCCCCGGCGTGCCGCCCTGGCGCTGCTGATCCGGCGCCGGCGGATGTCCGGGTGGACGGGGACGTCAGGCCAGATTGATCGTGAACGCCGCGGTGTGCACCTTCCCGTCCACCTGGAAGTCGAAGAACGCCCGGTAACGGCCGGTGCTCGGCGCGGTCAGCCAGAACTTCACCGTACCGTCGACCAGCTCCGGCTCCGGGTGGACGTGCAGGAACCCCAGGTCGCCCTCGCGGACGACGACCAGATGCCCGTACGCGCCGAGGTAACGCTCCAACTGAACCGGCCCGGCCGCCCCGTCACGGTCGACGCGAAGGGTCAGCGGGACGGTCATCCCGATGGTGGGCGTGCCGGCCATGGACACCACGTACGGCCCGGTGGTCGTCCGCGGCTGCGGCGGAGGCAGTCCGGCGGGGTCATAACCGCCCGGCACCTCGTGGTCGACGCCGAGCACCAGCGGCAACCCCTTGCCGTCGGCGGTGGTGACGGTGAAGTCCGCGTAGATGCGATAACCGCCGGGTCGGGTGAGTTCCAGCGGCACGCTCCAGGTGCCGTCCGCCGCCATCGTCGGGTGCAGATGCTGGTATCCACCGAGGTCACGGCCGACCACGATCATGTGCAGCGGCTTGTCGTGCACCACCGCGAAGCGGGTCACCGGCTGCCCGTCGACCCCCACCACCCGGAACCGGTAGTCGGTGGTCGCGCCGGCCGGCTGGGAGCGCAGCACCGGCTTGAGGGTGTACCCGGCCGCGCTCACGGTCGTACCGGTGGCCTGGTCCTGGCCGTCACCCGGATGCGTGTGCGGGCCGATACCCGCCGGGTGCTGATGGCCGTCACCTGCCGTCACCGCCTGCGCCGCGTCCCGGCTGCCACCAACCGCTGCCGCGCCCGGCGGTTGCGCCACGGAGGTGGGTTCGTCGGAGGTGTCGATCCGGCCGAGCGCGAAACCGGCCAACAGCGTCAGCACGAGTCCACCGACAAGCAACGCGAGCCGGGTGTCGCCCCGGTGCCACCAGCCGGTCGGCCCGGAGCCGTCCGCTGGCGTCCCGGGCGCGGCGAGTGCGGCGGCTTCCGCGGGTTCGGCGGGTGCCACCGGGGTGGTGGCCACCGCCCGCTGGGCCGGGGCCGCCGCCGATACCGTGGCAGCCTTCCGGCCTCGCCGGGCGGCCGGGCCTGCCGCGGTGCCGCGGCGACCCGTGGCGGCTGCCGTGGTACGGCCTCCCTTGCTGCGGGTGGTGGGTTTGGCGCGAGGTCGGGTGGCACCGGACCGGCGTGCCGCCGTGCGACTCCGGTCGACGCGAGCCGGACGGTGCTGCCAGGCGAAGAAGCCGGCGACCGCGACCACGGCCGCCACCAGTGCGGCCCAGCCCAGCGCGCCGATGCCGCCCGAGTCGTCGGAGGCGGGTGGCGCGGCGGCGACCGACGGGACCGGCGCCGTCGGGGCGACAGGGGTGGCATCGCCGGACCCCGCCTGCGATCCGGTGTCCCCGTGCTGCTCGGCGGCGGCGAGCAGCGACGGATCCGGCTGGCCGGTGGGCGGTTGCCAGTTCGGCGGCGCGGCCGTCGGCTTACCGGTGTACCGGAAGGTGACCGTACCGCGCACCGGGTCACCGTCGGAGGCCACCGACAGGTAGCTCACCGAGTACTGACCGGCGGCGGGCAGGTGTGCGAGGGTCACCACCGCAGGAAATCCGGTGGTGTACTCGCGCGGCTCGAACACGCCGTCGACCAGGAAGTACTCCCGCACCGGGCGGTCGAGTTCCCGGGGTTCGCCATGCGTCCAGCCGTTGTCCACCCGGCCACCGCCCGGCGCGGTGACGGTGAAGTACGCGTCCTCGCGGACCCGCTCGGTGAAGTAGAGCTGCACGGCCGTCAGGGCCTCGTCGACGGTGGCGCCCTCGGCCGGTGTGGACGTCGCGAGGGTGCCGTGTGCCGAGGCTGGTGTGGCCGGCCCGAGGAGGACGACGCCGGCGGCGAGGACCAGTGCGAGCAGACCGGCGGCGACGCGGCCCCGAGCCCGAGGGAGATGACGCATCGAAACATCCTCGCAATGACGCCGCTTTCCGCAATAGGTCGTCATCTTTTTGTTCATATTGGAAAAGTTCTGGCCGTACTGACCGATTGCCGGGTCACCGTCCACGTGTCGTTTCCGGCTCAGTCGCCGGCGAGCACGGACTCGCGGCCCTCGGCACGGGCCTGATCGAGCATCCGGGTGAGCTGCCGGCGACGCCGTCGGGCGACGGTCCGCCAGCCCAGCAGCAGGATGCCGACAAGTATCCCGAGGACCAGTTGTGGCCACGGCACCGTCCACCCGGTGACCGTGATGCCGGTCGGCCGGACCTGGGCGCCGGTCGGGTCACCGGAGACGACCGCCGGGGTCACCTCGACGGTGGTGGAGTAACGGCCCAGCCCCCAGACCCCGCCGACATGAGCCTCGACCTGTCTGCTGTCGCCCGGTAGCAGCTCCGGCACCTCGGTGGATCCGTTCCGGCCGGTCAGGCCGAACAGCTCGCTGACCCGCACGGTGCCGGCACCGGTCACCGCGACGTTGCCGCTGTTTCGCGCGGTGAACGTCAGGTGGACACCGCCGGAGGCGAACGGATTCCACGACCGCTCGTGCCCGACGGCCAGGTCCTCGACGGTGACCGCGGCGGTGACCGTGCCGCTGGCCCGCAGCATCACCCGGAACCCGACCCGGCTCTGCACCGCCACCGTGCCCCCGGCGCTGGTCACCGTGGCCGCGACGCCGGCCGGATGATCTCCCGGCGTCGCGTCCGGCGGCACGGTGATGGTGAACGGCACCACGGTCGTCTGTTTCGCTTCGACGGTGACCGTCTCGGGCAGCGTGATCCAGGTGCCACCGTCCACCGACTCCTGGCCGGCGGTCAGCATGTTGAACCGCCCCTTGTCGGTCAGGTAACCGTCGGCGGCCTGCAACGCGAACACCACCGGCGCGTCGCCGAAGTTCCGCACCGCCAGGTGCTCCGTCAGCACCGTACCCGGATCCAGCGTGTGCTCGATCCACCGACGGCCGTCCGGTCCCCGCGCGTCCGCCGGCTGCACCGCCCAGGTCACCGTCGCACCGGTCGGCTCCGCCGACGCGGCGACCGGTGCGGGCAGCACGACGGCCGACATCGCGGCCAGCACCGCTGCCCACCGCGGCAGGAATCGGGTCATCACAGTCCTTCGTGGTCGGGAAGGGAACGACCCCGGGGGCCGCCGGGCGGCGACCCCCGGGAGGTGCGGTGGCCCGGCCACCGAACCTCACTCGAACAGCGACAACGTCACCGTCGAGGTGTAGGAACCGGCCGCCACGTCGGCCGGGGTGCGCAGGAAGAGGTCCGCGTCGACCGAGTACGCGTCCCCGGCCACCGTGCCCGAGTCGAACGTCGAGACCAGCAGTTCCTGGTCGACCAGACCCACGTTGTTTCCCGGCTGCGTCGGCTCGTCCAGCACGGTGACGACCTCCTCGCCGGCGCTGACCAGGCCGGTGTCACCGCCGTCGAGCAACCGTGGCCGCCAGCCCAGATGCTCGGCACCGATCGGCGCCTGGCCGGCGCTGCCGACGAAGTCGGTCGCGTTGCCCAGCACCGCCCACGCCGCGCCCTCGGGCAGCTCGTCGGCCGTACGCGTGTCGGTGACGGTGACCGTCGGCAGCCCGCCCACGAACTGGCGTACCAGCAGCGTCGACCCGTTCTCGGTCAACGCCACCGAGTCACCGGCGATCGACATCGCCAGCACTCCCGGCTCCTGGATCTCCTCGATGTCGACGGTGACCTCCACCTCGCCGCTGTCACCCGGCTCGGCCCGCGCCGGCGACGGCAGCGCCGCCGACCCGGCCAGGAGGACGCCCGCAGCCCCCGCCGCGACCAACCGCTTGCGATTCCGTGTGCTCATCCGGTGCTCCGTTGTCGTTGGTGAATGGACGGCAGGTCAGTCGCCGCAGTCCGCGGCGGGGTATTCGGCGGTGCGTACGGTCGTGCCCTCGACACCCTCGGCGGTGACCCGAACGGTGGCCACTCCGGCGGAGACGGCCGGGGTGCGCGTCTTGAACTGCTGGTACGCGTTGGCGCCGGGTGCCACGCCGGTCACCGACCGCTGCCCGTACGCCGTCTCGAGCACCACGTCCACCGGCGCCTCGTGGTCGTTGCGCGCCCGCACCGCTACATACGCCTCACCACCCACGCACCGTGCCTGGGCGCTGACCGTCACCGGCACCTCGGACCCGGCTCCGGTCTCGAAGTCCCAGGTGTCCAGTTCGAACAGGTCGGCGCCCTGCGGCCCGGCGTAGGTGAAGTACACGTCGTGCACCCCCGCGACGCCGTCGAGTTCGGCGGTCAGCTCGGTCCACTCGCCGAGGGGCGCGTCGACCGGGATGGTCGCGACCACCGGTGCGGTGACCCCGTCCAGGCGGATCTGGATCGAACCGCCGTTGGCCAGCGGCCGCACCTTCGCGGTCACACTGCGGGCGCCGTCACCGAAGTCCACCGACGACAACGCCGTCCAGTCGCCGTTGTCGATGTCGCGCACCACCAGGTTCGGTGCCGCGTCGCCGAACTGGGCGGACCCGCCGGCGACCTTGGTGGTCGCGATGCCCTTGCTCCAGCCGAAGGTCTCGGCCTCGAGCACCCGGTACGGGTCGAGATCGCGGACCTGGTCGACACCGGCGTAGGTGCCGACCACCTGCTGGATGGTGCCGTCCGGGTTGAAGGTCAGCTCCTGGATGTGTGGGCTGCGGTACCCCTGGGTGGTGGTGCCGTTGATCCGCTTGTTCAAGGTCGGGGCGTGGTACGTGAAGTAGTACCTGCCCTCGAATTCGAAGACCGACTGGTGGTTGTTGCCGCCGGTGCCGGCACCGAAGAACTGCGACTGGTTCGGGAAGAGCACGCCCGCGTAGGTCTCCTTCGGCCAGTCCATCGGGTCGTCGGAGATCAGGTAGCCGATCTGACCGCCGCCGGGGTAGCCGGGCAACGGGGTCTGGTTGCCACCGAAGTCGTTGCCGCCGAAGTGCGACGAGTACGACAGGTAGTACCGGCCGTCACGCTCGAACACCTGGGCCGCCTCGAAGGCCACCGGGGCGTCCACCACCGCCGCCGTACCCTCGGTCGACACCATGTCGTCACCGAGCCTGATCACCCGCAGGTTCTTCGGATTGTTGAAGCGTTCGGCCGGCGGCATGCTCGTCGACGCGGGACCACCACCGAAGTACAGGTACGGCTCCCCGTCGACGTCGACGAACGGCGCCGGATCGAACTTCCAGGCCACGTCCTCGGCGCCGGGGGTACGGCCGTCGATCAGCGTGCTGGTGCGCTCGCTGCGCCACGGGCCGAGCGGCGAGTCACCGGTGATCACGTTGCTCGAACTGCCGTTGTTGGCGTAGTAGAGGAAGAACTTCTCCTCGCCGTCGACCACCTTCCGGGCCATGCCGGGGGCCCAGGAGTTGGCGGTGAACGGCGCCACGCCGTTCGGGCCCGCGACCTGGATCTCGCCGTGGTCGGTCCAGTTCACCAGGTCCGCCGAGGAGATCACCGTGATCTGGTTGATGTCGCCGTAGTTGATGCCCGGCGAGACACCGGTGACCGGGTCGGGCGCGTAGCCCTGGGTGTCGTTGGTCAGGTACAGGTACACCCGGCCGTCGTGCACGAAGCCGAAGCCGTCGGCGCCGAACTTGTGCCCGATCAACGGGTTGTGCTCGCCCGGCAGCTTGCCGACGACTTCGATCGTCTTCGACGGCGCGGGCGGCGGCGCGGCGCCGACCACCGACACGCCGTCCAGCTTGAAGTCCATCAGGTGCACCTCGGGGTCCGCGGATGGCGTGCTCGTCCACGGCGTCTCGAAGAACAGCCGCGCCGTCGACACGTTCTGCCCGGCCGGGATGGTGAAGGTGCCGTTGAACTGTGCCCACTGCCCCTTCGTGGCGACGACGCTGACCAGGTTGGTGTAGGTCGCCGCGCCGTAGTGCATCGTGGCGAAGAACTGCTTCGTCGCCGGTCCGTTCGGGTTCTCGTACTTGATCCGGGCCGTCAGGGCGTAGGTCTGCCCGGCCTGCACCCGGCCGCTGAGGTCCTGCATCGGGCCGGATCCGGTGGTCGCCCGGTTGGTGACGAGCACGGCGCTCGACCCGGTGTGCGCGTCCGCCGTCAGCGACAGCGTGGCGCTGTCGGTCGCGTTGCCGTTGTTGACGAACCAGCCGGTGAGACCGTCCTCGAAACCGCCGTTGACCACGAGATCGGTGTCCTCCGCCTGGGCCGGCGACGCGGCGACGAGCCCGGTGGCCAGCATGAGCCCGACCGTGACGACAGCGGCGGCCCTGCGCAGGGCGGCCCTTCGCACGCGATGTGTCACTGACATCCTCCTTGATCACTGCGGTGGATCCGGGGGTTCGGGTGCGACCGGCCCGTGCGGTCCAGCCGTGGCGGGTCAGCAGTCGGCGGCCGGGTGGTTGGTGGTACGCACGGTGGTCACCGTCCGGCCGTCGACCGTGCCGGTGACCCGGACGGTCACGGTGCCGGCGGGTAACGCCGAGTCGCGGGCGTTGAACTGCTGGTACGCGTGGGCACCCGGGGCGACATCCGGCACCGACCGGGTGCCGTACGCGGTCTCCAGCACGATGTCGACCGGCGCGTCATGGTCGTTGCGGGCCTGCACGGCCAGGTGCGCGCGGCCCGCGACACAGCGCGCCCGTACCTCGACGGTCACCGGCAGTTCGGCTCGCAGTACGCCGAGCCGGGCGAGCTGGTAGCTCAGCGCCCGCTCGGGTGCGTCGATCTGGTTCTGGGTGCCGAACCCGCCGTCCCGCGCCGCCTGGGCCTCGGCCAGCCGGGCGAGCATCGTCGCCCAGGCGTCGGCCGGATGGTCGGCCTCGTCCAGCGCGGCGGCGTACGCCATGGCGGCGTCCAGCCGGCTGGTGTCCAGCGGCCGTCCCTGGGCCGTCAGGGTGTCGCTGAGCAGGAAGTGGTCGAAGTCGACGTGCCCGCCGGTCTGCTCGGTCGCGTAGTTGAACAGGCCGACCCGGTGCCCCATGAAGTGGGCGAGGCTGCCGTCCAGCGTCTGCGGGCCGACCCGGCTGCCCAGTTGGGACCACTGGCGACCGTCGAGGCTGTAGTGGAAGGTGGTCCAGAGTTGGCCGGTGGGCGAGGCGAAGTCGAGGTCCGCCTTCAGGTGCACCTCGGTCGCCTCGCCCAGCGGCACGGTGCTGCCCGGCAGGAAGTTCTCCAGCGTCGTCTGGTCCAGGTCGACGGCGAACGGTTGGCCCCGGTTCACCACGCCGAGGGTGTTGACGCCGCCGGTCCGCCTGACCGCGACGTACGAGAATCCTCGGTTGTAGGCGGCCAGGCCGGCGACGTCGCCGTCTGCCATCCCGGAGATGTCCATCCTGGTCTCCACCGACTGCCGTGGCCCGAACGTCCGCTGCGACAGGGTGTTGCGGGCCTCCTCGAACCAGGCGAGTTCGGCGCGGTTGGCGAGCTTGGTGTAGACGTAGTCGCCGGTCACCACCTTGCCGGCGGTCAGTCGCAGCCAGCCGGCGCGATCGGTGAGCGACCAGTACCGGTTGTCCGGAGCGTGGTTCCACTGCCACGCGAGGTCCAGTCGCGACCCGTTCGGCGCGATCTCCGCCGCGTCGCCCGGCGGTGCGGTCCACTGTTCGTCGAGGTAGGGCCGGTGTGGCGCGTCGTTGGCGAAGTCGTCGGAGACCACGATGCTCTGCTGCCGGGCGAACAACTCCTCGGCAGGGCTGAGCCGGATCGGTTTGGCGAAGGTGCCGTCGACCGCCACCACCCCGTTGTCGCCGAAGGTCGGCCAGCCGTCGGACCAGGTTGCCGGGATGAGCGCCGGGATGCGGCCGATCGGGAACGTGTCCCGGAAGAACATGCCGTACCAGTCCGTCGTCCCACCGTCACGGGTGATGGGAACCAGGCTGCCCTGCGCGAATCCGTTGGAGTTGAGCACGCCGCGCGCCTCGTAGGTGTTCACCCCGCCGGCGGCGGTGTAGCGGCCGAGCAGTTCCCGGGAGCGGAACATGACCACCTGCCGCCCCTGACCCGAGGGCCAGGTGATGATGACCGCGTAGTACCAGCCGTCGATGTGGTGGAACTGGGCCCCCTCGAACAGCCCGCCGATGAACGGCTGGCCGGCGTAGTCGGCCGCGGTGAAGATGTTGGGGTAGTCCGCGGTGATCGCGGTCAGGTCGGCGTTGAGCCGTACGGCACTGGTGCCGCCGGAGCCGTGGAAGATGTACGGCGTGCCGTCGACGTCGAAGAAGAGCGAGGGGTCGTGCAGGCCGCGACCCAGCGCCGTGCGCTGCCACGCGCCGTTGTCGATGTCGTCGGTGCGGTAGAGGTACGCGCCGCCGAGGTTGTTCGTGTTGAACACGACGTAGAAGACGCCGTCGTGGTAGCGCAGCGACGAGGCCCACTGGCCCTGCCCGTACGAGTTCTGCCCGTTGCGCAACGAGAACGCGTCGCCGACACTCGCCCGGTTGAACACGTAGTTGACGATCTGCCAGTTCACGAGGTCGTACGACTTCATGATCGGCGCGCCCGGGCTGAGGTGCATCGTCGTGCTGATCATGTAGTAGACGTCGCGGCCCTCGTCGCTCTCGGCGGCCGGCACCCGTGCCACGCTGATGTCCGGCACGTCGGCGCGCAGCAACGGCACCCGGTACGTGCCGTCCCCCCGGTCGGTCGAGGTGTAGGACGACGGCGGCGACCACTCGTCGGCGGCCTGGGCCGCGCCGCCCGGGGAGATGGTGGCGGCGCAGAGGAGCACGCCGGCCGTCACGAGCGGGATCCGTCGTGGTGGGCGTGAGGCCGGAGGGCCGGCAGACACCTGCATGGCGGGGCTCCAGACGCGAGCGTTACGGGAGCCTCCATGCTGTTAGCGTTAACATAGATCGTCAATACCCTGACCGAGATCGATCCGAAATATTCGTGAAACAGCGGCCGGCTGCCGGCGACCCCGATGCGGCGCCGCGGCGTCCAGACGGGACGGGCCCCGGACACACGAGATGGGAGCGACCGGCTGGGCGATCCGCGGTCAGGGGCGGCAGCTGCGGCGTCACCCACCGTCTTCCAGCCGCAGATGCGAGACTATCTCCGCTGTTGACCTCGCAACTGCATGCCGTAAGGTGCCTCGCGTGACGATGTTTCGCATGGGCGAGGCGGCCGAGCTGCTGGGGGTCAGCGCGGACACCGTGCGGCGCTGGGTGGACGCCGGCCGCCTCACCGCCGGGCGCGACGAGCAGGGACATCGGGTGATCGACGGCGTCGAGCTGGCCGCCTTCGTCCGGACGCAGGCCGGCGACCCGGACGAGCGCGCCGACGCGTCCTCGGCCCGCAACCGGCTCCGGGGCATCGTCACCGCCGTGGTCAAGGACGCCGTGATGGCCCAGGTGGACATCCAGGCCGGTCCGTTCCGGGTGGTGTCGCTGATGAGCCGCGAGGCCGTCGACGACCTGGGACTGGCGGTCGGGTCGGTGGCCATCGCGGTGATCAAATCGACCACGGTCGTCGTGGAGCGACCCCCTAGCAACGCGGACAGCAGGAGAAACGGCTCATGACGACCCGGCGCCTGGCCCTGTTCGCCGCCATGACGACGCTCGCGCTGGCCGGCTGCGGCGGCGAGAGCGACCCACGACCGCAGGGTGGTGCCGTGACCGGCGACGTCACGGTGCTGGCCGCCGCCTCGCTCACCGAGTCGTTCACCCGGATCGGCGAGGACTTCGAGGCGGCGAATCCCGGGGTCCGGGTCGTCTTCAGCTTCGCCGGCAGTTCCGCCCTCGCCAACCAGATCGACCAGGGCGCGCCGGCGGACGTGTTCGCCTCCGCTTCGCCCGCGAACATGACGACCGTCGTCGACGCCGGCAACGGCGACGGCAACCCGCGTGTCTTCGTCCGCAACCAGCTCGTGATCGCGGTGCCCGACGGCAACCCGGACGGGGTGAGCGGCCTGACCGACCTGACCCGACCGGACGTCAAGGTCGCGCTCTGCGCCGAACAGGTCCCCTGTGGCGCGGCGGCGCGCCGGGCGCTCGACACGGCCGGGCTGCGGCTCACCCCGGTGACGCTGGAGCAGGACGTCAAGGCGGCCCTGTCCAAGGTACGGCTGGGCGAGGTCGACGCGGCACTGGTGTACCGCACCGACGCGCGGGCCGCCGACGACGTGGACGGCATCGACTTCCCCGAATCGGGCGGGGCGATCAACGACTATCCGATCGTCGTGCTGAGGAACGCCCCGAACAAGCCGGCCGCCCGGGCGTTCGTCGACCATGTGCTCTCCGGCCCGGGCCAGGCGGTCCTCACCGCGGCCGGATTCCAGGCCCCGTAGCCGATGTCCCGGCACGACGACATCACGGCCGTGCCCGCCCGGTCCGGGTCGCCCCCGCGGTCCCGGCGCACCGGTCGGGTGCCCCTCGCGCTGCTGCTGCCCGCCGTGCTCGGTCTGCTCTTCCTGGTCATGCCCCTGGCCGGCCTGCTGATCCGGACGCCGTGGAGCACCCTCCCGCAGCGGCTCACCGAGCCGGGGGTGTTCGGCGCGCTGCGGCTGTCGGTCCAGGCCGCCACCCTCGCCACGCTGCTCTGCCTCGTGCTCGGGGTGCCCCTGGCCTGGCTGCTCGCCCGCGTCGACTTCCCGGGCCGCCGCCTCGTGCGGGCCCTGGTCACGGTGCCGCTGGTGCTGCCGCCGGTGGTCGGCGGCGTGGCGCTGCTGCTCGTCTTCGGCCGACGCGGCATCCTCGGCGGCTGGCTCGACAGCACTTTCGGGGTGACCCTGCCGTTCACCACCGCCGGTGTGGTGCTCGCCGAGGCTTTCGTCGCGATGCCGTTCCTCGTGATCGCCGTCGAGGGCGCGCTGCGCGGCGCGGACGTGCGGTACGAGGAGGCGGCGGCGACCCTCGGTGCCGGCCGGTGGACCACCTTCACGCACGTGACGCTCCCGCTGGTCGCGCCGGGCATCGCCGCCGGAACGGTACTGTGCTGGGCCCGGGCGCTCGGCGAGTTCGGCGCCACCATCACCTTCGCCGGCAACTTCCCCGGCCGGACCCAGACCATGCCGCTGGCGGTGTACCTCGCCCTCGAAACCGACCTGGAGGCGGCGATCGTGCTCAGTCTCGTCCTGCTCACCGTCTCGGTGGTGATCCTGGCCAGCCTCCGCGACCGCTGGCTCGGCAGCTCGTGACTGCCGATCCGAACTCCCCCGATGTCGATCCGATCCCGCCGGGCGATCCACCACCCGGCCGTGCGGTGCTCGACGCCCACCTCGTCGTGGACCGTGGCACCTTCCGACTCGACCTGCCGCTGACCATCCGCCCCGGCGAGGTCGTCGCGCTGCTCGGGCCGAACGGCGCCGGCAAGACGACCGCGCTGCGGGCCCTCGCCGGTTTGCTTCCGCTCACCGACGGGCACCTCAACCTCACTGGTCGCCATCTCGATCATCCCGGCCGGCGGATCTGGATCCCGACCGAGCGGCGCCCGATCGGCGTCGTCTTCCAGGACTACCTGCTCTTTCCGCACCTGACCGCACTGGACAACGTGGCGTTCGGGCCACGTCGACAGGGCCTCGACCGGCAGCGGGCCCGACAGCGGGCAGCGGACTGGCTGGCCCGGGTCGGGCTCGCCGAACACGCCCGGCGCAAGCCCCGGCAGCTCTCCGGCGGGCAGGCCCAACGGGTGGCCCTGGCTCGCGCCCTCGCCGTGGCACCGGCGCTGCTCCTGCTCGACGAGCCACTCGCCGCCCTCGACGCTCGCACCCGGCTCGACACCCGCGCCCAGTTGCAACACCACCTCGCCGGCCACCCCGGTGCCACGCTGCTGGTCACGCACGACCCCGTCGACGCCGTCGTCCTCGCCGACCGGCTGGTCATCATCGAAGACGGGCAGGTGGTGCAGGAGGGCGACGTCACCACCGTCACCGCCCAGCCGCGCACCGACTACGTCGCTCGTCTGGTCGGTCTCAACCTCTACCGAGGGCACGCGGACGGGCACCTCGTCCTGATCACCGACGGGTTCCCGCTCGTCACCAACGACCGGCAGGACGGTGACGTCTTCGTCGCCTTCGCACCGTCGGCCGTGGCGCTGCATCCGCAGCGCCCCGAGGGCAGCCCCCGCAACACCTGGCCGGCCATGGTCGTCGGCGTGCAACGCCACGGCGACAACCTGCGGGTGCAGCTCGACGGCCGGGTCACCGTGGCCGCCGACATCACCCCGGCCGCCGCCGCCCACCTTCGACTGGCGCCCGGGCAGACGCTCTGGGTAGCCGTCAAGGCGGCCGAGACCCGGGTCTATCCGGCCGCCGCGGCGACCACCGGCACCGGATGAGACCTACCGGCCGCACCGTTGACCACCGCCGTCGCGGCGGTGCGTCACGGGAAGTCGTCCGGGCTGGTGTTGGGTAGCGTCGCCAGCAGTTGACCGGCGAGGCCCCGTACCGTGGGGTCGGGCTGGCCGGCCAGCCGGACGAGCAACGGCCGGGTGCGGGTGTCCTCGCCGTAGTGCCGGGCCAGCGCGAGCAGCGCGGTGCGGCGGATCTCCCAGTCCTCGTCGTCGACCAGCCGCATCAGCAGCTCCCGCACCCCCGTCCGGTCCGCCAGGTTGGCCGCGAGCTGCGCCGCGGCGCGGCGGCGCACCTCCAGCGCCGGATCGTCGCGCACCAGCCCCACCAGCAGCAGCCGGACCTCCGGGTCGTTGCCGAAGTGCTCGCCGAGCGCGGCCGCGATCCGGGCCCGGATCGCCGGATCCCGGTCGGCCAGCCGGCGCATCAACCGCAACGTCACCGCCATGGCGGTCTCACCGCGCGCGATCAGGCAGCACACCGCCGCGTCGAAGGCCGCCGGGTCGGTGTCGGACTCGAGGCACTCCAGCAGCACGTCGGTCACCACGCCCGGATCGCCGTACGCGCTGAGCGTCTCCACGGCGGCGAGTCGGATGCCGGCGTAACTGTCCCGCCGAGCCCGCCGCGACAGCGTCTCCACCAGCCCGTCGGTGCCGCCGTCGCGGGCCAGCGCCTGCGCGGCGGCGCGCAGCACGTTCGGATCGGGATCCCGCCGGACCTGCTCGGCGAGGCACTCCACCACCGTCGGGTCGAGCGGCTCACCGAGGCGGGCCAGGCTGCGGGTGACGCGGAGTCGGACGATCGGATCGCGTTCCTCGGCGGCGCGACCGATCAGCAGGTCCCGCGTGGCGGGCCCGAGCAGCGGTCGGCCGGTGAGCAAATCGACGGCGGCGAGTCGGACACCGGCGGTGGGATCCTGACGGGCCCGTTCCAGCAGCAGCTCGCCGGTGCGGTGATCCGGGTACGCCTCGGCCAACGCCCGGACCGCGGCCAGCCGTACCGTCGCGTCGTCGTCCGTGCGCGCCGCCCGCGCGGCCACCGCCCACCCGCTGTCGGCCACCCGGTAGCGGTCCGTCAACGCCACCACCGCCGCCGCCCGCACCGAGGCGTCCTCGTCCTGCTCGATCCGGTCCACCAGCCGGTCCCGGCACCGCCCGTCCGGGTCGTTGACCAGCACCAGCCGCTGTACGGCGACCGCGCGGACCCGCGCGGAGGCGTCCGAGCCGGCCAGTTTGAGCAGCAGCTCGGTGCCCTCCGTGCCGCCCCGCCCCGGCAGCAGCTCGCACACCAGGCAGCGCCGCACCCCCTCGTGCGGATCACCGGTGATCCGGGACAGGGCCCGCCCGCGGGCCGTCTCGCTCTGCTCGGCGACGGTCAGCAGGCAGCGCAACGCGGACTGCACCACGCCGGGATCACTGTCGGTGGCCAGCAGTCGGTGCAGCGTCTCGGTGACGTCGGGCAGGTGGAGGCAGCGTGCGGCGAGCACCGCCACGGCGGCCCGCCGCACGCCGGTGTCCCGGTCCTCGGTCGCCCGGGTCAGCAGCAGCCGCCGAACGTCGTCGGTCAGCTCGGCCCGTCCGCCGAGGGACTGCACGGCGATGGCCCGCACCGCCGCGTCGGGAGAGCCGGCGAGGTCACGCAGCGCCGCGAGCAGATCGCCACCCGCGCCGAAGTTGGCGACCAGGGCGCGTACGGCCGCCTGGCGCACCGCGGTCGAGCCTTTCGCCTGGGCCTGTGCGAGCAGCAGCTCCTGGCAGTGCCGGCGACTGCGGGTGGTGCTGTCCAACCTCCCGGCGGCCTCGGCCAGCCCGGCGACCAGCGCGATGCGCGCCTGCCGCTGGCGGGCCTGCCCGAGTTCCCGGACCAGCACCTCCTCCAGTTGCTCGTCGGCCGTGGACAGCACCGCCGCCGACCGGGTCGCGAAGGTCGAACCGGAGAGCCAGCTGGTACGCACCCCGCGGCGGCGATACCAGTGCAGGAAGACGGCCCGGCCGGGCCACTGTGGTCCGAGCGCCCGGATCGACGGGAGCAGTTCCTGCTCGGTCACCTCGACGACGTTCGGGTCGTCGGCGGAGATGCCGTGTTCGACCAGGAGGACGACCTGGCGTAGCACCGCCTCGCCGGCACCGGCCAGCCCGGCCGGCTGCGGCGCCTCCGCCACGCACTGCGCGGCCAGCACCAGGTTCCATGGTGGACCGGCCAGGTTCAGCGGCGGCCACGGCCGGTTGACCTGGGTGGCCAGCAGGGTCACCAGATCGTCGGCGACCTCGGCGGGCAGCGCCCCGGCGACCAGCCGCAGCACCTCCCGCCAGGACGGATCTGCCCAGTTCTCGCGGAACAGCGCACGCAACTGGTCGATCCCCCAGGTGTCCGGGTCGTGATCGAACCTGTCCACGATCTCCTCGGCGCAGAAGTATTCCAGAAACGTGCGATGCACGAACCCGAAAAGGCGCAGTCCGTACCGTTCCAGGATGAAACTGCGCTGGCGCAATTTGTCGATCATCGAGTACGCCATGGCGTGCGCGCGCTCGTTCTCGAAACCGTAGAACTCCACCAGGTGGTCGCGGAAGATCCGCGAAAGTTCGTCCGCCTCGATGTAGTTCCCGGCCGGTCCCGACTCCCGGCACTGCATCCAGAAGGCGAGGTGGCGCAGCAGCCGCAGCTTCGCCTGCGGATCCAACGGCGGTACGTCGCCGTGGCTTTCCCGCAGTTGCTTGGTCACATCCCATTCCGAGATCAGCACGTCCGTGACGTGCGCGTAGAGCCGGCGACGGTTGCGGGGCAGGGGACGATCCCGACCGACGATCGCCATCAGCATCAGCAGCAACGGATTGCCGGCGATCTCGTGCATCGCCCGGGACCGCCGCACCACGTCGAGGATCTGCCGCCGCTGGCGGTCCGCCTCGACCGACGGGGTCGGCATCACGTACCGGTACCAGTTGCCGAGGAACCGGGCGATGCGCTCGTCGTCGAGATCCTCCAGGGTGAAGTGGTCGAACCCGGCGTTGGCGAAGGTGTGCCGCAGGTACCCGGCCGCCCGCGAGGTGACCACCGTGCGCACCCCGGGGTACTCGTTGGCGAAGGTGGCGATCTGCGCGGCCATCTCCTCCCGTTGCGCCGGATCGAACACCTCGTCCAGCCCGTCGAAGAGGAACAGCGCCTGACCACCCTGCCGCAGGTACGCCTCCAGCACGTCGCGGTCGATGCCGGCCAACCCCTGCTGGTGCCGGTGTCCGACGTAGTCCAACAGGCCGTCGCACCGGCCGTCACCACGATGCGCCGCGTACGACCGCAGCTCGACCAGGACGGGAAGGTAGCGGTCCAGCGCCGCCAGCCGGGGTTCCTCGCAGACCCCGGCCAGCGCGAGGGCGAGGTAACGCGCCGCCGCCGACTTGCCGGAGCCGGGATCGCCGAGCAGCACGATGGCCCGCCGGGCCGGATCGCAGACCACGTCGAACAGCGGCGACGCCTCCTTGGCCGCGTACTCCTCCCAGAGCCGCTCCACGTCCCTGGGATCCACCACGCCGGGCAGCGCGCCGGGGTCACCGTCCGGGCCGGCACCCGCCCAACGCCACCAGGCCAAGGGCATCTCCGGCCGGGCGTCCTCGTGCACCCGCGGCTCGACGAACACGTTCGACAGGCCGACGGTGAGGTAGCCGATGGTGGGTCGGGGTGAGACCGCGTCCAGCGGCACCGCCTGGTACCGCAGCCGAAGCTGTTTGTGGTACTGGCTGCGGACCGCCTCCGGCAGATGGGTGTCGGGGTCGCCGGGCTCACGCGCCGGTGACCGGCCGCTGCGCATGTCGGCCAGCGCCACGGTGACCTTCGCCGACAGGTCGTCCACGCTGGAGAAGAAGGCGCACAGGTGGCGTTCCTTCAATTCGTTGCGCAACGCCACGATCTGCTGCCGATTGCGATCGATCATGTCAGGCGGCCAAGGCATGTCCTCGGCGAGCAGAAAGATCAGGCACGGTTTGCCGGCCGCGAGTGCCTCCCGGTATTCGAGCTCGGTGATCGAGGACTCCTGGCCCGGTGGGCGGTATCCGTAGCGCCAGGCGAAGAGTCCGACGTAGAGATCACATCGGCGGACATCGGTCAGACAGCGCTCCAGCGGCGGGCGCACGTCGGCCCCGTACGCCTCCATTGCGACGTCTTCGATCTCCAGACGACGCGCCACCGCGTGCACGGCCGCGCGGTATTCCAACAGGTCCTTCTGGGTGGCCGAAATGTAGACCTTCATCGACGGCAAACTCCAGGGGTGGCTGGCGACCGCATTCTTAAAATATCAGTCGTCGTCACATCCATCGGACCCGTGCGGCCCGCCGCCCGGGCACATATCGGCTTTCCCGCCACGGATGGGCCTATGATGGCCGCGGGACGGATTCGGTCCGGTCACCGGCCGCTGGCCCATGCCCGCCGGTGTCCCCCGTGGTGCCGATGCGGAGGAACCATGCTCACGGTGGGCGAGGTGCACACCAGCCTGCTACAGCACAGCACGGCGCTGGCGCAGGACCAGAGCGCCGAGGTGCTCAGCCTGGTGGAGGGCGAAGCCGTGCTGACCTCCCGGCGACCGTCGCTGTACGCGGTGTCGCCCGACGTGCGTACCGGTGTGGACTGCTGGCTGCCGAGCGCGAAGAACCGCCAACTGCGCGGGGTGGGCGCGGTGGTCACCCGGGCGGTCATCACCGGCGGCCGGATCGTGCAGGCCTCCTCCATCATCCAGGTCGTGGCCGGCGAGCGCCGCCGCCCGTGGTCGCACTACCTGGCCAACTCGGGGGTGCTGGAGACGGTCGGCAAGCTGGACGCGGACGATCTGACGAACGGCTTCCTGCACGGCAACGCCGCCGACGTGCTGAATCTGGACGCGATCACCGGCCGGGTGCTGGACAGCGTGCAGATGTCCGACCTGTTGGACCGGCGTCCGCCGCTGCGCGCGGCGCGCACCCGGCTGCGGTGGACCGCGCAGGTGCATCAGCAGCCGGGTGCCGACGCCACGGCCGACGTCGCGGTCGACTCGCCGACGCTGCGCACCGTGCGACTCACGGTGAGCCCCCAGGACGTGCCGGCGGCGGTCGCCGGCCTCTGCGAGGATCTCGCCCTGCACGACTGGCTGCTCACCATGCTGTCCGCGCTGGTGGAGGCCGCGGTGACCCGGGCCGGCTCGACGCAGGAGCACATCGAGCGGTTGCGGCCGGTGCTGGAGCACCTGTTGCACCTGTGGTTGCCCGGCGCCCGGGTGGACCCACGGCTACGGCCGATCTGGGACCGGTTGGAACAGGTACCGGGGTTCAGTCGGCAGTGGCAGTCCTCGGTCAACTGGATCCGTGATCAGATCACCGTCGGCAACATGGCCATCCTGCGCGACCTGGCCGGCCGGGCGGCGGTCAGCCAGCCGTGCGGGTCCGCCACCGTCGCCGAACCGTTCTCGACCGCCAACCGTGGCCCGGCGGACCGCAGGGTCGGTCGCGGTGCACAGGCGCCGCGCGGCTGATCACTCCCCGATGAACACGTAGCTCAGCCGGTCGACCAGTTCGTCGGGCAGTTCGAGACCCTCACTGCCGGCCCGCTTGGCGACCTGGCGGGCGACCGCGGGTGGCACCGCCACCTGCCCGAGGATGGTCCGTACGGCCAACTCGACCGGCAGGTACCGGGTGTCCATCAGGGTCACCGTGCGGTACCCACAGAAGGGTGTGGCGTCCGGGTTCAGCTGGACGATAGCGGGTAGGCGGTCCCAGTCGGTCGGCAGCGGCTCGTCGGGCGGGAGCTGGTACGGCTGGGTGATCGTCTGTCCCCGGTGCCGCAGCACGCCCAGCCGGGTCATCTGCCAGACCGAGGCGAGCAGCGCGCAGGCCCACACCCGGCGGTCCGGCTCGTCGGACCACAGTTCGATGTCGACGAAGATGGAGTGCGGCGCGTCGCCGGACTGCAACGGCGGGGACCACGGCAGCGGCAGCGTCATCGCGGGCGCGTCGGCGTGCCCCGGCGACCGCTTGCCGTTGGACAGCCAGCCCGACTCGCTCAGTGGTGGGCGACTGCCCGTGGTGTGCCGTGGCGGCTCCACGACTAGCGTGTCCACCACCAGCCGGGCCAGTTCGACGTCGTCGTACCGGGCGAAGCTGGATTCGCGGGCCACGTAGTCGAGCACCAGCCCGTGCTCCGCCGCGGCCTGCTGCACCTGCGGGATCACCTCGCGGGGTGTGGCGAACCGGTGGAAGTAGTCGTCGACCAGGAAACACGTGCTGATCCGGGGTTGCCGGTGGGGACGCAGCCCGCGGCGGGCCAGCGCCGGGATCGCCTGCGCCCAGTCCGCGATCCGGGCGAACTTGCGCCGTAGGTTCCGACATCCGTCGCCGAAGTCCTCGGCGTACACGTGCCCCAACTCCACGGACAGGTGCGAGTACGGCACGCTCTCCGTCCGACGCACCGCGGCTGCCTCCTGAAACCTGACATCCACGCTCATCACACGGTCTCCCATGCGGTCTCGTCGAAGAGCTTCTCGGTCAGCTCCACGAAGGCGTCCACGGTCCTGGCATTGGCGATCTTGGTCTGCACGTCGTTGTCCGAGATCAGCTGCTCGCGCCACTGCAGCAGCGGGTCCAACGGCACCGCACCGAGCAGCGTGGTGCGGCCGGTGCCCTTCCGGCGGGCCAGTTCGCCCAGTTCCGCGTCGCACCGGCGCAGGAACGCCTGCTGCGCCAGGTCGAGGTGTCCCACCTCCGGCCCGCGTGAATCGATCACCGCGGTGCGCACGAACCGCAGTGACTCCCGTAGCCGGTCCGGCTCGTGGCCGTACTCCTTGCCCATGGCCAGGATCCCGCCGGCCTCGAACGCGAGATCCGCCGCCGCCATCACGTGCTGCGGCGTCCAGCGGTGGAAGACCAGCCACCGCACGGTCACCTTGCGCAGCGTCCGGTTCGCGGTGGCCGCCAGCGCGATCTGACTGGCGTACGAGCGACCGGCGCTCAGATCCACCAGGGTCAGGTCGAACTCCTCCTCCAGCCGGAGGAAGAGTTCGGCGCAGCGCCGGCCGATGTCGGCGGTGAAGCCGAACTCGCTGCCGTTGCGCTGCCCGGGCAGCAGCACCAGCGAGCCCGAGCCGGTCGGCCGTTGGCGCAGGCTGACCCGTTCCGAGGTGCCCCACACGTCCAACTGCTCCGGGGACGGGATCTCGCCGCGCAGGTACCGGTGCAGACCACCGCCGTTCGGGCCGGCACCCTCGATGCCGTTGGTGGCCTGGGGAATCTGGAACGTGATGCCGGCCGTCGGCGAGCCGAAGTCGTAGTCCAGGTAACAGGTGGAGCGGCCGGAGAGCGCGCTGCGGTAGGCGATGTTCGCCGCGGTCACCGAGCGTCCGGTGCCACCCTTGTGCGACGTGACGAAGACCAGCATTCAGATCCCCTCGCTGGCCTTCTGTTGGCCGGTGGTGATGTCGTTGAGCTGGAGCAGCAGGGTGCTGGCCAGGGCGGCGGACGTGCCCGGCTGGTCGTCCACCAGCGACTGCGCGCGGCGCAGGGTCGCCCGGATGCTGCGCATGACGCGTTGCATGGCCTCACCGGCGAAGGTGCCGCTCATCAGCTCACGGTCGAACACGTACTCGGCCTCGTCGATGAGATCCTGGGCGTACGTGGCAAGGCTGCCGGCTCGGGGAAACGGCCGCTCCCACAGCAGCTGACCCGCGTTGACCAGCGCCTGCACGACCCGCTCGGTCAGGTACCAGGAGGGCGCCTCGGGCAACGGAGCCAACTCGGGGAACGCGCCGCCGGCGTGATCCCACAGCCCTCGGTGCCGGCCCTCGGGGATGCGCCGCAGCAGGAGGTGCTCCCAGACCTCGTCCGCGAGTTCGAGCAGCTCGCTGCGGCGCCGGGCACTGTTGAGCAGGCCGGCGACGGTGGTGGCCCGCTGCAGCAGCACCGTGGAGAACTCGTTGACGTTCCACGTCATGATCGGCTTCGAGGTGGCGTCGTTCAAGGTCACCTGCTTGCCCGGGGCGTGCACGACCAACGCGGGCTCGTTCGGCGAGGCGCGTCGGGTGATCCGGCCCCGCTGCGCCAGTTCCACCAGCACGTTGCCGATCCGGCCGAACTCCTCGTCACCGCCCCGGCCGCTGGCCACCAGCCCCTTCACCGCCAGCGACGTGGCCTGCAGGGTGTAGTAGTCGGTCCGGTCGCCGTCGGTGGTACGCCAGGGAATGTCCTCGATCGGCCACCGGCGCCGGTTGCCGAAGGTCGCCACCGTCGCCCAGTAGCGGCGGGTCAACTCCCAGCGCAGCTGGAGAATCCGGAACAGCCGCTGCTGCTCCTCGTTGAGCAGGCCGAGCAGGCGGGTACGTTCGGAGTTGAGATCGTCGATGGCGTCCACCGCGATGACGGTGAAGTAGAGATAGGGGGCGTTCTCCGCCGAGCCCTCGCGCTGCACGCCGATCGGCTCGGTCGTCTCCACCTCGTCGGCGCCGGCGATCGTTCCCCACGACCAGCCGCACTCGAAGAGCATCTCGCTGTTGTCCAGGTCCTCGGTCACCTGACCGGACCCGACCACGACGTTGCGCAGGCTCGCCATGGTGTCCCGCAACTGCGCCCGCAGCGCGGCCACCACCTCGCGGCGCGGCAACTCGTCCTGGTTGACCATGTCGCACAGCCGGATGCCGAACTCGTCGGTCGCGGCGAAGACCGAGGTGCTGAAGCTACGGAGCAGACCGACCATGGCCGCGGTGAGCCGGAGGCTGGCCATCTCCTCCAGCTTGTCCAGCTGGGCACGCAGATCGGCCCGCTGGGTGGAGGGCCGGTAGATCTTGACGAAACCGATGGTCGCCAGGGTGAGCGTGACGGACACCGCGAACGAGTCGACCACGTCCATGGAGCGCTGCTCGTCGGTGAGGTCCGGGCCGCCCTGGACCGGGGTCAGGTAGCTGCCGCCACCGAAGGTCGGCGCGCCACTGTCGTCGGTGTAGCGGACGAAGTACTCGGTCATGATTTTGACCAGGCGACGGGGAATCTCAATCGCGCCGCCGATCGCGCCGAGGGCCTCGATGACCTCCTCGTCGATCCGGTCCGGATCGTCGAGCGACAGCACCGGGATCTTGGTCGCCGGCAGCAGCATGGTCAGCAGCTGTTCGGCGTCGCTGATGGAATTGGAGCCGCTCCGCCCGCCCCAATCCCATTCGCCGTTGCGGAGACAGCTGCGCACCGTGGCCCGCCAGATGTCGAGAATCTCCTGGCGCGGCTGCATCCGCATGGTCCACCACCGTCTGCTGTAGTCGTCGAAACGGAGCTGATTCCGCCTGGCCCGCGATGATCCACGATGACGTGCACCCATCATCGTATCCCTGCCGGAGCGTGACCTGAATGGCCGCGCGTACCGATCTCCCGGAGCAGTCAGTCGACCCAGGAGCGCAGGTGAGCCCGGGTTTGCGAATCCGGAGCGGACATTGGGGCGAGCTCAGCCGCGGCTGCGTCCGGTCACCAGCAGCATGCCCAGATAGCCGTCCCGCAGCGCGGGCCTGGGACGCACCTCGTGCATGTCCACGTCGTACGCACCGGCCGCGATCCTCGCCACCACCTCCGCGCGGTGCAGTCGCACGGCCGGGAACCAGTGCTGCCCGACGCGGTAGCCGTTCGAGCCCAGCATGAACGCCGCGGCGAACGGCGACCCGGGACGCAGCGCGCCCAGGAACCGGCCGATCGCGTGTTCAGCCTCGGCCCGGTCGGCGGAGATCGAGCAGGCCACGAAGAACATGGTGCCCGCGCCCCAGGCCCGTCTGGGCAGGTCGAAGACGCTCAGCTGGGACACCCGCCCCACCCGGGCCAGGTGGCCACGGGGGTCGGTCAGCGGCGCGTACGCCGAGTGCTCCGCGCACACCTGCCAGTACGCGTCCCAGCACTCGTCATAGCCGTTGATCTGGTTACGCAACCAGCGCACATTCGCCGTGGAATATTCGCAGAGTTCGACACTGCGCGCGAATGGCAGAAGCGCCAGTGCCGGGTAGAGGTTTGCGCCCGATCCGACGTCGACACAGTGTGCGCCGGCAATCTTCGCGCCGCCGAAGAAGTCTCTTATCCGACAGAGGATTTCGCGATCATCGTCGCGCAGGACGGAGTAGTTGTGCTGGACGTAGGCACCCGGGTCGAAGCCGTCCCACTCGACCTCGGAATTGACCGTTCCCGGAGGCTCGACTCGTGGTGGCGGGGTCGACGGCCCACTACAGCCTGCACCAGCCGCCGGAATCAATGCCATGGAGGCGCCTCCATTGAAGTCGGCAGATCACTTGGTCCCTGCCCCGACGCGCGCAGCCCGTTGCCCATTATGCATCGGATGCGATACCGATTCGCAAGTGTCGAGGTGACGTGAATCGATCACCGAGTCAGGACCGTGCCAACGATTGATCGCCACCGACCACAACGGATCCGGCGGTCAGCCCGGACCACGATCAGATGCCGGACGCGACCGCCCGACGTCGCGGCGGTCAGCCGCCGGCACCCTCGGCCGAACCGTCCGGACCGAGCGCACCCTCCACGTCGCCGACATCGAGGTGGACGTGCTGGTGGCCCTGTCCGGCGTCGATGTTGACCTGGTCGAGCTGGGTCGCGGCAACCGACCACGTGGTGACGGCGAGGGTCGCCTGGCGGGCGGCCAACTGCATCCGGTCCGCCCGCCCCGCGGTCGGGCCGGTCAGCGCGAGAGCGACGGAGTCGACCGCGACGGCCGCCTGGTCGACGGCGCTGCGCAGCCCACCACGGGCGACGTTCGTGGCGGTCATGCCCGACGGCGGGTCGGCGAACTGGGCGATCAGCCGCTGCATGGTCTGCTGCCACTTGTCGACCTGGGCCCGCTCGGGCGTGCGCCCCGCCTCGGCGTCCTGCCGGACGGCGCGGACGATCGGCGCGAGTTCCGCGCCCGTGCGATGAGCCAGCTCGGTGAGCTCGACGATCTGCTGCGCGTCCCGCTCGGCGTCGGCCTGGCGCAGCTTCGCCACGTTCGCCTCCGTCGGGTCCGGCCGGCCGACGGCGTGCCCGACCAGCCCGCCGGCCGGGGCGGCCACCAGGACCGCCGCCGCGGCGGCCGCGACGATCCACGTCCTCGTCCGTTGCCGCTTCGCAGGCGGGGCGGCCAGGTAGGACGGCCTTCCGGTTCGACGGGACATGACACCCCTCGCATCGACGGCTGTTTGCCTGGGAGCGTAGCCCTTACCCCGAGCGACGTCGATAGTTTCAGTACTGACGGCCGAACTTTCGCCGGAGCCGCCGAAAGCTGTACGGGCTAGGCCGGCACACCCAGCCGGGCGAGCGCGGCACGGGCGCGGGCCTGTTCCTCGGGCCGGTCGATCTCTGTGGCCAGGGCGCGATGTCGCGATATCGCGTACGGATTCGTTTGGACTTCGTCTGCGGACGAGCGGGTCGTGTTGGGATCGGCCGGGGTGACGGCCGCCACGGGGTACGGGGGCGTGGCGGCCAGCAATCGTCGGGCCACCAGCACCGTCGGCGTCGGGCCGGCCCGCCGGAACGTCAGGCGAAACGGCCCGGATCACCGGCGCCCACCCGGACGATCTCGGGTTCGCCGTCGGAGAAGTCCACCACCGTGGTCGGTTCGGTGCCGCAGTCGCCGGCGTCGATGACCGCGTCGACGGCATGGTCGAGCCGCTCCTTGATCTCCCAGCCCTGGGTCATCGGCTCCTCGTCGCCGGGCAGCAGCAGGGTGCTCGACAGCAGCGGCTCGCCGAGCGCGTCGAGCAGTGCGCGGGTGACCGGATGCGCGGGGATGCGCACCCCGACCGTCTTCTTGCGGGGGTGCCACAGCCGCCGGGGCACCTCCTTCGTGGCGGGCAGGATGAAGGTGTAGCGGCCGGGGGTGGCCGCCTTCACCGCCCGGAACACCGCGTTGTCCAGCTGCACGAACTGCCCGAGCTGCGCGAAGTCCTGGCACACGAGCGTGAAGTGGTGTCCGCTGTCGAGGTGACGGATCTCCCGGATCCGGTCCATGCCGTCCTTGTTGCCGAGCCGGCAACCCAGGGCGAAGCAGGAGTCCGTGGGGTACGCGATCAAACCCTCACCCCGGATGATCTCGACCACCTGGCCGATGGTGCGCGGTTGCGGGTTGTCCGGGTGCACGTCGAAGTACCTCGCCATGGGCCGAAGCTTAGGCCGCCCGCCTCCGCTGTCGCGTTGCCGACAGTGACTCAGCCGAACAGACGTCGACGTCCATCGTTGTCCCTATGGTCGTACGCGCATCCGGCGGCGGCTACGGGGACCACCTCCGGCCCCACCCGACGCCGACCCCGGTCCGGGTCACCGTGCTCGCGTTCGCACTGCTGTCGCTGCTGTTCGCGCTCGCGACGGCGCACCGGTCGCTCGCCACGACCGGCTCCCTCGGCGCGGTCGCCTTCTTCGCCGTGATGGCCGGCGCGTGCGGGCTGGTCGCGATCAGCCTGGCGGCCCGCCGCCGCTGGGCGCCCTACCCCGCGTACGCGCTGGCGGGTCTGCTGGCCGCCGCCTCGCTGGGCCTCTTCGGCGCGATCACGATCGTCGGTCTGGGCCTGCTGGCCTGGGTGGTCCTGGCCCTCAACACCCGATCCGCGCGGGACTGGTTCGGCCGGCCCGGTCGGCTGCGCTGACCGGCCGGACCCGGCCACGCCACCGCGACCGCGGCGGGCGGACGGTCCTAACCGGATTGACAGGCGCGCCGGACCCTCGGCAGGCTGGGCGGGCAGGACGTTGTCAGCCGGAGTGGCACACGGGGAGAGGCCATGAGGCGTCCACGCGTCAAACCTGAGCACGCGCCCTACCGGATCGCCGACGGCCGGATCCGGATCGGCGGCCCGACGTACGGCATCGCCGCCGAGGTGGCGGATCCCAGCGGCGCCGTCTGGTGCCTGCTGGAGAACATGGACGGCAGCCGCAGCGCGGCGGAGATCGTGCGTCGGGTGCGGACGGCGCATCCCGACCATCCGGTGACCGACATCCGCGCGGCCCTGCAACTCTTCATCGACTCCGGGTACGTCGAGGAGGCCGACGCACCCGATCCACCCGAGCTCAGTGAGCGCGACCGGCAGCGGTTCGACCGCAGTCGGGCGTACTTCCGCTGGCTGGACCTCGTCCCCCGGGACAGCACCTGGGAGCCGCAGGTCGCGCTGAGTCGCGCGGCCGTCACCGTGATCGGGCTCGGTGGCACCGGCGGGATCGCGGCCATGGCGCTGGCCGCGAGCGGGGTCGGGCGGATCCGCTGCGTCGACCCGGACGTGGTCGAACTGTCGAACCTGAACCGCCAACTGCTCTACGCCGAGCAGGACATCGGTCGGGCCAAGGTCGACGTGGCGGTGGAACGGCTTCGGCAGCTGAACTCGACGGTCGAGGTCACCGGGCTCCGGCAGCGCGTCACCGGCACCGAGCAGGTGGCCACCCTCGCCGCGGAATGCGACGTCCTGGTGCTCGCCGCCGACCAGCCGCCGGCGCTGCGGCAATGGACCAACCGCGCCTGCCTGGCCACCGGCACCCCCTGGGTGGACGCCGGCTACCACGGCCCGCTGGTGCAGGTCGGGCGGTACGTGCCGGGCACCGGACCGTGCTGGGAGTGCGTCCGGTGGGCCGACGCCGAGCAGCGCCACGCGATCGGCGTCCGACCCGCCGACACGGTACGGCGCAACGCGGCGGTCGCGAACGCGGTTGCCGCACCGACGGCGGGGATCTCGGGTCACCTGGCGGCACACCATGCCATGGCGTTGATCACCGGCGTACCGGCGCTGCCGGCCGGGCGGGTCGACGCGGTCAATCTCCTGGCCCCCGACGCGACCTTCGTCCGCGACGACCCGCGCCGACCGGACTGCGCCGCCTGCGGGACGCCGGCATGACCGGCCCCGGGGTGGACGGACGCGTCACGCCCGGGGCAGACCCGTCCGCGCCGCAGGTGTCCGACACGATGCCGATCGCCGACCGCAGTCGGGTCCGGCTGCACCGGCTCCACCTGCGTCCGGAGGGCGGTTCGTGGGTCGTCGGCCGGATCGACACCGGGTCGTTCGTCCGACTACCGCCGATCGGGCACCGGGCCATCACGCTGCTACCGCACACCACTGTCGGCGACGTGCGAACCACGCTGCGGGAGGAGAGCGGCGACGACGTGGACGTCGCCGAATTCGTCTCCGACCTGGCCGACCTCGGTTTCGTCGCGGAGATCGACGGTCGACCGCTGCCGACGGTGCCGGCGCCCAGACCGATGCTGCCGTGGCTGCGTCCACGGCACGTCCGCTGGCTGCTGCATCCGGTGGTCCCGCTGATCGCGGGCGCCGTGGTACTTGCCGCGGCGGTGGCGATCGGCGGCGATCCCATGCTGGCACCACGCCACCAGGACCTGCTCTGGAGTGACAGCGGCGGGCTGATCCTGCTCGGCAATTTCGGGATCGTCTGGACGCTGATCGGCCTGCACGAGCTGGCCCACCTGGTCACCGCCCGCGCGGCCGGGGCACCCGGTCGGATCAGCCTCGGCACCCGTCTGCAGTTCCTGGTCGCGCAGACCGATGTCAGCGGCGTGTGGGCGGCGCCCCGCCGCGACCGCCTGGCCGTCTACCTCGCCGGTATCGCGACGAATCTGGTGATCTACGCCGGCACGGTGCTGGTGCGGGCCACCGGTGCCGCGGGCCCGGCCGACGGCCTGCTCGCGGCGGTGGGCCTGCTCTCGCTCGGTCTCGTCCCGGTGCAGTTCCTGGTGTTCATGCGCACCGACATCTACTTCGTACTGCAGGACGTGACCGGCTGCGCCAACCTGTACGCCGACGGCTCGGCCTATCTGCGACACCTGGCGCGCCGGCCGGCGCGCCGGTTCCGGCGGGCAGCCGACCCGGGCGGGGACCCGAGCCGGCGACTCACGGCCCGGGAGCGCCGGGCCGTGCGGGCGTACGCCGTCGTGCTGGTCGGTGGGACGGTCGCCTGCCTGGCGGTGGCGGCTCTGGTCACCCTCCCGGTGACGGTGACCGTGCTGACCTCGGCGGTCGGCACCATGCTGGCCGGTGGCCCGGCCGGTGACCTGGTCGACGCGGGCGCGGTAGCCGCCATCAGCGTCGTCTTCGTCGTCCTGTGGACCCGCGCCTGGTGGCATCGACACGGGCACCGGGTCCGACGGGGGATCAGCCGCCCACGGCGGCAGACCGGAAGGAGGTGAACCGCATGAAGAAGACGGACGGCCGCAAGGCCGACAAGCCGCAGGCCGGCAAGCTCGACAAGATCGAGATCCGCAAGCTCGACAAGATCGAGACGACCGCGCTGAGCAGCAACCCGTCCGGCTGATGCCGACGGGACCGCCGGCTCGACGCGATCCCGGTCGCGCCGAGCCGGCGGCACCCGGTGAAGGTGACGGTGTCGAGACGGAGAGGGGGGGGCCGTGCGGGATCTGCTCGATCAGGCGACCGGGAGGCGGCTGGGGCGAGAGGAGTACCTGACGGACTTCTGGGAGCGGTTCTGGGCCGTCGACGGCGCGCACATCTGGAAGCTGGAACGACGGCAGCACTTCCAGGAGCCGGGCTACCGGGTGTGGGAGGCGTTCGCCCGGGGCGACTGGTCGGAGTCGATGCGGCTGCTTCGGGTGGACCGGCAGCAGATCGCCGCCGAGCACCGGCGGATGGCCCGGCACGCGATCAGGCTGCACTGGGTTCGGGTGGTGGAGCCGCCGCTGAGCGAGTACGTGCGCTGGAACCTGCACGTGCTGCGGATCAGGGCGGAATGCGGCACCGACGCCCGGATCGTCGGGCCACCACAGGTCGCACCGCTGGAAGGCGGTGGGCCGCTGCCGGAACTCGTCACGGTGGCCGACGACACGCTCTACGAGGTGCGGTACGACGTCGACGGCGTACTCGTGGGCGCGGACCGCTACACCGACGCGGACCTGGTCCGGGCGTGCCGGCAGGTGCTCACCGACCTGCATCGGGCGGGCGAGCCGCTGGCCGACTACTTCCCCCGCGAGCTGGGCTGACCGACGGGTCGACGGCCGACGCTTGACGGACCCGGATTAGTCAGCAATAGTTGAGTCTATGGAGGTTGAGCTTTCTTCGTTGGCTGCGCGGGCGCGTACCCACGCGGCACTCGGCGACCCGGCGCGCCTGGCGATCGTGGACGCGCTGACCCTCGGCGACGCCTCGCCCGGCGAGATCGCCAACCGGCTCGACCTGCCGACCAACCTGGTCGCCCATCACGTCAAGGTCCTCACCCGGGCCGGCCTGGTGGTCAAGGTCCGCTCCGAGGGCGACCGGCGGCGCACCTACCTCCAGCTACGTCCCGAGACACTCGCCGCCCTCGCCACCCCCCGGCTGACCGGGGTCGGTCGGGTCGTCTTCGTCTGCACCCACAACTCGGCCCGCTCGCAGCTGGCCGCCGCGCTGTGGCGACACCGCACCCGCCGCGCCGCCGCCTCGGCCGGCACGCAACCGGCGGCCCGGGTCCACCCGCGCGCCGTCGCGGTGGCCCACCGTCACCAACTCGACCTCGACCCCGCCGGCACCGCACACGTCTCGGACGTCGTGCGCGGCGACGACCTCGTCGTCGCCGTCTGCGACAACGCCCACGAGGGACTGACCGACCGGCTACGCCCCCGGCTGCACTGGTCGGTTCCCGACCCGGCCCGGGTGGACACCGACGAGGCGTTCGAGTCCGCCTACGCCGACCTCGCCGACCGGGTCGCCCGGCTCGCGCCCGCCGTCCTACCCGGAGACCCACGATGACCAGCCTCGCCCGCAGCTCCCGCCCCGACCTCTCGGTCGATCAGCACCTGGCCCTGCGCACGGCCGCAACCCGCCTCGCCGCGGAGTTCCACGGCACGTACGGCCCGGAGACGATCGAGCGTTTCCTGCACAGCAGCTACGACCAGTTCGCCGTCGACGGTCGGATCCCCCACTACCTGCCCCTACTCGCCGAACGCTTCGCCCGCCAGCGGCTACAGGCACTGGCCCGCGTCGAGGGCCACCACCGGGACGGCCGGCCCGTCGTCCTGTTTCTGTGCACCCATAACGCGGGTCGCTCGCAGATGGCACTCGGGTTCCTCACCCACCTGGCCGGTGATCGGGCCGTGGCCTGGTCCGGTGGCAGCGAGCCGGGCACCGAGATCAATCCCGCCGCGGTGGCGGCCATGACCGAACGCGGTATCGACATCTCCGACGAGTTTCCCAAGCCCTGGACCGACGAGGTGGTCCGCGCCGCCGATGTGGTGGTCACCATGGGCTGCGGTGACGCCTGCCCGGTCTTCCCCGGAACTCGCTACGAGAACTGGGACCTCGCCGACCCTGCCGGCCTCGACGTCGACGACGTCCGGCCGATCCGCGACGAGATCGAGCGGCGGGTACGGCGTCTCCTCGACGAGTTGAACGTCCCCGCCCGATAACCATCGAGGAGAAGCACAACAAGATGACCATCGCACTCTGGCGGCGGCTGCTGGCCGAGTTCACCGGCACCGCCCTGCTGGTCACCGCCGTGGTCGGCTCCGGCATCATGGCCGCCGATCTGTCCCCGGGCGACGTCGGCCTGCAACTGCTGCAGAACTCGATCGCCACGGCCTTCGCTCTCGGTGTACTGATCCTGATGTTCGGGCCGGTCTCCGGCGCGCATTTCAATCCGGTCGTCTCCGCCGCCGACTGGCTGCTCGGCCGCCGCTCGGGCACCGGGCTCTCCCCCCGGGAACTCGCCGGCTACGTCGCGGCGCAGGTGACCGGGGCCGTCGCGGGGTCGGTGCTGGCGAACCTGATGTTCGACCTGAGCGCGGTCAGCTTCTCCGGCAGGGTCCGCGGCGGTGGCAACCTGTGGCTCGGCGAGGTCGTCGCCACCGCCGGCCTGGTCCTGCTGATCTTCGCGCTGGCCCGGTCCGGCCGCGCCGTCGTGGCGCCGGCCGCCGTCGGCGCCTACATCGGGGCGGCCTACTGGTTCACCTCGTCCACCTCGTTCGCCAACCCGGCGGTCACGGTCGGCCGCGCGTTCACCGACACCTTCGCCGGCATCGCTCCCGGTTCCGTGCCGGGCTTCGTGGTGGCACAGGTCGTCGGTCTCGCCGTCGGTGTCGGCCTGCTGGCGGCCCTGTACCCCGACGCCGGTGCCGCCGCCGACCAGGTGGTCGTGCCGGCCGACGACCAGGCGACCGTGAGTCGACGCTCATGACCTGCCCGCACGACCGACCGCCAACCACGAATCCCGTACCGCAGAAAGGCCCCTCGTGACCGACAAGCCCAGCGTCCTGTTCGTCTGCGTACACAACGCCGGCCGTTCCCAGATGGCCGCCGGCTGGCTGCGTCACCTCGGCGGCGACGCCGTCGAGGTCCGCTCCGCCGGCTCCGCTCCCGCCGCGACCATCAACCCGGCCGCCGTCGAGGCCATGCGCGAGGTGGGCATCGACATCACCGACCAGACCCCCAAGCTCCTCGAGTACGCGACCGCGGAGTCCTCCGACGTGATCGTCACCATGGGCTGCGGCGACGCCTGCCCTGTCTTCCCCGGCAAGCGCTACGAGGACTGGAAGCTCGACGACCCGGCCGGCAAGGGCGTGGCGGCGGTCCGCCCGATCCGCGACGAGATCCGTACCCGGGTCGAGGCGCTCCTGGCCGATTTGCGGAGGGCCGGCTGAGGCCTGCCGCGCGCCCGGACGGACACGGTCGGCAATATGCACCGTGAGTGCAAAATCCTACTGGGTTTTCGTTGACGAGCCCGACCTCGATGCCGGAATACTGCTTCCAGTCCCGAGATCGGAGGCAACGATGACGGCGGATCCACACGGCGAGCTTCCCACCGGATTTCTCGCCGACGGACCTGACGAACCGGTGGTCATGCTCAACCTGCTGCGGTTCACCGACGGCGGCCGCGCGCGGTACCAGCAGTACGCGAAGGCTTTCGCCACGACCGTCGCGCCGCGCTACGGAGTCGAGGTCGTCTACGCCGGCGACGGTGACGACGCCCTCGTCGCCGCGGCGGGTCAGCAGTGGGACGCGGTCCTGCTGGTGCGCTATCCAACCCGCCGGGCGTTCAGTCAGATGATCGCCGACCCCGCGTACCAGCAAATCGCCCACCTGCGGCGGGAGGCGTTGCGCGATGCCGTGCTGCAACCCACCCGCCCCTGGGGACGGACGCCACGAGACGACTCCAGACAGCCGTGACGGGCGCGCTCGCCGCGCCACGATACGGAGACTTGCCCGATCGCCGACCGGCTGGTTAGGTATGCCTAACCAAAGTTCGGGGAGGGTTCCATGTCATCGCCCGCTGTGGCCGAGGCGATCGGCGGCCGGGACAGTGCTGTCGTCGTCACCGACCAGGTCGACATCGAGGCGCTCGCCGAGGTCTACCGCCGGGTGCACGCCGCCGACCTGCACCTGGTCGACCACACCGTCCCGACGGTGGCGCAACGCCTGCGGTGGACCGCCGAGGCCCCCGGTTTCTCGGCGGCGCTCGGGTACGTCGACGACCGGCTCGTGGGCACGGTCATGGGTTGCCCGCTGCCACCGGAGACCCTCTGGTGGCGTGACCTGACCTCGACCAGGGATCCCGACCTCGCGGTGGAGTGGCCGGGCCGCACCTTCGCGGTGTGCGAGGCGTTCGTCCTGCCCGAGTACCGCCGGCACCGCCTCGGCTTCCGGATGACGGTCGAACTGCTGGCCCGACGGCGCGAGGAGCGGGTGTCGCTCGCCGTCGCCGAGACCAACACCCGGGTGTGGCACGCGCTGCAACGCAGCGGATTCGACCACGTCGGCGATCTCGTGCCGTTCCCCGGCTGGCGCTCGCACCGGATGCTGGTGCGGGACCTGCCGCTGGCCGGCCGGCCCTGAGCCGACGCCCCGTCCACCGGCTCACCGTCACCCGAACGCATCCACAGTGGAGAATGTGTGAAACGCAACTGGGAAGCCCTCGTCCTCAAGGCCTTCGGTGGCCGGAACTTCCAGCTGACCGTCCTGGAGAACGAATCCGTCGGCGACCGCTACCAGCGGCTGCTCGTCGACGGGGGTGACCTGCTGCGCGCCTGCGGCGTACACCCCACCATGTGGATCCGGCTGTGGTTCGACAACGCGGGCCGCCCCCACCAGCGGGCGTACACCCTCGTCGATCCGGACCCGGACAGCGGGCGCTTCCACCTGGTGTTCGCCCTGCACGACGGCTGCGCCGCGCGTTGGGCCACGACGGCTCGGCCCGGAGACACCATCGAGGCGACCGTGCAGGGCAGTTCCTTCACGCTCCCCGATCCGGCGCCCGGCCGGCTGTACCTGGTCGGCGACGCGGCCTCCCTGCCGGCGGTCAACAGCCTGCTCGACGCCGCCGGGCCGGTGTCGGCGCGGATCTGGCTCGAGTACGCCCACGACGGCGAACGGGACCTGCCGCTGCGTACCCGGCCGCACGACGAGGTGGTGTGGGTGCCGCGCCGCGACGAGGGCCAGCACCTGGTGGACACCGTCACCACCGCCCTGACCGACGCCCAGCAGGACGGCCTGTACTGGGTGGCCTGCGAGGCGGCCAGCACCCGCGGCATCGTCAGGCACCTGCGGCGCGGGCTGGGCGTCGGCAAGGAGCAGGTGGCGGCGCTGGCCTACTGGCGCGCCCGGTGACGGCTGGGCACCGCGCCGGCTCGTGATGCTGTACCTGACCGCTCTCAACCCGACCGACTCCGTGCTGGACGGCCTGCTGCCGGCGGCCGACGCGCTCGGCGTGCCGGTGACCGTGCTGACCGACCGACCCGACGACTGGCCCGCGACGGTGCCGAAGCAGGGCTGCCCGGTGCGGGATCCGCAGGCCGTCACGGAGGTGGTCCGGGCCGGACCGGCCGCGGTGGGCCTGTTCTCCAACAGCGATCACCTGCAGGCCGCGACGGCGCTCGCCGCCCACCGCCTCGGCCTGCCCGGCAAGGAGCCCGAGTCGGCGCGGCGCTGCAAGGACAAGGCCGCCACCCGGCAGGCCCTCGCCGACGCCGGACTCGACGTCGTCCACGCCCGGATCCTCGAACCAGGGCGGCCGCCGACGTTCGACCTGTTTCCCGCCGTGGTCAAGCCCCGCGACGGCGTCGCCAGTGAGGACGCCTACCTGGTCACCGACGCCGACGAGCTGGCCCGGCGGGTGAGCGAGATCCGCTGTCGCCGACCGGACGCGCCACTTGTGGTGGAGGAGTACCTGCCCGGCGACGTCCGCACCCACGACACCCTCGGTGACACCGCGACGCTGGCCGTGCTCGGCGGCTGGCGTACCACGCTCGGCCCGCCACCCACCTTCACCGAGCTGTGCCTGGAATGGGCGCCGGCAGCCCCGGCGACGGCCGAGCGGCTGCGGGCCCAACTCGACGTGCTCGGCGTCCGGTTCGGCCCCTGCCACACCGAGTTCGTCGTGCACCGGGAACGACCTCGGCTCATCGAGGTCAACGACCGGCTGATCGGTGACCGGATGGATCTCGTCCTGGCCGAGCTGCTCGACGTGCCGCTGTTCGAGTACGTCATCCGGCTGCACCTCGGCGAGTCCGTGGCCGACCTCGGTCTGCCCGACCCGGCCACGATCGAACAGACCGCCCGGGTCGAGTACGTCTGCGCCGACCGCGGCGGCACTCTCGTCGCCGCCCCCGGGCCCGTCGACGCGGTACGCGACGGGGTCCGACTCGGCTGCCGCCCGCTGCGGGCGATCGGCACCACCGCCGAGCACACCGGCACCAACCGCGACTACCTGGCCGTCCTGCACGCCATCGGGCCGGACCCGGACGCCGTGAGCCGCGCGCTCGTCGAGTTCCGCGCCGGACTCGACTGGGTGATCGCGACGTGACCGATCCGGTGGAGCAGCGGCTGTTCCGCCGGGTGCTGGACGCCCTGCTGCGCGAGGACCATCTCGGCCTGAGCAGCGGTGGCGCTCCGGACGGCCCCGGCTGGTGGCAGGCACCACACCCCGCCGGCCGGTTACGCCTTCCGGTTCGTCCCGACGGCTTCCAGCACACCGTCCGCCTCGCCCGCGCCGAGCTGCACGTGCACCCGCCCGGTCGGACGCCACGTCGGGTGGACACGCTGGCGGGCCTGTTGGCGCTGCTCGCACCGGACGACGACGCCGACGCCGAGCAGGGGTGGCGCGCCTTCGTCGACGAGTGCCGGGAGGACCTGCTCGCCCGGCGGCTGGCCGAGGCGACCAGATCTCACACCTACGCCCGAATCGCCGCCGCCCGGGTCGACCCGCCCACCGGGTTCGGCGGTGCCCTGCTCGACGACGTGCTCGCCGCCCACGCCGGCCATGCCGTCTACCCCACCGACCGGTGCCGCCACGGTCTGGACGCCACCGAGCTGCTGCGGTACGCGCCGGAACACGCGCCCACGTTCGCGCTGCGTTGGCTGCCCGTACCGACCCGGGCTCTGCGGCTGCACGGCCGGCTGCCCGGCTGGTGGCCGACGACCGGCCGGGCGGGGCAGGTGCTGCTGCCGGTGCATCCGCTGACCGCCGACCGGTCGGCGCTGCCCGTGTTCGACGGACCGGACATCACCGTGCGGCCCACCCTGTCGATGCGGACCGTCGCCCTGGCCAGCGACCCGACGACGCACCTGAAGCTGCCGCTGCCGACCGCGAGCCTGGGTGCCCGCAACCGCCGTACCCTCGCACCCGACTCGCTGTCCGACGGCGCGGCGGTGGCCGCGTTGCTCGACCGCATCGCCGCGGAGCAGCCGCGCTTCGCCGACCGGATCACGCACGCCGACGAGCGCGTCTTCGGTCACCGTGACGGCGACGAGCTGCTGTCGTTTCTGCTGCGCCGGCTGCCCACCGGGTTGGCGCGGGCGACCGTGGTGCCCGTCGCCGCGCTCGCCGCGGCGGATCCCACCGCCGGCACGGTCGCCCAGCGGATCGGCGGGGACGACCCGGGTCAGCTCCTCGGGTCCTATCTGGATCTCCTGCTCGACTGGCATGTCTGCCTGTGGTTACGGTACGGAGTGGCGTTGGAAGCACATCCGCAGAACATCCATCTGGTCCTGCCGGCCACCGGTCCGGTTCGGCTGCTGTACAAGGACAACGACGGTGCCCGGCTGGACCCCCGGCACGCCGGCTCGGTCCGGCTGCGCGACAAGCGGATGTGGATTCGTCAGCCGGCGGAGTTGGCCGACGTGTTCGTCACGATCACCCTGCACCTGGCGGCGGCGGCACCGCTGCTCGCCCTGGCGGAACAGGGCGTCACGGTGCCCTCCCCCGCCGAGGCGCTCGCACCACGGCTGCGCGCCGCCCGCGACCGGTGGGGCGACACACCCGCCCGGCGCGAGCTGGTCGACCGGGTCCTGACCGCCGACCGGCTGCCGGTCAAGGCGATGCTCACCGCCGGCACGCTGCTGCCCAAGCACCGGATCGGCTGCACCGACGTGAACAAGTTCTACCGTCGGACCGGACCCAACTACCTGCGGAGCGGCTCGTGACCCCGCAGACCGCCGAGGCCGCCGCCCGGCCGGCCGAGCGCGCCGCCGACCTGGCCGCCGCGCACACCCTGCTCGCCTGCTACCTGCGCGAGGTGGCCGCGCCCGACGGGACGGCCGAGACCGTCGACGGGCTGCTGCGGATCCGGCTGCCGCACCTGGGTC
Organism: Verrucosispora sp. WMMC514; assembly: GCF_027497295.1. Lineage (NCBI taxonomy): Bacteria > Bacillati > Actinomycetota > Actinomycetes > Micromonosporales > Micromonosporaceae > Micromonospora > Verrucosispora sp. WMMC514. The sequence continues at coordinate 5,449,662 of NZ_CP114906.1, read as the reverse complement.
TGCTGCTCTCCTGCCGGCTGGCCCGGGTCTCCCCCGTGCTGGCGCACCGCTACGTCGGCCCGGTCCGCTGCCGGCCGGTGGCGGCAACGACCGCGAGCCGTCACCCGGCCGTGCCGGAGCCGCCGACCGCCGGCACGCCGGTCGGTGGCGGACCGACCGCCGGCGCCCTCGTCGACGACGTACCCGCCGTCGACGCACCGGTCGACGTCGGACGACTCGCCCGGCTGCTCGCCGCCGAGCTGGCCGCCCGCACCGGACTGGCCAACGACGAGTTCGTCGAGCAGGTGCTCGGTAGTCGCGACGCGCTGGCCACGCTGTTGCGCGACCGCCCGCCCCACGACCCCACCCCGACCGGCGACCCGGTGGTGGACGGCTACGTCGACTCCGAGCACTCCCTCGTGCACGGGCACCCGCACCATCCCAGTCCGAAGTGGCGCAGCGGCGATCCGGCGGGTTGGCGTCGCCACGCCCCGGAACTGCGCAGCACCTTCCGGCTGAGCTGGCTCGCGGTGCCCGCCGATCTGGTGGCCGGCGACGGGCCGGTCGACGAGCTGATCGCACCGCTGGATCCGCCGGACGCACCACCCGGACACCACCTGTTGCCGGTGCATCCGTGGCAGCTGGACCTGATGCCGCCGACCGACCCGAGGGTGCGCGGGCTGGGCCCGGCCGGCGTACCGGTGCGGCCGACCGCGAGCGTCCGCACGCTCTACGCACCCTCGGTGGACCTGTTCCTCAAGACCAGCCTGCACGTACGCATCACCAACTGCCTGCGCAAGAACGCCCGGTACGAGTTGACCGGAGCGGTGGCGTTGACCCGGTTCCTGGACCGTGTGCCGCTACCCGCGCGGGTCGGGTTGCTGCGGGAACCCGGCTACCGGACGGTCGACCTGCCCGGGGCTGACGAGGCGTACGGCACGATCCTGCGGACCGGGCTGCGCGAGCATCTGCGGGCGGACGAACGGGTGGTGTTGGCGGCCGCGCTGGCCGCCACGCCGCTGGCCGTGCCGGACCCGTTCGACTGGTGGCGGGCCTACGTCGACCTGCTGGTGCCCGGCGTGCTGCGACTGTGGCTCCGTCACGGGGTGGTCCACGAGGCGCACCTGCAGAATGTGCTGGTGGTGCTGGACCGCGACGGCCGCCCGGTCCGCCTGATCCTGCGTGACCTGGAGGGCACGAAGTTGGATCTCGGCCGGTTGCCGGCCTGGCCGGACGAGGTTCCCCGGCAGTCCGCCTACACTCCGGCGCAGGCGGTCCAGCGCGTCGTCTACTGCCTGTTCGTCAACCATCTCGCCGGCCTGGCCGGTGCGCTCGCCGACGGTCACCCCGGCATCGAGCCCCGGCTGTGGCGGACGGTCCGGGAAACCGTCGAGGCGACGTACGCGCAGCTGGGTGAGCCGGCCGAGCTGCTCGCGCTGCTCGACGGCGCTCCGCTGGCCGCCAAGGCGAACCTGCTGGTCCGTTGGCACCGGGCCGCCGACCAGCAGGCACCCTACGTCGCGGTGCCCAACCCGCTCGGCGATGCCGGATGACCCGACCGACGTACGTCTACGACCTCGCCGACCTGGCCACGCACGCCGCCGCCGTCCGGGCGGCGCTGCCCGAACGGGTCGAGCTGCTCTACGCGGTCAAGGCCAATCCCGATCCGGGGATGCTGCGCACCCTCGCGGCCACTGTCGACGGTTTCGAGGCGGCCAGTCGCGGCGAACTGCGTCACCTCGCGGCCGTGCTGCCCGGCCGGCGGGTGGCCGCCTTCGCCGGTCCGGGCAAGACCGACGCGGATCTCTCGGCCGCGCTGGCCGCCGACGTGCACCGGGTGCACGTGGAGTCCGCCGCCGAACTGCACCGGCTGGCGGCCCTGGCCCGGGCCGCCGGGCGTACCGTCGACGTGCTGCTGCGGGTGAACCTGCCGGTCGCCACACCGGGGGCGGTCCTGGTGATGGGTGGGCAGGCGAGCCCGTTCGGGATGGACCCACCGGAGGCGGTCCGGCTCGCCGCCGACCCGCCGGAGGGCGTCCGGGTCCGGGGCGTGCACGCCCACCTGGCCAGCGGGCTCGACGCGGCGACCGCCGCCGTGGTGGCGCGCGAGGTGACCGACTGGGCGGTGCGGCAGGTGGGCGCGCAGGAGGTGAACGTCGGCGGCGGCATGGCCGTCGACTACCGCCACCCGCAGCACCGCTTCGACTGGCCCGGCTACGGTCGGCTGCTCGGCGAGGTGGCGGACAGCTACCCGACCGTCCGGCTGCGGATCGAGCCCGGCCGCGCCGTCGCGGTCTACTGCGGGTCGTACGTGACCGAGGTGATCGACGTGAAGCGGTCCCGGGGTCAGTGGTTCGTGATCGTGGCCGGCGGCACCCATCACCTGCGGACTCCGGCGGCCAAGGGACACTCGCAACCCTTCGTCGTGGTGCCCCGGGGCGGTGCCGGGCCACGGACCGACGGTGGCCCGGTCACGGTCGTCGGCCAGCTCTGCACACCGAAGGACGTACTGGCCCGCGACGCCGTCAGCGGCCCGGTCGCGGTCGGCGACGTGCTGGTGTTCTCGATGGCCGGCGCCTACGCGTGGAACATCAGCCACCGCGACTTCCTGATGCACGATCCGCCGCACTTCACCACCGGCGACCCGCTCGACGTGGCCCGGAACTGGGGCCGTCGACCGGCAGATCCGGCCGGCAACCGCTGTTGATCACCATGATCCGGTGACGCTCTCAGCTCGGCAGGCCGACACCGGACATGACGACCCGGACCACGCCCCCGCTTCCCGCTGCCCTGATCTTGCTGGTAGCTTATTGCCAGAGTTTTGCAATAGCTAAGGGAGTGCAGATGGGTGCGGTGACCGCCACCGCCCGGTCCGGGAGCCGGCCGGACCTGCTCGGCGTGGCGGCGCAACGCCGCCGGACCGGGATCTGGCTGGTCGCGCTGACGGTCGCGCTGGTCCTCACCGGGGTGACCGCGGTCGGCTCCGGCGCGATCGGCATCCCCCCGGCGACGGTGGCGCGGATCATCGGGCATCACCTCGTCGGCCTGCCCGGCGAGGTCACCTGGACCGCACCGCAGGAAGCCATCGTCTGGCAGGTCCGGCTGCCCCGGGTGCTGCTCGGCATGCTCGTCGGTGCCGGGCTGGCCGCCTGCGGAGTGGCGTTGCAGGCCATGGTGCGCAACGTGCTGGCCGACCCGTACCTGCTGGGCATCAACTCCGGCGCCTCCAGCGGCGCCGCCGCCGCGATCCTGTTCGGCGCCGGCGCCGGCTTCGGGCAGTACGCCCTGTCCAGCAGCGCCTTCCTCGGCGCGCTCGGCGCGTCGCTGCTGGTCTTCCTGATCGCCCGCAGCGGCGGACGGGTGACCTCGATCCGGCTGCTGCTGTCCGGCGTCGCCGTCGGCTACGCCCTCTACGCCACCACCAGCTTCCTGATCTTCGCCTCGGGGTCCGCCGAGGGGGCCCGGTCGGTGATGTTCTGGCTGCTCGGCTCCCTCGGACTGGCCCGGTGGAACGCCCTCCTGCTGGTCGCCGCCGTCGTGCTCTGCGGCATGATCGGATACCTGACCGTCGTCGGGCGACGCCTCGACGTGCTGGCCATCGGCGACGAGACCGCCCAGACGCTTGGCGTGTCACCCGACCGGTTCCGCCTGCGGCTGCTCGTGCTCGTGTCGCTCAGTGTCGGCGTACTGGTCTCGGCCGCCGGCAGCATCGGCTTCGTCGGCCTCGTCGTGCCGCACCTCGCCCGCCGCATCGTCGGCGCCCCGCACGTGCGCGTGGTGCCCGTGGCCGCGCTGCTCGGCGCGATCCTGCTGGTCTGGGCCGACGTGCTCGCCCGGGTGCTGCTGGCCCCCCAGGAGATCCCGATCGGCATCATCACCGCCCTGCTCGGCGCCCCCTTCCTGCTGGTCCTGATCCGTCGTCTGCACGCCACCGGCGCCTGAGCGCCCGATGAGCCGAGGAGCACCGATGAAGGCAACCCGTCTCGCCGTCACCGCGACCATGTCCACTCTCGCGCTGCTGGTCGCCGCCTGCGGCGGTGCCGCCGACGAGCCGGCCACCGCCGCCCCGGGATACCCGGTCACCGTCACCAACTGCGGCGTGGAGGTGACCTTCGACGCCGCGCCGGAGCGGGTCGTGCTGCTCAAGAGCGCGGCCGTGCCGTACCTGCACGCGCTGGGCGTGCTGGACCGGGTCACCGCCCGGGCCGGGCAGTACCCCAGCGAGTACTACGACGCGGAGACCCTCGCCGAACTGGACCGCATTCCGCTGCTGACCGACAAGACCGACACCAGCGGGCACCTGCAGATCTCCAAGGAGGTGGTGATCAGCCAGCAGCCCGACCTGGTGCTCGGTGAGGTCGACAACCTGTCCCGCGACACCCTCACGGCGGTGGACATCCCGCTGCTGGAGGAGCCGGCCATGTGCCCGGACAACACCGCCACCCCCAGCTTCGACGACATCTACCGCCAGCTGGAGACCTACGGTCGGGTGTTCGGCCGCGAAACGGAGGCGGCCACAGCGGTCGACGCGCTCCGGCAGCGGATGGCGAAGATCCAGGCCGGCGCTTCGGCGGCGTCCGGTCGTACCGCCGCCGTGCTGTACCCGACGGTCGGCGGCGGCACCACGTACGCGTACGGCACCGCCAGCATGGCCCACCCGCAACTTGAGGCCGCCGGCTTCCGCAACGTCTTCGGTGACACGCCGGAGCGGGTCTTCGAGGTCACCGTCGAGGAACTGCTCGGCCGAAACCCCGACGTGCTGATCCTGCTCTACAGCGACGGTGACCCCGCCGCCGTCGAGCAGGGCCTGACCGGCCTGCCCGGCGCCGAGAAGCTCAACGCGGTACGCGACGGCAACGTGCTGACCCAGCTGTTCAACTTCACCGAGCCGCCGACCCCGCTGTCGATCGACGGGCTGGAGCGCATCGTGCAACGGTTCGGGGCCGACTCGTGATCCAGGCGACCCGGGTGTCCTGGCGCTACGGCGCCAACCCGGTGATCGACGGCGTCAGCGTCACCGCGCGACCCGGACGGGTGCTCGGACTGATCGGCCCCAACGGCAGCGGCAAGACCACGCTGCTGCGGCTGCTCTACGGCGCGCTGCGCGGCGGCACCGGACGGGTCGCCGTGGACGGCGACGACCTGGGCGCGCTGCCGCCGCGGGAGGCCGCGCGCCGACTGGCCGTGGTGGTGCAGGAGACCGGCGGCGAGACCGCCCTCACCGTGGCCGAGTTGGTGTTGCTGGGCCGCGGTCCGCACCTGACCACCTTTCAGCGCACCGGCCGGACGGACCACGAGATCGCGGCGCAGTGCCTGACCCGGGTCGGTGCCGCCCACCTGGGGTCCCGGGCGTTCGCCAGCCTCTCCGGCGGCGAACGCCAGCGGGTGCTCATCGCCCGGGCGCTGGCCCAGCAGGCCACCCACCTGCTGCTCGACGAGCCGACGAACCACCTCGACATCCGCTACCAGCACGAGATCCTACGGCTGGTACGCAACCTCGGCACCTGCGCCGTCGTCGTGCTGCACGGCCTGAACCTCGCCGCCCGCTACTGCGACGACCTGGTGCTGCTCGGCCAGGGTGGAGTCGCCGCCGCCGGCACCACCGAGCAGGTCCTCGACCCTGCCGTTCTCGAACCCGTCTACGGCATCGGGATCCAGCGCCTCGACCTCGACGGCACCATCCACCTGCTGTTCCACCCGAACGACCAGCCCGCCGTCGAAAGGACCGCCAGCCGGGTCTGAGACCGGCCGGCGGCCCGGCTCGGCGACGATCGGCAGGATCATCGCCGGGCCGGCCCTCGGTCAGCGGATGGGACCGCCGTCAGAAGTCGTCGTCGAAGGCGACCGTGCCGGAGACTCCGACCTGGTAGGCCGACACCCGCCGTTCGAAGAAGTTGGACAACTCCTGCACGTCCTGCAACTCCATGAAGGCGAACGGGTTCTTCGACCCGTACCGCGGCTCGATCTCCAACTGCGCCAGCCGGCGGTCGGCGACGTGCTGGAGATACTCGCGCATGTCGGCCAGGGACAGCCCGGACACGCCCTGTTCGAGCAGGTCGGCGGCGAACTGCACCTCGCACTCGACGGCCTCGGCGAGCATGTCCCGGACCTGCTGGCGCATCTCGTCGTCGAACAGGTCCGGCTCCTCGGCGCGTACGGTCTCGACCACGTCGAAGGCGAAGGCCATGTGCATCGACTCGTCCCGGAACACCCAGTTGGTGCCGGAGGCCAGGCCGTGCAGCAGACCCCGGGACCGCAGGAAGTACACGTAGGCGAAGGCACCGTAGAAGAACAGTCCCTCGATGCAGGCGGCGAAGCAGATCAGATTCAGCAGGAAGGCGCGCCGGTCCGCGCGGGTCCGCAACTCGCGCAGCTCGAAGATCGAGTCGATCCACTTGAAGCAGAACTCGGCCTTGCGGGCGATCGACGGGATGTTCTCCACCGCCGCGAACGCCGCGAACCGTTCCCGCTCGTCCGGCACATAGGTGTCCAGGAGGTTCAGGTAGAACTGGACGTGCACCGCCTCCTCGAACAGCTGCCGGGACAGGTAGAGCCGGCCCTCCGGCGAGTTGACGTGCTGGTACAGGTTGAGCACGAGGTTGTTGGCCACGATGGTGTCGCCGGTGGCGAAGAAGGCGACCAGCCGGGACACGAGGTGCTGCTCCGCCGGGGAGAGCTTGGCCAGGTCGGCGAGGTCGGCGTGCAGATCCACCTCCTCGACGGTCCAGGTGTTCTTGATGGCGTCCTTGAACCGGTCGAAGAACTGCGGGTAGCGCATCGGCCGCAGGGTCAGGTCCATGCCGGGATCGAGCAGCATCTGCCGCTGGCCGGTGTCGGGTTCGGAAACGGTGGTCACTGGCACGCCTCGCAGCTCTCGGGGTTCTCCAGGGAACAGGCCAACGCCTCGTCGTCGCTGACCGCGACGACCGGCTTGATCGCCGGGGTGACGGCGACGGTGGCCTGCTGGATCCGGGTCGCGGGACGCGACCGCAGGTAGTAGGTGGTCTTCAGCCCGGCCTTCCAGGCGTACAGGTACATCGAGGAGAGCTTGCCGATGGTCGGCGCGCTCAGGAACAGGTTCAGCGACTGCGACTGGTCGATGAACGGGGCCCGGGCGGCGGCCAGGTCGATCAGCGCCCGCTGCGGCAGCTCCCACGCGGTACGGAACAGCTCCCGCACCTCCGCCGGCAGCTCGGCGATGCCCTGCACCGACCCGTCGGCCCGCTTGATCTGCTCCCGGATCGGCGCCGTCCACAGCCCGCGCGCCTTCAACTCCCGGACCAGGTACGTGTTGATCTGGAGGAACTCACCGGACATCGTCTCCCGCTTGAACAGGTTGGACACCTGCGGCTCGATGCACTCGTAACACCCGGCGATCGAAGCGATCGTGGCGGTCGGCGCGATGGCCACCAGCAGCGAGTTCCGCAGCCCGTGGCGGGCGACCCGCTCCCGCAGCGCGGTCCACCGCTGCGTCTGCGTCACCTCCGCGCCCCACAGGTCGGGATGCAGCTCACCCTTCGCGGCCCGGGTTTCGGCGTACGCAGGATGCGGGCCGAACCGCTCGGCCAGCCCGGCCGACGTCTCCAGCGCGGTCAGGAAGATCTCCTCCTGCACCCGGGTCGACAGCTCCCGTGCCGACGCCGAATCGAACGGCAGGCGCAGGGTGAACAACGCGTCCTGCAGCCCCATCAGCCCGAGCCCGACCGGTCGCCAGCGCGGGTTCGACACCGCCGTCTGCTCGGCCGGGTAGTAGTTGATGTCGATCACCCGGTCGAGGAACACCACAGCCGTGCGTACCGTCGCGCGCAGCTTCTCCCAGTCGACGCCGTCGGCGGTGACGTGCGCGCCCAGGTTGACCGAGCCCAGGTTGCACACGGCCGTCTCGGTGTCGCTGTTGACCTCCAGCATCTCCGTGCACAGGTTCGACAGGTGGATCGTGTTGCCGGGCGCACCGGTCTGGTTGGACAGCCGGTTCGCGGCGTCCTTGAAGGTCATCCAACCGTTGCCGGTCTGCGCGAGCGTACGCATCATCCGGCCGTACAGGTCGCGGGCCTTGACCGTCCGGACGGCCTTCTTCTCCGCCGCCCGGTACGCCTCGTCGAACGCCTCGCCGAACAGGTCCGGCAGCTCCGGCGCGTCCGACGGGTCGACCAGCGACCAGTCGCCGTCGGCCTCGACCCGCCGCATGAACTCGTCCGGGATCCAGTTGGCCAGGTTCAGGTTGTGGGTACGCCGGGACTCCTCCCCGGTGTTGTCCCGCAACTCCAGGAACTCCTCGATGTCCGGGTGCCACGGCTCCAGGTAGACGCAGGCCGCGCCCTTGCGTCGGCCACCCTGGTTGACCGCCGCCACCCCGGCGTCGAGCGTCTTCAGGAACGGCACGATGCCGTTCGACCTGCCGTTGGTGCCCCGGATCAGCGCACCCCGACCCCGCACCCGCGACCAGGAGATGCCGATCCCGCCGGAGAACTTCGACAGCTTCGCCACCTGGTGGTAACGCTCGTAGATCGAGTCGAGTTCGTCGCGCGGCGAGTCGACAAGGAAACACGACGACATCTGCGTGTGCCGGGTACCCGAGTTGAACAGCGTCGGTGAACTCGGCAGGTAGGCCAGGCTCGACATCAGCCGGTAGAACGCGATCGCCTCGCCCGGCGTCTGCGACAGCCCGCAGGCCACCCGTAGCAGCCAGTACTGCGGCGTCTCCACCACCAGCCGGGTCTGCGGATGCCGCAGCAGGTAGCGGTCCGCGACCGTACGCAGCCCGAAGTACTCGAACCGCAGGTCGCCGTCCGGGTCCACCGCGTCGTCCAGCTTGCGCGCGTTACGGGCCACGAAATCGGCCGTGGCGTCCCCGATCAGCCCCAGGCCGTGCGCGTACCGGATGGACTGGCTGAAGCTCGCCACCTGCTGCCCACGGACCTCCTTGTCCACGTACGCGGCCAGCAGCCGCGCCGCCAGCTTCGAGTACTGCGGCTCCGCACCGATCAGCTCGGCGGCCGTCTGGATGGACAGCTTGTCCAGCTCGGCGGTGGTGGCACCGTCGTACAGACCGCTGATGGTCTTCGTGGCCACCCGCAGCGGATCCACCTCGTCGAGGTCGGCAACCCACCGCTCCACCGCACGGACGATCTTGTTGACGTCCACCGGTTCCGTGGCGCCGTCGCGCTTGCGGACCTGCATCACCTGCCGGCGCTGCTCCGACACAGCTGGGCCGGAGGCCGCCATCTCCCGCACGACCGTCACGTCTCTCTCCTCGCGCCGTCACCGAGGGCCTCGGACACGCGGGAGGACGCCACGGGATCCGCGCAGGCGGCACGGCCCGTTCCTGGCGTCGGCCGTCCCACGCGGCCTGCGGCCGCCGCCCACGAGTGCGGGCGGCGTGCTGGCAGGTCTTCGGACTCGTGGGCGTGCTAACGCGCTCCTACTGGCCGTCGCTTCCCAGGCCGTGGCCCAGTGCTTCGTGACGGCTGTCGTTCCCACTCACCGCTGCGGGGCAGCCCCGGATTCCCACCGGGTTCCCTCTTGCCTCGGCCGCCCCGGATGGGCGCCCGAACCAGCTACGGGTGACACCATATATGGGTGGCCCACGAACGCAAGACACCAGATGGTGTGTCGGCGTGTCCTGCAACGTGGGTCACATCCGGCTATGCCGGTCCGTGCTTGACCGGTCGCAGGCAGGCAGGCGTACGAAAAGGACGGCGGATGCGACGGGATGCTGATCGTCGGTCACGCCCCGGCGCGGCTACCCGCCCCGCAGGTGCACCGCAGCCACGCGAGGAACCGGGTGGTCAGCTCGCCGGGATCCTCGCGCGGCAGGTCGTCCAACGCCGCCGTCAACAAGGCACCCGCGTACATCGACAGGCCCACCCGGTCCCGGCCGTACGCCTCGGCGAGTCGCACCCGCGCCGGAGCGCACGGCCACACCGGTTCGCCGTCGCAGGTGCCGCACGTCCACTGCGGCCGGCGTGGTAGGTGCTGGTCGCCGAGGCGGCCGGGCAGGGCGTCGACAGCGCGACCGATCCGGATCGCCTCAGCGGCCATAGCGTCGCGGTAGCGCACGGGTCGCCCGGTCATGCCAGCCACCGGGCGCTGCTCCGGGCCTGGTCGAGCAGGCGTTGCCGGGCGGCCTCCTGCTCGACGGTCTCCCGCCACTGCCTGCCGTCAGCTAGCGGCCTCGGCCGCCGCCGCAGCCACCACCAGAACCTGCGCCACCTGCTCACGTCATCACCTCCGCCATGTTCAGGAAGGCGGCGGCGGGTTCCCCGCACCGGGTGGGACGCGATAGACACCGCCGCCGCCGCAGATGCCCGGCGCAGGGGGACCACGCCCGGCATCTCCCGCCCACCGTCCCGGTTAGACCGACGAACTACCAGGGACGTCAACGACCAGACGCGCAGGTCAGCGGTGTGACTGGTACGTGGTGTACAGGTCAGAGCGTGCAGCCGACGAGCGTGGCCAGCTCGGACAGTTCTGTCGACATCGCCCGACGGCGCCCGTTGGTGATCTGCTGCACGATGTCGCGAGCGTACCGCTGTTGCCGCAGCCACGTCGGAGCCCGATCCCGCAGGTCCAACAGCACCCCGGTGGCGTCGGCATACTGCCGTTGCTGGACGTACGCCCACGCCACATCTAGCCGGTGCCGCTGCCACGACGTGGCCACCGTGGCCACCGTGGCCCCGACCGGCACCCGCTCGGCCATCTCCAACACCCGGCCGGCATCCCCCGCAACGGCCGCCGCCTCCACCCGCATCATCTCCACCCGGGCCGCGCGGAATCCGCCAAGGATCGCCAGGTGCCCTCCGCCCACCGGCCGGTCCGCAAGCCGCGCCGCGCCAGCCGCCGCCGCGTCGAGCAGCGCGTTCGCGTCGTCGGCTCGGTTGTCCCGGGCGGCAGCAGCGGCGGCGGCGAGCAGCAGCCAGCCCCACACCGCCAGCTCCGCCGGCTCCGCCCGCCGTAGCCGCGGCTCCACTGCGTCTGCCGTGGCGATGGCCACCTGCTCGGCCTCGTCGAGCCGACCCTGTCGCAGCAGCAGCCACGACGATCCCTTGACTGTGGACGCACCGAGTACTGGGTCACCGGCCACCTCGGCGGCGTCGAGGGCTCCGGCCACAGCCGCATATGCCAGATCCCCGGCCCGAAGCTGGATTAGCAGCTCGCCGGCCAGATAGCGGGCCTGCGCCAACGTCACGTACGCACGGATGCGCTCTGGGTCGGCGACGGCCATTGCCGTGTGCTGCGCGTCCTCGATCAGCCGGGGCATGCCGGTCAGGGCTGCCGCATAGTCGCCTCGGTGGTAGGCCGCGTCGAGGTCGCCCAGGCGACGGCGGACAAAGTCTAGGGCGGGCGGCGGTCCGGCCGGCGTGACGGTGACCGGGCCGCCCAGCCCTCGGGCCGGGGTCAGTGTCCGCCGGATCGCCGCCAGGGACAGCGGCCGGTGGTCGGGTTCGCGTCGGGCTGCGGCCTGCGAGGTGTCGCCGAGCAGCGCGGTGGTGGGCACGTCCAGGGCGCGGGCGAGCGCGTGCAATGTCGCCATGCGCGCGGAGGCCCGTTCGCCGCGCTCCAGCTTGCGGATGGTCTCGACCGACACATCGGCACGCTCGGCGAGTTGTTCTTGCGTGAGGGTGGACTGGCGACGGATACGGGCGAGGTGCTCCCCGATGGTCGGCATGGTCGATCGTCTCCCCAGGTGGAGGGCCGGGCGGTGACCTGCCGGCCTGCACACCGGCGGGCCGCCACAGTCGACGGTACCCGGCACCGGGATGCCAGACAGCGCCCGACAGGCGAGTCGTGCCGTCGGCGGAGGTGGTCAGTCGACTGGCCGAGACTTATTCGGTGCGCGGTGCCGCCAACTCCCATTGTGGGATAGACATACCCCATGCGCTTCACCCTGACCTACGACGGCGTGCTCACCCCCGACGCCAGCGCGAAGCACAAGATGGACGTCCGCCGACGCTTCCATGGACAGCTGGCGGAGTTGTGGACGCACGAGCCACTTAAGCAACTGGCGAGAGCCGCTGAGCCTGACGGCACCAACTACAAGACCATCGCCGGACATGGCTTTACTGCGGTCGTGCACGACGCGTACAACCTGCGAGCAGACCTAGACATCCTGTTGCTGCGGGAAGCCGCGCCGGGAAGCGTCCTCAGCAGGGCAGACATCGATAACCAGCTCAAGACCCTGTTCGACGCACTGACATGGCCGCAGCAAACGCAGCAGGTTCCATCAGACTGGGCCCCGGAGGACAGTGAAAAGCCGCTGCACTGCCTGCTCCAGGATGACCGGCACATCACCCGCCTCCGATTGGAGACTGAGCGCTGGCTCGGCGCACCCGCCCCTCAGCACGTTCGTCTCTTTCTCCGGGTCCGAGTCACCAGCGCCTCCCCCACACATGCCTCCGTCCTACTGGGCGTCTGACGGCCAGCAGGCCGCGAGGGATCCAGAGGAAATATCGGACGGCGCATTGGGCGGGGGTTACAGTCTTCAACCACGTTTGTTGGTTGCTGTGCGATCACAACTGAATTAAGTTGCAGAAGCGAACCCACCAGTCATAACGAAGGGCAGACAAGTGTTAAAGTCGGAACAGAAGAGATGCCTCTTCTGCGAAAGCACTCGTGAGATCAGCAAAGAGCACGTACTACCCAAGAAATGGCAGAAGATATTTGGCGGCGACCCTTTCGAACGCATTGACGAGGGTTGGCGGTTGAACGCGGCGGGGATAGCAGTTTGGGCAAACCAGAATGTGCACGCGAGACCCTTTAGTCGCTGGGTACGTGAGGTTTGTAAGTCATGCAACGGTGGATGGATGAGCCGACTCGAAGAGTCGCAAGCCGGCCCACTGGTCCAGGATATGGCCAAGGGCCTAGAAAGAGAGCTTTCAGCACGAGAGTTGGGGCATATAGCTAGATGGGCCGGCAAGACGGCGATCGTGATCGAGGCACTAACACAAATGCGACGGGCATCCGGTCAGGATCAGCGCAACGCACTGAGGAGAGGCGAGACTCCACCCAGACTCCAAGTCTGGGCACTACCTTTCCCGCAGGGAGACTCTGTCTACTATCACGCCACAGGCGAGGCTTTGATAGCCCGAGACGGAAAAGCATTCCCTTACTTTATTACCTCAATAATAATCTTCAAAGTTCACTTCTTAATCGTACATTACTCGGAAGGGCTTGAGTCTACATTCCTCCACATTAACCTAGTCGAGCATCTGGGGGCCCCCTTAGGAAACGCTACACGCGCTCAGACGTGGCCGCCCCCGCCCATCGAAAGAGAGACTCTACCAATGCTCAGGCACCGCAAAATCCAGTACCACCTCATGACAAGCACGGTTAGCGGGCCAGCATCGACGCACGTCCAACCTTACCCGCGTCGGCAGTCACCCAGTTAGCCACTCAGCTAAACGAGCCCCCTTAACGCGCATCATCGGTGTCCCCAGGGATTCCGAGATCCTCTCGGATCATGAGTAGCAGCTTGAACTCAGCTTCGTCATATCGTTCCTGACCGTCGTAAAACATCGGATCGTCAAGGTCGTCGTGCTTGCAGTACTCACCCCACCGCCAAGCTGCGTTGTACGCTGTAGCTGCCGCCATAGCGACGGCCGGCCTTCCATAGATCCTCAGGCGGTTCAGGCGAGCGAATGTCTGAGCATTCCAGTCGCGAGGCAGCACAGGGTCGCTGTGGAAGCCGTAACCCTTTTCATAGGCCATTAGAGCCATGGCCTTGAGGGACTCGTAAAAGCTGACATATGACTCCCGTCGGTGCTCGAATGTTCGATCCTCATCCTCGCGAGCCCAGCGTTCCTGCTCCCGCTGACGGTCACGCTGCCAAGTCTTGTCGTCCCGCCGGTCTGAACGACGTTGTGTGATGAGCACGCCGGCCACACCCGCAGCTACAGTTCCTATTACGCCGATCACCGCCACGATCAGCGGAACCCAGAGTGGAGTCTGCACGGTTCGATGGTGCTGTTCCGGTCAAGTGGAGCGCTACCCCAGAGACCAGCCAGGTATGCCATCACTGTCTGCCGGCGACCCGCACTTCAGGGGGAACGGGCCGCTGCCCGTTCCCCACGTCAAGCGCACCTTGACACGCCGCTGGCGTGCTGCGGCGGCCCACCGGGCTTCCCCTGTCCGCCGCGTACCTGGGGCACTCCGACCCCGGCTTCACCCTCCGGATCTACACGCACCTGCTGCCAACCAGCGAGGACCGCACCCGTCGCGCGATCGACCACGCCTTCGCCGACGATCCGCAGACACCGGACGGCCTGGAGACGGCATGATCATGCATCACGGCCATTCCAGGTGCTCCACCGCAGGTCAGAGCGCCTGCGGTGGTCACTTGGCGTTGAAGTAGCTGGCCTCGGGGTGGTGGACGACGATGGCGTCGGTGGCCTGCTCCGGCATCAGCTGGAACTCCTCCGACAACTGCACACCGATCCGCTCGGCACCGAGCAGCTCCACGATCTTCGCCCGGTCCTCCAGGTCGGGGCAGGCCGGGTAACCGAACGCGTACCGGCAGCCCCGGTAGTCGGTGCGCAGCAGGCCGGCCAGGTCGGCGGGGTCGTCGTCGGCGACGGTACGGCCGTCGGGCAGCCGCAGCTCGGCCCGGACCCGCTTGTGCCAGTACTCGGCGAGGGCCTCGGTGAGCTGCACCGACAGGCCGTGCACCTCCAGGTAGTCGCGGTACTCGTTGCGGGCGAACAGCTTGGCCGCGTACTCGCTGACCGGTTGGCCGACGGTGACCAGCTGCAACGCGACCACGTCCAGGTCCTCGCCGCGCGGGCGGAAGAAGTCGGCCAGGCACAGCCGCCGCTCCTGCCGCTGCCGGGGGAAGGTGAACCGGGCCCGCTCGGCGTGCCCGTTCTCGTCCAGGACGACCAGGTCGTTGCCCTCCGAGTAGGCCGGGAAGTAGCCGTACACCACGGCCGCCTCCAACACCTGGTCGGCGATCAGCCGGTCCAACCAGTAGCGCAGCCTCGGCCGGCCCTCGGTCTCCACCAGCTCCTCGTACGACGGGCCCTTTCCGCCGCGCGCACCGCGCAGCCCCCACTGGCCCATGAAGGTGGCCCGCTCGTCCAGCAGCGCCGCGTAGTCGGCCAGCGGCACCCCCTTGACCACCCGGGTGCCGTGGAACGGTGCGACCGGCACCGGCACGTCGACCGCGACGTCGGAGCGTACCGAGGTGTCGTGCAGTTCCGGCAGCGACTCGGCGACCACCGCACGCTGCCGTTCCCGGCGGGCCCGCCGGGCCGCCAGGGCCGCCTCCCGCTCGGGGTCCACCACCGGGGCGCCGCCACGCTTGGCGGTCATCACCCGGTCCATCAGGGAGAGCCCCTCGAAGGCGTCGCGGGCGTAGTGCACCTGGCCGGGGAACATCGACCGCAGGTCGTCCTCGACGTACGCCCGGGTCAGCGCCGCGCCACCGAGCAGGACCGGCCAGCGCTCCGCGACCCCGCGCGACGCCATCTCGACCAGGTTCTCCTTCATGATGACGGTGCTCTTGACCAGCAGACCCGACATGCCGATGGCGTCGGCGCGGTGCTGCTCGGCGGCGTCGAGGATGGCGGAGATCGGCTGCTTGATGCCGATGTTCACCACCTCGT
Source organism: Verrucosispora sp. WMMC514 (assembly GCF_027497295.1). Classification (NCBI taxonomy): domain Bacteria; kingdom Bacillati; phylum Actinomycetota; class Actinomycetes; order Micromonosporales; family Micromonosporaceae; genus Micromonospora; species Verrucosispora sp. WMMC514. The sequence continues at coordinate 5,434,084 of NZ_CP114906.1, read as the reverse complement.
AGCCGTTGTTGGACAGGATGATGTCCACCAGGTTCTTGCCGATGTCGTGCACGTCGCCCTTGACGGTGGCGAGCACGATGCGGCCCTTGCCGCCGTCGTCGGCCTTCTCCATGTGCGGTTCGAGGTACGCCACCGCGGTCTTCATCACCTCGGCGGACTGCAACACGAACGGCAGCTGCATCTGACCGGAGCCGAACAGCTCACCGACGACCTTCATGCCGTCCAGCAGGATGTCGTTGATGATGAGCAGCGGGGCGGTGCCGGCCGCCATCGCCGCGTCGAGGTCGGCCTCCAGGCCGTTGCGCTCGCCGTCGATGATCCGCCGCTTGAGCCGCTCATTGAGCGGCAGGGCCGCCAACTCCTCGGCCCGGGTGGCACGTGCCGAGGCGGCGTCCACACCCTCGAAGACCTCGATGAACCGCTGCACCGGGTCGTAGCCCTCGCGACGCCGGTCGTAGACCAGGTCGAGGGCGATCTCGCGCTGCTCGTCGGGGATCTTCGACATCGGCAGGATCTTGCTGGCGTGCACGATCGCCGAGGTGAGCCCGGCCTGCACGCACTCGTGCAGGAACACCGAGTTGAGCACCTGCCGGGCCGCCGGGTTCAGTCCGAACGAGACGTTCGAGATGCCCAGGGTGAAGTTCACCCCGGGCCAACGGCGGGCGATCTCCCGGATCGCCTCGATCGTCTCGATGCCGTCGCGGCGGGTCTCCTCCTGACCGGTGGCGATCGGGAAGGTCAGCGCGTCGATGAGGATGTCCGCGCGGCGCAGCCCCCACCGGCCGGTGAGGTCCTCGATCAGCCGCTCGGCCACCCGTACCTTCCACTCCGCCGTGCGGGCCTGGCCCTCCTCGTCGATGAGCAGCGCGACCACGGCGGCGCCGTGCTCGGCGACCACCGGCATCACCCGCGCGTAGCGGGAGTCGGGGCCGTCGCCGTCCTCGAAGTTGACCGAGTTGACCACGCACCGGCCGCCGAGCATCTCCAGGCCGGCCTCGATCACCGCCGGCTCGGTCGAGTCCAGCATGATCGGCAGCGTAGAGGCGGTGGCGAACCGACCGGCCAGCTCACGCATGTCGGTGGTGCCGTCCCGGCCGACGTAGTCGACGCAGAGGTCCAGCAGGTGCGAGCCGTCGCGGGCCTGGCCCCGGGCGATCTCCACGCAGGACTGCCAGTCGGCGGCGAGCATCGCCTCCCGGAACGCCTTGGAGCCGTTGGCGTTGGTCCGCTCCCCCACCATCAGCACGCTGGCGTCCTGCGCGAACGGCACGTGGTGGTAGATCGAGGAGACACCCGGATCGGTACGCGGTTCGCGGGCCACCGGCCGGGCCCCGCCCAGCCGCTCGGCGAGCAGCCTGATGTGCTCCGGGGTGGTGCCGCAGCAGCCGCCGATCAGGGAGACGCCGTACTCGGTGACGAAACGTTCCATGGCGTCGGCCAACTCCACCGGAGTCAGCGGGTAGATCGCACCGTCGGCGGTGAGCTGTGGCAGGCCGGCGTTCGGCATCACCGACAGCGGGACGGTGGCGTGTTGGGAGAGATAGCGCAGGTGCTCGCTCATCTCCGCCGGACCGGTGGCGCAGTTGAGCCCGATGAGATCGACGCCGAGCGGCTCGATCGCGGTCAGCGCGGCACCGATCTCGCTGCCGAGCAGCATGGTGCCGGTGGTCTCCACGGTGACGTGACAGATCAGCGGCACCTTGCGGCCCAACTCCGCCATCGCCCGGTGCGAGCCGACCACGGCGGCCTTGACCTGAAGGAGGTCCTGGCAGGTCTCGATGATCAGCGCGTCCGCGCCACCCTCGATCAGCCCGGCCGCGTTCTCCTGGTAGGCGTCGCGCAGCGTGGCGTAGGCGGCGTGCCCGAGCGTGGGCAGCTTCGTGCCGGGACCGACGGACCCGAGCACGAACCGGGGCCGCTCAGCCGTCGAGTACGCGTCGGCGGCCGCCCGGGCGATGCCGGCACCGGCCGCCGACAGTTCACGAATGCGGTGCTGGATGTCGTACTCGGCGAGGTTGGCCAGGTTCGCGCCGAAGGTGTTCGTCTCCACACAGTCCGCGCCCGCCGCCAGGTACGCCTCGTGCACGCCACGGACCACGTCCGGCCGGGTGACGTTGAGGATCTCGTTGCACCCCTCCAGACCGTCGAAGTCGTCCAGGGTCAGGTCCGCAGCCTGCAGCATCGTGCCCATCGCCCCGTCGGTGACGAGGATCCGGTCGGTCAACGCGTCGAGCAACGAGGTACGCACCACCTCAGGTTAGTGCGGTCGGCCGGGCCCGCACCCCTGCGTACCGTCCGATCCCACATTGTGTCATCGGGATCACGTTGCCCGTTTTGGCCGGCAATGCCCAACATCGTGGCCTGCGCGCAGCCCGACGGCGGCGCCGACGCCCGGCCCATCCGGCGCGGCCGGCGGGCCGGGTCCGGGCCTGGCACGTAGGCTGACTGACGTGAAGGACTACAGCGACACCGCCACGCACCGTGGGCGGACGACCGGGACCGCGTCCCGGACCGCCGGTGACGAGCAGGAGGTGACGGCGTGACCGAGTTCGACGGGCTGCCGGTGCTGCGGTCCCCGGTCGCCATCTGCGCCTTCGAGGGGTGGAACGACGCGGCGGACGCGTCCACCGCGGCGGTCGAGCACCTGGAACAGGTGTGGGAGGCCCGGCCCGTCACCGAGCTCGACCCGGAGGACTTCTACGACTTCCAGGTCAGCCGACCCACCATCGCCATGTCCGACGGTGCCACCCGCCGGGTGGAGTGGCCGACCACCCGGTTCACGGTCGCCAGCCCCGCCGGCACCGAGCGGGACGTGGTGCTGATCCGTGGCATCGAGCCGAGCATGCGGTGGCGGACCTTCTGCGAGCAGGTGCTGGAGATCTGCCACAGCCTGGAGGTCGAGCGGGTGGTGCTGCTCGGTGCCCTGCTGGCCGACGTGCCGTACACCCGGCCGCTGCCGATCAGCGGCAGCGCCTCCGACGCCGACGCCGCGCGCCGCTACCAGCTCACCCCGACCCGCTACGACGGGCCGACCGGGATCGTCGGCGTGCTGCACGACGCCTGCACCCGCGCCGAGGTCGACGCCGTTTCGTTCTGGGTCCACGTACCGCACTACGCCAACAACCCGCCCTGCCCGAAGGCCACCCTCGCCCTGCTGCACCGGGTCGAGGAGGTGCTCGACCTGCCGGTGCCCATGGCCGACCTGGCCGAGGAGGCCGCCGAGTGGGAACAGCGGGTACGCAGCGCCGCCGAGCAGGACGCCGAGCTGGGCGAGTACGTCCGCGAGCTGGAGGAACGCGTCGGTGACGCCGGCATCACCCCGTTGACCGGGGACGAGATCGCCCAGGAGTTCGAGAAGTACCTGCGCCGCCGGGGGGGATCCGCCGGCCCCACCGCCGGTTCCTGGTGACCCGCTAGCCCCGTTCCGCTTTCGAGACCCCGGGCGATCACCCGCCCGGGGTGTCGTCGTGTGTGTCGGGGTGGCGGCGCCCACCACCCGTACGGCATCCTAGGAACCTAGCTGAAATGAGGAGGCGGGGATGCAGATCAACCCGGGGGCGGCCGAGTTCCCGCACCGGCAGATCGCGGCGCAGCTCAAGACCCAGATCCGACGCGGCGACTGGGCACCGGGCGAGCGGCTGCCGTCCATCCCGGCCATCGCCGAGATGTTCGGCGTCGCCAAGCAGACCGTGCAACGCGCCGTCGACCAGCTGCGGGTCGAGGGTGTCCTGATCACCAAACCCGGTTCCGGTACGTACGTCCGAGGCACCCGGCGGCGACTCAACCGACTCTCCCGGGGCCGCTACGGCGGCTTCCGCGGCTACCACACCGACCTGGCCGCCCGCTATCGCCAGCAGCTCGTCTCCGTCGGCCGCTCCCCCGCGCCGCCCGAGGTGGCCGACGCGTTCGGCGTGCCCGACGGCACCGAACTGCTCTGCCGCCGCCACCTCGTCCGCGCCGAGGACTCACCGGTGGAGGTGGGCGCCTCCTGGTTCCTGCCCGCCGACACCGCCGGCACCAGCCTGGAGCGGGCCGAGGCGTTCGGCCGCCCGCTCTACCAGGAGGCCGAGGAGGCCACCGGTCGGCGGTACGCGACCGCCACCGACACCATCACCGCCCGCCAGCCCAGCCGCGAGGAGTCGGAGACCCTCCAGATCCGCCCGGACACCCCCGTGCTGCACCTGCTGCACGTGGCGTACGACCCGCAGCGCCGCCCCATCGAGGTCGCCCAGGCCACCTGGCCCGGACCGGTCACCACCCTCACCGAGGAGTACCAGATCCCCGCCCCCGCCGAATCCCCCGACCCGGACCCCGGCCTCGTCCTCGGCTGACGTCCCCCACCACCCCACGCCCGCCACCCATGGGGTCCTCGCCCCGACGGGGAACAGGAAGCAGCAACATCGGGGATGTTGTCCCCTCACCGGCGCCCGAGACAGCAACGTCGGGGAAGTTGCTGTCTCAAGGCGTCCGGGCAGGGCGCGCACGACAACAACATCGCGGACGTTGTCCTGCGGCGTCCGAGGCAGCAACATCGGCGATGTTGCTGCCTCGGGCGGGAGGGGCACAGGGCGGGAGGGGCGACGTCGGGGAGCTTGCCGGATCTGGTCAGAGGCGGATGCCGAGCAGGGCGTCGACGGTGTCGGCGAACAGGCGCGGCGCGGCCGGGTCGTCGTCGGCGCCGGCGAGCGTCCGATCGGCCCACTCGTCGGCCAGCCGCAGGGCACCGGGCGTGTCGAGATCGTCGGTGAGTCGTTCGCGTACGCCGGCCAGGAACGCGGCCCCGGACGGCCCGGCGGTCGCGGCGGCGGCCCGCCGCCAGCGGCCCAGCCGCTCCTGGGCGGCGGTGAGCAGGTCGTCGGTCCAGGACCGGTCCGCGCGGTAGTGCCCGGAGAGCAGGGCCAGCCGGACCGCCATCGGGTCGACCTTGTCGGCGCGCAGCCGGGACACGAAGACCAGGTTGCCCCGGGACTTGGACATCTTCTCGCCGTCCAGCCCGATCATCCCGGCGTGCACGTAGTGACCGGCGAAGGGTGCCGCGCCGGTCAGCCGCTCGGCGTGCGCGGCGGAGCACTCGTGGTGCGGGAAGAGCAGGTCGTTGCCGCCACCCTGCACGTCGATGGTGGAGCCGAGCAGGCCCAGGGCGATCACCGCGCACTCGATGTGCCAGCCTGGCCGGCCAGGGCCGAGGTCGCCACCCGGCCAGGACGGCTCGCCGTCGCGGGCGCCGCGCCACAGCAGCGGGTCCAGCGGGTCACGCTTGCCGGCGCGGGCCGGGTCGCCACCGCGCTCGGGGAAGATCTCCAGCATCTCCGCGCGGGAGAGGTTGGACTCGTAGCCGAAGCTCGGCGCGGCCGAGATGTCGAAGTAGACGTCGCCGGTGCCGTCGTCGAGGCGGTACGCGGCGCCGTCCTTGAGCAGCACCAGCACCTTCTCGGCGATGTCCGGGATCGACTCCACCGCGCCGACGTAGTGGGCGGGTGGGATGATCCGCAACGCCTCCATGTCCTCCCGGAACAGCGCCGTCTCCCGCATCGCCAGGACCTTCCAGTCCTCCCGGTCGCGTTCGGCCCGCTCCAGCAACGGGTCGTCGATGTCGGTGACGTTCTGCACGTAACGGACCTCATGGCCGGCGTCCCGCCACATCCGCTGCACCAGGTCAAAGGTGATCATGGTGGCGGCGTGACCGAGGTGGGTGGCGTCGTACGGGGTGATGCCGCAGACGTACATGGTGGCGGTGCCGTCCGGGTCGCTCGGCTGCACGCTCGCGCGCGCCGAGTCGAACAACCGCAACGGCTCGCTCCGGCCCGGCAGCCGCGGCACCTCGTGCCCCACCCAAGACTCCATGCCCGTCAGCCTAACCAGCCGTCGGGCGACGTCACGCCGGCCGGCGAGTGATCAACGCGACAGCTCAGATCGGCGGCCAGGGCACCGCCGGCCAGTCCTGGGAGGGCTGCGGAAAGCGGCCGCTGCGGCACAGCCGGTCGATCCGGGCGGCCAGCTCGGCGATCTCACCGAGGGTGAGGTGCTCGGCCAGTTCCTCGCCGAGCGGGCCGGCGACCTGACGGGACAGCCGACCGAGCATGTCGACCGCGTCGTCCGGCAGCGAGCGGCCGGCCCAGCCCCAGAGCACCGTCCGCAGCTTCTCCTCCACGTGGAAGCTCACCCCGTGGTCGACCCCGTGGATCCGGTCGTCCGGGCCGACCAGGACGTGGCCGCCCTTGCGGTCCGCGTTGTTGATCACCGCGTCGAGCACCGCGAGCCGGGCCAGGCGCGGGTCGTCGGCGTGCGCGAGGGCATACGCGGTGCCGTCGTCGTCGCGGGCGGCCGCGATCGGGAACCAGCGGGGTGGTACCGAGTCGGCCGGCACGAATCCCACGAGCGGTTCGGCGTCGGCCGGCTCGTCGATCCACAGCTGGCAGGATCCGGTCCCGAACGGCCCGTCCCGCAGCACCGTCGGCGGCACCAGATCCCAGCCCGTGGCCGCGGAGACCAGGTAGGCGGCCACCTCCCGGCCGGCCAGGGTGCCGTCCGGGAAGTCCCACAGCGGTCGCTCACCGCGCACCGGCTTGTACACGCACCGGGCCGACATCCCGTCCAGGGTGAGCACGCCGCGCAGGGTGGTGTTCGACGCGTCGACCAGTCGCCCCTCCACGGTCAGCTCACCGTCCCGCAGCAGGCGCAGCGCGGCACCCCCGTCCTGTCGGGGAGCCACGCCGGAGGAGGTCACCGGTGGTAGCCGTTGTTCCGGGGGCAGAGATGGCCGGCCGGGTCGAGAGGCTGGCCGCACAGCGGGCAGGGCGGCCGGCCGGCGTTGACCACCCGCCGGGCCCGCTCGATGAACGCACGGGTCGCCTCGGGGGTCAGCCGGACCCGGAGCCGGTCGAGATCCTCGTCGGGCTCCACATCGTCGGGCTCGTCCTCCGCCTCCGCCTCGCCAAGCTCGATCTCGGTCTCCGCCTCGCCGACCGCGATCGCCTCGATCACCACGGTCGCGGTGTCGGCGTCGAAGGCCAGGCCCAACGTGCCGACCCGGAACTCCTCGTCGACCGGTGTCTCCAGCGGGTCGTTGTCACCGACCGGGACGGTGGCCTCGGGCAGTTCCACACCGAACCGACGCTGAGCCTCGGTGAGCAGCTCCTCCAGCTTCTCGGCGAGCAGGGAGACCTGGACCTTCTCCAGCGCGACGCTGACCAGCCGGCCACCGCCGCGCGCCTGGAGGAAGAACGTACGCTCCCCCGGCGGCCCGACGGTCCCGGCGACGAACCGCTCCGGCGGCTCGAAGGCGTGCACCTGGTGGGTCATACCCACGACCCTATCCGGCGGCCCCACGCAGCGCGCACCCCACCGACCCGAATCGCGACGCACCCGAACGTGCCGGGGTGCGGAGCCGGACGGCTCACCGGGACACCCCCGCGCCACCGCCGACCGCGGCGTCCGAGTCGGTCGGCCGGCGGCCCCGCCGACGCCGCTTGCCGGGCGGCGGTACCAGACCGGCCAGGTCACCACCGACGTCGTTGAGGCGTACCAGGAACGGTCGCAGGGGGGTGTAGCGGATCGCGGTCACCGACGCCGGGTCCACCACGATCCGCTGAAAAAGATCCAGGTGTACGCCGAGCGCGTCGGCGACGATGGCCTTGATCACATCACCGTGGCTGCACGCCAGCCAGACCGCCTCGGGGCCGTGCTCGGCGGTCAGCCGGGCGTCCCAGACGCGTACCGCCGCGACCGCGCGGGTCGCCATCTGCGCCATCGCCTCGCCCTCGGGGAAGACCACGGCGCTGGGATGCTGCTGCACCATCGGCCAGAGCGGCTCCTTGGCCAGCTTCTTCAGCGGCTGGCCCTCCCAGCTGCCGTACCCGCACTCGATCAGACCGTCGTCCACCACCGGCGACGCCTCGGGCAGCGCCAGCTCCAGGGTCTGCCGGCAGCGGATCAGCGGGCTGGTCACCACGGCCGTCAGCGGCACCTGCCGCAACCGTTCGCCCACCGCGGTGGCCTGGGCGCGGCCGGTCTCGTCCAGCTCGACGGGCTGCCGACCGGCGAGGCCGCCGTCGGCGTTCGCGGTGGTGCGTCCGTGCCGCAGGAGCAGAAGAGTCGCCACCCGCACCACCCTAGGCCCTCACCCCACACCGCTCAGCGCGGTACGGAACTCTCAGACAGGACACCTGGCAGCCAGATCCGCCACCGGCCCCGCCCTCAGCCAGGGTGGCAAACTGGGGCTGAGCTGGCCAGGTGGGCGCGGTGTCCGGTTTCCGGGGTCGGTGGCGGGCGACCGGGCGGAATCACCGGCCGGTGGCGGGCGTTGTAACCGGTGGCTGACGAAGCAGCACCCACCCACCCCCCGGACGTGGGCGGCGGGATGTGGGAATGACCCGCCCCCGCCGGTCGTTGCACATGGTCCCGGCGCGCGATCCACCCCCGCCCCGCACACCTGCGGGACGCGCGCCCCGCCTTTCCCCTGATACGCCCGGCACCACGACCGGGTCGACGTCCCCGCTGTCTTCTGGCGCTCGACCGCGCCCCGGCCCACCCGTCATCCCCCTCCCCGACGGGCGAGGCCCACCCCCGACGCGAAGGAGCCCTCGATGAACACCACGCTGCGCAAGAGCATCCTCGGCATCGCCGGCCTCACCGCCGCCGCCGGACTCGCCGCCGGCCCGCTGAACCACGGCACCACCACCGGCAACGAGCTCACCCCGACCACCCCCATCGCCGCCGTCCAGGCCGACAAGCCCGACATGGGCACGCTGCTGCCGCACGGCACCCCCACCGGCCAGTCCCACGTCGACCTGAACGACGAGCAGATCACGAATGTGAAGGCGATCATCGCGGCGACGAAGAAGGCCGGCATGGACGAGCGTGCCGCGGTGGTGTCGATCGCGACCGCGTTGCAGGAGTCGAAGCTGGAGAACCTGGGCCACCTCGGTGACCGCAACGACCACGACTCGCAGGGCCTGTTCCAGCAGCGCCCCTCCTCCGGCTGGGGCACGGTGGAGCAGATCACCGACCCCGAGTACTCCACCCTGGCGTTCCTGAAGGGCTTGAAGCAGGTCGACGGCTGGCAGGACATGCCCCTGACCCAGGCCGCCCAGACCGTGCAGGTCTCGGCCTACCCCGACCACTACGCCCAGTGGGAACAGCAGGCCGCCGACCTCGTCGCCGAACACTGGACCAGCTGACAACCACCAGCTGACCCCAGCTGACAACCGAAGACATTCCTCCACAGGGGGAGCAGAAAGCCGCCGGCCGGCACCCGAACCCGGGTGCCGGCCAGCGGCATGTCCAGCAGACAGCAGACAGTCAAACCCACCCGGGCCGGCTGGCCCACACCCGTGCGGAGGCCAACCAGGTCAGGCTGGGGGCGACCGTGCCCGGCGCAGGGATCAAGCCTGACCGCCCGAAGCCGGGCACGGTCGCCCCCAGCCCGAACCGCAACCACCCACCACCAGAACTCAGACTCAGGTGGCGCTGATGGTTCCGGTCAGCAGCAGGGCCAGGACGAGCGTGCCGACCGCGACCCGGTAGAGCACGAAGATGTACAGGGTGTGGTGCGCGACGTAACGCAGCAGCCAGGCGATGGCCGCGTAGCCGACCCCGAACGCGATGAGCGTGGCGACGATCATCTGCGCGACGGTGGGCACCGAGGTGCCGGGCGCCGCCGGTTCGAAGACGTCCCCGAGGCTGAAGATCCCGGACATCACCACCGCCGGAATGGCCAGCAGGAACGAGTAGCGGGCCGCGGTCTCCCGGGTCAGGCTCAGGAAGAGACCGAAGGTGAGCGTCGCGCCGGACCGGGAGACGCCCGGGATGAGCGCCAGCGCCTGGGCGAAGCCCATCACCACGCCGTCGCGCAGCCGGAAGTCGCGCAGGGTCCGGGTCTGCCGGCCCCAGTACTCGGCGAAGGCGAGCACGAAGGCGAACACGATGAGGGTGGTGGCCACCACCCACAGGTTGCGGGCGGTCTCCCGGATCTGGTCCTTGAACAGGAAGCCGAAGAACCCGATCGGAATCGAACCGACGATCACGTACCAGCCCATGCGGTAGTCCAAGCTGGCCCGGACGGACTTGTCCCAGATGCCGACCACCCAGGTCCGACCGATTCGCCAGATGTCCTTGGCGAAGTAGAGCAGTACCGCCGCCTCGGTGCCCAGCTGGGTGACCGCGGTGAAGGACGCTCCGGCGTCCTGCTCGAAGAAGATCGCCGAGGTGATCCGCAGGTGACCGGACGAGCTGACCGGAAGGAACTCGGTCAGGCCCTGGACGATGCCCAGGACGATGGCTTCGATCCAGGTCACTCCCCGACTCCCGAGAGGTCCAGCGCCTCGGCGACGGTCCGCAGGGTCTGCACACCGGTGTCACGGTCGGCGGCGAAGAGGGTCACCGACAGGGTGGTGACCCCCGCCTCGGCGTACTCCCGCATCCGATCGGCGATGCGCTCCTTCGGTCCGAGCAGCGAGGTCCGGTCGATGAACTCCATCGGCACGGCGGCCGCGGCGTCGCGCTGCCGCTTGGCCAGGTAGAGTTCCTGCACCTCGCGGGCGGCGTCACCGTAGCCCATCCGGGTCGCCAACTGGTTGTAGAAGTTCTGCTGGCGGCTGCCCATGCCACCGACGTACAGCGCCGCGTACCAGCGGACCAATTCGGCGCACGAGTTCAGGTCGTCGCCGACCACGACCGGCACGGAGGGCACCACGTCGAAGCCGGCCAGTTCCTTGCCGGCCCTGGCCCGACCGGCCCGCACCGCCGCCAGCTGCTCCTGGGCGAACTCGGGGGCGTAGAAGACCGCCAGCCAGCCGTCGGCGATCTCGCCGGCCAGTTCCAGGTTCTTCGGGCCCACCGCGGCCAGGTAGATCGGGATGTGCTCGCGCGGCGGGTGGAAGCCCAACCGCAGTGCCTTACCGGGGCCGTCGGGCAGCGGCAGCGTGTAGAACTCGCCGTCGTAGGCAACCTCCTTGCGGCCCACCGCCAGCTTCACGATGTCCACGTACTCGCGGGTGCGGGCCAGCGGCTTGCCGAACCGGACGCCGTGCCAGCCCTCGGAGACCTGCGGGCCGGACACCCCCAGGCCGAGCCGGAACCGCCCCCCGGAGAGCGAGTCGATCGTGGCGGCGGTCATCGCGGTCATCGCGGGCGTCCGGGCGGGGATCTGCATCACCGCGCTGCCGATGTCGATCCGCTCAGTCTGTCCGGCCATCCAGGCCAGCATGCTCGGCGAATCGGAGCCGTAGGCCTCGGCGGCCCACACCACCGAGTAGCCGAGCCGGTCCGCCTCCTGAGCCAGGGCCAGGTGGTCGGCCGGCGTGCTCCACGCTGTCTGGTATCCGAGGCTTAGCCCGAGTCGCACAGAGTCCTCCCCCATCCGCAGTCGCATCAGGTTACGCGGTGCGGGTGGCCGGGACGATCACCGGCTCACCCCGATCCGCGGGCAGACTCGACGGGAGCGAGGATATCCGTCCGGCCCTGGTTCGAAATAAGGTTCACCCATGCAGCAGCGACCGCTCGGCCGCAGCGGGCTGGCGGTTTCCCGGCTCGCGCTCGGCACCATGACCTGGGGCCGGGACACCGACGCCGACGACGCCGCCGCACAGTTGAAGAGTTACCTCGACGCCGGTGGCAACCTGATCGACACCGCCGACGTGTACGGCGACGGCGACGCCGAGTCGGTGATCGGCTCGCTGCTTGGCAGCCTGGTGCCCCGCGAGGAGTTGCTGATCGCGACGAAGGCGGGGCTTCGGCCGGGCGGCGCCCGGCGCCGGGACGGCTCCCGTGGTCACCTGCTGCGTACGCTGGACGCCTCGCTGCGCCGGCTCGGCACCGACCACGTCGACCTGTTCCAGGTGCACGGCTACGATCCGCAGACCCCGCTGGAGGAGACCCTCGCGGCCCTGGACCACGCGGTGGCCAGCGGCCGGGTGCGCTACGTCGGCGTGTCGAACTTCTCCGGCTGGCAGACCGCCCGGGCGGCGGCCTGGCAGGCGGCCTGGCCGGGCCGGGCGCCGGTGGTCGCCGCCCAGGTGGAGTACTCCCTGCTGGAGCGAGGGGTGGAGCGGGAGGTGCTGCCCGCCTGCGAGGCGCTCGGGTTGGGGGTGCTGCCCTGGTCGCCGCTCGGTCGGGGGGTGCTGACCGGCAAGTACCGGCACGGCCGACCGGCGGACTCCCGGGCGGTGTCGCCGCATTTCGAGCGGTTCGTCGCCACGTATCTGGAGCCGCGCTGCTCCAGCATCGTGGAGGCGGTGGCCACCGCCGCGAGCGGCCTCGGCGTCTCCCCGCTGGAGGTGGCGCTGGCCTGGATCCGGGATCGGCCGGGGGTGACCGCGCCGATCCTCGGCGCGCGTACCTCGGGGCAGTTGCTCGGTGCGCTTCAGGTGGAACGGATGACCCTGCCCGACGAGATCACCACGGCGCTGGACGACGTCTCGGCGCTGGAGGTCGGCTATCCGGAGCGCGACGGTTGAGCATCACGCGCCGAAGGCTGGCGCTGCGGGGGTCCGGCTGGGCAGCATAGGCCACATGGACTACGAATACGCGCCGCTGCGGTTGCCGCCGAACGTCGACCGGTTGACCGCCGCGGCGCAGCTGGCGATCCAGGCGGAGTTCTCCGGCTGGGAACTGGCCCGGGTGCGGCTGTTCCGTGACGGTACGCGGCAGGTGGTGCTGCGTCGCCGGCGGGTCAACCAGCCGCAGCCGGGCCTGTCGTACTGACCGTCGGCGGCGCGCCGGTAACCGGGCCGACCGTTGCGGCCGGCCCGGTTACCGCTGGGCGCCTCCGCTGTCAGTGCACGTGGTCGTGCTCGTCGTCGAGTTCCAGGAAGGGGTGCTCGTCGAGGCGGCCGACCAGGCGGTCGTCGGCGCCCGGCTGGAACGGGCCCACCGGGTCGTCGTCGGCGAACGACTCCAGGTCGACCGGAGTGCCGACCTCGCTGACCATCACCACACCGTCGAGCGGCTCCAGCTCCGGCACGTCGAGCGCGCCCAGCGAACCGTCGCCGCTCTGCAGCAGCTCCAGCACCGCCTCGCCGACGCCCTCCACCGGCGGCACCTCCTCGTCACCGGGTACGCCCTCCCGGCGGGCCGCCTCGGCGACCCGGATCAACGCGGAGACGCTCGGCACCCGGTAGTCACGGCGCTGGCGTACCGAGATCACCTGCGGGTGCGGGTCGGTCGACTCGACACCCTCACCACCGCCGAAACGCTGATCGGCCTCGTCCGGGTCGATGGACTCGACGTCCCACGGGGTGACCTCGCCGAAGGCGTCCATGAGTTGCTCGTCGTAGGCGAACGACGCGTTGTTCAGCGCGACGTACGCCTGCCAGACGTCGTCGTCGTCGATCCGGCCCTGCGCGGCCCGGACGGCGGCCAGGTGGTGGCGGGCCGCTTCGATCACGCGCTCGAGGGCGGCGTCCAGCTCACCGTGCTGGTCGGTCATGTGAGGCGTCCCCTTCACGAAGAATCCAGGATGTCGCGTCCATCCGGACGCGGGCTAACAGGTGCGCAGGAACCGGTCGAGAACCCGCACGCCGAACTGTAGTCCGTCCACCGGCACCCGCTCGTCGATGCCGTGGAACAGCGCCGAGAAGTTCAGATCGGCCGGCAACCGCAGCGGCGCGAACCCGAAACACCTGATGCCCAGCTGCGCGAAGGCCTTGGCGTCGGTGCCGCCGGAGAGCATGTACGGCACCGGCCGGGCACCCGGGTCCTCGGCCCGCAGCGCGGCGGCCATGGCCGCGACCAGGTCGCCGTCGAAGGTGGTCTCCAGCGCCGGCTGCCGTTGCACGTACTCGATGGCGATGTCCGGGCCGACCAGCTCACGCAACTGCCGCTCCAGCAGCTCCGACTGGCCGGGCAGGCTGCGGCAGTCGATGGTGGCGCTGGCCCGGCCGGGGATGACGTTGTCCTTGTAGCCGGCGGCGAGCCGGGTCGGGTTCGCGGTGTTGCGGATGGTGGCGCCGATGATGTTCGCGATCGGGCCGAGCTTGGCGATGGCGGCCTCCGGGTCGTCCGGGTCCAGCTCGACGCCGAGGACCTCGGAGATCTCCGCCAGGAAGGCGCGCACGGTGTCGGTGACCACCACCGGGAAGCGGTGCCGGCCGATCCGGGCCACCGCCTCGGCCAGCGCGGTGACCGCGTTGTCGTCGTGCAGCATCGAGCCGTGCCCGGGCCGGCCCTTGGCGTGCAGCCGCAGCCAGTCGATGCCCTTCTGGGCGGTCTCGATCAGGTAGAGCCGCTGCGACGGGTCCACCGTGTAGGAGAAGCCACCGACCTCACCGATGCCCTCGGTGCAGCCGTCGAAGAGGTCGCGGTGCCGGGTGGTCAGGAAGTGCGCGCCGTACTCGCTGCCCGCCTCCTCGTCCGCGGTGTACGCGAGCACGATGTCCCGGGGCGGACGCACCCCCGTACGCTGCCAGTGCCGCACCACCGCGAGGACCATCGCGTCGAAGTCCTTCATGTCGATGGCACCGCGACCCCACAGGTAGCCGTCACGCAGCTCGCCCGAGAACGGGTGCACCGACCACTCGTCGGCGTCCGCCGGTACCACGTCCAGGTGCCCGTGCACGAGCAACGCACCGCGGCTGGGATCGGTGCCGGGAATCCGGGCGACCACGTTGGCCCGGCCGGGCGCGGACTCGTGGACGACCGGGGTGATGCCGACCTCGGCGAGCTTCTCGGCGACGTACTCGGCCGCGCCGCGTTCGCCGACGCTCGTGTCGTTGTCGCCGGTGTTCGTGGTGTCGATGCGCAGCAGGTCCCGGCACAGCTCGACGACCTCGTCGGTCGGCGCGGGGAGGGCGGCGTGGGCGTCGCTCGTCATCGTGCCTTCATATCAGCCCAGGGTTTCGGTTCGGGCTACCGCGGGTACTGCCGCGCCTGCCCGATGCCCGCCGAAGCCCCCTCGTCGCTCCGCCCGCCCACCCAGGAGGCGACCATGTCCGTCCACCTGCCGCCGCTGCCGCCCACCCCCGGGGAGGAGTACAAGCCCACCGGGCGCAGCATCGCCGACCTCGTCGCCGAGGAGCACCGGCAGCTGCTGGAGTTGACCCGGCGGCTGATCGAGCCCGGGCCGGACCCGGAGCACGGCCGCGACGTCCTGGTCGCCGCCCTGTCGCGGCATCTGTCCGGGGAGGAGCAGTACCTGCTGCCCGCCGTCCGGCACGCCGTGGCGGACGCGAACCCGCTTGTCGACGAGGTGTTGGCCGGCGACGTCGAGCTGCTGCGGACCCTGCAGGGGCTGACCGACGACGCCCTGCCCGACGTGGCCGCGCGGGTCGAGGCGCACGCCCGGGCGGTCGACCCGTTGATGCGGCGGCTCTGCGCCGCCGCCACCGAGGAGGAGCTGATCCGGCTCGGCAACCGGCTGGAGATCGCCGAGGAGGCGGCACCGACCCGCCCGCATCCGGCGGTGCCGCACAGCCCGCCGTGGAACCGGATCGTCGAGCCGGCGGTCGGGGTGGTCGACAAGGTTCGGGACGTCCTCGCCGGCCGGCACACCCAGTTGGGTGAGCTCACCGAGCCGCCACCTCGGTGAGAGACCCACGACACGTTCACGGTCGTTGATCCGTCCAGGCACTACCGCCAGCTGCGCCGTGGCCCTACCGTCACGCTATGAACCTGGAGTTGCGCCACCTGCGGGTGGTCTGCGCCATAGCGGAGACCGGGAGCGTGACCAAGGCGGCCTCGACGCTCGGCCTGGCCCAGCCGGCGCTGACCGCCCAGCTCCAGCGGATCGAACGTACCCTCGGCGGGCCGCTGTTCGAACGGGACCGGCGCGGCGCGCGGCCCACCGCCCTCGGCGAGCTGGTTCTGGCCCGGGCCCGGGTGCTGCTGCCGGCGATGAAGGGTCTGCAGGACGAGGCGGCCCGGTTGGCCGGCGCCGGCGACGCACCCCGCCGGTACCGGTTCGGCGGGGTGAACAGCCCGATCCTGGGTCGGCTGGTGCACCGGCTGGCCGCCGAGCAGCCGCAGGCACAGATCAGCACGCACGCCTCCTGGTCGGTCGACGAGCTGGCCCAGTTGGTCGCCGGTGGCCGGTTGGACTACGCGCTGACCGGGGTGTGCGGTGACTCAACACCGTCGGCGGACTACGGGTTGAGCTGGCGGGAGGTCGCCGTCGACCCGGTCATGGTGCTGCTGCCGGAGACCCATCCGCTGGCCGGGCGCGACGAGGTGGACCTGGCCGACCTGCGACACGAGCAGTGGGTGGCGGCGCCGGGGGACGGCTGCTTCGGCGACTGCTTCGCCGCCGCCTGCGCCCGCGCCGGGTTCACCCCCCGCAAGGTGTACGAGGCCGACGTGCGCAGCTGCATCGACCTGGTGGACGCCGGTGAGGCGGTGGCGCTGTGCCAGGCCACCTTCCGGCCGGTGGCCGGTCTGGTGACCCGTCGGCTGGTCGACACGCCGCTGCGCTGGCGGCTGATGCTGGGCTGGCATCCGGAGTCCGCCGCCGCCCGCACCGCCGACCTGGTGCTGGAGACCGCCCTGGTCGCGTACACCGACGCCCTCGCGCCGCATCCGGCGTACCTGGCCTGGCTGCTGCGCAACCCGGCGTTCGGTGTCCGGCGACCCGCGCCGGTGGTGACGGCACACCGGGTGCGAACCGGCTGAGCGCGGGTAAGGGGCGGGTATGACCGACCTCTATCCCGCCGCCGACGAGCGCGAACTGCTCCGTCGAGCCGCCGCCGCGCACACCGCCGCCGTCCGGGAGTGCGAAGCCTTCCTCCGCCGGTTGCCGGAGGTGCCGGACCCGGCCGACCTGGCCGAGTACGCCAACCTGCTCACCCGCGAGGAGCAGACCCGCGCCGACCGGCAGGCCGCCGCCGACGCCGCCGGGCTGGCCATCGCCAGCCTCGAAGCCGAGTAGCCCGGCCGGACGTGCCGGTATCCCCGGCGCGGTGCGGCAGCGCCGGGGACGACCCGGGGGGGTCAGCGTTCGACGAGCACGTCGTGACCCAGGTCGAGCAGGCTGTGTCGCCATTCGTCGTCGGCGTTGCCCCGGCCGGGCTTGGCGGCGGTCAGCGAGCGGATCCGCTCGACGGCGTCCCGCATCACGTCGATGTCCTCCGGGGTCAGGTCGACCTTGCGCTTGCGCAGCACGGCGAGGATCTGCCGGCCCGGCTCGGGCAGGTTCAGGTCGGGGTCGGGGCCGAACGCGTCCGCACCGGAGCCGCGGGTCAGCAGCCACTGTCGCAGTTGCTCGGACGGCATGTTGACCTCGGCGTGGAAGTCCTCCCAGAGCACTTCCACCTCCGGGTCGAGTCGCTGTTCGCGTACCATCAGCCCTCCTCTGCCGGCGGCGACCCGGACTCCTCCGGGTGCCCCTCGTCGGTCTGCCCGCCCAGCCCCTCCGGCGGCACCTGCACCCGGGCGGGGTTGGCCGTCGGCGGCGCCAGGATCGCCTCGGTCCGCTCGTCCTCGCGGGCCTCGTCCGGTTCGGTCATCGGTGCCCTTCCCGGTCAGCGGGGATGCGAGGTCGTCGCCCTGGCCTGCCCCCGACCGGCCGCCACGTCGAAGGCCAGCCGGTCGTCCCGGGCGTCGACGGTGACCCGCTGTCCGGGTGAGATCTGTTGTTCCAGCAGCATCCGGGACAGGTGGTTGTCGACCTCCCGCTGGATCACCCGGCGCAGCGGCCGGGCACCGAACTCCGGCTGGTAGCCGTGCTCGGCCAGCCAGTCGATGCCGGCGGTGGTGAAGTCCACCTCGATGTCCTGGGCGTGCAGCCGGCGACGGGTCTCCTCCAGCAGCAGCTCGGTGATCTGGCGCAGCTGCTCGGCCTCCAGCCGACGGAAGATGATCACCTCGTCGATCCGGTTGAGGAACTCGGGGCGGAAGTTCTCCTGCAACCGGCGCATCAGCCGCTCACGCAGCTCGTCGCTCTCTTGGGCGCTGCCCGGCTCGCCGGCACCGAAGCCGACCGCCCGCTGCGCGCCGGTGATCAGCTCGGAGCCGATGTTGCTCGTCATGATGAGTACGGTGTTCTTGAAGTTGACGGTGCGGCCCTGGCTGTCGGTCAGCCGCCCGTCGTCGAGCACCTGCAACAGCACGTTGAACACGTCCGGGTGGGCCTTCTCGATCTCGTCGAGCAGCACCACCGCGTACGGACGGCGACGGACCGCCTCGGTGAGCTGGCCGGCCTCCTCGTACCCGACGTAGCCGGGCGGCGCGCCGACCAGCCGGCTCACCGTGTGGCGTTCCTGGAACTCGCTCATGTCCACCCGGACCATCCGGTCCGCCTCACCGAACAACGCCTCGGCCAACGCCCGCGCCAGTTCGGTCTTGCCGACGCCGGTGGGGCCGAGGAACAGGAAGCTGCCCATCGGCCGGTTCGGGTCGGCCAGGCCGGTACGGGAACGCCGGACCGCCTCGGCGACCGCGGTGACCGCGTCGTCCTGCCCGACGACCTTCTCGTGCAGCTGGCCCTCCAGCCGCAGCAGTCGGTCCCGTTCCTCCTCGGTGAGCTGGCTGGCCGGGATGCCGGTGGCCCGGGAGACCACCTCGGCGATCTCCTCCGGCCCCACCTCCGGCACCTGGCTGCCGCCGCCGTCGTCGCCCCGGGCCCGCTGCACCTGGCTCTCCAGTTCGGCGACCCGGTCGCGCAGCGCGGAGGCGCGTTCGTACTGCTCGTCGGCGACCGCCTGCTCCTTGTCCCGCCGTACCTCCTCGAGCTGCTGCTCCAGGTCGCGCACGTCGGCGTCCGGGGTGCGGGTACGCAGCCGGACCCGGGCGCCGGCCTGGTCGATCAGGTCGATCGCCTTGTCCGGCAGGAAGCGGTCGGTGAGGTAGCGGTCGGACAGCTCGGCGGCGGTCACCAACGCCTCGTCGGTGAACCGCACCTGGTGGTGCGCCTCGTAGCGGTCCCGCAGCCCGCGCAGGATGGCCACGGTGTCCTCGACGGTGGGCTCGGGCACGAAGACCGGCTGGAAGCGCCGGGCCAGCGCGGCGTCCTTCTCGATGCTGCGCCGGTACTCGTCGAGGGTCGTCGCGCCGATCACCCGTAGTTCGCCGCGCGCCAGCGCCGGCTTGAGCATGTTGGAGGCGTCCATGCCGCCCTCGCTGCCCGCGCCGCCCGCACCGACCAGGGTGTGGATCTCGTCCAGGAAGATGATCAGCTCCTCCCGGTGGGCCCGGATCTCGTCGATCACCTTCTTGAGCCGTTCCTCGAAGTCGCCCCGGTACCGGGTGCCGGCGACCAGGCCGGCCAGGTCGAGCTGGATGACCCGCTTGCCGAGCAGCGTCTGCGGCACGTCGCCGTCGCAGATCTTCTCCGCCAGGCCCTCCACGATCGCGGTCTTGCCGACGCCGGCCTCACCGATGAGCACCGGGTTGTTCTTGGTACGCCGGGACAGGATCTCCACCGCCTGCTCGATCTCGTCGGCGCGACCGATCACCGGGTCGATCTGGTCGTTGCGGGCCAGGTCGGTGAGGTCCTGGCCGTACTGGTCGAGCGTCGGCGTGCCCCGGTCCGGCCGTGGACCGTTCGCCGGTCCCCGTTCGGCGTTGGCGGCCTGCAACGACTCCGGCTGGATCCGTCCGGCGGCGAGCATCCGGCCGGCCGGTGACTCGGGATTGAGCGGCAGGGCCATCAGGATGTGCTCGGGCCCGATGTAGTTGGCGCCCATCGCCCGGGACAACTGGTGCGCGTCGAGCAGCGCCCGTTTGGCCGCCGGGGTCAGCGACAGGTTCGGCGGCACCTCGCCGTGCGGGGCGCCGTCACCGCGTCCGCCCAGGGCGTTGACCAGGGTGTCCGGGTCCGCGCCCGCCCGCCGGACCAGGTCACGCAGCGGTTCCCGCTGCAACGCCGCCCAGAGCAGGTGGTCGGTGTCCAGGTCGTTGCTCTGCTTCTGCGCGGCCCGACGCGCCGCGTCGGCGAGCATCTCCCGCGCGTCCGCGGTCATCAGTCGGGTGATGTCGACCCGGTGCGCCGGGCGTCGCCCGCCCTCGCCCCGACCGAAGTACCGCGCCAGGAACTCGTCCCACGGGTCGGAGCCGAAGTCACCGGGTCCAATCATGTCTGTCCTCCGCGGTCGGGCGCGAGACGGTCGGCACGGGCTACCCCGGCACCGGCCGGACAAACGCCACGAAGGGCCAACCAGCCGATGCCGCCACCGGATGGCAGGCTGAGCGGATGGAACCGACACCGCTGCTGATCGTGGACGCGGCGAACGTGGTGGGCTCGCGCCCCAACGGCTGGTGGCGCGACCGGGCCGGCGCCACCGCCCGACTACGCGACACGCTGGCCCCGTTGGGTGGGCGGGGGCTGCCGCCGGACCTGCCGCCACCGGTCGAGGTGGTGCTGGTGGTGGAGGGCGCGGCCCGGGACGTGCCCGGGGTCGAGGGGGTACGGGTGGTCTCCGCCGCCGGGTCCGGCGACGACGCCGTGGTCGATCTGGTCGCCCGGGCCGGGCAGCGCCGACGGGTGGTGGTGACGGCCGACCGGGAGCTGCGGGAACGGGTCACCGGGTACGGCGCCGAGGTACGCGGGCCACGGTGGCTGACCGACGGTGGCGGTGGGTGAGCGCCCGCCCACCGGTCCCACGAATCGGACCAGGGGCGTCTGTGGTCGACAACCGGTCAGCGGGGCAGGAACACTGACAGGGCACGTGCTTCGTCCCCTACCGGCATAGGCTCTAATGGAGTCCTCCCCGCCCCCAGGAGGTTCCGCGTGGCGAGCGTCGCCGAGCTCAAGGCAGCCATCGATGTCGCACTGCAGCAGATCGGTGACGGCCAGAGCGCCGTGCAGGCCGCCGGCGAGAAACTGGCCGAGGCGCAGCAGACCCTCGCCGGGGCGCTGGAAGGAAGCGGCCACACCACGGTCGAGGCGGCGCAGGCGTCGCTGACCCAGGCCAGCCAGGAGCTGGAGGAGTGCCTCGCCGCGACACTCGTCGCGGTCGAGCAGGCCCAGCAGTACGTCTCGACGCTGTAGGGGCGGGCGTGTCCATCGTCGAGGAGGTCGGCGCGCAGGTCCGCGCCGCCGCCGAGGAGTTGCCGCTGGGCCTGCTCGGGCAGGCGCTGGAGAAGTTCGGCCTGGCCAGTGAGCGGCTGCGCTGGGTGCGTCAGGAGTCGGCCAACCCGATGGGGGTACCGGAGCTGTCCGCCGCCACCGAGCACGCGGAGACCGCCGGCTACGCGTTGCGGCTGGCCCAGGAGCAGCTGACCGCGTACCTGGCCGCGATCGGGCTGGCCCCCGACGGCGCGCCACCGGCCCCGGGGCAGCCCGAACGGCGACCGGTGCACGACGCGCCCGGGGCGGCCGAACCGGTGCTCGCCGCACCGGAGCCGGCCGGCGAGGTGCGGCTGCGTCGCTGGTGGTCGGTGCGGGTGGCCGAGCTGACCGGCGGGCGGGAGGGCTCGGCGGAGCAACCTGACGAACGCATCGCCGACTCCCGGGAGCTGCTGCACCGGGTGGTACGCGGGGTCCGGGCCGGTGATCGCGACCGACTGCACCGCGATCTACGCGGCGCGCATGCCGACGTCGGCCTGGGCCTGGCCGCCGTGGCCCCGCCGCTGCTGCGCGACCTCGCCAGCGAACTGCTCGGGCATCCGCCGCGCGGCGACGACCTCGCCCGGTTGCACCGCGAACTGGACGGTCGGGTCCGCGACCTGCTTCCCGGCCTGCCGGCCCCGGTGCTGGACACCCTGCTCAGCCGGGTGTGCCGGATGCCTCCGCCGCGCCGGGGCGAGGGCGAGCAGCCGCACGCCGCCGACCCGGCGGTCACCGCCGGCGTGCTCACCGGCGTCCTGCTCGACCGCCTCGGCCGCGACCTGCCGGCCGAGGGCGCGGGTGGGGTACGGACCGACAACGGCGGGGCGTCCGGCGGCCGGCCGGTCGGACGGGTCGGCGAGCCGGATCCCGGCAGGCGGGCGCAGCCTGGTCGGCCATCCCGGCCGACCGGTTCCGGGGACGGCCGGGACGGACCATGGTCAGGGGCACCGTCACGGTCCACCTCCAGCGACGGATCCGGCGGCCGGCCGAGGCGCGGGATCGATGGCTGACCGGCGCAACCAGCTGGTCACCCGCGTCCGGGAACTGCTCGCCGAGGCACTCGGCGCGTCCCGGGAACGGTCGGGCACGGCACAGGTCACGCTCACCGCCGCCCGCGAGCGGGCGGTGCGGGTCCGGCGGGCCGCCGCCGGCGTGCCGGAGCGCGTCGGCGCCGAACGCGACCGCCGCCTGGCCGAGATCGACTCCCGGCACGGAGCGCGGTTGGCGGTGCTGGCCCGGGAGGCGGCCGAGGCCGCCGCCCGGGAGGCGCCCGGCGCGGGCTCGGCGAACTGGCCGGACTGGCGACCCACCCCGGCCGGTCGGGCCGAACCGCCGGGAGCGACCCGGATCGGCACCGTCCGGCTGGCCGGCACCGAACCGGTGCCGGCGCTGGTGCCGCTGCTCGACGCCGGGCACGTGCGGCTGGACGGCGACGCCGACGGCTGTGCGGCCGTGGTCGCCGCGCTGCTGCTGCGCAGCCTGGGCCGGGCGGCACCGGGCAGTGTCCGGCTGGTCGGCTACGACCCGGACCGGCTCGGTGGCGGGCTGGCCGGATTCGCCCCGCTGGGTCCGGCCGGGCTGCTCACCTTCGTCGGTCCGGGTGGTCTGGGCCGGCTCCTGGACGACCTGGTGGAACAGATCCGCCGGATCAACGAGACCGTGCTGGCCGGCGAGCACGCGTCGCTGCGCGACCTGGCCGCCGCGACGGGACGACGCCCGGAGCCGTGGCGGGTCGCGGTGCTGCTCGGCGGGGACGAACTGTCCCGGCACGAGCGCGGCCAACTCGACCGGGTGGTACGCGCCGGGGTGGCCTGCGGCGTACACCTGATCGTGCGGGGTGTGCCGGTGCCCGACGGCCCGGCGGTCACCCGGGTGACGGTGACCGCCGACGGCGCCCGGATCGACAGCCTGGCGGTGCGGCTCGACCCGCCCCCGCCGGCCACCCTGATCACCGAGACCTGCCGGGACATCGCCTCCGTGGTCAGTGCCGGCCCGGCGCCCACCCCGTTCACCGACCTGCTGCCGCCGGCCGACCGGATGTGGCGGGAGGACTCGGCGAGCGGGCTGACCGCGCCGATCGGTGAGGGACCGCACGGCCGCCCGGTGCTGCTCACCCTCGGCGACTACCCGCCACACGCGTTGATCGGCGGACCCTCGGGCACCGGCAAGACCAACCTGATCTTCGCCTGGATCGGGGCCCTCGCGGCCCGCTACTCCCCCACCGAGCTGGAGTTCTACCTGCTCGACTTCAAGGAGGGGGTGTCCTTCGCCCGGTTCGCCAAGGGCCGGCGGGACCCGAGCTGGCTGCCGCACATGCGGCTGGTCGGCATCAACGTCAACACCGACCGGGAGTTCGGCCTGGCGCTGCTGCGCTTCCTGGCCGAGGAGTTGCGTCGGCGGGCGGACGCGGCCAAGAAGCACGAGGTCACCAAGCTGGCGGAGCTGCGCGCGGTGGACCCGACCGGGCACTGGCCCCGCATCGTCGCGGTGGTCGATGAGTTCCAGATGCTGCTGGCCGGCCGGGACGCGGTCGCCCGGGAGGCGGCCGACCTGCTGGAGGACCTGGCCCGTCGCGGCCGCTCCCAGGGCATCCACCTGGTCCTGGCCTCGCAGGACGTACGCGGCATCGAGGCGTTGTGGGGTCGACCCGCGCTGGTGGCCCAGTTCACCCTGCGCATCGCGCTGCCGAAGGCGCTGCGTATCCTCGCCGAACGCAACGACGCCGCCCAGTCGCTGCCGAAGTTCCACGCGGTGGTTAACGCCGAGTCGGGTCTGACCGAGGGCAACCAGGTGGCCCGGATCCCGTCGGCCAGCGACTGGGAGACGTGGAGCGACCTGCAACACCGGCTGTGGCGGATGCGTCCGGCCGACGCTTCGCCCGCCCGCCTGTTCGACGGCGACGCCGTGCCCCGGCTGGCCGACGCGCCGGACTTCCGGGCGCTGCGGGCGCCGGAGGTCGGTACCCCCCGAGGTCCGGTCGCGCTGCTCGGCGAGATCATCGACGTGCAGGCCCGCTCGGCGGTGCTGCGCCTGCCCCGGGCACCGGGCCGCAACCTGGCCGTCCTGGGTACCCGGGTCGACGAGGCGTGCGCGGTGCTGGACGCCGCGGCCCGCTCGCTGGCCCGGCAACACCGTCCCGGCAGCGCCCGCTTCTCGATCGCCTGCCTGGACCCGGACGCCGACCCCGCGGCCCGGGCCCTCTACGAGGATCTCGCCGACGACGCCGCCTGGTACGACGAGGAGACCGTGGCCGAACTGATGGCCGAGACCGCCGAGGCGCTGGGCGCGCCCGGTGCCACCGGCGCACCGCACTATCTGCTGCTGTTCGCCGTCGACGCGGCGGCCGGGACGCTGGCCGCACGCGCCGGACGGGCCACCGGGCTGGAGAACCTGCGCCGGATCCTGCACGACGGTCCCGAGCGGCGTACCCACGTGCTGGCCTGGTGGCGCGGGGTGGCCCGGATGCGCGCCGACCTGGGCGGCACCGGCGCGCGTACCGATCAGATCGGCGCCTGGGTGGCACTCGACACCCACGGCGGAGAGCTGGGCCCGTCGCTGTACCCGGGCAGTGGTGGCCCGGACTGGTATCCCCGCCCGTGGCGTGGGCTCTTCTTCGACCGGGCGGTGCACCGGACCGGGCAGACCATCATCCCGTACGGACCGGCCCGATGAACGAACCGGTCACCAGCCAGACCTACGCGGCCCAGTTGCGCCGGCTCGCCGAGCTGACGACCCGGGTGCGGGAGCAGCGCGAAGAGGCGCGGACGTGGTACGAGCAGCAGTGCGCGGCGGCGGACCGGGCGGTGGCCGAGTCCGCCGACGAGGTGAGCCGCGCCGAGCGGGAGCTGGCGGCCGCACGCGAGGCGCAGGAGCGGGTGGACGCCGAGGTGGCGGTGCTGTGGCAGGAGCTGAACGCCCGGCTCGGCGGCGGTGGGCGACGGGCCGGGGCGCCGCCGGCCCCCGCGCCGGATGCCACCGGCGACCCGTTCGCCCTGCTCGACGGGGTGCGCGATCTGCTGCGCCGTACCCGTCAGCCCGGTGAGCTGCCGGGCAACGTCAACCCGCTGCTGGCGCTGTGCGGCGTCGGCGGCGCGCTGCTGGCGTACGCGCTGGGTGCCGTCGCTCGCGCCCTGGGTACCCGCAACGACGGTGACCTGGCCGTCGGTCTGCCGGTGCTGGCTCTGGTGGTGACGTTGCTCGGTCCGGTGCTGGGTCTGATCCCGGCGCGCGTGATCGCCGACCGCCGCCACGCCGTGCTCAGCCCCCGCCCCGTTCTCATCGTCGTCGTCGCCGGCCTCGTCACCACCCTGCTCCTGCTGACCCTCCCCCTCCCCTGACCGCCCCGGCGCCGTCAGGCGGGGGTGAGGGCGGCTTCGCGGAGCAGGCGGCGGGTGAGGGTGAGGCGGTCGGCGTCGGTGTCCAGGCCAGGGAGGTCGCCGACGCGGATCGGCGGGCCGGCGAGCAGGGCACGGACGGCGGGCCCGCACTGCGCGGGCAGGGTGACCGTACGGTCGAACAGGCGCAGCGCCACCCGGTCGCCCGCGGTGATCAGCTGCCAGCGCAGGCCCGCCCGGGCGGTGACCCGGCTGTCGGCGCTCAGCGCGGTGATCGCGGCGGCCTGGGCCAGTGGCCGGATCGGTGCCGGGCGCGACGCCGGCCAGGCTCGCTGCCGCAGCCGGGCGGCCACGTCGGCCGGGTCGGCCCGCAGCAGCCACTCCCGCAGCGCCTCGACCGTCTCGGTCAGCTCCGGTTCGATGTCGTCCGGGTCGGCCACGTCGGTGCCGAACGGCAGGGTCGCCCGCAGTCGCTGATCATCGGCGGCCAGCGTGAGCAACTCCTCCACCAGCGCGTACCGGGTCAACGCCCGGACGCCGACGGTCAGGTGCAGCGAGCTGGACTCCTGCGCCTGGGCGCTGTGCAGCCATCCCCGGGGCAGGTAGAGCGCGTCACCCGGTTCCAGGACCACGTCCAGCGCGGCCGCACCCTGTGCGGTCGCCGCGACCTCGTCGGCCCGGCCGCCCCACGGCTGCCGCTCCAGCGGGTCGGGCAGCACCGGCGGGTGGATCCGCCAGTGTTTACGGCCGTCGACCTGGAGCACGAAGACGTCGTGGGTGTCGTAGTGGGTGGCGAAACCCTGACTGTCCGGTGGGGTCAGGTAGGCGTTGACCTGCAACGGCTGCCGTACCGCGAGGCTCAGGTCCCGGGTGAAGTCGATCAACGCGGGCCAGGTGCGGTGCAGGCCCTGCAGGACCAGCGTGGCGCCGTCGGCGTACAGCTGGAGGACCTTCTCGTCGAGGACCTGATCGTCGATCTCGGCGCCGGCGCCGCCGCCGCCGGTGTACCGCGCCGCCGGCAGCACCTGGCCGTCCTTGGCCACCCGCAGGAACGGGGTACGCAGACCCCGCCGGCTGAGTAGTTCGTCGGCGTCGGCGGGGCTGAGCAGGTCGGTGAAGCCGTCCGGGTTGGGCAGTTCGGCGGCGCGGGACAGCAGCGGGGTACGCCCCCAGTGGGCGGCGGCGAACTTGGCCGCCTCCACGCTGACGCAGCGGGCCAACGCGGCCGCGGCCGAGGTCCGCCCGGCCGGCTCGCCGAGGTCGGACGAAACGGCGGCCGGAGACGGAGCCGCCGGGCGGCCGTGGCCGCCCGGCGGGTCGAGATGCGTCATGGCGATCCGTTACCGGGCCGCGCCGTCGGCGCCGCCGTCCTGCTGACCCGGGGTCGCACCGCCGTCGGCCGGGCCCTCGGCACTACCGTCCGCGCCGCCGTCGTGCTGGCCCGGAGTGGCACCGCCGTCGGCCGGACCCTCGGCACTACCGTCCGCGCCGCCGTCGTGCTGGCCCGGAGTGGCACCGCCGTCGGCCGGACCCTCCGCCCCGCCGCCGCTGGTCGTCTGCATGTCGTCGTCGTTGAGTGGCATCGTGCTCCCTCGGATTGACCCGCCCCCGCCGCCATTGGTCGGGTGCGTCCTGCCGCGGGTGGTACCCCGCTCCCGATCTTCTCTAACCCCGCCTCCTCCCACCGTAATCGTGCGAACCATCCGACATGACCGGTTCGCCGTCGCGGGCGGGCCGGCGGCTCGGGTGGCAGGATTGGTCGAACCCTGCGACGGAGGTGCTGATGACCGAGCCACTGGAGCCGGTGACCGAGGACTGGCAGCGCGCCCTGGCGATCGTGGCCCACCCGGACGATCTGGAGTTCGGTGCCGCCGCCGCCATCGCCCGCTGGACCGGGCAGGGCAAACACGTCGTCTACTGCCTGGTCACCAGCGGCGAGGCGGGCATCGACGGGATGCCGCCGCCGCGTGCCCGGCAGGTACGCGAGCAGGAGCAGCGGGAGTCGGCGGCCCTGGTGGGCGTGGACACGGTCGAGTTCCTGGGCCTGCCCGACGGGGTGCTGGAGTATGGCGTGCCGCTGCGCCGGGAACTGGCCGCCGTGGTCCGTCGGCACCGCCCGGAGATCGTCATCACCAACAACTTCCGGGCCACCTGGGACGGGGCGGACGTGCTCAACCAGGCCGACCACATCGCGGTGGGCCGGGCCACCCTGGACGCGGTCCGCGACGCCGGCAACCGTTGGATCTTCCCCGAGCAGCTGGTCGACGGCGTCGAGCCGTGGGGTCGGGTACGACAGGTGTGGGCGGCCTCGTCGCCGCGTTCCGGGCACGGTGTGGACACCACCGACACGTTCGACCGGGGGGTGGCGTCGCTGCTGGCCCACGAGGCGTACCTGACCGGGCTGGGTGACGGCAGTTTCGACGCCGAGGAGTTCCTGGAGGGCGGCGCGCGGCCGGTCGGTGCCCGGCTGGGCGTGCGCTACGGCACCTCGTTCGAGGTGTTCCACTTCGACCTCTGGTAGGGCCGATCGTGATCCTGGTCGGCACCTCCGGCTGGCAGTACCGTGACTGGCGGGACCGCTTCTATCCTGACGGGCTACCCCAGCGGGCCTGGCTGGAGCACTATGCCGACCGGTTCGCCACGGTCGAGGTGAACAACGCGTTCTACCGGTTGCCGGAGCGGGAGACCTTCGCCGCCTGGCGCGCGCGTACCCCGGGCGACTTCTGCGTGGCGGTCAAGATGAGCCGTTACCTGACCCACATCAAGCGGTTGCGGGATCCCGCCGAGCCGGTGGCCCGATTCCTCGCACGGGCCACGGCGCTGGGCGACCGGCTCGGCCCGGTGCTGCTGCAGCTGCCACCGACCCTGCGCGCCGACCCACCGGCCCTCGACGCCACGCTGCGGCTGTTTCCGTCGTCGGTGCGGGTGGCGGTGGAGCCACGGCACGCCTCCTGGTGGACCGACGCCACCCGGACGGTGCTGGAACGGCACGACGCCGCGCTGGTCTGGGCCGACCGGCACGGCCGGCCGATCGCCCCCCGCTGGCGGACCGCGGGATTCGGGTATCTGCGCCTGCACGAGGGCCGGGCCCGCCCCTGGCCGCACTATGGACGCACCGCACTGGCCTCGTGGGTGCGCCGGCTGAGCGAGGCGTTCGGCGACGACGAGAGGGCGTACGTCTACTTCAACAACGATCCCGGCGGCGCGGCCGTCGCCGACGCGACCACCTTCGCCGGGCTGGCCGTGCGGGCCGGTCGCCGGGTCAGCCGGGTGCCCGAGCCGCCGGCCCGGTGATCCGGACCCGCTGGACCCGCCCCACGGCGGGGCGGGTCCTCGTGGGCGCGGGTCAGGGCATGATCCGGGCGAGGTCGGTGGGCATGGTCGCCTTGACGTCCTCCCACTCACCCTGCGTGATGTGCCGGCGCAACGTGTCCAGCACCACCTGGACCACCCGCTGCGGGCCGCCCGCCACGTCGTACGGGAAGCCCTGGCGAACCTCGTAGAGGAAGTCGTCCCGGTTCAGCTTGATCGGCACGTTCTGCGGCTGCCAGCCGTCGAAGTAGATCCCCCGCACCACGACCGGCAGTTGGGCGGAGAACTCCACGCTCTCCTGCACCGGCATCCGGTCGCGCAGCAGGTGCAGCACGGTACGCAACGCGGCGTACGACTGGTTGCGCTGCTCCTTCGGCCACCCGTACGCCTGCTCGATGTCCTTGAGGATCAGGTTGGTCTTGTCCATCGAGGACTCGATCGCGGACTGGAACTGCTCAGCCATCTGTCCACCCCCGTAGGTCGGTCTCCCACCGTCGGTCGTCGTGACGTCGCGGCGGGCCCACCGGGCCGCGCCGGTACCGGACCGGACTGCTCCATCCGAGCCGCGACGTCCGACGGGTGTCCCCGGCCACTCCGACGACATGCAGCACCGCGTCTCGCCGTCGGTGCGCTGCCACCCGAACCGTCATCGCCAACCACCTCCGTGGTGTCGCTTCCGCACGGACCATCGCCCGAGCACCGCGCCGCTGCCACCATGCTGCGCACGGACCAGGTGAGTCGCCGTCACCCCACCCGGGTGAGAACCGGCCGGCGCACTACCACCGGACAACCGCACTACCACCGGACAACCGCCGGCCGGGTCGGTGAGGTGCCGGAAAGCAACAGTCACCTGCCGTAACGTCGTTCGTTTGACGGCGACCCTCACGCTGGGTGATTGCCTGGGCGTGGGTGCCTACTGTCCTCACGCGCCCTTTGCTCTGCTTCAACCGACGCAACGGCCGGTGAACTGGTCAGACGGGGCAGTGCACCAGAGGGGTCGTCGGCCAGGTCGGTACGGAGAGTAAACCTGTGCGTCGGTTGAAGCAGAGCAAAGGAAGCAGGGGGAGGGTCTGGTCGGGCATGGCGGCTACGGAAAGTGTCCGCCCGCCGCGTCGCAGGCCGGCCGGTGGCTCCGCCGGTCCAGCCGGCGCTTCCGCATACTCGACGCTGGTCGGCGGGGGCGGGGGCGGTCAGCCGGTCTCACCCAGCAGGGCCTGGAGTTGCTGGGCGTTGGTTTGGGCGTAGTCGCGGTAGCAGTTGTTCATCAGGACGTGGGTCTGTTCGGTCTCGCCGGCCAGTTCCCGGAGCCTGGGTGCCCAGTCCTTGAGTTCCCGCGCCGAGTAGCGGTAGCCGAACTTCTCGTGGATGTCCTTGCTGGTCCACTTGTCGCTGTGCCCGTGGAAGCGCACCACCGCGAGTTCCGAGGTGGCGGCCAGCATCGGCGGGATCGACGAGCGGTGCCCCTGGGGCATGTCCACGCTGACGTACGCGAGCCGGTGCTCGCGCAGGAAGTCGAGGGTCTCGGTGGCGTTGTCGCCGTCGAACCAGGAGGCGTGCCGGAACTCGAAGACCGGACGCAGCGGCGCACACCGCCGGGCCACCTCCAGCAGGTACTGCTTGTTGTCGCGTCGGATGGTGAACCAGGGCGGGAACTGGAACAGCAGCGCGCCGAGCTTGCCCGCCTCGACCAGCGGGTCCAGGGCGCTGAGGAATCGGGTCCACACCTCCTCGTACGCCTGCGGCGGCAGGTCGTCCGGGTAGAGGTTGCGCTTGTCGGTCTCCGGCCGCAGGTCCTTGTAGATCGCGCTGACCTTGGTGGGGTGGCCGGTGAGCAGGCTGAACGCCTTCACGTTGAAGGTGAAGCCGGCCGGGGTGCGGTCGGCCCACAGCCGGGCGGTGCGCTCGGCCGGCGGGGAGTAGTAGGTGGCGTCCACCTCGACCACCGGGAACTGGCGCGCGTAGTAGGCCAGCCGTTTCTCCGGCGTGTCGGCCGTCTGGGGGTACCAGCCGGAGTCCAGCAGGGTCCGGTCGGTCCAGGACGCGGTGCCCACCTTGATCTCACCCATGGGTGGAGTCCACCGTGTCCCGGACCGGCCGGCAACCGTTTCGGGTCAGGCCGCCCGACGCTCGCGCGTCTGCTTGCAGGTGACGCAGGTGGTGGCCGACGGGAAGATCTCCAGCCGCTCCACCGGGATCGGCGCGGTGCAGCCCT
This sequence comes from Verrucosispora sp. WMMC514, assembly GCF_027497295.1. NCBI lineage: Bacteria > Bacillati > Actinomycetota > Actinomycetes > Micromonosporales > Micromonosporaceae > Micromonospora > Verrucosispora sp. WMMC514. The sequence continues at coordinate 5,403,252 of NZ_CP114906.1, read as the reverse complement.
CGCAGAAGCCGTAGGTCCCCTCGGCCAGCCGGGCGAGGGCGTGTTCGTACTGGGCGCGACGGTCCAGGATGGTCCGCAACAGCGACTGCGCGGTGTCCCGCTCGGCCGTCTTGGTGCCGCTGTCGGCCTGGTCGTCGCCGGCGGTGTCGCCGACCTCGACCAGCCGCAGCACCTGGCTCTGCTGCACCGCCTGCTGGTACTCCTCGGTCAGCTCGTCGTGGCGGGCCTGCAGGGAGAGCCGGATCTGGTCGGTCTCCGCCTGGGATCGGCCGGTGCCGACCGTGTCGTGGACGAGCATCGCTGCCTGCCTTTCCTGGGCCTTACGGTCACCACGGGTGGGTCGGTCCGCACCCGGTCAGCCCACCCAGGTCATCGCACCCGGGCGCTGTGAGCCCCGCGTTTACCCTTGTCGCCGACGGCTCAAACCGGCCCGTCGCCGGATTCCACGAACGCCGGACGACGTGGGTCGTCGACCCGGACCACCACGTCGGCGAAGCTGGCCGGGGCGACCTCGGCGGCGTAACGGTCGAACGCGGGCAGGGTCCAGGCCAGCGCGGAGTCGGTGCGCCGACGTAGCGCGGCGGACGACATCTCCAGGTGTACGACGACGTCGAAGATCAGCCCACCGCCGAGCAGGAACGCACCGCTGACCAGCACCACCCCGCCGGCGGGCAGGTCGACGTACGCGGCCCGGCTGGCCCGGTCCGTTCGGGCGTCCCACAGCGAGGGCAGCACCCTGCCGGGCCCGTCCGATCCCGCCGGGTCCAGCACCTCGCGCCGCAGGCCGGCCTCGTCCACCCAGCCCTCGTAGTACGAGTCCGGGTTGGTCCGACCCCGTTCCAGACGCAGCGACGCGGGGCGCAGGAAGTCGTCGGTCCGCACGTGCAGCACCGGGTGACCGAGCGCACGCAGTGGATCGACCAGGGCGTCGGCGAGGTGGTCGGGTCGGGCGGCGGGGGCGCCGTCCACCGCGACCCGCAGCCGGCCGGTCGACACCGCGCCGGCCAGCCGCTCGGCCAGTTCGCCGACCAGCAGCGGTGGAGAGATGGGACGCACCCGCATCCGACCATGGTGCCCGCTGGTCGACGACGCCGCCGCACTCCCCCGCCGCCCGGGCCGGGCGGTGATCGCACCTCGGGTCCGATGGACTCGGCCGAGCGCCGGGGCCGGGCGGCGCGACGGGCGTCAGCCGGTGCGGTCGAGGGTGACCCGGGCGTCGTCGGCCAGCCGGTAGCCGACGCCGTAGACGGTGGTGACCAGCGGAACGTCCACGCCGACCTTGCCGCGGAGCCGGCGCACGTGTACGTCGACCGTGCGTACGCCGGCGTGCTCGTAACCCCAGACGGCGTTGAGCAGCTGGAGCCGGGTGAAGACCCGACGGGGATTCGCGACCAGGTGCAGCAGCAGGTCGAACTCCAGCCGGGTCAACGGCAACGGCTCGCCGTCCCGCAGCACCGACCGGGACGAGGCCAGGATGTGCAGGGCGGGAATGGCCGGAGCGAGCTGCCGCGACGGCGTGCGGCCCGCCGGCACGGTCTCGGCGCGACGTTCCGGCACCACCGGGCCGACGGTGGTGATGGTTCCCTCGCCGCACTCCAGCATCTCCCGTGCCGCGTCGAGCAACCGACGCGCGGCCGGCGTCAGCGACTCCTCACACGCCAGCGGGATGGACAGGGTCACCGTGAGCACCGGAGCGGCGGTGTTGACCGGACGGCGCTGGCCGCCGGGAGGTCGACCGGGCACCGCGGGTTGGGACGTATGCCATCCGGCGCGCGACGAAGCGGGGCTGACCGACATGGTCCTCCTTGGCTGGTCCGGGTGTTCCCCACGGCCCCGGGACGCCGCTCTATCGATGCTTCCCGGCGCCCATGCGAGGGTCAAGGGGCGGCTGCGTTGCATGAATGTGACAATTGACCGACACATCGGAGCCGTCCGCTCGCTCTGCGTACGAGGCCAGATGATTACAGCAGAGTCGCCAAGTTGACCTGATACGGGGGTGGTCCATTACCGTTCGCGGCCTTCGGGGCGGGATGTCCGCACCCGCCCCGACGTCGACTGTTCGCGCTCCCACGCCGGCAACCGTCACGCGGACGGGACAGCGCTTGGGAGACGGAGGTCGGTCACGATCACTGGTCGGCCGGTGGGCGCGAGTGGTACGCCGCCGCCGACTAACCTGGACCGGTGAGCGACGAACTCGACGCCGAGACCCTGGAATTCGCGCACCGGATGTTCGACCTGGCGCGCGACGGCGCGACCACCGAACTGGTCGGGTACGTCGACGCGGGGCTGCCGGTCAACCTGACCAACCAGAAAGGTGACAGCCTGCTGATCCTGGCGGCCTACCACGCCCGCCCGGAGACGGTGCGCGCGCTGCTCGACCGGGGCGCCGACCACTCCCGCGCCAACGACCGGGGACAGACGGCGCTGGCCGCGGCGGTGTTCCGCAGCAACGCCGAGGCGGTACGCGCACTACTCGACGCCGGCGCCGACCCCGAGGGCGGCAATCCGTCCGCGGTGGCCACGGCCGAGTTCTTCGACCTGCCGGAGATGCTCGCGATGCTCCGCTCCGGCTAGCCGGCTACGCTCTGGCCTCGATGAGGAAGCGGCGGGCGTGGGCCACGAACGGACCCTCGACCCGGATCCGGTCGTGCAGTCGCCGCAGCGCCGGTCGGTGCGCCGCCACCGTGAAGCCGGGCACCGTCCAGATCACCTTACGCAGGAACCAGACCACCGCACCGATGTCGTGGAAGACCGTCCGCAGCGTCACCTCGCGCAGGTCGACCACGGTCAGGCCGGCCGCCCGGGCGGCCGCCACCGCGTGCTCCGGACGGCGGTGCTCGGGCGGTGGCAACGGACCGAGGATCGCCTCGCTGAGTTCGCGGACCGTACCCGGTCCGATCTGCTGGGACAGGAACGTACCGCCGGGGCGCAGCACCCGCGCCACCTCGGGCCAGTCGGTGCGCACCGGGTGCCGGCTGACCACCAGGTCGAAGACGGCGGCCCGGAACGGCAGCGGCGCGTCACCGGCCACCGCCACCACGCTCGCCCCGAGTGGCGCCAGGTTGGCCCGCGCCACCGGCACGTTCGGTGGCCACGCCTCGGTCGCGACCAGTAGCGGGGGCGGGTGGGGCACCTCGGCCAGCACCTCTCCCCCACCGGTGTCGATGTCCAGCGCCGCGCGGACGCTCGCCATCCGCGCCGCCACCAACCGCGCGTAACCCCATGGTGGACGCTCCTCGGTGGCCCGCCCGGCGAGCCAGTCGAACGCCCACCCATCGATCGGGGCGGCGGCCCCCTCGGCGATCAGATCCTCGAAACTCGTCTCCCGTGGCACACGCCTCAGCGTGTCCGGCCCGGCCTGTCACGGCAACGCCTTATCCGCCGCCCCCGGTCCGGAGGCCGCCGGGCAGTCGGGCCTACGGGCGCGGACGTACGATCTCGGCGGTGGGGGCGTCCAGGCCGCGGACGATCCCGGCGCCGGTCGTCTCGGGCGGGGTCGCCTCGAAGTGGCGCATCAGCCGCGCACCGAGGTGTACGCCCACCCCACCGACGGCGAGGCCGAGCACCTCGACGACCAGCAGCGCCGGGGTGGCTCCACGGTTCGTCGCATCGGCCCGCACCAGGCAGGAGAGCAGGAACAGCCCGGCCATGCCGGCGTTCACCACGTTGAAGCTGATCGCTGTGTGGCGGGTGCGGTCCGGCGGCACGTCCCACAGGTCGACCATCCCGGCCACCGCGGTCAACGCCGCCGTCACCAGGGCGGCCACCGCCGTCCAGTAGCCGACCTCGCCGAGGAAGACCGGGCCACCGACCACGTCGGCGAGGTCGAAGATGACGGCACAGACGAAGAGCCCGTACGGAAATGTCACAAGCATCGGTTGGATGGAGTGTCCCTGCACCCGCAGCCGGCTCTGCATCCTGTCCCCCTGGATAGGCTCACCTCGTCAGCCCAGGGTGCTACCCGCACGCCACGCGGGCGAAACGACACGCCCCGCTCAGTTGTCCCGGGGCCGGGAGACGGTGCTGACGAGCCGCTCCGCCACCTCCCGCAGCGGTATCGACAGCGACGCCGCCGCGCCACGCAGGACCTCCAGGGCGTCCGGCGCCGGGCAACCGCGCTGGGTCATGATGACGCCGACTGCCTGGCCGATGACGCCGTCGTTGAGCAGGGCGAGATCCTGCTGCACCGTCAGCGCGGCACGCCGCTCCCGGTCGCGCACCGCCGCCAGCAGCAGGCCGGCGTGTTCGGCGAGCAGCATCGCGGTCAGCTGGTGACCCGGGGTCAGCGCGTCGGGTTCGGCGGCGTACAGGTTCACCGCGCCGATCACCTGGTCGTCGATGTCGACAGGTGCCGAGATGACCCCGCGTACGCCCAGTTCGTGAGCTCGGGGCGTCCAGTCCGGCCAGCGCGGTTCGCCGTCCAGTTCCGCCGCGCCGACCATCTCCCGGCGGCGGATCGCGTCCAGCGCCGGGGTGTCCGGGCCGCACCGCAGGTCGTCCAGCCCACTCAGCCGGGCGTCGGAGGCGGCCACGCCGGCCGGCTCGCCGGCCCGCAGGGCGGTGAACCCGCACCAGGCGACGCCGGCGAGGGCGTCCCGGGTGATCCGGACCAACGCGGACAGCGCCGCGTCGAAGTCGTCCACGGCGATCAGACCGGCGGTCAGTTCCCGCAGCAGGGCGGCCGTCTCCAGCACGCCGAGCGGCTCCGCCAGCGGGGTACGCGTCTCCAGGTTCACCGGCCCGCGGCTCCCGTACGCCCGGTCAGCCTCGTCACCCGTCTCCTCCTCGGCGGGGCTCCCGCGCTGGAGCCGCCTTCGACATCACGATCCGCCCTACTACCCCCGCCGACAACGGTCGAAACGGCGCAAAACGGGGCCCCTCCCAGGGTACGGGTGCGCCCGGGAGGGGCGTGCCGGACCGGACGGGTCAGCGGGAACCGGCCCCGCTGAGCCGTCGCCCGACCGAGGCGATCAGCCGGTCCAGCTCGGAGCCGAACGGGTTGTCGTGTACCAGGTACGTCCAGGTGGCGCTGGGGCGGACCAACTCCGCCGCGTCGGGCTCCCAGTCCTCGTCGAACTCGGTCTCGGCGAACGTCGCGAGGGTCCGCGCCTCGATCGCCGGTACCAGTTCGGTGAACGCCGGCACCGCGGCCCGGTGGAACTCGTCGAGCGGGTCGAGCCGGCCCAGGGCGCGCAGGTGCACGCCCTCGCGGACCTCCGACAGCTCGGCCAGGTGCGACGCCCACAGCCGGTCGAGGTGGTAGAGGGCGATCGACCGGGCCACCTGGGCCAGCAGGTCCTCGTCCATCTCGCCGGCCTTCTCCGGCATCTTGTCCAACAGCATCAGGGCCGCGACGTCGCTGGTGAGCAGCCGTTCCCGCCGCTCGGCGAGGGCCTTGCGCTGCTGCTCGATGACCACGCTGTACCGCCAGGTGTTGCGGTGGATCTCGTGGTTGACCCCCTCCGCCACCCGCTGGGCGTGCTCGACGGCGTAGTCCACCTGCGCGTCGGTGACCAGACCGTCGGCGTTCATCCGGGGCGACGGCGGCACGGTGTCGCCGGCGTGCCGGACGACCAGGTCGTCCTCCAGGCTGACGAAGAAGACCGACCCGCCCGGGTCGCCCTGGCGACCGGCCCGACCACGCAGCTGGTCGTCGACGCGGCGGCTGTCGTGCCGGCCGCTGCCGATCACGTAGAGGCCGCCCAGCTCGGCAACCCGCTCCCGGTCGGACTGGTCGCTGCCGCCGAGGCGGATGTCGACGCCCCGGCCGGCCATCTGGGTGGAGACGGTGACCGCGCCGTACGCGCCGGCCTCGGCGATGATCGCCGCCTCCTCGTCGTCGTTCTTCGCGTTGAGCACCACGCAGGGCACCCCGGCGGCGTTGAGCCCGGCCGCCAACTGCTCGGACTCCTTGACGTCCAGCGTGCCGACCAGCACCGGGCGACCGTCGGCGTGGCAGCGCCGGATCTCGTCGATCAGCGCCTCCTCCTTCTCCGCCCGGGTGGCGTAGATGCGGTCCGGCTCGTCGACCCGCACGCACGGGGTGTTCGGCGGGATCACCGCGACCTCCAGGCCGAAGAACTCCCGCAACTGGTCGCCGACGAGCACGGCGGTGGCGGTCATGCCGCAGACCATCGGGTAGAGCCCGACGTACGCCTGCACGGCGATCGTGCCCAGCACCTCGCCCTCGGCGGAGGCGTCCAGCCCCTCCTTGGCCTCGACCGCCGCCTGGAGGCCGTCGGGCCACCGGCGACGCTGGGCGACCCGACCCCGCATCTCGTCGATCAGCTCGACCGTGCCGTCGCGGACGATGTAGTCCACGTCCCGGTGCAGCAGGGCGTGCGCGTGCAGCGCCACGTTGACGGCGGAGAGCTGCTCGACGTTCTCCTCGTCGTACAGGTCGATGCCGAGCTTGGCCTCGACGGCGGCCAGGCCGGCGGAGGTGAAGGCGACACTGCGGCCGTCCTCGGCCACCGTGAAGTGCCGGCCCTTGCGCAGGCCGCGCACGAGCGCGGCGGCGGCGTGCACCGGGTCCTGCTCGCCGGGCACCGAGCCGGCGAGGACCATCGGCACCCGGGCCTCGTCGATCAGGATCGAGTCGGCCTCGTCGACGATCGCGGTACGCAGCGGCCGCTGCACCCGGTCCTCGATGTCGGTGACGAGCTGGTCGCGGAGGAAGTCGAAGCCGGCCTCGCTGACCGAGACGTAGGTGACGTCGCAGGCGTACGCGGCACGGCGCTCGAGCGGGGTGGACGCCTCGTTGACCCAGCCGACGGTGAGGCCGAGCAGCGTGTAGATCGGCTCCATCCACTGGGCGTCGCGGCGGGCCAGGTAGTCGTTGACGGTGAGCACGTGCACCGGCCCGTTGCCGAGCCGGACGTGTCCGTACGCGGCGATCGCCGCGGTGAGCGTCTTGCCCTCACCGGTGGCCATCTCGGCGACCTTGCCGGAGAGCAGCGACATCGCACCGAGCAGCTGGACATCGTACGGGCGCTGGTCGATGCCCCGGCGGGCCGCCTCGCGACCGAGGGCGCAGATCTCCTCGTAGCTCGACGCCGCGCCGGCCGCCTCGGTGAGCTCGGCGTCGTCGAACGCCGAGATCTCCTCCTCGCGGGCCTCGATGACCGGCAGCAGCTTCTCCAGCGGGGCCAGATCGACCGTGGTCCCCGGGCGCTGGAGGAACCGACGAAACCTGGTCTTCAACCGTTGCGACACACCCATGAGCCGCAACGGTACGCGACCGGAGCGATCTTGAACGTCCCGCCCGCCCTCCCGAATTCGCGCGATCTTGCACCTTCTGTCTCGACATAAGGGGCACGCCGGACATAAAGCCGACCGGAAGTGCAAGATCGCGGAAACCGGGATGGCCGACGAGGCGCAATCAAAGGTTCATCGGCCGGGAACGTGGACGGAGCACGCTTGTGATCAAGCTGGGAGACCGATCCGGTTAGCGTGCGGGGTGCTGGGAAATCCATCTCCCGGTCTTCCCGCCGAGGAGGGGGTGCCTGTGCGCAACGACGAATCTCTGGTCTCGCCGGTGGTGGAGGCCTGGGCCACCTATCGGACCACCTCGGCGGCCGACTGGCCGACCCGACGACTCCTTCGGGCCAAGGGAGACAGCCGGGTCAGTGTGGTGCTGCCGGCGCGCAACGAGGAAGCCACCGTCGGGGCGATCGTGGCGACCATCCGCGAGCACCTGATGGACCGCGTGTCACTGGTCGACGAGCTGATCGTGGTCGACTCGCGGTCCACCGACCGCACCGCGGCGGTGGCCCGCGCCGCCGGGGCCGAGGTGGTCAGCCAGGACGCGATGACCCGCGGGCTGCCCCGGCTGACCGGCAAGGGCGACGCGCTCTGGGCCGGCCTGGCCGCGGCGGAGGGCGACGTGGTGGCCTTCGTCGACGCCGACCTGCGCGAGTTCCGGCCGCACTTCGTCACCGGGCTGCTCGGCCCGCTGTTGACCGACCCGTCGGTCGACTTCGTCAAGGGCTTCTACCACCGGCCCCTGGTCAGCACCAGCGGGGTGGAGGCCGACGGCGGTGGCCGGGTGACGGAGCTGATGGCCCGGCCGATGCTGAACCTGTTCTGGCCCGAACTGGCCGGGTTCGTGCAGCCCCTCGCCGGGGAGTACGCCGGCCGCCGGGAGGTGCTGGCGCGGGTGCCGTTCGTCTCCGGCTACGGCGTCGAGACCGCCATGCTCATCGACCTGCTCGAACTCGTCGGGCTGGACGCGCTGGCCCAGGTGGATCTCGGTGAGCGCAAGCACCGGCACCAGGACACCGCCGCGCTGGGCCGGATGTCCGCCCAGATCATGCTCACCGCCTGGTCCCGGCTGCAGCAGCGGGGCTGGGCGAACCCGGAGATGCTGCCCACCGCCCTGCTGACCCAGTTCCGCCGGGGCGGCTCGGACGCGCTGCCGAACCTGGACCGGGAGATCGTGGTCAACGACGTCGCCGTGGCGGAACGACCACCGCTCGCGCAGGTGCGGCACCAACTGCCGCGACGGCAGGTCGCCGCGGCCTGAGGTGTCCGGCCTCACCGTGGCGTTTCACCGGGTGAGGGGCCGGGTACCTGCCAGGCTGCGACATCGCCGAGACGAGGGTGGAGATGGCGAGCCGGATCACCTGCCAGGTGCACGACGGAGCACAGGTCACCGTCGTACGGCTTGCCGGCACCCTCGACATGATCTCGATGCGCGAGGTGTACGCGCACCTGGAGAGGTGCCTCGCCCGGCAGCCCGACGCGCTGGTGGTCGACCTGGCCGAGTTGGCCGTGCGCGACCAGTTGGCGGTGTCCGTCTTCGCCGCCGCGGCGCGTCACGCCGCGGACTGGCCGGCGGTGCCGCTGGTGCTCTGCGCGCCACACCCCGAGGCGGCCGCCCTGCTGGCCGGGTCGACGGCCTGCCGGGTGGTGCCGATGCGGGACGACTGCGACGAGGCGAGCCGATTCGCGGGCGCGGCCGCCGTGGACCGGCTGCGGCTGCGCCTGGACCCGGTGGCGGCGGCCTGCCGGCGAGCCCGGGAACTGGTGGCCGACGCGTGCGCCCGGTGGAACCTGCCCGATGCGGTCGGTCCGGCCTCGGTGGTGCTCAGCGAGCTGGTCGGCAACGTGGTCCGCCACGCGGGTACCCCGATGCAGGTCACGGTGACCCTGCGGCGACCCTGGCTGCACCTGGCGGTGGTCGACGGCAGCAGCGCGGCGGCCCGGCCCGGCCCGGCCGGCCAGCGCGACGAGGGCGGTCGTGGGCTGATGTTGGTACGCGAACTGGCCGACCGTTGGGGAAGTGCCCCGGCCGGCGACGGAAAGGCCGTCTGGGCCACACTACCGGCCAATTGACCGAAATTACCGCTCTCGCCTGGTTACATGGTCGGCGGGCTGGGTAGCCACGCCCGTCCTTATCCGTCGTCAACGCAGGTGAGCGCTCATGCCCAAGCGGGTAACCACCGAACCCGGACAGGACCGGGGTCCGGCGATCCTCGCCCCGGCCCGTTTCGGCGGCTATCCCGGACCGCTGCGCAGGCCGCTGCCGGGCGGAAAGCTGGTCAGGTTCCTGGCCACCACCGACCACAAGCAGATCGGCCTGCTGTACCTGCTGACCTCGTTCGGCTTCTTCGTGCTGGCCGGGATCGAGGCCATGCTGATCCGGGCCGAGTTGGCCCGGCCGGGTCTGCAGTTTCTCGCCCCGGAGCAGTACAACCAGCTCTTCACCTCGCACGGCGCGGTGATGCTGCTGCTGTTCGCCACGCCGGCGGCGTTCGGCTTCGCCAACTACATCGTGCCGATCCAGATCGGCGCTCCGGACGTGTCGTTCCCCCGGCTCAACGCGCTGGCCTACTGGCTCTACCTGTTCGGCGGGCTGATGGTGGTCGGCGGGTTCCTCACCCCGGGCGGCTCGGCCGACTTCGGCTGGACCGCGTACACGCCGCTGAGCACCGTCGAACACTCCCCCGGGGTCGGCGCGAACATGTGGGTGATCGGCCTGGTGGTGTCCGGTCTGGGCACCATCCTCGGCGCGGTCAACCTGATCACCACGATCCTGACCCTGCGCGCGCCGGGCATGACCATGTTCCGGATGCCGATCTTCACCTGGAACATGCTGTTCACCAGCGTGCTGGTGATCCTGGTCTTCCCGCTGCTGGCCGCCGCGCTGCTGGCGCTGAGCGCCGACCGGCTGCTCGACGCACAGGTCTACAACCCCGACACCGGTGGGCCGATGCTGTGGCAGCACCTGTTCTGGTTCTTCGGCCACCCCGAGGTCTACATCATCGCGCTGCCGTTCTTCGGCATCATCACCGAGATCATCCCGGTCTTCTCCCGCAAGCCGATCTTCGGCTACACCGGGCTGGTGCTGGCCACCATCGCCATCACGATCCTGTCCATGGCGGTGTGGGCGCACCACATGTTCGCCACCGGTCAGGTGCTGCTGCCGTTCTTCAGCATCCTGAGTTACCTGATCGCGGTGCCGACCGGGGTGAAGTTCTTCAACTGGATCGGCACCATGTGGAAGGGCCAGCTGACCTTCGAGACGCCGATGCTGTTCGCCATCGGCTTCCTGGTCACCTTCCTGCTCGGCGGGCTCACCGGCGTGCTGCTGGCCAGCCCGCCGGTGGACTTCCACGTCACGGACACGTACTTCGTCGTCGCCCACTTCCACTACGTGGTCTTCGGCACCGTGGTCTTCGCGCTCTTCGGCGGCTTCTACTTCTGGTGGCCGAAGATGACCGGTCGCCTGCTCGACGAGCGGCTCGGCAAGCTGCACTTCTGGACCATGTTCATCGGTTTCCACGGCACCTTCCTGGTGCACCACTGGCTCGGCAACGAGGGCATGCCCCGCCGGTACGCCGACTATCTGCCCAGCGACGGGTTCACCACGCTGAACACGATCTCCAGCGTCTTCGCCTTCGTGCTCGGCGCGTCCACCCTGTTCTTCATGTGGAACGCCTGGAAGTCCTGGCGCTACGGCGCCGAGGTGACCGTGGACGACCCGTGGGGCTTCGGCAACTCCCTGGAATGGGCCACCACCTGCCCGCCGCCGCTGCGCAACTTCGACCGGATGCCCCGGATCCGCTCCGAGCGTCCCGCGTTCGACGCCAAGTACGGCGAACTCGTCTCCGACCTGGGCCGCGACCTTCCACAACGGACCACGAAACCCCCGCAGGACTTCCGCGAGGAACTGCACATGGAGAAGCACGTGTCCGAGTCGCCGGCCGCCGAGGGCGCGCACGGCGCACGCGAGGCGGAGGCGTACCAGCCCGCGCCGCAGTCCGGCGCCCGGCCGGTCGACGTGCCGGAGCCGGAACAGGTACGCCGGCCGAGCTTCGAGGAGACCGACGAGCCGGAGGAGAACCCGCTGGGCGCGCAGCGCGACCCGCAGCCCAACGACCGGTGGCGGCATCCGCGCGGGCCCGGGGACACCCCGGAGAACTGACCGGTCGGCCGGGTACCACTCGGGGCGGCACCGGTCGGTGCCGCCCCGACGACGTTCGGTCGACCGGTCAGCGGCCGCGAACCGGAGCCACGGCGCGCGTCTGGTTGGCCGCCTCGGACTCGCCCGGACCGTTCTGCCACGGTGGCGGCGCGTCGGCGAGCATCGCCTGGCGCAGCCAGGTCAGCGCCCTCGACAACAACCGGGACACGTGCATCTGGGAGATGCCGAAGCGGGCGGCGATCTCGGCCTGGGTCTGATTGCCGTAGAACCGCATGGCCAGGATCCGCCGCTCCCGCCAGGGCAGCCGGTGCAACAGGCCGCTGACGGTCACCCGGTCGTCCACCGACTCCAACGCGATGTCCGACTCGCCGACCAGGTCGCCGAACTCCGCCGAACTCTCCCCGCCGACCGGCGCGTTGAGCGACGCCGGACTGTAGCCGGCCGCCGACTCCAGCGCGGCGAGGATCTCCTCCTCCGGCGTCTCCAACCGTTTGGACAGTTCGGCCACCGTGGGTGCCCGGGACAGCTCACTGGTCAGCGCCGCCGTCGCCTGTCCGACCTCCAGGATCAGATCGCGCAGCCGGCGTGGCACGTGCACGCCCCAGGTGCGGTCCCGGAAATGCCGCTTGATCTCACCCACGATGGTGATCGCCGCGTACGCGGTGAAGGAACCACGTTCCGGGTCGTACCGGTCGACGGCGTTGACCAGCCCCAGGCGGGCCACCTGTTCCAGATCCTCCAACGGCTCCCCACGCCCCCGGTAGCGGCGGGCCAACCGACCCGCGAACGGCAACGCGAACCGGACCAGGTCGTCGCGGGCCTCCTGGCGACGCTCCGGCGGTAGCCCTTCGATCCGTGCCGCGTACGCCAACGCCGCGGCGTCGAGGTCCTCGAGCCCCCGATCGGTGGTTGGTGGTGTGGTTGTGGTGGTCTGTCCGAACATCCGCGCCTCCCTCGGGAAGGACCCCGCCCGGATTCGCCGACACCGGGCACGCGCGTAGGCACGCACGGGCCTGTGACTGGGTTACGTGACTGGGATGCCAGCGGGCGACGGCGCCGCGCCACGCGAGGTGATCAGCCTGTCGCAGCCGGCGGTGTTCCCGCTCCGTAGGTACTCAATCACGGGATCGCGGGTTCGCGAGGATGTTTCGTCAGCCCGGTCTCAACAGATCAGCAGGCCGTGGTGGCTGCCGCCGTCGCGCAGCGCGGCCAGAGCCTCGCCGGTGGCCAGCGGCGCCGGACTGGGCAGGTCGTACGGCTGGGCGCGGAGCACCTCGGTGGCTCTGCGGGTCGGCACCGAGGTGACCGGGTAGCCGCGCGCCGCGGTGCGGTCGAGGGCCCGCCGCCGCCGACCGAAGCCGGCGACCGCCAGCCACTGCGGCAGGCCGGCCAGCGCCGGTGAGCGTACGCCGGGCGGCTCCGGCAGCACGTCGACCGAGGTGAACGACTCGCTGCCGGCCAACCACCACTCCACCTGCTCGACGCTGCGCCGGGTGGCGTTCTCGCACCAGTACGGCACCAGCCCGGCCCGGAGCACCTGCCAGGGGTCGAGCAGCCGCCCGCACTCCACCACCAGGCGGTCACCGGTCTTGCCGGCGGCCCGCAACCAGCGCCGGTACAGGTCCGCCGTGGCGGCGCTGAGCGCGGCGGGCGTGGGTACCAGGATCTGGTGCAGCGGATGACCGTGCCGGGCGGCCCAGTCCCGTACACCCCGGTCGAAACCGGACTCCACGCCGTGCTCGGCGGCGGCCGGCGGAGCGGCGATCTCCGGCGGTTCCCAGCGTTCGCTGTCACCGCCGGCCGCGCGCAGCACCTGCCGCAGCGCGTGGCTGTCGGGATGGAAGTCCACCGGGTTGAGCCCGCTGGCCGGGCAGCCGAGCTGGAAGCTGTGTCCGTCGGCGGCGTCGACCACCGGCCAGGTCCGGGTGTCGCGCAGCATCAGCACCGGGGCGCCGGGGGCCAGCCGGTCGGCCAGGAAGCTGCGGTACGCCGCCGGCAGCGCCCGCCAACGGCCGGTCAACGCCACGGTCGCCCCGGCCAGCGCACCCCGGCTGGCCGGGCAGTGCACCTGCCGCACGTGCAGGTCGGGACTGCCGGCGAGCACCCGGCCGGCGAGCGCCGCCCCGTGATCCAGGGCGGCGCGCGGCCGGTCCACCGCGCCCTGCGGCCAGTGCGCGATCATCTCGAAGCCGGCGGGCAGCCAGGGCATGCCCAGCGCAACCGCCAGATGCGCGACACCGCCGTGCGGGGAGCCCAGCAGCGCCCCCGGATAACGGCGTCGCGGGTACTGGTCGACGAACCACCGGGCGACCCGCCCCGCGTCGACCTCGGCGGCCTGCCCGGCGGTCAGGGCGGTCCGGCCGGCGGACCGGATCGCCGCCGCCCGCCGCACCGGGTCGGGCGTGCCGGCGAACCGGGACACCGGTCCGACGTGCCCGAGGTCGGCGCAGTCGCTGCCACTCAGCGCGCGGGCGATGGCCGCGACCAGGATCCGGGCGGTGCTGCCCGCCGCGACGACGCGGTCACCGGCCATGCCGGCGCCGGCCGCCGTCAGTCCCGGGCGCACCTTGCGCACCGGTCCCACCTTCCCTCGATCGCTCACCACGCGGCCCGGCTTCCCGCCACGATGCGGGTTAAACAGGGCATCTCCCCACCGGACGGCATCAACCAGCGGATCTTGCCCCTTCCCGCCAAGAGCGCCAGCCCGCCATCGCCGGCGCACCGTCGCCGTCCGGCAACATCGGGGATGTTGCTGTACCGCCGTCGCCTGGGACAGCAGAATCCCCGATGTTGTCGAATCCCGGCCGGTTCCACGAGCCGAAGGTGAGGGCGTTCGTCACGATCTCCAGCACGCACGGGCGGTCGGCGTTCAGCGCCTCGTCCCAGGCCGCGCCGACCAGCTCCGGCCGGTCGACGCGCACCCCGTGCAGGCCGAGCAACCGGGCCCAGCCGGCGTACGGGACGTCGTCGGTGACCGGCCGGGCCGGGTCCAGGCACCGGGGGTGACCGGACCGGGTGTTGTGCACCAGCACCACCAGACGCGGGTCGGGCCAGGCCGGTCGCCGCCGCGCGATGGTGATCAGCTCGGACAGCCCGTGCGAGCGCATCCCGTCGTCGGTGACCAGAGCGATCACCGGCCGGTCGGGCGCGGCCATTTTCGCCGCGAGGGCGTACGGCAGCGCGCTTCCGGGCAGCCCGGCCGGGCCGATGACAACCTCGGCCGGCGAACCCGCCGGGTTGGCGAACCCGGCCGTCGGCCCGGTGCCGTCGGCGGTCACCACGCTGTTCGGGGGCAGCCGACTGGACAGTTCGTCGAGCACCAGCCGGACGTCGATGCCGGGGCCCGACGCCGCGACCCGCATCGCACCGTGCGGCGCCGAGTGCGGCACGACCAGGCCCACCGGACCGCGGGCGCGCGTCGCGGCGCGCAGCGCCTCGTCCACCAGCTCCGGCGCCCGCGCCGGCTCGGTGACGTACCGGAGGCGGTGGCACACCTCGGCGAGCTGTCGGTGGACGACCCGGGCGGCCTCGGACGCGGAGACAACGGGCTCGGCGACGACGGGCTCGGTGACGACGGGCTCGACGACGACGGGCTCGGTGACGACGGGCTCGACGACGACGGGCTCGGTGACGACGGGCTCGACGACGACGGCGAGCACCGGCAGGCCGGCGCCCCGGGCGGCGTCGAGACCCGCGAGCAGGCCTGCGGCGGCCACCCCGCCGGCCGCCAGGCAGACGCCCGGCTCGCCGGTGAACCGGGCGTGCCCGGCCGCCATCACCGCGGCGTCCTCCGCGTCGCGGACGGGTACGAACTGCGGGTCGTCACCGGTGGCGTCGAGCGCCTCGACAACCGCCGCGACCGCCTCCTGCGGGTGGCCGAAGACGCGCGGAATCCGCCAGGCCCGCAGCCTATCGACCACCGCGTCAGCGACGCCCGGGTCAGGCACCGCCCCGTCCCGGGGTGACCGGGTCGACGTAGCGCAGCACCGCGCCCACCCCGTCCACCAGCTCCGGCGCCTCGTCGGGGCCGAGCACGGTCAGTTCGGCGTCGGTGCCCACCAGGGCACGCACCAGCGCCGCGTCGGCCCGGACCCGCTCCGGTTCGGCGACCGTGGCCAGGTGCCCCGGCTCGGTGGCGATGTCGGTGGCCGCCGGGCCGATCCAGAGCTGACCGTCGGCCGAGGGGTCGTCGACGATCAGCATCGTGTCGACCTGGTTGCGCTGCAACGCGGCCACCACGGCGTCGAGCCCGGCGCCGACGTCCTCCTGCGTGCCGAAGCGGTCCAGGGCCGCGTGCACCCGCTGATCGGCCACCTCGGCGATGGTCTGCACGGTCAGGTCGTCGAGCAGGGTCTGGTCGGCACCGCCGGCCCGGGAACCGGCGTCGGTGCGTACCACCAGGTCCTGCCAGCGGTCCGGCATCTGGGCGGCGATCATCCCGGTGGCACGGACGTCGCCGGCCACCACCACCACCTCGGCACCGACCCGCTCGGCCAGTTCGACGGTCGCGGCGGTGACGTCACCGGCGTTGTGATGCCATGCCTCCATCGCGGCCCGCTGGTAGCGCGACTGGGACCAGCCGCCCGGCTTGACCCGGCGCAGCTGGTAGCTCTCCCGGCCGGTCACGTGTGCTCGGCGCGGCACTCCGCCGGCGCTCACCGACATCGCGTCGGCGCCGGTGCGGTCGGCGAGCACCCGCACCCACGCCACCTGCTCACCGCGCTGCGCCAGCAGCGGCATCACGTGCGGCAGCGGGGCGTACGCGGCCAGATCCCGACGGGGCGGGGCGGACAGGTACTCGGAGAGCACCACCTGTCCCTGGGTGCCGAACACGGCCAACCCGTAGTCGCCGGGCATCGGATCGTGTCCCCGGATCACCCGGTCGATCGCGGCGATCGTCGGCTCGTCCGCCCCCTGTTCGGCAAGTTGCCGTTGCAGACCACGCCAGCGCAGATCGAGTGCCGCGTGCGCGTCCTCGGTGTCCAGGGAGGCGTCCAGGTAGACCGAGCACCACGGGCCCGGACGCTGGTACAGCGGGCGCAGGAAGGACAGCTGCATGCTCGACCCCTTTCCGGCTCGACCCACCGCTTACCCGCGTCGCCGTGCTTGTCACCTGCCGGCAACCGCGTGACCGGTTTTCATTCACGTCGTTCAACCCCGAGGATCGATACGATCTGTAGGCGTAGGCGAACTCTGGGTGGTGGAATGGACGCGACATCGTACTCCCGACGCAGTCTGCACCCCACCGGGCGGATCCTCACCGCGCAGATCGTGCGCCTGATGGACGGCTATCCCCGGGAGGTGCGGGTGGGGCAGCCGGCGCTGGTGGTGGTGCTCGCCGCGGCCGGCGTGGCGGGTCTGCTGGCCGGGCTGGTGCGAGCCCTGCTGTCGGCCGGTTCCGGCACCGGCCGGCGCAGCTTCAAGGAGCTGAAGAAGGGCCCTGAGTACCTGGTCACTCCGGTCCGCCTCCGCGACGGCGCCGGCCGGCTCTACGAGGTGGAGTTGCACGGGCACCTGCCGCAGAGTGCGCTGCATCCGGCCGACCACGTCCAGCTGACCCTGCGCGACCAGGGCGATCCCGACCTGGCACCGAAGATCGAACGGATCGTCAACCTCACCACGGGGCAGTTGCTCCGGCCTCGCACGGCCACCATGTGGTCGCACCTGGGGCCCCCGCTGCTGCTTCAGGCGGTGCTGGGGGTACTGGTCCTCGCCACGGTGGCCGCCTGCGCGGCGGTGACCTGAGGCGGCCGTCCGGCTGACGCCGCCGACGCACGTCGACGGCGGGACCGGCTGACCGGCCCGGCGTCAGCCGACCGGAGCCGGCTCCCGGGCCGGCGCGACGGAGCCGAGCATCCCCCGCCGCCGCGCCCAACGCTCGAAGACGACGGTGGCGAACGGTGGCACCGCGCAGGCCAGCGCCACGAGCGTGGCCAGCGGGCTCCACCGGTGCACCCGGGCCACCGCCAGCACCAGCACTCCGTACGCGACGAAGAGCGCGCCGTGGATCGGGCCGAAGACCTGCACCCCCAGCTCGTTGCCGGGTGGGCCGTACTTGACCACCATCCCGGCCAGCAGCCCGGCCCAGGAGATCGCCTCGGCGATCGCCGCCACCACGAACAGTCGGGTCACCTTGTCACGCACGCCCGCCATGGTACGGACCTTCCCGACCGGTCCCGGCCGGGTGTAGGTGGCATGGACGTGCGACGTTTGGGGTACCAGCGGTGACAGGGTGGTGACCTATGGGCGAGGAAGTCGGCGTACAGACCTTCAGCCGCCAGGATCGGGCTCGCTACCGGGACAAGGTGCGCCGCTGTCTCGACGTCTTCGCCGAGATGCTGCGCGAGTCCCGGTTCGACGTCGAGCGGCCGATGACCGGGTTGGAGATCGAGCTGAACCTGGTCGACGCCGACTCGATGCCGGCGATGCGCAACGCGGACGTGTTGCGTGCGGTGGCCGACCCAAGCTTCCAGACCGAGCTCGGCCAGTTCAACGTCGAGATCAACGTCGCACCACGGCGGCTGGCCGGCACCGGCACCGCCGAGTTCGAGGAACACGTACGCGCCGCCCTGAACGCGGCCGACCAGCGGGCCCGCACGGTCGACGCCCAGCTGGTGATGATCGGCATCCTGCCGACCGTGCTGCCGGAGCACCTGACCGCCGCCACCCTGTCGGCCAATCCCCGGTACGCGCTGCTCAACGAGCAGATCTTCGCGGCCCGGGGCGAGGACCTGCGGATCGCCATCAACGGGGTCGAGCGGCTGGCGGTCACCGCCGACACGATCACGCCCGAGGCGGCGTGCACCAGCACCCAGTTCCACCTCCAGGTCGGCCCCGCCCAGTTCGCCGACTACTGGAACGCCGCCCAGGCCATCGCCGGGATCCAGGTGGCGCTCGGCGCGAACTCACCGCTGTTCTTCGGCCGTGAACTGTGGCGGGAGACCCGCATCCCCCTGTTCCAGCAGGCCACCGACACCCGCCCCGAGGAGATCAAGACCCAGGGCGTACGCCCCCGGGTCTGGTTCGGTGAACGCTGGATCACCTCGGTGTTCGACCTGTTCGAGGAGAACGTGCGCTTCTTCCCGGCGCTGCTGCCGGTCTGCGACCCGGAGGACCCGTCCGAGACGCTCGCCGCCGGAGGCGTGCCGACCCTGGCCGAGTTGCGGCTGCACAACGGCACCATCTACCGGTGGAACCGGCCGGTCTACGACGTGCTGCGGGGCCGTCCGCACCTGCGGGTGGAGAACCGTGTCCTGCCGGCCGGACCGACCGTGCTGGACACCATCGCCAACGGGGCGTTCTACTTCGGGCTGGTCCGCGCGCTCGCCGAGGCCGACCGGCCGCTGTGGTCCCAGATGTCGTTCAGCGCCGCCGAGGAGAACTTCAACACCTGCGCCCGGCACGGCATCGACGCCCACGTCTTCTGGCCCGGCCTGGGCTACCTGCCGGTCGCCGAGCTGGTGCTGCGCCGCCTGCTGCCGCTGGCCCACCACGGTCTGGACCGGTGGGGTGTCGAGCCGGACGAGCGGGACCGGCTGCTCGGCATCATCGAGCAACGCTGCCTGACCGGCCGCAACGGCGCCACCTGGCAGGTGGCGACGCTGCACCGGCTGGAGTCGACCGATCAGCTGGACCGCCCGGACGCCCTGCGTCAGGTGGTCCGGCACTACGTGGAGCTGATGCACAGCAACCGCCCGGTCCACGAGTGGCCGATCCCCTGACCACCTCCCGACACAACGTGTGACGACTCCGTCACAGTCGCTACCGTGAGTGGGTTTTCGTCCGCCGGGTGGAGAGGATCCCGCCGATGCCGCGGTCACCACGTCACGCCGTCCCACTCACCGTCGCCCTGCTCGTCGTCAGCCTGCCGCTGCCCGCTGCCGCGAGCCCCGGGCTCGCCCAGTCCGCCGCCGCCCCGCGCGCCACCGTCGCCGCGCCGTCCACGCCCACGTTCGCCACCGCGTCCCACCGGCATGAAGCCGGTCGGACCACCGTCGACACCACTGCGGGCGAGGTACGGACCACGTTGCGCGACCGGACCACCGGGGCCCCCGTACGAGGGTGCGTGTCCCTGGTTCCCGTCGACCGCGACCGGCTCACCGTCGTGTATCAGGGGGAGGCGCAGGAGGGCCGGCACGGCGGCTGCACCGGCGTCGACGGTGGCGACCTGCTCGCCAGCAACGTGCCGCCCGGGCGCTATCACCTGCTCGCCAAGCCCTACGACAACGCGCAGTACGGCATGCAGTGGGTCGGTCGGCACGGCGGCACCGGGCAGCGGGAGCGCGGCGTGACGATCCGGGTGCGTCCGGGCAGGACGGTCACCGCCCCGACGGTCCGGCTCGACCCGCCGGGCAGCGTCACCGGCCGGGTCACCCGCGCGGCGGACGGCACCCCGGTCTACTTCGGATACGTCCTGCCCCTGCCGGTGGTTCCGCATCCCAAGTACAGCGACTACGGCGTCATCACCGATGACGACGGCCGGTACACGCTCACCGGTCTCGGACCGTACCGCTGGCCGTTGTACTACACCGGTCCCGGACTGGCCAGCCAGTGGTCCGGCGGGGTGGCCGACCGCCGGAAGGCCGACACCGTACGGGTCCGGTCCGGCACGTCCGTGACCAGCGATCAGACACTCGTCGCCGGCACCGTGGTCAGCGGCACCATCGCCGTCGACGAGATGCCGAACTACTCCCAGGTGATCGCCTTCCACGCGCGGACCGGCGACGTGACCGGGGTGGTCGACGTCGGCGCCGACTACACGCTGCGGCTGCTGCCGGGGCAGCGGGTGCTGCTGCGGTGCGACTGCGCTTTCGTGCCCAGCCGCTGGTTCCCCAACGCCGCGCAGGTGTCCGAGGCGCAGCCGGTGCGGATCGGCCACACCCCGGTCACCGCCGACTTCGACCTGACCGCCCCCGCCACGGTCCCGGCCCCCTGACGGTCGTCCGGTTAAGGCCGCGCCGACGGGCGGCGCGGCCGCAACCGGGACGCACACGAGCCGCGCCACCGACCGGGACCGGCCGCCAGGACGACCGGCGCGTCGCCCGGTCCCGGCTGCAGCGGCCGGCTCAGCTCAGCGCGTCGAGGGTCAGCTCGGCGGCCCGGGCGAGCAGGGCGTCGTCGCGCTCGGCGTCGGGCTCGGTCCGGTCGGAGAGCACGGCCAGCACGATCGGCGCCCGGTCCGGCGGCCAGATGACCGCGATGTCGTTGCGGGTGCCGTGGTCGGCCGAGCCGGTCTTGTCACCCACCGTCCAGCCCTCGGGCACGCCGGCCCGGATCGTCCTGTCACCGGTGGTGTTGCGCGTGAGCCAGTCCACGAGCACGGCCCGGTCGGCCGGGCTGAGGGCGTCGTCGACCGCGTACGCCCGCAGCGTGGTGGCCAGGGCCCGGGGTGTGCTGGTGTCGCGGCGCTCGCCCGGGACGTACGCGTTGAGCCCGGTCTCCCAGCGCACCGGCTCGGTCACCTCGTCGCCGACCCCGCGCAACACCCGCTTGAAGCCCGTGGGCCCGCCGAGCTGCTCGAGCAGCAGGTTCCCGGCGGTGTTGTCGCTGTAGCGCACCGCCGCGTCGGCGATCGCCCGCAGCGACAGGCCGGTGTCGACGTGCCGCTCGGTGATCGGCGAGTAGGCGACCAGGTCGTCACGGGAGTAGCTGACGACCCGGTCCAGCTCCGCGTCCGAGGTCGCGGCGAGTACCGCGCCGGCGGCGAGGGCCTTGAAGGTCGAGGCGTACGCGAAGCGCTCGTCGGCCCGGTGCGCGACGGTGCCGCCGCTGCCGGTGTCGATCGCGTACACACCGAGCCGGGCATCGAACTCCCGTTCCAGCGGCGCGAAGTCGACGGTGACCGGCGCGGCGGACGCCCTCGGCGTGGACAGCGTCGGCGTTGGTGTCGGCGTGGACGGGGTGCCGGCGGAGCAGCCGGCGAGCAGGCCGAGTGTCAGCGCGAGCGCGACGGCGCGGGTACGGCGGTCGGTACTGGTCACGGCTGGGTCCTTCCCTCGATCAACCGGCCTGCCGGACGTCGCCCGGGCAACCGGCACCCAGATTCGCAGCGCCGTCTCATGCTGTCGAAGACACCGACGACGGTACCGCTGGCGGATCGGATCAGACGCGGCGAACTCGACGGTGCCTGCGGGATCACGAAGACGCCCGGCAGGTCTCGATCACCCGGCATCGACCCCGCGATGTAAAACTTCCTGGACATGATGTCTAGAAAACCTTACTCTCAGATGTCACGAATTCTTTACATCGGGGAGTCGTCATGACCCATCAGGAGAAGCGGGCCTGGATCATGCTGGTGGTCAGCGTGGTCGGCTACGCCGTCTACGTGGCCGTGGTCCTGAGCCGGGTCGACGACGGCCGGCTGACCGCGACACCGTACGCCGGCGTCCTGCTCTGGACGGTCGGCGGCGCCATCGCCGTCAGCATGCTCCTCGAGATCGGGCTCGGCGTGGTGAATCCGCGTGCCTCGCGGGTCAGCGACGTGCGCGACCGGGAGATCGGGCGGCTGGGCGACCACGTCGGGCAGGCGTTCGTGGTGATCGGCGCGGTGTCGGCGATGCTCATGGCGATGGCACAGTGGCACTGGTTCTGGATCGCCAACGTGGTCTACCTCTGCTTCGTGCTGTCGGCGTTGGTCGGTTCGCTGGCGAAGGTGATCGTCTACCGCAGGGGCGTGCCGCAGTGGTGAAATCGACCCGCGTCACCAACAACATCCGGGCGCTGCGGTTCGCCCGCGACGAGATGACCCAGGCAGCGCTGGCCGAGCGGATCGGCGTGACCCGGCAGACCGTCATCGCCATCGAGCAGGGCCGCTACTCCCCCTCGTTGGAAATGGCCTTCCGGATCGCCCACGTGCTCGGCGTACGGCTCGACGAGGTGTTCCAGTATCCCGAGGAGGCATCGTGAAGGCCATCGTGCACGACCGCTACGGTCCGCCGTCCACTGTTCGACTCCGCGACCTCGACCGACCCGGCGTCGGCGACCACGAGGTGCTGGTGCGGGTCCACGCCGCCGGTGTCGACCCGGGGGTGTTGATCTTCCTTTCCGGCCGCCCCTACCTGGTCCGACTCGCCGCCGGGCTGCGCCGCCCCCGGGTACCGGTACTCGGTCGGGACGTGGCCGGCGTGGTGGTCGAGGTCGGCACCAAGGTGACCCGCTTCCGGCCCGGCGACGAGGTGTACGGCACCACGCTGCGCGGGTCGTACGCGGAGTTCACGGCCACCCACGAGCGGCGGCTGGCCGGCAAGCCGGCGAACCTGACATTCGCGCAGGCCGCCGCCGTGCCCGTCTCCGGGATGACCGCCCTGCGCGCGGTCCGCGACACCGGCCAGGTGCGACCGGGTCACCGGGTGCTGGTCATCGGCGCCTCCGGCGGTGTCGGTTCCCAGGCCGTCCAGATCGCCAAGGCCTACGGGGCGACGGTCACCGGGGTCTGCCACCCGACGAAGACCGACTTCGTCCGCTCCCTCGGCGCCGACGACGTCCTCGACTACACCAGCGAGGAGATCGACCGGGACGGCCCGGTGTACGACGTGGTCATCGACACCGGCGGCAACCGTCCGCTGTCGCTGCTGCGCCGCGCGCTCACCCCGCGCGGGACGCTGGCCCTGGTCGGCGGCGACTGGACCCGGGGTGCGCTGCTCGGCGGCTACGGCCGGCAGATGTTCGGCGCGCCGCTGTTGTCCATGGTCGTCGGCCACCGGCTGCGCGCCGTCAGCGCTGGTGAGCGCGTCGAGGACCTCGACGAGTTGCGCGACCTCGCCGAGTCCGGCGCCCTCGACCCACAGGTCGACCGCAGCTACCCGCTCGCGGAGACGGCGGACGCGCTGCACCACTTCACCGACGGTCATCCGGCCGGCAAGCTCGTCATCACCGTCTCTGCGCCGGAAACATAGGCGGTCACCGTCGCTCGGCCGGCACGCTACCGGAAAAGCGTGGCGCGCCCGGCCCGGCTCCCCACCAGGCGGCTCCGGATGTCCAGGTCATTGACCACGTCCGTGGCACTCAGCCCGTGGGCGGTCAGGTCGACGGTGCGCCCGGCCCACCACAGGACGGGTCGTCGGGCACCGGGGGCGGTGTCGGCGCTGCCGAGGACCACCCCCAGGTCGTTCACGGCGGTCGCCCGGCTCGTCGCGCCGCCCAAGGTGCCCAGGTCGGTCAGCACCCCGGCGCGCCAGCGGAAGGCCCGGCCGCCGTCGATGCCGACCACGTCGCCGAGGTTGTTGATCGCCGTCGCCTGGTCGCCGACAGGGGTGAGGACGCCGTCCCGCAACCGGCCACCCACGCAGGTGCACGGGTAGTCGTACGGCGGGACGTTGAAGGTGCCCACCACGTCGCCCCGGTTGTTGAACCCGGTGGTCAGCTCGTAGAAGTCCTGCCGGCCCAGGTCGGTGATCGCACCGTCCTGCCACAAGACACGGTGCGGGATGTCGGTGGCCGGGTTGCTCAGGCCGAGCACCTGCCCCCGGTCGTTGACGGCGACCGCCTCGCTGTAGTCGCCGCCGAGGGTACCCAGGTCGATCATCTGGCCATTTCGCCAGAGCACGGCCCGGGTGATCAGCTCAGGGCCGGTCGAGGTGCCGACCACCTCGCCGCGCTCGTTGACGTCGACAGCGGTGGACTCCACGTGCCCCGGCAACACTCCGAGGTCGGTCATCAACCCGTTGCGCCAGACGAACGCGTGCCGGGAGCCGTCGGCCGTCAGGCTCCAGCCGACGACGGTGCCCCGGTCGTTCGTCGCGGTGGCGGCGCTGGCGGCACCGCCCAGGGTGCCCAGGTCGACAGCGCGATAGGCGTACGCGGCCGGGGCGGCGGAGGCAGCGGCGGGCAGGACGGTCAGCGCGGACGCGACGAGCACGGTCGCCGTCACGGCGGCGGGCAGGCGGGTGGGATACCTCAACGGTTCCTCCTCGGCAGCGATGACGGACCGACGACACCGTCAAACCGCGAACGGTGCGCGATCGGTCGATTACGCAAAGTAGATCGAACATCCGAGCAGGTCGCCTCGGTCGATCGGCCATCGATCGATGTCCACACGCCGCCCACGACAGTTCGAGTGACTCCAAGGCCGCAGGTGGGGCGACACGCGCCGGTCAGAGCGGGCGCGATGGTCAGCCGCCCGCCTGCCACACCGTCCACAGTTCGTACGGGTCGCAACGCCCAGTGCCACCGTGCCCAGCGCGACCGACCGGCGATACCGCCCGCCCGATCGCGGATCGGCAGGCCGGAGACGGCACCGTCCGCCGCCGGCGGGGGTGACCGTGGGTGGCGAACGGCGAGCCTGGCCGGAGCCGGCCGGTCAGTCCACGCCGAACTCCATGGCGGCGCGGTCGAGCGCCTCGTCCTCCGCCGACGGCACCCCCCGGGAGGCGATGGCCTCCGCGCCACCTTCCGGCATCGCGCCGATCAGCCCGGTCGAGGCCGCCTGGGCGGCACCGACCACCCGCTGCGGAGCGCCGCCGACCATGCCCAGGTGCGCGTACTGCTCCAGTTTGGCCCGGGAGTCGGCGATGTCGAGGTTGCGCATGGTGAGCTGGCCGATGCGGTCGGCCGGGCCGAAGGCGGAGTCCGTCGTGCGCTCCATCGACAACTTGTCCGGGTGGTAGCTGAAGGCCGGGCCGGTGGTGTCCAGGATCGAGTAGTCCTCGCCCCGACGCAGCCGCAGCGTCACCTCGCCGGTGACGGCCGTGCCGACCCAGCGTTGCAGCGATTCACGCAGCATCAGCGCCTGCGGGTCCAGCCACCGGCCCTCGTACATCAGCCGGCCCAGCCGACGGCCCTCGTTGTGGTAGTTGGCCAGGGTGTCCTCGTTGTGGATGGCGTTGACCAGCCGCTCGTACGCGGTGTGCAGCAGCGCCATGCCGGGGGCCTCGTAGATGCCCCGGCTCTTGGCCTCGATGATCCGGTTCTCGATCTGGTCGGACATGCCGAGTCCGTGCCGGCCGCCGATGGCGTTGGCCTCCAGCACCAGGTCGACCGCGCTGCCGAACTCCTTGCCGTTGATGGTCACCGGCCGGCCCTGGTCGAAGCCGATCGTCACGTCCTCGGTGGGGATCTCCACCGACGGATCCCAGAACCGGACGCCCATGATCGGGTTGACCGTCTCGATGCCGGTGTCGAGGTGTTCCAGGGTCTTCGCCTCGTGCGTGGCACCCCAGATGTTGGCGTCGGTGGAGTACGCCTTCTCGGTGCTGTCCCGGTACGGCAGGTTCCGGGCCAGCAGCCACTCCGACATCTCCTTGCGACCGCCCAGATCGCCGACGAAGTCGGTGTCCAGCCACGGCTTGTAGATGCGCAGCTGCGGGTTGGCGAGCAGGCCGTAGCGGTAGAACCGCTCGATGTCGTTGCCCTTGAAGGTCGAGCCGTCGCCCCAGATCTGCACGTCGTCGGAGATCATCGCCCGCACCAGCAGCGTGCCGGTGACGGCGCGCCCCAGCGGCGTGGTGTTGAAGTAGGCCCGCCCGCCCGAGCGGATGTGGAAGGCACCGCAGGTCAGCGCGGCAAGACCCTCCTCCACCAGGGCCGCGCGGCAATCGACGAGCCGGGCGACCTCGGCGCCGTAGCTGAGCGCCCGGTCGGGCACCGAGGCGATGTCGGGTTCGTCGTACTGGCCGATGTCGGCGGTGTAGGCGCACGGAATGGCGCCCTTGTCGCGCATCCACGCGACCGCGACGGAGGTGTCGAGGCCGCCGGAGAAGGCGATGCCGACACGTTCACCGGTGGGCAGGGAGGTCAGGACCTTGGACACAAGGAAAAGTATGCACCATGGCGTATGGTCATGCAAACGCTTGGTCGGTGTTTCCGGCCGGGCTGTCACAGCGCCTCGCCGGCCGGTGTCTGGATGGGCAGGACCGACAGGCGAGGAGGAGACATGGCCCGCATTCCCGCGGCGGAACTCACCGGCGTACACGGCGCCCTGCTCAAGCGGATCATCAGGAAGAAGTTCGGCGTGGTACCCGACGCGCTCGGAGTCATGTGGCACAACCGGCGGGTGCTGCGCACCAGCATGGGCATGGGCCGGGCGGCCACCCGGTGGAACGCCTGCGACCAGGATCTCAAGTCGTACGCCCACATGGCGGCCGTCTCCCTGATCGGCTGCTCCTTCTGCCTCGACCTGGGCTACTTCCAGGCGCACCACGAAGGGCTCGACCTGACCAAGGCCCGCGAGGTGCCCCGGTGGCGCGAATCGGAGGTCTTCACCTCGCTGGAACGCGACGTCCTGGCGTACGCGGAGGCGATGTCGCAGACCCCACCGACGGTCACCGACGACCTTTCCACCCGACTGCTCACCCAACTCGGGGCCCCGGCGCTGGTCGAACTCACCGCGTTCGTCGCCGCCGCGAACCTGGCCGCGCGGATGAACGTCGCGCTCGGCATCGAGGCGCAGGGCATGGCGGCGGCATGTGGCCTACCGCCCCTGGCCCAGCCGAGCCACGTAACCTCGCGGGCATGACCGGCGACCACTTCGTCGCGCACCGCAGCCTGCTCTTCACCGTCGCGTACGAGATGCTCGGTTCCGCCGCCGACGCCGAGGACGTCGTGCAGGAGACCTGGCTGCGGTGGGCGGACCTCGACACCGAGGTCCGGGCCGAGGTCCGCAACCCGCGCTCCTACCTGGTGCGGATCGTCACCCGCCAGGCCCTCAACCGGCTACGTACGCTGGCCCGACGGCGCGAGGAGTACACCGGGCAGTGGCTTCCCGAACCGCTGTTGACCAGCCCCGACGTGGCCGAGGACGTGGAACTCGCGGAGAGCGTGTCGTTCGCCATGCTCACCGTGCTGGAGACGCTGGGCCACACCGAACGGGTCGTGTTCGTGCTGCGCGAGGTGTTCGACACCCCGTACGACGAGATCGCCGCAGCCGTCGGCAGGACACCGGCGGCGGTCCGCCAGATCGCCCACCGCGCCCGGGAACACGTGGCGGCGCGGCGCCCCCGGGTACGGGTCAGCCGCGCCGAGCAGGAGGCCGTCGTGGACCGCTTCCTGGCTGCGGTGCGCGGCGGTGACCTGCGGGAACTGCTCGAGGTGCTGGCACCCGACGTGATCGTGGTCGCCGACAGCGGTGGCCTCGCCCCCGCAGCCCGCCGCCCCGTCGAGAGCGCCCGGCGGGTGGCCCCGCTGCTGGCCAAGCTGACCGAGATGGGCCTCGATTATCAGGTCACGCCGATGTGGATAAACGGCGCCGTCGCGGTCCGGTTCGATCTCGACGGCAGACTGTTCGCGGTCGTCAACCTGCTCATCGTCGACGGCCGGATCAGCCGACTCTACTCGGTGCTCAACCCGCACAAGCTCGCCCACCTCGACCGGCGGACGCACCTCACCCGCTGAGCGCGTCGCATCCGGCGTACCGGCTCGACGGCTGGCCGCTGAGCCGGTTCCCGCCGGGGGGCGGACGGGTCGCGTGGCCGGACAGGTCGTCCCCGCCGAAGGGAATATCAGTGGCCGACGCTGACGATCGGGCAGCAGGCTGCTGACATGGATGTCGACCCGTTGCTGGCGCAGGCCCGGCAGGTGTGGACCGGGCTGGCCGGCTCGCCGATCAGCTTCCCCGCCCGGCACGTCGCGGTGGCCGCCTCGGCGAACTCGTCGATGTGTCCGCCGGGCTGGCTCGGCGTCGTCGCCCTGGGTGACGCCGCGATCTGTACGGTACCGACGGACGACCTGGTGGGCATGGTGACGCACGCCTGCCAGACCCTCCCGGTCGAGGCGCTGACCGACCCCGACCGGCTGTCCGCCGTGCTACCCGTCGCACAGGTGCTGGGTCCGGCCACCCTGGCCTACTGCGATGAGCACAGCTACCGGCCGCACCGGCGGGAGGCGACGGAACGACTACCCGTCGACCACCCTGATCTTGTCGACTTCGTGGCGTCGGTGCCGGCCGAGGACGCGGCGGAGTGCGGGCTGGTCGACATCACCTCTACCGCGTACGTCCTCCGGGTCGGAACCGCCATCGTCGCGGCGGCCGGCTACCGGCACTGGCCGGGACGGGTGGCCCACCTGAGCGTGCTGACCGCGCCGAGCCGGCGTGGACGCGGCTTCGCCCGCACCGTCGCCGCCGCGGCGACCGCAGACGGCCTGGCCCAGGGGTTGTTGCCCCAGTGGCGGGCTCGACCGGCAGCCTCCCGTCGGGTGGCGCGGGCGCTCGGTTTCCGCGAACTCGGCGCCCAGCTCAGCGTCCGCGTCGACGGCAGGTGACTCGGTCCCACCTCGCGAACAGTCGGGCCGGCTGACGTCCGCCGTCTCGGGACTTCCGCCCCTGAGCAACCGACAGCCACCGCCCTACCGTCGACGCGAGGGACGCGACGCCGGGAAGGACCCATCATGGAACAGGTCAGCGACCGACCGCTCCACCGGTTCAAGCGGTGGATGTACCGCAGCGGCAGGCCGAACTGGTTGGCCCGGTCGATGAACCGCGTCTCGGCGTGGCAGTTCTCGGCGGGCTTCCTCGCCCCCGGCAACTGGGTCACCCTGGAGGTGGCGGGGCGGCGTAGCGGTCGGACGGTGTCGTTCCCCGTGGTCACCGTCGACCACGACGGCCGGCGGTACCTGGTGTCGATGCTCGGCGAGCAGGCGAACTGGGTACGGAACGTACGGGCCGCCGCCGGGCGGGCGGTGCTGCGACACGGCCGCCGCCGACCGGTGCTGCTGGTGGAGGAGCCGGTCGAGCGGCGGGCGCCGATCCTGCGTCACTATCTGGAGAAGGCCCCGGGCGCGAGGCCGCACCTGCCGGTCCACCGGGGGGCGCCGCTCGCGGAGTTCGCGCGAATCGCCGCCGAATACCCGGTGTTCCGGATACTGCCCCGATCGGACAGCTGAACCGGCCGGGCCGGCATCCGGGCCGCGCCGCTGCCCGGGGCGAGGCGAAAATCCCGCGTCGTGCGGTGCCGGGTCGTGCGATCGTGGCCCGATGCCGCAACCGATTCTGCGTACCGATCGTCTGCTGCTGGTCCCGCTCGCCGACCGGCACCTCGACCTGGAGGTCGAGCTGGACTCCGACCCGGAGGTGTTGCGTTACCTCCACGGCCGGGCCCGCACCAGGGACGAGGTGGTCGGGTCGCACGCTAACCGGATGGCGCTGGCCGACAAGGTGGACGGCCTGGGCTACTGGATGGCGTTCGGCACCGACGGCGGGGCGCACGGTTCGACGCCGCCGACGACCGAGGACGACGGCGAGTTCGTCGGGCTGATGATGCTTCCGCCGGCACACGGCCCCGACCAGCCGGACGACCCGACGGTCAGCGATCTCGGCTACCGCCTGCCGCGCCGGCACTGGGGCAAGGGTCTGGCCAGCGAGGCCAGCCGGGAACTGCTGCGGCACGCCTTCGACACGGTCGGCCAGCGTCGGGTCATCGCGCAGACCATGACCGTGAACACCGGATCCCGCCGGGTGATGGCGGCCGTCGGCCTGCGCCACATCCGCACCTTCTTCCCGTCCTGGGACGATCCGCTGCCCGGGACGGAACAGGGCGAGGTCGAGTACGCGATCACCCGCGAGGAGTGGCAGGCCACCCGACCCGAATGAGCCGCCCGACCGGGGACCGTGCGGCGCGGAACCAGGGCGTGACCCGCCCGGACGGGCCGGGGGTAGAGTTGCCGGCTGCTGGCGCGCGGTGCTCGCCGCCGGGCGGACCGCATGACGGAGAGGACACGCCATGGAAGGCATCGACCCCGAGGTGCCGCCGAGCGGCCCGGGCTGCGCCGACTGCATGGCGGCCGACCCGCCGGGCTGGTGGTTCCATCTCCGGCGGTGCGGCCAGTGCGGTCACGTCGGATGCTGTGACTCCTCGCCCAGCCAGCACGCCAGCGCCCACCACGCCGCGACCGGGCACCGGTTCGTCCGCAGCTTCGAGCCGGGCGAGGAGTGGTTCTGGGACTACGACCAGCAGGTGCTGTACGAGCAGGGTCCGCCGCTGGTGGCACCGGCGCACCGTCCCCCGGAGCAGGGCGCACCGGCCCCGGCCGACCGGGTGCCGGCCGACTGGAAGCGCCACCTGCACCGCTAGACCCTGGCCGCGGAGCATCGCCGCACCCTCGCCTGAACTCGACGAGGTCATGCGGTTCCGGCACCGGGGAAGCCGGAATCACCCCGCCCGTCAGGCCCGACAAGTGCATGATCAGCACCGAGCGGTCGGGCGGAGTGGGCGGCGTCGCGCAGGGCGGCGACCGCCGTCCTGGCCGCCGGGGTGTGCTCGACGGCGTCGTGCACCACCACGTGGATCGACCGGGTCGGCGTCGGGCGGAGCAGCCGCACGCAGGTCACCCCCTCGGGCAGGTGTGCCGCGCCGAGCGCGGGGAGCACCGTGAGGCCGATGCCGGCGGCGACGAAGGCCAGCGCGGTCCGGTAGTCGTGCGCCTCGACCCGGAAGGCCGGGCGGAAACCAGCGGCGGTGCAGGCTTCGAGAAGGTTGGCGCGGCACCAGCCCCGCGCGAAGTCGTTGTCGACCCAGCGTTCGTCGGCGAGGTCGACCAGGTCGGTCTCCGTCCGGCCGGCGAGGCGGTGCCCGACCGGCACCACCGCGACGTACGGATCGTCGAGAAGGTGATGGGCGGTGAAGCCCGGCCCGGGGTCGAAGCCGCCACCCGCCACGACCACCTGCACGTCGGCGCGCTCCTCCCGGCTGTCCGGGATGTGTTCGCGCAGTTGCAGGTCGAGCCGTACGCCGGGGAAACCGGTGAGGACGGACCGCACCACGTGCGGCATCCACGCCGCGCCCACCGACGCGAAGTACGCGATGGACAGGGTGCCGGTGCGGCCGGTGCGCAGATCCGCGATGAGCGACTCGGCCGCACCGACCCGGGCGAGCACCCGGTCGGCCTCGGCAGCGAGGGCGTGCCCCGCGGCCGTGGGCCGCAACCCTCGCCCCGCCTTGGCGAGGAGGGTGAGGCCCGTCTCGCGTTGCAGTGCGCTGAGGTGCTGACTGACGGCGGAGGGGGTGTAGCCGAGGTTGGTGGCGGCGGCCTGGACGGACCCGGACGCCACGACGGAACGGAAGACCCGGAGGCGGTGAACGTCAAGCACCACCCAACGATAAAGCGCGACTTAATCGTTGTGAAGAAACAGTCGCTGGTGCTGAATCGTCGGGCGGCCGAGAATCATCCCATGAGCAGCCCGTCGATGACCGAGCCCGCCGCCCCGATCCGAGCCGTGCCCGCGTACACCTGGCCGGAGGACCGGCCCCGGTCCTGGCCGATCGTCGCCGCGGCCGGGACCACGGTCCTGCTCTGGGCCTCGGCGTTCGTGGGCATCCGGTTCGCCGGGCACGACTACTCCCCCGGTGCGATGGCCCTGGGCCGCATGGTGGCGGCGTCGGCCGCGCTGAGCGTGTTCGTCGCGGTCACCGCCGGTCGCCGGCGCGCCCGGACACCGTACGTCGGGACCCGCCCGGCCGCCCTGCCCCGGGGTGCGGTGCTGGGACTCGTCGCGCTGTGGGGCGTGGCCTGGTTCGGCGGGTACAACGTGGCGCTCAACGCCGCCGAGCGGCTGGTCGACGCCGGGACGGCGGCACTGCTCGTGGCGGTCGCGCCCATCCTGGTCGCGGTGGCCGCGGTCCTCGTCCTGGGCGAGCGGCTCACCCGCCGGCTCGGTGTCGGGGTGGCGGTCGCCTTCGTGGGCGTGGCCCTGATCGCGGCCAGTGGCTTCACCGGGCACGCCGACCAGGTCGGCGTCGCGCTGGCGGTGCTCTCCGCCCTGCTGTACGCCTTCGCCGTACTGCTGCAGAAGCGTCTCCTGGCGCGAATGGCCGCGCCGACGATGACCTGGCTCGGCGCGCTGGCCGGGACGGCGGCCCTGCTGCCGTTCGCCCCGACGCTGCTGGCGGAACTCGCGGCAGCCCCGCCAGCGGCCACCGTCGGTGTGCTGTTCCTGGGCGTGTTCCCGACCGCGATCGGTTTCCTCACCTGGGGTTACGTGTTGTCTCGCTGGACGGCGGGGCGCACCACCGCCGCCACCTACCTGGTCCCGCCGGTCACCGTCCTGCTGTCCTGGACGCTGCTGGGCGAGGTGCCGGCACCGCTGGCCCTGCTGGGCGGCGCGCTCTGCCTGACCGGTGTGGTCTTCGCGACGCGCCGCTGACGCCGTGCCGTCATCCGCGAAACGCGGCGTGACCCGTCAGCACCTGACCGATGATCAGTTGGTGCACCTCGGATGTGCCCTCGTAGGTGAGCACGGACTCCAGGTTGGCCGCGTGCCGGATCACCGGATAGTCCAGAGTGATACCCGCTGCCCCGAGTATCGCCCGGCACTCGCGGGCGATCGCGATCGCCTCCCGGACGCTGTTGAGCTTGCCCAGGCTGACCTGTCGATGATCGAGGGTGCCGGCGTCCTTGAGGGCGCCCAGGTGCAGCGCCAGCAGCATCCCCTTGCCGAGCTCCAGGCCCATGTCCGCGAGCTTGAGCTGCGTCGCCTGGTACGCGGCGAGCGGCCGGTCGAAGATCTGCCGGCTGCGGGCGTATCCGATTGTGGTCTCCAGGCAGTCGTGGGCGGCGCCGAGCGCGCCGAAGACGATGCCGAAGCGGGCCTCGTTGAGGCAGGACAGCGGGCCGGACAGCCCGACGGCGTCGGGCAGCAGCGCGTCGGCCGGCAGCCGGACGTCGTCGAGGACCAGCTCGGAGGTGACCGAGGCGCGCAACGACTGCTTGCGGGTGATCTCCGGCGCGGAGAAGCCGGGGGTTCCGGCCGGGACGAGGAAGCCCCGGACGCCCTCGTCGGTGCGGGCCCACACCACCGCGACGTCGGCGATGGACCCATTGGTGATCCACATTTTGACGCCGTTGAGCAGCCAGTCGTCGCCGTCGCGGCGGGCCCGGGTGCGCATGCCCGCCGGGTCGGAGCCGAAATCCGGCTCGGTCAGGCCGAAGCAGCCGATCGCCTCGCCGACCGCCATCCGGGGCAGCCACTGCTGCTTCTGCTCCTCCGAGCCGAAGCGCCAGATCGCATACATGGCAAGTGAACCCTGCACCGAGACCAACGAGCGCAGCCCCGAGTCGCCCGCCTCCAGCTCGAAGCAGGCCAGCCCGTACGCGGTGGCCGAGGTGCCGGCGCAGCCGTAACCCTCCAGGTGCATGCCGAGCACCCCGAGCTCGCCCAACTCCCGGGCGAGTTCCCGGGCCGGCAGCCTGCCGTCTTCGTACCAGCCGGCGATGTGTGGGCGCACCCGCCGGTCGACGAAGTCACGTACGGCGGCCCGCAGCTCCCGACTCTCGTCGTCGATCAGCGCCTCGGCGCCGATGTAGGTGAGAGCGGAGACGGGGTCGGTGAGGGTCATCGGGTTCCTTCCGGACTGAGGTACGCGAGCACGCCACGCGCCACGGCCATAGCCATCGCGTCCAGCGCATCGTGGGTCATCGCCGCCATGTGTGGGGTGGCCAGGACCCGGGGATGGTGCAGCAGCGGATCGGCTGCGTCGGGAGGTTCGGGCGCGAAGACGTCCACCGCGTACCCGCGCAGCCGACCGGTGTCGAGGGCGGCGAGCACGGCGGCGGTGTCCACCACCCCGGCCCGGGCCGTGTTGACGAGCAGCGCGTCGGGACGCATCCGGGCCAACGCGGCGGTGCCGATCAGCCCGCTGGTCGCCGGGGTCTGCGGCACGTGCAGGCTGATCACGTCCGCCTCGGACAACAGCCGGTCCAGGTCGACGAGCCGTACCCCCTGCGGTGGGTCGACGGCGGCGACGTCGTACGCGAGCACGGTCATGCCGATGCCCCGGGCGCGGGCAGCGACGCCCCGACCGATCGCGCCGAGCCCGATCAGGCCGAGGGTCCGCCCGGCGAGCATGGTGCCGGTGAGCCCGGTCGCGACCACCGACGACGGCAGCGAACGCCCCTCGGCGAACTCGGCGGCGGCCAGCGTCGCGACGGCCCGGGGTAGCTGCCGGGCCAGGGTGAGGGCGGCCAGGATCACGAACTCCGCGACGGATTCGGCGTTGGCACCGGGGGTGCCGACCACCGGGATGCCGAGCCGCTCGGCGGCGGCCAGGTCGATGCCGTCCAGCCCGGCGCCGTGCCGGCCGATGACCTTCAGCCGCGGTGCGGCCGCCAGCATCTCGGCAGTGACCGGTGAGGAGCGCACCACCAGGGCGTCGGCGGTGGCCAGCGGGCCGGCCAGGGTCGCCGGATCGGTGGCGTGGGCGACGTGCACCTCGCCGGCCGCGCGTAACAGGTCCAGCCCGGCGGCGGCGATCGGCTCGGTGAGCAGGATCTGCGGTGTCATGGCGCTCACCATCCCGTGTAGCAGGTGACCGGCACGGTGTAGAAGTCCCGGGCGTAGCCGCCCTGCTCCCGCGGGCCGTGGTTGGAGGCGCCGGTGCCGCCGAACGGCAGGTGCAGTTCGGTGCCGGCGGTGGGCAGGTTGACGGTGACCAGGCCGGCCCGCGCTTCCCGCTTGAAACGTTCCGCCGCGGCCAGCGAGGTGGTGACGATCCCGGCGGAGAGCCCGTACGGGGTGTCGTTTGCCACGGCGATCGCCTCGTCCGGGTCGTCAACCCGGATGACGCAGCTGACCGGGCCGAAGATCTCCTCACGGGCCACCCGCATGTCGTTGCCAGCGCCGGCGAGCAGGGTGGGGCGCATGAACTGCCCCGCAGCACGGGAGTGCTCGGCCGCACCGGCCACCACCGTCGCACCTTCGGCGACGCCGATCCGCACGTAGTCGAGATTCTGGTCGAGCTGCTCGGGGCTGACCACCGGGCCGAGTTGGCTGGCCGGGTCGAGCGGGTCGCCGACCCGCAGCGCGTCGGTCGCCTCGGCCAGGGCCGCGACGAACCGGTCGTGGATGCCCGATTGCACGATCAGGCGGCTGGACGCGGTGCACCGCTGCCCGGTGCTGAAGAAGCTGCCGTCGAGCGCGCAGGCCACCGCCACGTCGAGGTCGGCGTCGTCCAGCACGACGAGTGGGTTCTTGCCGCCCATCTCCAGTTGGAACCGCTTGTTGCCGTGAGCGAGGCACTGCCGGGCCACCTGCCCGCCCGTCGTGCTGCCACCGGTGAAGGAGATCCCGTCCACCTCGGGCGCGGTGAGCAGTTCCTCGCCGACCTCCCGGCCCGGCCCGAACACCAGGTTGAACACGCCGGGCGGAACGCCCGCGTCGACGATGATCCGGGCCAACTCGCCCGCTGAGGCGGGAACCAGTTCGGCTGGTTTGAGCACCACCGTGTTGCCGTACGCCAGGGCCGGCGCGACCTTCCACGCCGGAATGGCCAGCGGGTAGTTCCACGGGGTGATCAGCCCGACCACGCCGAGCGGCCGGCGGCGCACCTCGGCGTGCACGTCCGGCCGGGTGGAGGCGTACACCTCACCGGCCGGTTGCAGCAGCTGGTGGGCGTAGTAGCGGAAGGTCTGGCCGGCCCGGGTGACCTCGCCGCGCGCCTCGGCCAGCAGCTTTCCCTCTTCCCGGGCGAGCAGTACGGCAAGCTCGTCGACCCGGGCCAGGATGGCGACACCGATCCGGTCGAGCAGGGCCATCCGCTCACTGACGGCGCTGCGGGCCCAGGCGGGTTGGGCGGCGCGGGCCGCTTCGACGGCCGCCCGGGTGGTCTCCCGGCCGGCCTGTGCGTACTCGCTGACCAGTTCGTCGGGGCGGGCCGGGTTGGTGTTGGGCCGACGGTCGCCGTCGACCCACCGCCCGCCGACGAGGTTGCGGTGGAATTCCACGGTCACCGCCCTCCCACCGTGGCGGCCAGGGGTTGGTCCTGCGGCCCGGAGTTCTCCGGAAAGTGGCAGGCGACCTGGTGGCCGTCGGCGGTCGTCGTCAACTGGGGCTCCTGGGTGGCGCAGACGTCCTGCGCCTTCCAGCAGCGGGTGCGGAACCGGCAGCCGGTCGGCGGGTTCAGCGGGCTCGGCACGTCACCGGTGAGGATCTGCCGGTCACGCTCGGACTCGACGAGCGGATCGGGGATCGGCACCGCGGAGAGCAGTGCCTGGGTGTACGGGTGCCGAGGGCGGGTGTAGATGCTCTCGCACTCACCGACCTCGACCACCGTGCCGAGGTACATCACCGCGATCCGGTCGCAGAGGTGCCGGACCACTGCCAGATCGTGGGCGATGAACATCATGGTCAGCCCCAGCTCACCCTGGAGCTCCTCGAGCAGATTGACGGTCTGCGCCTGAACCGAGACGTCGAGCGCGGAGACCGGTTCGTCGGCGACGACGAACTCCGGGCTACTGACCAGCGCCCGCGCGATGCCGATCCGCTGTCGTTGGCCGCCGGAGAACTCGTGCGGGTAGCGGCCGTGCCACTGTGGACTGAGCCCGACCAGTTGCATCGTCTCCACCGCACGGGCCCGCCGGCCGATGCCGTCGAGGTCGGAGTGGACGAGCAGTGGCTCCTCGATCAGCTCGCCGACGCTCATTCGAGGGTTCAGCGAGGCGTACGGGTCCTGAAAGATCATCTGCATGCGGCGTCGCATGGCACGCATCCGGCCACGGCTCAACGTGGTCAGCTCGGTGCCGTCGAAGGTCACTGTCCCGCTGCTGGGCGGGATCAGTTGAAGCAGGGCCCGACCGGTGGTGGACTTGCCACAGCCGGACTCCCCCACCACGCCCAGGATCTCGCCGCGGCGGATGTCCAGGTCGACTCCGGAGACGGCGCGCAGCCGAGCCGGGCGCAGCTTGCCGCGCACCGGCACCTTGAACTCGACGGACAGGTCACGAACCCGGAGCAGGGCCGGCTCCGGCTCGGTGGGCAGCGGGTCGAGGGCTTCGGGCATCAGCTTTCCTCCGTCGTCGGGTCGAGGTGCCGGTGCCCGGTGGAAAGCCAGCCGCCCTGCTCGGCGGGGCGCATTCCCCAACACCGGGTCAACTGACCCCGTTGCGGAGTCTCGGGCGCCGTCACCAGGTCGGGCGGGCTGGCGTGACACTGTTCGCGGGCATGTGCACAGCGGGGGGCGAACCGGCAGCCGCCCGGAATCTCGGAAAGCTCCGGCGGCCGGCCGGCGATCGGGCGCAGTTTGCCGCCGCGGACGAGATCCAGCCGGGGCACCGAGCCGAGCAGCCCCCAGGTGTAGGGCATCTGCGGGCGGTGGAACAGGTCGACGGTCTCGGCCCGCTCGACGATCTGGCCGGCGTACATGACGTTCACCCGCTCGGCCATGCCGGCGACGACGCCGAGGTCGTGCGTGATCATCAGGACCGCCGTGCGGGTCTGCCGAGCCAGGTCGCGCAGCAACTCCAGGATCTGCGCCTGGATGGTGACGTCGAGCGCGGTGGTGATCTCGTCGGCGAGGATCAGACGGGGTTCGCAGGAGAGCGCCATCGCGATCATCACGCGCTGCCGCATCCCGCCCGAGAGCTGGTGAGGGTACGACGCCAGGCGGCTCTCGGCGGCCGGGATGCGCACCATCTCCAGCAACTCGACGGCGCGGGTCCGGGCCTCCCGGCGACTCAGATCAAGGTGCAGATGCAGGGATTCGGTGAGCTGTCGCCCCACGGTCAGGACCGGGTTCAGTGAGGTCATCGGGTCCTGGAAGATCATCGCGATGCCCTTGCCCCGCACGGCGCGCATCTGACGTGGGGGCAGCCGTAACAGGTCCTGCCCCTCGAAGATCACCTGCCCGCCGGTGACCTGACCGGCGGGCGGCACGATCAGGCCCATGATGGACTGCGCGGTCGCCGATTTACCGCAGCCGGACTCGCCCACCAACGCCACCGTCTCGCCCGCGTCGACGGTGAACGAGACACCGTCCACAGCGGTCACCGAGCCGCGGGCGGCACGGAATTCGGTCCGTAGGTCCCGTACCTCCAACAAGGTCATGGAGCCCTCCCGCAACTAGTTCACCTGAACGCCGCCATTCGTCAACCGGGAGTGTTGCACAGACGATGTTCGTCGTCTAGGCTCCCGACAGCGACGAATTACGTCACTAGGTCAGATGGAGCGAGATGGCATCCAAGAGCTCGATCGAAAAAGATCGCAGCATCATCCGGGAGCTGGTCCAGGATCCGAGGCAGACAAATGTCGCGCTGGCGGCGAAGGTCGGCCTCTCCGAGGGATCGGTGCGACGGCGATTGGACCGACTGATCACAGAGGGTCAGTTGCAGTTCGCCGCACTTCCCAGTGCCGCCTTCATGGGGCGCCCCGTGCACACCCTGTTCGAGATCCAGAGCGCACCCGGCGCCACCGAACGACTCATCGACAAGCTCGCGGGCATGCCAGAGATCGCGTACGTATACCACGTCACCGGGCAGTTCGACGTGATCGCGGTCGGCTACTTCGCCTCCAGCAACGCGATGCGCGACTTCTGGACCGAGCGGTTGGGCAACCTCGACGGGGTGATGGAGAGCCGTTCGGTGATGGTGCTGCGGGTCGCCAAGCGCGCCCTGGAATGGGCACGCGACATCGCCGGCACCGAAGCGGAATCCACAGTGGATGTTTCACCGGAGTTCGGCCTCGCCGGATCCGGGGCCTGAGGCCGAGGTAGGGGAGCCGAGCCGTGCTGCGCATCACGCTGATCCGGCTGTTGTCGGTCGTACCGGTCCTGTTCGGGATCTCGGTGATCTCGTTCCTGGTCATTCGGATGATTCCCGGTGACGTGATCAGCTCGATCATGGGCCAGGACTTCGCCGACCCCGTGGTCGAGGCGGAACTACGCCGCTACTTCGGCCTCGACGTTCCGGTGCACGAGCAGTTCCTGCACTGGCTCGGCGCCCTACTGCAAGGAGACCTGGGCACCTCGATGCGCACCGGCCAGCCGGTCCTCGAGGAGATCATGGATCGTCTCCCGGCGACTCTGCTGCTCGCCGTGTCGGCGCTCGTGGTCTCGATCCTCATCTCGATCCCGCTCGGGGTGGTGAGTGCCACCCGGCGAAACGGCCTGCTCGACGCCGGCACCCGGGTCGGCTCGCTGATCGGGCTGTCGCTGCCGAACTTCTGGCTGGGCATTCTGCTGATCTACGTCTTCTCGGTCACCCTGGGCTGGCTGCCCTCGCAGGGCGCCGGCGAGGGGCAGGGCTTCTGGGGCAGCCTGAAATACCTCATCCTGCCGGCCGTCACCCTCGGCGCCAGCCTCGCCGCGATCAGCATGCGGATGACCCGCTCCAGCATGCTGGAGGTGCTCAACCAGGATTACGTACGCACCGCCCGTGCCAAGGGTCTCGCCGAGCGGGTGGTGGTCGGCCGACACGCGCTGCGCAACTCGCTGATCCCGGTGGTGACCGTCATCGGCATCCAGGCCGGCGCACTGCTCGGCGGCACGGTCATCGTCGAACAGGTCTTCGCCTGGCCGGGGCTGGGCACGATGGTGCTCCGTGGGATCAGCCAGCGCGACTACCCGGTGGTCCAGGGCACCCTGCTCTTCCTGGCGTTCTTCTACGTCGTGGTCAATCTGATGGTCGACCTCATCTACACCTACCTGGATCCGAGGCTGCGCAGTGGTCACTGAAGTCGTCTCCGCCCGCCCCTTCTGGCAACGCCCGATCGAGCCCCTGACCAGGGCCGGGCGCCGCAGCGGTCAGCTGCTCCGGCTGATCGCCCGGGATCGGGTCGGCCTGGTCGGGCTGGTCATCGTGGTCCTGATGACCGGGGCTGCGGTCCTCGCCCCACTCATCGCGCCCTACGACCCGACCGCCATGTCCAACCAACGGCTCGTCCCGCCCAGCGGCACCTTCCCGCTGGGCGCCGACGAGGCCGGGCGGGACCTGCTCAGCCGAGCCCTGCACGGCGCGCGCACCTCGTTGACGGTCAGCCTGATCGTGGTCAGCTGCGCCGGGGTGATCGGCGTCGCGCTCGGACTGCTCGCCGGTTTCTACCGAGGCTTCCTCGACGCGATCATCACGCCGGCCACCGACATCATGTTCTCCTTCCCCACCCTGCTGCTGGCGCTCGCCGTGGTGGCCGCCCGGGGACCGGGCACGGAGAATTTGATCATCGCGCTGGTCATCGTCTTCGTCCCCAGCTTCGCCCGGATCGTCCGGGGCACCGCCATGGCGATCCGCCGTGAGCCATACGTCGAGTCGGGCGTGGCGGTGGGGCTGAGCAACACCCGGCTCATCGTCAAGTACATCCTGCCCAACTCGGTGGCCCCGATCGCCGTGCAGTTCACCACCAGCCTCGCGTACGCGATCCTGATCGAGGCTTCGCTGGGCTACCTCGGGCTCGGCGTGCAGCCGCCGCAGCCGTCCTGGGGCTCGATGCTCAACTCCGGCAAGGCGTTCATGGAGTTGTCGATCTGGCCGTCGGTGGTACCCGGGGTCTGCATCATGATCACCGTGCTCGGCTTCAACCTGCTCGGCGACACCCTGCGCGATGCGCTCGACCCGCGACTGCGCGGCAGGTCCGGCCGCTGAACCCCACGGCAGCCCGCCGCGACCCCGCCGACCGGCCGCCGCATCCCGTCAGACCCGGCGGCCAACCCGCTCGGGTCCGCCACGCCGAGAACAAGGAGCACCCGTGGAGACCATCGACGAGCATCTGACTCGACGCCTCACCGAATGGTCCACTGGTGCGAACCTGCCGCCGGAGCCGAGCGATCAGGTCGACGTCGACGCCGGCCGGCTACTGGCGTACCTCGACGCTCAGGTGCAGAGTCGGCACCTCGACCTGGCCCTGCGATGGTTGCAGTCCCAGCGGGAGGGGTTTTACACCATTGGGTCCAGCGGCCACGAGAGCAACGCCGCAGTGGCCCTGGCGCTGCGCCCCACCGACCCGGCCCTGCTGCACTACCGTTCCGGGGGGTTCTACGCCGCCCGCGCCGGCCAGCTTCCCGGCACCGACCCGATGAACGACGTGCTGCGCTCGGCTGCCGCATCTCGGGAGGACCCCATCTCCGGCGGCCGGCACAAGGTCTTCGGCCACCGGATGCTCAACATCATCCCGCAGACCTCCACCATCGCCTCGCACCTGCCGCGGGCGGTGGGGTTGGCCTTCGCCCTCGGCCGAGGTGCTCCGGGATCCGGATTTCCGGGCGACCCGGTGGTGGTGTGCAGCTTCGGAGACGCCTCCGCCAACCACTCAACCGCCGCAGGCGCGTTCAACGCCGCCGGCTGGTGTGCCCACCAGGGGCTACCCCTGCCGCTGCTGCTCGTTTGTGAGGACAACGGCATCGGCATCAGCACCCGTACTCCCCGCGGCTGGTCCTCCCGGATGCTGGCCGCGCTGCCCGGCATCGAGTACGTCCACGCGGACGGCACCGACCCGGTCCGGCTGCTGGCCACCGCCGCCGAGGTGGCCCACCGGATCCGCACCACCGGTCGACCAGCCGTGCTGCACCTGGGCACCGTACGGTTCATGGGGCACGCCGGCTCCGACGCGGAGCTGGCGTACCGGAGCCGCGCGGAGATCCTCGCCGACTACGCCCGCGACCCGATCCTGGCCACGGCGGTGGCGCTGGCCCGGCGCGGCATCCTCAGCCCTGCCGAAACCCTCGCCCGCTACGAGGACGCGCGCAAGCAGGTGACGGACCGGGCGGAGGCTCTGATCGGCCGGGTCGAGCGGCTGGACAGCGCGGCGGCGGTGACCGCACCCCTGACCGCCCGCCGGGTGGCCGAGGTCCGGGTGGCTGCACGCCGGGCCGGCGCCGGGCGGGAGCGGGTCTTCGCCGGGAAGCTCCCCGAGCACCGGGGCCCGCTCACCCTCGCTCAGTCGATCAACGCAGCCCTGCACGACGCCCTGCTCACCTGGCCCAACGCTCAGGTCTTCGGGGAGGACGTGGCCCGCAAGGGCGGGGTCTACGGGGCCACCCGCGGGCTGCAACGGGTCTTCGGGCCGGAGCGGGTCTTCGACACCCTGCTCGACGAGCAGACAATTCTCGGTGTGGCCCTCGGTGGTGCCCTGGCCGGCACCCTGCCCATCCCCGAGATCCAGTATCTGGCCTATCTGCACAACGCCGAGGACCAACTGCGCGGAGAAGCAGCCTCGCTGCGTTTCTTCTCCGCCGGCCAGTACCAGAACGGCATGGTGGTCCGGATCGCCGGACTGGCGTACCAGAAGGGTTTCGGCGGGCACTTCCACAACGACAACTCGGTGGCTGTGCTGCGCGACATTCCAGGGCTCGCGCTGGCGGTCGCCGCCCACCCGGCCACCGCCCCCGCCCTGCTGCGGCAGTGCCTGGCCCTGGCCGCGCAGGAGGGCCGGGTCTGCGTCTTCCTCGAGCCGATCGCGCTGTACCACCAGCGCGACCTGCGCACCGAGGGCGACGGCGAATGGCTCGCCGCCTATCCCGCACCGGCCGACTGTTCGACGGCCCCCCTGGGCGACGTGCGCACCTTCCGCGACGGCACCGACCTGGCCCTGGTCACCTTCGGCAACGGCGTACCGATGAGCCTGCGGGTGGCGGCGGCCCTCGCTGCCGAAGGGACACAGGCCCGGGTGATCGACCTGCAGTGGCTGGCGCCGCTGCCGGCGGTGAGCCTGCTCGCCGCGCTCGACGGAGTCTCCCGGGTCCTCGTGGTCGACGAGACCCGGCACAGCGGCGGGATCGCCGAGGCGGTGGTGACCGCGCTCGTGGACGCCGGTTTCGCCGGCCGGATCGCCCGCGTCAACAGCGTCGACAGCTACGTGCCACTGGGGCCGGCCGCCGATCACGTGCTGCTTCGCGAGCCCGACGTCCTCGCCGCCACCCGCAACCTGCTGGCCTGAGACGCACGGAAGGTTCCCCTCCTGACGCCTTCGCGGAGGAGGGGAACCTTCCTGACCTGAAAACGATGTCGCCGCCGGCGGTGCAGGAGGTGCGCCGCCGACGGCGACTGTGGTTCAGTAGCCCAGTTCGGGCTGCCGTTTTGTGCCGAATAACTGCTCTCCGGCCAGGTAGCGGTCGAAGTTGGCGCAGAAGTCGGCATACAGCCGCTGCAGGTTGCCGGAGCCTCGGAACGAGGTGTGCGGGGTGAGGGTGGTGCGCGGCAGATCCCACAGCCGGCTGGTCGCCGGCAGCGGTTCCTCCTCGAACACGTCGAGCACCGCGCCCCCGATCCGGTTGGTCCGCATCGCCTCGACCAGGGCGTCCTCCAGGATCAGGGCGCCCCGACCGACGTTCACCAGGACGGCGCTGTCCTTCATGGCGGCGAACCGGGCCGCGTCGAAGAAGCAGCGGTTCTCGCTGGTCAACGGCATGGCGAGCACCACCGAGTCGGCCTCCGGCAGCAGGGCGAGGTGCTCGGCGAAGGGAATCACCCGCTCGAAGCCCTCCGCCTCGGTGCCGGCCCGGTTGACCCCGATCACGCTGGCGCCCAGCGCCCGGGCCCGCCAGGCGACCTCACGGCCGATGGCCCCGGTGCCGAAGACCAGCATGGTGCTGCCGATGACGTCTCGCGCCATCACCCGGATCCACTCGCGTCGCTGCTGAGCGGCGGCCAACTCGGGGAAGGCTCGCGCGTGCAGCAGCACCGCGCCGATGACGTACTCGGCGATCGGTACGTTGTACGAGTTCGGGGAACGGGTGTAAATCAGACCCTCGTCGAGCCGGCGGTGCCAGATCTCACCGCCCACCCAGTCGAATCCGGCGGCGGTGATCTGCACCCAGCGCAGTTGCTGGCACTTGCTCAGCAGTACGTCGAAGGTGTCCTCGTTCATGGCGCTGCGCAGGATCACCTCGGCGTCGAGGTACTCCTCGCGTACCGGCTCGTCGTCGGGGACGGCGGTGAACCGGCAGTTCGGGTACCGCTGCTCCAGCTGCGGCAACAGCTCGGCCAGGTTCGGGGTGATCAGGACGTGCGGACCGGCGGTGGCGGCAGTCATGATTCCTTCGCCTGTGCCGCCCGCCTGGTGTACGACAACCCGCCCTTGGCCCAGTTGTCGTGGGACACCTCGTACAGCAGGACGTGGGTGTTCTCCCGAGGGGAGCCGTAGCGGACCAGGACATCGGTCAACTCGGCGATGATCTTGTCTTTCGTTTCCTGGTCCCGGGGGCTGATCTCGGCGCGAATGATGGC
The DNA here is from genome assembly GCF_027497295.1 of Verrucosispora sp. WMMC514. Classification (NCBI taxonomy): domain Bacteria; kingdom Bacillati; phylum Actinomycetota; class Actinomycetes; order Micromonosporales; family Micromonosporaceae; genus Micromonospora; species Verrucosispora sp. WMMC514. The sequence continues at coordinate 5,358,974 of NZ_CP114906.1, read as the reverse complement.
CATGTCGTCACTTCTCCTTGCTCGTGGCAGCGAGGTCCTTGTTCTCGGCAGCGGCGGCGAGGTTCGGGTCGCGGGCGTACTCGGCCTGCACGGCCAGATACGCGAACGCCTGTTTCACGCCGGTGGCGAGCACCCCGTCGAAGACCTCCCGGGCCTGGTCGAACTCGCCGTTGTAGTAGTGCCAGTTGCCCAGCCCATAGCCCTGGGTGACGGTGCGTAGACCGTTGCCGTCGCACATCTCCCACAACTGCTCCGGGCGGATCTCACCGGTGTAGAGGCGCATCCGGCCCTCGTAGCCAACCAGGTGGTCCTCCTCGACGAGCGAGATCCTGCGGAACCGGTCCAGCACCTCCTCGGCCTCGGCGGTGCGACCGAGCCGGCGCAACGCCATGTACTGCCAGTCCTGCGAGGCCACCGTGCCCTCCTGGTGTCGGGAGGACAGCTCCGCGGCACGGAAGCTGGGCAGGCAGCCCTCGAAGTCGCCGAGCAGGTACTGCGCGACGCCGAGGTGGTACCAGATGGAGGTGTGCAGGGTGGTCATGTACCGGCCGAGGACGCCCGGGTCCTGCGCCGCCGCGGTGTCGGACAGGTGCTGCGGGCGCACCTGTTCGGGGCGGCCGAGGATCAGGTGGACGACGTCCTTCTCGACCTCGAGCTGGTACATCTCGTACTCGTCCTCGACGGTGTCGAGCTGGTCGGCGGCGGCGCGCAGGTCCTCGATGGCGCCCGTGTAGTCGCCGACGGTGATCCGCCGGTGCCCCCGGAAGCGCAGCAGGCGGGCGTCACCCGGCTCCAGCTCCAACGCCTCGGTCAGCAGGGCGACCGCTTCGGTGGGCTTGTTGAGATAGCCCTTGAGCCGAGCGGCGATGATGTAGCGCTCGGTCAACGGTACGGTGGTCATGGGCTGCCTTTCGTTCGAAGGTCACGGCTACGCCCGGTGGGTGGCGGGGACCCGGTGGGTCGGGTCCCCGCCACCGTCGGTGTCAGCGGTCGAGCCAGAGGTTCTTGTAGAACCGGTAGGTGGGAGTCGGGTCACCGCGGTAACCCATGACGTCCTTCTGCACCACGTCGAAGTCGGCGTTGAGGAAGGTCATCGCCACCGGTCCACGCTCGGCCAGGATCTTCTCGGCCTGCTGGTAGAGGGCGGCGCGCTTGTCCCGGTCCAGCTCCGAGCGGGCCTGCACGACCAGCTTCTCGTACTCCGGGTCGCTCCAGTTGCCGTAGTTCAGCCCACCACCGTCGAGGAAGCTGGCGGTGAACCGCTCGTCCGGGTCGTAGGTCAGGCCGAAGCCGGACTGGTACATGTCGAAGTCGGCGGAGTTCGTCCGGCTGGTGGCGATGGTGGCCTCGACCGACTCGAGGGTCACGTTGATGCCGATCTTGGCGAGCTGTTGCTGCTCGACCTCGGCCGAGCGCACCTGGAACGCCGAGGTGGAGATCACCATCAGGGTCGCGTCGAAGCCGTCCGGGTAGCCGGCCTCGGCCAGCAGCTCCTTGGCCTTCTCGATGTCCGGCTCGCCGTACACCGGCTCGGTGAGCGCGCCGAACCGGTCCGGCGGCAGGTAACCGGCGTTGAGCGGGGTACCGAAGCCGGAGTTGGCCACGTTGAGGATCTCCTGGCGGTCCAGCGCCAGGTAGATCGCCTGCCGGACCTTCACGTTGTCGTACGGCGCCTTGGAGGTGTTCAGCCGCAGGTGCAGCGAGAGCGAGCCGGAGCCGCCGTACCACTTGAGGGCCTCGTCGCGCTTGAGCGCGTCGATGAACTCGGGGGCCGGCCGCCAGAGGAAGTCGACGGTGCCGCTGCGGATGGCCGCGGCGCGGGCGTTGTCGTCGGGGTTGAAGCTGAAGTCCATGCCGTCGAGGTACGGCACGCCCGGCTGCCAGTACTTGTCGTGCTTGTCCAGCCGGATGGCCTGGCCGGTGACCCGGGAGGCGAGCTTGAAGGGGCCGCTGCCGCCGTCGACGCTGCCGTTGAGACCGCCCTCGGCCTCCACCACCGTCCGGTCGACGATCGAGGATGCGGCGGTGGAGAGCAGGGTCAGGATGGCCGCGTTCGGCTGGGCGAGAGTCATCTGGACGGTGCGGTCGTCCACCGCCGTGACCGAGGTGATGCCCTCGTAGCTACGGGCACGGGGGGCCCGGGTGGCGGGGTCCTGGATCCGCTCGATCGAGTACTTCACGTCGGCGGCGGTGACCGGCCGGCCGCTGTGGAAGAAGGCGTTGTCGCGCAGCGTGAAGGTGAGCTGCGTACCGTCTTCGCTCTGCTCCCACGACTCGGCGATCGCCGGCTGGATCTCGCCCCGGTACGACTGCACCAACGACTCGTAGATCTGCTCGTTGATGACGAAGGCCGAGGTCTCCGACATCTTGTGCGGATCCAACTCGTCGGCGTCGAGCCGGATCATGATGCTCAGCCGACCGCCGGCCTTCGGCTCACCGGACGGCTGCGTCTCGTCCTCGAGCCGGACGTTGGACGTCAGGCCGTCATTGCCGTTTTCCCCGTTTGTGGTGGAGGGCGGCTCACCGCCTCCGCAGCCGGCCGCGAGCGCCGCAACGACGCCCACCGCCAGCACCCTTGTCAGAAGTCGAGTTCGCATGGGGGTCTCCTTGCCTGTCTCAATGCGGCGCTACCGCTCGCCCGGCTTCCATGTCTCGCCGAGCACCCGAAGCCAGTTGCCGCCGAGGATTTTGGTCACTTCCGCCGGCGTGAAACCGCCGGTCAGAAGCGCCTCGGTGAAGTTGGGGAAGTTGGCGGCGTCGTCCATGCCGATCGCGCGCCGCTCGTCCCATCGCCAGTCTCCGAGCAGGCTCTTGAACTCCGTGTTCTTGAGCTGCTCGTCCCGCATCGCCTCGGTCAGCGTCTCGTCGTAGTCGGTGGCGATGGCGACGTGGTCGACGCCGCCGGTCACCTCCACCACGTGCTTGACGTGCTCCACGAAGCGGGTCAGATCCGGGCGCCGGGACGGTGCGTCCGGGTAGTAGAGGAATCCGGAAAGAGTGGTGATGCCCATGACGCCGCCCTGCTCGCCGAGGCGACGCAGGTAGGCGTCGGACTTGGCGCGGATGTGCGGCGACAGGACGTCACAGAACGAGTGGGTGACCACGACCGGTTTGGTGGACATCTCCATGGCGTCCAAGCCGGTGCGCTCACCGCAGTGTGAGACGTCGACCAGGATGCCCAGGTCGTTCATTGCGGCGACGAACTTGCGTCCCTGGTGCGTCAGCCCCGGGTCGGTCTGCTCGCCGCAGCCGGCTCCCAGCAGGTTCTGCCGCTGGTAGGTCAACTGCAGGATGCGGATGCCCAGGTCGTAGAAGGTCCCGAGCAGATCGAGGTCGACGCCGATCATCTCGGTGTCCTGCGGGCCGAGGATGACCGCCTCCTTGCCCTCGGCCTTGGCACGTTCGATGTCGGCGACGGTGAGGGCGAGCAGGACCTCGTCGGGGTGCTCGTCGATCCACCGTCGGCAGCGGTTCAATTCCCGCAGGGCGGTGCGGGTGTCCGCGTACGGGGTGGTGACTGTGTGGTTCACAGCCGTGACACCACCTTGGCGGATTCGGTGCAGATGGGCGTCGCTGAGTTCGATGACCGTGCTTCCGTCCATCACCGTGGCGGCGGCATGCAACTCGGCAGCATCCGTGCTGGTGGTGGCCTCCGGGGCGGCAGTGTTCACTTCATCTCCATCAGGTGATCGGAAGATGCACGGACTCTACGATTGACGCCACTTGAAGTCCATAGAGTTGACGAAATCGTCGTCAAACTTCTTGAAAGTGACGAATTTCGTCGCTTCTTACTTCGAAACCTGTCGCTAGGGCGTAGCTACGGCGTCGCGTAGGGCGGCCAGGGACGGTTGGGCGCCCGGTGTGTGCACGTTGGCGCGGCACCAGCCGCGGGCAAAGTCGTTGTCGCTCCACGTGTGGCATCCAGGCCACGCCCACCACCGGGGTGCTGTTCCTGGGCGTGTTCCCGACCGCGATCGGCTTTCTGACCTGGGGTCACGTCCTGTCTCGCTGGACGGCGGGGCACCACTTACCTGGTCCCGCCGGTCACCGTCCTGCTGTCCTGGACACTGCTGGGCGAGGTGCCGGCACCGCCGGCACTGCTGGGCGGGGCTCTGCCTGACCGGCGTGGTGTACGCGACGCGTCGCTGACGGGGTGGAGACCGACCCAGTGCGAGTCGCCACCAGACAGATATGTCACCCAGACATGATCATGTCTGGGTGACATACCGCTGTCACTCACGTAGCGCCTCGCCGCCGCGTGTAGGCAGTCAACGGTGGGGCGGCGCACGCCGGCGAGTGCCGGCGTGCGCCGCATCCGGTCAGGAATGAGCTGCTCAGCTACAGGCGGCGCCGTTGAGGGTGAAGCCGGTGGGTGGAGTGTCGTTGCCGCCGTGAGTGGCCTGGAAGCCGATGGTGACGGAGGCTCCTGGCGGGATGGAGGGGTTGTAGCTGACGTTCGTCGCGGTCACCTGACCGCTTGTCGGTGAGTACGTGGCACCCCAGCCGGAGGTGATCGTCTGCCCGGGAGCGAGAGTGAATCTCAGCGACCAGCCGTTGACGGCGCTCGTACCGGTGTTGGTGATGGTGATGTTGTCGACCAGGCCGTTGTTCCACGCGTTTACCGCGTTTGTCACCCGGCACGCCCCGGTGGGCGGGTTGATCGTCGGGCTGGGGGTGGGCGTCGGGGTCGGGCTGACCGTTGGCGTGGGCGTCGGAGTGGCCGTCGGCGTCGGAGAGGCGGTCCCCTCGGTCAGGACGATCGTGGAGATGCTCCGGGCGGGCACGTTCACGGTCGCCTGGCCCCCACTGACGTTCACCGCCTGTGACTGGGCGCCCGAGGTCCGCGAGGTGACGGTGTACTCGGCCGCCGAGATGTTCTGCGGCACCTGGACGACCGCGTCGTTGACCGTGTTGTTCGACCGGTTGAGCAGCACCAGCACGACCTTGCCCCGGCCACGGTAGGCGGTGACCTCCAGCCCGGAGGTCCGCGAACTCTTCGACACGCCCACCCGGCGGTCACCGGGACGGACGTACTTGGCGTACTGGGAGAACGCCTGACCGCGCCGGAGGACCGCGCCCTTGGTGGTGCCGTACTGCGCGTCGCCGTCACCGATGAAGGAGTAGAAGCGGCGGCCGTACCACCAGATGTAGGCGCTCCAGTTCGCCTCCATCGACCGGTGCACGGTCCGCATGATGTCGTCGAGGGTCTCGTTCCAGACGGCCGTGTTGCCGGGGTCTCCCCAGATGTTCGCGCCGTTTCCGTCGGCGGCGTGCAGGTTCCACTCGGTCATCCACTGGTTCTTGCCGTACTGCGCGGCCAGCGGGTACGGCGACAGGTTTCCGCTGTTCTCGGCGTCGTACAGGTGGCCGCCGACGTATCCGATGTTGTTGCGCGCGGTCGCGTCCTGCAGGGTGGGGTCGGAGTACTGGCGCGCGAACCGCAGGGACTCGCCGACCATGAGCTGGGTGTCCCTGACCCGGGCACCGTGGTCGCGGACGAAGTTCCGCATCTCGGTGCCGGTCCAGTCCATCGAGTCGTAGTCGGGGTGCCAGTCCGGCTCGTTCTGGACCGAGGTCACGTCGACGGTGACGCCTCGGCCCTTCATGAACTGCACGTAGCTGTTCAGGTGCTCGGCATAGTCGTCGTAGTAGTCGGTCCTCAGCTTGCCGCCGTTGACCCTGCTGTTGTTCGTCTTGAAGTGGGCCGGCGCGGTCCACGGCGAGGCGAGGATCTTGACGTCGGATCCGTAGGACTTCGCCGTCTGCAGGCTGGCCGCGTACAGACCCCATTCGCTCGTCACGGGCGACACCACGGTCCGTACGATCGACAGACCGAGCTGTCCCGGCCCCGTACCGACGAGGGTCTGGGTTTCGCTCGTCGTCCACGGGTCACCGGAACCACCGAAGATCGGCGTCGCGGCGCCGAACCCGTCGATCGTCTGGTAGCTCGACGAGGTGTTGACGGTGATGTCGGGGGTTGCGGCCAGCGAAGGTGGCGCGGTCAGGATTCCCGCCACGGTGACCAGCGAGGTCGTCGCGGCGAGCACGGCGACCGCGACAGCTTTCCGGCGGCGGGACGGTGGGACGGTGTCAGGATGGGCAAGCCTCATCGGGCTTCCTCTCTACCGCCGCTGCGACGCAGGTGGCGGCGTTTCGGCGCAGCTGGCAGGGGTCAGCCCGAGCGGCCGGACGGGCAGCCGACCGGCCGCCTGCCGTCGCCCCCAGCTACAAGTCGATCAGGAACATCCGATGCCCGGCCGTTGCCCTCGGCTCAGGTCATCAATCGCTGCCACTCCCACGCGACGCATCGACAGCCATCTTGCCAGTGCGTCCCGAGGCACTGCAATCGTTTGCCGCCCGCCTGCGCCGTTCCCGCCCGCCCGCCAACTCCGCCGGCCCCACCCAGTCGATCAAGACCTTTGCGCCCTGGCCGCGCCGTTCCGGGGACGTAACCCTCTTGGTCAACACCGCCCGGCCGGCTTACCCGCCGCTGGGCATCCTGCCCTGGCAGATGGTGGGACGTCGGTGCGGCACGACCGGGTCTCGTGGTCGGGCCACGGGCAGCGGTAGGGACGGGACCGGTCGTAGACTCCCCGGACCGCGTCGCAGCACGGCGCACCGAGTCGGGAGGACGTCCGTGGCGAGTGAGGCACCCGAATCGGGCAACGACTCAGCTGCCGCCGGCGCCGAGGGGCCTCCGGATGGCAGGCGCAGTCGCCGGATCCTGATCCTGGGGGTCGTGACGACCGTGGTGGCGGTGGTGGCGGGCCTGACCGTCTGGGCCACCCGACGGGCACCGGAGACAGATACGCAGGGTGATCCACCCCGTTCGGCACCCACCCGATTCGACCCCGGCCAGCAACTGTTCCGCCTCAGCCTTCTACCTGGCCCTGTACACCAGATCCGCTACCAGACCGAGCCGGACCTGCACATCATCAACATGGCCGGACGACCCGATGCCCCCCGGAAGAGCGACGAGACGTCGACCGCATCGACCTGGCGCGTCGAGGTCTTGATGGGGGCACGGGACACCGATGTCCATCGTTACGATCGGGAGTACGACCAGGAGGCCGGATGGCGCGTCCCGGGTGAATCCGTCGCGCCGGTACGTGGTCGTCCCGCCTTTCAGAACGAGGGCGGCGTTCTGTCCTGGGAGTACGCGCCGGACGCTTGGATGCGAATTTCGGCGACCGGTGATGACCCACACGAGATGACGCGTCAGGTGGCCGAGGGCATTCGTTGGGAGACGACGCCACTAGCCTTGCCGGTCCAGGCGATGGAGCTGCCCGACGGTGCCGTGCTCGGCGGTGCCGACCTGCGATGGACCGACGACGAGCTGAGGGCCGACGACGAACCACTGGAGAACTACGCCCACGCCCAGTACGTGTTGCAACCCATCAAGGGTTACGGCGGCTTTCTGAGGCCCGACATTCAGGTCGGCATCAATACCGAGAGCCTGGCCAGCGGCAGACACAACGGCACCGATGACGTCACCGTGGCAGGCCGTGCCGCCACCGCGGTCGACTGGGTCAGGACTGGCGCAGGGGTCTACCGGGTGGAACAGCTTCCCGGTGGGTGCGCTGAGTGCGTCGCGGAGACAAGAATCATGAGCCGGCGCGGCAACGAGGCGCTGGGGGGCCGAGACATGGCGCTACGGCTGGCGGCCTCGATCCGCCTGGCCGACGGCGTCGAGGATCCCGCCGACTGGCGAGCGCGATGAGTCGACCGGCAACCGTTCGGCGGCCATAGGGATTCGTGGCAGTGCAGGAAGTCCCGACCCGGCGTGTCGGGTACCGGCACTGCCACAAATCGGTCCACCGACTCCGCAGCAGGGCCGTCTTAGAGCTCTTAGGCGGGCGACGCTGGGCCAGCACGGCGATCTATCGCCGGAGTGGGATGATGGGACCATCGATCGAGCGGTGCCGAGAGCCGGTCGCGAGGAGTGTCGAGTCGATGAACCTTGACCCGTTGTGGACCGACCTGACGACTGAGCTGTTGGACATCCTCGCCTCGTACCGATCCCGGGTAGCCAAGTTGAACGTGCGGGAAAAGGCCGACCACACCCTGCTCACCGAAGCCGACCTCGCGGTCGAAGACATGGTCATCAGCAAGATCCGGGCGGTGGACCCTGATGCTCGCGTGCTGGCCGAGGAGTCGGGCAGTGGCTCGTGGCGGCCCGGCCACGACGAGGAACCCGAGCGGATCTGGGTGATCGACCCTATCGATGGCACCGCCGAATTCGTCAATCCGCGCAGCACCGAGTTCTGCTCGGTCGTCTGTTTACTGGAGCGACGGGAGCCGGTTGCCGCGCTCATCGTCGCGCCTGAGCTGGGAGACGGCGGCAAGCCGATCGTGGTGGTCGCCTCCCGGGCCAACCAGACGATCACCGTCAACGGCAGCGTGGCGGCGTACAACAGCGAATCCGTCCGTGTCGCATCCCTGACCCGCAGCGCCCGATCGGAAGCCCCGCCGCACGAGACTGCCATGGCCGAGGCCGGCTACGCCCTGAAGACGCGCACCACGTCACAGACGCTGGACATGCTGCGTACCGCTCTGAACCTCACCGATCTCACGACGGACGCACCGCGTTTCGACCTCTTCTACCGCCCTCGCCAGAAGGTCTGGGACGGCCTCGCAGGCTTGTGCCTCGGTGAGATCGTCGGTCTAATGTCCACAGATGTGAATGGGAGCCGTCATCTGCCGGTGCCCATGGAAACGCTCGCCCAGCCAGAGCCGACTTTCGCCAGCACCGTGATGGGTCGCCCGGAGGCCGTCAAGTGGTTCGTGGAGCTAGCCCGGGACTCCCCCACCGGAACACCGAAGTCCTCGTAGACGTCACGTCGATCATCAGCGCGGAAGATTTCGTCGTTGCGCAGAACCGCGCGACTCGGCCCGACGACCCGTTCGCCCGCCAAGCGTTTGTCGAACTGATCCAATCGCTGATCTTCATGGAACGGGTATGGGTGGCCCATCCGGTACTCGCCCACCCCAGGGCCGTCGACTTCGGGGCCAGGCCCTATCTCCTCCGGGCGTTGGCCGACGCGGGGCTGCTGCATCCTCTGCAACTGACCGATGACGAAACCGGTCGGGTACGCGAGGCCGAGGAAGCGGCGCTGCACGAGTTGCAGAGCTGGCGCGGCAACCAGGTCCTCGGTCAGTTCATCGGGCAAGCTGTCACCTGCGACGAGGCCCTGCCCGACTCACGGAACTCGCTGTCGAAGCGGATCCACGGCTGGTGCGCCTTCCAGGCGGCCAATGTACGGGTAGCCGGTCATCACACGGATCGAATCACCACCTCCGACGGGGTCGAGGACGACCCTTTCGGCACCTGGGCACGAGCGGCCTCGATCGTGCTACGTGGGCCGTTACGACTGATGGCACCGCCCGGCGAGGAGGTCTACGTCGCGGCGACATTGGCGCGCGGGCTGAAGTATCAAGCGCGCGCGGACGCCACCAGCCTGTCCTATCAGGCCCATCCCGTCCGGCGCGACTTCCTGCTGACCTTCGACCTCTCCACCGAGGGTGCGACGGAAACGGTGGTCCTCGACGTCATCAAGGCCATCCGGGGGATCCACCAGTCCCTCGTGACGGCCGCGGACGACAGCGACACGCACCGCGTACAGCTTCTCGAACTCGAACTTCCGCTGCTGGGCGGCCGTCTCTGGCAGGCGAACGAGACCGGCCGGCTCGGTGAACGCGAATGGATCGACCTGATCGTCGCCCGGATCGCCGACTACCGGGACAAGGCAGCCGAGCTGCGGGCCGCCGTCGCCCGCTGCGTCACCGACGAGGATCATCTCCGCCTCGCCCGCGACATCAACGGGGCGAAGCGACAGCTCCTGGAACGGCTCGGTCTGCGCCGGGTGGCGCTCTCGCCGGTCGAACAGGAACTCGTCAACGGGGTGGCATCGGTGACCGAGTCGGTCCCCGGCGTACCCAAGGTCGCCGGCATGTGGATCGGCGCACGAGCGCTCGGCAAACAGGTCTCCGCCACCGGCACCCCGGTGCAACGCTTCCTATACAAGGAGTTCTACCGCGCCTGGAAACGCGCCGGCCGCTGATCCGCCGGGCTGGTCAGCGGGTGAGACCGACGAGGGTGGCCAGGCGAGCGACGCCGGCCGGGACCGGGTGACGGTGGGCGAGATCGGCGATGACGGTACGCGCCAACGGCCGGCAGCGGATCTCGGCCGGCGCGATGGCGTCGGCGTCGACCAGCGCGCGGGCCGCACCTCGCAGGTCACCGATCTGGAGGTACGCCCGCGCCACGTCCACCAGATACGCGCCCCGATGTTCGGCCGGCAACCGCCGCCATCCGTCCCGCCGCATGATCACCGAGTGGCCGTGCACCGCCGCCCCCGCGTCCCCCAACTCGATCGCCACCACCACCCGTGCCAACTCGACGGCCGCCGGCCCGAACCCAGTCCGCTGCGTGTCTTCACGAACCTTGGCGGCGAGCCCGGCCGCCCATCCAATCAACTCGGCGGCACGTCGGGCTTCGCCGCACCCTGCGGCAGCCAGCGCACCCTCAAGCAGCAACGTTCCTTGTACGGCGGCATGGTGTGGCCCGAGGTGGCTCGCGGCGGCATTCGTCGCGGCCAGGGCCGGCCGGTGCCGGCTCAGCGCCCGCAACGCCTGCCCCACCGACACCGCCGCCGACGCGGACAGCAACGCGTCACCGCTCGCCGCGCCCATCGCCCGGTCTGCGGCCAGCCAGCCGAGGTCGGCCTCGCCGAGCTTCACCAGCACCGACACGGTGATCCGGTACGCCTGCACTAGCAGGTCTCGCACCGGCGACGCATGAGCGGCGTCCAGCAACCCCGGCAATGCCCGCACCAACGGCGCGTAGTGCGCATGCTGGAAACTCAACCAGGCATGCTCGACCTGCCGACGCACCTCGACAGGCGAGACAGGATCGCCGAGCGCCCGGTCGTAGCGGGCCAGCGCCGCCCGGATCCCGTCCACCCCGTCCGGCGTACCGGCATCCTGCTGCTGCGGCGGGCGACGCTGACCGAGCAGCACCATCGGATCGACCCGCAACACCTCGCCGATCTGCTGGATCGTCGGGTACCGGTCCAGTCGCCGGGCACCCCGTTCCACCTTGTCCACCCAGCTTTTCGACTTACCCAACCGGTCGGCGAGCATCTGCTGGGTCATCCCACGCCGGACCCGCCAGCGCGCCACCCGCCGACCGATCGGCAGCTCACCGCTGCTCACGCCGCCACCGCCGGTCCGGCACCGCCCGCGTGGTCTCCTCAACCGGTACGCGCTCCGCCTCAGCCTGCTCCAACAGCCGCCGCCTAGCCGCCTCGCGCTCAGCCGCCTCCACCTGCTCGCTCCGGCTCACCGCCGACTTGTCGCGTGCCCCAGACATGTCGTGTCCTTTCCAGCAGTGCGGACATGGCCGAACTCGAATCACGGCCCGGATGTGGCACTCTCAGTAATCACGACGCTACGATCACGACGGCAGTCGTAGGACTCACCAGCAGTACGGATGCGCAGGCCACGCTCCGCGCGAGAGAGGCAGTCGGCGGGACAAACATCGACCACTGGTCAACGTGGGGGTATAGGTGTCGGTTCACGCTCGATCGTCCAGGCCGCAGGGCTACGTGACCGGGTACTTGCTGAAGCTGATCCGCGAGTCCATCCCGTTGACGCAGGAACAAGTTGCCGCCGAGTTGGGGGTCGACCGCGCAACGGTGCAGAGCTGGGAATCCGGGCGACGGTCCTTCACGGCCGTGCCTTTCGGGCAGGCGCTCACAGTCCGTCAGAAGCTTGGCAGGCTCGGAGCCAGTGTCCGATTGCTTGCCGCCGTCGACGACGCCGCCGAGGCAGACTCCATCGTCGCCAACATCCTTGACCAGCAGATGGAGCGAGCCGACCTGAGTCAACAAGCGCTTGGCTGGTCGGTGCTCACCCACCGGCTGAGTGATCTGATCGTCTGGGCGGTCACCGGCCGACGACCGAGCTTCGTGAGAGACCTCCCATCACCTCACCCGCGCCGAGGTCCGGTCGCCGACGGACCGATCCTCCCCGCCGATCAGCGTCACGCCTTCTTCCAGCAACTTCACGTGCTGGCCGAACGTGCTGCCGCTGGTCGGCACGACCTGCTACACCGGCAAGCCTGCTTCCTCGCCGGCACCGATCCCACGAAGGAGTCCGCCTCCTGGCTCGCGCAGCACAACTCCCGGACGGCACGCCGGATGACCAGCCTCCACACCTGGTCACCGACGTGGGCTGACGCCCGATCAGTGGTCACCTCGCTGGCCAACCAAGGCAACCCAGAACCACTCCGCGACTTCATCGCACGCGCCCACCCGGACGATGCCTGCCAGCACGCGGCGCTGAACTACTCGGCCTACTGGGTCGGCGAACTTCCCTACCGCCAGCGAAACGACTCCTTCATGCCCGCCGCTCGCACCGACTGGCGCGGGTCACGCCTCCTCCGCCACCTGGTGGCGCGCCTCAGAGCCGGACACCCGTTCGTGGACCTCAACATTCACAACACGTGGGCTCTGCTCGCCGCCCGGCGAGGACTCTCCCACGACGACCCTGCCACCAGCCGAGCGTTGGTCGACCGCAGCACCGCCCTACTCGATCACTACAGCATCTCTGCACAGTCCAGGCAGGAACTAACGTCTATCGTCTACAGCCTGCGAGCGGACGGAATCACGGGCACAAGGACGGGCACATGAGCGACGACCACGAGGCCGCCGGGGCGATGAGCTTCATTTTCGAGGCAGGTGTGCTCAAACGCGCCGCCCGCACCGGCTGGTGGTTCGCCGGGGTCAAGCACCCTGAGTCGATCGCCGAGCACTCGTTCCGCACCGCGATCATCGGCATGATCCTCGCCTCGATGGAGGGCGCCGATCCGGCTCGGGTCTCCATGCTCTGCACCCTGCACGACACCCAGGAAACCCGGATCACCGACATCCCGCACATCGCCAAGCGTTACCTCACCGCCGTGCCCAACACCACCGTCACCGCCGACCAGGTCGCCGCCTGCCCACCCGTCGTCGCCGACGTCATCAACGCTGCCGTCGCCGAGTACGAAGCAGGCGAAACCCTCGAATCCATCGTCGCCCGCGACGCCGACAAACTCGAATGCCTCGTCCAAGCCGTCGAGTACCGGCATCAGGGCATCGACGACGTTCAGCGCTGGATCGACAGCTCCCGCGCCGCCCTCAAGACCGCATCCGCCCACCGTCTCGCCGACGCCGCCCTCACCGGACAACCCCTCGCCTGGCTTCAAAGCCGCCCGTAAGCCCCCTGAAAGGTTCACAACTCACCCCATCCCGCGCGAACGTCGGCGCCGGAATGCGGCAGAGCGTCTTAATCACCCTCGTCCCCGATTAGCTGTTTTCAGCCGCGATTATCGCTCAAGCAGCACCTCCTACTGCTTCTTTCACGCGGTGCAAGTACTTGAAGTCTGCCAGTTTTCTTGAGTCATTACCGGCGCGCCGGATTCGACCCGTCGCTATATTCACCACGAGCGAGGAGAGGACTCCCATAGGAACAGCGAGTGCCGGCTCGGCGATCGCCCCAATGCCGGCAGCCCCGATGGCGACCGTCACCGCAAGCGGCCGAGCAACAAGGTTCAACTTCCGCCCTTGGGCAGCAGCACGCACATCGGTCAACGCTTCGCTGAGTTCTTTTTCGACGAGACTGATGGCGTCCTGCGGATGCCGGCCAGCCTGCTTCAGCCTGTGAAGCATCTCATCGATTGCGAACATCAGTCGCTGACGCTCGTCATCATATTCTTCGCGAAAACGCACGAGATCGTTGATTCGAATGTCACTGCTCGGAACCGGCAGCAGCGACCCTACATCGACGTGCCAACAGGCGGTCACGTCATAGTCCGACAGCGGCTCCGTACCGAGGCGGTGAGCAACCTCATGGTCCGTGTACGGGCGCAACCCTTCCGGCCCGGTACAGCCGGAACGATCATTGTGCTCGGCTGCGATTCGTCCGGCGATAAGGCTCACCACGACGTTGAGCAAGGCGGGCGCGGCCACAAGCCGGGAGGGGCTGTCCGGGTGAGGATACACCAACTGCCGTTGCAGCAGTTCATCGACGACGCTGCCATGCAGCTTTTCGACGTGGAGCGTACTGAATTCGCCGCTCGGCGGTGCCGTTGGCGGCAGCAGGTCGTCGGTCGGAATCCTTCTCAGCACACGTTCGAGTTCCCCTTCGATCTCGTGGAGCGCATAGGGGCCGAATGCACGATTGGCTTCGAGTGGTCGATAGAGGCCCGCATCCTGAACCTCTCGCATCCACGCGCTCAGCCTGGCTTCCCATCCCGGAGCCACGACCGTCGCAAGATTATCCCAGTAAAGGATCGCCCGCTGCAAAACCGACCGGGGCGCATTCGCGAAAGGATAGTAGAGCATCCCGGCCATATCGACCTCCAGAACACCGGCTCATCCCAAGCTAACCGACGCAAGCCAACTAGCTTTCGCTAGAAGGTCAAGTCGACTGTCGCGATGGTGACAGCAACGATTGATGTCCAGCATCACCGGTTCGGGTCCACTGGATCACAATGCGACGATGGCTGCTGTCTCTGCTGGCAACTCGATGCGGTCGCGTTGCACGGTGACACCGCTCCCGGTTGCCAGCAGAACCCGCCTCGCCACCCCCGGCAGGGTCACCCGCTGCGGCTTGCCGGCCAGGTTCGCCGCGACCAGGCAGCCACCCCGGCGCATCACCAGGAACTGGTCGCCGTGGCGTACCTCCATCGCGAACAGGTGTGGATCCGACAGCTCCGGGCGGGACTTGCGCAGGGCGATGAGGCGGCGGTGGAAGTCGTACATCTCGCGGTGTTCGGGTTTGTCCAGCTCGGCCCAGTCGAGCCGGGAGCGGAGGAAGGTCTGCGGGTCCTGCGGGTCCGGCACGTCGCCGGGTGGCCAGCCGTGGGCGGCGAATTCGCTGCGGCGGCCGGTGACCACGGCGGTGGCCAGTTCCGGCTCCGGGTGCGAGGTGAAGTACTGCCAGGGAGTCGAGGCGGCCCACTCCTCCCCCATGAACAGCATCGGGGTGAACGGCGCGGTCATCAGCAGGGTCGCACCCACCCGCAGCAACGCCGGGGAGAGCGAGGCCGACAGGCGGTCACCGACCGCGCGGTTGCCGATCTGGTCGTGGTTCTGCAGGTACGCGACGAAGCGGTGGCCGGGGGTGCGCTGGTCGACCGGGCGGCCGTGTTGGCGGCTGCGGAAGCTGGACCAGGTGCCGGTGTGGAAGAAGCCACCGGTGAGCACCTCCACCAGGCACTCCATGGTGCCGAAGTCGCCGTAGTAGCCCTGCCGTTCGCCGGTGAGCAGGGTGTGCAGGGCGTGGTGGGCGTCGTCGTTCCACTGGGCGTGCAGGCCGTGGCCGCCGGCCTCCCGGGGGGTGATGAGCCGAGGGTCGTTGAGGTCGGACTCGGCGATCAGGGACAGCGGGCGGCCCAGGTGGGTCGAGAGGCTCTCGACCTCGACGGCGATCTCTTCGAGCAGGTGCACGGCGCGGGTGTCGGGCATGGCGTGCACGGCGTCCAGGCGCAGCCCGTCGACGTGGTAGTCGCGCAGCCACATCAGCACGCTGTCGATGATGAACCGGCGCACCCCGTCGGAGTGCGGGCCGTCCAGGTTGATCGCCTGACCCCAGGGGGTGTGCCGCTCCCCCACATAGGGCGCGAACTTCGGCGCGTAGGCCCCGGAGGGCCCGAAATGGTTGTAGACGACGTCGAGGATCACCCCCAGACCGCGAGCGTGGGCGGCGTCCACGAACCGTTTCAGGCCGTCCGGTCCGCCGTAGGGTTCGTGCGGGGCGTACCAGCAGACGCCGTCGTAGCCCCAGTTGTGTTCCCCGTTGAAGGCGTTGACCGGCAGCAGTTCGATCAGGTCGACACCCAGGTCGACCAGGTGGTCGAGTCTGCCGATCGCGGCGTCGAAGGTGCCCTCCGGGGTGAAGGTGCCGACGTGCAGCTCATACAGGATGCTGCCGGGCAGTTGCCGGCCGGTCCACGTGCCGTCGCTCCAGCGGAACGCCGCGTGGTCGTAGATCCTGCTGGGGCCGTGCACCCCGGAGGGCTGCCAGGCCGACCGGGGGTCGGGCAGCGGCTGGTCGTCGTCGTCGAGCAGGAACGCGTAGTCGGTGCCGGCGTCGGGCACCTCGACGCGCCACCAGCCGCCCCGGCCGGCCCGCATCTCGTGGTCGGTGACACCCGGCAGGTGCAGCCTCACCCGTCTCGCCTCGGGTGCCCAGACGGTGAACTCGGTCATGACGCAGCCTCCCGGGTCAGGTGGTGGGCACCAGCAGCGCGACGGGATAGGTGGTCGACAGGTCCGCGAGGCGGACCTGAGAGCCACTGTAGACCCGACCGGTGAACAGGCACGACATCTCTTTAACGGGTAGTGACAGGGTGGTGTCCCGCCAGCCGCCGGCCGCCGCCAGCCGCAGCGGCAGCCGGGCGGCCACGGCGACCGCGCCGCCCCGGTCGAAGGCCACGGCGTGCCGGGCCGCCGGCCCGTGGACGATGAGCGGCTGGTAGTCGCCGAACAGCTCCGGGTGGTCGCGACGCGCCCGCAGGGTCCGCGACACCACGAGCAGCTTCGCCGCGCCGGTCTCGTCCACCGGCGGCTGCCAGCCGGCGTCGAGCCGGGCCAGCAGATCCCGGCGTACGGCGAAGTCGACCGGCCGGCGGTTGTCCGGGTCGACCAGGGAGTTGTCCCACAGCTCGGTGCCCTGGTAGGTGTCGGGTATCCCGGGCATGGCCAGTTGCACGAGTTTCTGCCCGAGCGAGTTCGACCAGCCGGGCGGGGTGATCTCGGCGGCGAAGGCGGCCAGCTCGGAGCTGACCGCCGGGTCGTCGTACATGGCGTCGACCAGGGCGTGCATGGCGCGTTCGAAGGCCGGGTCGGGGTCCGTCCAGCTGGTCGAGGCCGCCGCCTCCCGGGCGGCCTTCTCCGCGTACGCGTGCAGGCGCTCGCGTTCGATGGGCCAGGCACCGACGGCGGTCTGCCACAGCAGGTGGGCCAGGGCGGCGTCGGGCAGCGGCACCGCGGCCATCCAGCCGGTGACCGCGTCGGCCCAGCGCTGGGGCAGCTCGGCGAGGACGGCGAGGCGGGCGCGGACGTCCTCGCCGCGTTTGGTGTCGTGGGTGGACAGGGTGGTCATGCTCGCCGGCCAGCGCTCGTGGCGGGCGGCGGCGAAGCGGTGGAACCGGCCGGGCAGGGTGCCGAAGTGGGTGGGGCTGCCGCCGACCTCGTTCAGCGCGATGAACCGGCTCCACCGGTAGTACGCGGTGTCCTCGACGCCCTTGGCCATCACCGCGCCGGTGAACTGCGGGAAGCGGCGGGCCAGTTCGTCGTCGGGGTCGCGGAGCCGGCGGGTGATCGCGTCCAGCGCGCCGGTCAGGTCGGTGCGGCGGCGACCGGCCTCGGCGCGGGCGTTGGCCAGGTGCCGGGCCCCGTCGGGCGGGTAGCCCCGGTAGACGGCGAAGGCGGCGGCGAGTTCGGCGAGGGCGGCGCGGGCGGCGTCGGGGTCGACGTCGGGGGCGAGCGCGGCCAGCCGGGTCAGTTCGGCGGCCAGCAGCCGGGTGGCGGCACCGAGTTTCGTGTCGTGGGTCAGGTCGGCCCAGGAGGTGGCCCGGCCGGCGAGGCGGGTGTCCAGGGCGGTGAAGTCGGCCTCGGCGTCGCCGTCGACGAAGAGCCCGCCGACGGCGCCCAGCGCGTCGTAGCCGGTGGTGCCGTCGACCGGCCAGCCGGGCAGCTCCTCGCCGTACTCCAGGATCTTCTCCACGATCAGCCAGGCGTCGGGGGCGGCTTCCCGCAGCCGGGCCAGGTAGCCGGCGGGGTCGCGCAGCCCGTCGGGGTGGTCGACCCGGATGCCGTCGACCTCGCCGGCAGCCGTCCAGGCCAGGATCAGCTCGTGGGTGGCGGCGAACACGTCCGGGTCCTCCACCCGCAGCCCGGCCAGGCTGGAGACGGCGAAGAACCGGCGGTAGGTCAGTTCGGCGTCGCCGCGTCGCCAGGACACCAGCTCGTAGTGCTGCCGGTCGTGCACCTCGCGGGCGGTGCCGTCGCCGGTGCCGTCGGCGACCGGGAAGCGGTGCTCGTGGTAGCGCAGCTCCCCGTCGGCGAGCTTGAGGTCGTCGAGCGCGTCGGGGGTGTCGGCGAGCACCGGCAGCAGCAGCCGCCCCCGCTGCCAGTCGACGTCGAACCAGTCGGCGTACGCCGACTCGCGGCCCCGGCGCAGCAGGTCCCACCAGGCCGGGTTGGCTGCCGGCACGGCCACTCCGGCGTGGTTGGGCACGATGTCCACGACCAGACCGAGACCGGCGTCGCGCAGCGCCCGCAGCAGCCGCTGCCGGCCGGCCTCGCCGCCGAGTTCCGGGTTGACCTGCCGGTGGTCGACGACGTCGTAGCCGTGCGCGCTGCCCGGGGCGGCGGCCAGTAGCGGCGCGCTGTAGAGGTGGGTGACGCCGAGGTCGGCGAGGTAGCCGGCGAGGTCGGCGGTGGCGTCCAGGTCGAAGCCGGGGCGCACCTGCACCCGGTAGGTGGCGGTGACGGGCTTCGCGGGCATGTCAGGCCACCCTCTCCAGCACCAGCAGGGAGCGGTCCGGTACGCAGAGCGTGCCGCCGGCCTCCGCGGTGGTCCTCTTGTCCTGGTCCGGTTCGGCGGTGCTGATCACCAGTTCCCAACGCTGGCCGAACTCGACCGGCGGGAGGGTGAAGTCCAGCGGCGCGTCGTGGGCGTTGAAGCAGAGCCAGAACGAGGCGTCGTGGTGGCGTTGGCCGTACTGGCCGCGTTCCCGGATGCCCTCGCCGTTGACGAAGAGCGCCACCGAGCGACCGAAGTCGTTGCCCCAGTCCTCGCCGGTCATCTCCCGCCCGTCGGGGGTGTACCAGGCCAGGTCGGGCAGCGGCTCGTCGACCTCGCGGCCGTGCACCCGCAGGCCGGTGAAGAAGCGGCGACGCTGGAACACCTGGTGCTGGCGGCGGAACTCGACGAGCCGGCGGGTGAAGTCGAGCAACTCGGTGTCGGCGTCGTCCCAGTCGATCCAGGCCAGTTCGCTGTCCTGGCAGTAGGCGTTGTTGTTGCCCCGCTGGGTGCGGCCCAGCTCGTCGCCGTGACCGATCATCGGTACGCCCTGCGACAGCAGCAGGGTGGCGATGAAGTTGCGGCGCTGCCGGGCGCGCAGGCCGAGCACCCCGGGGTCGTCGGTGTCGCCCTCGACGCCGCAGTTCCAGGAGCGGTTGTGGCTCTCGCCGTCGCGGTTGTCCTCGCCGTTGGCCTCGTTGTGCTTGTCGTTGTACGACACCAGGTCGTTGAGGGTGAACCCGTCGTGGCAGGTGACGAAGTTGATGCTGTGGAAGGGGCGGCGGCCGTCGTCCTGGTAGAGGTCGGCGGAGCCGGAGATGCGGGAGGCGAACTCGGCGAGGGTGGCCGGTTCACCACGCCAGAAGTCGCGGACGGTGTCCCGGTACTTGCCGTTCCACTCGGTCCACTGGGGCGGGAAGTTGCCGACCTGGTAGCCGCCGGGGCCGACGTCCCACGGCTCGGCGATCAGCTTCACCCGGCTGACCACCGGGTCCTGCTGCACCACCTCGAAGAAGGTGGAGAGTCGGTCCACCTCGTAGAACTCGCGGGCCAGGGTGGCGGCCAGGTCGAAGCGGAAGCCGTCGACGTGCATCTCGGTCACCCAGTACCGCAACGAATCCATGATCAGTTGCAGGGAGTGGGGGCTGCGGACGTTGAGGCTGTTGCCGGTGCCGGTGTAGTCGACGTAGTAACGTCGGTCTTCCTCGGACAGCCGGTAGTAGCTGGGGTTGTCGACCCCCTTGAAGCTCAACGTGGGGCCCAGGTGGTTGCCCTCGGCGGTGTGGTTGTAGACCACGTCGAGGATCACCTCGATACCGGCGGCGTGCAACGCCTTGACCATGCCCCGGAACTCCTGCACCTGCTGGCCCAGGTGCCCCAGGGCCGAGTACGCGTGGTGCGGGGCGAAGAAGCCGATGGTGTTGTAGCCCCAGTAGTTGCGCAGCCCGAGGTCGGTCAGGCGGTGGTCGTTGACGAACTGGTGCACCGGCATCAGTTCGATGGCGGTGATCCCGAGCCGGGTCAGGTGTTCGATCATCGGGGGCGAGGCGATGCCGGCGTACGTGCCGCGCAGCTCCTCGGGGATGCCGGGCAGCCGCATGGTCAGCCCGCGGACGTGGGCCTCGTAGATGACCGAGTGGTGGTACGGGATACGCGGTGGCGCGTCGTTGCCCCAGTCGAAGTAGGGGTTCACCACCACCGACTTCGGCATGTACGGCGCCGAGTCGTCGGTGTTGATCCGCTCGGGGTCGCCGTGGACGTAGTCGTAGACCGCCGGATCCCACCGCACGTCACCGTCGATGGCCTTGGCGTACGGGTCGATGAGCAGCTTGGCCGGGTTGCAGCGCAGCCCGTTGGCCGGGTCGTACGGGCCGTGCACCCGGTAGCCGTAGCGCTGGCCCGGCCCTACCCCCGGGATGTACGCGTGCCAGACGTACGCGTCGACCTCCCGCAGCTCGACCCGGCGCTCGTGGCCCACGTCCCACTCGTCGAAGAGGCAGAGTTCGATCTTCTCCGCCACCTCGGAGAAGATCGCGAAGTTGGTGCCCATCCCGTCGTAGGTCGCCCCGAGGGGGTATCGCTCGCCCGGCCAGACCTGCATCTCGCTCCTTCGGCCCACATGTCATGAGCGCGCCCGCACCATGAGCGCACCCGCCGGAGCCACCGGTGATGCGCGCGGCCGTAATGCCCCGCACGGTCCACCGCCAATCCATCCGATCGGGTGAATGCCCGGTGTCCGCGCGACCGAGTGCAGATGAACCCTGCGGTGTCGTCGGTCACTGAGGCCCTCTTCGAGATGCGGGATCGGCCGTCATGACGTTTCCTTGTTCGCGGGCGCGTCGTCCGCGCGCCTACCAGATCCTCGCACCGCCGGCGCGCTCACGCGTGTCCGAAACCCACCCTGCCCGCTCGCCGCCACCGACGTCGGCGCGTTCCTTCCTGCACGGACGGAGACTGATGTGACCACCCTGCGGGTCGGCGGACGGACCGCCACCGCTCCGGACCGCGTCCACCGCCCCACGCTCACCTCGCGTCCCCAGGTCCCGGCGTCGTCCGGTCCCACCGTCGGGTCGCAGCCCCGCCGCATCCTGATGCTGTCGTGGGAGTACCCGCCGGTGCTCGTCGGCGGGCTGGGTCGACACGTGCACGCCCTGTCGGTGGCCCTGGCCGCCGCCGGTCACCAGGTCACCGTCGTCACCCGCCACACCGACGGCGCCCCGCTGGAGGAGTACGTCGACGGGGTGCGCGTCGTGCGCGCCGCCGAGGACCCGGTGACGTTCCCACTGGCCACCAGCTCGCTGCTGGCCTGGACGATGGCGTTCAACCACACCCTGACCCGGGCCGCGCTGCGCGCCGCCGCCACCGGCGGCTACGACGTGATCCACGCCCACGACTGGCTCGTCGCGCACACCGCGATGACCCTGCGCGACCACCTCGACCTGCCGCTGGTCACCACCATCCACGCCACCGAGGCGGGCCGGCACCAGGGTTGGCTGCCCGAGGAGATGAACCGCACCATCCACGGGGTGGAGCACTGGCTGGGCGGCGAGTCGAACCGGGTCATCGTCTGCTCCGGCTACATGCGCGACGAGGTGACCGGCCTGTTCGGCGTGCCGAACGGGCGGGTCGACGTGGTGCCCAACGGGGTCGAGCCGCACCGCTGGCGGGTCTCCGCCGCCGCCGTGGCGGCGGCGCGGGCCCGGTTCGCCGGGGACGGTCCGCTGGTCACGTTCGCCGGCCGCCTGGTGTACGAGAAGGGCGTGCAGCACCTCATCGCCGGGCTGCCCCGGCTGCGGGAGCGGCACCCGGGGCTGCGCGCGGTGATCGTCGGCGACGGACCGTACCGGAGTGAGCTGGAGGCCGACGTGCATCGGCTCGGCCTCGCCGGCACGGTCAGCCTGCCCGGCTTCCTCGGCGGCACCGACCTGCCCGCGGTGATGGCCGCCTCGGACTGCTTCGCCGTGCCCAGCATCTACGAGCCGTTCGGCATGGTCGCGCTGGAGGGTGCCGCCGCCGGCGCGCCGCTGGCGGTCGCCGAGACCGGCGGGCTGGCCGAGATCGTCGAGCCGGGCGTCACCGGGGTCACCTTCCGGCCGCACGACCCGGACGCGCTCACCGACGCGGTGCACACCCTGCTGTCCGACGCCGAACGCGCCCGGACGCTGGCCCGCCGGGCCCGGGCCATGGTGCACGACCGGTACGGCTGGGCGGCCATCGCCAGCCGTACCGCCTCGACGTACGCCTCGGCGATCGCCCAGGCACCGGCGTTCACCGCCGACCGCGCGGCACGGCAGATGGCGCACGGGCGGGCCCTGCCGGCGATCCCGGACGGCAACCTGCTCGCCGCCGCCGGCCTGCGCTGACCCCTTCTACCACTCGCGCTTGCGTGCGCCCCGACCCGGACCTCGACCGGGTCGGGGCGCTGACCCACCGGCGATCGGGTGGCGGCTATCGGGGCCCGAGGCCGGTCCTGCCGTCGAGCAGCTCGCGCGCCGCGTCGAGATGACCCGCGTGACGTGCGGTTTCCTCGATCATGTGCAGGACGACGCGCCGCAGGTCGGTGATCTCCTCTCCGAGCGGACCGGGGTGCCGTTGGCGTACCGGCGCGGACAGCGGCGTGCCGGCGAGGACGGCGTCGGACCGCTCGCACTGGGCCCGGTAGAACTGCAGCACCACCGCCGGCGGTCGGGGCGTGGTCAGCGGCGCGTGGTCGTCGTCGGGCCAGGCCAGCGGCTCGACCGAGCCGAACATGATCTCCTGGAACCAGTGCCGCTCGGCGTAGCCGAGGTGTTCCACCAGGCCCAGCGGCGTCCACCCGGAGGGCAGCACGGCGGTGGTCAGGGCCGTCACGTCGAGCCCGTCGATGATCGCGAGGACGCTTGCCCGCTGCGCCCTCAGGAACATCGACAGCGCGCTCTTCTCCTCGTCGCCCATTGCGTGCACCCTCTCCCCCGCCAGCCGGTGGCCCCTGTCGGAACGCGTCGCCCGGATCGGCTCCAGCGAATGCGGGACGGTAGCAGCCCCGACCGACAGCACTCGCTACACGACCCCTGGCGGCAACCCCTAGTCCAGCAGCCAGTGGTGCAGTCGCATGCCGTACGGGGTCAGCGCGAGGACGGCTGTCGCGCACCACAGGGCGGTGCCGACGGCGAGCCGACGGAACGTGGACCGATCGCCGACCTGCCAGGTGCGGGCGAGGGACACCAACCCGAGAAGCAGGGCCAGCGCGGCAAGCGGCTGGACGAACATCGCCACCACGCGGCTGAGTTCGAAGACCCAGAGCAGTGGATTCCACACCGAGTCGGGCCCGAAGGGCGGGAGGGAGTCCTTCGGATCGCCCAACCGCTCCACCCCCGGGCTCAGCAGCGCCGGCAGGTCGTCGACGCGCAGGGCGGCCGTGAGCAGCACACCGAAACTGCCGACGAGCGCGGCGGCCAGCATCGACAGTTGGGCCGCCAGCACCACCCGCCCGCCGAGCGAGATCGGTCGGACCCGCACCTGCTGACTCATGGGCGGCACCGTACCGCTCACCCGGTTGGTGCGGCAGCCCCGGAAAAGACGGGGCCGCCGGCCGGCCGGGCGACTGGCAGCATGGTGGACATGACGGGGATGGACGGTGGCGAAGTCGACCAGGCGGTGGCCGAGATGGTGCGGGCGCTCACGCCGCACGTGTCGCGGGACTGGCGGGAGCACCGGGCGGGCACCCTGGAGTGGAGTTGCTGGACGACGGCGGCCCACGTCGCCCACGACCTGCTGGCGTACGCGGGTCAGGTCGCAGCCCGCCCGGACGAGGCGTACCTGCCGTTCGACCTGGTCGTCCGGGACGACGCCGCGCCGCGCGACGTTCTCGCCGTGGTCACCGCCTGCGGGCGGCTGTTGGGCGACGCGGTCGGTGCCGCGGATTCGGCCGCCCGTGGCTGGCACTGGGGGGCGACCGACCCGGGTGGCTTCGCCGCACTCGGGGTCAACGAGACGCTCGTGCACACCTGGGACATCGCCCAGGGGCTCGGCATCGACTGGCGGCCACCGGCGGAGCTGTGCGCGGCGGTGCTCGCCCGGCTCTTTCCGCAGGCCCCGGCCGGGGACCCGGTCGATGTGCTGCTCTGGTGCACCGGCCGGGCCGAGCTGGTCGGCCATCCCCGGGTGACGTCCTGGGTGCTGAAGGCCGCCGTCGGCTGACCCGCCCGGCGGGCACACCGCCGGGCGGCACGTGGGACCGCACCCGCCGGGTGCTACCGGACCTGTTCGGGTGGTTCAGTCCGCCGTTACGATCTTGTGTCCACACTGGTCGGCACGGCTGCGCATCCGACACACTCGCAGGCATCCGGCAGCGGTGCGGTCCGAGGAGGGCGCGGGTGCGGGTGCTCCTGGTGGAAGACGACCTGCGCGTCTCGGCGGGGCTCGCCTCGGCGCTGCGGCGGCGGGGGCACGAGGTGGTCCAGGCGGTGACGGCCGCCGAGGCGGTCGAGGCCGATCCGGTCGACCTGGTGCTGCTCGACATGAACCTGCCCGACCGCGACGGCCTGGAGGTGTGTCGGTGGATCCGCCAGCACGACGAGGGGGTCGCGATCATCGCGGTGACCGCCCGGGCGGAGGAGCACGACCGGGTGGCCGGGCTACGGGCCGGCGCCGACGACTACGTGGTCAAGCCGTTCTCGATGGTCGAGTTGCAGGCACGCATCGAGGCGGTGATGCGGCGCACCGCCCGTACCGTCCGGCCGGCGACCACGCTGTGGGTCGGTGCCCTGCGCATCGAGGTGGATGCCCGGCGGGTGCGGGTCGGTGACCGCGAGGTCGGCCTGTCCCGCAAGGAGTTCGACCTGCTGGTGGCCCTGGCCCGGCAGGCGGGCACGGTGGTGCCCCGGGACCGGTTGCAGCTCGAGGTCTGGCAGACCACCTGGGCCACCCGGCACAACCTGGACGTCCACGTCGCCGCGCTGCGCGGCAAGCTGGACGACCCGGGTCTGGTGGAGACGGTACGCGGCGTCGGCTACCGGCTGCGCGTCACCTGACCGGCCGACCAGTCGCCGGCAACCTCAGAGCATCCTCAAGAATCCCAGCTCGCGACCCCGTGGCCGGGTGAGGGCGGGTGTGCTGTGCGTACCCAGCCATCCCTCCTGTTTGGAGATCCCCTTGAGATACAGACGGACAACGGCCGGTGTCTTCTCCGCTCTGCTCGCCGTCACCCTCGCGGCGACCGCACAACCCGCCCGGGCGACGACGGCGGCCGAGCCGCACCAGGTGCAGGACCTCACGGTCGTGCCGGGCGACGGGTACGCGACCCTGGCCTGGACGCCGGTCGACGGGGCCACCGATTACCAGATCGAGCGCACCCCGGTCGCCGAGGACGGCACCGCCGCCGGAGCATCGGTGATCGTCGGCGTCTGGCGGCCCAACCGGCAGATCAACAACTCGGCGCCGACCTTCGCCGACGCCGGCTTCGCCCCCGGCAACCGGTTCCAGTGGCGGGTCCGAGCCCGCCTCGACGGCACCGAGCAGCCGTACTCGAACCCGGTCAGCGACATCACCCGGGGGCACTGGGGCGACCCGGACGTGCCCGGCCAGAGCCTGCGTACCCAGTGGGAGACCACGTTGGGCGCGCAGTACACGGACGACGTGAACGAGTACGCCTACACGGCGGCGATCGACGAGTTGAGCGACCGGGTTCGGGTGGTCGAGATCGGTCGCACCGTACAGGACCGGCCGATCAACATGTTCGTCATCGGTCACCCCACCCCACCGGCGACCCCGGAGGCGGTGGCCACGACGAACCCCCTGGTGGTCAACTGCAACGTGCACGGCAACGAGCCCGGTGACCGCGAAGCATGCCTGATCATGGCCCGGCAGCTGGCGTTCACCGACGACCCGACCACGCTCGGCCTGCTGTCGAGGACCACCATGCTGATCGTCCCGACGATCAACGGCGACGGTCGGGCGGCCAACAGCCGGGGCAACTCCACCGGGCAGGACCTCAACCGGGACTACTCGCTGATCCGTCAACCGGAGACCCAGGCGTTCGTCGAGATGGTCCGCGACTACCGGCCGATCGCCAGCTACGACGGTCACGAGTACGGCAACGCCAACACCGGCGACCTGCCGATGCTGCCGCCCCGGCACCAGAACGTGGCACAGGGGATCTTCGACCGGTCGCAGCACATGATCGAGGGACACATGTACACCCAGGGCGCCCGGGACGGCTGGTGGGCCTGCCCGTACGGGTGTACCGGGGCCAACGTCGGCCTCGGCGAGGAGACCATCCTGCGCAACACCCTCGGGCTGAAGAACGTGGTCAACTCCCTGCTGGAGCTGCGCAGCTCGGGCGGGCCCACCCGGCCGGACGAGGGCAACACCGCCAACAACCGCCGACGCAAGACGTACTCGGCACTGTGGACGTTCCACCAGTTCCTCGCGTACCACGGGGCGAACGTCGGTGCCATCACCGCCGCCCGCGCCGAGGCGATCAGGTTCCAGTCGGCGAACACCGGCCGGATCGTCTTCCGGGGCTCGCGCCCGATCGAGGCGTACCCGGCGCCGCACCCGGGCGACACACCGC
Organism: Verrucosispora sp. WMMC514; assembly: GCF_027497295.1. Classification (NCBI taxonomy): domain Bacteria; kingdom Bacillati; phylum Actinomycetota; class Actinomycetes; order Micromonosporales; family Micromonosporaceae; genus Micromonospora; species Verrucosispora sp. WMMC514. Next base: position 5,332,345 of record NZ_CP114906.1, on the reverse strand, counting down.
CGCCGCTGGACGCACCGAGTGCGGACCAGATCCTGGCGCAGCCGCCGTGCGCGTACCAGCTAACCGAGGAGCAGTACCACGGTGCGCGTACCGACGGCCCGGCCGGCCGGCAGACCACGGTGGCCGAGCGGCTCGCCGCGCACGGCTGGACGGTGGTCAAGGTGGCCGGCGGCTACCTCGTACCGCTGTCCCAGCCGGAGCGGGGGCTGGTGCCGCTGCTGCTCGACGAGCAGGCCGCCGAGGGCCTGGTGGCCGGGGAGCGGATCGCGCCTACGCGCACCGGCACCCACAACGGCCCGCTGACGGTCACCGGCGTGGCCTGCCTCGCCGACGCCACCGTCCGGGGTCCGGTCCGGGTCCGGCCCGGCGCCACCCTGATCGTCAACGGTGGCTCGATCAACGGTCCGGTGGACGCCGCCGGCGCGGCCGGTCTCGTGCTGACCGCCGGCACCGTCAACGGCCCGGTGAACCTCACCGGCACGACCGGTCCGGTCCTGCTGGTCGGCAATCGGATCAGCGGCCCGGTCAACGTGGTCAACAGTGCGGGCGTCGCCCCGCTGCTGGCCGGCAACACCGTCAACGGTCCGCTGGGCTGCGCCGGCAACGCCGCCGCCCCGGTGAACATCGAGGTCGCCAACGCGGTCAGCGGCCCACGGTTCGGCCAGTGCGCCGGCCTGTGAGCCGCTGAGCCGTACCCTCTCGTGCCGCCGGGCCGGACCCGCGCCCGGCCCGGCGGCCGACCGACGCAGGAGTGAGGCAACCATGACCGACACCAACTCCGCGACCACCCGACCCGCGCCGCGCCGGACCCTGCCGATCGTCGGTGCCGCCCTCGCCGCCGTGCTGCTCGTCGTGGTCGGCAGCACGGCCGACGGCGGCACCGGCGGGGCCGACGCCGGGCCGGCCGGAACCGCCGTGACCGGGCCGCTGTGCGAGCTGCTGCCCGCCGGCACCGAACCGGGCAACCCCGCCTCGCTCGCCGACCAGCCCGCCGGCGAGGCGCTGCGGTGGATTCCGGTGCTCACCACCTTCGAGGCGGCGGTACGGGCCACCGGTCTCGCCGAGGAGTTGACCCGGGAGGTGACCATCCTGGCGCCCACCGACGACGCGTTCGCCGGCAAGTTCTCCCGGACCAATCTCGACGAGCTGCTCCTGCGCGACACCGACGAGCTGCGCGGGTTGCTGCGCGATCATGTGGTCGCCGGGGCGCTGCCGGTGGCCGGCCTGGTCGCCGCCGGCACCGTGACCACGGTCGCCGGCACCCGGCTCACCGTCACCGGTGTCGGGCCGGGTGCCCGCCTCGGTGACCGGGCCGAGACGGTGTGCGCCGACTACCGGGCCGGTGCCGCCCGCATCCACGTCGTCAACGAGGTGCTCGGCGACCTGCCGACCACTGCCGGTCGGGACGACGACGGTCATCCGGCGCACTGAACACCGCACGACGACGGCCGCCGTACCCGTGGTCCGGGTGCGGCGGCCGTCGTCGTGCGGGCTGCGTCAGGTCGCTCGCGGTCAGCGCTGCTCGACGGGGAGGTAGTTTCGCTCGGCGGCACCGGTGTAGACCTGCCGCGGACGGCCGATCTTGGTCTCCGGGTCGTTGATCATCTCGCGCCACTGGGCGATCCAGCCCGGCAGCCGACCCAGGGCGAACAGCACGGTGAACATCTTCGTCGGGAAGCCCATGGCCTTGTAGATCAGGCCGGTGTAAAAGTCGACGTTCGGGTAGAGCTTGCGCGAGACGAAGAAGTCGTCCGCGAGGGCGATCTCCTCCAGCTGCATCGCGATGTCCAGCAGCGGATCCGGCTTGGCCATCCGACCGAGCACGTCCTGCGCCGCCGTCTTCACGATCGCGGCCCGCGGGTCGTAGTTCTTGTAGACCCGGTGGCCGAAGCCCATCAGCTTGACGCCGTCCTGGCGGTCCTTCACCTTGCGGACGAACGACTGCACGTCACCGCCGTCGGCCTGGATGCGCTCCAGCATCTCCAGCACCGCCTGGTTGGCGCCGCCGTGCAGCGGGCCGAACAGCGCGTTGACGCCGGCCGAGACCGAGGCGAACAGGTTGGCGTTGCTGGAGCCCACCAGCCGCACCGTCGAGGTGGAGCAGTTCTGCTCGTGGTCGGCGTGCAGCACGAAGAGCATGTCCAGCACCCGGGCGATCACCGGGTCCACCTCGTACGGCTCCGCCGGCACACCGAACGTCATCCGCAGGAAGTTCTCCACGTAACCCAGGGAGTTCTCCGGGTACAGCAGCGGCTGCCCGATCGCCTTCTTGTACGCGTACGAGGCGATGGTGGGTACCTTCGCCATCAGCCGGACCGTGGACATCTCCACGTGCTCGGCGTCGAACGGGTCGAGGCTGTCCTGGTAGAAGGTGGAGATCGCGCTGACGGCCGAGGAGAGCACCGCCATCGGGTGGGCCTCCCGGGGGAAGCCGTCGAAGAAGCGCCGCATCTCCTCGTGCAGCAGGGAGTGCCGACGGATCCGCTCGGTGAACTCGGTCAGTTCCTGGGTGGTCGGCAACTCGCCGTAGATCAGCAGGTAGGAGACCTCCAGGAAGGAGCTCTTCTCGGCCAGCTGTTCGATCGGGTAGCCCCGGTAACGCAGGATGCCCGCGTCACCGTCGATGTAGGTGATCGCGGACGAACAGGCGGCGGTGTTGACGAACCCGGGGTCGTACGTCGTCAGCCCGGTTTCCTTCAGCAGCTTGCCCACACCGATCCCGGCGGGGCCCTCGACCGCGGAATGTACCGGCATCGACAGCTGCCCGCCGGGGTGATCGAGCTTGACTTCCGTCATGTGGTTCCTCGCTTCGCCGGCAGATCTACGTTGAATTGCCTTCGCTTCTACCGTAATTGCGGTTGCGGCAACACCGCCCCTCGTGGTTCGGCGGTGAGGCATGCGTCACCCGATTCCCGACCGAAGCGCTGGGAAACCCGGACGGCGGGGACGGACAGCCACGAAAGGCACACGTGATGTGCAACCAGGCGACGTGATCGGGAGCGATCCGGCACGTACCGGCCGCGCCGTCCGACCGGTCAGGAGATCGACAGCTGGCGCAGCCGACCGTCGGGGTCGACCAGGTAGAGGTCGAGCCGGTTGCCGCCGGCCCGGAAGAGCCGGTCGTCGGCGAGCAGGGCCGCGAAGCGTCGGCCGCCCGGGTCCGGGGCGACCACCGGCACCACCGTCGCGACCGTGCCGTTGACGGCCACCGCCAGTTCGGTGCCGTCGGTGACCTCGTCGCCGACGGTCCCCCAGATCATGCCGGGCAGCACACCCTCGTCGGGATCGACGGCGCGGAAGGCGCCCAACCCGCCGACCCGGGCGCTGCCGGCGGCCGGCGCCGCACCCACGGCGGTGCCGACCAGCCGGTGCGGGGGTGCCGGTGGCGGCGCGACCGGCACCCCGCCGCTGATCGGCATCGGTTGCGACGGCCGGTCGTAGAAGACCTTGCCCGCGTCGGTGCGGGGTGCCTGTCGGGCGGACCGACCGTCGACCCGCCAGGGCAGCCGGATGGCGGCCTCCTCGGCGACCGTCGGCAGCAGGTCGACGTGTTGCCAGTTGCGGTCGTCGACCCGCCCGCCGCGCTGGCCGGGTGTCTTGACGAACAGCGGCACCCAGGCCACCTCGTCGGCGGCGGCCCGGATCGCGTCCTCGCCGCGCCCCTGCACCCCCTTGGTGAAGCTGACCCCGTGGTCGGCGGTGACCACCACCAGCGCCTCGTCCCACAGGCCGCTGGCGCGCAGCGTACGCATCGTCTCGCCGATCAGCCGGTCGGTGTAGCCGAGCTGGGCGAGGTGCCGGGCGCGGGCCAGGTCCACCCAGCCGTCACCCTCGTTGGGGAAGTCCTCCGGGGCCTCGTACCGTGCGCCGGACGGCAGGAACGCCCACGGCGAGTGGGGCATCAGCAGGTGCAGGAAGTGCAGCGTCGGTCGCGCCGACGGGGTCAGTCCGTTGAGGAAGCTGGTGAACCGGGCCGGCTGGTTGACGTTGAGGCTGTCCCAGCGGAACTTCGGGTCGGTCGGCACCGGCTCGGCGGCGTCGACACCGGCCTCCGCCGCGGTGCGCTCGCGGTAGGAGTCCTCCGGGTCGATCCGACTGTCGTGCGGGGCGGTCAGCTGACGCAGCAGCCCTGCCGTCTCCCGTACCAGCACGCCGATCCCCTGCTCCGGGGTGACCGGCTGCTCGCAGCGGCTCGGTGGGCAGAGCCGGGTGATGCTCTCCTCGGCGCGGATGTCGTAGAGCCCGCCGAAGGCGGTGAAGAGGTTGTCCGGGTAGTGCGAGTAGTGCGGGGCGACCGGCTCCGCCGGGTAGCGGCCGGTCAGCATCGCCGGCAGCGCGTACGGTGTCCAACCGCTGACCCCGGTCGCGTTGCGGTACCAGGTCGAGGCGGCGGCCAGCTCGGCGAAGTGCGGAAACCGGGCCGCGTCGACGCCACCGGCGGCGTCGAGCAGGGAGACCAGCGGAAGTTCGTCGAGGATCAGCATGACCACCGGCGGGTGCCGGTTGCCGGTCGCCGTGCCCGCCACGCCGCCGTCGCCGAGCGGCAGCACCACCGGCCCGGTCGGCGAGGCGAACAGGAACAGCCCGACGAAGATCGGCGGGCCGGCGGCCGCCAGGCGCAGCACCCGGCCGAGGGCCGTCCAGCGCCGGTGGGCGACGGCCGCGCCGGCACCGACCGCCAGCGCCACCAGCAGCAGCGGTACGCCCCGCAGCGGCGTGGTGTGCCGGCCCACCTGCACCGCCAGCGCCGCGACCAGCAGTCCGAGCAGCAGGCTGTGCGTCACCACGCGCGCCGCGGCTCCGGCCAGACCGGCGAGCAGGCCCACCAGCCCGAGCGCCACCGTCGGCACCACCGCGACCAGGGCCACCAGCAGCAGGATCTCACCCCGGTCGGCGCGGTGGAACAGGAAGAAGTCCGGGCTGCGGCCGAGGATGTCCAGCAGCGGTTGGGTGACCACCAGTCCCACCAGCGCGGTGACCTCCAGCAGCCGCCGGCCCTCGGCCCGCCGACCGGCCCAGCCCCGCCACCGCCGTACGGGCGGGGCCGGCTCCCGGGGCGCGCCCGGAGACGCGGATCCGTCAGGCGTCGGATCGCCGTCGAGGGTGTCGGCGGGCCGGGCGGCACCGCGGCTGCTCGCCTCGGCTCCGGTGCCGGGGCGGTCGGTCACGGAAGCGCCACCCGGTACAGGGTGCGGGTGCCCGAGGGCAGCTCCAGGCGATCCTCGACGGTGCCGTGTTCGGCGAGCAGCGTCTCGAAGGCGTCCCGGCGGTAGTCGGGGAAGATGCCGTCGGGCTTGTTGGCCAGCAGCCGGGCCGCCATCGGGTCGTCCGGGTGGACGAACTCGACCACCAGCCGGCCGCCGGGTGCGGTGAGGCCGGCGAGGCAGGCCACCACCTCCGGCAGCGGCACGTTGCGCCCGATCGCCAGGTGGTGCACCAGGGCCAGGGCGAGCACGGTGTCCGCGTCGGCCCGGGCGGCGAACGAGGCCCGCTCGATACCGCGCCAGCCACCTCCGGGGGACGGGTCGGCCAGATCCATCACCAGTGGCAGCACGTGCCGTTCACCCTCGCCCCGCAGGGTGCGGTACAGCCGGTCGACCACCGCCGGGTCCTGCTCGACGGCGACCACGTAGTCGGCGTGCCGGGCGGCGAGCCGGGCGTACCGTCCGTCGTTGGCGCCCAGGTCGAGCACGAGCCGGCGCCGACCGGCGGCGCTCAGCGCGGCGACCACGAAGTGCTCCTTGCTCGCCCGGTCGTCGCCGGAGTAGCCGCAGGTGTGCTGGTAGTCGACCCAGTGGGTGGCCGGCGGCTGATGGTCCAGCCGGCGGACCAGCTTCTCCAGCCCCCGCACGGTGGCGACCGCCAGCTCACGGGTGTAGCCGGCGTCGCGCAACTGGGCGCGTACGTCGGCGGTGCTGGTGGCGGCGCTGCGGCGCTGCACCGAGCCGTGCAGGTGGACGTGGGTGAGCACCCCGGGCAGCAGCCGGCGGGTGCCCCGGAACAGCGGTCCCATCTGCTCCGGCTCGATGCCGTCGACCCGGGCCCGCAGCCACGGCTGGAAGGCCAGCCCCAGGTGGGCGCCGAGCATCAGCGGGTAGAGCAGCGTCTGGCAGAACTGTCGGTAGCCGGCCCAGGGTTCACCGTCGCGCAGCGGGGTGAACGACCCGACGTCGATGAAGACCGGCTCGGTGCCGCGCCACTGGAGGTTGTACGCCGAGCCGTCCTTGGTGGTGAAGCCCGCCGGCAGGGCGGCCCGGAGGATCTCCAGGTGCAGCAGCGCGGCGTCGCGCAGCATGGCGAAGGACCATTCGTACGGGTGTGAGACGAACGGAACGCGCTCGTGCCGCAGCACCGTCGCCCAGCCCGACGCCGCCGGACCGGACGGCAGTTCCCGCAACGGCGACTCCGCCGGCAGTTCCTCGGTGCCGCAGACCTTGCCGGCGGCGAGCAGCGGCGGAAAGAAGCTGCTGGCGGCGAGGGCACGCCAGTCCTCGGCGGCGGTCCGGTCGAGCGCGCGCAGCACGTCCTCGCCGGCGTGGAACACCCGGTTGGCCGGGTCGCGGAACGAGCCGGGTTCCGGCCGGGGGCCGACGTGCGGCGGGGCCGGCCGTGGCGACCGGCCAAGGTCCGGGATCACCATCGGGTCGGGTCAGCTCTGGTCGGTGGGCTGGCGGCGGAACCGGCTGACGAGCCTGCGCCAGTAGAGCTTGGCCGCCACCGCGACCCCGGCGATTCCGCCGACCACCGCCTGCACGATCAGGCTGCCGGATCCCGCGTCCAGGTAGGCCAGGTGGTTCACCGACCGCTCCTTCCCTATGCCGTCACAAACCGACACCGCCGCCGTAGCTCACATTTCGGATACGAGCGGCCTGGCCGGACCTATGCCACCGTACGCCGCCCATCGCCCCCAGTCGGTCACAACCGCCCACTTCCCCGGGAAAAGGGGTTCAGGGGTGGTGGTGCATGGCTAGGCGGAGGAGGACGAAGCGGAGCACGGTGGCGGCGAGGTTGGCCGCCACCAGCACCGCCAGTTCCACCGCCCGGCCGGGATCGGCGGCGGCGTGCAGGGTGGCCAGCGAACCGCTGGTGAGTGCGAGGCCGAGGGCGAACGCCAACAGTCCCTGCGCGTGGTGCCGGGCGCCGTGCCGGCGTCCGGTGATGCCGAAGGTGAGCCGCCGGTTGGCGGCGGTGTTGGCCACCGCGGTGAGCAGCAACGCCAGCAGGTTCGCCGGCTGGGCACCGAGCGAAGTCCGGATCAGCGTGAACAGCAGCAGGTACGCGCAGGTGCTGGCCACCCCCACGACGGCGAACCGGACCAGTTGCCGGGGCAGTCCGGCGGGCGCCGGCTCCGGCGGTGCCGCCAGCGGCGCCCGGCCGAGCTGCGCTCTCAGCTCGGCCAGGGGCAGCGCACCGGTCAGCAACGCCCGGCCGAGGCGACCGATGCCGCGAAGATCGGCCAGGGCGGTGGCGACCACGTCGACCCGGCTGTCCGGGTCGTCGATCCAGTCCACCGGCACCTCGTGGATGCGCAGCCCGGCCCGCTGTGCCAACACCAGCAGCTCGGTGTCGAAGAACCAGCCGGTGTCCTGCACCAGTGGCAGCAGCTCGCGGGCCACGTCCGCCCGGATGGCCTTGAACCCGCACTGCGCGTCGGAGAACCGGACGGCCAGGGTGCCGCGCAGCAGCAGGTTGTACGTCCGGGAGATGACCTCCCGCCGGGCACCGCGCACCACCCGGGCGGTACGCGCCAGCCGGGTACCGATGGCCACGTCGGAGTGACCCGAGATCAGCGGCGCGACCAGCGGCAGCAGCGCCGCCAGATCGGTGGAGAGGTCCACGTCCATGTACGCCAGCACCGGCGCGTCCGACGCCGTCCAGGCCGCCCGCAGGGCCCGGCCACGGCCCTTGGCCGCCAGGTGCCGTACCCGGACCTCGGGCAGCTCGACGGTGAGGGCCTCGGCCACGGCCAGGGTGCCGTCGATGCTGGCGTTGTCGGCGATGGTGATCCGGAACGGGTACGGGAAGTGCTCGGCGAGGTGGCCGTGCAGTCGTCGGACGCACGGGCCGAGGTCGACCTCCTCGTTGTGGACCGGGACGACGACGTCCAGCACCGGGGTCGACGCGCCGGGTCGGGCGGGCACGGCGGTCCGGGACTCGATCGAGGTGATCATCGCGGTCACCCCTGCCTTCCGCTGCTCACGTCGTAGAGGCTGACCTCGTCGACGGTCTGCGTCGGGAAGTTCGCCGCGACCCAGGCGGCGATCTCCGAGGAGGCGGAGCTACCGCCGTTGGTGTTCCGGAAGCCACCCCCGCCGACGAACCAGTGGATCCTGCCCTCGGCGACGTACCGCTGGAACTGCTCCAGGGTGGGCGACGGGTCGCTGCCGTTGAAGCCGCCCACCGCCATCACCGGCCGGCCGGTGGCCAGCTGGTAGCCGGAGGCGTTGTTGGAGCCGACGGTGGCCGCGATCCAGGTGTAGTCGTCGCCGTCGCGTTCGAGCAGCTCCCGCAGTTCGGCGCTCGGCTCGCGGGAGTCGAGCAGACCGCCCGGGCCGCCACGGTTCGCTCCGGTCCGTCCGGCCGCACCCGGTCCACCCCGGACCTGATCACCGGAGGCCGCACCGCCGGGAACCTGACGGCCCTCGGCCGGGCCGGTGGCCGGTCGCCCGTCGGTCCGGCCGGTACCGGCGCTGGTACCCGGCGGGTCGAAGCCGGACCGACCGTCGCCGGGCCGACCGGTGCCGTCGAAGCGGCCGGACGGACGGCCGGCGTCGGGGCCGGCGGTGATACGTCCGCCCCCGCCCGGTCCGAAGCCGCCGCGCGCCTGGGGACCGGCCGTCGGGATCGCGCCGGTGTGCGGGGTGGCCGCGGTCTGCATCGCGTACGCGGCCGGCCCGACCAGCGCCACCACCGCACTGACCAGCAGTGCCGGGACGGCCGCGCGCCGGACCAGCCGGTGGGCCAGCAGCAACGCCGGCACCGCGATCAGCCCGCCGGCCAGGACGGCGGTACGGAGCCACGGGTACCACTCGGCGGTACGGCCCAGAAGCGTCGCCGACCACACCGCGGTGACGGCGACGGTGCCGGCGAGGACCAGGGTGGACGCGATCCGGCGCGCCCTCGACGCGACGGTGCGGGCCTGCCAGAGCAAGGTCGCGCCGATGCCGACCAGCGCGGCGACCGCCGGTGCCAGCGCCACCGTGTAGTACTCGTGGAAGATGCCGGACATGTAGCTGAAGATGCCGCCGGTGACCAGCAGCCAGCCGCCCCAGAGCAGCAGCCCGGCCCGCGCCCGGTCGGTACGCGCCGCCCGGCCGGCCAGCGCCAGCCCGGCCACCAGCAGGATCAGTGCGGCCGGCAGCAGCCAGGAGATCTGCCCACCGACCTGCGTACCGAACATGCGCAACGGGCCGGCCTGCCCGGAGAACGGGCCGCCGCCGGGCCCGCCGCCACCGCCGACGCTGCCCACCTCGGTGCCGGTGATCCGGCCGAGGCCGTTGTAGCCGAGGGTCAGTTCCAGCACGCTGTCGGACTGCGACCCGCCGATGTAGGGGCGGTGCTCGGCGGGCACCAGCTCCACCACCAGCACCCACCACCCGGCGGCCACCACCACCGCCAGCCCGGCGATCAGCACCTGCCGCAGCCGGCGGCCCGGCGTGGTCGGCGCGGCGACCAGGTACACCGCCGCGAAGACCGGCAGCACCAGGAACGCCTGCAGCATCTTGGTCAGGAAGCCGAAGCCGACCAGGGTGCCGGCCAGCACCAACCACCGGGTGCTCGCCGTCTCCAGGGCGCGGACCGTGGCGTACGCGGCGGCGACCAGCAGCAGCACCAGCAACGCGTCCGGATTGTTGAACCGGAACATCAGGGTGGCCACCGGCGTCACCGCGAGCACCACGCCGGCGATCAGGCCGGCGACCGGCCCGTACCATCGGCGCACCGCGGCGTACAGCAGGCCGACCGTGGCCACCCCGCAGAGTGCCTGCGGCACCAGCAGCGCCCAGCTGTTCAGACCGAACAGGCGGACGGAGAGCGCCATCAGCCACAGCGACGCGGGTGTCTTGTCGACGGTGATCGAGTTGGCCGCGTCCGACGAGCCGTAGAAGAAGGCCGTCCAGTCCTGCGAGCCGGCCTGCGCCGCGGCGGCGTAGTAGGAGTTGGCCCAGCCGGAGGCGCCCAGACCCCACAGGTAGAGCAGCCCGGTGGCCAGCAGCAGCGCGGCCAGGGCCGGCCGCACCCAGGCGGGGTCCGGCCTCGCCGGGGTCGGCGACGCGGTGGATGCACCGGTCGGGTGCGACGGGTTGCCTGTGTTGTCCATGCCAGCCAGCCTCGGCCGGGCAACTGTCGGGTCGCCGTGCCTCGCCTATGCGTGGGCTGTGGAGTTGGGCAGCCGGACGGTGAACACGGTGCGGCCCGGCCGGGAGTCCAGGGCGACGGTGCCGTGGTGCGCCTCCACCACGGCGACGACGATGGCCAGGCCGAGGCCGGTGCTGCCGTGCGCGCGGGACCGGGAGCTGTCGCCGCGGGCGAAGCGTTCGAACACCTCCGGCCGCAGCTCGGGAGGTACCCCGGGGCCGTCGTCGGCCACGCTGATCTCGGCGGCGTCGCCGGTTCGGCGCAGGCTGGTGGTGACGGTGCTGCCGGGCGGTGTGTGCACCCGGGCGTTGGTCAGCAGGTTGGCCAGCACCTGGTGCAGCCGGGCGGGGTCGCCGGGCACCCGGATCACCGTCTCGGGCAGGTCGAGCTGCCAGCGGTGCTCGGGGCCGGCCACGTGCGCGTCGCTGACGGCGTCCACCACCAGCGCGGTGAGGTCGACCGGTTCGACCGCGAGGGGTCGACCGGCGTCCAGCCGGGCGAGCAGCAGCAGGTCGTCGACGAGGCTGGTCATCCGGGTGCTCTCCGACTCGACCCGGCGCAGCGCGTGGGCCACGTCGGTCGGCACCTCGGCACGGCCCCGGCGGGCCACCTCGGCGTAGCCACGGATCGCCGCCAGCGGGGTACGCAGTTCGTGACTGGCGTCGGCGACGAACTGGCGTACCCGGGTCTCGCTGGCCTGCCGGGCGGCGAGGGCGGCGGCGACGTGGCCGAGCATCCGGTTGAGCGCGGCGCCGACCTGGCCCACCTCGGTACGCGGGTCGGTGTCGGCGGCCGGCACCCGGTCGGAGAGCGCCACCTCGCCCCGGTCGAGCGGTAGCTCACTGACCCGGGCTGCGGTGGCGGCCACCCGGCGCAGCGGGCGCAGCGTGGCCCGGACGATCAGCGCCCCGGCGGTGCCGGCGACCAGCAGGCCGACGGCGGTGACCCCGGCCTGCGCGGCCACCAGCGCCCAGACGGTCTCCTGCACGCCGGCCAGCGGCACGCCCAGCACCCGCACCGTCCCGGTGGCCGACCGCCGGGCCACCACCCGGTAGCCGCCCCGCTCGCCCAGGCCGACGCTGTGCGCCCGGCCGTCGGTGGGCACCTCGGCCAGCGCCCGCACCTGGTCGACCGGTACCGACTGCTCCTGTCGACCGACAAGCGTCCACGCCTCGGTGACCCGGCCGTCGACGACCTGGGCGCTGATCGTGCCGGGCGGGAAGCCGCGCGGCACCCGCACATCGCCCCACGGGCCGGTGCCGGGGCCGGGTTCCCACGGCGCGGTGGGCCGCCCGCCGGGCGTGAAGCGCAACTGCTCGTCCACCCGGGAGATCAGGAACTGCCGCAGCGCCACGGTGGTGAGACCGCCGATGGCCAGGCTGACCACGGCGAGCAGCGCCACCAGGGTCAGCACCAGGCGGGTCCGCAGCGACCAGCCGGCCAGCCACCGGCGCACCCCGGTCACTCCGCCGGCTTGAGCAGGTACCCGGCTCCGCGCAGTGTGTGGATCATCGGCTGGCGGCCGGCGTCGATCTTCTTCCGCAGGTACGAGATGTACAGCTCGACGACGTTGGCCTGGCCACCGAAGTCGTAGTTCCACACCCGGTCGAGGATCTGTGCCTTGCTGAGCACCCGGCGGGGGTTGCGCATCAGGTACCGCAGCAGCTCGAACTCGGTGGCGGTGAGGGTGACCAGTTGCCCGTCCCGGCGTACCTCGTGGCTGTCCTCGTCGAGGGTGAGGTCACCCACGGTGAGCATCGCCTCCGTACGGGTGGCCACCGCGAAGCCGGAGCGGCGCAGCAGCGCGCGCAACCGGGCGATGACCTCCTCGAGGCTGAACGGCTTGGTCACGTAGTCGTCGCCGCCGACGGTCAGCCCGGCGACGCGCTCCTCGACCGCGTCCCGGGCGGTGAGGAAGAGCACCGGCACGCTATCGTTGTCCGCCCGCAGCTTGCGCAGGACCTGGAGACCGTCCAGGTCGGGCAGCATCACGTCGAGCACCACCGCGTCGGGTCGGAACTGTCGGGCGGCGCGTAGCGCCGCCATGCCGTCGGCCGCCGTACGCACCTGCCAGCCCTCGTAGCGCAGCGCCATCGACAGCAGGTCGGTCAGGGTCGGCTCGTCGTCGACGACCAGCACCCGGACCGGCTCACCGTCCGGTCGGCGCAGCTCCACCCGATCCAGTCCGGCACCGTCGGAGATCCTCATGGCTGCCATGGTGCTGCCGCGCACTTGGTGGCGCTTGTGTGGCGGCTGTGTGCCAGCTGTGCGGTCGGGCCGGGGTGCGGTCGGTGTCGGGTCACTCGGTCACGCCGACCGGGTCGGTCCGGACGAAACGCATGGACCAGATTCCCGAGCCGTCGGGGCGTTGCCGCACGTAGAGATGGTCCGCTGCCGGCGTGGGCGCCTCCTGGGGGCGGCGCAGCACCCACAGTCGTGGTGGGGTGCCGTCCGGGCCGGCCGGCAGCGACCGGACCAGGTCGTGGGCCGGACCGCCGACGAAACGTACGGTCACTTCACTCATCACGTTCCGCCTCCAGCCCGCCCGGCGCGTCGGGCGTCCCGGCTCGCACGCTAACGCACCAGCCGCCGTCCGAGGCGGGTTTGCCCTGATCGGACCCGGGGTACCGTGCGCAGGCCACGGTTTCGCACGTCGTGGCGGAGCGACACGAGGGTAGGAGGCGGTCGATGCGTACGCTGGACGGGCGGTACCGGCTCGACCAGCGCATCGGCATCGGCGGGATGTCGGAGGTGTGGCGGGCGCACGACACCGTGCTGGACCGGCAGGTCGCGGTGAAGCTGGTCTCGCCGGGTCAGCCGGACGGGGCGGCCGCGGTGGAGCGGATCCGCTCCGAGGCGCGGTCGGCGGCCCGCCTGGTGCATCCCAACGTGGCGAGCGTGCACGACTTCGGTACCTGCGACACGGGGACGGGCCACCAGCTGCCGTACATCGTGATGGAGCTGGCCGAGGGACAGACCCTCGCCGCGCACCTGCGCACCGGCCCGTTGGACTGGCGGATCGCGGTGCGCGTCTGCGCGGAGGTCGGCGCCGCGCTGGCCGCCGCGCACGCCCACGGCATCGTGCACCGCGACATCAAGCCGGCGAACGTGATGCTCACTCCGTCGGGGGTGAAGGTGCTGGACTTCGGCATCGCCACGCCGGCCGGCGCCGCCGACACCGCGCCCGACGGTTTCGTGGTCGGTACGCCGGCGTACCTGGCGCCGGAACAGCTACACCGCGCTCCGGCGACCCCGGCGGCCGACATCTACGCCCTCGGCGTCCTCCTCCACTACTGCCTGGCGGGACGCCTGCCGTACCCGGCGGACAGCGTGAGCCAGCTGCTCGGACGGGACCGGCCCCGGGTGCCGCGGCCCCTGCCGGAGCTGCCCGGACTGCCCGCCGAGGTGACCGACCTGTGCCAACGCTGCCTCGCCGACGACCCGACCCGGCGGCCGAGCAGCCTGGTGGCCGCGCTGCTGCTGGCCGAGGCGGTCGACGCCCGGGTGTACGTGCCGATGCACGAGCCGCTGATGCCACGGCAGCGGCCGGCGGCGGTGAGCCCGTGGACGGAGCGGGCGGCGGCCGAGGTCACCGAGGCCGCCGCCGTCGCGCAGTGGAGCCGGCACGGCGGATGACTTCCCGGTTTCACGCGTCCGGGCCCGGGTAGCCGGGCGGGGAGTGACGGGAGGAACGCGATGCCGAGTTCCTGGTTGAACGAGGTTGCCGCCGCGACCGCCGAGGGCGGTCACATCCACACCGACGACGAGGCGCTGTCGACCGCCCTCGCCTCGCCGCTGGCGCCGCACTGCACCGGGCTGACCCCGTCGCAGCTGCTCGCCGCGGCGTTCGCGTCCTGCCTGCACCACGCGGCGGTGGAGGCGGCCGGCGGGATCACCGACGAGGCGCACACCGTGCAGGTACGCGCGGAGGCGAAGCTGGGGCGCGACGACGACGGCCGCTACCGGGCCGACGTGCACGCCTCCATCTCGTCGGTCGGGCTGAGTCGACAACAGCTCACCGAACTGGTCGAGCACGCCGACCGGCTCTGGCCGTTCTCCAGCGAGGACGGCGGCCGGCACCGGCTCACCGTCAGTCCGGCGGAGAACGGCCGACACTGATCCGCGTGGCGCGGTGAACGGGCCCGGCTTCGGGTCGTCCGGGCCGACACCACGGGCCGCGGCCACACCCATGGTCCGACCGCCCCCCACCGCCCCCGGTTGGACCGACCTCAGCCTCGTCCGTTCGGCGGATGCGGCCGAGCGGCGCGATCGACGTCAGCAAGATCCCGTTTCCGCCCTGTTTTATACGTTGATTTCCGACATTTACCCAGGGACGGACAGGCGTAGCTGGTCCGGTATGTCGAACAGCGCGGAGATTCACCGGGCGGATAGCCGCGAATTGTGACGCATGCCACCAACCGGGCCGATGGCAGTCGGCCGTCAACTTTCTAGCCTCGGCGGGTGCATCCCGACGACGACTTCGACCAGCAGCTGACCCCCGGGCAACCGGCGAGCCCTTCGGCCGACGAGGCATCACCCGAAAGGATGATGGGACGGCATCGCGCCGTACCCGCACCGCGCCGGGGTGTCCGCGCGGTGCTCGCCTCCACCCCGGTCCGGGTGGCTCTGGCCACCGGCGTCACCTGCTGCCTCGGCGCCACCGCCGTCGTGGCCGCCCGGCACGACGACGAGGCACCGCCGCCCCGGGTGACCGAGGCGCTCACCGACCGCGCTCTCGCGGCTCAGGAGAAGGCCGCCTCCCGTTCCCTCGACCGCAGCCCCACCCCCGCACCGACCAGCGCCAGCCCCTCCCCCACCGCCAAGCCGTCCCCCACCGCGAAGCCGAAGCCGAAGAAGAAGGCCCCCGCCAAACCAACGCGCCCCCGGCCCGTCGCCGGGCTGAGCCAGGCACAGATGGACAACGCCAAGGCGATCGTGGACGTCGGCGTCAAGATGAAGATCCCGCGTCAGGGGTTGGTGATCGCGGTCGCCACCGCCATGCAGGAGAGCACCCTGCTCAACTACGCCAGTGGGGTGCTGCCCGAGTCGCAGAACTACCCGCACCAGGCCGTCGGCTGGGACCACGACTCCGTCGGGCTGTTCCAGCAGCGCCCCAGCAGCGGTTGGGGCAGCGTCCGGGACCTGATGCGGCCGGCGTACGCGGCGCGCGTGTTCTACGAGGCGCTGCTACAGGTGCCCGGATGGCAGCAGATGAGCCTGACCCTGGCCGCCCAGGCGGTGCAGATCTCCGCCTTCCCCTACGCCTACGCCCAGCACGAGGAGCGGGCCGCGACCGTGGTGGCGGCTCTGACCTGAGCCGGACCCGGCCGTCGGGTCCGGCTCGCCGGCGACGGCGGGTCAGACCCGCTTGGGCAACACGACCACCCGGCCGAAGAACTCGTCGATCCGGTGCACCACGTCGTTGAAGTCGTCCAGGTCGATCGGCTTGGTGACGTAGGCGTTGGCTTGGAGGGTGTAACTGCTGATGATGTCGGTGTCCGCGTTCGAGGTGGTCAGCACGACGATCGGGATGGTCCGCAGGTCCTCGTCGTTCTTCACCTCGCCCAGCACCTGACGCCCGTCCTTGCGGGGCATGTTGAGGTCGAGCAGGATCACGTCCGGACGTTGGGCGTCGCCGTGCCGGCCCTCGCGACGGAGAAACTCCATCGCCTCCTCGCCGTCGCCGACCACGTCGATCACCTTCTCGACGTCCGAGGTGGCCAGGGCCTCCTCGATCATGAGCACATCGCCCGGGTCGTCGTCCACCACCAGGATGCGAACCGGAGCGAGGGTTCGTGCGCCCATCTCTACCTGCCTCAGGTCGGCCAGGACGGAACCTACCGGCCCCGTGCTGGCGGAAATGTAGCCCATCATCGGACGATCGGCGACCGCCGGGTTCCACCACGTCACAGCCGTACCCGAGCAGCCGGTCCGAGACGGTCCGGGTGCGCACCCGCCACTCGGAGACGGGTGTTTGCTGCCCGGCAAGTATAAGGAGCCCGCCCGGCAGGCCGGACGGCACGCTCCGGTCAGGCAGCTTGCCGATCCACCGCCGCCAGCACCGCGCGGCCCCGCCGGAGATGGTCCACCGCCCGGGGAAAATCGTGCAGCAACCGGCCGTAGTGCGCCAGCGACGCGTCCACCGCCGCGGCCGGCACGCCGCGACTGTCCAGGATGGTCACCAGCCACTCGACGAACTCGGTGAACAGCGAACCGTCGTCGACGTAGAGGGCGGCGCCCAGGAAGTCCAGGATGTATCCGAGGTCGCTGACCGTCGAGTCCAGTTGGGCCGGGGTGTGGTCGCGGGTGGCCGGGAACCGCTGGGCCAACTCGGCCAGGGCGCTGTCGATCAACTCGCCGCGTCGGTTGACCAGGGTGGCGTACTCGTCGTCGGCCAGGTGCGCCAGGTCGGCCGGCGGCACCGCGCGGAGGGCCCGCTCGTCAGCGAGCAGGTCGGCGGCGGCGGGGGCGTTGGCGGCCCAGGCCGCCCCGAGCCGCCGCGCCCACCGGCCGTCCACGCCGAAGCCCCGACCGCCGACCAGCACCGGCACGTCCGCGCGCCGGCACGCCTCGATCATCCGGTGCGCGTGGGGTAGCCGCATCGGCAGCGCGGAGGCCAGCGCCACGGCGTACGCGTCGTACCGGTGCAGGTACGACACCAGGTGCGCGGCGGGAACACTCGCCCCCAGGAAGGTGACCTGCCAGCCACGCAGCCGCAGCACCTCGGCCACCAGTCGGGCCGGCAGCGCGTGCCACTCACCGTCCATGCAGGCCACCACGATCCGGGCGCGGGTCGGGCGCACGTCGGCGTACGCGGCGACGGCCGCCACCACCTGCTCGCTGACGTGTGTCGCCGCGTGTTCCTGGGCCACGCTCCACTCGTTGCGCGCCCACCGCTCCCCGACCTCGGCCTGCGCCGGCGCGACCAGGTCCAGCAGCACCCGGTCGGCGGCCACCCCCGCGTCGAGCAACCCGCGCGCCACCTCGACGGCGGCGTGCTCGTCGGCCTCGGCGAGACAGTGCAGGTAGTCCGGATAGACGGCCTCGGGTGAGGTGCCCCGGGTCGCGGCGGTCACCGGTCCGTCGCCTCCGGGGCCGGCTCGGCCACGGGCGGCACCGCGTGCAGGTGCCGCTGCGGGCGGCCACCGACGCCGGTGGCGCGCAACGCCAGCACCGCGATGTCGTCGTGGTCACGCTGGGCCAGCCAGTCGCACGTCACCTGCTCGATCCGCTCGGCGAGCGCGGGCGCCGGCATCCGGTGACACCCACCGAGCGCCTGCACCAGACGATCGGTGCCGAGCAGTTCCTCACCTCGCCGACCGCCCCGTGCCTCGGTGACTCCGTCGCTGTAGAGCAGACACGTCTCACCGGGAGCGAGCCGTGTGGTGACCTGACCGATCCGCGGGTCCGGCACCACACCGATGAGCATGCCGTTCAACGGCAGCTGCTCCACCTCGCCGGAGGCGCGCAGCACCAGCGGCGGCAGGTGTCCGCCGCCGGCGAGCGTCAGCCCGAGGCCACCGTCACGGTGTGGACGGACCACCCCCAGCACCATGGTGGCGAACCGGCCCTGTCCGTGCGCCAGGGTCGTCTCCAACAGTGCGTCGTTGAGCAGCCGCAGCAGCCGGGCCGGCTGCTGCTCGACCCGGTGCAGCGCGTGCAGACACTGACGCAGCTGCCCGGTGAAGACCGCCGCCTCGACCCCCTTGCCGGAGACGTCGCCGAGGAAGAACACCGAGCCACCGTCGGGCAGCCGGTGCGAACCGTAGAAGTCGCCGCCGATGCGCAGGCCGGCCTGGGCCGGACGGTACGCCGTACCCCACTGCACACCCGGTGCCGGCGCCGGCTCGACGGGCAGCAGGCTGGCCTGCAACATGTCGGCCACCTCCGCCTGTTCGCGGTAGAGCAGCGCGGTGGTCAACGCCGCACCGGCCCGGGCGGCGAAGGCGCGGACCAGGTCGAGGTCGTCCTCCCCGTACCAGCCGCCCGCACCCCGCGCGACGAGCAGCACCCCGGCGGGCGCGTCCCGGCCCGGCAACGGGACCAGGCGGGCGGCCACCTCGGCGGCGGAGACACCGGGCAACCAGCCCGCGTCGATGGCCTGCTCGACCAGCCAGTCGACGGTGTGCGGCGACGTGCCGCGCAGACTCTCGACGATCGCCGGAGGCAGCTCCGTCGCGGCGAGCACCCCGCGATCGACAGTGGGTGTCTCGTCGGCGTCCTGGCGGGCGCGCCACCATCGGGCCCGCCCGGATCGGGGCGCGAGCACCAGTACCGCGACGTCGGCCAGGGTCGGCACGGCGAGTCGGACGACCGCGGCGGCGGCCCGGTCCGGGTGCAGCGGATTGCCCAGCTTGTCGCCGACCGTGGTGAGAAAGGCCGACCTGGACCGCTCGGCCGCCAGTTCCTCGGTCCGCGTCTCGTGGTCGCTGACATCCTCGACGTACCAGCAGCTACGCCCGGCGGACAACGGGACCTGACGCACCCGTAGCCGTCGGCCGTGCCGGCTCAGGTGTGGCTCGCTCGAGGCCAGCCGCTCGACTGCCGCGGCCGTACCGCCGACGACCACCTCGGGCAGCAGACGCCGGGCGGTCGGGCTGACGTGCCGCACGGTTCCGTCCGGACCGCACACCACCACACCCTCGTGGAGATGTTCGGCGATCTCCGGCCAGTCGGCGGCGAGCTGACCCGGTGGCGACTCCAGGGCGGGCAGCCCGGTGGCCGGCGCGGACGTGATCGAACGCCAGGCGGCGACCCGGGCGACGCTCGGCGTGGCAGACCGTCCGTCGCCGGGGTCGAGGTCCCTGACGTCGGCACCTGTCACCAGCTTGAGCCTCGCTCCTTGTCGGTTCCGCAGCCGCTTCGAGCGGCGTGCATGGTCGCGTCCTGGCACCCAGCCTACGCGGCTCTGCCGGTGCCGCCACCCGGGCGAGCGTCGCGGCGCGTACCGGCGGCCGTCCGAGAGGCGGGCCAGCTCACGGGTTGTTACGATCCGAGCGCCCCTGCCCGCCCGCCACCGCGGAAGGCGTGATCGTTGCTGTCCCACGGTCGCAGACCCCCGACGCCGCCGCTGAGCATGTCCGTCGACCGGTCCGTTCCGCTCGCACCGGTGATCCGGGTCGTCGGTGATCTCGCCTACACCACCGCCGCGCCGCTGCGGGCCGAGATCGACCGGTTGATGGGCACCGAGCCGACCACCCTGGTACTCGACTTCGGTGGCCTGCAGTTCATCGACAGCACCGGGCTCAGCGTCATCGTCCACGCCTGGCGCGAGGGGCAGCAGCGGAGCGTCCGACTGAGGTTGCGGGCGGTTCCCCGATTCCTCGAAACCATCCTCGACATGACGGGGGTCACCGGCCTGCTGTCTCGCGAGCCCGCCGGCACCGAACCGGACGGCCAGACCCCGGTCACCGCTTAGCGGTTGCCGGAGAACCTGGCCCCCGCGACTTGCGCTTGACCGGCGTACTGGGAGCATGGAGGCACAGCTGTTGGTCATCGAGGTCGTCCGGCACGACACGGGGCATGCGGAGTTGCGGCTGACCGGTGACCTCGACTTCGACAGCGCGCCGGAACTCGTCGACGCCGTGGCCGCCCTACGGCGTGAGGGCTTCGAGCAGTTCGTCATCGACCTCACTGGTGTGAGCATGTGCGACTCGTCGGGGTTGAGCGCGTTCGTGATCGCCCACCGGGGCGGCTCCGTCCCGCTGCGGCTGGTCGGCGTCAACGCCACACTGCACCAGCTGCTGGTCCGCACCGGGCTCGCCGAGCTGCTGGAGCTTCCCCCGGCCATCGGGGACCGGGACACGCAGGCGGCCGGCTGACCCACCCGGGCCACCGAAGGGGTGGCCCCCGACCCTGGGACCAGGGGTCGGGGGCCGGAGGATGGCTCAGGGAGCCGGGACCGGATACGGGCCGCTGCGGTGGGGCCGGGTGGTCGGCTCCGCGTCCTCCGGTACGCCCGAATCCGGCGTTTGAAACAGATAGCGGACGAACTCCGCACCTGATCCGTCGTCCCGATCGCCGGGCCACTGGCCGGCGCAGTCGACGCCGATCACCTCGCGACCGCCGCCGTCGGCCTCTTCCAACAGCGCCCACAGGCTCACCGGGTAGCAGCGGGTGCGCTCGGGTGCCAGCCGCCACCTCGCGTACCAACCGGGTCGGGCGGGGACGATCTCGACTATCCGCTTCATCACGACCTTCCCTTCCGCCGTGCCTCGGAAGATCTCCGGTCCACCGCGATCGTCGACCCCGCCCGGGTGACCGGCCCTCACCCCGGCCGGATGAAGCCTCGCCGTCGTGGTCGAGGGCTCCACTGCCGGCACCGAACTGATCGTTTCGCCCGGCGACCGCCGGGAAGGCCATCGACGAAGCCCGGCACCACCAGCGGAAGCGAGGTGTGCACCATGCGTAAGCAGATGGAGGGCGACAACCAGCGCCGGAGGGCACTGGCCCGCCAGGCGCGGGAACGGGGCATGCGGGCCGCCGACACCGGTGCCAGCCTGAGCGCGTCCAAACAACTGACCCACCTCGACCAGCACGAGCGGGCCGGCCCGGCGCCGGCCGGCAGCCACCACAAACCGGACGCCACGCGCGGCGGGCCCGCTCCCCCACCGGCCGGTTCCGCGCAGAACCCCCGGCCCCGCCCCGAGCCGGGCGGGCCGGCGCCCGGGGTCACCACGGTGGGTTACCGCGAGCTGGTCGAGGACGTCGTGCGCCGCGCCGGCGTCGACTTCCGTACCGCCAAGGTCGGGGTCGAGTCGACGGTGCTGGTCCTGGCCTGGGCCTTGGAGGCCGGCGAACGGCGACGGCTGCTGGAGGCGGTGCCCGCCTCGCTGCACGACGTGGTGCCGGTGGACGGCATCGAGCGACGCCAGGATCTGGCCGGCTTCCTGTCCGAGGTGGGTCGGATCAGCGGTCGACCTCCGGAGCAGGCACGCTATCAGGCCGAGGCGACCCTCGCCGCGCTCGCCGCGCACGACGGTGATCTGATCGAATCACTGCACGTACCGGACGAGCTGCGGCAACTGCTGGAGCCGCCGGAGGTCGGCGGCGGCGTGGTCGGTCCGGTCAGCGCGCTGCCACCGTTGTCCGCGGCCGAACTGCGCGCGGCCCTGACCGACCTGCCGTACTGGTCCGGAGACGGGACCGCGCTGTCCCGGACCCTGGAGCTGCCGCCAGGCAACCTGGACCGGGTGCTGGACCGGCTCGACCAGCTTCGCCAGCAGACCGGCCGCGGGCCACGGATCGGCCGCGCCGATCCGACGACCGCCGTGCTGACCGTCGCCTCGGCCAACGCCGGGGCGGTGACCGCGATGGACATCGACCTGGCGCACACGGTCGACGACGCCATCGACGAGGCGGGGGCCGGCATGGCCGCCGGCTGAGCGGCCGAGATGTCAGCCGTGCGGTCGTGGGTACCCCCACGACCGCACGCCACGTCGGTCGGCCCCGTGGTCAGCGGACCCGCACGGGCATCTCGGGCGACGAGCTCTCCAGTGGTACGGCGGTGGCGGAGATCAGTCCGAGCTGCGCCGCCGAGCGCGGCAGCGCGGCGTCGAGGAACCAGTCCGCGCTCACCCTGGCCCGGTTGCCGGGCATCGCGAGCAGGTGGTAACCGCGGGTGACCGCCTTCGCGGGCAGGCCGGACAGCGGCACCTTCAACGGGTTCGCGGCGGCCTGCTTGCCGCCCAGGTCGACCACCCAGCCGAGGTCGTGGTGCTTGTACGGCCGGCGGCGTCCCTGCCCGTACGAGGCGGCGATGTTGTGCGCGGCCAGCTTGCCCTGTCGCTGCGCGTGCTGGGCGGTCATCGTGCAGATCTCACCGGGCCGGGTCAGGTCGGGCACCGCGGCGGCGTCGCCGCAGGCGTAGACCTCGGGGAATCCGGGGACGTTGAGGTACTCGTCGACGACCAACCGCCCCTTCTCGGTCCGCAGGCCCAGTTCGGCCACGAACGGGTCGGGGCGTACGCCGACGCACCAGACCAGCGAGCAGGTGGGCACGTACTCGCCGTCGGTGAGCTTGACGCCGTCGGAGGTGGCGACCGCCACCGAGGTGCCCATCCGTACGTCGACCCCGCGTCGTCGCAGCACCTTGTCGGCGGTGACCGACATCCGTCGGTCCAGCTCGGGCAGCACGCGGGGGGCGACGTCGAGCAGCAGCCACCTCGGCCGGATCTTCAACCGGGGGTGCTGGGCGGCCAGTTCGTCGGTGAACAGGATGCCGTGGGCGGCCACCTCGGTACCGGTGTATCCGGCACCCACCACCACGAACGTGGCGCGGGCCTGCTGTTCGGCCGGATCCTCGGCCTGCTCGGCGAGTTCGATCTGCCGGACCACGTGATCGTGCAGGTAGAGCGCCTCGGGCAGGCCACGAAAGCCGTGCGCGTACTCGGTCACCCCGGGAATCGGCAGCAGTTTGTTCACGCTGCCGACGGCCAGCACCAACCGGTCGTACGCCAGCCGGTTGCGGTCACCTTCCGGCTGGGTGAAGCCGACCCACCGGTTCTGCAGGTCGACGCTGTCCGCCTCACCGATGACCACCCGCACACCGTCCAGCGTGCCGGACAGCGGCACCGCGATCCGGCCCGGCTCCACCACCCCCGCCGCCACCTCGGGCAGCAGCGGCAGGTACAGGAAGTAGTCGGTCGAGTTCAACAGGACGATCTCGGCTCGACCGCGGGCCAACCGGGTCAACGTCTTCGCCGCGTGGTACCCGGCGAACCCGGCCCCCACGATCACTACACGAGGCTTCGTCATTCCGGCCCGGTTCCCGTGATCCGCGTCGGCAAACGTCCAACCGCCCTGTCGGCGGGTCTAGCGGGTGCGTTCTGGCGGCAACGGGAACTGGAGGAAGGTGGCGCCGCGCAGGTCGAGCCAGGCACGGTCAGGGGCACGGACCAGCCGCAACATCACTTCGACGCAGGTCGGGCAGCGCCCCACCAGGCCGGGCGCGTGCGAGTAGACCCGCAGCCCGGCCACCGGGCCGGGGGTGCCGCAGTTGGCGCACCGGGCGGTGGCGGTGCTCAGGTCGACCGCGAACACCTCCCCCAACGGACCGTCGAGCATGTTGCCGTCCACGTAGGGCAGCGCGGTCATCCGCGGCCTCCTCTCAACCGGTCGGGCCGAAACGTTCGGTGCGTACCCGTCGCGCCGGATGCCCCAGCCCGACGAGCAGATCGGAGACGGCCTCCACGAAACCGGTGGGTCCGCACACGTACACCAGCGGCTCCAGCTCCGGCGGCCAGCCGTTGTTGTTGACATCGGCGAGGCCGAGCCGGTGCGGCTCGCCGCGCCATCCCTCGGGCGCCTGCCGGGTGTAGACGTGGGCCACGTCGAGACCGGCGTCGTCACGTACCCGGCGTCGCAGTTCCTCGGTGTAGAACGCGTCGTCGGGGGTGCGCACCGAGTAGATCAGCCGGAACGGGACCCGGCTTCCGGCCGCCCGCCGGGCTCTGATCATGGCCATCAACGGCACCACCCCCGATCCGCCGGCGACCAGCAGCACCGGTTCGGTCTGCTGTGGCCGCCACACGAACCAGCCGCCGATAGGGCCACGTACCTCGACCGGGTCGCCCTCGCGGTAGCCGTCGACCAGAAACGGCGACACCTCGCCGTCGGTCACCCGCTGGACGCACACCTCGATCCGGTCGCCGTCGGCGGGCGCGGCGAGCGAGTACGACCGGGCGGCCTGGTATCCGTCCGGCGCGGTGAGCCGGATGTCGACGTGCTGGCCGGGCAGGTGGGCCGGCCAGCCCGGCACCTCCAGCACCAGGGTTCTCGCTGTCGGTGTCTCGGCCCGGTCCGCCACCAACCGGGCCGCCCGCCAGCTCATCCGCCCGGTCAATCGCCCTGGTACCGCTGCTCACGCCACGGGTCGCCGTAGTCGTGGTAGCCGGCGGTCTCCCAGAAACCGGGGGTGTCCTCGACGGTGAGCCGGATGCCGCGCGCCCACTTGGCCGACTTCCAGAAGTAGAGGTGCGGTACCAGCAGCCGCGCCGGCCCGCCGTGCTCGGCCGGCAGGTCGTCGCCGTCGTAGCTGTGCACGAGCCAGGCCTGCCCGTCACGCAGGTCCTCCAGCGGGAGGTTCGTGGTGTATCCGCCGTAGGAGTGGGCCAGGGCGTAGTCGGCGGCGGTTTCCACGCCGTCGAGCAGCGTGTCCAACGAGACTCCCCGCCAGGTGGTGCCGAGCTTTGACCACCGGGTGACACAGTGGATGTCGACGGTCGGCGTCTCCTGCGGCAGCGCCATCATCTCGGCCCAGCTCCACCGATGCTCCGTACCGGTCTCGGTGCTGATCACGAACTCCCACTGCTCGCGCGGGACCCGAGGCGTCGGGCCGGCGGAGAGCACGGGAAAGTCCGGCGTCAGGTACTGGCCGGGTGGCAGATCCGCGGCGTCGGCGCGCGGCCGACCCTGGAAGCCCGGTGTGACGATACCCACCGCTCAGTCCTACCACGGCGCACACCGCCACGGGCGGGTTCGACCGGCCCGGGCGCACCGGGCCGGGAACTCTCACTTCCGCTCGGTGACGACCTCCTTGGATCCCGGCACCACGTTGCGGGTGGCCCGCAGGCTTGTGATCGTGACCACGGTCAGCACGCCGAGGATGACCAGCAGCGAGACCACGGTGGGGATCTCCGGGACGCCCTCCCAGATGCCGTGCGCCCAGTGCAGGCCGAGCTTGACGCCGATGAAGGCCAGGATGATCGCCAGACCGTAGGTGAGGTGGACCAGCCGGCTCAGCGCCGCGTGCAGCACGAAGTACAGCGCCCGCAGGCCCAACAGGGCGAAGGCGTTCGTGGCGAAGACGAGGTACGGGTCCTCGGTGATGCCGTACACCGCCGGCACCGAGTCGACGGCGAAGACCACGTCGGTGGCGAGCACCGCCACCACCACCAGCGCGAGCGGGGTGAGCGCCCGGCGTCCGTCGACCCGCACGGTCATCCTGGTGCCGTGGTACTCGTGGACCACCGGCATGAACTTGCGCAGCAGTCGCACCGAGCGCATGGTGCCGATGTCCACCGACTGCTCGTGCCCGGTGAACGCGTCGCGGAGCAGCTTGGCGGCGGTGAACAGCAGGATCAACGCGAAGATCAGGAAGGCGAAGTCCAGGGTCTGCAGGGCCGCGGCGCCCAGGGCGATGAAGATGCCGCGCAGCACCAGCGCTCCGGTGATGCCGAACAGCAGCACCCGTTGGGCGAGCTCGGTGGGCACCGCGAAGGCGGCCAGCAGCAGCATGAAGACGAAGAGATTGTCGACCGACAGTGACTTCTCGACCAGGTAACCGGTGAGGTACTCGAAGCCCCGTTCGGAGCCGTACCGGTGCCAGACCCAGGCGCCGAAGGCCAGGGGCAGGGCTATGTAGAAGGCGCTCCAGCCGAGTGCCTCCTTGAGCGACACCTCGTGCGGGCGCCTGGTCACCAGGAAGTCGAGCACCAGCAGGGCGAGCACGCCAAGGATCGTGATCGCCCACAGCGAGGGCGTGCCTACCGAATCCAGACCGGCCGCGACAGACAAATCGGACATGAGGCCTCCTCGAACACCGTGTCATGTTCGAGGTCTCCTTCACCCACGTTTCGTGGGCAACCACCCGAGGCGCGCTCCGGGCGCGCCGTACTGACCGGCATGGTTCGTGGGAAGTACTCCCCTCGTGCTGCCAAGGTTAGGGCAGCCGAATTCCGCCCGCCACGCGGGGCGCTGCCCGCCGCAGTGGCTCCGCTCACGACGAGCGGCCCGCCGGTCCCGATCCGAGCGCCTATCGTGACCCGGTGAGCGCAGACCTGGCGACCGGCCCGCTGGCCGGCGTACGCGTGGTGGAACTGGCCGGGATCGGCCCCGGGCCGTTCGCCGCCATGATGCTGGCCGACCTGGGCGCCGACGTGATCCGGGTGGACCGGGTCACCGAGGTGGACGCCTCGGTCTTCGGCACCCCGCACCCCGATCTGCTGAACCGGGGACGCCGCTCGATCGGAGTCGACCTGAAGTCCGCCGACGGACGCGAGGTGGTGCTGGCCCTGGTCGGCGACGCGGACGCCCTCGTCGAGGGGTTCCGGCCCGGGGTCACCGAGCGGCTCGGCGTCGGCCCGGCCGACTGCCAGGCGGTCAACCCGGCACTCGTCTACGGCCGGATGACCGGATGGGGTCAGGACGGTCCGAACGCCCCGTACGCCGGACACGACATCGACTACCTGGCGCTGACCGGCGCGCTGCACGGCATCGGGCGGGCCGGCGAGCCTCCGGTGCCGCCGATGAACCTGCTCGGCGACTTCGGCGGCGGCGGCATGATGCTCGCCCTGGGTGTCGTCTCCGCGCTGTACGCGGTCCGCGGCGGCGGCACCGGCCAGGTGGTGGACGCGGCCATCGTGGACGGCGTCGCGGTGCTCAGCACCCAGATCCACGCGCTGCACCAGCTCGGCATGTGGCGTACCCCGCGCGGGGTCAACCTGCTCGACGGCGGGGCACCCTTCTACGACACCTACGAGTGCGCCGACGGGCGGTACCTCGCCGTCGGCGCACTGGAGCCACACTTCTACGACGAACTGGTCCGGCGTACCGGTTTCCCACTCCCGCCGGACGGGCCGATCGACCGGACCGACCCGGCGAACTGGCCGGCGTTGCGGGCCGCCTGGGCGCGCCTGTTCCGCACCCGTACCCGGGACGAGTGGGCGGCGCTGCTCACCGCCTCCGACGCCTGCGCCGCGCCGGTGCTGGACTGGCAGGAGGCGTCGGAGCACCCGCACCTGGCCGCCCGGAGGACGTTCGTGCTCCGCGACGGGGTCGTCCAGCCGGCGCCGGCGCCCCGGTTCTCCGCCACACCGACCGCGATCCGGCGGCCGCCACCCTGGCCGGGTGAGCACACCGACGAGGTGCTCACCGAGGCCGGCTTCGACCGGAACCGGGTCGCCCAGTTACGCGCCAGCGGAGCGGTCGGTTGACATCGCGGGGCGACAACCGCTCAACGGCGGCGCAACGTCGCACCGGGGGCCAGGGCGGGCTCGACCATGTCGCGGTAGTCGCGGGGCAACTGGACCACCAGTTCGTCGAACTCTCCGCCGGTCACCGCCTCCCGCAGTGTCGTGAAGACGGCCCGGACCGCGTCCCGGGCGGCCGGCTCGGCCACCCCGGCACGCACGGCCACCCGGGCGACGAACTCGGCGGCGCCGAACCGTTCCGCCGCCTCGATGTCCGGTGTCGGGCGCATTGGCAGCCGCAGCGGGGCCGGCAGCTGAACGGCCAGGTCCAGCACCTCGCCACCGGTGAGTCGCTCGGCCAGCGTCTCCAGCGTCGCCCGGATCAGCTCTGCCGCCCGCGACGACGAGGTGGCGGTGCGCTGGGCAACCTGGTCGACGAAGGTGTCGTAGTTCATCGCGTACCCCCTCGGGCCGGCGCTTACCCAGCCGACCGGTACGGAAACGGCGACCGCATTTTCGTCGACCTCGGCGCGTGAGCTGTCCCGCGTCGGGTATCCGCGCCCGGTCGTGGCCGGATCGAGGCCCGGGAGGAGTCGACACCATGGCGAGCTACGCCGACGTCCTGCAGTACCTGTCCAGCCTGGACTACCCCGCCGGGAAGGACGAGGTGCTGCGCGAGGCCGAGCGGGAAGGGGCACCGCCGGAGGTACTGCAGGCGCTACGCGCGCTGCCTCCGGTGGATTACGCCAACGGCAACCAGGTGGCCCGGTCGGCCGGCATCGACGCGGCGCCCGAGATCACCGACGCGCAGCGTGGTGCCCAGGGGCGCGACAAGCGGCACCAGCGGGTGTCACAGCACCTGCGCGGCATTTAGCCGGGCGGCTCGGACAGGGGGACGCCCCGGCCGCGAACCGCGGCCGGGGGCGCTCCTGAGTAACCGCCTGCCCTGGCGACGGTGTGCGCCCGAACCGGGTCGCGGCCACCAGGCGGCCGACAGCCACCCGAACCGGGTGGCTGCGTGCTACTGCGATGAGCTTACCGCACGCCATCAGCCGAACGGACAGTGGGTGCCGACAAAGGGGCTCATCCTGTCAGCTCGGCGTATCGCCCCTCCAGATCGACCCGGGCCAGCGCGCCGACCAGCCAGGCGAGCCGCTCCGACTCGCGGCCGCCGGCCAGCCCGGCGAGATCCTCGGCCGAGCGCCCCAGTCCGAGCCGTCGGGCCGCCGTCAGGGCCCGCCGGTCGGCGACCGGCGCGACCTCGCCCCACAACGCCTGCACCTCGCGCAGGAACAGGTCGGCGACCCGGTCGTCGACCCCCGGCAGGGCGGTGAGCAGTGCCCGCTCGCGGGCCGGGTCACGGCGCGCCGCCGACCGCAGCCGCCGCAGGTCGCCCCGGTAGCGCCCGACGACCGCACCGGCCAACTCGCCCAGCAGGTCGGCCAGCGCCTCGATGTCACCGCGCTGGCCGCTGTCGCGCAGCGTCCTGACCCGATCGGAGCGGGATGAACCGGACAGCCGGGCCGCGCTGTCCCAGCCCGCGTCGGGCAGCGCGTGCGCTCCGTCGAGGGCCCGCCGGAAATCCCCCCGGCGGGCCAGCAGCAGGGACAGGCAGAGCAACTGGAACAGGCTGGACGGGTTGTTGGTGACCCGGAAGCCGTACTGCTCGGCGAAGCCCCGGCCACTGCCGGCGAGCCGGCGCGCCAACCGCTTCCTGTCCTCGATCGTGGCAACCGTGGTGGGCATGGGCGGCTGTTACCCGCGCCCGGGGTGAGTACGCCGGACCACGCCCGGCTGCCTGGGCCCAGATCTCAGCGCCGGTCCAGCGTTGCGGAACTGTCGACTGTCGGATCGGTAGGTCGTCGGCTGGTCCGGCCGGACCTGGGGTCACTCGGCACCCACCAGCCTCGCGAGGGTGCCTTCCAGCTCGGCGCGGCCGCGTTGCTGCCCCTCGGTCGCGGTGAGTTCGGCGAGGAGCAGTCCGTCGATGAGCGCGAGCGCGGCGTCAGCCACCTCCCGTGGGCTCGTCACGCCACGCTCGCGGAGTCGCTGCTCGATGGCACCACGCACCCGGTGCGTGCCGGCCGCCAGGAACCCGCGCAGCTCGGGGCGTCGTACGGATTCGAGTGCCAGCTCGTAGCGGGCGAGGAGCCGCTCCCGGTCGGCGCCGAGCAGCCGGTCGACCACGCGCGCGAGGTCTGCGGCGAGGGGCCCGGCGGCGGCGGGGGCGATGGCCGCCTCGTCCAGCTCGGCCAGCCGATCGACGGCCGCCCGGAGCAGGTCCGCCCGGGTACGGAAGTAGTAGGAGGTCGAGCCCATCGGAAGCCCCGCCTCCCGGTCCACGGCCCGGTGCGTGAGTCCACGTCCACCTGCCCTGGCCAGCGTGGTGATCGCCGCATCCGCGATCACGGTCCGACGCTCGGTCACCATGGGCTTCCCCTCCCGATGCTCTACAGGTGTAGAGTAGCAGGCCTCGACATCTGTAGAGGAGGAGCCCGTGTCGAACGACTACCTGGTGCACGTCCTCGTGCTCGGCCTGGCCACCACCGCCGCGTTGGTCCCACCCACTCGACCACGGCTGCTGGCGCGGGCCGCCTTCCTGGCCGGGATGGTGGTGAACGAGGTGCCGCACCTGGTCCTGGCGCTGCTCGCCGCCTCGACCGCCGCGGCGATCTGGAGCGGAGACCTGCGCACCGACGTGCTGTCGGGCGTCCTGCTGGCGGGCGCGGTGGCGACCGCGGTGATGCTGATCCTGTTGACCCGCCGGGCCGCCCGTTCGAGGTCCGTCGCCGGCGCCGCACTGCGAGCGGCCGGCATGGACCGCGCACCGGCTCGGCGCAGCTGGTGGCGGACCGCCCTCACCCCGCTGCCGATCCGACCCCGTTCCGTGCGGCGACTGCGCAACCTGCGCTACGGCGACCACCGGCGCCAGCGGCTCGACGTCCTGCGCCGCCGGGACCGACCCACGGGTGGCCCGGTGCTGGTCTACTTCC
Organism: Verrucosispora sp. WMMC514; assembly: GCF_027497295.1. NCBI lineage: Bacteria > Bacillati > Actinomycetota > Actinomycetes > Micromonosporales > Micromonosporaceae > Micromonospora > Verrucosispora sp. WMMC514. The sequence goes on along the minus strand of NZ_CP114906.1, from coordinate 5,302,086 downwards.
ACGGCGGCGGCTACTTCTCGGGCAGCAAGAACTGGGAGGCTCGTGGCCTGCTGCATCACCTCGCCGCCCGCGGCTGGGTGTGCGTGAGCGCGACCTACCGGCTCCGCCCCGGGGCGGGTTTCGAGGAGCACCTCGCCGACGCCGAGGCCGCGGTGGCCTGGGCGCGTACGCACGCCGGAGAGCACGGCGCGGACGCCACGACGGTCGTGCTGGCGGGTAGCTCCGCAGGGGCCCATCTGACCTCTCTCTACACGCTGCGCGCGAAGCCCGAGGAACGGCCGGCCGCGGCGGTCTGCCTCTACGGCTACTACGGCCGTTACTACGGCCGCGGCGCCGACGAGGCGGTCACGTCGACCCCGTTCGCGCTGCCGGCATTCGACGCACCGCCCTTTCTGATCGCGCACGGAAGCCTGGACAACTACACCTCCGCCGGCACGGCGCGCGCCCTGGCGGAGAAGCTGCGGGCCGAGTCGTCACAGCCGGTGGTCCACCTCGAACTGCCCGGTGGCCAGCACGCGTTCGACATCGTCTCCTCCTGGCGGCTGACCGCTGTCCTGGACACCCTGGACACACTGCTGGCCGTCGTCGGCGTGGGAGCGGAAGAGACCTGCCAGCGAACGCCTAGCCGTGGAAGCCGCCGGAGCGGTCCCGGGCCTTGAGTCGGACGGTGGGCAGCGCCGGGGCGGGCAGCGGCGGGTCCGGGTCGTCGGCGACGACCCCGAACCGCCGGCCGGCCATCCAGTCCTCGCGAGCGGCGGCGATCTCGTCGTGGTCCCGGCCGACGAAGTTCCACCACATCACCAGCGGCTCCTCGAACGGTGTGCCACCGAGCAGCATCAACCGGCTGCCCGGCTCACCACGCAGGCTCAGCGCGTCCCGTCCCGAGCCGAGCCAGAGCAGCGCACCGGGGGTCAGCGGCAGGCCGTCGACCTCGCCGGCACCGTCGAGGGCCAGCAGCGCGTACTCGAAGTCACGCCGCAGCGGCAGTCCGGCGGGCGCCGGCCCGGCCAGTTCCAGTTGCGCACCGAGCAGCGGGGTGTGCACCCGCGCCGGTGAGCGTTCCCCGGCCAGTTCCCCGACCAGCAGGGTGACGTCGAGATCCCCGTCGCGCCACCGGGGCAGCTCGGCGTGGTGGGCGAAGTCGGGCGCGCCGGCCCGGGCCCCGTCCGGCAGCGCCACCCACAGCTGCACCCCGTGCATCAGGGGCGGATGCCGCGCCGGTGAGCGTTCGGAGTGGGCGATGCCGTGACCCGAGGTCATCACGTTCAGTTGACCGGGACGGATCGGCTGCTGGTTGCCGAGACTGTCGCGGTGCAGGATCTCGCCGTCGAGCAGCCAGGTCACGGTCTGCAGGCCGGTGTGCGGGTGCGGCGGCACCTCCATGCCGGGCCGCTCGGCCACGTCGTCGGGTCCGAAATGGTCGACGAAGCACCAGGCACCGACCAGCCGTCGGGTGCGCTGCGGCAGCAGCCGGCGCACCGTGGTGTACCGACCCAGCGGCACGTCGTGGCCGGGCAGCAGCACACTGCCGGGATCGACCGTCGCCACACCGGGTGGTCGGGTCTGCGCTGGCATCGCTTCGGCACGCTCCACGGTTCGACTCTACGCCCGCCCCGGTCGCCCGCCCGCTCGTCGGCGAGCCGGCGCCCGGAGGAGGCTCAACCGCCGCGTACGGTCACCACGTTGGCACCGGCCACCAGGTCCAGGAAGATCCGTCCGGCGGCCCGGTCCCAGCCCGCTGAGCCGAGCACCGTACCCGGGGCGACGCCGTCGCGGCGCTCGCCGTACACCTCGACGGCTCCGGCGCCGGAGCCGGCCCGGACGCGTACCGGCACGCCGTCGGTGACCGTGACGTCGAACTGGTTGACCCCACCGGTGACCCGCACCACGAGCGGGCCGTCGACGCCGGGCAGTCGAAGGTCGGTCCGGGTCGCGCCACCCACCAGCTCCAGTCCGGACAGCCGGGCGGCGCTCAGGTCCACCCGTCGCTCGGCGGCCCCGCCGGTGAGCCGCAGGTGCCAGGACACCCGGGCGTTCAGCAGCACCTCGACCGTGCCCGGCTGCTCGCCGACCCGCTCCATCCGCAGTGCCATCCGATCGCCCACCAGTACCGGACGTGCCCGCGCGCCGGACCCGGCGGGGCTGACCACGCGGTACAGCTCCTCCCCCAGCTCGGTGACCCGCAGGTCGACGCGGTCGAGCCCGTCAACCAGCTCGAAGCTGGCCCGCCGTCGATCGTGCAACGGTGCGGTCCACACCTGCTCGGGGTTCTCCCGCGCGGCCCGGGCGGCACCGCCCAGTCCGCCGGCGTCGTCCGGCACGGCGGTCGCGCCGGCCACCGGGTCCGTTCCGCCGGAGAAGACCAGGCCGAGCCGGTACGGGTCGGAGAGGATCGCCACGACCGCGACCGCTCCCAGACCCAGCACCAGTACCACGGCGGCGACCAGCAGCCGGGCAGCCGGCGACCAGCTCGACCGATCCGGTGGTGCCGCATCGACGTCGGCGGGCGTCGCCAGTGACATCTCGACCTGCGACACCGGGATCGACCCGGCTGGTGTTCGATCCTGTCCGTCCCGCACCGATCCGGCCATCGGTCTCCCCTTCCACGGTCCCCTACCGAGGGGTACGCGCCAGGAGGCGGGACGGATCAGTCGACCGGGCGTTGAACCCGGGCCTGAGCTGGCAACGGACCGCGGCGCACCGGACGGTGGTGACGGACCGTATCCGAGGACGCGCGACGCAACCGAGGCCCGGGCCGGGCCGGACATCGACGGTTCCGCCGGGTCGCCGAGGCGGTGCCGGCGCACAGCCCGGTGTCGGGCGCAACGGTACCGGTGCCCGTCGGAGGGAGCGGCGGGCACCGGTACCTTGGTCTCCGGGCCCTGCCCGGAATGGTGGGTCAGCTCGCGCCACCCGCACCGAAGCGGTTGCGCCGCCGCCAGACCAGCGTGCCGAGCAGCAGGACGGCACCGGCGGCGACGAGCCCGCCGCCGACCTTCATCGGCGTGTCCAGGCTGCTGCCGGTGACCGGCAGGTGCGGCTTCTTCTTGGGCAGCACCCGCAGCTGGGTCGAGGCGGTGCGGCCGGACTCCCGGCCGGTCGCGGTGAAGGTGAGCAGGCCGGTCACCGAGGGCGTGTACCGCCGGGTGAAGACCCCTTCGGAGTTGGTCCGGGCGGTGAAGCTCAACGGGGCGCTGGCCTGGAATGCCACCGGTGCCATGGCGACGGTGCTGCCGTCGCTGCGCCGTGCCGTACCGGCGGCCGGCGCGGCCAGCGGCGACACCGAGACGACGATGTCCACCGTCTCGTTCGGCCCGAAGTTGCGGCCGGTGAGGATGACCGTCTCACCGATGAAGATGGTGGGTCGGTTCACCGTCAGCGACGCCAGCACCGGCGGATACGGCGGTGGCTGGGGCGGATCGGTGACTGTTGGCGACGGCTGCGGCTGCGGTTGCGCCGCCCCCGCCGCAGCCGGCACGGCCACCACGGCCAGACCGACCGTGAGCGCCATGATGATGCGGGATAGCCGCATGGTTCGTTCCCTCCTACTGAGAACAGCTTGGTGCGGTAACAACATGGGTGGTCCATGGGGTGGCGGTCGGGGTCAGCCACAGCTCGGCCGTACCGCTGTCCGTCTTCCCGGTCAGCAGCGAGACCTCCAACGTGCGGGTCCCGCCCGGTCCGATCTCGACGTTCACGGTGGCGACCTGCCGCCGCCGTTCGGTTCCGTTGCCCACGGAGGTCTCGGCACCGTCGAGTCGGGTGTCGAGCACCGCCCCGCCGGTGGGGCCGTACACCGACACCAGGGTCCGGACGGTGTACGGGTCCCCGGCCCGACCGAGACCGAGAACCGACTCGCTGAGCCCCGAGGCCGGTGCGGTGGACCGGAGCGTCACCCGGAGGCTCAACTCACGGCGGCCGTCGGCGTGGCAGTCGCCGACCCTCAGGTCGGCGGTCTGCCGGAGGTAGTAGCCGAGCTTCGCGCCGCTGCCGTCGTTGAGGAACACGCCGACAGTCGGCACGGTGTCCTGTTCCGGAAGCGCCCCGGCCATCCGGCTGTCGCCGATTGTCCGCTGTTCCTCCGGTCGGGCACTCCAGAACAGTATCCGACGTTCTTGTATAGAGCGGTCGAATGCGGACAACAACCCATTCGGGTGGATGTTCCGGGCAAAAAGCGTGTCAAACACCGTGGCTGCCGCACCCGCGAAGAAGCCGTCCTGTTCCCCCGGACTCATCCGCTGGTAGGTGTCGCTGAGCAGGGTCCGGACCGCGTTCTCCGCACTCAACGCCACCCCGCCCGGCACCCGCACCGGCCCGGTGGCCTTGAGCAGGTACGACAGCACCACCGGGTCGACCGCGAGGACGCCGTCCACCTTCTCCCCGCTGTACCGCTTGTACATCTCCCGGTACAGCGCGGCGGCGGTCGGGAAGTGTGGACTGAGGTTGACGTCCGCCGGGTAGATGCCGGGCAGCTCACCCCAGAGGGCGCGCACCTCCGCCGGGATCTTCAGCGGCGCGGGAAACCGACCGAGGCTCGAACTGCTGCCCTGGGCACCCATCTTGACCCGGCCCTTGTTCGTCTCGATCACCGCGTACGCGCCGAACATGCCGCCGGTCGCGCGCAACTCCGCGGAGTTCTGCGACACCAGCAGGTAGCGTCGCGGCCCGTCCACGCCGAGCAACGGCGGCAACAGGCGGCTCGCCCGGTCCGCCGCCGAGGTCATCGCGACCAACCGGTCGATCTCGCCGCGCAGCTCCGCCAGGGCGCGCCGGACCTGCCCGACCAGCCGGTCGTCGGAGACCTCGGCCAGCTGCGTGCGGGTCCGCTGCACCTCGTCGTGCACCGCGACCAGATCGTCGGTGACGGCCCGCAGGCCGGTCAGGTCCAGCCGGCCCTCCTGCGGCACCAGCCCGCCGAGGTCGACGCGGAGCAGCGCCGGGAACGCCTGGCGCGCCAGGTCGTCGATGGCGACGGCGATCTGCCGGACCGCGGTGAGGTTCGCCCCGGCGACCGGGGCCTGCCGGCCGAGCCACCATCCGGGATCCCCGGTGGCCCGCCGCGCCGCCCCGGACTGCTCCTGCAGCGCGGCGAGGGTGCGCTGGGCGCGGGCGGTGTCGCCACCGACCAGATGGGCGCTCAGCTCACCGGCCAGACCGGCGGCGTTGACCAGGTGGGCGCGGGCCTGCCAGCCCCGGAAGCCGACCCAGCCGGCGAGGCCCAGCAGCAACGAGCCGACCACCAACGTGGTCAGCAGGACGCGACGCAGTCGGGCGCGCCGACGACGGCGGGACCGACTACGCCGCCGTCGAGGGCTCTCGCTCTGCGTCACGTCACACCTCTTTCCGAAACGGACAGAAGACCACATTGTTCCTAACACCTAACGGCGATTCGGGTGCGTTAATGACGGAATCAGGCGTTACGAGAGATCCGTTCGACTCTCGTGTCGCGTCTCGTGTCGCCGGCCGCCGCCTCGCGCAGCAGTTCCTCGATCCGGTCGACGCCGGACGACAGCGACATCTCCCGCAGGTACGCATCCCGACCACGCCGCCCCATCTCGACCCGCGCCGGTGCGGGGATCTGCGCCGCCAGCCAGAACCGATCCGCCAGGCTGGCCCAGTCCTCCGGCGGGCAGGACAGCCCCGCCCGGGCCCGTTCGACGAGGGCCGCGGTGTCGCCGCCGGCCGAGGCGACCACCGGCGCGCCGCACGACAGCGACGCCTGGAGCTTATCCGGCACGCTGCCGCGCAACTCCGGCAGATCACGCATCATCACCAGCTGGTAGTCCGCGGCGGCGTACAGCTCCGGCATGTCCAACGGGGAGCGCCGGTCCACGAACCGGACGTTGTCGGCCCGCAGCTCGGCGGCGAGGCCGCGCACCCGCCGCTCCTCGGCACCCGAGCCCACCAGAACCAGGTCCACGGTGTCGCCCAGGGCGGCCGCCGCCCGTACCGCCGTGTCCAGCCCCTGCCGCGCACCGATGGTGCCGGCGTGCATCACGACGCACCGCTCGTCCCGGCGGACCAGCCGTCGGGCGGCCGGGCTGGCCGGCACCGGACGGAAGATCCGCTCGTCGGTCCAGTTGAGCACCACCCGGACCCGTGCCTGGTCGATCCCGTCCGTCAGCACCGCGTAACGCAGTGAGGGGGAGGTCACCGCGACCCGGCTGGCGGCCCGGTAGGTCCGGAGCGTGGCCGCCCGGACCCGGGCCGCCCACCTGCCGTCGTCGACGGACTCGGGGAGCTGTTCGGCCCAGACGTCCGGCACGTGCAGCACCAGCGGCACCGGGCCGAGCAGGCGGAGCAGGGCCGCCGAGGCGAACGCCGCGGCCGGCGGCTGATGCACGTACAGCACGTCCACTCCGGCCAGGAAGCGCCGGCCGACGAGCGCCGCGCTGCCGGCGAAGGTGAGCCAGGAGGCCATCCGGCCCCGTACGGTGGCGTCCCCGGTGCTGTACCGGGGCACCCGCCGCACGGTCAGCCCCCGGCTGCGGGTCTCGTGGTGCCAGCGCTGCCGCCAGCCCGGGTAGACGTGCCCGCCCGGATAGTCCGGGAATCCGGTCAGCACCCGTACCTCGTGGCCCCGCGCGGCCAGTTCCTCGGCGAGGCTGCCGGGGATGAACGCCGGCTCCGGTGGGAAGTGGTACGTCACGAGCCCGATTCGCACCGGGACACCCCCGTCTCCGCGTTCCGGTTCGGCGCGCCGCCCGGGACCGGGGACGCGACGACTGCGTACGATCTCGGCATCCCCTCATCGGGTGGACGCCGCCGGCGACCGCCCGTCGTCGCGGTGCCACCGCCCGCGACCGCGTCGTCCAGGGGGTTCCACATGCTCAGCGCGGTGCTGTTCGTCTGCCACGCCAACCTGTGCCGGTCGCCGATGGCCGAGTACGCCGCGCGTCGCCTGCTCGCCGGGCGACCGGTGACGGTGGCCAGCGCCGGCACCGACGCCGTCGAGGGCCTGGCCATGCATCCGTACGCGGCGACGATCGCCGCCGAGACCGGTGACGACCCGACGTCGTTCCGCAGCCGGCGGCTGCTGCCGGAACACCTCACCGGGGCGGTGCTGGTGCTGACCGCCACCCGGCGCCAGCGCTCGATCTGCACCGCGCTGGCACCGGCCGCGCTGCATCGGACGTTCACGCTGCGCCAGTTCGGCCGGCTCGCCGCGGCGGCCGAGCCGGCAGGGAGCGAGCAGGACGATCCGGTCCGGGCCGCGGTGGCCGCCGCGGCCCTGGCCCGGGGGCGGTTGCAGCCCGCCCCCGGGGACGCCGACGACCTGCGGGACCCGGTGGGCGGCACCCCGGAGGATTTCCGACGCTGCGCGGAGGAGATCGACCGGGCGCTGCGGCCACTGGCGACGCTCATCGGGACAGCCGGGTGAGTTCCTGCGTGTGGTCGCTCACCTCGCCGGCGCGGGTCCGCTCGGCATGCCGGCCGGCCCTGCTCCGGTCGGTCGGCACCGACTGACCACCGGTCGCGGCGGCCACCACCCGGTACGCCTCGTACTGGTACGCCTCGGCCTTGGGCACCCGGGCCATGTTCAGCACGCAGCCGAGCAGCCGCACCGACACCGAGTGCAGGGCCCGGGCGGCCGCGGCGACCTGAGCCCGCGAGGTACGCCCCTGCTGGGTGACCAGCAGCGCGCCGTCGGCCTGCACCGCGACCACCACACCGTCGGTGACCGCGAGCAGCGGCGCGGTGTCGATGATGACGATGTCGGCGGACTCCCGAAGGGCGAGCAGCAGGTCCGACATGGCCTTGGAGCCGAGCAGTTCGCTCGGGTTGGGTGGTGCGGAGCCGCTGGGCAGCACGAGCAGCGACTTGTCGCCCCAGCGCTGGACCACGTCGCCCACCTGCACGTCGCCGACGAGCACGTCGGTGAGCCCCACACCCCGGTCGATGCCCAGGTAGTCGCCGACCTTGGGCCGGCGCAGGTCGGCGTCGACGAGCAGGACCCGCCAACCCGCCTCGGCCAGGGCGATCGCCAGGTTGCACGACAGCGTGGTCTTGCCCTCGCCCTGCAGGGCACTGGTGACGGCGATGACCCGGGCCGGCTCGTGCACGTCGACGAAGCGCAGGTTCGTACGCAGCTTGCGGACGGCCTCGGCGCGCGCCGAGGTGGCGGCCTCGCCGACGATCAGGGGGGCCGACCGCGCGCTGGTGTCGATCGGGATCTCACCGAGCAGCGGACTGCCGGTCACCCGCTGCAGACCGGCCGCGTCGCGCAGCCGGACGTCGGCCATGCCGCGCAGGAGCGCCAGACCGATGCCCGCCAGCAGGCCGAGCAGGGCGCCGATCGCGGTGTTGCGCACCGGCTGTGGCGACACCGGCGTGGGGGTCACCCGCGGCCCACTCACCACTTCGATCTTGATCGGCCCGGGGCTGCCGTCCGGTCGCGTCTCGACCTTCTGCACGAGTTCGACGAACTTCGCCGAGAGCGCCTCGGTCACCCGCAACGCCCGGGTCTGGTCGGTGTCGGTCACCGACGCGCGCAGCAGCACGGTACCGGTCTCGGTGGAGGTGCTGACCCGCCGCTGGACCTCCTCGGCGGTCAGCCCGAGCTGGCTGTCGGAGACCGCGGCCTGCGCCAACCGGTCACTGGTCAGCAGCTCCGCGTACGACTTCACCCGCTGCTGGAGGAAGAGCCCGCCCTGGTAGGCGTCGGTGACGCCCTGGCTCGGTGTGGTGACGAAGAAGGTGACCGAAGCGACGTAACGAGGCTGGGCCCGCACGGTGACCAGCGCGGTCACGCCCAGCGCCACCATGAGGGTGACCAGGACGATCCACCAGTGCCGGCGCACCAGGCGTAGTTGGCGGTACAGGTCCATCAGGCGGGCCTCCGTACCGGGCCGGTAACGCCAAAGAACTTCACGAAAACCCCCAAGGTCGACTCAATCTCGTGAAACCATTAAAGCGGCTCATGCGGCTTATGTCCGGAGTTAGGTATTTCTGAATAGCCGATCTCGTCCGCAGTGACCAACCGGACCAGCGGTCCGTCGGAATCGCTCCGACCCGGAAAAAATGCGATGTCGTCGCCGAGCGCCCCGGGCGGCTCGGCTCTCTCCTGTGGGAAGAGTCGCGTCGGCTCCGCTCGCGACGGCCGTCGGCACTGGATAGGGTCTTGCACGGGTGTGCCGGGAAGCCTGGTCGGCGATGGTGCCGTGCTGCCCTCCGACGGACGAGGTGGACCTCACGTATGACCGACCAGAACCCGCGCCCTGAGCGCCGCGGCGTGAGCCGCCTGTTCTCCCGCACCTCCTGGCCGGAGGCGCGCTTCGTGGCCGACGTGCTGCGTACCGAGACCGTCGGTGGAGCCCTGCTCCTCCTCGGTGCCGTGATCGCGCTGGTCTGGGCGAACTCGCCATGGGGTGACGCCTACGCGGAGCTGGGCCAGTGGGTGCCCTGGTCCGGCGGCGCCGCGCTGCACCTCGACCTCGACCTCGCCACCTGGGCCGCCGACGGCCTGCTGGCCATCTTCTTCTTCGTGGTCGGGTTGGAACTCAAGCGCGAGTTCGTCGCCGGTGAATTGCGTGATCCGCGGCGGGCCGCGCTGCCGGTGGTGGCGGCGGTCGGCGGAATGGTCGTGCCGGCACTGATCTTCGTGGCCGTCAACGTCGCCGGCGGTGGCGACGGACTGCGCGGTTGGGCGATCCCCACCGCCACCGACATCGCGTTCGCGCTGGCGGTGCTGGCCGTGATCGGGGCCTACCTCCCGCAGGGACTACGGGCCTTCCTGCTCACCCTGGCCGTGGTCGACGACCTGCTGGCCATCACCATCATCGCGGTGTTCTACACCGACGACTTCAGCGTGCTCCCACTGCTCGGCGCCCTGGTGCCGATTGCCCTGTTCGGCCTGCTGGTGCAGCGCCGTCGCACCTGGTGGTGGGCGCTCATCCCGCTCGCCGTGGTGGCCTGGACCCTGGTGCACTCCTCCGGCGTGCACGCCACGGTGGCCGGTGTGCTGCTGGGCTTCACCGTGCCGGTGCTCGCCGGCAAGGGCGGCGACGGGCGTCGCCCGATGCCCGGTCTCGCCGAGCACCTGGAGCACGTGTGGCGACCGGTCTCGGCCGGCTTCGCGGTGCCGGTCTTCGCGTTCTTCGCCGCCGGCGTCTCGCTGCGCGGCGCGGACCTCGGCGCGGTGGTCACCGACCCGATCGTCCTCGGCATCGTGCTCGGCCTCGTCGTCGGCAAGTGCGTCGGCATCCTCGGCTCCACCTTCCTGCTGGCCCGGTTCACCCGGGCCAGCCTGGACGAGGACATCAGCTGGTCGGACCTGCTCGGGGTGTCGTTCCTGGCCGGTATCGGCTTCACCGTGTCGCTGCTCATCGGCGAACTGGCCTTCGGCTCCGACGGCGCCGAGGGCGACAACGTCAAGGCGGCGGTGCTGGCCGGCTCGTTGATCTCGGCGTTGCTGGCCACCGTCGTGCTACGGCGGCGCAACAAGGTGTACCGGGCGATCGCCCTCAAGGAGCAGGCCGACGAGGACCAGGACGGCGTGCCGGACGTCTACCAGAAGCCGGCCGGCTGACCACCGCGCTCACTCATCTGGGCAACGCCCGGTCGACCCGCTCGGCCGGGCGTTGCCCGTCTCGTGACCGTCGGCGGAAGTCCGCAGTCAGCGCGGTACGCACCAGCAGGCGCAGCGCCACGATCGCCACCAGTACGGCGATCTCCGTCCAGGACTGCTCCCCGGCCAGCCGCAGCAGGCCGGCGGCGAGCAGCATGTCGAGCAGCACCCCCAGGGCCGTCGCGCGGGAACCGGTGGTCAGCAGCGCCACGGTCGCGCCGAGCACGCCGAAGGCCGTGACGAGCGCGGACAGCAGCATCCTCATCGGTCGTCGACCTGCCGCTGCTCGTGTTCGATCTCCCGGCCCAGCACGTAGTTCAACACCGTCCGGATGGCGGCGATGGCGGCCAGTTGGCCGATCTGCGCGAAGGTCGGCGACAGCGCGGTACGCAGAATGTCCGCCGCCAGCTGGAACTCCAGGCCGAGGGTCAGGAAGCGCCCGAGGGACAGCCGGATCCGGGTGAACACCGCGGCGTCGCGGTGACGCAGCCCGTCGACCACGAAACGCAGCGCGGCCATGGCCGCACCGACGACGATGACGAACGCGCCGACCAGTTCGACCCCGGTCACCAGCAGTTGGTGACCCCGTTGGAGGAGGACCTCGACGTCCACCCCGGCGCCTTACCCGGCCTGCGTCCGGGTAGTCGACGCCCGGGGGCGCACGAGTCAAGCCGGTCAGCGCGGTCGCGGGCCGGGTGTCGCCGCCGCTCAGCGCAGCTGGGTCACCGCGTCGACGATCAGCCAGACACCGCTGACGGCGAAGAGCCCGGCGGCACCGTACCGGATGGTTCGTTCCGGCAGTTTCCGGCCGAGCAGCCGGCCGGCGACGATCGCCAACGCGTCGGCCGCGACCATGCCGACGGTCGAGCCGATCCAGGTGCCGAACCAGCCGTACTGGGTGGCCAGCGTGATGGTGGCGAGCATCGTCTTGTCACCCAGTTCGGCGAGGAAGAACGCGACGCCGACGGTGAGCACGGCCGACCGGCCGCCACGGGCGGCCCGCCGCTCGTCGTCGGCGGTGAGCCGGTCGCCCCGCAGCGTCCACGCGCCGAAGCCGAGAAAGGCCAGACCCGCCAGCAGCGAGATCCAGCCGGTCGGCAGGGTCGCGCCGAGGCCGTGGCCGATCGCCACCGAGGCGAGGTGCACCAGGGTGGTGGCGACGGTGATGCCGATCAGCACCGGCAGCGTGCGGTATCTGGTGGCGAAGGCCAGCGCCATGAGCTGGGACTTGTCTCCCAGCTCGGCGACGAAGATGACGCCGAAGCTGACCACCAGCGCGGCGAGGAACCCGTCCATGATGTCCTTCCCGGATCAGGCCGGGAAGGAGGTGTGGGGACGCCCTCGACCCGGCCGCGACAGCCTGGTCGAAGGTCTCGCCCGCCTTCGCCGAAACGAGGCCGGATGGCCGGATGCGAAACGCACCAGTATGTCGACCACGCCGTTATGGGCTACTCCCCTTCGCTGCGCCCAGCCTAGCCGATCACCCTCCGGTGCCGCACCGCGGTCCAGGGGGCGGTCGGGCCTGCGGCGACATGGTCCGCGCGGACGGTACGCTCCGCTCACTCGGCGCGGGCGAGGGTCACCCCGAACAGGCCGTCCGGGTCGGTCCAGAACCGCTCGGTACGGAATCCGACGGCGGCCAGCTCACCCGCGATCCCCTCGGGGCGGAACTTCGCCGACACCTCGGTCCGCAGGTCCTCGCCGGCGGCGAAGTGCACATCGAGGTCGAGCACCCGCACCCGCATGGATCGCTCCGCCCGCAGCCGCATCTCGATCCACTCCTGTTCCGGATTCCAGAGCGCGACATGGGCGAACGCCGCCGGGTCGAAGTCGGCGTCGAGTTCCCGGTTGAGCACCCGCAGCACATTGCGGTTGAACTCGGCCGTCACTCCGGCCGCGTCGTCGTACGCGGGCACGATCACCGCCGGATCCTTGACCAGGTCGGTGCCGACCAGCAACCAGTCACCCGGCTCCAGGGCGGCCCGCATCGCGGCGACGAACTCGGCCCGTTCCACGGGCAGCAGGTTGCCGATCGTGCCACCCAGGAAGACGACCAGCCGCCGCCCACCTGTCGGCAGGTGATCCAGGTGGCGGGTGAAGTCGCCGACGATGCCGCGCACCCGCAGCCCCGGGTAGTCGGCGGTGAGGGCGGCGGCGGACCCGGCCAGCGCGCTCACCGACACGTCCAGCGGCACGAACGTCCCGAGACCGCCGCGCTGGGTGAAGGCGTCCAGCAGCAGGCGGGTCTTCTCCGAGGAACCGGAACCCAGCTCGATGAGCGTCTTCGCGCCGGTCAACTCCGCGATCTGGACCGCCTGCTCGGCCAGGACGGCACGCTCGACCCGGGTCGGGTAGTACTCCGGCAGGCGGGTGATCTCGTCGAACAGCTCGCTGCCCCGGGAGTCGTAGAACCACTTCGGCGGAAGCCACTTCTCCGTGGCGGTCAACCCGAGGCGCACGTCCTGCCGCAGACTGCGGCTGATGTCCTGGTCGTCGAGGTGGATCTCGAGTGGCTCAGCGCCCATCTGCTGTCCCCTTCCGTCGTGTCTGACAGGTGCGTGCGACTCCGCGCACGCCCGGTGGTGCGTCGTCGGCCCGCCTCACCACGAGGCCAGTGCCTGCTGGCGCACCTCGGTCGCGGTGGCCTGCACGAGCTGCCCGTCGGGCACCTCGCGCCACCCCGGTTCGTCGTCGTGCGGCTCGGAGACCAGCAGCACCGAGGCGGCGGTGGCGCGCAGCGACAGGGCGTGCCCGGCCGCGCTGGCGACCACCGTGTGACCGTCGGTGAGCAGCAGGTTGAGCCGGGAGCCGGGTGCCGCCGCGGCCACCGAGGTGACCGTCTCGGCCACCGCCCGGGCCGGCGCGACACCGGCGCGCAACCGGTCGCGGACCAGCGCCCACAGCAGCGCCGAGTCGGTGGTCGCGTCGAGGGTGAGCAGGTCCCGTACGGGTAGCTCGGCGGCGAGCGGGACCATCGAGTCGGGCCAGCCGCGCACCACGCCGTTGTGGCTGAACAGCCACCGACCGTCCGCGAACGGTGCGGCGGCGGTGTCGACGATCGCCATGCCGACGGTGGCCGAGCGGACGGCGGCCAGCACCGCGCCGGCCGAGGTGACCGCCGCCAGCTCGGCGATCGTCGGGTCGCTCCAGATCGGCTGAGCCCGGCGGTACCGCACCGGCGCGGCGCCGTCCGGGTACCACCCGACGCCGAAGCCGTCGGCGTTGATGGTCCCGCCGCCGCGCATGTCGCGTGGCGCCCAGGACTGGCGCAGCAGTGAGTGCGGCGGGTCGAACAGCAGGTCCCGCAGGGTCACCGGCGGCCCCAGATAGGCCAGGTGTCGGCACATCAGACGACCGGCTTTCCGACCGTCACCGGTGCGCCTCGTCGGGCCGGGCGTCGCGAGCGCAGCGGAAGCCGCTGAAGATCTGTCGCCGGATCGGGTAGTCCCAGTTGCGGAACGTGCCGCGGCAGGCCGCCCGGTCGGTGCCGAACGAACCGCCCCGCAGCACCTGGTGGTCGTCGCCGAAGAAGACCTCGGAGTATTCCCGGTAGGGGAAGGCCGCGAAGCCCGGGTAGCCCCGGAAGGGGGTGGCGGTCCACTCCCACACGTCGCCGATGAGCTGGTGCACGCCCAGCGGCGAGACGCCCGCCGGGTAGGCGCCCACCGGTGCCGGCGCCAGGTGCCGTTGGCCCAGGTTGGCGTGCGCGGAGGTGGGGTCGTCGTCGCCCCACGGATAGCGTCGGGACCGGCCGGTCGCCGGATCCCACCGGGCGGCCTTCTCCCACTCCGCCTCGGTGGGCAGCCGCTTGCCCGCCCAGGTGGCGTACGCCTGCGCCTCGTGGAAGCAGACGTGCACCACCGGCTCGTCGTCGCGAACCCGGTCCCAACGGCCGAACCGCAGGTAGGACCAGCCGTCGCCGTCCCGCCGCCAGTGCATCGGCGCGGTGAGCCCGGCCTGCCGACGATGCCGCCAGCCCACCTCGGTCCACCAGCGCGGGTCGTCGTATCCCCCGTCGGCGATGAAGGCGCGGTACGCACCGTTGGTCACCGGCGCGGCGTCGATGACGTACGCGGGCAGCTCCACCCGGTGGGCCGGCCGCTCGTTGTCCAGGGCCCAGGGGTCCGTGTCGGTGCCCATCACGAACGGGCCGGCGGGCACCAGCACCTCGGCGGGCACCCGTACGGTCGGCTCGGGTGGCGGCGACGCGTGCAACGCCACCGGGCCGGACCGCAACTGGTGGGTGGCGAGCATGGTCTCGTCGTGCTGCTGCTCGTGCTGCACGATCATGCCGAAGGCGAACCCGTCGGCGACCAGCCGGGAATCGTCGAAGGTGACGCGGTCCAGCAGGTCGTGGACCTTCTCCCGAACCGTGGCCACGTACGCCCGGGCCTCCGCCGGAGGCAACAGCGGCAACGACGGGCGGTCCCGACGCGGTTGCTTGAACGCGTCGTACAGGTCGTCGATGTCGCACCGGACCGCCTCCCGCCCGCCCACGTCGCGCACCAGCCAGAGCTCCTCCTGGTTGCCCACGTGCGCCAGGTCCCAGACCAGCGGGGACATCAGCGGTGAGTGCTGGCGCATCAGATCGGCGTCGTCCACCGCCTCGGTCAGCAGAGCGGTCCGGGCACGGGTACGGGCGAGTTCCGCCGCGATCCGGTCGCGCAACCCCTCGGTGTCGCGGTCGGTGCTGGTGTCGGTCACGGCTGACTCCTCTCCGCGGCGGCACACCGCCGTCGTAGTCCCTGGTCGATCTCGCGGTGCAGGGCGGGCGGCAGCTCCAGCCTCGGGAGCGCGCTCCGGGCCAGGTCGAGCAGATCAGTGGCGGCGCGGGCCAGGGTCGCGTCCCGCAGGCCGTACCGCGCGGCGCGGTGCCAGCCGTCGACGGCGGGCGCGGTCACCGCGATCGCCGCGTCGATGGTGTCGGGGCCGCTGAGCAGGGCGCTGAACACCGCCAACGGCAGGATCCAGCCCCGCCCCGGTTGGGCGTCGAGGTATCGGATCTCCAGGTAGCCACGCGGACGCACCGGCGGGAAGAGTGTGCTGACGTGGTACTCCAGGTCGTCGACGCGCGGCGGCCGGTGCAGCGCCCCGTCGATCCAGTCGGCGAACGTCATCTCGGGTGGTGCGGTCCAGTCCGGACCGTCACCCCGCACGCAGAGCAGCGGCGCGGCCAGCACGTAGGCCGTCCAGGCGGCCACCGGATCCCGGTCGGCCCGGTCCGGCGTCCAGACCGGGGCGGTCCGGGCGGGGTCGATGCGCCACCACGCGCCCATCCGGGCCGACGCCCAGCCGGTGTCCCGGCCGGCGTGCCGGCCGGCGGTGGCGAAGGTGGCGAGCAGGGGTGGGCCGGCCGCGTGTACCAGTTGCCACCGGGCCAGCAGGTGCTCGGGCTGCCCGGCGTCGAGGCAGATCTGCAGGCCGGCCGTGCTGTACATCATCGTGCGCCCGTCCGGGCCGCGCCGGTCGAAGACCTGGCGCATCGCCCGGTAGCGGGGAGTGTCGATCACCGACCGGGGAGGTCGGTACGGATCGATGCCGGACCGGCCGAGGGTCAGGCCGGCGGCGTGCAACAGTCTGGTTGCCTGCGCCACGTCGGACTGGGTGGCGTCGATCAACGAGGCGACGCGGGCTCGCGGTGGGGTGGAGATCTCCAGTTGCCCGCCCGGTTCGACGGTCATCGCGCCGCCCTGCAGGAGGCACCGGGCCGGGCTGGTCGGGTCCAGCGTGGTGGGGGCGTACGGCCCCAGTGCCGCGCGTAGCCGCGCGGCGTCGACGGAGCGGGCCGGATCGACGGCGTCGTGGACCGTCCATTCCAGCTCGACCCCCGTGAGCGTGGGTGGACCGGTCTTGAAGCAGATCCGGGCGAGGTGCCGGGCCGCAGCGGCGCGGTCCCGCAGCACCGGGATCCGGTCCACCTCCGGTGACATCACCATGCGTGGCTCCCTTCCCGATCGGATCCGCCGCCACGGTAGCCCACCCCGGTGACATCGACGCCCGACGAACCTGGACCACTCGGTGCCGGCGCACCGGCTCCGAACGCCCGGCACAGCGCGGTGACTGGCAGGAGACGAGGCGCTTCGTCCGATGTCGGCCCGGACGATGTCGCCACAACCTGTCTAGCAGGGGCACACAGCGCGTCGAAAGGATTTCACGATTCGGTCGAATTCGGTCCGGGTGGGAAGCGTGCGGGCTGTCCGGCCCGATTCAGCCGCCGGGGCTCGCGGTCGGCTCCGCGTCGGCACCGGCCCGCAGTTCGCGGCAGTACTCCTCGACGTGTTCCGCGCCGCCGGCCGCGACCACCAGTTCCTCGAACGCGGGCTTGCGTAGTGCCTTTTCCCGCTGCCGTTCCGACTTGGCCAGGTAGGCCCGACACAGCCCCGGCCGGTCGGCGGTGTTGTCCGAGTTGCCGGGACCGACGTACCCGCTGGTGTCGGGGCTCGGTGTCGCCGACGCGCTCGGCGACACCGAGGTGCTCGGTGACCGCGTGGGCACGGAGGTCGCCGTACCGGTGGGCGCACCGGTCGGGGTCGCGGTGGCCTCGCCGGCGGGCGTGCGGTCGTCGACGCCGGGGGCCGGCACGGCCGGGCTGGTGACCACCGGTGACGTGCCCGGACCGGCGCGGTTCAGGCCGACCCCGGCCAGGGCGGCGCCCGCGGTGGCGGTGGCCACCAGCCCGGCGATCCAGGCCACGGCACCGGCGGTGAACCGGTGCCGTCGTCGCCGGGCCACCGGTACCGCCGCCTCCGGCTGGCGGGCGGCCCGAAACGCCGCGACGGCGGCGTCCTCGCCGGCCAGTTCCCGCTCCCGGGCCGGAGCGGCCGCGGCCCGCAACAGGTCGGCCAGCGGGCCGGTCGGGCCCGGCGCCGCCCGGGTGGGCCGGGCGTCCGGGGCGGCGTCCAGCAGCCGCTCGTGGTCGGCACGACGCGACCGGCGCAGCATCAGCAGCAGTCCGCGCATGTCAGCCGTCCACCGGTTCGATCTGGGGCGGGAGGCCGGCCGGCCGGGTGTCCGTCCGGCTCGGGGCCCCGTCCGGTCCGGCCGCCGCGTCGCCCGGGGTGGTGGCCGCTCCTCGCTGGTCCAGTAGGACGGCCAGTCGGCGCAGCCCGCGGTGGGCGGCGGTACGCACCGCACCGGCCCGACGGCCGAGCACCCGTCCGGCGGTCTCCGCGTCGAGCCCGATCACGGCACGCAGCAGGACCGCCTCGGCCTCCCGGGGCGGCAGGCTGGCGATCAGCGCGAGTGCCGCCTCGGTACCGAGGGTCTCACCCGCCCGCTCGGCGGTGTCCGCGTCCCCGGCCAACTCGCTCAGTTCCTGCACCGGCACTGACAGTGCGGGGCGACGGCGCTGCCGGCGCAGGTGATCCATGGCCCGGTTCCGGGCGATGGTGACGGCCCAGGCACGAAATTCCCCACCGGTGAAGGTGGGCAGGTCCCGGGCGACCTGCAGCCAGGTCTCCGACGCGACGTCCTCGGCGTCCGCGCCGACCAGGGCGGTCAGGTAGCGCAGCAGCCCGGGCTGCAGGGTGCGGTAGAGCTGGCGGAAGGCGTCCTCGTCACCGGCCCGGGCTGCCGATACCAGGTCGTCCAGTTCACCGGGCACGGTCGCACCGCCGCTGACCCACCGGCCGCTGACGCGACGCCCGCCTGGCCGGGGCACGCGACGGTTCGGCCCGCTGCGCGCGCCGAACCTCGATCCGCAACCCGCCCCCGTCCACCTGACCGAACCGGGCCGGTGCGGCCCGGTAGCGGATTCTCGCCGACAACGCCGGGGATCACAACCTGGACCGCGCGACCCGCGTCGGCCGACCTGACCGGGCTGAGGTCGGGACCGCCGACGCCGCCGACCGGACGGGTCGAGGCGTACCCGCAGTGAGAATTGTCTACCCGTGTCGCTGCGGTTCGCCGTAACGCGGTGCGGGGCGACGACGCTGCGGCCACCGGCAGCCCGGACGTACCGGGCGGTACCGACGACGATGTTGCACCCGGTGCCGGTGCGATCACCAGCTGACACGTCCGTGGCCCGCCGCCGACGGACATGTCGGTTGCGGCACCGGGACGGCCCGACCCGCCGACGCGCCGGTCGAGCCCGCTGTGGGTACGGTGGTGCCGTGTTGTCTTCGGAGGTCGTACTCAGCGGCCGGTACCGCTTGGACGAGCGTGTCGCCACCGGCGGCATGGGCGACGTCTGGCGGGCAACCGACTTGATCCTCGGCCGGCAGGTCGCGGTCAAGGTGCTGCTGCCCGCGCTCGTCTCCGATCCTGACTTCATCGCCCGGTTCCGCGCCGAGGCGCGGATCATGGCGGCGCTGCGGCACCCGGGGATCGTGCAGGTCTACGACTGCGGCGAGGACGATCTGCCCGACGGTGGCCGAGCCGACTACCTGGTCATGGAGTTCGTCACCGGTCAACCGCTGTCCAAGCGGATCGAGGCCGAGGGCCGCTTGGACGTGGGCGTGGCCATGTCGGTGGTGGCCCAGGCGG
Organism: Verrucosispora sp. WMMC514; assembly: GCF_027497295.1. Lineage (NCBI taxonomy): Bacteria > Bacillati > Actinomycetota > Actinomycetes > Micromonosporales > Micromonosporaceae > Micromonospora > Verrucosispora sp. WMMC514. The sequence continues at coordinate 5,283,035 of NZ_CP114906.1, read as the reverse complement.
CGCAGGCGTTGCACGCCGCGCACCTCGGCGGGATCGTGCACCGCGACGTCAAACCGAGCAACCTGCTGATGCAGGAGGACGGTACGGTCGTCCTGGTCGACTTCGGGGTCGCCCGGTCGACAAACGTCACGAGCATCACCAGCACGAACGCCGTCCCGGGCACCGCCCTCTACATGGCTCCCGAGCAGGCCGCCGGGCGGCCGGTCTCGGGGGCGACCGACCTGTACGCGCTCGGCGCGGTCGCCTACTGCTGCCTGACCGGCAGTCCGCCGTTCACCGGCGACAACCCCCTCCAGGTCGCCGTCCGGCACCTCGACGACCCGCCACCGGAACTGCCGCACGACATACCCGAGGCGGTCCGGGTGCTGGTCGACCGGGCGCTCGCCAAGGACCCGGCCGACCGGTTCAGCAGCGGCGCGGCGATGGCGGAGGCGGCCCGGGCCGCCGTTTCGGAGGGCAGCCTGCCCACCACGGTGACCCCGATGGGACCGGCGCTGCGCGACGCGGGACCGGACACGCGCACCGGGCAGCCGGTGTTCGACCCACGGCCACCGGGCCGACGACGGCGCGGCAAGCTGGTCGGCGCGCTGACCGCCGTGCTGGTCGGGATGACGGCGCTCGGTGCGGCGCTCGGCGCCACGCAGGAGGCGAACACCCCGGCGGTCAAGCTGCCGACGACCGCGCCGACGGCGGAGTCCAGCGTCGAGGACGAGGCACCGCCGAGCCCGCAGGAGAGCGCACCTGCGCAGGCGCCGTCGCTGCGTCCGGCGGGCTCGACCAGCCGACCGACCGAGTCCCCGTCGCCCGAGCCGTCCTCCCCGCAGCCCAGCGAGTCGAGCGAACCCCCGTCGCCGGATCCGACCGGCTCCAGCCCCGACACCCCGGATCCGACGGGCACGTCCAGCAGCCCCACCCCACCGGCCTCCCCCACGCCGTCGGCGACGAGCACCGAACCCGAGGTGGATCCGGGCACCGGCGAGGGCGAGGGCGGCTGACCACACCAGCCTCAACCTTCCCGAAATCCCCGAAACGGACGTACGGCACCACACCGCGTTCTAGGCTCCTCACCAGCAGTTATCTCCTAGGGTGTGGGAGTTCGGGTGAGCGTGGAGAAGTTGGTCGTCGTCGGCCAGGGTTACGTCGGTCTGCCGCTGGCCATGCAGGCCGTCGAGGCCGGGATGGACGTGGTCGGCCTGGACGTCGACGCCGACCGGATCAAGCGGCTCGCCTCCGGCGAGTCGTTCGTGTCGGACATCCCGGCCGACCGGCTCGGCCGGGCCCTGGCCAGCGGTCGCTACCAGCCGAGCACCGAGTACGCCGATGCGAAGGACTTCGACGTCTGCGTCATCACCGTGCCCACTCCGCTGCGCGACGGCACCCCCGACCTGAGCTTCGTGGAACAGGCCGGTACGAGGATCGGACCGTACCTGCGGCCCGGCTGCACCGTGGTCCTGGAGTCGACCACCTACCCCGGCACCACCGAGGAGCTGCTCCGCCCGCTGCTGGAGGCGGCCAGTGGGCTGCGTAGTCCCGGGGACTACCACCTCGGGTACAGCCCCGAACGCATCGATCCGGGCAACCCGACGTGGCAGCTGGCGAACACGCCGAAGGTGGTTTCCGGGGTGGACGCCGCCGCGCTGGCGCGGGTCGACTCGTTCTACCGGCGACTGGTCCAGCGCACGGTGCCGGTGGACTCGACCCGGGTCGCCGAGCTGACCAAGCTCATCGAGAACACCTTCCGCCAGGTCAACATAGCGCTGGTCAACGAGCTGACGATGCTCTCGCACCAGTTGGACATCGACGTGTGGCAGGCCATCGAGGCGGCCGAGACGAAGCCGTTCGGATTCATGCCGTTCCGGCCCGGGCCCGGCGTCGGCGGACACTGCCTGCCGATCGACCCCTGCTACCTCTCCTGGCAGGTCAAGCGCCGGCTCGGCCGGCAGTTCCGGTTCATCGAACTGGCCAACGACGTCAACCACGAGATGCCCGAGCACGTGGCCCAGCGGGTGATGGCCGGGTTGAACCGCTCCGGGCGGGCGGTCCGGGGCGCCCGGCTGCTGCTGCTCGGGTTGGCGTACAAGCGCAACACCGGTGACATGCGTGACTCGCCGGCCGTCGAGGTCGCCCGGCGGCTACGGGAACTCGGCGCCGAGGTCCGGGCGGTCGAGCCGTACGCCGAGGCGCACCACCTCCCCGACGGGGTGCTGACGGTGAGCCTGACCGAGCGTGAGCTGCGCGAGGCCGACGGGGTCGTGGTGGTCACCGACCACGACGTGTTCGACTACGACCTCGTGGTCCGCCATGCCCGATACGTCTTCGACACCCGCAACCGCTGCGCCGGCTCCATGGTGGAACGCCTCTGATGTGACGGTGGCGAACGGGCGTCCACGCCGGGCGGTCATGCCCTACCGTCTCCGAGTCGAGGTCGCCGCGATCGCATCCATTCACATTGGACGCTGAATGTGATCTGGATCACATCGACGACACTCATCTGCGAGTAGGGTACGGCCAACGTCACTACCCTCTCGAAGGGCGTCGCCGATGGTCGGATTGACCCTGCCACGGGGGCGGCAACTGCGCATCGTCAGTGTGGCCGCCACCGGGCTCCTCCTCGCCAGCGTCGCCGTTGCCTCACCCGGCAACGCGCAGACGGTCTCGTCAGCGGCAACCGAGCCAGCCGCGGCCGTCGAGGCACCGCTCGCTGTCGACGAGATCGCCAGCAGCCCCAACCTCAAACTGATCGCCAACCTGCCGAAGCAGGCGCCGTTCAACACCACCGCGGCGCTCGGCACCGACATCGCCTTCCAGGGCAGGTACGCCTTCGTCGGCAACTACGACGGCTTCGTCATCTACGACGTCGCCAAGCCGAGCAAACCGACGATCGTCTCCCAGGTGCTCTGCCCGGGCGCGCAGAACGACGTCTCCGTCTACGGTGACCTGCTCTTCCTGTCGACGGACGCGTCCCGCAACGACGACTCGTGCGGCAGCACCTCCCAGTCCGCCACGATCAAGGAATCGTGGGAGGGCATCAAGATCTTCGACATCAGCCACAAGGCCAGCCCGCGCTACATCAAGGCGGTCGAGACGGCCTGCGGCTCGCACACCCACACCCTGGTACCGGCGAAGGACAAGAAGTCGGTCTACCTGTACGTCTCCTCGTACAGCCCGAACGCCGCCTTCCCGGACTGCCAGCCGCCGCACGACTCGATCAGCATCGTCAAGGTGCCGCTCAAGAAGCCCACCGACGCGGCCGTGGTCGCCACGCCGAACCTCTTCCCCGACGGCGGTTACGGGGGTCGCACCGGCGGCTCGGCGACCTCCGGTTGCCACGACATCACCGCCTACCCGTCAAAGGACCTCGCCGCCGGCGCCTGCATGGGTGACGGGGTGCTGCTGGACATCAGCAAGCGGGAGGCACCACGGGTGCTGCACACCGTGCGGGACACCACCAACTTCGCGTTCTGGCACTCGGCCACCTTCAACAACCGCGGCACCAAGGTCGTCTTCACCGACGAGCTGGGCGGTGGCGGCGGCGCCACCTGCAACGAGGCCGTGGGCCCGGAGCGCGGTGCCAACGCCATCTACGACATCACCGGCCGGGGTGACGCGCGCGAACTGGAGTTCCGCAGCTACTACAAGATCCCGCGGACCAACGCCGACACCGAGAACTGCGTGGCCCACAACGGTTCGCTCATCCCGGTCCTCGGCAAGGACATCATGGTCCAGGCCTGGTATCAGGGCGGCGTCTCGGTGTGGGACTTCACCAACTCCCGCAAGCCCAAGGAGATCGGCTACTGGGAGCGCGGCCCGCTGTCGGAGGACCAGCTCATCATCGGCGGCTCCTGGTCGGCCTACTACTACAACGGGCACATCTACTCCTCCGACATCCAGAAGGGGCTCGACGTGCTCGAGCTCAACGACTGGCGGACGTGGACGGCCAAGCTCGCCTACTTCCGCGAACTGAACGTGCAGACCCAGCCCAGCTACCTGAGCTGGTAGGACCAGCACACCGACCGGGCCCGGTCGCCCCCGCGGGGGGTGGCCGGGCCCGGTCCGTGCCGGACCACGCCCACCAGCCGCCGCAGTGGCCACGTTTTCCCCCGCCCGTCCCGGGTACCTCGTCCGTCACGCAGGGAAGGGGTGGGAGATGACGCGCAACGAGTACCACGTGGTGCCCGACGGCACCGGCTGGAAGGTCGAGCAGGGCAGCACCGTCGTCGGGACGTACGACACGAAGCAGCGGGCGGTCGAGGTCGGGCGCGAGACGGCGCACGGCAACGAGCCCAGCCAGCTCGTGGTGCACACCGCCGACGGGAAGATCGAGACCGAGTACACCTACCAGGACGACCCGTACCCGCCCGCCGGCTGAGCGGGCCACACCGGCGGCGGCCTGCCGACACCATCCACTCCGGGTGCGGTCGGCAGGCCGCCGTCCCGGTTGCGCTGTCACCGCCGGCCGTGCCCGCCGTCACCGGCACCGGCACCGGAACCGGCAGCGTACGCCGGGCGTGTCAGGATGGCCGACCGTGACCTCCGCCGGGGCTGCCCCGCCCGCCCCGATCCGACCGACCCGACGACGCCCGCACCCGCTCGACGCGATCGCCGTCGCGCTCGCCGTCGTCGGGGCCGGCTGCGTGGCGACCGGGCTGCTGCCCCGTCCCGAGGCCGCCGCCACCCTCGGCCGGATCCTGCCGCTGCTGATCTTCCTCGGCACCGTGGTGATCCTCGCCGAACTGACCGCGGCCGCCGGCGTCTTCGACGTGCTCGCGACCCGGTTGGCCGGCGCCGCCGGAGGTAGCTGGCCGGCGCTGTTCGCGCTCTGTGTCGGCTTCGCCGCGGTGACCACCGTCGTGCTCAACCTGGACACCACCGCCGTGCTGCTCACCCCGGTGCTGCTCACCCTGGCGGTCACGCTGCGCACCGCGGTGGCGCCGCTGGCGGTCACCACCGTCTGGCTGGCGAACACGGCCAGCCTGCTGCTGCCGGTGTCCAACCTGACAAACCTGCTCGCCGCGGACCGGATCGGGCTGGACCCGCTCACGTACGCGAGCCTGATGTGGCTGCCGCAACTGGCCGTGCTCGCGGTCACCACGGTGCTGCTCTGGTACTGCTGGTGGCGGCCGGAGCGACCGCCGGGCAACCGGTTCCCGACACCGGCACCGCACCGTCCGCCCGACCCGGTGCTGTACCGCATCGCGCTCGCGGGCTGCCTGGTGTTCGTCGGCGCGATCCTGACCGGCGTGCCGGTCGGCCTCGGCTCGGCGGTCGCCGCCGGTCTGCTGGTGGTCGCCTTCGCGCTCCGCTCGCCCGCCGCGCTGCGGTACGCGCTGGTCCCCTGGCGGTTGCTGCTCTTCGTCACCGGACTGTTCCTGGTGATCCAGACGGTCGGTCGGCACGGGTTGAACGACCTGGTGGTCGGACTGGTCGGGCGGGACGGTGGGGTCCTGGGCGCGCTACGCGCGGGCGGTACCGGAGCTCTGCTGGCCAACCTGGTGAACAATCTGCCGGCCTATCTGGCCGGTGAGGTGGCGCTGCCCGCCGGGGAACGGCAGCGACTGCTGGCGCTGCTGATCGGCACCAACGTGGGACCGCTGGCGCTGCCCTGGGCGTCGCTGGCGACGCTGCTGTGGCTGGAACGCTGCCGAGCCGCCCGGGTCCGGGTACCGGTGCTTCGGTTCCTGGTGACGAGTGCCGCGGTCGCGGTGCTCGGCACGCTCGTCGCGGTCGGCGCCCTGCTGCTCACGGGCTGACCTGGACCACCGCGCGGCGGGTGGCCGGCCACCAGCCCGGTTCAGGCCCGACGTACCGGCAGCTGCAGCTCGGTGACCCCCTTGTCGGCCTCCTCCGGCCAGTACTCGACATAGAACTCGCGAGCGTAGCCGTCCGGCCGCCAGTCGTTCTCCTCGATCCACCGGGCCAGCACCTGCATGCTGCGGTCGGCCGTGTCCATCGGGCCGTGGTGGATCGTCGTCGCCGCCGTGATCTCCGGCAGTTCCACCACGGCGACGTCACCGGCCGCCGTTGCGCCTTCGATCCCCACCCCGGCATGCACGACCACGCCCTCACCGTCGGCGGCCTGGTCGTACCAGGCCACCGCCGGTCCGGCCGGGTGCACCCCGGCCTCCTCCAGCCGGCGGAACAGCTCCGGGTAGAGCGGCGTCAGTACCGGACCGATGTCCGCCGGCTCGTAGCTGCGGGCGACGGCACTCAGCTCCGCGACCCGGATCGGCGGCACCTGCTTGAGTACGACATCCTGGCTGGTCATCTGACCCTCCGTCTCGATCATGTGGAGCCTCGCCTCGACGCTCGACAGCCGCGCCGTGTCCGCCGCCACCTGGGCCGCCAACTGGGCCCGGCGCAGCCGCAGCATGCCCCGCAGCTCACCGAGGTCGACAGTCTCGTCGAGGATCGCCCGCACCTGGGCCAGGGTCAGCCCGAGGTCCTTCAGCGCGATCACCCGGTTGAGCCGACCCAACTGGGCGGCGGTGTAGTAGCGGTAGCCGCTGTGCGGATCGACGGCGGCCGGCGGTAGCAGCCCGAGGCTGTCGTAGTGCCGAAGCATCCGTACCGACACGCGGCCGAGGCTGGCGAAGTCTCCGATGGTCAACATGGCACCTCCACGGTCGGCGCTGACACCGTGTCAGAGTCAAGCCTGGCCCACCGGACGCCGGCAACGGTTCAGCCGGGCAGCGGGGCCTCGTCGCCACGGTTGCGGCGCGGGGACACCAGCCGGCGCATGATCGGGGTGGCGTTCCACTTCGCCGCGCCGACCAGGTCGCGGGCGTGTTCGAGCACCGTGTAGTCGGGCCTCGCCCGGCCGGCGGCGAGCGCGGCGTCCAGGTCGTTGCCGCAGCGCGTCAGCACGCTGTCGAAGTCGCGGCGGACCGGCTCCAGCAGGTGGTAGCCGAAGGAGCGGTGCAGGCGGGCGAAGAGCGGCTTGTACAGCCGGGTCCGCTCGTGCAGCCCGGAGGAGTACGACATGGGGTGCTTCGGCCGACGTCGGATGTAGTCGGGCAGCAGGTCGGCGAACGCCCGACGGACGATCCACTTCTCCTGGCCGTCCCGCATCTTCAACTCGATCGGCAACCGCATCGCCAACTCGACCAGCGCGAGATCGAGGAAGGGCACCCGGGCCTCGACGCCGAAGGCCATGCTGGTGCGGTCGACCCGCTGCAACTCGGTCCGGCACAGGTTTCGGATCTTGTGCAGGAAGAGTCGCCGGGACGCCTCCGGGCCCACCTCGTGATACATCGGGTAACCGCCGAACAGCTCGTCGGATCCGTCCCCGGTAAGCACGACCTTGACGCCGAGTTCCCGCAGCCTGCGAAAGATCGGTACGGAGACCACGGCGTTGATGATGTCGCCGTACTCGGTCAGCTCCGATATCCGGATCGCCTCCCGCACGTCCGCCAGCCGGATGTCGCGCGGGCGTAACTCCACCACCTCGTGCGCGACGCCGAGGTCCTTCGCCAGCCGCCGCGCGTACGCCAGGTCGGGGCTCTGCGGCACGCCGACGGTGACGGCGACGCAGTCCGGGTGCGACCGCGCCGCGTGCAGCAGCGCCAGGGAGCTGTCCAGGCCACCGGAGAGCACCACGCCGACCGTGAGATCGGTGTCCAACCGCACCCGGAGGCTGTCGGTGAGGGCGGCACGGACGAGCAGGGCGGCCTCGTCCGGGTCCGCCACCACCGGCCGGCCCGCGCCGAGGGCGAGCAGATCCACGTACGGTCGTAGCTGGACCTCACCGTCGGCGTCGGCCCAGCCATGGTGCCCCGGCGGCACCTCGGCCACCGGCGCGCCCAGCCGGACCAGCGCCTTGATCTCACTGGCGAGGTGCAGGCAGCCCGGGGTCCGCGCCCAGTACAGCGGCTTGACCCCGAGCGGATCCCGGACCAGGTACGCGCGCCCGGTGGCCCGTTCCACCACGACGAAGGCGTACTCGCCGCGCAACCGGGTCACCATCCGCTCGCCCCAGTGCTCGAACGCGGCGAGCACCACCTCGGTGTCGCTGGCACTGCGGAACCGGTGGCCGAGAGCGGTCAGCTCGGTCCGCAGCTCGTGGTGGTTGAAGACCTCGCCGTTGTAGCAGAGCAGCCAACGCTCGTCGGCGGAGACCCAGGGCTGTACCGCGCGCTCCCGGTCCACCACCCGCAGCCGCCGGGTTCCGGCGAGCAGTCCGTTCTCGTGCCGGGTCTCGGTCACCTCGCCCCGTGGCGCGAGCGTGCCGAGCATCCGCCGGAAGATGGCGGGATCGGCCTCCGGGCCGATGCTGAGCATGATCCCGCACATCGTCAGATCCCCATCTCGGCCTCGTACGCGCGGCGCAGCCGCAGCGCCGCCGACGGCGCGAGGCAGATGTGCCACGCCTGCCCCTCGTCGACCACGTTGATCTCGCCGGCCCGCTGCCGGTTCAGCAGCAGCCCGGCCAGGGTCTCGCGCACACCGAAGCGGCGGTACCAGTCCATCTCCACGTCCACCGCCCAGCCCAGGCAGTGGCCGCTGGGCACCATCGCGGCGTACCCGAGGCGTCGCAACCGGTACTGGTGTTCGGCGCTGCGGACCAGGCTGGTCACCCACAGCGGCGGGGCGCCGGCCGGGGTGGCGGCGGCGAATTCACGCCCGATGTCGTTGAGCAGCGCGATCACCTCGCGGCGGGCCCGGCGGAACAACAGCCCGGCGGTACGCGGCGTGGCGTCGGGCAGCACCCGACGACGCAGCGCCCGTACGCCCCGGCCGACGATCGTGCGGGGTTGCTCGGTGTACTGGAAGCGCAGCAGGCCCCGGCGCCGCAGCCATTCGAGGTCCACCAGCTCGGTGCTGTGGTTCACCTGCGTGTCGGTGAGGAACGTGGCGGCGTCGCGCCACCACATCACGTCGATCCGCGACAGCAGGTAGATCCGCACGAGGGCGGCCAGGTCGGCGGCGGAGCTGCGCTCGTTCGGCTGGTAGCGGGCCATCTCCAGCAGCAGGGTCTCGCGGGCTCCGATCAGGCCCTGGGAGGTGGCGTCGAGCACCCGCACGATGGCCGGCTCCCGCAGTCGCTGGTCGATCAGCACCTGACGGGCCTTCGCGCTGCCCTCTCCGGCCAGCGCGCTCACCTCGACCAACAGCTCGGCCACGGCGTCGCGGTAGGCCGCCAGGTCGGGCGGGGCCGCGGCGAGCGGGCGCACGACGCCTCGGGGGCGACGGCGAGCCGGAGTGACGGCAGGACCGGATCGGTGTCCCGGGCTTCGGCTGGGCACTCGCATGATCGGTCCTCTCTGCCGCCGCGATGATCGCTCGTAACAGAAAGTAACGTCACCGATCCGGATGAGTACGAGCAATACTCCCGTATCCCCCTAAGGCGTGGCAGAACACGCCGGTGGGCGGGCACCGCCTCGGCGACGGACAGAACGGACCCGACCGAGCACGGCCATGTACCATTCGGTACATGGCCGTGCCGCGGAGGTACGGTCGATCGACAGGAGGCCCGGTCGATGCCGACCATCACCCTGACCGCCGGGACGATCGACTACACCGACACGGGTGGTGACGGACCGGTCCTGGTGCTGCTGCACGGGGTGAACATGGACGCGACACTGTGGCGTCGGGTGGTCACCGAACTCGGGCCCACCGTGCGCTGCGTCTGCCCCACGCTGCCGCTCGGCAGCCACCGGCGACCGATGGCCCGACCGGAGCTGGTCACCCACCGCGGCGTCGCCGCGCTCGTGGGAGAACTGCTCGACGCGCTGGACCTGCGCGAGGTGACCCTGGTCGCCAACGACTGGGGTGGCGTGCAGTTCCTCGTGGCCGACGGTCCGACCGACCGGATCGCCGCTCTGGTGCTGGTCGCCTGCGAGGCGTTCGACAACTTCCCACCGGGCAGACCGGGCAAGGCGGTGGCGAAGAGCGCGCGACTGCCCGGTGCGCTCTGGCTGTCGATGCACCTGCAACGGTTCGGCTGGTTCCGCCGCGCCCCCGGTGCCTGGGGATGGATGAGCAAGTACCCGATTCCCGACGAGGTGATGGACGCCTGGTTCCGGCCCGCGCAGCGGGACCGGGCGATCCGACGGGACCTGCGCACCTTCGCGCTGTCCACCCCGCCGAAGGCGGAACTGCGGGCCCTGCCCGACCGGGTGGCGTCGTTCGACCGACCGGTCCTCGTGGTCTGGGCCCGCGAGGACAAGCTCATGCCCCGCTCGCACGGGCCCCGGCTGGCGGCACTGTTTCGGCGGGGCCGGCTGGTCGAGATCGACGACAGCTACACGCTGATACCCGAGGACCAGCCCCGCCGGCTCGCGGCGGAGCTCGCCCGGTTCGTCTCCACCGAGGTGCACCGCCCGCACCACTGAGCCCACCCACGACCGGACGCGTCACCGGGTCACCGGCCGCGGCGAGAGGTCACCCGGCTCGGCTGGTCGGACGCGTGGACTCCAGGAAGGCCGCCATGGTGGTGTCGGCGGTGGCCCGGTCACCGGTGAGCGCCAACTCGAACAACACGCCCCGAGTCATCGCCATCGCCATCCGCGCCTGCGTCCGGGCCGGCCCGGGCGGGTGGCCCACCTGCTCGAAGAACCGACCGAGCCGGTCGGTCCAGACGGTGATCCAGGTACGCAGCGCACCGGCCCACCCGTGCCCCTGCATCGCCGCCGCCGACATCTCGAAGAACAGCGGCGCGAAGGCCCGGTCGTCGGCGAGCCGGACCCAGAACCGCCAGGCGCCCTCGTACGGGTCGTCCATCGCCTCGCGGAGCAGCGATTCGAGCAGTTCCTGCTGGGTCCGCCAGACGGCCTCGACCATCGCGGTGAGCAACCCCTCACGGGAGCCGAAGTGGTAGATCAACATCCGGTGGCTGGTGCCGATCTCCGCGGCGAGCGTACGCAGACTCGTGTCGCCGACGCCGTTGGCCGCGAAGTACGCGATCACCCGCCGCAGGAGAGCCTGCTGCGGGCCGCCGGCCGACACCGTGACTGTCACGACCCGATGCTAGGTCACCGCAAGTCTTCGTCCGGGATACCGATCAGCTGTCGACGAGCCCGCGTCGTCCGTGTTCACGCCGCCGCCTCGGGCGGCCCCGCACACATCTTCGGGTGGTCGCCGCAGCGGACCGGTGGGCGTGATGAAAGGCTTGACCCATGAGTTCCACGTCCGTACTGCCCGACCCGTCCACCGAGCCGCCCGCCTTCACGGAACTCGGCCTCCGGCCCGAACTGCTCGCCGCGCTCGCCGCGCTCGGGTACGAGGAGCCGACGCCGATCCAGCGGGAGGCGATCCCGCCGCTGCTGGCCGGCCGGGATCTGCTCGGGCAGGCGGCGACGGGCACCGGCAAGACGGCGGCGTTCGCCCTGCCCCTGTTGCAGCGGATGCCCGACGACCGGGCCGGCGAGGACCCGGTCGCGCTGGTGCTGGTGCCGACCCGGGAACTCGCGGTGCAGGTCTCCGAGGCGTTCCACCGCTACGGCAAGGACCTCGGTGCCCGGGTGCTGCCGATCTACGGTGGGCAGCCGATCGGTCGGCAGCTGCGGGCGCTGGACGCCGGGGTCGACGTCGTGGTGGCCACGCCCGGTCGCGCCCTGGACCACATCGCCCGGGGCACCCTGCGGCTGGGCAACCTCGCCACGGTGGTGCTCGACGAGGCGGACGAGATGCTCGACATGGGGTTCGCCGAGGACATCGAGGCGATCCTGGAACACGCCCCCGAGCAGCGGCAGACGGTGCTCTTCTCGGCCACCATGCCGGCGCGTATCGACGGGATGGCCCGAGCGCACCTGACCGACCCGGTACGCATCCTGATCGCCCGCGAGCAGCCGGTGGCCGGCGAGGCCCCCCGGGTACGGCAGAGCGCGTACCTGGTGGCAAGGGCGCACAAGCCGGCGGCGCTGGGGCGGGTGCTGGACGTCGAGTCCCCCACCGCGGCGATCGTGTTCTGCCGCAGCCGGGAGGAGGTGGACCGGCTCACCGAGACGATGAACGGTCGCGGCTACCGGGCCGAGGCACTGCACGGCGGCATGAGCCAGGAACAGCGCGACCGGGTGATGGGGCGGCTGCGCGCCGGCACCGCGGACCTGCTGGTCGCCACCGACGTGGCGGCCCGTGGGCTCGACGTCGAGCAGCTCAGCCACGTGGTCAACTTCGACGTGCCGTCGGCGCCCGAGTCGTACGTGCACCGCATCGGCCGGGTGGGCCGGGCCGGTCGGGAGGGGGTCGCGATCACCCTGGCCGAGCCCCGGGAGCACCGGATGCTCAAGACCATCGAGCGGGTCACCGGCCAGCGGATCACCATAGACAAGATCCCCACGGTCGCCGACCTACGGACCCGCCGTCTGGAGCTGACCCAGGCCGCGCTGCGGGAGAGCCTGCTGGAGGACGACCTGGATCCGTTCCGGGTGATCGTCGAGACGCTGAGCGACGAGTTCGACCTGATGGAGGTGGCGCTCGCCGCGGTGAAGTTGGCCCACGAGGCGACGCTGCCCGGTTCCGACGAGGCCGAGGAGGAGATCCCGCAGGTCGCGGTCCGCCCGCCCCGGGAGGGCCGGGCGGCGGGGTACGAGGGCCGGGGTGAGCGCCGGCCGGCGCGTCCCCGCACCGCCGGCACCACCCAGGTCTTCATCGGAGTGGGCCGACGGGCCGGGGTACGCCCGCAGGATCTGGTGGGTGCGATCACCGGGGAGACCGGGGTCCGGGGCCGGGACATCGGCTCGATCGAGATCGCCGATCGATTCTCCCTGGTGGAGGTGCCTGTCACTGTCGCCGACGAGGTCATCGCCGGGCTGCGGGGAAGCACCATCAAGGGTCGCAAGGCCACCGTCCGCCGGGACCGCGACGAGCGCCGCTGACCGCAGCGCCGTCCGTTGCCGGTCACTGGGGCACGACGAGCCGTCGGCGGTCGCCGGAAGCGACCGCCGACGGCGAGGTCACCGCGCGGGATATACGGGTCGTGCTGTCAGCTGCCAGCACTCTCGTGGACGGTGGGGAAGGTGAGGTCCTTCCAGCTGCCCGGGGTCTTCGAGATCATTCCGATCTCCTTCATGAAACCGGCGATGTCCTGGAGACCGTGCGGTTCGGTCGTGTAGGTGATCGCCGGATTGGTGAGGTACTTCTCGAAGCTCTCCGGCGAGGTCTTTCCGCCGGAGTTCGTCGAGAGGTCGTTCGCCGCCGCGGCCGGGTTGTCCGCGAGCGCGCCGATCTGCTTCTCCAGGATCGAATAGAACTTCGTCGAGAACTCGGTGTTCTGCTCGTAGTACTCGTTCATCATGAACACGCCGTTGAACATGATCGGCCCGAAGAGGTCACTGCTCTTCAGGACGACGCGCATGCCCTGATCCTGCTCGTCGAACTGGAACGGCGGTGAGGTCAGGTGCCCGGCGATCTGGCCACTGACCAGATTCTGCAAGCCGTCCGGGTGAGACATCGGCACGATGTTGGTGTCGAGCGCCTTGGCGTCACCGAGCTGCGCCTGGGCTCCCTTGCGGAGGACCAGCGCCTGGATAGACGTCAACGAGGGCATTGCGATCTTGTCGGAGCCGGTGAAGTCACTGAGAGACTTGAGACGCTCGTCCTTGGCCATCAGCCACAGCTCCGCGTCGTTGAGTGAGGCGAGGTACCGCCAGTCGACGCCCTTGTCCCAGGCCAGAATCATCTGCGCCGCGCTACCCGCGCCGACCTGGATGTCGCCGGAGATCATGCCGTCCTGCACTGCGGCGCTGGACGACAACTCCGTCCACTCGAACGTTGTGTTGGGGAATTCCTTCTCCAGGGTGCCGCTCTGCTTGAGCAGGATGAGCGGAGCGTATGACAGGCCCGGCTGGTACGCGATGGTGACCTTGGCCGGCATACCGTCACTGGCCTGCTCGGTGGCTTCGTCCGAACCGCACGCGGTCGAGGTCAGCAGGAGCGCGGCAAGTGCGGCGACGGCGGTGAAACGGGATCGCCGAGCGGTTCGAGGCTTGGTTGAAGTCATGAAGTGAACCCCACCTTGTCTTGCTGGTAGTGGACGGGGGTGTGCGGTGGACAGTTGCGTTCCACCTGCGGTGGTGGTCACCGGAAGGCCGACGGGTCGGCGAGCCGGCTACGTCTTCATGCCCCATCGCACGACGGTACGCCGCTCGATGAGAATGAACACCATGTCAATCAGGAGACCGATGACAGCGATCGTCACCAGGCCGGCGAAAACGTCGGGGATGTCGAGGTAGTAACGGCTGTTGTTGATGAAGTAGCCGAGGCCGCCCCCACCGCCAGCAACGCCGAACACGAGTTCGGAGGCGACGATGGTGCGCCAGCCGAACGCCCAGGCGGTCTTCACCCCCGAGATGGTGTGCGGGAGAGCGGCGGGAAAGAGCACCTCGGAAATCATGCGCCAGCGCTTGAGGCCGATGTTGCGCCCCACCGCCAGAATCGTGCGGTTCGCCGTCCGAAAACCGGTATTGACATTGATGGCAATCGGCCAGATGACCGCGTTGGCGACCACGAAGACCAGCGCCGTTTCACTCAGCCCGAACCACAGGATAGCCAGCGGCAGCACAGCGATCGATGGCAATGGATTCAGCATCGAGGAGAAGACGACGAGGACGTCCTCCCCGAAACGCGTCCACACTGCGAGAGTGGTCAGCACGACCGCGATCAGACTGCCGAAGAGCATGCCGAGCAGCAGGACCCGCATCGTGGTGCCGGTCGATCGGAGCAGCTCGCCGTTCTGGAATCCGGCGACCAGGGCCTTGCCCACGTCCGCGGGCGAGGAGAACAGCAGGGGGTTGACGCCCGACACCGTGACGTAGAGCTGCCAACCGGTCAGCAGCAGGACGACAACGAGCACCCGTCGCAGCCATACCGGCATCGATCCCCACCGCCAGTCCCGCACCCGCCGCGGCGCGGCGTCGGTGGTGGTCGTCGGCGGCGCCGGAGTCCCCCCGGCCGGCGCGATCGTCTGTTGTTCAGTCGGTGAACTCAGCGACATCCTCGTCTGCCTCCTTACCATCCCGGTGCAGCAGGCTGCCCAAGTGTGTCCGCACGCTTCGGTACTGCTCTGAACCGACCACCTTCGCCTCCTCGGTGATCGTCACAACCTCGCGGACGACCGAGGGCGGGTCGGTCAGCACGACCACGCGATCGCCGAGGACGATGGCCTCTTCGATACTGTGGGTGACGAACAGGATGGTCACCCCGGTACGCTTCGCGATGGCGTTGAGTTCGGCCTGGAGGCGGGCGCGGGTGAGGGCGTCCAGGGCGCCGAACGGCTCGTCCATCAGCAGCATGACGGGCTCCAGCGCGAACGCACGCGCGATCGCCACCCGCTGCTTCATGCCACCCGAGAGCTGGTGCGGGTGGCGGTCGAGAGCACGGCTCAGCCCCATCATCTCCAGATAGCGACGAGCCTGTTGCTCCGCTTCGGCCTTTGTGCGGCCGTTGCGGCGCAACGGGTACGCCACGTTGTCCAGTACGTCACGCCAGGGAAACAGCTGGTCGAACTCCTGAAACACGACCGCGCGGTCCGGCCCGGGAGCGAGTGTGCGTCGCCCGGCGACGGTGATCGTGCCGTCGGCGAGGTCCAGGAATCCCGCGATGGTCTTGAGGAGGGTCGACTTTCCGCATCCGGACGGGCCGATCAACATGATCGTTTCGCCGGCGGCGACGTCGAAACTCACGTCTGCCACGGCTCGGGTGAAGGCGCCGTTGACCCGATAGCCGATCGACGCGTGAGACACGCGGAGCAGCGTGTCCGGTCGCTCGCCGGGGTGCGGCACGCTCCGTTCCGGCTCGGTACGCGGCGGGGACGGTTGAACCATGCAGGGACTCCCTTGGACTCGTCGGCTAGGCGACTGGCTCCGGTTGGTGGCCGTGGTGTTGGAACGGTCGGGTCCGTTCGTCGGCGCGCTGACACGCCAGTCGGGGCCGACCTGGACAGGTCTCGCGCCGCTTGCGTCCTAGCCGCAGGTTCCGCGGACGACGCCGTGCTGCGTCGGAGTCACCGACCGGACGGGCACGGGAGCGAGCCGGTCATGGCGATCCAACCTTCAGGGCACCTGACGCTCGCACGTCGCCCTGCATTTCGACAGGTCCAGTGGGGGTGGCGGGGATCGCGGCATCTGCTGTCTCCAAGCTGACTGTGTCCTGCAGCACAACAGTTAACTCGGCGGTCATAGTGACGTCCAAGACGCTGCATCGATCCAACCGATAGGTCGTGCCTATCGTTGCGGGGCTGACGCCCACCCGAGGGCGCTCACTCGTCCGTACGTCGGTGATGCAGAGCCGTCCGGCCGAGGAATCCTCGCCAGTAGGCGTCACCTATGTGATCCCTCGCGAACCGGCACTGGACCTATCGGCGTCAGCCTGGTTGCATGTCGGCAGGTCAGGAAGATCTGATCATGAACTTCGGCGAAAGGTGTGCGCGCATGACACACCGCAGGTTCACCATGGCTGTATCCGACGACGGCCGCCACCGACCACTGCGGCGTCGTAGCGGTGCCCGGCACTGACCGGCGATGGACGCCCGCCAGCTGCGCTACTTTCTCGCCGTCGTCGATGCCGAGGGCTTCGGCAAGGCCGCCGAACGGCTCTACATCGCGCAACCGTCACTGTCGCAGGCCATCGCCGGCCTCGAACGCGAGCTGGGCGTTGCCCTGTTCCACCGGGTCGGCCGCGGCGTGGTACTCAGCGACGCCGGCAAGCAACTGATCGGCCCGGCCCGACAGGTCATCCGGGACCTGGCCACGGCCCAGGCGACCATCGACGCCATCAAGGGAGTCGCCCGAGGCCGGGTCGAGATCACCTCGATGCCCTCCGCAGGCATCCAGCCGCTGGCACCGATCATGCAACGATTCGCCGCCGCCCATCCAGACGTCACCGTCAGTGTCAACGCCGCCTTCGTACCCGACGAGGTCATCGACGCCGTGCGGACCGGGGCCGTCGAGATCGGCCTGCTCGGTGCGCCTGACCTCGTCCGGGTCGCGGAGCTCGACATCGTGGCCCTGGAGGACCAGCCGCTGATGCTCTTCACCGCTCCCGGTGGCCCCTTTCACGGGCGTGACCATGTCACCGCCGACGATCTCGACGGTCACCGGCTCATCGCTTCGCAGCCCGGTTCCCTCATGCGGCAGCTCGTCGATCACATCCTGGCCCAGGGCAGCCAGGCCCGGCTGGTCGCCGAGGTCGCCCACCGTACGTCGATCCTGCCACTCGTCCTTGCCGGGGTGGCCGACGCGATCCTGCCCGCCGCCTGGAAAGATCTGGCCATCAGGGCTGGCGCTGACGTGCTGCCAATTCGCCCCACGGCGCATCTCCGGGTCGTCATGGTCAGTCGCCGCACCCAGCTGACGCCCGCCGCCCGAGCGTTCATCGACGTCGCCCAGGCGTACCGCGCCGAGAGACGTGATCGGCCGGTCGCCTGACAGACCGGATCGGCACCCGGGCCGGGCCTCGTCGGTCGCGTACCAAATCGACCCGACTCCGGTCCATCTCGCCGGAGCCAGTCCGATAGGCCCCACCTATGGGAGTGGTAGACCCAGCGTGTTGGACGCCGTACCGGGGCCAACCCAAGGTTGATGGGGCTACCGATCCGGCAGCCCATCGTGCAGCAGCAACCCCGGGAGGCACCGTGCCCACCAGCAGGACAACATGTCTTGTGGCACCGGACAAGTTCAAGGGCTCCCTGGACGCGACAGGGGTCGCGCAGGCTCTACGAGCCGGGCTGCAGGACGTACGTCCGGAACTCGACGTCGGATGCCGGCCGATGGCCGACGGTGGGGATGGCACACTCGCGGTCCTGACTGCCGCCGGCTTCGAGCGGATCCCGGTCACGGTCGACGGGCCAACCGGCTGCACCGTGCAGACAAGCTACGCGGCCCGTGACACGACCGCGGTGGTCGAACTCGCCAACACATGCGGGCTCAGCCGGCTACCCGACAACGTTCCCGCGCCGTTGGACGCCTCGTCGTACGGGCTCGGGCAGGTCGTCGCCGCAGCGGTGCGCAACGGCTGCCGGGAACTCGTCATCGGTCTGGGGGGCAGCGCCAGCACCGACGGCGGCGCCGGCCTGCTCCAGGCACTGGGCGCCCGGCTGCTCGACGGCGATCAGCGGGAGGTCCGGCGCGGTGGTCGCTGGCTCGCCGACGTCTCCTCCGTCGACCTGGACCCGGCCCGCGAACTGCTCCAGGGCGTCTCCGTGACGGTGGCCGCCGACGTGGACAACCCGTTGCTCGGTGCCCGGGGCGCAGCCGCGACGTACGGTCCGCAGAAGGGTGCCGACCCCGCGCAGGTCCACCACCTCGAACACGCCCTGACCCGGTGGGCGACCGTGGTGGAGCAGAGCACCGGTACGCGACTGGCCTCGTCGCCCTCGGCCGGCGCCGCCGGTGGGGTCGGATTCGCCGCCCTGGCCCTCGGCGCGAGCGTCCGCTCGGGTATCGAGCTTCTCCTGGAGTTGACCGACTTCGCCCCGGCCCTGGCCACCGCACGGCTCGTGATCACCGGCGAGGGTCAGCTCGACCGGCAGAGCCTCGCCGGCAAGGCTCCCGTCGGGGTGGCCGCCGCGGCACGCTCCGCGGGTGTGCCGGTCGTCGCGGTGGCCGGTCAGTCGACGCTCGACGCCGCCGAACTCGCCGCCGCCGGCTTCGCCGGTGTCTACCTGCTCACCAGCGTCGAACCGGACGTCCACCGATGCCAGTCGAACGCCGCCGAGCTGCTCACCGAGATCGGCCGACGGATCGCTCGGGACCATCTCACCGGGTGACGTCGGCGGGCGGTGCTGTAGCTGCGAGCGTCGCGGCTGATCAGGCGCGACGCGACGACTCATAGGAGCGCGCTATCGCGTCCAGAGGACACCGGTCTTGGACGTGGCGGCGATCACATTGGTTGAGTGAGTCGATCTCAGCCCCACCCGCGAGCACCCTCACCTTCCCCGTCCCTACTCCGTGCCTGCACCAGGCAATGAGGAGAAGCAATGAAACGAAGGTTGTTCCTCGCCTCGGCCACCGCGGTGTCCGGCGTCGCCATCGGTTCGACAGTCGCCGCCGCCCCGGGTTTCGCCTCCCACCTCGGTACCAGTTGGGCACCGCTGAAGGGCGGCAGACGCCTCTCGGATGCCGGCATCGCCGCCCGGTTGCGGCTGTTCGGCCCGGAGAACGTCGATCCTCGGACCGGCGCCTTTCCCCAGGAACGCGTCATCACATCCTGGCTGTCCAACTCGTCGTTCGCCGTGGCGGTCGGCGGACGGCTCGTCTACCTCGACACGTTCATCAGCCGGCTGGAGGTGGAACGGGGCCGGACGCCGCTGGTGATCGCCGACCTCATCGATGCCCGCCCGGACGCCATCCTGCTCGGTCATGGGCATGGCGACCACGCCGACAACGCGGCGTACATCGCGGCGATGACCGGGGCGACGATCTACGCCTCGGAGGAGACCTGTGCCGTGCTGGCCGCCGACTTCGCCCGGCTGAAGGCTGACCCGCTGGTCAACGCTGATCAGAAGACCCGGATCCCCGCCGACGCCGTCCTCCGGACCGTGCCGGTCACCAGCGCCGACTCCGTTCCCGGCACCGAGATGATCCGGCTCGACGTGCTCGAACCCTACGCCCAGGTGGTGGCCTTCCGGCACCTGCACTCGGTCGCGGTGCCGCAGGACCCGCAGTACCCGCCACCGCGTACCGAGATCCTCGTCGACCCGCGCGACGCGGCGCTCTTCCCGTCCGGCACATCCCTCACTCCGGGTTCCAGCCCGCAGCCCGGGCAGATGAACCTGCGTACCGGCGGAGGCTCCGGCGGCACCGTGAGCATCTACTTCCACATCACCCTGCGGCACGGCAGCAACTTCAGCTTCGGGTGGCAGAACACCGCGGGTGCCCTGAAGGAGGGCATCGGCAACGGCTGGTCCGGCACTCCCGAGGACGGCGAGCGCATCCGTGGCCGCCTCGCGTCGCTTCCCCAGACCGACCTGCACCTGGCGACCGCGTCGACGGCGAACTACACCAACAACGGCCTGCGCGACCTCATCCACTACCAGTCGGTCCTGCACCCACGCATCTTCGTGCCGAACCATCTGACCTCGGGCACCCGGACGCGGGAAGGCTGCTCCCTGGCCGTGTACGCCGGCTACCTGGAACAGATGGACCTCATGGAGGTGCCGGACGCCGACCGGCCGCACGTGCGGTGGGTCATCGACCCGGTCGACTATCTGCAGCCGCTCGCCTTCGACACCGACGACGACACGTGGCGCGATAAGAGCAAAAAGGACAGGATCAAGGCCCTGGACCGGATCAAGCTGGGCCGGCCCCGCGCGGTCAAGGCGTTCGTGGGTAAGCAGCGCATGACGGCCGGCGAGCACACCCACAGCTGCGAGGTGTAGTGCGGCGGGATTCATAGGCTGCGCCAATGCAACCGATCGGATAGCGGTGTTGGACGCCTATGGAACATCCGGGTTCACTGATTTGTGCCTACCAACTGCCACGAGGCCGGAGTTGCCATGAGCAATCAGCACCGTTTCCGTATCGCCGCCATTCCCGCCGACGGTGTCGGTCGCGAGGTAGTCGCCGCTGGACGGGACGTCCTCGACGCGCTGGAAGCGCGCTCCGGTGGCCGTTTCGGATTCCACTGGGAGGAGTTCCCGTGGGGCTCGGACTACTATGCCGAGCACGGAGTCATGATGCCCGATGACGGTCTGGAAAAGTTGCGCAACTTCGACGCCATCTATTTCGGCGCCGTAGGGTGGCCCACCGTGGCTGACCACATCAGCCTGTGGGGTCTCCGCCTGCGCATCTGCCAAGGCTTCGATCATTGGGCGAATGTGCGGCCGGTGAACTTTCTGCCGGGCATCACCAGCCCGCTGCGCAAGGCCGACACCGTCGAACTCGATTGGGTCGTCGTACGCGAGAACACCGAGGGCGAATACGCCGGCCTTGGCGGACGCAACCTTTCCGCCCGCGGTGCGGGCGGAGAGGTTGCCGTCCAGTCTGCCCTGTTCACCGAGGTCGGGTGCGAACGGATCATGCGGTTCGCGTTCGATCTTGCCCGGACCAGGACCCGCAAGAAAGTGGCCAGCGTCACCAAGAGCAACGCACAGCAGTACGGCATGGTCCTCTGGGACGACACATTCCGGAGGGTTGCCGCCGATTATCCGGACGTCGAGACCGAGAGTGTTCTGGTGGATGCTATGGCGGCAAAGTTCGTCCTGCACCCCGAGGACCTCTCGGTGGTCGTCGCATCCAACCTGAATGCGGATATCCTCTCTGATCTCGGCAGCGCCTTGGCGGGCAGCCTCGGCCTCGCCCCGAGCGCCAACCTCAATCCCGAACGTCGGTATCCGAGCATGTTCGAGCCGGTGCACGGGTCCGCACCCGACATCGCTGGAATGGGAATCTGCAACCCCATCGGCGCCATCGGCAGCGCCGCCATGATGCTGACCCATCTCGGCCTGCCCGACGAGGCAAAGAAGATAAACGCCGCCATCGAGGCAACGACCGCGCAGGGTCTACTGACGCGGGATATTGGCGGCAACGCCAGCACCAAGGCCGTCACCGAGGCCATCATCAAGAATCTGCCGGACTGATCGCCGTACTCCGCCGCACAAACCCCGTGGGGGCCTGGACCGACCTGCCCAGGCCCCCACGGGTGTGTCTCAGGCTGCGGTCAGACGCTGACCATCGCCGCCGAGCGACACCGCGTCGATGTCCACCGGGCGCAGCGCCAGCGCGAGGACGTCGGCGACATCGGCCAGGGTGTGCACGGTCAGCGCCTCGCGAACCTCGGTCGGCAGGTCGTCCAGGTCCGGTTCGTTGCGGGCCGGGATGATCACCTCGGTCAGTCCGGCCCGGTGCGCGGCGAGGAGCTTCTGCTTCACGCCGCCGATGGGCAGCACCCGCCCGGAGAGAGTCACCTCGCCGGTCATCCCGAACTCGGGACGTACCGGTCGGCCGCTGGCCAGCGACGCCAGGGCGGTGACCATCGTGATGCCGGCGCTGGGACCGTCCTTGGGCACCGCGCCCGCCGGGACGTGCAGGTGGATCCGCCGCCCGGCGAGGGCGTTCGGGTCCAGGCCGAGGCGACGGCCGTTGGCGCGCAGGTAGGACAGGGCGATGTGCGCCGACTCCTTCATCACGTCGCCGAGCTGGCCGGTGAGGGTCAGCCCCGGCTCGCCATCCATGCTGGTCGCCTCGATGAACAAGACGTCTCCCCCGGCACCGGTGACCGCCAGGCCGGTGGCCACGCCAGGTGTCGCGGTGCGTTCCGCCGATTCCGGCGTGTGCTTCGGCCGGCCGAGGTAGCGGACCAGGTCGTCGGCGCCGACGCGGGCGGGCGTCGGGTCGTCGGCCAGGGTCACGGCCACCTTCCGCATGATCTTCGCCAGGGCACGCTCCAGCTGCCGTACGCCGGCCTCCCGGGTGTACTCCCCCGCGATACGACCCAGCGCCGAGGGGTCCACGTCGACCTCGTCGGCGGTCAGCCCGGCCCGCTCCCGCTGCCGGGGCAGCAGGTGATCCCGGGCGATGGCCACCTTCTCGTCCTCGGTGTACCCGTCCAGGGTGACGAGCTCCATCCGGTCCAGCAGCGGCCCGGGGATGGCTTCCACCACGTTGGCGGTGGCCAGGAACAGCACATCGGACAGGTCGAGATCGACCTCCAGGTAGTGGTCCCGGAAGGTGTGGTTCTGCGCCGGGTCGAGCACCTCCAGCAGGGCCGCGGCCGGGTCGCCGGCGTACCCCACGGAGACCTTGTCCACCTCGTCGAGCAGCACCACCGGGTTCATCGAGCCCGCCTCGCGCAGCGCCCGCACGATCCGGCCGGGCAGCGCGCCCACGTAGGTGCGGCGGTGTCCCCGGATCTCCGCTTCGTCCCGGATGCCGCCGAGGGAGACCCGGACGAACGTCCGGCCGAGTGCCCGGGCGACCGACTCGCCGAGGCTGGTCTTGCCGACGCCGGGCGGGCCCGCGAGGGCCAGCACGGCACCGGAGCCGCGACCGCCGACCACCCCGAGGTCACGCTCGGCGCGCCGGTTGCGCACCGCCAGGTACTCCAGGATGCGGTCCTTGACGTCGGCCAGGCCGGCGTGGTCGGCGTCGAGCACGGCCCGCGCCGCGGCCAGGTCGGTGTTGTCCTCGGTACGCGTGCTCCACGGCATCTCCAGCACCGTGTCGAGCCAGGTACGGATCCAACCCGCCTCCGGGGAGGCGTCACTGGCCCGCTCCAGCTTGCCGACCTCGCGCAGCGCCGCCTCGCGTACCTTCTCGGGCAGGTCGGCGGCCTCGACGCGGGCCCGGTAGTCGGCCGAACCGTCCGGGGCGTCCTCGCCGAGTTCCTTGCGGATCGCGGCGAGCTGCTGCCGCAGCAGGAACTCCCGCTGCGACTTCTCCAGCCCCTCGCGGACGTCGGAGTTGATCTGCTCGGTGACCTCCTGTTCGGCCAGGTGGTCCTTGACCCAGCCGACGAGCAGTTCCAGCCGGGCCGTGACGTCGGGCGCGGCCAGCAGTTCGGTCTTCTGCCCCAGGCTCAGCCAGGGGGCGTAACCGGCCGAGTCGGCCAGTTCGGAGAGGTCGGTCATCCGTTCCATCGCGTCGATGACCTGCCACGCGCCCCGCTGCTGGAGCACGGAGGTCATCAACGCGCGGTACTCGCGGGCCAGCTCGCGGGCCCGACCAGCGGGGGCGGGTTCGTCGATCTCGGTCGCCTCGACCCACAGCGCGGCGCCGGGGCCGGGCACACCCGAGCCGATGCGGGCACGGGACAGGCCACGGATGACCGCGGCGGGTTCGCCGCTGGGCAGCCGCCCCACCTTCTCGATCGTGGCGATCGCGCCGACGGAGCCGTACTCGCCGTCCAGGCGGGGCACGGCGAGCAGCCGGCGGTCGCCGGTGGCCCGGGCCGCGTCGACCGCGGCCTGGGTGGTCGGGTCGAGGGTCACCGGGATGACCATGCCGGGCAGCAGCACGGCGTCGGTCAGTGGAAGTACCGGAAGAGTTGCCATCGAACACCTGCTATCGCGTTGGGTTGAGCGTGTCTGGCTCAAGTCACGGCAGGCCCAGGTTGTTCCTCGGTGTGACCCGGCACACGGCCCACCAGCCGCGGCGGTGCCGACCGGCCGCCGCGGCGAGCCGTGCCCACGCGGAGCAGATCCGAAATCGGGGATTCCGATGCCGCGCAAAACGCGAACCGCCGCCGGAAGCGCTTTTGTTGCGCAATTGGCGGACGATCAGTCAAACTTTGAGCACACCCCGCCAGACACAGGGAGTAATCCACGATGGCCAAACAAGTAATCACGGTGCTGACCGACGACCTCGACGGCGGAAAGGCCGACCGCACGGTCGAGTTCAGCCTGGATGGCGTGGCATACACCATCGACGTTTCCGACGAGAACGCGGGCGTCCTGCGCAAGGCGCTGGATCCGTTTATCAATGCCGGCCGGCGGCTCGGCCGTGGCGCCGCCGACACGGGCCGTAACCCACGTCGTACCATCGGTTCAGGCACCCCCGGAATGAACCGCGAGCAGAACCGCGCCGTCCGCGAATGGGCGATCCAGAACGGCTACAAGATTTCCGAGCGGGGTCGCATCCCGGTCGAGGTGACCGAGGCGTACAAGAACCGCTGAGCAGCGAGAATACCGCTCGGAACGGTTTGCGTCGGGTATGTCGCGGCCCGGGGCCGGGTCACCACAGGTTTGCTCGGCTTTCCGGCAGGTGACGGGGCCGCCCGGAATTCCGGGCGGCCCCGCCGCGTGTTCGCTGTCAGTTGACCTGGATACGCACCGCGTCGAAGGCGGGGGTCTGGTTGGCCCGCTCCGACATCGGGATGCGGTGCGAACCGTCACCGGCCCAGACCGCGCACTGTGCGATACCCGAGTCCGGCAGGCCCGGGATCTGGATGGTCACCTGGTCCGGCTCGGCACCGCCGCCACCGTCCTCGGTGGCGACGAAGAAGGCCGGCACCGGCTCCGGCGCGGGCGCCTCGTCGGTGTTGTTCAGCATCCGGCAGGCGGTGTGGAAGTGGCCACGGGTCAGGCCCTGCCCGTTGAGCAGCGAGCTCTCCAGGTAGTAGCCGCCCTGCCCGGCCGGCAGGAACCGGTCCCGGACGAGGTTGCGGGTGCTGACCTGGATCGAGAAGCCCTCGTTGCGGTTGATCTCCTGCGGGAAGTCGGTGATCAGCAGCGACGGGTTGTTGGCCGCGGCGCCGACCTCGCCGAAGGCGGTGCTGATGCAGCGGTTGCCGTTCTGGAAACCGTCGTGCGCCTGGAGCTGACTGTTGTCACAGTTGTTCGCCAGCACATCCAGTCCGTTGTTGTTGCCGCCGCCGTTGTCGCCACCGTTGTCGCCGCCGTTGTTGTCGCCACCGTTGTTGCCGCCGTTGTTGTTGTCGACCGGCTGCACCTGGCAGGTGGCGAGGTTGCCGAGGCCGCGCGGCCGGGGGCCGAAGCGGTCGATGGCGATCGTGATCCGGCCGAGGGTCGCCCGACGCTTGCTGGCCAGCGGGTTGAGGATGGCGTTACGGATGAATCCCTCGCCCCGGTCGCCCTCCCTGGCGAGCCGCTCGTCGGCCTCCGTGATCTGGGTCTGCAACGCGTTCAGGTTGCGGTCGACCTCGGCGCGGGCCCGGTCGGGCACCTGCGGCAGTCGGCTGACCACGTCCGGGCAGGCCACCGCGAGGGCGCCGGTGGTCGCGTCATCGGTGCCGTCGCGGGTTTCCTGGCACTCCTCGACGGTCTGCTGCCCGTCGCCCCAGTGGTTGACCACCCAGCGGCCGTTCTGCCAGGTGCGGGTCGTGGTGGCGCCGCGAGCGGTCGGCGCGGTGGCGCCGGGGCTGGGCTCGACACATTCGGCCGCCACCGGTCGCTGCTGCTGGTTTGACCGTCGGTCACCGGCCGACGAGATCTGGGTCACGGCGACGACGCCGCCGAAGACAGCGAGCGTGGCGCCAACGGCCAGAAGTCGCTTGGTCCGCGCGTTACCGGTTGGTCGGCGCGACCGGGTTGACCTGCGCATCGAATTGCTCTCCTTCTCGATCCGGTTCCTGATTCGTGACTCGACGGACCGAACGGAATCTTGGTGGCACGCTCGACGGTGACCGCCTGAACGCGCCGGTGGCACGTCGACGAACGACGATGCCCTTTCCGCACCGTCTCCCGCGCCTGCCGGTGCGGGTTGGGGAGTTCCTGTCCATTCGCGGTGAGGTACGGGCCCGCTCCGACGGCGGTTCAAAGGCCGCGGACTTTTTTTCGATGTTTCTTTCCGCGCCCGGCCGGTCACCGTCCGCCCGGACCGGCACCGTTCAGGAGGCGGTCACCGCGGGCAGCAGATGGTCGTAGGCGAAGTCACCCACGAGTTCGTCACGGCGGTCCCGCAGCCGCCGGATGTCGGCGAGCAGATCCTCGCGTGGCAGCAACGGCGGCTCACCCGCCTCGACCGTCCGCAACCGCTCCCCGACCGCGAGGACGGCCAGGTCCTCGGCGAACCGGGACGGCTCGACGCCGCAGGAGAGTCCGTACGCCTGCGTGGTCACCCGTTCCACAAGCAGCTGACCCGGACGCACCTCGGCCCAGCTCCAGCCCTCGGCCGGACCTCGCGTCCAGTGCACGTGCAGCCCGCGCAGGATGGGGTCGGCCAGTCGTCGCGCCACGTACGCCTGCACCGCCTCGACCCGGGCGAGCGCGCCGAGGTCGTTGACCGCGCCCTCGCGCCCGTCGGGCAGTCGGCCCACGATGTCCCGGAATCCGACCGCCACCACGTCCGAGCGGGCGGCACCGGCGGCGTACCGGCGGGCGTCGACGAGGTACGCGACGATCCGTGGCCCGTGTCCGGCGGTACGCAGGGTGGCGGAGACGATCCGCAGCAGCGGCAGGCCGGTCGCGGCGGCGACGGCTTGCGTGGTCCGCGCGGCCCGCCTGGCGGTGGCGTCGGTCGACGGAGCGTGGAACTCGACGGCGAACTCGGGCCGTCCGGTCGCGGCCGTGCAGACCACGTGGTCGAACAGCGTCCGGCTGGCGGTGTTCCACTGGCTGGCCGTGAGACCCGGTGGGCGCCGCCGGACGATCTCACCCAGGCGCAGGCCGGCGTGCACCCGCTGCTCCCCCCGGACCAGCACTGGTCCACGACCCGCGTTCTCCGGCACCGGGGCCAGCTCGCGGTCGTGGCCACCGTCCATCGTGGTACCCATGAGTCCTGCCCAACCTCTCCTGGCGGGTCGGCGGCCGCTGAACCGGACCGCGGCACGCGACCGGCTCGACAAGGGTCTCCTCCCGCCGGCCGACCGAGTCTAGGATGACGATCATGCCGGCGGCTCCCCCGGCGGGCCGTCGGTGACCGGACGATGGTCGACGGCGGTCACCCGGCGGCCGGCCGAGGAGGTCAACGGTGCGGGTGGTGTCCCTGGTGCCGTCGCTGACCGAGGCGGTGGCGACGACCCTGCCCGGGCTGCTGGTCGGCGCCACCGACTGGTGTACCCATCCGGCGGACCTGGACGTGCCACGGGTCGGCGGCACCAAGTACCCGGACCTGGATCGGGTCCGTTCGCTGCGCCCCGACCTGGTCCTGCTCAACGTCGAGGAGAACCGGCGTGCGGACGCCGATGCCCTGGCCGCGGCCGGCGTACCGGTCCGGGTGACCTATCCGCGCACCGTGGACGGTGCGCTGACCGAGCTGGCCGAGCTGCTGCGCGCTCTGGGCTACGTAGGGCAACCGCGGTGGCTGACCCAGGCTCGTGCCGAGTGGGCCGCGCTACCGGCGACCCCGGTCCTCCGACGCGCGGTGGTCCCGGTCTGGCGGCGTCCCTGGGTGGTGCTCGGCGCCGACACGTTCGCCGGGGATCTGCTGCGGCGGCTCGGCGTCGCCAACGCGTACGCCGACCAGCCGCAGCGCTATCCGCGGCCGAGCCTGCCGCAGCTGCGGGACCAGGCACCCGAGCTCGTCGTGTTGCCGGACGAGCCGTACCGCTTCACCCGCGACGACGGGCCCGAGGCGTTTCCCGGGGTTCCCTGCGCCCTGGTGTCCGGCCGCCACCTGACCTGGTACGGGCCCTCGTTGGCCGAAGCTCCCGCACTGTTGGCCGCGCAACTGGCCGACCTGTACGTCGCCCACTGACCCGGGCGGGCGTCCCCGGTGCCGGCCGGCCCCGGTCAGCGGTCCCGACGAACAGGGGCCGAAGGTCCCGGCCGGTAACGGCCCGCCGGCCCTGATCGCCACCTGCCCTCCCCACGTCCAATGGAAGTGCCACCGGGACACGCGGTGCGAAGCAGAGAAGGGACGTGGACATGATGACCGCGATGATCGAGCGGAACACCGCCGCCGAGACCCCGGTGGCCGAGACCAGCCAGGACCAGAACCTCCGTACCCGGGCCGCCCGCTGGCTGCTCGCCGGGCTCCGCCTGGCGCTCGGTTGGGTCTTCCTCTGGGCCTTCCTGGACAAGGTGTTCGGCCTGGGCTTCGCCACCGAGACGAAGAACGCCTGGATCAACGGGGGCAGCCCGACCAAGGGCTTCCTCAGCTTCGGTGCCGCCGGCCCGTTCCAGGGCTTCTACAACGGCATCGCCGGAGCCGCCTGGGCCGACTGGCTCTTCATGATCGGCTTGGCCGCCATCGGTACGGCACTGCTGCTCGGCATCGGGGTGCGCGTCGCCGCGGCGACCGGTGGTCTGTTGCTGGTGCTGATGTGGACGGCCGTCCTGCCGCCGGAGAACAACCCCTTCATGGACGACCACCTCGTCTACGCCGGCGTGCTGGCCCTGATCGCGGTGACCAACGCCGGTGACACCTGGGGGCTGGGTCGCACCTGGGCGCGGTTGCCGATCGTCAAGCGGTTCGGCTGGCTCCGCTGACCCTGATCACCTCCCCGAGGCGGGCGTCACCCACGGGTGGCGCCCGCCGACACCGTGTCCGTCCGGATCGGCCGCGTCGGTGCACGTCGCGCACCGGGCCGGAGCATCCGGCAGGATGGTGCTGACCGGAACCGACGCACCAGGAGAATCCGCATGAACCAGGCAGCGAGCAAGCCCGAGATCGGCCCGATCGAGGGCACCCCGCCGGCCGACCTCGTGATCGAGGACATCACCGTGGGCGAGGGCCCGGAGGCCCAGCCCGGACAGGTGGCCCGGGTGCACTACGTCGGCGTGTCCCACTCCACCGGCGCGGAGTTCGACGCCTCCTGGAACCGGGGCGAGCCGTTCGACTTCCCGCTCGGTGGTGGACGGGTCATCGCCGGCTGGGACCAGGGCGTGGTGGGGATGCGCGTCGGCGGGCGTCGCCGGCTGACCATCCCGCCGCACCTCGGGTACGGCAGCCGGGGTGCCGGCGGCGTCATCAAGCCGAACGAGACGCTGGTCTTCGTGGTCGACCTGCTCGGCGTCCGCTGACGTCGGGCGTCCGGCGCCGGCCCCGTGCCCGGCGCCGGACGCCCGCTACCCACCTACCGGCATGCCGGCACCGGCGGCCGGGCGGCGTCGACCCTCACGCCGCTGCGAGCACCCGCTCCGGCGTGCCGCCGACGACCGGGATGACCCGCCCCAGGCCGGTGGCCCGCAGCACCCGCTCCACCAAGGGCGGCGGGTCGACCAGCACCAGGTTGCCGCCCTGCGACCGCACCCAGAGCCGGGCCGCGACGAGGGTGCGGACCCCGGCCGCGGAGAGCAGCCGGACCCCGGAGAGATCCACCCGCAACTCGGTGCGGGTGGGGGCCGCCCAGAGCGCGGCGCGGAACGCCGCGACCGTGGCGATGTCGATCACACCGACCACGCGAACGCACACCGCGTCGCCGGACACGACGGTCTCGACGTGGAACCGTTCCTCGCGCTCTCGCATACGACGAACCTATCCCCCACCACCGACACTTCCACCCTGCTGAGAGGTGGTTCCGGGTAAGCCCAGGGCATGACCCGCAGGCCGCCCGGCTCCACCCTAGGGAGCAACCCCGGCCCCCGGGTGACCAGCCGCGAGGAGACGCCGGGCCGACCCACGGCGGGCGGCCCGGCGTACGCCTGGGTCAGCCGCCGCTCGCCGACGGTTGCGGCTCGGGCGAGCCTCCGGCGACCGCCCCCGGGTCCGGCGCCTGGGTGGGCGTGGGCCGCAGGCCGGCCGGCACCGGCAGCGCGCTGCCCTTGGCGAACTGCTCCCAGCTGACGTTCCACGCCGTCCAGCCGTTGCCCTCGTTGAGTGGGACCTCGGTGCCCTTGACGGTGACCAGGTCACCGACCTGCGTGACACCCATCAGCCAGTCCGCGTTGGCCGCCGACAGGTTGGTGCAGCCGTGCGAGACGTTCGTGTAGCCCTGATCCCCCTCCGACCAGGGTGCGCCGTGGATGAACTCGCCGCCCCAGGTGAGCCGCTGCGCGTCCTCCACGTCGACCACGTACGGGTCGGCCGAGCCCCGGGTGTCGAACGTGGTGAAGTCGTGCTTCTCCATGATCACCATCTTGCCGCTAGAGGTCGGCGTGCTCGGCTTGCCGAGACTGACCGGCAGCCTGCGCAACAACTTGCCGTCGCGGATCACCGACATCTGCTTGGTCGCGTTGTCGATCTCCAACTCGACCTGCCGACCGATCTTCGAGGTGGCCCGCCGGTCGGCGTCACCGACGCTGTCCTTGCCGATCGGCAGGCCCTCCAGCGCCGAGCGAACCTTGATCGTCGTACCCGGTCGCCAGAAATCGGGCGCCCGGTAGTAGACCTGGCTGCCGTCGGACACCCAGGACCAGGTGCCCGGCTGCGGCGGATCGGTTTTCACGAACAAACGGCGCTGCACATCGGCCCGCGCCTCTTTGGGAATTGGCGGGTCGAAGGCGACGGTTACCGGCATGGCAGTTCCGTACGTCCGGTCACCGGCGAAATACAAAGTGCTGACGATGGCTGGTTTGGATGATTTGGGCTGGGTCGTGAACGTCGTCCGGCGGGTGACGGTCTTTCCGGAGTCGCCGGTCGCGGTGACCTCCGCGGTGTACGTCCGCTTCGGCTCCAGTGTCCGGCTCGGCACCCAGCCGCTACCGTCCTCCCGGGGCTCCGCCGCGACCGCCGTGCCCTTGTCGTCGGTGATCCGCACGGCGGTGACCCGCCCGTGCTTGACCACGGTGCCGATCTCCCCGGTGATCGGCACGTCGCGGGTGCCCTCGGCCGGCGTCACGGACAGTTCCGGGTTTGCTCGCGCCTCGGCTGGCTGCCCGGTCCGGCGGTCGCCGGTGCACGCGCCAAGCGCCAGCGGTGCCGCTGCGACACTCACCGCCAACAGCGTCAGTCGCCGCCTCAACATCATGATGCGTCCCCCCGTTATCGCCGCTTCCTCCGCACATTCTCGCCAGCTCGGCACCGACGTTTCCGTGGTTTCGACCAAGAGCGGGAAACATTGCCTGGAGAGGCTTTTCCGTAATCGCACCGGGGGAACGGAAAATGCCAGCGACGACGGTTCGGGCGATACTCGGCCGAGTGTGGCGCGATGTCCGCCGCCGTACCACTGATCCGGTCGGACGCGTCCGCACCCGGACGGCGGTCGATCGAGGGGCCGTCCCGGGTGGGACGGGCCCCTCGCTCGACCTGAGCCGTCAGACCGCCGCGATCAGCAACCCGGGTTGCTCGACGCAGTCCGCCACGTGCCGCAGGAATCCGCCGGCCACGCCGCCGTCGCAGACCCGGTGGTCGAAGGTGAGACTCAGCTGCGTCACCTTCCGGACCGCGAGCTGCCCGTCGACCACCCACGGCTTGTCCACGATGCGGCCGACGCCGAGCAACGCCGCCTCCGGGTGGTTGATGATCGGGGTCGACCCGTCGACGCCGAACACCCCGTAGTTGTTGAGCGTGAAGGTTCCTCCGGTGAGCCGGGCCGGCGGCAGGTCGCCCGCCCGCGCCGCCGCGGTGGTGGCGGCGAGTTCGGCGGCCAGTTCGGTGGTGGTGAGCCGTTCGGCGTCCCGCAGCACCGGCACCACCAGGCCCCGGTCGGTCTGGGCGGCGATGCCCAGGTGCACCCCGGCGGACTGGACGATGCGCTGCCCCTCGGTGTCCACCCGGGCGTTGAGCTGGGGGTAGCGACGCAGCCCGGACAGACAGATCCGGGCGAGCAGGGCCAGGATGCTCACCGGTCGGTCCGGGTGGGCGGCGTTGATCGCGGCCCGGGTCTGGAGCAGGGCGGTGGCGTCGGCGTCCACCCAGATGGTCACCTCGGGGATCTCCCGCCGGCTGCGCGACAGCTTGTCCGCGATGGTGCGCCGGATTCCGGTCAACGGGATGACCAGATCCTGGGCACCGACCGGGGCCGGGTCTCCCGGTGCCGGTCGTTGTTCCGTTGTCGCCGGCCGGTCCGAAACGGCGGTGAGCCGGGCAGTGACGTCGGCCGGCACCCCGGTGACGTCGCGGGCCGCCGCCTCCACGTCGGCCCGGCGGACCACACCGCCGGGCCCGCTGCCGCGTACCGACGCCAGGTCCACCCCATGCTCCCGGGCCAACCGCCGCACGATCGGCGAGATGACAAGCGGCTGGGCCAGTTCGGGCGGGCCGGGCTCCCGGTCGGCCACCGCCACCACCGCCGGCCGGCCGGCACCGGACGGGGTCACTGCCGCACCCGAGGCCGCCGGGGCGCTGCTCGCGCCCGACGCGTCCGTGGCCGCGGCGAGCCGTGGCCGCCGACGCCGGCGGGAACCGCCGTGGCCGGTGCCGTACCCGATCAGCACGTTGCCGGAGCCGGCCCGCTCCTCCTCGCGGTAGACCGCGTGCCCGGACGGCTCGCCTCCGTCGGCGCGACCGCTCACCGGCGCGGCGACGGTGATCAGGGGTTGGCCCACCGGGCGTACCTCACCCTCGGCGCCGTGCAGGGCGACGACCCGACCGGCGTACGGGCAGGGCACGTCGACGACGGCCTTGGCGGTCTCCACCTCGACCACGGTCTGATCCACGGTGACCACGTCACCGACCGCGACGCGCCACTGCACGATCTCCGCCTCGGCGAGACCCTCACCGAGGTCGGGCAGCAGGAAAACCTTCTCGGTCATGCCGCGCCGCCCTCGGTCAGCCAGCGCCGGTCGGGCTGGTCGTCCCACTGCAACCGGGCCACCGCGTCCAGCACCCGGTCGACCGACGGGAGGTGGGTGTGCTCCAGCATCGGCGCCGGATACGGGATGTCCAGCCCGGAGACCCGCAGCACCGGGGCGTGCAGCGCGTGGAAGCAGCGCTCCTGCACCCGGGCGGCGATCTCCGCGCCGACTCCGGCGAAGCCCTGCGCCTCCTGCACCACCACGCACCGCCCGGTGCGGCGTACCGAGGCGGCGACGGTGGCGTCGTCGAACGGCACGATGGTGCGTACGTCGACCACCTCCAGGTCCCACCCCTCGTCCCGGGCGGCCTCGGCGGCCTCCAGCGCGACCGGCACCGCCGGGCCGTACGCGACAAGCGTGGCGTCGTGTCCGGCCCGCCGCACGACCGCCCGGCCGAACGGCTCGGTCCGGGTCGGCAGCGCGGTCTCGGCGCCGGCGAAGTAGAGCTTCTTCGGCTCCATGAACACCACCGGGTCGGGGTCGTCGATCGCCTCCCGCAGCAGCGAGTACGCGTCGTCGACGGTGGCCGGGGTGACCACCTTCAGGCCCGGGGTGTGCGCGTAGTACGCCTCCGAGGAGTCGCAGTGGTGTTCCACGCCGCCGATCCCACCGGCGTAGGGCACCCGGATCACCATCGGCACGCTGAGCGCGCCACGGGTGCGGTTGCGCAGCTTCGCCACGTGCGAGGCGATCTGCTCGAACGCCGGGTACGCGAACGCGTCGAACTGCATCTCGACCACCGGCCGCAGCCCCGACATGGCCAGCCCGACGGCGAACCCGACGATGCCGGCCTCGGCCAGTGGGGTGTCGAAGCAGCGTTTGTCGCCGAAGCGGGCCTGCAGGCCGTCGGTGATCCGGAAGACCCCGCCGAGCTGCCCGACGTCCTCGCCGAAGACCAGCACCCGCTCGTCGTCGAGCATCGCGTCGGCGAGCGCGGCGTTGAGCGCCTTCGCCATGGTCATGGTGGCCATCAGGCGTCCTCCTCCGTCGCCGCCGCCAGCTCGGCGCGCACCTGCTCCCGCTGTTCCACGAGCTGTGGGGTGGGTTCGGCGTAGACGTGGTCGAAGAGGCTGAGCGGGTCGACCGTCGGCTGGTTGTTCATTCGTTCCCGCAGGTCGGCCGCGTACGTCTCGGCCTGCTCGGCGATCTCGGCGACCGCCGCGTCGTCGAGCACGCCCCGGCCACGCAGGTAGGTCTCCAACCGGGCCAGCGGATCGCGGTCGCGCCACGCCTCGACCTCGTCGGTGTCGCGGTAGCGCGAGGCGTCGTCGGCGTTGGTGTGCGGCTCCATCCGGTAGGTGTGCGCCTCGACCAGGAACGGTCCCTTGCCGGCACGCGCGTGCGCGACCGCCCGGGTGAGCACGGCGAGCACGGCCACCGGGTCGTTGCCGTC
This sequence comes from Verrucosispora sp. WMMC514, assembly GCF_027497295.1. Taxonomy (NCBI): domain Bacteria; kingdom Bacillati; phylum Actinomycetota; class Actinomycetes; order Micromonosporales; family Micromonosporaceae; genus Micromonospora; species Verrucosispora sp. WMMC514. The sequence goes on along the minus strand of NZ_CP114906.1, from coordinate 5,248,692 downwards.
GACCTGCTCGCTGGGTACGCCGTAGCCGACCCCCTTGTAGGCCAGCGACGGGGCGGCGGTCTGCCGGGACAGCGGGACGCTGATGGCGTACCTGTTGTTCTGCACGAAGTACACGACGGGGGCCTTGAACACGGCGGCGAAGTTGACCCCCTCGTGGAAGTCGCCCTCGCTGGTGGCGCCGTCGCCGATGTAGACCAGGGCCACGGTGTCACGCCCCTGGTACGACTCCCCGTAGGCCAGACCCGCGGCGTGCACGCACTGGGTGGCCAGCGGCGTGCACTGCGGTGCGGTGCGCCGCAGCGCGGGGTCGTACCCGCAGTGCCAGTCGCCGCGCAGCAGCGTCAACACCTCGACCGGGTCGATGCCGCGGGCGGTCAACGCCATCGACTCCCGGTAGGTGGGGAAGACCCAGTCGTCGTCGCGCAGCGCCAGGACGCCGCCGACCTGGCAGGCCTCCTGGCCCCGGGAGGACGGGTAGACGGCCAGCCGGCCCTGCTTGGTCAGCGCGGTGGCCTGGGCGTCGAAACGGCGGCCGACGACCATCCGCCGGTACATCTCGCGCAGCGCCTCGACGGGCGGTTCCGGATAGTCGGCGCGGGCCGGCAGCAGGGTGCCGTCCGGGTCGAGCAGCCGGACCGGTTCGGTCTCGGGCAGCAGGCCGGCGGCGGGGTCGGGCGCGGTCGGGGTCGCCGGCCGCCGCTTGCGCGGAGATGCCCTGCGGGCCGCCTGGGGGGTGGTGGTCACGGCGGAACCTCCTGGACGAGTGGTGGCCCTATGCTCCTGCTGTCGGATGATTGACTCAAGATGGCCGGTGAACGCGGGATGGATGGCACCCGAAGGAGGGTTCGATGAGCCAGGAGACCGCCGACGAGGCGGACCGGCGGGGCGGAACGGGACGTTCGGCCGTCGCCCTCGACGAGGTGGACCGGCGCATCCTCGACGAGCTGACCCGGGACGGTCGGCTCTCCATCCGGACGCTCGCCGAACGGGTGCACGTCTCACGCACCAACGCGTACGCGCGGGTGGAGCGGCTGCTGCGCGACGGGGTGATCACCGGGTTCGCCGCCCGGGTCGCCCCGGAGCCGGCCGGCCTGGGCACCTCGGCGTACATCGCGTTGACGATCAGGCAGAACACCTGGCGGGAGGTGTCGGCGGAGCTGGCCCGGGTGCGCTACGTCCAACACGTGGCGCTGCTCAGCGGCGAGCACGACGTGCTCGCCCTGGTCCGGGCGCCGGACAACGCCACGCTGCGCGACGTGGTGCTGGACCGGGTGCAGCGCATCTCCGGGGTGCTCGCCACCCGCAGCTGGCTGGTCTTCGAGGAGTACGACGGGACGCGCAGCCCCTGGGAGTGACCCGCTCAGCGTTCGGGCGGGGACTCCAGGCCCTCCCGGTCGGCCAGCTCCAGCAGGGGTTCCAGCGAGAAACGCCGCTCGTCCAGGCCCGCGTGCGGGTCGCCGCGGTCGGCGAACCGACCCGGCATGGTGGTCACGTCGAAGTCCTCCGGACGGGCGTCGTCCAGCTCCGACCAGTCCAGCGGTGCGGAGACCAGCGCGGCCGGGGTCGGCCGGATCGAGTACGCCGAGGTCATGGTGTGGTCCCGGGCCATCTGGTTGTAGTCGACGAAGACCGGCCGGTCCCGCTGCTCGCGCCACCAGGTGGTGGTGACCAGGTCCGGCCGGCGCCGCCGCATCTCCCGACCGAGGGCCAGCACCGCCCGGCGGCAGTCGCCGAAGCTCCACCTCGGCTCGATCGGGACGTAGACGTGCAGCCCCCGCCCGCCGGTGGTCTTCGGATAACCGGTCAGCCCCAGCTCGTCGAGGAAGGCGCGCACCTCGTGGGCCACGGGCACCACCTGGTCGAACCCGACACCGGGCAGCGGGTCGAGGTCGATCCGCAGCTGATCCGGCCGCTCCACGTCCGCCCTGGTCACCGGCCACGGATGAAAGCGCAGCGTGCCCAGGTTGACCGCCCAGATCACCACGGCCAGCTCCCCCGGAGCGACCTCGTCGGCGGTGCGTCCGCTGGGAAAGGTGATGTGCGCGGTGCCCACCCAGTCGGGCGCGCCGGCCGGCACCCGCTTCTGGTAGAACGCGTCACCCCGGTTGTCCTGCCGGGTGGCGATGGTCGCGCCCTCGAACACGCCGCGCGGCCACCGCTCGAGCATGGTCGGTCGGTCCCGCAGCGCACGCAGGATGCCGTCGCCAACCGCGAGGAAGTAGCGCACCACGTCGAGCTTGGTCAGCCCCCGCTCGGGAAAGTACGGCTTGTCCGGGCTGCTGACGCGGACCGTCCGCCGCCCCACCTGGATCGCCTCCGCCGCCGTGGCCACACCTGAGAGGGTACGACGCGGCACCCGGCCCGGCGGGCCACCGCCGCACGCCGGGCCGGGGCGACTCCCCCACCGTGGCCGGCGGCAGCGGCAGAGATGCGCCTGACCCGCAGTTTCCGTCGGTTCCGGCCGGGTAGGAGGGCAGACCTCGAAGTGATCCGAGGAGGTCTGCCACATGTCCACCGATGCCATCGTGCTGCTCAAAGAGGACCACCAGGAGATGCGCCGCCTGTTCAAGGAGTTCCAGGCCAGCGAGGACGCACCGGCCAGCAAACGCGGCAGGTTGGTGAAGCAGATCCTCGAGGCGCTCACCGTGCACACCTGGCTGGAGAACGAGATCATGTACCCGGAGGTCCGCGAGCGGCTGCCGGAGCTGGAGGACCACATCCTGGAGTCGTACGAGGAGCACCACGTCGCCGACGTGCTCTGCTTCGAGCTGTCCTCGATGCAGCCCGACGACGAGCACTTCAACGCCAAGACGACGGTCCTCATCGAGAACGTCCTGCACCACGTCGAGGAGGAGGAGCAGGAGTGGTTCCCGAAGGTGCGCGAGTCGATGGGGCGTAAGGAGTTGCAGGAGATGGGGCAGCGGATGATCGACCGGCGCCCGGAGGCGCCCAGGAGCCCGACGGCACCCAAGGCGCTGAAGAAGTCGCTGGACGCGATGCGGGCCTGACCGTCCGCGTCCGGTGCCGGCCGGCGCGCCCGGTCACCACGCCGTGGGCGGTACCCCCTCCGGTTGCGGCAGGATCTGCCGCAACCGGCCCGGGGGTACGCCACGGGACCGCCACTCCCGGGGGTAGCCCACCGACACCTCCTCGAACCGCACGCCGTCGTGCCAGCTGGTCCGTGGTATGTGCAGATGGCCGTAGACGACCGCGGCGGCGTCGAAGCGTACGTGCCAGTCGGCGGTGGCCTCGGTGCCGCACCACTGGGCGAAGATCGGGTACCGCAGGACCCGGGTCACCTCCCGGACCAGCGGCCAGTGGTTCATCAGCACGGTCGGCAGCGCCGGGTCGCGCCCGGCGAGCCGGCGGGCGGTCTCGGCCACCCGGGCGGCGCACCACGCCGACCGGCTCTCGTACGGGTCGGGGTGCAGCAGCACCTCGTCGGTGCAGACGATCCCGGTCCGGTACGCCTCGGCCAGCGCCGCCTCGGGCGTGTCGAAGCCGTCCGGGCGCCAGCTGTGGTCGTACAGCAGCAGCAGCGGCGCCACCGTCACCGGGCCGCCGGGTCCGGCCCACACCGGGTACGGGTCCTCGGGGGTGACCACGCCGAGTCCACGACACAGCTCGACCAGGTGGGCGTAGCGCGCCGCGCCCCGCAACGTCACCGGGTCGGCGGGCGGCGTCCACAGCTCGTGGTTGCCGGGCGACCAGACCACCCGGGCGAACCGGTCGGCCAGCAGCCGCAGCGCCCAGGCCACGTCGGCGACGGTGTCGCCCACGTCACCGGCGACCAGCAGCCAGTCCTGCGGCGTCCGGGGACGCAGCCCCTCGACGATGGTCCGGTTCTCCGGATGGCCCACGTGCAGGTCGCTGATGGCCAGGAGACTGCCACCGTCGCCCGTTGCCACCATGCGGCGATCCTAGTGCGCCCGACCGGCCGCCCGGCCGACTGCGGGCGGCGATCCCGCTGCCCGGCCGCCTTCCACCACCCGCCGCACGGTCGCCCGCCGCGGCCCGCCCTGCCGGCGTACCCGGTAGGATCCCCTCGGGCCGTGACTGGCGCATTGGAGATGGAGAACCATCGGGGAGCGGCCCCGTCACGAGGACGCATGCCGAGCGCCTGGGCCTTCCGCACGTCACCTGGAGGTCGCATGCCGCGCAACGCCGAATCCACCGCCTTCCGAAGCGCCCTCGAGGTGATCCGTGGTGTCGAGCCGCGGGTCGCCGACGCGATCGGGGCGGAACTGGCCGACCAGCGCGAGTCGCTCAAGCTGATCGCCAGCGAGAACTACGCCTCCCCGGCGACGTTGCTGGCCATGGGCAACTGGTTGAGCGACAAGTACGCCGAGGGCACCGTCGGTCGCCGGTTCTACGCCGGCTGCCAGAACGTGGACACCGTCGAGGCGCTCGCCGCCGAGCACGCCCGGGAGTTGTTCGGCGCGGCGCACGCGTACGTGCAGCCGCACTCGGGCATCGACGCCAACCTGGTGGCGTTCTGGGCGATCCTGGCCGACCGCGTCGAGTCACCGGCGCTGAAGAAGGCGCAGGCCCGGCACGTCAACGACCTCACCGAGGCGGACTGGTTCGCGCTGCGGCGCGAGCTGGGCGACCAGCGGATGCTCGGCATGTCCCTGGACGCCGGCGGGCACCTGACCCACGGTTTCCGGCCGAACATCTCCGGCAAGATGTTCGACCAGCGCAGCTACGGCACCGACCCGGACACCGGTCTGGTCGACTACGACCGGGTCGCCGAGGCGGCTCGCGAGTTCCGGCCGCTGGTGCTGGTCGCCGGCTACTCGGCGTACCCACGTAAGATCAATTTCCGGATCATGCGGGAGATCGCCGACTCGGTCGGTGCCACGTTCATGGTGGACATGGCGCACTTCGCGGGCCTGGTCGCCGGCAAGGTCTTCACCGGTGACTTCGACCCGGTGCCGCACGCGCACATCGTCACCAGCACCACCCACAAGTCGTTGCGCGGTCCGCGCGGCGGCCTGGTGCTGTGCGGCCCGGAGCTGGCCGACCAGGTGGACCGGGGCTGCCCGATGGTGCTCGGCGGCCCGCTGCCGCACGTGATGGCGGCCAAGGCGGTGGCGCTGGCCGAGGCCCGCCGGCCGGACTTCGCCGACTACGCCCGGCAGATCGTCGACAACGCCCAGGCGCTGGCCGAGGGTCTGCTGCGACGCGGTGCCAAGCTGGTCACCGGCGGCACCGACAACCACCTGGTGCTGATCGACGTGACCGGCTACGGGCTGACCGGCCGGCAGGCCGAGCAGGCGCTGCTGGACTCCGGCATCGTCACCAACCGCAACGCGGTGCCGCAGGATCCCAACGGCGCCTGGTACACCTCCGGCATCCGGATCGGCACCCCCGCGCTGACCACCCGGGGGCTCGGCACGGCGGAGATGGACACCACCGCCGAGCTGATCCACGTCGTGCTCAGCCAGACCAGCGCCGGGGTCGGCCCGGACGGCACCGCCTCCAAGGCGAAGTACGTGCTCGACCCGGCCCTCGCCGACAAGATCAGTCGCCAGGCCAGCGAGCTGCTCACCGGTTTCCCGCTCTACCCGGCCGTCGAGCTGGGCTGACGACGATCGCGTCGGGCCGGGACGGTCCGGCCCGACGCGGTCGCGGACCCGTCAGGAGTGCTCGCACGTCCAGCGGAACCACTGGGTGCCGACCGGCGCGTACGTACCTCAGGCGAGTGGACGTTTCAGGTGGTAGCGGTGCACCTCGGTGCTGCCCTGCACGTTGTTCACGTCCTCGGCGGCGGAGACGAGTTCCCAACCGTCGCGTCCGGCGCGGTTGAGATGCGCGATCGCGGTGTCGCCGTACGCCGTGATGTCCTTGCGGGACCCGTCGGGGCCGTACCAGACGAACGAGACATGAAAATTGCGACCCTGCCCCTGGTAGCGGCGGACCAGCAGGGCGTACTCCCAGGCAACCATGCCGCCCATTATGACCGTCCTGTCAGGACGGCGGCAGGGCAGCCGTCACAGGTTGCGAACCGGTGAACGCGATGAGTCGCCGCACCGGTTCCGGTCAGCCCACCGGGACCGTGCGCAGCCGCCGGGCGCTCGCCGGGTCGGCGCAGCCGGCCAGGGCCAGGGCGTCGCGTACCTCGTCGGCGAGCAGGGCCAGCGCGGAGCGGGCCGCCGGTTGCCCACCGACCGCCAGGGCCCAGAGCATCGGCCGCCCGACCAGCACACCGGCGGCACCCAGCGCCAGGGCGCGCAGCACGTCGACACCGCTGCGGATGCCGCTGTCCAGCAACACCTCGCAGCGGTCACCGACGGCCGCCACCACCTCGGGCAGCATGGTGGCGCTGGCCGGGGCTCCGTCGAGCTGCCGGCCGCCGTGGTTGGACACCACGATCGCCCGTGCTCCCGCGTCGACGGCGCGGACCGCGTCGGCCGGGTCGAGAATGCCCTTGACGACCAGCGGCAGGTCGCACCGCTGCCCCAGCCACCGCAGGTCCGACCAGGTCAGCGCCGGGGCGAATGCCGCGTCACGGTGCGCGGACACCGGGGTTACCCCGGGTGTACCGCCGTGGGCCAGGTCGTCGCGACCACCCGGCAGATTGGCCGGGACCAGCCCCGGCGGCAGCCGGAAGGAGTTGCGCAGGTCCCGCAGGCGTCGGCCGAGCACCGGCACGTCCACGGTGACCACGAGCGCCCGGCAGCCGGCGGCGCGGACCCGCGCCAGCAGGTCGGCGACCAGGGACCGCTCGCGCAGCCAGTACAGCTGGAACCAGACCTCGGCGCCGGTGGCGGTGACCTGCTCGATCGGCGTGCTGCCCAGGATGCTGGCCAGGTACGGCACGTCGGCGGCGCGGGCCGCGGCGGCCAGCGCCGGTTCGCCGTCGGGGTGCACCAGCCGTTGGTACGCCATCGGCGCCACCGCCACCGGCATCGCGTACTCCCGGCCGAGCAACCGGGTCCGCAGTCTCGGGGTGCGCACCCCGGTCAGCACCCTCGGCACCACGCCGACCCGGTCCAGCGCGCGGCGGTTTCCGCCGAGGGTCACCTCGGCACCGCTGCCACCGTCCAGGTAGTCCCAGACGCGCGGCGGCAGTACCGTCCGGGCCAGGGCGGCGAAGTCGGCCAGGCAGACCGGTTCGGGCGTGAGCTCCATGCGGTTCACCATCGCCGACCCGGCCGCCGCCGCGCCAGGCCGCCCCGACCGTGCGGGCGGGACCCATGGCGGACGCCAACCTGGCGTACCGTCAGGAGGTGGCCAGTTGGGACGACGTACGCCGGATCGCGCTGGGTCTGCCGGAGACCAGCGAGCGGCCCTCCTACGACGGGGTGGCCGCCTGGCGGGTGAAGGACAAGCCGTTCGTCTGGGAACGGCCGCTGCGCGGTAAGGAACTCCACGACCTCGGTCCGGCCGCACCGGACGGTCCCATCCTCGGGGTCCGGGTGGCGGATCTCGGCGTCAAGGAGGCGTTGCTCGCCGACGACCCCGGCCTCTTCTTCACCACGCCACACTTCGACGGCTATCCGTCGGTGCTGGTCCGGCTGGACCGGATCGGCGTCACCGAGCTGACCGAACTGATCGTGGAAGCCTGGTACGCCCGCGCCCCGAGACGGCTGGCCGCCGCGCACCAGGCGCAGACGGCACCGCCCGAAGCAGGCGGGTGACGGTAGGCACCCGGTACCCGTAGACGAGACTCAGGCCGTCGTGCGCCGGCTGGCAGCGCTTCTCCGCCTCGGTTGCCCGACCACCACGGGTGCCGGGGCCGCCCGCAGCCCGGCCTTGATCACGAAGATGGCCCGTCGCGCCACAGCGTCACCTCGACAATCAAGCTGGTGACCGGCGACCTCTACTCCCCAGCAGTTTCGGGGATACTGCTGCATCCGGCGTCCTCGAGGCAGCAGTATCAGCGAAGTTGCGGGCCAGCGCAGCGCGGGGCAACAAGCGCCGGCGTGGCGGTGGCGGGCGAATCCGGCGTGGCCCCGGCACGGGCGGGGTGGGCGAGACGCCGCTCGCCGAGCGCCAGCACCACGGCCACGACGCTGAGCAGGGCACCGATCAGCACCGTGCGGTGCACGCCGTGGCTCGGCAGCGTGAGCCCTCCGACGAAGGCACCGGCGGTGATGCCGACGTTGACGGCGGCGGAGACGGTGGCGGCGGCGATGTCCGAGCGTCCCGGCGCCACCTGCAGGACGAGGCCGCCGAGGGTCGCGGTGAACGCGGCGAAGGCCAGGCCGGCCAGCGCGATCAGGACGACGGCCGCGACCGGCCGGTGGCCCAGCGCGTACAGCCCGAGCAGGGCCAGCGACTGTAGGGCGACGGTCGCGGTCAGGGCGAGCCAGGGGTTGCGATCGACCAGCACGCCGACGGCGAGGATGCCGAGCACGCTGGCGACACCGCGGGCGAGCAGGATGGCGCCGACCGAGGTGGCGGCCATCGCGGTGTGCTCGGTGACGAAGAGGGCGACATAGGTGTAGGCGGCGATCGCGCCGGCGGTGGCCAGGACGGCCACGGTGGTCAGCAGCCAGAAGCGGCGCGCGTCCGGGGTCGCGCCCCGGGTGGCGTGTCCCTGGTCCGGCCGGGTCGCGGGCAGCAGCGCGGCGACCACCACGAACACCACCGCGCCGAGCCCGGACACCGCCAGGAACGAGGCCCGCCAGCCGGCTCGCTCGCCGAGCCAGATGCCCCCGGGCACGCCCAGGGCGAGAGCGACGTTGCCACCGGCGAACACGACCGCGACCACCCGGCCCCGCAGTCCCGGCCGGAACAGTTCCGCGGCGGCCGGCACCACCACCGCCCAGAACAACGCGTGCGTCGCCGCGGTCGCCATCCGGGCCGCCAGCAGCACCGCGAAGCTGCTCGCGACCACGGTGACCGCGTTGCAGACCACGAAACCGGCCAGCAGCGCCGACAGCAGTCGCCGGCGCGGGACGCGGCGGACCAGCGCGGTCAACGGCACCGAGGCGACCATCACCACGGCGCCGTACGCGGTGACCAGCATGCCCACGTCCGCGGGTGAGACGGCCAGATCCGCCGCCATCGGTAGCAGCAGCCCGATGGGCAGCGCCTCGGCGGTGGTGTAGAGGAAGGTCCCGCCCGACAGTCCGATCAGGACCGTTGTCGCCCGCCCGCGTCCCATCCGTCCTCCCGTGTTACCGGCAATAGGTGTTATGGGGGTAACACTAGGGAGCGCTCCGATCCCACGTCAACTGGTAAAGTCGCGTTTGATGGAAACAGTCGAGGGTGTCCGGAGGCTGCGCCTGGTCGGCGGCAACCTCGCGTTGGACTTCGTCAACACCCGCACCGGTCCACCCGTCGGGCCGCCCGACGACGACGTCCTCACCGGCTACCCCGAGCTGGTCGACTGGGCCGGCTACGCGGGCGTCCTCACCGACGCGGAGGTGACCAGGTCACACCGTCGCCGGCCCGACGACCCGGACGACCCGCAGGCCGCCTTCCTGCGGTCCCTGGACCTCCGCGACCGCCTCGACGAGGTGTTCCGGGCCCTGGCGTCCGGCCGGAGCCCGAGCGGGTCCACCCTGGCCCGGCTGCGCGACGACGAAGCCGACGCGCTCGCTCACGCGCGGCTCGACAAGGCCGGCACCTTCGTCTGGTCCTGGCGGGACGACCACACCGCCGCCCGGCCGCTACGGCCGGTGGTGCACGCGGCGGTCCAGTTGCTCACCACCGGCCCGCTCGACCGGATCAAGGCATGCGGCGGCTGCCGCTTCGTCTTCCTCGACGAGAGCAAGAACCGCAGTCGCCGCTGGTGCAGCATGGACGACTGCGGAACCGCCGAGAAGGCGCGGCGTTACGTCGCCGCGCGCCGTACCCGGGCGACCCGGTGAGCGTCCGACCCGGCCGGCAGCACCGGTCGACCGTCGCGTTCGCCCGCTGTTCGCCCCGCCGCCACACCCGCGTCGCCCGCCCCGCGTACCGTCGGCGCACGTGATCATCCGTCCGGCGACCACCGAGGTGCGCGCGTTACGCCGTATCGGTGACACCGCCCCGCACAACGCCTTCACCGACCTGGTCCGGTACGCGGGACAGTGGTTCTGCGCGTTCCGCGAAGGTCGGTCGCACCTGTCCGACGACGGCGTCCTGCGGGTGTTGACCTCGCCGGACGCGCGCACCTGGCAGACCGCGGCAGTCCTCGCCCAGACCGGTGTCGACCTGCGCGACCCACGCTTCGTGCCGCGCCCCGACGGACGGTTGCAGCTGCTCGCCGCCGCCGCGACGGGCACCCCGAAACGGTTCCGGACGGTCACCGCGCTCAGCGACGACGGCCACCGGTGGGACGAACCCCGGCCGATCGGTGAACCGGACGTCTGGATCTGGCAGGCGGCCTGGCGCGACGACGCGATGTACGGCGTCGGCTACGCCACCCGGGAGCCACGGTTCGCCCGGCTCTACCGCAGCGACGACGGATTCGACCTGCGACCGGTGGTCCGCACCCTGTTCTCCGGCGGGTATCCGAACGAGTCCGGGCTGGTCTTCGACCCCGACGGCACCGCCACCTGCCTGCTGCGGCGCGACGGCGGTACGGCCACCGCGCAGCTCGGCCGGGCCCGCCCGCCCTACCGGGAGTGGACCTGGACGGACCTCGGGGTGCGGGTGGGCGGGCCGGCGCTGTGCCGACTGCCCGACGGCACCCTGGTGGCCGGCGGACGGCTGCACGACGGTCCGGTGCGGACCGCGATCTGCGCCGTCGACGTGGCGCGGGGCCGGCTGCGGGAGCTGGTCACGCTACCCTCCGGCGGCGACTCCAGCTATCCCGGCCTGGTCTGGCACGACGAGCGACTGCACGTCAGCTACTACTCCTCGCACGAGGGGCACAGCTGCGTCTACCTGGCCGAGGTCGACCTCGGGTCGCGTTGAGGGCCCACCGGCGGCGTCGGCGACCGGCGCGGGCCCCCGTGCGGCCGGTCGCCCGAGGGCTGCCGGTCCGCGGAGGTCGGCGGGTCGACGCGGGGCCGCCGATCGGTCTCGCTCGGCGAGCACAGCGGTCCGGTCATGACTCCCCACCTCCACCATCGGCGTCGCCGCGGCACGCGCCGGACGCAGGTCGCCTGCTCGGAGCGTTTCCCGAACCCTACGGCAGCCACGATGGACATTGCGTCATGCAAATGGATGTCCGAGAAGGGCGACTGACCGGATTGCCGTCGGACCGACCGGCGAGGATGATCGAGTCCGTGTGTCAGCCTTGAGTGAGCGGATCACCACCGAGCGTTCACCTTCTCACCGCGGCGTTCCGGCCGGTACGGGCGTCTGCGCGTGGATGTGGAAGCGCAGGGACCGGGCATCGGTGAAGCACTCCCGCATCGGCCGGACCAGGTCGCGGTGTTCCGGGCTGCGCTCCCACGCCTCGAAGTCGGCCAGGCTGCTCCACTCGCTGGTGATGAGCCACTGCTCCGGGTCGGTCGACGAACGGCAGACCTGGTCGACCAGGTGGCCCGGCACCCCGTCGGCGACCAGGTGCCGGACCGCCTCGTAGGCCCGGAGGAAGTCCGCGGTGCGCTCGTCGGGCACCCGGACCAGAAACACCACCCGTGCGCGGTGCCCGCCGGCCCGCTGCCCGTCCTCCGGTGCGTCCATCACCGCTCCTCTCCGGCCGGCGGCGCACCGCGCACCACCAGCGCACTGTTGAACCCGTCGAAACCCCGGGCGCAGATCAACGCCACCCGGCTACGCGGGCGGCGGTCGACCCGCAGGAAATCCAGCTCGCATCCGTCCGCCACGACCTGCGGCCCGGCCGAGGCGGGCAGCGTGTCGTGCGCGAAGGCGAGCAGGGCGGTGGCCACGTCAAGTGCCGAGCCACCCTGATGCGCCCGCCCGGTCAACTCCTTGTGGGTGGTGACCGGCGGCGTGCGGGCACCGAAGACGGCCCGCAGGGCGCTGGCCTCGGCCCGGTCGTAGCGCGGCACCCCGAGCGCGTCGGGAACGACCACGTCCACCTCGTCCGGCTCGACACCGGCCCGGCCCAGGGCCAGCCGCATCGCGCGGGCGTACTGGTGCGGATCGCCGGCACTGTCCGCGGTGGTGTGCGTCGCGTCGTGGGTGGCGCCCCAGCCGGTCACCTCGCCGTAGCTGCGCGCACCCCGGGCACGGGCGTGCTCCAGTTCCTCCACCACGAACACCGCGCCACCCTCGGCGGGCAGGTAGCCGCTGGCGGCGGCGTCGAACGGCCGGTAGGCGCGCTCCGAATCGGTCACCTCGCTGAGCAGGCCGGAGCGCAGCTGACAGGCCAGCGCGTACGGGCTCAGCGGACACTCGGTCGCTCCGGCGAGCACCACCGAGGCGCCGCGCCGCACGGTCCGCGCCGCGTGCGCCAGGCTGTCCAGGCCACCCGCCGACTCCGCCACCAGCACCCCGCACGGCCCCTTCGCCTGGTGCCGGATGGAGAGCTGTCCGACGCTGGCCGCGTAGAACCAGGCGATCGACTGGTACGCGCCGACCGTGCGCGACGGTGACGACCAGAGGCGTTGCAGCTCCCGTTGACCGAACAGGTTGCCGCCGGAGGCGCTGGCCAGGGTCACCGCCCAGCCGTACGGGTCGGTGGCCCGCTCCGGCAGGCCGGCGTCGGCCAGCGCCAGCGCGGTGGCGGCGAAGCCGAGGTGCGTCCACCGGTCGGTCTGCACCAGGGCGCGGTTGTCGGCGTACCGGCCCGGGTCGAAGTCCGCGACCTCGCCGCCGAGGCGGGTCGGGTAGCCGGCGGCGTCGAACAGGGTGATCGGTCCGGTCCGGCGGCGGCCGGACCGGACCGTTCGCCAGTGCGCGTCCGCGCCGACGCCGCTGGGTGCCACCACCCCGACGCCGGTGACCACGGCCCGCCCGCCGGTCACGCCGGCACCGGCGGGGGCCGTCCGGACCCGACTCGCGCTCACCGCGTCACGTCCCGGGCCGACCTGCGGAACAGCATGGCCGACTGGAACCCGCCGAAGCCGCTGCCCACCGAGAGCGCCACGTCCACCGGCACCTCCCGTGCCTCGTTGGGCACGTAGTCCAGGTCGCACTCCGGGTCCCGGGTGGCCCAGTTGGCGGTCGGCGGCACCACGCCGAACTCGATGGCCAGGGCACACGCGGCCATCTCGATGGCGCCGATGGCTCCCAGCGAGTGCCCGACCATCGACTTGATCGAGCTGATCGGCACCCGGTGGGCCGCCGACCCGAGGGACCGTTTGAAGGCGGCCGTCTCGTGCCGGTCGTTCTGCCGGGTGCCGGAGCCGTGCGCGCTGATGTAGGAGACGTCCCCGGGTGCCAGTCGGGCCTGCCGCAGTGCGTCGGTGATGGCCAGCCCCATCTCCAGGCCGTCGGGGCGCAGCCCGGTCATGTGGTACCCGTTGCTGCGGCTGGCGTAGCCGGCCACCTCGCAGTAGACGTGCGCGCCCCGGCGCGCGGCGTGTCCGGCCTCCTCCAGCACCAGCACCGCCGCCCCCTCGGCCAGCACGAAGCCGTGCCGGTCGGCGTCGAACGGGCGGGAGGCGTGCGCCGGGTCGTCGTTGTCCGGGCTGGTGGCCTTGATCGCGTCGAACGAGGCGACGGTGACCGGTGAGATCGGCGAGTCGGCGGCACCGGCGAGCACGATGTCGGCCTCGCCGTCGACGACCAACTGATGGGCGTAGCCGATGGCGTCGATGCCGGAGGTGCAGCCGGTGGAGATGACCTGGGCCGGCCCGTGCAGTCCGTGGCGGCAGGCCACGTCGGCGGCCAGGCTGCTGGGCATCAGCGCCGGGTAGAGGTACGGGCCGCCGAGCGTCGCGTCGACCAGCCAGCGCCGGCCGCTGTCGCTCACCGTCACGTACTCCTGCTCCAACGCCATGGTGCCGCCGACGGCGGTGCCCAGCACCACGCCGGTGCGGTCGCGTTCGGCGTCGGTGAGTTCCAGCCCGCTGTCGGCGACCGCCTCGGCGGCGCAGGCCAGCGCGAACTGCACGTACCGGTCGGCGCGCTGCCGCTGGGCGGGGGTCAGCCCGGCGGCGTCCGGGTCGAAGTCGCACTCGGCGGCGATCTGCGACCGGAACGGCGACGGGTCGAAGAAGGTGATCCGTCGGGTGGCCGTACGCCCCTCGGTGATGCTCTTCCAGAACCGGTCCCGGGTCACCCCGCCGGGTGCCACCACCCCGACGCCGGTGACCACGGTGCGCCGGCTGGTCACGACCGGTCCCGCTGTTCGACAAGCTCGGTGTCGACGTGGCCGAGTTCCGGGCGCGGCGCCAGCGGCCCGAGGTGGAAGACGACCTCGGCGGGCACGTGCCCGGTGTTGCGCAGCCGGTGCCGGACGTTGCGGGCCACGAACAGCGCCTCGCCGGCCGCCAGCGGCACCGGTTCGTCGTCCAGGTCGACGGTGATGGCGCCCCGGGCGACGTAGAGGAACTCCTCGCTGTACGGGTGGTAGTGCTCGGCGATCCGCTCGCCGGGCGCCATGGTGGCCACGCCCATGAAACCCGAGGTACTGCCGACGGTACGCGGACCGAGCAGGACCCGCAGCTCGCCGCCGCGCCGACGGTCGGCGGGCACGTCCCGGGCGGCCACCAGGGCGAGGTCACTCATCGTCGGCTCCTGTCGCGCTCGCACCGGCCGGGACGGCCGTAGGGGTGACGCTCGTCGACGGCGGGGTCGTCCGGTCCCGGGCGAGCCGCTCGACGCGTTCCTTGATGACGGCCAGCTGCACGGCGCTGTTGGTGTTGATCCGGTCGGTCATCCCGGCGTTGTCCACCGGTGCGGTCGGCTTCATGGCGAAGTCCTGCACCCAGGTCATCCGGACGCCGTCCGGTTCCTCGGTGTAGGTCCAGCGGATCCGCATGTACTCGAACGGCCCGGTCTCCACCCGGTGGGCGCGCACCTGTCGGGTGGCCGGGTCCGCGGTGCGTTCGCTGACCCAGCTCCAGGCGACACCGTTCTCGTCGGGATGCATGGTGAGTCGGAACCGGACCGTGTCGCCGTCCCGGTCGAGGATCTCGGCCCGCGCGTACTCGGTGAACAGGTCCGGCCAGCCCGCCACGTCGTTCGTCACCGACCAGACCAGTTCCAGCGGAGCGGCGATGACGACGCTGTTCTCGGTGTGCCCGGGCGGGTCGGCCCGCCGGGCGACCAGGTCTGCCACGCCCGGGATGCTCAACTGTGCGGCCTGCTCCGGGATGCTGACCTGCCAGCGGTCGGCGACCACGGCCGAGAGTTCGAGCAGGGCGAGCGAGTCCATGCCCAGCTCCTCCAGGGAGGCGGCCGGCGCGCGGGCGGCGGCCTCCGGATCGAGTCCGCAGTTGGTGACCAGGATGTCGGTTATCTCCGCGGTCAGCGAGTCGTCGTCGGTGACGGTCATCGTTTCCTCCTCGGGTGTGTGGGTTTCGGTGCGGCGATCAGGCGGTCCACCAGCCCGGTGGAGTGACGCCCCTTGCGGAACTCGGCGTCGTCGAGCACCCGCCGGACGAACGGGATGGTGGTCCGCATCCCCGGTCCGGAGATCTCGAACTCGCCGAGCGCCCGGTCCAGCCGGCTCAACGCCAGGTCACGGTCCGGGGCCCAGACGGCGACCTTGGCCAGCAGCGAGTCGTAGTGCGGCCCCACCAGGTAACCGGAATGCCCGTGGGTGTCGACCCGGGTGAACGGGCCGCCGGGCGGCACGAACCGGTCCAGCCGGCCGGGGGTGGGCGCGAAGTTCCGGTCCGGATCCTCCACGTTGACCCGGCACTCGATGCCCACGCCGGTGAACCGGACGTCCTCCTGACGCCAGCGCAGCGGGGTGCCCGCCGCCACGTGGAACTGCTCGTGCACCAGGTCGATGCCGGTGATCATCTCGGTGACCGGGTGTTCCACCTGGATACGACAGTTGATCTCCAGGAAGTGGAACCTCTCCTCGGCGTCGACCAGGAACTCCACCGTCCCGGCACCGGTGAACCCGACCTCGAGTGCGCCACGCAGGGCGGTGCCGGCGATGGCGTCCAACGTCGCCGGGGACAGCGCCGGAGCGGGCGCCTCCTCGACGAGCTTCTGATGGCGGCGCTGCACCGAGCAGTCCCGGGTGCCCAGGTGCACGCCGTTGCCGTGCGAGTCGCAGAGCAGTTGGACCTCGACGTGCCGGGCGTCGATCAGGTAGCGCTCGACGTACACCCGGTCGTCGCCGAAGGCGGCCTGGGCGGCGGCCCGGGTGCGCGCGTACGCCCGGGGCAGGTCGGCCGGGGCCCGGACCACCGTCATCCCCCGGCCCCCGCCCCCGGCCGCGGCCTTGATGATGACCGGGTAGCCCACCTCGGCGGCCACGGCGGCGGCCTCGGCGGCCGTCGGTACCGGCTGTACCGCGCCCGGCGCCAGCGGCAGCCCGGCCCGGCTCATCAACGCCCGGGCGGAGGACTTGTCGGCGAGCACGGACATCACGTGCGGCGGTGGGCCGACGAAGGTCAACCCGTTGTCCGCGCAGATCTCCGCGAAATCGGCGTCCTCGGAGAGGAACCCGTAGCCCGGATGCACCGCCTGGGCGCCGACCTTACGGGCCGCCTCCACCACGGCGGCGGCGTTGAGGTAACTGCGCCGGCTGGCCGAGGGGCCGATCCGGACGGCCTCGTCGGCCAACCGCACCGCCACCGAGTCGGCGTCCGCGGTGGAGTAGACCACGGCGGTACGGATGCCCAGTTCCCGGCACGCGCGCAGGATGCGCAACGCGATCTCGCCCCGGTTGGCGATCAGCACCTTGGAGAACATCGCGCACCGCCCTCAGGCCGGATCCAGGGCGACCAGTGGCTGGTCGTACTCCACCGGCTGTCCGTCGGCGACCAGGATCTCGACGACCCGGCCGGGCCGATCCGCGGCGATCTCGTTCATCAGCTTCATCGCCTCGACGATGCCGACCACCTGCCCGGGTCGGACCAGGTCGCCGACGGCCACGAAGGGTGCCGCACCCGGCTGCGGCGACCGGTAGAAGGTGCCGACCATCGGCGACCGGACGCTGGCGCGGGTCGCGGGGTTCGCCGCCGGTGCGGCCGGGGACGGTTCGACGGGCGCCCGGGGGGCGGGAGCGGCGACACCGGAACCCGTGGGACCGGCCGGCGGACCCGGTTCCGACCCGACCGGCCGAGCCCACTCCACCTCCAGCTCGGCCGCACCGAGGCGCAGTCGCAGCCGGCGCAC
The DNA here is from genome assembly GCF_027497295.1 of Verrucosispora sp. WMMC514. Lineage (NCBI taxonomy): Bacteria > Bacillati > Actinomycetota > Actinomycetes > Micromonosporales > Micromonosporaceae > Micromonospora > Verrucosispora sp. WMMC514. The sequence continues at coordinate 5,231,595 of NZ_CP114906.1, read as the reverse complement.
CGGATCGGCCAGTTCGGCGATCAACTGCTGGGCGTGCCGGCACAGGTCGGCCAGGGCGGCGTCGGCCGCCGGCCGCCGGTCGGGTTCCTGACCGGCGACGCCGTCGGTCCGCTGCCCGGTCGCGTCGCCGTTCGGCGTCGTCGCCGTACCGGGGACCGTGGGCGCGGCGCTCATCGGGTGCCCGCTCGGGCACCGGCGCGTGCGGCACCGAAGCGGCGGAAGCGTCGTCGCCGTCGTTGGACGAGGGTCACCGCGGGCACCTCCAGCAGCGGCAGCAGGTTCGCCAGCAGCGCCTGGCGGACGGCCCGCGCGGTCGCCTCGGGGTCGTCGGCGGCCGAGCCGTCCGGCTCGGGTACGACCTCGTCGACGATGCCGAGCCGGCACAGATCCGGTGCGGTCAGTCGCAGGGCCCGGGCGGCCCGCGGAGCGGCGGTGCGACCGGGCCAGAGGATCGCGGCGCAGCCCTCGGGACTGATCACCGAGTAGACCGCGTGCTGGAGCATCAGCACCCGGTCGGCCACCGCCAGGGCCAGGGCACCGCCGCTGCCGCCCTCCCCGGTCACCACGGTCACCACCGGTGTGGGCAGCACGCTCATGGTCAGGATGTTCTCCGCGATCGCCGCCGCCTGGCCGTGCTCCTCCGCCTCGACGCCCGGATCGGCCCCCGGCGTGTCGACAAGCGTCACCACGGGCAGCCCGAGTCGGGCCGCCAGTCGCATCAGCCGCAACGCCTTGCGGTGGCCCGCCGGGGTGGCCATGCCGAAGTTGCGGGCGGCCAGCTCGGCGGTGCTGTGTCCCTTCTGGTGGCCGATCACCATCAGGTGCCGGCCGTCGAGTCGCGCCAACCCCCCGACCACCGCCGGGCAGTCGCCGCCGAGCCGGTCGCCGTGCAGCTCGGTGAAGCCGTCGAAGGTGGTCTCCAGATAGTCCAGAGTGGTGGGCCGGCCGGGGTGCCGGGCCAGACGTACGGTTTCCCAGGCGTCGCGCACCGGTGTCCGGGACAGCTCGACCGGCCGGGCCGTCTCGGGCGGCGGGGCGTCCACGCCGGACCGCTTCGTGGCCCGTCGGCCGGTGCCCGTCGCGGCGAGCAGCGTCGCGAGTCGGGCCCGCAGGGCGTGCCGGGGCACCACCATGTCGACCTGGCCGTGCCGCAGCAGGAACTCGGCGGTCTGGAACCCCTCCGGCAGGTCACGTCCGGTGACCTGCCGGATCACCCGGGGGCCGGCGAAGCCCATCCGGGCGCCGCTCTCGGCGAGTACCAGGTCGGCGCTGGTGGCGAAGGAGGCGGCCACCCCGCCGTAGGTGGGGTCGGTCAGCACGCTGACGGTGAGCAGTCCGACCTCGCGCAGCTCGGCCATCGCCTGGCTGACCGTGGCCATCTGCATCAGCGACAGCGCCCCCTCCTGCATCCGGGCACCGCCGGAGGCGGTGACCAGGACCAGCGGGACGCCCGCCGCCGACGCCTGCTCGGCGGTCCGGGTGATCAGCTCGCCGACGGCGCTGCCCAGGCTGCCGCCGAGGAACCGGAAGTCCATCACCGCGAGCGCACAACGCGACCCGCCGATGGCGGCGGTGCCGCAGAGCACCGCCTCCGGCAGGCCGGTGTCGGCGCGGGCGGCGGCGAGCCGGTGCGGGTACGGCAGCACGTCGACGAAACCGATCGGATCCACCGCGACCGCGCGCTCCGGCAGGGTCCGGAACGATCCGGAGTCGACCAGCTGGTCGATCCGCTCGGGTGCGGCGAGTCGAGCGTGCAGGCCGCACTCCGGGCAGACGTCGAGGTTGCGGCGCAGCCGCTTGCGGTAGAGCAGGGCGGCGCAGCCGCCGCACCGGGACCACAGGGTCTCGCCCGAGGGCGCGGTGGCGGTCATGGCCGGCCTCCGTCGAAGCGGTAGAAGCAGCGCGCCATCGCGTCCCGGGGCGACCGCCAGTCCGGCCGGTACGGCGAGATGTACGAACTCAGCCGGCTGCTGACCCGGACGAACTCGGGGTGCTCCCGGACCGCCTCCACGGCGCCGTCACCGGCCGACTCGGTCTCGATGAGGTGCACGTACAGGTCGTGCAGGCGGTACAGCGAGCGGTGCCGGACCCCCACCAGGCGCGGCAGCTCGGTCGTGTCGGACTCAGCGAAGATCTCGGCGACCGCCGCCTCGGCGGTCGGGACCACCTTCGCGACGATGAGCGTTCGGTCCATGCTGGTCCTCCCCACGGGCCGGTCGGACGCCATCGGGTGGGCCCGGACGGCTGCCGCCACGATGCGGAGCACCGCGTCACCCGGGCGTCACCGTCCCTCCAGGAAACACCGCAGGTCGGTGACGCTCAGTTGACGCAAGCTGTGCTTCAGCTGAGCGGCCGCGAGCGCCATGATCGGCAGGATTGACCAGTTCAGAGGCGGTTTCACAGAAGACCTGCGAGTTACATTACCGACAACATCGTTGACCCAGAGTAACGATGATTGATAATCTTCGCGGCGGTCGGACCCGGCACCGCACCCCGCGTGCGACGGCCCGACGAGTCGACAGTGGCGGCACGGCGGCCACGCCGGGACCTGGCCGAGACCCGCAACCGACGCGTTCCGCAGGGGGTGCCGCCGTGGCCGCCGTTTCGCCCACGCCCACCACCGGCCAACCCCACGACGCCGAGATCCGGCTGCACCTGCTCGGTGGCTTCCGCCTGACCCACGGGGACACTCCCGTGGTGGTGCCCCGCGGCCTGCAACGGATCATCGCGCTGATCGGGTTGCGTCCCGGTGCCACCCGTACCCACCTCGCCGGCCTGCTCTGGCCGGAGGCCACCGAGGAGCGGGCGCTGTCCTCGCTGCGGACCGCACTGTGGCGACTGCGTCAGGACCCCTACTGTCCACTGACCACCGCCGCCGACACCGTCCGCCTCGACCCGCTGGTCCGGGTCGATGTCGACCTGCTCATCGACACGGCCGGCCGGGTTCGCGACGGGCACGCCCCGGGCGGCGCCGGGGAGGCCCTCACCGCCGGCCGGCACGACCTGCTGCCCGGCTGGTACGACGACTGGGTGCTGGCCGACCGGGAACGGCTGCGCCAGCTCCGACTGCACATGTTGGAGCAGGTTTCCGGCCAGCACCTGGCCGCCGGCCGGCACGGTGAGGCGTTGGAGGCGGCGCTGGAGGCGATGGCCGCCGAGCCGCTGCGCGAGACGCCGCACCGGCTGGTGGTGCGCATCCACCTCGCCGAGGGCAACGCCTTCGAGGCGGTACACGCCTACTACGTCTACCGGGACCTGCTGCTGCGGGAACTGCGACTGGAGCCGTCGCCGGCGATGAGCGCGCTGCTCGCGGAGACCCTCGACCCCATTCGCCAGGCCAGCCGGCCGACCGGTGGACCCCGCCGGCACGTGGTCACCCGCGCCGCCGCGCCGAGCCCGACGGCGATGCGTCACCGCACCGATCCCGGCCGTTGACGGGTAGGTGACTGCGCGGGCGACAGGGTGGGGCCACAGCGGCCCGGACCCGGTGTCCGGCCGGGCCGACCCACCGGTGAGAGGGATCCGATGAGCCGTCTAGTGATCGTCAGCAGAATCATCCCGGGCGCGGAAGGTCGCGTGGCCCAGATATTCGCCGAGTCCGACGAGACCGAACTGCCGAGCCTGACCGGGGTACGCCACCGGTCCCTGTACTGCCTGCACGACCTGTGCGTACACCTGATGGAGACCGACGACGTCGGTGCGGACGCCCTCGCGGCGGCCCGAAACCATCCGTTGTTCCAGCAGGTCAACGAGCGACTGTCCGCACACACCTCGCCGTACCTGCCCACCTGGCGCTCGCCGCGCGACGCGATCGCCAACTGCTTCTACCGCTGGGACAGCGCGGAGGTTCCGGCACCGCGCGTGGCCGGCTGACCGGGCAGCGAGGCATGACGACCCGAACACCGCACGTCCTGGTCGTCGGTGCCGGCACCGGCGGCCTCTGCCTGGCGCACGGGCTGCGCCGGGCCGGGATCGACGTCGAGGTCTACGAGCGGCACCGGGCCAGGGGCGAGGGGTTGCTCGGCTACCGGGTGGGCATCGGTCCCACCGGCAGTCGGGCCCTGCGTGACTGCCTGCCGCCGGAGCTGTTCGAGATCTACCTGGCCACCTGTGCCCGCTCGCCGCGCTACTTCAACGTGCTCAGCGAGAAGATGCGGCACACGGCGTCCTTCCCGCTGCGGCCGGACACCCACCCGGTCGACACGGAACGCTCCGTGGCCCGGATGACGCTGCGCCAGGTGCTGCTGACCGGCATCGAGGACGTGGTGCACTTCGACCGCACCTTCACCCGGTACGAGCAGCACGACGACGGCACCGTCACCGCCCACTTCGCCGACGGCGGCACCGCGACCGGTGACCTGCTCGTGGCGGCGGACGGTACGCACTCGGCGGTCCGTCGTCAGTACCTGCCGCACGCCGTCATCCGGGACGCCGGCACGGTCAACATCGCCACCCGGGTGCCGCTGACCGCACACACCCGGTCCCTGCTGCCGGAGAGTGTGCAGCGGGGCATCTCGCTCATCTTCGGTACCGGCGGGGTGATGGGCGTGCTGCACGTGATGGAGTTCAAGTGGGACCGCGACGGTCGTCTCAAACCGGAGACCAGTTCGGCGGACGCGAAACTGCTCAGCGACTGGCCGGGGCTGCGGCACGACCCCACCCGCGACAACATCAACCTGGTGGTGTGGAGCACGGCCCGCCGGTTCCCGCCGGACGTGATGCGACGCCGGGGCACGGAGCTGATCCAGGTGGCGCTGGAGCTGACCGCCAACTGGCACCCGCACCTGCGGGAACTGCTCAGCCTGGCGGAACCGGACAGTGCCCTGCCGATCCGGGTGTCCACCTCGGAGCCGGTGCCGCCCTGGCGAAGCAGCACGGTCACCCTTCTCGGCGACGCGATCCACACCATGACGCCGGGTCGGGGCGTGGGCGCCAACACCGCGCTGCGCGACGCCAACCTGCTGCGGCGACAGCTGATCCTCGCCGCCGCCGGGGAGAAGACCCTGGTGCAGGCGGTCGCCGACTACGAGGCGGCGATGGTGCCGTACGGCTTCGCCCGGGTCGCCGACTCGTTGGGACGCAGCGGCACCAACGGTGACGACCGCATGTACCAGCCGGTGTTCGGACGACTCGCGTTGCTCGGTGCCCGGGGATACTTCCGGGTCACCAGCCGGGTTCCCCGGTTGCGGCGCAAGTTCGTCGACGACTTCTACACCTACCGGGGCGAGCAGGACTGATCCTCGTCGCGACCCCGGCACCCGACCCGGTGCCGGGGTCGCGGCGTGTCCAATCACGTGCGGTTACCGCACCGTCCGTCCCGGACCGGACACCTGCCGTAGCCTCCGCGCGTCCGGTACGGACTGTTACCTGGCCTGCCTGTCGTCCCGGGCGCGCGTGTGCGAAGCTGCGGCGAGTTTTTCTCGCGACGATCCGGACGTGAACCTCAGGGAGGGTTACCGTGGGCGAGTCCTTCGGGAACTGGCTGATACTGCTCGTGGCGCTGGTGGCGGGGCTGGCCGTGGGCTGGCTGTTGCTGCGCGGCCGGCGGGCGGAACCGACCGAGCCGACCGTCGGTACGGCGGGCGACGCGACCGGCGAGGCGAGCGATTCCGCCCCGGTCGCCACCGGGACCGCGCAGTCGACCGCCGTGACCGAACCAACGACCGAGCCCGATCCCGCCTCACCGGCGGGCAGCGAAACGACCGCCACGGCGGCCGAGCCCACCGGGGCCGACGCGGCCCCGACCGGCACCGAGCCGACCGACGGCACCCGTGAGACGCCGGTGACCGGTGCGGAGTCCACCGAGGCGCCGCGGGCCGCCGAACCGCTCGCCGATGTCACCACGACGGCCGTCCAGGACGGACCGACGGTGGACGCGACCGCGGAACCGCGACCGGCGGTCGCCACCCCGCCGGTCCGGCCGTCGGCCACCACCGAGTCCGCCGCGGCGTCCACCACGGCCACCAGCGCGCCGGTCACGGCGGCGGAGCCGGTCGCCGCCGCCGAGCCGGTCGCCGCCGCCGAGCCGGTGGACGCCGAGCCAGCGACGACGGAGCCGGTCACCGCCGAGGTCGACGACTTCCGGCGCATCCAGGGCGTCGGGCCGAAGATGGCGGCGGCGCTGCACGGAGCGGGCATCCGGACCTACCAGCAGCTGGCCGACATGGACGAGGCCGCGCTGCGGGAGACCGTCCGGAGCGCCGGTCTGCGCGCCACCGCCAGCCTGGCCACCTGGCCTCAGCAGGCGAAGGTGCTGGCCACCCCGGCCGACAGCGGGTCCTGACGATCCCGGGCCGCCGGTCGCGGGAACGCCCCTCGCGGGCCCCGCGCCGGCGGCTGCGCTGTACACCATTCCGGTGACCGGCCCCGACCCCGACGCGCTCCGGCCGGAACCGCCGTTACGGTCGATACGCCGGCCATGCCGGCACGCCGCACCGCCGCCGGCTGCCGGGAGCCATCCGTGCCGTTCGCCCACCTACAGCCCGACAACCCACGGCGACCGCTCACCCGCAGCGCGTCCACGACCCGCCGAGTTCCCCTCCTGGAACTCTTCTTCGACCTGGTCTACGTCGTCGCGCTGGCGCTGATCTCGCGCGGGCTGGCCGAGGAGATCAGCTGGTACCAGGCCGGCCAGGCCCTGATCCTGCTGGCCGCGGTGTGGTGGACCTGGGCGATCACCGCCCTGATCACCGACCTGTACGACCCGGAGCGCACCGAGATCAAGGCCCTGGTCCTCGCGGTGATGTTCGGGGTGCTGCTGATGGCCAGCGCGATCCCCAAGGCGTTCGGCGATCGGGGGCTCACCTTCGCCGGTGCGTACGTCGCCATCCACCTCGGGCGCGGCCTGTTCATCATCCCGGCGGTACGCGACGACCCGGAGATCCAGCGCCGGGCGGCCCGGGTCTTCTGCTGGTTCGCGCTGTCGGCGGTGCCGTGGTTGGGCGGCGCCTTCGTCTCGGAGGACCCCCGGATGGCGCTGTGGCTGCTCGCCCTCGGCCTCGACTACCTCGGGCTGCGGCTGTCCTACCCGGTGCCCGGGCTGGGCCGCGTCCCCGCCGCCCTGTTCAGGTTGACCGCCGAGCACCTGGCCGAGCGGTATCAGCAGTTCTACACCATCGCGCTGGGCGACGCGATCCTCGTCATCGGCATGGCCTACACCACGCACCACTCGGAGTTCGAGGACGCCGTGGCGCTGCTGCTGGCCTTCGCCACCACCCTGCTGCTCTGGCGGATCTACGTGCACAAGGCCGGGGAGCTGCTGCCCATGGCCATCAAGATCACGAGGGCGCCGATCCGCTTCCTGAACACCTCCCCCTACACCCACGTGGTGATGGTCGCCGGGGTGGTCGCCACGGCGGCCGGCTTCGAACTGGTGCTGCACACCGACACCCTGCCCGCGCGTACCCCGCCCGAATGGGCGGCGATCATGCTCGGCGGCCCGGCGCTGTTCCTGGTCGGCCGGGCCCTGTTCGAACGCGAGGTCTTCAACCGGATGTCGTGGTCCCGTCCCGGCGGCGTGGTGGCACTGCTGGCCGTCACACCCGCGGTGCTGGTCCTGCCGGCAATCAGCGCTTCGCTGGCCGCGCTGCTGGTGCTCGCCGTGGTGGCGCTGGACGACCTTCGCCGCAGCCGCGGTCGTCCACCCGAGGCGCCCATGCCGCCGTAGGGCCCGCCGGTCTCGTTAGCCGCTCGGCGCGGCTGGGTACAAGGTCCGCACCTTGCAACCCGAACCCCCGACTCGTGGAGGAAACCATGCGCGGCACGTCGATATTCGGAGTCCTCGTGGTGATCTGGCTCGTCATCGGCGCCATCGCCGCCGGCCAGCGCGGCTACTACAGCGACGACGAAGCCAACTGCGCCGAGGTCGGCACGATCCTGGTGACCATCGCCGCCGGGCCGCTGAACTACGTCGGCGCCAACCCGAAGATCGACTGCGAGCTGCCCCAGCCTTCTCAGTGAGCCCGGTGACGCACGACCAGGGCCCGTGCCGGCTGCGGACACGGGCCCTGGTCGTCGGCGCGGAGCCGGACGTCCGGCTCAACGGAAGCAGTGCGCCACCGGCACCTTGCTGCCCAGGCAGTTGGTCGGAGTGTTCTCGACCACGACGCTGTCGTCATCGATCTTGACCTGGGCCCGCTCGGCCTGGATCCCACCGGCCTTGACGGTGGACTGGTTGCCGAGCACGTGGCTGCGGTAGAGCGAGGTCGAGCCCGCCGTCACGAACAGCCCCGCACCCTGCGACCGCTTGCCCACCGCGGCGTTGCCCTTGACGTCGCTGCCCCGCACGAGCAGGTTCGACTTCTCGGCGTGGATCCCGCCGCCGTTTCCGCGCGTGGTGTTGCCGCTGACCACGCTGTCGTCCAGCGGCAGCAGGCCCTGGAAGGTGGAGATGCCGCCGCCCTTGCCGGTGGCGATGTTGTCGCGGACCGTCAGCTGCCGCAGCACCAGCACGGCGTCGGAGTTGGCCAGCCCGCCGCCGGTCTCGGCGCTGTTGCGCGCCACCAGGGTGTCGAAGACCTTGGTACGCGCGGAGAAGCTGGCCATCCCACCGCCCTGACCGGCGTTGTTCTGCACGAAGGTGGAGGCGTAGACGTCGCCGGCGGCCCGGAAGTTGGCCAGGCCACCGCCGTAGCTGACCGCGCTGTTGTGCCGGAACTCGGTCCGGTGCATGGTCATGACGCCGCCGTTGAGCAGGCCCCCGCCCTTGCCCTGGGTGCCGGCGGCCCGGTTGCCGATCAGCTTGCTGTCGCTGATCTGGAGGTTGCCGTCGTTGAAGATGGCACCGCCGCCGCCCTCCGCGGACAGCGAGGTGCTGCCGACGACGGTCACCCCTTCGACGACCGCCGTGGCGCCGTGCACGATGTGAATGCTGCCGCCCTCCGCCGCCGAGCGGCCGTTGCGCAGGGTGACGTCCCGGAGAGTCAGTTCGCCGCCGTCGCGGACGGTGAAGAAGCGGAAGTCGGGCGCGTGCACGCCCCGGACGATTGTCGCGCCGGAGCCCTCGATGGTGATCCCGTGGTAGATCACGGGCAGTCCCGCCTTGTCGTCGGCGGGATTGCGCGGCGGAGCCTCGGCGTCGCCGGGGTTCTCGGCGGTGTCGGCGGCTTCCCGCGCGTCGCGGATGCCGCCGTCGTACTCGTCGGGCTGCTGGAACGCGTGGGTCAGCAGGTACGTGCACTTCTCCGCCAGGCGCAGGGTGGCGCCGCCCTCGGCGTTCGCCCGCACCAGCGCCGCGACGAGCCGGGCCGAGTCGCAGGGCACCGGCACCACCGTGCCGTCCGGTACCCGCCCGTGGTGACCGGTGGACCGGCCGGTCGCCCCTGCCGAACTGTCCGGCGTCGCGCCGGCATCGTGTCGCCACTCGGGTCGCTGCCGGTCCGGCCCCCGGCGTTGCGGTGTCTCGTCGATTCCGGGTACGTCATCCTGGTACATCGCCGCGGGTCGGCCCGGGTCCGGTGCCGCCGGGTCACGGTCGGCGGCCGAGGCGGTGACGGCGGTCAGGCCCGCCGCCCCGGCCACCAGGCTGCCCGCCACCAGGCCACCGGCCAGCAACCACCGGGACCGCCGACCGGGTCGGGTGGACCCACGGCTCCCTTGGTACGTGGACATCAGCGCTCCTGCCTCTCGTGCGTGCGAAGAACACGGCCGCGCCGAATCGGGCGCGGGGTGGCTGACATCGCCTCAGCCCACCAGAGGCCACCGTACGGCGACACAAGGAGCAAATCAGGCATAAGTGAACGCGTACCCCATTCGGCTTCATGTCTGGTCGAACGGGCGGTCACCGGACGGCGGGAACGGGTGTCAACCCCCGACGTGGATCCCGGGGCGGCGCGCCGGCTCGGGTTCGGACTTGCGCAGGATTTCCCGGACCACCGGCGGGGTGTCCCCCCGACCGAGAATGAGGTAGCGCAGCAGGTGCGCGATCGGGTTCCCCTCCGACCACTCGAAGTGGGCGTGCGGGCGTACGCCGGTGGCGTCCCGCAGCGCCAGCAGGATCGCGGCGATGGCGTTGGGCGCCGCCGGGCTGCTCGCCCGCAGCACCCGGTAACCGCCCACCTCGACGCCGCACACCCGCAGCACGTGACGGAACCCGGAAGGATCCACCACGTCGATCTCCAGGAAGAGCACGTCGGTCGCCCCGGGGACCGGGTTCTGGCCCCGCTGTGCGCGCTCCTTGATGGTGTACTCCTTGATCGCCCCGCTGCGCCGCTTGTGGGCGATCACGTGCAGCCGCCCGTCGTGGGCGACCGAGTCGGCGATGAACCGCCGTGCCGTCTCGTCGAACTCGACCCGCTCCGCCCGCAGTTCGGTGGTGCGGGTCACCCGGGACACCAGCGACACGACGATGATGCCGAGGATGAACAGCCCGGAGATGGCGATCCCGTCCGGCTTCTCGATCACGTTCTCGACCAGCGCGTACAGCAGCACCAGGGTGAGCACCGTGAAGCCGGCGGCGACGCCGCGTTGCCGGCGGCCGGCGGCGGCGATGGCCACCGCGACGGCCGCCGAGACCATCATCGCGAGGATCCCGGTGGCGTACGCCCCCGCCTGGGCGTCGACGTCGGCGCGAAACACGACGGTCAGCACGATGCAGACGAGCGTGTAGACGATCACCACCGGACGCACGGCGCGGGCCCACTCCGGCGCCATCCCGTACGAGGGCAGGTAGCGCGGCACGATGTTGATCAGCCCAGCCATCGCCGACGCACCGGCGAACCAGAGGATCAGCACGCTGCTCACGTCGTAGGCGGTACCGAACGCCTCACCGACCTGCTCGTGGGCCAGATAGGCGAGCGCTCGTCCGTTGGCGGCTCCACCCGGCGCGAACGCCTCGGGCGGGATGAGCACCACGGTGACGAAGGTGGTGGAGAGCAGGTACACCGACATGATCAACGCAGCGACGGTGAGCAGCCGCCGGGTGTTGCGGATGCGGGCGGCCAGCCGGGCCGGCGCGTCCGGCCCCTGCCCCGCCACCAACGGCATCATGCTGACCCCGGTCTCGAAACCGGACAGGCCCAGCACCAGCAGCGGGAAGGCCAACGCGGCGGTCAGCGCCACCTCACCCGGACCGCCGCCCGCGGTCAGCGCCGCCGTCCAGTCCGCCAGTGGACGCGGATCACCGGCCAGTTCGGCGAGCGACACCACCACGATCACCGCGTTCAGCCCGAGGAAGGCGGCCACCAGCGGTACGGCCACCGCCACCGCCTCCCGGAAGCCGAGCAGGAACACCGCACCGAGGATGAGCAGCAGGAAGACGGTCACCCCGACAGCGACGCCGGTACCGCCGAACCACTCCGGCAGGTACGGATTCTCCAGCACGTGCACGGTGGCGTCGGCCGAGGACAGGGTGATCGTGACGATCCAGGACGTGGCGACGAATCCGAGCAGCACCAGCACGAATATCTTGCCCCGCCAGAACGGCAGCAGTCGCTCCAGCATCGCCACCGAGCCCTGACCGTGCGGACTGTCCCGGGCTACCCGGCGGTACATCGGCAACATGCCGAACAGGGTGAGTGCCACGATCAGCAGCGTCGCCACCGGAGACAGCGCGCCGGCGGCCAGGGCGGCGATACCGGGCAGATAGGACAGGGTGGAGAAGTAGTCGACGCCGGTCAGGCACATCACCCGCCACCAGGCGTGCGACCGGGTCTGTCCCTCGGCGGTCTCCGGTCCGACCGGCTGCACCCGGTGCACGAACAACCACCGGCGCAGCCGGCTCTCCGGTGCCGCCGGACCGGTCGGCACGGCCACCCGCTCGGGCACGGTGACCCGCCGCCCCGCCCGTTCCCCCTTGCCCGTGGGATCCCGCGCGGCACGCAACCCCGGCTCCGGCGCGCCGGGCGTCGGGCGGCGGCGTTCCCGGCCGCGTCGCGCTCTCGTCCCGTCCCCCATGCCCCCGCCTCACCGTTGTCGAACAGACCGTAGGTGGTGGTTCGGTCGCACCCACCGCAACGCGACGGTCGGGCCGCCCGACCGGATTCGTCGCTCGGCCCCCGGGCCGCGGTCGACCGGTCCGCCTTCCGTCAGCCGCCGCCGGGCCGTCAGCCGCCGCCGGGTGCGGCCAGCGCCCGGGCCAGGTCGGCGGGTTCGGCCACGGTGACCGTCATCCCGGGATGACGCGGCCACCCGCCGGGAAGCAGGCCGGGCACCGGTCGCACGAACCGGACGCAGACCCCGGCGGCCGTGGTGGTGCCGAAGGTGACGCCGGTGTCGGTGCCGGACAGGTGCGGGCCGATCACCCGCCACCAGCGGTACGGGCCGCCGCGCTGCACATCCGCGACGTTCTGTCGCTCGGTACGTAGCCGCCAAGGGCCGAACCGGACCAGCAGCTCACCGGAGTCGACCCGCACCCAGGCGGTGCCGGGCCGGACCCCGATCAGCGCCAGCAGCCAACGGAACCGCGACTCGAAGCGGAACTCGAACACCTGAGCGGTCATCACCGGGCTCCGCGGCCGGCGCGATCTCCGGGCCGAGCGGGGCGCGGTGGGGCGGCGGGGCGCGGTCGCGGTCGGGCGGCAGGACGGCGCCGGGACACAGCGGTCATGGTCGCGGCGTACCCCGCAGGGGCCGGCCGACACCCCCCGGGCCGGCCGGCCCCTGTTCCCCGTGGTCCCCCCGTGCTCCCCGTGGCCCCCCGACGGCCACCCCCGGACGTTGCCGTCCGGGCCTCGGGTCGGTTGTCCCCGCGCCCACAGGTGGGCGGGGCGCGGGGACCCCCCGTCCCGGTTACTGCAGGAACGCCCCGAGGGGCGACAGCAGCAACCGACCGAGCGCGGCGGCCGTGTCGTCGAGCCGCCTGCGCTCGCGCTCATGCTGGTGCGGGTCGTGCCGGCACCGCCAGATCCGCTGCGCGTTGCGCCAGGCGACATCGCGCGTGTAACCGATCAGTTCACCCTGGTACCAGTCGTCGATGTCGCCGTTGAGCATGTCGATGAGCAGTTGCCACTGCTCCAGGTAGCCCCGGCGCAGCCCGGGGATCTTGTCGGCGAAGATCTTGTTGATCTCCAGGTAGTCGCGGTGCTGGTCGCTGCCGTCGACCGGCTCGGACTCCAGGTGGTCGAACGTGGTGACCAGCGCGAACGGCAAATCGAAGTTGATGTGCGCGTTGACACCGGCCGCCGCCGAGGGAAGCGGCCGGGCGTCCGGCCCGCGCATCCGCTCGAACAGGCACGTCCAGGCCCGGGGCGTGCCCGGGCTGGCGTCGCTCCACATACGTAAGGCGTCGAAGTACCGGGCCGCGAACTCGACGTCCAGTCGGGACAGGAAGACCGGATCGACGAAGCGGTCGGTGTAGAGCCCGTCCAGCACACTGCTGGTGATGGTCAGATACAACTTGTTGAAGTCGGCGAGCGGGCAGCTGTCCAACAGGGGCGGGAGACGGACCAGCATGTCCTGCAGCTTGGTCAGGTGGTCGACCACGGCGGGCACGTCGGTGGGGTGATCGGCCAACAGGTCGACGATGTCCCGGTGCACCGGCCCCCACACCGGCTCCCCACACGCGCTCACGCGCACACCCCGCTCCGCGGCGTGCCGGCGCGGCGCGTCACAGCGCTGACCCTGTCGATCCGCTCGCCGCGCTCGCTCATGTCCCCTCCAGGCTGCTCGCCGGCGTCGTCGTGCCCGTTGCGACGCCGGGCTCAGCCTTTCAGGCGTCCGCCGCGCGGACATCAGTAGAACGACGTATCCGACACCTACGCGCGACTACGCAGGAAGATGGCGCTCGCCTGGACCCGGGTACGTACCTGGAGCTTGTCGAAGATGTGCGACACGTGGACCCCGATGGTCCGCTCGCTGATGAACAGTCGCTGGCCGATCTCCTTGTTGGTGAGCCCTTCGGCCACCGCGGCCAGCACCTCACGTTCCCGCGCGGTCAGGGCGGCCAGTTCCTCACCACCCGACCCGTCCGGCGTCGGCATCCCGACCGCGTCGCGCTCCTCCAACGCGACCCGGGCCCGCCCGGCGAGCGTACGGATCTCGTCGGTCAACGGCACCGCGCCCAGCGACTGCGCCATCTGGTACGCCTGGCGCAGCAGCTTTCCCGCGGTGGCGGCCTTGCGGCGACTGGCCAGCAACGCCTCCGCCTGACGCAGCCGCGAGTACGCCGCCGGGTACGGATGGTTGCGGTGGTCCCACTCGGCCGCGGCCCGTGCCCACAGCTCCGGATCCGCCCCGTCGAGCCGACTCACCTCGGCGGCGCACAACGCCAGGTACCCGTCGACCACGTAGCGCACCGGCCGGGCCGCCCGTTCGCTGCGCTCCGCCACCCGGTCGGCGATCCCGCGCAGCCGGCGCACCGCGTTGTCGTCGACGGCGACGGTACGGCTGGCGTGCGCCTCCGCCTCGGCGCGCAGCCCGTGCCAGACCAGCACGGCGAGGATGACCAGGTCGTCGGAGCGGGTCTCGGTCAGGCCCCGCTGCACGGCGTGCCGGGCCACCTCGTGCCGCCCCTGCCACATGGCCAGCCCGGCCCGCAGGGTGAGCAGCGGAATGACGTGCCGGGCACCGCCGCCGGCCAGGATGGTCGCCACCGCGTCCAGATCCCGGTCGGCCGCCTCGACGTCGCCGTAGCCGACCGACAGCCGGCAGCGGGCCAGCAGCAGTTCGACGGCGTCCGCGCCGGAGGGACGGTGCCGCAGGGCCGAGGCGACCACCTTCTCGGCCTCGGCCCACTGTCCCACCCGGAACAGTCCATTGGTGGCGATGGCCAGCAACCGGGTCTCGTAGGACCGACCCAGCCCCAGCTCGGCGACCCGCTCGGCCCCCCGGCGGGCGACCACGACGCCCTCCTCGAGGATGTTCAGCGGCCCGGTCAGCAGCTCGGCCAGGTGCAGGTAGGCCAACGCGACGTCCTCCGGGCGGCCGGCCCGCTCGGCGGTGGCCAGGGCCCGCCGCAGCACCGCCAGGCCGGCGTCCGGATCCTGGCGGTACGCCTCGGAGAAGCCCAGCGCGGCGCTGGCCAGCACCACCTCGGTGGTCGCGCCCTCCACCTGCTCGGCCAGGGCCAGCGCCTCGCGCGCCCGCTCGCCCGCCTCGGCGTACCGGCCGAGTTGCAGCAGCAGCTCCGCCCGCCGGGCGGCGGCGGTGGCCCGCTGCCCGGGGGTGCAGTCGGCGACGGCGAGTGCCTGCTCGTACTCCACCTCGGCCAGTGCGGAACGGCCGGCGGCGGCCAGGTAACGGGCCCGCCGGATGTGCAGCTCGCAGGCGGGAAGGGCGGTGTCCGCCCCGGCCAGTTCTTCGAGCAGGGCCAGCGCCCGCGCGTACTCACCACAGTGGTGCGCCGCCTCGGCCGCCCGCCCGAGCAGCGCGGCCCGGTCGACGTCGGGCAGCCCCTCGGCCGACTGCACCGCCACCGACCAGTGGCGATGCGCCTCGGCGTAGCCGTACAGCCGCTCCGCCTCCTCGGCGGCGGCCACCGCCGCCGGCAAGGCCCGCTGCGGCTCACCGGCCAGCCGCCAGTGATGGGCCAACCGGGCCTGGTGCAACTCGGCGGGCGCGGAGGTCAACGCCTCGGCGTAGCGGCGGTGCAGCACCGCCCGTTCGGCGGGCAGCAGCTCGTCCTCCAGCACCTCGGCGACGAGCCGGTGACGCAGCCGGTAGCCGTCGGCGGACCCGACGAGCAGCCGGTGGGACACCGCCGCCCGAACCGCGTCGAGCAGCTCGTGCTCCGGCAGCCCGACCACTCGGGCGAGCAGCCAGTGCTCCACCGGTTCGACGCCCGCGGCGACGGCGTGCACGGCCCGGTGGGCCGGTCGCGGCAGGGCGTCCACCCGGGCCAGGAAGACCTCGCGCAGGGTGTCGGACAGGCCGTCCCGACCGTCGCGCAGCTCCCGGGAGAGTTCCTCGACCACGAAGGGGTTGCCGCCACTGCGCTGCCACAGCTGCTCGGCCGCCTCTGGCGTCAGTGGCCGACGCATCACCGCGGTGGCCAGTTCCTCGGTGCCGGCCCGGTCCAGCGGAGCCAGATCGAGCACCCGCACCGACCGCAGGCGGCGCAGCTCGGTGAGCACCCGGCGCAACGGATGCGCACCCTGCAGCGACTCCGAGCGCACCGCCGCGAGCACCGACAGTTGCAGGTCACCGAGGCCGGCGAGCAGATACAGCAGAAGCTGCCGGGTGGTCCGGTCGACCCACTGAAGGTCGTCGAGCACCAGCACCAGCGGGCGGCCGCCGGCGATCACGTGCAACCCCCGGGACACCCGCTCCAGCAACGCACCCGCGCCGTCCGGGCCGGCCCGGTCCTCGGCGAACACCCCGAGCAACGCGCGCACGGACGCCGCGGCCGGCGGGGCGAGGTCGGCGTCGAGGCGGCGCAGCGCCTGTCGCAGCGGGTGCAGTGGGGAGGCGTCGCCGATGTCCAGACAGGACCCGGTGAGCACCAGGGCTCCCCCGTGACCCAGCTGGTCGCCGACCTCGCTCAGCAGCCGGGTCTTGCCCACGCCGCTCTCACCGGTCAGGAACACCGCCGCGGTGTGTCCCGGCACCACGTCGTCGAGCAGCGCGGATCGTACCGTCGCCACCAGGTCGTCCCGACCCACGAGCGGTGTGGTGTCCACGTCGCTGGCCATGGCTCGCAGCCTAGTCACAGGTTCCGCCCCCGTTCTACAGGTGCCGGGCGTCTGTCCTACTCATCGCGTCGACATTGCGACCAAAGGTTGCGTCCGGCCGACATACGTCGTTCTGCCGATCCGCCGTCAGACCAGCGATGACAGGCTCCGGACATCGTCGGCGCGAACGGGGGGAGAGGCAGGGTGCGATCTCCATGCCCAGTTCTGTTGTCGCTGGTCAGGCCGCCGCAGGGCGGATGCGTTGGCCCGTGGCGGAGGAGCGGCGGACCGTCACGGTCCTCTTCGTCGACATCGTCGGGTCGACCCGGTTGGTCGACCGGCTCGACCCGGAGGACGTCCGCGCCCTGCAACGGGCCTACTTCGGCGGCGTCGCACGGGTGCTGCGCCGGTGGAACGGCGCGGTGGAGAAGTACGTCGGCGACGCCGTGATGGCCCTGTTCGGCGCGCGCCGCGCGGACGGATGGGACGCGTACCGGGCGGTGCGCGCCGGGCTGGAGATCCAGCGGGTGCTCGACGGTCTCCGGCTGGCTCCCGGGCTGCGGGTCCGGGTCGGCGTCGCCACCGGCGAGGCCGTCGTCGACCTGGCCACCGACCACGACGGCGGGCACGGCGTCGCCAGCGGCGCGGTCGTCACCCTCGCCGCCCGGCTACAGGAACACGCCCTACCCGGTGGGGTGGCACTCTGCCCGGCCACCCATCGGGCCGTCGCCGGGCTGATCGCCCAGCGCCCGGTCCCGGCGGTGACCGTCGCCGGCAAGGCCCTGCCGGTCGACGTCTGGCACGCCACCGGCACCGAACGTCCCCGACCGCCACGCCACGGCGGCGCACTGCTCGGCCGGCGACGGGAGTTGGCCGTCGCCCGCGAGCACCTCGCCGAGGCCACGCGTGGGCGCGGCGACCGCCGGGTGCTGCTGCTCGGCCCGCCCGGTAGCGGGCGCAGTAGCCTGTTGCGGGAACTGGTGCGGACCACCGGCACGCTGGACGGGGTTCCGGTGCGTTGGTGTCCCACGGCCTGCCCGCCCTATCCGGAAGCCCCGCTGCAACCCATCGCGGACCTGGTCCGCGGGCTGGCCCGGGCTCGCGTCACCGACGACACCGAGACGGTACGCGGCCGGCTCGCCGCCGCCCTGACGCCACTGGTGCCGGCCGACCTGCTGACGCCCGCCCTGGACACTGTGGACGACCTGCTCGGGGCTCAGCTCGGCCAGTCCCGCGCGGTGACGTACTGGTGGGAGGTGCTGCTGAGCCTGGCGCGACGGCAACCGGTGGTGGTGGCCGTCGACGATCTCGACCGTGCCGCGCCGGCGCTGCGCCGCGAACTGGCCACGCTGGTCGACCTGGCCGACGAACGTGACCTGCCGCTGGTGCTGGTCGCGACCGGTGACCGGGAGCGCGGCGTCGCCGCACGCCGGGGGGCCCGGGTGCGCCTGTCGCCGCTGGACACCATCAGCTCCGGCCGGCTGCTGCGCCGGCTGCTGCGCCGGGCCGGTCAACCGAGCGGGTTGACTACCCGGCTGATCGCCGTGACCGCTGGCAACCCGGGGCGTGCGGTGGCCTACGTCCGCATGCTCACCGCGCTGGCCGGATTCGGTCGGCCGGGCCGGTTCGGGGCGGACAGCGACCTGGCCGCGCTACCCGTACCGGAGGGCGTCCGTCGGGTCGTCGAGGCCCGGCTGGACCGGCTCGGCGGTGGTGCGCGTGCGGTCCTGATGGCCACCGCGCTGCTGCCGGGACGCACGGTGGCGGAACTGGCCGAGGTCCTTGACTGGCCGGCTGCCCGGGCGGCGACGGAGCTGGCCGCCCTGACCCGCGACGGCCTGCTGCTCACCCGGCCGGCCGGCGGCTACGAGGTGGCCGACCCGGTGGTGCGGCAGGTCGCCCGGGCCCGGCTGCCCCGAGCCGTGCGCGCCGCCTTCGCCCGGCGGGCCGCGCGAGGCGCGGCGACGAGCGCGGCGGGCCCGGACCATCTCGACCCGGACCGCGCGGCCGGCACCGTGCCGGCGACCCGCGTGCCGCGCCACCGGGAGTCGCCTCCGGCGCGCCGGGCCGGGATGCCGGCCCCGACCAGCGGTCCCGTCGCGCGCTTCGGTTGCCGGCCCCGGACGGTCAGGTCAGCGTCGGGCGAGGAAGGCCGTGACCCGGTCCCAGGTCAGCGCCGCGGCGGCCGGGTCATGGTCGGCGACGGTCGGGTCGGTGAAGAGGTGCCCCACCCCGGGATACCGGTGGGCGACGAGATCCGCTCCGGCCGTGGTCATCTCCCGCTGCCACGCCTCGACCTCGTCGGGCGGGTCGTAGACATCCGGGTCGGCCAGGTGCAACTGCACCCGCAGGCCCGGCCGGACCGCCGCCGGGGACCCTCCGGTGCCGTGCAGCAACAGCAGGCCGGCGGCCGCTGGTCGTTCGGCGAGCAGCGCGCCAGCGACCCCGGCACCCATCGAGAAACCGGCGAGCACGGTGTCGGGCGGCAGGCCGTCGAGCGCCGCGCGTGCCCGGTCCAGCACGGTCTGCTGGCCGATCCGTTCCAACAACGCGAATCCCTCCGCCACGGAGTTAACGGCGGGCACGCCGTACAGGTCGGGCGCGTGCACCTGGTGGCCGGCGGCGCGCAGCCGGTCGGCGGCCGCCAGCACCGCCGGTCGCAGCCCGTACACGGAGTGGAAGAGCACGACATGTCCCATCGGGACATCGTGCCCGACCCCGGCGCCCCCGGCGGGTCGGCGCGCTCGGGTGCCGTACCGGGCGGCCGGCTCAGCGGCGCTGGTCGGCTGCCGGCGCTCGGTCCCGCTCCCCCGGTTCCGGTGCGCCACCGTCGGGATCAGGCATCGGCCGCAGCGTCCGGCTCTGGCCGCGGAACTCCGCGACCACCTCCCCGTCCGCCCGGCACACGGTGACGTCGTAGATGCCGCTGCGGCCGTACCGGGTGCGCTCGCTGGCCCGGGCGACGAGTACGTCTCCCCGCCGGGCCGGGCGGACGAAGGTGATGTCGGCGCCGGCGGCGACGGTCACCGGACCGTGGCTGTTGCAGGCCAGCGCGAACGCGGTGTCGGCCAGCAGGAAGACGAAACCGCCGTGCGCGATGCGGTGTCCGTTGACCATGTCGTCGGTGATCCGCATCCGGGCCACCGCCGTGCCGTCGGCGGCGCTGAGCAGCTCGATGCCGAGCCGGTTGGAGGCCACGTCGGCGTCGAACATCTCGTGCGCGGCGGTGCGCTGTGGTTCCACCTGGTGTCCAGTCCGTTCCGGCCGGGCGCCTCGCCCTCGCTCAGGAAAATCATGGCAGCACCGGTCGGTGCGGTCTCCCGCGGGCCCGCCCGAGCGGAGGCGGCTGCCGGTCCAGGTCGACGACGGCGTCGCGGGTCGTCCGGTCCTGCGGCGCGGGTGCCGGCCGAGGCGCGACCGGGCCGGACCGTTGTCCCGGTCCGACCCGATCCGATCATCGCTCCGCCATTCTCTCGCAGTTGCAAAAGGTTGGCAACAAGGCTGGACAGGTTGGTCGTTCCGTAACTAGCGTGCTGGTCATGAGTCCTTACATCAGCAATGTCGCCGCCTGGCAGGAAAGTTGGGACCGCCAGCAGGAGGCGTACCTGCCCGACCGCGAGCACCGGTTCGCCACCATGCTCGACGCCGTCGACGCCGTCCGCGAGGCCACCCCACCCCGGCTGCTGGACCTGGCCGGCGGCACCGGCACCATCTCCCTGCGGGCCCTGCGCCGCTTCCCCGACGCCGAGGTCACCCTGGTCGACCTCGACCCCGCGCTGCTCGCCCTCGCCACCGCCTCCCTCGACGACCGGGCCAACATCGTCGCGGCCGATCTCAGTCGGCCGGACTGGACCACGGCTCTGCCGCACCAGCGCTACGACGCCGTGCTCACCGCGACCGCCCTGCACTGGCTGCCGGCGGAACGGTTGCGCGCCCTCTACCCGGAGATCCACGACCTGCTCCGACCGGGCGGTGTGTTCGTCAACGCCGATCACATGCCCGACGACGGTCTGCCCGAGTTGACCAAGCGGCTGCTCGCCCGCGCCGAGGAACACCGCGCGGCCCGGTACGCCGCCGGTGCCGTGCTGTCCTGGTCGCAGTGGTGGGAACAGGCCGGGCAGGACCCGAACCTGGCTCCGCTGGTGCGGCAGCGGCACGCCATCTACCCGACCGGGCACAGCCCGGAGTGGACGCCGCCGATCTCCTGGCACCTCACCGCCCTCGCTGACGCCGGCTTCACCGAGGTCGGCACCCTCTGGCGCGGCGCCGCCGACGCCGCCGTCATCGCCGTCCGCTGACCCCCACGGCAGGGGGGTGGGGGCTAGGGTGCGGTGATGGTGGTGGCGTTCGAACATCTCGCGGGGCGGGTGTGGCTCTGTCCGGGGGATCCTGATCCGGACCTGGTGCAGGCGGGCGTCGCGGTGATCGCCGACGAGCGGGGCAGCGTGCTCGTGGATGCCGGGCAGAGCCCGTCGCACGCCCGCGAGATCCAGGCGGCGCTCCGGGCCGCCGGCCTACCGGCACCCCGCTGGCTGGTCTACACCCACCACCACTGGGATCACGTCTGGGGTGCCTGCGCCTGGCCGGACGTGGAGATCGTCGGGCACGTCAGCGGTGCCGAACTGCTGCGCGCCGAGTCGAACCGGCCGTGGAGCGTGCGGTACCTGCGCGAGGAGGTGCTGCGCAACCGCCGGCTCGGGCCCAGCTTCCGGGCCCGCGCGCTCGCCGTGGACTCCTGGGACGAACTGCGGGTGCTGCCCCCGACCCGGGTCTTCGTCGACGAGCTGGAGCTGCCGACCGGCGTCCTGGTACGCCACGTCGGCGGCCGGCACGCCCCGGACTCCACGATCGTGGTGGTACCCGATTCGGGGGTGATGCTGCTCGGTGACAGCTGGTATCCGCCGCCGGCGCACCTACGTACGCCGGCGGACGAACCGGATCTCGCGCTGGTCGGCCGGCTGCTCGACGACGACATCGGCTGGTACGTCTCCAGCCACAGCCCACCACTGACCCTCGACGAGGCCCGGGCGGCTATCGCCTACTGAACCGAGCCGCGCGAGCCGCTCAGCGGGCGCGGCGCTCCGGATGGGCCCGGTTCCAGGCCCGCATCCGATCCGGGTAGCCGACCTTGGTGGCCTCGTAGAGCGGAACGGCGTGTTTGCGGGCCAGGGCACCGGCGGCGCGCGGCGTGCCGGTGCGGCGGCGGATCCACTCCCCGTCGTGGGCGATGGCCATCACGGTGGTGTCGGTGGCGGTGGTCTCCGGCTCCAGGTAGAACTCCACCCCCTGCCGGCTGGTGGCGAACTGCTCCAGCGCGGCGAGGTCCTTGGGGGTGGCCTCGCGGTCGAGTTTCGTCGGGGTGCCCTGCGCGGCTCGTGACCGCCGGCTGAACCAGCCCATGCCCGGCTCCTCTCCTCGGCGTGCCTCCCAGTTCACCACCGTCACCTGGCAGATCCCTGTGAGCCGGCTGCGAATCCCCGGCGCGTGGCACCACCCGACGGCCTGCCGGGCGACGTCCCGCTACCCGGTCGGCTCCGCCGAGCCCGCCCGCGCCGGCGCCCCCGTGCCGCCGGCGACGGGCGGGCGGGCCGCCGGGACCAGCAGCAGGGTCGGCAGCAGCAGCAGCGGTACCACGAGCAGCGCCCGCAGCGTGCCCACCTGGTCACCGAGCAGGCCCAGCAGCGGTGGCCCGGCCAGGAACGCCGTGTAACCGATCACCGCGACCACGCTGACCCGTACGTGCGCGTGCTCCTCCTCGTCGGCGGCGGCGCTCATCCCCACCGGGAAGCCGAGCGAGGCACCGATCCCCCACAGCGCGACGCCGACCACGGCCACCGGACCGGAGCCGGCGAGCACCGCCAGGCCGGCGCCGACGATGGCGAGCAGGATGGTCGTGGTCAGCACCGGCCCCCGCCCCCAGCGGTCCAGCGCGACCGTGCCGACGGTGCGGCCCAGCGTCATGCCGACCACGAAGACGCCGAAGACCGCCGCGCCGGCCGCCTCGCTGAAGCCGTAGCCGTCGACGAAGGCCACCGCCAGCCAGTCGTTGGCGCTGCCCTCGGCGAACGCCGCCGCCAGCACCAGCAGGCCGATGAGCAGGGTGCGTGGCTCCCGCCAGGCGGCCAGCAGCCGACGACGCCCGGTCGAGGCGCCGGCCGTGTCCGGCTCGACCGGCAGGAACGCGCGGGCCCCGAGCAGCGTGCCGCCGAGCACCAGGGCGGCCAGCACACCGAGGTGCACGGCGACCGGGACACCCAGGCGGGCGGCCCCCGCGCCGAGGCCCGCGCCGGCCACCGAGCCGAGGCTCCAGGCGGCGTGGAAGCGTGGCATCACCGTCCAGCCGAGTCGCCGTTCGACCGCCGCGCCCTCGACGTTCATCGCCACGTCACAGGTTCCCGAGCCGTAGCCGAGGGCGAACAGACCCACCGCCACTCCCGGTAGCGACACGGCCACCCCCGCCGAGAATCCGGCGATGATCAGCCCGAGCGCGACGAGCAGGGTGGACGCCGCCACGGCCCGGGCCGCGCCGAGGCGCTGGGCGACCAGGCCGGCGGTGGGCATGGCGAGGATCGCCCCGAGAGACAGGGCGAGCAGCAGCAGGCCGAGCCGCCCCGGGCTGAGGCCGAGGCCGTCGCGGATCGCCGGCACCCTGGCGAACCAGGTGGCGACGGCCAGTCCGTTGAGGGCGAACACGACGGCCACCCCGTTACGGGCGGCCAGTACGGCGCCCGACGGGCCGGGGTTGGTCGGCGGGGTGGCGGGGGTGGTGACGGCGGGATCCACGTACTTTCCGGTCCTCTCCTCGGACAGTACGACGATCACACACCTGGGAGCGCTACCACCACAATCCGCCTCCGGTCCTTACCAGCAGCCGTCGGGCACGGCATGATGCTGGTGGGCGCCCAGGCGGGCGCGAGCAACA
The DNA here is from genome assembly GCF_027497295.1 of Verrucosispora sp. WMMC514. Classification (NCBI taxonomy): domain Bacteria; kingdom Bacillati; phylum Actinomycetota; class Actinomycetes; order Micromonosporales; family Micromonosporaceae; genus Micromonospora; species Verrucosispora sp. WMMC514. The sequence goes on along the minus strand of NZ_CP114906.1, from coordinate 5,208,129 downwards.
ACGGGGAGAACGATCATGACGACGGCAGCGCGCCGCCCGGCGACCCTGGACGACGTGGCCCGGGCCGCCGGGGTGTCCCGTTCGACGGCGTCCCGGGTCCTCGCCGGAAACGGCTTCGCGTCACCGACCGCCCGGGAGCGGGTACGCACCGCCGTGAACCTGCTCGGCTACGTGCCGAACCCGGCGGCGCGGGCGCTGGTGCACGGTTCCGGTGTACGGCTGCTGATCGCGGTGGCGGGCACCGACCCGGCCGTCCTCGACGACCCCTACGTCGACCAGGCCGTCGCTGCGGTGGCCCGGGCCTGCACGCCGCACGGTCTGGGCGTCGCCGTGCAGTGGATCCCGCTGGGGGAACCGCAGCGGCTGACCCGGTTGACCGACGACCGGGGCGTGGCCGGCCTGGTCCTGCTCAACACGACACCGGCGCTGCTGGACCTGGTGCCGCGCCGGCTGGCTGGCCGGGCCGTGTCGATCGGGATCGGTTCGGCCAGCGTGCCGTCGGTGGACATCGACAACGGCGGCGGCACCACGGCGATCGTCCGCCACCTGTACGACAGCGGCCGGCGGCGGATCGCCATGGTCACCGGCCCTCGCTGGCTGGCCTGCGCGAACCGCTCCGTACGGGCGTACCGGGCGCTGGTGCACGAGGCCGGCCTGCCGGCCCGGGAGGTGGTCGGCGACTTCAGCGCGACCCGGGGGTACGCCGCCGCCCGGGAGGTGCTGCGACGCTGGCCGGACACCGACGCGATCGTCGGGATCAGCGACGCGACCGCGCTCGGGGTGATCGGCCGGCTGCGCGCCGACGGCATCCGGGTGCCCGACGATGTCGCGGTGACCGGCTTCGACGACATCCCGCTGGCCGCCACGGTGGCGCTCACCACGGCCAGTCACCCGGTACGGCAGATCATCACCGCGGCCGCGACGATGGTGCTGGAACAACGCTCGGCACCGGAGACGACGGTCTTCCCGTCGACTCTCGTGGTACGCGGCAGTGCCTGAGTTCCACCCGTCGTCCGCTCAGCCGACGAGGGCGCGCAGCAGGTCACGGACCGCCTCGGTCAGATCGGCACGACTGGCCGGCGTGCCGGGTGCCGGCGCGCTGAGCGCACCGGCGCCGACGAGCCGGTCGAACAGCAGGCCGTCGACGAAGGCGACGAACCGGTGACCCCGGCGGCGGGGGTCCGGGGCACCGGCGCGGGTGAGCAGGTCTTCGGCCTGGGCCCGCAGCACCACTCCGTGTTCCAGGATGGTCCGCAGTTGCGGTCGATGCACCGCCTCCAGCAGGCAGGCGTACCGGGCCAGGGTGCGTGTTCGGGCGGCGGAGAGCCAGTGGTCGAGCACCCCGGCGATACCGGCGGCGAGCCGGTCGAGGTCCGTCGGGGACAGCGGCGGTCCCGTCGGCACCGACGGCGCCCCGCCGGGTAGGTCGTGGCCGGCGATGTCGGCGCGGTCCAGGTCCGCGAGACGCCGCACCACCGCCTCGATCAACGCCTGCCGGGTACGTAGGTACGCCGAGGTGGTTCCCGTGGGCATCCCGGCGCGCACGTCCACCGCCCGGTGGGTCAGGCCCCGCATGCCGCTCTCGGCGATCAGCGCGATGGCGGCGTCGGCCAGTACCGCGACCCGCTTCTCCCGCCCACCCAACCGGTGCCTCCCGCCATGGTTCTACGGATGTAGTATGCCCTTCTACAGGCGTAGAAAGGTGGTCGCCGTGACGGAGAGACATGCGGTCGTGGCCGGCGCCGGCATCGGTGGCCTGGCCGCCGCGCTCGCCCTGCACCGGCGGGGCTGGCGGGTCACCGTGCTGGAGCAGGCCCCGCAGCCGCGTGAGGTCGGCGCGGGAATCACGCTGATGGCGAACGCGGTACGCGGGCTGGACACCCTCGGCCTCGGCACCGAGGTACTCCGGTTGGGGCGCGACGGGGCCACCGGCGGGCTGCGCACCGCCGACGGGCGCTGGCTGTCCCGGGTGGACGCGGCCGAGCTGGAACGGGTTCTCGGCACCACCGCGCTCGGCATCCACCGGGGCGCCCTGCACCGGGCGCTGCGCGAGGCGCTGCCGGCCGAGGCGCTGTGGACCGGTTGCGCGGTGTCAGACGTCGACCCGGCCAGCGGCACGGTGCGCTACCAGCGCGGCGGTGCGTCGGCCGAGCTGTCCGCCGAGCTGGTGGTCGGCGCCGACGGGCTGCGCAGCACGCTGCGTACCCGGCTCTGGCCGGACAGTCCGCCACCGGCGTACTCGGGCTCCACCGCCTGGCGGGCCGCGATCACCTTCGACGGGCCGGTCCCCGCGGCGGTCAGCTGGGGGCCGGGCAGCGAGTTCGGCATGGTCCCGCTCGGCGACGGCCAGGTCTACTGGTACGCGGCGATCACCGCCCCGCCCGGCGGGCACGCCGCCGACGAGCTGGCCGAGGTACGCGAACGCTTCGGCCACTGGCACGACCCGGTACCGGCGCTGCTCGCCGCCACCGGAGCTGACGACGTGCTGCGCAACGACCTGTACCACCTGGCCAGGCCGCTACCGCACTACGTGCGCGGCCGGGTGGCCCTGCTCGGCGACGCGGCGCACGCGATGACCCCGCATCTGGGGCAGGGCGCCTGCCAGGCGATCGAGGACGCGGTCACCCTCGGTGCGGTGGCCGGCCCGGCGGTCGACGTTGCGGCGGCGCTGCGCGCGTACGACCGGCTGCGCCGGCCCCGCAGCCAGGCCGTCGCCCGCGCGGCCGCCCGTACCGCGCGGTTCGGCCAGGAACTGCGCCACCCGGCGGCCATCGCGGTACGCAACGCGATGCTGCGCCTGACGCCGGGCCGGATGGCGCTGCGGGGCATGGCCCGCCACGCCGACTGGCAGCCACCACGACCCGCCTGACACCGGAGCGACGCGACTCGATCAAGTAATTGTGGTCAACCTTTCAGAATATCCATTCTGTCGGTTCGTGACCTCGGCCGAATGTGACGGGATCCCGGTAAGATCGGCGACTGGCATGTGACTGATCGCTGACTGATGACTCGGACGGCGAGAGCACACACTGAGCCCATGAATTCGAGGCTCAGTCGCTTCAGCGCACTCCGCGGCGCGGCGTGCCTCGTGCTGGTGGCGGCCCTTTCCGGCTGCATGCAGCTCAATGCCGGGCTGACCGTCAACGCCGACGACACGGTCACCGGGCAACTTCTGCTCACCGCCGAGCGGAACGTCCTGACCTTGAACAACAGGCCGGTCGAGGCGGGCTTCGCGGAGTTGCGGCAGAACATACCGGCGCTACCCGCCGGACCGGAGACCCGATACGAGGACGACACCCACTTCGGATCTCTGATCGACTACCGGAACGTTCCGTTGCACCAATTCGACAGCGAAAGCCTGAGCATCGTCCGCACCGACGACCGGTACGTGTTCACCCTTCCGCTGGACCCGAAGAAGTACGGCGGGAAAGTGGCCGAACAGGACCCCAAGAATCAAGAACGATTCATGTTGTTGATGTCGTTCGAGATAGCGGTGACGTTTCCCGGCCGCGTCCTGGACGCGAGCACCGGCGGTCAGGTCAACGACCGTACCGTCACCTGGCGGGTCAATCGCAACGAGCAGAAGCCCGCCGAGCTGCGCGCCGTCGCCGAGGCGCCACCGCGACCGTCCTCGGCGGCGGGTGCGGACTCCGGCGGCGGGCTCCCCTGGCTGCTGATCGGTGTCGGGGCCGTGGTGCTGCTGCTCGTCGCGGTGCTCGTCGTGGTCCTGCTCCGCCGCTCCGTGGCCGGCGGTCCGCCGCCCGACGGTCCGCCGCCCGACGGCGGCACACCACCGGTCGGCGGTCCCCCACCGGTCACGCCGGCCACCACGAATCCCGGCCCGCCGGACGCCGGCTGACGACCGCCGGCCGCCGCCGTCGAGGACGGCGGCTCACCCACACCCCACCCGGCAGTACGCAACACCGAAGGGGGATCGGCGATGAACGATCTCTTCACCTGGGCGGCCCTGGGCAGCCTCACCGGCGCCAGCGCCGCGACGCTGCTCACCACCAACGTCATCGGCGGACTCATCGGCCCCAGCGCCGACAAGGCCCGCAAGTGGATCGCGCTGGGCATCGCGCTCGCGCTGTCGTACCTCACCGCCGCCTTCGCCACCGACGCGGGCGCCGAGAAATGGATCATCGCGTTCTTCAACGGCCTGGTCATCTTCTCCGCCGCGCTGGGCATCAACCAGCTGCCGCCGGGCAACCGGCAGGCCACGCCGATCCAGCTGGCGCAGGGCAACGAGCCGCGGTTCATCCGCTCCTGGGCCTGAGGGGAGCCGGAGATGGTCTTCGGAATCCTCAGCGCCGCCGTGCACGTCGCCACGGGCGCCGTACTCGGCCAACTCCTCGGCGGTGGCGTCGGGGTGCTCATCGGCGCGGGCATCGGTCTGCTCGTCGGCACGGTCTTCGGCTGGGCCGTCGCCGCGGCCGAGGTCTACGCGGCCAGCCCGCGCGGGGTGTTCCTCTTCATCGTGGATCACACCTGGAGCCTGCTGAACACCCTCGTCGGCGCGATCTATCTGGCTCTGCACCTGGTGTCCGGTCACTCGCTGGACCGGGCCACCTCCCGGCACAGCTGCCGGGTGAACGTGGTCGAAGGGGTCTCCCCGCGCTACGCCACCACGCTCGGCACGGTCTGCGCCGGCTCCGGTCCCGGTATCCAGCGACACGAGGACGTGCACATCTTCCAGGCCCGGCTGCTCGGTCCGCTGTACATCCCGCTGGTCGTGGCCAACTACGTGCTGTTCACCATCGCGCCGGTCTGGCTGCTCTACCACGACCACACCGGCGCACCGATCAACCGCTTCACCCGGTACTTCGAGATCGGCGTCTACCCGCACGTGTGGAACGAGGCCATCGCGTACCGGATCCAGGGGACGCCGCCGCGATGACCGACGACGGTCCGATCAGCGCGGCCACCGCCGAGGTGGCGGCGTGGTTGACCGGGACGGTGGGAGACACCGTCCCGGTCGGCCCGCCACGACCCGACGCCGACCCGGGCCGGTTGACCCTGTGGCCGCTGGAGATCCGGCCGGCCCGGCAGACCCGAGGCACCGGCAGCGGACCCGAACCGTACCGGTTCACGGTGCGCTACCTGCTGGCCGCCGGTGGCCCGGAGTCCCTGGCCACACTGGACCGGGTGCTCGTCGCGGCCACCGCGGCGGACGGTCGCACGCTGGTGCTGGAGGCCGGCGACCCGGCACTGTGGGCGGCCTTCGGCACGCCGCCCCGGCCGGCCGTGCTCATCGACGTACCGGTGCAGATCACCCCGTCGACCCGACCGGCCCCACCCGTCCTGCGACCGCTGCGGCTGCGGCAGCTGGAGATGGTGTCCCTCGACGGACGCGTCGTCGGTCCGGCCGAGCAGCCCCTCGCGTCCATGCGGGTCGAGGTCGTCGGCCAGCCGAACGCGACACGGACCGACTCGGCCGGACGTTTCCGGCTCGTCGGCGTCCCCCACGACCCGGACCGGCCGGCACCGGTCCGGCTGCGCCTCACCGGTCGGGGGCAGGTGCTCACCGCCGAGGTCGACCCGGCCGAACCCGACATCGTCATCGTCTGCGCGCCACCGACACCCTGATCCGCCGACCCGACCCGCACGGGAGGAACCGATGCCCACCTACTTCTCGCCCGGCATCTACGTCGAGGAGGTGCCAAGTGGTGCCCGGCCGATCGGACCGGTCGGCACCAGCACGGCGGCCTTCGTCGGCGTCGCGCCGGACCGCACCGCCCATCTCGGTGCGGCGCTCGCGGTGAACAACTGGACCGACTTCCTCCGCCTGTACGCCGACGGCGACCAGTTGGAGAGCACCCCGCTGGCCCGGGCCGTCTTCGGTTTCCTGGACAACGGCGGCACCCGCTGCTGGGTGGTGAACGTCGGCGAAGGCGGTGCCGTCTCCGGCACCGGCCGCAAGCGTGCCGGCCTGGACCTGCTGGAAGCGGTCGACGAGATCTCCATCCTGGCCGCGCCCGGCTTCCACGACCCGGTCTCCCACGAGGCGCTGCTGAGCATGGCCGAGCGCACCCGCACCATGGTCGCCATCTGCGACCCGGCACCCGACATCGACGACATCTCCACCCTCACCCGGGTCGCCACGCCCGGTTCGGGCCGCCCAGCGAAACCGGCGGACACCGGCGATCCGGCCGCCGCCAGTGGATCCGCCGGTGGGGGCGGTCCGGTGGCGCACCGTCCCCGGCAGTCCGACTTCGGTGCCCTCTACTACCCGTGGCTGCGGGTCCGTGACCCGCTCAGCGGCGAGTTGGTGCTCACCCCGCCGAGCGGGCACGTGGCGGGCATCTGGGCCCGTACCGACGCCCTGCGCGGGGTACACAAGGCACCGGCGAACGAGCCGGTACGCGGCGCGGTGGACCTGGGCCACCTGGTCACCCGGGCCGAGCACGACGTGCTGAACCCCAAGGGCGTCAACGTCATCCGCTACTTCCCCGGGGAGGGCATCCGGGTCTGGGGCGCCCGCACCCTCGCCGCCGAGGCCAGCGAGTGGCGTTACCTCAACGTCCGGCGGCTCTCCATCGCCATCGAGCAGGCCATCGCCAACGGCACCCGGTGGATGGTGTTCGAGCCGAACGACTACACGCTGTGGCGGTCCATCCGGCGGGACATCGGCGCCTTCCTCACCCGGGTGTGGCGCGACGGGGCGCTGCTGGGACGCACGCCGGAGGAGGCGTTCTTCGTCAAGTGCGACGAGGAGACCAACCCGGCCGACGTCCGGGACGCCGGGATGGTGGTCGCCCACATCGGCATCGCCGTGGTCAAGCCCGCCGAGTTCGTGGTGTTCAAGCTGAGCCAGTGGGCCGGCGGCACCGAGACCGAGACGATTGGAGGCTGACATGCCGACCACGGCCACCCCCCAGCCGGGCACCCCGGTCGACCCGTACCGGGCGTACAACTTCAAGCTGTTGGTTAACGGGGTGACGAACGGCCACTTCACCGAGGTCAGCGGCCTGGAGGTGAACATCCCGGCGGTGCCGTACCGGGAGCAGGGCAACGACCGGATCCGGATGGTCCCGGGCCAGGTGGAGTACGGGCCGGTCACCCTGCACTTCGGCCTCACCGCGTCGCGGGAGCTGTGGGACTGGGTGCACGCGGTCGCCCGAGGCACGGTCAGCCGCCGCAACGTCTCGGTGGTGCTGCTCGACGCCGCCGGCACGGCGGAGGTGCTGCGCTGGAACCTGATCAACGCGTGGCCGACCAACTGGCGCGGCGCCCACCTGAACACGCTCGGGCAGGAGATCGCCATCGCGGCGCTGACGCTGCGCTACGAGAGCCTGGAACTGGAGGCCGGCGGTGCCGCGCCGACACCCGCGTAACTGGCTCGCCGACCGGCTGCGGTCCGCGGCGGCCACCGTGGACCGCCTCGCCGGTGCGCTCGACTCCCCCACCCCGCCGGCTGACGCCGCCGCCTCACCGACTGGCGCTACCGTGCGGCCGGCCAGCTCGCCGGGGCCGTCGGGCGGCAGCTCCGGCACGGTCGAGGGTGTGTTCGCGACCGCCAACGGCCCCTGGGATCACCGGCCCCGGCGACCGGGTCAGCCGCCCGCGCACTGGCTGCGGGTCGTCACCGCCCACGCCCCCGGCCTGCTGCGGGACCTGGCCCTCGACCCGTCGCCGGACGCCGGGTCAGCGCCGGTCGGTGCGTACCACCATGAGCCGGGCCACCACGAACCGGGCGGCGACGGCCGGCCGGACGTCGATCCCCCCGGCCCGCCGGGCGGGGGTGGTGCCGAGGGTCCGGAGCACCGACCTGTGCTGTCGCTCGGCGCGGCCGGCCGGTACGTCCAGCGTCCCGACGCGACGGCCGATCCAGCCCCGGCCATCGACGCGCACCCCCGCTCGACGGCACCCTTTACGACGTCCGGACGGGCACCGGAGCCCCACTCCCCCATGTCCTTTGCTCTGCTTCACCCCACGCAGCACCCGACGTCCGGTACCCGGACGTCGACACGTGCGCCGGTTGAAGCAGAGCAAAGGGATCGCAGGACAATGTCCCGGCCCGCTCCGGCAGCCGCCGCGCAGGCGGAGCCGGTCGGGGCCAGCGGGCCAGGTGGGCCCGGCGGACCGGGCGGACCGGGCGGATCCGACTGGTCGGGTGGGATCCGCCGACAGTGGAGCCGAGGGGCGATCGGGGCACCAGCGGCGGCAGCCGCGACGGATGGCCTCGGCGGGGCCGCAGCGTCAACGCCGGGTCACCGCCCGGCCCAGCCGGCGGGAAGATCGACGGTGACGAACCCGGGCACCACCCGGGAACGGCCGCTTCCGCCCCCGACACCCCGACACCCCGACCCAGCGGGCCCGCCGGCCGACCCGGCGGGCCGGCGCACCGACATGGTCAGCCCGCGGTCTGCCGGGCCGGACCCGTGGGCAGCCAGGCCGCCGAACAATCCGGAGCCGACCTCGGCCGAGACCGTCCCAGGGCACCGCGCGACGCTCCGGTTGGTCACCGGACGGCAGCAGACGGCCGACCCCGACCTGCCGGGCGGCGACGGCGGGGCGGGACGAACGATCCGGCCCGGCGACGGACGGCGGTTTCCCAGCGGACTCGTCACCGGCGACGGGCGCTGGCCCGGCAGCGGGCTACCCACCGGCGACGGACGCTGGTCGGTGGGCCCGGACGTGCGCTGGCCCGACCTGGAATCGTCGCGCACCGCGGCTGACCCGTGGCCGGCCCTGCCCGACGACCGGGCCCTGTGGTCGGTGTCCGGACCGGCCGACGGCGACGGGCACCGGATCAGGCGGCTCGACGGGGAACAGGCGGGTGGCTGATGCAACGGGTGGCCTTCCTCATCGACAGCGGCGAGCGGATCGACTGCCTGCTCAACCCCGAGACGGTGCAGGTGACCCGCCTCGCCGGGGTGCGTCAGCGGGGTGGCGCCGACGGTCAGCTCACCGGCGTCGGGCTGGCCGACGATCCACTGCTCTTCACCGGCGGCGGCCGCACCGAACTCGTGCTGGACCTGCTCTTCGACATCGACTTCGCCGAGGGGCAGGTCCGCCCCACCGACGTACGGGCGCTCACCCGACCACTCTGGATGCTGGCCGAGAACTCGGCGGTGGAACACGGTTGGCTGCGGCCCCCGCTGGTGCGGATGGTCTGGGGCAAGACCTGGAATGTGCCCGGTGTGATCGTCGCGGTGGCGGAACGCTTCGACGCGTTCACCGCCACCGGCTCCCCGCGCCGGTCCTGGCTACGGCTCAAGCTGGTCCGGGTGGCCGAGGACGCCCGCCGCGCCGAGGAGGGTTTCGCCGAGGAACTGTCCGCCGCGCAGACCCCCACCGTCGCCCCGGGCACGGCCGTGGTGGCCGCCGGCGACGGCACCGCCGCCGACACCTCGGGCGTACGCTTCGACCTGCTCGCCCACGACGCGCTGGGTTCTCCCCTGCGGTGGCGGCTGCTGGCCGAGCACAACCGGATCACCGACCCGCTGGCCGTGCCCGCCGGCACCGCGCTCGCCGTACCGCCGCTGCCCGGCACCGCACCGCCGGAAACGAGCAGCGCGGAGTCCTCGGGGAGCGGATCGTGAGCGCCGCCGCGCCCCGGGCGCTGACCGTGCTGCTCGGCGGCAGACCGGTGCCCGACGCGGTGACCGGCCAGGTCACCTCGGTGCGGGTGGCCGCGCGGCTGAACCTGCCCACCCAGTGCGAGGCGACGCTGCGCACCGCGCCCGGCACCGCCGCGCTGACCGGCCCGGTACGGATCGGCGCGAGCCTGGACGTCCGGCTCGACGGGCACCCGGAGGCGCTGTTCACCGGGGAGGTCACCGCCGTCGAGGTCGAGTACGCCGCCGACGGTACGGCCGTCCTGCGGGTACGCGGGTACGACCTGCTGCACCGGCTGCGCAAGCGGCAACGGATCCGGGTCTTCGAGTCGGTCACCGCCGCCGAACTGGCCACGGAACTCTGCGCCGACCTGGGGTTGCGCGTCGAGGCGGAGGTCGACGGCCCGCACCTCGACCGGCTGCCCCACCACCGCCCCAACGACCTGGACCTGCTCGTCGACGTGGCCGGACGGGCCGGGCTGCACCTGAGCCTCGACGGCGACGTGCTGCGACTGGTCACCCTGGACGGCTACGGCGAACCGATCGCCCTGCGACTGGGCCGCGACGTGCACGGTCTGCGGTTGTCGGTGAACGCCGACAGCGCCGCCGGGGAGAGCGCGGTGCTGGGCTGGCACCCGCAGCGCGCCGAACCCATCGTCCAGCGGGTGGAAACCCCCCGCTGCGGGCGCCGCACCCCGGCGGATCCCGACCCGGCCGAGGTCGGCGCGGACGGCCCGCGTACCGCCCTGGACCAGCCGGGACGCAGCGACGACGAGATCGCCGCGCTGGCCCAGGCGCGGCTCGACACCCGGGCCGCCGCCCTGGTCACCGCCGACGGCACGGCCGAGGGCACGCCCGCGCTGCGGCCCGGCCGGCGGATCCGGCTGAGCGGGGTGGCCGAGCCGGTGGCCGGCACGTACGTGCTGACGGAGGTGGTGCACACCGTCGACGCGAACGGTCACCTGAGCCGCTTCTCGACCGTGCCGCCGCCGGCGCCGCGTTCCGGGCCGCCGGCACCGGCGGTGGTCACCCTCGGCACCGTCACCGACGTGACCGACCCCGACGGTCTGGGCCGGGTACGGGTCGAGTTGCCCGCGTACGGCGGGGCGGACGCCGGCTGGCTGGCGGTGCTGTGTCCGGGCGCGGGGCGGGGCAAGGGACTCGTCGCGCTGCCCGACCCGCAGGACAGCGTGCTGGTGGCGCTGCCCGGTGGTGAGCCGACCGCCGGCGTGGTGCTCGGCTCGCTGTTCGGCACCGTCGAGCCGTACGACACCGGGGTCGACGACGGGCGGGCCCGGCGCTGGTCGCTGCGTACCGCCGGTGGTCAGCAGGTGGTGGTCGACGACGTGGCACGCAGCCTGCGGCTGAGCACCGACGCCGGCAGTTGGCTGGAACTGACCCCGCAGTTGGCCACCCTGCACGCCGCGACGGATCTCGTGCTGTCCGCGCCGGGTCGGGCGATGGTCGTCCGGGCCCGCAGCGTCGACTTCCTGCACGCCGAGGCCGTCGAGGACCCGCGGACCGCCGCCGAGCAGGCCCGGGCGCTCGCCCGCGCCCACCACGAAGGAGGCAGCTGATGCGTTGGATCCACCGCGACTCGGTGATCAGGTGCAGCCACGACGGCCGGGTCCGCAACCGGGCGTCCCAGGGTTGGGTCACGGTGGCCGGCGTGCCGGTGCTGGTGGCCGACGACCCGAAGGGGCGGGAGATCGTCGCCTGTCCGAACTACGGCGCCACCGTCAAGCCGTGCACCGGCACCGAGGCGGTGCGGGCCGGCTACAGCGACTGGGTGCGCGTCGGCGGCCGGCGGGTCGTGCTGTCGCACCTGTCCGGGTTCACCAACGGCAGCCCGCCCGGCCAGTTCACCTACCGGGTGCGCGATCCCCGGCAGCGTTTCGTGGGGGCCGACAAGTGAGGGCGATCCGGTTCGTCGGTGCCGGCTTCGACCCGGGTCAGGGCGGTGGGCTCGGGTTGACCGCGGCCGGCGGCCTGGCGATGACCGACGGCGACGAGACGGTACGCCAGGCGCTGTTCCTGCTGCTGTCGACCACGCCGGGCGAGCGGCTGATGCGACCCGGGTACGGCTCCCGCCTGCACCGGCTGGTCTTCGCGCCCAACGACGACACCACCGCCGGGCTGGCCATCCACTACGTCCGCGCGGCCATCGCGCGCTGGGAACCCCGCATCGACGTGCTCGACGTCGACGCCGGACCGGATCCCGACGACCCGTGGCGGCTGGTGATCCGGCTGGACTACCGGATCCGGGCCAGCCTCACCCCCGGTCAGTTGGTCTTCTCGGTCGACCTGCTGCCCGCCGACGACGATCCGCCCGTCGGGCCGACCACCGGCCCGGACATCGAGGAGGCACGATGACGTTGCCCGTGCCGCACCTGGACGACCGGAGCTTCCTCGACCTGGTGACCGAGGCCCGGGACCGGATCCGGCAGTCCTGCCCCGGATGGACCGACCTGTCCGCGCACGACCCCGGTATCGCGCTGCTGGAGGCGTTCGCGCACCTCACCGAAGTGATGATCTACCGGCTGAACCAGTTGCCGGAGAAGGCGTACGTCGCCTTCCTCAACCTGCTCGGGGTGACCCGACACCCACCGGCGGCGGCCTGGGCGGACGTCCGGTTCACCCGCACCGGTCCGGACGAGGCCCCGCTGCGGATCCCCGCCGGCACCCGGGTGGCCGCCGCCCGGGGGGCCGACCCACGGCCGGTGGTCTTCGTCACCTGCGAGCCGGCGCTGCTCGCCGCCGGGCAGCGCGAGGTGACCGTCCGGATGCACCACTGCGAGCCGGTGGAGGCGGAACTGCTCGGCGTCGGCACCGGGCAGCCGGGGCAGGTGCTGCGCGCCGGGCGGGCGCCGCTGGCGCGGACCGCCGAACCACTGGACCTGCTGCTCGGGGTCGAGGTGCCGACCGGTTCGGTGGAGCTGGGTGCCGCGGCTCGGGAACACGACGGGCGCACCTTCGAGATCTGGCGTGCGGTGGACAGCTTCGCCGGCCTCGGCCCGCAGGACAAGGCGTACCTGGTGGACCGGTGCTCCGGCACGGTGACCTTCGCACCGGCGCTGGACCTGCGGGTCACCGGCGACGGAACGCTGTCCTCGGGTGACGGCGCGGTCGCGGCGGTGCCACCGGCGGGCCGGCAGGTCCGGCTGTGGTACCGCGCGGGCGGTGGACCGGCCGGCAACGTGGCCGCCGGCACCCTGACCAGCCTGCGTGACCCGCTGCCGGGGGTGAAGGTGGTCAACCCGCTGCCTGCGGCCGGTGGGCGGGAGCTGGAGGCCATGGAGTCGGTGCTGCTGCGCGGGCCGTACGCCTTCTTCGCCCAGCAGCGCGCGGTGACCGCCCGGGACTTCGAGGTGCTGGCCACCGCCGCCGGCGGCGTGACCCGGGCCCGTGCCTTCACCCGGGCCGCCGTCTACAGCTTCGCCCGCCCCGGCGAGGTGGAGGTGGTGCTGGTGCCGCACGTGCCGGACGGCGCGCGGCCCGGCGGCCGACTGCCGGTGTCGGTGTTGCGGGAACACGAGGTCGAGGAGGTCCGGTTGCGGGTCGAGGCGGACCTGGAGCGCCGCCGTTCGCTGGGGACCGCCTGCCGGGCCAGCTGGGCGCGGTACAAGGCGGTGTCGATCCGGGCCCGGGTGGTGGTGCGCCGGGAGGAGGACGTCGAGGCGGTACGCCGCCGCATCCACGACCGCCTGCACCAGACGCTCAGCCCGCTGCCGAGCACGCTCAACCCGACCGGGTGGGCGTTCGGCGAGCCACTGCGGGCGTCCAACGTGTACCGCCTGCTGGAACACGCCGAGCCGGGGGTGCGCTACGTCGAGTCGGTGCGGTTCGAGGTCGACGAGACACCGGACAGTCACGTGCGTACCCTCGCGGCCGACCAGTACCAGCCGCGCACCTGGTACGCCGGCAGCGGGGCGGTGCTGTTCCGCTCGACGAACGCGGGGGCCGGTTGGGAGCCGGCGGGACGCTTCGACGACGGGGAGACCGTGCAGCGGGTGGTGCCGGCGCCCGCGCCGGTGCGACCGGGCATCGTGCCCCGGGCCGGTTCGGTGGCGGTGGCGACCGTACGCAGCGACGGCGGCTCCCGGGTGCACCTGAGCACCGACCTGGGTGAGACCTGGTCGCTGCTGGCCGACCTGGACTCGCGGGTCGGCGACCTGGCCTGGATCGACCGGGACGGCGCGGGCGCGCTGCTGCTCGCCACCGACACCGGCCTGTACGAGGTGTCCCTGCTGCCCGGTTCGGTGCCGTTGCAGATCCTGGTCGACCCCGCCGACGCCGACCGGGGCTTCTACGCGGTGCGGGCGTTCGTCTCCGAGCGCGGCGCCGCCGGGGTGGCGGTGGCCGCCCAGGCCGGCTTCGGGGTGTACCTGTCCGGCAACGCCGGCCGCCCCGGCAGCTTCAGCCACGTGGGTCTGGCCAACGTCGACAACCGAGTGCTCGCCGTGCAGTACGACGGACCGGCCACCCTGCTGTGGAGCGGTACCGGCGAACCGGATCCGAAGCGACCCGGCCAGGGCTGTTTCCGCGCCCGGCTGTTCGAATCCGACGTGAAGTGGCAGGCGCTGTCGGCGGGCTGGCTCGGCGGCACCTGCCGGGACCTCGCCTTCAGCGGCCCGCTCGCGCTGGCCGCGACCCAGAGCGGCGGGGTGCTCCGACTGGACACGCTGTCCGCGCAGCCGCAGTGGACGTCGGTGTCGGTCAACTGCGGGCTGCCGCTGCGCGACCGGACCCGGTTCATGCCGGTGGACACGGTCGCCGCGACCGGCGCGGCGGACCGCCTGGTGCTGGCCGGCGGGGAACGCGGCGTGCACCGCAGCGGCGACGCGACGGAGTGGTCGGCCAGCGCCAACCAGGCCACCGCCGACGTGGTGACCGTTCCGGACACCTGGCTGCTCTGCTCCGGCGAGCACGACATCGAGGTGGTGCGGCAGGATGCGACGAGCGGGCATTGAGCGGCTGCTGCCCGCGGCGTACCAGCGGGCGGCCGGGCCGGGCAGCGTGCTGGGGGCGCTGCTGGACGTGATGGAGGCATTGCACGCCCCGGACGAGGCGGTGCTGGCCGAGATCGACGCGCTCTTCGCGCCGTACCGGGCACCGGCGCCGATGGTGGCGTACCTGGCCCGGTGGGTGGCGATGGACCACCTGGTCACCGCGCCCCGGCGGGACGTCCCGCTGCCGCTGGCGCTGAACCGGCTTCGGGATCTGGTCACGCACGGTGCCGCGCTGGCCGCCTGGCGGGGTACGCCGGACGGTCTGCGTACCGCCCTGGAGTTGGCCACCGGAGTCACCGGGTTCGTCCTGGACGAGCCGGCCGATCGACCGTTCCACCTGGTCGTCCGGGTGCCCCCGGCCGCCGCCGACCAGCTGGCCCTGGTCGACCGGATCGTGGCGGCGGAGAAGCCGGCCGCCGTCACCGCCGAGGTCACGGTCGGCGACGCCCCGGCCGAGCGCGCGGTCGGACGGGCCAGCGTGCCGTCATCCGTCGTCGCACCGTCATCCGCCGTTTCCGCTCCCGAGGAGCCGTCATGACCACCGAATGGACCGTCGTCGCCGCCGCCGAGCAGTTCACCCTGGACGCCCGCAACGCCGGTGAGCTGACCTTCACCGTCTCCAACCCGGGCGTCGCGCCGGACACCGTGGTGTTCGACGTGGCGCCCGGCGAGGGCACCCAACGGCCGTGGTTCACCGTCACCGAGCCGCAGCGGGTGGTACCGGCCCAGGGTTCGGTGTCGTTCCTGGTCCGCCTGGCCGTGCCGGCGGGCACCCCGCCCCGGCGCTACGACATGACGGGGTTCGCGTACTCGGCGAACACCGCGCCGGAGGAGAGTTCCCGCTCCAGCGGCCGGGTCACCTACGAGGTACGCGCGGTGGCGCCGCCGAAGCGTACGCCCTGGCCCTGGATCGCCGCGGCGGCGGCGCTGGTGCTGGTGGTCTCGGCGGTGGTGGTGTTCCTGGTGACCCGCGGCGACGAGCCACCGCCGCAGGCGCGGGTGGTGACCGTCGAGGCGGAGACCCTGGCGACCGGGGCGCGGGTCGAGTCGCCGTCGGGTTCCGGGGCCAGCGTGCAGGTGCAGCAGAACTGTTGCGAGGTGACCTGGTCGCAGGACGCCCAACTGTTCTTCCTCGGCCGTGCGGTGAACGACCGGGTGACCGTGACGGTTGAGCTGCCCGCCGAGGCGACCTGGCAGTTCTCCGCCGTGCTGACCACCTCGTTCGACTACGCCAACACGGTCTTCCTGATCGACGGCCGGCAGGTCGGCGACCCGTTCATCGGCTTCAGTCCGAAGGTGCGGGTCACCGACTGGGTCGACGTGGGTCGGGTGCGGCTCGGCCCCGGGACGCACGAGATCACCCTGGTCGTGATCGGCAAGACGCAGAGCACGAACCGCTACTTCGCCGGCGTCGACCAGCTGCGGTTCACCGAGGTCGGGTCGGCGGACCAGCGGTGACCGTGAACGGAGGGCGGCGGTGAGCGGACAGCAGAAGGCACTGCTCGCGGCGCTCGGCGTGCTGCTGGTGGTGCTGTTCGCGGTGGCGGTGGGTGCCGGCAGCGACGACCGGGGCGACCCGACGGCCCGGCATCCGCTCGTCGACCTGCTGGGCCGGGCCGGGGGCGGACGCGGCGCCGTCGATCCGGCCAGCGTGGACGCGGACTGTCTGGCGGCCACCGGGCAGTTGGTCGTCGACGGCCGCTGCGAACTGCGCGTCGCCGACCCGGACGGACTGCGCACGCTGATCCTGCGCGGTCCGCAGGCGTTCAGCGTGCGGGCGACGGCCCCGGGTGACGCCGACTTCACCGTCACCGACGAGGTGGAACCCGCCGCCGACGGCAGCGGCGCGGTGGCCCGCGTCGCCGTCGACCGGGCCACCACGGTGCTGGTGAGTTGCCCGGCCGGGTGCCTCGTCACGATCGCGCTGGACTGAGGCGAGGGGGCTGGGATGGGTGGGCTGCGCAGGCCGTTCCTGTTGCTGGCGATGCTGGCGCTGGTGCTGGCGGTGGGCGTGGAGGTGGGCGCCGGGCTGCTGCTCGGCGGCGGCGACGCCGGCGCGGAACTGGCCGGCAGCGCCGCCGACCTCGGTGTCGAGGTCGGCGACGTACGCCAGGTCAGCGAGCCGTCCGGCCGCGGTACGGGCTACCTGGCGCTCATCGACGCGGCGGCGCTCTGGACGACCGGGCTGTTCTGTCTGGGCCTGGTGCTGCCGGAGCGGCTGCACGGCCGGATCCAGGGCGTCGCCACCCTGATCTTCTCGATCATCCTGATCCTCGTGGCCCTGCTGGCGCTGGTGCTCGCCTTCATCGAGCTGATGATCATGGTGTCGTTGTTCCTGGCGCCGCCGTTCGGCACGCTCGCGTACCTGGCACTGTGGGGGTTCTTCCCGGTCGGTGACGCCGCGGCGCTGCTCGGCCTGGTGCTGCTGCTCAAGCTCGCCTGGGCCGGGTTGCTGATTCTGGCCCAGCCGAAGTTCCTGCAGAACAAGGGCCTGGTCCTGCTGATCCTGACCAGTCTGCTCGGCACCGTGGTGCTGGGGTTCCTGCACGGCCTGGTGCCGGTGATCCTGGTCAGCATCCTCGACTCCGTGGGCGCCGTGGTCTTCGCGGTCATCGCGATCGTCTGGGCGCTGGTGCTGCTGATCGGAGCGATCCCGGCGATCGTCAAGGCGGTGCGGGCCACCGCCGCGCTGCGCGCCGAACCGGACCCGCACGGTTGAGGCGGGGGCCGCGACCGGCCGCGTCGCGGCGAGCGGCGATTCCCGGACACCGCCGGTGGCGCCGACCGGATATGGTTGCCCGGTGATCGGGCTCGGCCTGCTCTGGTACCTCGTCGGCGTACTGGCCGACGTCGGTGCCACCAGCATGCTCACCGGCACGGCGGCGGTGACCGGCGCACTGCTGACCGCCCTGCTGGCCGCCGCGGCCCTGATCCCCGCGGGGGTGACCGATCCCGACCTGCGGCTCACCCGTCGGATGCTGCGGGAACGCTCCGGTCGTACCGGCATACCCCGCCACCGTGATCCGGACGCCGCCGGCCGAGCCCGCCCCAGAGCCCCCACCACGGCGACCCTCGCGGTCGCCTGAGCCTCACCTCACCCACTTCCTGCCGCTCGTCGGCGACCGCTGCTGGTGACCGTTCCTGCTCGCATCAGTCGTAGTCGCACGTCGAGGGGTGTTCTCATGTCCGTGATCTACCATGCCATCTCCGCGATCCTGCTGTTCTGGCACAGCGCCTGGCAGCGGCTGCTCGGCGACGCGTCCGCGCTGGGCACCGACTGGTCCTGGGTGCTGGGCATCGTCTTCCTGGTGCTCACCGTCCGGGTCGTCCTGTTCCCGGTCTTCGTCAGACAGATCCGTTCGCAACGGGCGGTGCAGGCGTTGCAGCCGAGGATCGCCGAACTCCGGACCCGGCACCGCGACGACCGGGAGACCCTGCAGCGGGAACTGGTCGAGCTCTACCGGGCGGAGAAGGCGAACCCGCTGATGGGTTTCCTGCCGATGGTGGTGCAGATTCCGGTGTTCCTCGGCCTGCTGCACGTGTTGCGTCATCTCAAGCCGACGATGCCGGAGCAGCTGAAGACCTTGTACGGCTGGACCGTCACCCAGTTCGACAGCGCCTCGTCGGCCACGCTGTTCGGCGCCCCGATCGCGGGTACCTTCGGCTCAACAGGGCGGGATCTGGCCCTGCTCGGGGCCGACGGCGCCACGGTCCGGACCGTGGCCGCCGTGCTGGTCGCCACGATGGTCGTCACGACCTACCTGTCCAGCCGGCAGCTGATCCTGCGCAGCGGCTGGGCCACGGATCCGCCGCAGCGGCTGGTACAGCGGCTGATGCTCTACGGCATCCCCGCCTCGCTGCTCGTCTCCGGGTTGATCTTCCCGATCGGCGTGATCATCTACTGGGTGACCACGAACCTCTTCTCGCTCGGGCAGCAGACCTGGATGCTGCGCCGGTACCCGCCGCCGGTCAACGGTGCCTCCAGCCCGGAGGCGCGGGCCGACACGCCGAAGGCGGTCACGAACGGAAACGGCGACGAGCCGGGCCGTCCGGCCGCACCGAAGGTCGGGGCGAAGCCGACCAACCGCCGCCGCAGGCGTGCCACCTGAGTCGTGCGGTCACCGCGCGGCGCACATGCGCCAGGGCAGTTCCCGATCATCGGGAACTGCCCTGGATCGTGCGGTCGACCACCATCGCGGCGGTGGCCGGCCGGCACGGACTCAGCTGACCTCGGCGGTCGTCCAACGGGCGGAGGCGTTGGTGACCGGTGCGACGTCGCCCACCAGGGTGGTCGAGGCCGCCACGTCGCGGCGTGCGCTGGTGCCGACCCAGAGGTCGACGGCACCGGGCTCGACCACGCGGGTGAGCGTCCGGTCGGAGAAGGCCAGCCGGGTGGTGGGCACCGTGAACGCGACGGTGACCGACTCACCCGGCGCCAGGTGGACCCGCTGGTAGCCGAGCAGCTGCGCCACCGGTCGGGTCACCGACGCCACCAGGTCCCGGCCGTAGAGCTGCACCACCTCGTCGCCGGCCACCGCGCCGGTGTTGGTGACACGCACACTCACCGCCAGCGCCCCGTCGGTCGGCACCGTGGCCGGCACCGTCAGGTCCGTGTATTCGAAGGTCGTGTACGACAGCCCGTGGCCGAACGGTGCGGCGGGCGTCGCCAGCAGGTTCGTCACCTCGTTGCCGTCACCCAGCGTCGGGTGCAGGTACGAGTACGGCTGCGCCCCGGCTGACCGGGGCAGGCTGACCGGCAGCCGGCCCGACGGGTTGACCCGTCCGGAAAGCACACCGGCGATCGCGCCGGCGCCCTCCTCACCGGGGAAGAACGTCTGCACCACCGCCGCGCAGCGGCTCAGCGCCCAGTCGATCGCGTACGGCCGGCCGGTCAGCAGCACCAGGACGACGGGCCGGCCCGTCGCCAGCACCGCCTCGACCAGCTCCCGCTGCACACCGGGCAGCTCCAGATCGTCCCGGTCGCATCCCTCGCCGACCGTGCCGCGCCCGAACAGGCCCGCGTGGTCGCCGACGACGAGGACGGCGACATCGGCGGCGGACGCCGCGGCGACCGCCGCCTCGAAGCCGGAGCGGTCGTCGTCGTCCACCGCGCAGCCGCGGGCCGAGGTGACCAGTTCCGGGCCGAACTCGGCGCGCAGCGCGTCGAGCACGCTCGGCACCTCGATGCCGGCCTCCACGTCGGGGTGCTGCACGAGCACGTGGTTGAGGAAGGAGTAGCAGCCGAAGAGGGCGCCCTGCCGGTCCGCGTTCGGCCCGATCACCGCGATTCGGCGGCCCGCCGGCAGCGGCAACGCGTCCTGGTTGGCGACCAGGACGATCGACTTCTCGGCGAGGCGGCGGGCGATCGCCCGGTGTTCGGGCGAGTCGAGGTCGACCGCCTGGACCGGCTCGTCGGTGAAGGTGGCGTCCAGCAGCCCGAGGTCCAGCTTCTGCCGCAGCACCCGCAGCACCGCCTGGTCGATCACCGACTCGTCGATCCGGCCGGCCCGCACCGACTCCGCGAGGGTCAGGTACGCGTCGCCGGTGGGCAGCTCGATGTCGACACCGGCGGTCAGCGCCTGCACGGCCGCGTCCGCGTGGTCGCCGGCGACCTGGTGCAGCAGGTTCAGGAACGCCACTCCGAAGTAGTCGGCCACCACCGTGCCGTCGAAGCCCCACCGGTCCCGGAGCACCCCGGTGAGCAGCGTCGGATCCGCGGCCACGGGCACCCCGTCGATCTCGGCGTACGAGTGCATCACGGAGCGGGCGTCGCCGTCGAGGATCGCCATCTCGAACGGTACGAGCAGCACGTCGGCCAGCTCGCGCGGGCCGGCGTGCACCGGGGCGAAGTTACGCCCGGCGCGGGAGGCGGAGTAGCCGACGAAGTGCTTGAGGGTGGCGTGCACCCCCTGCGACTGCAGCCCGCGCACGTACGAGGTGCCCAGCGTGCCGACCAGGTAGGGATCCTCGGCGATGCACTCGTCGACCCGCCCCCAGCGGGGGTCGCGGATCACGTCGAGCACCGGGGAGAGCCCCTGGTGGACGCCGAGCGCCCGCATCGACGCCCCGATCGCCGCGGCCATCTCGGTGACCAGGTCGGGGTCGAAGGCGGCACCCCACGCCAGCGGGGTGGGAAAGGTCGCCGCCTTCCACGCCGACAGTCCGGTCAGGCACTCCTCGTGCACGATCGCGGGGATGCCGAGCCTGGTCCCCGTCACCAGGTCGGACTGGAACTTCCACAGCCATGACGCCCGCGAGACGGCCTCGACGGGCCGGGTGCCGTAGGCGCGGGTGAGGTGACCGAGCCCGTGCCGGGAGAAGTCCTCGAGCCGGCCGATGTCGCCGAACTCGCCCTGCAGCGGCGCGACGGCCTCACCTTCGGCCTTCTCCCAGAAGCCGACGAGCTGCGCGACCTTCTCCTCGATCGTCATCCGACCGAGCAGTTCACGTACGCGCGTCTCGCCATCGGACCCGTACCGGTCGGGCCGGCCGTGGCCCGATCCTGTCTGGGCCGGCACCGGCGCCGACCCGCCCACGACCTCGCGGACCTCAGTCATGCTGTGTTACCCCTTTGTGTTGGTGCCGCTGCCGCTCAGCCCTTGACCGCGCCCTGGAGGCCACCGACGATCTGCTTCTCGGCGAACGTGAAGAAAATAAGTGCCGGCAACATCGCCAGCGAGGTGAAGGCGAGGATTCCCGCCGTGTCGGAGGTGTACTGGCTGGAGAAGTTCTGCACGCCCAGCGGCAGGGTGTGCAGGCTCGCGTCACCGAGCACGAGCAGCGGCAGCAGGAACGCGTTCCAGCTGGTGACGAAGGCGAGAATACCGACGGTGACCAGCGCGGGCCGCGACAGGGGCAGCAGAATGCGCCAGAGGAAACCGAGCCGACCGGTGCCGTCGATCGCGGCAGCGTCCTCCAACTCGCGGGGAATCGCGGTGAGGAACGGACGCAGGATCACGATCGTCAGCGGCAACGCGAAGGCGACCTGCGGCAGGATCACCGCGTAGTACGAGTTGATCAGATTGAGGTCGCGCAGCATCAGGTAGAGCGGCAGGATCGCCGCTCCGGCCGGGAACAGCAGACCCAGGGTGAAGAAGGTGTAGAGCACCTCCCGGCCACGGAAGGTGTAGCGGGCCAGCACGAACGCGGCGCAGACCCCCAGCACCACGACGCCGATGGTGGTGCCCAGGGACACCACCGCGCTGTTGAACACCTGCCGCCAGAAGTCGCTCTGGGTCAGCACCCGGGAGTAGTTGTCCCAGACCCACGGGTCGGGCAGGCCGGCCGGATCGGCGACGATCTGCGGCGTGGTACGGAACCCGCCGACGATCACGTAGACCACCGGAGTGATCGACACTGCGGCGACCGCGAGCGCCAGCGCGTACGTGAGCGGGTTCCCCCACGAGATCGGGCGACGCTTGGCGGTCGGAGACAGGACGGCGTTCGCGGCCACGATCAGTTTGCCCTTCTGGTGATGGCGCCCTCGATGTCACGACGCAGGAGGAAGCGCTGGAACAGCACCGCCGCGACGAACGAGATGGCGAACAGGATGACCGCCACCGCGTTGCCGTAGCCCCACAGCCGGGCGAAGAACCCGTTGTCCACCATGTACGTCGCCATGGTCGCCGACGCGCCGAGCGACCGCACCGCGGGCACGGAGGTCACCCAGATCACGTCGAAGACCTGCAACGAACCGATCATGGACAGGAACATCCAGATCCGGATCGTGGGTCCCAGCAGTGGCAGCGTCACGTGACGCTGGATCTGCCACCAGCTCGCGCCGTCGATGGCGGCGGCCTCGTTCAGTTCCTGCGGCACGTTCGACAGGCCGGCGAGCAGGAGGATGATGGCGAAACCGACGTACTTCCAGGTGAGTACGGCCAGCATCGTCCAGATGACCACGTCGAGGTCGGCGAGCCACGCCTGCACCAGGCTGCCCAGCCCCAGCGACTCCAGCATGGCGTTGACCGTGCCGGCGTCGGACAGCAGCAGCTTCCACATGATGCCGACGGTGACCTCGGCCAGCACGTAGGGCACGAAGGCCAGCAGGCGGAACAGCGTACGGCCGCGGAAGTTGCGGTTGAGCAGCAGGGCCACACCCAGGGCGATCGGCCCCTGGATCAGCAGTGACCCGAACACGATTATCGCGTTGTTGCGCAGCGCGTCGATGAAGATCGGGTCCTGGAACGCCAGGACGTAGTTGTCGAAGCCGACGTAGTCGGTGGGTGGTCCCACGCCACGCCAGCGGAACAGGCTGTAGTAGAAGGCGAAGCCCATCGGGACCAGCACGAACATCACGTAGACGATGACGGCTGGCGTGGTGAGCCCGATGATCTCGTACCACTTGCGTCGGGTCTCGGCGGCCCGAGCTGACGAGCGTCGGGCAGGCCGGGGTCCCGCCGGCGGCGCGGAAGCGCCGCCGGCGAGGTCCAGGGTCGGGTTGGTCGAGGTCACTTGCGCGCGGCCGCCTTCATGGCCTCGACAACCTGCTCGGGGGTGCCGTTGCCGGCGAAGATGGCGACGATCGCGTCGTTCATCGCGTTGCCGACGGTGCTGCCGAACGCCGTGTCCAGCCAGAGCTGCACGTAGGTGGCGCTGGTGGTGGCCTCCAGGATGGACTTCAGCGCCGGGTCCTTCACGCCGTCCTCGGCACCCTTGGCCACGGGCAGGCCGGTGCCGGTCTCGGCGTAGCCCTTCTGCACCTCGGGGCTGACGATGTACTTGAGGAACTCGACGCACTCGGCCGGGGCGTTCTTGGCGCAGGCGAAGCCGTCGCCGCCACCCAGGGCCGCCTTCGGGTCACCGGCGGAACCGGTGATGGCCGGAACCGGGAACCAGCCGATGAACTTGTTCAGCGCCTCCTGGTCCTCGGTGACGGTGTCCAGGGTGCCCTTGTTCCAGTCACCCATCAGCTCCATCGCGGCCTTGCCGTTGGCCAGCAGGCCGTTGGCGCTGGTCGGGTCGTTCTGACCCGGCGTGGCGATGAAGTTGGGCTGGAACGGCTCGGTGTCGATGAACGCCTTCAGGTCCTGACCGGCCTTGACGAAGCACTGGTCGTCGAAGTTGTTCTCGAGGCTGGCCTTGCGCAGGGTGTCGACCGAGCAGGCGCGCAGCGCGAAGTTGTACCACCAGTGCGCGGCGGGCCACTTGTCACCGGCGCCGACCGCGATCGGAATGACGTTGATCGCCTTGAGCTTGGTGACCGCGTCGTTCAGCTCGTCGAAGGTGGCCGGCGGCGCGGTGATGCCGGCCTGCTGGAACAGCTCCTTGTTGTACCAGATGCCCTCGATGCCCATCCGGTACGGCAGGCCGTACTGCTTGCCGTCGACCTGCCAGATCTCGACCGCGCTGCCGATGTTGGCAACCTCGTCCTTGACCTGGTCGGTGATGTCCTTGAGGTAGTCGGCCTCGACCTGCTCGCGGATCTCGCCACCGCCCCACGCCTGGAAGATGTCCGGCGGGTCGTTGCTGAGCAGCGCGGCGGGGAGCCGGGTGCGCTGGAGCTGGTTGGTCTCGATGCCCTCGATCTCGATCGTGACCGTGGGGTGCAGCGCATTGAAGTCCTTGGCGACCTTCGCCCAGTACTCTTTACCGGGACCGTCCTGGGAGGCGTTGTGCCACCAGGTAAGCGTCACCGGGTTCTTGTACAGCTCGCTCTCGGCAGGTGCCTCACTCTCGCCCCCGCCGCCGCAGCCGGCGACGAGTAGTGCGGTTGTCATGGACAGCGCTAGAAAGGTGGTTGCACGGCGCTTTATAGCCATCGATGTCTCCTCGACCAGTCAGTCGGGTGCTCGGCCTGAGCGAGTTTTTCAGCAAGGTAATCCAGTGTCAATCGGTGTCGATAACGTTTTCGACTCGCCTTCGTAACCGGCCCGCCGGCCCTCTATCATCATCGGCGTGGCGTTTCCCCAGCGTGTCAAGATGTCGGACGTGGCCCGCACGGCCGGCGTCTCCGTGGCGACCGTTTCCAAGGTGGTGAACGGCCGTTACGGAGTGGCACAGGCGACCGTGGAACGGGTCCAGCAGGTCATCCGTCAACTCGGCTACGAGGCGAGCCTGGGGGCGCAGAGCCTGCGCAGCCATCGCACCAACGTGCTCGGCATTCTGGTCGCCGAGTTCGAGCCGTTCTCGACCGAACTGCTCAAGGGCGCCAGCGTGGAGGTCGCCGGCACCGGCTACCAACTGCTCGCGTACTCCGGCGGCGACGGCGCCGGGACGGCCGTAGGGTGGGAACGCCGCTCGCTGGCCCGGCTGTCGGGCACGCTCATCGACGGGGCAGTGATCGTCACGCCGACCGTGGTGGAGACCAAGCAGGGCTTCCACGTCGTGGCCGTGGACCCGCACACCGGCCCGTCGGGGCTGCCGACAGTCGACTCCGACAACTTCGCCGGCGCCGTCCTGGCGACCAACTACCTGCTCTCCCTCGGTCACCGCCGCATCGGGCACATCAGCGGACGCGCCGACCTCGAATCGTCCCGGCTCCGCGAGGCGGGCTTCCGGCAGGCCATGGCCGACGCGGGCGTGACGGTGGACGAGCGGCTGGTCCGGGTCGGCGGGTTCCGGGTCGACAGCGCCGCCGAGCCCGCCGCCGAGCTGCTCTCGTTGCCCGACCGCCCGACCGCCGTCTTCGCCGGAAACGACCTCTCCGCCATCTCCACGATCGACGTCGCCCGGAGCCTGGGCCTGTCGGTCCCCGACGAGCTCTCCGTGATCGGCTTCGACAACATCCCGGAATCGGCGCTGGTGAACCCGCCGCTGACGACGATCATGCAACCGTTGCAGCGGATGGGCGCCGAGGCGTTGCGCCTGCTCATCGACCTGATCGCCGGCGTCGAGCGGGACACCCACATCCGGCTGCCCACCGAACTGGTCGTCCGCTCCTCCTGCCAGGCGCTGCCTGATTGACCGAGGTCGCGGGCCACGCGATCCGGGGACATTTTGCCGGTCGTCGCGCCATCTGACAGCGCGGTGCCCCGGCGACGGTATTTCCAGCCCGTCTTCCCGCTCCTGAATGACGAAACCGCGCCGACACGGTACGGAAACGAACCGCGTCGGCTCAGCCCCCGTCGATGGGAGAGACCTGCCATGAGCAGTGCAGGAAGACGTGTCCGCAGAGCCGCCCTGGTCGTCCTCGCGGGAGCGACGCTGACCAGTCTGCTGGCGGTGACCGCAGCCGCCGCCGCACCCTTCCCGGCGTCGGAGCGGGCGGCCGCGACGGCCCGCACCGACGTCTACATCAAGGATGTCGCCGCCGACGTCGGGCTGGAGCCGCACACGCTCGAACCGCTGTGGATCAGCCCCGACATCAAGGTCTGCCCCACCGCCGTCGAGTGCGCCGTCAGCCAGAACCCGATCGTCGGGGTGACCAACTACGTCTTCGTCAAGCTGCGCAATCCCGGACCGTACGGCTCCGGCGTCGGCAGTGGCGTGCTCCGGGTCTACCGGACCACGCCCGGCGGCGGCGCGACCTGGCCGACCCACTGGACCGAGATCGGGGCCAGCAGCGTCATCGCCGCCCCGGGCGTCACGACCGTCACCATCCCGTGGACCGGAGTGCCCGGGCCGGGTCACTTCTGCCTGATCGCCCGCTGGATCTCCGACTCCGACCCGATGACCGTCGAGGGTCCGAGCATCCCCATCAACGCCAGCCACAACAACAACATCGCGTGGCGCAACGTCGACTCGGTCTTGCTGAACCCGGGCGCCGGACCGGTCGTGCGGCCCTTCGCCATCGGCAACACGCTGAGGGTGCCCTCCAGGAACGAGGTGACCTTCGCGGCCGCCGAGCCGCTGCGGGCCATCGGCGGCCGGGTCGTCGTCGACCTCGGTCCGGAACTCTTCGAGCGCTGGCGGGCCGGTGGCGCGGTCGGCGCGGGGATACGCCCGGCCGGCCGGACCCAGGTGGAGATCGTGGAGCCCACCCGGGCCTTCCTGGGGAACCTGCTGCTGAACCCCGGTGAGCGGTTGCGGTTCTCGCTGCTCTTCTCGGCCGAGACCGCGTCCGACGGGGAGATCGCGTTCAACGTGACCCAGTTCGGGCCGGACAACAACGGCGAGCGGCGGACCGACCTCGGTGGCGTGCAGTATCTGATCAGCACCAGCAGGCGATAGTCCCGACGCCTTCGCGGGGGCCGCGGGCTGGACGACCCGCGGCCCCCGTCAGCGTAGGCAGACCCAGTCGGTGACCACCGTGTGGCCGCCCGCGTCGGCCCGGAGCTGGATCGGACCGGGCGGCGGAGCACCCAGGGAGAAGAGACCCACCGCGTTGACCGGGGCCTCGTCGTAGGTGCCGCTGGTCGTGCGGGCGCTGACCCGACCGCCGCCGGCCGGGGAGAGCTGCCCGACGATCCCGGCGTCGGTCACCTCGATCTCCACGACGACCGGGCCACCGCGGAAGGAAAGCGTACGCACGGAACCCGCCGACCGGGTCAGCCCGGCCGGCTCCGTCTCACTCGCCGAGTCGAAGATCAGCTCGGCCAGGGTCAGTTCGGCGCCCACCGTCCGCCAAGCGAACGCCGCCCGCGCCGCCGTGACGTACTCCTCGGGAACTCCCCCGCCGTCCCAGAGCGCCGCGCCCAGCTCCGCCTTCAACCGGTCGTCATCGACCGGCGGCCACGGCTCCATCGCGTTCACCCCACTTCCGTCCGGTCGTCCCGCCCGGTTCAAGGTACGACGCGAGGGCCGGTGAGTCGCGCAGCCTGCGCAGGCAGCGGGCCTGGGTCGGCCCGATGCTGCCGACCGGCAGGCCCAGCCGGCCGGCGACCTCCCGGTAGGTCAGCGGCGGATCGGCGGTCAGCAACGACAGCAGCTCCTGGCACCGCGGCGGAAGCTGGGCGAAGCTCTCCCGCAGCGCCTGGCGCCGCTCGGCTCGCAGCAGCTCCTCGTCCGGCGCCGCGACGTCCGCCCAGGTCCCGTGGTACGCCTCGAACGCACCGTCGGACGGGTCCACCGGCTGCGTACGCCGGCCGAGGCGGGACATCCGGTAGCACTCGCGCCGGGTCGTCACGGCCAGCCAGGCGGCCAGCGCCTCGGGTTCGCGTACCTGATTCAGGTGTTCCACCAGCCGCAGCCAGACGGTCTGGTTGACATCGGCCGCGTCGGCGCCGCCCAGATCGTGGGACCGGATCACCGAGTACACCAGCGGGGTGTACCGGCGCACCAACTCGGCCCAGGCCGCCTCGTCGCCGTGCGTCGCGGCGGACACCAGGTCGGTGGCGCTGCGATCGGTCAGCACGACATCCCCGTCCGGGCGCTCATCCGACGAGGACACCGTAGTCGGGATGCCAGCGCGGCGCCGCGAGCAACGCCAGGCGTGCCGCCTCGGCGCTCAGGCCGGCGGTGGTCATCAGTGCGGCGAGCCGACCCGCGACGTACGCCGACGCGAACGAGGTACCGGCCCAGGTGGCGTACCCGCGGAACAGCCGGGTCGGCCGACCCGGCAACGGCAGCCGGCCGTGGACGTATGTGCTGTCGTGCCGGCCGAGGGTGCAGGCGTCGACCCATGGACCGAAGCCGCTGTAGGTCGCAGGTGCCGGGCCGGTGGCGGTGGCGGTGACCGCCGCGACCGCCAGCACCCGGTCCAGCGCGGCCGGCCAGATCGGTCGGTCGATGCCGTGATTGCCGGCCGCCGCCACCACCGCGGTCGTCGGTGGTAGTCCGGCCACGGCGTTGGCCAGCGGCAGCGACGGCTGGTCGTCGAGAGTGAAACCGCCCAGCGAGAGATTCACCACCGACACCTCCGGCGCGAGCCGACCGAGCGCGGCCACCAGCATCGCCTCGTCACCGACGCCGGTCGGGCCCAGCGCCGACTCCGGGTCGACGCGCACGCCCGGCGCGGCCTGCCGGACCACCCCGGCGACGAAGGTGCCGTGACCGCCCTGCGCGGCCAGCACGTCGCCGTGGACGTAGAGCGGGTCCTCGTCGTCGGACTCCGGCAGGTACGCGCCGCCGAGCCACTCCGGGTGAACGTCGCCCGCCTGCCGCCAGATGCCGGTGTCGCAGATGCCGACCGTCACCCCTGCCCCCTCGCCGAGCCGGGCCGAATCCGGCGGCGGCAGGGCAGCGACCGTCCTGGGCGGTCCGCTCGGATTGCCCATGATGTTGCCCAGACCGAGCAGCACGTGGTGCGGTTGGACCGCGGGCACCGGCTGGCCGGGCCACTGCCGGGGATCGCGCAGCCTCGTCACCACCCCGGGAATGTCGGTCTCCCCGGCGAACAGCAGCCGGGTGACACCGGCGAAACGGTCGGCGATGGTCACCGCGTGGCCACCGTTGCGCAGCCAGGCGGCGACCCGCCAGGTGTCCGCGTCCGCAGTCAGCAGTTGCCGGGGTCGGTAGAGGATCTCCCGCCCGGACGTGGTGTGCCGCCGCACCTCGCGATCGGCGTTGAGCGCTTCGGCAAACGCGAGCTGGTAGGCCTTGTCGTCGTCGAGGTCGCCGCGCGCCGGCGGCGGACGCAGTCCGGCGCCGAGCGACACCGCCGTCGTAGCCAGGGCGGACGCCGCCAGGAGCCACCGTCGGGACAGCCCGCCTTCGGGACGCGACGCGATGGGATGATCAGGAAGCACGAGGTCCTCCAAGAACGGTCCGGGCAGTGGCACGCGCCACCGGTGGTCGACGCGGCGAAAGTCCCCCGGACTCCCCGATTCTTCCAAGTAATCGGCGTATGTCAATTGATCGGATGACCAGCCCGTGCCCGGCGAGAGCGATGAGCCGGGGCGGTCGACATTGACGCACCGTCATGGATGGGGAACTCTTTGTCCATGCCCGACAGCACCGACGCCGGTGCCGGGACCGCGCTGATGGCGCTCGACACCGTCCAGCGCTGTCCGCGTGAGGCGATCGCGATCGCCCAGCGGGTGCTCGCCGCCAGCACCGCCGACGACGAACGGTCCACCGCCGACCGGGCGATCGGCCTGGCCCTGCGGGAACTCAACGATCTACCCGGCGCGCTACGTCACCTGCGACGGGCGGTACGCACCGCCGGCACCGCCCGGACCCGGGCGCTGGCGCAGATGAGTCTCGGTTACGTACTGGCCAACGCCGGCCGTACCGCGGCGGCGCTGCGGGCCGTAACCGACGCACTGCCCCAGCTAACCGGTGCGGACGCCGGGCGGGCCCGGATGCAGCGCGGGGTGGTACTGCACTACCGCGGACGCTACGACGAAGCGGTTCGCGACTACGGCCACGCCATCGACATCGCCCAACGCGAAGGTGACCTGCTGCTGGAGGCACGGGCCCGCAACAACCGGGGTCTGCTCAACGCCCACCGGGGCACCGTCGGTGGCGCGGACGACCTCTCCCGGGCGGCGGCCGCCTTCCATGGACTCGGCCTGGACCTGGCGGCGGCCGACGCCCGCTGGAACGGTGGGATCGCGGCCGGCCGGCGCGGAGACATCGCGGCCGCGCTGCGCTGCTTCGCTGCCGTCGGCGAGGAGTACCGGCGACTGGCCGTGCCCCGGCCGGCGTTGCTGCTGGACCGCGTCGAGCTGCTGCTGTCGGTGCCGCTGGTCGACGAGGCGGTGCAGGTCGCCGCCGTGGCGATCCGGGAACTACGCCGTCGTGGGATGGCCTCCGACCTCGCCGAGGCGCTGCTGGCCCAGGCCCGGGCCGCGTTGCTCGCCGGTGACCTGGACACCGCGACCGCAGCCGCGGCGGCCGCCCGCACCCGCTTCCGGCGCCAGGGACGCCGGACCTGGGCCGCGTTCGCCCGGCACGTCGAGCTGCGCGCCGAGTTCCGCCGGGGAACCCGTTCGCCGGCCCTGTTCACCGCGATGGTCCGGACCGCCGACCAGCTCGACGCCACCGGCTGGCCGGATCCCGCGCTGATCACCCGCATCGACGCCGGTCTGTTGGCGACTGCCACCGGCCGCACCGACCGCGCCATGGAGCTGTTCGGCCGGGCCGCCCGGGCGCGGGGCCGGGGCACCGCTCCCCGACGGGCTCAGGGTTGGTACGCCCTGGCACTGTCACGCCGGTTGAGCGGCGACGAGTCCGGCGCGGCCCGCGCGCTCCGGCGCGGACTGGCCGTGCTCGACCGGCACCGCACCTCGCTCGGCGCCACGGAACTGCGGGCCCACAGCGGGGCGTACGGGCAGGAACTGGCGGCCGAAGGGCTGGACGTCGCCGTCCGCGCCGGCGCACCGGCCCGGGTCCTCGCCTGGTCGGAGCGGTGGCGCGCCAACACGCTGCGCATGCGCTCGGCGCTCCCGCCCGACGACCCCGATCTGGTCGCCGCGCTCGCCGAGCTGAGGATGGTCAGCGGGCTGCTCGAGGACGCGGTGCTGGCCGACCGTCCGGTACGTGCCCTGCGCGGCCGGCAGGCCCGACTCGAACACCACATCCGCGACCTCGCCCGACGGATGCCCGGCGGAAGCGAGGTGGTCGCCCCGCCCACCGTGGACGCCCTGGCCGAGCGGCTCGGCTCGCGCGTGCTGGTCGAACTGGTGGCGCACGGCGATCGGCTCCGGGCGGTGCTGGTCCGCGACGGTCGGGTCAGCCTGCACGACCTCGGCCCGCGCGCCGAGGCGGCGAGGCTGGCCCGATGGCACCGGTTCGGGCTACGTCGACTGATCACCACCGGGGACTCGGCCGCCGCGCAGGCCGGTGCCGCACACGCCGCCGCGGTACTCGACCGTCAGCTCTTCGATCCGGTGCGACGCCGTCTGGCTGACCGGCCCCTGGTGATCGTTCCGGTCGGTGAGCTGCATGCCGTCGGCTGGGCCGAGTTGCCGACCTGTGCCGGTCGCGCCGTCACGGTCGCCCCGTCGGCCACGGTATGGCTCGGCGCGGACCGACGCGAGGCCGCGGTCGGACCGCCGGTCCTGGCCAGCGGCCCGCGGCTACCGGCCGGGCAGGCCGAGGTCCGCCGGCTCGCCCGGGTGTTGCCGGGAGCCCAACTGCTCACCGGGGCGGACGCCACCGCCGACGCGCTCACCCGGGCACTGGACGATGCCGGGTTGGTGCACATCGCGGCTCACGGCACGTTCCGCGCGGATAATCCACAGTTCTCCACTCTGGAGCTCGCCGGAGGACCGCTGTTCGCATACGAGTGGGAACGCGTCGCCCGTCCACCCGGCTGCGTGGTGCTCTCCGCCTGCGAGTCGGGGCTGACCGGCATCCGCCCGGGCGACGAGGTGATGGGATTCGCCGCGGTGCTGCTGGCCCTGGGCACCCGGTGCCTGATCGCCACGGTGCTACCGGTGCCGGCCGACCCGACCACCGCGCTCATGCTGGACCTGCACCGGCGGATGCGGGCCGGCGCCCGACCGGCGCACGCCCTCGCCGAGGCCCAGCAGGCATTCGTCGCCGCCGGCGACGGCACCGCCCGGGCCACCGCGGCGGCGTTCGTCTGCCTGGGTGCCGGTTGACCGACGGTGGCGCTGCGGCCAGGAATCTGTGGCGGTGCGGGAGTTCCGCGAGCGGCGGGCCGACCACCTGGACCGCCACAGATCGCGGTGCCGTCGATGGCGTCAGCGGGTGAGGGCGGCGGCGGTGTGGCGGTCGAGCCGGCCGTCGGCGACGACGACGCGGTAGTGACCGTGCCGGCTGGTGTTCGTGCGGATGGTGGCGGTCTCCTCGAAAGCGAAGGCCACACAGACCCCGGGGTACATCGTGGTCCGGACGAACCACCTGTCGCCCGGCCCGAGACCGCTGAAGACCAGGGTGTAGGTCCCACCCTCCGGCGCCCGCCCGGTCATCGCCACCCACGCTTCGGCGCACCCGTTGACCTGCTCCTCGCCGGTCAGCCGGGCGGTGAGGACCTCGGGCGGTTCGGCGGCCACCGCACGCCAGAAGAACCCGCCGTAGCCCGCCCCGCCGGGGCGGCCGTTGGTGGCCGGACTGCCCAGCGTCACGTCACGGTCGGCCGGCGCGGTGAGCGTGCTGGTCAGGTCGAGCCGCCACGCGCCGTCGTGGCCGGGTACCGCCGAGGCGGTGAGCACCCGCCGCTCGGTGAGCAGCACCCCACCTGTCGGGTCGCACCACTGCAGCTGGTGGTCGAGCCGGTCCGCAGCCCGGTGCGTCCAGCCGGTGTGCACGATCCGGCCGTGGTCGGCGCGCCAGGTGTAACCGGTGCCGCGCACGTACGTCCGCCCGCCCCACAGGTTGGTGCCGGCCACGTCCTGCACGGCCAGCGACGCCCCCAGGTGCCACACGTGATCGGCGGGCAGCGCGTCGGTGACCCGGGTGCCGGCCAGGGTGCGCACCGGATGCAGGTACGGCCGGGGCCCGTGCCGGGCGTCCAGGTCGGGGGTGAGCACGTACCGGGCGACCGGCGTACCGTCGACGGAAAGTCGTGGGTCGGTCACGACAGCTCCACCCGGGTGACGTGTCGACGGCGGGCGACCGCGTGCACGGCGGCCAGCGCGTACCCGGCGAGGATCGGCACCGCCACCGGCGTGACCAGCACGCCGAGCAGGACCACGACCAGCGCGGTGCCGGCGAGCGCGGCCCAGTTCGCGGGGTGGTCGAGGCAGGCGCGGGCGGCCCGGGTGACCGCCGACCGCCACCCGGTGCCGCCGGCACGCCCCACCTCGACCACGATCGCGGCGGCGTAGCCGAGCAGGGACGCCGCGACGGCGATTGTGACGACCAGCGCCACCGTACCGCCCGGGACGCGGCCGGTGGCCACCGCGACCAGGTCCGCGACGAGCAGCCCGGCGGTGGCCAGCCCGACCAGGACCGCCGGTACGCCCGGCAGCAGCGCCCGTCCGAAGCGCGACAGCGTACGTCGTGCGGGCGGCCAGCTGCCGGTGGTGAGCCACTCGTGCACGGTCGCGCTGGCGGTGCCGATCGCGGCACCGGCGGTCAGCACCGGTGCCGCGGCCAGCACGGTCAGGATGCCCAGCAGCGCGAGGTCGGCGGCGTCGCTGACGGTGTCCCGCCAGTCCCGTCCGGGCTCGTGCCGCCCGGTGCGAGCGTCAGCCCTTGAGTCCACTGGTGTTGATCCCCTCGACGAGCATCCGCTGGAAGGCGACGAAGAATCCGAAGACCGGCAGTAGGGACAGCACCGCCATGGCGAACATCGGACCGACCGCGCTCTGGCTGGTCGAGTCGATGAACAGGGTCAGGGCCACCGGGACGGTGTAGTCGCTCAGGTCGGACAGGAAGACCAGCTGCCGGAAGAAGTCGTTCCAGGTCCAGATGAACGAGAAGATCGCGGTGGTGACCAGCGCGGGCCGGCTCAGCGGCAGGATCACGTGCCGGAAGATGCCGAACGCGTTCGCGCCGTCGATGCGGGCCGCCTCGTCCAGTTCGCGGGGGATGCCGCGCATGAACTGCACCATCAGGAAGACGAAGAACGCCTCCGTGGCCAGGAACTGCGGGATCAGCAGCGGCAGGTAGGGCCATTCCCCACCGACCAGGCCGAGGGTGCGGAAGAGGATGTACTGCGGGACGATCAGCACGTGCCCCGGCAGCAGCAGGGTGCCGATCATGACGGCGAACCACACCCCGCGCAGCCGGAACCTCAGCCGGGCGAAGGCGTACGCGGCCAGCAGGCAGCTCACCGCGTTGCCGACCACGGTGAGCAGGCTGACCAGGGCGCTGTTGAGGAAGAACCGGGCGAAGCTGACGTCGAAGTTGGTCCACCCGTCGGTGTAGTTGCCCGGGGTGAAGTCGCGGGGCAGCAGACCGATGTTGTTGACGATCTCCTCCTGCGACTTCACCGAGGTGCCGATCATCCAGAACAGCGGGTAGAGCACCACCGCGACGATGGCCAGCAGCACGACCAGCCGGAGCCAGGAGCGGCTGCGGGGGCGTTGCGGGCGGGTCGCCCCCGGCGGGGCGACGGTACCGGCCACCATCAGCGGTCCTCCCCGTCGGAGTAGTGCACCCAGAACCGGCCGGTGCTGAAGAAGATCACCGTGATGATCGCGATGGCGATCAGGAACACCCAGGCCATCGCGGAGGCGTAGCCCATCTCCAGGTCGGTGAAGCCGGTGATGTAGAGGTTGAGCGTGTACATCAGGGTCGAGTCGACCGGCCCGCCGGTGCCGTTGCTGAGCACGAACGCGGCGGTGAAACCCTGGAAACCGTTGATGGTCTCCAGCACCAGGTTGAAGAAGATCACCGGGGAGAGCATCGGCAGGGTCACGTTCACGAACTGCCGGAACCGGCCGGCTCCGTCGACCGAGGCGGCCTCGTACAACTCGGTCGGCACCTGCTTGAGGCCGGCCAGGAAGATCACCATCGGTGCGCCGAACTGCCAGATGGCCAGCACCATGAGCGTCTCCAGGGCCCAGTCCGGATCGTTGACCCAGGGTTTGCCCTGGATGCCGAACAGGGCGAGGAACGAGTTGAACGCGCCCTCCCGGTTGAACATGTTGACCCAGACGATGGCCAGGGCGACGCTGCCGCCGAGCAGCGACGGCAGGTAGAACAGGCCGCGGAACAACCCGACTCCGCGCCAGGCCCGGTTGAGCAGCAGGGCCACCCCGAGCGCCGCGGCCAGTTTCAGCGGTACGGCGATCAGGGCGAAGCTGAGCGTGACCCGTACCGAGTGCCACCACGACGGATCGCTTGTGAACATCCGCTCGTAGTTGGCCAGCCCGACCCACTCCACCTCGGACAACGGGGTGAGGATGTCGTAGTTGGTGAAGCTCAGGTACAGCGACAACAGCATGGGTAGCGCCGTGATGCCCATCAGACCGATGAGCCAGGGCGACAGGAAAACGTAACCGGCCAGACCTTCACCGTGCCGGATCCGTCCGGTCCCGCGCCGGTTGGCGTCGGGCCGGACGGATCCGGTGCCGCGTCGGGTCGGGTCGGGCGCCGTGGTCAGGGCCACGAACTGCTCCTCTCCGGGTGGTGCGGCGGGTCAGGAGGCAATTGCCGCCTTGCATGCCTCGACGAACTGGGCGGCGGCCTCGGCGGGGGTCGCCCGGCCGTACTGCGCGTTCTCGGCGGCCTTGGTCAGCTCGGCGCGGACCTTGCTGTGGCCCTTGATCGGCACCTGCGGCGCCTCGCCGAACGTCTTGGCCAGCTCGGTCTCCACCGCGATGGACTGCTTCATCGCCTCGTCGGTGGTGTCGTCGCTGATGACCCGGCGCAGGTCCAGGTTGGACGGCAGGCCCCGGTCGGTGCCGAGCAGCTTGACCGCGTCGGGGTCGTTCGCCAGGAAGTTGATCACATCGACCGCGATGTCCGCGTTCTTGCTGCCCCGGAAGACCGACCAGTACATCGAGGCGCGGGCCCACTGGCCGCTCGGGTCACCCGGGTAGGCGATGACACCGAGTTCGTCGGAGGTGTTCTTCTTCAACTCCGGCATCTGGTTGACCCAGACCCAGGAGGTCGCCGACTTGCCGGTCACCACGAGCTGCTTGGTGATGTCGGTGGCGTTGCCCTCGTGGATCACGTCCGGGGTCGGCGTGGCACCCCGGTCCCGGGCCCCCTTCCACAGCTCGAACCACCTGGTCACGTCCTCGGCGGTGAACCCGAGTTCGGTACCGGCGTAGAGGTCCTTGCCCTGTTGGCGCAGCCACACCCAGAGCGCCTTGTAGTCGGCGCTGGGGTCCTGGGTGCCGGGTACGCCGGTCTTCTCGCTGACCTGCTCGGCCCAGGCGATGTGCTCCTCCCAGCTCATCCCGGTGGTCGGCTCGGGCAGGCCGTTCTTGGTCAGCAGCGTCTTGTTGTAGACCAGGCCCTGGGTGTTCTCCCCGGCGGCCACGCCGGCGAGCTTGCCGTCGACCACCCCGTACTGGAGCAGGCTGGGCGGGAACTTGGTGGTGTCGAGGTCACCGGAGTCCTGGTACGGCTTGAGGTCCAGGGTGGCGTTGCGGGCCGCGTACTCGGCGAGGAAGTTGTCGTCGATCTGGAAGATGTCCGGCGGGTTGCCGCCGGCGGTGAGGGTGGCCAGCTTGTCGAAGTAGCCCTGGTTGGCCTGCCAGACCTTCTCGAAGACGACGTCCGGATTCTTCTGGGTGTAGAGGTCCAGCGCCTGCTCGGTGAGCTGGGCCCGGGCGTCACCACCCCACCAGAAGATCGAAATCTTGGTCTTGCCGTCGGACGCGGCGTCGTCGCCGCAGGCCGCCGCCGCGCCGACCAGCGGCACGGCCACGACCGCGGCGAGCAGGCCGCGCAGCAACCGGCGGCGGAGCAGGGGGGTACGGTAGGTGCGCCCGTCGGGCGCGCTGGCGGTGGGGTGTGTTGCGGGGTGCATGTGCGCTCACTCCTTGGCGTTAGGAGGCGACCACGTCACCGGCGGCCACGACCGGGTTGCCCGGGTCCGCACGGCGATGCGGGCCCGGGCCAGCGGCAGCGGTTCCGGGACGTTCCCGGCCGGCGTAGGGGCCCGGCCCGGTGGAGTCGCGGATGACCAACTCGGTCTGGAGCATTACCTGTGCGGTGGTGCGACGGACGCCGACTGCCACGGTGGCACCGCCGCCCCGCGCGGTACGCGGGAGATCGGTGTCCTGTTGCAGCAACATGTCGACGGCCGTCCGGCCGGCGGCCGCGGTTGGCGTGGCCACCGTCGTCAGCTTGGGGCGGGTGAGTCGGCTCAGGGAGATGTCGTCGACGCCGACGACACTGACCTCCTGCGGCACCCGGACCCCGAGTGCGTCGAGCCCTTCCATGAGGCCGATCGCCATCAGGTCGTTGTAGGCGAGCACGGCGGTGACGCCGGCCCGGTGGACCTGCTCCGCCTGGGCGAGACCGCCCGTCTCGGTGGGCGGGTTGGGACCGAGGACCGTCAGGTCGGCGCCCGCGGCCCGGGCGGCGGCGCTGGCGGCGCGCCGGAGTTCCCGGCTGGTCCACGAGCCACGCGGCCCGCCCAGCAGCGCCAGCTGCCGGTGGCCCAGCCCGGCGAGGTGCTCGATC
Source organism: Verrucosispora sp. WMMC514 (assembly GCF_027497295.1). Lineage (NCBI taxonomy): Bacteria > Bacillati > Actinomycetota > Actinomycetes > Micromonosporales > Micromonosporaceae > Micromonospora > Verrucosispora sp. WMMC514. The sequence goes on along the minus strand of NZ_CP114906.1, from coordinate 5,170,742 downwards.
GCCGACCGCGCGCCCTGCCCGACGTCCATCAGCACACACGGCAGCCCGGCCAGTTGCCGGTTCACCACCACCAGCGGCACCTCCCGGCTGAGCTGCTCGATCAGGCTGTTGCTCATCCGGGGGCTGCACAGCAGCACCCCGTCGACCTGCTTGGCCAGCGCGTGGACCAGTTCCTCCTCGGCGGCGGCGTCCTCGTTGGTGTCGGCGACGAAGACGTGGTAGTCGCGGTGGCGGGCCTGGCTCTCCGCCGCCTTGATCAGTGGCGGGAAGAAGGGGTTGGCGATGTCGGCGATGATCAGCCCGATGTTGTGGGTACGGCCGGTGATGAGTGCGCGGGCGGCGCGGTTGGGCCGGTAACCCAGGTCCTCGGCGCACGCGAGCACTCGTACCCGGGTCTCCGGGTTGACCAGGTGGGGCGCCGAGAAGGTGCGGGAGACGGTGGAGATGTGCACTCCGGAGGCCCGGGCGACGTCCCTGATGGTGACTGGCATCCAGGCCCCCTTCGTCGATGTGTCGGCGGTCACGGTGCCGCCAATTAATGCAAACGGTTGTGCCACTGTCAACGGTGGATGGTTACAGCTGTGTTTCGGCAGACCGCTTGCCATGCACAGGTAAGCCCTTCAATCGGGGCAAAGGCCGCCGATTTTTCCGCCTTCGTTGACGCGAGCCGATCGACCGTGGTTACTTCGATGCAAAGGTTTGCAGAAAGATCGAGGAGGATCGCTCCGTGTCACCGCAACCCGGCAGCCGGACCCGGTACGCCGTGGTCGGCACCGGCGCCCGTGCCGAGATGTTCGTCCGGGCGCTGGCGCGCGAGCACGCCGACACCGCCGAGCTGGTCGCCTTCGCCGACGTCAACCAGGCCAGGATGGACGCCCACAACCGGTGGCTGGGTGAGCTGGGGCACCGGCCCGTGCCGACGTACCACGCGGGTGACTTCACCGCGATGCTGGCCAAGGAGCGCGTCGACGTGGTGCTGGTGACCTCCGTGGACGTCACCCACGACGGGTACGTGGTGGCCGCGCTGGAGGCCGGTTGCGACGTGGTCTGCGAGAAACCGATGACCACCGACGCGCCGCGCTGCCAGCGCATCCTCGACGCGGTACGCCGCACCGGCCGGCGGGTGACGGTCGCCTTCAACTACCGCTACAACCCGCTGCACGAGCAGCTGCGCCGGCTGCTGGCCGACGGCGCGGTCGGCGAGATCGGTTCGGTGCACTTCGAGTGGCTGCTCGACGTACGCCACGGCGCCGACTACTTCCGCCGCTGGCACCGCGACAAGGCCAGCTCCGGCGGGCTGATGGTGCACAAGGCCAGCCACCACTTCGACCTGGTCAACTGGTGGCTGGACGCCACACCCGTGCGGGTGTACGCGGCCGGCCGGCTGTTCTTCTACGGCGACGACGGCCGCCGGCACGGCTACGCTCGGGACTACGACCGGGCGCACGCGTCGCCGGCCGCCGACGACGACCCGTTCGCGTTGCGGCTGGCCGAGCACCCCCGACTGCGCGAGCTGTACCTCGACGCCGAGGCCGAGGACGGCTACCACCGCGACCGCAACGTCTTCGCTCCCGGGGTCAGCATCGAGGACGACATGGCGGTGCTGGCCACCTACTCCACCGGGGCGACCATGACCTACCACCTCACCGCGTACGCGCCCTGGGAGGGATACCGGGTGATGGTCAACGGCAGCCGGGGCCGCCTCGAACTGGAGGTCACCGAGAGCGAGTTCGTCAGCCCGGCCGCTGCCGGTGCGCTCAAGGGCGCCGCGCTGCACGGCGACCAGGCCGCCGAGGAGGGTGGCGCCGCCACGCTTACCCTGCGCCCCTTCTGGGCACCACCGCAACGCATCGAGGTCGACGGCTACACCCGGCACGGGCACGGCGGGGCGGACGGCCGGATGACCCAGGTGCTCTTCGGCGGCGTACCCGATCCGCTGCACCGCGCGGCGACCGCCCGGGACGGGGCGCTGGCCCTGCTCACCGGCCTGGCCGCCAACCGGTCCTTCGACACCGGCGCCCCCGTCCGGGTCGCCGACCTGCTCACCCTCGATTGACACCGACCACAGGAGCCGCTCCCCGTGCCCACCTCGACCAGACCCGACCTGCTCCTCCCCGCCGAGCCGGGCCAACGCGCGCTGGCCCGGGAGCTGTACGCGCTGGTGGCGCGGTTGCCCATCATCTCCCCGCACGGGCACGTCGATCCGGCGTTGCTGGCCGAGGACCAGCCGTTCCCCGACCCGTCGCAACTGCTCATCGTGCCCGACCACTACGTCACCCGGATGCTGCTCAGCCAGGGCGTCTCCCCCGGCGAGCTGGGCGTGCCCAGTCGCGACGGCAGCCCGGTGGAGACCGACGGGCGACGCATCTGGCGGCGCTTCGCCGACCACTGGCACCTGTTCCGGGGCACCCCGTCGCGACTGTGGTTGGAGCAGACCTTCACCGAGGTGTTCGGGGTCGACACCCGGCTCACCCCGGGCACCGCCGATGAGGTGTACGACGCCCTCGCGGCCCGGCTCGCCGAGCCCGGCTTCCGGCCTCGGGCGCTGTTCGAGCGGTTCAACATCGAGGTGCTCGCCACCACCGAGTCGCCCCTGGACGACCTGGGTCGGCACGCCAAGCTCGCCGCCGACGGCTGGGGCGGCCCGGGTGGACGGGTGGTCACCACCTTCCGCCCGGACAACGTGGTGGACCTGGACTTCGAGGGCTGGTCGGACAACGTCGACCGGCTCGGCGAGATCGCCGGAGAGGACACCGGAACGTACGCCGGCTATCTGGCCGCGCTGCGGGCGCGGCGGGCCGCCTTCATCGCCGCCGGTGCCACCTCCTCCGACCACGGCCACCCGACCGCCCGCACCCTCGACCTCGGTGCCGACGCGGCGACGCTGTTCGACCGGGCGCGGCGGGGCGCGGCGGAGCCGGGCGACGCGGAGGCGTTCCGGGCGCACATGCTGCTGGAGTTCGCCCGGATGTCGCTCGACGACGGCCTGGTCATGCAGCTACACCCGGGCGCGGTGCGCAACCACAACCGGTGGCTGCACGCCCGGCACGGCCGCGACGTGGGTGGCGACATCCCGCAGGTCACCGAGTACGTGCACGCGCTCGCTCCGCTGCTGGACGCGTACGGCAACGATCCCCGGCTGCGGGTGGTGCTCTACACCCTCGACGAGGACACCTTCACCCGGGAGCTGGCACCGCTGGCCGGTGGGTACGCCGCCCTGCTGCTCGGCGCTCCCTGGTGGTTCCTGGACTCCCCCGAGGTGCTGCGGCGCTTCCGGGAGTCGGTGACCGAGACCGCCGGCTTCTACAACACGGCCGGGTTCGTCGACGACACCCGGGCGTTCTGTTCCATCCCGGTCCGCCACGACGTGGCGCGCCGCGTCGACGCCGGCTTCCTGGCCCGGCTGGTCGCCGAGCACCGGCTGCCCATGGACGAGGCCGCCGAGACCATCGTCGACCTGGCGTACCGGCTGCCCAAGCGGGTCTTCAAGTTCGGAGAAGGTTCATGACCAGCATCACCGACGTCACCGTGCACGACGTGCGGTTCCCCACCGCCGCCAGCGGCGACGGCTCCGACGCGATCAACCGCGGCGACTACTCGGCCACCTATGTGGAGTTGAGCACCGACGGCGGCCCGACCGGCGCCGGGTTCACCTTCACCAACGGCCGCGGCAACGAGATCACCTGCGCCGCCGTCGAGGCCCTGGCCCACCACGTGCGGGGACGCGGCATGGCGGAGATCACCGCCGAGCCGGTGGCCTTCTGGCGCTCGCTCGTGGCCGACGTGCAGCTGCGCTGGCTCGGCCCGGAGAAGGGGGTCATCCACATGGCCACCGGCGCGCTGGTCAACGCGGTGTGGGACCTGCGGGCCAAGCTGGCCGGCAAGCCCATGTGGCGCTACCTGGCCGAGCTGCCCACCGACGAGCTGGTGGCCAACGTCGACTTCACGCACATCACCGACGCGCTCACCGCCGACGAGGCCGCCGCGATCCTGGACAAGGGACGCGACGGGCTGGCCGACCGGCTGGCGCTGCTGGAACGGGACGGTTTCCCCTCGTACACCACCTCGGTGGGCTGGCTCGGCTATCCCGACGACAAGGTCCGGGCGCTGACCCGGGCCGCGTACGCGCAGGGGTGGCGGGCGATGAAGATGAAGGTCGGCGGCCCGCCCGCCGACGACCTGCGGCGGGCCCGGATCATCCGGTCGGAGATCGGCCCGGACGCGCTGCTGATGATGGACGCCAACCAGGTCTGGGACGTCGACGAGGCGATCACCAACATGACGGCGCTGGCCGAGGTCGACCCGTACTGGATCGAGGAGCCGACGCACGCCGACGACATCCTCGGTCACGCCCGGATCGCCCGCGCGATGGACGAGCTGACCGGCGGACGGTGCCGGGTCGCCACCGGCGAGGTGGCCGCCAACAAGGTCATTTTCAAGCAGCTGTTGCAGGCCGAGGCGATCGGCGTGATGCAGATCGACGCCTGCCGGGTCGGCGGAGTCAACGAGGTGCTCGCCGAGATGCTGATGGCGGCGAAGTTCGGGGTACCGATCTGCCCGCACGCCGGCGGTGTCGGCCTCTGCGAGTACGTGCAGCACCTGGCGATCTTCGACTACCTGCGGGTGGGCACCAGTCTGGAGGGACGGATGGTGGAGTACGTCGACCACCTGCACGAGCACTTCGTCGACCCGGTACGCACCCGCGACGGGCGTTACCTGCTGCCGACCGCGCCCGGTTACAGCGCCACCATGCGCCCCGAGTCGATCGCCGCCTTCCGCTTCCCGGACGGCCCGGCATGGCGGTGACCGTGGGCGCGTCCCGGCTCGGGTTGGGCGCGGTGCGCCGGTTGCCCGCCGAGGCCCGCCCGCTGGTCCGCCCGGGCACCGTGCCGGCCGGCGTGGTGCACCTCGGGCTCGGCGCCTTCCACCGCGCCCACCAGGCGGTCTACACCGAGCAGGCGATCGGCCTGGCCGGCGGCGACTGGGGCATCGTCGGCGTGGCCCCACGCAACGCGGCGATCGTGGCGACCCTGGCCGCCCAGGACAACCTGTTCAGCGTCAGCACGCTCTCTGCGGCCGACCAGCGCACCCGCGTGGTCGGCTCACTGGCCGGGGTGCGGCTGGCCGCCGCCGACCCGCTGGCGGTGGTGGCCCTGCTGGCCGACCCGGCGATCCGGGTGGTCACGCTGACCGTGACCGAGAAGGCGTACCAGCTCGATCCGGCCGCCGGCACGCTGCGTCCCGACACCGACCTGGTCGCCGATCTGACCACCGACCGACCGCCGGTCACCGTGCCGGGGCTGCTGGTGCGTGGCCTGCTGGCCCGCGCCGCCGCCGACGCCGGGCCGATCGCCCTGGTCAGCTGCGACAACCTGCCCGCCAACGGCCGCCGGCTGCGGAGCCTGGTGACCCAGTCCCTGGCGTACGCCGGCACGTCGCAACAGGTGCTGGACTGGGTCGAGGGGCAGGTCGGTTTCCCGGGCACCATGGTGGACCGCATCGTCCCGGCCAGCACCCCGGAGACCCTCGCCGCGGCCCGTCGGGCGCTCGGCGTCGAGGATCTCGCGGCGGTGGCGGCCGAGCCGTACACCCAGTGGGTCATCGAGGACGACTTCCCCGGCGGTCGGCCGGCGTGGGACCGCGCCGGGGCGGTGCTCTGCGCGGACGCGGGCCCGTGGGAGCGGCTGAAGCTGCGCGCCCTCAACGGCGTGCACTCGGCGACCGCGTACCTCGGCGCGCTGGCCGGTTGCGAGACGATCGCCGACGCCCTCGCGCTGCCGCACCTGGTCACCGTGCTGCGCCGGCTGATCGCCGAGGACGTGGCCGCCAGTTTCGTCCCGCCCGACGGGGTGGCCGTGGTCGACTACGGCGAGCAGGTGCTGGAGCGCTTCGGCAACCCGGCGATCCGGCACCGCACCCTCCAGGTGGCGATGGACGGGTCGCAGAAACTGCCGCAGCGCATCCTGCACACCGTCGCCGACCTGCGGGCGGCCGGACGACCGGCCCGGTGGGCGGCGCTGGTCGTCGCCGCCTGGATCCGGTTCGCCCAGGGCAGCGCCGACGACGGCCGGTCGCTCCCCCTTGACGACCCGCTGGCGGAGCGGATCCGCGCGGTCCTGGCCGCCGCGCCGCGGACCCCGGCGGGTGCGGTGGACGCCATGCTCGGCCTCGACGAGGTCGTACCGCCCGAGGTGGCCGCCGACGCGCAGGTCCGCGCCGACGTGGTCGGCTGGCTCACCGACCTGCACCAGCACGGGGTACGCGCCACCCTGGCCGGTGCGGTGTGATGAGTCCCCGGGTGGCGCTGGTGGGGGCGAACGGGCACGGACGCTGGCACCGTCGGGTGATCGGGCCGCTGCACGAGGCCGGGCGGGTCCGGCTGGTCGCCCTGGTCGACACCCGGCCGATCGAGTGCGAACCGGCGGCGCCGGTGCCGACCGGCGTGCCGGTCTTCACCGACCACCGGGCGATGCTCGCCGACGTCACGCCGGACGTGGTGGTCATCTGCACCCCGCCGCACACCCACCTGCGGATCGCCCGGGACGCGGTGACCGCCGGGGCGGACGTGCTGCTGGAGAAACCGCCGCTGCTGTCCACCACCGAGCACGAGGAACTGTCCGGGGCGCTGGCCACCACCGGCCGGGCGGTACAGGTCGGTTTCCAGGCGCTCGGTTCGGCCGCCCTGAGCGCGTTGACGGACGCGGTGTCGGCCGGCCGGGTGGGCGCGGTGAACGGCATCGCCACGGTGGCGGCCTGGCAACGCCCGGACGCCTACTACGCCCGCGCGCCCTGGGCCGGGCGCCGGCTGCTGGACGGGCGACCGGTGCTCGACGGCGCGCTGGCCAATCCCCTCGCCCACGCGGTGATGCAGTGCCTGGCGGTCGCCGAGGCGCTCGGTGGCGGACCGGTGGAGCCGGTGAGCATCGAGGTGGAGCGGTACCGGGTACGGCCGATCGAGGTGGACGACACCGCCGCGCTGCGGATCCGGACCCGGCACGGTCCGCCGATCGTGGCCGCGGTGACCCTGGCCGGCGAGGAGTTCGTCGCCGGTGAGGTGATCGTCACCGGAGCCGTTGGGCGGGCGGTGCTGGAGTACCCGACCGACCGGCTGCTGCTGCCCGGCGAGGCCACCGCCGGTACGGTGCCGGGCCGGCGCGGGCTGCTGGAGAACCTGCTGGACCACCGGGCCGATCCACACGTACCGCTGATCGCGCCGCTGGCCCGGACCGCCCCGTTCACCGCCGTCCTGACCGCCCTGCGGGCGGCGCCCGAGCCGGCGCTGCTCGACGGCGACCTGGTGGAGGCCGTCGGTGCCGGCGCAGAGCGGGTGTTGCGGGTGCGTGGCGTAAACGAGGTGCTACGTCGGGTGGCCGACGAGGGCCGGCTGCCGTCGGAACTCGGCGTGCCATGGGCGATAACGCCGTGGCGAACCCGACCCGTCGGGCAGGAATAGGAGGCACCGCCGCAACAAACTGCAAATCCTCGGTCCACACAGGATCCGAGACAACGCGATGAACAGCAGTTTCCCGACCACGTCACGTCGGGCCGATGCCACCCGACAGTATTACCTGCAACAAATCTGCACATCATTAATATTGACCCTCGTAAAAACGCGACCGTAACCTTCGTCACTAATAAGAAACAACGACGAAGGAAACGGAAACGAGCCGATGCGCAGACTTGCCGCCGCCGCGGCATCGACGATTATCGCCCTGACCGCCCTCCCCACCGCTGCCGTGGCGCGACCGTCGCACGACACCGATGCGCCCGCCGGCAGCCACCGCGAGGGGGACGCTCGGGCTCCACTGTCCCCGTTGGCCCGACAGCTCGGCCGGCAGGCTCTCCCGGCCGGCGACGGCTGGGCCGCCGCCGGGCCGGGCACCACCGGGGGCTCCGCCGCCGCGGCCGAGCAGATCCACGTGGTGAGCAGCCGCGCCGAGCTGGTCGCGGCGCTCGGTGGCGACAACGCCACGAACGCGACGAACGCCACCGCCAAGATCGTGTACGTCAGGGGCGAGGTCGACGGTTTCGAATCCGCCGACGGTCGACTGCTCGACTGCGCCGACCTGGCCGATCCCGGGTACTCGCTGGAGGAGTACCTGGCCGCGTACGACCCGGCGGTGTGGGGCCGGGTGGCACCGAGCGGGCCGCTGGAGGAGGCGCGGGTACGGTCGGTGACCAACCAGACCCGCCAGACCCAGATCAACGTCGGCCCGAACACCACCATCATCGGGTTGCGGGGCGCGCGGCTGACCGGCCTGACCCTGATGATCGACCGGGCGACGAACGTGATCGTCCGCAACATCACCTTCGACGACGCCCGGGACTGCTTCCCCGCCTGGTCACCCACCGACGGCGAGGCCGGTAACTGGAACTCGCAGTACGACCTGGTCTCGGTGCGCCGCAGCGAGAACGTCTGGATCGACCACAACACCTTCACCGACGGCGACAACCCGGACAGCGCCCAGCCCGTCCACTTCGGACGCCCCTACCAGGTGCACGACGGCGCGCTGGACATCACGCACACCGCAAGCCTGGCGACCGTCTCCTGGAACCGGTTCTCCGGTCGCGACAAGCTGATGCTGATCGGCTCGTCCAACACGGTCGGCCCGGACGTCGGCCGGCTCAACGTGACCCTGCACCACAACTTCTTCGACGGCGGGCTGCAACGGCTGCCCCGCGTCCGCTTCGGTCAGGTGGACGTCTACAACAACACCTACCGGCTCGGCGGCGACGGCTTCCAGTACGCCATCGGCGTCGGCGTCCAGTCCGCCGTGCACGTCGAGAACAACCACTTCGCCCTCGGTGCCGACGTCAGCGCCGCCGACCTGCTCCACGACTGGGGCGGCACGGCGATCACCGCCCGGGGCAACTGGGTCAGCTCGGCCGGTGCGCCGTCCCGCCCGGTGGACCTGGTGGCCGCGTACAACGCCGGACACGACCCCGACCTGAGCGCCGACGCCGGCTGGACACCGACGCTGCGGCACGGCCCGGTGCTGCCGGCACCGCTGGTGCCGCTGCTGGTCCGTCCACTCGCCGGCGCCGACCGCCTACCGCTGTAGATCCCACACCACCACCACCAACCAGGAAGGTGAGACGAGGATGAGACGACAAGTCGCACTCCGGCTCCTCGCGGGGCTGGCCACCACCGCCGTGGGAGCCGCGGTCTGCGTGACGCTGACGACGCCGCAGGCGTCGGCCGCGGTCGGCAGCGCCACCGGCTTCGCGACCGGCAACGGTGGCACCACCGGCGGCGCGGGCGGGCAGACCGTACGCGCCACCAGCGGCACCCAGATCCACGCGGCCCTGTGCAACCGGGCCAGCAGCAGCACCCCGATCACCATTCAGGTCGAGGGGACCATCAACCACGGCAACACCACGAAGGTGTCCGGTTCGAGCTGCAACACCGCCGCCGACGTGATCGAACTCAAGCAGATCAGCAACGTCACGATCCTCGGTGTCGGCAACGGGGCCGTCTTCGACCAGATCGGCATCCACATCCGCGAGGCCAGCAACATCATCATCCAGAACGTGACCGTCCGGAACGTCAAGAAGTCCGGCTCGCCGACCTCCAATGGCGGCGACGCCATCGGGATGGAGGCCGACGTCCGCAACGTCTGGGTCGACCACGTCACCCTGGAGGCCTCCGGCGGCGAGTCGGAGGGCTTCGACGGCCTGTTCGACATGAAGAACAACACCCAGTACGTGACGCTGTCCTACAGCATCCTGCGCAACTCCGGCCGGGGTGGCCTGATCGGGTCCAGCGAGAGCGACACGTCCAACGGTTACGTCACCTTCCACCACAACCTGTACGAGAACATCGACTCCCGTACCCCGCTGCTGCGCGGCGGCATCGCCCACATCTACAACAACCACTACGTACGCCTCAACGAGTCCGGCATCAACTCCCGGGCCGGGGCACGCGCCAAGGTGGACAACAACTACTTCCAGAACTCCAAGGACGTGCTGGGCACCTTCTACACCGACGCCGCGGGCTACTGGCAGGTAAGCGGCAACATCTTCGACAACGTGACCTGGTCCTCGCGTAGTGGCGACACCAACCCGGCCGGCCCGAACCCGACCTCCAACACCAGCGTCAGCATCCCGTACTCGTACCGCCTCGACGCGGCCAGCTGCGTGCCGAGCATCGTCAGCCAGACCGCCGGCGCGAACAAGGGCATCCGTACCTCCAACGGCAACTGCACGCCGCAGAGCCCGACCGCCGGGCCGACCAGCCCGACGCCCGGACCGACCACCACCACCGCACCGCCGACCAGCAACCCGACGCCGACGCCGAGCCAGCCCAGCGGTACCAACCTCAGCATCGGCGCCGGCTCCGACGGCTCCAGCAAGGCCAGCGGCACCAGCTACGGCGACGTGCGCGACGGCGACATGAACACCGCCTGGTCACCGAGCGGCACGACCGGCCAGATCTCGATCAAGTGGGGTTCGGCCACCACGGTGTCAAAGATCAACATCCGGGAGGCGTCCGGCTCCGTCGGCACCATCCGCAACTGGCGGGTCCTCAACCACGACACCGGCGCCGTCCTCGCCACCGGCACCGGCGCGGGCGTCATCAGCTTCGGGTCGACGTCCCTGCGCAAGATCACCTTCGACATCACCAGCTCGACCGGCACCCCACGGGTCGCCGAGTTCGAGACGTACGCCAGCTAGCCCACCCGCACGACCCCGGTGGGAGCCGTCGACACCCGACGGCTCCCACCACTGTTCCCTCCGCCCCCTTTGCTCTGCTTCAACCCACGCATCGGTCGTGGCGCCAATCCGTTGCGTCAGTTGAAGCAGAGCAAAGGGGGCGTACCAATACCTCCTGCCGGCGCACGGCCCGCCCAGCGGCACGTCCGCCCAGCGGCGCGACGCCGCGGGGCGGCATGGTGCCACGGGCGGTGGGACACCGCCACGTCCGCCGACGGGAGCACGGCCGTGATCGCGTACGGCAGAATCTGCGGGCGATGCACGCGGCGACCATCCTCACCGCGCTCGCCGACCTGGCCCCGGCCGGTGCCGAGCGGATCCTCGACGTGGCCGGAACCGGCCGACCGCTGGTCTGGCTGCCGGAACCGCACCGGGGCCCACGCGGCGCACGACTGGACCGGCTCGCCGCGCTGGACGCCCTGCACCGCGACGAACGGATCCTCCGTCTCGGGCTGGCCTTCCTGGTCGGCACCGCCGACCTGGACGGCACCCGGCGACGAATCCGACTCCCCCTGCTGGCCCAGCCGGTACGCCTGCACCGCGGCCGGCGCGACTACCGGGTCGTGCCGGCCGGTGACCTCGAACTGACCCCGCTGATCGAGGACCGGGAACTCGCTGCCCGGCTGGAGGCCGCACCGGGACTGGCCGGACCGGGCTGGCTGACGGCCCCCGGCACCACCGCCTGGATCACCGCGGCGGCCGAGGCCGCCGGCGTGAAGGTGACCACCGTGCGGGCGCGAGCGCCACGTGGCGTCGACGGCGACGCCACCGGGGTCGCCGCGGCGGCGCTCTTCGTGACCCGCGACGTGTTCGCCGGTCGCCTCCGGGACACCCTGTTGAGCTGGGCCGGCCGGCCCGGGCTGGCGGACACCGCCCTGAGCCGGCTCTACCTCGGCACCGACGGCGACGCGGAGCCGACCGCCGACGACCACGGTGACGGGGATAAGGTGCTGTCGCCGCTGCCGCTGAACGCCGCGCAGCGGGACGTGATCCGGCGCACCAGGACGGCACCGGTGGTGGTGGTCTCCGGTGCGCCGGGCAACGGCAAGAGCCACGCCCTGGTCGCCGCCGCACTGGACACCGTGGCGCACGGCGGATCGGTACTGGTGGCCACCCAGTCGACCCACGCCGCCGAGGTACTGGGGGAACTGCTGCGCCGGTATCCCGGCCCACCGCCGGTGCTCTTCGGTGACGCGGAACGACGCGGAAGCATCGCCACCGAACTCGCCGGAGGCGTCGCCGTCGGCGTGGACGACGCACAACTACGCCACGACACCGATGCCGTGTCGGCCGCCCGCGACCGGGTCGACGGGGTCCGGGCCGGCATCGCCGCCGCACTGGAACAGGAACGCCTCGCCGCCACCCTGCCCGACTGGCAACCGCTGCTGCCCGCCCTGAGCCACGACGCCCCGGCGGTGTTCCAGCCCGACACCGACCTCGACGCGATCCGCGCCGCCCTGCAGGCCGCGAGCCGGCCCGGCGAGCGCTGGTGGTCCCGGTGGCGCAGGTCCCGCGCCGCCCATCGACTGCACCGGCTCACCGGCGCCGGCCCGGCCGTACCCGTGTCCCAGCTACGGGCGGCGGTGGACGCCGCACACGCGGTACGTGCCGCCGCCCGACTGTCCGCCAACGGCGGCACGGACCTGACCACCGCCTGGCGGGCGTTGGTCGAGGCGGACGTCGCGCTCGCCCAGGCGGTCGGCACGGCGCTGCGGAACCAGACCGCCAGCGCGCGGCGGTGGACCGGGGACGCCCGGCGCGCCGCCAGCGGCCTGGGCACCGCCCTGCGGGCCGGACGCAACCGGCGCCGGGAACTGCTCGCCACGCTGGACGCCGAGGCGCTGGTCCGGGCGCTGCCCCTGTGGGTGGGCACGGTGGCCGACGTCGAGGACCTGCTGCCACCGGCGGCCGGCATGTTCGATCTGGTGGTGCTCGACGAGGCGGCACACATCGACCAGCTGCGGGCCGCTCCGGTGCTGGCCCGGGCCCGCCGGGCACTGGTGGCCGGCGATCCACGGCAGCTGCGGTTCGTGTCGTTCGTCGCGGACGCCGACGTGACCGCGACGTTGCACCGGCACGGCCTGGACCACTACACCGACCGGCTCGACGTACGCCGGGCGAGCGCCTTCGACGTGGCGGCCGGCGCCGCACCCGTGACCTGGCTCGGTGAGCACCACCGCTGCGCGCCGCACCTGATCGGCTTCTCCGCCCGCCGGTTCTACGACGACCGGTTGGAACTGGTCACCCGGCATCCCGGCAACGAACGGGCCGACGCCATCGACGTGCTGACCGTCGCCGACGCCGCCGTGGTCGACGGCGTCAACCAGGCCGAGGTGGCGACCGTGCTCGACCTGGTCGCCACCCTCGCGGCCCGACCCCCGCAGGGCGGCATCGCGGTGATCAGCCCGTTCCGCGCCCAGGCCGACGCGGTGGAGACGGCGCTGCTGGCGGCGTACGACGTCGACGAGATCGAACGGTTGGGCCTGCGCACCGGGACGGTGCACGCGTTCCAGGGCAGCGAGGCGGACGTGGTGATCGCCACGCTCGGGCTGGTCGACGACGACCCGCCGGCCCGGCACCGGTTCGTCGCCGAACCGAACCTGTTCAACGTCCTGGTCACCCGGGCCAGGAGACAGCTCACGGTGGTCACGTCGCTCCGGTCGCCGGAGGGCATCGTCGGCGACTACCTCCGGTACGCCGGACAACCGCTGGAGGCCACCGACTCCGCACCTCCGGACACCACCGGCGCGCGAGCCGCTGAGCCGGACACCTGGACCCGGGCTCTCGCCGTCGAGCTGACCCGGATCGGGCTGGCCGTGCGGCCCGACTACCCCGTCGGCCGCTGGCGGGTCGACCTGTGCGTCGGCGACGACGGCCCGGTCGGATTGTGCTGCGCGGTGCATCCGGACGGCGTGGCCGCGCACGTGGAACGGCAACGCACCCTGACCCGGGCCGGCTGGCGACTGTACGACGCGTTCGCCAGCCGCTGGGCCGACGACCCGATCCGCGCCGCCCTCGACCTCGCCACCCGCATCCACGACGACGCCTCGCCCGAACAGGCCAATCCCCCGCTGGCTGAGCAGTCGGACGCGGCCTGACCGCTCCTCCGACCGGTCGGCGTCGCGCAGGTCAGGGCTCCCGCATCCAGGTCTTCGGATCGGTCACGAAGACACCCTTACCCTGCTGCCGCCGAATCACCCGCAGGGCTTCGAGTCGGGCGTAAGCCATCTGCACGGTCCCGTGACTGACGTCGTAGGTCGCGCGCAGCTCGGCGATCGAGGGCAGCCTGTCCCCCGGCTTCAACTTCTTGGACTTGACGTCGGCGATCACATCGTCGGCGATGCGCCAGTAGTCCGGCACTTCTCGCATGGCACTCCTCGCGTGGCAATCCGATTCGATCACACCGCGACGCGCCTAACAAGCGACGTTGACTCGTCTGACATATCTAGTTATGTTGGTTGGGAGCCGGCCCTCGCGTGGCAACGAGTTCGGCTCATTCCCCTGGTCGGGGCGGGTGCGCGTGCCCGTCCCGACCCACAGAGCTGCTCTGCCGTCGTACCGCCGAATGGGCTGCGGCGGCCGAGCGGGCGGGCCGTGCGGACGCCGGCCACGCACGGCCCGCCCGCTCCAGCGGCGCCGCACCGTCGCGCCTCCGACTACCCGAAGAGGACCCACGTGGCCCAGGTGTATCGAGGTGGCCGGCCCTACGGGACCGGCCACCCGGCCCGGTTGACCCCGCACGAGGTACGCACCCGCACGTTCGCCCCATGTCGCCGTGGGGTCGACCCCGACCAGGTGCGCGAGTTCCAGGCCACGGTCGCCGACGAGCTGGCCGACCTGCACCGGCAGTTCCGAACGGCCGCCCAGGAGAACGAGCGGCTCAAGCGGGCCCTGCGCGACTGGCAGTCGATGCACGCTCGGCACTGTCAACCACCGAACCAGGGCCCCTGGTGACCACGCGCCCGACTCCAGGCGATTTGCTCCGGATCGACGGCCACGCCTCGGTGCAGTTCGCCGGTGGTCGGGCGCTGACCCTGCGGGTCGTTTCGGTCAGCGACCGGCACGCCTACGACGGCTGGATCTGGCTGACTGGGTACGTCATCGACCGGCGTGGCGATGCCACCGCCAAACGCGAGCTCTACGTCCGACTCGCCGGTCTCCGGCCTGCCACCTCGCGCCAGCCGGTGACGAGTGGTCGCGGCAGGTGAGCTGCGATTTCGTGCGTCCGTGCCGGTGCCCGGTCAGCCTCGGCGGGCTGCGGTGGGCTGGCGGGTGGCGAGGATGGTCAGGGTTTCCCGGCGTACGGTGTCGGGCTCGTGCATCAGGCGACGATGGGCGAAGCGGACCACCAGGATGCCGACGGTCGCCAGTAGGGCGTCCCGGCGCAGGTCGATCTCACGCTGGCGGGGGTCGCCGTGGGTCGTCGCCCCGTCGAGTTCGATGTTCACCTGCTCCCGCTCGGCGAGGAGGTCGAGGTACATGCTGCGGCCTCCGATGATGATCCGCACCTGCCGTTGGAACGCCGGCATTCCGGGACCGGTGAAGACGTGCTCGTGCCCCCAGATCTCCAACGGGCTGCGGCAGCCTTCGTCCAGCCGGGTCAACAACGTACGCAGCGCCGCCCGGTCCGGCAGCTTCGACGCGCCCCGCAGGGCCGAGGCCAACCGCTCCGGTGTGGTGAGCCGAGCGTTGACCGCCTCGATGATCGGTGCTCGCTGCTCAGTGGGCGACAACATCGGCCAAGAGTCGACGAGGGTCTGCTCGACGCGGGTCACGGGCTGACCCTGGCGTACCACCACCTGCGGGGGTTCGACGGTGAGGCCCCGTCGTCGGTGCACCCGTGCACCGGGTCGGCCCCGCAGGCCACTGTCGATCGGGGTGCTCAGGTGCAGCGGCTCGCCGTCCGCCTGGCGGCGTAAACCCCACAGGTCGAGCGCGGTGAGGTGACTGAACGCAGCCCGGCCCCGCGCCCACGCGCACACCGCCCGGCGGGCCACGACCGGGTCGAGGCGGTTGAGCGCCGGAACCCGCTGGGGCCGGTCAGCCAGCAGGTGCGCCGCCACGAACACCCCCGGCAGCACCCGCACCAGGTCGCCGGTCCCACTGGCGCGCTGCAGCACCCACCGCGGCACCACCTGCTGGACGGCCGTCCGGGTCACCACGCCGCCACCCCGCGCCACCAGTTCCCGAAGCACCCCGTTCACGTCGCCAACCGGTGCCGCCGCACCAACCCGCTCCGCCACCCCACCGGGCGCCGCCTGTGGACACCCGCCGCACTGTGGAAAACCCCCACCACGCCACGGATTCTGCTAGGCCGTCGAAGGCTCCCCGGATCTGTGGCAGTGAAGGTGGCGCGAGGTCGGCGTGGCGAGTGTCAGGACTGCCACGAATCGGGGGACGTCAAACTGGGCCGGCGTAATGGTGAGGGGCGGCAGGGGCGGGTCCGCCGGATGGTGGGAATGATCCTATATAAGGGACGGATGGAGTTGCCGCCGTATCTGGCCACGATGCCGATGCACGCGATCACCGAGATGCACGGCGAGGCTGGGCTGCGGGAGCGGTTCCGGCTGGAGATCGAGGGGTTCGCTACCGAGGAGCGGCAGCGGCTCGACGAGGCGTTGGATCTGGCCTCGCGCCTGCACCGCGATGATCGGCGGTCCCGGGAGCCGTACGTCAACCATCTGCTCCGGGTGGCGATCCGGATGCTGCACCACTACCAGGTACGCGACGTCGACGTGATCGTCGCCGGGCTGCTGCACGACACGGTCGAGGACCATCCCGCCGAGCTGGCCGGCGACGGAGAGCCGGGCGGGGGTGCGGACGGTGCTGAGGAGATTCTGAGCGTCGACGTCCGGGCGGCGGCGCTGGGGGCGCTGGCCGAGCGGTTCGGCTCGCGGGTGGCGCGGCTGGTCGCGGCGGTGACCAACCCGCCGTGGGAACCCGGGCGCGACCGGTACGAGCAGTACCGGGAGCATGTCGCGGCCAGTCTCGAACGGGAACCGTGGGCGCGGGTCATCAAGGTCTCCGACTTCACCGACAACGGCGTCGGGGTGATCCATTCGGTCGGCCCGAAGGTGGAGTCGTCGGCCCGCAAGTACCGGCCGTTGGTGCCGGTGTACCGCGACCTCGTCACCCGTGCCGACACTCCCCTACCGGAGCCGGTCAAGCGACACATCCTGGACCAGCTCGACCTGGCCGAGCAGCGGTTCAGCGCCATCCTCGACCAGCCCGCCCACCCCGCCTGAGCAGCACCGTCCGAACCCGCAGGCTGCGGCTGGCTGTCACCGTTCGGCCGGGGTTCCGGTGGGTGGGGCCGTCGGCAGGTTGAGCCTGCTCACCAGCAGTTCGGCCTGGGCCACCGACCCGCCGCCGACCCCGAGTCCGCCACGGGCGGCACGGTAGAAGTTGTCCCGTGCCTCGTTGGCCCGGTGCAGCAACGTGGGCCGGTCGGCGTCGGCCTGACCGTCGCGTGCCAGCCGCTCGACCTCCCAGACACTGTCCCGCCACGCCCGCGCTGCCGCGACCGTCGGCGCGTCGCCGAGCAACAGCACGTTCTCCCAGGCCAGCGTGTGCCGGAAGTCGGCCTCCGCCAGCTCGGCGAGCGCCACGTCCCGGTCGACGTAGCCGCCGGTCAGCCGGCTGGCGATGGTGTGTGTCTCCTTCAACGCACGGGCGAACTCGACGTACGCGTCGAGCCGGCGCTCGTCCCAGCGCACCGTCTGGTTCCGTCGCCACCGTGACCGGTCGGCCAGCGACGTGGCCACGATCGTGCCGATCGTCCCGACCAGTACGCCGAGTAGTGCGGGTAGCTGCGCAGCGATGCCGTCCATCGCCGGACAGCCTGACAGCAGCGGGCGCGGAGCGTCCACACGTCGCCAGCGGATCCGCACTGGGTACGATGCGATGATCTAGACGACCCTCGGATAGGAACTCGGCATGCCCAGCTCGTCGGCCGTGCACGTGAATCCGCTGACCCAGTTGTCCCTGGCCGAGCTACGGCGACGCACCAGCGTCAAGTGGCGCCAGTACGCCGACGACGTGCTGCCGCTGTGGGTGGCCGAGATGGACGTCCCGCTGGCCGCGCCGGTCGCCGAGGCACTGCACGACGCGGTCGGGCGCGGTGACACCGGGTACGCCTGCGGGACGCACTATGCCGAGGCGCTCGGCGATTTCGCGGCCCGCCGGTGGGGGTGGTCCGACCTGCCGGTCGACCGCACGACCCTGGTCCCGGACGTGATGCTCGGCATCGTCGAGGTGCTCCGGCTGCTCACCGGTCCCGGTGACGCGGTCGTGGTCTGCGCGCCGGTCTACCCGCCGTTCTACGCCTTCGTCAGCCACGCCGACCGGCGGGTGATCGAGGCACCGCTCGGCGCGGACCAGCGGATGGACACCTCGACGCTGGAGGAGGCGTTCCGCCGGGCCCGCGCGGGGGGTCGCCGGGCGGTGTTCCTGCTGTGCAATCCGCACAACCCGACGGGTGTGGTGCACCGCCGCGACGAACTCGAAGCGGTCGCCGACCTCGCCGGCCGGTACGGGGTGCGGGTGGTCTCCGACGAGATCCACGCCCCGCTGGTGCTGCCGGGGGCACGGTTCACGCCGTACCTGACGGTGCCCGGTGCCGGGGACGCCCTGGCCGTGCTGTCCGCCTCGAAGGCGTGGAACCTGGCCGGGTTGAAGTCGGCGCTCGTGGTGGCGGGCCCGCGGGCGGTCGCCGACCTGCGGCGGATCCCGGAGGAGGTGAGCCACGGGCCGAGTCATCTGGGCGTCATCGCGCACACCGCCGCGTTCCGCGACGGCGGTGAATGGCTGGACCGCCTGCTGGTCGGACTCGACCACAACCGCGAGCTGCTGGGGGTGTTGCTGGCGCGGCACGCCCCGGCCATCCGCTACCACCGTCCCGAGGGGACCTACCTCGCCTGGCTGGACTGCACCGCACTCGACATCGACAGTGGTCCGGTCGGCGACGAGCCGGGGGTGGTGACCGACGTCGCCGGGCCGGCGAAGCTGTTCCTCGACCGTGGGCGGGTCGCCCTCAGCTCCGGGCATGTCTTCGGCACCGGCGGTGCCGGCTTCGTACGGCTCAACTTCGCCACCGCACCGGAGATCCTGACGGAGGCGGTGACCCGGATGGGTCGCACCGTTGCCGAGCACCACGCGACGGCTGGTTAGGGCTGCGTCGCGGCGCGGTCAGGCGAAGAACCCCTCGCGCAGGTTGATGCCGTGTTCCAGCCACGCCTTGAGGCAGCAGAGCATCTGGGTCCAGCCCTGGCAGTTGCCGTACGAGGCCTCCTGGCCCTCCGGGGTGGGCCGCCACCCCTGCTCGGCGATGGTGACCAGGGTCCGGTCGTCGCCGAGTGACTCGAACTCCATGGTGACGGTGGTGAAGTAGGACGCTCCGGTGACCGGGGCGTCGGTGGTGGACTGGGCGCCGTCGGCCGCCTCCCAGCGCAGCACGATCCGGCGGTCCTGCTCCACCTCGACCACCTCGACCGGGAAGGCACCGGGGAAGTCGGCGAAATCCCAGGTGACCGTGGCGCCGGTGACCAGTCGGCCCTTCGCGCCGCCGGTGGTGAAGTACCGGGAGAGCTGGTCGGGATCGACCACCGCTTCGAACACCTCGTGCACCGGCCGGCTGATCCGTCCGGCGATCTTGAATCGCAGGTCCATGGCGATCCCCTCTCGCGTCGTCGACGTGTTATAGCTTTATAACATGTCGAGTCGTCAGGGAGAGCGTTCCGACCCGGAACCGGTCGACGAGGATCGCGTCTTCAAGGCGCTGGCGTCGTCGACCCGCCGACAGATCCTCGACGCGTTGAAGAACGAGCCGCGGACCACGGGCGCTCTCTGCGAGCTGTTTCCCCGGCTGGACCGCTGCACGGTGATGCAGCACCTGCGGGTGCTGGAGGCAGCCGGACTGGTCATCGCCCAGCGCAAGGGCCGCGAGCGGTGGAACCACCTCGACCCGCTACCGATCAAGCACATCCACGACCGGTGGATCGGTGACTACGCCAGCGCCGCGGTGGGAATGCTGGCCACCCTCAGAAGTGACCTCGAAGGCCGTGCGCTCGACCACGGGCCAGGATGACCGCCTACCGGCGCCGTCAGCCAGTGGCCGTCACGAAGACACAGAACGGGTGTCCCTCCGGGTCGGCGTACACCCGGAACGGCTCGTCGGGGCCGGTCAGCCGGTCGGCGAGCAGGCGACCGCCGAGGGCGAGCACCCGCTCGTGCTGCGCCACCAACTGCTCGACGGAGGTCACGCTCAGGTCCAGATGCAGCTGCTGGGGCACCGGGCCGTCCGGCCAACTCGGTCGCGGCAACCGCTCAACCTGCTGGAAGGCCAACTGCGGGCCGCCCTCCGGCGTTCTCAACACCAACCAGTCAGCTCCGCGCTCGTCGACCTGCCCGGGCTCGGGTGGCTCGTCGCCGGGCCGGTAGACCAGGCCCAGCAGCGCGCGGTAGAACTCCGCCAGCGACCTGGCGTCGGTGCAGTCGAGCACCACCTGACACAACCTGGGAGTGTTCTCCCGCTCGACCATCCCGGGTCACCTCCGACATAGGTGGGAAACGCGGCTCGGTCAGTCCCGGCCGGGTGCCGGCCCGTTGTCGTTGAACCGGAAGCTGCTCGTCGGCGGCCCGTCGCCCAACTCCTCCAGGATCAGCCCGGCGTCCCGTGACGTCCGCAGGTACGCCGAGTTGTTGCTGATCAAGAACCCCTCGTCCGCGTCGGCGGCGGTGATGGTGAACTGCTGTCGTGGTTCGTCCTCCCGGCAGGCGGCGCCCTCCACCAGCAGCGGCCGGCCGCCGCCGGGGTTGCGGACCTGCCAGCAGACCGGGTCGCCGGTACCGGAGCCACCGCCGGCCCCACGGTACGACCGGATCAGGAAACTCCGCCCGCCCAGTGGGGTCGGCACGAACAACTGCCGACCGCTGTCGTCGTCCACCTCGGCCAGACGGCCGTCGTCGGTCAACGACAGTCCGGCCTCGAAGCCGTCCACCCGGGTGATGGTGATCTGGCGGGTGCCGGACAGCACCGCCGGGGTGGCGGTCGGCTCCGGGCTGGCCGATCCCGAAGCCGTGGGCATGGGCACCGTCGTGGTGGTGGCCTCGGCGATCGGTGAACTCGTCGCCGTCGGCGGGGCGGAGACGTCGTCGGTGGTGCCCGGGTCACCGCACCCCGCGACGCCCACGGCCAGTGCCACCACCCCCACTGCGGCGAACCGGCTTCGCTTCGACATTCCACGCTCCCCATCCCGACCGTGCGGGCATCTCCGGTCCACGAACCACCCCAGGCCGTCCTCGTTGATCGACGTACCCGGAAGGCGGCACGGGTATGCAAGGGAGCTGATCGAGGCGGTCCGGCGCCCCGACGCGCGAGATCGGTGCATACCCGGTATTCTCGCGTGCCATGCGGCCTGGACCCGACAACCGACACGTGGCGCTCGCGGCCGTGCTGGGTGGCATGCTGCTCGGCGCCGTCGACTTCATCTGGATCAAGTACGTGCCGTATCCGGCCGGTGACCTCGGCAACTCCAGTGCGGTGTGGGCGGTCGCCGCCTTCCTCTTCGGCTGCTGGGTGCGGTCGGGCCGGCTGCGTGCGGCGGCGGGCGCCGCCGTCGCGCTCGTGGTCGCGGTGCCCGCCTACTACGTCACGGCGGCGCTCGTGCAGGGCGACGACTGGGCCGTGCTGTGGGCACCGACATCCCTGCTCTGGATGTGTTTCGGCGTCCTCGCCGGAGTGCTCTTCGGCATTGCCGGGGTGTGGGCACGCGGGGCAGGCTGGCGACAGGTGGTCGGGCCCGCGTTGCCGGCCGCGGTGCTGTTCGCCGAGGCGGGGCTGGAGATCCGCCGGATCGGCGACCCCAACTACGGCGACGACCCGATCTGGGACGCCCTGATCAGGATCGCGCTCGGCCTGCTGGTCCTCGTCCTGGCCGCGCGGACGAACCGGCAGCGGGTGCTGGCCCTCGCCACGGCGGTGCCGCTGGCGCTGGCGGGCCTGGGGGCGTTCCTGCTGGCCGGGTTCCGCTGACCCACCCGACCACGGGCCTCAGGCCAGTGACAGGAACAGCTTCTCCATCTGTTCGAGGTTGGCCTTGCGGTCCTCCCCGGCGGAGCCGCTGACACACTGCTCCAGGCCGCTCGCAATGATCTTGAATCCGGCCCGGTCCAACGCGCGGGAGACCGCCGCCAGCTGGGTCACCACCTCGGCGCAGTCACGCCCGTCCTCGAGCATGCCGATGACACCACGGATCTGACCCTCGGCACGACGCAGTCGCTTGACCACATCACCGACCGCGTCCTCGTCGACCTGCATCTCCCACCCCTTCCGGCTCGTCGGACAACAGTACACCGGGGGGTATTTCCCGACGCCCGACCGCGAGCCGTTTGCGGTTCGCGGATTCGTGGTCAATACTCGGATCAGATACCCCTGGGGGTATGCCGCCGAACCTGAGGATGGAGTGTCCGTGACCGCCAGGAGCAGTTCCCCGACCATCGACGTGCCCACCGCACGAGCCCTGATCGCCGCCAACCCCGACGTGTTGATCGTCGACGTGCGTACCCCGGGCGAGTTCGAGACCGCGCACGTGCCGGCCTCGATCAACCTGCCGCTCGACCAGGTCGACGCGCACCTGGGCCGGATCGTCAACGACGCGGGGGGCCGGATCCTGCTGATGTGTCAGTCCGGCAACCGGGCCACGGCGGCCTGTGCCCGGCTGACCGACGCCGGACTGACCGACGCCACCGTCATCACCGGCGGTATCAACGCCTGGGTCGCCGCGGGTGGACCGGTGGAGCGCGGCCGGCAGCGGTGGAGCCTGGAACGTCAGGTCCGCCTCGTCGCCGGCGGGGTCGTGCTGCTCGCCGTCGTGGCCAGCGTCTGGGTGCCCGCCGCCCGGTACGTGGCCGGCCTCATCGGCGCCGGCCTGACCGTCGCCGCCCTCACCGACACCTGCGCGATGGGCGCGATGCTGGCCCGGCTGCCGTACAACCGCGGCGCCGGTTGCGACGTCGACCGGTCTCTGGCGCGGCTGCGCACCGAGCGGCACCAGGCATGAACGGTACGCAGTACGTCCG
Organism: Verrucosispora sp. WMMC514; assembly: GCF_027497295.1. Taxonomy (NCBI): domain Bacteria; kingdom Bacillati; phylum Actinomycetota; class Actinomycetes; order Micromonosporales; family Micromonosporaceae; genus Micromonospora; species Verrucosispora sp. WMMC514. The sequence goes on along the minus strand of NZ_CP114906.1, from coordinate 5,147,951 downwards.
GCCGGACCGCGACGGCCTGGCCCGGGTGGTGCCCCTGCTCGGGTGGCTGCGGCACTACGACCGCCGCACACTGCGCCACGACCTGATCGCCGGGCTGACCGTGGCGGTCATGCTGGTCCCGCAGAGCATGGCGTACGCCGCACTGGCCGGCATGCCGCCGGTCACCGGGCTCTACGCCTCGGTCGTGCCGCTGCTGGTCTACGCGCTGCTGGGCAGTTCCGGATCCCTTGCCGTCGGGCCGGTGGCCATCACCGCGTTGATGACCGGCACCGCGTTGGCTCCCCTCGCCGCCGGCGATCCGGCCCGGTACGCGGCCCTCGCCGGCCTGCTCGCCCTGCTGGTCGGCGCGATCCAGATGCTGATGGGGGTGTTGCGGCTCGGTGCCCTGGTCAACTTCATGTCCCACTCGGTGTTGTCCGGCTTCACCTCCGCCGCGGCGATCGTGATCGCGGCCAGTCAGGTGAAGGACCTGTTCGGGCTCGACGCCGAGCGCGCCGAGACCTTTCCGCAGATCGCCGCGTCGCTCTGGCGGTCAGCCACCACGATCCACCCGCTGACCGTCCTCGTCTCGCTGGCCAGCGTCGCCGGTCTGCTGCTGCTGCGCCGCTTCCTGCCGAGGCTGCCCGGCGCCCTGCTCGTGGTGGCCGGTGTCACCGTGGCCAGTGCCGCGTTCTCCCTCGGCTCGCACGGCGTACGGATTCTCACCGAGGTCCCCGGCGGGCTACCCGCCCCCGCCGTCCCCGCCCTCGACGGCTCGGACGTGACGGCGCTGCTGCCCGCCGCCGTGGCGATCGCGCTTGTCGCCTACCTGGAGGGCATCGCGGTGGCGAAGTCCCTCGCCGCGCGGGCCCGCCAGCAGGTCAGTCCCAACCAGGAACTCGCGGCGGTCGGCTCGGCGAACGTCGCGGCCGCCCTGTTCCAGGCGTTCCCGGTGGCCGGTGGCTTCTCCCGCAGCGCGGTGAACTTCTCCGCCGGAGCCCGCACGCCGCTGGCCAGTGTGGTCACCGCCGTGGTGGTGGCGCTGACCGCGGTGTTCCTGACGCCGGCCTTCCATCACCTGCCCAAGGCGGTGCTCGCCGCGATCGTGGTGGTGGCGGTGCTCGGACTGGTCGACCGCCGGGCCGCGGTGACCGCGTGGCGCACCCGCCGCTCGGACGGCCTGACCCTGGCCCTCACCTTCGTGGTCACCCTGCTGTTCGGGGTCGAACCTGGTCTCGCCGCCGGTGTCAGCTTCGCGCTGGCAGTCTTCTTGTGGCGTTCGGCCCGGCCGCACCTGGCCGAACTCGGCCGGGTGCCGGGCACCCGGACCTACCGCAACGTGGCCCGCTACACCGGACTGGTCACCGACCCTCGGGTGGCGATCGTCCGGGTGGACGGGCCGATGTACTTCGCCAATGCCCAGTTCCTGGCCGACCACCTGCTCGGCCTGGCCGAACGCCGGCCGGAGCTGACGGCGCTGGTGCTCGACGCCAGCGCGATCGGCGACGCCGACGTCGACGGTGCCCATGCCGTCGCCGAGCTGCACGAACGTCTCGCGACCCGGGGTGTGGCGCTGCACCTGGCAACGGTTCGTGGGCCGGTACGCGACCTGCTCGCCCGGGCGGGCGTGTGGCAGACGGTGCACGGCGCCAAGCGGGTGCACCCGGATCTGACCGCCGCACTGGCCGCCGTCGACGGCCGGGCGGTGGAGCCGTTGGCCGACGCCGCCGCACGGCCGCCGTCACCCCAGGAGGTGCTGTAGCCGTGTCCGATCGGTTCGCCACCCTGCTCAGTTGCATCGACGGTCGCATCCAGCGCCCCCTCGACGAGTGGGTGCGCCGGCATCTCGACGTCGAGTACCTCGACACCATCACCGAGCCCGGACCGGAGGCGGTGCTGGCCACGACGGGTGAGGCCCGGCTGGACGCGCTCCTGGCCAAGGTGCGGGTCTCGCAGCGTGCGCACGGCAGCGCGACCCTGGTCGTCGCCGCGCACTCCGACTGTGCGGGGAACCCGGTGAGCCTGGCCGAGCATCATCGCCAGCTGCGTGCCGGCCTGTCCCGGCTGGCCGGACGGCTGCCGGGCACCCGCTTGCTGGCCGTGCACGCGGGCCGCTGCGGCCACCGGTGCTGGGCACCGGAACTCGTCGCGGAGGTGACACCGCCGGAGAGCGGCCCGTAACTCTTTGCCCATCACATACCCCCAGGGGTATACATGAACCTGACAGCCGTACCGTCCCTGAAGGAGCTGACCATGCTGTTCACCCAGTACTACCTGGACTGCCTGTCCCAGGCGTCGTACCTGATCGCCGACGACACCACCGGCCGGGCGATCCTGGTCGACCCGCGCCGCGACGTCGAGGAGTACCTCGCCGACGCCCGGGCCCGCGGGCTGAGCATCGAGGGCGTCATCAACACCCACTTCCACGCCGACTTCCTCGCCGGCCACTTGGAGGTGGCCGCGGCGACCGGCGCGTGGATCGGGTACGGCCGGCGTGCCGAGACCGAGTACCCGATCCGCAAGCTGGCCGACGGCGACCGGATCAGCCTCGGCGAGGTGACCCTGCAGATCATGGAGACGCCCGGCCACACCCCGGAGTCGGTGAGCGTGCTGGTGTACGAGCACGCCGACGACCAGGTCCCGTACGGGGTGCTGACCGGTGACGCGTTGTTCATCGGCGACGTGGGTCGACCCGACCTGCTCGCCTCGCTCGGCGTGACCGCCGACGAGCTGGGCAGCATGCTCTACCACAGCGTGCACCACAGGCTCATGGCCCTGCCCGACCAGGTGCGGGTCTTTCCGGCCCACGGCGCGGGCTCGGCCTGCGGCAAGAACCTGTCGACCGAGCGGCAGTCCACGATCGGTGAGCAGCGCCGCACCAACTACGCCTGCGCGCCGATGAGCGAGGAGCGGTTCGTCGCGCTGGTCACCGGCGGCCAGCCGGCGGCGCCGGGATACTTCGCGTTCGACGCGGTGCTCAACCGCAAGGCCCGCGAGCTGTTCGACCACGCCCGCCGCCCCGCCCGGCCGCTCACCACCGCCGAGTTCCTCGCCGCCCGGGCCGACGGCGCCGTCGTCGTCGACACCCGCGACCCACACGAGTACGCCGCCGGGCACGTTCGTGGCGCGCTCAACATTCCCGCCGACGGCCGCTTCGCCGAGACCGCCGGCAGCGTCGTCACCCCGGATCGCACCATCCTCGTCGTCGCCCACCAGGACCGCGAGGAGGAGATCGTGACCCGCCTCGCCCGGATCGGCTTCGACCATGTCGCCGGTTACCTGCGCGACCCCGAGCAGGCCTTCCGCGAGATGGTCGCCGAGCTGACCCCGGCCAGCCGGGTCACCGCCACCGAGCTGCGCGACGCCCTGGACCGGGCCGAGCCGCCGCGCGTACTCGACGTGCGCAACGCCGGCGAGCGCGAGCAGGGCGCCATCGACGGGTCGCTGCACATCCCGCTGGCCGAACTGCCCGGGCGACTCGCCGAGGTGCCCGACGACCGGCCCGTCGTCGTGCACTGCGCCGGTGGCTACCGCTCCTCCGTCGCGGCCAGCCTGCTGCGGGCGGCCGGCCGTACCGACGTCTCCGATCTGCTCGGTGGCTACGGCGCCTGGCAGGCGCTGCGACAACCCACCGCGGCCTGAGCCCGATCGGGTGCGGGCGTGGCCGCGACGGCGGCGGCCACGCCCGCACCCGGTCGCACCGTTCGTGCCGTCCCCCGAACGGTCACGCGGCTCGCGCGCCGGGCGAGGGGTACGGCTCACGAAGGGTGAACGCCTCCGGCGACGGGCCGGCGGTCAGCAGTTCCAGCCGTTCGGCAGCCTCGGTGATGGTCGGCAGGACGCCCACGGGAATCCACCACAGCACGAGGTGGGGACGGTCGAGCGGGACGAACCACTCCCGCCGCCGGCGCATCGGCTCCAGGTGCGCCGTCCGGTACACGAAACCGCGCACTGACTCGACCGACTGCCAGACGGTCAGGTTCACGATGATGTCCGGCCCAAAAGGCCGCAGCGCGGTGGCGTCGCCGGACTCGTCCTGCAGTCGCCAGACGTAGCCGGGCGACCGCTCGGCCAGGTCGTTGATCTCCGGAAGTTGGGCGACGAAGTCGGCGAGTTCGGGGCTGTCGATGGGGGCGCGCAGTCGGGCGATGTTCAGTTGCGCCAGATGATGGTCGGCCATGCGACCAAGCCTAGGTTCTATGTCAATCCTGATTGTTTTTAGAGCGGATCACGACGCAGCACCCGGTCGGGCCGGGGTCGAGCCGGACGTCCCAGCCACGCTCGCCCACCAGACCGTCGAGCAGCGCCAGGTTCAATCCGCAGACCAGCGCGGGATACGCCTCGGCCAGCGCGTGGAAGGGACAGTTGCGCAGTCGGACCGTCTGGTCGGCGTCCGCGAACGGCTCGTAACCGAGTGTCCCCAGGCGCGCGAACACGTCACCGCCGGCTAGCTTCGCACCCAGTTCGCGCGCTGCAGCGTGGACCGCCGGTTCCACACCGGACCGCTCGACCGCGCTCGCCAGCACATCGGCCAACAACCGGTAGTCGCGCGGCGGCAGCGTCACCGCGTGCTCGGCGGCCGACCGGCGGTACAGCTTGGCCGGCCGGCCCGCACCCGGCCCACCGCTGCGTGGCGCGTAGGCCGTCTCCAGCAGCCCCGCCTCGGTCAGCTTCTCCAGGTGAAAGGCGGCCAGGGTACGGCCGATGGCCGTCGCCTCGGCCACCTCGTTGCGGCTCACCGGCTCCGCCCGCGCGACCACGTACTCATAGACTGCCCGGCGCACCGGCTCCCGCAGCGCCCCGACGGCCTCCAACGACATGCTGCCGACGCTACCCGCCCGAGCACGGTCACCGGCCGAGGCGGCGGCGTCCGACCAGGGTCGCCGGTCCGGGCGGCGACGCCGCCAACATGTCCGGGTACCGCACTAGTCTGCCGTCATGGCGAGCGCTGAACTGGATGAGTTGATCGTCGCGGACGCCGAGGCGCTGCGTGCCTGGTTGTCGGCCAACCACGCCACCTCACCCGGCGTCTGGCTGGCCCTCACCAGGAAGGGCGGCTCGGTCACCACCCTCACCTGGCAACAGGCGGTCGACGAGGCCCTGTGCTTCGGCTGGATCGACGGGCAGGCCCGGAAAGGGGATCACGAGACCTCCTGGATCCGGTTCACCCCGCGCCGGTCGCGCAGTTCCTGGTCTCAGCGCAACGTGGCACACGTCGCCCGACTGGAGGCGCAGGGGCGGATGCTGCCACCGGGTCGCGCCGTCGTGGAGGCCGCGCAGGCGGACGGCCGATGGGCGGCCGCGTACGCCCCACCGTCGGAGGCCGAGGTGCCGGCCGACCTGCTCGCCGCCATCGCGACGGAACCCGCCGCCCAGGCCATGTTCGACGTCCTCACCAAGACCAACCGGTTCGCCCTCATCCACCGGCTCAACGCCGTCAAGCGGGCCGAGACCCGCGAACGGAAGATCGGCGAGTTCGTCGCCATGCTGGCCCGCCACGAGACGTTCTATCCGCAGAAGGCCCGGCCCGCACCGGCGGACTGAACCTCCTCGAAAAAATTCTGGCGCACCTGTCGATCGGGGCTGGTCCTCTTCGTAGCTGTGGTGAGAGCCCGGCACCGAGCCGGGACACACGCCGCCTGGAGGGCACGATGAGCACCACCGCGAACACGACCCGCGCCATCACGTCGACCATCGGGACCGGCGTCGTCGCCACGGCTGCCGCCAGCGTCGCCACGATGGCCGTCGCCGCCGCCGGCAACGCGGTGGGCATCAGCCTCGACATCGGCGGAGCCCCCATCCCGATCACCGGGTTCGGCGTGCTGACCGCGGTCTTCTCGCTGCTCGGCGTGGCCATCGCCGCGCTGCTGTCCCGCTTCGCCCGGCATCCCCGGCGTGCCTTCGTCCGTACGACGGTGGTGCTGACGATGCTGTCGCTGGTGCCGGACGTGATCGTCGACGCCGCTCCGGCGACCAAGGCGCTGCTGATGCTCACCCACCTGGTCGCGGCCGCGATCGTGATCCCCGCTGTCGCGCGCCGCCTGGCCGCCTGACCACACCCACCCATCGAACCATCGGAGGATCGTCATGAAGCAGTACCTGCTGTCCGTGCACTTCGTCGAGGGCGCGCCGGAGCCGACCGAGGAGGAGATGCAGACCGTGTTCCGGGAGACCGCTCTGATCAACGACGAGATGCAGGCCGCCGGCGCCTGGGTCTTCGGCGGCGGACTCCGGTCGCCGGACACCGCCACCGTCGTCCGGAACGACAACGGCGCCACCACCATGAGCGACGGGCCGTTCGCCGAGACGAAGGAACACATCGCCGGCTTCTGGGTCATCAAGTGCGCCGACCTGGACGAGGCCCTCGCCTGGGCCGAGAAGTGCGCGGCGGCCTGCGGCCCGGTCGAGGTGCGCCCCTTCGACGACCTGTCCCAGGCCTGAGGAGCCGGGCACCCGAGATGGATCTGGCGAGCGTCTACCGCGCGGAGTACGGCCGCTGCGTCGCCACCCTGACCCGCCTCCTCGGCGACCTGCACCTCGCCGAGGAGGCGGTCCAGGACGCCTTCGCCACGGCGGTGCAGAAGTGGCAGACCCTGCCGCCGAACCCGGGCGCCTGGATCGTGACCACCGCCCGTAACCGGGCCGTCGATCGGCTCCGCCGGGAGACGACCCGCGAGGCCCGGCACGCCGAGGCGCTGCTGCTGCACCAACAGGACGAACCCCAGGAGGTGGGACCGGTGCGGGACGACCAGCTACGACTCATCTTCACCTGCTGCCACCCGGCCCTCGCCCCCGACGCGCGTACCGCCCTCACCCTGCGCCTGCTCGGTGGCCTCGACGTACCGGAGATCGCCCGGGCCTACCTGATCCAGGAGGCGACCGTCGCCCAGCGCATCGTGCGGGCCAAGAAGAAGATCCGTGACGCCGGCATCCCGTACCGGGTACCCGCCGAACACGAGTTGCCGGATCGGTTGCCGCCCGTGCTCACCGTGCTCTACCTGATGTTCAACGAGGGCTACACCTCCACCGCGGGGCCGCTGATCAGGACGGACCTGTGCGGCGAAGCGATCCGGCTCGCCCGGGAACTCGCCGCGCTGATGCCCGACGAACCCGAGGTGCTCGGCCTGCTCGCCCTGCTGCTGCTCACCGAGGCACGCCGGCCGGCCCGGCTCGACCCGGCCGGCGACCTGGTGCCGCTGGCCGAACAGGACCGGTCGTTGTGGGACCGGACGCTCATCGCCGAGGGCCACGAACTGGTCCGCCGCTGCCTGCGCCGCAACCGGCCCGGGCCGTACCAGATCCAGGCCGCGATCGGCGCGGTGCACACCGACGGTGCCGCAACCGACTGGCGCCAGGTGCTGGCACTGTACGACCAACTGCTCGCGCTGGTGCCGACCCCGGTCGTCGCGCTCAACCGCGCGGTGGCGGTGGCCGAGGTGCACGGGCCGGCGCAGGCCCTCGCCGCGTTGGCGGAGATCGACCTCCCCGGCTACCACCGGCTGCCCGCCACCCGCGCCGAGCTGCTGGCCCGGCTCGGTCGCGACACCGCCAGCCGGGCCGCCTACGACGAGGCCATCGCGCTGGTCACCAACGAGACCGAACGCGCCCACCTGGAGCGGCGTCGCACCGAACTCACCCGTACGAGGAGAACATCATGACCGCGACCTACACCTTCGACGTCTTCTCCAGCCTCGACGGCTTCGGTACCCATCGCGGGGACTGGGGCGGCTACTGGGGCAAGCAGGGCCCCGAACTGCTCGCGCACCGCCTCGCCGCGTACCGCCCGCGGCAGCGCATGGTCTTCGGTGCCGACACGTACCGGGTCTTCGCGCGGTTGCTGGCCGAGAGCACCGACGAGTCCGAGGTGCGGGACGCCTGGGTCACCCGGATGCGCCAGCTACCCGCGACGGTGGTGTCGTCCACCCTCGACGGGCCGCTCGACTGGCCGGACGCGACGATCGCGCGCGGTGACGCCGTCGACGTAGTCGCCCGGCTGAAGGAGGAGTCCGAGGTGCCCCTGCGGTCGCACGGCAGCCTGTCGATGAACCGGGCACTGATGGCCGCCGGTCTGGTCGACCACGTCCAGGTGACGATCTTCCCGGTGATCACGGGCCGGACCGGCACCGAGCCGATCTTCCAGGACGCGGCCGACTTCGACCTGGAGCTGATCGAGAGCCGGACCCTCGACGGTCACACCCAGGAGCTCGTCTACCGTCCCACCCTGCACGGCTGACCACGCGGCCACGCCCGAAACCGTCGGAGGTGACCCCATGACGTTCCACACCGAGGTGCCCGCCCGGGTGCGCCGCGCGCTCGCCCGCGCGTCCGAGCTCGGCTTTCCGGGCGTCTGCGAGGACCCGGTGGGCCCGCTGCTGGCGACGTTGGCGGCCGCGGTCCCACCGGACGGGCGGATCCTGGAACTGGGCACCGGCACGGGTGTCGGCACCGCCTGGCTGGCGGAGGGGCTCGGCCAGCGCGGCGACGCGCGGCTGGAGACGGTCGAGCTGGACGAGTCCCTGGCCGCGGCCGTCCGGGCGGACGACTGGCCGCCGTACGTGACGGTCCACACCGGTGACGCCGAGACGTTGCTGCCCACGCTGGGCCGCTTCGATCTCGTCTTCGCGGACGCGGTGGCCGGCAAGTGGACCGGCCTCGATCTGACGATCGACGCGCTGGCGCCCGGTGGATTGCTCGTCGTCGACGACATGGAGCTGGCCCGGTACACCGACCCGCGGCACCGTGCCGCGGTGTTGCGGGTCGAGCGGACCCTGGCCGAGGACCCCCGGCTCGTCGTGGCGCGGATCTCCGCCGGCACCGGCCTGATCATCGGCACCCGACGGCCGGACCACCGCCCGTCCCGGAGCCGGTACAGCTAGTGCGGTGTCACGTCAGTCTGATGCGGACCCGCCGGTTCTGCCGGCCCTTGCTCTCGACCTTCGTGACGGTGACCCGGCCGATCTGCGCGGTCGACGCCACGTGCGTACCGCCGTCGGCCTGCACGTCGAGGCCGACGATGTCCACCACCCGCACCTGCGGCAGTTCCGGTGGGGCCTTGAACTGGGTGCGTACCAGGTCGGGGGTCGCGTCCGCCTCCTCCCGGGAGAGCATCCGCACGACGATTTTGCGGTCCGCGGCGATCTCGGCGTTCACCGCGTCCTCCAGGCTCTGTTTGAAGCCCGGCGGGATTTCCGGCAGGTTGAAGTCCATCCGCGCCTCGCCGGGCTCCATGTTGCTCCCGGTCACCAGGACGTTGAAGTCGCGGAAGACGGTGCCGCAGAGCACGTGCAAACCCGAGTGGGTACGCATGAGCGAGCTACGGCGCTCGTCGTCGATCGCACCGGTCACCGTGGCGCCGGCCGGCGGCACCGGGTCCCCCGGAGCGGGCAACAGGTAGAGGTCGTCGCCCTTGCGGGTGCCGACGATCCGCGTCTGCACGCCCTGCCAGATCAGCACGCCGTGGTCCGGCGGCTGACCGCCACCGCCGGGATAGAACGCGGAGCGGTCCAACACGATGCCCTGCTCGGGATCCGCCGGATCCGACCACAGGACCGTGCAGTCCCACTCACGGAGGGTGACGTCCGCCCAGTCCAGCCGTTGGGTCCGGCCGTGGTGATCAATACCCATAGGTTGATGGGAGGGCGGCCGTCACCGACCCGCCACTCCGTCTCCCTTCAGCACTCGTATGGTCATCAGGACTACTCGTACGGTGGACACCGGCAACGAACGTCCGGTGTCGCTAAGTGATCAGACGCAGCACCGCCGCGGTACCGGCGCCCAGGGCGACGACCAGCAGGAACGGTGCCCGCAGCAACGCCGCCACCAGGGCGACGGCGAATCCGGCGGCGCGCGCGTCGAGCACCAGATCGTGGCCGGTGGCGAAGGTCTGCACCGCCACCAGCGCGGCCAGCAGCGCCACCGGCAGCAACGCCGACGCCTGCTGCACCTGCGGCTGCTCCAGCATCGACTTCGGTACGCACAGCCCGACCAGCTTGAGCAGGTACACCCCGAGGGTGCCCAGCAGGACCGCCGTCCACATCAGCGGCCACCCGTGCGACGGGCGGCGAACGCCGCGACGACGGCGGTCAGCCCGGCCACCAGCACCGGTGTCCCGGCCGGCAGCAGCGGCACCATGACCAGCGCGAGCCCGGCCGCGGCGACCGCGAGCGCCCACAGCCGCCGGCCGCGCAACCGCGGCAGCAGCAGGGCGACGAACGCGGCCGGTGCGGCCACGTCAAGACCGAGCGCCTCCGGGTCGGGCAGCACGTGCGCGCCGAGCGCGCCGCCCAGCGTGGCGATGTTCCAGAGGACGAAGACGCTGATCCCGGTGGCCCAGAACGCCAGCCGTGCCTCGCGGGAATCGGTGCGGGCCATCGCCATCGCCGAACTCTCGTCCAGCACCAGATGGGCGCCGACCAGGCGCCGCACCCCCCGTAGTCGCAGCAGGGACGCCAGGTTCAGGCCGTAGAGGCTGTTGCGTACCCCCAGCAGGGTTGCCGTGGCCGCGCCGGTCAGTGCGCCGCCACCGGCACCCAGCACCCCGACGACGGCGAACTGCGACGCGCCGGAGAACATCAGCAGCGACAGCGCACAGGTCTGCGCGACGGAGAAACCGGCAAGTACCGACAGCGCGCCGAAGGAGAGGCCGAGCGCACCGACGGCCACGCCCACTCCGACCGCGTCGCGGAGGACGGCGGTACGCGCTCTCGGCCAGTCTCGATCCGCGATCATGCCTGTCGTACTCACGTCGGCGTCCCTTCGCGTAGCTGCTCGGTGAGCCCTACACCGCACCGGCTCGCGCGCCGGATCGCGGCGGGCGCGGCCGGAAGGTCGGTGGCACCGAGAATCCGGCGGAGCCGCACCTCGACAGGCGACTCCACGCAGCGGGCGAGGGTGGCGACGGTCCGCAGGCAGCCCTCACGGCGTTCGCCAAGCAGAATACCGAGGTAGGTACCGCTGTGGGGGGCGCCGACCCGAGCGACCGGCCGCGTCACCGGGCGCCGACCACGGTCTGCGCTCCTCAGTAGACCCAGACCGTGGTGCCGATCGGCATCTGGTCGGTACGCCACAGCCAGTCCATGGCGGCGATGGTCACCCGGACACAGCCGTGCGATGCCGGGTAGGGCGGAACCTCGGGATAGCCGTGGACGGCGATCCCCTGGCTGTGGAAGTACTTCGGCCGGTACAGCCGGCCGAGCGGGCCCGGGTCCCAGGCGTCCACCTGCCAACCGATCTCCCAACGCCCGCGTGGCGTGTCCGCCAGAAAGCGTTCACCGTCGTGGGTGTAGTACTCCCAGGTGCCGGTCGAGGTGCTGAAGATCTGCTCGACAGTGCCGTCGTCGACAAGCATCATCAGCTGCTGATCGAGATCCACCTCCACCACCCGGCCCTTGTCGCTGCGGGCCGACGGGCGGATGCCCTCGTCCAACGCCTCCCGGGTTTCGGGCCCGACGATGCCGTCCCGGCTGCCCCCGGCGGCCTTCTGGACCGCGTAGACCGCCTGCTCGGTCAACTCACCGAAGACCCCGTCCACCGGGCCGACCCAGTACCCCAGCTCGCGCAGCCGCCGCTGCACCGTCTCGACCGCCTCGCCGGTGTCACCACGCCGCAGCAGCTCCGAACCGGGCGGAGTCGGCGAAGGTTCGTCAGGCGGCGCATCCGGCGGTGTGGTCGGAGGCCCGGTCGTGGTCGGAGGCATGGTGGTGGTCAGTGGCGTGGTGGCTGGCGGGCTCGTACGCGGCGGCGTACCGCTCGGCGTCGTGGCGCTCGGCGTCGCCACGGTGGGCGGACCCGTCGGCCCGGCCTGCTGCCCGTTGTCCGATCCGCATCCGCTGGTCCCGACGAGCACAGTCGTCCCGACGATCGCCAGCCACCCGGCGAACCTTCGCATCGCTGGTGCCTCCTCCGATTTCGTCTCGGGCTGACCGGCCGCCAACACCGCGCCGTCCACCAGCGCGAACGCACCGACGATCACCCTGTTCAGGTCGAGGTCGAGCCACCCCAGCAAACCACCCACGGCCGCTCCGACCACCGCGTCAACGGCGGCGAGTCGCGCCACCACCGCGGGCCGGTGCCGCCGGCCGCTGCTGGTCACCAGCCCTCGCGAGCGGGCCGGCACCGGCGAGTCCGGCAGCGGGGAGCGCTGCGGGCGCGGGCGCCCGGCGACCGCCGGGAGCACGACGGATTTGGGGTGGAAAGGCGATCCTGGGCCGTCATGCCATCGAATGGCGATTGGAACTTGTCTGATGACGCTCGTCGCGACCATCCTCGCTGTGCTGCTCGCGCTGGTCTTCCTCACCCTGGGCACGGCCAAGACCCTGGCCCTGCAATCGATGCGCGAACGTGCCACGGAGGCCGGTTTCTCCGTCGCCGCCTATCGCCGCATCGGCCTGCTCGAGGTCGCCGGTGCGGTCGGACTGCTCGTCGGCCTGATCGTGCCGCCCATCGGCGCCCTCGCCGGCGCCGGGCTGCTGCTCCTGCTGATCGGGGCCCTCGCGGTGCATCTGCGCAAGGGAGACGGCCCTCAGAAGTACGCACCGGCCCTCGTCTGCGGGCTCCTCGTCGCCGCCTACCTCGTCCTCCAGTGGCTGACGCGATGACAGCGGTTCCGGTGGTGATCGTCGGCGCTGGCCCCACCGGGCTCACCGCCGCGACGCTGCTCGCCCAGTACGGCGTCGAGTGCCTGATCCTCGAACGGTGGGATTCGACCTACCCCCAGCCCCGGGCCGTCGCCCTCGACGACGAGGTCCACCGCATCCTGGCGCGGCTCGGGCTCGGGGACGAGTTCGCCGCGATCTCCCGGCCGCACCTGGGTCTGCGCCTGCTCGACCGGGACATGCGGGTGTTGGCCGAGTTCCGGCGCGACCACCGTTCGAGTTTTCGGGAACGCGTCAGGAGGACTGTGCCGACGCGAGCCCGCCGAGGTGGAAGCGGCGTACCAGGGCGGCCCGGTTGGTGACGCCCATCTTGGCGTACACGTGGGACAGGTGCATCTCCACGGTCTTCTGGGTGACGAACAGGCGGGCCGCCACCTGCCGGTTGGTCAGTCCTTCGCTGACCAAGGCCGCCACCTGGGTTTCCCGCCGAGTCAGGGTCGGCGAGCCGCCTTGGCGGCGGGCCCGCCGGGCGCCGCCCGAGCGGTCCGCCAGCAGCCGCCGTCGCTCGGTGTTCACCTGGCGGGCGAAGAGACCGGCGCCGCAGCGGTCGAAGATCTCCTCGGCCAGCCGCAGCGTCGCGACGGCCCGATCCGGGTCGCCGTCGGCCACCAGCGCTCTCGCGGCCACGATGTGGGCCTGCGCGGCGTCCAGCGGCATTCGGACCCGCGTGAGCGTCTCCGCGGCGGCCGCCGCGGCCTCGGCGGCGGCGGCGGGGTCCCGCAGCGCCAGCACGCGGGCCCTCGCGGACGCGGCCAGCGCACTGCGGCCCGGCCGACCGAGTCGCTCGGCCAACTGGTACGCGCGCTGCGCCCACTCCTCCGCTGCGTCCGGATCGCCCTCGGCCAGGGTGGCCCGGGTCAACAGTTCGTACCAGCCGACCTGCGCCCAGGGTTCGAGCTCGGGCAGTCCGGCGGTCGCGGCCACGGCCAGGCACCCGGCGGTATCCCCCAGCGCGAGCAGCGTCTCGGCGTTCGCGCTCAGCGCCAGCCTGCCCGGCCAGCCGGAGGCGGGCAGATCCAGGGTGTACGGAACCACGGCTGGTTCGACCTCTTCGGTTCCGCTCCAGACGGTCAGCAGTCGACCCATCGCCTCGGCCGCGACGTGCAGTTCCCGGAACTGTGTGCCGGACGCCAGTCGTAGCACCTCGGCGCAGTCGGCGGACGCCTCCGCCAGCCGCCCGGCGCACCGGTGGGCCAGGCTCCGGGTGCACAACAGGTGCAGCAGGGAAAAGTAGCTCCGGGCTCCGGGTGAGACGTCGATGGCCCGGCTGAGGTGGTGCACCGCGGCGTCGGAGCGGTCCAGCAGGATCTCGCTCCAGCCGACCCAGAGGGCGCTCTCCGGCTCGTCACCGAGTTCGGCGTCCAGCGTGGTGTTGAGCTGCAAAGCGGCCTGGTTGGTCTCGCCGCCGGCGGCCCGGTTACCGCGCAGGTGGCTCGCCGCCGCGAGCAGACCCAACGCGTGCGCCCGTACCGCCCCCGGGATGGTCGTGGCGCGACGGGCGGCGCCCAACGCGGCTGCCGCCCACCGGCGTGCCTGCCCGGCCCGGCCGCTGGTCAGTTCCACCGCACCGAGCGCGAGTGCCAGCGCCGCCCAGTCCGCCGGTTGGGCCTCGTCGGGTCGCGTCAGACCGGTGCGGAGCAACGCCGCCGCTGCCCCGTGCCGGCCGAGCTGACGTTCGACCTGGGCGCAGAGCAGGCTCGCCGTGGTGCGGTACGCGGACGGGCGCTTGTCGAGCAGCCGCAGGGCGTCGTGCAGTACCGCTCGGGCGGCTCTCGGGTGGCCGGCTGCGGCCAGCGCCTGGCCGAGTCGCACCGTGAGCATCACGCGGGGCTCGCTGGGGTTCGCGCTGCTCGGCGAGAGCCGGATCGCGGCACCCAGCCACCGGACGGCGGTGTGCGGGGCCCGGTCGAGCACGGCGGTGGCCGCCTCGCTGAGTACCTCGACGGCGACCGTGTCGCCCGGCACCGCCAACCGCAGCAGGTGCGGTGCCTGGGCGGCGGCGCTGCTCCGGCGGCGACGCAGCTCCGCCAGCGCGCGGGCGTGCGCGGTCAGGCGCCAGCCGGCGTCGGTGGTGAGGTACGCCGCGTGTTGGACCACGGGATGTCGGAAGGCGAAGCACCCACTGCCGGTCACTGGGCGCAGCAGGTCGGCGGCGACGAGTTCGTCGATGGCGGCCGGCACCTGCTCGGCGGCGATCCCGGCCACCGCGGCCAGCAGGCCGGTGTCGACCGGTTCGGGCCCGAGCACCGCCGCGGCCGAGGCCACCTGGTGGGCCGCGCGGGACAGCAGTTCGAGTTCGGCGGCCAACGCGGCCTCCACCTCGGCTGGGAGCGCTCCCAGCTCCACGTGTTCACTCGCCGGGCCGTGCGGCAGCGCGCCGGCCAGCAACGCCGACAGGTACTGCGGGTTACCCTCCGACAGCTCGTGCAGCACGGCACGCTGACCGGCCGACAGCGGTAACTCGGTCAACTCGTCGAGGTGCGCCCGCTGCAGCGGCGTCACCTCGATGCGGGTCACCTGTCCGGCGGTGTCCAACGCCAGCCGCAGCCTGGCCGGCGACTGGCGACGGCGATGCGCGATGACCAGCAGCAACGGCGTACGCAGGGGCGCGTCGAGCAGGTGGCAGACCAGGTCGATGGTGGCCCGGTCGCCGTTGTGCAGGTCGTCGATCGTGATCAGCAGCGGCCGTTCGGCGGCCAGCGTCTCCAGCAACAGCCGTACGGCGCGCAACTGCCGGGCGCCCGCCGGCACCCCGGCCGGCGCCAGTGAGCGGGCGCCCGGCAGGCGCAGCGACGGAAAGGTGTCGTTGAGCAGTTGCGCGTGATCGGAGCGGAGTTCGGCCAGCCGGGCCGGGGAGACCTGGGGCAGGTACGGGTCCAGCGCGTCGACGATCGCCGCCATCGGCACGTCCGAACCGGGTACCGGTGCCCGGCCGGCGAGCACCTGTACTCCGTGTTCTCGTGCCACTGCGGCCACCTGGTCCAACAGCCGGCTCTTGCCGATCCCCGGCTCCCCCGTCACCTCGACGATTCGTCCCGTGCCGTCGAGTAGGGCGGCCACGGCCGCGGCCAGCGCCGCGCTCTCCCGTTCCCGGCCCACCAACGGCCGGCGGTGCTCGTCGGCCACCGCCGGCGGGCCGGGCGGCAGGGACGACGACGCCCAGCCTGCCGGTCGGGACAGCTCCGACCTCCGCTGGTGCCGATGGCCGGAACGGATCGAGGACCGGGTCAATGTGTGCTCCTCAGGGACGGGTACGGCGGGGTGGTGGTGCTGGTCACCGAACAGGCGTCACCATCCGGCGGCGACCACGGCGACCAGGTCCCGCTTGTGGGTGACGGAGACGGTCACGTGGGTGATCGAGGCCGACCGCGCTGCCTGAGCGGCACTGCCCCGCAACGTGACGCTGGGCGACCCGCCGGGCTGACGCGGCAACGCGATGTCCCGGGGAGCCACCCCCTCGAACAGGCCCGTGCCCAGAACCTTGAGCACGGCTTCCTTCGCGGCGAACCGCCCCACCAGGTACTCCCGACGTCGGCTGTCGCCCAGCGCCGCGGCCTGAGCCAGTTCCTCGGCCGCGAAGAAGTACCGCAGGAACCAGCCCCGGCGCAGGAGACGGTCCAGTTCGTCCAGGGCGACAAGATCAATGCCGAGCCGCACCGTCGACCGCCCGCTCCGTCACCGGCCGCTGGGCGGCCCGGTCCCGCAGCAGTCGTTGGAACACCGACATGGCGTGCAGGTTCGTCGTTCCCTCCATCAGTTCGAACGCCCGCACGTCGCGGTAGGTCTTCTCGACCCAGGGATGCTCGATCAGGCAGGCCGGACCCAGCAGCTCGGCCACGAGGCGGGTGGCGTCCTCGGCGACCCGCGCCGCCCGCGCCTTGACCGCACCGATGCCGGCCACGTCGATCACACCGGCGTCGATGTCGCTGGCCACCGCGTACGTCCGGTGCCGGACCGCGGCGATGCGGTCCAGGATGTTGTCGAGTCGGTGCCGGTCGCGCCGGGGCAGCGTCGGGCGGTGCGTGACCAGGTAGTCGCAGGCGGCCTGCGCGCAGCCGATCGCCATCGCCGCGATGCCCGGGCGGAACCGGTAGAGGATGTAGGTGGCACCGTAGAGCCCTCGGCGGCTGGGTGACCGTTGCGCCCCGAGCACGTCCTCGTCGGCCACCGTGACGTCCTGGAAGCGCAGCCGGCTGATCCGCGCGCCGCGCAGGCCGACGGTGGGCAGCAGTTCGCCGCTGAACCCCGGCGCGCTGGTGTCCAGCAGCACTGCCTCGATGCCCCACGGTCCGGGTGCTCGCCGGCAGAACACCACACCGAGTTGAGCGCGTGCACCGTTGCCGATGTAGCACTTCACCCCGTTGAGCAGCCACCCGCCGCCCGGCGCCGGGGTCAGCGTCGTCTCCAGTTCCGTCGCGGCCGAGCCCTTGCCCGGCTCGGTCAGGGCGAAGAACGTGTGGGTGGGGTTGGACGCCAGCCGACCGAAGTACCGCTTCCGCTGCTGCTCGTCGGCGAGCGCCTGGACGGCCCCGCCGGACAGCGACGGCCCGGGGCTGGCCAGGAGCACGTTGGGATCGCCGTAGGACACCTGCTCGGTGGCGACCACCTGACCGAGGACGGTGCTGCTCACCTCCACCAGCCGCGCCGGGAACTCGCCCACCGACCGGTACTCCGGCGGCAGCATGCCCTGAACGGGGAAGCGCACCTCCGGCGCGTGCAGGAACTCGGTGATGACGTCCGGGTCCTGGTCCAGCCGCATTCCGATCGCGCGTAACCTGCCGGCCATCGCCGCGCAGTAGTCGGCCAGCTCCCGGGTGCGTTCGTCGAGCAGGTCCGTCCCGGCGGGCGCGGCGGCCTCGCGAAGCTCATTCATCGGCGTTCTCCGTGTCGGCGTGCAGGTAGACGTTGCCGACCACCTCGGCGAGGTGCAGGTCGCCGGCGGGGCCGTCGGCGAGGAAACCGCTGGCGCCGAGCAACCGCAGCAGGTCCCGGCCGATGTCGACCAGCCTCAGGTGACAGCGCCAACGGGCGTCCCGGTCGGCGTGCCGACGCGCCTCGGGAACGGCCGTGTCCTCGGCCAGCCGCAGCGCGATGTCGGCCAGTTGTCCGGCCACGAGTTGCTTGGCCAGCAGCGTGGTGTTCGCTGAGGTGCGTCCTTCGAGGTGACGCAAGGTGTGGGTGAGGGTGACGTCGAGCAGTTCGCGGTGCGTCGCCAACAGGGCCACCGCGAAGCGGTCGGCGGCCGGCCCTTCGCCGAAGGCGGACTCGGGGGTGGCCTCGGCGACGGCCAGGCCGAAGCGGGTCAGCGGCCCGGCCGGTGCGTCGGGCAGCGCCACCGTGGAGGCGAGAACATGGCCGGTGGGAGACGCGACCAGCCGGCCGGGTGCCACCCGACCGTGCAGCGCGTCCAGGACGAGGGGGTAGGGCGTCCCCGCCGCCTGCGGCGACACGGGGGGTGCGGGTTTCATGGTCGGGCCTCCCTGCACTCGGGCGCGCCGGCGTTGGACAGTACGGCGAGTTGGCTGCGCCCGGTCCGCGGATCGGTGTCACAGAGGACGAGGTTGGCGTAGCGGGTGGCCCATTCCTCGTGGTGACGGGCCAGGTCCAGCCAGACGCTGGTGCAGTAGCCGCCGGGCTGGCAGCGGTGCACCGGCAGATCGACGCCGCTGAGCTGATCGTCCGCTGGCCACGGGCCGGCGACCAGCAGCGTCGGCCCCGGCGCGAGCGCCGTGCGGTGGTCGGCCAGCAGGTCACCCAGCGGTACGTCCACGCCGGCCGCCCGGCTTGCGGTGAAGCGGAAACCGGATCGGGAGTCGGTGTCGAAGTAGAGCAGGACGCCGGTGTCCAGCAGGGGGGTGTCGTGCACCAGCGGATCCCGGTACGGCAGCGTGGTCTGTTCGCAGACGAACAGGGCCAGGCTGGCCTTCTTACCGGACCGGGTGTACGCGTCGGCGACGCGCAACGCGGTGAACGGCGCCCGCAGGCCCTGTTCGGAGACGGCGAAGCTGTGGCTGCGCCCGCCGAACAGGGCGTTGAGCCGCGTGGTGACGGTCTTGAGGGGATATCGGTCGGGCAGGCCGTAGGCCAGGATCAACAGGTCCGGCGGCCCGAATGGACTCGGGCGCCGGTCCATCAGTTCCTCGGCCAGTTCGCGGAACCCGATGTTCCGGGACTGCTTCATCAGGTCCTCGTCGACCTCGATGCCGTACGGCGCGAGCAGGTCCCGGTGGTAGGCCAGCAGAGCCTCGTCGGGTTCGTAGGGGAGGCCGTCGGGGCGTACGAGCGCCGCCGCGCCGCGCAGGGTCAGGGACATGACCACGTCCTCGGTGATGGGGCGGTGGGCGCGGCGGTCAGGAACGCACCTTCCGCGCGCGCTCCAGGAAGTCCGTCAGGGTGCCCACCGTGCGGAAGTCGTCCATGTCCAGGTTCTCGGGATCCACCTCGATGCCGATGTTGTCCTCCAGCGCCATGAGCAGTTCGAGAATGGCGGTGGAGTCCAGGTGCATGTCCTCGAAGAGCCGGGTTCCCTCGGCGAGCGGACCGAAGTCGCGCATCAGCACCTCGGTCAGCGCGGCCCGGATGTTCTCGACGATCTCGTGGCGTTCCATGTTTCTTCCTCTCGGGATACCCGGTCCGCGGACCGGGTGACGCGGGACTGCTGGGGTCGGCGGCGGTCACCCCGACGGCGGTGGGACGGGCTCAGGTCGCTGCCCGTCCGGCGGGCACCGGTGCGGACGACGGCCGCGGTGGGGCATCGGCTGACGGTGGGCCCGGCGGCGACACGCTCGCGGCCGGCACGACGAGGTGCTGCGGCCGGAGCAGGTCCTCGACGGTGTCCGCGCGGCGGACCAGGTGCGCCACGCCGTCGAGGACGAGCACCTCCGACGGGTGACCGTGGCTGAGAAAGAGCACCGGAGACGCGCTCGGTCCGTAGGCGCCGGAGCGCTCGACACCGATCAGGTCGCCCGGGCGGACCTCGGGCAGCGGCACCCTCTTGCCGATGACATCGTTGGGAGTGCAGAGCGGACCGGTGACGGTGTAGTCGCGCGCCGGCGGGTCGGCGGGACGGCTCAGCGACCGGATGGGGAAGTTCCGCTTGACGAAGCTGCCGATGCCGACGGCCGCCATGTGGTGGTTGGTGCCGCCGTCGGCGACGACGAACCACTCGCCGCGCGACGCCTTGACGTAGCGTGCCCGGACCACGTAGGTCCCCGCCCAGCCGACCAGATAGCGGCCCAGTTCGGTGATGACCCGGGTGTCGGGGTGTTCGTCGCGGAATCGCGCCACGGCGCGGTTGACCCCCTCGGCCACCGCCTCGATGTCGAGGGGGGACTCGTTGTCGAAGTAGGGGACGCCGAAACCGCCACCGACGTCGACGACGTCCAGCGGCAGGTCCAGCGCGGTGGCAAGCTCCGCCGCCGCGGTGAGCACGCTGTGGGTGTTGTGCGCGATGTCAGCGCCGTCGAGGATGCGGGTACCCATGTAGGCGTGCAGACCGATCACCCGTACGTGGCGCAGCGCGCGCAGGGTCGAGCCGGCCTCCGCGACACGTTCCTGGTCGATGCCGAACTGCCGGGGCTTGCCGCCCATGGCCAGCCGGGAGCCCTTGGTGGCGAACGACGGGTTGACCCGCAACATGACCCGCACCGGCTCGCCGGGGACGTCCGGCAGCGCCGCCGCCATCGCGTCGACGGTGCTGACCTCCTCGAGCGACTCGCACACGATCGCGCCGATGCGCTGCTCGATACAGGCGGCCAACTCCGCCGCCGACTTGCCGGGGCCGAGGAAGATGATGTCCCGCCCCGGCACGCCGGCCCGGCGGGCGGTCACCAGTTCGGCCAGGGACGACACCTCGGCGCCGGCGCCCAGGGAGTGCAGCAACGCGCAAATGCTGATGTTGGGGTTGGCCTTCAGCGAGTAGTAGATCTCGACCGACGGGTCGAGCAGCTCCCGCAGCTGTCGGTACGTCTCGCGGATGACCCCACCGTCGTAGAGGTAC
This sequence comes from Verrucosispora sp. WMMC514, assembly GCF_027497295.1. NCBI lineage: Bacteria > Bacillati > Actinomycetota > Actinomycetes > Micromonosporales > Micromonosporaceae > Micromonospora > Verrucosispora sp. WMMC514. The sequence continues at coordinate 5,127,320 of NZ_CP114906.1, read as the reverse complement.
AACGGCGTGCCGTACCGCTCGGCCAGTTCGGCGACGGGCAGGCCCTGGACGGTGTGGCCTTCGACGGCCGCTTCAGGCATGGCTCTCCTCCGCAACGGACAAGGTGGTGACGGCGGCCTGGACCGCGCGGTCAAGGTCATCGAGCCGGTCCCGGTCAGCGGCGACCAGCAGGGCGTACAGCCGGCCGTCGAACGGCTCCGGCGGGCCACCGGCACCGACGGGCAGCAGCGCGTTGGCGGCGACGGTGGCGAAGCAGGTGACCAGCACCCGCTCCGTGCCCCGCGCGGTGGCCACCGTGGCCAGTGCCCGACGTACGGCGTCGAACTCCAGGGACGCGTCGAGCCGCAGGGGGTAGTGCCGGGCCAGCGCGACGGTTCCGGGCGGCTGGCACAGCTCGGTGACCCCGCCCTGGTACGTCGACATGTTCAGCCGGGCATTGATCTCCAGCACCGGGTAGACCGTCTCGTCGGCGCCGACGATGGCGTCGACACCCACCACGCCGTGGTAGCCGTCGGCGTACAGTCGGTCCGCGACCGCACCGGCGGCGTACTCGATCTGCCGGTACTGCCCGTCGCTCAGCTCAGCCGGCATGAGATGGCCCTGGTGCACACCCTGCGCGGTCAGCGCCTGCTTGACGAAGTCGAGTTCGGCCCGCCCGTCCCGCGCGATGGTGATCTGGTAGTTGAGGTCGCACCGCTTGGGCAGCCATTCCTCGACCACCACGTGTATCCGGTCGTCGCCGGTGCGCGCGGCCCGACGGTCCACCATGCGCAGCAACTGCGCCGCCCGCCCGGGGTTCTCCAGCACCAGCAGTCCCTTGCCGGAGACGCCGTAGGCGTCCTTGACGACGAGTGGTTCGCCCGACTCCAGCCGGAGCCGGTGGCGGGTCAGCACCTCGGCCAGTTCCTGCCGGGTCTCGCAGCAGACGCCGGGTACCGGTCGCAGGCCGGCCGCCTCGGCCAGCCGCCGACCGTAGATCTTGCTGTTGACCCGCTCGACCACCGCGGCGGCCGGGGTGGCCAGGGTGAGGCCGCCACGCCGGGCCAACTCCTCCTCGTCGGCGGTGGTGCCCATCGGCAGGAGGTGGGCACCGGCCGCACCGAGCTGGCGCAGCCGATCGAGCAGGACCGGCGAGTCCAGCGCGTTCGCGGTGGTGGAGCGCTCGGGCCGGCAGTTCTCGGGTACCAGCATGGTGGGCAACGCCAGGCCCTGCCGCGTCAGGTAGTCCCGGTAGTCCGGGTCGGGTGGACGGCTGAGCAGAATCGCGTCGCCCGCGCCGGCGAGCAGCACGCCCAGCTCCTCCATCGCGGCCACCACCGGGCTGGTGGCACCCGACGGTACGGGCAGTCCCACGTGGTTGCGGGCCCATCGGGCCTCGGCCTCGAAGTTGCACAGCAGCACCAGCGGCGTATCGGCCGAACCCGTCAGGGCGCGCTTCAGCTTGCGTAGGTATCCAGTGGACATGTTCGGCTCCCTCAGCACTCGACGACCATGGCGGAATAGGTGGCGCCCAGGCCGACGGCGGTGACCAGGTAGCGGCCTCCCGCGACCAGCGCGCCACGGCCGGCGAGCGTCGCGAGGTTGAGGAAGGGGTCGGCGCAGGAGCAGTGCGAGTACTCGCCGACGTTGTTCAGGAAGACTCGGTCCCGGTCCAGCCCCAGGGTGGCGCAGATGGTGATCCAGGAGGAGATGTTGACGTTGTGCGGGATGACCATGGTGATGTCGTCCAGGTCCAGCGCGGCGTCGTCCAGCGCCTCCCGGATCACCTCGGCCAGGTGGGTGTGGTACGTGCTGCCGAAGCGGTGCAGTGCCTCCCCGGCGAGTTGGTACCCGTCGAAGAACTCGCCCACGGTGCGGGAGGCGTACGACAGCACCCGGGTGCCCGCACCGCCGAGTCCGATCAGGCAGGCGGAGGACGCCTCGCCGATGATCGAGGTGTTCCAGAGCACCTGGATCGCCCTGGTGAACGGTTGTTCGCCGGTGAGCACCAGCGCGAGGGCGGAGGGATCCCCGTCGGCGCGCAACAGCTCGCCGGCGATCTCGACGGCGAGCAGGCCGCTGGCGCAGGCGTGTTGCGTCACCGCGAACGCCTCGGCGTCGGTGAGGCCGAGGCGCTCACGCAGCGTGTCGGCCGCGACCAGGGTGGTCGGGGTGAGGTCCTGCGCGGTGTGCGCGAAGATCAGGTAACGGATGCGGTCGCGCTCCTCGACGGTGGAGAGCAGGGCCTGGGCCGGCGGGCAGACCAGGTCGAAGAGCCCGAGGTCGGGGTCGATGCGCAACCGGTCCAGCCCGCGGATGCGGCGGAACAGCCGGGTCTGGTAGCGGTTCAGGCCCAGCCCCGCCGCGATCTCCTCCACGGTGACCGAGCGCTCCGGTGCGTACGCCTCCATCCGGCGCAGCACGACATCGGACCGGGTCGGTGCCAGCGTGGTCATGGGGCAATCCTCCGGTCATTTATTGATCGTCAGACGCCACTACGTTAGGAGCCGGTAACCGGGCGAGCAATGGGGGAATCCCCAGTATCCCGAGGACCCCGAGAAGACCGGATAAAAGAGACGTTGCCGATTGTAATCCAGAGCAGACAATTCAGTCGCTTTGCCGACCGTTCATCGCCAAACCCCTGGCAATTCGTACCGAACGGGACGTACGGACCGCGTTCGCGCCCCACGCCCGGCGAACAATGGGGTTTTCCCGACTACCTACGACGGAGCCGCGCGGGCGAGGGTGGGCGACAGTCACGCCGATCGCCGACGAACGGGAGACCCGATGTCCAGTCCCACGCTGGCCGACCGGATAAAGATCGCATTCGAGGGTCTCCGGGCCGGCGAAGGACCTCTCACCTGCGGCCAGACCAACACCTGGCAGTGGATGCGAACAGACGTGTCCAATCCGATGGCCACTCTGCAGTGGAAGCTGCCGCTGCCGGCCGACACCCCCGTCGCGGACGTCGTGGAGGCCTTCGCCATCCTGCTCGCCCGGCACGAGTCGCTGCGTACCACCTTTCACGAGCACGACGGGGAGATGCGTCAACGGGTCCTGCGTAGCGGGGTCCTCGCGGCCGAAATTCACCAGGTGGACGCATCCGCCGACACGGAACTGACATCCCAGCGGATGATCGACCAGCTCCGCCAGAAACCGTTCGACTTGGTCAATGAATTACCGGTACGCCTGGCGATCGCGCTGGTAGAGGATAGAGCACTGGCAGCGGTTACCGTCTATTCACACATGGCGGTCGATTATGGAAGTATGGCCATTCTTGGTCGGGAGTTCGCCGAGCTGATCGGCGCCGCCGGCAACCGGTCCGTCGGAGCCGCTCGGCACCAGCCGCTCGACCAGGCGGCGGAGGAGGCCGCACCGCGCGGGCGGCGGCGAACCGCAACGGCCCTGCGGTACTGGACCCGACACCTGCGCCAGATACCCCAGTGCCTGATGGCGTTGCCGCCGGTCGGCGACGGCGACGGCCCGGCCAGCGCCGCCCTGCGCTCCTCGTCCGCCACCGCCGCCCTCGACCGGATCGCCGCCCGGACGCAGGCCAGTCCGGCGGCCGCCGTGCTGGCCGCGTTCTCCGCTGTGGTGTCGGTGCGAGTCGGCCAGTCCCGCTGCGTGTTCGCCTCACTGTCGAGCAACCGGTTCACCTCCCGGCTGCGCGACTACGTCGGCACCCTGGCCCAGGACGGCCTCGTGGTGGTCGACGTGACCGGACCGACCTTCGATGACCTGGTCCGGCGGACCAGCGCGGCCATGCTGCGAGCCAACCGCAGCAGCATCTTCGACGTGACCGAACTGGTCACCCATGCCGTCCAGATCAACGACGAGCAGGGCATGGACTTCAGCCGCGACTGCGTCTTCAACAACATCAGCGCCCACCTGCCCTCGGGCACCGACGAGACGACAAATGTCCAGTTGCCCCCGTTGGATCCCCCCGATCTGCGCTGGTCGCCCACGGCGGAGGCCGCCGAGCACAGCACTCTCACCTGGATGCCGGCGCCACCCTTTCCCAACCGCCTGGTGCTCCAACTGATCGCCGCCCAGCCGGCTCTGGTGGTCGGCCTGAGTACCGGAGACACCCGACACGTGCCCCAGCCCGAGATCGCCGGCCTGCTGCGGGGGATGGAAGGCGTCCTCGTCGCCGCCGGTGCCGGGCCGCTGCGCCTGGCGGACGTACCTGACCTCAGCGGACTGACCACGGTGCCCCGCGACGGCGACTGGGTGCGGGTGGGGGTCAGCTGGGTGCAGCTCAGTGAGGTTCAGACCCTGCTGCGCGAGGCACTCGGCACCCCGGCGTACGCGACGGCCGAACCGGAAGGTGACGGGCACCGGCTGACCGCGCACCTGCTCGCCACCGACGGCGTCCGGACCCCGCGCCAGGCGCACACCGCGTGCATGGCCCACCTCGGTGGCCGGTACGCCGTGGCCGCCCCGCACCACTACGTCCTGCACGACTCGGCTCCGACCGACCTCACCGACCTGACGGCCTGGCGTTCCCGGCCAGTGCTGGCCCGCGGTGACGGCCGCGCATCCACGGAGGACCACCGATGACCGCCCCGAGCGAGACCGTCCGGACCATCCGCCTGCGTGTCGACGGCGACCGCGAGGCGCAGGGCCCACTGACCCTAGGTCAGGCGAACGCGCTGCAATGGATCTCCGCGCTCACCGACGACCACTTCCTCGGCCTGGTGCAGTGGATCTTCAAGGTGCCGGCGGGGACCACACTCGAGCGCGCCTGCGCCGCCCTGAGCGCGCTGGTCCGCCGGTACGAGTCGCTGCGCACCACCTACCACGACGGGCCGGACGGCCCGGTGCAGCGCGTGGCGCGTACCGTCTACCTGCCGATCGAGATACACCAACGACCGGCCCAGCCGGACGGCACGACGCTGTCCCGGGAGCTGATCGCCCAGCTGCGTGCGCACCCATTCGACCTCGCCAAAGACCTGCCACTGCGCCTCGCCGTGGCGGCCGAGGGCGACCTGGTGCACGCGGTGGTCGCGGTCTACTCACACATGGCCGCCGACTACGTGAGCATGACAGTGCTGGCCGAACGCTTCACCGGGCTGCTCACCGGGACCGTGACCGACGGGGACGCACCACCGCACCAGCCGCTGGACCGGGCCGATCGGGAACGTTCACCGAAGGGCCTGCGGCAGGCGGACGCGGCGCTGCGGTACTGGTCCGGAATCCTGCGGCGGCGCCCCCGCTGCGTACTGCCCCGACCGACCACAGGTGTCGAGCCGTCGACGACGCCCACGCCGCGCAGCGCGGACCTGCACTCGTCACGGGTAGCCGCCGCGCTGGACCGGATCACCGCCCGCACCGGCGCGAGCCGGGCCATGGCGGTGCTCGCCGCGCTCGCCGCCGTGCTCGCCCTCCGCACCGGCCAGCGGCACGTGGCGCTCTACTCCCCCGCCGCCAACCGGCTCGGCGTACCGCTGCGCGACTATGTCGGCACCGTCTCCCAGGACGGCCTGATCAGCCTAGACGTCGACCAGCCCGACTACGACGCGCTGGTGCGGCACGCCGGGACCGCGTTGCTGCGGGCGAACCGGAACAGTGTCTTCGACGCCGAGGCGCTGCAACGCGCGCACGACCGCATCGCGCACGAGCGCGGCATGCCGATGGTCCGTGACGGCGTCTTCAACAACATCTCCGGCAACGCCCCACCGGACCTGCCGACGGTAGCCACCACGGAGACGTTCATCGACTGGTGGACGCCGACCGGCTTCACCAACCTGCTGCTGTTCCACCTGGTCCGGACCGAGCAGGCGCTGATCCTGGAACTGATCACCGGCGACAACCGGTACCTTCCCGACGCGGAGATGGAGGCGCTGCTGCTCGGCACCGAACGGGTGCTCGCCGTGGCGGCCACCGGCAACGTCGCCCTGGACGACCTCGGCGCCCTCGCCGGCATCGACCCGATCCCCCGCGACGGCGACTGGCACTTCGTCGATCACAGCTGGATCCAGCTCAGCGAGGTCAACCGGGTACTGCGAGCAGCCCTGCCCGGGCCGGCCCGAGCCTTCGTGACCGACGAAGGACCCGAGGGGGCGACAATCGTCGCCCACCTGGCCGCCGGAGCCGAGATCACCGACCCCGCGCGGGCACACCTGGCCTGCCTGCGACGGCTCGTCGACTCACCCACGGCGATCACCCCACACCGATACGTCCTGCACCGGGACGCACCCGCCGATCCGACTGATCCGCAGGCGTGGCGGGAGCTGGCGGTGCTGGCCGAGGGCGACGGCCGGGCTACGGACGCGGGAAGCGAGGCAGGCACATGAGCATCATCGAAGCCAACGAGTTGACCCGCACGTTCCGGTCCGGCCGGCAGAGCGTCGCGGCGGTCCGAGGCGTCAACCTGCGGGTCGAGGCCGGCGAGATCGTCGGCTTCCTCGGACCCAACGGCGCCGGCAAGACCACCACCCTGCGGATGCTGACCACGCTGCTCCGCCCGACCAGTGGCACGGCCCGGATCGCCGGCGCGGACCTCGCCACGGCTCCCCGCGAGGTACGCCGCCGAATCGGGTACGTCGCCCAGTACGGCGGTACCGACCCCAACGCCCTGGTGGACGAGGAACTGTTCCTGCAGGCGCGCCTCTACCGGATCCCGGTCGCACCCGCCCGGCGCCGGGTGGCCGAACTACTCGAACAGTTGGACCTCGGTGGGCTGGGTAAGCGGCCGGTCGGCTCGCTCTCCGGCGGCCAGCGCCGCCGCCTGGACATCGCGCTCGGCCTGGTCCACGATCCGCAGATCGTCTTCCTCGACGAACCCACCGCCGGCCTGGACCCGCACAGCCGCAACAACCTGTGGGAGCACACCCGCCGGCTCCGCGAGGACCACGGCACCACCGTCTTCCTGACCACCCACTACCTCGACGAGGCCGACGCGCTCTGCGACCGGATCTTCGTGATCGACCACGGGCGGATCGTCGCCGAAGACACCCCCGCGAACCTCAAGCGCCAGCTGGCCGCAGACGTGCTGACCGTGGAGGTGGTCGGCGATCCGGCAGCTGGCCAACGGCTGCTGGCCGGACTGCCGGGCGTCCGGCAGGCCGCGGTGACGAGCACGGGCGGTATCCAGGTCACCCTGGCCGACGCCGAACAGGGGATCACCGACGTGATCACCGCCCTGTCCGGCGCGGGCATCGGCGTCCGTGCCCTGCAACTGGCGCGGGCCAGCCTGGACGACGTCTTCCTCAGCCTCACCGGCCGCGCACTGCGCGACGACCCGCAAGACCAACAGTTTCCCATCCCGACCACCGAGGGGGCGGACCATGTCCCTGCTCGTTGACATCCTGCTGGTGTTCCAGCGCCACCTACGCATCTCCCTGCGCAACCCGCTGTGGATCGTCATCGGGCTCTCCCAGCCGGTGGCCTTCCTGGTGCTCTACGGCCCGCTGATGACGAGCACCCTGTCGATCACCGGCGTCGCGCCGGAGCGCGCCTGGCAGACGTACGTGCCGGGGGTGCTCGTGCAACTCTGCCTCTTCGGCTCCGCCTTCGTCGGGTTCGGAGTGATCGCCGAATGGCGCGGAGGGGTGATCGAGCGGCTGCGGGTCACTCCGGTGAGCCGGGTCGCGCTGCTGCTCGGCCGGGTGCTGCGTGACGTCGCGCTGCTGGTGGTGCAGGCGGTGCTGCTGGTCGTGGTGGCGTTGCCGCTGGGTCTGCGCGCGTCGGTGCCGGGCGTGCTGGTGGCGCTCGGTGTGGTCACCCTCCTCTCGCTCGGCCTGGCCTGTCTGTCCTGCGCTCTCGCGCTGACCGTCAAGAGCGAGGACACGTTGGGCCCCACTCTCAACACCGGCCTGATGCCGCTGCTGCTGCTGTCCGGGGTGCTGCTACCGATGTCCTTCGCTCCCCGCTGGCTGGACCTGGTCTCCCGGCTCACCCCGTTCCGGTACATCGTGGACGGCATGCGCAGCGCGTTCCAGGGTGAGGTGTTCAGCGTGACCGTACTGTCGACAGTCCTGGTCGCGCTGTCGATCAGCGTGCTGTCGGTGCTGCTCGGCGTACGTACCTACCTGCGGCAGAGCGCCTGACCCGGTCGGGTCGACGAATTCCCGGCCAATGTCGCACCGACGGGTCCCCCGGAGTGGGCCGCAGCTGCCGGAGACGTACCGACGGGAGGCGACCGTAGGTACCAACCAGCTTGATGGATCGCACCGCGCGGCCTCGGAGGTGTAGTCGTTGCAGTCGGCGGATCTCCGAGGCGGCGATCACCACTTCCGCGTTCCGGGGCCGTTGCGCCATTCCCCGCGCGAACGGGTGGTAGCAGTCATCCAGTCCCCACGCCACAGGTGGGCGTGCTCGGCGCCTCTCTGGGCCCAATGCCTGGACACGGAGAGGCGCCGTTGGTGTGGTAGGGCACGGAGAGCATCGGCCGCGTGCGACGTCAAGCTCTCCGTGCGCTGCGCTAGTAACCGTAGATCATCTTGTAGGCCACCTCGGGCAGGAACTGCCCGGCGCTGGATCCGCCGCCGACTCCGCAGTTGCCGTCGGACTCCCCCGGCGTCTTGAGCCACAACAGCATTTCCGCGCCGCCGCCCATCCGGCTGGGTGTGCCGATCCGGCGCCCGCCAGGGTTGCACCATTGACCGTTGGAGCCGTTGCCGTTGCGACTGGTGTCGATCACGTACGGCTTGCTGTATCCGAATCTCCATAGCGCGGAAGCGACCTGATTGCCGTAGTTGGTGTTCTCGCCGGTGGTGAAGTAGTTCGAGACGTTCAGTGCGAAGCCGCGTGCGTTGCGCACGCCGGCCATGTCGAGCCGCTGCGCCATCGTCTGGGCGTCGACCCAGCGGGGATTGCCGGCGTCGATGTAGGCCCAGGTGTTGGGCGCCTTGGACCGGAATTGGCCGATGGCGCGGGAGAGCATGCCCACTCGGTCATTGATCTGCGCCTGGCTCATGCAGTTGAAGTCGCCCAGGGAGTCCGGTTCGAGGACCACTACGGCAGGACGGCTGCCGATGGCGGAGGCGAAGGAGGCGATCCATGAGTCGTACGCGGCGACGCTGCCGGCGCCGCCACCGGAGTGGCCGCCGCACGCGTCCCGGCCGGGAAGGTTGTAGGCCACCAGCAGCGGAAGCTTGTCTACAGCGTCTGCGGCTCCCACATAGCCCCTGACCGCGCTCCCGATGTCGCCGCTCCAGTTGCCGAACCATCTGGCCATCGGCTTCTGCGCGATCTCGGTGCGGATGGCGGCGGCGCGTCCGTCGCCCGGGTTCGCGGCCGCCCACCTCGCGGGGCTCGAGTTCGGGTCGACGTAGAAGCCGCTGGTCTGGCTGATCGGATCCGCGTGCGCAGCTGGTGCCCCGAGCAGGATCGCGGGAACCGCCAACGCCAGAGCGGCGGCAAGTCCCCAGGGGCGGGTAAAGCGTTTCATGGACAGCTCTCCTCTGGGTGAAACTGGAAGCGCTTCCAGCGATGTTCATCCATGCATTGCCGTCCGATGGTCGGTAAGTTTCAGGTAGATGTCAAGAGAGACCACCCCCATCACAAGATCAGGTTCAGAGATTTCTGGGACCGCTTCCAGCCCGACGAGGACAATGGACCACCTCGACGCCGTCGATGCCGACCGATACGATCGGTCGGCGGTAACGGCACCGGCCGGCGGTAGCGGCTGCCCGACGTCGGACAGGGAAGGACTCGGCATCGCGATGGCAGCGCGGCGGCCCCGGCGGCAACCGACCCTCGACGAGGTGGCCGAACGCGCCGGCGTGTCACGTTCCGCCGCGTCCCGTGTGATCAACAAGGCACCGCATGTCAGCCGCGCCACGCGCGATGCCGTGGAGCGCGCCATCAAGGAGATGGGCTATCTGCCCAACCGCACCGCCCGTGCGTTGGCCACCCAACAGACGGGGATCGTCGCGCTCGCGGTCTCCCATGACGATCCCGAGCTGTTCGCCGACCCGTTCTTTGCCCAGGTCATCGTCGGCGTGTCCGCAGCGCTCGAGGAGACCGATCTTCACCTGCTGCTGTGCCTGGCCAGCTCCGGCCGGGGCCGGTCCCGGCTGACCAACCTGCTGCACACGCGCGGCGTCGACGGCATCATGCTGATGGCCCTGCACGGCGACGACCCGCTGACGCACATCGTACGTCGGGCCGGCCTGCCGGCGGTGTACGGCGGGCGGCCATTGACTTTCGAGCCACAGTTCTACGTCGACTCCGACAACCTCGGCGGGGCGCGACTTGCCACCGAATACCTCATCGGCCTCGGCCGAACCCGGATCGTCAGCATCACCGGCCCCCTGTCCACCGACGTCGGCCGTGCTCGCCACCGCGGCTACCGAGAGGCGATGATCATGGCAGGGCTGACCCCGTACGCGACGGCGGAAGGCGACTTCACCGAGACCGGTGGTGCCGCAGCGATGAAAACACTGCTGGACAGCCACCCCGACCTGGACGCCATCTTCGCCGCCAGCGACGACACGGCGGCGGGCGCCCTACGCGTCCTCATCGACGCCGGCCGCTCCGTGCCAGCCGACGTGGCAGTGGTGGGCTTCGATGACCTCGGCACAGCCGAACGAACCGATCCGCCGTTGACCACCGTCCACCAGTCGGTCCAAGCCCTGGGCAAGGAGATGACCCGCATGCTCGTCGAACTCATCGCGGGACACGAACCCTCGTCCGTCATCCTGCCCACGAAGTTGGTGCTACGCGACTCGGCATAGGAGCGTGTCTCAGGTGGTGAGTTCGAGGTAGCGTTCGTGGCAGGTGAGGGCGGCCGCGGGGGTGACGAACGCGCAGTAGAGGCTGGCCGAGCGCTCGTGCGCGTTGCCGCCAGGTCGCACGTGGCAATCACGTCGGTTGGCGCGGTGCCGAGACATCGCCGGGTGGCCTCGGCATGCACCATGGCGACAAAGCCCTCAGCTCACGATCGAGCCGTCCCAACGGAGTCCATCCCGCTTGATCGCGAGGGCCGTGGGGTCGAGGTTGTCGGTGCGCTCCAGGTGGAAGAACAGGGCGCCTCACCGACCCGCGCACCGCAGCCGGGATGGGACTACCGCATGGGCTGGCGCCCGGACCAAGGGCCAGCTGGCGATCTCCCTCCGTCCGGGGAAGGGCGCAGGTCGACACAGCTGGTCGGCCCGTTGATCGGCTCCGGTATGGGACTTGCTGGCCCGTCAACAGGCGCGGGATGCGTCGGAGGCCGCGTGGTGCGTACAGTTCCGGGTCGGACTTGGGGTGGGCCGGGCAGGTTCCGGCACAGGGAACGGGACGAGACAGCGACAGCATGACGACGGACAAAATTGGGGAAAACGGTCAATACCGCATTGACCCGGCCCGGCTGGAGACCTGTCTCAGCGTCTTCGAGGCGTTGGAGGACCTGCCTCCCGATCACCCCGACGTGGTGCGGGTGCAGCGGGCCACCGCGAAGCTCTACAAAACGATCAAGCAGCGGCGACGTGAGGAACGGCGGGATGCCATCGCGGCGGCCGACCGCGCGGTGACGGCGGCCACCGCCACCGGCGCCCCGGGCCGCATCGACGACGAGACCCAGGGCAACCCGCTCACCTCCCCCACCGTAGGTGCCACGGCCGGCGTCCTGCACAAACCGCGCGGCTGCTACATCTGCAAGCAGCGCTACCGCGATGTGGACGCCTTCTACCATCAGCTCTGCCCGCCCTGCGCCGCGCTGAACCGGGAGCGCCGCGACGCCCGCACCGACCTGACCGGCCGACGCGCGCTGCTCACCGGCGGCCGGGCGAAGATCGGCATGTACATCGCGCTGCGGCTGCTGCGCGACGGCGCGCACACCACGGTGACCACCCGGTTTCCCCACGACGCGGTCCGCCGATTCGCCGCGATGCCCGACAGCGGGCAGTGGCTCCACCGCCTGCGGATCGTCGGGATCGACCTGCGCGATCCCGCCCAGGTGATCGCCCTCGCCGACTCGGTCAGCGGCCAGGGACCACTGGACATCCTGATCAACAACGCGGCGCAGACCGTCCGCCGCACGGCTGCCGCGTACGCGCAACTCGTCGCCGCGGAGGCGGCGGCCCTGCCGGACGGCCCACTGCCGGAGATGATCACATTCGGCAAACCGACCGACCGGGGCAACCCGGCGGGCAGCCTGACAGCCCCACTGAACTCGCCCACCATCACCCCGCACGCGCTCACCGCACTGGCGCTGACCAGCGGCTCCGCCTCACCGGAACGGATCGCGTCAGCCAGCGCCATCGACGCCGGCGGCCTGGTCCCGGACCTCGACCCGGTCAACAGTTGGGTGCAGCGGGTGCACGAGGTGAACCCGGTCGAGCTGCTCGAAGTGCAACTGTGCAACGTGACCGCGCCGTTCGTGCTGATCAGCCGACTGCGACCGGCGATGGCCGCAGCGACCGCCCGCCGCAAGTACGTGGTGAACGTGTCGGCGATGGAGGGCCAGTTCGCCCGCGGCTACAAGGGACCGGGACACCCGCACACCAACATGGCCAAGGCCGCGCTGAACATGCTGACCCGCACCAGCGCCCAGGAGATGCTGTCCGACGGCATCCTCATGACCAGCGTCGACACCGGTTGGATCACCGACGAGCGGCCTCACCCGACGAAGATGAGGCTGGCGGACGCCGGCTTCCACGCCCCGCTGGACCTGATCGACGGCGCGGCCCGGGTCTACGACCCGATCGTCCGCGGCGAACAGGGCGAAGACCTGTACGGCTGCTTTCTCAAGGACTACACACCCTGCGCCTGGTGATCGCTGCTGCCCCGCCGAAAACCTCATCCCACGAAGGGACCCGAAGCACTGGCCGCGAGGACCAGACGACCCGGTGGTCGAGCCATCGAAGTTCGGGGGGATCCTCAATCAAGTCCTCGCCAGACAGCTCTACCGCTGCGTCAAGAGCCGCCGCCAGGCGCTCCCGACCGCTCGGCCGGCATTGTGGTCTAGCGTCGGGTCGCTTTGCTGATCTTGTTGTTGATGGCGCGCCGGGCGATCGGGCCGAGGTCGTCGACGATCTCGATGAGCACGGCGAGTTGGTCCAGCGCCTCGATGGCGCGCTCGGCTGAGGGCCGGTCGACGCCGTCGTACAGCTCCAGGCCGATGAAGGCGGCCGACACCGCGCGGGCGAGCCCGGGCACGTCGGCGACCTCGGCGAACGGTGAACCCGCCAGCAGCCGGCGTAGTACCAGCTCGATCTCGTCCACCCACAGCTGCAGGGACTCGGCGGTGGGGGCGGCGAGGCGCTCGTCAGCCTGTGCGCCGGCGAGCATCTGGGCCAGCACGGACACGTTGCCCAGCTCGCGTTCCTCCTCGTGCAGGGTGCGCCCCACGTCGAGCAGTTCGCGCAGCGACCCGACCTGGCGCAGCCGGGCCGACCAGTGGGCGACCCGCTCGGCCGTGCCGGTCCGGCACGCCGCTGCCAGCAGCTCGTCGAGCGTTCCGAAGTGGTAGAAGACCAGCGCCTGGTTCACTCCGGCGGCGGCGGCGATGGTGCGGGCCGAGACGCCGGCGATGCCATGCTGGCGGATCGCGGCGAGGGTGCCGTCGAGCAGGCGTCGCTTGGTGTCGGACATCGCTCTCCTCCCGCCGGGTGCGGCGGTGCGATCATCGCATCCGTCACCAGTTGCGCCAGCCAGGTCATGCCGGGCAGCCGCAGGGCCCAGCCCACCCCGGCCCAGCCGAGGTTGAGGTGTTCGAGAGCACGGGCGACGGCGGCCACCCCCCGTTCCGAGTGGCCGTCGCCGCCCGTGTACCCGGCCCGCAGCTGCCCGGCCTCGGCCGGCGCGATCGCCAGGTTCACCGGGTCCCGCCGCGCCAGGAACCGCCAGACCGCCACGCACGGCCCGCACCCGGCGTCGAGCCGCAACACCGCGGGCGCGCCCGCGATGTACGGTCGCCAGCGCGGACACCAGTCGCGTACCGCCCGTCGCCAGTCCCGCCAGGCGTCCCCGTGCCGGCGAGCCAGGTCGTGCTCCTCGTGCGGCCGGGCCACGGCCGCACTGAAGGCCACGGCGAGGGCGGTCGCGGCCAGCAGCGCCATGCTGCGGGTGACCGCCGCGGTCAGCAGGAGCAGGGCAGCCGCGCCGACCTGCATCGGGTTCGCCAGGTACGCGTAGGGCCCGGTGCTGACGAGCCGGGCCGGCGGATCCCACGGGTACGGGGTGCCGCCGCCTCGCGCGGCGAACTCGCGTACCGCGATGAGCGCCGGGGTGGCCACCAGCAGCGCGACCTGGGCCAGGACCAGAAGGGCGGCCCGGGACAGCCCGGTGAGCGGGGCCCACGAACCGCCACCCAGCTCGAAGGCGACACCGGGCACGAGCCACAGCAGCAGCGTGGCGAAGACGACGACCTGGAGCAGCACCCGGGCCCGCAGGTGCCGGCCGTCGGCGCTCCACCGGCCGAGCAGCTGCGCGGGGAGGGCCACGGCGAGTAGCCCCACCACCTCGCCCACCAGCCAGTGCGGCCCGAGCAGGACGAGCGGGTGCAGCGCCGGCATCGCCACCACGTCGAGCCAGAGCAGCAGGCCCAGCGCGACGGGCAGGGGCAGGAACCGGCGCAGCAGCACCGGCAGCGCACCCCAGAGCGCCGCCCAACCCAGCCACAGGTCGACCGGCATCCCCCGGTAGGCCCCGTGCACCGGCGCGAACGCGTACCAGCCCGTCCGGCGGGCCGACTCGTTCAGCGCGGCGACGCCCAGGGCGACGGCCACGGCGGCGAGCAGGGCGGCGGCCCGTGCCCGCCGGTCGCGCTCGATCCGGGCTGCGGCCAGCACCGCCAGCAGGGGCACCCCCAGGGCGAGCCAGCGGGCGGCGGTCACGGCAGGACGAGCATGTCGAGCAGGTGCCCCACGCCCTCGTGGAGCAGGCCGCCCTGGAGCGGCCCGAAGTACCAGGAGGGATCGAGACCGCGCTCGTACGCCACCCGGACGCGCACCTCGGTACGTTCCCGATCCACCGCCTGCCAGGTCACCTCCGCGTGCCGGAAGGTAACCCACCGGCCGGTGATGGCGGTGTCCTCGACGAACCGGAAACCGACCCGGCCCGGCGCGGTGGCGGTGACCTCGGTGAGCAGATGCCCGCCCGGCCCGTGCGACCCGTCGTGGTAGGCGAACATCCAACGGTCCCCGGTGGCTAGGCCGTCGCCGGTGACCCGGGTCGGCACGGGTACGCCGAGCAGGCGCAGCGGCACCGACCGGACCGGCACCGGGCGAGGACCGGTCGCCAGCCGCTCACCGACCGCGTGGGCCGGAAGGGTAACCACCCGGACCACCTCGACCGACTGCTCCGGGGCAATCCGAGGGGCGAGCCCGGTGCCCTCGAGCCCGGACAGGAGCAGCAGGGGCACGGCGACCAGCGAGTACGACCGGGTGGCGTCGCGGCGGGCCAGCCTGATCAGGGCGGTGGTGCCGTGGGCCACGGCGTACACCAGCGGCGCGGACAGGATGACGCAGATGGCGCCCTCGTGCAGCGCCACCGAGGCCAGCAGCAGCGCGATCGTGGTGGCGGCGAAGACCCGGCCGTGGGTGGTACGGCCCGGGGTCAGGGCGAGGGCGGCGGCCAGCAGCACCGGCAGCCCGACGAAGAGCAGGGCACTGTCGGCACGCCCCTGGGCCACGGTGACGGCGTAGACGACGATCCCGAAGGCCGCGATGAGGCCGGCGAGCATCCAGTTGGCCCAGGTGCGCCTCGGCTCCGGCTCCGGCTCACTGGTCATGCTTCCTCCCAGGTTTTAAGCGACCGCTCAAACAGAGGGTAGGCTAATTTAAGCGGTCGCTCAAGAGGTGGCCCGGTCGAGCTGGCCGAGCCGGGAGGGCTACAACAACGGCCAGCACCGCGCCCAGGCGCTGCTCGACGCCGGCGTGCGCCGGATCCTCATCGAACGCGTCGCCGATTGACCAACCGTCGATGCGGCGGTGCGGGACGCTTTGGCAGCGGTGGCACCGCGTGATCGCCGAACCCGAACCGGCGCAATGCCGGCAACGTCAGCCCCCATTCTGGCTGCTGGCTCCCCGCCCGATGCTCGGGACGCTGGCCATGCGAGCTTTCGCTCGGCGACCGGTGCCCGGCCGGAGCACGCAACGCTCAACCGGTGTGGCGTGTCCGATCCAGCTTCCAGCGCACTTGGAATGTCAGCGCCACGGCCATCAGCACCGCCGGGACCACGGTGAAGCCGATCAACAGGGCGGTGTGGGCGGACTCCGGCTGCGTCACGGTCTGCCCCTCGGTGGTGGCGATGAAGCCGCCCAGGGCGAGCACGGCCGAGTACACGTACGGGCCGATTGCGGTGCCGGTGGCTTCGGTGGCAGTCCAGACACCGGTGTAGGCGCCAGCCCGGACGGTACCGCGCTGCTCGGCGGCCGCGACCGCGTCCGGGACCATCGAGAACGCGAACAGCTGCAGCCCGGCGAACGCGATGCCCAGGATTCCGACCACCGCGACAGCCGGCCCGGTGCCGTAGCCGAGCAGCGGCGCCAGCGAACCGGCCACGAAGACCGCCTGGCAGATCAGCAGGCCACGCTGCTTGCCGATGCGCCGGGACACCTGCATCCACACCGGACCGGCGACGACCGCTGGACCGAGGAACGCCCCCATGAACACCGCGGTTAGCCCAGAGTTGTCGAAGACGTAGTTGGTGTAGAACGGCAGCGCTGCGAGGAACAGGTGAGTAGTGGTGCCGGTGAACAGGTAGGACAGCACCAGCGCGCGGAAGTCGGGATCCCGCCAGGCGACCGCGATGTCACCGATGGTCGAGTGGGCCGCCTGCTGGTCGGGCATCCGGAAACCGGCGTGGGCGGTGAGACGCCGTACCCCGGTCAGTGCGACCAGCCCGGAGATCACCATGACGCCGGAGAGCAGCAGGGCCATCCAGCCGTAGTCGCCGCGCCGTCCCGACTCCACGAGCGCCGGTGCGGCCACACCGGCACCAAGCAACCCGAGGGTGAGGAAGAGCATCCGGAACATGAACACCCGGGTGCGCTCGTGGTACCCGACTCGGAGATCGGACGGGGTGGTCAGGTAGGGCACCTGGAAACACGCGAAGAGCAGGTTGCCGGCGATGAACCAGCCGCCCACCCAGAGCGCCGCCGATGCGCCGGAGAAACCGGCGGGCACCGAGAACATCGCCACCATGGCCACCGGAAGCAGCAGACCGACCCGCAGCATGCTGAGCCGGTGTCCGCTGCTACGCGCTTCCCGGTCGGATCGGCTGCCCAGCATCGGATGCACGATGATGTCGATGATCTTCGGCAACAGCAGGGTGAGACCGGCCAGGAACGGCGAGACACCGAGCGTATTGGTGAGGAAATAGAGCAACAGCAGGCCGGGAACGGTCACCCAGACGCCCATCCCGACCGAACCGGTGGCGTACGCGATCAGGTCACCTGCCCTGGTCCGCACCTCGCCCGCCGCCCCGCGCAGCGCCGTCATCGGGTCGCCTCGTGCCGTGCGACCACACCCGCAGCCAGCTCGGCGCCCTGGAACGCGCCGGAGCGGACCCGGCCGGCGAGGATGCGCGCCACGATCCGATCGGTCAGCGCGGGCAGGTGACGGGCCAGGAAGAACTCGACCGCGCCCCGCCGGGTGGTGGGTAGATCACGGCGAGGACGACGACTGAGCGCGGCGCGCAGCACGGTCCGGACCACCCCGTCCAGCGGCTCGTATTGGCTCATGCCCTCCAGCGAGAGCCCGGCCGCGGCCGTCGAGTCGTGGATCGGGCTTCGTACCGCCGACGGGTACACGCAGGTCACGCCGACATGGGTGCCGAGCTCCAGACGCAGCGCGTCCGCGTACGCGACCAGGGCGCGCTTGGAGGCACCGTACGCAGCGGCCAGCGGCAACTGCATGACGGCCATCCGCGAGCTGAGCATGACGATCCGGCCACCGGCGGCGACCAGCGCGTCCACACATGCGGCGGTGACCCGCCAGGTGCCCAGCAGGTTGATGTCGAGCTGGCGGCGTACTTCCGCGCCCGGCGCCAGTTCGGCCGGGGCGGGCCCACCGATCCCGGCGTTGTTGATCAGCAGGTCGAGCCCACCGAGCTGGTCAATTGCTTCGCGTACCACCGCCGGCACCGCGTCGTCGTCGGTGATGTCGCAGGCCAGGACCCGGACCGGGTCATCGGCACGGGGGGCCAGGTCCAACCCGACGACCTGGGCCCCGAGTTCGTCCAGCCGGGCACAGATGGCCCGGCCGAACGTGCCGGAGGCACCGGTGACGAGGACACGCAATCCGCGGGGGTCTCGGGCGCTCAAACCACACTCTCCTCGGCGGTGAAGGTGCGTCCGCCCCGGGCGAGGCGATTCCGACCAGCCGCGATCTCCCTGGGCAGGTCGGCGACGTACCGGTCGAAATCGATACGCATGTGCGGCCGCGCGTTCGTGCCCCACCGCTCGATGGCGGCGCGCAAGGCTCGCTGCACGGCGTGCTGCTGTTCGTCGGCGTTGGGCAGGGCATAGCCGCCGGAGAGATACGCGGCGACCAGTTTGGCCTGGACCTCCACGACCGGCAGGGCGGCACCGGTGGACTGCATCAGGCCGACGAATGCCAGGCTGGGGTCGTCGAGATGGAAGACCCGCTGGTACAGCGGCAGCTGCTGGGGGTCGGGGCCCAGCCATCGAGGGGACAGGAACGGGATACTCACCCGGTACCCGGTGGCCCAGACGATCACGTCGACCGGGTCGGCGCTGCCGTCGGTGAACATCACCCGCTCCCCTTCCAGCCGTTCGATGCCGGGACGTGGGGTCACCTCGCCGTGGGTGAGCCGGTGCAGGATCGTGTCGCTGATCGTCGGATGGTTCTGGAACAGGCCACCGGCCGGGGCGGGTAAGCCGTACCTCTGCGGGGTCCCGACGGCGAGCCGCAACAGGGTCTCGGCGATGCACTGCCGCAGCCGCCACGGCAGAGCGGCGAGGGTGCCGCCGGTCGCGTCGGCCGGGCGGCCGAACAGGTACTTGGGAACGATGTGGACGCCGCGCCGGGCGGAGAGCAGGACCGGCCCTCGAGCGACGTGCGAGGCGTCCACCGCGATGTCCATGGCCGAGTTGCCCATGCCGACGATCAGCACCCGCCGATCCAGGAAAACGTCCGGAGTGCGGTAGTCGTGGGCGTGCATCTGGGTGCCGTGGAACGTCCCCGGATAAGCCGGATCCGGATAGCGCGGATGCCAGTTGTGGCCGTTCGCGACCACCACGGCGTCGTACCGCTCGGTGTCACCGGACTCGGTCGTCACCGCCCAGAGCCGGTCACGCTCGACGCGGGTGACCGTGCTCCCGAACCGGATGTGCGGAATGAGCCCGAACGACTGCGCATAGTCGGCCAGGTAACTGGCGACGCGACTGGCCGACGGATAGTCGGGCCAGTCCGCGGGCATCGGAAAATCCGCGAACTCGGTGCGGCGTTTGCTGGTGTTCAAGTGTAGGGAGGCGTACGCCGCAGACAGGCCGCTGCTGTTGTCCCTGACCCACAGGCCACCGGGCCGGTCACCCTTTTCGTACGCCACCACCGCACAACCGGCGTCGAGCAGCGCCTTCACCGTGGCGAGACCGGCTGCTCCCGCACCGATCACCGCCACCCGACTCGAAGAAACGGCCATGGTGCTCCTCGACGGTTGTAGCTTCCGCCAAACCGTAGGGCCTGGTACAGGGGCGAATACATGGCGTGGACCACGCAGTTTCGGGTTCTTGTTGTAGCGCACCACAACGGCGGGGAGCATGACAGGATGACGCATCCGGACGGCTGGACGACGGTGGTGGACCTGATCGAACGCGTCGTGGGCGATGACGAACTGCTGCCGTCGGTGGTCGCCGGAGTCCGTACCACCGTGCGGGAGGTCTCCGCACTGCCCACCTCCGACATCGCCGGGCACACCCGCGCTCTGCTGGTGGCCGCAACCCGCGCATTGGCCGCACGGCGCGGCCCCACCGAAGCTGAGCTGTCGTTCGTCGCGGACCTCGGTGTCACCCGTGCCCGGCAGGGCGTGCCGATCGAATCGGTGCTGGGCGCGATCCACTTCGCCGAGCGCGCGATCTGGGCTCGGGCCCGGGAACTCGCCCGGGACCAAGGCGTCAGCGCCGAGCAACTGCTGGACGTCCGGGACCTTTACGACGACTGGGCCGAGGCCGTCCGGGCCCGGCTGATCAGCGCGCATCGGGCTACCGGAGCCAGCACGGATCCGCTTCCCGGGCGCCGGGACACGGCACTGCTGCGGCGGCTGCTCCAGGGTGGTTCGGCGGCCACGCTGGCAGCCGCCGAGGCCGGCCTTCCGGTCACCGACGGGCTGTGGGTGCTCGTCGCCCGGCCCGGGGAGACCGCCGCCGGCATCGAACGAGCCGTGCGCGAGCACCCGCCGGTGCTGTGCGCAACCGTGGACGACCTGATGGTCGGAGTTCTGTCCCGGGCTCCGTCCGCCCGCCTGAAGGCGACCGGGGCCGTGGCAGGACTCGCCGGCCCAGCCGAACCGGAGAAACTCGCGCCGGTGCAACGGCTCGCCACCGCGGCCCTGACCGCCGCCGAGTCCACCGGCCGCACCGGACTGATCCACATTGCCGATGTGGCCTGGCTGGCGGCGTTGACCGAGCGGGCAGACCTGGCAACGGTGCTGCTCGACCGGTACGCGCCCGCGTGGGCGACACTCGGACCGACTGCCGAATCGGTGGCGCACGCTGTGCTCGCCTGGCTGGAGAGCGACCGCGATGTGGACCTCGCCGGGGCGAGACTTTTCGTGCACCCCAACACAGTTCGCAATCGGGTCCGGCGCTTCGCCGCCGTCACCGGCATCGACCCGGCGGGCACCTTCGGTGCCATGACCGCCTGGTGGCTTTGCCGAACATGGCTGCACGACGCGACCTGATCTCGCACCGTGCGGCGCGTTGTCCAGGCGATCGTTCCACTATCGTTGCCTGAGGCTGACGAGGACGTCGCAGACGAAGTCGAGGACTTCTGGGTCACGATGCAGTTGAGCTCAGGAAGTTGTGTGACAAGGCACGTGGGTCAAGCATTGACCACATAGCCAATCCCACTCGCGATGACTAGTACGGCAGCGGCATGTAGCAGTCAGCCGTAGCCCTCGCGCCAGGGCAGTCGTTCGAGCTGGTCAAGGTGGCCTTCTCCGCAGTGCGTCATGAGTTCGGCGAGTTGTGCACGGGTGACGTCGCGTAGGTGGCGTGGCGTGTCGTCGTCTTCGAGGTTCTCCCAGACCACCAGACCGCTTGGGAAGGCTGACAGGGTCCAGCCGCTGTCGTGGGAGACCGACACGTCGGGGTGCTCGTCGTCGACGTAGGCGTCGAGTTCGGCGACAAGCTCGGGGACCTTGCCGGGGGTGTAGTCCTCCATGGCGCCAGCGCGGTGGGTGATGACTGCGGACATCGGGATCTCCGGCTTGCTGGGGCTGCGCGAGGGCGGCCACCGCGTGATCCTGGCTGTTTGTGAGGACAACTGAATCTGCGGTGGCCGCTGGCCACAGGGTAGACCCTGCCGCGTGGTGGCAGGTGTTCGAGGATGTGCTGATCCGCATCGGTGCCCGCTTCGCCCGCTCGGAACCGCGCCGCACTGTGCGTGAGCTGCTGTTGGGGCTGCTGTCGCCGGTCGAGCGCAAGAACGGCTGGTGGCTGGCCGAACAGGCGGGCCATGCGAGCCCGGACCGGATGCAGCGCCTGTTGCGCACCGCCGTGTGGGAAACCGACGCTGTCGCCGCTGACCTGCGTGGCTTCGTGGTCGAGCACCTGGGCGACCGAGACGGGATCCTGGTGGCCGATGAGACCGGTTATCTCAAGAAGGGCCTCCACTCGGTCGGGTGCAGCGGCAGTACTCCGGCACCGCCGGCCGGGTCGAGAACTCGCAGATCGGGGTGTTCCTGGCGTACGTGTCCCCGCTTGGACGGGCGCTAATCGACCGCCGCCTGTACCTGCCGCGCAGCTGGTCTGACGACGAGATCCGCTGCACGGCGGCCGGGGTGCCCGATGGCGTGCTGTTCACGACCAAGCCCGAGCTGGCCTTGGCGATGGTCGACGCCGCTCTGGCCGCCGGGGTGCCCGCCGGGTGGTTCACCGCTGACGAGGCCTATGGCCTGGACCCCGCCCTGCGGGCCGGGCTGCGCGAACGCGGCATGGCCTATGTGGTGGCCGTGGCCTGCAATGTCCAGGTCAACACCACACTGGTGCAGCGCGAACGCGTCGACCGGGTGGCCGCGCTGCTGCCCGAACAGGCCTGGCAGACCCGCTCGGCCGGCACCGGCTCCAAGGGCCACCGCTACTACGACTGGGCATGGGTGACCATCCACGAACAGGACGAGGGCTGCCACAGCCTGCTCATCCGCCGCGGCAGCGACGGCCAACTGGCGTTTTACCTGTGCTGGAGTCCGAGGCCGGTGCCGCTGGTGCGGCTGGTCACCGTCGCCGGCAGCAGATGGTCGATCGAGGAAGCGTTCCAGACCGCAAAGGGCCAGGTCGGGCTCGACCAGTACCAGTGCCGCGGCTGGACCGCCTGGCACCGGTTCACACTCCTGGCCATGATCGCCCTAGTACGGCAGCCGCCGTTCGGGATCATGGCTGGAGTTCGAGGTTGAGGCGTCGGGTGTAGTGGGCTTGGCGGGCTCGGGCTTGATGGCGGCGGCGCCAGTCTGACCAGCGCAGACGGTGGGCGAGGTCGCGGATCGGGCGGAGTACGAGGGTGTTGATCAGCCGGCGGGTCTCGTTGACGGTCAGCTTGATCAGACCGGTGTCGGTGGAATCATCGTCGGCTTCGGCGGCGCAGATCGCCAAGACGGCGAGGGCGGCCAGGGCGAGGGTGGTGAAGCGGTGCCAGGAGTCCCAGCGGCGGACTTGGTGTTGGTCGAGGCCGACCTGGCCCTTGGCGGCTTGGAAGCTTTCCTCGACCGTCCAGCGGATGCCGGCGACCCTCACGAGCTGGGCGAGGGTGGCCGGTCTGGGTGTCCAGCAGCGGTAGAAGGCCAGTTCACCGGTGGTGGTGTTGCGGCGGATCAGGAGGCTGTGGTGGCCGCCGTCGTCGGGGTCGGCGTCGGTGCAGACGTCGTCGAGCCAGGCCCAGTCGTAGAAGCGTGGGCCCTTGGATCCGGCGCCTGCGCTGCGGCGCTGCCACGCCGAGGCGGGCAGGCCGGCGGCGACCCGGTCAGCCCGCAGGCGGGTCTTGCCGCCGTCGAGGGGGACGAGGTGGCTGCGGGACACGGCCAGGACGTAGCCCAGGCCGTGTTCGCGCAGGTGAGCACGGAAGACACTGCTGTTGCCGTAGGCCTCGTCCGCAGCCGCCCACCCAGCGGGGACGCCGGCGTCGAGGGCAGCGGTGATCATGTCGGCGGCCAGCTCGGACTTCGTGGCGAAGACGACCTCGTCGGGAACTCCGGCGGCCTGGCATCTGTCCCGGTCATCGGTCCACGACACCGGCAGGTAGACCCGGCGGTCGATCAGTGTGTGCCCATGCCGGCTGGCGTAGCCACAGAACACCCCTACCTGCGCGTTCTCGATCCGGCCGGCGGTGCCGGTGTACTGGCGTTGCACCCCAACCGTATGCGTGCCCTTCTTCAGGTCCCCGGTCTCGTCAACGACCAGCACCGCGTCCGAGTCACCGAACCGGGCCACGACCACGTCACGCAGATCGTCGCGGACGGCGTCGGCATCCCACACCGCCCGATACAACAACCTCTGCATCGCATCCGGCCGCGCATGCCCGGCCTGCTCCGCCAACTGCCAGCACGTCTTGACCTCGATATCCGCCAGCAGCCCGGTCACGAACGCCGCCGCAGCCCGCCGCGGCTCGACCCGCCCGAACCGACCCGCGAACGCATCACACACCCCGGCCAGAACCCGCCGCCACCGGGCAGGGTTTACGCTGTGGCACGCGGCCACCGCCAGATCTGAAGTTATGTCCACAGCAGACAGACGATCACGCGGTGGCCGCACCTCGTCTACCCGGCCCCACCAGCGACATCTCAAACGGCGGCTGCCGTACTAGCCGTGCTGACCATCGTCGCGATCCAGCAGCGAACCGCCACTACGAGCCCTGACCTCGTCGAGCTCAGCCTCGCCGAGACGCGCCGACTGCTCAACTGCTCCATCCACACCAGCACGCCCACGGCCGTCGTCCTGGCCTGGTCACGATGGCGCCGCCGACAACCAAGCCCGCGCGAGATGCAGCCACTACAAGCGCCGTGACAACGCCACTACCAGCGCATAAGCGCTACATGCCGCTGCCGTACTAAGCTGGGAGACTCGCCTTATGAAGCCACCGCTGTGCCTCGTCTGCGGATCAACCGACCGAGCAACACAATTCACCGTGGTGCACTTCGCCGACAACGACCAGGAAAAGGCCGCATTCGCCAGACGCGAAGCCGCACACTGGGTAGGCCACCCGGAAAACGCCTACTGGTTCTGCGCCGAACACCTCCACTTCGGCACCGAACGCCAGTCCATGCACTGGCGCGACGCCGTCGACGACATCATCGCCGTCACCGACCGATACCCCCGCCGACCACCCGGACCGTAACCACCACCACCGCCCTCGAACACTCCGACACCACCGGCAGCCCCGGATGCCGGAACCGTGCGTCACGCGCACCCAGCTCCGCCGTCGGCGCCAGTCCGACGACCACACGAGTCGTACCGAACCGGTGGTCCGTTCCGGTGCGGACCGGTGACACTGGCGGCGGCCAAATCAACGCTCGCAGCAGCACCGTCTGCAAGGAGGAGGCATCACCCAGGTCATGTCCACGCCGACGGCGTATCCGACGTTGACCCACCAGTCCGGAGGCGGCCTCCATGCTTGCGTGTTCGACTTTCGAAGCAGCTCGGGCCGCCGCTAACGTCGTCCCCGACGATGACGACGTCTGGGCGATGAGCTGATCCGCCGCTACTGCGCCGCCCATGGCGTGGGCGCAGGCCGCGGCCGGCGTATGACGCCTCCTGCTGTGCTCGACCTCGTCAACGCCCCGCCGGACGGAATGGGGGTGCAGGACCGTGAACGTCGCAGCCGTATTCCGCGCCGTGCCCGAGCTCTACTACGTCCACAACGAGGACCGTGGTGAGACTCTGCACCGCTCCGCAGCCGAGTCGATCCACCGTGAGGTGATCGCCCTCGACGTCGTTGAAGGCGCTCGCGTGCTGGAGATCGGCACCGGAACCGGATACTCCGGCGCGCTACTGGCCGCCTTGGCCGGAGCGTCCGGTCGAGTAACCAGTATCGACATCAGCGAGAACCTCATCAGCTGGGCCGACCGGCTACATCGCCAACGCGGGCTGACCACCATCACCTGCCACGCCGTCGACGGTATGGCCGGCTACCCGCCGCACGCCCCCTACCAGCGGATGGTGGCGTGGTGCACACCGCCGCGGCTACCACGCGCGTGGGTGGACCAACTGACCACCGACGGCCGGATCGTGACCTGCCTACCCATCGCCGCGCAGCCATCCACCACCCTGATCACGACCATCAGCCTGACCACAGGACAACCACGCGTCGACACGATGACCTTCGGCGGCTACGCCCAAAGCACCACCAGCGCCGTCGAAGACGCGCTGACCATCCCCGGCCGTTGGGTCGACCACATCCACTACCAACCGGAACCCGCGTGGATCTCCATAGGCTGGCGCGACCGCGACGACCACCAGCACACCGGCGCTCGAGCAGCACTGCGTCTGCTACTGAATCCCCGGCACACCGAGACCTACGCCGGATCACCGCTGGACTGGCTGTCGTGGACGGCCTACTCGGTCGTCGCCGCCGGCAACCATCGCAGCGTCGCCGCTCTCCACGACGGCATACGCGGCATCGGCCACACCACCGCCTCCTCAGCGGCCATGATCCTGACCAACTCCACCATCATCGCTGACAGCCCACGCTCCCCATCCCTGGCAGAGCTGCGGAGCTGGCTCGACCAGTGGGAACACGCCGGCCGGCCCGCCGCGACCTGGTACAGGCCCACGCTCACACCGAACGACGACGAAGACCTCCCCGGCTGGGATCTCACTATCGATCCCGGAACTCCGCCGACTGCTGAACGCCGCTGACACCGCCCGCCCCACACCACCACGGATAACCGTCAGTAATGGCCTGGCCCGCTCCCACTCAGATCAGGTCGACGCGTTCCTGGACGATCGGATAGCCAGCACTCGCGAACATGGCGACCATCGGGAGATTGGTCTGTGAGGTTCCCCCGATAACGCGGAGGGCGTTTTAGCAGGCTAGAGCCTGTTCGTGGGTGGTGTTCACGGGGTTCGGTGTATCGATGTTCTTTGTGTACCAGGCGGCTTCGTACTCGTCGGGTGACAGCCAGCCGAGGTCCTTCTGGATGCGTTCGCGGTTGTACCACCCGTCGATGTAGGCGAAGATCGCGTTCTCCGCTTCGTCTCGGGTACGCCACGAGGTGCGGTAGACCAGTTCGATTTTCAGGGTGCTGAAGAAGTTTTCCATCAGGGCGTTGTCGTAGGAGTCCCCGACGGAGCCCATCGAGGGCAGGATCCCGTTGTCTGCCAGGCGTTCGGAGAATTTGATCGCGGTGTAGGTCGATCCGCGGTCGCTGTGATGGATCAACTGACCGTCACGCACGTCGCGTGACCAGATCCCGTACTCGAGGGCGCCGAGGACGAGGTCGGTGTTGCACCGGTCGGAGGTTTTCCAGCCCACGATCCGGTTGGAGAACGCGTCGCGGACCGCGGCCAGCCAGAGCACACCATCACCGCAGGTGATTCGGGTCGCGTCGGCCACCCACAGCCGGTTCGGGGCGTCGGTGGTGAAGTTCCGGTTGACCAGGTCCGGTGCCGGATCGGCCTTCGGGTTCTGCTTCGTGGACCCGCCCCGCCAGCCCTTACGCAGGAAGGCTCCTTGCCGGTCGTGTTCACGCATCAGCCGCTCGATGCGCTTGCGGCCCACGCGGATGCCCCGGCGGGCGAGGGTGGCATGCACGCGCGGGCTGCCATACGTCTGCCCGGACCGGTCGTGGATGTCGACGATCTCCGACAGCAGCCCGCGGTCTTCGACCTCCCGCGGGCCGGGAGTGGCCTCGCGGGCCAGCCACCCGTAGTAGGTCGACGGGGCGATGTTCAGGACCCGGAGGACGGGCTCGACCCCGAAGCGGTCGCGCAGCTCGCTCACGAGCGTCATGACCGTCGCCGGGTCGGGTCGAGTTCCGATGCGAAAAAAGCGGACGCGGCCTTGAGGATCTCATTGGCTCGGCGCAGCTCAGCGACCTCCTTGCGGAGCCGGCGCAGTTCCTCGGCCTCGGCGGTGGTGGGCTGGTCGAAGCGCTCACCGTGATCAGCCTGGTCCTGGCGGATCCAGTTACGCAGCGCCTCGGGATGCACACCGAGTTGCTCGGCCAAGCGCTTGATCACCGGTTTGGGGTCGGACTCCCGGTAGAGCCGCACCGCACGCTGGCGCAACTCGTCCGGGTACTTACGAGGGGCGGGCACAGAAAACCTCCTGGTCAGGGCCTATCAGACCATGATCGAAAGTCTCCGAGCTATCGGGGGAACCTCAGAGCGACCACGAACCACTGCCCGTCGGCGCCCTGCCCGGCGGTCTGACCGGGCACCCGGTCGTCCACGAAGCGGTAGATCGGCCACCCGCCCACGGTGACCTGCTGGGTGCCGTCGGCGCGAGCCACCGCGCCGAGCCGGGCGGGGTCGAGATCCTTGAACCTGACCCTGTCGTTCACCAACACCGGCAGCCATGCGGCCAGACACTGACCGAAGCAATCGGACCGCGACGGCGCGGCGCTGTCCCCGTCGAAGCGGTAGAGCGTGAAACCCTGCCCGTCGAGCACCACCGGGCCGAGTTCGGGGTGGTCGCCAAGTTGGACCGACGCCGGCCAGTACCCCCCTTCCGGGCTGCGCTGCCCCAGGTCGCTGGCCGGGTTGGCGGCGCCCGGCAGCGGCGGGGCACCGGCCGAGGTGGTGGCGGCGTCGGCGGCGGGCAATGCCACCGGGTCGCCCACCGTGGTGGTGCACCCGCTGACGAGCAGCGCCGCGCCCAGCGTCAGGGCGCCGAGCAGTCGAGGGGGAACAGGTGCCGTCATCGCCACATTAATCCTTTGCTGGGTTCGGGCAGAAGGGTCAACCACCGAGGACCGGGATGAGCCGACCGCGCGCAGTGGGACGGTCCAGGTGCAGGCCGAGCACCCCGACGTCGAGCGCGCCGGCGGCGTCGATCTCGAACCGCCAGACGGTGTTTGGCACGTCGCCTACGACCACCACGGCCGCCGTGCCGTCGGAGGCCGCCGCCACCGCTGCGAGCCGCTCCACCTCGTCGGGCGGTAGCCCGGTGGTGACCACGACAAGATGGTCGCGGAGCACTGTGGACCGGTGGGCGTCCCCCCCGTTCTCGTCGGGCGGGGTGAGCGCCGTCCGCACGTCGACGGCGACCCGAACCCGCTCCGGGATCGGCCAAAGTGGGGGTGGTGGGCCGACGACGCTGATCGCCATCGACGTCGAGGCGTGGCGACTGATCTCGTCCAGGAAGGCACCGGCCAGGCGCTGCGCCGCCGCTGCATCCCCGGTGAGAGCCACGATGCCGGGCGCGCGTCCCAGGTTGACGACCGTCAGCTCACCGCCGACGGTGCCGACGGTGGCGAGCAGCGGCAACCCGCCGCCGACGCCGGTGCCGTCCTGCTCGACCTCCCAGCTCGACACCTCCCAGATCGCACCCTGCTGCCGCGTCCGCCACGGGGACGGGGCGTCCGGCAGTGCCGGCGCCAGTCGCAGCGACACCCGGTCCGCGCCGACCATTGCCGCGTACACCTGGGGTTGTGACGCCTGCGCGGCGAGCTGCCGCAGGGCACGATCCAACATCTGGCGTGAGCCCGGTGCCGGTCGCGCCGGCTCGACCGGGCGACGGTGCCGGACCAGCCGGATCAGCACCGGTACGACGATCGCCAGCAGCACCGCGCCGACGCCGAGCAATGTCGCCGTGACCGGTCGGAGCCCGAGCACCCGCGGCTGGCTGTCGTCGGCCGGGGGCGCCGCCGCCGGTGCCTCCGGCCCCGGTCCTCCGGCCGGCGGAGCCCCTGGCTGCTGACCCGGGTTCGGCAGGGCCGACGGTGGCGGACCGACGCGGATCTCCCCGGAGGTTGCGCCCTCGGGCAGGACGAAGACCCAGCCGGCACGGATCGGCTGCGCCGGATCAGTCAGCGTGCGGCCGTCCGGTTGGGTACGCCCCTTGTTCAGCTCGAAGATCTCCGGCCAGCGCCGGCTGTCGCCGAGCACCCGGTCGGCGACGCCCGGCAGCGTCAGCTCACTCTCCGCGCCAGGTTGGCCGGGCACCACCCAGTACGGCACCGGCGGCTCGACGGCGTCGGCCCGGCCGGGAGCCGACAGGACCAGAGCGGCCACCATGGCCAGCACCACTCCCGTGCCGGTCTTCCGGCGTCCGGCGTACGCCCTGGTCACGGACATCTCACTCGGCTCCGTTCGCGTCGACCGACTCGCGCAGGGCGTCCGCAAGCAAGCGCATCGACCGTGGGCCGCCCGGGTTAACCAGCACGTCGAGGCCGTCCGGGAGCAGCCGCACCAGCTCGGCCAGATCGACCTGCCGCCACTGTGGCGCGTCGACCCGCGACTGGTCGAGAGCGCCGGAGGCGACCACCACACAGGCCACCCCGTCCGGGGCGGTCGCCACGGCCACGTCGCCCGTCTCGTCGAGCGCGACCATGACCAGGCTGTCGCGCAACGTCCGCAGCACCAGGCCGACGTCGGCCCGGTCGGTGGCGACCAGCTTCACCGCCGCGTCCACCGCGCTGGTCGGTGAGTCGGGGTTACGCGGCTGGTACAGCGGGTTGCTCTCGAACCGCCCGATGGTTCCGTCGTCCTCGACCAGCCAGCCGCCGACGATCGTCTCCACCGCAGGGGCCTGCGTCGGCTCCTCGTCGGGTTCGTCGCTGTCCAGCAGCAGCATCCAGTCGCGCCGCACGTCCGTCTCGTCGGACTCGTTCATCAGGCCCTTCCCCTCGGCGTCGGAGTGATCCTTCGAAATTCGCCCTTGCCGTCGTTCGTGTCGTTCGTGCTCTCGACGGCCAGGGTCGCGATGGTCTCACCAGGTCTGGTGAACAGGCCGTCGAGATCCTGGCCCTGGGTCGCGTGCACGGTGTTGTTCGCCGCGAAGATCGGTCGCTTGTTGCCGAGGTCGCGCATGACGTCCGCGAACTGCTGGCCGGCGTCGCCCGCTGTGTTGGCGAAGTTGCAGGAGATCATGGCGATCGCGGCCCTCGGGTTGGCCTCCGCGAGCGCTCTGAAGTTGGGATCGTCGTTGAGGATTTTGGCCATGCTGGCACCCGGGACGCTGACCACCTTGCCGTTCGAGAGGGTCACGGCGGCACTGTCCGGGCTGCCGTGGGCGAAGATGAACATCGGGTCACTCTTCAGCCTGCTCCAGGGAGCCGCCAGGAACTCGTTGCCAGCGAGGGTGGGATCCTTGCCGGGCAGTTGTCGGATAATCTTCAGACCCTCGACGTCCATCGAGCCGCCCAGGTTCTTACCCGCGGCGAGGTTGGCCTGCTGCGCTCCCCAGTCGGTGAAGTTCGCGACGTCAGTCGGCCTGCTGGGGAAGATGACCCCGATCTGCTTGCCGTTGCTGTCCTTCAGGGGGACCGACTGGACGTCGTCGATACTGAACGTCCTCAGGCGGCCCTTCTGGTCCATCCCGGCCACGAGCCGGGGGTCGTTGGCGCGCCTCTCATTGGAGATCCGGAGGTCGCGCGCGAAGCGCAGATCCTCGATCTTGTTGCCGATCGACGTGAACACGCCCTTGATGGTCTTGCCGAGGCCGAGCGTGGTGACGGTGGTGTCGATCCCCGCCCCCGGCGTGGGGGCCTTGCCCGCACTCCGGGCGCCACCCGGCGAGCCGCCGAGCCCCTTGATGCTGTTCCTGATCCCCTCCGAGACGGTACCGGGCAGTTTGTTGCCGACACTGCCGGCGACCTTGACGATGCGACTGACGAGCCGCCCACCCGGCACCAGACCGAGCACCAGACCTCCGGCGGCCAACCCGATCGCGGCGGGGTCGCCGGAGACCGCCGCCGCCGCGAGGTCGATCGCACCCGAGAGAAGGCCGATCGCCTGGCCGAGCGGCGGGAAGATGAACGAGGCGATCACCGACAGCGCGTCCAGGATCGCAGTGATCCACTGGACGACCGTGCTGCGGAGGAAGTCGATGAAGGCCTGAAACGCCTCGACGATCTTCTCCCACAGCGAGCGCTGCGGCGCGTCCTTTGCCAACCCCCGCAGCGTCTGCGCCGCCGTCCGGCCAGCCTGATCACGCAACGCCGTCGCCTGACCCAGCAACGCCTTCGCCTGGTCGAGCGCCTGCTGGGCGTCTGACGCGCGGCTCTGCGCGGCGGCGTCTTCGTCACTGGCCCTGTCCTTCGCGGCCTGGTCCGCCGCCGGGTCGGCACCCAGCGCGGTGACCGCCGCCTGCGCCAAGGCCAGGGCCGCCTGCGCCGCAACCTGGTCGCCGGATGCCTGCCGGGCCTGGTCGAGGGCCCGCAGCGACATCGCCTGCGCCTCCTCCAGCGACGGCAGGTACCGCAGGTAGGCGTCAGCCGCCGTCGCGTAGGAGTTGGCCATCCGATCCAGCCGTCCGGGCAGCTTGCCGATCAGGTCACGGAACGCCTCCATCGCCTTGCCCTGACCCAGTTGGACCTGACCGCCGGAGGCGAGCAGGTCGTGCGCCTCCCGGGTAGTCCTGGAAAGCTCCTGGTAGGCCCGAGTGATCTCGTCGAAGGACTCCGGATCACCGGGTACCGGGTCGGAGTCCAGTTGCAACACCGACCACTCGGCGTCTCCCGGACGCGTCATGACCAACCTCCCCATCGCACCGACCGCTCCCCGCTCCGGCCAACGCCGAGAGCCGACTCGCACACGTAGCCGGCGCGCGATCGGTTCAGCGGGACTGAACCGATCCGATCGGCCGTCCGTGTATGGCGCGGAGTCATTGGCCGGACCGGGAGGAGAGCGGGGATGGGCAAGCGGGGCAGGCTCGACGCCGGGGTGGCGGCATGAGCGTGATCGACGTACCCGGCGCGGAACTGGAGCGGGTGCACGACCTGTTGCAGCGCACCAAGGAGCTGATGGACAGCTCATCGATCAGGTCGATGGGTCCGGTCGTCGACACGCTGGGGCAGCGCGAGTTGGAAGCCGCCGCACGCGAGTTCGAGAAGCGGTGGGGTGACGGACGGTACGTCGTGGCCAAGGACCTCGAAGGGGTCCGCGACGCGGCGAAGGCGGTGGCCGACGCGTTCCGGGAGACCGACGACCAGACGGCAGCCTCGCTCGAGTCGGACGGAGCGACGAGTTGACCGGCGGAGGAGGTACTGCGATGGCGGTCCCGACCGGATTCGAGCTGCGGACGCCGCAGGACTGGGTCGACTTCTCGGTCGCCGACGAGGCGAGCGAGAACCGCGTCGCGGACGAGGTGTGGACCCGGGCCCGCGAGGGCGGATTCACCGAGGAGCAGGCAGGGCAGTACGCCGAGCAGCTCCGCCGGTCGGTGCGGCAGGCCCGCACCGCTGGTGCGGTGCACGCCGCCGGCACGTTCCAGGTGTACGAGAACGGCGCGCTCATCGCCACGGTGCTGGTCTCGGTGGTCACCCCGCCCGCCACGGGCGACATCATCGGGGCGTTGACCGCGGTGGCGCAGCCCGCCCACGCCGACGGCACCTGGCGTCGGGTGAGCACCACCCAGATTCCCGCAATCGGCACCGTCGGCCGGGTGCACGGCATCCAGAACGTCACCCAGGACGGCGCCACCATGCGCTGCGCGGTGATGCACACCGTCGTGCCACTGCCCGGAACCGTGAACGTGCTGGTGGTCACCGGTTCGAGCCCGAATCTCGCCGAGGCGGAGGAGATCTTCGAGCTCTTCGCCACGATAACCGCGACCCTGAGCTTCACGTATCAGGAGGAGGCTGCCGCGCCCACGCCGCCGGCCGCCTCCTCGGGGGAGGTCGGCGGTTAGGGGGTAGCTGCCGACCGACGTTGGGGGGACACCTGGGGGGGTGTCCCCCCAACGTCGTTTCGGTACCCGGGCTGACGTCGGTGGGGTGTCACCCGTACCGGCCGGCCCCGGACACGGTCGAGTCCGGCCACCGAACGGGAGCCCGACCCGGTCGTCCTGGTGGCGTCCTGGTGGCGTCTACCCGCCGCCACCGACCCCGGCCAGCAGCTCCCGCAGGGCGGCCGGCTCGGTCCGGGGCACCTGCACCAGGTGCAGCCGGCCGTCCCCGAAGTGGGCGTGCACCCGACCCGGCCGACCTCCGCCGAGCTGGCTGCGGGAAAGCTTCACGCCGATCAGCTCACCGTCGCCGAGGCCCTGCGGGCTGAGCAACGCGCCCTGCCGGTTGCGGCGGGCGTCGACGTGCCAGCCGCCGAAGCCGCCGGAGAGACCGTCGATCGAACCACCCATGATCAACCCGAGGCCCTGCTCCGCCCCGACCCGGGCGATCTCGCCGAGGTCGCTGCCGGCGTCGCACTTGAGCAGTTGCTCGGCGTCGTCCAGCACGACCACGGCCGGTCCGGTACGCCGGTCGAGGGCCGCCGCGAGCCCGGCGGAGGTGAAGTTCTCGCTCGTCACCAGGTCGAGAACCCCGGGCACCCCGACCAGCTCCCGCAGCGGGGATCGGCGCGGCGCCGCGATCACCACGGGCGTCCCCCGCTCCAGCAGACCGGCGACCATCGTCAGCAGGGTCGTGCTCCGCCCGGACCGGGGCGGTCCGGCCAGGATGAAGGAGGGGGTGGTAGCGAGGTCCGGGCCGATGGCCGAGAGTTCGTCCCCGCCGACCCCCAGCATCGTCCAGAGCGGACCGCTCGGCCGGGGCAAGGTGCTCGCCTGTGCCAGGGTCAGCTCATCGGGCAGCACGTCGATCCGGAACGGGCGGCCGGCGACGTCGATGTCGGCGTCCCGCAACCGCGCCGCCTCGGCGATGGCGGCGAGCGCGCGGGCCTGGCCCTGTCCGGAGCTGTCGTCGGTGAGGAGGGCGATCTGCGCCTCCGTGCCGTCGACCGCTCGGATCGCCCGGCCGGTGCCGATCTCGTCGGGCAGCTGGCGGTAGTTGATGTCGACCAGGCTGTAGTCGCTGCGTTCGGTCAGACGGAGCACCAATTTGTCGTCGGTCGTCGACGAGATCCGGGTGGTGAACATGCTCCGGTCGCCGGCCATCACCACGTGGATCCCGGCCCCGGCGCCCTCGCGCAGCAGGGTGAGCAGAGCCGCCATGACGCTGCCGTTGTCGTAGTCGGCGAACGTCTTGTCGAAGACCTCGAACCGGTCGAGCAGCACCAGGATGTGCGGCGGGCGGTCGGCCTCGGCCGCCCCGGCCCGGTACTCCACCAGCCCGGCCGAGCCGGTGGAGGCGAGCACCTGCTGGCGGCGTCCCAGCTCCGCGACGAGGCGGGTGAACAGGCGGCCGAGCCGTTCGGCCTCGGTCCGCTGCACCACCGCGCCGCAGTGCGGCAGTTCGGTGAGAGCGAGCAGAGCCCCGTTGCCGCAGTCGACGCCGTAGAGGTGCACGTCGCGGGTGGAGTGGACGCGGGCGACGGTGCCGGCGATCGTCCGCAACGCCTGGGACCGACCGCTGCGCGACGAGCCGATGACGTGCAGGTGCCCCAGCGTTCCCAGGTCCAGTTCCAACGGCGCCTGCTCCTGCTCGGCCGGCAGGTCGACCAGGCCGTACGCCACCGAGGGCAGGTGGTAGCCGCTGCCGCGCGGCGCGGGGAGCTCGGTCACGGTCAGCGTGTCCGGGATCGCCGGCAGCCACGGGCTGTGCGGCCGCTCGATGGCGAGCTGCTCGCTGGCGCCCTTGATCGCCTCCACCAGCACGGCGAGGTCGGTGAGTTCGGCCGACGGCGCGGCCTTGACCCCGGGTCGGCTGGGGCGGGGCCGACCCAGATCCTGCCAGGAGACGGGGGCGAGCCAGGGCGCCTGCCGGACCTCGGCGCGGGCGCCCGGGCGAAAACCGCCGACCCGCCCGGCCTGGAACGGCACGAGCGAGGACTGGGCGAGGCGGACGAAGGCGCGGCCCGGTGTCGACTTCAGGATGGAGGCGGCGTCCGGGGCGTTGAGCACGTCCTGGCTCTCGCTGGTGTCGGTCACCCGCAGGGCGATGCGCAGGTTGGTGTTCGCCCGGATCTCGGGTGACACCACCCCGCCCGGACGTTGGGTGGCCAGCACCAGGTGGATGCCGAGCGACCGGCCCCGCTGTGCGATGTTCACCAGACCGGTCACGAAGTCCGGCAGGTCGCGGATCATCGACGCGAACTCGTCGATGACAATCAACAGTCGGGGCATCGACGTCCGGGTCGGCTCGCGACGTAACAGGTCGACGTAGTCGTCGATGTCCTTCGCCCCCGCCTCGGCGAGGATGTGCTCGCGCCGCTTCAGCTCGGCGGTGAGCGAGGTCAGCGCCCGGCTCACCAGGTGGGTGTCGAGGTCGGTGACCATGCCGACGGTGTGCGGCAGCAGGACGCAGTCCTTGAACGCGCTGCCACCTTTGTAGTCCACCAGCACGAACGTCATCGCGTCCGGCCGGTTGGCGACGGCGAGGGAGGCGACCAGGGTCTGCAACAATTCCGACTTGCCGGAGCCGGTGGTGCCGGCGACCAGTGCGTGCGGTCCGTCGCGCTTGAGGTCCAGAGCGAACGGCCCGTCCAGCGAGACGCCGAGCACCGCCTCGGTGGTCCGGCCTCCGGTGGCCCACCGGGCGGCCACCGCGTCGGGCTCGGGCGGTTCCATGCCGAGCACGTCGAGCAACCGACTGGCGTCGGGCAGGGCGGCGCCGTCGTCCGCGCCTCCGGTGTCGCGCAACGGCGCGAGGGCGCGGGCCACCGTACGTAGCCACTGCGTCGAGAGCAGGTCCGGATGCACCGCCGGGATCGGCGCGGCGAGTGTCCGGGTCACCAGCAGCGACCCGTCGGCCTGCTCGGCGACGACGGCCTGGCACTCCTCCGGCAGCAGCTTCTCCTCGGCGTCGACACAGATCGCGTACACCCCGACCGCGGGCCCCTCCCGCAGGATCTGCGTCACACCGGGCAGCGAGCGCAGCCGGCGGGCCCCGTCGAGCACCACGAGGATGTCGCGGAACGCCCCGTCGGTCCGCTCGGCGGAACGGGCCGCGATCACGGCACTCAATTCGGCCACGCGGCGGGCCATGGTCTGGGTGTCGGTACCGACGGTGGCGAGGGTGTCCTGGCCGTCGCGCGGCGCCGCGTGCGGCAGCCAGCCGACCCACGACCAGCCCTCCTCGTCGCCGGCACCGGCGAGCAGATAGATCTGGAGGTCCTCGGGGCTGTGCAGGGTGGCGGCCTGGGCGACCATCCAGCGGGCCGTGACCCGGGCGACGGCGGCACCGGCGATGCCGAGCACCCCGTGTTTGCGCACCGGCACGGTCGCCGGCACGTCCAGAGCGCTCCACCGGACCTCCCGGCGGTGCTCGTCCTGGCTCGGATCCCGCAGCACCACCTCGGACGGCAGGTCGGCGCTGCCGGCGCGCAGTTCGAGGAAGTCGGGGTCGGTGCGGCGTCGTTCCCAGAGGCGGCGCTCCGGTCCGACAGCTATCAGCCGTACGGCGGCGGGGTCGGGGAAGTTGTCCCGTCGGGCCAGCCGCTCGGCGGTCAGGGCCGCCCGCGCCTCGGCGCTGATCCGCGCCTTCTTCGCCTCATAATCGGCGAGCCGGGTCCGGTAGCTGGCCTTTCCCTGGCGTCGGGCGCTGATCTGACCGGCGATCAGCGCCACGGGCGACAGAATGGCGAAGAGCAGGGTCAACGGGTTGCCGGTGATGAGGTACGCGGCTCCGGAGACCACCAGCGGGGCCAGTACGGTGATCAGCACGAACGGTCGCCGTTCCGGCGGTGACGGCGGCGAGGGAAGGGTGAACTGGGTCGGGCGGACCTCCGGCAGCAGCCGTGGCGGACGGTTGTAGTCCAGCCCGGTGCGGTCCTCGGAGACCTGTAGCGCCGCTTCGGCCGGGACCGGGATGCGCAGTTCCAGCAGGGACGAGCCGACCGCGAGTTGTCCGCCGGGGGCCCACGCCTGTTCTCCTTCCAGTTCGACCCGATCGAGCAGGAGATCGGGCTGTTCCGGCCGTAACCGGCAGGTGCCGTCCGGGAGGACCCGGACCGAGGCCATCACGGGGGCGAGCGAGGGGTCGGTGAGGCGGACCCGGCTGACGCTTCCGGTACCGATGGTGTGCTCACCGAGGTCGAGCTGGTACGTGGCACCGGCGTCGGTGCCGCTGACGACCCGCACCTGCACCAGTCCCGGCGGCGGTGCCGGCGGCTCCGACACCGGGCGGTCCAGGCCGAGCACCGTGCCCTGGCGCAACGGGGATTCGGCGAGGGTGAGACGTGGATCCAGTGGCGCCCCGGCGACGAAGATCACCGGTGGTGTGTCGGTGGGCTCTGGCCGACGCGCCGCGAGCGCCTCGGCGAGTTCCCCCACGGTGTTCTCGGGGGCCGCCTCGACCTGGTATTCGATGACGGCGGTGGACGGATCCGCAACGGTGAGTTGCAGGCGCACGAGGGTCTCCTGGTCGGGTGGTCCGTCGGGAAAGACGGTCGGGGCCGCGTGGTGATTCGCTCACCACGCGGCCCCGGGCCGGTCCGGTCGTTCAGCGGCCGAGGCTGGCCCCGGTCTGGTTGTCCGTCTCGGAGAAGGCGTCGCTGACCTGCGAGAGGTACTGGCTGATGCCCTCCATGCCGTTGAGGGTCTGGTCGACGCTGCCCTTGTACTCGTCGAAGTACGGGCCGAACTTCTGCTGGGCGGCCGGCGTGTTGTAGCCACCCTGGATCAGGGTGTCGATCTTGCTCTTGGCCTGGTTCATCCCGTCCAGCAGCGTCTGCATGTTCTGCTTCAGCCAGGTCGCGGACTCCTGCATGTCCTCGCTGACGATGTGGTAGGTGGCCACGTTCCGCTCCTTCGAGTCGTCGGTCCTGCTGGCTCCGGGGGGCGACCTCTCCTGGGTCGCCTTCCGCCGTCGCCGCCACCCACACGGACGGTCGCCGCGAACGGTTCAGCGCAGATTCGACGTCGTGACGGGCACCTCCGACAACGTGCCGGTGAACCAGTTCGTCGACCGGGCCGTGTGGATGCCGGACCACGCGGATGGGCGCGGTCCTCCCCGACCACGAGGTGGAGCAGAGATGCTTGTGCACAGTCGGGTCGCGCTGAGCGCGATCGCACTGGCCAGCCTGGCGGCCCTGGCCGCATGCGGCAACGAGGTGACCGGGCCGGCCGCGCCCGCCACGGCGGCCGCCCCGACGGTGGCCCCCACGGCCGCGCAGCCGACGCCGAGTCCGACGGCCGACGCCGGCACCCCGCCGGAGGTGATCGAGGAGCCGGCGACGCCGGTGGCCGCGCCGACGGTGGCGAACACCCAGGGTCGCGTCCGGATCTACAGCGGCCCGTCCGACGTCGAGCTGACGCCCGCGCCGGACACCGGGCGGGGCAGCACCGTCATCCAGCTCAACGGGACCGCGTCCACCGCGATCGGCACCTACGTCGCCGACGGGCAGGGCCGGGCGCTGTACCGGTTCGACAAGGACCGGGCCAAGCCGTCGAAGTCGAACTGCAACGGCGACTGCGCCGCCATGTGGCCCCCGCTGCTCGTCAAGTCGCCGGGGCAGATCTACCCGAGCGGGATCAACCCGAAGCTCGTCGGGTACGTGGAGCGGGCCGACGGCACCTGCCAGGTGACCATCGACGGCTGGCCGGTCTACCTGTTCGCCAAGGACACCGCGCCGGGCGCCCTCAACGGTCAGGGCGTCGGCGGCACCTGGTTCGCGATCAGCCCGACCGGCGAGCGCACCCGGCCGCTGGGCGGCACGTCCACCACGGCCGCCGGCTGACCCCGAGGAGACGACGATGACCACGCCGTACGCGGGAGCCGACGGCTCCCCGACTCCCGCCCCCCGGTGGACGCCGGCACCACCGGCGCAGTGGGGGCCCGACTCCACCGGATCGCAACCGCCGGTCGAGCGTCGGCGGCGCTTCTCCCGCAGGCTCCTGATCGCCATCGTCGCCCCGGTGGTGGCCGTGGTGGCGCTGGTGACGGTGCTCGGACTGGTCTGGCCCGGGTTCTTCGTCACGAAGGTGTTCGACACGGCGCGGGTGCAGCAGGGGGTGCTGTCGGTGCTGCGCGACGACTACCAGCTCGACGCGGACCTGGTGGCCTGCCCGCCGGGCCAGTCGGTGACGGTGGGCAGCCGCTTCTCCTGCTCTGCGCAGGTCGGAGGGGTGCCGAAAGTGGTGACCGTGACGGTCGTCTCCTCCGACGGCCGGTTCGAGGTTGGTCGTCCGCAGTGAGCTGCCCGGCCCGGCGTCCGGATCAGTCCCGGCAGGCCCGTCCACTGTTCAGACAGTCGACGACAGTGGCCATCAGCGGCCGCGGCATCAGGTTGACGAAGAACGCGTGATCGGTCAGCGGGCTGTTGCGTTGGCCGTCGAAGGCGTCGATCTGCAACGCGGCAGCCGGCGGGATGTCGTACCCGAGGGTCAACCGCAGTCGCGGCACCGGAAAGGTGTTGCGCGGGCACGAGCCGTCCGGGGACGGGAAGGCCAGGTGCGCGCGGTGGGTCTTGCTGTCCGCCCGCCGGCCGTCCCAACAGCTCGGGAAGTCGTACACCCGCTGCACCTGCTCGCCGGCCGGGCAGCGAGGGTACGCCGTGGTGCGCCGATCCGTGGTGCCTGAGCAGGTCCAGGTCGCCGCCACGTTCCGGCCGCCGTTGGTGACGGCCACGGCGTCCCCGACCGTACCGGCGAGCAGCGGCGGCATCGGGACGACGTTTCCCCGAGGGTTGCCGAAGTAGGTGAGCCGCACCTCGACCGGCACCTGGATCTGGCCGTCGTGGCCGGTGTGGTCGCTGGTGGCGGCGGGGCCGAGGGTGCGCAGCACCGGCCAGAAGTACGTCGACAGGTCGCCGTTGCGGCAGGTCGTGCGCGCGCCAGCGAGGGTCTGCGGCGTCGAGTCGACGGCGGTGGAGACGTTACCGACGTAGTCGTGCACGTGGTGCGGCTGCCCGGGGGAGCCGGGTGCCATCACGATGTTGGCGGTGTTGCGGTGACCGTTCTCGTTACGGCCGCAGTCCCAGGTGTAGGTGCCGGTCGCCGCGCCCGGCACAGCAGGGGCGGACGGTGCCGACGGGGCAAGGTTCATGTCGACCAGGTTCGTCGCCCTGGGCCGCTCGTCGCCGGCGTCGCTCTGCCACACCAGCGCGCCGGCGAGCACGACGAGCATCAGTTCCAGGGCCAGCGTGACCGAGAGGGTGCGCCGTCGCGCCGTCCCGTGGTGGCTCGCCGCTCGAACGTCCTGCGGCACGTCTCACACTCCCGTCGCCCACCAACGTGGGCTGTCGTCAGGTTTGGTCGGTCGTCTCGTCCGCCGCCGGGCTCGCCCGTGCAGTGCTCGACACGTTGTCGAGGGTTCGCCGGTCAGGTGAGGGCCAGAGCGGGTGGCCGTCCGGCGGCGGTTCGGGACCGGTGACGCCGAGCGCGGCGCGCAGCCGGCCCGACGACAGCTCCCCCGAGCAGCGCCGTGGTGTCCACCACCGGATCAGGCGCGGCGTTCACCCAGCAGCGCCCGTCGGGCAGGGCCGCCGTTCGACAGTCGC
The DNA here is from genome assembly GCF_027497295.1 of Verrucosispora sp. WMMC514. Lineage (NCBI taxonomy): Bacteria > Bacillati > Actinomycetota > Actinomycetes > Micromonosporales > Micromonosporaceae > Micromonospora > Verrucosispora sp. WMMC514. The sequence goes on along the minus strand of NZ_CP114906.1, from coordinate 5,086,797 downwards.
TGCGCTGTGCGGCGCTCGGGCACCACGAATCACTGTGGCCGGCGGCGAGAGGTGCGTCCATCCGTCGGAGCCCGCGTTCGGCAACGGCAATACCATCAGTGACCGCATACCTGGCACGACGTGGTGCAGCTGCGGCGGTTCAGCAGGGCCGGCCGGGTGTTACTCGAACACGCCACTGTGGGTGTTGATGGCCGGCTGACCGCCGAGTACCCCTCGGTACGGTCACGGTCGCACTTCGCGGTCCGGTCGCTGCGCGAGACGGTGCTCGACTGAGCGCTCACGAGTCGTCGTCGTTGCGATAGAGCAGCCGTGCGAGGTGGGCTGGGTGCTCCAGGTGCGGAAGGTGCCCCCCGGGCAGTACGGTGACGACCGCGGTCGGCAGGGCCGAGGTCAGCCACTCGACGTAGGGAGCGGGCGGCTGCGCGCCGGTCACCCACCGGTAGCCGATGCCCCGCTCACCGATCGCCCGCAGGTCCGCCGCACGATCGGCGGCGAGCTGCGCGTCCTTGTCGCGCAGCAGTTCGTCCCAGTAGCCCAGCAGCAGGTCGCGCTGGGGATCCGTGGCGGTCTCCGCGAGGTGGCGCGCCTCGCCGCGCAACGACTCGATTCCCATACCGGCCACCATGCGCTCCCAGACCGCGTGCCAGCCCGGGCCGCGCAGTTCCGGCTCCGCCGCACGCACGACGGCGCCGAATGTGCCGGGCAGCAGGAACTGGTCCAGGTTGACGACGGCGCTGGTGGGGTAGCGCGCGGCGTAGATGGTGGCGATCACCGCGCCCACCGAGTGACCCACCACTGTCGGCGGCCCGGCCAGGCCCGCCGCGGTGATCTGGCCGTGGATGACCTCGGCGACCTCGCCCAGGTGGTACGAGGCGCGGGGCCGCGCGTCACCGTGACCCGGCAGGTCCAGGGCGAGGACCGTGCGGTTCGGCTCCAGCACCGCGAGTTCGCGTTGCAGGGGCCGCCAGTGGCGTCGGTCGAAAGTGAGTCCGTGCAGCAGGACGATGGGAGACGACATACCCGGTGGGCGTAACCGGCCACTGAACGACCCGTACGTGGCCCGGGTCACACCTGCCAGCGTGCCGGACCACCGGCTGCTGGTTGGTAGCGGAAGTAACCTCCCGTGTGCATCGATGCCCGCAGGTGCGCCGCGACGATGGGAGCGACCGGCTCGAGCCTGGTGAGCACCATCCGCAGGGCGCGCGTCGCGTTGACCCGAGCCCGTTCCGCTTCGGCGCTCTGCATCCGGGCCCGACCGCTGAGACCGGTGGCACGGCGTAGCTCGGCCAGCAGGGCGCTGCGCTCGGCGGTGAACCTTACGGCGCGGTCGACGTCACCCGTACGGTCCGCCGTGTCCAACTGTTGCGCGAGGTCGTCGAGCCGCCTCCGGTACGCCGCCCGAGCGGCGGTGTCGAGCACCGGTTCGGGCGCGGGCGCCACCAGGCCGACGCCACCGGCGACAAGATCCAGTGCGGCGATCTCCTGACCGGGTGCGGCCAGCAGGGTACGCAGGAAGTGCATCCCGCGGACGTCACGGAGGCGGGCGTGCTCCGGGCCGGCCTCGATGACCCAGTCGTCGCCGTCGCGCCCCAGTTTCCACACGTCGGCACTCGGTTCGCGATGGGCTCCCGGCGGGCCGACCCCCGCTGGCACGGGTTCGCTCGGCGGGGGCGGTCCGACGGGCACCGGCAGGCCCAGCCCTTCGGCGATCGACGCCGCCTGCGTCCGGTCGCCACGAGCCACGAGGGTGGCCGCCAGCCACGGCAGGGCACCGAGCCGCTCCTCCTGGGCGACCGCTCGATCGAAGTGTGCGGACGCCTCGTCGCACCGGCCCAGCCGCGCGGCCAGACGCCCCAGATAGTCGTCGACCGGGCCGGCAATCGTGTTCGCCCCACCCCAGACCACCAGGCGGCCCGCGTACGGGAGCAGAGCATCGTAGAGGGCCTGCACGGCATCCGGTGCGGCACCGAACGAGGAGACGAAGGCCAGGTCGGCCACTGCGCCGAGCCAGCGGGGTCCCGCCCCGGCCAGCACCGACGGCAGCAGGCGGTCCACCTCCAGCAGCGCCTCGGTGACCTGACCCGACTCGGCCAACGCCCGGGCCGCGGTCACCTCGAAGAATTGCCCAGGCAGCCGCCGCGCGAGCGCGCGCAACGTCTGCACCTCGCCCGCCGCCTCGCCGCGCAACAGGGCCATCCGGCCGCGCAGCGACGCCGTCAGCCGGGCGGTGTCCGCCAGACCGACCCGACGTCCGGTCTCCTCCACCTCGGCGGCCAGCGCCTCAGCGAGCCCGAGCCGACCCCGGACCAGCGCCAACACGGCCTGCCGGGAGAGGGCAACGACCGCCGCCTCAGGATCGCTGTCCCGCTCCCCCGCCCGCCCGTACGCCACCAGGGCGGCTTCGGCGGCGTCGAGGTCGCCGAGTTCGGCGAGCGCGGTGAACCGCCAGAAGAGTCCACGCCGCTCAAGGACGGCGTCCCCGGCCCGACGGGACAGGTCGATGATCTCCGACGCCCTGGTCAGCCGTTCGTCGGCAGCGCCGGGATCCCACACCGCGTGCAGCCGCCCGTCCAGCACCTCGGCGAGCGTGCCCGGATCCCCGGAGTCCCGGGCGAGACGGACGGACTCGTTGACGAGTTCCCGTCGCCGGGTCGAGGCGGACGGATCGCCCAACATCTCCGCGGCCAGCCGCACCAGCACCCGAGCGCGGAGGGTCGGCGGTAGCGCGCGGGACGCGGCGTCCTCCAGCAGGCGGATCAGCCCCATATCGAGGTCGAGGAACTGACCTCTCGAGGGCGAGGTGAGGGCTGCCTCGACGACGGCGTCCTCCTCGGCCCCGGGCGGCACACTCGCCGCGAGGTCGAGAGCCGGACCGGGCCACCCGGCGGTGAGCAGCCAAATCGCGTGCACCACGCCCCTCGACGTGTCCGGCAGGAGGGCGGCCAGTTCGGCCTCGGTCAGCGGGGCGAGATAGAGGTGCTGGCCGGATTGCCTCGCCTCGACCGCGGTGGCCACGACCGCTGCGCCGCTGCGTACCAGCCGGTCGAGGTCCACGGTCGGCGCGGTCTGGTCGAGGTCGTCCAGGAGCACCAACTGGGGGCCAGTAGGATCGGCCATCGCCGTACGGTGCACCGGCAGGCCACGCTGCCGAGCGAGGTCCGCCGCCGCGTCGCCGAGCGTGGTCTTCCCCGACCCGGCAGGTCCCACCACGATCAGGCAACCGCCCACGCCAGCGACGGCGCGATCCAGGAGTCGTTGGACGGCGGCACGCTCACGACGACGTCCGATCATGAGTCGAGCGTAGGCGCTGCCCCCGAGCCCACCCCGTCAAGTCCCGTGCGCGCTACGCCACGCAGCCCCCGCGCAACGCGTTGATCAACGCCTGGGCCGGCCCGCCAGCGGGCACCACGTCACCCTGACCAGCCGGCGGGACGCACGCGCGATCGGCGACCGGCTACCGGGTGCAGTTGGGGCCTCATCCCATCCGTAGCAGCGTCGCCGGTCAGGACGCCGCCAGGCGGTCGAGTGCACGCCTGGCGAGTTCGGCGAGGACGAACGACGCGTCGGCGAGAACCGAGTCGTCGAAGACGGCGTACGGGCTGTGGTTGGTCGCGGCGGTCACCGGGTCGTCGGCGGCGCTCGCCCCCAGGTGCAGGTAGCAGCCCGGCACCTGGTTGAGCACCCGGGAGAAGTCCTCCGCGGCGGCGATCGGCGTGGCCATCGGCTTGAACCGGTCCGGGCCCAGCGCGTCCCGCACCACTGCCGCGGCGAACTCGTACTCGTCCGGGTCGTTGACGGTCACCGGGTAACCATCGGTGTAGGTGACCTCGGCTGTCGTCCCGGTCGCCATCGCTGCCGACTCGCACAAACTGGTGAGTTCGGCCCGGACCCGAGGGCGGTTCGCCTCCGAGAACGTGCGGATCGTGCCGGTCAGCTCGGCGCGTTCGGGAATGGTGTTCGCCCCGCTACCGGCGCGCACGGACGTGACGGTGACCACGACCGGGTCGAGTGCGTCGAACCGGCGGGTGAGCATCGGGGGGATGGACGTGATGATCTGCGCCGCCACCGGGATCGGGTCGTCGGCCAGGTGTGGCATCGACGCGTGGCCGCCCGCGCCGTGCACCGTCACGGTGAACGCGTCGACGCCACCCATGAGCGCCCCCGGCCGGCTGCGGAAGACGCCCCGGGCCGTCCCGTAGGAGCGCACGTGCAGGCCGTAGGCCGCCCGCACCCGGGAGCCGGCGGCGTCGAGCACGCCCTCGTCGATCATCCGGGCGGCGCCGTCCCACCCCTCCTCGCCGGGCTGGAACATGAAGACGACGTCGCCGGCCAGCAGGTCGCGGTGCTCGGCGAGGGTGTGGGCCGCGCCGACCAGGGCGGCGGTGTGCAGGTCGTGTCCGCACGCGTGCATCGCCCCGGGGGTGCGGCTGGCGTAGTCCAGGCCGGTCGCCTCGGTCTGCGGCAGCGCGTCCATGTCCGCGCGCAGTAGGACCGCCGGGCCGGGTCGTCCGCCACGCAGCACCGCGGTCACCGAGGTCAGGCCGGCACCGCGTGACACCTCCAGCCCCAGACCGTCGATCGACTCGATGACGGCCGCCTGGGTACGCGGCAGGTCGAGGCCCGTCTCCGGATACGCGTGCAGGTCCCGGCGCAGCCGGACCAGCTCCGGTTGAAGCCGGTGCGCGGTCTCGCGCAGGACGGTGACGTAATCGTGGGGTTCCACAGCGGATTGGCCTCCTGGTCGGTTCTCTGGTGGGGCGGTCACTCGGCGGGCGTCTTCACGGGCTGCGGGATCTTCGGACGTCGGGGACGTACCGCACGTTGCTCGGGGAAGGTCCAGCCGAAGCGGACTGCGGCCAGTCGGACGAATGTGGTCACGGCCACACACACCAGACCCGCGATCGGTGTCGGGGTACCGAGCGCGGTGAGCAGGATGAGCGACCCGGTACCGGTTCCGGCGGCGACGGCGTAGAAGGTGCCGACCTGCAGGAACGAGATCGGCAGGCTCAGGATGATGTCGCGCAGCATGCCGCCACCGATGGCTCCGATGACCCCGACGACCAGCGCGCCGGCCTCACCGACCCCGAGAGACAACGCCTTCGAGGCCGCGATCGCGCCGAACAGTCCCATGACGACCGCGTCCAGCACGGTGATGAGCCAGTCAGCCCGTGCCAGCACCGGTTGCAGCATCATGCCCAGGACCGCCGAGGTGCCGGCCACGAGCAGGTACCAGTTCTTCCAGATCACCACGGGTGGCTGGTTGAGCATGATGTCGCGGAGCAGGCTGCCGCCGAGCGACACCGCGAGTCCGATGACGATGACGCCGAGCAGGTCGATCCGGCGATGCTTCTCGCCCGCGGCGAACAGGGCACCCTGGAGGCCACCGAGCCCGGCGGCGAAGAGTTCGATCCACAGCGCCACCTGGAACGTCGTGCTGGACATGCGGGGTCACGCTCCGGGCGGCTGGGGCCGGCTCACGCGGCGCGCGAGCCGGCCCAGGTCGGGTGGTGGGCGTCAGCGGGCGTTGCCGGCGTTCTGCGCGGCGGTGACGATAACGTCGGCGACGGCGCCGGGCTGGGTCGTGAACAGGGCGTGGCTGGCCGACACGTTGGTGATCTTCGCGCCGATACGCTTGGCCATGTGCTGCAACATCGCCTGGTCGAACGCCCTGTCCTCGCTCGCGATGACCGCCCAGCTCGGCTTGTCGCGCCAAGCGGCGTTCTTCACCGGAGTCTCGAACGCCGCCATCTTGACAGGCGCCTGCGAATCACGGAGGAAAGCGGCGTCGGCGTCGCTGGTGTCCGCCGCGAACCCGGCCTTGAACGTGTCGGGGTTGAGGAAGCCGTACCCGTCCTCGGTGACGTCGATGACGAAGTCGGGTGTGGGGCCGAACCCCTCGTACTGCTGGGCGGTGGTTTCGCCCGCGTCCGGCGCCAGTGCCGACACGTAGACCAGGCCGGCCACGTTCGGGTGCACGCCCGCCTCGGTGATGACCGTGCCGGCCCAGGAGTGGCCGACGAGGATCGTCGGGCCGTCCTGCTTGTCGAGGACCCTCGTGGTCGCCGCGACGTCCTCCTCGAGTGAGGTGAGCGGGTTCTGCACGATTTTGACCCGGTAGCCCTGGGTTGTCAGCTTGTCGTACACGCCACGCCAGCCCGAACCGTCAGCGAACGCGCCGTGCACGATCACGACATTCTTGATCTCTCGACCGTTGGTGCTCATGAGGCTTCTTCCTTCCGTCGCCGCGTCGGCGACCACCTACTCCGTGGTGGCGGCGCAGAGCGCTTAACCGAGTGGACAGCGACTAAACGTGTCGGCGAGGTTGCGGCCGCGTCACCGGGCGGCGTGGAACTGACGGTTCAGGATGTCGGCCGTGGGGCGACCGACCAGGGTCGTCGGCGCCGCGCCGCTCCAGAGCGGCGGGAGTACGGCGACGCCCTGGTCGAAACGAAGCCCGGCCACGCCCTCGCGCCACCGGGGCTGTGTGCGACAGCACTACCGGGTCACCCCTTTCAGGCCGCGACGGCACGCCCCCGCAATCGGTCGTCCGGTTGCATCGCGACCAGACGAGGACAGCGGCGACGTGGCGGATGGTGGCTCTGATAGCGGATTACAGCGCCCGGTCCGGGCCAGCCGCATAACTCCCGTAACCCCATACCCCGACGACGGAGCGGCTGTCGGAAAGTTCAGCCACGACGGCCCTCAGCTGCGACGGTCGTGGCCTCGACGAGTCGCTTCAGCCTGTCCTGGAGCGTGGTCGTCGTCCGCGCGAAGCTGACCTGCCCGAGATCGCGGTACACCAGCGCCGGCTCCGGCCGGCGCCCCGACCAGTCGTCGCCGTCGATGTCGAGTAGTCGGTCTGCCAGTTCGTCGGCGGGATCGCCGAGGGAGGTGCTGGGTGGGGAGGCGATGTGCCCGCCGATGACCCGTAGGGCGATCCCGATCGGCAGTCCGCCGGAGGGTTGTGCCAGCCTGTGCACGGCCGGCGGGTGTCGCGATCACCGACAAGTCCAGCCGGGGCTGAAGTGCGATCGGTGGCTATCTCGGGTCGGCGTACGCTGGTGGCATGGGTGTGCGCGACGCGGATGCGGTCAGAACCTCCCCCACGGTGGGCATTCCGGGCTCCGACCTGGGCTGGCATCTCGGCGTCATCCTGCGCAGCTGGCACGAGCGGGTCGAGCAGGCCGTCGAGGGCGTGCCCCATGGGACGCGCGGCTATCAGATCCTCGCCGTCGTCGGGCACAACGATCCGCCCACCCAGAGCGGGCTCGCCAAGCATCTGCAGATTGACAAGACCGTCATGCCCTATGTGATCGACGCGCTCGAGGGAGTCGGCCTGGTGGAGCGGAGGACCGACCCGGCCGACCGGCGCGTCCGGCGGATCGCGATCACCCCGCGCGGCGCGGCGAAGCTGACGGAGTTGGAGGCCAGGGTCCGGGCGGCCGAGGACGCGGTGTTCGGCAACGTGCCGGCGCCGCTGCGCCGCATGTTCGTCGACAACGCCGCGCAACTCGCCGCCTCCCTGCATAACGATCAGCCCGCCCTGGACCCCTGCCTGGCCGTGATGGACGCGCTAGCCGACCCGGCGCTGGACTCCGCGCAGCGGTAACAGCCGCCGGCCGGCTACCGCGGCCGGACGCGCGCCGTGAGCGCCTCGGCGGTGAGGACGTCGCCGAAGATCGGCCCGCCTGGCTCCAGCACCCGCCCGAGGGGCAGGGTGCCGAGAATCACGGGGTCGAATCCCAGGTCGTCCACCAGTGCCGCCACCCGGCTCAGCGCGTCAGCGTCGTCGGAGGCCAGCGCGATAGCGACCCGGTCCGCGGCACCGCGCGGCTTGGGCCGCTCGTCGATGTCGTGGTAGCCGAGGTGGTTGAACCCCTTCACGAGGCGGGCCCCGGGTAACGCGTCCCGGAGATGCTCGCTGGAGGTCTCCTCCGCGTCGAGCCAATCGGCACGGGGCCCGTCGGTCTCGAGCCAGTGGTTGACGGCGTCGATGACGACCTTCCCCGCGAGCTGTGCGGCGGGCAGCTGCCGGTGGGAGCGCAGCGGGATGGCCAGGATCACGATATCGGCGATCTCGGCGACCTCGTGCGCCCAGCCGGTTTCGACGCCCGGGGTGAGGATTTCCGCAGTGAGCACGATCGCCTCGGGGTCACCGGAACCCGCCGCGAGGACGCGATAACCGGCGTTGCGGGCGAGTCGTGCGAGCACGGTGCCGACCTTGCCGAAACCGATGACGCCCACGATGGGGCGCTCCGCCTGGACGGGAATCATTCTGCTTCCTCCTACGCTATCGTTTGTCAGACATACTAATTGTGATGCAAACGAAGCGAGGTGGACGGGGTGGAGATCGGTGTACTCCTCGACGCGGACAACGCCGGAACAGACGAGCTGGTCACGCTCGCACGGGCCGCCGAGGACCGCGGGATCGGCATCGCCCTGGTGACCGGCAGCCGCAACGCGGACGCATGGGCGATGGCGACGTGGATCGCCGGTGTGACCGACCGCATCCGCGTGGGGGTCCCGCCGCGCGAGCAGGCCTACGAGCCGACCAGCCCCGACTCGGCGGTGCCGTCGGTACTGGACAAGGCGGCGACGACGCTCGCCGCACTGGCCCCGGAGCGCACCCCGCCACCGGGTTCCCGCTTCACGATCGTGGCCGCCGACGCCGATGACGGCGCGATCCGGGACGCCGCCGGCGCCGGCATCCCCGTCGTGCCGGTCCGCGACGCCGCCGATATGACCCGCCTTGCGGCGCTGGTCGCGGCGCCGGAGCCGGAGGCGCCGGCCGGACGCCCGCACCGATCCGGGCCCGCTCTCGCGCAACGGGTGCCGGGCATCGCCTACGACGCGGTGCCGGCCAGCCTGGCCGGCCGGGCGATCGAGCCCGGTGACCGGGAACACCGCGCCGTCTCCTCGACCTACCTACGCGGTGGCAACCCCGGGCTCGTGCTGCGCCCGCGTACGGTCGCCGAGGTGGTGGACGCGATCGCGTTCGCCCGCGACCACCGCGACATCCCGCTGGGGGTGCGCAGCGCCGGGCACGGCATCAGCGGCCGCTCCACCAACCGGGACGGGCTGGTGATCAGCGTCGGGGCGATGAACTCCCTCGAGGTTCTCGACGCGTCGCGCCGGCTGGTCCGCATCGAGCCGGGCCGCACGTGGAAGCAAGTGGCGCACTCCCTGGTCTCGCACGGCTGGGCGCTCGGCTCCGGCGACTACGGCGGCGTGGGTGTCGGCGGGCTGGCGACCGCGGGCGGCATCGGGCTGATCTCCCGCAAGCACGGCCTCACAGTCGATCACGTGAAGGCGGTGGAACTGGTGCTGGCCGACGGCACGCCGGTCCGCGCCTCCGACACGGAGAACCCGGACCTGTTCTGGGCCGTGCGCGGAGCGGGCGCGAACTTCGGGATCGCGACGGCGTTCGAGTTCGAGACCTCCGTGGTCGGCGAGGTCGGGTATGCGAAGCTCACCCTGGTCTCCAGCGACATCGAGGCCTCTCTCTACCGCTACGGGCAGATCGCGAGTCAGGCGCCGCGGGACACGACGGTGTTCCTGGTCACCGGCCGGGCCCGGCGGGGCCAGTGGGTTATCTCCCTCTACGCGGTGGTCGACAACTCCGACCCGGACATCGTCGTCGCGCGGCTGACCCCATTCCTGGAACTCGGTCAGCTTGTCCGCCAGCACGCGCTGATGACCGGTTACCCGGGCGTGATGGACAACGCCGTCGATATCGGGCCGTCGGGCCAGCAGGGCTTCGGGGAGCCGATCTCGCGCTCCGCGTTCGTCCCCAAGCTCACCCGACAGTTCGCCCGCGAGGCGGCTGAGCTGCTGAGCACCGGCCTCGTCTACTTCTTCGAGCTGCGCGCTATGGGCGGGGCGATCTCCGACGTGCCGCCGGAGGCGATGGCGTTCAGCCACCGGACCCCGCATTTCCAGCTGACCGCGATGAGCTCGAGCGACGACCGCCTCATGGCCGAGTGGGACAGGCTGCGCCCGCACTTCGACGGCCTCTATCTCAGCTTCGAGACCGACCGGCACCCCGAACGTCTCCTCGACGCCTTCCCCGCGCCGGTGCTGGAGCGGCTGCGGCGGCTCAAGGCCGAGTACGACCCGACCAACCTGTTCCGAGACAACTTCAACATAGCGCCGACCCCGCTGGCGTTCGAGAAGAAGGTGGCGGCATGACTGACTACGGCCATGATCTGCTGTTCGGTAGTTTCGTCAGTCCCGTCGCACAGCCCGCGCAGCACGCTGTCGACCTCGCCGCCGTCTCCGAACAGGCAGGCCTGGACCTGGTGACGTTCCAGGACCACCCGTACCAGTCCTCCCTCCACGACACCTCGACCCTGCTGACCTATGTCGCCTCGAAGACCCGGAAGATCGCGGTCAGCGGCAACGTGACCAGCCTGCCGCTGCGGCCACCGCTGGGCCTGGCTCGCACGGCCGCGACCGTCGACCGGCTCTCCGGTGGCCGGTTCCGCCTGGGCATCGGCGCCGGCGCGTTCTGGGACGGCATCGCCCGCATGGGCGGCCGCCGCCTGACCACCGGGCAGGGCATCTCCGCCCTGGAGGAGGCGATCGGCATCATCCGGGACGCCTGGGACCCGGAGCGGCAGGGGCCGCTGACCCACGAGGGGCGGTTCTACCAGATCGAGGGCGGCATCCGGGCTCCGTACGCTCATCATCCGATCCCTATCTGGGTCGGCTCCTACAAGCCCCGGATGCTGGCCCTAACCGGCGCTGTCGCAGACGGGTGGCTGCCCAGCATCGAATACATCGACGGCGGCCTGCGGGGTCTCGCCGACGCCAACGAACGGATCGACGACGCGGCGCACCGAGCCGGCCGGGAGCCGGCCGCGGTCCGGCGCCTGATGAACTTCATGCACGCCAGCCTCGAGACGACCGGGCAGGGCTTCCTCGACGGCCCGGGCAAGGTGTGGATCGACAAGCTCACCATGCTCGCCCTCGAGCACGGCGTCAGCGCGTTCATCATCGGCGGTGACGACCCGCTCACGCTGACCCGCTTCGGCGCCGAGGTCGCTCCTGCCGTACGCGAGAACGTGGCGCAGGCCCGGCGGTGACGCGCGGGCGCCATCCGTCCGACATTTATCACGATCGAGAGAAGGCAGTCATGGAGCTGGGCATCGGCGCGTTCGGGGATGCGAACTGGGACCCGGAAACGGGCAAGCGCATCTCGGAGGCGCAGGCGATCCGCAACGTCGTGGAGTCCGGGGTGCTCGCCGAGCAGGTGGGCCTGGACTGGTTCGGCGTCGGAGAACATCACACCCCGGAGTTCCCGGGATCGGCGGCCGCGCCGATCCTCGGCGCGATCGCGGCGCAGACCAACCGGATCAAGCTGTCCACGGCGGTGACCGTGCTCAGCACCGAAGACCCGGTCCGCGTGTACGAGCAGTACTCGACGGTCGACGCGATCGCGAACGGGCGCGTGGAGTTGATCCCCGGCCGCGGGTCGTCGATCGAGTCATTTCCCCTGTTCGGGTACGACCTGCGCGACTATGACGAGCTGTTCGCCGAGAAGTTGGAGCTGCTGCTGGAGATCAACCAGCACGAACGGGTCTACTGGCGCGGCAAGACCCGCCCGGACCTCAACGGCGAGTACATCCCGCCGCGCGCCGAGCGAGGACCAATTCCCATCTGGCTGGGCGTCGGCGGCAACCCCGCCTCCGTCATCCGGGCCGCGCGACTGGGTCTGCCGATGGCGACCGGCGTCCTGGGCGGCAACGCGATCCGCAACGCGGGCATCTCCGAGCTATACCGCCGCGCCGCCCAGCAGTTTGGCAACACCCCGCAGCAGACCATGCTCATGCTGGGCTCGCCCGGCTTCCTGAACAAGGACGGGAAGAAGGCCCGCGAGACGTTCTGGCCGCACTGGCACCAGTTCATGAAGGTCGTCGGCGAACAGCGCGGCTTCCTGCCACCCACCCGCGACCGCTTCGATCAGGACAGCGGACCGCAGGGCGGGCTGCTGGTCGGCTCCCCCGAGGAGATCATCGAGCGCATCCTGCTCATGCATGAGCACTGGGGCCAGGTGCGCTCCTACATCCACATCGACACCGGTGCCGTGCCGCAGCGCGAGGTCCTCAGGACGATCGAGCTGTACGGAACCGTCGTACGCCCGGCTGTGCAGGCCGAACTCGGCACCGCGACCATCGATGAACTCACGGGGCGCGCGACGGCGGCGACCGTCTGAGCCAGCCGGCCAGCGGCATGACGATGGCGCGTCTTGACCCCGTGCGGATCAAGACGCGCTGTGGGTCGTCTGTTCATCTTTCGGGTCCCCGCACCTCAGGCGGAAATGACGCTGACCGCGATATCGATGCTCATCGGGTTGTAGAGGAAGGCGAGGATCGAATGTGAGATGACCTGGAGGCAGATGCCGGAGGTCCGGGCATCTCGTTTTCCTAACCGGTCAGGCCAGCCGGCGTCTGCTCGGTGGCGGCAGCTGGGACCGGCCAGCAAGACCGCGCCGTTGGCACCGATGTGGATCCGGGTGGCGCCGAGAGAAATCGGCTCGTCGACCGCAGCTTGCCGGTCGCCCCGACCGGCAAGCTGGAAGCGCTGACGGTTGGACTCGTCCTTTTGGCTGCGGTGGGCGAGCCCGCGCAACCTTTGTGCCGCGAGTGAAGACTGGATCGCCGTCTCCTCGCCCCGGTCTCATGTCAGCGGCCAGCGCAGCACGGTTGCCAACCCGCCGAATGCCGTCAAAGCGAACTCACCCAGTACGCCTCATTCGGCTAGATAGGCGTTGCTGGGCTCGATCAGAGACCGAGCTGCCCGTCCGTGCCGGCAACAGCTCCAGCAGGCTCCTCCGTCCCCTCCCGGCCGAGCAGAGCGGCCCAGAACCGCGCACCGCTCCAGCCCGGGTCGCACGCATCGAAGGCAACTGTCAGCAGCCGTAAAAGCATCGCCCAGACCATAGACGCCGCCCCGACGCGCCGTGCACCGCGATCGCGCCGTTGACAGACAGGCCGGCAACGACCCTCTATGCGCTCACTCCCTTTCCGCCGACCATGAATCATCAAATCCTTGGCTTTCTACCTGCTGCAACAGGCCTTCACAAGGACGGTTCATAGTGGGACGACCAGGACGCGTACCAGTACGTCGGTGCTCGACGGCCTCGTCGAGGAAGCCATGTTGACGCTGATCGCGGAGACACTGCGGTCGCCTTCGCAGCGGCACGGTGAGTTGACGCCATCACCACGGTCCAGAGTTACTTGCCTTGCACAAGTAGCTTGGGAGGTGTTTGCCGCCGACTCGACACTGGACGACGATTTCCTCGTGGCCGCCGCTAAGGCCACAACGAACACGAGACGAGAAAGGGACATCGCAATGTCTGAGCTCAACCACTTCAATGCCAGGGACTTCGCTCCCGCCGAGATCCTGGAGTCCACCGACCCGGTCGGCTACTGGGGCAATGCCCGGCTCAAGCCGGGTGTGGACGCCGCCGAGGTCGAGAAGACGATGCGGGTCGTGATGGACGCGGCCCGGGAGGAGCCCGGCTACGAGCTGTACGCGATCTACCACAGCCCCGACGAGGTCGGCTCTTACCGCATCAACGAGCGCTGGGCAACCGGTGAGGACCTACGCAAGCACATCGAGAACCCGGCCCTGTACCCCCACCTCGGCCGCTTCGCCGAGACCCTGGACTTCTCGGACGCCCAGTGGGTGCGGGCGGTAATTTGAGACCGGCTCCGGCCGGGCCTCACCGCCACCCGGCGACGGGGCCCGGCCGGCAGTTCGAGGAAGGGCGGGCACACGCCACCCACGTGGTGCAGTCCCTTGTCGTACGAGCCGCGTGAATCTACTACGTGGTCTGCGGCGGTTCGGTGAGCAGTTGGGCGATGTGTTCGGTGGCTTGTTGGCGGCGGGTGGCGTTGATGCGGGTGTAGTAGCGCATGAGGGTGCCTGGGTCGTGGCCGAGTCGTTCGGCGACTTCGTGGATGCCGTATCCGGCGTCGAGGTAGGTGCAGGCGAGCAGGTGCCGGATCTGGTGGGGTCCGATGGGGCGGACTCCGGCGCGGGTGGCGAGGTGGTTGAAGCGGCTGGTGACGTTGTCGGGCCGCAGGGGTTGGCCGGTGCGGCCGGTGAACATGTACCGCGAACCAGCGGTCACTGTCGTGGCGGTGAGGGTCTTGAGGGTTGCCGGGTCGAGGATGAGGGTTCGGGTGCTGTTGTGGGACTTGGGTGGCTTGTCGCGGACTCGGCTGGCCGGGTCTTCGACGACGCGTTGCCGGCGGACGGTGAGGGTGGCCAGGTCCGGTTCCAGGTCGCGCCACTGCAGGCCGCACAGTTCGCCGCGTCGTAGGCCGGTGACCAGCAGCAGCCGCCACAGCGGGTAGAGCCGGTCATGGTGGATGTGGTCGAGGAAGCGGCGCGCTTCGGTGAGGGTCCAGACAGGCCGCAGGGTGTCGCTTTCGCGTGGCCGGCGCGCGCCGAGGGTCAAGCCGGTCTGCTCGCCGTATGCCTTGGTCAGCACGAGGTCGAGGGTGCGCAGGGTGGTGCGGGAGTAGCCGGCCGCTTCCAGGTGGCGGTAGGCACGCTCGGTCATCCTGGCGCTGAGCCGCGAGCCTCGTACCGTGCCCAGGTAGGGGTAGATCAGGCTGAGCAGCCACGTGTAGTTGTAGACAGTGTTCGGCTGTAGTTCCTGCTCACGGGCACGAAGCCAGTCCTTGCACAGTGTTTCGACGGTGTCGGTAAGCCTCGGCCGGACCGTCCGCGCGTCACGTTGGCGGCTGAGCCGACGGTACTCGACCAACGCCGTCTTCTCCGTCACGAACCCTGTCCGACGGGCCTGCATCCACGCGCCGTTACGGTCGCGTCCCATCTCCAGCCGGAACCCGTACAACCCGGACTTTGGGTCACGAACGATCACACCACCATCGACCACGACGACCTCCTCACCGCCTGGCAGTCACCTCCAGCACTGGAGGCCCACCCCGCCATGGGAACCCCGCCACCCGCAGACACAACGGACCAACTGCCCGCCGCAGAACACACGCGGCCGCCCATCCGATGCGGGGTCGATCGTGACCGGCGGCGTGAAGCACGACGTCACCGTACGGACATCCGTGTCGAAGGTGTGTCAGGATCATCCACGAGGGACGGATGTCGATACCTGAGGCAAGCCCTGCCGGGGCGGGGTGCCCAAGACGCAGGAAGCCTCCGGGCCGCAGGGCAGAGAACAAGGCCGTCACGCCTGCTTAAGCGGCCTGCACCGTCATCGCGATCTCTACCGAACTCCGCACAACATTGGATGCCGCCGAGCCACGCGCGCTCGTCGCCCGGGCGCAGGCAGGACGGCGATCGACCTCAGACCGTACGCTCGTACGGGCAAAATCACGTGTCGAAAGCCGATCAACACATCCATAGACACAAATGAAAAAGGCCAGCTGAGCTGGCCTTTCAAGTCGGGACGGCCGGATTCGAACCGACGACCCCTTGACCCCCAGAGAACCAGCCGGCTTGCCGGAGCCTGCCGGACGGTCCCGGGTCCTGCCGGACATGCAGGTCAACGGCCATGTGGCAGTCCGGGACAGGTCGGGCTCTATCGAGCCTTCCCGGACCATCCGTGAGACGGGCGTGAGATATCACGTCAGTCCGGTTTGGAGTGGCGCTGGCGCATTCACCAGCGCCACTCCTTCGATCACAACAACGCCGTAGACCGTCGCCACTTCCGGCCGCCGCGTCCCCGTCCGATCGATTCAGCGCGTCCCAGCCACGCTTCTTTCGTCCGGCAGTATGCCCGCATCGGGAGCCTCGAGCTCGGCGAGCATCTGTCTCCTGGCACCGGGCAGCACGGTGGAGGCGCTCGCCGCCGACCAGCTCCGGGCAGCCATCGCGGCGCTGATCGAGGGGAATCCGTCCCTGCTAGTACGGCAGCCGCCGTTTGAGATGTCGCTGGTGGGGCCGGGTAGACGAGGTGCGGCCACCGCGTGATCGTCTGTCTGCTGTGGACATAACTTCAGATCTGGCGGTGGCCGCGTGCCACAGCGTAAACCCTGCCCGGTGGCGGCGGGTTCTGGCCGGGGTGTGTGATGCGTTCGCGGGTCGGTTCGGGCGGGTCGAGCCGCGGCGGGCTGCGGCGGCGTTCGTGACCGGGCTGCTGGCGGATATCGAGGTCAAGACGTGCTGGCAGTTGGCGGAGCAGGCCGGGCATGCGCGGCCGGATGCGATGCAGAGGTTGTTGTATCGGGCGGTGTGGGATGCCGACGCCGTCCGCGACGATCTGCGTGACGTGGTCGTGGCCCGGTTCGGTGACTCGGACGCGGTGCTGGTCGTTGACGAGACCGGGGACCTGAAGAAGGGCACGCATACGGTTGGGGTGCAACGCCAGTACACCGGCACCGCCGGCCGGATCGAGAACGCGCAGGTAGGGGTGTTCTGTGGCTACGCCAGCCGGCATGGGCACACACTGATCGACCGCCGGGTCTACCTGCCGGTGTCGTGGACCGATGACCGGGACAGATGCCAGGCCGCCGGAGTTCCCGACGAGGTCGTCTTCGCCACGAAGTCCGAGCTGGCCGCCGACATGATCACCGCTGCCCTCGACGCCGGCGTCCCCGCTGGGTGGGCGGCTGCGGACGAGGCCTACGGCAACAGCAGTGTCTTCCGTGCTCACCTGCGCGAACACGGCCTGGGCTACGTCCTGGCCGTGTCCCGCAGCCACCTCGTCCCCCTCGACGGCGGCAAGACCCGCCTGCGGGCTGACCGGGTCGCCGCCGGCCTGCCGGCCTCGGCGTGGCAGCGCCGCAGCGCTGGCGCCGGATCCAAGGGCCCGCGTTTCTACGACTGGGCCTGGCTGGATGACGTCTGCACCGACGCCGACCCCGACGACGGCGGCCACCACAGCCTCCTGATCCGCCGCAACACCACCACCGGTGAACTGGCCTTCTACCGCTGCTGGACACCCAGACCGGCCACCCTCGCCCAGCTCGTGAGGATCGCCGGCATCCGCTGGACGGTCGAGGAAAGCTTCCAAGCCGCCAAGGGCCAGGTCGGCCTCGACCAACACCAAGTCCGCCGCTGGGACTCCTGGCACCGCTTCACCACCCTCGCCCTGGCCGCCCTCGCCGTCTTGGCGATCTGCGCCGCCGAAGCCGACGATGATTCCACCGACACCGGTCTGATCAAGCTGACCGTCAACGAGACCCGCCGGCTGATCAACACCCTCGTACTCCGCCCGATCCGCGACCTCGCCCACCGTCTGCGCTGGTCAGACTGGCGCCGCCGCCATCAAGCCCGAGCCCGCCAAGCCCACTACACCCGACGCCTCAACCTCGAACTCCAGCCATGATCCCGAACGGCGGCTGCCGTACTAGGCGACGGTGCGCGCCGGCTAACTTGGGAGATCCTCGGTTAGCACCGAACCCAGGCAGCCCGTCTCCCCTTGCCCGACGATCGGGCGATAGAACCGCCACGCCAGCCGAGTAAAGGAGTCGTCGCACCACTGCCTCACCATCATCGGCGTCCGGCGGTTACCCGGTCCGCTGCTGCGGTGACGCTGTCGTGCCGGTTGCGACTGCCGTGCTCTGCCGAACGACGAGTTGAGGTACCAGCAGCTCGCGTGCTGCGGTCCGCCCGTCGACGGTCCGGTCGAGCTGCGACAGCAGCAGCCGCACGCTGCTCCGGCCGAGTGCGGCGAAGTCCTGCCGTACGGATGTGAGTGGTGGCAGGAAGTGTTCGGCATCGGGGATGCTGTCGAAGCCCACTACGCTGACGTCAGCCGGGACCTCCCGGCCGGCCTCGTGCAGCGCCCGCAGCACGCCCAGGGCGAGTTGGTCACTGGCGCAGAAGATCGCCGTGACGGAAGGGTCCCGTGCCAGTCGGCCGCCCTGTTCGAATCCGGCGCGGGCGCTCCAGTCACCGGGCAGCAGTGGCGGCACCGGTGCACCCGCGGCCTCGAGTGCCTCCCGCCAGCCGGCGACCCGTTCGCCCGCCTCCGGCCAGTCGTCCGGGCCGCACAGGTGGTGGACGGTCCGGTGCCCCAGAGCGAGCAGGTGGCGGGTGGCCGCTCGCGCCCCGGCGACGTTGTCGATCCGCGCGTTCGGCACCGCCTCGCTGCATCCTCCGCCCACGGTCACGCACGCCACCTCGGTCGACACCTCGACCAGCGCGCGGGCCATGGCCGCCTTGGGCGCGATCGCGATAATTCCCTCGACCGACTGACAACGCAGCCAGTCCACCGCGTCGAGCACCGACCGTCGGTCGAGATCACGAACGCTTGCCACGCTGACGACGTAACCCGCGGCCCGGGCCGCCCTCTCGATCGCGTACAGCATGGAGGTCGGCCCGTACAGCGGACTCTCGTAACCCACGATGCCCAGCGTGCCGGAACGGCAGGTGGCCAACGCCCGGGCCGCCAGGTTCATGTGGTAGTCCAGTGTCCGCATGGCGGCGGTCACCCGCTGCCGGGTGTCGGCCGCAACGTGCGGATGCCCGTTGATCACCCGGGAGACCGTCTGTGCGGAAACGCCGGCCAGCTCCGCCACATCGCGCATGATCGACCGACCCGTTCGGCGGGCCGGCCGCTCACCGCGGGGCGGGACGGACGGCAGACGCGCTCCGTCCGCCAGTGCCAGGTCATGCTTCTCGATCAAAGCCACCCCTCCCGCGCCGGCCGGCGAAAATCCACGGACGTACGCTCGGCCGCAGCAGTCCTGCCTCGTCGCCGGGCCACGCCGTCACCCATCCCCTGACAATGACCTCCAGGAGGATTTCGGCAATGCCTGCCCGGAGAGTGCCGCGAGCCCGTCGGGCATAACGAACCGGTCGTGGTCGGTGAACACGGTGCCACCGACGACCGGGAGGGAGCGCCGGGCCAGCCGGCCACCCGCACGCGGGAGCACCCTTCCGGTGAGAGGTGCGCACGAGTTACCGCGAATGTTGCGTACACCGCCTGCTCGAGCAGGCGGTGTACGACGGTGAGGCCGCCAGTCAACACCAGGTCAAGGTCGAGTTGACCCGGGTGACGTTGCTGATCGTGTTGTTCGATCCGCCACAGGGACTCTGGGTGATGTTGGTGTTGGTAACGGTCAGATTCTGGAACCGGATGCCCGAGGAGATCGGGAACTCCGTCCGCGAGGAGATCCGCACCTCACCGCCGCCCGTCACAGTGCCGGACACTCCGGCGATGGTGACGTTGTAGCAGTTCTCCACGAGGATCGAGTTGTTCCCGGTGTTCGAGATCGTCACGCGGTCGATGACCGCGCCGCCGGACTCCGAAACACAGAAGATCCCCCGGCCGCCGCCGGACGCAATCACGTTCCCGACCCGGATGTTGGCCGGGTACGAGCTACCCACCCGACCGTTGCGGTTGGCCATCCGGAACGCCGCGTACCCGGTCCCGGTCCCGGCGCCCTGCGCGTCAACCGTACCCACCGTGGCGTTGATGGTGTCGTTGAGCAGCAGACCGGAGTAGCCGGTGTTCCGCGCGGTGACCGTGCCGACGGTCAGACCGTCCACGCCGTACGTCTCCACCCCGTGGGCGCCGGTTCCGGAGACGTACACGTTGTCGATCCGAACGTTGCGCACCTTGACCGCCCGGTCGCCGCCGTGGTTGTCGACCCGTACGCCCAGGCCGCCCGAGAGCCGCATGTCGATCTGTCCGAGGGTCAGGTTGTTCACGTTGCGCATGAAGATCCCGTACAGCGGCGATCCGGTAAGGGTCAGGTTCTGCACCTCGATGTCGGTGGTTCCCCGGGAGTAGACCGGTGCGTAGTCGCCCGATCCTGAGCCGGTCACGTTGATCGTGCCGCACACCGCCAGTGTCGTGTACGACGGCAGCGACAGCCGGGAGCCCGCGCTCATCGAACCGGAGCCCCGCACCACCACCCGCTGCTTGGTGGTTCGTCCGGACGACAGCGAGTTCACCGCGGCCTGCATCGCCGACAGCATGTTCGAGCCCGAGTACACGGTCGACGACCCGTTGCGGGACGTCCAGGTGCTTCCGTTCAGCACGGCCTCGGCCTGGAACGAGCCGCTACCGCAACCGGTGCTCGGTGGCGGCGTGGTAGGCGTCCCCCCGCTGCCGACCCGGACCATCTGCCACTGCTGGTTGGCGCCATTGAGATCGGCGTACTGGCTGATCCGGGCACCGTCGGCGGTCGACCACTCCCAGACCTCCAGTGCCTTGGCGGAGTGCCGGTTGATCAGCCGGATGTAGCCCCCGTCGGAGTCGAGGACCTGAAACTGCTGGTTGGTGGCGTTGAGGTCGGGCCACTGTCGGTACTCCGCGCCGTCGGCGACGTTCCACTCCCACAGGTCGACGACCTTGCCACTGTGGCGAGCCTTCAGACGGTAGTAGCCGCTGCCGGAGGAGACGAACTGGAACTGTTGCCACTCACCGTCGTTGCGGGACCACTGCTGAATCGCCGCACCGTCGTCGACGGAGGTGTCCCGGACGTCGAGGACCTTGCCGCTGTTGCGGTTGACCAGTACATAGTAGGCACTGGTGTCGATGGTGGCCGCCTGCGCCGACGGCGCGGCCACCACGGCGACACCTGTCGCGCCGGCCAGCGCCGCCACCAGGGTCAGCACCAGGCCGGCACGCCGAGTTCGGCGACCTGGCCGGTCGGGCGGTGATGTCAGTGCGGGGTTGCGCATCGTTGAACCTCCAAAAGATCGGTGACGGCAGGGTGGTCGTGGTGGGCTCGCGCCGGGCTACTCCAGGTGGAAGGTGGCGGAGGCACGGTCCGCGCTCGAGCTGACCGTCTCCACGTGGAGCAGACCGCTGCGGTGGCGCACGTACCGTCCCGGGAAGTTCTGCGACTCCAGGGAGAGCCCGGCGCTGTCGGCGAGGCCGGCCCGCCGGTGGAAGCTCGCGTCCGAGTCGAACAGGGTTGACCCGTCGTCCCGTTCGACGTAGAGGGCGAAGTCACGGTGACGCAGGAAGTGGCCGGGGAAGTTCGTCGACTCCAGCGACACGGTGCCCGCGCCGGCGAGCCCGGTGACGATACGGAACTGGGAGTCGGCCAGGTTGGTCACGTCCGGCTCGACCCGGGCCCGATAGTCGTAGTGCCGGACGTAGCTGGCGGTGAGGTCGTGCGAGCGTAGCCGCACCGGGGTGGGCCCGTCGGGCACCGGGATGCCGAAGTTCGGGGTGCCGTCGGCGTTCCAGTAGAGCTTCTGGATCCGGGTCCGGCGGTTCGGGTCGTTGAGCGGGTCGCCGTTGATGTCCCGGTAGTTGCGGTCGTGGTAGACCAGGATGTCGCTCTGTCCGTCCTCGGAGACGGTGAAGGAGTTGTGTCCGGGGCCGTACTGGCCGGTGGCCGTGTTGCTGGCGAACACCGGGGTCGGGCTCTTGCGCCAGGAGGCGGCGTCGAGCAGGTTGGCGGTGGTGGACGCGCTCAACAGGCCGAGGCAGTAGTTGGCGTCCGTGGCGCTTGCGGAGTACGTCATGAAGACCCGCCCGTTGCGCTGGATCACTGCCGGGCCCTCGGCCACCCGGTAACCGCGGGATTCCCAGTCGTACGTCGGCACCACCAGCCGGGTCACCGGACCGGTGATCTGCCACGGGTTGCTCCCCATCCGGGCGAGGTAGACGTTGGAGTTGGTGGAGATGCCGGGCTCCTGCTGCGCCCAGGTCAGGTATCGCACCCCGTTAACCACGAAGGTCGAGGCGTCCAGGCTGAACGTGTCCCACGGCGTGCTGATCCGGCCGCGTTCGGTCCAGGAGCCGGACAGCGGGTTCGCGCTCGCGTTCTCCAGCACGTACATCCGGATCCGCCACACGTCGTCGGTCCGTCCGGCGGCGAAGTAGATGTACCACCTGTTGTTGATGAAGTGGATCTCGGGAGCCCAGATGTGGGCGCCCATCTCCCCGCTGGTGTGCCGACGCCAGATCGTCGTTTCGGTGGCGGTGGCCAGTCCTTGCAGGGTGGTCGCCCGGCGGAGCACGATCCGGTCGTACTGCGGCACCGTCGCGGTCATGTAGTAGTAGCCGTCGGTGTGTTTGACGATGTGCGGATCGGCCCGCTGGTTCGCCAGCGGGTTGGTGTAGTTAACCGCCGGTGCGGCCTGTGCGGGCCCGGCCGCCGGTAGGCCGGCCGAGATGGCGAGTATCGCGAGCACCGCGGCCAGCATCGACCGCAGGTGCCGGCGGGAAGGTCTGTCGGTCAGCGCCGGACTGACCGCCCGGTGGTCGACCGGATGGAGAAAGTGCGGATGCAGCATGCGCCCTCCCAGGTGGCGAGTTCGTAGTCGGTATGTGGAGGTGTGCCTCCGGGCACCTCAGTCGGCGTAGCCGCACTCGGCGTCCACTGTGCGTGCGAGCACGTCCGTGGACGGGCGGGCAGTCCGCCCGTCCACGGTGGCAGCCGAGTCAGTACACGTAGGGCCAGGCTGCGGCGTCGTAGCCGATGCGGTTGATGCCGAGCAGCGACCGACCGTTGTCGGCGTAGTAGTGGTAGAACAGGTGGTCGCCGTCGGTGTCGGCGAGGAACGCCTGGTGGCCGGGGCCGTGGATGGCGCCGTGCGAGGCCAGGATCTGGGTGCCTCCCCCGGAGAGCATGTCCCGGCCGGCGCGGTCGACGAATGGCCCGGTCGGGCTCGCCGAACGGCCTACCATGATCCGGTACGTGCTGCTGGCGCCCTGGCAGCAGCGGTCGAACGAGACGTACAGGTAGTACCACGATCCCCGCTTGACCAGGACGGGCGCTTCGATGCCGGGGCCGTAGTTGGCGAGGCTGTGCATGGCGGTGCCGAGCCGGCGACCGGTGGCCGGATCGATCTGGATCATCTTGATGCCGGACCAGAACGAACCGAAGCTCAACCACCAGCGGCCCTGGTCGTCAATTGTCAGATTCGGGTCGATGGCGTTGAAGTTGTCCGAGGTCCGCGATTCGATGACCAGCCCGTCGTTGGTCCAGCTGCCGGAGGCCCCGGTGGTGCTGGTGGCCAGGAAGATCGCCGAGCGGTTGGAGCCGAAGGTCGACGCCGAGTAGTACAGGTAGTAACGCCCGTTGCGGTAGGACAGGTCCGGAGCCCACAGGTTACGCGCACCGTCGGTGTACGTGGTGGTCCACGGCGCACCCCCGGGGAAGACCGCGCCCGCGTTGCGGTAGGTGACCCGGTCCGTGGAGGTCTTCAACGCGACGTTGTCGCCGGTGTGTGCGAGCAGGTAGGTGCCGTCGGCTCGTTTGACCACGGTCGGGTCGTGGACGCCGATGTCCCCGGCGACCCTGCCGGGCTGCGGATAGGCCGGCGGAGGGGTGCCGGTCGGCGGGGGCGGCGTGGTGGGGCCGGGTGGGGTGGTGGGTGTCGCGCCGCCCAGCCGGATCAACTGCCACTGCTGGTTGGCACCGTCGAGGTCGGAGTAACCCGCCAACCGACCCCCATCCGCCGTCGACCACTCCCACACATCAATGACCTTGCTCCACTGCCGGTTCACGAACCGCACGAACCCACCCGCGGAATCCTGCAACCGGAACTGCTGCGTCGCCGACGACCGATCCGTCGACTGCACCAACTGCGTACCGTCGCTACCGTTCGGCAACTCCAGCACCTTCCCACTGTGCCGCGACCGCACCTTGTAGAAACCGCCACCGGCATCCACAAACTGCCACTGCTGCACCGCGAGATCATTGCGCGCCCACTGATTCACCGGCGCGTTCTCCGCCGTCGACCAGTCATACAGATCCATCGCCTTACCACTGTGCCGATTCACGAACACATACGACGCCGACGTGTCCACCGTCGCCGCCGACGCCGACGGCAACCCGTAGAGCACTCCCGTGCCGAGCAGCAGCGACGTCGCGCCCACGACCGCTCCCGTCCGCCAGCGCCGCGACCTCACCCGCGGCACCTGATCCGTCTCTGTCATCGAAACCTCCTTGGTGGTGGAAGTGGCGCGGTTCAGTAGCCGACCTGGAAGGTGGCGTCCGCCCGGTCGACAGCGCTCGACGAGGCGCTCAGCGGATCGATCCGCAGGACGTAGTTGGCGTGCCGGATGTAGTAGTTGGCGAAGTTGTGCGACCGGAACGAGGTCCACCCACCGTCGGCGAGCCCGGCGGTCCGGTAGAACGTGGCGTCACCGGCGAACCCGGAGGAGCCGTCGTTAGCGGCCAGGACGAGGACGTAGTTGCTGTGCCGCAGGTACCGGCCGGGGTAGTTCACCGACTCGAACGACACGCCTGAGGAGTTCGCCAGGCCGGGCCGCAGCCGCCACTGGGCGTCGGCGTAGGGGTCGAACGGGTAGGGATCGATCCGGGCGGCGTTGTCGGCGTGCCGGATCAGGTGGTCGGGGAAGTTGTACGACTTGATCCGGTTCCAGGACGGCGCTCCCCACCGGGACAGCATCGCCGCATGTTCGGCGGCGGTGATCGGCGCGATGGTGGGATGCTTGGCGTTGAGCGGCTGGGTGTAGCGCTCCTTGCCCAGCGGGGTCCAGCTGTTGCTGTTGATGTCGCCGCTGCGCCACACGTACAGTTCGCCGTTGTTCGGCGAGAACGAGTCGCCCCAGAGGAACCACTCGTTCCGGTCGTTGGCCTTGACCACGATCGGTGCCTCGATGCCACCGTTGATCACGCCGCTGGTGTACGTGCCCCGGTCGAAGCTGCGCGGCGCGAGACTGCTCGACCGGGCGCCGTAGAGCCGGCCGTCGGTGAAACTCTTGTAGTACAGGTAGTTCGTCCCGCTGCCGACGTGCATGGTCGCGTCCAGCACGTCGAAGCCCGGGTCGAAGTAGAGCTGGTGCGCGCTGACCGTACGGAAGTCGGTGGTGTAGTTGACGTAGAAGGCGTCCCGGTTGTTGTTCCTGGCCGAGTACAGGATGCCGTACTGGCCACGCGAGGCGTCCCAGAATGCCTCCGGCGCCCAGGTGTGGGTGGGCATGTTGTGCATCCGCACCCGGCGGTAGCCGGTGAAGCTGCGCAGGTCCGGGGAGTCCCAGATGTGGATGTACTGGTTCTGCTGGGTGAAGTCGGTGCCCTTGAGGTCGGTGGCGAGCACGACGAAAGTGCTGTCCTGCTTGCGCATGATGAAGGGGTCACGCAGGCCGCCGGTGCCGGCGGTGGGGGTGACGACCGGGTTGTTCTGGTTCAGCGGAGTCCAGGTGAGACCATCGGTGCTGATGGCCAGGTGCAGACCGTAGTTGTTGGCCACCGAGTTGGGTGACTCGGTGAAATAGCCCATCACGTAGCCGCCGTACACGGGCGCCGCCTGGGCAGGCGCGACACGGGACAGCGGAGCCGTGCCGGCGGCCGCCGCCACGGACGCGCCGGCGACAAGCAGGGTGCGTCGAGAGACCATCGGATCATTCATTTCCGGCCCGGCGTGCGGGCCTGGTTGCAGATTGGGAACGGGACGGTTGGGCAGGCTTCATTCGCCGGAGGGAGCGGTGAGGGTCACCCCGAGCCGGGCGGGCGTGCCGAAGTTCGGGGTGCCGTCGGCGTTCCAGGTGAACTTCTGAGCCCGGGTGGATCGGTTCATGTCACATCCGCCGCCGGCGGAATCATTGGCGTGGTAGACGATCCAGACCTCGGTGCCGTCGGGCGACTTGAAGAACCCGTTGTGCCCGGGGGCGAAGACGCCGTTGGCGTCGTTGCGCTGGAAGACGGGACTGGCTGCCTTGGTCCAGTGCGCCGGGTTGAGCGGATCGCTGCCGGTGAAGGTAAGCAGGCCGAGCTTGTAGTCGGGTCCCCAGCAGGCGCTCGCCGAGTAGACGATCATCGTGCGGCCGTTGCGGTAGAGCGGCTCCGGGCCTTCGTTGACCGGGTGGGTCTGCCGCTCCCAGGACAGGGTCGGGGAACTCAGCCGGACCCGGCTGCCGCTGAGCGTCCACGGATTGCTCATCGGCGTGATGAACAGGCTCTGCCCGTAGTTGCCACCGGCGTTGTACGTACCCATCAGGTAGAGCCGGTTGTTCACCGTCAGAATGCTCGCGTCGAGCTGCCAGTCGGTGCCGAGATCGGCCTTGAACGTGTACGGACCCATCGGGTCGGTGCCGGCACTCTCCAGCACGTGCAGCCGCTGGGTGGGGTTGAAGTCGGGCACGTTCTGCCCGGCGGTGTAGTAGAAGTACCAGCGTGGCCCGTTCGGCCCGTTGATCAGGTGGAATTCCGGGGCCCACATGTTGCAGCAGCCGTTCGGTCGGCCGGCCAGATTGAAGATCACTTGATCCTGGGCGGTGGCCAGCCCGGCGAGGGTGGTGGAGCGACGCATGGTGATCGTCGAGTTCCACGTCGTCGTGGCGAGGTAGTAGACGCCGTTGTGCACCTGGAGCCAGGGGTCGGGGCCGTTCCGCTTGATCGGGTTGGTGAACGTCCGACTGCCGCCGGGTGGGGTGGTGGGTGTCGCGCCGCCCAGCCGGATCAACTGCCACTGCTGGTTGGCACCGTCGAGGTCGGAGTAACCCGCCAACCGACCCCCATCCGCCGTCGACCACTCCCACACATCAATGACCTTGCTCCACTGCCGGTTCACGAACCGCACGAACCCACCCGCGGAATCCTGCAACCGGAACTGCTGCGTCGCCGACGACCGATCCGTCGACTGCACCAACTGCGTACCGTCGCTACCGTTCGGCAACTCCAGCACCTTCCCACTGTGCCGCGACCGCACCTTGTAGAAACCGCCACCGGCATCCACAAACTGCCACTGCTGCACCGCGAGATCATTGCGCGCCCACTGATTCACCGGCGCGTTCTCCGCCGTCGACCAGTCATACAGATCCATCGCCTTACCACTGTGCCGATTCACGAACACATACGACGCCGACGTGTCCACCGTCGCCGCCGACGCCGACGGCAACCCGAACACCCCCGAACCGGCCAGCAGCACCGCCGCGACAGCCACCACGAAGCCAGACCACCAACCACGCCACCGTGCACCCACCGGCGACAACTCATCACGTTTCGTCATCACAACCTCCTTTGACTGCCGGGTCGTGTCGCCCGTTGACCCGACGGAACAATCGACCGCTTGTCGCGCCCGGACAGAATCGATGTTTACGTATGAGCACATACGTATGACGAATGTGTTGCTACGATGTCACAAATAGATGTTCGCGTTAACATCGACGTTCGTCAAGCGTTGCGCCATCGAATCAATCGAATTTTTGAGGAGTATGCAATTTCACCGAGAAGCACGGTCCGGCACCGCGAGGGCACTCCGGCCAGGGCGCACAGCCGGCGGAAGTCTCACCCGCGTCCTCGGTCTCGCTGGAGCCGGACGTCGGGCACTGTGCAGGCGAGCTGCTAAGTTTCAGCCCACGGGGCGCGGCTGCGTGGACAGGCGCACGGCCGTCCACGACACCGGCGGCAGGACAATCTGTGCCCCACTGGTGTTCGGGGTGAGTTGCCGGTTCGGTCGCAGGATGATCCGGTCCTGCTGATCGGCGGTGTTGGTGGCGCGGATGTCGTCGTCCGAGAGTGTCGAGGCCTCTGCGCTTCGCACCGTGAGGCCGAAGCGAGTCAGGTCGATGGTGAGCTGCACCGGTCGGGTGTCGTCGCGATTGACGACGAAGATCGCGACGTCGCCCGTAGCCGGGTCGTGGGTGGCGACCGCGTCGAGCACCGCCGCTTCGCCGTAGCGCGCCGTCTGGTAGGACGGGCTGTCGACCACCGTGCGCAGGACATCGCCGCGGGCAAGTGCCGCCGTGCGGGCGAACGGGTGGAAGGTGGTCTGTCGCCAGGCGGGCCCGCGCGGTTCGGTGCGGATCGGGGCGATCACGTTGACCAACTGGGCCTGGCAGGCCGCGGTGACCCGGTCGCTGTGGCGTAGCAGGGAGATGAGCAGGTTGCCGACGACGACCGCGTCGGCGACGTTGTACTCGTCCTCGATGACCCGGGGAGCGACCTGCCAACCGTCGGTGGGTGGCTGGTTCTGGAAGCGGGAGAGGTACCAGACGTTCCACTCGTCGAAGGACAGTTGGATCTTCTTCTTACTGCGCAGTCGGGCACCGATGCTGTCGGCGGTGGCTACGACGCTGTCGATGAAGTGGTCCATGTCGGCCGCGCAGGCGAGGAAGGAGCCGAGGTCGCCGTCGTGTTCCTCGTAGTAGGCGTGGCAGGAGACGTAGTCCACCAGGTCGTAGGTGTGTTCGAGAACTGTGGCTTCCCATGCGCCGAACGTCGGCATGGCGGAGCTGGAACTGCCACAGACGATCAGCTCCAGACCCGGCTCGGCCGCACGCAGCGCCCGGGCGGTGGCCGCGGCGAGTTGCCCGTACGCGTCGGCGCTCGTGTATCCGAGCTGCCACGGGCCGTCGAGTTCATTGCCCAGACACCACATCCGCACTCCGTACGGCTTTTCGGCGCCGTTGGTCCGACGCAGGTCCGCCAGGTGGGTGCCGGCAGGTTGGTTGAGGTACTCGTGGACGTCAAGGGCCTCCTGCACGCCCCGGGTACCCAGGTTCAGCGCGTACATGATCTCGATGTCGGCCTTGGCGGCCCACCGCGCGAACTCGTCGATGCCGACCTCGTTGGTCTCGATGCCGCGCCAGGCGAGGTCACGCCGGCGCGGGCGCTGCTCCCTCGGGCCGATGCCGTCCTCCCACCGGTACCCGGAGACGAAGTTGCCGCCCGGGTAACGGACCACCGTCACACCGAGCTCGCGGGTCAGGGCCAGGACGTCGGAGCGGAACCCGTCCTCGTCGGCGGACGGATGGCCGGGTTCGTACAAGCCGGTATAGACGCAGCGCCCCATGTGTTCGACGAACGTGCCGAAGGTACGGCGGCTGACCGGAGCCACCACGGCGGCGGGATCAAGCGTGACGTGAGCGAGGTGCACGTCCTTCTCCTGAGGGTTGAAAGTATGTCGGCGCCCGCAGTCGGACGGATCAGTCACTTGAGGGCGCCGATGGTCAGGCCACCGCGCCAGTACCGTTGCAGCAGCAGGAAGGCAGCGATCAGTGGGATGATCGCCGCCAGCGAGCCGACGACGATGACGTTGAACAACGCGGGGCCACCGTTGCCGATGGTCGCCGAGAGGTACCAGGACCGCAGGCCAACGGTGAGCGGGTAGAGATTCTGGTCGCTGAGCATCACCAGCGGCAGGAAGAAGTTGTTCCAACTGGCCACCATGGTGAACAGCAGGACGGTGACCAGAGCCGGTCGCATGGCGGGCAGCGCGACGCTGCGGAAGACCCGGAACTCCCCCGCGCCGTCGATGCGCGCGGCCTCGAGCATCTCGTCGGGCACCGAGTCATGGACGTAGACCCGCAACAGGTACACCCCGAACGGGTTGAGCAACGAGGGCAGGATCACCGCCCATACCGAGTCGATGAGCCCGGCCTCGGCCATCAGCAGGTACGTCGGCAGGACCAGGGCCGTCGCCGGCACCATGATGAGGCCGAGCAGCAGCGCGAACAACGCATTACGGCCGGGAAAGCGCAGTTTGGCGAAGGCGTAACCGGCCAGGGCGGCGATCACTGTGGCCCCGATGCCGCTGGTGACGGCGTACAGGGCCGAGTTGCCCAGCCAGCGCAGGTAGAGGCCGTCGTCCTGGGTGAACAGCAGCCGAAGGTTGTCGAGCAGGTGCAGGTCGGCGAACCAGAGGGGCTCCGAGCCGAACAGCCCGTCGTTGTCCTTGGTTGCCGCGACGAGCAGCCACCAGAACGGCAGCAGGAAGTAGATGACGAACAGCGCCATCACCGCGTGGGCGGCGATGCTGCCGCCGCTGCGCCGCGCTGGCTGGCTGGTCGTGGCGGCCGGGGTGCTCATCGCAGCGAACTCCTCTTCCGCGTGGCGAACAGGAAGATGTACGAACCAACGAAGACCACCGCGCCGAGCAGGAAAGATATCGCCGCCGAGTAGTTGTACTGCTGGTACGAGAACGCCTGGTTGTAGGCGTAGACGTTGGGTGTGTAGCTGTTGGTGATCGCCCCCGGGTTGAGCGGTTGCAGGATGAGCGGCTCGGTGAAGAACTGGAGCGTGCCGATGATCGTGAAGACGGTGCACAGCACCAGGGCTGCGGAGATCATCGGAGTCTTGATCCGCAGCGCGATCTGGACCGCCCCCGCACCATCGATCCTGGCGGACTCGTACACCTCTCGCGGGATGCCCTGAAGGGCGGCGTACAGCACGATCATGTTGTAGCCGGCCCACTGCCAGATGACGAGGTTGCCCAGTGACGCCAGGACGGTGTCACCGGCCAGGAAGTCGATCCCGGTGAACCGGAACGGGCCGGTGTTCTGGCTGTAGAGAAAACCCCACATCAGGGTGCCGACGACCACCGGCACGGCGTACGGGACGAACGCCGCCAGCCGCAGCGTACGCGCGAAGCGCGAACTGGCGCCGTCGACCAACAGGGCGAGCACGAGGGCGATACCGATCATCACCGGCGTCTGCACGAGCCCGAAGACGAACACCCGCACCACACCCGACCGGAACTCGGGGTCACCGAAGGCCTGCCGGTAGTTGTCGAACGCCGCGAACACCTCACCCTCCACCAGGGTGGAGCGGTACAGGCTGAGTTTGAACGCGTATCCCATCGGCAGCAGCAGGAAGACGACAAGCAGCACCGCGAACGGCGCGACGAACAACCATCCGACGACCGCCTGCCGATCGAAGCGACGCTTCCCGGCTGCGAGCCGCCCGTCACCGCCGGGCACAGCAGGCCCCGCGGCCACCGTGGTGGCAGCCGCGGGAACAGGTCGGGTCCGGGTCATTGTGAAACCTTGAAGCCCTGGTTCGAGGCGTACGCCGTGATGTTCTGCTGGACGGTGTCCAGCGCCGCGGGCCACGATGTCTTCTTCTCCACCGCCTGTCCCACAGCGGTGGTCAGCTGGTTGAAGCTGTAGCTGTTGAACGGGCTCCACTCGAACTCTTCGATGCCGTTGTACGCCGGCACGAACACCTCGTTGACCTTTTGTCCGCCGAAGAAGTCGTACTCCTTCGTGCGGAAGTAGTCCCAGTTGAGGATCGACGTCGCGGTTGGAAAGAGGAATGCCTCGTCAATGCCGATTCTCCAGGCGTCCTTGTCGGCTCCGAAGATCTCCATGGCGACCGTGGTGGCCTGCTCGGGGTGCTTCGTCTGGTCGGTCACCGCGAACGAGGAGCCGCCCCAGTCGCCCTGCGCGTTCTCGCCCGCGTTCCACTGGGGCAGCGGCGCCGCGCGCCACTTGCCGGCGGTCGTCTTCGCCACACTCGCCAGGTAACCGGGACCCCACCCCGCTGCCAGGTAGGTCGCGTACTTCCCACTGCCGAGCCCGTTGTAGAAATCCGTCGTCCCGTACGCTGTGGTATCGACCAAGCCGGTGTCGACCATGTCCTGCCAGTAGGCGAACACATTCTTTGCAGGCTCGCTGTTAACGTTAACACCGATGGTGTGCGGATCTGCCACGTTGTAGCTGAACGGCCGGGCGCCGGCCTGCCACATCAACCCCGTCATGAAACCGCCGTCGTTCGCCCCGAAGTCGGTCATGAACTTGTCGGGCGCCGCGGTCTTCAGTTTCTGCGCCTGCTCCTTGAATTCCGCCCAGGTCTTCGGAACAGTCAGCTCGTACTGCTCGAAAATGTCCTGCCGATACAGCATCGCCATCGGCCCGGCATCGACCGGGATCGCATAGACGGCATCACCGTTGCTGACCTGCTTCCACGCCCAGTCGACGTAGTTGCCCTTGAGATCGTTGGCCCCGTACTTGCCCATGTCGACAAGGTGGTTGGTGAGCTGGAAGGTCGGCAGTTCCTGGAACTCGAGCATCACCACGTCGGGGGCGCCCTTGCCGGCTTTCAGCGCAGTCTGCAATTTCGTGTACTGATCCTGGCCAGTTCCCGCGTTGGTCCACTCGATCTTGATATCGGTGTGCGTGCGGTTGAAATGGTCAACCACGCCCTGGAAGGCCGGATACCAGGCCCACACCTTGATCGTGACCGGTCCGTCCTGCTTGTCACCGCTACCCGAACTACAGGCCACCAGCAGCAGGGCGGTGACGACCGCCACCGCTGCGGCCAGCGGCCTACGTCCTAGACTGGAACTCCTGGCACTCACTGAACTCCTCCACCGGAGATCGTTACCTACGTAGCCGATGTGTATGTGCCACAAAGGCCGGTCGCGGTGCTGGCACACCGCGACCGGCCGCTCGGAGACACGGCGGTCCTCCCTGGCACACGCCGCACCCCTACGCCCGTGGCACGTCCTGGTATCTTCCTTTGCAGCGCTGCAAAGACAGCATGCCTGGAGCATCGATGGACGGCAAGAGGTAACCTGCCGGAAACTCGCGGCTGCCCT
Organism: Verrucosispora sp. WMMC514; assembly: GCF_027497295.1. Taxonomy (NCBI): domain Bacteria; kingdom Bacillati; phylum Actinomycetota; class Actinomycetes; order Micromonosporales; family Micromonosporaceae; genus Micromonospora; species Verrucosispora sp. WMMC514. Next base: position 5,054,607 of record NZ_CP114906.1, on the reverse strand, counting down.
CGGCATCGGAAAAGGGGGGCCGGAATGCGGCGAGATGTCACGTTACGCGAAGTCGCCGAGCTGGCAGGTGTCTCCAGCCGGACGGTGTCCAACGTCGTGAACGGTTACGCCAACGTCACCGAGCGCACTCGCGCCCGCGTCATGCATGCTGTCGAGCAGCTCGGCTACCGGCCCAATGTGCTGGCCCGCAACCTCGCCCAGGGCCGCTCGGGGCAGCTCGCCGTCGTCGTGCCGTACCTCGACACGCCATACTTCGCCGAGCTGTTGCAGGGCATCATCCGCGCCGCCCGGGTCCAGGGGTACAACGTGCTCATCGACCAGACTGACGGCGATCCCGATCACGAGCGGATGTTCATCCGCCACGGCCGCAGCCGGTTGTTGTTCGACGGCGTCATCTTCAGTCCCCTCGGGCTCGACCAGCAGGCCCTGGCCGACCACGATCCCAGCCTCCCACTGGTGATCCTCGGCGAGCGGGTCAGTCAGGGGACATTCGACCACGTCGGCATCGACGATGTCGCGGCGTCCCGCCTGGCCACCGAACACCTGCTCGATCTCGGCCGTCAGCGGGTCGCCGCCATCGGCGACCAGCCCTACCCCACCGGTGAGGCGGCGCAGCTGCGGACACGCGGATTCCGCGAGGCACACGATCACCGCAGCGCGGCCGTGCATGAGGAGCTCATCATCGCGACTCCACGGTTCAACCGGGCCGATGGTGCGGGCGCCATGCGACACCTGCTCGACCTGCCGGAACCGCCGGACGCCGTGTTCTGCTACAGCGATCTCGTGGCGCTGGGCGCGATGCACGTGCTGGCCTCACGCGGGATACGGGTGCCCGAGGACGTCGCCGTGATCGGCTACGACGACATTGAGGACGGCGCCTATGCGAACCCGCCGGTGAGCACGATCTCCCCCGACAAGGAGGGAATCGCGACGGTCGCCGTGGAGCGTGTCCTGCTGCGCATCGCCAGCCCCACGCCGGTGCCCGGCGTGGAACTGCGCGCACCACACCGGCTCGTCGTACGCGAGAGCACGGTTGGTCGAGCCGCAGCGAGCCGGCCTGGTGCCGGTTAGCAGTTCGTCGGAGTGACGATCCCGACCTGGCGGAGCGGCACCGCCACCTCGTGTCGCAGGGCCGCGTGCCGGCGGAGACTCACGAAGTCTACGAGGAGATGCGGAAACGCAGCCGGGGTAGTAGGCGGCCAGCGACAGCGGTTGACGGGACGGTGCCGATGCGCTCCGCGCCCATCGCCGCGTAGAAGCCCTCGGCGTGCGGCTCGGCGTCGATCAGCACCGCCGTGAACCCGACGGCGCGCGCGGCGGCCATGGCGTGTTCCCAGAGGCGGCGGCCGATCCCACGACGCATCTGCGTCGGATCGATCCAAAGATTGCCCAGTTCACCCTCGGGTGGCACGCCGTCCAACGTGTAGAAGCCGACGATGCGTCCGGACGTCTCCGCCACCACCGCACGTCGAGCGCTGATCTCGTGCGATCGGAGCGTCAGACCCGGCCGACATGCCTCAAGGAACTGCGCGGCGTAGCCCCATTGCGCCTTGGACCTGAGCGCCAGGCGGCTCAGCACATCGGCCTCTTCAGCGCGCGCCGGCCTCATGCTGATCTGCATCGCCGCGACCCTCCGCTTTGCTCGCAGCCTGGCGACGACTTGCCGGCCGTTCCCAGGCCTCGCAACGTCAGGATAGCCCGGCTGCGTGCCGAGCCATTCTCCCGGATGAACGGTGTCGACGGGTGGATGGCCGCCCCCGCGACGCTACCAATGAACGCCGCACACCACCGTACGCCGGATCGTCGACACCTCTCAGCTGCGTGGAGTTGATGATCCGGGACTCCAGCGACCACCACCGCCGCCAGGCCGGTGTCCGGCCCGCACGCCCAAGGAGGTGTCACGGCGGTGGTGCGGTGCTGGCGCGGACGACGAGTCGGGTGGGCACCAGGTCCGTGCCTGGGTCGGTCGATCCGTTGCGGATCTGCCCCAGGAGTGCCCGCACGCAGCGGCGACCCACCTCGGCGAAGTCCTGGTGCACCGTGGTCAACGGCGGGAGGTAGGACGACGCGTCCGCGACGTCGTCGAAGCCGACCACGCTTACCTGCGCCGGCACCTGCCGGCCCCGCTCGTGCAGGGCTCGCAACACCCCGAGGGCCATCTGGTCGTTCGCGGTGAAGACCGCGGTGCAGTCAGGCTGCTCGGCCAGCCGCAGGCCAGCCCGGTAGCCGGACTCTGCGGACCAGTCACCGCGCTCGACCGGCGGCGTCGGGCGGCCGTACGCCTCGAGCGCGGCGCGCCATGCCCTGGCACGCCTTTCGCTGGCGAACGACTCGACTGGACCGGCGACGTGCCACACGGTGCGATGACCGAGGTCGAGTAGATGGAACACCGCCTTCCGGGCACCGTCGGCCTGATCGGTGTCGACGACCGGGTAGCGGTCACCGGCGTCGGAGTCCACCACCACTGCGTGTACCCCGGGTGGCAGGACCACGGTGTTGGTGTCGAGCAGGTGGACCTCGATGATGACGATGACTCCGTCGACCGCCAGCTCGCCCATCCGGGTGAACGCACCGAGCACATTGTCCTGAGTGGGAGCATCGAGCGGAATCAGGGTGATCGCGTAGCCCTCCATCGCGGCGTGCGTCGCGATCGCCTCGACCGTACGACTGTTGCCCGTCGAGGACAGGTTGAACAGGATCACGCCTATCGTGTTGAACTGCCCGTAGCGCAAGGCTCGGGCGGCGCTGTTGGGGCGGTAGCCCAGCTGCCGCATCGCCGCCAGCACCTGCTGGCGGGTCGCCTCGACGACAGCGGGATGGCCGTTGGAGACCCGGGACACGGTCTGGGACGACACGCCCGCGAGCTGGGCCACGTCCGCCATGGAGACCCGCTGCTTACGGCGTCCTCCGGGGATGCCCGCAGTGGCGCGCTGCGCGACAGGTGCGGCCTGGGGCCGGCGACCTGGGGCATCCGTATCCATCGTTGCTCCTGACTGTCGCGCACCATCGGTCGCGCCGACCGGCGGTCCCTTGACGGTCATGGTGAGCGGTGCCACCATGACCGCCACGCGAGTTTACGTAAACATCGCTCACGTCCCTTTCGCTCCCCCGCCCGTGGGCCGGACTTCGACACCGATGTTTACGTAACCATGACCGTCCGGCGATCTGGCGGGAAGGAGGGCGTCGATGGCTTCGGCCCGGCCCACCCGCCGCCCACCCCGCCGGCCGGCAACGGCCGCCGCCCGGAGATCGCGGGCCGGCTGGCAGTTCACCGGCCCGTTCCTGGCCGTCTTCGCGCTGGTCTTCCTCGCGCCGATCGCATACTCGCTGTACCTGAGCGTGTTCCGAACGCGGTTGGTCGGCGGTACCGCGTTCGTCGGCCTGGACAACTACTCCAAGGCGCTGACCGACCCGCAGTTCTGGTCGGCGTTGGGCAGGGTCACGCTGTTCCTGGCCGTGCAGGTCCCGATCATGTTGTTCCTGGCCCTGCTGATCGCCCTGGCCCTCGACAGTGGACGGCTGTACGGGGCGTCGTTCTTCCGGATCGCGGTGTTCCTGCCGTACGCGGTGCCTGCGGTTGTCGCCACGGTCATGTGGGGCTTCATGTACGGCACCCAGTTCGGCCTGGTCGCGAACGTCAACGAGGCGCTCGGGATGTCGCTGCCGGATCCGCTCTCGCCGGACCTGATCCTCGCGTCGATAGGCAACATCGTCACGTGGGAGTTCGTCGGCTACAACATGCTGATCCTCTATTCCGCCCTCCGGGTGGTGAACCCCGCGCTGTATGAGGCTGCGGCGATCGACGGGGCCGGACAGCTGAGGATCATCAGCGCGATCAAGTTGCCGGCACTACGCGGCCCCCTGCTGATCGCCACAATCTTCTCGATCATCGGTAGCTTCCACCTGTTCAACGAACCGAGCATCCTCCAGACCCTGGCACCGAACTCGATCACCACATACTTCACGCCGAACCTCTACGCGTACTCGTTGTCCTTCGCCGGCCAGCAGGTCAACTACGCCGCCACGGTCGCCATCGTGATGGGCGTGATCACGATGGTCGTCGCCTACCTGGTCCAGCTCCAGGGCATCCGGAAGGCGGCCTGAGCATGGCCCTGACCTCAGCCGCCACCCGGACCGCAGCCCGGGCGGCCGGTCGCCGTCCGCCCCGGGTGCGGCGACGCGCCACCCGCCGCCGCGGCAGCGTCACGCTGACCGTGCTGACCGGCCTGGTGCTGATCTACGCGTTGCTGCCGCTGGCCTGGCTGTTGATCAACGCGACCAAGACGCAGCAGGGGCTTTTCGACTCCTTCGGGCTGGCCCTCGCCGAGGACTTCGCGTTGTTCGACAACATCGCCGACACCCTCGCCTACGACGACGGCATCTTCCTCCGCTGGCTGCTCAACACCCTGCTCTACGTGTGCGTCGGGGCCGGTGGCGCCACCCTGCTGGCCGCGTTGGCCGGTTACGGACTGGCGAAGTACGACTTCCGCGGCCGGAAGGCCATCTTCGCGGTGGTCATCGGCGCGGTGGCGATTCCGGGCACCGCGCTGGCGGTGCCGACCTTCCTGATGTTTTCCAGACTGGGTCTGACCAACACCCCGTGGGCGGTCGTCATCCCGTCGCTGGTCTCACCATTCGGCCTCTACCTGATGTGGATTTTCGCCGCCGACGCGGTGCCGGACGAGCTGATCGAGGCGGCGCGGGTCGACGGCGCCGGCGAGTTCCGGACCTTCTTCTCTGTCAGCGCGCCGCTGCTGGCCCCCGGGATGGTCACCGTCCTGCTGTTCAACGTGGTCGCGACCTGGAACAACTACTTCCTGCCGTTGATCATGTTGAAGAACCCGGACTGGTACCCGCTCACCATCGGGCTCAAGACCTGGAGCCAGCAGGCCGGCACCGCGGGCGGTGAAGCGGTCTTCCACCTCGTGATCACCGGTTCGTTGCTGACCATCGTGCCCCTGATCGCGGCGTTCCTGCTGCTCCAGCGGTACTGGCAGTCCGGCCTGGCCACCGGAAGCGTCAAGGAGTAGCACACGTCCAACGCCCGACCATCCCACACACCGACAGCCCCACGAAGGGAACGATCATGATGGTCCTACCCCGCCGGACGCTCCTGGTAAGCGCGGTCCTTTGCGTCTCGCTCCTGGTGACCGGCTGTGGCTCCGGTGACGGGGGCGACTCCGGCGGGTCGCCGGCCGTCGTGTCCGACGCCGACATCGAGGCCGCTTTGGAGGCCGGCGGCAGTATCACCGTGTGGGCCTGGGAGCCGACCCTCAAGCAGGTCGTCGCCGACTTCCAGGACAGGTACCCGAAGGTAGCCGTCAATCTGGTCAATGCCGGCACCGGCAACGACCAGTACACGGCGCTGCAGAACGCCGTCGCGGCGCGCTCCGGCGTGCCCGACATCGCCCAGGTCGAGTACTACGCGCTGCCGCAGTTCGTGCTCTCCAAGTCGCTGACCGACCTGAGCGGATACGGTGCCGACCAGCTCGAAGCCACCTTCACCCCGGGCCCGTGGAACGCCGTGCGATCCGGCGACGGCGTCTACGGTCTGCCGATGGACTCCGGCCCGATGGCCCTGTTCTACAACAAGGAGGTCTTCGACAAGCACGGGTTGACGGTGCCCACCACCTGGGACGAGTACGTCGCCGAAGCTGAGAAGCTGCGCCGGGCCGACCCCGATGCGTACATCACCAACGACACCGGGGACGCCGGCTTCACCACCAGCATGATCTGGCAGGCCGGCGGCAGACCGTACAGCGTCGACGGCACCACTGTCGGCATCGACTTCGCCGACCCCGGAACCCAGCGGTTCACCGCCACCTGGCAACGACTCATCGACGGCAAGCTGCTCGCGCCGGTCACGAGCTGGAGTGACGCCTGGTACAAGGGCCTGGGCGACGGCACCATCGCCACGCTGGTCATCGGCGCCTGGATGCCCGCGAACCTGGAATCGGGTGTGCAGTCCGCCCACGGCAAGTGGCGCGTCGCCCCCATGCCGCAGTGGGACGCGGGCGGTGCGGTCACCGCCGAGAACGGCGGCAGCTCACTGGCCATCCCCGAGCAGGGCACCAACAAGGCCCTCGCCTACGCCTTCCTCAGGTACGCCACCGTCGCCGAGGGCGCCCAGACGAGGACCGACCGCGGGGCCTTCCCCGCCACCACCGCACAGCTGAACTCGCCGCGGTTCCTCGAAAAGGAATTCCCCTACTTCGATGGCCAGCAGGTCAACCAGGTCCTCGCCGAGTCCGCGAAGCAGGTCGCCCCCGGCTGGTCCTACCTGCCGTTCCAGGTATACGCCAACAGTGTCTTCGGCGACACCGTCGGCAGGGCGTACCTCGGCGGCGCCACCACCCTCCAGGACGGACTTCTGGCCTGGCAGGACGTCTCGGTCACGTACGGCAAGGAACAGGGCTTCACAATCCGGTGACCCACCGCGCCGTCCGGCCGCCCGCCAGGCGGTGTCCGCACGGTCGCCCGCTCGAGGTAAAGATCGCCGTCTTCGTTGGGAGCTCGTCGTGGGAGTAAACCGTGATCACCGATGGCTACGTTGGCCCTCGGAGCCGGACCGGGCCCGCCTGGGGTACGGCGCCGACTACAACCCGGAGCAGTGGCCGCGCCACGTGTGGCGCGAGGACGCGCGGGCGATGCGGACCGCAGGGGTGAACATCGTCTCGCTGGCGATCTTCTCCTGGGCACGACTACAGCCCCACGAGGACGAATGGGACTTCGCCTGGCTCGACGAGGTCATGGATCTGATGCACGAGAACGGCATAGCGGTGGACCTCGCCACCGCCACCGCCTCCCCGCCGCCCTGGCTCACCACCAAACATCCGGAGATCCTGCCTGTCGATCGCAACGGTCGCCGGCTCTGGCCCGGCGGCCGGCAGCACTGGCGACCGACCTCGCCCGTCTTCCGACGTCATGCGCTGCGTCTGACGCGCGAGCTCGCGCAGCGCTACGGTCCGCATCCCGCGCTGGCCGCGTGGCACGTCTCCAACGAGCTGGGTTGCCACAACGTCCACGACTACTCCGACGACGCCGCGTCCGCCTTCCGCGCCTGGCTGCGCGCCCGCTACGGCACGCTGGAGGCGCTGAACCAGGCGTGGGCCACCGCGTTCTGGTCACAGCACTACAGCGATTGGGAGCAGATCCTGCCGCCCCGGCTCGCCGCCACCTACCCGAATCCCACCCAGCAACTGGACTTCCGACGTTTCTCCTCCGACGCCCTCAAGGATCATCTGCGCGCCGAACGTGACCTGCTGGTCAAGCTGACGCCGAACATCCCGGTGACCACCAACTTCATGGTGACCGGAGAGAGCAACGCGATGAACTACGCCGACTGGGCCTCCGAAGTCGACTTCGTCGCCAACGACCACTACCTCGCCCCGGGCCCCCAGGCGTACGACGAGCTGTCGTTCTCCGCCAACCTCACCGCCAACCTGGCCGGTGGGCGGCCCTGGTTTCTGATGGAGCACTCCACCAGCGCCGTCAACTGGCAACCGGTGAACCTTCCCAAACGGCCGGGCCAGATGATCCGCGACTCGCTGACGCACGTCGCCCACGGCGCGGACGCGGTCTGCTTCTTCCAGTGGCGGCAGTCGGCGGCCGGTGCCGAGAAGTACCACTCCGCAATGGTTCCGCACGCCGGTGAGGACAGCGACGTGTTCCGTGCCGTCACCGACCTCGGCGCCGCCCTGCACACCCTGGCACCTGTGGCCGGCGCGACGCGAAGCCGTGCCCAGGCTGCCATCGTCTTCGACTGGGAGTCCTGGTGGGCCGCCGAGCTCGACTCCAGCCCCACCGACCGCCTCCGCTACCGTCAGGAGGCGCTGGACTGGTACACAGCCTTCCTCGGCCTGGGCCTTCGCGCCGACGTCGTACCCCTGAATGCTCCACTGGAGGACTACGACCTGCTGGTCGCCCCGATCCTGCACATCGTCCCGAGGTCCCTGGCCGACCGGCTCCGGGCCTACGTCGCGACCGGCGGTCACATGGTCACCACCTACTTCTCCGGCACTGTGGACGAGCACAACCACGTCTGGCTCGGCGGCTACCCCGGCGCCATCCGGGACGTGCTCGGCATCCGCGTCCAGGAGTTCGCCCCGCTCACCGACGAACAGACCGTCGCGCTCGACAACGGCACCACCGGCACGCTGTGGACCGAGCGGATCGACCTCACCGACTCCGAGACCCAGGTCCTGGCCCGCTACACGGGCGGGGACCTGGCCGGGCAACCGGCCGTCACCCGTCGGGCTGCGGGCGACGGCTCGGCCGCCTACGTCTCGACCCGGCTCGGGCCGGCGGGCCTGTCGACAGTCCTGGCGGAACTGGCCGACCTCGCCGGCGTGCACAGCGAACTACCCGAGGAGCTGCGCGGTCGCGTCGAACTGACCGTACGGGGACGCTACCGGTTCCTGATCAGCAGAACGCCACCTGGACACGTCTCCGGCGGGGAGGTCGACCAGGACCAGGCCGCGCCCGGCGGCACGCTCCTACTGCAGCTCAGCGGCGTGACGGTCATGCACCTACCGGCCGAGAATCCCGTTTGACGCCCCTGGCCCGGGACAATCCGGCGACGTCGGGTGCCGTTCGGCGCCGGCGACGTTGCGCGACGCCGGACGGCACGGCGATCCGGATCAGGAGCAGTGGCTACACCGGAAGGGCCGTGCCGTGCCGGCATCCGGAGCAGCCGACCGCGCTCAACCCGGTCCAGGTGTTGAGGTCGGAACTCGTCGCGGTCCACACCCCGCCGTTGGTGTACCTGTCGACGTAGATCCGCCACCTGCCGTCGTCCAACCGGACCAGGGACGGTCCTTCGTAACCGGAACTCCACAGCCGGCCCCGGTTGGTCCAGCCCTCGAAGAGGTTCGCGGTCGTGGTCCAGTGCTCGATGTACTTGGTTGTCTCGTTCTTCACGAACGCGTGCCACGTGTTGCCCGACTTCACCACGAAGGTGTCGATGTAGTTGGTGCCTAGCCCCCACATCTGGGCGGGGCCACTCCATGACGTCAGCGCGGTGTTCCGCGCCGTGTAGACGTACGGGCGGAAGCAGTTGGAACAGGTGGTGGCTGCGACGGACGCGAGGATCCGTACGGTGCCGCCCTCGACGTAGAACTCGGGAGCCCAGGTGAACCTGGTGTTGGCGATCCCGGAGTTGACGCTGGCCACGTGCGTCCAGGACGTGAGGTTGGTGCTGGACGCGATGTTGAAGTAGGTCGAGTTGGTGGTCCAGGACTGGACGGTGTATGCGATGTAGTACCTGCCGTTGTGCCGGATGATGCTCGGGTCGCGGAGCACGCCGGTGGGGCCCCGGAAGTTGGTGTCCGACAGCACGCTGTAGCTCGTGCCGCCGTTCGTCGACCGGTAGACCCACAGCTCCTGGTCTGCTGCGCCGTCACCCTTGAACGTGGTGTAGACCAGTGTCGTGGCGGCCGAGGCCGGCTGCGGCGCGGCGACGGCACCGGCGAGGACGGCGCACACGCTGACCAGTGCGGCCAGCCAACGTAACCGTCTGCTCTTTGGGTTTCTCGACGTTGTCATGCTGCCTCCGTTGGCTCTGCTGACGCCTCGGCTGTTCGGGAGCCGTGCGTTGGTCACCGCGCTCATGCCACCGTGCGGGACCATTGCTGGTTGGTGCCGCTGCCGCAGGTGTACTGCTGGATGTCGGCACCGTCGCCAGTGCCGGCGTTCACGACGTCGAGGCACTTGCCGCTGTGCCGGGCGCGGAGCTGGTGGTAGCTGCCGATCGCCGCCCATTGCCATTGCTGGTTGGTGCCCGTGCCGCAGGTGTACTGGATGATGTTGGCACCGTCGGCGGTGGAGCCGGAGGCGACGTCGAGGCATTTGCCGCTGTTCTGGTTGACGAGGCGGAAGTAACCGCCACCGGCGTCCTGGAACTCCCAGCGCTGGTTCCCGCCACCATTCCAGCCGTACTGCTTGACCTCGGCGTTGTTGGCCGTGGAGTTGCTCACCACGTCCATCACCCGGCCGCTGTTGCGGTTCGTCACCCGGTAGTACGTCGGAGAGTTCGCGGTGATCGTGCCAGTGACCGTGTCGATGGTGATCGACGGAGCCCAGTTCAGGCTCATGCTGGTGCTGGACGGGAAGGTGATCGGCAGCCAGACGTACTGGGAGTCGTTGACCGGCCCGCCCCAGGCACCGGCCCAGCGGTCACCCAGGTAGAGATAGCTCGTCGTGTTGGTGCCCTGGATGGGCAGCACGAACGCCGGCTGGGAGCGGAAGGTGGTGGAATCACCAACGTTGCTCCAGCCGGTCCACGGACCGGAGATACTCGACGCGGTCGCGTACCTGGCCTGGTTCGGGCTCCAGCCGGTCGCGCCCGAGGTCAGCATGAAATAAGTACTGCCCCGCTTGAACAGGGCGGGAGCCTCCCGGTGGGCGTCGTTCCAGAAGTTGCCGACGAGGCTGGCGACGTTGAGGTAGTCCGAGGTGAGCCGGTAGATGTGCAGGTCGTAGTTCTCGTCGGCGGCCGAGATCATGTAGCCGGTGCCGCCGTCGTTGTAGAGCGTGATGTCCCGCGACATGTGCCCGAGCGGGCGAAAGCTGCCGTGGTAGGTGTAGTTGCCGTCGACCGTGGCCGACGAGGCCACGGCAGCGCGCGCCTCGCTGTAGTTCGTGCCGTTCTCCTTGTGCATCCACATGACGTAGCGCCCGGTGCTGGCGTTGTAGATGACCTTCGGCCGCTCGATGTTGGCGGACTGCAACTCAGCGGCCGAAGACTGGGTGAGGACGTTGTTGCGGAACTCCCAGTTACGCAGGTCGGTGGAGCGGTAGACCGACACCGCTCGGAACGTGTTGTTCGGGTTGCGGTTCTCGCCGAACCAGTAGTAGTAGGAGCCGACCTGGAGTACGCCACCGCCGTGGGCGTGCAGGGCGTTTCCGCTGGTGTCGGTGAACTGGGTGCCGTTGGTGATGGTCACCGCTACCGCCTGGGCGGGTCGGCCGTCGCTGGCGACCGCTGCTGCGACCATTCCAGTTGTGACCACGAGCGCCATCGCGAGCGACAGGAGCCCTCTGCTCGATCTCACTGTGCTACCCCCTTCTGCCGCCGGCGCGTCCGGTCCAGCACGATTCACACTTGGGTAACTTCTTGGTAATCGACGCGGTCCCAGGCACGCCACAGATCGCACCAATTCATTCACGAACATACATAGACGAACGTCACCAGGGTTGTCGTCCTCGCTAGCGCATCGGCGACCGCGGCCACGACGAGTCGCGTACGACAAGCTCGGGGGCGAGAAGCACCCGGTACGCCGGGCGGCGTTCGCCGTCGAGCAGACGCGAGACCATCAGCTCCACCGCGAGCCGGCCGACGTGACTCTTCGGTGGCCGGATGGCCGTAAGTGGCGGATCGGCGAGGTGGGCAAGCTCGTCGTCGTAGGAGACGATCGCCAGGTCGTCGGGGATCCTGAGGCCGTGCTCGGCGCAGACCTGCGCAATAGCTATCGCGTGCGAATCGCTGTGGATGATCAGGGCGGTGATCTCGGCGTGCCGGCACCGCCGAACCAGCCGACCGATGACGTCCCGGTCGTCGCTCGTGCCGAGCGTCACCCACTCTCGCAGCACGAGCAGGTCGGACACGGCGGGATCGGCGGTCGCCGCCTGCCAGGCGCTCAGCAGGTGGGCGGAGGTCGGGCTGCCGTGGGACACGACGAGACCCACCCGGCGGTGCCTCTGTTGCCGCAGGTGGTGGATAGCGATCTCCAGGCCGAGTGCGTGGTCGCTGCGTACCCACTCGATCTGCCGGGTGAGGGGCGTCCATCGCCGCGGCTGGCGCTCGACGAGAATCGTCGGCACCTGTAGGTGCCCGATCCAGTCGAGCATGTCCTCCGCGCGGTCGTCATCAAGGCTGGGAGCGAGGAGCAGACCCTGGACCTCTTGAGCGGCGACCAGCAGGCCGATCTGGCGGCGGTCCTCGTCCGGGTCGTAACTGGAGCCGCGCAACTGGATGTTGACGCCGAGGGCGGCGGCGGCGGCTCGCGCCCCGCCCACAATCGACGGCCAGTAGAAGTCCAGCGATGGTACGACCATGCCGATGGTGAACCGCATCGGTGTGCGTCGCGGCTGTTTGTCCGTACCGCCCCGCAGGGGCAGGGTCGCCCCACCGTGCACCTTGGACACCAAGCCACGCTGCGCCAGGGCGGCGATGTCCCGACGAATGGTCAGTTCACTCACGCCGAACTCGCGGGCGAGATCGCGAACCCGCACGGCTCCGTTCCCGCGAAGTGCGGCGAGCAGTCGCTCCTGCCGCTGCGTACCGAACAGCCGCCCTTCCATCATGCCCGCCTCACCTGAGGCCGCCCGGCGATCGCCGGCAGCGGTCGGGCGGCCTCGACGCCTGTCACGAACCCACGAAAGCCGGTTTCGCTGATGTCACGTCCCGTCTCCGTTCACGTCGTCCGGCGGCTACGCCGTCCACCCGAGAGGGACGCCAGGGGTGTTTCTAGCGGGCGAGCCAGCCGCCGTCCACCGGTACGACGACGCCGTGCACGTAGCGGGCGGCGTCGGAGGCGAGGAAGACGATGGTGCCCGCCAGGTCGTCCGCTGCCCCCCAGCGACCGGCGGGAATCCGCTCCCGGATGGCGCGCTCCCGGTCGGGGTCCTCGCGTAGTGGCGAGGTGTTGTCGGTGGCGATGTAGCCGGGCGCGATCGCGTTGACGTTGACCCCGCCGGCGGCCCACTCGTTTGCCAGTGCCCTGGTCAGACCCACCACGGCGTGCTTCGCCGCGGTGTAGGACGGAACCCGGATGCCGCCCTGGTAGGACAGCATGGAGGCGATGTTGATGATCTTTCCGTGGCCGTGGTCCAGCATCACCCGCCCGGCCGCCTGACTGAGGTGGAACACCGCGTCGAGGTTGACCCGCAGCACGGCGTCCCAGTCCTCTGCCGGGTGCGCTGCGGCGGCCGCGCGGCGGATGATGCCGGCGTTGTTCACCAGGATGTGCACGCCACCAAGGCCGGAGACGACCGTGTGCACGGCGTCGGCGAGTTCGTCCGGTCCGGCAGCGGCCAAATCGCCAGGCACCACCAGGGCTCGCCGGCCCGTCGCTTCGATGTCGGCCACCGTCCCGGTGGGGTGGGTACGGTCCAGCAGGGCGATGTCGGCACCCGCCTGGGCCAGGGCGATCGCGAGTGCCCGGCCGATGCCCCGGTTGCCGCCGGTAACCAGGGCAACCCGCCCGTCCAGCCGGAATCTGTCCAGAATCACGGCTACAGCCCCACGCTGCGCAGGGTGGGCACGGTCCCGCCGACCCAGGCGAGGTCGGTGTCCTCCCGGGCGCCCTGGGTGCGCTGGGAGCCGGCAAGGAACCACAGATAGTAGGTGGTGTACCCGGGTGCGCTCACCACCGTGTGGTAGCCCTCCGGCATCATGTGCATGCCGTGGTCGCGGACGGTGAAGTTCTCCTCGTACCCATCGTCGGTGTACATCCGGCAGATGCCGAACCCGTCGGACGGGTTGACCCGGAAGTAGTACATCTCCTCGTGGGCGGCCTCCGCCGGCAGGTCGTCGACCTTGTGCCGGTGCGGCGGATAGGTGCTCCAGTTGCCGGAGGGTGTGTACGTCTCCCCCACGATGAGCCGGCCGGCCGGCAGATCCGGCTGCGCGATCTCGGTGAGGATCTGGTGATACGTCCGGCCGAAGTTGGCGGCACCCCAGCGGCCACTCGCGACCCGGGCCGGTTCGATGACGTACGGATCGACGGCAAGGTCGCTCGGTGCGCTCGGGAGCGCGACCTCCACCGCGCTGTCCGCCACGACGGCGACGTCGGCGCCGGCGGGAATGAAGACGGAGTGGGGTTTTCCGGAGAAGACGTCCGCCCGCTCGCCGACCTGCGCGAAGTGGTGGCCGGCGACGGTGAAGCTCGCGGTTCCGCCGAGGACGACCGCGAGGATCTCCCGATCACCGGACTCACCGGCCCAGCTCTGGCCCGCCGCCAGCTTCAGCAGCGTGAAGTCCAGCAGCTCGCACGGGTTGAAGGGCAGCTTGTTGTGGCCGTTCTCGGCCGGGAGATAGCAGTGGTAGCGGTAGTCCATGAGTTGGCCTCTCTGTCGGGTGGGGTCTGGCAGTAGACACCGGCGGCGGCTACCAGGGGCTGGTCCAGTCCGGATCGGTCGCCCGAACCAGGGCTTCGAGGTAGAAGTAGTCGCCCCACAGGTTGCCCTCGTCGACGCCGATGCCTTTCGGCTTGTCGTAGACGCCGTGCAGGATCAGCGCGTTCGAGGTCGGCTGGTGGCTGGCGGCGTAGTGGTCGATGAGCGAGCGGAGGATCCGGTCGGCCGCCTCGCGGTAGCTGTCGGCGCGCGCGGTGTCCGTGAGGTTGTCGGCCAGCTCGATCAGGCCGCAGACGGCGATGGCCGCCGCCGAACTGTCGCGCTCCTGGTCGCTGCCGTCGGTGAACTCCAGATCCCAGTACGGCACCTGGTCGGCGGGCAGCCGGGCGAGGAAGTGGTCGGCGCAGATCTGGGCGGCCACGAGCAGCGATGGATCCCGTGTGTAGCGGTGGTTGAGGCTGAAACCGTAGATGCCCCAGGCCTGCCCCCGCGCCCAGCAGGAGTCGTCGGCCTGGCCCTGTTCGGTCTCTCCGCGCAGTGGCACCCCGGTGGCCGGGTCCCAGTAGAAGGTGTGGAAGGTCGTGCCGTCCGCACGCAGGATGTGTCGGCGTAGTTGGTTGCTGTGCCGGTGGGCGGCGGTTGCGTAGCGTTCGTCTCCGGTGGTGTGACTCGCCCAGTACAGCAGCGGCGTATTCATCAGGCTGTCGATGATGGTTCGCCCACGCTGGCGTGGGTCCCGCAGGTCGCCCCAGGCCTGGATGATTCCGGCCGGTTCCAGGACGCGGGTCATCAGGTGGTCGGCGGCCGCGAGGGCGGCCTGCCTGGCTGATGCGTCACCAACACGCCGCGCCGGGATGACGCAGGCGAGGGTGTAGAGGAATCCCAGATCATGGGTGTCCAGGTCGATCCGGTTGACCACCCGGGCGACAAAGCTGTCCACGTGTGACACGCCGGCACGGCGGTAGCGTTCCGCTCCGGTCAGATCGTGCGCCAGCCACAACATGCCCGGCCAGAAGCTCGTGGTCCAACCCACGTTGGCACCCGCCGGTTGCCCGCTGGCCGGTGCGCGCACCGGGTAGCGGTTGTCGACGGTGGTGTCCGCCGGATACCGGTCGCCGAAGGTGTCGATGTTCGCGTCCAGAGTGCGCAAGGCGGCGGACACGGCCGTGGGGATCGTCTCGGCGTCAGGACTGGGACGGGCACTGATTGCCGTCATGAAGGTTGTTCTCCCTCGGTCTGCGGTCGGATCACCATCGGCCCGACCGGGTTGTCGAACTGTGGTGACGGGCGATCAGGCGGTTCGGGGTTCGGTCGGCGGATCGAGTGCCACGCGTAGGCTGAAGCGACTGTTTGCCCAGACCACGTACAGCAGCGGCGTGGCGGCGACACCCAGGGCGATCGCCGGACGCAGCGCGACGAGCTGCGCCAACAGGGTGAGCGTCAGCAGCGACGCAACGGTGAGGTACCAGCGGCGCACCGCCAGATAGAGGCAGGCCCGCGCCACCCGGTGCAGCCGCGCGCCGGGCTGTTCCGCGATGGCCACTAGTCCGAGCAGTGTGGTGGCGACGGTGAGGACGGCCAGCATGGCCAGGATCGGCAGGGTGACCGCTCCGGCCCGGTGTCCCCAGAGGGCGTACGCGTCCACGCCGAGCACGACCAGGACGGCGGTCGCCGCGGCGGCCCAGAGCGTCGCCGGCCAGGCGGTGGCTCGCCAGGCACGGCCGAAGATGCGCAGCGGGCCGTCGGCCCGACCGGCCGAGTAGGCGGACATCACCGCGAAGATCCCGCAGAGCCCCGGTGCGCACAGCGGAGCCGCCAACGCGTACAGCGGCCAGGCCCGGGTGCTGTCGGTGGTGACTGCGAGCAGCACCAGCGGAAGGCCGCCGGCCACCAGCAGCATGTTGGTGACCAGTGCGGTGTACACCCCGTCGAAGATGGCCTGGATGGTGTCGTGCCGCATCGGTCAGCCCTTCAGCCCGGTGGTGGCTATGCCTTCGACGAAGTGCCGCTGTCCGAGCAGGAAGATGACCGCCACTGGCAGCACGGACAGCACCGAACCCGTCATGATCAGCGCGTACTCGGCGTTGTACTGGGTGATGAACGTGCGCAGCCCCAACTGGATGGTGCGCAACTCGGGACTGCGCAGGTAGATCAGCGGACCGAGGTAGTCGTTCCAGGTGGTGACGAACGTGAGTAGCGTCAGGCTCGCCAGTGCCGGGCGGGACAGCGGCAGCATGATCCGCCGGTAGATGCCGAACTCGGAGAGGCCGTCCACCCGTGCCGACTCGCTGAGTTCCTCGGGGATCGTCTCGTAGAACTGCTTCATCAGAAACACGCCGAAGGCGCCGAACGCCTGGAGTGCCACGATCGCCCACAACGTGTCTGACAGGTGCAGCTTGGACATGAGGATGAACTGCGGGATCATGTACGACTGCCACGGCACCGCGATGGTCCCGATGTAGGCCAGGAACAGCAGGTTGCGGCCCGGGAAGCGGATCCGGGCGAAGCCGTACGCGGCGAAGCTGCCGGTGAACACCTGGAGCATGGTGACGACGACCGACAGCAGCAGGGTGTTCTTCAGCCACGTCGTCATGTCTGACCGTTGCCAGATGTCGACGTAGTTTCGCCATACCAGCGTGTCCGGGATCCACTTGATCGGGATGGTGAACACGTCGCTGTTGGTCTTCAGTGACGACATCACCATCCAGTAGAACGGCAGCAGCAGCGCGGCCACCGCGAGGGCGAGACCGAGGTATCCCGCCAACCGCCAACCGCAGGAGGTCACGCGGCGACCGGGTGCGGAGTTGGCCGGCCCGGTGATGGAGACGGGTACGGGCGTTGTGGTGAAGCGGGTCGCGGTCATCAGCCATCCCTCCGGTTGTTGATCCAGAACTGGATGGCTGTGACCCCGAAGCAGATCGCGAACAACACGACGGATACCGCCGAGGCGTAACCGAACTGGTTCTCGACGAAGCCCTTCTGGTAGATGTACTGCGACAGCACCAGCGTGGACTGGCCGGGACCGCCCTCGGTCATCACGAGGATGAGGTCGAACACCTTGAAGCTGCCGATGGTCAGCATCACGACGACGAAGAACGTGGTGTGCCTCAGCCCTGGGATCGTGACGTGCCGGAACCGTTGCCAGGCGGTCGCGCCGTCGATCTTGGCGGCCTCGTACAACTGGGCGGGGATGGTCTGCAGGCCGGCCAGGAACAGCAACATGTAGTAGCCCATCTCCCGCCAGGTTCCGACGATGATGACCGCCGGCATCGACCAGTCCGCAGATGTCGTCCAGCCGGGCGGGCTGTCGACTCCGATGGCCCGCAGGAACGCGTTGACCGGCCCGTACTCCGGGCTGAACAACTGGTTCCACACCACCGCGATCGCCACGATGGAGGTGATGTAGGGGAAGAACGCGACGGTCCGGAAGAACCCCACACCCCGCAGCCTGCGGTTGAGCAGCAGCGCCAGGCCGAGGGCCGCCGCCATGGTCAGCGGAATGTGCAGGACTGAGTAGTAGAGGGTGTTCTGCAGTGCGGTCCAGAAACTGGAGTCTCCCCACATCCGCCGGAAGTTCGCGCTACCGGTCCACTCGGCCGCCCCGAACACGTTCCAGTCGGTGAAGGCCAGGTAGAACAGCGCCACCACCGGCACCAGCGTGAGCAGGGCGAAGCCGACGAAGTTCGGCAGAATGAACGACCAACCCGCGACGGTGTTGCGCCATACCAGGCGGCTGCGCCTGGGGCGCGACCGCGTCAGTGTTGCTGCCATCAGGGGACTCTCCGGGGGAGGCGTTTTCGGGTCAGGTGGCGGGCCCGGCGCCCGGCTCGCGTCGTACGCCGGACCCGCCGATCGCGCTCAACGGCGACCTGTCGCCGGACCTTTCTCAACCGGCACCGCGCGCCGGCCGTGGTCGACCGCCGGGGGGTGGGTGGCGGAGGTCACTGATTGAGAACCTCGTTCTTGGCGCGGGTCTGCGCCTCAGCGATGGCCTCGTCCAGGCCCTTGCTGTCGGACATGACCGCCGAGTGCAGGTCGTTGAGCACGTTCTGCATGCCGGCCGTGTGCTTCGAAACCGGGTTCTCCGGACGGATCTCGTGCGTGCCGTAGGCGAACTTCGACAGGTCGTCGCTGGGCACGCCGTCGAGGGCGAACAGCGTCGTGGTGATCGGGTCGGAGGCCTGGGCGGGAGTGATGCCGATGCCCGCCAGCGCCTTGCCGGCGTCCTCACTGGCCACGTACGCGAGGAACGCCTGGGCCGCCGCGACCTTCGACTTGCTGATCTTCGGGTTGATTCCCATGCCCGTCGGATCACCGAAGGTCACAGGTGTGGCGGAGGTGCCCGCGGTGGACTTGTCGTACTGCGGTGCGGGGGCGAGGCCCCAATCGAACGTGTCGGCTTCGCCACTCTTGCGCTGGTTGAGCAGGGTGGCCACATACCAGGTGCCCATGAGCAGCATCGCCGACTGCTGCTTGCCGAACTGCGCCTGGTAGGTGAGCTTGTTGGTGTTCGCGGTGCCGAAAGTCGGCTGCGCGCCGGCAGCCTGCAGGTCGAGCGACCGCTGGTAGTACGGCTTCAGGTAAGCGAAATCGCCGGAGAGCAAATCGGCGCCGGGTGTCTGGGCGAGCGCGAACCCCTGCACTGTCGACTGCCAGACGTGCTGGTAGGCACCGGTAGCGCTGGATCCGGCGGCCTTCAGCCCAGCGGTGAGCTGCTTCGCCGCGGCGGCGTACTCGTCCCAGGTCCAGGTCCCGGTCGGATGGGCCACCTTCGCCTTGTCGAACAGTTCCTTGTTGTAGTACAGCACCCACGAGTCCTGCCGGTACGGGACCGCGTAGATCTTGCCGTCGACCTGGTATGAGGCCAGCGCGGGCAGCTCGCCGAGCGCGGACCCGGCGTCGGACACGTCGAGAAGCTGACCACCACTCTGGTAGGTGTAGAAGTTTTTCAGGTTCTTCAACACGTACACGTCCGGCGCCGTACCAGCAGCGAGGTCGGCGATCATCTGGGTGTCGTAGTTCGCGGCGTCGTACTCCTTGAGTTCGACAGTCACGTTGGAGTGCGTCGCCTTGAACCCATCGGCGAGTGTCTTGAACTCCGGCGTGGAGGACAGGCTCCAACCCGCCAGAGTGATCGTTACCGGGGCGTTGGGGTCGACTGGCTCGTCCTCGCCGCCGCAACCGGCAAGGACGAGCGTCAGCGCCATCGCGGTGCTGACAACGGCTGGTATCGCGCGTTTCATACCTTCTCCTTCGGATCAGGGGCCCTGAGGGTGGGTCCACGCTGGCGCCAGGTCGGTCATTCGGTTGGCCCGCTCGGTTCCGTGTCGAGGCGGATCGTGGTGCTGAGTCCGTCCGGCCAGTCGACAGTCACGTGTGCCTCGGCGACATCGAGGACCGCCCGACAGGCCTGTCGTTCTACGCTCGCCTCACCACCGGACAGTTCGACGAGGCACGCGGTCCAGGTGCCGGTTCGGGCGGGGTACCGGAGCCACGGCACGGTCAGCGAGCCGCCCAACGGCCCACCGTCGGGGACTGAGGTGGTACCGGGGGAACCGGTGCCGAGGACACTCTCCAGCCGGCTGGTCAGGCCCGCTCCGGTCACGCTGAGCACATCACCGCAGCCTGTGGAGGGCACCCCGTCCGGCACCGCCCAGCCGCCGACGACCAGCCGCAGACCTGTCGCGTCGATCCCCTCGGCGAGGTCCTCAATGCGAGCCAGACGCAGCTCCCAGGGGCCGCGGACCAGCGAGTAGACGGTGAGGTGCCCGGCCGGCCACGAGTGGCCGTCGCGTCCGCTTCCATGGTCGCGCTGGCCGGGGTCCGGGTCGACCCAGTGGGCGAGGGTGCGCGATCCGGCCACGCCGATGCCGTCGTCGCCAGCTCGCAGTGTCAGCAGCCGCATGCCGGCGCGGTGAGTGGCGCGACCCTCGCTGTCGACCAGGGTGACGGACTGGTCGAGCGGGTTCAGCCAGCCACACTCGTCGAGCACCGGGCTGGTCGCGGTCGAGTAGCCGAGGCGGGTGTACAGGGGTGAGTCGCCGACGCTGGCGCCCTCCTCCGCGTGGTCGGTGCCGTGATTGACCACCCGCACAATGCCGTCGGACCGGGTGGCCGAGATCAACCAACCCGGTGCGCGTACGGCCCGCACGGTGTCGCGCTCCTCGATCGGCAGCGGCTGCTCCGGCGTCAGCCACACCGGATGATCGTCGGGCAGCGCTATACCGAGCAGGCCCTTGCTGGCCCAGTAGGGGGATCCGGGCCCGGAGTAGTGCTGGGCGAGCCGTGGCCAGGGCCGATGCCAGCCGATGGTGAGCAGGTCATCCGAGTCGGGAGCGCCGTGAGTGACGAAGTGGCGTACGGTCTGCGTGGCGGCCCGACGCAGCTGCCCGAGGCTGATCGACGGTACCCCGGCGATGGCGCCGACCCAGAATGGCGCCGCGGCGGCGAACCGGTAGATCAGGCTCCGCCCCTGGATGAGCGGTGACCCGTCAGCGCCCACCAGGGCGACCGCGTCGCGCAGGAAGCGGTCGAGGTGCGACCGGTCCCGGTCCCGACGGCCGGCGGCGAGGTCGCCCGCGCCGGCCATCCTCGCCCACAGCGTGGGATACAGGTGCAGCGCCCAGCCGACATAGTGGTCGTAGGCGCGGTCCGGGCCGTCGGCCATCCAGCCGGCGGGACGCGCGAAGCTGTCGTGGGTGGCGAGGTCCTCGGCCATCTCGTCCAGCGAGTACGGCCCGCCCACCGATCGCAGGAACGTCTGCACGAGAAGCCGGAACCAGACCCAGTTGATCCTCGGATACGTGTCGTCGCCGACGGCCGGGGCGAGGTACCGCACCACGCGCTCCTGCACGTCGGCCGGCAACCGGTCCCAGAGCCACGGCCGGGTCAGGTCGAGGATCAGGGCCAGCGAGGCGGCCTCCACTTTCGCCTGAGGGTGCTCGTCCAGCCGGATCCACCGATCAGCGGAGGTTGGATCGGTGCCGGCGGCGATCCCGGCCGCGTACCAGTCGAGGAGTTCGTCGACACCCTCCCCCCGCGCACCCGCTATCCGAAAACCGGCCAGCAGGAGCGTCCGGGCGAACCCCTCAAGCCCGTCGACAGCTCTGCCGTACCCGCCGGGCGGGCCGGGAAAGGTGATGAGGGCGTGCCCTGGCGAGGCGTGCGCCCGAGCGGCGACGAGCAGCCGGTCGGCAAGGGCAAGCCAGTCACCACGGCTCCATGTCCCGACGGTCTGCGGGACCGTCGTGGTGGGAACCAGATCGTTCGGCGTGCCGGACATCATCGGCGGTCCTGTCGCATCGGCCCACGTCAGGGGATGTAGGCGAACGGAAGATGTCGCCAGCTCTGTGTCAGCGGGGTGACAGCTGGGTTTCCGAAGTAAAGCGCTCACAACCGAACAAGTCAATGCCATCAACAAACTCAGACGGACACGTTCGATCAAGAACGTGCGCACACCAACACCTCGAAATGGGTTGTTGGTGTGGAAAAATGACCTTACGACAGTCCACTCGAGAGGACGGAACTCCCCCTTTTAGGACCAATCGCTACTGATCCAGTGCTGATCGATCAGGATCGCGCCTGATACGGTCGCAATGGTTCACGTCCGCTCTGTCGTTCACCGAGGAACCATGCCCACCAACGACCGCTTCACCGGTCCTCTCGCCGCCGCCTGGCCGGGTGTCGGAGCTGCCCTGCTCGCGCAGGTGCTTGAGCCGGCCGAAAGGTCGCTGCCCGTCCCCCCGGCAGAGGAGCGGGCCGTCTGGGCCGAGTCGCATGTGGACGTGCCCACGCTGAGGCGTCTGCGGGCCCACGCGGAAGAGGACCTGGGTCGCCCCTGGCCTTCGCTACTGGCTCGTCACTACGCCAGATACTTCCGCGACGGCGACCGGGACACCTACGAACAGCTGGTCTTCGCCCGGCAGCGGCGGCTGAGTCGGGCCAGCGTCCTCGCCGCCGCGACGCTCGCCCCGCACTGGCTGGACGAGGTGGTCGACGGCGTCGTGTTGCTGTGCGAGCAGAGTTCCTGGTGTTGGCCCGCCCATGACGACACCCGCACTCGCCACGACGCGGTGCTGCCGACCGTGACCGATCCGGTCCTCGACCTCGGCGCGGGCGAGGTCGCCGCGCAGCTCGCCTGGATCGACCACCTGCTCGGCGGGCCACTCGACAAGCACACACCGGGCCTACGCCCGCGCATCCGGCACGAGGTCGACCGACGCGTGCTGACCCCGTTCACCCGGCGCCGCGACTGGCACTGGCTCGGTCTCGACGGCGACGTACACAACTGGAGTGCGTGGATCCACGCCAACGTCCTCGTCGCCGCGCTGCGCCTGGTCGACGACCCACCGCGCCGAGCGGCGATCGTCGATCTGGTCATCGAGGGCCTGGATCGGTACGTGGCCTCTCTGCCGGTCGACGGTGCCGTCGACGAAGGCTACGGATACTGGTGGCAGGGCGCGTGCCGGGCACTCGAGGCACTCGACATCCTCGCCCACGCCACCGGCGGGAGGCTCGACGGCGTGCCGGGCGAGGCCCTGCGGCACACCGTCGCCTTCCCCCATCGCATGCACCTCGGCGGCGCCTGGTATCTCAACCACGCGGACGGGGTGGCGCGGCCACCGGCAAGCCAACCCTGGGACGCCCTCTACCGGGCCGCACGGCGCGTTGGCGACCGGGACGCGCTGGCACACGCCACCGCCCACCGCGACCGCGACGCGCCCGTGGGCGACGAGGATCAAGGGCTCGGCCGGTTGCTGCGTGCGCTGAGCCACCAGGAATGGATCAACGCCTCCCCCGGCACACCGCCGCTGCCACGCGACGTGTGGCTCCCCTCCGTCCAGGTCCTGCTGGCCCGCCGTCGCCGGGGCAGCCCAGCCGGTCTGACCCTGGCGATCAAGGGTGGGCACAACGGCGAGCACCACAACCACAACGACGTCGGCGCGATCGTGGTCGCCCTCAACGGCGTACCCGTGCTCGTCGACGCCGGCCGCCCCACCTACACCGCACAAACCTTCGGACCCGACCGCTACGACATCTGGACGATGCAGAGCGCGTGGCACAACGTCCCCCACATCCGAGGTACCGCTCAGGCCCCCGGCCACGCCTACCGCGCCCGCGACGTGGCGGCCCTCATCGACGAGACGAGGGCCGAGTTGTCCCTAGACATCGCCGCCGCCTATCCGCGCACCGACTTACGCCACTGGCGGCGCAACGCACGGTTGGAGCGCGACAGCGGGCGGATCGTGGTCACCGACGCCTGGGACCTCGCCCCGACCGACTCCGCCGCGCCGACCCGCGTCCACCTGCTGGTTGCAGGTGACGTGCGGCTCAGCGCGGGCCGGGCGGAGATCAGCGC
Organism: Verrucosispora sp. WMMC514; assembly: GCF_027497295.1. Taxonomy (NCBI): domain Bacteria; kingdom Bacillati; phylum Actinomycetota; class Actinomycetes; order Micromonosporales; family Micromonosporaceae; genus Micromonospora; species Verrucosispora sp. WMMC514. The sequence goes on along the minus strand of NZ_CP114906.1, from coordinate 5,031,173 downwards.
ACCTCACGGCGCCGGCCACCTCACGCTGACCTGGCGTCCCGCGTCCGCCCCCGGCACCGCGACCACCCGACCACTTGATGATCCTATGCTCGTCAGCGTGTGGGGACCGACACTGACCCGTCTGGAGATCGACGTCGGCGCGGCCACGGCGACCGGCACGTTCATCCTCACCGTCGAGGAGTCCCCAACCCGTGAAGTGTCTTCCTCGGAGGTGCCCGATGCCCAGGAGAGGTAACGCCGTCAGCCCGCCAGCGGCCCACCGGGGACCATTGCAGGCCGCGCGTCGCCAGCACCTGCTCGAGGCACTGCAACGCGACGGATGGATGCGCATCTCCGACCTGTCCCGGCGGCTCGGCGCCGCGCCGGTCACCATTCGCCGTGACCTGGCACAGTTGGCCGCTGAGGGCCTGGTGCAGCGGGTCCACGGCGGAGTGGCCCTGATCGAGCCGGGCGATCCGCAGACACCCGAGGAGGAGCCCGCCACCGGGCTGGATTCCCTCAGCGGGCGTACCCTCGGCATGCTCGTGCCCTCCCTCGACTACTACTGGCCGGACGTGGCCCGCGGCGCCGAGGAGGCAGCTCGCGAACTCGACATGCGGGTGGTCCTGCGTGGCTCGTCCTACGACACAGAGGACGACAAGCCGCAGCTGACCCGCCTCGTCGACCGGATGGGCGTCGATGCACTGATCGTCGTTCCCCGCATGGACGCGCCGACCGCCGGACGCACCATCGACTGGCTCGCCCACATCGGCGTTCCGGTGGTGCTGCTGGAACGGTCCGCCACGGTCGGGGCGCACCACGCGGTGATGGAGTCGGTGGTGACAGACCACGCACTGGGCGCGGCCATGGCGGTACGACATCTCACCTCCCTCGGGCATCGCCGGGTCGGCCTCGTGCTCGACGCCAACAGCCCCACCCGACCACACGTACGCCGCGGTTGGCTCGATGCGGCGGCCGAGTGCGGCATGAGCCCTCACGAAACCCTGGAGGCGGTGATACCCGACATCCGCTCACCCGACCGCGACGCGCTCCTCGACCAGGTCCTCGACCGCTGTCGGGAAACCGCAACCACCGCGCTGCTGGTGCACGCCGACGCGGAGGCCATCGCGCTGGTGCAGCGCTGCGAGGAACGGCACATCACCGTACCCGGCGATCTGTCCATCGTGGCCTACGACGACGAGATCGTGGGGCTGTTCAGCCCACCGCTGACGGCGGTCCGCCCTCCGAGACGTTCCATCGGCCGCGCCGCGGTACGCCTCGTCGCCGATCGGCTCGCCGATCCCGACCGGCCCACCCATCGGGTCGTCATCAGCCCCTCCCTCCGGATTCGTGAGTCGACCGCAGCACCACGGGCCTAGCCTTCCCACCTTCATCGGCACCGGGTCCGGCGGCCGAGGTGATGGCCGCGCCATGCCGCCCGGGCAGTTGACGACGTCATCCGACGCGGTAGCCGTCGCGGGGGTGGCTCGATCGCTGTGCAACCGGCCAGAGGCCAATGCTGGCCGGGGCTGGCGCGGTTCCGACGACGCACACCAGCCCCGATTAGATTCGGCCGGTGCCGGCAGGCCAGGCCCCGACGGCGATTCGATGCAGATCAATTGACAGTCGAATGTCCGGCGGGAAAACTGGCCCTTCCGAGGGTGCGTCGCTTCAGGCCCGCACCGACGACCCGACGATCAGCACCGCGCGAGCCGCCGCGTCGCCCGAGACGGGTGCCACCGCATGCTGCATATGGAGGATCCGATGCAGATTTTGAAACGATTCATAGCTGTCGCCGCTGTCGCGTCCCTCACGCTGAGCACGGTTGGCTGCGGGGGCGATGACGCCGGGTCGGATTCCGTGACGTTGCGGTACTCGTGGTGGGGCAACGCCGACCGTGCCAAGTTGATGCAGCAGGCGATCGACCTTTTCCAGGACCGGAACCCGAACATCAAGATCACCCCAAGCTTCCAGGAGTACGAGGCGTACTGGCAGAAGATGGCGACGGAGACCGCCGGCAACAACCCGCCCGACGTGTTCCAGATGGACTTCTCGTACCTGCGCGAGTACGCCGACCGCAACGCCCTCTACGACCTGAAGGAGCAGGAGGGCGACGCGCTCAAGCTCGACGACCTCCTCGACGGGCTCAAGGGTGCCGGCGAGGTCGGCGACGGCCTGTACGGCGTGCCGGTGGGCGGCAACACCTGGGGGTACATCTACAACCCCGCGGTGTTCGAGCAGGCCGGTGTGCCGGAGCCGAAACTCGGCTGGACCTGGAACGACTACCGAGCCGCACTTGCCAACATCACCCAGTCCACCGGCGGCAAGGTGTTCGGCGGGGCCAACTACATCGGCAGCTACTACAACCTGGAACTGCAGCTGCGACAGGAGGGCGGGCTGCTGTACACCGAGGACGGCAAGCTCGGCTTCGACAAGGCCCGGCTGGCGAGGTTCCTCAACGAGGGCAAGGCGCTCGCCGACGCCAAGGTTGTGCTGCCGGTGGAGAAGGGGGTTCAGATCAAGCCGCAGCACGCGCTGGAGCTCGACCTGATCGCCAGCGACCTGAGCTGGGACAACTTCATGGCCCGGTACGCCGCCAGCACGCAGGAGCAGCTCGAGCTGGGGCCGGTCCCGTCGGACGTCCCAGGCAGCCAGGGCCAGTACCTCAAGCCCGCCATGCTGCTCAGCGCCTCGACGAAGTCGAAACACCCGGAGGTGGCGGCCCAGTTCATCTCCTTCATGATCAACGACCCGGAGGTGGGCAGGATCTTCGGCGCCAACCGAGGACTGCCGGCCACCAACGCGCAGCGCGCCGCAGCCCAGCTCGAAGGCCCACTCGCCGCCGTCGCCGCATACGAGGACGAGCTCAGGGATCAGCTGACCAAGGCGCCGCCCGCGCCGCCGAAGGGTGCCGGCACCCTGGAGCAGGCGTTCATCCGGATCGCTGAGGAGCTCCAGTACGGCCGGATCACCGTCGACGAGGCGGTCAATCAGTTCTTCACCGAGGCCGAAGAGACCCTCGAGCCCTGACGATGACAACAGTCACGCCGACCCGGCGTACCGGGGTCGACAGCCCCGCACCGTCGGGTCGCAGTAGGAGTAGCCGACGGTCCGGCGACGGGGTGGCGGGCTACCTTTTCCTCTCGCCGTGGATCATCGGCATCCTGCTGCTCACCCTCGGCCCGATGCTGGCCTCGCTGTATCTGTCGTTCACCGACTACGACCTCTTCAACCGCCCGCAGTGGATCGGCCTCGACAACTACCAGCGAATGCTCACCGACGCCCGGTGGCTCACGTCGGTGCGGGTCACCGCGCTGTACGTGGTGCTCGCCGTGCCGATCAAGCTGGCCTGCGCGCTTGCCGTCGCCATGCTGCTCAACAATGATCGGCGGGGCCGGTCCTTCTATCGCGCCGCGTTCTACGGTCCCTCGTTGATCGGCGCCAGCGTCAGTCTGGCGATCGTCTGGAAGGCGATGTTCAGCGACGACGCCGTGGTCGACCGGCTGCTGCAAACGGTCGGCGTCAACGTCGGCGGCTGGGCCGGCAACCCCGACTTCTCACTGCTCATGCTGGTGCTGCTGGCCGCATGGCAGCTTGGCGCCCCAATGGTGATCTTCCTCGCCGGGCTCAAGCAGGTGCCCAGGGAGTTGCACGAGGCGGCCGAGGTGGACGGTGCCGGCGCGTGGCGACGGTTCCGGTCCATCACGCTACCGATGATCTCGCCGGTGATCTTCTTCAACCTGCTGCTGGAGACGATCAACTCGTTCCAGGTCTTCACGTCCGCGTACATCGTCGGCGGGCCCAACGGCCAACCGGCCGGCACCACGCTGTTCTACACCGTCTACCTCTTCGACCGTGGCTTCGGCGACTACCGCATGGGTTACGCCTCGGCCATGGCGTGGATGCTGCTGGCCGGGGTCGGGCTGGTGACGCTCCTTCTCTTCCGCACCGCCCGGGGCTGGGTCTACTACTCGGGGGACAGGCAATGAGACCGAAGCTTTCGACCGTGGCCTGGCACGCTGGCGCCATCGCGTTGCTCGCCGTCGTGTTGTACCCGATCGGGTGGGTGCTGGCGGCGACCTTCAAGCCCACCGAGGACATCATCGGCAGCCTTCAGTTGCTGCCCACCCGCGTCACGACGGCCAACTACGACCGTGCGCTCGACGGCATCGCCGGCATCAGCGTGGTCCGCTTCTTCTGGAACTCGACGGTCTTGGCGGTGCTGTCCGTCGTCGGCACGGTGGCAACCTCAGCCATGGCGGCTTACGCGTTCGCCCGACTGCGGTTCCGCGGTCGCAGCCTCATGTTCGTCCTCATGATCTCCACGCTGCTGCTGCCGTTCCACGTGCTGATCATCCCGCAGTACGTGGTCTTCCAGAAGCTCGAACTCGTCGACACGTACGCCCCGCTGCTGCTGGGCAAGTTCCTCGCCACCGAGGCGTTCTTCGTGTTCCTCATGGTGCAGTTCATGCGGGCGATCCCGCACGAGCTTGACGATTCCGCGAAGATCGACGGTGCCGGCCACTGGGGCATCTTCTGGCACATCGTGCTGCCGCTGTCCCGCCCCGCCATCATCACCACGGCGATCTTCACGTTCATCTGGACCTGGAACGACTTCTTCGGCCCCCTCATCTACCTCAGCACCCCGGACAAGTACCCGCTGCCGCTGGCGCTCCAGCTCTTCATCGACGAGACCGCCGGCTCCAACTTCGGCGCGCTCATGGCGATGTCGATGCTCGCGCTGGTACCCGTGATCCTGTTCTTTCTGTTCTTCCAGCGCTTCCTGGTCGAGGGCGTCTCCACCTCGGGCCTCAAGGGATGAGGCGCTTCGCGCTCTTCGGGGAGTGCCTGACGGCCGGCCTACTGGTCGCACTCGCGGTCCTCCCGGTCGTCACGCTGCTGCCGGCGCTGGCGGCCGGCTGCGCGCACATCCGGGCGCACGTCGACGGTGAGAGCACCGCGATCCGTACGTTTTTCGCACGGGTCGGCGCGGCGTACCCGGGGAGTCTCCCGCTGTCGCTCGGCGTCGCCGCCGGTTACGCGGTCCTCGCCACCGACGTGCTCATCCTCCGTGCCGGCGTGCCCGGTGGTGGCGTCGTCGTCGCCGTCTGCGCCGTCGTGGCCGTGGCGCTGTCGGTGGTCGTTCTACGTGCTGCGGCCGGCTGGTCGCCGGACACGCGGTGGACCCAGCTGGTACGGCAGGCCGCCCGCCTCGCCGTCAGGGGCGATCCGTCCGGCTCCCTGCTCCTGGTCATGGCCCTCGCCGTCCTCGTTGTCGTCACCTGGCAACTGCTGCCGCTCGTGGTGCCGATGCTCGGCTGCCTGCTCATGGCCGCCGTGGCGGTCGAGCGCCGCCGCGCCGGGCCGGTCTAGCCCCCAGGAGCGTTCACCGGGCCGCCCCGGGTTCGGCCGAAGGCGAGGTGGCGGCCGGCACCAGCGGCCGGCGGGGCGGTCAGCGACCAGTTCAGGTGGCGTCGGCAGGCTCTGGCCCTCAAGCCGACGACTGGATAGTATATCGACAAGCTTCTATTAAAACGTTTCATGGTCGCGCCGGCGTCCGGCCCACAGGCCAGCCGACGCGGGAGCAGTTAGGCGGCATCGGCCACGCTCCGTGCCCGGCCGGGCCGACATCGACCCAGGAGACCAGATGAGTCCTCGCTACAGACCTCGTCCCCGGCTCGCCGCAACCCCAGCCGGACTGCTCGCGGCCGTCTGCGTCACCGCCGTTGCCGTGGCAGGCACGCCAGTGTCCGCTGAGCCCGGCGACACCAATCGCGTCGGCGTCGTCCAGCTGGAGCGCCTCAACCGTGGGCTGGTGGCCGCGACCACCGACGCAGGGGTGTTCCTCAGCTGGCGCCTGCTCGGCCACGAGGTCACCGGTTCGGCCGCCACCGGCATGACAGGGGCGAACTTCCACGTGTACCGCGACGGCAGGCGGATCGCCACGGTCGCCGACAGCACCAACTATCTGGACCGGGACGGCACCTCGACGGCCAGGTACCGCGTGGCGGCGGTCGTCGGCCGGCACGAGATCGACCGGGGCGCGACGGTGACCGCGTGGTCCGAGGCCTTCCACGACCTCCCGCTGCGCAAACCAGCGGACGGTGTCACCCCGGCCGGGGAGAGCCACACCTACTCGGCGGGTGATGTCAGCGTCGGTGACCTCGACGGCGACGGCGAGTACGAGTACATCGTCAAGTGGGATCCGTCGAACGCCAAGGACGTATCCCAGGTCGGCTACACCGGCAACGTCTTCATCGACGCGTACCGGTTCGACGGCACGCTGCTGTACCGCGTCGACCTCGGTGTCAACATCCGCGCGGGCGCGCACTACACCCAGTTCCTGGTCTACGACTTCGACGGTGACGGCCGGTCGGAGCTGATGTTCAAGACCGCGCCGGGCACGAAGATCACCAGGTACGGGAAGAGGGGCAACGTCGTCGCCGAGCGGTACATCAAGCTGCCCAAGAAGGACGCCAGGGCGGGCGTGGCGCACACCGACGACTACCGCCTCAGCGCCACCGACTACCACGCGCACGTCGTGCGGATGTTCCGGCAGTGGCACCGTCACCCCGAGGTGGTGGCCGGGCGGTGGCCCGCCACGCTGGAGCAGGCGTTCGGTATCGAGCCGCGCTACCCGTACCCGCTTTCGCAGGAGGACGCGCTGGCACTCGCGGACCACTTCATGGACGTCTACGCCCCCGGACGCAGCAGCCGCAACAACCTGCGGGCGTTCGAGGGCTTCATCCTGCACGGCCCCGAGTACCTCACCGTTTTCGACGGTGCCACCGGACGAGACCTGGAGACCGTCCACTACCAGCCCGGACGGCATGACGACGGCCTGATGTGGGGCGACTACGCGATGGGGCGCATCGAGCCGGGAAACCGGGTCGACCGGTTCCTCGCCGGGGTGGCGTACCTGGACGGCCGGCGTCCGTCGGCGGTTTTCGCCCGCGGCTACTACACGCGTTCGACACTCGCGGCCTACCGCTGGGACGGCGCGCGATTGACCCGGAACTGGTACGTCGACAGTGGCTGGACACCGATGACGAACCCGTTCAACGACAGCCCGCACGGCCGGGACGGCACCGACCCCCAGTTCGGCACGATCACCACCCAGGGCCAGCACTCGCTGAGCGCGGCCGACGTGGACGGCGACGGCAAGCAGGAAATCGTCTACGGCGGAGCCACCATCGACCATGACGGTTCTTTGTTGTACAGCTCGTACGGCACCATGCCGCCGGAAAGCGCCGACCCGGGCGCCTCGGCCCGGATCGGTCACGGTGACGCGATGCATGTGACCGACATCGATCCGAACCGTCCGAGGCTGGAGATTTACCAAGTGCACGAGGGAGGACAGTGGGCCCCTTACGGCTTCACTCTGCGCGACGGCGCCACCGGTGAATTGATCTACGGAGGCTACACCGGCGTCGACACCGGTCGGGGTATGATCGGAGACGTCGTCGCCGAGCATCCGGGGCTGGAAACCTGGTGCTCGCAGCCCGCCGGGTCGATCGACGGACTCGGGCTGCGCGGCGCGGACGGTGCACGGCTCGGTGACCGGGTGCCCGGTACGAACCAGAGCATCAAGTGGGCCGCCGACATGACCACCCAGATCGTCAACGGGGCGATCGACGTCACGCCGACCATCGACGACTGGCGGCGCGGCACTCTCCTCACCGCGGAGGGCACCCGCACCAACAACCACACGAAGGGGAACCCGGGCCTGATCGCCGACGTCTTCGGTGACTGGCGGGAGGAGATGCTCGTCCGGACCGCGGACAGTTCGGCGCTGCGGATCTACCTGAGCACCGAGGTGACCGACCGCAAGCTGTACACCCTCATGCATGATCCGCAGTACCGCGCGGAGGTGGCTCGCCAGCAGACCACCTACAACCAGCCGTCGTACCCGGGCTTCTACCTCGGCTCGGACATCGACTGGTCGCAGGTACCACTGCCGCGGATGTGGGCACCGGGCAGCGTCGCCAGGCCCGGCGACCGGCTCGACGCGCAGATCCGTGCGGAGGAGGTGCCCGGCCCCAGCGCATGACTCGCCACGCTGACGGCCCAGCCGGGGAACACGACGACCCCGCCGGGGCGCGTCCCGGTGCGCTTCGGATGCCGCCGCCCATCAGCTTGAGTTCGAACTCAAACGGCGTCGCCGGTCACCCAACGCAGCGCGTGGGCCAGATGGTCACGGAAGGCATGCTCGGCGTACGCCTCGATCGTGTGTCCGAGCGCGGTGTAGAAGACCCGACCCCCGAGCCGTTCGTGACACCAGGCCACTGGATGGTCGACGCCCATACCGCCACCGCCGTACGTGGACTCGTCGACGCGCAGCAGGATCCGGGCGTCGGGGTACGAGCGAAAGTCGTACCACTCGTCGACGCGTGGCCAGGACGCTGGCAGGTGGGCGGTGGCCGGATGATCCGGATCGACCACGGTGACCGTGGCCGGTTGCACCTCCGGATGCCTGTCGAACCAGGCGCCGACCAGTTCGCCGTAGAACGGCCAGCCGTACTCGGTGGCAGCGGCGGAGTGCACGCCGAGGAAGCCGCCGCCGCCGCGCACGTACGCCTCCAACGCGCTCCGGCTGGCGTCGGTGAGCACGCGGCCGTTGGTGTTCAGGAAGACGACCGCGGCGAATCGCGCCAGATCACTCTGCGTGAAGGCGTCCGGGTCCTCAGTGGCCTCAACATCGGACCGTAGCTCGCGGATGGTGCGTACGCCGGCCGGGATCGAATCGTGCCGGAACCCTGTCGTACGGGAGAAGACCAAGACGCGCTTCATCCGACACCGATCCCGGGACCGCTCACCACCTGCATGATGCCACCTGCGCTCCGGGTCGTCATCGGTCTTACCGGACCCCGGTGTTCGAGCCTGAATGTTCCTGAACGTGTCGGTTCGGGTTCTGGTTTCTCGTTGCCGTTTCCGTTACCGATGTAACTCATACGACATCAGCCTGATGTCCGAGCCGGAGGCCCAGTTCAGTGATTGGACATTCGATGACACGGATTACCTCATCTGATGGTCATGCATCAGGGCCCTCGCGCAGCACTCGATCGTCGCGCCGGCTGCTGATCGCCCTGGTGACCGCTCTGACAGCCCTGGGTAGCGTCGTCGCCGTCTCGTCGCCGGCCTCTGCCGCCACCCGCCAGTTCCGAGGCATGAACTGGGCGGTACTGGGAGACAACTTCAGCACCGGACCGCTCGTCCTGCACGGTCTGAGCCAGTCCGACAGCAACGCGACGGTGCGGGCCAAGGCCAACGCCCTCTACGACGACATGGCCGCCACCATGGGGGTCAACACAGTCCGGCTGCCGATCAACACCCACACGGTGGGGACGACGTGGTGGAATGCCTACCGGGGCACCATCGACGCCGCCACCGACCGCGGATTCAAAGTCATCCTCGCCTACTGGGAGGACGGCGCCGCCTCCGGCGGCAGGATCACGAACCTCGCCGCGTGGAACACGATGTGGTCCACCGTGACCAACACGTACGGCTCGAACCCCAACGTGTACTTCGAACCGATGAACGAGCCGCACGGGTACAGCTCGACGGAGTGGCGCAACGTGGCGGCCAACTGGCTCAGCTACCACTACTCGGCGGCGCCCAGCCGGGTGCTCATCGGCGGCACCGGCTACAGCCAGGACCTGCGGGACATTTGCAACGACAGTCGCTTCAACTCGACGCTACTGTCCTTCCACCACTACGCCTTCTTCTACAGCGCGATGACCTACGACGCCTTCCGGAGCCACATCCAGACCCGCCTCGGCAACTGCGCCTCCCGCGCGGTCGCGACCGAGTTCGGCGCACCCATGGACAACGGTCTCAACTACGGCGACCCGAACAGCACCGACAACTTCGTGCGCCACATCCGCGCGATGGCCCAGGTCATGCGGGACAACCAGATGGGCGGCACCTACTGGCCGGCCCTCGGCGGCAAGCCCGGCAACATCGGCTACGACTGGTACTCGATGTACGCCCTCAGCGGCAGCGGCACCAACCTCAACCTGACAATCCGCAACAGCTCCGGCGCCGACCGGATCCGGTACGCCTGGGGTGACACCGTCGGCGGCGGCCCCACGACGCCTCCGCCGACGACGGGCACGTTCTACCGAATCGACGTACGTCACAGCAGTAAGGCCATGGACGTCCAATCACCGAACACCGACAACGGTGCGCGCGTCGGCCAGTACACCTACGGTGGCAACGCCTGGCAGCAGTGGCGGTTCGAGGATGCCGGCGGTGGCTACTGGCGCATCATCAGCCGGCACAGCGGAAAGTGTCTCGACGTGGTGAGCGCGTCCACCGCCGACGGTGCCGAACTCATCCAGTACACCTGCGGCACCGGCACCAACCAGCAGTTCCAGATGGTCACCAACGGCAGTTACTTCCAGCTCCGGGCGCGGCACAGCAACAAGTGCGTGGACGTACCGTCCGCGTCGACCGCCAACGGCGCGATCCTCAAGCAGTATCCGTGCAACACCGGCACCAACCAGCAGTGGTCGCGCACAGCCGTCTGACGGCCGCCTCGACGTGACCGCGATCCGCCTCGACGTGACCGCGATCCGCGGTCTGGTCTCAGCCCCGGTGCCGAGTTCCTGCGCGGCGCCGGGGCTCGTCGTCCCGATCATTGCGGAAGGGAAGGTCGCCGGCCCTCGCCCACGCTGTCCGGGCGAATACCGGTCCAGTCGTGGTCAGGTCCACCCGCCTGAAGCGTCGCACCACGCACGTGCGACCGTCGAAAGGACCGCACCATGCGCATACGTAGGCAAACCATTGCCACCGTGTTGGTCACCGCTGTCACCGTCGGCGTGGGCCTGGTGGTTTCTTCCACCCCGAGCAGCGCGGCTCCCGGAGCATCGTTCCGAAACCCCATCGTCGGTACGCCCAACAGCGCCGACCCGTGGCTCGGCTATCACAACGGCAACTACTACTACACGGCCACCACCTGGACCGGGAACATCTACATCCGCAAGGCGTCCACTCTTGGCGGCCTGCGGACCGCACCGGAGACCCGTGTCTTCACGATGTCGCAGGCGAACGCGACATCGAACATGTGGGCGCCCAGCATGCACCTACTCAACGGCCCGAACGGGCAGCGCTGGTACCTGTACTACTCGGCCGGCCCGAGCGCGTGCTGCGGCGGGCAGCGCCAGCATGTGCCGGGTACGTGTCGTTCGAGTCGGTGAACTTCCCCGGGTACTACCTGCGGCACGCCGACTACGTCCTCAGGTTGAGTCCCAACAACGGCTCGGTAGTGTTCAGCGAGGACGCCACCTTCCGTCAGGTAGCCGGACTGGCCGACTCGTCGTGGTCGTCGTTCCAGTCCTACAACTTCCCCGACCGACACGTCAGGCACAGCAACTACATGTTGCGGGTCGACCCGATCAACAACGCCACGGGCCGCGCCGACGCCACGTTCCGCCGGATCTCCTGATCCTCAGCATCAGCTTTGTTGATCTAAGCCGCGTTGACAGCCCCAGTCCATCGCATAGCATAGATTTACATGAGTCGATGGGTGGACGCCCAGTCGGGTTCCGCTCGGCCGCCCCGGTGATCGGTGAGGCACGCTCCGGCCCCGCCGGTCAGGCGCACCCGCCTGCTGGGTTCAGATCCTCCGTCGATCCACTCCACCACCGTTCGGAGGATCGGTAATGCGCGTACATCGTCCCCGGTCCCGGCTGTGGGCAGCCGGGACCGTGGCGGCCGTGGTCGTCGCCAGCGGAGCGGCTATCACCCTCGCCGGACCCGCAGTGGCCGCACCCGGCTGCAGAGTCACCTACACGGTCGGCTTGCAGTGGCAGGGCGGTTTCACCACGACAGTCACCATCAACAACGTCGGCGACCCGGTCAGTTCCTGGACCCTTACCTGGAGCTATGACGCAGGCCAACGCGTCACGCAGGCATGGAACGCCACCGTGACGCAGAACGGGAGCCAGGTCAGCGCACGCAACGCCAGTTACAACGGCAGCATCGCGACCGGGGCCAGCACCTCGTTCGGCTTCAACGGGTCCTGGAGCGGCAGCAACCCCGCGCCGACCAACTTCGCCGTCAACGGCACTCCCTGCACCGGGTCGCCCGGCCCCAACCCCACGACGCCGCCCCCCACCACACCGCCGCCCACCACACCGCCACCCGGCAACCCCACCTGGGGGACCGCACTGCCGCCCGCAGGAGTGGAGACCAGCCGGGCGTATGATCTGATCGCCACCGCGAACGAGAAGGGCTACCTGCCCCGCTCCGGCGAGTGTTCGGTCGAAATCCACGCCCGGTACTGGACGTACGGTCCGGATGGCAAGGTCTACCCGACCTGGCACCCGCCGCGCGACCCCAGCGGTTGCAACTTCGGCCACGAACACGGTGACGACCCTAGACCGTCCGACCTGTTCAGCACCGCGGGCTGGCCCGCCTTCGGCTACACAAGCGAGGTGATGCTGGACCACATGCCCGAGCACAGCCACCGGCATGAGGACCACGTCGGGCACAAGGTCCTCACAGTCAACAACGTCAACGTGATCCAGGGCGACAACGGCAGCAGCTTCTTCCCGCCGCAGGGCACCACGATCGCGACCTGCGACACTCTGCTCAAGTTCCACCAGGGCACCCACTCGCCGGACGCGTTCAGCAACAACCTGCACGAACTGCTGTTCAACCAGCGCTGCGCCGCCAGCAACGGCGGTCAGGTCACCGAGGCCCGGTACAGCGCGATGATCCCACTCGGCCGGCCCGGCGGGTTCAGCCCCAGCGAATGCCCGGGCTTCGGCGGCCAGTTCATCAACGTCGCTCCGGCGGTGCCGGCGGACTCGCCGTCGGACACCCGCTCACTCGGCCGACTGATCACCGAGCCGGGCTGCGTGCAGGCGATCCGGGAAGGCCGCACCCACTACGACCCGCTCTACCCCAATCCCGTGCCGTTCACCGTCTCCGACATGGACGACTTCTGGTTCTCCGACTTCCAGGTCACCGGTCCCGGGCTGAACTTCCGCCTGGCGCCGCTGTTCTACGTGGTCAACCCGTCGCGCTACTACGACCCGTCCAAGCCGAACAACGTGGGCCGGATCGTGGACCTGTGCTACACGAACCTCGCCGGTGGTGACTACTGCGACCAAGCCCGCCAGGCCGGCCAGAACCTCGCCTGGGACGACCCGCGCTCACCGTTCAAGGGCACCCTGCGGGAGTTCCGGCCGGGCACCTTCCAGGTGCAGAATAGCGGCCCGACCACGGTCTACACCGACGTGCACGGCCGCAACGCCTCCAGCACACCTTTCGCCGGCTCCATCAAGCAGTACTTCTCCGGCAACCAGGGCAGCTCCATGTACGTCCGGGGTGCCACCAGGGACTGGTCCGCCAGCGGGGTGCACGCCCCGAACTGACAGCCACCAACCATGACCCGGGCCCGCGACGGAAACTCCGTCGCGGGCCCGGACCGCGCCAGCCGGCAGCGGCACCGCGGTACGAGAAGCCGGTGCCACCATTTGACGGCCGCCTGCGCCAGCGGGTCGATGTGGCAGGCCGTTCGGGCGGGCGGTGCCAAACATCGACCCAAGGTGCGCCCGACGAGGCCGGCACTCACCACGACCAACCGGTTCGCCCTCATCCACCGGCTCAACGCGGCGAAACGGGCGGAGACCCGGAAGCGGAAGATCGGCGAATTCATCGCCATGCTGATCCGGCACGAGACGGTTCACCCGCAGAAGGCGAAGCCGCCGCAGTCGCCGTGAGGCGTGGGGCACGATCCCGGTTCCTTCGCACTGCCGTGCTGCCCGTGTCTCCTCGACTCGACGAGCGGCTGCCCAAATCCTGCAACAAACCTGCACATCGCTGGGCTTGTCTTCTGGGCAAGCGCTTTCCTAGCCTGACATTACATCGATGTTTCGCTCTATAGCCAGGCTGATGACACGAACATGTAGCCACTCTGCGGTGCCGGGCTGCGCAGGAGAAGCCTCGCACCATGCTCACTCCCCGGAGGAGACGAACAGTGAGAACTACAGTGCGACAAAGGCTGCTCGCCGGCGGCACCGCCGTGGCCGCCGCAGCCGCCATCGCCTCGGCGCTGCCGGTGCCCCATGCGTCGGGCTCGGCTGACGGTTTCGCCGCCGCTTCGGTAAGCGCCAACGCGACGAACCTCAGTCTCGGGGCCGGCGCCGACGGCTCCAGCAAGGCCAGCGGCACCAGCTACGGCAATGTGATCGACGGCGACATGGGCAGCTACTGGTCGCCGACCGGCACGACCGGTCGCATCTCCGTCAAGTGGGGTGCCGCCACCACTGTGGCGTCGGTGAACATCCGGGAGGCGGCCGGCGCGGTAGGTGTCGTCGGCTCCTGGCGACTCGTCAACAACGACACCGGGGCCACCCTGGCCAGTGGTGCCGGGGCCGGGGTCATCAACTTCCCCGCCACCTCGCTGAGAAAGATCAACTTCGAGATCACCGGCGCGAGCGGCACGCCGAGGATCGCCGAGTTCGAGACGTACGCCTCCGGTGCGACGCCCGGGCCGACGACCCCGCCACCGACGACCGGGCCGACCACCCCGCCACCGAGCCCGCCCCCACCGACCAGCCCGCCCCCGCCGTCGAGCGGCACGCTGTACGTCGCGCCGACCGGCACCGACAGCGCGCCCGGCACGCTCGCGAACCCGACGACGCTCACTTCCGCGATCACCCGGATTCCCGCAGGCGGAACGATCTTCCTACGCGGCGGCACCTACCGCCACTCGCAGACCATCACCATCGCCCAGGGCAACAACGGCACGTCGAGCGCACGCAAGAACATCTTCGCGTACGCGGGTGAGACCCCGATCCTGAACTTCTCGGCGCAGAGCGAGGACCCGGCCAACCGGGGCCTGGCGGTGGGCGGATCGTACTGGCACATCCGCGGCATCATCGTCGAGCGGGCCGGCGACAACGGCATCCTGCTGGCCGGCAACAACAACATCATCGAACGTACGATCACCCGCCACAACCGGGACTCGGGGCTGCAACTCTCGCGGCTGGTCGCCAACGCGCCCCGCGACCAGTGGCCCGCCAACAACCTCGTGGTGAGCACGGTGTCGCACGACAACGTCGACTCCGACGGCGAGGACGCCGACGGTTTCGCCCCGAAGCTCACCGTCGGCCCCGGCAACGTCTTCCGTTACACGGTGGCCCACCACAACATCGACGACGGCTACGACCTCTACACCAAGAGCGACACCGGGGCCATCGGCGCGGTGACCATCGAGTCCTCCCTCGCCTACACCAACGGCACTCTGAGCAACGGTGGTCAGGCCGGCAACGGTGACCGCAACGGATTCAAGCTCGGCGGCGAGGACATCGCGGTGAACCACACCATCCGCGGCAACATCGCCTACAACAACGGCAAGCACGGGTTCACCTACAACCGCAACCCCGGCACGATGACGGTGTCGAACAACGCAAACATCGGCAACGCCGAGCGCAACTTCAACTTCGACGGCGGCTCCTCCGTGTTCCGCAACAACACCTCGTGCAACGGCGGCTCGAACGACCGGATCATCGGCAACTCCGACAGCTCGAACCAGTTCTGGTCCGGCACCAACGGATCCCGGTGTTCCTCGTACACCGGCGCTCTGGGCTGGTCCTTCGCCTCCGACGGTCGGCTGGTCGTGACCTTCGGCGGCCGAGTCGTCACCCCGTAACGAGCGCGGCCGATGCCGGCGTCACCGCCGACGTGACGTCGGCATCGGCTCAGGTCCACCGGGTCAACGCTCGCTGCGGTACGAAACCACAGTGTCCGGGACGTCGCCGTACCGGAGCAGCCACTCGCGCTCGACATCGGTGACAGGTCTCGGCCTGCCGCCATCGACGAGCACCAGCACCTGCCGGCTGACAGCCGCCTCGGCCCCGTCACGACTGCGGCGCAGTCGGTAGGTGGCCCGGACGGACGTTCGACCGACGTGATCGACGGTGAGGCCGACATCCAGCGTGTCGTCACTGAGCGCCGCCGGCAACAGGTAATCGCACTCGACCCGGGCGATGACGAACCCGTCCTCAGTCCAGCGCACCCCCGTGTCCTGCTCCAGGCAGCGCAGCATCGTCGTACGGTGGTCTTCGCAGTAGGTCAGGTACCGAACATGGTTGACGTGGCCAAACACGTCCAGGTCGCTGAACCGGATCGGTACCGTCACCACGAACTCAGGCATCGCCGTCCTCCAACTGGGCTACGACGTGTTCGGCGATGGCAAGACTGGAGGTCGCCGCCGGCGACGGCGCGTTACGGACCAGCATGATCGGTCCGACCCGCTCGATCAGGAAGTCGTCGACGAGAGATCCATCGCGGGAGACCGCTTGAGCGCGGACACCGGCCGGTGCCGGCGCCAGATCGGCTGCGGTGAGCCCAGGTAGGTAGCGCGCGGCGCGCCCGGCGAAGCGTCGGCGCGACAGCGAGCCGGCCAGTTCGTACATCCCGGTGCGCCAGTGCCGCCGTGCCATCCTGGCCGTTCCCGGCCACACAGCCATCCGTGCCAGGTCAGGAAGGCTGACATCACGCCAGGTGTATCCCTGAGTGGACAGGGCGAGAACGGCGTTCGGTCCGACCAGCACCTCGTCGTCGACATGGCGGGTCAGATGAATACCGAGGAACGGGTAGCGCGGATCCGGCACCGGATACACCAGCCCTCGCACACGGTCACGCAGACCAGCCCGCAACAGGTAGTACTCGCCACGGAACGGGATGATGCGGGCGTCGCCGCGGCCACGCACCATCGCCGCCACCGCGTCACCGGAGAGACCGGCGCACACCACGAGCCGGCCCACGAGATACCGTTCCTGACCTGCCGACACCTCGATATGCCCGACCCCCGGTCTGATGCGGTGTACCTCGGTGGACGTCAGCACTCGACCGCCGAGCCGCCGTACGTCTGCGGCGAGACGCTCGCAGACCGCGGCGAAGTCCACCACCGCGGTACGGGGTGAGTGCAGTGCGGCGATGCCGGCCACCGCCGGCTCGCGATCGGCGATGCCGGCGCGGTCGAGCCGCGCCAGGTCCGGCACGCCGTTGCTCCGCGCCCGGTCCTCGATCCGGTCCAACGCCGGCAGTTCCGCGCGGTCCAGGGCCACCACGAGCTTGCCAAGTTCCCGGTAGGGCAGCGTGTGCTCGGCGCAGTACTCCCGCAGCAGGCCCGCGCCTCGGCGACAGAGGTGAGCCTTCAGGGAGCCGGGCTGGTAGTAGAGGCCAGCGTGCACCACGCCACTGTTGTGGCCGGTCTGGTGTGCGGCGAGTCGGTCCTCCTTCTCGAAGACCGTGACGCTGGTGCCGGGCCGGCGCAGCAGCAGTTCCCGTGCGACCGCCAGCCCGAGGATGCCGCCGCCGACAACTCCGACGGTCTGCTTCCTGCTACTCATGCGGCCAGCCACCCTCCATCTACGGCAATCATCTGACCGGTGACGTACGTTGACGCCTCAGCGAGAAGAAAGACCACGGCGCCACCGAGTTCCTGCGGCGTGCCAAGGCGGCGCATGGGGATCCGCGACCTGATCCACGTGTGCCGTTCCTGGTCGTCGAGCAGGTCGGCGGTGAGCGCCGTCCGGAAGTAGCCAGGAGCCAGGCAGTTCACCCGTACCCCGTCGGCCGCCCACTCGGCCGCCAGCGAGCGGGTGAGGCCCAGGACGCCGCTCTTGCTCGCCGCGTACGCCGCGACGTCGCGGAGGCCGATGGCGCTGGCCAGGGAGCCGATGAAGACGTGGCTGCCGCCCGCGGAGCGGGCGCGTTGGGCGCGGTACAGCGACGTGCTGAGGAAGAACGGCGTGTCCAGGTTGACCGCGAGGACCCGCCGCCACTCCTCGGGCCGGAAGTGGGCCGCCGGTGACCGGCTCTGCACACCCGCGGCGTGGACAACCCCGTGCACCGGCCCGGCCAGCCGCTCGGCCTCGGCCACCAACGCATCCGCGTGACCGGCCTGGTCGGCATCGGCCAACAGGTCCCAACGCAGCGGCACCACCCTCGGGCCGCCGGCCAGGGCCGTCTCCTCAAGCTCCGCGGCCGAGCGGGCGACGGCCACCACGCGGGCACCCGCGCCAGCCGCCGCCAGCACCATCGCCCGACCGAGGCCACGCCCGCCGCCGGTCACCAGCACGGTACGGCCGGTCAGATCGAATGGCGAGGTCACCACGCGAACCGCACCGCACAGGTCTTGACGCGCGAGTAGAAGTGCAGGGCCTCGGTGCCCTGCTCCTTGAACGGAGATCCCGATGCCTTGAATCCGCCGAACGGGTGGTGCACGTCCCAACCCGACGTGGGCAGGTTGACTGCCACCTGACCTGTGTCGGCGCGGTCGAGGAAGAGGTTTGCGTGGGACAGGTCGCGCGTGAACAGCGCCGCCGCCAACCCGAACTCCGAGTCATTGACCGCGGCGACCGCCTCGTCGAAGCCGTCGACCTCCAGCAGAGCGAGCACCGGGCCGAAGACCTCCTCGCGCCAGATGTCCATGTCGGCGGTCACCCCGGTGAGGATCGTCGGCCGGACGAAACAGCCGTGTGCCAGCCGCTCGCCGTCCGGTGCCGTACCGCCCTCCGCGACCGTCGCTCCGGCCGCGACCGCGGCGTTGACGTGGTCGAGCACCGCGACGCGATGCCGTTCGTTGATCACAGGTCCCATCGCTGTTCCGGGCTCGCCGCCCGGCCCCAGCGCGAGGGCGCGGACCCGGGTGCGCAGCAACTGGAGCAGGCCGGCGCTGACCCGCCGGTCGACGATCACCCGACTTGTCGCCGTACACCTCTGGCCTGCCTGGGCGAAGGCCGCCGCCACGATGGTGTCGGCGGCGAGGGTCAGGTCGGCGTCGGCGAGCACCACCGTGGCGTTCTTGCCACCCAGTTCGGTCTGTACCCGCAGGTTTCGACCGCTCACCGAGGCGTGGATGGCGGCTCCGACCTCGTTGCTGCCGGTGAAGGTCACGGCGGCCAGTCTCGGGTCGTCCAACAGCGCGGCCGATATGTCCGCACCGCGGCCGGTGAGCACCGACAACACCTCGGCGGGCAGCCCGGCGTCCACAAGCGCGCGGGCCAGCCGCACGCTCACCAGCGGGGTGTCCGTGGCGGGCTTCAGCAGCACGGCGTTGCCGCAGGCCAACGCGGGGGCCAGTTTGCGGGCCGGGGTCAGGAGCGGGTCGTTCCACGGCGTGATGGCCAGTACGACGCCGACCGGCTCGTACCTCACGCTGGTGGTCGTGCCGGGCCGGCCGTCGTTGAGGCTGTACCCGGTCGCCGAGCGAGCCAGCCCGCCGTAGTACTCGAAGAAGTCGGCCGCCTTGGTCAGCTCGATGCTCGCCTCGGCTCGCGTCTTGCCCATCTCGCGCACCAGGTCGGCGACGATCGGGGCGCTACGGTCGCGCAGCAGACTCGCCGTCCTGAGCAGGACCGCACCCCGGTCGAGGCCCGAGGTGCGCCCCCAGGCCCGCGCGCCCCGGATGGCTGCGGCATAGGCGCTGTCGATGTCGGTAGCCGTCAGGGCCGGTACCCGCGCCACCACCTCGCGCAGGTCCGCCGGGTCGCGGACCTCCAGATCCGCGCCCTGGGTGGCACCGCGCCACTCACCGGCCACCAGCGTCTCGACGTTCCTGATCTCGGTCGCCGCGGTCGTACTCATGCGGACACCACCGTCGGCGACGAGGCCCACGCGCCGCTCAGATCTCCTTCGACCATGTGGGTCAGAAGATCTCGTACGGCGGTCTCGGTAAGCGGCACCGGGTTGTTGGGCCGCGGATAGTCACGCATGATCTCGGCGGCCATCAGCGCAACCTCCGTGGGTCGAATCCCGATTTCCGACAGGTGGCCGGGTAGTCCGAGACGGGCGGTCAGGGCGGCGACCTCCTGGGCGGCGTCCGCCGGCGTGCTACCGGCCCGGCCGGTCAGCAGCTCGGCCAGGTGTACGCCGATCTCGGCTGGCACCGCCGCGTTGTAGGCCAGGCAGTACGGCAGCGCCAGGGCGCAGCAGGTGCCGTGCGGCAACGGCGAACGCCGCGCCACCACGTAGGCCAGGCTGTGCCCCAGCACCACGCCGGCGTTGAGCGCGATCCCAGCCAGGTGCGCGGCGTAGAGCGTACGACCGCGGGCGGTGCCGTCGCCCGCGACGGCAGGTTCGAGGTTCGCGCGCAGCATGGTGATCGCCTGGGCGCTGAGTGCCATCGTGAAGGGCGTGCGGAGCGTCGACAGCATCGACTCGATCGCGTGAGCCAGCGCGTCCATGCCGGTGGCGGCGACGACCGTGCTGGGCAGCCCGGTCACCAGTTGCTCGTCGAGCACGGCGATCGAGGGCACGAACTGGCTGCAGCTGATGACGCGCTTGACACCACCGACCGTGACCATCGCAATTCGGGATGCCTCCGAACCCGTACCGCTCGTCGTCGGCACGAGTACCAGCGGCGGCAGCGACCGCTGCGGCTCCACCACCCCCACGTGGTCGGCGGCGGCGCCCAGATTGGTCGCGAGCAGCGCCGCGACCTTGGCTGCGTCCATGGCGCTACCACCGCCGATCCCGATCACCGCTGTCACGCCCCGCTCGCGGGCCTGGGCGGCGGCGGCGTCGACAACGGCCTCGCCGGGCTCGCCGGAGACCTGGTCGAAGACGTCGGTCACGAAGTCGGCAGCATGTAGACCGGTGAGCAGGTCGGCAAGCAGACCGAGCTGGGTGACGGCGGCGTCCGCGACCACCAGTACCGGCCCGGGTGCCACACCCCTTGCCCGTAGCACCGAGCCGACCTGTCCGGACGTCCCGGGACCGGCCAGCGTCTCGCGTGGCGCGAGGTGACCATGAATTTGTGCGTGCTCGCTGATGGGCATCGTTGCCTCCTACGCCGCGCAGGGCTGCGGCTGTTCGGCTGGCTCGGTGGTGGGCACCACGAGCACCTTGACGGCTGTCTCGTCGGTGGCACTGGCGCGGATGGCGGCTCCGGTCTCGTCGAGCGGGAACCGATGCGACACCGCCGCGCGCATCGACACGCGCCCGTCGACGATCAGGCTGATCGCGCGGTGGAAGTCGCGATCCAGGTAGGCGAACGCACCGCGCAGATCGGCGTGTGCCGCCTCAACCGGAATGGGCCGGTCGGACAGGCCGAGCAGTACCAGCGGTGCCCGCTCGGCCGCACGCGCCGCGGTGGCCAGCCCGCCCGATGCACCGGACGCCTCGAAGACCGCGTCGTGACGGCCGGTGGCCACCTCGTCCGCGGTAACGGTCCTCGCGCCGAGCACCTCGGCCGCCGCGCGCCGGACCGGCCGCGGCTCGACAACGTCGACGCGCACGCCACCGGCGATGAGCGCGCCGATCACGCACAGTCCGACGGATCCGGCACCGACCACCAGCGCCTGATCGCCGGCGGACGCCGCGGAGAGCGTGATCGCGCGGATCGCGACCGCCAGAGGCTCCGCCCAGAGCAGGTCCTCCGGATCGACGTGCTCGGGCACCGGCACGACGTCGCGGCCGATGACGGCGTCCGGTACGAGCACCTCCTCGGCGAAGCCGCCAGCCAGTCCGTAGGCGAGGCTGCGGGCCGCGCTGCGGCCGCACAGGTGTGCGTCACCTCGTGCGCAGTACCAGCATCTGCCGCAGGTCCGCAGGGGACGAACCGCGACGAGGGTCCCGGGCCCCAACTCGACCTCGGCGCCGACGGCGATCACCCGCCCGGCCATCTCGTGACCCATGACCTGGCCCGGTTTCACATAGTGACCGTGCAGGTAGCTCCCGACGTCGGAGCCGCAGACCCCGCACGCCGTCACCCGGAGCAGCACGTCCCGCGGGCCGAGTTCGGCCCGTTGCACCTCGACGATCTCCACCGCGCCTGCGGCACGGAACACCGCCTGCCGATACCCGCTCAATGCATCTCCTGACCGCCGGTCACGTTGATCGACTCTCCCGTTACGTAGGCCGCCCGTGGCGAGGCGAGGAACCGCACCATGTCGGCGATGTCGCCCGGCACCGCGAAGCGTCCGAGCGGGATCTGCCGGAGCAGTTTGGTCTTGTAGCGCTCGGGATCGATCCCGAACCGCTTGGGGTAGGTCTCGAACACGCCTCCCTTGACGTCGAGCAGCGGCGTGAGCACGGTGCCCGGGCAGACCGCGTTGACGGTGACACCGTGCGACCCCAACTCGTGAGCAAGGCTCTGGGTGAACCCGAGGACGGCGAACTTCGCGGCCGTGTAGGCGGCCATCGAGGGTTGGCCGGTCTTGCCCGCCTGGGAGGCCATGTTGATGATCCGGCCGCCGCGGCCCTGCCGGACGAGGATGCGCGCCGCGGCCCGGCTGCACAGGAAGGTGCCCGTGGCCATCACGTCGAGGTTGAGTCGCCAGTCGGCCTCGCTGAGATCGACCACGTCGGTGAGACCGACCGCGAGACCCGCGTTGTTCACGGCCACGTCGAGTCGCCCGAACGTGTCGACGGCGGCGGCGAACAACGCGTCGACCTCCGCCGCGCGCCGGACGTCACAGGGCACGGCTAGGACGTCGCCACCGGTCGTCTGCGCGAGTCCGCTGGCCGTGCGGTCGAGCATCGTCGCGGTGGCGGACTCGTAGTCGGGGTGTGAGCTCATCGGTGTGGCGAGGTCCGACACGATCACCCGGTAGCCGTCGGCCAGCAATCCGGCTGCGATCTCCTGGCCGATTCCACCCGGCCGGCCGGCACCGGTGACGACGGCTACCGGCGCCTCGTCCCTACTCATGACGCATCCCTTCCGATCAGGCCGGCGGCGAGTAGTTCCCACGCGCTCATCAGGTCCCGGCGCTGCAGCAGCCGAATCTCCCGCTGCACGATCGTCGTCGGCGTGGGCATGGTCCGGGCGATGCCTGGCACACCGGCGGCACCGCCACGGCGTACCGTGGCAGCGGCCCACGCGAGATCCCCGTCGAGATCGATGACCACGTCCGCGCGTCCCGGCCGTCCGCGGGCGATCCACTCGTCCCGGGACGCCTCGCCCGGCAGGACATCCGCCACGACGGTACGTACGAGGTCGCACACGGCGGCGGCGCGCCGGCGGTCCTGGGTGCGTACCTGCACCGCGCCGAGCGGCATTCCGCTGACGAGCACCATGTCCACGACGCTGATGGCGTCGAGCAGCAGCGGCGCCGACGCGACCGGTGGCCCGTTGCGGTCGGTGCGCGCGGTGGTCGTCGAGGTGCAGTGGGCCGGATCGCCGACCCGACATCGGGGGCACGCTCCGCACTGGGCGGAGCTGAGGGTGGCACCCTCAGCGCTCATCTGCACACGGTACGGGCCGAGCTTCTCAGTGCTCATCATCTTCTCCCAACCGACTGGTCGGTCGACCGTACTGGCCAAGCCCATTCACGGTCAATGACTAAACCCACTGTCGCTGCCCTTCTGAGCTGCTACCGGATGCTACTCGACTGGCCAGTCGGTAAGCTTGGGGGTGACGAGCCTCCGCAACTCCTTCTTGAGCAGCTTCCCGGAGGCGTTGCGGGGCAGCGTCGGCACGACCTCGATCTCGTCAGGACACTTGAAGCTCGCGAGCCTTGCCCGGCAGAAGGCGCGGATGTCGTTCAGATCGGGCGTCGCCGCGCTCGGCACCAACACGAGGTAAGCCTTGGGCCGCTCACCCCAACGCTGGCTCGGGACCCCGATCACGGCCACCTCCGCCACGGCAGGGTGGTCGAGCAGGACGCTCTCCACCTCCGCGGGGAAGATGTTCTCGCCACCAGAGATGATCATGTCCTTGACGCGGTCGCAGAGATACAGATGGCCGTCAGGCCCGAAGTAGCCCATGTCGCCCGTCCGCAGCCACCCCCCGGGCATCAGCACCGCCGCCGTCTCCTCGGGCCGCCGCCAGTAACCGGCCATGACCTGGGCACTACGCACCCAGACCTCGCCCACCTCACCGACAGGCAACTCGGTGCCGTCGTGCAGTGCGCGGATCGACAGCTCGATGCCTCGGCGCGGACGCCCGCAGGAGCGCAGCAGATCAGGCTCGCCCTCGGCCGGCTCGGGCTGCCCGGCCGCCTCCCGATGCGCCTCCGGTCCCAGCTGGGTCATCGAGCTGCAGCTCTCCGTCATCCCGTAGGCCTGGATGAAGTCCGCATCCAGGACCTCAAGAGCCTCCCGCAGCTGACTACGTGGTATCGGCGAGGCGCCGTACACGATGATCTCCAGCGCCCTGATGTCCAGGCGATCCCGGAGTTGCTGCTCAACGATGGAGGCCATCAGAGCGGGCACCAGGATGACGTGGGTGACGCCGTGCGCGGAGATCGACCGTAGGATCAGATCCGGCCGAGCCTCCTCGAGGAGCACCACGGTGGCACCCCGGGCGACCGAAACAAGGATCCAGCCAAGCCCGCCGATGTGGAAGGCCGGCAGCGGGCACAGCAGGACCGAGCCCGGCATCACCCGCCAGTCCTCGTGCGCGCCGCTGAGCAATGACCACATGTTGCGGTGACTGAGCAGGACCCCCTTGGGTCGTCCGGTGGTGCCGGAGGTGTAGAGCTGCACGCAGGTGTCGTCGAGGTCGGAGTTGCTCCGACCCGCGATCGGCACAGCTTCGCCCACCCACGTGTCGTAGTCGCGCCCGCGCGTCGACGCCATCTCGTTGCCCATGGTCGAGGCCAACAGCACGATCGCGGGACCGTCGCGCGTCGGGTCGACGAGGCCGTCCGCGGACGGCACCTGCGGATCCACGACGACGAGCCTCGCCTCGGCGTCCTCGACGATGGCGCGAAGCTCCGCCGTCGCCAGGCGCCAGTTGAGCACCACCGGCACGGCGCCCAGCACGAGGGCGGCGAAGTAGACCTCGACCAGTTCGACCCGGTTGCGTGCGAGCACGGCCACCCGGTGTCCGGCGGCGATGCCGTCGGCCGCCATGGCGCCGGCGACCTGACGCGTGCGGGTGGCCAGTTGGGCGTACGTGAGGCTGCGTCCCCGCCACTGGACCGCCAGGTGGTCGGGGCGGTGCTCCGCGTTGTCGTCGAGCGCGGTCAGCAGGTCACCCGGACCGCGCGTCAGCCAGGTTGCCGGCATTGCCCATCTCCTCCTCGGCGGATCTCGCCTCGTCCCGTACCTGGACGAGCTTCCCGAGCGCGGTTCGGAACAGCTGAACGAAGCCACCGGGCATCAGGAACATCACGGCGATGATGGCGACGCCGAACACCATTCCGGACAGACCCTGGTTGACATCCGCGGCGTACTGCGGCAGGAGGTGCACGATCGCCGCGCCGAAAAGCGCACCCCAGACCGAACCCAGGCCGCCCATGACGACACCCGCGAGTAGGAAGATCGACAGCATCACGCCTACCGACTGTGGCGCGATGAAGCCGATCGCGAGCACGTAGAAGGCACCACCGAGGCCGGCGAGCATACCGCTCGTGCCGAACAGGGCGGTCTTCCAGCGGGCGGTGTCGACGCCCTGACTGCGCGCGACGATCTCGTTCTGTTTGATGACGGCCAGGGCCAGCCCGCTGTAACCGCTGGTGATCCGCGATACCAGCCAGGTCACCAGCAGCATCGCCGCCAGGACGATGTAGTAGACGCTCGCGTCCTTGCCCAGTGGGCTGTCACGCAGCCAGTCAGGAGTCGGCACGATGACACCTTGAACCCCGCCGGTCAGCCCCTCGAAGCGCCGCAGCAGCGGCCCGGTCGACAACGCCAACGCCAGGGTGGCCAGCGCGAGGTACAGACCCCGCAGCCGCAGTGCAGGAAAGCCGAGCAGTAGGCCGGCCCCGCCCGAGAACAGGGCGACCGGAATGAGCGTCGCGAAGAAGTTCCAGCCGTGGTCGGCCATGAGTACCGCACTGGTGTAACCACCCACGGCGATGAAGAAGCTGTGTCCGAGCGAGACCTGCCCGCCGTAGCCGACCAGGAGGTTGAGCCCCAGCACGCCGATCGCCAGGGCGAGGATCAGGCTGACCTGGAACACGCTGAACGCCGTCATGAAGAACGGAATCGCCAGCGCGACCAGGAGCACGACGCTGACCGCCGCGCGGGTGACATGGCGCGCCCGACGTGGACTGACGACGATCGGAAAGGCGCTCATACCCGCGCCACCTCCTTCGAACCGAGGAGTCCGGCCGGGCGCACCAGCAGGACGGCCAGGATGATGGCCAGGGCGAACACGATCGTGAGATCGGAGCCGATCCACGGGATGTAGGTGGCGGCGAGATTCTGGCCGACACCCACCAGCAGCCCGGCGATCACCGCGCCGATCGGACTGTCCCAGCCGCCCAGGGTTGCGGCGGCGAAGGAGTAGATGAGCACGCCGAACATCATGTGGGGTTCGAGGAAGAGCTTCGGAGCGATCAGAATCCCGGACATCGCCCCCATTCCCGCAGCCAACGCCCAGCCGAGACTGAGCACCGCGCCGATCGGGATGCCCACCAGCTGGCTGGAGGTGCCGTTGTCCACCACCGCGCGCATGGCCAGGCCCACCTTGCTGCGTTGAAACAGCAGAAAGAGCAGGAATGTTGCCGCGAGCACGATCGCCAGCGTCCCGAGGGTGGCGATCGAGGTCCGTACCGGCCCGATGTCGAGGGTTCCATCCGGGAGCAGGCTGGGGAACGGCCGGATCGTGTACGACCAGATCCAGCCCGCCAGGCTGTTGAATATCAGGAACAGGCCGAGTGTGACGATGATGATGGTCAGCTCGTCGCGCTTGCGGAACGGGCGGATCAGCACGCGCTCGATCCCGGCGCCGGCCGCCATCGACAGCACGACCGTGATCAGAAAGGCGAGCCAGATGTTCAGCCCGATCGCGGTCAGTTGCCAGGCGACGAAGGTGGAGAACATCGCCATCTCACCCTGGGCGAGGTTGATCACGCCGGTGGAGCGGAAAACGAGCACGAGCGCGACGGCCAGCGACGCGTAGATTGCTCCGTTGCCGATCCCGGACACTATCTGCTCTGCCAGTTGCTCCATGTCAGTACCCCAGGTAGGCGCGGCGGAGGTGCGCGTCGCCACGCAGCTCGTCGGATGTGGCGGCGGCGACGACCCGCCCGGTCTCCAGCACGTACGCATGGTCGACGAAGGCGAGGGCCAGCTCGGCGTTCTGCTCCACGACCAGAATCCCGACGCCCGAATCGCCGTGGATCTCCCGGAGGATGGCGAACACATCCGCGGTCACCCTGGGGGCGAGGCCGAGCGACGGTTCGTCGAGCAGCAGCAGCCTCGGCCGCAGCATGAGCGCTCGGCCGATGGCGAGCATCTGCTGCTCCCCACCGCTGAGCGCGGCTGCCTTCTGCCGCCGCCGCTCCCGCAGCACCGGGAAGTAGCCGTACACCTTGTCGATGTCCTCGGCCACCTCGCCGTCCTTGCGGGTGAAGGCGCCGACCGTCAGGTTCTCCTCGACCGTCAGCTGGCCGAACGTGCCCCGGCCCTCCGGCACGTGCGCCACGCCACGGGACACGATCTCCTGCGGTCGGCGACCTCGAATCTCCTCGCCGTTGAAGCGGATCGAGCCGGTGACGTCGATCAGTCCGCTGATCGCCCGGAGCAGAGTGGACTTCCCGGCCCCGTTCGCGCCGAGTACGGCGACCCGACCGGCGGGAGCGATACGGACATTGAGGTCCCGCACGGCGTTGCGCCCCCCGTATCCGGCCGTCACGTCGCTGAGTTCGAGCAGAGTCATGACGTACCCCCGTCCCGGGCCGACGACTCGCCGAGGTAGGCCGACACGACGGCGTCGTCGCTACGAATCTCGGCCGGTGTCCCCTGCGCGAGCACCTGTCCGAAGTTCAGTACGACGATGTGGTCCGACAGATCCATCACCATGCGCATGTTGTGCTCGACCAGCAGGATGGTGAGCCGGTAGGTCCGCCGCAGCGTTCGGATGAGGTCGGACAACTCGTCGACCTCGGCCGCGGACAGACCGTTCGCCGGTTCGTCGAGCATCAGCAGCGACGGCTCGGCGGCGATGGCACGAGCCAGCTCGATCCGCTTGAGTGTGCCGAACGGCAGGGCGTCCGGGCGCAGCGAGGCAACCTGGGCGAGCCCGAGGTCGCGGAGCACGATCTCGGTACGCTCCCGCGCCTCACGTTCACGCCGGGCGGTACGAGTGAACCCGATCCCGGCGCTGATCACGCCGTGTCGGCTGCGGGCGTTGGCGCCGAGCAGCACGTTCCCGCGCACGTCGAGCGCGGGAACCAGTCCCAGATTCTGGAACGTACGGGCGACGCCGAGCTGCGCGATCTGGTGTGCCGGCCGGGTCAGCAGA
This sequence comes from Verrucosispora sp. WMMC514, assembly GCF_027497295.1. Classification (NCBI taxonomy): domain Bacteria; kingdom Bacillati; phylum Actinomycetota; class Actinomycetes; order Micromonosporales; family Micromonosporaceae; genus Micromonospora; species Verrucosispora sp. WMMC514. The sequence continues at coordinate 5,003,035 of NZ_CP114906.1, read as the reverse complement.
TCGACGCCGTCGAACCGGACCGATCCGGTGTCGGCGCGATAGGCCCGCGTGATGACGTTGAACAGGGTCGTCTTGCCGGCACCGTTCGGTCCGATGAGCCCGACAACCTGGTCGCGGCCCACGGTGAAGCTGACGTCGTGCAGTGCACGCAAGCCGCCGAAACGGATACCGACGTCGCAGACCTCTAGCAGGGTGTTCTTCCCCGCCTCGGGCTCGCTTCGTCGGGCGAGCAGCTGGTCGGTCATGTCTCTCCTTCGCCGTCGTGGTTGCGACCGGAAACAGGTTCGGGCGGTGCGGCCACCGGCTACCGGTGCGGCGCCCTGCGGCGCCACACCGGTCCCGGTCTACTGACCGGAAAGCTGTTCGACGGTGAGTTTCGGCGTGCGGCCCTGCAGATTGAGAGGCCCGCCGAGAGAGACCCACTTCTCCCCCTCGAACCTCATGAGTTGCAGGGATTCAACGGGAAATCGGTGGTCGGGAGTGGTGTTGATGCTGCTGCCCGGGATCAGCATCGGGTGCTGGATGTTGGACATGCTCAGGGCGGCGTCCATCAGCCCCTGGCGGGTGGGCTCCTCCATCAGTTTCAGCGCCTCCACCAGGGCGTAGAAGTGCATGAAACCGTGCACCGGCATGTTCTCGCTGAGGTTCTGCACGGATCCGTAGTTGGTCAGGATGTCCTTGTACTCGCGCATCCCCTCGTCGGCCTCCCACTGCGGATCGGCAGGGTCCTTGAAGTAGAGCGCAGTGATGACACCTTGGGCCTTGTCGAAGCCGGCCGGTTCGATCGTCGCCGAGATCGACGCGGATGGGCTGGGCAGCAGGGTGGTCTGCGGATCCCAGCTCGACTGGGCAAGGTTGACCAGTGCCTGTGCCGCGAACTTCGGCGTGGTGATCAGGTTGGCGACGGTGGCGTTGCTGGCGGCGAGGCGGGCCATCTGGGAGTCGACGCTCGCGTCGGCCGTCTCGTACGACTCCTTCGCCACGATCTTGATGTTCGAGTCGGACTGCTCGACAGCCCACTCGAATCCGGCGAGGAAGTCCTTGCCGTAGTCGTCGTTCTGGTACAGGATCGCCACGGTGGCGTCGGGGTCCGCCTGCTCAAGGTGCTGCACGAGGGCGGTCGACTCCAGCGAGTAGGCCGGCTGGAAGCCGACCGTCCACGGCCAGACGTCGGGTTGGGCTCCCCACTTCGTCGCACCGGTGGCGGCGAACAGGTGCGGCACCTCGGCGTTGTTCAGGTACTCCACGATCGCCGAGTTCGGCGGCGTGCCCACCACACCATTGATCGCAAAGACGTTGTCCGACTCCACGAGTCTGCGGACCTGCTCAAGTGACTTGCCGGGGTCGTACTGATCGTCGCGTGCCTCGACGACCAGTTTGCGGGTCTTGCCGTCGGCGCTCTGGATGCCGCCCTGGACCTCGTTGACGTACCTGACGTACGCCTCCGCGCCCTTGTACTGATCACCGTAGGCGGAGACGGGGCCGGAAAACGGGTAGGTGACGCCGATCTTGATTTCGGTGTCGGTGATACCGGGATCGGGGTAGGCCGACCCCGAGTCGCCGTTACCGCCGCTGACCGCCGAACCGGAGCAGGCGCTGAGCAACAAGGCGGCTGCGAGAGTGGCCGCGCCGGCCAGCCTGATCCGGACCGATCCACGCCGGTAGCGGCGGTGTTCCGTGAAGCGGGTCATCGTCTTCCTCCAGGTTAGGTCAACGTGCGGCGGCGGAGGTCGGGAGGGGGAACTGCATCTGCTTGAACGCGAAGTCGTACAGGTCGAAGAAGTCCTCAAGCTTGACGATCTTGTCGCCGTCGAAGGTGGCGATGCTGACGACATCGAGGAGGTAGCTGCGGCCGCTCGGGGCGAGCTGGCGGCGTGGGCTGACCCGGAATACCCCCGAGTGCGTCGCCCGCGCCTCGAACCGCATGACAACGGTGTCGCCCTCGGCCACGAACGGCTTGTACGTGAGGTTCTCGTCGGGGAATGCCTCGGTCAGGGTGAGCATGTACGAACGGATGGCGTCCTTGCCCCTGATCACGCGGCCGGGGCAGGTGTAGACGGCGTCGTCGCTGAAGTAGGAGAGGTAGCCTTCCAGGTCGTGTGCGTTCCAGGCGTCACACTGTGCGGTGGCCAGGGCCTTGAGGTCTGCCATTGCGGTCCTTCCGCTCGTCCTCGCCGCGCTACGAGTCGACTGACCAGTCGGTGGAACTGTGTCGGATCGTAAATTCGCGGTTTCGGCGTCGTCAACGATCTGTGCGTGATCGACCGTCCTGACCTGGACGATCAGCGGCTGACGTATGACTGTCGCCGCGTGGAGCGTGGTGTCTGCCAGTAGGGGCAGTGACGGGATCCCGGGGCTGCAATCGACCATTCGGTCGGTTAGGGATCAGTCTCGGACTCCAGATTGCGACGCAGGACGCCGGTGAACCGCGCGGCGGTAGCGCCGTCGAGTACCCGATGGTCGAACGCCGAGGTGACGGTGAGCGACGGCCGTACCGCGATGGCACCGTCCACCGCGGTGACCACGTCACGAACGGCACCGGCGAAGACGATGCATGCCTGCGGCAGCGTGACCAGCGGAGTGCCGTGGTCGACGCCGTACATGCCGAGGTTCGAAAGGGTGATCGTGCCGTCGTTGACGTCCGCCAGGCCGAGATCACCAGCCCGGGCCCGCTGCACCAGTTCACGCAGCCGCCTCGCACGACCACTGATCGTGTATTCCTGGGCCGACCGCAGGACCGGAACCTGCAGTCCCGAGGGCGTGTCCACGGCGATGGAGACGTTCACGTCGCCCCACATGACGACGTCGTCCCCCTCGAAACTCGCGTTCGCCTCCGGCACCTCCCCCACGCTGCGCACCAGGGCATCGAGGATCAGGTCGTTGAACCCGATCGGCAGTCCCGTACGCTCGCGCAACCCGTCGCGGCGGCGGCGCAGGGCGGTCGCGTCGACCTGGACACCCTGGCTGAACTGGGGAATCTCCGTCCAACTGCGCGTCACCACGGACGCCATCCGTCGGGCGATCGGAGCCAGCGGCATCCGCTGGCGGATGCGCGGTGCACCCGGGCGGGCAGGGACGCTCGTGGATCGGGGCGGCGCAGCGGCAGGCGACGGCGCAGGGACAGGCGGCGGAGCAGGGACCGGCGACGGGGCAGGGACCGGCGACGCAGACGGCTGCGCCGCGACGGATGCCGGGGCGTGCGACTCCACATCCCGCTCGGTGACCAGACCGTCCGGGCCCGTGCCTGGGACGTCGCTCAGGTCCACCTTCAGACGACGGGCCAGAGCTCGCGTGCGTGGCATCGCCCGGACCGGTCCGGTACGCGGGAGGCTTGTCTGCGGGGCATCGACCGGCGCCGACGGCGAGCCGGCCAGACCGGGCTCACCGGTGGCCGGTGCCGACGCCCGCCCCGCGATGAGATCGTCGACAGCGGCTTCGGCCACGGTGTCCGGATCGGCGGGGTCGGCCGCCACGGCGATCAACGCGCCGACCGGCACCGTGCTGTTCGGTTCCACGAGTATTCGCAGCATTCGACCCGGCAGGCTCGCCTGCACGCTGGCCGTGACCTTCTCGGTCTCCACCTCGTAAAGGTCGTCGCCCGCCTCGAAGCTCTGCCCCGGCTCGACCAGCCACGCGACGAGCAGCCCCTCTTCCATGGTCTGCCCCAGCCGGGGCAGGAACAGCTTGTGCATCCTGTCCTCCGTTTCGTCAGCCCATGGCGCGACGGCAGGCCGCCACGAAGTCGTCGGTGGTCGGTATGGCCAACTGCTCCAGATCCGCGCTCTGCGGCAGCGGAATGTCCTTGCCGCAGACCCTGGTCACCGGTGCCGCCAGGTACTCGATCGCGGCCTCGGCCACCAAGGCGGCAACCTCGTTGGCGGCTCCCCCGGCCGCGGGTGCCTCGCTACCGACGACCAGCCGTCCAGTACGGCGGACCGAGGCCAGGATCGTCTCGGTGTCCAGCGGGCGAACACCCCGCGGATCGATCACTTCCACCTCCACGCCCTCTGCCGCCAACTGCTCGGCGGCGGCCGTCGCCCGGTGCACCATGGAGGTCCACGCCACGACCGTGACGTCGCGGCCCGGGCGTACGGTGTTGGCCACCCCGATCGGCACCAGGTGCTCGCCGTCCGGCACCTCGCCCTTCAGGCCGTACAGCCCCTTGTGTTCGAGGAAGACGACGGGGTTGTCGGATCGGATCGCGCTCTTCAACAGGCCAAGGGCGTCGGCCGGGGTCGCCGGCGTCACCACGTGCAGGCCGGCGGCGGACAGCAGCAGACCTTCCGGGCACTGGGAATGCTCGGGCCCAGCGCCGTTGGCCGCGCCTTCCGGTGCCCGGATGACAAGCGGCACGGTGAACAGGCCGCCGTGCATGTACCGCCACTTGGCCGCCTTGTTGTACACCTCGTCCATCGCGACCTCGATGAAGTCCGCGTACTGAAGTTCGACCACCGGCCGGGTGCCGGTGAGTGCCGCTCCGACGCCACCACCGACGAGGAAGTTCTCCGAGATGGGCGTGTCGAAGACCCGGTGCTTGCCGTACTTGGCCTGGAGTCCCTTGGTGACGCCGAAGACGCCGCCGAAGGCTCCGACATCCTGGCCCATCACGAAGACCGCGTCGTCGCGCTCCAGTTCCTCGTCGATGGCCCGGCGGATGGCCTTCGCGTAGCTCATGATCGGCATTTATCAAGCTCCGTTCAGGCGTACACGTGCTGGAGGATGCGGGAGGGGCCGGGCTTCTCGCCGCAGAGCGCGACCGTGGCGGCTTCCTCGATCTCGGCCGCAACCTCGTCGTGCGTGGCCTGCAGCCACTCCCTGGTCGCATCACCGGCCTGGAGCATCCGTTCGGGGTACGTCGTCAGCGGGTCGCGCGCCTGCCAGGCGGCGAGTTCCTCCGCCGTGCGGTAGTTCGTCGGATCCCCCTCGTAGTGACCACGGAAGCGGTAGGTCATCGCTTCGATGAGGGTCGGGCCGGCACCGGCCCGGGCCCGGTCGACCGCGGCGGCGACGGCGGTGTAGACGGCGTCGGGGTCCATGCCGTCGACGACCTCGCCCGGCATGCCGTAGGCGGCGGCACGGTCGGCGACCTGCGGCACGCTGAGCGCCTCGGCGGCGGGAACGGAGACGGCGTAGCCGTTGTTCTCGCACAGCCAGATCACCGGCAGTTTCCACAGCGCCGCCGCGTTGGCGGCCTCGTGGAAGGTGCCCCGGTTGGCGGCCCCGTCACCGAAGAAGCAGAGGACGACCTGGTCGGTGTTCCGGTGTCGGATACTGAGGCCGGCGCCGGCGGCGATGGGAAAGGAACCGCCAAGGGTGCCGCTCTGGCCGAGCACTCCCACCTCGGGCCAGGCGATGTGCACGATTCCTGCGCCCAGACCGCCTGTGGTGCCCTGCGTGGTACCGAGGAAGTCGCCGAAGAGGCGGTCGATCGGTACTCCTTTGGTGATGGCATGCCCCATGCCGCGGTGGTCGTAGAGCAGGTAGTCGTCCTGGCGGAGGACCGCGGTCGCACCGACCGCTGTCGCCTCCTGACCGCGACCGGCGTGGTAGAAGCCGGAGGTACGGCCCTCCTCGATGAAGCGCAACAGCCGGCCCTCCCAGAGGGCGACGCGCAGTATCTCCCGGTACAGCCGGCGACGCACATCACGCGTGACCATCGTGTCCTCCCTGTCGGCGGACCGTGCCGACCGACTGGTCGGTCGGTTTGCTGTTTCGTCGCACAGTAGGGATGGCCTGCCGGAGGTGTCAAGGGTTCTGCAGTCGCACCGCGCTACCATGGCACGACCTGCGGGTACTCGGCTCAGAACCAGCGGCGGGTCGACACACCCGACCAGTCGGTCTAGCCTGAGAGCCAGAGATCGAAGTCGGTAGGAGTGGCTGGTGAAGAGATCGGACAGCCGTACGCCCCCGGGCACCAGGGCGGCGTCGGCCAATCGACTGGCGCGGCGCCGCATGACCGCCGAGGAGCGCCGGCGCGAAATCCTGCACACCGCGGCCAACCTGTTCGACGACCGCGGTTATGCCAGCACGACCATGGACGACATCGCGGAGGTCGTCGGCGTGGCGAAGGCGACGCTCTACCACTACTTCCAGAGCAAGGACGAAATCCTGCACTGGATCCACGACGAGCTGATCGAGCTGCTGGTCTCCCGTCATCAGCGGCGACTCGGCGCCGGGCTCGGGCCCGACCAACTTCTCCTGGAGGTCATGGCCGACATCCTCGAACTGATGGAGACACACCGCGGACACGTGCGGGTGTTCTTCGAACACTTCCGTGAGTTGCCGGCATCAGCTCAGGACAACATCCGGGAGAAGCGCCAGCGTTATGACGACATGGTGCTCCAGGTGTTCACCGACGGGATCGGCAGCGGGGTGTTCCGCGACGTCGACGTCCGCCTCGCCTCCTTCGCCGCCTACGGCATGTGCAACTGGGCCTACCAGTGGTACGAGCCTCGTGGTGCGCTCCGGTCGCGCGAGGTCGCGTACCAGTTCTGGAGTTACCTGGTTCGCGGCCTGGCGCCGGACCAGAAAATTCCGGATTCCGCCAACCGCCGGACGCACGTATCGAATCCGCCGGCCGTCGCCCGCCTCGACGGTGATGCCGTGCCGAATCCGGCATGACAGCCCCGCCACGGCGGCCAGTCGCGAGGCCCTCGCCGGTAGGCCGGCGAGAGCTGCTGGTGTCGGCGGAGCCGGTCAGTGCGGTGGCGACCGCTGGTTGACCGACACCGGCAGACTGCCGGCCGGTCATCGCATCAGGTGTGCGGTCGCGGCATCGTCGGCTGTCCGCACGCCGACCAGCCGCAGCGCGAACTCGCCGTACTGGTAGACGACCTGGTCCTCGGTCAGACCCCCACCCTCGCGGTACCACACGGAGGTGCCCATGCCGAGGTCCAGGATCGAGTAGGAGGCGAGCTTCGCCGACGACACCCGGAAGTGACCTGAACCGCGGCCCTCCTCGATGAGGTCGCGGAATGCGCGCTCGTACCGGGCCCGCTGATCAACCACGCCTTGGCGGTTGCGCTCGTCGAGGCTGGAGATCTCGCGGGTCCCGACGAACGCCTCCAGCCGGTGCCGGACGTGGAAGCGGACGTGGGACTCGGTGGCGCGACGCAGCCGCTCGGTCACGTCCGCACAGTCGGCTACCGCGGCGTGATGGTTGGCCAGGAGACGATCCATCGTCGCGGTCATGATTCCAGCCAAGATCTCCTGCTTGGAACCGACGTGCTTGTACAGGCTGGGGCCCCGGATGCCGACGGCGTCGCCGATGTCGGCCATCGTGGTGGCGCGGTAACCGCGCTCGGCGAACAGGCGAAGGGCGGCCTCGAAGATCTGCGCGTCCCGCGTGCCCGCCATGCGGTCAACCTCCCTTAGGAATCGAGCGGCTAATGCTGATTATGGGATACAGGACACTACCTGAGCATGTCTCTTGACCACCAACCGAGGTCCTTGCTATCAAGAAGGCTAATCATCATTAGCCACCCGCGCTCCACGGGATCCGCCGCGACGTCAGGAGCCCCCCTTGGCCATCACGCTGAACCACGAGCCCCACGTCGAGGAGTTGGCTCGACGGACCGCCACATTCGTCCGCGAGGTGGTGGTGCCGGAAGAGGAGCACCACGCCGACGCCCTCGCCGCCGACGGCGAGCGGTTGCGACTCCAGCTACAGGAGGCGGCCCGCCAGGCAGGGGTGTTCGCACCGCACGTACCCGCGCGGTACGGCGGTCACGGGCTCGACATGCGCAGCCGGGCCGTGGTCTTCGAGGAGGCCGGCTGGTCGTTGTACGGGCCCCTGGCGCTCAACATCGCCGCCCCCGACGAGGCCAACATGCACCTGCTCGACGCGATCGCCACCGTCGACCAGAAGGAGCGCTACCTCCGGCCGCTGGCGGCCGGCCAGGTGAGATCCTGTTTCGCCATGACCGAGCCGAGCCCGGGTGCCGGCTCGGACCCGTCGGCTCTCGCCACCAGGGCGACCAAGGTCTCCGGCGGCTGGCGGATCGACGGGCACAAGTGGTTCACGACCGGGGCCGACGGGGCGGCCTTTGCCATCTGCATGGCCCGCACCTCAGGCGAGCCGGGCGACCGCGACGGCGCCACGATGTTCCTCGTGGACGCCGACAACCCCGGCATCCGGGTCGGACGTCACCTCGACACCATCGACCAGAGCTTCGTCGGCGGCCACTGCGAGGTGGTCTTCGACGGATGTGTGGTACCCGACGAGGCCGTGCTGGGCGAGGTAGGTGCGGGCTACCGCTACGCGCAGGTACGCCTGGGTCCCGGCCGGCTGTCCCACTGCATGCGCTGGCTCGGTATCGCCCGACGAGCCCACAGCATCGCACTGGGGTACGCGGCACACCGGCGCCTCTTCGGATCCCGGCTGGGCGATCTCGGCATGGCACAGGGGATGATCGCCGACTCGGAGATCGACATCAGCGCCGCCCGCGCACTCATCATGCAGGGCTGTTGGGATCTGGACACCAACGGGCCATGGAAGCAGTCGACCTCGATCGCCAAGACCTTCACGGCGGAAGCGGTGTGGCGGGTGGTGGACCGATCGATGCAGATCTGCGGCGGGCTCGGCATGTCCGGAGATGTCCCGCTCAGCCGTTTCCTCCGTGAGGTACGGCCGTTCCGGATCTACGACGGCCCCTCGGAGGTACACCGATGGTCGATCGCACTCTCGGCACTACGCCGGGCCAACTCGGACGGAGCGACCCCGGCGTGAGCAGCCAACCCAGAGGCCTCCCGCTGGAGGCATTGCAGCGGTACTTCACCGAGCACGTTCCCGAGGTGCGTGGCCCGGTCGAGGCCGAAATCCTGCACGGCGGCCGGTCCAATCTCACCTACCTGCTGACCGACGGGTACGCCCGGTGGGTGCTGCGTCGGCCTCCCCTCGGTGGACTCACACCGTCCGCGCACGACATGAGCCGCGAATACCGGGTCGTAGCCGCCCTGCACGGTACCGGCGTCCCCGTCGCCAGACCGGTGACGTTGTGCGAGGACGTCTCGGTCATCGGCGTGCCGTTCTCCGTCGTGGAGCACGTCGCGGGCCAGGTACTGCGGAGCCGGACGGATCTCAGCCGGCACGACGACGGTGATGTCGAACGATGCGCGTTCACGCTGATCGACGGCTTGGCACGGCTTCACGACCTGCCCTACCGGGACATCGGGTTGGCCGACTTCGGGCGCCCGCAAGGGTATCTGCGCCGGCAGGTGGACCGCTGGTACAGCCAGTGGCAGCGGGTGACCACCCGCGAGCTGACCGACATCGAGAAGCTGCGTGGCCAGCTCGCCGAGGATGGGCAGGCCGAAAGCGGCGCCTCGGTCGTCCACGGTGACTACCGCATCGACAACACAATCCTCGACGAGCAGGACATCGCGACGGTCAGAGCGGTCGTGGACTGGGAGATGGCAACCCTCGGTGACCCCCTGGCGGACCTCGGGTTACACCTGGTCTACCGGGATCCGGCGTTCGAGCCGGTGCTCGTGGGCTCGGCGGCCAGCGTGAGCGAGCGGATGCCGTCAGTGCAGAGTCTGGCCGAACGGTACGCCCGCGCTTCCGGTCGTGACCTGGGGCGGCTCGAGTACTACCTCGCCCTCGGCTATTTCAAAATCGCCGTCATCGCCGAGGGCATCCACGCCCGATACCGCCACGGGCTCACGGTCGGAGACGGTTTCGAGACCGTGGGAGCAGCCGTACCCGAGCTGGTGGCCGGTGGTCTGCGTGCGCTGCAGGTCGGGAGGCCATCGTGACACCGACACCGCCGTCCCGTCCGGTGGCGCTGGTCACCGGTGCCACCGGTGGCATCGGACGCGCCATCTGCCAGCGCCTGGCCCACACGGGGCACGACCTGACGATCTGCGCCCGCAACGCCGAACGCCTGGCAGAAGTCGCCGACGCGCTGCGTTGCCATGACGTCCAGGTGCGGGTCGAGTCAGCCGACATGGCGGTGGAGGCCGACGTACTGCGCGTCGCCCACGCGCACGTGGCGGCCTACCACCGGCTGGACGCGTTGGTCCTGGCGGCTGGCGTCGGCACGGCTGGTCCGATCGAGACGGTCGGCCTGCGCCGCTTCGACAAGCAGATCGCGGTCAACGTACGGGCCCCCTACACCCTGGTCCACGAGCTCATGCCGCTCATGCGCGCCACTGCTGCCCAGGACGCGAGGAACGGCGCCAAGATCATTGCGATCTCGTCCATCACCGGTGTGTACGCCGAGCCCGGCCTGGCCGCTTACGGAGCATCCAAAGCGGCACTCGGCGCGTTGTGCCGGTCGATCAATGTAGAAGCCTCTGACGCCGGAGTGACGGCCACCGCAGTCAGCCCGGGTTACGTCGACACGGACATGAGCGCCTGGGTCCACAACCGGATCCCGCCAGAGAAGATGATCACGGCAGGTGACGTGGCCGAACTGGTGATGAGCCTGACTCGTCTGTCCGCGCAGACCGTGGTGCCGGAGCTGGTCATCACCCGAGCCGGTGATCAACTGCACCGCGCCTAACTTGATCTTCAACCTGTGCGGCGTGGCCGGGGGTTGGTCAGTGTCCACATCCCGGGGGAACCTCAGCTCACTCCACTAAACTTCCTGGGGAAGTAGCTGAAGAAGGGCGGCGAGCCCGACCGACTCCTGGTTACCGGAGGCCCGCCGCTCCGCTGATCAGGAGCGGCGGGCACCGGTGTCATCCCGTGGTGCAGGACCTGATCTGAGGTCGGGCCCAGCTGTTGCCGTTCATCATGGTGGTGAAGCCGAACGTGTTTCCGCTGCCGTTTGACCGGACGGTCATGATGTTTCCGCTGGTGTCCCAGCTGAAGCTGCCGCTCCAGGTGGTCGAGACCTTCTGCGGCGCGGTGATGGCCACCACCACCGTCCAGGTGCTGGCCCCGCTGACCGTCACCGACGTGTTGTAGCGGTCGCCCCATACCGTGCCGGGCGTCATCGACGCGGTGCAACTGCCGCCGGTCGGGGGCGGAGTCGTGGGCGGCGGAGTCGTGGGCGGCGGAGTCGTGGGCGGCGGGGTGGTGGGCGGCGGGGTGGTGGGGCCGTCCGCGAGGGTTGGCGTCTGCCAGTCTCGCCACTGAGCCAGGTTGCCGGCCGCCTTGCTGGCGATTCGCATGGTGCCCGCGGAGCTGCCCGTCTTCAGCAGAAACTTCTGGATGTGCTGCTGCAACGGGGTCCGCCATTCGGACCGGTTGGCGCAGTGACTGCCGTCCTGCACGTCCGACCAGTAAGTGATGTTGTCGCCCGCGCCGAGAGCCTTGTAGACCTCAGCGCCGCCCAGTGCCGCGACGCTGGCGGAGCGTGGCCCGAGGTTGGCGATGTGTGGGTTGTCCATGATGAACAGACCCCGTGGGGCGATCATCGCGACGATCTCGTGGGTGTCCACCGGCAGGTTGTTCGGGTTACCCGTGAAGGAGCCGAACGCATCGCCGAGCCACGGCTGCTCGCCGTAGGCGCTGCTCAGGCTCTGGGCACCCTCGCCGGGAATGCCGCGGAAGATGGGGACACCGGCGCTGCCGGACTCGATCGGCATGGTCAACGCGATGCGCTGGTCCAGCGCGCCGACCGCGAATGCGCCCTTACCGAATCGGGAACACCCGGTGACGCCGATGTCGGTCCGCAGGATGTTGCCGCCGGAGGACTCGATGACGTCGATGATCCGGCTCACCCCCCACGACCAGGCGGCCAGCAACCCGGTGCTGCTCGTGTTGCCGTAGATGCCGTAGAACGCGCCCTGCTTGTTGCTGCGCGGCGTACCCTCCCGACCAACGACGTAGGGGTCGTAGTTGATGACGGCTGCGCCCGCGGATCGAATGGCGGCCGTGTCCGCGCCGAAGCCACCCAACACCACCACGGCCGGGAAGGGACCGTTACCACTGGGCAACTGGACGCTCGCCGAGAAGCTGGAACTCCTACCGTTGTGCGACACGTTGACCGTGATGTTGCTGCTCGACACCGTCCCCGTGACGCTCGCCGGCTTCGCCGGCTTGTCACCGTAGACATAGCGTTCGACCAATTCCTTGATCTGCGCCCGCTGGCATCGCCAGTCCGCCCTGCTGGAGATACGCGAGCCGTCCAGCCTGCGGAACGGGTCGGGAAGCCGGGAGTTCGCGGTCAACGAGCCGGGCAACGACACCGAACAGTCGACGCCCTCGTCCTCCACGGCGGAAGCTGCCGCCAGAGCGGCAGTGCTGGTGTTGGCTACTCCGATAGCCGATCCACCGACGGCCAGCGCCCCGACCGCTAATGCGGCGAGCACCGAGCGAAATCTGGAACGGGCTGAGCGGATGTGCATGGCCGGTCCTCCCTGAGGTGGTAGGTGGCTGCGCCACCTGTGTGCAGCGACTCAGCGGGCGGTCCGGCCACCAGCCCACATAGCCATGTTTCAATATGTTTGCCAACATAGCCTGACCGTCATCTGCTCACAACCCCATCGGGCCAGCGCCGAACAACGGGCAGCCGCACGAAAACAACACGCGCCGTCCGATGAGAATCGTCGCCGGGCGGGGTCAGACTGGCCATCATGCAGGCAGCAAGCGCGGCACGACAAGAAAAACGTTTGCCGCCGTGGTGCCACCAACGCCGCGATCATCCGATCTTGGTTATCAGATTGCCACCGTTATGAGTCGATGTCAGTGCGGCAGGCTCGGGCTCACCGGGCGAGTAGCTCTCGCCGAATCCACATCGACGGTTGCCGTGCGACCTGGTTGGGCCCCGGTGACCTGCCGGGCCCACCCCGCGCGTCAACCGGAGTCCTCAGCGAGGATGTGACCTCGTGGACCGTCGCTGTTGACGCGCTTAAGGAGGACCATTACCAGGCACCGGCTACGGTGCGAGACCACGCGCCGCGGGGCGCGACCGCAGGAGTGTGACCCACGGTGACAGGTGGCCTCGCTTGCTCCGAGGATTGGCGGACACGGCCATTTCTCCCGATGAGACGGGTTGGTGTGGCTCAAGCGGCGTGGGGATCGACGGTAGCGGTAACGGCGCCGTCGAGGTTGGCGAGGCGGCTGGCGGCGTCGCCGTCGAGGCGGCCGAGGATAACGATGCCGGGGCAGTACGACTGATCGCCGTAGTAGAGGACGAGGTCGTTGCCGGGTGCGTCAGTACCCGTTGATGGTGATCTGAATCTTCATCTCTTCACCCCGAGGCGCGGTCGTCTCGCTCGGCCGTACCGTGGCCGGGTCGATAATGCCGGGCGGTGTTGCGGACGTTGCGCCGCCAGTGTCGCCGGACTTACCGATGCCACCGCAACCGGCGAGGCTCAGGCCCAGGACCGCCGACAAAGCGGCGCGGACGGTCGCGCGCGAGACTGGCATGGTGTCCTCCGGTGCCGGGTTGGGCATTTGTCAGAATGTGAGCAGGACCTTGGTGGCGGTGCGCTGGTCCATCGCCTGGTAGCCCTCTGCGGCCCGGTCGAGCGGCAGGGTACGGTCGAAGACCTTGCCGGGGTCGATCTTCCGGTCCCAGATGAGCTGGATCAGCTCGGGTAGGAATCGCCGGACCGGGGCGGGGCCGCCGTGGATGTGGACGCCCGCCATGAACAGTTCGTCGCCGGGAATCGCGACGTCGTGGGACACCCCCACGAAGCCGACGTGGCCGCCGGGGCGGGTGGAGTGAATGGCCTGCATCATGGCTTCCTGGGTGCCGACGGCCTCGATGACGCTGTGGGCGCCCAGGCCGCCGGTCAGCTCCTTGACCTTTTTGACGCCGGCGTCGCCGCGTTCGGTGATGATGTCGGTGGCGCCGAATTCTCGGGCGAGAGCTTGCCGATCGTTGTGGCGGCTGAAGGCGATAACGCGTTCGGCGCCAAGCTGCCGGGCGGCCAGGACGCCGTGCAGGCCGACTGCGCCGTCGCCGACGACCGCAACCGTCTTGCCGGGGCCGGCTTCGGCGGCGACGGCCGCGAACCAGCCGGTGCCGAGTACGTCGGAGGCCGCCATCAGCGACGGAATGAGGTCGGGGTCGGGCTGGCCGGGGGTCGCCACGAGGGTCCCGTCGGCGAGCGGGATGCGGGCCAGCTCGGACTGGGTGCCGATGGTGCCCATCAGGACGCGGTGCACGCAGTACGCCTGGTAGCCGGCCTGGCAGATGTCGCAGGTGTTGTCGGACGCCCAGAAGGAGCCGACGACGAAGTCGCCGACCTTGACGGTGCGCACGGCGGACCCGATCTCCTGGATGACACCGATGTACTCGTGGCCCATCACCTGGTGCTCGACCTGCTCGGCACCGCGGTACGGCCACAGGTCGCTGCCGCAGATGCAGGTCGCGGCCAGCCGGATGATCGCGTCGGTCGGCTCGATGATCATCGGGTCCGGGCGCTCCTCGACGCGCACGTCCCCGGGCTTGTACATGACAACCTGACGCATGGTGGTGTGCTCCGTTCGCTTCGATTCCGACGCCCTCGGGACAACAACTGCACCCAGTCAAACTGCTCGCCCGAGGCGGGAGAAGTCCCTGTGGATGGGTGTACTGAGAGGGAACCCCTCAGCGGTGTCGTGCGGCCTACGCTCGATACATGGACAACCGTTCGGAGGTGCGCGACTTCCTGACCAGCCGCCGGGCCCGGCTGACGCCGGAGCAGGTCGGCCTGCCACCGACCCGTAGTCGACGTGTCCCCGGCCTGCGGCGCAGTGAGGTCGCTGCCATGGCCGGGGTCAGCGTCGAGTACTACGCCCGGCTCGAACGCGGCCAGATCGCCGGCGCGTCGTCCGGCGTGTTGGAGGCCTTGGCCCGAGCGCTGCACCTCGACGAGACCGAGCGTGCACACCTGTATGACCTGGCCCGCGCCGCCGACGGCATTCCGGCCTCGGGGCGGCCCAGGCGCCGCACCGCCACGAAGGCCGTCGAACGCCTCAGCTTGCGGTGGGCGTTGGAGGCGATCACCGACGGCGTCGCGTTCGTACGGGATCCGCAGCAGAACCTGCTCGCCACCAACACGCTCGGCCGCGCGTTCTACGCACCTGTCATCGGCGACGGCGGCCGTCTGCCGAACCTGGCCCGGTTCCAGTTCCTCGACTCGGCGTCACGCGACTTCTACCCCGACTGGCACCGCTTCGCCGAAATGTGCGTCGGCGTCATGCGCGCCGAGGCGGGCCGCGACCCACACGATCGCGGTCTGCAGGACCTCGTCGGCGAGCTGTCCACCCGCAGCGAGGACTTCCGCCGGCTCTGGGCCGACCACAACGTACGCACCCACGGCACCGGCACCAAGCGGTTCCATCACCCCTTTGTCGGCGATCTCACGCTCGCCTACGAGGAACTCGCGATCACCGCCGAACCAGGCCTGGTGCTGCTCGTATACACGGCCGAGCCCGGTTCGCCGTCAGCCGAACGACTTCGCTTGCTCGCCTCTTGGGCGGCCACCACCACCGCAGCAGTCCGCGACACCGAAGGAATCTGATGCAGATCACCCGCAGCTCCATCGCCACCGCCAAGGGACCCCGCGACTGGTTCACCGGCGACGTCTACATCGACGCCGTCGCCGCCGCGCCCCCGCCGTCGCGGGTCACCGCGAACCTGGTCCACTTCATGCCCGGCGCCCGAACCCACTGGCACCGCCACCCCCTGAGCCAGACCGTCTTCGTCACCGAAGGCGTCGGCCTGTGCCAGCGCCGCGGCGGGCCCGTCGAAGTCATCCGCCCCGGCGACCGCGTCCTGTTCGAAGCCAACGAGGAACACTGGCACGGTGCCGCACCCGACCGCCTCATGGTCCACCTCGCCATCAACGAGGCCGACGACCACCACGACGTCGTCCACTGGCTCGAACCCGTCAGCGACGGCGAGTACGCAGCAGCCCCCGCCATCGGGTAGGAACCGCTGAGGCATTACCGGAAAGGGCAGGCCGGCTGAGTCACCTCCCCCACGAGACCGTCCTCGGAAGCGAGCGGGCCTACCAGCACGGCCCGGCGCCCGGTCTGCTTGAGCTGGAGCCTGGGGCGCAGTCAACGCCGTCGGTGATGAGGACGAAGTCCATGGCGAAGCTGAGCAGGCCACAAGCGGTCAGTCGCGTGCTCGATGTCGCCACGCGACGGTCAACACCGCGCGGGTGGGAGAGCGCCGCCGACGCTCTCCCACCCGCCTCAGGTGAGGTCCCCGAAGGGCCGGAGACCTCACCTTCCTCGCTAGGCGGCCTTGAAGGTGAACTTGCCGGACGGGACAGTGAAGACGGTGTATCCGCCCTCGACGCGCTTGAGCGTGGCCCGGTTCGGCGCCTTGACCTTCTGGCCTGCTCCGGTGGGAACCCAGACCTCGGCGGTGGTGTTCGTCGGAACGGTCACGTCCAGCACGAACTGCTTTGCGGACTTCTTCCAGGAGCTGCGCGCCACACCCTTGGGCGTCTTGTAGCTACCTTCGGCGAAGGTGAGATCCCCGACGGCCTTGGGCTGGAAGACCAGCCTGTCGTACGCGACCGAGTCATCCGCGGCCCGGATGCCCACGACACCTGACTGGAACCACTCCTCGATCTGGGCGAGGATCATGTGGTTCTTCGAGCTACCCCGGGTCCACCGCTCTCCGATGGTGGTGAACCCCTCGGGATTCTCCGTAGTCGGTTGTAGGAAGAAACCATAGCTGGGTTCGGTGTCCTCCTGGAGCAGGTCCCACAGCACGTCGTCGCGCCCGGCGTCGGCGAGCACCCGGACGATCGGCGCCATGCCGATGGTGCCGCCGCTGAAGTGCGGCCCACCGCCATTGGGCTGGAAGGCGTAGATGTTCTCGACCAGGTGGTCGAGTACGCCCTGCCGCTTGTCGTCGGGCACGAGAGCCGCGTCAAGGGCCAGCGCCTGCGCCGCCTGGGTGGCGCCGCTGGTACCGGCGTTGCCGGTGGCCGTGTAGTAGCCGAGCGAGTCGTTGAAGAACGCGCGGTGGTAGGCGGCCTTGATGTCCTCGGCCAGCGCGGTGTACTTCGCGGCGTCCGCCGTGCGTCCGGTCACCTCGGCCATCATCGCCATCTTGGTGATCATGACGTAGTAGCCCCAGGTGCCGGTGATCCGGCCCGAGGTCTGCTCGGCCGAGACCCAGTCGGCCAACGCCGCGTCGACGATGTGCTGCTCGTCGCCGGTGCCGGCCTTCTCACGCTGGATGTAGTCGACGAACTTCACCATCTGGTCGTAGTACGTGTCCATGGTCTGGGTGTCGCCGTACAGCTCGTACAGCATCGCCGGGACCAGAATGATCGCGTTACCCCAGTTGATCTCGTCGCCGAATCGACCGCTGTAACCCCAGTCGTAGACCGGGGTCTTCAGCGCCACGTTGCCCTGCATGGGGGTGTCGGCGACGGACTGCCCCTCGACCAGGTGATGCATGGCGGTGCGTAGGTAGGCGCCGAGGTCGAAGTTGCGGTGGATCGCACCCATCGGCATGGTGTAGTCGGCCGGATACGACAGCTTCTCCCGGCCCGGGCAGTCGGTGAAGACCGACATCATGTTGCCGGCGATCGAGTAGCGCGACATCTTGTGGATCCGGTTGATTCGCGCGTTGGAGCTGTGGAAGGTGCTGGCGACGGGGGTGTCGGCCTGCAACCGCACGCCGGTGATCAGGTCACGCGTCGGTACGTAGCCCTCGGGCAGTCCGGTGACCTGGACCCACTGCATCCCGAAGTAGTTGAACTTGGGGTGCCACTTTTCACCCTTGCGGTCCCCGTAGGAGGTGTAGGTGTTGAACAGGTCGGCGCCACGGCCACCGGGGCCGAGCGAGCTCTGGTTGACCGTGCCGTCCGGGTTCAGTGACTCCGCCGGAGCCATCCGTACGGTCGTTCCCGCCGGTACCCGCCGTAGGTTCAGCTCGGGCCAGCCCACGATGTTCTGGCCGAAGTCGAACACCCAGGTCCCTGGTGCCGGGTTGGTCATCGACTTCGGTGTGAACCGTTCCCATTCCACGATCGGTTCGGCGGACCGGGCGACCAGCTCGGTCGTCAGGTTCGGCGGTGGTGCGATGCCGGCGTCGATCCAGCCGGTGGCGGAGCCGTCGCGTCGCTTGGCGGTTGCGCTCAGGTTCGCTCCCGGCTCATTCCAGCCGGGCTGCTCGCGGCGGGCGTCATAGTCGGCGCCGGAGTACCAGGCGTCGGTGACCAGCGGGCCGAGCGCGGCGCGCCAGGACCGGTCGGTGACGATGGCGGACCGACGGCCATCGGTGTAGGTGATCTCAAGTCGACCGATGAAGCGGGGGGTCACTGCCGCACCGGCCGAGGGGTCGCTCGCCGCGAGCGAGTTGCCCGATCCGGTCACCTGGGCACCCGCGCTGTGCGCCCGGCTCAACGCCGGGGTGAAGGTGATGCCGGTGCCGTCGGCGCCCTCGGTGCCGATGGCCGTGATGGTTCGCGACTCCAGTCGGTCGCCGCCGTCGCCGGTGTCGATGTTGACCGTGCCACCCACGTGATAGCCGGTCACCGCGCTCACCTTGACGTTCGTCGCGCCAGCCGGTACGTCGACCACCAGCGACCCGTCACCCTTGAGCTGGCTCTGCCACCACGAGTACGGCGAGGCCCGCCCCACCTCCGGGTTGGTGACGCTGCGGCGTACGTAAGCCGTGCCGTTGCCGAGTTCCACCCCGACGGTGTTGCTCCCCCGCCGCACGATCCGGGTGAGGTCGTAGACGCGGTACTCGCTGGAGAGCTGATAGTTGGAGTTGCCCGGCGCCAGGACCTCGTCGGTCAGCTCCCTGCCGTTGACCGTGGCGTGGTGCAGGCCGACGCCGGACAGGTACAGCTTCGCGTCGCTGACCTTCTTGCCCCGGGGCACCTCGAACGTGCGGGCGAAGATCGGCAACGGTTGGTTCTCGGTGCGGTCCGGGTAGTCGATCCAGCGCGCGTCTCCCCAGTCGGCCTGGTCGAGCAGCCCCATCGACCACGAGGCAGGTTCCGACCAGCTGGACACCCGCCGGTCAGCATCCCACACACGTACCCGCCAGACGACGGTGTCCCGCGAGCGCAGCGACTTGCCGAACACCACGCGCTGCGCGGAGCTGTGCACCTTGCCCGACGTCCAGATCAGCCGGCCCGCCCGAAGTCTGCGCTCGCTCTCGGCCGCCTGCACCTCGTAGGCGGTCTGCCGGTCACCCGGGCAGGCGACGCGGGCGTTCTGCCGGTGGCACGGGTGCGACTTGGCGCGCGGCGTCTCGGCGAACTGCCAGCTCAGCGTCGGACGAGGATTGCCGATGTCCAACGGCGAGTCGTAGCGACCGTCGATGGCAAGGTCGCGGACCTGCACGTTGCCCGGCTTTCCCTTGGCAGCGCCGACCCCGGAGGCAGCGGTGACGAACGGTGGCGCGGCCAGTACGAGCGCCAGCCCAGCACCGATGAGTGCGGTAGCTGTGTGCTTTGTGGATGGCACCTGTTCTCCCTTCGCATGGTGCCAAAGACCTGAAGCCATCGGGTCGCCGGGAGTGCGACTCCCTCCGCTTTGGAACGTGCCAAGGAGAGAGTTACCGATGAGGCGCGATGGCCAGGCCAGAGGTTGAATCGTTTCATCGATCTAGCTGCCCCGAGCCTCGCCGAGTCGCAATAGCAAGGCAATAGACCGGAAACAAGTTGGCCGCCTCCGGCCGCCCATGCGTCTCGACGGTTCGGCGTCGAGCATCTGGCCACAGAGGACTACCAATGCCTCCCGCCGCCGTTGGATCGGGCGGGGTGCCGTCGCCGAGCCGCATCGGGAGGTCGCGCAGGGCCGCCAGATCGTCAGCCGATGCTGGGTGAACTCAGGGCAGCAGGATCACGTGCAGGGTGCGGGGGCCGTGGACGCCTTCGACGCGGTTGAGTTCGATGTCGCTGGTGGCTGACGGGCCGCTGACCCAGGTCAGTGGTCGGTGCGGGGCGAGCCGGGTGAGCGCCTCCGGCACGTTGGCGACGACCTGGGCAGCGCGGACCACGCAGATGTGCAGGTCCGGCAGGAGGCTGAGGACGCGGCGACCCTGGTCGGGTGAGCCGTCGAGCACGACGGTGCCGGTGTCGGCGATGGCGACGGCGGCGGCGGTGACCACGCCGTCGGCGGCGGCGATCGCGGTGGTGTCGAGACCCTCGTCGGCCAGGGCGGTCACGGTCGCCGGCAGCCAGGCCGACGGCAATGCCGGTGGCACGACGACGCTCGCGCCGGTCGGCAGGATGCCGGTGATGGTGTCGGCGACGGCCGCCTCGGTAACCCGGTGCACCTGGGCGCGGTAGTCGGTCAGCCGATCCACAAGCAAATCCAGGTCGACCGCGCCGTCGCGCCGGTAGTCACGGAGCACCTCGACCGGGGCCGGCGCGGGGTCGAGGGCGGCCCGCAGCCGGGCGAGGATCGTCTCCCGCGCGCTCACCGCTGCGCCCACCACTGCCGGAAGGTCTGCCCCGGCACCTCGGGCAGGTCACGGCCGGCGGTCCAGCCGGACAACGGCGGCGGCAGGCCCCGACCACGCCGGCCCGTCAGCCGGCTCAGCCGGGTCGCGCGCTGCGCCGCCGCGAACAGCGCCGGGTGGTCCATGGCGTACGCGGCGGCGGCCATCACGGCCGACTCACCGCGCGGATGCGGCGCCTGGTCACGCAGGTGCACCAGCAACTCCGGAATGTCGATCTTAACCGGGCAGGCGTCGTAGCAGGCCCCGCAGAGCGACGACGCGTACGGCAGCGACGCGTTGTCGGCCACCCCGGTCAACTGCGGCGACAGCACCGCACCGATCGGCCCCGGATACACCGACCCGTACGCGTGCCCGCCGGTTCGCTCGTACACCGGGCACACGTTCAGGCACGCCGAGCAGCGGATGCAGTGCAACGCCTGCCGGCCCACCTCGTCGGCGAGCACCGCGCTGCGACCGTTGTCCAGCAGCACCAGATGAAACTCCTCCGGCCCGTCACACGGGCTCACCCCGGTCCACATCGACGTGTACGGGTTCATCCGCTCCCCGGTCGAGGCCCGGGGCAGCAGTTGCAGGAACACCTCAAGGTCACGCCAGGTCGGCACCACCTTCTCCACACCCATCACGGTGATCAACGTCTGTGGCAGGGTCAGACACATCCGACCGTTGCCCTCTGACTCCACCACCGCCAACGTGCCGGTCTCCGCCACCGCGAAGTTCGCCCCGGACACCGCCACCGGCGTGGACAGGAACGTCTGCCGCAGAAACCGACGCGCCGCCGCCGCCAGCACCGCAGGCTCGTCGGTCAACCCCGGATCCACCCCCGGCATCGCCCGCAGGAAGATCTCCCGGATCTCCGCCCGGTTACGGTGAATCGCCGGCACCAGGATGTGACTCGGCCGGTCCTGGCCGAGTTGCACGATCAGCTCGGCCAGATCCGTCTCCACCGGCGCGATCCCGGCCGCTTCAAGGGCCTCGTTGAGGCCGATCTCCTGCGTCACCATCGACTTGACCTTGATCACCCGGTCACTGCCGGTGGCCCGGACCAGGTCGACGACTATCGCGTTCGCCTCGTTGGCGTCGGCGGCCCAGTGCACCACTCCCCCGGCCGCGCTCACCCGATCCTCAAGCTGCTCCAGCAATTCCGGTAGCCGGGCCGTGACGTCGGCCTTGATCGCGCTACCGGCCGCCCGCAACTGCTCCCAGTCCGGCACCTCACCGATCACGCCCGCCGACTTCGCCCGGATCGTCGCGGTCGCGTGCCCGAGGTTGCGGCGCAGCTGCGTGTCCGCCAGCGCCCGCCGGGCGGCAGCCGGGAATGGCTCGTCACCCCGCAGGTGCCCGACACCCGCCGGGGCGGTCGTCGGCATGCCGAGGAAGGTACGGGTCACGACGCCACCACCGGCTCGCTCCGCTCGCTCATCGTGCCGCCCTGCTCCGTCGAGGCCAGGATCTCCGCCAGGTGCACCGTCCGCACTCCGGCCCCCGCCCGGGACAGCCCGCCACCGATGTGCATCAGACACGACGAGTCTCCGGCCGTGCAGACCTCGGCGCCGGTGGCCAGCACGTGGCGCATCTTGTCCGCCAGCATCGCCGTCGAGGTGTCCGCGTTCTTCACCGCGAAGGTGCCACCGAACCCGCAGCACTGCTCCGCCGCCGGCAGCTCCACCAGGTCGAGCCCCCGCACCGCACGAAGCAGCCGTACCGGCCGGTCGGCCACCCTCAGCATCCGCAACGAATGACACGTCGGGTGGTACGTCACCCGGTGTGGAAAGAAGGCACCCACGTCGGTCACCCCCAGCACGTCCACCAACAGCTCGGACAGCTCGTACGTCCGCCCGGCCACCGACTCGGCCCGACTGGCCAACCGTTCGTCACCGCTGCGGCGAGCCACCGTCGCGTGTTGATGCCGTACCGACCCCACACACGACCCCGACGGTGCCACGATCACGTCATACGGATCGAAGGTCCGCACGTGGCGGCGTACCAACGGCACCGCCTGCTCCTGATAGCCGGTGTTCACGTGCATCTGCCCACAACACGTCTGCCCGTCGGGGAACACCACCTCATGCCCCAACCGCTCCAACAACCGCACCGTCGCCTTCGCCGCCGCCGGGAACAAGGTGTCCGCCAGACACGTCACGAACAACGCGATCCGCACCTCACACCCCCACCCGCCGCTCGGCTGCCCGCGCCGTCCCGGACCCATCGCCCGGCTCGTAGCGCATGATCCGCTGAGTCTGCCGCACCAGCCGCCGCAAGGCAGCAAGGTCACCACCGACCACGCCGGCCGCTCGTGCCTGGACCAGCAGGTTGCCGATCGCGGTGGCCTCCACCGGCCCGGCCAGCACCGGTAGCCCGCACGCGTCGGCGGTGAGTTGGCAGAGCAGGGCGTTGCGCGCTCCCCCGCCGACGATGTGCACCGCGTCGACCTGTCGGCCGGAGAGGTCCTGCACCTGACGGACAGCCCGGCGGTGGGCCAGGGCCAGGCTGTCGATGACGCAACGGACGACGGCGGCCGGTGACTGCGGCACCGGCTGGCCGGCCAGGCGGCACGCCTCGACCACGCGCTCGGGCATGCCACCCGGCGGGAGGAACGACGGGGCGTCGATGTCGACCACGCTGCGGAACGCCGGTTCCCGCGCGGCGGCAGTGAGCAGGCCGGGCAGGTCGGGCTCGCCCCAATTGCGCAGGCACTCCTGCAACGGCCATAGACCCATGACGTTACGCAGGTAACGGATTGTGCCGTCGACTCCGCCCTCGTTGGTGAAGTTGGCCTGCCGGCTGGCCTCGGTGAGCACCGGCCGGTCCAGCTCGACGCCGACGAGGGACCAGGTGCCGCAGGAGATGTAGGCGAAGTGCTCGCCGTCGGCGGGCACCGCGACGACGGCCGAGGCGGTGTCGTGGGAACCGACCGCCACCACGCCCGCCGTTTCGGGTAGGGCCAACTCGGGCAGCGTCGGCCCGATCGCGGTGCCCGGCTTCCGCAGCGGCGGGAACAGGTGCGCCGGGATGCCCGCGTCGGTGATCAGGTCGTGCGCCCAGGTACCCGTGTTCAGGTCGTAGAGCTGGGTGGTGGAGGCGTTCGTGACCTCGGCACCAAGCTGCCCGGTGAGCCAGTAGGCGATCAGATCCGGGATCATCAGCAGCCGGTGGGCGGCGGCAAGTTGCGGCGTGCTGGCTGCCGCGGCAAGTTGGTAGAGCGTGTTGAACGGCAACTGTTGCAGCCCGGTGGTGGCGTAGAGACGTTCGGCACCCAGCCGCCGGGTCACCTGCTCCACGACACCATCGGTACGGGCGTCCCGGTAGTGCACAGGGTTGCCGAGCAGCGCGCCGGTGGAGTCGAGCAGGCCGTAGTCGACCGCCCAGGAGTCCACGCCGACGCTGGTGACCGGGCCGGTCGTCCGGAGCCCAGCCAGCACCTCGCGGAACAGGCTCAGGATGTCCCAGTGCAGAGTGCCGCCGACGCGCACCGGCTCGTTGGCGAACCGGTGCGTCACAGTCAGCCGCAGGGTGTCCCGGCCGACCTGTCCAAGGACCACCCGGCCGCTGGACGCGCCGAGGTCGACGGCCGCCAGGCTGACCTCGCCGCCGCCACGAGGGTGCGGCGCCTGAACTGGCTGGGCCGACGGTCGCGGCCCGGATCCCGGTACCCTACTTCGCTGCGGACCGGTCGACGGTTCCGCGCCCGCCGACGGTCCGACGTGCGGTCCGGACCCGGCTGCCGACCCGACGCGCGGTGCGGATCCGGCTGCCGGCCCAGTGTGCGATGCGGCTGCCGGCTCGGCGTGCGGCGGCATCGGCGTCATCGCAGGAACGCGGCGGCGACGCCGGCGTCGACCGGGATGTGCAGGCCGGTGGTGTGCGACAGGTCGCCGGCGGTGAGGGCGAAGACCGCGTTGGCGATGTGCTCCGGCAGGACCTCCCGCTTGAGCAGGGTGCGCTGGGCGTAGAACTCGCCGAGCTTCTCCTCCGGCACTCCGTACACCGCCGCCCGGTCGGCGCCCCAACCACCGGCGAAGATGCCGGACCCCCGGACCACCCCGTCGGGGTTGATGCCATTGACTCGCACGCCGTACGCGCCCAGCTCGGCGGCGAGCAGCCGCACCTGGTGGGCCTGATCGGCCTTTGCCGCACCGTATGCGACGTTGTTCGGGCCGGCGAACACCGCGTTCTTGCTGGCGATGTAGACGATGTCGCCACCCATGCCCTGCGCCAACAGCAGCCGGGCCGTCTCCCGGGAGATCAGGAACGACCCCTTGGCCATCACGTCGTGCTGCAGGTCCCAGTCCCGTACGGAAGTGTCCAGCAGGGACTTCGACAGCGACAACCCGGCGTTGTTGACCACCAGGTCCACCCCGCCGAACGCCAGTGCCGCGGCCCTCACCGCGGCGGCGACCTGCTCCTCGTCGGTGACGTCGAGCGGTACGGCGACCGCGACATCCGGGTTGCCGATCTCGGCCGCGACGGTCTCGGCGGCGGAGGCGTCCCGGTCGGTGACCACCACGCAGGCGCCCTCGGCGGCGAGCCGATGGGCAATCGCCCGGCCGATCCCCGAGCCACCGCCGGTGACCAGAGCGATCCGGGTCGCCAGGGGCTTCGGCTTCGGCATCCGCTGGAGCTTGGCCTCCTCCAGCGCCCAGTACTCGATGCGGAACTTCTCCACCTCGTCGATCGGAGCGTACGTCGACACCGCCTCGGCGCCCCGCATCACATTTATCGCGTTGACGTAGAACTCGCCGGCGACCCGGGCGGTCTGCTTGTTGGCTCCGAAGCTGAACATGCCGACGCCCGGCACCAACACGATGGCTGGATCGGCACCGCGCATCGGTGGGCTGTGCGGCCCGGCATGCCGCTCGTAGTACGTCCGGTAGTCCGCACGGTAGGCGGCGTGCAGCTCTTTCAGGCGGGTGACGGTCTCCTCGATCCCGGCGGTCGGTGGCAGGTCGAGCACCATCGGGCGGACCTTGGTCCGTAGGAAGTGGTCCGGGCAGGAGGTGCCCCGCGCGGCCAACTCGGGCATCCGCTCCCGGCCGACGAAGTCCAACACCACGTCGCTGTCGGTGTAGTGACCCACCTGCGGCCGGTCGGTCGAGACCAGACCGCGAAGCACCGGAAAGAGCGCCGCCGCCCGATCCCGGCGCTGCTGTTCGGGGAGGGCCGGCTGGGTCACGGCACCGAACGGCTCGGGCCGGCCGTGTTCGGCGATGTACCGCGCGGCGGTGGCGATGATCTCGCGGGAGTTGGCCTCGCACTCCTCGCTGGTGTCACCCCAGGCGGTGATGCCGTGCCCGCCGAGGATGACCCCGATCGCCTGCGGGTTCGCCCGACGCACCGCGGCGATGTCGAGGCCGAGTTGGAAACCGGGCCGACGCCAGGGCACCCAGAGCACCCGCTCGCCGAACATCTTCGCGGTCAGGGCGGGCCCGTCGGTGGCGGTGGCGATGGCGATCCCCGAGTCGGGATGCAGATGGTCGACGTGCGGCGCGTCGACCAACCCGTGCATGGCCGTGTCGATCGACGGTGCCGATCCACCCCGCCCGTGCAGGCAGTAGTCGAACGCGGCGACCATCTCGTCCTCACGCTCCACCCCCGGGTAGACGTCGACAAGCGACCGGAGCCGATCCAGCCGGAGCACCGCCAGCCCGCGCTCGGTGAGCGTGCCGAGGTCGCCGCCGGAACCCTTGACCCAGAGCAGGTCGGTGGGCTCGCCGGTCACCGGGTCGGTCTCCACCCCCTTGGCAGAGGTGTTGCCGCCGGCGTAATTGGTGTTCGCCGGATCGGCGCCGAGCCGGTTGCTGCGGGCGAGCAGGTCATCCACCGCGGGATTCGTCATGGCTTCCTTCACTCTTTCGGGGTGCGCGCTAAGCGCGTGTCGCACTGGTCCCACCCCCTCGGGGTGTCGACGGTGGGCAGCCAGGGCATGAAACGTTTCATCCCGGCGTTCCTGAGGTTACGAGGGCATCTTCGCTGCCGTCAAGCTACGGACCAGGTCACACCAGCCCTCGTCGGGCGGCCCAGACCACGGCCTCGATCGAGGTATCCACGTCCAGCCGCTCACAGATCACCCGCACCCGGCGCCGGACGCTGCGCTCGGACAGGTGCAGTTCGGCGGCCACGCTCGCGGTGAGCCGGCCCTCGGCAAGCAACGCGAGGATGGCCAGTTCGTCCTCGGTCAGAGTCGCCGGCCCGGCGTCCTGCGGTTCGGTCACCACCTGGCAGTCCTTTCGTCGGGGGTAACGAAGGGATGCGGCCGCCGATACCGGTGGGCCGGTGCACCGACCCACGGGTCAGCGAGCGGTACGGGTCGTCAGTGCAGGTCAGGCACCCCAGCCCGCCTGCTGTCCACCGACCCGCTCGGCGCTGACCCGCTCCAGGTATCCGGAACGCTTGTAGGCCGCGACCGGGTCCGGGTCCAGACCCACCTCCTCGCGCAGGTCGCGCAGCAGGGGTCGTACGTCGGTGTTGTAGGCGTCCATCAGCACGGCGTTGGCCTCCAGCACGTCACCGCTGCGCTGGGCGGCGGTCAGCGCAGCGGTGTCCACCAGCAGCGCCTTGGCGGTCGCCTCCTGGACGTTGAGCACCGACCGGATGACCGCCTGCACCTTCGGCTCGATGTTGTGGCACTGGTCGAGCATGAACGCGATGCCGTAGGACGGACGCAGGGCGTCGGCCTGGACGATCTCGTGCATGATCCGGAACAACTGGAACGGGTCCGCCGAACCCACCATCAGGTCGTCGTCGGCGTAGAAACGCGAGTTGAAGTCGAAGGCGCCCAGCTTCCCGACGCGCAGCAGGAAGGCCACGATGAACTCGATGTTCGTGCCCGGCGCGTGGTGGCCGGTGTCGATGACCACCTGCGCCCGCTCGCCCAGCTCCACGCAGTGCGCGTACGCGGTGCCCCAGTCGGGCACGTCGGTCAGGTAGAACGCCGGCTCGAACAGCTTGTACTCCAGCAACAGGCGCTGATCACCGGTCAGCCGGTCGTACGCCTTCCGCAGCGCGTCGGCGAGCCGGTCCTGGCGCTCCCGAACGCTGTCCTGGCCCGGATAGTTGGTGCCGTCGGAGAACCACAGCTTGAGATCACGCGAACCGGTGGCGTCCATCACGTCGACGCACTCCAGCAGGTGCCCGATCGCCTTGCGGCGCACCGCCGGGTCGGGATTGGTGACCGAGCCCAGCTTGTAGTCGTCGTCCTGGAACACGTTGGCGTTGATCGTGCCCAGCTCGACGCCCTGCTCCTTGGCATAGGCGGCCAGCGCGGCATAGTCGTCCACCCGGTCCCACGGGATGTGCAGCGCGACGGTCGGTGCCACGCCGGTGAAGCGGTGCACGGTCGCCGCGTCCGCCACCTTCTCGTACGGGTCGCGCGGCACTCCCGCCTGCGCGAACACCTTGAACCGGGTGCCCGAGTTGCCGTACGCCCAGGAGGGTGTCTCGATGCGCTGCTCCCGCAGGGCGTCGATGACCCGTCTGCGCGTGGCCGGGTCGATCTCGGTCATTGCTGTTCCCCCAGTTGCTCTTCCAGGTTGAAGATCTCGGTCAGGACGCGGAAACCCCGGTCGGGTCGCCCGTCGGGCAGGTCGGCGAAGAACGGGGCCATCTCCGCCTGCCACCGCGCGTTGACCTCGGTCGCCTCCATCGCCGCCCGAGCGGCGTCGAGGTCCTCGGTCAGGAAACAGCCGACCAGCAGTCCGTCCTCACGGAGAAAGAGTGAGTAGTCGTGCCAGCCTGCGCGCTTGAGCGCGGCGAGCATGTCGGGCCACACGGCGGCGTGGCGGCGCCGGTAATCCTCCAGCCGGTCCGTCCTGACCTGAAGCGTGAAGCAGATCCGGCGCACACCACACCTACCCGTGACCCTAGAAGTTGAAGTCGTCGATGTTGTCGGCGTTGAACTCGAACGGGTCGCCCAGCAGGATCTCGCCGTTCGCGCCGACGGTGTACTCGCCGAGCTTGCCGGCGGTGAAGGTCTCGCCCTCCTTGCCGGTGATGATCCCGGAGGCCAGCGCCCCGCCGGCGTACGCGGCGAGGTAGCCGAGGTCCGCCGGGTTCCACAGGGCGAAGGACTTGACCGTGCCGTCCTTGACGTACTCGCGCATCTGGTTCGGGGTGCCGAGGCCGGTGAGCTGCACCTTGCCCTTGTAGGACGAGCCGGACAGGTAGCGGGCGGCGGCGGCGATACCCACCGTGGTCGGAGAGATGATGCCCTTGAGGTTGGGGTACTTCGACAGCAGGCCCTGCGCCTCCTGGAAGGACTTCTCGTCCTGGTCGTCGCCGTAGACCGTGGCGACCAGCGTGAGCTTGCTGTACTCCGGCTTCGCCAGCTCGGTCTTCATCAGCTCGATCCACGCGTTCTGGTTGGTGGCGTTCGCGGTCGCCGAGAGAATCGCGATCTCGCCACCGTCCGGACCGACCGCCTCGGAGATCAGCTTGATCTGCGTCTGGGCGATGCCTTCGGCGCTGGCCTGGTTGACGAACGCGTCGCGGCACTCCGGCTTGGTGTCCGAGTCGTAGGTGATGACCTTCGCACCGGCGGCCTTCGCCTCGGTCAGCGAGCCGCAGACCGCGTCCTGGTCGTTCGCCGCGATGATGATGACGTCGGTGCCCTGCTGGGACAGGGTGTTGATGTAGGAGACTTGGGCCGATGGGCTCGCCTCGGAGGGGCCGGTCTGGGCGTACTGGCCCTTGAACTCCTCGACCGCCGCCTTGCCGCCCTGGTTGTCGGAGGTCTCGAAGTACGGGTTGTTGACCTGCTTGGGCAGGAAGGTGACCTTGAGACCCTCCTTGATCGTGCCGGAGGCGTTGCCGGTGTCACCGGTGCCGGGGTCGGTGCCGCCGGTGTCCTCGGCGCAGGCGCCGAGGGTGAGGGCCACGGCCGCCAGGACTGCGGTCGCGACAACCCGGGTACGTCTGATGATCATGACGAGGTCCTTTCGAGGTTGGTGGTGACGGGTCGGCGACGACGGAGCCGCTCGCGCGCCATCCGCACGACGTTCGGTCCGACCACGGAGAGGATGAGCAGGGTGCCGGTGACGATGGTCAGCGTGTTCGCCGGCACGTTGGCCAGTTGCAACGCGTTGCGGAGCACGCCGAGCAGGGCCACCGCCGCGAGCACACCGACCAGACCGCCCCGACCGCCGAAGATGGAGACGCCGCCGAGAAGCACGGCCGCCACCACCGCCAACTCCAGGCCGGTCGCGTTGTCGGCGCGGGCGCTGGCGAAACGGAACGTCCAGAACACCCCGGCCAGGGACGCCATGGCACCGGTGGCGACGAACAGCCAGAACTTGGTGCGCAGCACCGAGATGCCGCTGAAGGTGGAGGCCTCGGCGTTGTTGCCGATGGCGTAGAGGGAGCGGCCGATCGGAGTGGCGTACAGCAGCACGCTGAAGACGACGGCCAGGGCGGCCAGGACCAACACGAACCACGGAATGACCGTGCCCGGGATGGGGGCGATCGCGTTCTGGGTCCAGGTCGGCGGGTAGTCGGCGATCGCGCGGTCACCGAGCACGACGTACGCCAGGCCACGGTAGAGCGCCAGCGTGCCGATGGTGACCGCCAGTGACGGCAGACCGAACACGGTGATGAAGACGCCGTTGACCGCGCCGAGCACGGCGCCCAGCAGCAGGCTCAGCACGATGAGCAGCGGCAGGGACGTGACGCCGAGGTACCACAACTGACCGAGCACCGAGCAGGTGAGCCCCACCGTGCTGGCCACCGAGAGGTCGATCTCGCCGGTGATGATGACAAGCGTCATCGGCAGGGCGATCAGCGCGATCGGGATGGCTTCCAGCACCAGGAACCGGTAGAAGCGGGGGCTGCCGACACCCTCGATCGTGGCGGTGGCGACGAGCACCACCACCATCAGCGCGACGATGAGGATGGCGTCCCACGAGCCGAACAGTCGACGCCAGACGGGCGGCCCCGCCGTCGCGGTGCCCGTCGGGGCGGCCATGGTGTCAGTTGCCACGGGTGTTGCCTCCTCGCAGACGGCGTGCCATGCGGACGGCGAGCGCCCGGTCCAGCCCGATGGCGGCCAGGATGAGTGCGCCGACGGCGGCGCGCTGCCAGAACGGGTTGACCCCCAGTACGGGCAGGGCGCTTCCGATGGTGGTGAGCAGGACGGCGCCGAGCGCGGCGCCGTACACCGAACCGCTGCCACCGAAGATCGCGACGCCGCCGACCACCACGGCCGCGACCACGTTGAGTTCCAGGCCGAGGCCGGCGTTCGCGTCGATGGTGCCGAAGCGGGCCGCGTAGAGCACACCGGCGAGCCCGGCGAGCGCGCCGCTGGCCACGAAGGCGAAAAACACCCGTCTACCCACCGCGATACCGGAGAGCCGCGCCGCGTCGGGGTCGGAGCCGATCGCGTACAGCTCGCGACCGCTGCGGTAGTTCTTCAACAGGTAGCCGGCGACGACGAGCACGGCGACCGCGAACAGGGCGAGCACCGGCACGCCGAGGACGGTGGCGTTGCCCATCCGCAGGAAGTCGCGCGACATGTCGGCGGCGTTGATCTGCCGTCCGGTGGCCCAGGTGTGGTCGAGGCCCCGGAACACGTACAGCGTGCCGAGGGTCACCACCAGGGCCGGTACCCGAGCCGCGGCGATCAGGGCGCCGTTGACCGCGCCGCAGGCCGCGCCGAGCGCCGCGCCGACTCCGATGGCGAGCGGGATGGGCAGGCCGGGGTTGTCGACGAAGAGCACGCCGGTGGCGAACGCGGACAGCCCGAGAATCGACCCGACCGACAGGTCGACGTTCCGGGTGATGATGACGATCGCCTGCCCGACCGCGAGGATCGCCAGGATGGTCGAGCTGAGTAGCAGGTCCTTGATGTTCTGTGCGGACAGGAACCGCTGGTTCACGCCGAAGGTCACCGCGACCAGGAGCACCAGCGCGAGCAGGATGCCCAGTTCGCGGACGACGAACAGCCGGTGCGCCGAACGGGCGCCGGACTGAGGGCTGGGTCCGCCCGCCGTGGTGGCGTCCGCTTGGCGTACGTCTGCGGTGGTCATGCGGCGGCCTCCCGCTGTCCGGTCGCGGCGAACATGACGCTCTCCTCATCGGCCCGATGACGGGGGATGTCGGCGACCAGGCGGCCCTCGTGCATGACGAGCACCCGGTCGGCCATGCCGAGCACCTCCGGCAGCTCACTGGAGATCATCAGCACCGCCACTCCCTCGGCTGCGAGCTGGGAGAGCAGCCGGTGCACCTCGGACTTGGTGCCGACATCGATGCCCCGGGTCGGTTCGTCGATCATGAGCACCCGTGGCTCGGTGGACAGCCACTTGGCCAGCACCACCTTCTGCTGATTGCCGCCGGAGAGGGTGGAGACCGGGTCGCTGTTGCGGGCGGCCTTGACCTGCAACCGGCGGGCCCAGTCCGCGGTCGATCGCCGCTCGCTGCCGCCGAACAGCAGCCCCAGCCGGCTCAGCGCCCACCGACGCGGCAGCGTGGCGTTGCGTTCGATCGACAGCTCCATCACCAGGCCCTGCTGGCGGCGGTCCTCCGGCACGAGGGCCAGCCCGGCGGCGATCGCCGCCGGCGGGTCGCCGGGCCGTAGCCGCCGACCGTCGACGCGGACCTCACCAGCGTCGTAGCGGTCGACGCCGAAGATCGCCCGAGCGACCTCGCTGCGTCCCGCGCCGACCAGCCCGGCCAGCGCCACGATCTCGCCGCCACGCACGCTGAACGAGATGTCGTCGAAGTAGCCGTGCCGGGTCAGCCCGTCGATCTCTAGGCGGACCTCGCCCGGCTCGGTGTCCGTCTTCGGAAACAGCGAGGAGATGTCGCGGCCGACCATGGTCCGCACCACACCGTCGACGGTCAGCTCACCGATCTCGTCGGTGGCGATCCAACGGCCGTCGCGCATCACGGTGACCCGCTGGCAGAGGGCGAACACCTCGTCGAAACGGTGCGAGATGAACAGCACCGCCGCGCCGTTCTCCCGCAGCGTACGGACCACGGCGAAGAGTCGCTCGACCTCGACGCCGGAGAGCGCCGCCGTCGGTTCGTCCATCACCAGCACCCGGGCGTCGAAGGAGAGCGCCTTGGCGATCTCCACCAGCTGCTGATCGGCGATGGACAGACCACGGGCGGGCCGGTCCGGGTCGATCCCGACGCCGAGCCGCGTGAACAGCTCGTTGGTACGCGCCCGCATGGCCGCGGCGTCGATGCGGCGCAGCCCTTTGCGGGGCTGCCGGCCCATGAAGATGTTCTCCGCGACCGACAGATCGGGAAAGAGGGTCGGTTCCTGGTAGATCACGGCAATGCCCGCACCCCGAGCGTCGGCCGGGTTGCCGAAGGTGACCGGCTCCCCGTCGAGCAGCATCCGGCCCGCGTCCGGCCCGTGCACACCGGCCAGGATCTTCACCAGGGTGGACTTGCCGGCGCCGTTCTCACCGACCAGGGCGTGCGCCTCACCGGCGAACAAGTCCAGTCGGGCGTCGCGTAACGCGGCGACGGCTCCGAACGACTTGTCCACACCCTCCAGTGCCAAGACCGGAAGCACCTGGCCTCCTTCGCAGCTCGACGCGACCTAATGAAACGTTTCATTGCTGTCCCGACTGTAGGTGTGGCCTCAGGCACAGGTCAAGGGTTTCCGGCCGGTTACCGAGTTGTTATCCGGCGACCCTCTTGGCCCCGAACCCGCCCTTCACCTGGCAGTTCCTCTTGCCGAGCGCGACCCGGGGCGGGTTGGATGAATGAAACGTTATACAAGCGATAGACTTCCCCCGATCGGGGCGGACCCCGACAGTCCAGCCTGGTCCCGGGGGCCCGACCACCCACCAGGCACGACACCGCCGAGGGAGCCATGGCTACGGCAAGCATCAAGGAGGTCGCGCGGCACGCCGGCGTGTCCCTGGGCACCGTCAGCAACGTGCTCAACCGGCCGAACACGGTCGCGCCGGCCACCCGACAACGGGTCCTCGACGCCATCGCCGAACTCGGCTACGTCCGTAACGACTCCGCCCGCCAACTCCGCGCCGGACAAAGCCGCACCGTGGCGATCGTCGTGCTCGACGTCGCCAACCCGTTCTTCACCGACGTGGTCCACGGCGCCGAGCAGGTCATCGAGGAGGCCGGCGCCATGCTCATCGTCTGCAACAGCGGTGAGGACAGCGCCCGGGAACGCCGGCACCTCGAACTGCTGGAGGAGCAGCGGGTGCGAGGCGTACTCATCACCCCCGTCGCGCACGGCCTGCAACCCAACCTGGAACGCCTGCACAGCCGCGGCATCCCGGTGGTGCTGGTCGACCGCGGATCGGGGCAGGCCAGTCGCTGCTCAGTGGCCGTGGACGACCTCCTCGGCGGTCGGCTGGCCATGGAGCACCTGCTGGATCAGGGGCACCGTCGCATCGCGTACGCCGGCGGACCCTTCTCCATCCCTCAGGTGGCCGACCGGCACGCCGGCGCCGCCGCAGCACTGTCCGAGCGGGCCGGCGACGCCGAGCTGCGGGTTGCCACGACGAGCAGCCTGACCGTGGGCGGCGGCCGACGCGCCGCCGAGGAACTGCTGGCTCTGCCCGCCGGACGCCGACCCACCGCCGTGATCTGCGCCAACGACCTGATCGCCCTCGGTGTCCTCCAGCAGCTGACCGAACGCGGGCTGCGGGTGCCCGACGACGTCGCGATCGTCGGGTACGACGACATCGAATTCGCCGGTGCGGCGGCGGTGCCCCTGTCGTCGGTGCGCCAACCCCGCGAACAGTTGGGCCGCACAGCCGCGCTGCTGCTGCTGGAGGAGGCCGAGGGGGGCCTCGCCCACCGCCACCGGCACGTCGTCTTCCAGCCCGAACTGGTCGTGCGGCGCTCCAGCGACCACCGCCGCGACTGACGTCCACTCACCCTGTTGGGTCCAGCCGGCCCGTCTCGGCCACCTTGGCGAAGGCGTACGCGCTCGGCTTGGCGATCCGGGCGAAGTCGTCGTCGTGGTCGACGGCGATCAGGCCGAACTTCGGCCGGTAGCCCTCACTCCACTCGAAGTTGTCAAAGGCCGACCAGTGCAGATACCCGCGTACGTCGACACCCTCGGCCATGGCCTGGGCTACGGCAGCGAGGTGCGAGTGCAGGTAGTCGACCCGCTCGGTGTCGTCCTCGGTGGCGACGCCGTTCTCCGTCACGTAGAGCGGCAGACCGGTCCGGGCGGCCCGGTGCAGGATCTGCCGCAGACCGTCGGGATGCACGGCCCAGCCCATCTGGGTCCGGCGAAAGCCGGCCGGCGGCTCACCGAACAGGGTGGGCGAGTTCGGATCGACCCACTGCTTGCGGTAGTACTGCACGCCGAGGAAGTCGCCGCGATCCGCGCCGGTGAGCCCGTCGAGATACCGATCGACGATTTCATGCCGCATGAGGCGGCACAGCCTCCGGCACGCCTCGTCGTCGCGGGCCGGCGCCAGCAGCGGCAGTTGGACCGCCAAGCCGACCTGTGACCGGTCCGATTCGGTACGCACCGCCCGCACCGCCGCGAAGTGGGCGTCGAGCAGCCGCCCACCGACCCGCTTCCACAGCGTCTCGTCGGCGATGCCCGGCGGATGGTACGCCTCCAGGTAGCCGTGCAGGGCGACCATCTGCGGCTCGTTGATCGTGCACACGAAGGGCATCAGGTCACCCAGTTCTGCGCTGACATACCGGCAGTAGCGGGCGAACGTTGTCTCGGCGTCCGCCGCGAGCCAGCCGCCGGCGGCCGCGAACCAGCGCGGCAAGGTGAAATGGTGCAGGGTGACGAAGGCGGTCATGCCCGTGTCGGCCAGGGCGGTGAGCACCCGCCGGTAGTGCGCTGTCGCGGCGCGGCTGAACTCGCCGGGTGCCGGCTCGATCCGGGACCACTCCAGCGACAGCCGGTGCGCGTTGTGGCCCAGTGACCGCAGCAGGGCGAAGTCCTGCGCGTAGCGGTGGTAATGGTCGATGCCGTCGCCGGAGGACCAGCGTGCCGCGCTGCCGGGGCGGTGCTCGAAGTCCCACCAGTCGTTGTTGACGTTGCTTCCCTCGACCTGGTGGGCCGAGGTGGCGCTGCCCCACAGGAAGTCGGCCGGAAAGTCTGCGCCCACGGATGTTCCTCCTCGCCCAAGTGGCCACGGATGTCCGGGCACCGCCGGCGCGCCTCCAGTCGGAGACGCGCCGGCAAGCGGCCGATCGAATGGTCGCGTGAGTACCCGCGACGGCTTCCGGTCGCAGGTCAGGAACCGGCCTGGTATTCGGCGTCCATCCTGGTCAGCACCTGCTGAGCGGTGGCCTGGTCACTGAAGATCTCCTGTAGGCCGGAGAGCATGGTCTGCTGCACCTTCGCGTTCGGCCACAGCTGGTCCATGAAGGGCACGGTCCGGTTGTCGTTGATGAAGGTGGTCAGGTCGGTGAAGGCGGGGTCGACCTCCGAGCCGCTGTTCGGCAGCGACGGCAGGCTGCCCTGCTTGGCGTTGAACACCCGCATGCCCTCGGGAGACATCACGAAGTTGACGAACTTGAGCGCCAGATCGGTGTTCTTGGCCTTGGCGTTGACGCCGTAGCCGGCGCCTGCGGCGGCGGGCATGACGAAGGTGGCCGGGTCGTCGGTGGCCGGCAGCGGCTTGAGCACGAACGTGCCCGACGGGTTCTTGCCCTTGAGCAGCGCCACCACCCAGTTGCCCTGGATGATGCCGAGCGTCTTGCCGGTGGCGGCCAACTCCTGGCTGGCCTCGTAACTGGTGCTGAGCGGACTCTCCTGGAAGCAGCCGGTCT
The DNA here is from genome assembly GCF_027497295.1 of Verrucosispora sp. WMMC514. Taxonomy (NCBI): domain Bacteria; kingdom Bacillati; phylum Actinomycetota; class Actinomycetes; order Micromonosporales; family Micromonosporaceae; genus Micromonospora; species Verrucosispora sp. WMMC514. The sequence goes on along the minus strand of NZ_CP114906.1, from coordinate 4,966,988 downwards.
CGTTCATCTCCTGGTACTTGGCCATGGCCGTGGTCCACTCCGAGTCCGCGAAGGTGGCCTGGCCGGCCTGCATCTTGGTGTCGAAGTCCCGGTCGTTGCCGTAGACGGTGGTGGCGACCAGCGCGAACAGCGCGATCTGGGTGACCCAGTTGTCCTGGATGCCGAGCGCGAAGGCCGGCGTTCCCTTGGCGGCGGCGTTGCGGCAGAACGTGAGCAGCTCGGTCCAGGTGCCCGGCGGGGTCAGCTGAGCCTTCTCCATGGCCTCCTGGTTGTAGATCGCGCCGATGCCGTTGAGCCCGAAGATCGCGTTGTAGGTCTTGCCGTCGTACTGGGCGACGCTCTTGACCGACTCGGGCAGTTGGGCTGCCCACGGCTGGTCGGACAGATCCATCAGATAGCCCGGCTCGGCCAGCACGAAGGTGGCGCCGGGGTTGCCGTTGCCCGGCCAGACCGTCATGACGTCCGGGGCCGTGCCGGAGGCCAGCTGGGTACGGATCTGCTGCTGGTACTGGTCGGCGCCGCTGGTGGTGAAGTTGACCTTCACCCCGGGGTTGGCGTCCTCGAAGGCCTTCACCACGTCCTCGACCGAGCCCTGGTCGACCGAGGCGAGGGTCAACGTGTTGGCGTCGGTGCTGGCGTTGGTGCCACCGCTGCACGCGGTGAAGGCGATCGTCATCGTCGTCGCGGCCACCACGGCTGCGAACCTCTTGATTCTCACTGTGTCTCCCGGGCTGATCTGCCGGTCAGGAAACCGCGTCGGGTGCCGCGGCGGTGATGGTGTAGCGGCCGGACGCCAGCCGCAGGGTGGCCCCTGCGGCGGACGGCTCGACCCCGAGAACCCCGGGCTGACCGGCGACCGGCGCATCGCCTTCGCGCACGCTGGCCGGGTCGGCCGTGGGGATCTGCAGTACGGCGGTGCTTCCGGGTGGCACCGTGGCGGTCACGGTGATCCGGTTGTCGGCGATCGACCAACCGCAGGCGACCGTCCCCCGCGCGGTCTCCTGCTCGGCGTGTGCCCAGGTGAGCCGACCGCCGGGCTGGGGGCGCAGCAGCAGTTCGCGGTACGCCACCGAGGACGGTGTCTGGTCGATGCCGGCGACCCGGCCGTAGAGCCAGTCGCCGACGCTGCCGAGGCTGTAGTGGTTGAACGAGTTCATCGCCGGTGACTGGAACCCGGCGTGGTCGGTCCACCCGTCCCAGCGCTCCCAGATGGTGGTCGCGCCGTGCCGGATCGAGTAGCCCCAGGAGGGGTAATCCGTCTGGTGCAGCAGGGCGTAGGCCAGGTCGGTCCGACCGTGTTCGGTCAGCACCGGGCAGAGTAGGGCCACGCCGACGAAGCCGGTGGTGAGCCGGCGATCGCGTTTCTCGATGTCGGCGGCCAGGTGCCCCACGGCCGCCGCGACCAGCCGCTGCGGCACCAGCCCGAACGCGAGCGCCAAAAGGTACGCCGTCTGCGTGCCGCCCTCGACCGTGCCGTCGGCGTGCACGTAGGAGTCGATGAAGGCGTCACGGATCCGGGCGTGCAACTGCCGTAGCTCGGTGGCGTCGTCGGAGCGACCCAGCACCTCGGCGGCTTGGGCGACGAGGTGTGTGCTGTGGGCGAAGTAGGCGGTCGCCAGCACCTCCCGCTCGGTGGTGACGTCGACCTGCAACCAGTCGCCGTAGGAGTTGCCGGTGCGGTTACGCCAGCGCAGGTCGGGATTGTGCCGGTGGATGTGCCGGACCCAGGCGCGCATCGCGTCGAAGCTGTCGGCCAGCACCCGCCGGTCGCCGTAGGTTCGCCATAGATACCAGGGGATGATGACGCCCGCGTCGCCCCAGGCGGGGGCGGCTTCCCGATGCAGGGACACCACGGGCGCGACGTCCCGGAAGGCACCGTCGGCGTCCTGCCCGTCCACCACGTCGCGCATCCAGCGGGCCAGGAACGCGGCGACGTCGGCGTTGCGTCCGGCGGTCGGCGCGAAGATCTGCGCGTCGGCGAGCCAGCCGAGCCGCTCGTCACGTTGCGGGCAGTCGGTCGGCACCGCGACGAAGTTGCCGCGCTGGCCCCAGGTGATGTTGGACTGCAACTGGTTGACCATCGGGTCCGAGCACCGGAACCGGCCGGTCCAGGGCAGGTCGTTGTGCACCACCCGGGCGACGATGTCGGCGGTGACCAGCTCGCCGGGGTGGTTGTCGATCTCGACGTAGCGGAATCCGTGGAAGGTGAAGCGCGGCTCGAACACCTCCACCTCGTCCCCGCCGCAGACGTACACGTCGGTCGCCCGTGCGGTGCGTAGGTTCGCCACGTACAGCTCGCCGTCGGCGAGCATCTCGGCGTGCCGCAGCACGATCCGCTGCCCCTCCGGGGCACCGCGCAGGGTCAGGCGAACGTGCCCCACGACGTTCTGCCCGAAGTCGACGACGTAGCGGCCGGACGCGCGTCGGGTCACCTCGACCGCCGGCATCTCGGTCACCACCCGGACCGGGTGATCCGGCTCGGCCACCAGTGGCCCCGGGGTGGCGTCGAGCACGGCCACCGCGACGAACCGAGCGTCCGGGCACCCGGCTCGATCCCAGCCCGGCACGTGCCAGCGCCGATCGACGTATTCGCCCATCAGCAGGTCCGCGGCGCGGATCGCGCCGGGATGCTCGCTCCAGCTCGCGTCGGTGGTCACCACCTGACGGGAACCGTCGGCGAACTCCATGACCAGTTGCGCCAGCAAGGCCGGCTGGTCACCGTAGTGACGGGCGGGACGACGCCGGTCGAAGCCGACGTACCCGCACCACCAGCCGTCCGCGACGATCGCGGCGATCGCGTTCGCACCGGTTCGCAGCATCGTCGTGACGTCATAGGTCTGGTACTGCAGCCGGTGGTGGTACTCGGTCCAACCCGGCGCCAACTCGACGTCGCCCACCCGTTCGCCGTTGAGCCGGGGCTCGTACACACCTCGAGCGGTCGCGTACAACCGGGCACGCACCGGGGTGTGTTCCAGCTGGAACTCCCGGCGCAGGTACAGCGGTGGCGAGTCCATCGGGGGAAGGTCCTCCTCCCCCGGCGGGTCGACGTGCGGCTGCGCGGCGGGATCCCGGCCGATCCAGGCCGCGGTCCAGTCCTCGTGGTGCAGCAGCCCGGTCTCGAACCAGCTCTGCGCCGACCCGGCGGGAGAGCCGGTCTCGTCCCACACCTGGACCCGCCAGTGGTACCGGGTGGCCGACCGCAAAGCCGGCCCGTCCCAGGGCACCAGCAGACCGTCCGGGGACTCCCGGCGGCCGCTGTCCCAGATCAGGCGGTCGGGATCGTCGAGGTCCGCGGCCCGCTCGGCGGCGGTGATGCGGTACGCGCTCTGCGCCGCCCCGCGCCGGTCGGATTCCAGCTTCCAGGACAGTCGGGGTTGCCGCTCCCCCACGCCCAGCGGCTCACACCGCTGTTCCGTCTGCAGCCCGTAGGGGGTCATCCCTTCAGCCCTCCGGCAAATCCGTTGATGATGCTGCGCTGCAACGCGAAGTACAGGAGCAGGACCGGCACGATGCTGATCACCAGCGCGGCGAAGATGAGGTTCCAGTCGGCGACGTACTGACCGACGAACCCGGCCAGTGCGACGGGCACGGTCTGCTGGGTGCTTCCACTCAGGTACAGCAGCGGGGTGAAGAAGTCGTTCCACACGGTGATCGCGTTGAGCACGAGGGCGGTGACCGTGATGGGCTTCAGCATCGGGAAGACGACGTACCGGAACGCCTCCCAGGGACGGCAGCCGTCGATGAGCGCGGCGTCCTCGAAATCATGGGGCAGGGCCCGGATGAAGCCGGTGTAGAGAAATGTCGTGAAGGGCACCTGGAGCCCGGAGTAGAACAGCACCAGGGACCAGACCGTGCCGAGCAGTCCGAGGTCCCGCATGGTCTGGTAGAGCGGCAGTGCGGCCAGTTGGAACGGCAACACCAGCCCGAGCATGATCAGCAGGAACATGCCGCGCGACCAGTGGGCGGTGGCCCGAGCCAGCGGATAGGCCGCCAGCGCGGAAACCGCCAGCACGACCAGCACACTGATGGTGGTCACCAGGACGCTGTTCATCAGCGCACCGCCGAGCCCGCCCTCGCGCCACGCCTCGGTGAAGTTGGACAAGGTGGGCGAGGTCGTCGGACGCAGCGGCGACGAGGTGTCAGACGGGGCCCGTACGGCGAGGTTCACCAGGATGTAGACCGGAAAGGCGATCACCAGTGCGGCGGCGATCATGACCATTTCCAGGCCGAAGGTTCGCCAGCGGTAACGGTTCACGACGCCGCCCTCTCGTTGCGTGCCAACATCAGGTACTGCCCGGTCGACACGACCGCCACGATGATCGTCAGGACCACCGCGAGGGCGATGCTGTAGCCGAACTCGCCGAGCGTGAATGCCTCCTTGTAGATCAGCGTGGAGATGGTGTCCGTGGCGTGTCCGGGGCCGCCTCCGGTCAGGGCGTACACCTGGTCGAACAGCTTGATGCCGCCGATGATCGACAACATCAGGTTGATCGTGATCGCGGGGGCCAGTTGCGGCCGGACCACCGACCAGAACCGCCGTACCGGCCCGGTGCCGTCGATGGCGGCGGCCTCGTAGAGTTCCTTCGGCACGGACTGCAACCCGGCCAGGAAGATGACCATCGAGTAGCCGGCGAACTGCCACACGATCACGGCCACCACCGACCAGAGGGCCATCTCGGGATCGCCCAGCCAGTCCTGCTGCCACGAGCCGAGTCCGACCGCGGCGAGCAGGCTGTTGACGGCGCCGTCCGGACCCAGCAGGTTGCGCCACAGGTAGGCGGTCACGATCGGGGTGACCACGGCCGGCGCGAACAGGAACACCCGCAGCACGTTGCGCGACTTGATCACTGTGTTGACGCCGAGTGCGAGCAGCAGTCCGATGCCGTTCTGGATGATCGTGATCGAGACGGCGATGACCAGCGTGTGCCAGATCGCCTGCCGGGCGGTGGGGTCGTGGGTGATGTCGACGAAGTTGCCGAGGCCGACGAAGGCGAGGTCGGGGCTCAGTCCGTCCCAGTCGGTGAAGGCGTAGTAGACGCCACGCGCGCTGGGCACCAGGACCACGAAGGCGAACAGCAGCAGCGCCGGTGCCGCGAACCACCACGGCGGCGCTGCCGCTCGTCGACCATCGACAGCGACCCTTTTGTCACTGTCCGGGGTAGTAGTCATCCGCAATCCACTCTTTGAAACGTTTCATACGATAGGTCCAATGAGGGCCCAGCAGCGACGCGATCCCTCGACCGTGAACGGTGTGGCGTGGGCAACGTTTTCCAAAATGTTGCGGCTGACCATAGGAGGTCATCCAGCGGACGTCAAGAGGTTGCCTGCTGACATCGGCGACGCGGCGGTCTAGTCTCTGCGCAACGTTTTACACAGCCCGGAGGACGTCAGGTGGAGAAGCTGTCAGCGCCGGCCCGCCGGATCACCATCATCGACGTCGCGCGACACGCACAGGTCAGCACCACCGCGGTGTCCAAGGTGCTCCGCAACGCCTACGGCGTCAGCCCCCAGATGCAGGCGAAGGTACGCCAGGCGATCACCGAACTCGGCTACCGACCGAACGCCGCCGCCCGGGGCATGCGGGGCCGGACGTACACCATCGGCGTTCTGGTGCCCGACATCCGCAACCCCTTCTTCGCCGAGATCCTGGACGGCCTCGACGCCCACATCGCCGGAAGCGAATACCAGGTCCTGCTCGGGCCGGGCTGCAACGGCCAGGAGGCCGAGGCGCGGATCGTCAACGCGATGATCGACCGCGGCATGGACGGCATGGTCCTGATAGCGCCGATCTCGAACTGCTCCGACCTCGACAGGATCGCCAGCACGGTGCCTACCGTGGTGGTCGGCCGCCACGGGCACTCCCGCAGCTACGACACCGTCGTCGACGACGACCGCACCGGCGCCACCCTGATGGTCAACCACCTCACCGACCTAGGGCACCGCCGCATCGCGCACATCGAACATCACGAGACCACCGCCGACTGCCTCGCCGAGATGCCCAACGCCATCCGCGCCGAGGGCTACCAACAGGCCATGCGCGCCCATGGCCTCGCCGACGAGATCGACATCGCGTCGACCCGCTACAACCAGGAGGGCGGCTACCTCGGCGCTCAACAGCTGCTCAACCGTCCCACCCGCCCCACCGCGATCTTCGCCGGTGCCGACATCGTCGCCATGGGGGCGCTCGACGCCATCGCCGAGGCCGGTCTCCGCGTCCCGGAGGACATCTCGGTCGCCGGCTACGACAACACCACCTTCGCCGCATTCCGGCCAATCTCACTGACCAGTGTCGACCAGGCCGGCCGCGAGATCGGCGTCAACGCCGCCCGGCTCCTGCTGGACCGCATCGCCGACCGCAGCCGACCCACCACGCAGGTCAAGCTCTCCCCCACCCTCGTCGTCCGCCGGACGACCGCGCCACCACCGGCGTAGCGCTGTCCGACCCAACTCGCTGACCCGACGCTGCCGGTGCGGACCAGATCACGTCCCAGGAACGGAGAACACGTCGATGACAATGGCCGATCTGCTACCCGAGCTGACGCTCGAGGAGAAGGCGGTGCTCTGCCTGGGTTCGACCTTCTGGCACACCTCGCCGGTGCACCGGCTGGGCATCCCGGCGGTCCTGCTCGCCGACGGTCCGCACGGGTTGCGTCGCCAGCCGGACGGCAACCAGGCCGGCATCTCCGGCAGCCTGCCGGCCACCTGCTTTCCGACCGCGTCCGCGCTCGGCTCGTCCTGGGATCCAGAGCTCGTCCGCCGGATCGGCGCGGCGATCGGCGTGGAGGCCCGGGCGCAGGGGGTGGGCGTGGTTCTCGGCCCCGGCGTCAACATCAAGCGGTCACCGTTGTGCGGGCGCAACTTCGAGTACTTCTCCGAAGACCCTCTCCTGACCGGAGTGCTGGGCGAGGCGCACGTTACCGGTGTGCAGAGCCAGGGCGTCGGCGCCTGCGTCAAGCACTTCGCCGCCAACAACCAGGAGACCGACCGGCTGCGGGTCAGCGCCGACGTTGACGAACGCACCCTGCGGGAGATCTACCTACCGCACTTCGAACGCATTGTCACCCGAGCCCGGCCGTGGCTGGTGATGTGCGCGTACAACCGGATCAACGGCATCCACGCCTCCGCGCACGGCTGGTTGCTCACCGATGTCCTGCGTACCGAGTGGGGTTTCGACGGCGTCGTGGTCTCCGACTGGGGCGCCGTGCACGACCGGGTGGCCGCGCTGGCCGCCGGGCTCGACCTGGAGATGCCACCGAACCTCGGGGTGAGCGACGCGGCGCTCGTCGCGGCGGTACGCGGCGGCACGCTCGACGAGCACCTCCTCGACCGGGCGGCGCTCCGCATCCTGCGCCTTGTCGACCAGGCACTGGCCGCCGGCCCGCCGCCCGCTGCCGACGACGCGGTGGCCGGCTTCGACGTCGACGCCCACCACGCGCTGGCCCGTACGGCGGCCGCCGAGTGCGCGGTGCTGCTCAAGAACGAGGCGGATCTGCTACCACTGCGTCCGTCGGCCGGCGACGTGATCGCGGTGATCGGCGAGTTCGCCCGTACGCCACGCTTTCAGGGCGCCGGCAGCTCGCAGGTCAACCCGACCCGCCTCGACGTGGCGCTGGAGGAACTGCGTGCCGCGGTGCCGACCGGCGTCCACGTGCCCTTCGCCGCCGGATTCGGCATCCAGACCACAGACCAGGACCACCAGTTGGCAGCCGAGGCCGTCGCGCTTGCGGCCCGCGCCGGCACGGTGGTCGTCTTCCTCGGTCTGCCCGGTGCTGCCGAGTCCGAAGGTGCAGACCGGCCCCACATCGCGCTGCCGGACAATCAGACCGCACTGTTGCCCCGCCTCGCCGCCGCCAACCCGAACCTCGTGGTTGTCCTGGCCAACGGCTCCGCCGTGCGGCTGGCCGACTGGGACGGCCACGCCCGGGCGATCCTGGAAACCTGGCTGTCCGGCCAGGCGGCCGGGGGCGCGACCGCGGACCTGCTCCTCGGCACCGTCGAGCCCGCCGGCCGCCTCGCGGAAACCCTGCCGCTGCGGCTCGAGGACACCCCGGCGTACCTCAACTTCCCCGGCGAGGACGGCCACGTCCGGTACGGCGAAGGCGTATTCGTCGGCTACCGGGGATACGACGCCGTCGGCCGCGACGTCGCCTATCCCTTCGGTCACGGCCTGTCCTACACCACCTTCGACTACCGCGACCTGACGGTGACGGTCACCGGACGCGTCGAGGACGGCGACCTGACCGTCGCCGTGTCCTGCACCGTCGCCAACACCGGACGAAGGCCCGGCAAAGAGGTGGTCCAGCTCTACGTCGGCGCTCCGCAGTCCCAGGTGGCTCGCCCGATCCGCGAGCTGAAGGACTTCGTCAAGGTCGACCTCGCACCCGGCGCCGCCGAGTGGGTCAGTCTCACTCTCAGCGCCCGCGACCTGTCCTACTGGTCGACCGGGCAACGCCGCTGGGTCCTCCAGGCGGGCACGTTCGACATCGGGATCGGACGTTCCTCCCGCGACCTACGCCTGAGCGCCACCGTCGAGATCGACGCCCCACCGGTTCCCGTACGCCTCGACGCCGAGGCGACACTACGGGAGTGGCTGGCGGACCCGGCCGGCGCCGATGCGCTGCGCCGGGTTGTCGGCGTCGACGCCACGGGCCGCCCGCGCGGTATCCTGGGCGACCACGAGGCGATGACCGTCCTGGGTGACTTCCCGCTGCGTACCCTCACCGCGTTCCCCGGCCTCGGCATCGACCGTACGGTGCTGGCCGTTCTGCTCGACCGGCTTGACACGACGGGTTGAACCGCTCGCAGCAGCCGGCGCAGGGGCGGGGTGCTCCCGATCCGACAGGTCGTCGTCCATCTCGCACGTCCTTCACCGGAAGATCGGTCCGAACACCACACCCGGTGTCCGGACCGATCTCCGGTGGTCAGCACCTGCTGCCATACGACCTGACGTGCAGGTGGATCAGGCGTCAGATCAGCGGGCAGCTGTTGCGGTACTGCCTGATGCCGGATCGGTCGTTGAGGGGGCAGAGGAAGGGGGCGTAGCGGGTGTCGCTGTCGATGAATATCTTCAGCCACGGGATCATCGTGCGGGCGAGTGTGGTGCTCGGCTGTCCGATGTAGTTGTGACCCGCGCCCGTCACCTCGATGTAGGCACGCTCGGTGGCGGCAGGGATGGTGTTGTACAAGCTGGTCAGGCGTGCCGGTGTCACGAGCGTGTCGTTCTGCATGGCGTAAATCAACGTCGGCACCCGATCGTTGGCCAGGCTGCCCGACGGCAGGTGGGGTGCGTTCCCGATCGTCGCCTTCAGCGTCGGCCGCCGCAGGGCCGCGTCGAGGGCGCCACCGCCGCCCATGGAATGCCCCATCACCGCGAGGCGGTTGGCGTCGAGGCGGCTACGCACTGAGCTGCGTTGGGTCAGGTAGTCCAGTGCCGCGAGCAGTTGGGTGCCACGGCTGGTGGGGCTGTCGTTGAGATTGTTGGTCTCGATCCCGAACACGACGAAGCCCTGCGATGCCAGCCGCGGTCCCAGCCACGAGATGCCGGACCAGGTGCCGTTGAGCCCCGGCGAGATCGCGATCCCGCCGAAGGTGCCCTGGCTGGTGCTGGTCGGGTAGTAGATCACCCCACCGCCGAATCCGTTGCCCCTGGGCACTGTGGTCGAGGCGATGGCGAAGGGTCCGGTGGTGGCCGCGATGCTGGCGGCGGTCGGATTCGGACCACGCTGATACGGGCTGGCGGCGGTGGCCGGGCTCGCCACCGTCGTCGCGGCGAGCAGGCCCAGGACGATCGCGGCACCACCCAGTGCCCTACGGATCGGCGATGGGCGCGGCTGCCGTGGCGCCAGCTCAGTTTCCTCGTTCGACATGCGGCATTCCTCCTTCTTGTTTCACAGGCGGGAAACCCGCCCTTAAGCGACGGGATGGGTGCGGGACGGGATCGAGTGAGGCCGAAGCGATCACGATATTGAATCGTTTCATCGCCTATGGCGCTTTGACGTTAAACCAGCACATAGGAGTTCGTCAATAATTACCTAGACACCCGGCCGCCCGCCGAGACGCGATCACCGTTGCACGCGCGGCGCCCGCTCTGACGGCAGGCCAATCCGACGCAATCTCCTGCACCCGGGCGGGGTTCCCGATGGCCGGTCGCGGTCAATGCGGGCCACCTCGCCGGCGCACCCCTTGACGCGGCCAACGACCCGTTCGTACGCTATCGACAAGCTGCGATGTGAAACGTTTCATTGATTCGCCCTCGATGAAACGTTCTACGGCTTCCTTCCACCACCCCACTGCGCACCACAGCATGCCCGCATCGGCAGTTTCATCCCGTCCCCCTGGAGGTCCAGGTGCTCAAGGCTGTCCTTCTTCCTCAACGCAGACCGCTCAGCGGCACACGTGTCGCCCTCACCGCTGTCGTCGCCATCGCGACCTGCGTCGCCGCGACCCTGCTGTCCGTGCAGGGCGCCAAGGCCGCACCGCCCACGTGGCCAGCCAACCCGAACTGGCAGAGCCTTGTGCCCGCTCCCACCAGTGACAACGTGCGTCCCGTCCAGATCGTTCGCACCAGCGGTTCGGTGACCAACGCCGGGGCGCTGATCGGTCAGGGCAGCGGATCGACCACGCTGCGCACCACGTCGAGCAGTTCACCGGCCACCGTGGTGCTCGACTTCGGCAAGGAGGTCGGCGGCAATCCCTACGCCAGCGTCTCCTCGTCGACGCCCTCCGGCGGATCCTCGAACACCCTGCGGGTCACCACCAGCGAGGCCCTGCCCTTCCTTACCGCGAACAGCAGCGGAATCTACAACAACGACAACGGCTCCCCCATCACCCTGAGCGTGACCGGCGCCCGGACCTACACGGGCGGTCTGCGGGGCGGCCTGCGCTTCATGGCGGTCCAGCTGACCACCCCCGGTACGTTGACGCTGACCGCTGCCGGCCTCACCTTCCGGGCCTACCGCGCCACACCGGACAGGTACCAGGGCTGGTTCATGTCCAGCGACGACCAGCTCAACCGCATGTGGTACGCCGGCGCCTACACCGCCCAGATGGACATGGTGCCGGTCGGCGTGGCCTCCTGTTTCAATATGCCCGTCGTGTTCGACGGCGCCAAGCGCGACCGGGCGATCTGGTCCGGCGACCTGCTCATCACGAACCCGGTGATGCAGCTCTCCCTCGGCACCAACAGCGTCCCGTACGTCAAGGGCTCCATCGACAGCATCATGAACCTTCAGGCATCGAACGGCCGGCTGACCAGCGCGGTCGGCTTCCGTGGGTGCGGCAAGTTCGACTATGCGGTGACCTACTCGGCGTACTCGGCCATCATCGCCATCCAGTACTACCGCTACACCGGCGACACGCCGTACATCACGGCCCTGCGGCCCAAGCTTCAAGCGGCGGCCGCCTATCATGCGACGCGGCTCAACGCCAACGGTCTCGTCGTGACCAACGACCCGGACTACTGGCAGACCACCCAGAACGGCGAGGTGACTGAATACAGCCTCGCCTACTACGAGTTGCTCCAGAACATGATCTGGATGGAGAGCAGGGTCGGCACCGCCGCCAGGGTCACCGAGTACACCAACAAGGCCACCGCGTTGCGCAACGCCATCAACGCGCGGCTGTGGAACGCATCGGCCGGCCTCTACAAGCACACCTACGACCGGCCGAACGTCTTCCCGCTGGACGCGAACATGAACGCGATCCGGCTGGGCGTCGCGCCGCCGGAACGGGTGCAGGGCATCCTCACGTACTTCAGGAGCCGGTGGCAGACGCACGGTAGTCAGATCAGCCAGCCGGCACCGAGCATGGCCGATCCATACGGCCACACAATCGAACCGCTCAACAACACCTGGGAGGTCATGGCCCGCTTCGACAGTGGCGACACGGCCGGCGCCGTCGAACTCCTGCGTCGGCACTGGGGCATCCAGGTCGATCCGAACAGCGGTTACTACACCGGGACCTTCTGGGAGTTCGTCAACAGCAACGGTCTCCCGTCACGTGGCTTCGACAGCCTGGCTCACGCCTGGGGAGCCGGCCCGACCCAGCTGATCACCGAGTCGATCCTCGGGCCGACTGCGGTACATCCGGGGTACTCGACCTGGCAGGTGAAGCCGAGGCCGGCCACCCTGAACTGGGCCCAGGGCCAGGTGCCCACAGCGCGGGGAGCACTCACGGTCAGGTGGGCCCGTGACACCGCCAACCAGTTCCGTATCCAGGTGACAGCGCCGGCCGGCACGAGCGGTCAGGTCTGGGTACCGCTACTGTCGGCGTCCGCCACCACGACGCCACCCCCCGGTGCCACGTTCGTCCGCCGCGACGGCGGTTACGACGTCTACAACGTGAGTGCCGGAACTTTCGAGTTCACCTCAGCGCCGTAGTCAGCCGGCACCCCCGCGGACGAGCACTGCTCGGCGGGTCGTGACAGGCAGGGTAAGAGCCCGTGGCCACCGTGAAGGCGAGCGGTGGTCACGGGCCGAGCGGTCTCGTTCCGCAGTCTTCCCGAACATTCGACAGGCCGCCGGCGGGCACGATCACCACCCGCAGCGCCGAGGGCGACCGGGTCAACGGGCCAGCGCAGTGCGGACGCCTTCGGGATCGGCGATGCGCACGCCGCCGGCCTGTGGCGGCAGTGGGAGGGTGTGGAACTTGCCCCGGGTCATCTACGGGGACCTTCCACCGCTCGCCGGGGAAGTGTCGGACCCGCCGGAATACCAGACGATCTCGTTGCACGAATTCCACTATCTCGGCGCCGACGGCCAGCCCGCGTCGCATCGGACCATCCAGGACATCCGGTCGCTGGTCGACGGGCTGACCACCTATCGCTACACCTTCGACACCGATGAGGTGGAGGTCGAGCGCGTGCAGGGTGGCATACCCGGCGAGCCCTATCGGCGGCTCAACCGGGGCGAGATGACGAGCATGGAGTACATCACCCGGTTTCACTACTCCGCCGACGTCGAGCCGGTGTTCCGGCGGGTGGCGCACCGTCGCTTGGAGAAGGTGGCAATCCGGGTACAGTTCGATCCTGCGCGGCTGCCCCGCCAGGTCTGGTGGACGGAGTGGGCGGACTACCGAGACCCCGACGACCGAGTCGCCCGCCAGCACCCGGTCGAGCTGGACGTGGAGAATGCCGTTTACCACTGCGTTGACGTCGTCGACCGCTCGGTGATCGGGTTTGCCTGGCAGTTCGACCCGGTCTAGCTTGATCTTTAACCTGGGTCTGGTTCATATCGACCCTGGCTGATCATGGCCGCAGCCCCTGGCTGATCATTCTTCTGCGGCGGTTCGGTGAGTAGTTGGGCGATGTGTTCGGTGGCTTGTTGGCGGCGGGTGGCGTTGATGCGGGTGTAGTAGCGCATGAGGGTGCCTGGGTCGTGGCCGAGTCGTTCGGCGACTTCGTGGATGCCGTATCCGGCGTCGAGGTAGGTGCAGGCGAGCAGGTGCCGGATCTGGTGGGGTCCGATGGGGCGGACTCCGGCGCGGGTGGCGAGGTGGTTGAAGCGGCTGGTGACGTTGTCGGGCCGCAGGGGTTGGCCGGTGCGGCCGGTGAACATGTACCGCGAACCAGCGGTCACTGTCGTGGCGGTGAGGGTCTTGAGGGTTGCCGGGTCGAGGATGAGGGTTCGGGTGCTGTTGTGGGACTTGGGTGGCTTGTCGCGGACTCGGCTGGCCGGGTCTTCGACGACGCGTTGCCGGCGGACGGTGAGGGTGGCCAGGTCCGGTTCCAGGTCGCGCCACTGCAGGCCGCACAGTTCGCCGCGTCGTAGGCCGGTGACCAGCAGCAGCCGCCACAGCGGGTAGAGCCGGTCATGGTGGATGTGGTCGAGGAAGCGGCGCGCTTCGGTGAGGGTCCAGACAGGCCGCAGGGTGTCGCTTTCGCGTGGCCGGCGCGCGCCGAGGGTCAAGCCGGTCTGCTCGCCGTATGCCTTGGTCAGCACGAGGTCGAGGGTGCGCAGGGTGGTGCGGGAGTAGCCAGCCGCTTCCAGGTGGCGGTAGGCACGCTCGGTCATCCTGGCGCTGAGCCGCGAGCCTCGTACCGTGCCCAGGTAGGGGTAGATCAGGCTGAGCAGCCACGTGTAGTTGTAGACAGTGTTCGGCTGTAGTTCCTGCTCACGGGCACGAAGCCAGTCCTCGCACAGTGTTTCGACGGTGTCGGTAAGCCTCGGCCGGACCGTCCGCGCGTCACGTTGACGGCTGAGCCGACGGTACTCGACCAACGCCGTCTTCTCCGTCACGAACCCCGTCCGACGGGCCTGCATCCGCGCCCCGTTACGGTCGCGTCCCATCTCCAGCCGGAACCCGTACAACCCGGACTTCGGGTCACGAACGATCACACCACCATCGACCACGACGACCTCCTCACCGCCTGGCAGTCACCTCCAGCACTGGAGGCCCACCCCGCCATGGGAACCCCGCCACCCGCAGACACAACGGACCAACTGCCCGACGCAGAACACACGCGGCCGACCATCCGATGCGGGTCGGTCATGAGCGGCGGCGGGAAGGACCGACGTCACCGTACGGACATCCGTGTCGAAGGTGTGTCAGGACCATCTACAAAGGACGACGTCGAGACCTGAGGTAAGCCCTGCCGGGCCGCGGTGCCAAGACGCAGGAAGCCTCCGGGCCGCATGGCAGAGAACAAGGCCGTTACGCCTGCTCAAGCGGCCTGCACCGTCATCGCGATCTCTACCGAACTCCGCACAACATCGGATGCCGCCGAGCCACGCGCGCTCGTCGCCCGGGCGCAGGCAGGACGGCGATCGACCTCAGACCGTACGCTCGTACGGGCAGAATCAAGTGTCAAAACCTGATCAACACATCCATAGATATAAGTGAAAAAGGCCAGCCGAGCTGGCCTTTTTCAAGTCGGGACGGCCGGATTCGAACCGACGACCCCTTGACCCCCAGTCAAGTGCGCTACCAAGCTGCGCCACGTCCCGATGCCACCGCCAGCCGTAGCCCGCGACAGCCGGTACAGCTTAGCGCAGCTACTCCCTCCCGTCGCACAGCCCCCACCCATGCCACCACCCCTACAGCATCCTAGGAGGATAGGTGGAAGGGGTGGGGCGTGGGTGTCGGCGTGGCTGGGGTCAGCCGTGGGCCTTGCCGCGACCGCCGGGGCCGAGCTTCTTACGGGGCCGTACCGAAATCTCGATCGGGCTGCCCTCGAAGCCGAACTCCTCGCGCAGCTTACGCTCGACGAAGCGCTGGTAGCCGGCGTCCAGCGGACCGGTGGTGAAGAGGACGAAGCGTGGCGGGGCCACGCCGGCCTGGGTGGCGAACAGGATCCGGGGTGCCCGGCCGCCGCGCACCGGGTGCGGGGTGGCCTGGACCAGGGCGGTGAGCCACGCGTTGAGCTGCGCGGTGGGGATCCGGGTCTCCCAGCTGTCCAGCGCCCGGTGCAGGGCGGCGGCGAGCTTGTCGACCGCCCGGCCGGTCTTCGCCGACAGGTTCAGCCGGATCGCCCAGGGAATCCGCCGCAGCTCCCGTTCGATCTCCTTGTCCAGGTAGTACCGGCGGTCGGCATCGACCAGGTCCCACTTGTTGAAGGCGATCACCAGCGCCCGGCCGGACTCGGTCACCATGGACAGGATCCGCTGGTCCTGCTCGCTGATCGGCTCGCTGGAGTCGAGCAGCACCACCGCCACCTCGGCCGCCTCGATCGCCGAGGCGGTACGCAGGCTGGCGTAGTACTCGGTGCCGCTGGCTCGGCCGACCCGCTTGCGCAGCCCGGCCGTGTCCACCAGGTGCCAGGTGTCGCCGCCGATGGTGACCAGGCTGTCCACCGGGTCGACGGTGGTGCCGGCGACGGCGTCGACCACCGCCCGTTCCTCGCCGGAGAAACGGTTCAGCAGGCTGGACTTGCCGACGTTCGGCCGGCCCACCAGCGCCACCCGACGTGGGCCCCGGGGGCGGTACTCGGCCACCTTCGGTGCCTCCGGCAGCGCCGCCAGGATGGCGTCGAGCAGGTCGCCGGAGCCCCGGCCGTGCAGGGCCGAGACCGGATGCGGTTCGCCGAGGCCGAGGGACCACAGCGAGGTGGCCTCCAACTCGATGCTGGCGTTGTCGGCCTTGTTGGCCACCAGGATCACCGGCTTGGCGCTGCGGCGCAGCATCTTCACCGCCGCCTCGTCGACGTCGGTGGAGCCGACCGTCGCGTCGACCACGAAGACCACCACGTCGGCGGTGGCCACGGCGGTCTCCGCCTGGGCCGCGATCGCCGCGGCGCGATCCTTCGCGTCCGGTTCCCAGCCGCCGGTGTCCACCACGGTGAACGCCCGCCCGGACCACTGCGCGTCGTAGGGCACCCGGTCGCGGGTCACCCCCGGCACGTCCTCGACCACCGCCTGACGGCGGCCGATGATGCGGTTCACCAGCGTGGACTTGCCGACGTTGGGACGGCCGACCACGGCCACCACCGGCTGCGGACCGGTCTGCTCCTCGGTGTCCAGGTCGGGCTCACGCAGCTCGATCCAGCCGTCGTCGCTCACGCCACTGACCGTTCGACAAGTAGTGCCCGCAGCCGCGCCACGACCTCGTCGATGCCCAGCTCGGTGGTGTCCAGGACCACCGCGTCCGGCGCCTGGGCCAGCGGATCGGCCTTGCGGGTCGAGTCCAGCTGGTCGCGTCGGGCCAGGTCGGCGGCGGTGGCCGCGACATCGGAGGCGTTCTCGGCGCTGCGTCGCGCGGCCCGCGCCGCCGCCGACGCGGTCAGGTACACCTTCAGGTCGGCGTCGGGGGCCACCACGGAACCGATGTCCCGACCCTCGACCACGATCCGGCCCGCCTTGATGATCATGTCCCGTTGGCGGGCCACCAGCAGCGCCCGGACCGCCGGCACGGCGGCCACCGCCGAGACGGCGGCGGTCACCTCGGGGCCACGGATGTCGGCCTCGACGTTCACTCCGTCGACAGTCACGCCGTACCCGGTGGGGTCGGTGCCGATGCGCAGGTCCACCTCGCCGGCGACCTTCGCCACCGCCTGCGTGTCGGTCAGGTCGACGCCGGAGCGCAGCACCGCCCAGGTGATCGCCCGGTACATCGCACCCGTGTCGAGGTAACGCCCGCCGAGGCTCGTGGCGAGCCGTCGGGAGACGGTGGACTTCCCCGAACCGGACGGCCCGTCCACAGCGACCACGCAGCGCCCGGCCGGCACGTTTTCCTCCACCGTCGTCCTCCTCAGCCCGTACCTCACGATCCGTCGGAAACGACCGCGAGCGGTTGACCACACATGTCCAATGATGCCCGGCGCCGTGGCGCGCCACCGGCCGGGCCGTCAGGCAGCCTACCCGCAGCCGTACCCGCCACCGCCGCCTCAGTCACCCACGGCCTTGAACAGGGCGGCGACCTCCGCGTTGGTCAGCCTCCGGGTCCGCCCGGCACGCAGGTCGCCGAGCCGGATCGGCCCGATGGAAGTACGCACCAGCCGGCTCACCGGGTGGCCGACCTCCGCGAGCAGCCGCCGTACGATGTGTTTGCGGCCTTCGTGCAGGGTCAGCTCGACCTGGGCGGTACGCCCCAGACTGTCCACCACCCGGAAGGCGTCGACGGTCACCGGGCCGTCCTCCAGCTCGATCCCGGCCGACAGCCGCTTACCCAGGTTGCGCGGGATCGGGCCGGAGACCTCGCACAGGTAGGTTTTCGGCACCCCGTAGGAGGGATGCGTCAGCCGGTGCGCCAGGTGGCCGTCGTTGGTGAGCAGCAGCAGCCCCTCGCTGTCGGCGTCGAGCCGCCCGACGTGGTAGACGCGTTGTTCGACCCGGTTGCCGAGGAAGTCGGCGAGCGCGGTGCGTCCCTTCTCGTCCGCCATGGTGGAGACCACCCCGCGCGGCTTGTTCATCGCCAGGTACACCAGCCGGGTGTCGGCCGCCAGCCGCTCGCCGTCGACGTGGATGACCGCCGTGGTCGGGTCGACCTTGTCGCCGAGCTGCGCCACCCGCCCGTCGACCGTCACCCGCCGCCGGAAGATCAGGTCCTCGCAGGCCCGCCGGGAGCCGACACCGGCGGCGGCGAGCACCTTCTGCAGGCGCTCCGGGCCGGTGTAGACCGGGGCGTCGGGGCGGGGGGTGCGGTCATCGCGCGGCATCGGCAAGCTCTTCCACGTCGTCGGGCAGGAACGGGGCCAGGGGCGGCAGGTCGTCGAGGCTGTTCAGGCCGAGCTTCTCCAGGAACAGGGTGCTCGTCCGGTACAGGTGGGCCCCGCTGTCGGACTCGATGCCACATTCCTCGACCAGGCCGCGAGTGACCAGGGTACGGATCACCCCGTCGCAGTTGACACCGCGGATGGCGGAGATGCGCGACCGGGTCACCGGCTGCTTGTACGCCACCACCGCCAGGGTCTCCAGCGCGGCCTGGGTCAGTCGCACCGACTGCCCGTCGAGCACGAACCGCTCGACGTAGGTGGCGTATTCCGGCCGGGTGTAGAGCCGCCACCCGCCCGCCGCCCGCCGCAGCTCGAAGCCGTGACCGGCGGCGGCGAAGCCGGCGGCGATCTCGTCCAGCATCGGGCCGATCCGCTCGGCCGGCTGCTCCAGCACCTGGGCGAGGACCAGCTCGCTCACCGGTTCGTCGACCACCAGCAGGATCGCCTCCAGCGCGCCACGCAACTCCGCGTCGTCGAGTTCCGGCGGCGGCTCCGCTACCGGCCGGGCCCTCGCTGCTGACCGCTTCCGCCCCGGACCCGAGGCCCCCTCCCCCGAGACATTTGCCCCCAGGTCACGTCCCGAGACCCCCTCCCCCGTGACGCCCTCTGCCGAGACCCCCTCCCCCGTCTCTCCATCATCGCCGACCCGCCCCCCAGCGCGCTCCTCGACCAGTTCGATCTTGGACGAAGACCGACCCTGGAGGGGCACCTGCGGACCAAGATCTGCGGCGTCCGCGGCGGGTGGGGTGGGGTCGGTGGGTGGGGTGGGGTTCTCTGGTGGGGCGGGAGCCGGGCGCTGCCACGGTGGAATCCAGGCGGCGGCCTGGTCGGCCAGGGAATCCGGCCGCTCTTCGTTGCTCATCCAGCTTGCTCCTCGGTCGTTCCCATCGCCTCAGCCTGGCCGGGCCCAGCACCCTCGGCATCAGAGCCTTCAGCGCCAACACCGCCCACGCCAGCCCTCGCACGAACACCGCCGTCAGCATTGACACCACCGACACCGACACCGACAGCACCAGCACCAGCACCAGCACCAGCACCAGCCTCGCCGAGCCCAGCACCGCCAGCATCGGCGTCACCGGTGCTCGCAGTGTCACCAGCACCGTCCGCCGCCACCGGTCCGCCATCCGGCGGCGGGCCAGCAGGCGACTCCGGCCCGGAAGGCGGTTCGGTGGAGGGCTCGGGTGGGGTGCCCGCGTACTCGTCGATGGTCAGGGCCGGGCCGCCGTCGGCCGGACCCGTCCAGCGGACGGTCAACTCCTCGAGCGCCTGCTCCTGGGTGAAGGCCACCACACCCTGCCGGTACAACTCCAGCAGGGCGAGGAACCGGGCCACCACCTCGAGGGTGGCCTCGCAGTCGGCACAGAGCAGCGAGAAGCTGGCGGTGCCGGCCCGGCGCAGCCGTTCGGCGATGATGTCGGCGTGCTCCCGGACACTGACCCGGACCATGTGCACGTGGGCGACGGAGACCTCGGGTACCGGTTTCGGGGTCATCGCCCGTACCGCCAGCTTGAGCAGCCGCTGCGGGCCGATCCCCAGCACCAGGTCAGGCAGGGCCTCGGCGTAGCGGGCTTCGAGGGTGACGGCCCGGGGGTAGCGGCGACCGCCGACCTCCTCCAGCGCGGCGATGTGCGCCGCCGCCTCCTTGTAGGCCTTGTACTGCAACAACCGGGCGAAGAGCAGGTCCCGCGCCTCCAGCAGGGCCAGGTCCTCCGGGTCCTCGACCTCGGCGGCGGGCAGCAACCGCGCGGCCTTCAGGTCGAGCAGGGTCGCGGCGACCAGCAGGAACTCGCTCGCCTCGTCCAGGTCCCAGTCGTCGCCCATGGCCCGGATGTAGGCGATGAACTCGTCGGTCACCTGGTGCAGGGCGACCTCGGTGACGTCGAGCTTGTGTTTGCCGATCAGTTGCAGCAGCAGGTCGAACGGGCCGGTGAAGTTGGCCAGCCGTACGGTGAACCCGGTCGCGTCCGTCGGCGCGGGTGGGTCGGCCACCACGGGCTGCGGTGCCGCCGGGGCGGTCGGGTCGAGGGGCGGGGCGCTCACGCCGACGACGGTAGTCCACGGTCGGGACACCTCGGTTCCGCGCCTCCTACCGCTCGGCCTGCGCGGCGATCACCTCGCGGGCCAGCTGACGGTAGTTGCGGGCCCCCGAGGAGGCCGGGTCGAGCGTGGTGATGGGTGAGCCGGCGACGGTGGACTCGGGGAACTTCACGGTCTTGGTGATCACGGTCTGGTAGACCTTGTCGCCGAACGCCTCCACCACCCGCTGGAGCACCTGACGGCAGTGGGTGGTGCGGCTGTCGTACATGGTGGCGAGGATGCCCTCGAGTTCCAGGTCGAAGTTGAGCCGCTCGCGGACCTTGTCGATGGTGTCCAGCAGCAGCGCCACCCCGCGCAGGCTGAAGAACTCGCACTCCAGCGGGATGAGCACGCCGTGCGCGACGGTCAACGCGTTGATCGCCAGCAGGCCCAGCGACGGCTGGCAGTCGATCAGGATGTAGTCGTACTCCTTGCGGATGCTCTTGAGCACCCGGGCCAGGGCCATCTCGCGGGCCACCTCGTTGACCAGTTGGATCTCGGCGGCGGAGAGGTCGATGTTGGCCGGCAGCAGGTGCAGCCCGGCCACGTCGGTCTTGATGAGCACGTCGTCGGCGGTGACGTCGTCCTGCATGAGCAGGTTGTAGACCGACAGGTCCAGGTTGTGCGGGTTGACGCCCAGCCCCACCGAGAGGGCACCCTGCGGGTCGAAGTCGACGAGCAGCACCTTGCGGCCGTACTCGGCCAGCGCGGCACCGAGGTTGATCGTCGTGGTGGTCTTGCCGACCCCGCCCTTCTGGTTGGCCATCGCGATGATGCGGGCCGGCCCGTGTCGGTCGGTGGGCATCGGCTCGGGGATCGGCTTACGCATGGTGTAGGCGGCCGGGTCCGCCGGGCCCAGATCCGAGCCGAGGGCGTTCTGCTGCTCGCGGAGCTCCGACGTCCAGGTCTCGGCACGGTCACCGTTGCCAGCCATGTCCTCGTTGCCCCCTCCCGGCGACCGTGCGGCATCGGAGCCGCCCGACGTCCTTCGCGGCGCCGCTGCGCACCCCGGTCCACTCGCCGCGAGGGCCGCGCCATGCCGACTGTACGCCACCGGCCAGCAGGGCGTTCGGCACCCGCTCGGCGTGTCGGACGGCGGCTGCGGCCACCGGCAGGTCAGGCCACCGACGCGCGCTCCACGGCGGCACGCATCGGCTGCCACCGCACCGGCGATCACGGGCCGGACGGCGGTCGGTGCAGCGCGCGGGGATGGGCGGTGGCGTAGACCTCGCGCAGCCGTTCGACGGTCACCAGGGTGTAGACCTGGGTGGTGGTGACCGAGGCGTGCCCGAGCAGTTCCTGCACCACCCGCACGTCGGCCCCGCCGTCGAGCAGGTGGGTGGCGTACGAGTGGCGCAACGTGTGCGGCGACACGGCCCGGGGGCCGTCGACGGTCAGCCCCGCCCGCTGCGCGGCGCGGCGCAGGATGCCCCAGGCACCCTGCCGGGTCAGCGGCCCACCCCGGGCGTTGAGGAAGATCGCCGGGGTGCCCCGGCCGGCGGCGGCCAACCCCGGTCGGGCACGCACCAGGTACGCACCGAGGGCCCGCAACGCGTATCCGCCGATCGGCACCAGCCGGGTCCGGCCGCCCTTGCCGCGCAGCACGGTCACCCCGTCGTCGAGGTCCACATCGTCCACCGCGGCGCCCACCGCCTCGGAGATCCGCGCCCCCGTGCCGTAGAGGAACTCCAGCAGGGCCCGGTCCCGCAGCGCCAGCGGCGCGGTGTCGCCGGCCGCGTCGACCGGTCCGGCGGTCTCCAGCAGCGCGACCACGTCGTCGAGCGGCAGCGCCCGGGGCAGCCGTCGGGACGCGGCGGGGGGCCGCACGTCGCGGCTCGGGTCGGCGCCGGTGAGGCCCTCGCGCAGCGCGAACCGGTGCAGTCCGCGTACCGCGCTGGCGGCTCGGGCCGCCGAGGAGACCGCGAGGGGCGGGTGCCCGTCGGCGCCGGCTCGCAGCCGGGCCAGGTGACGTTCGATCTCCCCGGCGGAGACGGCCGACAGGTCGGTCACCCCGGCGGTGGTCAGCGAGCCGAGGTAGCGGTCCAGATCCCGGCGGTACGACGCGAGGGTGTTCGCGGCCAGTCCACGTTCGACGGTGAGGTGGTCCAGGTAGCCGCGGACGGCACGGCGCAGGGCCGGCGCGGGCTGCTCGCCCCCACCGGTCCCGTCCGGGGTCGGTCGCTCGCCGGTCAGGCCAGCACCTCGGTCAACGGCAGGGTGGGCAGGCCGTGCGCCTCGGCGACCGGACCGTAGACCACCTGTCCGTCGTGGGTGTTCAGGCCCAGCGCCAGCGCCGGGTCGCGGCGGGCGGCCTCGCGCCAGCCGTGGTTGGCCAGTTCGAGGGCGTACGGAAGGGTGACGTTCGTCAGCGCGTAGGTGCTGGTGTTCGGCACCGCGCCGGGCATGTTCGCCACGCAGTAGAAGATCGATTCGTGCACCCGGTAGACCGGGTCGGCGTGGGTGGTGGGTCGCGAGTCCTCGAAGCAGCCGCCCTGGTCGATGGCGATGTCGACGAGTACGCTGCCCGGCTTCATCCGGGAGACCAGCTCGTTCGAGATCAGTTTCGGCGCCTTCGCGCCGGGCACCAGCACCGCGCCGATCACCAGGTCCGCGTCCAGCACCGCCCGCTCGATCTCGTACGCGTTGGAGGCGACGGTCTGCAGGTGGCCCCGGTAGATGGCGTCGGCCTGGCGCAGCCGACCGACGTTCTTGTCCAGCAGCAGCACCTCCGACTGCAGGCCCAGGGCGATCGCGGCGGCGTTCATGCCGGACACGCCGGCGCCGATGACCACGGTCTTGGCCGCGTACACGCCGGAGACGCCGCCGGGCAGCACCCCCCGGCCACCGCCGGTACGCATCAGGTGGAACGCGCCGACCTGCGGGGCGAGCCGTCCGGCCACCTCGGACATCGGGGCGAGCAGCGGCAGCGACCGGTCCGGCAGTTCCACGGTCTCGTAGGCGATGCCGGTGATCCTGCGGTCGAGCAGCGCCTCGGTGCAGTCCCGGGAGGCGGCCAGGTGCAGGTAGGTGAAGAGCACCTGTCCCGCGCGCATCCGGTGGTACTCCTCGGCGACCGGCTCCTTGACCTTCAGCACCAGCTCGGCGGCCTCCCAGACCTCGTCGGCGCTCTCCAGGATCTTGGCACCGGCGGCGGCGAACTCCTCGTCGGTGATGCTCGACCCGAGCCCGGCGCCGGCCTCGACGAAGACCTGGTGACCGCCGCGGGTGAACTCGTTGACGCCGGCCGGCGTGATCGCCACCCGGTACTCGTGGTTCTTGACCTCGCGTGGGATGCCGACCTTCACGATGCTGACACCTCTCTTCGGGGCACGTTCACCCCGACTGCGCGGCGCCGCGGCGGCCCCATTGCCACCCCGGTCGACCGGTCCCGCCGGCGGCAGTCTAGGCGGGACCGCAGCTCAGCGGAGCCTGCACTGTGACACCTGCTCGCCGCGGCCGTTGACGATGTGTCAGGTGTGCGGCCCCGCCCGGCGGTGCCTGTCACATCAGCCGTGCGGACGGTGTTCGGCACCATCGTCCCATCTGGTGCGCACCGGTGCGGACAGCGACCGAGGGATCACTACTGTGTCGCTTCATGACCACTCCTCCCATCCCACCCGGGTATCCCCAGGGCGTTTCCGACAAGAGCAAGGTCGTCGCGGGTGTCCTCGGCATCGTGCTCGGTTTCTTCGGCGCCGGCCGGTTCTACATCGGTGACGTCAAGACCGGTGTCCTGCAGCTCGTCGTGAGTGTCTGCACGTTCGGCTTCGGCAGCATCTGGGGCCTTGTCGACGGCATTCTGATCCTGGTGAACGGCGGCGTCGACGCCCAGGGCCGTCCGCTGCGCGACTGACCCGTGACACCACGTGGGGGCCGGGCGGTGCACCGCCCGGCCCCCACACGCCGTTCCCACCCAGCCTGACGAGATCCGGCCCACCTCGGGCGGGCACATCGCGCCGGGTCAGCGGGGCAGCGGCGCGTCCGCCCGGCGCAACCCCGACCAGCCGGCGTCGCGGGCGCGGGCGGCGGCCAGCAGTCCCGCCACGCACGGTCCGTTGCTGATCTCACCGGCCAGCACCATGCCGACCGCCTCGTCCAGGTCGATCCGGACGATCTGCAGGTCGGCCTCCTCGTCGTGCCGGTCGTGTCGCTGTTCGGCCGGCACCTCGCCGAGATCCCGGGCCAGGAAGACCCGGACCAGCTCGTCGGTGAACCCGGGCGAGCTGTGCACGTCGACGAGCACGTCGAGCCGGCCGGCGGTGAGGTCGACCTCCTCGGCCAGCTCACGCGTCGCCGTCACGGCCGGATCCTCCCCGGAGACGTCGGTCAGCCCGGCCGGCAACTCCCACAACCGCCGGCCGACCGGCTGGCGGTACTGCCGGATCAGCACCACCTGACCGGCGTCGTCCAGCGCCACCACCGCCACCGCGCCGACGTGTCGCACCAGGTCACGCGCCGCGGTGCCACCGCCGGGCATGGTGACCTCCTCGGTGACCACCTCGAAGATCCGGCCGCGGTAGCGCAGCTCCCGCGAGCGCACCTCGTAGCGGTGCTCGACGGCGCTCACCGGCCCACCACCGGGTCACCCGTTCCGACAGCGGCCCGGATCGCCCCGTCGATTCGTACGGACCGTCCGCTCACGAGGCCGAGGCCGCCTTCGTGGCGGCGCCGTTGCGGGTGGCCCGCTCGGCGGTGGCCCCGTCCAGATCGACCGGGAGCTGGTCGGCGTGCGAGTACGTCACCGCGGCGTGGACGAAGGCGGCGAACAGCGGATGCGGCCGGGTGGGGCGGCTCTTGAGTTCCGGATGCGCCTGGGTGGCCACGAAGAACGGGTGCAGGTCCCGGTCCAGCTCGACGAACTCGACCAGCCGACCGTCCGGCGAGGTGCCCGAGATGTGCAGCCCGGCCTTGACGAGCTGGTCGCGGTAGGCGTTGTTCACCTCGTACCGGTGCCGGTGCCGCTCGCTGACCTGGGTGCTGCCGTACGCCTCGGCGACGATCGACCCCTCGGTGAGCGTCGCCGGGTACGCGCCCAGCCGCATCGTGCCGCCCAGGTCGCCCTTGCCGGCGACGATGTCCTGCTGATCGGCCATGGTGGCGATGACCGGGTGCACCGCCTCGGCGTCGAACTCCAGGGAGTTCGCGCCGTCCAGGCCGGCCAGGTGCCGGGCCACCTCGATGGTCATGCACTGCAGGCCCAGGCAGAGCCCGAGCAGCGGAATGCCGTTCTCCCGGGCGTACCGGGCGGTGCCGATCTTGCCTTCGATGCCCCGGACGCCGAACCCGCCGGGAATGACGATGCCGTCCACCCCGGCCAGGGCCGCCGCCGCACCGGTCGGGGTGACGCAGTCGTCGCTGGGCACCCAGCGCAGCTGCACCCGGGCCCGGTGGCCGAAGCCGGCCGCCCGGATCGCCTCGCTGACCGACAGGTACGCGTCGGGCAGGTCGACGTACTTGCCGACCAGCGCGACGGTGATGGTGTGCCGGGGCTGGTGCACCCGCTCCAGCAGGTCGTCCCAGCCTTCCCAGTCCACGTCCCGGAAGGAGAGGTTCAGCCGGCGCACCACGTACGCGTCGAGCCCTTCCCGGTGCAGCACCTTCGGGATGTCGTAGATACTCGGCGCGTCCGGCGCGGCGATCACCGCCTCGGCGTCGACGTCGCAGTAGAGGGAGAGCTTGTGCTGGAGCTTCTCCGGAATGTCCCGGTCCGAACGGCAGACGATGGCGTCGGGCTGGATACCGATGCTGCGCAGCTGCGCCACCGAGTGCTGGGTGGGCTTCGTCTTCAGCTCACCGGAGGGGGCGAGGTAGGGCACCAGCGAGACGTGCAGGTAGAAGCAGTTGTCCCGGCCCAGGTCGTGGCGGACCTGGCGGATCGCCTCCAGGAACGGCAGCGACTCGATGTCGCCGACCGTGCCGCCGACCTCGGTGATCACCACGTCCGGGGTGCGGCCGTCGTCGTCCGGGTCGGCCATGGCCAGGATCCGGGACTTGATCTCGTTGGTGATGTGCGGGATCACCTGGACCGTGTCGCCCAGGTACTCGCCGCGCCGCTCCTTGGCGATCACCTCGGAGTAGATCTGGCCGGTGGTGACGTTGGCCTTGCCGGACAGCGCCCGGTCCAGGAAACGCTCGTAGTGGCCGACGTCGAGATCCGTCTCGGCACCGTCCTCGGTCACGAAGACCTCACCGTGCTGGAACGGGTTCATCGTGCCCGGGTCGACGTTGAGGTACGGGTCGAGCTTCTGCATCACCACACGCAGGCCGCGCGCGGTCAGCAGGTTGCCGAGGCTGGAGGCGGTGAGCCCCTTACCCAGCGAGGAGGCGACGCCTCCGGTGACGAATATGTGCCTGGTCGTCCGTGCTGAAGGGGCCAAGGCCTGCTCCCGTGTCGTCCGTCGCGGTCGTGCAGACCGCCGAGCCGATCAGCGAAGTGATCACGCGATCCACGGGATTCCACGGTAACACCTCCCCGACGGCCCTCCGGTGGCGCACCCGGGTACCGCCGCCGAGTCACCCGGTCGCGACCTCGGCCGACGACCGCCCGCCCGAACCACCACCGTCCGCAACGCCACCGTCCGGACCGGCATCGCCCGGGCGAGGAGCGCCACCGGACGGGCCGCCATCGGACGGGCCGCCATCGGACGGGCCGCCATCGGACGGGCCGCCATCGGACGGGCCCGGAGCGCCCGGACCGCCAGCGGACGGCCCGCCGTCAGCCGGGCGGTCCAGCCCCGGCCTGGTCCGGTCCGCCGAGTGGTCGAGCACCCGCAGCGCCGACAGTGCCGCCATCGGCACCACGACGGCCGCCGCGGCCCCCGCCACGTCCAGCGCCGCGGCACCCAGCAGACCGCCGATCACCGCCGCCACCGCGGTGCCCGCCATCGCCGCCCGGATCGCCGGGTAGATGCCGAACAGCCGCATGAGCCCGCCCCAGGGCTGCAGCAGCGCGAACCAGACCAGCAGCGCCCCCGCCAGCGCCAGCACCGTCAGCGGGCTGTTGACGAGCGTCTCGAAGCTGGCGGCGCTGGACCGCTGCACGGTCAATCCGCCGGTGCCGTCGCCGAGCGCGGCCAGGAACCGGCCGAGGCTGCCCCGCTCCGCCGGGTCCCGGCCCAGATCCACCACCGCGAACCCGACCGTCAGGGCCAGCCCGGCCATGGTCGCCCAGGCCAGCCGGGTCAGCGTCAGCCAGCCACCCGCGCTGATCGCCGCCGCCACGCTCACTCCGGCGGTCAGCGCGATCGCGCCGATCGAGTCGGCACCCAGGTACGGGCTACCGACGATCACCACGGCGGCCCCGCCCACGATCACCATGACGGTCGGTCGCCAGCCACGACGTACCCGCTGGGCGAGCCAGCCGGCGCTGAGCAGGGCGGCGGCGACGAACACGCCGAGTCCGACGGTGCCCAGACCCGCGTAACGGCCACCCTCCAACGCGGAGTAGCCCACCACCCCGTTGAGCTGCAACCGGGCACCGGTGACGACGTCCAGGCCGACGGCCAACGTGGTCAACCCGGCCACCGCGCCGAGCGGACCCAGGGTGCTGCGGTAGCCGGGGGCGAGCCGTACCAGCAGCGTCGTGGCCGCCAGCAGCACGGCGGTCAGCCCGGCGAACGAGGCCGCCGGATGGGCGAAACGCCACCACGGAGCGGCCTCGGCGACCAGCGCCGCCGGTATCGCGAGGGCGGCGGCGACCAGCAGCACCTCCACCGTCGCCACCACCGCACGCGGCACCGGTTTCGGCCCGTACGGTCCGGCGTGCCGGCGGGCCCGGCGCAGCAGCGGCAGCACCGCCACCGCGAGCGCCACCTGAACGACGGCCAGCAGGACGAAGAACCCGCCGGCCACCTCCCGCTGGGCGGCGGCCTCCCGATCCGCGTCCGCCGGCTCGGCGATCGCGGCGGACAGGTCGGCGGGCCGGTCACCGACCGACTCGGCGGGCCGGCCGAGGAAGGGCCGGTCCGGCATCGGGCGGCCCAGGGCGGCCAGCGCGGTCGGGGCCAGGTCGATCAGTTGCAGATACCCACGGCGGTCCGTGCTGGGCGAGGTCAGCCAGCCCTCCTCCCAGCCGGGACCGTGGGCGACGGCCACGTGCAGCCGGGACGGCCGCTCGGTGTCGCTGACCCCGGCGACGATCACCAGTGAACGTGGCGGTCGACCGGCCAGCACCCGGGCCAGTTCGGCGTCGGCGGATTCGGCCGCCGCCGCCCGCACCGCCGGATCCTCGCCCGCCACCGTGCCAAGGTCGACGATGCTGAGCACACACGAACCAAGCAGTCCGGCCGGTTCCTCGGGCAGCGTCGGCGCGTACCGGTCGACCCGGCCGAACGGGCGGGCGGCGGCCACCGCCGCGCCCGGTCCGACCGCCACCGAGCACCGCACCGACTCCGACAGCGCACCGGGCACCGTGCCCCACGGCAGCCGCTCCTGGTTGTGCAGGACCACGCTCTCCTGGTCCGGCAGGTTCGCACCGATGCCGTCCGGCTGGTCCACCGTCACGTCGACGGGCGCACACTGCCCGTCCCCGTCCCGGTTGCCGGGCCAGGCGGCGAAGCTGCCCGCGCCGAGGGTCAGCCAGCCGTCCACGGGACAGGTGGGCCGGTGCGCCGAACGCACCGACAGTGACCCGATCGAGCCTTCCCGGGCCAGCCGCCACAACGTCGGCGTACGCTCCGGGTCCACGTCGTCCCAGCGCAGCCCGGCCACCCCGACGAGGACCACGTAGTCGGCGCTCGGTCGAGACGGTGGACTCTGCGGGCGGGCGGCCAGCGCGGTGACCCCGAGCGCCACCACCAGCACGGTGAGCAGGATCGGCGCGATGCGGCGCAGCATCACCGGCGTCCCGTCGACGGGGTGTCGGCGCCCGGCGTCGCCGGCCCGGCCGGGCCGGGCACCAGCTCGGCGTAGAGCGCCAGCAGTTGGGCGAGAGTCTGCGTCTCCGTCGGCCAGGTCGACGCCCGCGCGGCACCGCGCCGCGCCAGCTCGGCGCGGCCGGCCTCGTCGTCGAGCAGGCCCCGCACCGCCGCGTCGACCGCGTCCACATCGCCCGGGGACACCAGCACCGCCGCGTCGCCGACCAGTTCCGGCAGCCCGCCCACCGCGGTCGCCACCAGCGGTACGCCGGCCCGCAACGCCTCCTGCGCGAACAGTTGACGGGCCTCCCAGTCGCTGGTGACCACCGCCAGGTCGGCACCGGTGAGCAGGTCAGCCACGTCGGTGCGGTGCCCCAGCAGGGTGACCGGCGCCCGGGCGGCGCTGATCCGCGCGGCCAGCGGCAGGTAGGCCGGTCCGCTGCCGGCGATCACGACCACCGGCGGCGGGGTGCGCTCGCGCCAGCGGGCGGCGGCGTCCACCAGCACGTCGTACCGCTTCTGCGGATGCAGCCGGCCGACCGACAGGATCAACGGCTGGTCGGCGGCGACGGCGAACTCGGCCCGCACGGCGGCCCGGCGACGACGCGGCGCGGGCAGTTCCGGAGCGGCGACCGGGGCGACACGGGCATCCTGGGCGCCCAACGCGACGGCCCGCGCCACCAGGTCGGCGGAGGCACCGAGGGTCACCCGGGCACCCCGCGCCACGATCCGCTCCACCAGCCGGGACACGGCACCGCGTACCCCGCCGGCCAGCACGGCGTTGTGCCAGGTGACCACGAGTGGAGCCACCGGCCGGGCCAGCACCGCCACCAGCCCGGCGCGCAGCCCGTGCGCGTGCACCACGTCGGCCGGCTCGGCGGCGAGCAGCCGGCGCAGCGTGCCCACCGCCCGGGCGTCAGCCGGCGTGGGACTCGCCGGGATCTCCACCGGCCGGAACCGGGCACCGGCAGCCACGAAGTCGAACTGCTCCTGGGTCGCCGCCGGCCCGCAGACCAGCACCGGCCGCCCGGCCGCGACCAGCCCCCGCGCCACCGACCGGACATGCTGGCCGACCCCGCCGGTGCTGGACGCCAGCAGCAGCACCACCGTCCCCGGCCCACCGGCGACGGCCGCCGACCCGTTCGACGCACTCACCGGACCGACCCTTCGTTCGCGACTGCGGGGCTCGCAAGCTCACTCCTCGCGCTCACCGAACCAGCCTTCCGTTCGCGACTGCGGGGCTCGCAAGCTCACTCCTCGCGCTCACCGAACCAGCCTTCCGTTCGCGACTGCGGGGCTCGCAAGCTCACTCCTCGCGCTCACCGGGACGCCTCCTCCTTCCGGTCGGCTGGCCGGGCCCGGCGCAGGCGTCGACCCAGGCCGGTCAGCAGTGGCCGCAGGTCCTGCCGGTCGACCAGCCACACCACGGCGAGGAACACGACAGCGACCAGGACTCCGGACAGCATGCCCTGCATCAGTGCCGTCCACCGCGCCGGGGGGTCGCCCCCGGCGTCCAGCAGCCGCAGCGTCGCCACGGCCACGACGGCGGCCGTACCGCCGGCCAGCAGACCGGCACCGGCGGCCCGTCCGGCACCGGCAAGCGCCTCCCGTCCGGCCGACCGGGCGACCGCGACCAGCAGCAGCGCCCCGAGCAGCAGCATTCCCGCCGAGTTGGCCAACGCCACCGCCAGCACCCGATCGGCCACCGGGAGCAGCGCCGACAGCGGAAGCAACACCAGCGGGACCGCCAGCCAGCCGGCGGTGATGGTGACGGTCGCCGCCCGCGTCGCACCTCGGGCGTACAACGCGCGCGACAACACCGCGAACAGCCCGTACCCGAGCAGCCCCGGCGCGTAGCCGGCGATCGCGGCGGCGGTCGCGTCGCTGTCGAGCGGGAAGAACCGACCGATCGGACCGGCCGCACCGACCAGCGCCGCGGCACCGAGGAAGCTGCACAACAGCACCCCACGCAGCGTCGCCGACAGCACCTTCCGGTAGGTCGGCTCGTCCGCGCCCGCCGCCGTGGCCAGGGCCGGGTACGCGGCGGTGGCCAGCGGCACCGCCAGCACCGCCCAGGGCAGCAGGTAGAACGTCTGCGCCAGATTGAACACCTGGAACGCCTCGGTCCGACCGCTGGAGAGCCGATAGAGGATGACCGCCAGCGCGACCTGCTGGGCGGTGACCGTCACCACGCCGGCCACCGCCAGCCCGCGTACCCGGACCCGGGCGTCGGCCGGCAACGCGTACCCGGGGCGCAGCGGCAGCCGCAGCCGACGCAGCGGGATCAGCAGCGACAGCGACAGCACCACCACGCCGAGGGTGGTGCCCACCGACAGGACCAGCTCACCGCCGCGGCCCGCCTGCGCCACGCTGGCGCCGGTACCGGCGACCCCGGCGAAGACCAGGTAGACCACGACGACCGTGAGGCTGGACAACAGCGGGGCGATCACCGGCCAGGCGAACCGGCGGTGCGCCTGGAGCACGCCGGTGAGCACGATGCCGACGCCGTACAGCGGCAGTTGCGGCGCGAACACCCGCAGCATCCGGGCGGCGGCCGCCAACTCCTGCGGTGACCGGCCGTCGCCGAGCGCGTTGATGATCGGCCCGGCGCCCAGCGCCACCAGCGCCGCGAGCGGCACGAGCAGCGTCACCGTCCAGGTGAGCAGCGCGCCGGTGGTGGCCGCGACCGTCCGCCGGTCCCCCGCCGCGACCGCTCCGGCGAGCAGCGGTACGACCAGGCTGGCCAACGCCCCACCGGCGACGATCTCGAAGATGATGTTCGGGATGGTGTTCGCGAGCAGGTACATCGCGCCCAGGTCGCTGCCCTGCACCACCCAGGTGAACACGGCGGTACGCCCGAATCCGGCCAGCCTGCTGAGCACGGTGAGCGCGGCGATGAGGGCGGCCGCTCCGGCCACCCGGCCGGCGCCGACGAGGGGGGCCGGTCTGGTCACGTCAGTCGGCGCGTCGGCCCAGCGCGTCGAGTTCACGCAGCCCCGGCGTGCTCGCGATGACCTTCGTGAAGCTCACCTTCTCGCTGGCGGCGGTGAGCCCGGCGAGGACGGCCAGCAGCCCGGCCCGGCCGACCGGGCCGGTACGGGCGGCCAGCGCCACCCCGAGCACCGCACCGAGGGCGTTCGCGCCGCTGTCGCCGAGCATCACGTCCTCGGCGAGGTCGGCGGGGAGCAGCCCGGCGGCGGCACCGGCCGCGCCCGAGGCGATCCCGCCGTGGCGGCCGCCGCTCAGCGGGGCACCGAGCAGCAGACCCGACTTCAACGCCCGTCCCGGACGCAGGTCGAGCAGGTTGACCAGGTTCGCCGTGCCGGCCACCACCCCGGCGCCGAGCAGCACGTCGACGCCCCGCCCCACCGCGCCCGGTCGGCGCCGACGGGGATGCCCCGCCACGTCGCGATCGGCGGCGAGC
The DNA here is from genome assembly GCF_027497295.1 of Verrucosispora sp. WMMC514. NCBI lineage: Bacteria > Bacillati > Actinomycetota > Actinomycetes > Micromonosporales > Micromonosporaceae > Micromonospora > Verrucosispora sp. WMMC514. Next base: position 4,934,488 of record NZ_CP114906.1, on the reverse strand, counting down.
AGGACCGCCGCCCCCAGACCGGCCGCACCCACTCCGACGATCTTGACGAGGCCGGCGGTGACCCGGCCCTGTCGCAACGCGGCCAGGTGCCCGGCGAAACCCTTGGCCGCCTTCTGCTCCGGGCGGGCACCGACGACGTCGTCGTAGAGGCCCACGGCCCCGGCGCCGAGCCCGGCGACCAGGGTGGCCGCCGCAGCCGGCACGCTCGCCGCTCCGCAGGCCGCGGCGCCCGAGGCCGCCAACGCGAGGGCCGGTCCGCCGGCCAGGGTCACGGTGCGTCCCCGGAAGTTGGTCCGTTCCAGAGCCGGCGCGGGCGGTGCGGTGCGGATCACGCGGAGCGCGTACCGGGCGGCGACCGCCCCGGCCCCGGCCACCAGGAGTCGACCGAAGACCGTCACGTCACCGTCCCGCTCACTCACGCCATCCCCTCCCGCCGGCCGGCGGAGATCGTCGGATCGGGCACCTGATGCCCGTCAGGCAACTGAACCCCCGTCAACCCGCCCCGCTCGGCGTGGGCGCACCTCCGGCGACCCGTCGACAGGTCCGCCCCCGCAAAGGGCGGAAGGGTTCACTGGGGCAGTCTAGGCACCAGCGAGGCAGCGCTGTCACCGACGCCGAAGTGACCGGCCTTACGGTCGGCGAGCTGCTGCACCAGCGCCAGGGTGGTGACCAGTTGCCCCTGGACGGTGTTGGCGTTGTCGATCGTCGAGATGGTCTGGGCGAGCACCGCGTCACCCCGGACGAAGGCCACCAGGTTCCCGCCGGCCGAGCCGTTGCCGGCCACCACGATCGCCCCGGTCCGGTCGAACTGCTCGGCGATCTTGACCACGGACTCGTCCTTCTTGGCGGAGTCCTTGTCCACGTACGGCTGCCCGCTGACCACCACGACGGCCTCCGCCGGTGCGGTGATCCGGTCGCCGGTGGTCAGGTAGTTGGCGTTGCCGTACGCGGCCAGCACCGCCCGCCGGTCGGCCTCGGTGACCGGCTCGGCGCCGGCGGGCTGGTCCAGCAGCACGGTGGCCAGCAGGGCGCTGGAGGTCTCGACGCCGTGACCGTTGCCGGGTAGCCCCGCGGTCGGCGCGTCGGTCGGTCGGGCCGCGGTGACCGCCAGTTCGAGCAGGTCGTTGTTGTTCTCCGGGTTGATGAACTTGTCCTGCAGGTCGACCCGCCCGGTGACGTCGGCACCGGCCAGCTGGAGCATGTTGAGCACCCCGTCGGTGTGCTCGCGACCGGTGGGCAGGCTGAGCACCAGCACCCGCTTGCCGCTGAGCGTGCCCGGCAGCATCACCTGGGCCATCTCGGCGGCGAACTCCTCCTCCAGCTCCAGTTCCCGTTGCATGTTCTGGACCGCCTGGCGCATCTGCTGGTTGTCCTTGCGCAGTTCGTTGACGGTCTCCCGGAGCGAGTCCGCGACCGGACCGTTGAGCGCGGCGGTACCCACCACCAGGCCGATCGCCAGGGCGAGGAAGACCGCGGTCAGGGACACCACGTGGTACCGGAAGTTGATCACGCTTGAAGCCTCTTGATCGGTCGGGAGCTAGAAGAGCTGGCCGAGCTGGAACACGAAATTGTCCCACCACTCGGAGACCACGCCCAGGTACGCCTTGCCGACGGTGGAGACGGCCACCGCCGACGCCATGGCGGCCAGCGCCGACAGGACCAGCAGCAGCAGGGACGACCCCGAGATGCTCTGCCGGTACAGCCGGCTGACGCCCTTGGCGTCGACCAGCTTGCCACCGACCTTGAGGCGGGTGAGGAACGTCGACGCCATGCCGCCGCGCCCCTTGTCGAGGAACTCGACGAGCGTGGCGTGGGTCCCCACCGCGACGATCAGCGAGGCGCCCTTCTCGTCGGCCAGCAGCATGGCGAGATCCTCGCTGGTGGCGGCGGCGGGGAAGGTCACCGCCGGCACACCGAGGCCGTTGACGCGGGGCAGTCCCGGCGCCCGCCCGTCCGGGTACGCGTGCACGATGACCTCGGCGCCGCAGCGCAGCACGTCGTCGGTGACCGAATCCATGTCACCGATGATCATATCGGGGGTGTAGCCCGCCTCGACCAGGGCGTCGGCGCCCCCGTCGACGCCGATCAGCACCGGCTTGAACTCCCGGATGTACGGGCGCAGCACGTCCAGGTCGGCCTTGTAGTCGTAGCCCCGGACCACGATCAGACAGTGCCGGCCCTGCACCTCGGTGGCGATCTCGGGCACTCCGACACCGTCGAGCAGCAGGTCGCGCTCCTGCTTGAGGTAGTCCATCGTGTTGGCGGCGAACGCCTCCAACTGCACCGACAGGCCCTCCCGGGCGTCGGTCATCGCCTTGGCCACGCTCTCGGCGTCCTGGAGGCTGCCGTGTGCCACCGGATCGTCGTCCAGGTAGACGGTGTTGCCCTCGATGCGCACCGTGTCGCCCTCACGGATCCGCTCGAAGACGCCCTCGCCAAGGTCGTCGAGCAGCGGGATGCCCGCCGAGATCAGCACCTCCGGCCCGAGGTTGGGGTAACGGCCGGAGACCGACGGCTTGGCGTTGAGCACCGCACCGACACCGACCGCGACGAGCGAGTCGGCGGCGACCCGGTCCAGGTCGACGTGGTCGATGACCGCGATGTCGCCGGGGCGGAGCCGGCCGACCAGCCGTTTCGTACGGCGGTCCAGGCGCGCGGTGCCGAGGATCTGTCCCGGTTCCGCGTTCCGGGCCCGGCGCAACGTGGGTAGACGCATCGTGACCATCCTGGCATGTGAGGCAGGGGAATCTGTCGCGACATGCCTGAGCAGGGCCGCCTACCCAGGGAAGCACACATGGGCGAAGGCCGGTGTGCCTCCGCTCACAATCGCGGTCTCAGGACCGCCGTTCCCTGGCCGCCACGGCCAGGAGTTCCTCGGCGTGGGCGATACCCAGATCCGAATCCGGCAAACCCGCGAGCATCCGGGCGAGTTCCCGGGCCCGCTCGGTGTCCTCCACCACCCGGACGCCGCTGGTGGTGACCGCGCCGCCGGTGTCCTTGGCCACCACCAGGTGCCGGTCGGCGAAGGCGGCGACCTGCGGCAGGTGGGTCACCACCAGGACCTGGTGGCTGCGGGCCAGCCGGGCCAGCCGGCGGCCGATCTCCACCGCCGCCTGGCCACCCACGCCCGCGTCGACCTCGTCGAAGACCAGCGTCGGTGGGCCGCCGGAACCGGCGAAGACCACCTCGATGGCGAGCATCACCCGGGACAGCTCGCCGCCGGAGGCACCCCGTTGCAGGGGCAGGGACGGTGCGCCGGGGTGGGCCAGCAGCCGCAGCTCGACCTCGTCGCCGCCGTCGGGTCCGACGCCGACCTCGACCCCGTTGACCGGCAACGTCGGTTCGGCCCGACCGGCGGGTCGGGGCAGCACCGCCACCTCGATCCGGGCGTGCGGCATCGCCAACCCGGCCAGCTCGACGGTGACCTGCTCGGCGAAGCGCGCCGCCGCCTCCTGCCGGGACACCGACAGCCGGCCGGCCAGCTCGGCCACCTCACCGGCCAACCGGGACGCCTCCCGATCCAGCTCGTCGAGCAGCTCGTCGGAGTTGTCCAGCTCGGACAGTCGGGTCCGGGCCCGCTCCGCCCAGGCGATCACACCGTCGACGTCGTCGGCGTACTTGCGGGTCAACGCGCGCAACGCGGCCCGTCGCTCGTAGAGGGCCTGCAGCCGGGCCGGATCGGCGTCCAGGCCGGCGAGGTACGTGGACAGCTCCACCGACACGTCGGCGACGAGCGTGGCCGCCTCCTCCAGGCGCACGGCCAGTTCACCGAGCGCCGGATCGGTGCCGGCCTGCGCCTCGAGCGTGCGCCGGGCGGTGCCGAGCAGCGTCGAGGCGTCGGGCGTGTCGTCGGTGGCCTCCAACCCGCCGGCCACGCACTGGTGGGCCAGCTGAGCCGCGGTACGCAGACCTTCGGCGTGCTCCAGTCGTTGCGCCTCCGCCTTCAGCTCGTCGTCCTCACCCGGCTGCGGATCAACCCGGGTGATCTCGTCGAGGCCCAGCCGCAGCAGGTCGGTCTCCTGGTGGCGTTCCCGCGCGTTGCGTCGCCGGTCGGCCAGGTCGTCGACCACCCGACGCCAGCGGGTGAACGCGTCCCGCGTCGCGTCGAGCAGCTTCTCGTGCTCGGGACCGGCGAACCGGTCCAACGCGGCCCGCTGCTCCGCCGGGCGCAGCAACCGCAGCTGGTCGGACTGGCCGTGGACCGCGACGGCCTGCTCACCGACCTCGCCGAGCATCGACACCGGCATCCCGCGACCACCCAGGTGGGCCCGGGACCGACCCTCCACCGTGACCGTACGGCTCAGCAGCAGGCAGCCGTCCTCGTCGGGTTCACCTCCGGCGTCGATGATCCGGGCGTGCACCGTCTCCGCCACCCGGCCACCCAGACGCAGCCGGCCCTCGACGACGGCGCGGCCAGGTTCGGCACGCACCCGGCCGGCGTCGGCCCGACCACCGAAGAGCAGGCCGAGCCCGGTCACCACCATCGTCTTGCCGGCACCGGTCTCGCCGGTGATGACGTTCATGCCGCCGGTCAGCGGCAACGTCGTGTCCTCGATGACACCCAGTCCGGTGATGCGTAGCTCCTCCAGCACAGCAACCGACAGTAGACGCGTGGCCCGACACTTGACCAGCCGGCGCGGCCGCCGACGTCAGCGACGGTTGCCCCGCCAGCCGTGCACCGGAAGGTCGAACTTGGCCACCAGACGCGCGGTGAACGACCGGTCCCGCAGCCGGACGACGCGTACCGGCAGGGCGCCCCGCCGCACCGTGACCCGGGCGCCGGGAGGCAGGTCGTAGACCCGCCGCCCGTCGCAGCAGAGCACAGCCAGCGTGGTGAACGGGTCGACGGTTATCGTCATGGTGGAGGTGGGGGCCGTCACCAGCGGCCGGCTGAACAAGGCGTGCGCGCTGATCGGCACCAGCAGCAACGCCTCTACCTCGGGCCAGACCACCGGCCCCCCGCCGGAGAAGGCGTACGCGGTGGAGCCGGTGGGCGTGGCGCAGACCACGCCGTCGCAGCCGTACCGGGACAGCGGCCGCCCGTCGACGTCCACCAGCAGTTCCAGCATCTGGGCCCGCTCGCCCTTCTCGACGCTTATCTCGTTGAGGGCCCACGACTCGATGGTCGGCCCGCCGTCGAATTCGGCCGTCACGTCGAGGGTCAGTCGTTCGTCGACGCTGTAGTTGCGGCTGACCACGTCACGTACCGCCACGTCGAGATCGTCGATCTCCGCCTCGGCGAGAAACCCGACCTTGCCGAGGTTGATGCCGAGCAACGGCACCTTCGCCGGCCGGGCCAGCTCCGCGGCGCGCAGGAACGTGCCGTCCCCGCCGAGCGCGAAGACGATCTCGGCTCCCTCGGCCGCCTCCGGCCCGGTCACCGGTACCGTGCCCGGCAGGTCGAGGTCCTCGGCCTCCTCGGCCACCACCCGCACCTCGAATCCGGCGGCGATCAGGTCCGCGGCGACCGTACGGGCATGCTCGGTGCTGCGCCGTCGGCCGGTGTGCGTCACCAACAGGGCGGTGCGGGTCACCGTGACTCCTGCCCGGGAACACCGCGCCGATGGTCAACTCGCCGGGACCGGCTCACGCGGCCGCCCCGCTCCGCTCACCGGCGGCGCGCGCCGCCACGCTGCCGCGCCAGACGGTTCGCTCGCTTCGCTCGCTCACGTCGCCGCCCCGCTCCGCGCGCCGGCGACGCGAGCCCCCGCGCTGCTGCGCCAAATGGTTCGCTCGCTTCGCTCGCTCACGTGGCCACCTCCTCCGTCGCCTCGTCCGGCCGGTCGCCGGACGGCACCGGGCCGCGTGGCCCGGCCGTCACCACGGTCCGTACCCGGTCCGGGTCGGCCGGTGGCGCATCCCGGCGTAACCATACGAAGAACTCGACGTTGCCGCTCGGCCCGGGCAGCGGGCTGGCCGCCAGGTCCGCCAGCCCCAACCGCAGCGTCGCGGCCGCCGCGGCGACATCCAGCACCGCTCGCGCCCGAAGCTCCGGATCGCGCACCACCCCACCGGCGCCGACCCGCTCGCGACCCACCTCGAACTGCGGTTTGACCATCAGGGCCAGGTCACCGTCGGCCCGGGTGCACGCCGCCAGGGCCGGCAGCACCAGCCGCAACGAGATGAACGACAGGTCGGCGACGGTCAGGTCGACCGGGCCACCGATCGACTCGGGAGTCAGCGTCCGCACGTTCGTGCGTTCGTGAACCCGCACCCGGGAGTCATTCCGCAGCGACCAGGCCAGTTGGCCGTAACCGACGTCCACCGCGACCACCTCGGCGGCGTCGGCGCGCAGCAGCACGTCGGTGAAACCGCCGGTGGACGCCCCGGCGTCGAGGCAGCGTCGACCGGCCACCACCAGCCCGGCGGTGGCGAAGGCGGCGAGCGCGCCGGCCAGCTTGTGCCCACCCCGGGAGACGTACTCCGAGGTCGGGTCGGCACCGCTGACCAGCAGCGGATCGGCGGGATCGACCATGGCGGCGGCCTTGCGGGCCGGCACCCCACGCAGCTGCACGCGGCCGGCCTCCACCAGCGCGACCGCCTGCTCGCGGGAGCGGGCCAGACCGCGACGGACGAGTTCGGCGTCCAACCGGTTACGCCGTGCCATGGACGGACGCGCCTCCTCAGGCCTGGTCGATGGTGGCCAGCGTCTCCCGCAGCGTCTGGTACGCGGCCTCGTACTGTGCGATCTGGTCGGCGGGGCCCAGCGTCGCGGCGTTGGCGATCGCCTGCACGGCGGCGTCGACCGCCGGATGAGTGTCGTCCTGCCCGTTCTCGCCGGTCCAGCGCTGCGGCGGTGGGCCGGGGCGCGGACCGGTCGGACCTGGCAGCGGCGCGGTCATGCCGCCCCCTCGCGCGGGGCCGGCCCGGCACGGTGGCCGGGGGCCGTGTCGCCGCGTGCGGCCCCGACGGGACGCCCGGTCACGCGACACCGTCCGGGCGCGGCGGGCGCGGCGGCGCGGCCTTGGCCGGTCGCGGCGCCGGCTCACCATCGGCGGTACGCACGACTGTGCCGCCTCCCTTCGTGGCCACGGTCTTCTTCGCCACCGCCTTCTTCGCGACCGCCTTCTTCGCGACCGCCTTCTTCGCCACCGTCTTCTTCGCGACCGTCTTCGCCGGTGGGGCCGCGGCTGCGGTCGGCGGGGTGCCCACCGAGGGGCTGTCGGCGGTGCCGGCGGTCGTCACGGGACCGGGCGCGGTGCCGCCGGTGGGAGACCCGCCGGTAGCCCGGAGTTGGCGTTCCAACTCGCGCACCCGGCGGTCCAGTTCGGCGACCTCCTCAGCGGTGGCCAGGCCCACCACACCGAGCGCCCGCTCGACCTCGAACCGCACCAGCTTGGTCAGGGCCTCACGGTTGGCCGCGCCGGTCGACCGCAACTCCTCGGCCAGGGTCTGCAGCTGAGCGGCCGTGGCACCGGTTGACCCCATCGCCCGGCGTACCGCGTCCTGTGCCTTCTTCCGGGGCGCCTCCGTCAGGCCCATGGCCAGTTCGAGGTAGGCGCGCCACGCGTCCTGCATGCCTGAGTCCTTTCGCCCGGCGGCTGTGCACGTGTCACGCTACCGGGCCGTCGGAACCGTCCCGTGCGGTACGGTGCCGGGAGACGACGTGGTGTGGCGAGGAGGCGATCGGTGGCCACGGTGGACGAGTGTCGGCAGGCGTTGCAGGATCTGGCCGCCCGGCTCGAACGCAACGCGGAGACCGTCCGTGATCGCGTGGACCTGGATCGCACCCTGGCCTGCCGGATCACCGACCTGGAGACCGCCTTCCACGGTCGGATCACCGGCGGCCGGCTGGTGGAGCTCGCCGACGGCGACGACCCGAAGGCGAAGATCGCCATGAGCACCACCAGTGACGATCTGGTGGCCCTGGTGCGCGGTGACCTCGACGTCACCCGCGCGGTCGCCAACCGCCGCGTGTCGATCAAGGCCAACCCGTTCGACCTGATGAAGCTGCGCAAGCTGCTCTGAGCCGGTCAGGAGACCAGGCCGAGCCGCGCCAACGCCTGGCCCGCAGCCGGCGACTCCGGCCGGACCGGGCCGACCCGGTGGCCGCGCCAGGCAGCCGCACAAAGTGCGGCGAGCGCGTCCAGCTCACGTCCCGCCCCGGACAGCCGCCACTCGTCGGTTCCGGTGCTCACCTGCCAGCCGCCGTGGTCGGCGTCCGGTGCCGGCACCCGCACCACACCATCGGCGTCGAAGAGCCCGGTCAGATCCCACGAGACGTACGTCGGCCGTCGCTCGGCGGGCGCGGCGAGCAGCTCGGCGGCGTCACTGACCCCGGTGAGGACCAGCAGGCTGTCCAGGCCGGCCCGGTTCGCGCCCTCGATGTCGGTGTCCAGCCGGTCGCCCACGACCACCGCCGCAGCGCCGTCCGCCCGCCGGGCGGCGGTGGCGAACAGCTCCGGTGCGGGCTTGCCGACGATCTCGTCCGGGTCCCGGCCGAGCGCGGTGGCCAGCGCGGCCACCAGAGCGCCGTTGCCGGGCAACGGGCCACGTCCGCTGGGCAGGGTGCGGTCGGTGTTCGTGGCCACCCAGGTCGCGCCGGCCCGTACCGCCACCGCCGCCTCGGCGAGATCGGCCCAGCCGACCTGTGGGCCGTACCCCTGGACGACCACGACCGGGGCCTCGTCGGCGGTGGCGACCGGCTTGAGGCCGGCCTCGCTGATTTCCGCTCGGAGCGCGTCGGCTCCCACCACCAGCACCGGCGCACCGGCCGGTAGGCGCTTACCCAGCAGTTGGGCGGCCGCGGCGGCGCTGGTGAGAACCTCCTCCGGTCGGGCCGGCACACCCATCCCGGTGAGCAGGTCGGCCACGTCGGCGGCGCGACGCGAGGCGTTGTTCGTCGCGTACGCGACCGCGCGGCCCTCACCGTGCAGCCGCGCGACCGTCTCGACCGCGCCGGGAATCGGCTGGTCGATCAGGTAGATCACCCCGTCCAGGTCGAAGACGACCAGGGCGTAACCGTCGACCAGCCGGTCCCCGCTCATCGCTGCCGTGCCTCCGGTTCCTCGGTCCCCTCCGCCTCGCGGGTGGTCCCGCCGGCCGGCTCCGCGTCCGCGTTCCCCTCATCGTCAGTGTCCGGCGGGTCGGCCGCCAGGTCCTGGGCCGTGGGGTCCGCGTCGACCGTCGCCTCGACCATCGGCTCGTCCGACCCGAGGTCGTCCCCGGCCGGGTCATCCTGGTCGCTGTCGACCGTCACGCTCGACGAGCCGGCGTCCGGACGGGCCGGCACCGCACCAGGGGCACCCGGACCGGCAGCCAGTTCCTCGGCCACCTCGTCCTCGTCGTCGCCCTCGATGACCACACCGTCGAGTTCGAGCAGCCGCTCGGCGGCGTCGGTCTCCGCCTCGGCGTCCACCTCCGCCGCACGGGAGAACCACTCCCGCGCCTCGGTCCGCCGTCCCACGGCCAACAGAGCGTCGGCGTACGCGTACCGCAGTCGTGCCGTCCACGGCTGCACGGCATCGGTGGTCAGCTCGGGGACCTGGAGCATCGCCACGGCGGCGTCCCGCTGGCCGAGATCGCCACGGGCGCCGGCAGCGACGATCAGCAGTTCGACGGCGACGGCCGGATCGAGCTTCTCCTGGTCGGCGCCACGGAACAGGTCGATGGCACGCTCGGGCCGGCCCAGTGCCCGCTCGCTGTCCGCGATCACCGCAAGGTGGCTCTGCGCACCGCTCATCCGGTGGTACGTCCGCAGCTCGGCGATTGCCGACTGCCACTCCCCCGCGTGGTACGCGGCCAAGCCCACAGCTTCCCGTACCGCGGCGATCCGTGATGCGAGCCGTCGAGCGGCAAGTGCGTGGGCGAGCGCCTCGGTCGGATCCTCGTCGATCAGCTGCCCGGTCGCCACCAGATGCCGGGCGACGGTATCCGCGACCGGCTTCGCCAGCGACAGCAGCTCGGCCCGGACGTCCTTGTCCAGGTCGGTCGCGACGATCTCGTCAGGCAGCGCCGGCGCCTCCGTACGCCCCTCATCGGCCGAGCCGGGTGCGTCCGCACGCCGTCCAAAGCGACGCTCACCGTCCCGGTCGTCCCGGAATCCGCCGCCACGGCGGTCGCCGCCACGCTCATCCGCGCCACGACGGAATCCACCGTCGCGGCGATCGGCGAAGCCGCCCGCTCCGCGAGCGCCGTCCCGGCCCTGGAAGCCACCCTCGCGGCGCTCACCCCGGAACCCGCCATCCCGACGGTCGCCGCCACGGAAGCCACCCTCGCGGCGGTCGCCGCCACGGAAACCACCCTCGCGGCGCTCACCGTCGCGGAAACCACCCTCACGACGGTCACCGCCCCGGAAGCCACCCTCACGACGGTCGCCCCCACGGAATCCGCCGTCCCGACGGTCGCCCCCACGGAAGCCACCCTCGCGGCGCTCACCGTCCCGGAAGCCACCCTCACGACGGTCGCCGCCACGGAACCCGCCCTCGCGGCGCTCACCGTCCCGGAAGCCACCCTCACGACGGTCGCCGCCACGGAACCCGCCCTCGCGGCGCTCACCGTCCCGGAAGCCACCCTCACGACGGTCGCCCCCACGGAAGCCGCCCTCGCGGCGCTCACCGTCGCGGAAGCCACCCTCACGGCGGTCGCCCCCACGGAACCCGCCGTCCCGACGGTCGCCGCCACGGAACCCGCCCTCACGACGGTCGCCCCCACGGAAGCCACCCTCGCGGCGCTCACCGTCCCGGAAGCCACCCTCACGACGGTCGCCCCCACGGAAGCCACCCTCGCGGCGCTCACCGTCGCGGCGCTCACCGTCCCGGAAGCCACCCTCACGGCGGTCGCCCCCACGGAACCCGCCCTCACGACGGTCGCCCCCACGGAAGCCACCCTCGCGGCGCTCACCGTCCCGGAAGCCACCCTCACGACGGTCGCCCCCACGGAAGCCACCCTCGCGGCGCTCACCGTCGCGGAAACCACCCTCACGACGGTCACCGCCACGGAAGCCACCCTCGCGGCGTTCGCTGCCGCCGCGGTCGTTGCCCCGGAAGCCGCCCTCACGGCGGTCACCGTCTCGACGGAAGCCGCCGCCGTCACGGCGTTCGCTACGGAATCCGCCGGTTGTCCGGTCGCCGCCGCGGAAGCCGCCGGAGCGCTCGCCATCGTCGCGCCGGAACCCACCCTCACGACGGTCGGAGTCGCGGCGTTCGCCGCCACGGAAGCCGCCAGTTCCACGGTCCCGGTCGCCGGAGCCGTCGCGCCCGCCGAAGCCACGGTCGCTGCGCTCGCCCCGGTAGCCACCGCCCGAGCGGCCACTGTCCCGGAAGCCGCCCTCACGGCGGTCACCGTCTCGACGGAAGCCGCCGGACCGGGAGCGGTCGCTGCCGTACCCGCGGTCGTCGCGAGAACCTCGTTCCTCTCCCCGGTCCTGGCGCGACGGGCGGTCGTCGCGGCGAGGTCCGCCGTCCCGATCCGCCGGTCGACCCTGGTAACCCCGGGGGCGGTCCCCGCCCTGAGGTGCTGAACTCACAGGTACATCCTTCCTGAGTACGCCGTATCAACGACGCAACGCAGTCGAGGGCCGACCCGATTCCGGGTGGCCCTCGACTGTGACGTGTGTCCGGCGGTGTCCTACTCTCCCACACCCTCCCGGGTGCAGTACCATCGGCGCTGGAGGGCTTAGCTTCCGGGTTCGGAATGTGACCGGGCGTTTCCCCTCCGCCATGACCGCCGTAACCTTATCAACATGTCAAACAACACCAATTTGCTGACAGCATCGTGTCAGGGGTGTGTGTTTGTTTGTTGTGAGTTACACAGTGGACGCGAGCGATCGTTGTAGTCAAGTCCTCGGCCTATTAGTACCGGTCAACTGAACCCGTTACCGGGCTTACATTTCCGGCCTATCAACCCAGTCGTCTAGCTGGGGGCCTTACCCACCCGAAGGTGGTGGGATACCTCATCTTGAAGCAGGCTTCCCGCTTAGATGCTTTCAGCGGTTATCCCTTCCGAACGTAGCTAACCAGCCGTGCCCCTGGCGGGACAACTGGCACACCAGAGGTTCGTCCGTCCCGGTCCTCTCGTACTAGGGACAGCCCTTCTCAAGTATCCTACGCGCACGGCGGATAGGGACCGAACTGTCTCACGACGTTCTAAACCCAGCTCGCGTACCGCTTTAATGGGCGAACAGCCCAACCCTTGGGACCTGCTACAGCCCCAGGATGCGACGAGCCGACATCGAGGTGCCAAACCATCCCGTCGATATGGACTCTTGGGGAAGATCAGCCTGTTATCCCCGGGGTACCTTTTATCCGTTGAGCGACACCGCTTCCACACGCAAGTGCCGGATCACTAGTCCCGACTTTCGTCCCTGCTCGACCCGTCAGTCTCACAGTCAAGCTCCCTTGTGCACTTGCACTCAACACCTGATTGCCAACCAGGCTGAGGGAACCTTTGGGCGCCTCCGTTACCCTTTAGGAGGCAACCGCCCCAGTTAAACTACCCACCAGACACTGTCCCTGAACCGGATAACGGTCCGAAGTTAGATACCCGAATCAACCAGAGTGGTATTTCAAGATTGCCTCCACCCATACTGGCGTATGAGCTTCACCGGCTCCCACCTATCCTACACAAGCCGACTCAAATACCAATGTCAAGCTATAGTAAAGGTCCCGGGGTCTTTCCGTCCTGCCGCGCGTAACGAGCATCTTTACTCGTACTGCAATTTCGCCGGGCCTGTGGTTGAGACAGTGGGGAAGTCGTTACGCCATTCGTGCAGGTCGGAACTTACCCGACAAGGAATTTCGCTACCTTAGGATGGTTATAGTTACCACCGCCGTTTACTGGCGCTTAAGTTCTCCGCTTCGCCCCGAAGAGCTAACAGGTCCCCTTAACGTTCCAGCACCGGGCAGGCGTCAGTCCATATACATCGAATTACTTCTTCGCATGGACCTGTGTTTTTAGTAAACAGTCGCTTCCCCCTGCTCTCTGCGGCCATACAACGCTCCACCCGCGCGGGGCTTCACGTCTCCGGCCCCCCTTCTCCCTAAGTTACGGGGGCAATTTGCCGAGTTCCTTAACCACAGTTCGCCCGATCGCCTCGGTATTCTCTACCTGACCACCTGTGTCGGTTTGGGGTACGGGCCGCTCGAAACTCGCTAGAGGCTTTTCTCGGCAGCATAGGATCACTGACTTCACCTGAATCGGCTCGGCATCACGTCTCAACCTTCATGCACCACGGATTTGCCTATGATGCGGTCTACACGCTTACCCCGGCACAACCACCGGCCGGGCTCAGCTACCTTCCTGCGTCACCCCATCGCTTGACTACTACCCGCCAGGTTCCCACGCTCCCCAACCTCGACCCGAAGGTCTCGGCTGGTTCGGGTGGTTAGCACAACGAGGTTCGTCAGGGACGCTCCTTCGCGGGTACGGGAATATCAACCCGTTGTCCATCGACTACGCCTCTCGGCCTCGCCTTAGGTCCCGACTCACCCAGGGCGGATTAACCTGGCCCTGGAACCCTTGGTCATCCGGCGGAAGGGTTTCTCACCCTTCTTTCGCTACTCATGCCTGCATTCTCACTCGTGCCGCGTCCACAACTCGATCACTCGGCTGCTTCACCCCCGGCACGACGCTCCCCTACCCACCCACACACCTGCACACCACCCCGAAGAGTGATGCGAAGTCATTGTGTGAGTGCCACAGCTTCGGCGGTGTGCTTGAGCCCCGCTACATTGTCGGCGCGGAACCACTTGACCAGTGAGCTATTACGCACTCTTTAAAGGGTGGCTGCTTCTAAGCCAACCTCCTGGTTGTCTATGCGACCCCACATCCTTTTCCACTTAGCACACGCTTAGGGGCCTTAGCTGGTGATCTGGGCTGTTTCCCTCTCGACTACGAAGCTTATCCCCCGCAGTCTCACTGCCGCGCTCTCACTTACCGGCATTCGGAGTTTGGCTGATTTCGGTAAGCTTGTAGGCCCCCTAGACCATCCAGTGCTCTACCTCCGGCAAGAAACACACGACGCTGCACCTAAATGCATTTCGGGGAGAACCAGCTATCACGGAGTTTGATTGGCCTTTCACCCCTAACCACAGGTCATCCCCCAACTTTTCAACGTTGGTGGGTTCGGCCCTCCACACGGTCTTACCCGCGCTTCAGCCTGCCCATGGCTAGATCACTCCGCTTCGGGTCTAGAACATGCGACTCAAACGCCCTCTTCAGACTCGCTTTCGCTACGGCTCCCCCACACGGGTTAACCTCGCCACATGCCACTAACTCGCAGGCTCATTCTTCAAAAGGCACGCCGTCACCCCGCAAGGCTCCGACGGATTGTAGGCGAACGGTTTCAGGTACTATTTCACTCCCCTCCCGGGGTACTTTTCACCATTCCCTCACGGTACTCGTCCGCTATCGGTCACCAGGAAGTATTTAGGCTTACCAGGTGGTCCTGGCAGATTCACGGCAGATTTCAGGAGTCCGCCGCTACTCGGGAACACCCACAGAAGACCAGCTGCTTTAACCTACCGGACTATCACCGTCTACGGTCAGCCTTTCCAGACCATTCAGCTAACAACTGGCTTTATCACTCCTCACACGAGTGTCAGCTCGTGTAGCAGGGTCCCACAACCCCGACCACGCAACCCCTGACAGGTATCACACGCAACCGGTTTAGCCTCAATCCGCTTTCGCTCGCCACTACTCACGGAATCACTATTGTTTTCTCTTCCTACGGGTACTGAGATGTTTCACTTCCCCGCGTTCCCTCCACACACCCTATGAGTTCAGGTGCAGGTGACATCACATGACTGATGCCGGGTTACCCCATTCGGACACCCTGGGATCACAGCTCGGTTGACAGCTCCCCCAGGCCTATCGCGGCCTCCCACGTCCTTCATCGGCTCCTGGTGCCAAGGCATCCACCGTCCGCCCTTGACAACTTGACCACAAAGATGCTCGCGTCCACTGTGCAATTCTCAACAAACAACCAACCCACAACCCACAAGCCCCACACCAGACCCGACCACCGCCGGCGGTATGCGAGACCAGGCCATGCCTGGCGCCTGACAAACCCCACCAAGGATCCGTCCACGGCTCTGAAAGACCAACCACACGGGTTGTTCCTTCAGGACCCAACAGGGTGCTCTACGCCAACCACCAGCCGCACCGAAAACCCGTTCCCACCACCAACAGTGGCTGTACTAAGAGAAAATTTCGGCCGTTGCCGGCACCGACTCACCAGTGTCTCCGCCAATGAGCACCCCACCATCACACTCGGACAGCGCGGGCTCCATACCCACCTTCGCGGGATGGTGCTCCTTAGAAAGGAGGTGATCCAGCCGCACCTTCCGGTACGGCTACCTTGTTACGACTTCGTCCCAATCGCCAGCCCCACCTTCGACGGCTCCCTCCACAAGGGTTGGGCCACCGGCTTCGGGTGTTGCCGACTTTCGTGACGTGACGGGCGGTGTGTACAAGGCCCGGGAACGTATTCACCGCAGCGTTGCTGATCTGCGATTACTAGCGACTCCGACTTCACGGGGTCGAGTTGCAGACCCCGATCCGAACTGAGACCGGCTTTTTGGGATTCGCTCCACCTCACGGTATCGCAGCCCATTGTACCGGCCATTGTAGCATGCGTGAAGCCCTGGACATAAGGGGCATGATGACTTGACGTCATCCCCACCTTCCTCCGAGTTGACCCCGGCAGTCTCCCATGAGTCCCCAACCGAATTGCTGGCAACATGGGACGAGGGTTGCGCTCGTTGCGGGACTTAACCCAACATCTCACGACACGAGCTGACGACAGCCATGCACCACCTGTCACCGGCCCCGAAGGACCCCACATCTCTGTGAGATTTCCGGCGATGTCAAACCCAGGTAAGGTTCTTCGCGTTGCATCGAATTAATCCGCATGCTCCGCCGCTTGTGCGGGCCCCCGTCAATTCCTTTGAGTTTTAGCCTTGCGGCCGTACTCCCCAGGCGGGGCGCTTAATGCGTTAGCTGCGGCACAGAGAACCGGAGAGGCCCCCCACACCTAGCGCCCAACGTTTACAGCGTGGACTACCAGGGTATCTAATCCTGTTCGCTCCCCACGCTTTCGCTCCTCAGCGTCAGTATCGGCCCAGAGACCCGCCTTCGCCACCGGTGTTCCTCCTGATATCTGCGCATTTCACCGCTACACCAGGAATTCCAGTCTCCCCTACCGAACTCTAGCCTGCCCGTATCGACTGCAGGCCCGCAGTTGAGCCACGGGTTTTCACAGTCGACGCGACAAGCCGCCTACGAGCTCTTTACGCCCAATAAATCCGGACAACGCTCGCGCCCTACGTCTTACCGCGGCTGCTGGCACGTAGTTGGCCGGCGCTTCTTCTGCAGGTACCGTCACTTGCGCTTCGTCCCTGCTGAAAGAGGTTTACAACCCGAAGGCCGTCATCCCTCACGCGGCGTCGCTGCATCAGGCTTCCGCCCATTGTGCAATATTCCCCACTGCTGCCTCCCGTAGGAGTCTGGGCCGTGTCTCAGTCCCAGTGTGGCCGGTCGCCCTCTCAGGCCGGCTACCCGTCGTCGCCTTGGTAGGCCATCACCCCACCAACAAGCTGATAGGCCGCGAGCCCATCCCAAGCCGAAAAACTTTCCACCCACAAACATGCGTCCGCAAGTGAATATTCGGTATTAGCCCCGGTTTCCCGGGGTTATCCCAAAGCCTAGGGCAGGTTGCTCACGTGTTACTCACCCGTTCGCCGCTCGAGTACCCCGAAGGGCCTTTCCGCTCGACTTGCATGTGTTAAGCACGCCGCCAGCGTTCGTCCTGAGCCAGGATCAAACTCTCCAACAAAAACCTGGAAAATCCATCCCAGCAACAAACCAAATTGTTGCCAAAGGAATCCAAACCAACCAGAAAAACTGGCCAGCCCGGGAATCAAACAAAACTTGGCACTGGCTTATCAAGCACCCTGTTGAGTTCTCAAAGAACAACCACACACCATCCGAAACCCACACCGTGGATCCCATCCGGGGCACCACACCCGACCACAACCGCACCGGGCACTTTTACTACGTTACCCGGTGGTTTCTGTCGTGTCAAACCGGCTTGCACCGGTCTGTCGCAACTTCCACCCATTTCTCCGGGCACCACGAGCAAGCCGGCTCTCGCCGTTCCTGTCGTGGTTGTGGCAGGCCAGCCGCTGCGGTCTCCCGCGAGCGCGCCTGGGGCCCTGCCGGTCGTCAATCATACCCGGTCGGTTTCGCCCCGCCAAATCCGCCTCCCGACGAATCTGGGGCACCACCCGGTTCGAGCGCCTGGCCGTAGCTCTTGGCCCGAAAGGTCTACCTGCGCTCCGGCCTGAGGCTTTCGCCCTGTTCGTCCGTTCCGCGCTGGCAGAGAGAAAGCTACGCGCCCGGCGGATTGATCGTCAAATCCGCCGGGCGCGTCCCGCGTCACACCTGGCCGGCAGGGTCAGGACGCGACCTCCACCCCGGCGAAGGAACGCTTGCCCCGCCGGAGCACGAGGTACCTGTCGTGCAGCAGGTCCGCCGGCGAAACCACAGCGTCCGCCGTGACGACGCGGATGTTGTTGACGTAGGCGCCA
Organism: Verrucosispora sp. WMMC514; assembly: GCF_027497295.1. NCBI lineage: Bacteria > Bacillati > Actinomycetota > Actinomycetes > Micromonosporales > Micromonosporaceae > Micromonospora > Verrucosispora sp. WMMC514. The sequence goes on along the minus strand of NZ_CP114906.1, from coordinate 4,916,960 downwards.
CCCTCGGCGATCACCCGCCGGGCCTCCTTCATGCTCGGCACCAGGCCGGACTCCTTGAACAGGGTGGCCACGTCCGGCAGGTCGTCGAGGCGTACCAGCCCGGCCTCGGTGAGGGCGGCGCGCAGCGTCACCGCCGACAGCTCGTCGAGCGAGCCCCGGCCGAAGAGCGCCTGACTGGCCGCGACCACCTGAGCCATCTCGCGCTCGCCGTGCACCAGGGTGGTCAACTCCTCGGCGAGAGCGCGCTGAGCGGCCCGGGACGCCGGCCGCTCCGCCGTCTCCTTCTCCAGCTCCTCCAGCTCCTCCCGGCTGCGAAAGCTGAAGTAGCGCAGGTAGCGGCCCACGTCCCGGTCGTCGACGTTGATCCAGAACTGGTAGAAGGCGTACGGGCTGGTCATCTCGGGATCGAGCCAGATCGCGCCGCCCTCGGTCTTGCCGAACTTCGAGCCGTCCGACTTGGTCACCAGCGGGGTGGTGAACGCCTGGACCGGCCCGAGCCCGCGCCGCCGGACGTAGTCGACCCCGGCGGTGATGTTGCCCCACTGGTCCGAGCCACCGAACTGGAGCTGGCAGCCGTGCCGCCGGTGCAGCTCGAAGAAGTCGTTGGCCTGCAGCAGCTGGTAGCTGAACTCGGTGAAGCTGATCCCGCTCTCCAGCCGGGCCCGGACCACCTCGCGGGCCAGCATCCGGTTGACCGGGAAGTGCTTGCCCACGTCGCGCAGGAACTCCACCACCGACATCTCGCCGGTCCAGTCCAGGTTGTTGACCAGGCGGGCGGCGTGGTCCCCGGTATACGACACGAATGGCGCGAGCTGGTCACGGATCCGCTGCACCCAGCTCGCCACGACCTCCGGCGGGTTGAGGGTCCGTTCCGCGCTCTCCTTCGGATCACCGATCTGCCCGGTGGCGCCGCCGACCAGCAGCAGTGGCCGGTGCCCGGCGAGTTGGAGGCGGCGGGCGGTGGTGACCTGCATCAGGTGGCCGACGTGCAGGCTCGGCGCGGTCGGGTCGAAGCCCACGTAGAAGGCGGCTCCCGGGCCGTCGAGCAGCGCGCGCAGCTCGTCCGGGTCGGTGGAGTCCTGGAGCAGGCCCCGCCAGCGCAGGTCATCGGTCAGGGAGTCCCGCCGGGCCGGCGGGAGGGTGCTGTCGGTCACGATCACCGATTGTCCCCCATCAGCCCGGTCCGGCCCTACCGGGTTCCGGCGACGGGCACCGGCACTAGGCTGACCAGTCCAAGATCATGGAGGTGGCCGTGGACGTGTCGACGATGTCGGGTGGCTTCTTCGCCCTGCTCGGACTGGAGTTGGACGAGATCAGCGGGGACCGGGTCACGATTCGCTGGCGGGTCCGCCCGGAGTTGCACCAGCCGTACGGCATCCTGCACGGCGGGGTCCACTGCTCGGTGGTGGAGACGGCGGCGAGCCTGGGCGCCGGTGTCTGGCTGGGTGAGCGCGGGCGGGTGGTCGGCGTGTCCAACCAGACCGACTTCCTGCGGGCCGTGGGCGAGGGTGAGTTGGTCGCGGTCGGCACCCCGGTGCACCGGGGGCGCAGCCAGCAACTGTGGCAGGTGGAGATCACGGACGCGGACGGGCGGCTGGTCGCCCGTGGCCAGGTCCGCCTCCAGAACCTCTACCCGGCCACGGACTGACCGGAGCCGCGCCCCGACCAGGGCGGCCGGGTCGCCGAGCCGGCCGCACACCGTCGACAGGACACTGCGCGCTGCCCGACCGCCGCTCATCGTCACCGCCGTGCCTGAGCAGCGCTGAGGGCGGTTTCGGGTAGCTGGCGGCTTTGGTGGCGTTATCGTCGCGTCGATGACCGAGCCCGTACCGCCGACGTGAGGAAGCTTCTCGCCGCCACGCTCGGCATCCTGTCCGCGGTCGGCGGCTTCGTCGACATCGGCGACCTGGTCGCCGCCGGCCAGGCCGGTGCCCGCTTCGGCATGGCGCACACCTGGGTACTGCTGCTCGGGGTCGTCGCCATCTGCGCGTACGCGGAAATGGCCGGACGGATCGCGGCGGTGACCGGGCGGGCGGTGTTCGACCTGGTCCGGGAGCGGCTCGGCGCGCGGATGGCGCTGCTCAACCTGGTGGCGTCGTACCTGGTCACGGTGATCACGCTGGCCGCCGAACTGGGTGGGGTGGCGCTGGCGTTGCGGCTGGCCACCGGCGTGCCGTACCTGCTCTGGGTGCCGGTCGCCGGGATCGCGGTCTGGCTGGTGCTGTGGCGGATGAGGTTCCCGGTGATGGAACGGGTCTTCGGGCTGGCCGGGCTCGCCCTGGTGGTGTTCGCCGTCGCCCTGTTCTGGCTGCCGACCGACTGGGCGGCGCTCGGGCGCGGTGCGGTGACACCTGGCGACTCGGGTCAGGGATGGGGGGCGTACTGGTTCGTCGCGGTCGCGCTGTTCGCCTCGACGGTCAGCCCGTACGAGGTCTTCTTCTTCTCCTCCGGTGGGGTCGAGGAACGGTGGAGCGCCACCGACCTGGCCGACGCCCGCTTCAGCGTGCTCGTCGGCTTTCCGGTCGGCGGCTTCCTCGCGCTGTCCCTGATGGCCACGGCCACGGTGGTGCTGCGCCCCGCCGGCCTGTCGGTGGACGGTCTCGACCAGGTCGCCCATCCGGTGGTGCTGGCCTTCGGCTCGGTCGGCCTGGCCGTGGCCGCGCTGGCGTTCTTCGCGGTCACCTTCGGCGCCGCGTTGGAGACCGGTCTGTCCGCCGCGTACGCGGCCGCGCAGTACTTCGGCTGGCAGTGGGGCAAACGGGTGAGCCCGCACGAGGCGGCCCGCTTCCACACGGTGCTGCTGGTCAGCGTGCTGCTCGGGGTGCTCGCGCTGCTCACCACGGTCGACCCGGTGACCCTCACCGAATACATGCTGATCATCAGCGCGGTGGCGTTGCCGCTGACCTACCTGCCGATCCTGGTGGTCGCCAACGACCGCACCTACCTCGGTGACCGGGTCAACGGCCGAGCCCTCAACCTGCTGGGCGCGGTGCTGTTGCTGGTCATCCTCGCGGCCTCGATCGTCGCCGTGCCGCTGGCGATCGGTACGAGGATGGGCCAGTGAGGATCCAGATCAGCCAGGAGCTGCTCGACCGGCAGCTGGTCGACCGGGACGGGCGGCTGGTCGGCAAGGTCGACGACGTGGAGTTCGCGCTCGACGCGGACGGGGTGCCGTACCTGCGGTCGTTGCTCAGCGGGCCGGGTGCGCTCGGCCAGCGGGTCGGCGGTCGCCTCGGCCGGATGCTGGTGCTGACCGCCGAGCGATTCGTCACGGACCGGCCGATGGCGCCGCTACGCATCCCGTACGCGCTCGTCGAACGGGTCGACAGTGCGGTGTGGCTGCGGGTGCGGGCCGACGAACTGCCCACCTCGCCGGTGGAGCAGTGGTTGCGCCGGCACGTGATCGATCGGATTCCGGGGGCGCACCGTGCGAGCGGGTGACCTGTTGGGGCGTACCGCGTACGACCCACAGGGCCGGCGCCTGGGTCGGGTGGTGGACCTCGTGCTCCGTGGCCCCGCCGACGGCCCGCTGCGGCTGACCGACCTGGTCGTCACCCGGCACTGGTACGGCCGGTTGAGTGGCCGGCTGATCGGTCCGCAACGGCACCCGTCCGGTCCCTGGGCGATCCGCGCGCTGGCCCGACTGCTCGCTCGGAGCACCTGGCAGGTGCCGGTGCACCGGGTGCGCTTGGACCCGCCGCTGCCTGGTCCGCCCGATCCGGGTCGGCCGCGCGACGCTGGCCCGGAGCCTGCCTGAGCCGGCCGTGCGTGGCTACGTCGGCGGCCCGCGCGGTCGGACCCGTTCGCACGGTGCTCAGTGCCGGGTGCGGTCCAGCACCGACGGGGAGTCGACCGACGGCCCTGCCGCCTCCGGCTGCGCGTCGGGTTCGTCCGCCGCCTGTCCGGTCGTCTCGGCAGCGTCCGGGTCCGCGGGTCCCGTCGCCGTCCGGCGCAGCCGGACACCGGAGACCGCGCGGTCGTCGGCGAGCGTCACCTCCAGCCGCCAGCCGTCGACGGTGAGCTGCTCCCCGGCGTGCGGGATCCGGCCGAGACCGGCCAGCAGCAGCCCGGCCACGGTGGTGTAGTCGCCGTCCGGCCGTCCGGGCAGCTCCACGCCGATGTCGGGCAGGTCGTGGACGGGGAAGGTGCCCGGCAGCAGCAGCGCCCCGTCGTCGTCGGTGCGGACCGCACCGACATCCCGGTCGGTCTCGTCGTAGATCTCCCCGACGATCTCCTCGAGGATGTCCTCCAGGGTGACGATGCCCTCGACGGCGCCGCGCTCGTCGACGACCAGGGCCATGTGCTGGCGTTCGGCCTTGAACCGGCGCAGCGCGTCGACCACCGGCACCGAGTCCGGCAGCAGCAGCGGCGGACGGGCGTACTCGTCGACCGGCTGATCGTCACCGACGCCGACCAGGTCCCGCAGGTGGATGACGCCCACCGAGTCGTCCAGGCCGCCGTGGCGTACCACCGGCGCGCGGGAGTGCCCGGAGGCGGCCAGCACGAGTCGGGCGGCCTCCGCGGTGGTGCCGCTGTCCAGGCAGAAGACCCGCAGCCGCGGCACCAGCACCGCCCGCAGCCTGCGCTCGGCGATCTCCACCGCGCCGGCGATGATGGTCTGCTGCTCCTTGGTGAAGCCGTGGTGGCCGGCCACGATGTCCCGCAGCTCGTCCGGGCTGATCTCGTCCCGCTCGGGCTTGGGGTCCAGGCCGACCAGCCGTACCACCAGGTCGCTGGTGGCGCCGAGCACCCAGACGACCGGCCGGGTGAAGCCGGCGAGCAGATCCAGCGGGCGGGCGACGAGCAGCGCCCACCGCTCCGGAACCTGCATGGCGATCCGTTTCGGGGCCAGCTCACCGAAGACCAGGGTGATGAAGGTCAGCACCAGCGTGACGAGCACCACGGAGATCGGGCCGGCGGCCCGGCCGAAGACGCCGTCCAGCAGCGGAACCAGCGGCTGGGCCAGCGACACCGCGGCGGCCGCCGAGGCGAGGAACCCGGCAAGCGTGATGCCGATCTGGATGGTGGCCAGGAAGCGGTTCGGGTCGCGGGCCAGCCGGGCCAGCACCCGACCCGTGCGTCCGCTGCGTTCCAGTCGCTGGACCTGGCTGTCGCGCAGCGACACCAGCGCCAGCTCACTGCCGGCGAAGATCGCGTTCACCACGATCAGGACCGCGACCAGGGCCAGCTGGCTCCAGTAGCTCTGCACGCCTGGTTCTCCCTCGCTGGACCGCGCCCCGTGGCGCCGCCGGTGGCGGCCCCGCCGGCGTAGCGGAGCCTATGCCCACTCGCTCCGGCGGTGAATCATCACCAGGTGGGGCCGGGGCGCGCGCTCAGCCCTGCGGCAGCGCCGGCGCCGGCAGGTCCAGCACGTACGACTCCCCCGCGCGGCGGAACCCGAGGCGGTGGTAGTACGGGGCGATCATGCCCGGTGGGCTCAGCACCTGGCGGAACCCACGGTCGGTGAACAGGCTGCTGCGCCGGTAGACGAACTCGCCGGGGGTGAAGTCACGAAACGGCGGAGTGACGTAGTCCAGGTCGACCTGGGCCACCCCGTCGCCGACGTCGCGGACCAGTACCACACCGACGACCTCGTCGGCGCGTACCACCAGGAAGGCCGACCGACCGACCGGCCGGTCGGGACGGAAACCCGGGTTGAACCGGGCGATGTCGGCGGCGTGCACCCGCAGCGTGTGGGCCAGGAACGCGTCGTCGGCACCCACCTGCACCACCTGGTAGGTCTGCTCGTCGTGGCGGGTGGTGAGCAGCCGCCGCAGGTACCAGATGTTGATCACGGCCAGCACCACGTTCAGCCCGACCATGGGCCACACCCGGATCGTGGCGTTGTAGCCGATCAGGACGGCACAGCCGACCAGGTTCAGGGCGCGCAGCCGCAGGATGCGCGTCTGCAGCAACGACCAGACCAGCAACGCGGAGCCGGCCCAGCCGACCAGTTCCAGCCAGTTCACCCCGCGAGGGTAGTCGCCGCCCTGGTCAGCCCCGGTGTCAGGGGGCGGATCACGCCGGGTCGGTGCCGGTTGACGGCGGCAGTTCCAGGACGTACTCGTCGATCTCGTGGCCGCGGCCCGGTGCGTACGCCCGCTCGGTCCCCCGGACGACGAAGCCGCAGCGGCGCAGCACCGCCAGCGACGCGGCGTTGTCGGTGGCCGTCCGCGCGAACAGTGGCCGGCGGGTGACCTCCCGCAGCAGCGCGGTCAGGGCCCGGGTGGCGTACCCACGGCCCCAGTGCGGCCGGTCGATCCAGTAGCTGACCTCGAACGCGTCGTCGACGGGGAAGGCCAGCACGTGACCGACCACCGTGTCGTCGACGGTCACCGTGCGGGCCAGGTTCTCCGGGCCGGTGAGGATGCGGACCCAGTGCGCGGCGAACGCCCGCCGGTCCGTCGGATCCGCGGCGCCGAAGGCGGCCATCCGGTTGGCCTCCGGGTCGAGCTGGTGGACGAAGAACTCCACCAGGTCGTCCTCGCGTACCGGGCGTAGCCGCAGGTCATCGGTCACCGGCCGACCATACGCGTTGCGGGTGGGGACCACCGGCCCGGTTCGGATCGGCTTTCGGCCCTGCCCCCGCGGGATGCGGCGTTGCTACCAACGAGGCAGAGGCATCGACGGCGAAGTGGAGGCCGGGTCATGACCAGGTACGTGTACGACTTCATCGAGGGTGGCCGAGAGATGGCCGACCTGCTCGGCGGCAAGGGCGCCAACCTCGCCGAGATGACCCGGCTCGGGCTGCCGGTGCCGCCCGGATTCACCGTCAGCACGGACGCCTGCCGGGCGTACCTCGCCGACAAGGCGGTGCCCGACGGACTGTTCGACGAGGTGAACGCTCATCTGCGGGAGGTCGAGGTGCGGCTGGGCCGGCGGCTCGGCGACCCGGCCGAACCGCTGCTGCTGGCCGTCCGTTCCGGCGGGCGCTACTCGATGCCCGGGATGATGGAGACGATCCTGGACATCGGGCTCAACGACGCCACCGTGACCGGGCTGGCCCGGATCAGCGGCGACGAGCGGTTCGCCTGGGACTCGTACCGACGGCTGATCCAGATGTTCGGTCGGACGGTGCACGGCGTGCCGGCCGAGGAGTTCGACCGGGAACTGGACGCGTTGCGGGCCACCGCCGGGCCGGACGGCCCGACCGCGGAGCAGTTGCACGGCCTGGTCGAGACGTACAAGAAGGTGTTCGCCGACCGGGTCGGTCACGAGTTCCCCCAGGCCCCGCACGAGCAGCTGTACCTGGCGATCCGGGCGGTCTTCGAGTCGTGGAACGCCTCCCGGGCGGTGCTCTACCGACGCCGCGAGCACATCTCCGACGACCTGGGCACGGCGGTCAACGTGATGGCGATGGTCTTCGGCAACCTGGGCCCGGACTCGGGTACCGGGGTGGCGTTCACCCGCGATCCGGCCACCGGCGCGCCCGGCGTGTACGGCGACTACCTGTCCGACGCCCAGGGCGAGGACGTGGTGGCCGGAGTCCGCAACACGGTCGGGCTGGACGAGCTGTCGCGGCTCGACCCGGCCAGCTACCGGCGGCTGACCGGGATCATGACGACGCTGGAACGGCACTACCGGGACCTGTGCGACGTGGAGTTCACCATCGAACGGGGCCGGTTGTGGATGCTGCAGACCCGGGTCGGCAAGCGCACCGCGGCGGCGGCGTTCGTGATCGCCGCCCAGCTGGCCGACGAGGGTCTGATCAGCTGGGACGAGGCGTTGACCCGGGTCAGCGGGGCGCAACTGGCCCAGCTGATGTTCCCCACCTTCGACCCGCAGGCCACGCCCGAGCCGCTCGCCACGGGCGTGGGTGCCTCCCCCGGGGCCGCCGCCGGCCGGGTGGTCTTCGACAACGCCGCCGCGACCGCGGCGGACGGGCCGGTGATCCTGGTCCGCCGGGAGACCAACCCCGACGACCTGCCCGGCATGATCGCCGCCGCCGGGATCCTCACCGCCCGGGGCGGCAAGACCTCGCACGCCGCCGTGGTCGCCCGGGGCATGGGGCGTACCTGCGTCTGCGGCGCGGAGGCGCTGCAGATCGACCCGGAGCGCGGCGAGTTCCGGGTCGGCGACACCACGGTCCGGGCCGGTGACCTAGTCTCCATCGACGGCACCACCGGGCGGATCTATCTCGGCGAGGTGCCGGTGCGGCCCTCCCCGGTGACCCGCTACCTCGCCGGTGAACTGGCGCCGCAGTCCGACCGGCTGGTCTCGGCGGTGGACCGGCTGCTGCGGCACGCGGACTCGGTGCGCCGGCTCGGCGTACGCGCCAACGCCGACACTCCCGCCGACGCGTCGCGGGCGCGGGCGCTCGGCGCGGACGGGGTCGGGCTGTGTCGGACCGAGCACATGTTCCTCGGTGCCCGCCGGGCCCTGGTGGAGCGGTTGATCCTGGCCGACGGGCTGGACGAGGTCCACGCCGCGCTGGCGGAGCTGCTGCCGTTGCAGCGGGAGGACTTCGTCGCGATCCTCGCGGAGATGGACGGCCTGCCGGTGACCATCCGGCTGCTCGACCCGCCGTTGCACGAGTTCCTCCCCCCGTTGCCCGAACTGGCCGCGCGGGTAGCCCGGGCGGAGGCGCTCGGGCAGCAGCCGGGTCGCGACGCGGTGCTGCTGGCCGCCGTCCGCCGGATGCAGGAGAGCAACCCGATGCTGGGCCTGCGCGGGGTCCGCCTGGGTCTGGTGGTGCCGGGCCTGTTCGCGATGCAGGTCCGGGCCGTGGCGGAGGCGGCGGCGCGGCGGGTGGCCGAGGGCGGCGACCCGCGCCCGGAGATCATGGTGCCGCTGGTCGTCGACGTGCACGAGCTGGCGGCGGTGCGGGCCGAGGTGGCCGACATGCTGGCCACCGTGCCGGGTGCGCCGCCGATCCCGGTCGGCACGATGGTCGAGACGCCGCGCGCGGCGCTGACCGCCGGGGCGATCGCGGGCGAGGCGGAGTTCTTCTCCCTGGGCACCAACGACCTGACCCAGACCACGTGGGCGTTCTCCCGCGACGACGGGGAGGGCTCGTTCCTCGGTGACTACCTGGAGCGGGGCATCGTCGAGGCGTCACCGTTCGAGACCGTCGACGTCGCCGGGGTGGGCCGGCTGGTCCGCCTGGCGGTGGCCGAGGGCCGCGCGGCGCGACCCGGGCTGACGGTCGGGGTCTGCGGCGAGCACGGCGGTGACCCGGAGTCGGTGGAGTTCTTCGCCGAGGCCGGACTCGACTACGTCTCCTGCTCGCCGTACCGGGTGCCGATCGCCCGCCTGGCCGCCGGCCGGGCCGCGGTGACGCCGGACTGCGTCGGCTCCGACGCCCGATAGGAGGTGCCTGAGATGACCGCCATCTTCAATGCCACCGGGTCGGTGCCGCTGGCCCAGCCCCGACCGGCCCCGGAAACGGCGCAGCAGCCGGCACCGCCGCTGTCGGTCGGGCCGGTGCTGGAGTTGCCCGGCACGCCGCCGGCCGCTCTGGTGCCGGTGACCCGCGACGGACGCCCGGTCGGCGTGTTCGTCGCGACCGCCGGACGCGTGCGGTACCGGCCGCTGCCCGACCCGGATCGACTGCTGGTCGCCACCGCCGGGGTGCTGGCCGTCGGGCTGGTCACCGCCGGGGTGACGGTGCTGGGTCGGCGCAGGCCACCCGCGGTCGCGCGGTTGACCATGGGCCCGGGCGGCTGGGTCAGCTTCCGGGGGGTACGCGCTCCGGCTCCCCGGGCTGCCCGCCCCTGGTGGGCCCGCCTGTTGCGGGCCCGCCGCCTGGTCGCCGAACGCTGAGCCGCAGCGTCGGGCGGGTACGCCACGGCGAGCACTTTCGGTGCTGCTGCTGCCTCGGACCGGACGGAGGCAGCAGCAGCACGGATGCTGCTCGGATCATGACCGATGTCGCTCGGGCGGCAGTCGGTACGGGCCCGACGGGCCAGCTGCGCGCGGCATCACCGACACCACGGTGGGACGGGCTGGCAGGGCCGTTGGTCCCGGGGCGCGCGGGCGGATCGCCCCTGCCGGGCGGCGCCGGCCTCGGCGAGGCTGGTGTCGAAGGGGCGGGCCGTCGGGGTGCGCCCGACGCACAGGGCGGAGCGGACGGTGACCGGACAGGTCCAGGTCGCGGACGGTGGCGTACGCGGGGAGAGCATCGTCGTGACGGCACCCGCCACCGGGCTCAGCTCGACCGAGGCCGCCCGGCGGCTACAGGCGGACGGCCCCAACGCCGCCGCGACACCGCCCCGCCGGCATCTGGCGACGCGGGTCCTGCACCAGCTCTCCGATCCCCTGGTCGCCCTGCTGCTGGCCGCCGCCGTGGTCACCACGGTGCTGCGGGACTACCCCGACACCGTGGTGATCCTGCTCGTGGTCGCCGTGAACACGGCGATCGGGGTGGTGCAGGAGGTACGCGCCGACCGGGCCATCGCCGCGCTCGACCAGCTCGCCGCGCCGACCGCCCGGGTGGTGCGGGACGGCCGGGACGCGGTGCTGCCCGCCACCGAGCTGGTCCGGGGCGACCTGGTCCGGGTCGAGGCCGGCGACGTGGTCCCGGCCGACCTGCTGCTGCACGACGCGAGCCGGCTGCACCTGGACGAGTCGGCGTTGACCGGCGAGTCGGTGCCGGTGTCCCGGGCGGCGGGCGAGGAGGCCAGCGCCGGCACGGTGGTGACCACCGGTCGGGCCGTCGGCACGGTGGTGCGCACCGGCGCGACGAGTGCGCTGGGCCGGATCGCCACCCTGGCGGCCAGCACCCGGCCGACGGCGACCCCGTTGCAGCGCCGGCTCGCCTCGCTCGGCCGGATCCTCGGCGTCGTCGCCGTGGTGTTGTCCGGGCTGGTCTTCGCCGTCGGCGTGTTCAGCGGTCGTCCCCTGGTGGACATGGCGGTCACCGCGGTGAGCCTGGTGGTCGCCGCGGTGCCGGAGTCGCTGCCGGCGGTGGTGACGCTGGCGCTGGCGCTGGGGGCACGTCGGATGGCGGCGGCCCGGGCGATCCCCCGCCGGCTGCACGCGGTGGAGACGCTCGGCTCGGTCACCGTGATCGCCTCGGACAAGACCGGCACCCTGACCGAGGGACGGATGGCCGTGCAGTCGGCGGTCACCGGCGACGGTGCCGTGTTCGGGGTCACCGGCAGCGGGTACGCCCCGCACGGCACGGTGCACCGCGACGGCGCGCCGGTGGCGGTGCCGGACGAGCTGCGTCGGCTGGCCCGGGCCGGGCTGCTCTGCAACGACGCGACCCTCGCCCCGCCGACCGAGCAGCGACCCCGCTGGGGTGCGGTGGGCGATCCGCTGGAGGCGGCCCTGGTGGCCTTCGCGGCCCGCTGCGGCCTGGATCCGCAGACCATCCGCAACGCCTGGCCCCGGGTCGCCGAGCACCCCTTCGACCAGCAGCTACGCCGCATGACCACGGTGCACCGCTCCTGCGACCGTCGCTACCTGGTGGTGTGCAAGGGCGCCCCGGAGAACGTGCTCACCGCGCCGCTGCTCGACGCCGACGCCGACGAGTTGGCCGCCCTGACCGCCGCCGCGCACCGGCTGGCCGGTGCCGGGCTGCGGGTGCTGGCGTTGGCCGCCGCCGTGCTGGACACCGCGCCGGCCGACCCCGCGCGTCCCGAGGGGTTGCGCCCGCTGGGTCTGGTCGCGGTCGGCGATCCGCTGCGCGCCGCGGCGCCGGACATCGCCGACGGTTTCGCCGACGCCGGCGTGCGGCTGGTGCTGGTCACCGGCGACCATCCGGCCACCGCGGCGGCCATCGCCGGTCAGCTGGGGCTGTGGAGCGAGGGCGACCCGGTGGTACGCGGTGACGACGGTGATCCCGCCGCGGCACCACCGGCGACCCGGGTGTACGCGCGTACGCAGCCGGAGCAGAAGCTCGACATCATCGCCGGGTTGCAGTCCCGGGGTCATGTGGTGGCGATGACCGGCGACGGCGTCAACGACGCGCCGGCGTTGCGCCGGGCCGACATCGGGGTGGCGATGGGTGGCGGTACCGAGGTGGCCCGGCAGGCGGCCGACCTGGTGCTGGTCGACGACGACCTGTCCACGGTGACCGCCGCGATCGGTGAGGGTCGCCGGATCTACGACAACATCCGCCGGTTCCTGCGCTACGCCCTCTCCGGTGGGGTGGCCGAGATCGCGGTGATGCTGCTCGGGCCGCTGTTCGGCCTGCCCGTGCCGCTGCTGCCGGCCCAGATCCTCTGGATCAACCTGCTCACCCACGGGGTGCCCGGGGTGGCGCTGGGCGCCGAACCGGCCGAGCCGGGCTCCCTGCGCCGGGTGCCACGCTCGCCGCAGGAGTCGGTGCTCGGCGCGGGGCTGGGCCGGCAGATCCTGGTCGGCGGCGCGCTGATCGCGGCGGTGACCCTGGGCGCGGGCGTGCTCGCCGCCCACTGGGACCGGCCCTGGCAGTCGGTGATCTTCATCGTTCTCGGCCTGGCGCAGCTCGGGGTCGCGCTGGCGGTCCGCGCGCCACGACCGGCCGGACAGCGGCGGGGCAACCTGGCGCTGCCGCTCGCGGTCGCCGCCTCCGCGCTGCTCCAGGTGGCCGGGGTGCTGCTGCCCCCGCTGCGGGAGCTGCTCGGCACCGAGGTCCTCGGCGTCACCGAGCTGCTGGCCTGTGCCGCGGTGAGCGTCCTGCCCGGCCTGGCGCTGCGGCTGACCCGGCGTACGGCGGCAACCGATCTGTCCACCCTGACGCCGTCGGTACGCAAGGCTGACAGCGGAGTCGAGAAGGAGATGCGATGACCAGCAACACCGGCGCCCCCGTCGTGGTGGGCGTGGACGGTTCCGAGATCGCCCTGCACGCGGTGCGTGCCGCCGCGCGGGAGGCCGCGTACCGGCACCGCCCGCTGCGCGTCGTACACGCGTTCATCTGGCCGTTGATGGGCGTGCCGCTGGGTCCCGCGCCGGGTGCGCCGGCCGATGGTGGGCTACGCAACCAGGCCGAGCGGCACCTCGCCGACGCCGTCGCCGAGGCCGGGAAGGTCGCCCCGGAGGTGGCGGTGACCGCCGAGGTGGTCGACGGGTCGGCGAGCAGCGTGCTGCTCGGCGAGGCCCGGGACGCGGCGCTTGTCGTCCTCGGCAACCGTGGCCTGGGCGGCTTCGCCGGGCTGCTGCTCGGCTCGGTGGCCGTCCAGGTCAGCGCCCACGCCGACGCCCCGGTGCTGGTGGTGCGCGGCGAATCGCGGGCGGACGGACCCGTGGTGGTCGGCGTCGACGGTTCGGAGCTGTCCCAGGAGGCCGTCCGGTTCGCCTTCGAGGAGGCGGCGTGGCGCGGCACCGAGCTGGTCGCGGTGCACGCCTGGCTCTATCCGACGCCGGTCGGTCCCGGTGACATCCTGCCCCTGGTCTACGACCTGGACGCCTTCCGGAACGAGGAGGAGCGCGTCCTCGCCGAGGCGGTGGCCGGCTGGTCCGAGCGGTATCCGGAGGTGCCGGTGCGGCGGCGGTTGGTGCGCGGTTCCCCGGGCCGGGCGCTGGTGGAGGAGTCCCGCACCGCCCAGTTGGTGGTGGTCGGCGCGCGGGGACGTGGCGCGTTGGGCGGGCTGCTGCTCGGCTCGGTCAGCCACGCCGTGCTGCACCACGCCCACTGCCCGCTGGCGATCGTCCGGAAGCTGCGTACGGTCGAGGGGACCTGACCGGTGGTGTGTCGACGCGTACCGGCGGCGGGAGGCGTCGACAATGAACCCTGACCGACCGATGGAGTGACGATGACCCGACCTGTCGTGGTGGGGGTGGACGGATCGCCGCCGAGCCTGGTGGCCGCGGAGCACGCGGCACAGGCGGCGGTGTGGCGTTCCCGCCCGCTGCACCTGGTACACGGATACCTGCACCCGCTCGGCTACGGCGTGCCGATCAACCCGTACGAGGTGGGTGTGCCGGCGGCGTCGGAGGACGGCCGCAAGATGCTCGAACAGACCGCCGCCGAGCTGGTCGACCGGTGGCCGGGGCTGACGGTCGAGGTGCGTCAGGTGGCCGGCGGGCCGGGTGCGACGCTCGTCGAGGAGTCCCGGCGGGCGGAGCTGGTGGTGGTGGGCAGCCGGGGCCTGGGCGGCTTCGCCGGGCTGCTGCTCGGCTCGGTCGGCACCCAGGTCGCCGCGCACGGTCACTGCCCGGTGCTGGTGATCCGCCCGCCCGACCGTCCGCTGCCCACCGAGGGGCCGGTGCTGGTCGGCGTGGACGGTTCGGAGTCGGCCGAACTCGCCGTCGGGTACGGCGCCGAGGAGGCCGGCCGGCGCGGTGGGACGCTGGTGCTGGTGCACGTCGCCGCCGACGGCGACGACACCGGGGAGGCCGAGGCCCTGCTCGCCACCGCCGGTGCGGCGGCGCGCGGTAGCCGCCCGGGGCTGACCGTGCGGGAACGGTTGATCGTCGCGCCCAAGGCGGACCAGGCGTTGATCGAGGCGACCGGGGACGCGGCGCTCGTGGTGGCCGGATCCCGTGGTCGGGGTGGCTTCGCCGGGCTGCTGCTCGGCTCGGTCAGCCAGACGCTCGTGCACCACGCCCGTTGCCCGGTGCTCATCGCCCACCCGTACCAGCCGGAGCAGTGACCACCCGCCGGCCGGGCCGCCGCCAAGTGGCGGCCCGGCCGGCGGGATCAGCCGTCGCGGCCGTGGAGCAGTTGGTCGAAGCTGGTGGTGAGGGCGAACGGGTCGGTGGGTCCGCTGGACGGGGCGCTGCGCCGTACCAGTTCGGCGAGTTCCCGGCCGGCGCGCTCGATCCGGGCGCGCAGCGCGCCGTCGACGGTCCCGCCGGACCAGTCCTCCGGTGCGGCGAAGACGGCGGTCGGCGCCACCACCGCCCGCAGGTAGGTGAACATCGGACGCAGCGCGTGCTCCAGCGCCAGGGAGTGCCGTGCGGTGCCGCCGGTCGCTCCGATCAGGACGGCACGGCCGCCGAGCGCGTCGGCGTCGACCAGGTCGAAGAACGACTTGAACAGCCCGTTGTACGAGGCGTTGAAGATCGGACTGACGGCGATCAGCCCGTCGGCGCCGGTGACCTCGTCCAGCACCCGCCGCAACGGTTCCGCCGGAAAGCCGGTGAGCAGGTGGTTGACGATGTCGTGGGCGTGTTCGCGCAGCTCGACCGGGCGCAGCTCGACCTGCTCGCCGTGCCGGATCAGCTCGTCGCGGGTGGCCGCGGCGAGCTGGTCGGCCAGCAACCGGGTCGACGAGGGCTGGCTGAGACCGGCCGAGACCACGGCGAGGGTACGCACGGTCATCGGGCGGCCTCCGGTGCCCGGCCGGTGACGTCGTCGACGGCGTGGACGGTGCTGTCACCGCCACCACCGGCGGCGGCCAGCAGCGAGGCGTGGGTCGGCGCCAGCGGCACGTGCGCCGGCCGCAGCGACTCGAACTCCTTGCGCAGCACCGGCACGACCTCCTCGCCGAGGAGATCCAGCTGCTCCAGGACGGTCTTCAACGGCAGCCCGGCGTGGTCGACGAGGAACAACTGCCGCTGGTAGTCGCCCACGTAGTCGCGGAAGCCGAGCGTACGGTCGATGACCTGCTGCGGGCTGCCCACGGTCAGCGGGGTCTGGGCGGTGAACTCCTCGAGCGAGGGGCCGTGGCCGTAGACCGGCGCGTTGTCGAAGTAGGGGCGGAACTCACGCACCGCGTCCTGGGAGTTGCGGCGCATGAACACCTGGCCACCGAGACCGACGATCGCCTGGTCGGCGGAGCCGTGGCCGTAGTGCTCGAAGCGCTGCCGGTACAGGCCGACCATCCGCCGGGTGTGCTCGGCGGGCCAGAAGATGTGGTTGGCGAAGAAACCGTCGCCGTAGTACGCGGCCTGCTCGGCGATCTCCGGGCTGCGGATGGAGCCGTGCCACACGAACGGGGGTACGCCGTCGAGCGGGCGTGGCGTCGAGGTGAACGACTGCAACGGGGTGCGGAACTTCCCCTTCCAGTCGACCACGTCCTCGCGCCACAGCCGGCGCAGCAGGTCGTAGTTCTCGATGGCGAGCGGGATGCCGTTACGGATGTCCTGCCCGAACCAGGGGTAGACCGGCCCGGTGTTGCCCCGGCCCATCATCAGGTCGACCCGGCCGTCGGCGAGGTGCTGGAGCATCGCGTAGTCCTCGGCGATCTTCACCGGGTCGTTGGTGGTGATCAGCGTGGTCGCGGTCGACAGCAGCAGCCGCTCGGTGCGGGCGGCGATCCAGCCCAGCATGGTGGTGGGCGACGAGGGCACGAACGGCGGGTTGTGGTGCTCGCCGGTGGCGAAGACGTCGAGGCCGACCTCCTCGGCCTTCAACGCGATGGTGACCATCGCCTTGATCCGTTCGGCCTCGGTGGGCTCCCGGCCGTTCGTCGGGTCGACCGTGACGTCGCCGACGGTGAAGACTCCGAACTGCATGACCGCTCCCTCGTGTCGTCCGACCGGGCGGTGGTGCCCGACGCCCCCGACAACATATTTGACGAGTCAACTATTCCGCGAGCCCGCCTCGCGTCAGTGTCCCCCGTCACGGCCGTCCCATCCACGCTGATGCGGCGGATCAACGCGTGGCACGGCTCGTGAGCGGATGCTCGTCTATGACTTCGGGCTGGGGCCGAAGCGGTTTGGACCGGGCGTACCGTTCTGGACAGCGAACACCAGCAGCACAATCCACCCGACAATCGGGATCAGGGCGAGCAACAACCACCAACCGGAACGGTCCAGGTCGTGCAGACGCCGTACGGAGACAGCCAGCGACGGCAGCAGAAGTGCCAGATTGACGACCAAGGAAACAGGTCCGCCCGACGCCTCGAAGTCGACGCCCAGCGCACTGTCGACGACCCGGGCCGCAATTCCAACCAGAAGGAGGAACAACGAGAACCACCAGTACTCGGAGCGACGAGCCCGGCCCTGGAAGGTAGCGTACTGCGACAGAACAGAACGAACCGCATCGGCGAAAGACATGACATCCCCGTTCCACAATAGAGCCTCGCTGGTGCCAGCAGGGTACGTCGTCGCGTCACACCGCGTTGTTCCACACGATCGGCCTCGAGATTCGGCCGGCGGGCCAGCGGACCCGGCCGTTGCCACGCCAGTGATGGCCGACAGATCCGAGAAACCCGTCTCGCCTGCCCGCCAGCTCCGCACCCGCCCAGGAGGACGGGTCACCGACCTGACGGCCGACGCCTTCGTGGCACGTGCCGGCGGTACGGGCTGACGGTCGGGTCGCCGGTGATCCAGAAGCGCCAGGGCACGTCGTGCGCGGCGGCCACGCCGACGCGCGGGCCAGCGGAGACGGCCGATGGCGCGACCGGGTGGGTCGGCGGCGTCAGCAGCAGCGGCCCGGTGCCGTCGACAACGCTGGTGCCGTTTGCCGACGCGTCGACGCCGAGCGCGACCACCAGCCGTGCCGGTCCGCGCGCGAGATCCCGGTCGGGCACCTCGCCACGCCGCTTGCGGGCCAGGTCCACACCGTCGATCACCTCGCCGGCGCGGAGCAGGACCGCTGCCGCCTCTCCCTCATCGCCGCAGACGACGTTGAGGCACCAGTGCATCCCGAAGACGAAATACGTGTAGGCGTAGCCCGCCGGACCGAACATGACCTCGGTCCGGGGTGTTGGCCCGCGATGCGCGTGCGAGGCGGGATCCACACCGGTTCCGGCGTACGCCTCGACCTCGGTCAGCCTGATCCGCACCCCGTTCGCCGCCACCTCGGCACCGAGGAGCGTCCGCGCGGTCCACGCGACGTCGGCGGCGGGGGCGGTAAGCCAGGGATGGTCCATCCGTCCAGGTAACCCGGCCCGGAGCCCAACCGGCAAGCGGCACTCCCCCGCTGATCCGGTCGGGCCGAAGCCGCGACGTCCGGCAGGGAGGAGGCGGAACTTACTCCGAGGATCGACGCGCGACAAGATCGTTCTCGTAGGCGGCGATGACGAGTTGAGCTCGATCACGGGCTTCGAGCTTGGTGAGCAGGTTGCCGACGTGCGTCTTGACGGTTTTGATCGAGATGGTGAGTGTCCGGGCGATCTCGTCGTTGGACAGGCCGCGGGCCACGAGAGACAGCACCTCGGTCTCGCGGCCGGTCAGCCTGTCGATCTTACGGACCTCGGGCGGGCCGGGCCGGTCGAGGTAGTGCGCGACGAAGCGGGTGAGAATGCTGGGCGCGAAGAGGGACTCGCCCGCGTGGGTCCGTCGGATGGCGTCGACGAGTTGGTCCGGGTGGGCGTCCTTGAGCAGGAAGCCGTGCGCCCCGGCGCGCAGCGCGGCAGCCACGTACTCGTCGAGTGCGAACATGCTGAGCACGAGAACCCTGGTATCGCTCAGGTCGGTGGCGGCGGCGATGCGTCCGGTCGCTTCGATGCCGTCGCCGTCGGGCATCCGAATGTCCATCAGGACGACGTCGGGTCGGCGTTCCCGGGTGAGCGACACGGCCTCGTGTCCGGTGGCGGCCTGACCGACGACGGTGAGGCCCGGGGTGCCGTCGATGAGCAGGGCGAGGCTGTGCCGCAGGAGCGGCTGGTCGTCCGCGACGAGCACCCGGATGCTTGTGGATCGGCCCGCTGATCCGGTTGTCATCCGGACCGCCGGGCCGGCAGGCGCGCCGTGAGCTGGAAGCCCGGCCCGACCGGGCCGGCGCGCAAGGCACCATCGAGCATGCTCACTCGCTCGCGCAGACCATCCAGGCCGTGGCCGGCACCGGGGCGGGGTCGCCAGCCGGGGCGGGGACCGGTGTCCCGTACCTCCACCACGATCGCGTCGCCGTCGCGATCCACGGTGACGTGCACGCAGGTCGGCCCGGCGTGCCGGGCCGTGTTGCTCAGGCCCTCCCGGACGATCGCGCACACGGCGAGCTGCACGACGGGTGGCACCTCACCGACCCGCCGCACCTCGACAGTGGCGGCGGTCCCGGCGGCGGTCGTGGACCGCACGATCTCCGGTAGGGCGTCGAGTGTGTCGGGCGGTCGTAAGGGAGCGGGCTCGGCGCCAGGTGCGCGGAGCACATCGAGCATCCGCCGCAGTTCGGCCGTGGTCTGCCGACCGACCTGTTCGATGTCGGACAGGGCGTTCACCCGTTCGGCCTCACCGGTCGGCCCGGTCACCCGAGCTGCCGTGGCGGCACGCACGGTGACCAGGCCCAGGCCGTGCGAGACGAGATCGTGAAGCTCACGGGCGATGCGCAACCGTTCCGCCGCCGCGGCCCGCTCAGCCGCCCATGCGGTCAGCCGGTCCTCGTACACCCGCCGTTGCTGACGGGCGCCGATCACCGCCCAGAGCAACGCCGCGACGGCGGTCGTGGTGATCACCGTCAACAGGAGCGTCCCGGCCGGACCCACGGTGCCCGCGGTCATCAGGCAGAGGAGCAGAGCCACCGGCACCGAGGCGGCGACGGCGGACAGCCAGGGCCGCCGTGTCGGTCGCCCGTCAGGTGCCATCTTGCGAGTCTAGGAACCCGGACCGTGGCCTGACATCGGACCTGGGTCGGAGCGACCTGAGGTGGGCGGGCTGGCGGAAGTCCCGGCTCTGGTCCGATGACGCGGACCGGCACGCTGCGCTGACATGGTGCTCATGCTGTCAGTCGAGCGTCTGGTCAAGCGGCGCGGCTCCCGCGAGATCCTCACCGATGTCACCTTCCGGACCACACCGGGCCGGGTGACAGGTCTGCTGGGGCCGAACGGTGCGGGCAAGTCATCCACCCTGCGCATCCTGTTGGGCCTGGACCGGGCGGATGCCGGCACGGCCCTGGTCGACGGCCAACCGTACCGGCGCCTGCGCCAGCCGCTACGCACCGTCGGGTCGATGCTGGACGGCTCCGGCGCACACCGCTCCCGTACCGCGCGCAACCACCTCACCTGGATGGCGCGCAGCAACGGCATCCCGATCCGGCGGGTGACCGAGGTGCTCGATCAGGTCGGGCTCGGTGCCGCCGGGGGAACCAGGGTCGGCCGGTTCTCACTCGGCATGTGCCAGCGGCTCGGGCTGGCCGCCGCGCTGCTCGGCGAACCTCGTGCACTCGTGCTCGACGAGCCGGTGAACGGGCTCGATCCGGAGGGCATCCGCTGGATCCGCGTTCTGCTGCGCGGGCACGCGGACGCCGGTGGCACCGTGCTGCTCTCCAGCCACCTGATGAGGGAGGTGGACGAGATCGCCGACGACCTGGTCGTCATCGCCAACGGCCGGGTCGTCGCCGCGGGTCCGATCCGAGACGTCACGGCCGGCTACCCGACCCTGGAGGATGCCTTCTTCGCCCTCACCGGGCCGACGGCAGGTGGGCGATGACCTTCGTCGACACGGTCGTCGCCGAGATTCGCAAGACGGCGACGCTGCCGGCGACCACTGTCGCGCTGGCTGTCACGGTGCTCGGTCCGGTCGCGATCACTCTGATCAACGCCGTCGGTGTCCGCGCCGCGCTGCGCAGCGGCCGGACCGAGCTGACGGCCTACACCTCGCCGGTCGAGGCGGTCTTCTCCGCGGTGCCGATCGGCACGGTCGGCGCGGTGGTCCTCGGCGTCGTCGCCGTTGCCGGCGAGTACACCGCGAACAGTGCCCGGATCGGCGGCGGTCGGCAGATCACCACGACCCTCACCGCCATCCCCAACCGCCTCGGTGTGCTGGCCGCCAAGGTCGTCACCGTCGTCCTGCTGGTCGCGGTCGCGGCTCTGGTGGTGATTCCCGCCTCGTTGGCGCTGGCCGGCGGGATAGTCGGCACCGACGCTCCACCGGCACCGGAAGGGGTGCTGTCCCGCTGCGTCGGTGCCGGGATCTACTGGATGCTCACGGCGTTGATCGCCCTCGCGGTCACGGTCTTCACCCGCAACGGGATCGTCCCGATCATCGTGCTCGTGGTGAACAGCAGCCTCGTCTCGGTCTCCGTGCTGCTGTCGCACCTCACCCCGCTCGCGCGGTTCCTGCCCGATCTCGCGGGCATGAGCATGTTCGCCGGTGACCTGTTGGCGTTCGACGACGCGCTCGCCCCGGTCACCGGCGGCCTGGTCATGGCCACCTGGACGGCAGCGCTGCTCGCGCTGGCCAGTGCGGTTTTCCTGCGGCGGGACGCATGATCCGCTCCTGCGCCCGTGCCACCGCCGCGGAGTTGGCCAAGCTGTCCGGCCTGCCGGCGGTGCTGGCGGCGGTCTTCGGCACGATCGGCGCAGCCGTCGCCGTCACCGGGGCGTTGGCCGCCTCGCCGGCCCGGGTGGACGAGCCGGTCGCAGTCGTCCTCCAGGCGGTGCCGTACCTCCAGGCCGGCACCATCTCGCTCGGCGTCCTCGCGGTCGGGACCGAGTACGCCGATGGGCAGATACACACCACCCTGCGGTGCGTGCCGGACCGCCTGGCCGTGCCGGTCGCCAAGACCCTCGCCTACCTGGCCTGGGCTACCGCAACCGCCGTCGCGGCGCTCGGCGTCGGGCTGCTCACGGCCCGAATCGCGCTGGCCGCGCGGAACGTCCCGGTGGTCACCGACGGTCTCCCGTGGAACGTCGTCGGCGCGGCGGTCTACCTCGCGCTCATCGGGTTGCTCGGGCTGGCTCTTGCCGCGCTCCTGCGGGCCGTCGTCTCCGCTCTCGTCGTCACGCTCAGCCTGGTGCTGGTCGTTTCGCCGCTGCTGGACGCCGTCATCCCGCACGCTCGTTACCTGCCGGATCGGGCTGGTGGCCTGCTCTACCTTCCCGACCCGGCACAGGTTCTGACGCCCGCCACCGGCCTGCTCGTTCTGCTCGGTTGGGTCGTTGTCATCGGCAGTGGGGCGGTGGCCGCCTTCCGCCGCCGCGACGCCTGAGTCCGGGCGCGTCGAGGCAGCAGTTTCGGGGAAACCGTCGCCTCAGCGTGCCTGGCGGCGACAGTTTCCCCGAAACTGCACGAGAGATCGCGAAGGGGTGCGGGTCAGCGGGGGACGACCTGCTCGGCGGACCACTCGCGCCAGGTGGTGAGTTGGTCGGCGGCGGTGGCGAGTTGGTCGGCTACCGGGCCGGGGCCCGTCGAGCCGGGGGTGATGCGGGCGGCCAGCGCCGAGCGGACCGACAGCACGTCGCGTACGGCCGGGTCGAGGTGTTCGCTGACGGTGGCCAGGTCGGCGTCGGAGACCTCGTCGAGGGCACAGTCCCGGGCCGCGCAGAGCGCCACCAACTTGCCGGTGATCTCGTGCGCGTCGCGGAACGGCACACCCTTGCGCACCAGCCAGTCGGCCACCTCGGTGGCCAGGGAGAAGCCCACCGGCGCGGCGGCGACCAGGCGGTCGACGCGTACCGTCATCGTGGAGATCATTCCGGCGAGCGCCGGCAGCAGCAGTTCCAGGGTGTCGACCGCGTCGAAAGCCGGCTCCTTGTCCTCCTGCATGTCCCGGTCGTACGTCATCGGCAGGCCCTTGAGCATGGTCAGCACCGCGACCAGCCCGCCGACCAGCCGACCCGACTTGCCCCGGGCCAGCTCGGCGATGTCCGCGTTCTTCTTCTGCGGCATGATCGACGAGCCGGTGGCGAAGGCGTCGTCCAGCTCCACCCAGCCGAACTCCTGCGACGTCCAGAGCACCACCTCCTCACCGAGGCGGGACAGGTGCACCCCGATCATCGCGGTGACGAAGAGGAACTCGGCGACGAAGTCCCGGTCGGCGACCGCGTCCATCGAGTTGGCGAACGACGTCCGGAACCCCAACTCCTTCGAGACCGCCACCGGGTCCAGGGGCAGCCCCGAACCGGCGAGCGCCCCCGCGCCGAGCGGACTGACCGCCGCCCGGTGGTCCCAGTCGCGGAGCCGCTCCAGGTCCCGCAGCAACGGCTGCACGTGGGCGAGCAGCCAGTGGCCGAAGGTGACCGGCTGGGCGTGCTGCAGGTGCGTCATACCGGGCGCGGCGGTGTCCACGTGCCGCCCCGCCTGCTCGACCAGCGCCTCGGCCAGCTCCACCAGCCGCGCGGCCACACCCCGGGCGTGATCGCGCAGATAGAGCCGCAGGTCGGTGGCGACCTGGTCGTTGCGGGACCGGCCGGCGCGCAGCTTGCCGCCGAGACTGCCGAGCCGTTCCAGCAGGCCACGCTCCAGAGCGGTGTGCACGTCCTCGTCGTCGACGGTGGGACGGAACGCGCCCGAGGCGCAGGCCGCCTCCAGGTCGTCGAGGGCGGCGAGGATGCGACCCAGTTCCTCCGGGTCGAGCAGGCCGGCACCGGCCAGCACCCGGGCGTGCGCCCGGGAACCAGCGATGTCGTACGGGGCCAGCCGCCAGTCGAACTGCACGCTCACCGACAGGCGGGCCAGGGCCTCCGACGGGCCACCGGCGAAGCGCCCTCCCCACAGGCTCGTCCGGTTGGCCGCTGCGCTGTTCTCGGTCAGGCTCTTGTCATCCACCCGGTCAATTGTGGTCCCCACGATCAGCCGCCTCCCCACCGGGCACCCACGTCCGACACGACCTCGCTCACTGCGTACCGCTCCCTTCGGCACTGTCGTCCCGGCGGGCCCAGCTGGCGAGCCGTTCACCGAGCGCGGCGCCACCGTCGGCGGCACGTGCCACGACGAAAATGGTGTCGTCGCCGGCGATGGTGCCGACGACCTCCGACAGGCCCGCCCGATCCAACGCGCTGGCCAGGTAGTGGGCGGCCCCCGGCGGGGTACGCAGGACCGCGATGTTGCCGCTGGAATCGACCTCGTTGAGCAGCTCACGCAGCAGCCGCACCAGACGGGCCGGTGCCGCCTCGGCGTCGCGCAGCGGCCGGTGACCATCCTCGGGAATCACGTACACGGCGCGGCCGTCACCGCCCCGCGCGGTGACCGCGCCCAGCTCCTTGAGATCCCGCGAGAGGGTGGCCTGGGTGACCTGGACGCCCTCCGCGCCGAGCAACTCGGCCAGCTCGGTCTGCGAACGGACCGCCCGGTCGCGGATCAGCTCGACGATGCGGGCGTGGCGGGCGCCCCGGGTCAGCGGCGCGGTGTTCCTCGCGCTCACCGGACCAGCCTTCCGTTCGCGACTGCGGGACTCCGCTGCGCTGCGTTCCTCGCGCTCACCGGACCAGCCTTCCGTTCGCGACTGCGGGACTCCGCTGCGCTGCGTTCCTCGCGCTCACCGGGACTCCTGCAACAGGAAGGTCAGCAGCGCCTTCTGGGCGTGCAGCCGGTTCTCCGCCTGGTCGAAGACGGCACTGCGCGGGCCGTCGAGCACCTCGTCGGTGATCTCCTCGCCGCGGTGCGCCGGCAGGCAGTGCAGCACGATGGCCTCCGGCGCGGCGTGCCCGAGCAGCGCCTTGTTGACCTGGTACGCCAGGAACGGGGTGCTGCGGTCCATGCCGTCGGCCTCCTGTCCCATCGAGGTCCAGGTGTCGGTGGCCACCACGTCGGCGTCGCGGACGGCGGCGACCGGGTCGGTGAGCACCCGGACCGAACCGCCGGTGCCGGCGGCGATCGCCTCGGCCCGGGCCACCACGTCCGGGTGCGGGTGGAAGCCGGCCGGACCGGCGACCCGCACGTGCATGCCGGCGGTCGCGCCGGCCAGCAGGTAGGAGTGGGACATGTTGTTCGCCGCGTCCCCCACGTAGGCGAGCGTCCGCCCCACCGTGCCACCGCACCATTCGCGGATGGTGAGCAGGTCGGCGAGCAACTGGCACGGGTGGAACCCGTCGGTGAGCGCGTTGACCACCGGCACGGTGGCTCCGGCGGCGACCTCCGCGATCCGGTCGTCGCCATGGGTACGCAGCACGATCGCGGCCACGTAGCGGGACAGCACCCGGCCGGCGTCGCCGAGCGACTCACCCCGGCCGAAGTGGGTGACCTGGGTGTCCACCACCAGCGGGTGACCACCCAGTTCGGCGATGCCGGCGTCGAAGGAGATCCGGGTGCGCAGGCTCTGCTTGTCGAACAGCACCGCCACCGAGCGCGGCCCGGCCAACGACGCGAACGCGAACCGGTCGGCCTTCATCCGGCCGGCCAGGTCGAGCACCGCGGACTGCTCGGCCGGCGACAGGTCGTCGTCACGCAGGAAATGCCGGATCACGCGGAAGCCTCCCTCGGCGCCACCGGGTTGGTCGAGAAACTGGTCGGCGCACTCCCGTCGACCGGGGCGACCGGAATCGCACCGCCGGACGGCGCGACCGGGGCAACCCGATCCGGGACACCCGTGGACGCCGCCAGGGCGGCCGGCAGCGCCGCCAGGAAGGCGTCGACCTGAGCGGCGGTGAGGATCAACGGCGGGGCCAGCCGGATCACGTCGGGCTGGATCGGATTGACCAGGAAGCCGGCCTCGCGCAGCGCCCCGGCGAGCGCGGCGGACACCGGTGCGGTCAGGGTGACGCCGAGCAGCAGCCCCGCACCGCGTACGCCGGCCACCAGCGGATGACCGAGCGCCTCGATCCCCAGACGCAGCCGCTCACCGAACCGCTTGACGTGGTCGAGCAACCCCTCACTGGCGATCGTGGAGATGACGGCCAGCGCGGCGGCGCAACTGACCGGGTTGCCGCCGAAGGTGCTGCCGTGCGAACCGGGGCCGAGCAGGTCGGCGGCCGGGCCGAAGGCGAGCGTCGCGCCGATGGGCAACCCGCCACCGAGCCCCTTGGCCAGGGTCACCACATCCGGTTCGACGCCGTCGGCCTGATGGGCGAACCAGTGCCCGGTCCGGCCGACGCCGGTCTGCACCTCGTCCAGCACCAGGAGGGCACCGTGTCGGGCGGTGATCCGGCGGGCCGCGGCGAGGTAGCCGGCGGGCGGGACGACCACACCGTTCTCGCCCTGGATCGGCTCCAGGATCACCATGGCCGTGGCGTCGGTCACCGCCGCGGCCAGCGCGGCCACGTCACCGTACGGGACATGGGTCACCTCGCCCGGCAGCGGCCGGAACGGGTCGGCCTTGGCCGGCTGACCGGTCAGGGCGAGAGCGCCCATCGTCCGCCCGTGGAAGCCGCCGACGGTGGCCACCACCCCGGTGCGGCCGGTGCACCGGGAGAGCTTGAACGCCGCCTCGTTGGCCTCGGCTCCGGAGTTGGCGAAGAACACCCGGCCCGGCCGGCCGGCGAGGGCCAGCAGCAGTTCGGCGAGCGCCACCGGCGGTTCGCAGACGTACAGGTTGGAGACGTGGCCGAGCGTGGCGACCTGCTTCGACACGGCCGCCACCACCGCCGGGTGCGCGTGCCCGAGAGAGTTGACGGCGATGCCGCCGAGCAGGTCGACGTACTCCCGGCCGGCCTCGTCGACCACGACGGCGCCGGAACCCGACACCAGCGCCAACGGCGGCGTGCCGTAGTTGTCCATCATCGCCTGCCGCCACCGGCTGACCAGGGCGCTCATGAGGGAATCACCATCGTTCCGAAGCCTTCCGGGGTGAACACTTCCAGCAGGGTGGAATGGGCGACCCGACCGTCCACGACATGCGCGGCCGGCACTCCTCCGTCGACGGCCCGCAGGCACGCCTCCATCTTCGGCACCATGCCCGACTCCAGCGACGGCAGCAGCTTCGCCAACTCGTCCGTGTTGATCTCGCTGAGCAGGCTGGACCTGTCCGGCCAGTCGGCGTAGAGGCCGGGCACGTCGGTGAGCACGACCAGCTTGCGCGCCCGCAACGCGACCGCGAGCGCGGCGGCGGCGGTGTCGGCGTTCAGATTGTGCAACACCCCGTCCGCGTCCGGCGCCACCGTGGAGATCACCGGAATTCGGCCGGCCGCGATCAGGTCGTCCACCGCCGAGACGTCCACCGACTCGACGTCGCCGACCTGACCCACGTCGACCGGCTGCCCGTCGACGTACGCGGACCGCCGCACCGCCCGGAACAGCCCGGCGTCCTCACCGGACAGACCGACCGCGAACGGACCGTGCGCGTTGATCAACCCGACCAGTTCGCGGCCCACCTGCCCGAACAGCACCATCCGGACCACGTCCATCGCCTCCGGGGTGGTCACCCGCAGGCCGCCCCGGAACTCGCTGGCGATGCCCAACCGGCCGAGCATGGCCGAGATCTGCGGTCCGCCGCCGTGCACCACCACCGGCTTGAGGCCGACGTAGCGCAGGAAGACCATGTCGGCGGCGAAGGCCCGCCGCAACTCCGGGTCGCTCATGGCGCTGCCGCCGTACTTGATCACGACGGTGGCACCGGACAGGCGGGCCAGCCAGGGCAGCGCCTCGATCAGCGTGGCCGCCTTGGCCTGGGCCAGGGCCAGATCGGAGTTCAGATTCACCGGATCCGCCTTCCGTTCGCGACTGCGGGACTCCGCTGCGCTGCGTTCCTCGCGCTCACGTTGAGTAGGCCGAGTTCTCGTGCACGTAGGCGTGCGACAGGTCGTTCGTCCACACCGTCGCCTCGGCGGCGCCGGCGTGCAGGTCGATCCGGATGGTGACGTCCCGGCCGGAGAGGTCGACCTTCGAGCGGTCCTCGGCGGCGGCGCCGGCCCGACAGACCCAGACGCCGTTGACCGCCACGTCGACCGCGTCCGGCTCGAAGGCGGCGGCGGTCGTGCCGACAGCGGCGAGGATCCGGCCCCAGTTCGGGTCGTTGCCGAACAGCGCGGTCTTGACCAGGTTGTTGCGGGCCACCGACCGGCCCACCTCGACCGCGTCGTCCTCGTCGGCGGCACCGACCACCTCGATGGCGATCTCCTTGGTGGCGCCCTCGGCGTCGGCGAGCAGCTGCCGGGCCAGGTCGTGGCAGGCGGCGGTGACCGCCGAGGTCAGTTCCGCCTCGCTCGGCGTGACACCCGAGGCACCGCTGGCCAGCAGCAGCACCGTGTCGTTGGTCGACATGCAGCCGTCGGAGTCCACCCGGTCGAAGGTGACCCGGGTGGCCGCCCGCAGCACCGCGTCGAGCGTCGCCGGCCCGGCCACCGCGTCGGTGGTGAGGACACAGAGCATCGTGGCCATCCCCGGGGCGAGCATGCCCGCGCCCTTGGCCATGCCGCCGACGGTCCAGCCGGCACCGGAGACAACGGTGGTCTTCGGCCGGGTGTCCGTCGTCATGATCGCCTCGGCGGCGACGCCGCCGTGGTCACCCAGGCTCTCGACAGCAGCGGCGACCCCGGGCAGGAGCCGGTCCATGGGCAGCCGCTCGCCGATCAGGCCGGTGGAGCAGACGGCCACCTCACCGGCACCGACCTGGTACGCGTTGGTTGAGGTCAACGCGGCGGCGGTGTGCTCGGCGGTGGCGTGGGTGTCCTGGAAGCCGGCCGGGCCGGTGCAGGCGTTCGCACCGCCGGAGTTGAGCACCACCGCCCGTACGCGGCCGCCCTGGACCACCTGCTGGGACCAGAGCACCGGCGCGGCCTTGACCCGGTTGGTGGTGAAGACCCCGGCGACGGCGGTGTCGGGGCCCTCGTTGACCACCAGCGCCACATCCGGCCCACCGCTGATCTTGAGGCCGGCGGCGACCCCGGCCGCCCGGAATCCCTCGGGAGTGGTCACGGTCATGGCGCGGTCCCCCACACGGACAGGCCCGTGGTTTCGGGCAGACCGAACATCAGGTTGGCGTTCTGCACCGCCTGGCCCGCGGCACCCTTGCCCAGGTTGTCCAGCGCGGCGACCACGATCAGCCGGCCGGAGTCGACATCGACGCCGGCCTGCAGGTGGCAGGAGTTGCCGCCCAGCGTGGCGGCGGTGTGCGGCCACCGCCCCTCGGGCAGCAGGTGCACGAACGGTTCGTCCGCGTACGCCCGCGCCAACACCGCGCGCGGGTCGGCCTCGCCGGTCGGCAGCGCGGTGACCGTGGCCAGGATGCCGCGCGGCATGGGCGCCAGCACCGGCGTGAACGACAGCCCGGTCGCACCGGTGGCCTGCTTGATCTCGGGTACGTGCTGGTGTGCGCCCACCTTGTAGGGCGACAGGTCGCCCATCACCTCGCTGGCCAGCAGGTGAGCCTTGGCCACCCGGCCCGCGCCCGAGGTGCCGGACGCGGCGACGACCACCACGTCGTCGGGTCGGGCGGCACCGGCGGCGATCAGCGGCGCCAGCGCCAGGGTGATCGTCGCCGCGTAGCAGCCGGTGCTGGCCACCCGTTCGGCGGTGGCGATCCGCGCCCGCTGGCCGGGCAGCTCGGGCAGGCCGTAGGTCCACGCGCCCGCGTGCGGGCCGCCGTAGTAACGGGCCCAGGCGTCACCGTCGGCGAGCCGGTGGTCGGCGCCGAGATCGACGATCCGGACCCCGGCGGGCAGTCGCGCCGCCAGGGCGGCGGACTCACCGTGCGGCAGCGCGAGGAAGACCAGATCGGCCTCGGCCAGCACCTCCGGCGTGGTCCCGCCGAGAGTCATGTCCAGCCCGGTCAGCTGCGGGTGGACGGCCTCGACCGGTTGCCCGGCCTGGCTGTGCGCGGTCGCGGCGACCAGGTCGAACTCGGGGTGCCCGGCGAGCAGACGGAGCAGCTCACCACCGGCGTACCCGCTCGCCCCGGCGACCGCAGCCCGAATCCCCATACCCACCTCCGCATGAATATGCAGAGAAGATTAACAGGGGCGCACCTCGAACTGCAAGTTCATACAGGAAGCCGTATGGTAATGAACCACGATGGGTGCCGGTGTGCTACAACCGGCCCTCGGCGACCGCGTCGGTCACCCAGGGGATGACCTCGTCGAGCATCTCATCCAGGGACGTGGTGGCGGTGAAGCCGAGCACCTCGTGGGCCTTCGTGGTGTCCGGCACCCGCTTCTGTACGTCATGCTGGAAGGGGTCGTCGCTGACGTACCGGAACGGCACGTCCGGTCCCTTGATCTTGCGCCAGATCAGCTCGGCCAACTCCAGCACGGTGGTCGACTCGGCGGTGGAGAGGTTGAAGTCCTCGTTGGCCGCCGCCGGATGCTCGATGGCCAGCGCGATGCCCCGGGCCAGGTCCCCGCCGTAGGTGTAGTGCCGCACCTGGTCGCCCTCGCCGAGGATGTGCAACGGATCCTGCCCCTTGACGATCTTCTGCACCAGATCGGGCACCACGTGCGACATGGCCAGCTTGACGTTGCCGGAGAGCACCTCGGCCTGGCCCAGCGCCCGCCCCTCCCCCACGCCGACGCAGTTGAACGGCCGCACGATCGTGTAGGGCAACCGGTACTGGTCCCAGGCCGCGCGGGCGTAGTACTCCACGGCCAGCTTCTGGAAGCCGTATGAGGACAGCGGCGGCGGGACACGTCGCTCGTCGCCTTCCCGGCTGGGCCAGTGCTCGGTGGACTCGAACACCATCGAGGAGGAGAGGTAGGTGACCTTGGACAGCCGGCCGTCGCGGTGGGCTCGGATCGCCGCGTCACAGGTCGCCGCCATGATCCGCTCGTTGGTGGCGAGCAGGTCGTAGGCGTACGCGTGGAAGTAGGAGATCCCGCCGATCATCGCCGCCCCGGCGACCAGGTGGTCGCAGCCGTCGAGCAGCCCGGTCAGCAGCTCGGTGTCGCGGGCGTCCCCCTCCACGAACCGGAACCGGGGGTTCCCCTCGTGGCTCTGGGCGACCGGACCGTACTTCGAGAAGTTGTCGACACCCACCACCTCGTGGCCGCGGTCCAGCAGCTCCGCGACGAGATAGCCGCCGATGAAGCCGGCCGAACCGGTTACCAGGATCTTCGCCACGAACGCTCCTATGCCGTCTTCTCGTACTCGGTACCACGCGGAGCCGGCACGGCCGCCGTCCGCACCCGGGCGGTCAACTTCTCCCGGCTCAGCCGTCGACCGTAGGCGAACAGGTACCAGCGCAGGTAGCCGGGGAGGAAGCGGCCCAGGTCGAAGTGGGACTCGCCGAGCGGACGGTCCAGCCAGATGGTCGGAATCTCCGCCACCGGCAGGCGCAGCCGGGTGGCCTTCGCGGTCAGTTCTAGCCCGATCTCGAAGCCGGTCCGCGACTCGATGCCGACCTCCCGGACGAACGCCGTGTCGTACGCCTTGAAGCTGTTGGTGGCGTCGCGGGTGCCGGCCCGGGCGAAGGTGTAAAGACTTCGTCCCGCCCAGCGGGACATCATCCGCTTGAGCCTCGGCCCGCCGACCTGCTGACCACCCGGCATGTACCGGGAGGCCGCGGCGACCACCACCCCCCGGTCCACCAACCGGGCCAACTCGTCGATCTGGCGGGGATCGTCACACCCGTCGGCCATCGTCACCACCGCGACCGGCGCCAGGGCCGCGTCGATGCCGAACCGGATCGCGTTGGCCGGGCCCCGGCCGTAGGTGTTGAGCACCGCCCGGACCCTCGGGTCGGTACGCGCGATCCGTTCGACGTACGGGACCGTGGTGTCCTCGGGCATGTCGTGCACGATCAGCACCTCGGCGGGCAGCATCAGTTCGCGCAGCATCCGCTCCAGGCAGCGGATGATCGCCTCACCCTCGTTGTAGACCGGCACGATCACCGAGACCCGGGGATTCATCACACCCGCACCCCCTGCCCGGTCAGACCCCACATGTCGACCACCGGTTTGTCGGTGTCCAGGCGGGCGTACTGCTCGTGCGGCGCGGCGATGACCAGCAGGTCCGCCCGGCGCAACACCTCGTCCAGGTCGACCAGGCGCTCGTCGGCCACGTACGGGTCGGTGCAGAGCGTCTCCCGGGTCTTCAACGCCAGGATCTTGCGCAGCTTGTACGCCAGGCTCTCCCGGGGGTCGTCGCTGCCGCCCTTGAAGGCCATGCCGAGGATGCCCACCGTCGAGGCGGTCAGGTCGAACCGGTCCTCCAGGCGGGACACCAGGTACAGCGGCAACCCCTCGTTGATCAGCATCGCGGAGTGGCCGAGCACGAAGTTGTTCCGGTTGAACGCGGCCAGTTGCATGGTGTCCTTGAACAGGCACGGCCCGGCGGCGAAACCGGGCATCGGCAGATCGGCCGCACGGGGGTAGTCGTACGCCACCGCGTGCCGGATCCGGGCGAAGTCCAGCCCGAAGTCGTTGGCCATCATCCAGAACTGGTTCGCGGTGGCGAACTTGATGTACCGCCAGGTGTTGGTGAACAGCTTCGCCAGCTCGGCCTCCTCGGGTTCGAGCGGGACGATCTGGTCGGTCAGGTGCCGGAACAACTTCTCCGCCCGCGCCAGCGCCTCCGGGGTCCACGCGGCGACGAT
Source organism: Verrucosispora sp. WMMC514 (assembly GCF_027497295.1). Lineage (NCBI taxonomy): Bacteria > Bacillati > Actinomycetota > Actinomycetes > Micromonosporales > Micromonosporaceae > Micromonospora > Verrucosispora sp. WMMC514. Next base: position 4,885,087 of record NZ_CP114906.1, on the reverse strand, counting down.
CTGCGGCAGCGTGAACAGCTCGGTCATCGCCCGGCCCTCGGCGATCCGTTCCGGGCAGAACGCCACGTCCGCGCGCAGGCCCTTGCCGGCCAGCAACTTCTCGGTCAGCGCGGTGACCCCGGGGTAGACGGTGCTGCGCAGCACGATCAGCTGGCCGTCGCGCAGGTGTTCGGCGCAGCGTTCCAACGCGCGGGGCACGGCACCGAGATCCGGGTTGAGGTGCTCGTCGACCGGCGTGCCGACCACGACGACCAGGTGGTCCGAGATCCCGACGGCGGCGGGGTCGGTGGTGGCGCGCAGTCGGCCGGCCGCCACCGCCTCGGCCAGCGGATCGGCCGCGCCGGGCTCGGCGAAGGGCAGGGTGGCCGCGTTGACGCCCGCGACAGCCTCGGCGTTGATGTCGTACAGCACGACGGACAGCCCGCGGGCGGCGAAGGCGATGCCCAGCGGCAGGCCCACCCGGCCACAACCACCGACAATGCAGACGTCGACCGAGGCGGGCGGATCATCGGACATGAGGGGGCTCCCGTGGGGGTGGCGGGTGTGATCCCAGGGTCATCGGGATACAGCAGGCTAACCCCTCAGACGTGACTCGTGGGTAACCAAACGATCGAACGGTCTTGGCCTTTCGGCCGATACGGCATCTTTCGTCGGCTCTTACGCACCATTCCGAAAGAGCCGACGAAAGACGTTCACCGTGCTGGACTGGCGAGGCCCTGTTGCCGCTCGTATGTCCGCAACGCGACGTCCCATGCCTGCGTGTACTCGGACGGGCCAAGACCAAGGTCGCCGTGGCCCTTGACCGCCTCCCGCAGGAGATCAACCAGGTTCGGGACGATGTCCCGGCGCTCCTCTACGTAACGGTGGAACACCTCGGCGAACTGTTCGCCCGTCAGGCGAGCGGCATGTGCAGTGACCGGATCGTCCTGGAGACTCTGCAGCACGGCTGCCCATCGACGGGTCAGGTCGTCGGCCTGCCGGGCACGGATCTTCTCAAGCTCGTGGTCGCACTCGAGTTTGATCCGCTGTTCCCAGTACGGCCGGAGCCGTTCCCGTACCCGCTCGTCCGGGCTGACCCGCAGCCGCACCGTGAACTGCGGTAGGTGTGCCTCCTGCGGCCAGCGCTGGCCCGTCAGTAGGTTGTTCAACGCCCGTTCGAGGTCGTGAGCGCGGTGTGGCTCGTGCTCGCGGGCCAGATCGATCGATCGCTCCCGGACGATGCCACCCGCCCAGGGGAGTAGCGCCTCGGCCCGCATGCGCAGTTCGTCGAAGCTCATGTTGGTCGCCGTCCAGAAGTAGACGACGTGCACGTTGAAGTCGAAGGCGTCGCCCTTGGCCGGTACCAGGAGAGGTTGCGGCACATCCTGCCGGAAGGTGATCCGGGGAGGCGTGACCGGGGCTGGTGGCGTGAGATCGGATGCGGGTGAAAAAACCGTCTGCCACCACCTGCGCCGCTCCTGCTGCGGCAGGGGTTGGCGAACGTGAGAGCTACCGAAGGGTTGAGTGCTCATCTTGCATCCTCAGCAATCAGATTCTCGATGTCGTCAAGCAGGACGCACCCGGGCATGACGGGGCGCCAGACATGCCGGAGCTGGTGGTCGAGCCGGCGACGCAGCGGCGGGCGCCCAGCCAGCACGAGCCGTAGCAGCGCCAGGACATGCGCCGCGACCTCGGGCTGGCCGTCCGCCCGGTTGACCCAGAAGCCGAGCGCCCGCCAGGCCCGGTACGCCGTCTCGGGCAGGCTCAGCGCCGTCGCCCAGAGAGTCGCCAAATCGTCGGGAGACACGACACCGCGACGCGCCAGCTCCAGCAGCTCGGGCCAGTGCCCGCGGGGTGGCCGGGCCCAGCGTTCGGCCAGTGTCCGCAGCGCCCGAGCCGCGTGCAGCCGCACCTCTCGGCTGGGGTCGACGGTCCACTGCGCAAGCGCTGGCAGCAGCGCGGCACCATGTCCGCCCTGATAGACCTCGATCAGACCGCGAACCACCGAGTTGTGCCAACGTTGCATCCGTCCAGAGGCAACCAGGCGCAACTGCGTCAGAGCCGCGTCCGGCCACAACCGGGCCAGCCCGAGTTCATGGGCACGGGCGACGGTGTCTCGCAGGTGCGCCGGCCCGGTAGCCCAGCCGTCCAACTCGACGCGGACCCGCTGCCTCAACCTGGGCTGCATCGCAATCGCGACAAGGACGATCGCTGCGGCCTGCCGTACGCTCGCCAGCCGTTCCCGAGCCAGGTCACGTACGGTGTCCAGGGCCGCGTACACATCCCGGCCGGCCGACCACCCGATGGCTGCTGCCGCTGCCTGCCGTACATCCGGCTGGTCCCCGCGGATCAGGTCCGCGAGCCAGTCGAGCAGCGCTCGGGGCGCCCACCAGTCGGTCCATGCCACATCGAGTACGGCCAATCGCAGCTGTTCGCTACCGGGTACGAACTGGAGCCGGGCGCCCCCGGTGGTCCAATCCTCGTCCGGCGTTACCACGACGGCGCGCAATGTCGGACCGAGCAGGTCATCGAGCGTGGCACCGCGCAGCCGTACGGGGACCGGCTGGGTTGGTTCGTCCCGCGTTACGAGTCGATCGGCCGCGAGGCGGATCTCTGCCGGCGTCAGTCCCGCGAGTACCACACAGGACAGCCGAAAGGCCCGCACCTGCTCGACGGACCAGCCCACCGAGGCACCGTCGTCCGCCTGCGGGTCGAGGATGTGTGCGGCCCGCTCACGAAGCTGCCGGGGCAGCAGTTGTGCCAGCCGCTCACTCAGCGACCTGGCTCGTGGTACCGATTGCGCGATGGCTTCCACCACCGGGACCACCTCGCGGGGTCGCGGTTCCCCGGCCAGGTATCCCGAGAGCAGTGGATGGCTGGCGCACTCGTCGACGTACTTCTCCACGCAGACGGCAGTACACCCGTCGGCGCAGAAACCGACACACCGGCCGGCCAACTCGCGCCGGAGGCGGGCCCGGAACACCTCGCCCGCCGGAGCCGGTCGATGCTCGACGACATGCCCTGCGAGTTCCTGGACGCGTCGGGAGAAGTCGCCCACCAGCAGCAACGTCATCCCGTGAGCAACGGCCCGCGCAGCCAGCCCCAACAACGCATAGCCGTCCAGGTTACGGACGTCATCGTCGGTGAGTCGAAGCACGTAACCGCATCCGCGTTTCTGAACCAGTTTCGTCTGAAACAGGTCGGTGAACTGCTGGACCCCGATGACGTTCACTCCGTTCGCGCCGTGCCGACGAGCTGACGCGACCACCGCCGAGGTGAACCGCCCGCTCCCCGCCGGACCGGAAAGGCACACCAGATTGCGCTGCTTCAGGCTGTGGTCGATCTGCTGGTCGCTACCGGCCGGCGCGTAGCTCTTCACCAGGTCGAGCACGGTGGCCTCGCTAAGCGTCTCCGACCAGACGCGGCGGCCTTCCACCGCCTCTGTCGCCGCACCGATGTTGACCGTGCCGATCGCCAGAGCGCCGTTTCCGGTCGCGTTCTGGCCTTGTACGAACATGTCGCCGGTGTCAATGCCGGCGCTGCCGAACAGGCCGGCGAGGCGGCGCAGCACATCACCGGAGTCCAGCGGATCTTCCCGGTTCTCCGCCTCGTCCTCGCCGTTCGTGTCACCGGTCGACGAGGCGGCCTCCGCGTTGTCCACGGGCGACGATTCCCCGTTCGGGTTCTCCGGCGAGTCGCCGGGGTTCCCCTGACGCGATTCGCCGGACGAGTCCGATGTCGTTGCATGCGTCACGGGTCGCTCGCCACTCCCCGTTTGACCGGGGCGGGTCACGCCGAGCGCCCGCGTTGTCGCCTGTTCGGGCCCAGCCGCCTCGACATCGGCGGTCGCCTCCGGCCGCATGTCGTTCATTGGTTCGATTCCGGGCGAATATTCGCGTCACGACCGATGGAACCGATCGCTATCGCACCGGGCCCGACCGCGTTCTGGCCGTCGACGCGGATGTCTCCGGTACGGATACCGCCGCCGGCCGACGGGTCTCCGCCCTGCCCGGTGTTGCCGCGTCCGGTGGGCTCTGTCGGTCGATCAGCCGAACCAGGCGATACTCCGTCCCGCCAGGGCGTGGTCTCCTCTCCCAGGACGCAGAGCCACGCCAACTCCCGGAACCCCTTGTCCGCGTGAACCACCTCGATTCGTTGGAACCGCTCCGGCAGGATCTCCTCGGGGTACTCGGTCACGACGTCGCGGTAGATGTCGGATGAGACCACCAGCGCGATCCCGGCGTCGGGGCAGGCCGCCAACGCTCGGCGGACAGGTGCCGCGTCGCAGAGCCGGCTGACCGTCACCACCGCCTGCCCGGGGAAACCATTGGCTCCGTCGAGGTGCACCATGCCCTGGTGCACTGCCACCCGCAGCCTGATGCGGGCCTGCGGTAGGCGGCTGGCGTTGTACGAACGCAGCCGGCGGTTGAGCTCTGGCAGAAAACGGCCGATCACTCTCGCCTCGGGAACCTCCCGGGGCAGGATCGCCAGTTCTCCGTCGCCCGCCTGCTGCGTCGTCCACCCGACCCGGCTCATGCCCACCTCATCGGCCGCCTCGCGCAGCAGCCGATGGAAGTCCTGTTGTGCCTCGTACTGCTGGACATTGCCACGCCGGCTGTAGCGCTCCATGTCCACGCACACCAACAACCGGCGCTCCGGATGCTGCATCGCGTATCCCTCCTCACCCCGGTCTCCAGAAGCCGGGCACCAGCGAACATCCAACTCGCGGGAAGGGCCTGAAACCCCGTAGAAATACGGCATCGAATCGGCTGTCTGCCAACCGTCATCCCGTAACGTGCAGGCATCTCGCGCGGCCGACCACAGTGCACTAATCACATGTGGAACGCACCGATTGATCTGCTGCTGTCCCTAGGGCTGGACCTTCACCTGACGCTGGGGTTACTGGTCGCGTACCTGATCGGGGTTGCACTGCTACGTCGGGTGTGGCATTACGCAGCCAGCCGGCTACGCTGCGGTCGCGGTGAATGGCTGAGCAGAGCGGGAGCCTGGATGCGGCGCGAACCACCCCAAACCTCGAAATGGCCCTACGGAACCTTCATGCAACGGCTCGATCCGAGCGTTCGCGCCACCCTGTTGGGACTCGGCGTCCGCCGCCAGGTGCCGGCCGGTCAGATGCTGATCCTTGAGGGACAGTTACAGTCCCACCTGGTGCTGATCGAGGAGGGCCTGACCAAGGTCACCGCTGCCCTGCCGGATGGCCGCACCGCATTGCTGTCGCTGCGGGTCGGCGGCGACCTGGTCGGCGAGATGTCGGCACTCAATGATCAGCCGCGCTCGGCGACGGTCACCGCCTGCAGCCCGGCCCGCTACAGCGTGATCACGTCGGACCGGTTCCGTGTCTTCCTGAGGGGCCATCCCGACGCAGCGCTCGAACTCGCCGCGATGGTCTCCGACCGACTCCGCTGGTCGAACCGGCGGCGAATCGACTTCTCCTCCTACCCGGTCAAGATCAGGGTGGCCCGGGTGATCGCGGAGCTGTCCCGCACACACGGCCGCCAGGCACCCGACGGAGTCGTCATCGATGTGCGACTCACCCAGCCCGAACTGGCGTCCATATGTGGTGCCTCCGAGACGTCGGTGCAAAAGGTCCTTCGGGAGCTACGGACCGACGGGCTGGTTGACACCGACTACCGTCGGGTGACGGTCCGGGACATGACTCGCTTGCAGCAGCTCGGGCAGGTCGACTCTACAGGTTAAGAAGGGCCCCTTCCCCGCACGAGGCGTCGGGAAGGGGCCCTTGCTCGCCGGTCAGGCGCCGCGGAGGGCGGCGCCGCAGCGTTCGGCGGCGCGGGCGACGGCGGCGTCGCGGGCGGCCACCGCCTCCTCGACCGTCAACGTGCGGTCCGGAGCCCGGAAGGTCAACTTGTAGGCCAGTGACTTGCGTCCGGTGCCGAGCTGCTCCGAGGCGTACACGTCGAACAGGCTGACCGACTCCAGCAGCTCGCCGGCACCCTCGACGAGTGCCTGCCGGACCTGCGCCGCCGGTACCGACTCGGCCACCACCAGCGCCACGTCGATCAGCGCCGGCGGGTAGCCGGAGACAGCGGGCGCGGCCGTCACCGCAGGTGCCGGCAGAGCGTCCAGGTCCAGCTCCATGGCGCAGGTCCGCCTCGGCAGTTCGAGCGTCGCCACGACCTGCGGGTGCAGCTCACCGGCGTGGCCGACGACCGCACCGTCGACCAGCAGCGCCGCGCAGCGGCCCGGGTGCCAGGGGGCGTACTCGGCCGAGCGCACCTCGACCTGCCGGTCCGGTATCCCGGCGGCGGCGAGCACCGCGCGGCCCGCCTCGACGGCGTCCGCCCAGCCGGCCGCCCGCCCGCCGCCCCACCAGCCGGCCGGCTCGATCTCACCGGTCAGCACGACGGCGACGTGCCGGGGCTGGTGCGGAACCACCGCGTCGGCGGCGGCGAACTCCGCGTCGGTGGGACGCCGGTCCACGCCCATCGGCGGCGGGCTGCCGGCGTCCACCCGAGGCTGGAAGACCGTGCCGATCTCGTAGAGGGACAGGTCCCGCAGGCCACGGCCGAGGTTGCGCCGGACGATACCGAGCAGCGGGCCGAGCAGCGTGGTGCGCAGCAGCGGCTCCTCCTCCGACAGCGGGTTGGCCAGCCGCACCGCCCGGCGGCGTGGGTCGTCGGCGGGCAGGCCGAGCTGGTCGGCCAGCTCGGTGGCGACGAACGGGTGCGCCAGTACCTCGACGTAACCGCGCTCGGCCAGGGAACGGGACACCGCCCGGTGGCGTCGCTGCTGCCAGGTCAGGCCCCGGCCGGGCGGCGCGGTCGGCAGCACCGACGGCACCTTGTCGTACCCGTCGAGGCGGACCACCTCCTCGACCAGGTCCGCCGGATCGGTCAGGTCGGGCCGCCAGGTCGGCGGGGTGACGCTCAGCGCCTCGCCGTCTCCGGCGGCCACCCCCACCGAGCCCGGTTCCTCGGCCAGCCGGTCGGTGCCGCGCGCCACGGTGCAGCCGACCTGCTCCAGCAGCGCGACCACCCGGGCCGGCGGGTAGTCCACACCGACCCGCCGGCTGGGCAGGTCCGCCGGCAGGGTGACCGGGGTACGCGGCCGGACGTGGTTGATGTCCAGCACCTCCTCGCCGGCGGTGCCGCCCGCGTACGAGGTGAGCAGCCCGACCGCCCGGTCCAGGGCGACCAGCGGCAGCGCCGGGTCGACCCCGCGCTCCCAACGCTTCGCCGCCTCGCTGAACAGCTTGTGCCGGCGCGCGGTGCGACCCACCATCGCCGGGTCCCAGTGCGCGGCCTCGAAGAGCACGTTGACGGTGCCCGGCAGCACCTCGCTGGTCTCGCCGCCCATCACGGCGGCCAGTGAGATCGGCATGCCGTCACCCTCGGCGGCGACCGGGTTCGGCAGCCCGGCGTCGCAGATGACCATGTCCTCGGGGGCGAGGGCGCGGGTCACCCCGTCGAGCGTGGTCAGTTTCTCCCCCGGTACCGCCCGGCGCACCACCAGCGGGCCGGCGATCCGGTCGGCGTCGAAGGCGTGCATCGGCTGGCCGAGTTCGAGCATCACGTAGTTGGTGATGTCCACCGGCAACGAGATGCTGCGGATGCCGGCGATGGTCAGCCGTTGCCGCATCCAGTCCGGGGTCTGCGCCGCCGGGTCGACGCCGCGCACCATCCGGGCCGCGAACCGGTCGCAGCCGACCGGGTCGCGCACCTCGACCGGGTACGCCGGCTCGGCCGTGCCGGGCGTCGCGGGCATCCGGCCCCGGTCGGAGTAGTCGAGGCCGAGGCCGTGCGCCAGTTCGCGGGCGAGCCCGCGCAGCGACATCTGGTAGCCCCGGTCCGGGGTGATCTCCACCTCGACGATGACGTCGTCGAGGCCGACCACCGGACGGGCGTCGTCGCCGGGCGCCGCCACCACGTGCTCGGGCAGCACCAGGATGCCGGAGTGGTCGTCGCCCAGGCCCAGTTCCCGGGCCGAGCAGATCATGCCGTTGGAGTTGCGCCCGTACGTGCGGCGGGCACCGATGGCGAAGCCACCTGGCAGCACGCCGCCGGGCAGGATCACCACCACCCGGTCACCCGGGGCGAAGTTGCGGGCACCGCAGACGATCTCCTGCGGCTCACCGGTGCCGTTGGCGGCGCCCACGTTCACCAGGCAGAACCGGATCGGCTTCTTGAAGCCGGTCAGCTCCTCGATCTCCAGGACCTCGCCGACCACCAGTTGCCCGGTGACCGTGCCAGACAGGTCCACGATGGACTCGACCTCGATGCCGAGGTCGACCAGGGCCCGCTCCAACTCGTCGACGGGCAGGTCGGGTACGTCGACGTACTCCCGCAACCAACTGAGAGAAACTCGCATTATGGGTAACCACCGTCTCCGTAACTCGCGCCCGCACTAAGCCCCGTGGCCGAACGCCCGGGTGAACCGGACGTCGCCCTCGACCAGGTCCCGCATGTCGCCCACCCCGTGCCGGAACATCACCGTCCGGTCGATGCCCATGCCGAAGGCGAAGCCGGAGTAGACCTCCGGGTCGATGCCGCAGGCCCGCAGCACCCGCGGGTTGACCATGCCGCAGCCACCCCACTCGACCCACTGCGGGCCCTTGCGGTGCTCCGGGAACCACACGTCGAACTCCGCCGACGGCTCGGTGAACGGGAAGTAGTGCGGCCGGAACCGGGTCTTCGCCCCCGCGCCGAACATCGCCCGGGCGAAGTGGTCGAGGGTGCCCCGCAGGTGCGCCATCGTGATGCCCTTGTCCACCACCAGACCCTCCACCTGGTAGAAGACCGGGGAGTGGGTGGCGTCCAACTCGTCGGTGCGGTAGACCCGGCCGGGCACGACCACGTAGATCGGCGGTTTGCGGCTGAGCATGGTGCGTGCCTGCACCGGTGAGGTGTGCGTACGCAGCACCAGACCGGAACCCTCCGGTGCGATGTGGAAGGTGTCCATCAGCCCCCGCGCCGGGTGGTCGGCGGGGATGTTCAGCGCGTCGAAGTTGGTCCACTCCAGCTCGACCTCGGGGCCCTCGGCCACCTCGTAGCCCATCCCGATGAACAGGTCGCTGATCTGCTCCATCAGCAGCGTGATCGGGTGTCGGGAGCCACGCGGGCGCCGGTCGTACGGCAACGTCACGTCGACTCGTTCGGCGACCAGGACCCGCTCGGCCTGCTCGCGCTCCAGCACCTCGGCCCGGGCGGCGTGCGCCTGCTCGATGGCCCGGCGGGCCTCGTTGACCCGCTTGCCGGCGTCGGCCTTGGCGGCCGGCGGCAGCGCGCCGATCTCGCGGCGGGCCAGCGAGACCGGGGCCCGGTCGCCCAGGTGCGCCGGGCGCACCGCGGCCAGCGCGTCCGGGTCACCGGCGGCGGCGAACGCCTTCTCGGCCTCGGTCACGGCCTCGGCCAGCGCGGCCGGGTCCAGCAGGGCGACCTGCTTCGGGTCGTACGGATCGTTGCGGTAAGTCATGGCGTACGGGCACTCCCTCACGACGGCGCCGGCCCTCGCGGGCGGCTAGGCGAGTCTACGGACGCGCGGCTGTGCCGCAGCCCGCCGGTGGGAGTCGTGTGGAGAGCAGGTCAGGCCCGCCGCCCGCCGACACCGGCGGGCTGGCTAAACGAACGCCGTGGTGCGTTCACCATGGGGGCCGCGTCTCCTCCGTCATGCGCGCCTGACCTCGGGTCAGCGCTGTGCTCTGGCCGAAGCGTACAGGCAGACGGCCGCCGCCGCAGCCAGGTTGAGGCTCTCGGCCCGCCCGTGCAGCGGCACCCGGACCCGGGCGTCGGCGGCCTCGGCCAGGTCGACGGGCAGGCCGTGCGCCTCGGAGCCGAACAGCCAGGCGGTCGGTGCCGCCAGCCGGCCGGCGTCGACCAGCTCGTCGAGGTCAGATTCGCCGTGGCCGGTGGCGGCGAGCACCGTCAGTCCGGCGGCCCGGGCGGCGGTGAGCGTTGCGGCCGGGTCGCGTTCGCGTACCACGTCGACGTGGAAGAGGCTGCCGGCCGACGACCGGACGCACTTGCCGTTGTACGGGTCGACGGCGTCACCCGCGAAGATCACCGCGGTGGCGCCGGCCGCGTCGGCGGTCCGCAGCACGGTGCCGGCGTTGCCCGGGTCACGGATGCCGGCGAGCACGGCCACCAGCCGGGGGACGCGTGACAACGCGACCTCCAGGGACACGTCGAGGTGCCGGCAGACGGCGACCAGCCCCTGCGGGGCGACGGTCTCGGCGAGCGCGGCCAGGGCCTCGTCGGTCACCTCGGAGACGGGCACGTCGCCGCCGGCGGCGCTCGCCGCCAGATCGGCGTACCGGTCGAGGGCGGCCGGGGTGCCGAACAGCTCCAGCACGGTGCGGGGTCGGCTCAGCGCCTCCCGGACCGCCTGCGGTCCCTCGGCGAGGAACCGACCCGCGGCCTCGCGGTCGCGGCGACGCTGGAGTCGGCGCGCGGCCACCACCCGGGGCGTACGCGGTGTGAAGAGCATGGTCTCGGCCGCACGCGCGAGGCGTCCCCCGTTGCCGAGGGACGCCTCGCTGCGCTGCGTGGGACTCAGGCGGCCTGGGCGGGCGCGCCGCCGGTGCCCTCGGCCTGCACGGCGGCCCGGGCCAGCTCGACGATCGCCGCGAACGCGGCGGCGTCGTTGACGGCCAGGTCAGCCAGGATCTTGCGGTCGACCTCGATGCCGGCCAGGCGCAGGCCCTGGATCAGCCGGTTGTAGGTCATCCCGTTGGCGCGGGCACCCGCGTTGATCCGCTGGATCCACAGCTGCCGGAAGTCGCCCTTGCGGTCGCGACGGTCCCGGTAGGCGTACTGCATCGAGTGCAGCACCTGCTCCTTGGCCTTGCGGTACAGCCGGGAGCGCTGACCGCGGTATCCGCTCGCGGTCTCCAGCAGGGTACGGCGCTTCTTCTGGGCGTTAACAGCCCGCTTGACGCGTGCCATCTCAACTCCTTCTTGGATTCAGGTGGCGCGCGTCAGCGGCCGAGCAGCTTCTTGATGCGCTTGACGTCAGCCTTGGCCACCTCGACCACGCCCGTCAGCCGGCGGGTGCGGGTGGAGGGCTTCTTCTCGAGGTTGTGACGCAGACCGGCCTGCTGCTTCGTGATCTTGCCCTTGCCGGTCACGCGGACCCGCTTGCCCATCCCCGTGTGGCTCTTCATCTTCGGCATGTGGAACGTCTTCTCCCCTGTTACTGACCGCTGGTGTCAGCGGTCGTGCCGGTCTCACCGGCTGCTGCGCTCTCACTGGTCACCGCAGGTTCGGCGGCCGCGGCGGTGGCGGGCTCCTCCGCGGTCCGCTCCCGGGGTCCACCGCGGGACGCCGTGGCGGCGACCGCGGAGGCCTTAACGGCCCGGTGCGGAGCGAGAACCATGATCATGTTTCGGCCGTCCTGCTTCGGAGCGGACTCCACGTATCCCAGTTCCGTGATCTCGGACTCGAGCCGGCGCAGGAGCCGGTAGCCCAGCTCCGGGCGGCTCTGCTCGCGACCGCGGAACATGATCGTCACCTTGACCTTGTCACCGGCCTTCAGGAACCGCACCACGTGACCCTTCTTGGTCTCGTAGTCGTGCGGATCGATCTTCGGCCGGAGCTTCATCTCCTTGATGACGGTCTGCTGCTGGTTACGCCGCGCTTCGCGCGCCTTCAGTGCGCTCTCGTACTTGAACTTGCCGAAGTCCATGAGCTTGCACACCGGCGGGCGCGCCATCGGCGCAACCTCGACCAGGTCCAGATCGACGTCCGCGGCCAGCTGAAGGGCGCGCTCCAGCGGGACGATGCCCACCTGCTCACCCTCGGGGCCGACCAGTCGGACCTCACGTGCCCGGATCTGCTCGTTCACGCGTGGTTCGACGCTGATGGGGCCTCCTCGAGTCGGATCTTCATGCGTGGCCGACCCGGCGGCTCCCGGTGGGAACCGGCCCGGAAAGTAGAAGGCCCCGGCGTATGCCAGGGCCCGCTCGACCGGTCGGCACGATCACAGGATCGCGCATCCGGCGCCGGGACGTGCCCGGAACCGGTGACCGGACCCGGACGCCACAGGCGGCGACTCGGGTGGGAGCAGGCGCTCCGCTTTCACGGCCGTCCTAACGGTTAGGACAGCCTGGTCGACTCGACAACACTACACCCTCGGCCAGCGGCTCCTCAAACCGGGCGCCGGCCCGCTGCCCGCTCAGCGAGCGCGGTCAGGTGCGCCTGGTGCAGGCGGCGCAGGGCGCGTACCCCGTCGACGGCGAGCTGCTTGTCGGCGGCCTGGAGGGCGACCACCGGCAGCAGGTCGTCGTCGTAGAGCTCCAGCGCCGCCCAGGGTGCCCCACGGTCGAACCGGACGCCGCGGACGACCTCCCAGGGCAGCTCGTACGAGCCGATGATGTTGCGGACCCGCACCCCCCGCACGTCCGCCTCGACCCGGGGTCGGGTGAACAGCAGGGTGCCCAGGGCGAACATGATCCCGAGCCCGATCATGGCCAACTGGTCGCCGCGCTGGAAGGTGCCGTACCCGTTACCGGTGGGGCCGGTGAGGGTGGTGGCGACCAGGGCGAAGACCACGACCAGCAGGATGGCCGACACCCAGCAGACCAGCCGGATTCGCCGGGGCCGTACCCGGACCACGTCGGTGTCACTCACCCCACCAGTCTGCCATCCGGTCGTACCCGGGCGGCCGCCGCCACACAGCGACGTACCGGCCCACCCACCGGTCACAGCCGGCAGGCGTGGATGTTGGTGACCAGGATCGCGCGGGCGCCCAGTTCGTAGAGTTCGTCCATGATCCGGTGCACGTCGTCGCGGAGCACCATCGCCTGCACCGCCACCCAGCCCTCCCGGTGCAACGGGGAGACCGTCGGCGACTCGATACCCGGGGTGAGCGAGCTGGCCCGGTCCAGCAGCCCGGCCGGCACGTCGTAGGCGAGCATCACGTAGCGGCGGGCCACCAGCACCCCGTGCAGCCGGCGCATCAGCTGCTCGGCCTGCGGGTGCGCCGCCGCGCCGGTGCGGCGGACCAGCACCGCCGAGGACTTCAGCAGGGGCTCACCGAAGACCACCAGACCGGCCTGACGCAGCGTGGCTCCGGTCTCGACCACGTCGGCGACCACGTCGGCGACGCCCAGCCGGATGGCGTTCTCCACCGCACCGTCGAGCCGGATGACGTCGGCTTTGACGCCCAGCTCGGCGAGGTGCCGCTCGACCAGCCCCGGGTACGCGGTGGCGATCCGGTGCCCGCCCAGCTCCCGTACGTCGTCGACGTCGTCCGGACGGGCGGCGAACCGGAAGGTGGCCCGCCCGAAGTTCAGGTCGACCACCTCCTCGGCCGGCGCACCGGAGTCGATGAGCAGGTCCCGGCCGGTGATGCCGACGTCCAGGTCACCGGAGCCGACGTAGGTCGCGATGTCCTTCGGGCGCAGGTAGAAGAATTCGATGTCGTTCGCCTGGTCACGGCAGACCAGGTCCTTGGTGTCGGTGCGCTGGCGGTAGCCCGCCTCACGCAGCATCTGGGCGGCCGAATCGGCCAGCGCGCCCTTGTTGGGTACGGCGACACGCAGCATGACGGGAGTGCTCCTTCGATCGGGTCTCTGGTCGACGGCGGGGGCACTCACAGATGTCGGTAGACGTCCTTCAGGTCCAGACCACTGGCGAGCATCAGCACCTGGACCTGGTAGAGCAGCTGGGAGATCTCCTCCGCGGTGCGCTCGGGCCCCTCGTGCTCGGCGGCCATCCACGACTCGGCGGCCTCCTCGACGACCTTCTTGCCGATGAAGTGCACGCCCTTCTCCAGTGCGGCGACCGTGCCCGAGCCGGGGGTGCCGGCCGCGGCCTTGGCCTGCAACTCCGCGAACAACTCCTCGAACGTCTTCACGGAGACGGATTCTCGCAGTCGCCGAGGGTCGCCCCGAGCACCGGGTCGGTGGTGACCGGTGGACGGGACCGGCGCACCTGGCGGAGCGGTGGGACAACCCTTCGATCCTCGCCTATGTTGGTCGTACGCTGTCCGCCATGGTCACCACCCCGCGTACCCTCGCCTTCGCCTCCGCGGCGGCCGTCCTGCTCGCGGCCAGCGCCTGCACGCCGCAGGCCCAGCCCGCGCCCATGCCGACCGTGTCGATGGCGTGCGCCAAGGACAGCCTGCCCACCCAGTCGCCGGGCACCCTCACCGTCGCCACCGGCGAGCCGGCCGAGGCGCCGTGGTTCGTCGACGACCAGCCGGCCAACGGCAAGGGTTTCGAGTCCGCCGTCGCCTACGCGGTGGCGGAGCAGCTCGGCTACGCGCGCGACGACGTCACCTGGACCCGGGTGCCGTCCGACGCCGCCGTCGCCGCCGGGCCGAAGACCTTCGACTTCGGCATCGACAGGTACCCGATGACCGATGAGCACCGGCAGGCGGTCGACTTCTCCGCGCCGTACTACCTGGTCCGGCAGGCGGTGGTCGCGCTGGAGTCCTCCGAGATCGCCGACCGGAGGGCGCTGGCCGAGCTGCGGGACGCCCGGCTCGGCGCCCGGACCGGCACGGCCGGCTACCAGGCCATCACCGATCTGGTCCGGCCGAAATCCGAACCGAGGACCTACAAGTCCGACGACGAGGCCGCCAAGGCGCTGCGCGGCGGGCGGATCGACGGCCTGGTGGTGGACCTGCCCACCGCGTTCGACCTCACCGGCGGGGAGATCGACGACGCGGTGGTCGTCGGGCAGCTGCCCCAGGTGGGCAGCCCGGAGGCGTTCGGACTGCTGCTGGCAAAGGACTCGCCGCTGGCCGGCTGCGTCAGCGCGGCGGTCGGACAACTCGCCGCCGAGGGCGTCCTCGAACAGCTCGAACAACAGTGGCTCACCCAGGCCGCCAAGGCCCCCGACCTCACCTGACTCCGCCCTCCCCCGCCCTCCACCTCAAGTGTTGATCAAGAAGTTTTCGTCGCCCGAGCACGATTTCTTGACGCGAACTTCTTGATCAACCGGGCAGGGGGTGGGGATCAGGAGGTGAAGCCGACGCGCTGATTGGCGGAGGTGGCGACCTGGCGGATGGCCAGGGCGGCGTCGAGGGCGGCCACCGTCGACGACCAGCCCTTGTCCTCGGCGGAGTCGGGCAGGCCGGCGCGGTCGCGGGCCTGCTCGATGGTGTCCACGGTCAGCACGCCGTGGGCGACCGGCTTGCCCTCGTCCAGGGCGACCCGGGTCAGCCCGTCGGTGACCGACCGGCAGACGTAGTCGAAGTGGGCGGTGGCACCGCGCACCACCACGCCGAGGGCGACCACCACGTCGCAGCGCCGCGCCAGCGCCTGCGCCACCACCGGTAGTTCCACCGAGCCGGCCACCCGGGCCACCACCGCCCGGGCGCCGCACGCCTGCGCGGCGGCCACCGCCCGGTCGAGCATGTGGTCGGTCAGGTCACCGTGCCATTTTGCGGCGACCACACCGACGGTCATCCCGGCCGCGTCGACCGGAGCCGAACCCGGCTCCCCGAAACCCGCCATCTCGCCTACGCTCCGATCTCCGTGCCCGGCACCGTACGCCCCATCGGCGCCTCGGCGGCCTCGTCCAGCTGGTCCAGCAGGTGCCCCATCCGGTCCCGCTTGGTCCGCAGGTACCGTACGTTCTCCGGGTGCGGGCGCACCGGCAGCCCCTCGCGGCCGGTGATGGTCAGGCCGTAGCCCTCCAGCCCCGCCCGCTTGGCCGGGTTGTTGGTCAACAGTCGCATCGAGCGCACCCCGAGGTCGTAGAGGATCTGCGCGCCGGTGCCGTAGTCGCGCGCGTCGGCCGGCAGCCCCAGGTCGAGGTTCGCGTCCACCGTGTCCCGGCCCTGGTCCTGCAACTGGTACGCCTGGAGCTTGTGCAGCAACCCGATGCCGCGCCCCTCGTGGCCCCGCACGTAGAGCACCACGCCCCGTCCCTCCCGAGCCACCCGGTCCAGGGCGGCGTTGAGCTGCGGGCCGCAGTCACAGCGCACCGACGAGAAGACGTCACCGGTCAGGCACTCCGAGTGCACCCGGACCAGCACGTCACGGCCGTCACCGAGGTCGCCCATCACCAACGCCACGTGCTCGGCCGAGTCGTACTCGCTGCGGTAGCCCAGCGCCCGGAACACTCCGTGCTCGGTGGGCATCCGGGCGTCCGCGACCAGCTCGACCTGCTTCTCGGTACGCCGCCGGTAGGCGATCAGATCCGCGATGGTGACCAGGGTCAGCGAGTGCTCGGCGCAGAACTTCTCCAGGTCCGGCAGCCGCATCATGGTGCC
Source organism: Verrucosispora sp. WMMC514 (assembly GCF_027497295.1). NCBI lineage: Bacteria > Bacillati > Actinomycetota > Actinomycetes > Micromonosporales > Micromonosporaceae > Micromonospora > Verrucosispora sp. WMMC514. The sequence continues at coordinate 4,868,911 of NZ_CP114906.1, read as the reverse complement.
GTCGTCGTTGACCAGTTCGCAGAGCACCCCGGCCGGGCGCAGCCCGGCCAGCCGGGTCAGGTCCACGGCCGCCTCGGTGTGCCCGGGACGGCGCAGCACCCCACCCGGACGGGCCCGCAGCGGTACCACATGCCCGGGACGGGCCAGGTCCGTCGGTCCGGTGGCCGGGTCGGCGAGCAGCCGGATGGTGTGCGCCCGGTCGGCCGCCGAGATGCCGGTGGTCACCCCCTCCCGCGCGTCGACGGTCACCGTGTACGCGGTCTGCCGCCGGTCCTGGTTGGTGTGGTGCATGGGCGGCAGGTCGAGCCGGTCGCACTCGCTCTCGGTGAGCGGTACGCAGATGAAGCCCGAGGTGTGCCGCACCGTGAAGGCCAGCAGTTCCGGGGTGGCCAGCTCGGCCGCGAAGATCAGGTCGCCCTCGTTCTCCCGGTCGGCGTCGTCGACCACCACGACCGGGCGGCCGGCGGCGATCTCGGCCAGGGCCTGCTCGATGTCGGCGAAGGTCATGCCGGCACCTCCGCCCCGTCGGCCGCGCGAGCGCCCAGCAGCCGCTCGACGTACTTGCCCAGCACGTCCACCTCCAGATTGACCGGATCACCGACGGACCGGCTGCCGAGGGTGGTCGCCGACAGGGTGGTGGGGATCAGGCCGACGGTGAACCAGTCGTCGCCCACCTCGGCGACGGTCAGCGAAACCCCGTCGACGGTGATCGAGCCCTTCTCCACCACGTAGCGGGACAGCGCGGCGGGCAACCGGAACCGGACCGTCTCCCAGCGCGCCGCCGGCTCGCGGGAGAGCACCTCGCCCACGCCGTCCACGTGCCCCTGCACCAGGTGACCGCCGAGGCGGCCGCCCAGCGCGGCGGCCCGCTCCAGGTTGACCCGGTCGCCGGTACCCAGCGCGCCCAGCGCCGAGCGGCGCAGCGTCTCGCCCATCACGTCGGCGGTGAACACCCCGCCGTCGACCTCGACGACGGTCAGGCAGACACCGTTGACCGCGATCGAGTCGCCGTGCCGTGCGTCGGAGGTGACCAGTGGGCCACGGACCGCTACCAGGGTCGAGTCCTCCGCCGTCGGGGTCATCCCGACGACCTCGCCCAGTTCCTCGACGATGCCGGTGAACATGCCTAGCCCTCCCTCTTCCGGGGCAGCGCGGTGATCCGCAGGTCGGGACCGACCTGCGTAACGTCGGTGAGTTCCAGGTCGATCGCCTCGGCGATGGTGCTCACACCCGCGTCGACGAGCGCGGCTGGCCCGGCGCCGAGCAGCCGGGGTGCGAGGTAGCCGACCACCCGGTCGACCAGGCCGGCGGCGAGGAACGCCCCGGCGAGCCGGGGGCCGCCCTCCAGCAGCACCGCCCGTATCCCCCGGGCGTGCAGGGCGGCGAGCAGCGCCGGCAGGTCCACCCCGCCGTCCGGGCCGGTGCCCACCTCGGCGGCGGTGGCCACCCAGGTGCGGGCGGCGCCGTCGCGGACCCGGGCGTCGTCCGGGGTACGCCCGGCCGAGTCGACCACCACGCGCAGCGGCTGCCGGATGGCCAGACTGCCGTCGCGCAGGTTGCGCACGGTGAGCCGGGGATCGTCGGCGAGGACCGTGCCGACGCCGACGACCACCGCGTCGACGGTGGCGCGCAGCGCGTGCACGTCCATCCGGGCAGCCTCGGAGGTGATCCACATGCTGGTGCCGTCGGCCGCCGCGGAACGACCGTCGAGGGTCGCCGCGTACTTCCAGATCACGTACGGCCAGCCTCGGCGCATGGCGGTCAGCCAGGCCACGTTGCCGGCCTCCGCCTCGGCCTCGCGGACGCCGACGTCGACCCGGATGCCGGCGGACTGCAACGTGGCCGCGCCGCCGGTGGCGACCGGGTTGGGATCCGGCACCGCGATGACGACCCGGGCCACCCCCGCCTGGACCAGCGCGGTGCTACAGGGGCTGGTGCGGCCGACGTGGTCGCAGGGTTCCAGGGTGACCACCGCCGTGCCACCCTTGGCCCGCTTGCCGGCCTGGGCCAGCGCGACGATCTCCGCGTGCGGTCCCCCGGCGTACGCGTGGAAGCCCTCGCCGACCACCTCGCCGTCGGCGTCGAGCAGCACGCAGCCGACGACGGGATTGGGACTTGTGGTGCCGAGCCCGCGCGCCGCGAGTTCGATCGCCCGACGCATCGCCTCGTCCACGGAGACGCTCGCCATCGCCTGCCGTTGCCCTCTCGCTCGTACGCGCGGGCGGGGAGTTCGGCCAGGTGGCCACGGGCAGGCGGAGTCCGGGTACGGCACAGCCGCCCCGGTCGGGACGCGCGCACGCCGGAGCCCGGCGAGCCACACGGCCCCCTTCCGTCCCGCGCGCTGTCTCCCATCCGGACTGTCTGGGCGCGGACGAGCCGCCCCCAACCGTCGGCCCCGGATTCTCACCAGGTCCACCGGGCGGACGAACCGCTCCCGGGTCGCGGGCTTACCACGGTCGGACCGTGGATCACCGCCGGTTCGGAATTACACCGAGTCCCGCCAGCGCGTGGTGGGTACTGAGCAAAGTCTTACACGCCCGCCGGGGCGTCGGGGCACCCGGGCGAGCTACTTCACATGACGGTGACCGGGGTCGGCGACACCGCGACGACGGTCCACCGCCACGTACGAGCCGGGTTGGCTCTTGGCCACGGTCTTCATCTCGGAGGCGACCGTCATCGCCTCCAGCGGATCGGTGATGCGCTTGTCGGTGTCGGAGATCGCGACCCCGATGGAGAGGGTGACCAGCGCCGCCCGGCGGATGTTGCCGCGCCGGTCCTTCAACTCCACGTAACCGCGTTCCCGGTCGGTGGGATCGTAGAGGGCGTCCGCAGCCTTCTCGAAGTCCGCCGACACCCGCAGGGTGAGCGGCCGCACCTGCTCGGGCGTGCACACGAAGACGAAATCGTCGCCGCCGACGTGGCCGAGGAAGGCCGGCGGCAGGGCCACCGCGACCACCGCCCGGTGCAGGCTGCGGGCCAGCGCGGAGATGAAGCCGTCGCCCCGGACGAACCCGTACCGGTCGTTGACGCTCTTGAACCGGTCGATGTCGATGTAGCCGACGGCGTAGTCCGCGCCGCCACGGACCCGGTCGGCGATCTCCCGGCGGATCCGGCTGTTGCCCGGCAGGCCGGTCAGCGGGGAGACCTCCCGGAACTCCTTGTTGCGCCGCAGCGTGGAGCTGACCCGGGCGACCAACTCGGCGTTGTCGAAGGGCTTGACCAGGTAGTCGTCGGCGCCGGCGTTGAGCCCGTGAACCTTGTCCTGGGTCATTCCCTTGGCCGTCAACATGATCACCGGCAGGGCGGCGGTCATCGGGTCGGCGCGCAGACGTCGGGTCAGTTCCAGCCCGTCCACCCGGGGCATCATCAGGTCGACCACGGCCAGGTCCGGCCGCTGGCGTTCGATCAGCTCCAGTGCCTCCTGGCCGTCGGCGGCGAGGATCACGTCGAAGCCCTGCAGACGCAGGTTGAACTCGACGAAGCGGGCGATGTCCTCGTCGTCGTCGACGACGAGGATCACGTCCTTGCGATCGTCGGAGGTCTCCACGTCAGGCCCGGGTCGCCGCGCGCTCGGCCAGCCCGCGCAGCCGGCGTACCGCCTCGGCCGGGTCGTCGGCGCCGTAGACGGCGGTGCCGGCCACGAAGGCGTCGGCACCTGCCTCGGCCGCCTGTTCGATGGTGTCGGCGGCGATCCCGCCGTCGACCTCGATGCGCAGCTCCAGGTGGCCGGCGTCGACGTGCCGGCGCGCGGCGCGGACCTTGTCCAGCAACTGCGGGAGGAACCGCTGCCCGCCGAACCCGGCCTTGATGGTCATGACCAGCAGCGTGTCGAAGCTCGGCAGCAGGTCGAGGTACGGCTCGATCGGGGTGTCCCGGTCGATCGCCAGCCCCGCCTTGGCGCCCGCCGCCCGCAGGTCGCGGGCCAACGCCACCGGGTCGTCGCAGGCCTCGGCGTGGAAGGTGACGTTGTACGCCCCGGCGTCGGCGTAGCCAGGCGCCCAACGCCGCGGGTCGGTGATCATCAGGTGTACGTCGAAGGGCAGCTTGGTGGCGGCCCGCAGGCTCTGCACCACGGGCAGCCCGATGGTCAGGTTCGGCACGAAGTGGTTGTCCATGACGTCGACATGCAGCCAGTCCGCGGCGTCCTCGACGGCACGCACCTCTTCGGCGAGACGGGAGAAATCGGCGGCGAGGATGCTGGGCGCGACGATCGGCGGCGGTACGGTCACGGAGCCAGTGTACGAACGTGGCCAGCGGCCACGGCAGCGTGCCAGCAACCGGGACGCCTGGTGACCCGGAGGTGACCAATGGTGCAGAATGACCCCCTTCGAACCGGTGAAACGGAATGAAGCTCGGCTTCCACTGGCCAGACGACCCATTCGCGGCAACACTCCATCGGGGACGGTGACGGTATCGTGCAGGCCGGTGGGCGCGGGAGCCGGCAGCCGGGCGGCAGCTCCCGGAAAGGGCGGACGATGCGACGGTGGCTCGCGGCACTGGCGCTGGCCAGTGTGGCTGCGATGGTGCTCGGCGGCTGCGTGCGGCCGGGCGGAACCGACGGCGACCTCACCGACGACTGGCAGACACTGCGGGCACCCACGATGTTCGTCCCGGCCACCGACGCCTGCCTGCCCCGGATCACCTCGGTCGTGCAGGCGAGCACGTACGAGACCGTTGACTGCGCCCGCAACCACCTCGCCGAGACCATCCACGTCGGTACGTTCACCGACGACGACGCCGAGGGCGAGCGTCCGGAGCCGGGGTCGGCGGCGCTGCGTACCGCCCGGGCGGAGTGCGATCAGCGGGCCCGGCTGGTGCTCGGCGGTGACTGGCACACCGCCCGGTTGACGCTCAACATCGCCCTGCCGTCGGTGCCGGCCTGGAACGGCGGTGCCCGCTGGTTCCGGTGCGACCTGAGCGAGACCGACAGCATCGACAACACCCGGCCGGTCAACCGCACCGGCAGCCTGCGTGGCGCGCTGATCGGCGACTCACCGCTGGTGCATCGCTGCTTCGACCCGAAACTGATCGGCGACAGCCTGAACTACATGGCACCGGTGCTGTGCACCGAGCCGCACGGCGCGGAGTTCGTCGGTGTCTACGTCGAGCAGGACATGAGCTGGGAACAGTTCGTCGCCTCGGCCGGCCGGGCCCACAAGCGGTGCATGGAGCTGATCGCCGCCTTCGCGGACGTGCCCAACAACGCCGACCTGCCCTACCGCGCCGGTTCCATCTTCTACCCGCCCTCGCAGCGGGAGTGGGAGGAGGGCGACCGGGGGGTGCGGTGCATCCTGTGGAGCGACGACCGCAAACTCACCGGCTCGATGCGCGGCGTCGGCCCGCGGGGACTGCCCGTGACGTGAGCACGGCGCGCGAACGTCCCCGGCACCGTCCGATCCCGGTACCGTATGCTGCCGCTTCGACGGGCGGCAGCGGGAGGTCGGCGGGGATGCGGCGATGGTTGACCGGAGTCGCACTGGGTGCCGTGGTGGCGTTGGCGGCGACCGGCTGCACCAGACCGGCCGGCACCGACGGTGACCTGGTCGACGACTGGGCGTCGATGGCGGTGCCCGCGTCCTTCACTCCCGACTCCGGCACCTGCCACCGGCGACCGCAGGAGGTCGGTTACCTCAGCGCGTACGCCCCGGTGGACTGCGCCGAGCCGCACCAGGCCGAGACCCTGCACGTCGGTACCCTCACCGACGTGACCGGGAATCGGCCACCGGAGGTCGGCAGCGAGGGGATGCGCGTCGCGTTCGGCGAGTGCGACCGGCAGGTCCGTCGGATCATGGGCGGCGACTGGCGCGCTGCCCGGATCGGACTCACCGTCGTCCTGCCCTCGCCGCCGGCATGGGCCGGCGGCGCCCGCTGGTTCCGCTGCGACGTCCACGAGCTACGCGGGCTCGACACCCCGGTGCCGGTGCGACGCACGGCCAGCCTGACCGGCGTGTTGGACAAGTCGTCACCGCTGCGGCACGGCTGCTTCAACGCCCGCACCGAGGGCGACGAGGTGATCGAGATGGTCGCCGTGGAGTGCACCGCGCGGCACCGGGCCGAGTTCGTCGGTCTGTGGCAGGCGCCGCAGAGCGGCTGGTCGGAGTTCCTGGAGAATCCGGCGCGCGCCCATCGTGGTTGCCGCGGCGCCATCGCCCGCTATGCGAAGGTGCCGGACGACGGCAACCTCCAGTTCCGGGTCGGCACCATCTTCTACCACCCCGCCGAGGGCGAGTGGCGCAGCGGCAACCGGTCGGTGAAGTGCTTCATCTGGATGAGCGACCGCACCCTGACCCGCTCGGTGAAGGCCGCCGGCACCCGCGCCCTCCCGATCACCTGAGCCCCCGGCCACACCCCTCGGCCCCCGCCCTCGGCCGTGGCGGCAGAGCCGCGACCCTGACACAGCCTGAGCCCCTCGTCCCCAGCGACAGCCCACCCACGGCACAACACCCCCACCCCTCACCCCGCACAGCAGCCCGCCCCGCACGCCGATGCCGTCACCGCGGCGGGTGCCGCGCGCAATCTTGGAAAGTTTCCGTTAGGCGCTAACGGAAACTGTCCAAGGTCTTGGCGGATCGTTGGGATTTCGGAATGTGGGAGGTGACCGGGCGGTGGTGGGTCTTGCGGCTCGGTTTGGTCACGGTGGAGCGCCCGCCCCCCGGTGGGGACGGGCGCCTGTGGACGGGTCGGGTCAGGGCTGCTCGGCGAGTCGGGCGACAAACGCCTGCCAGGCCGCCGGTGCGAAGGCCAGGGCCGGACCGGTCCGGTCCTTCGAGTCGCGGACACCGACGACGCCGGGAAGGTTGTCGGCGACCTCGACGCAGTCGCCGCCGTTCGAGCTGCTGCGGGTGCTGGTGCGCCACACGGCGCCGGTCAGGTCAGCCATGATCGTGCCTCAAGGAAGTCGATGGTCTGGCGGCGCGGCAGCGCCACCGAGCGCAGCGTATCCCAAATGGACCAGAGCGCGGCGGTGTCGTCGGTCAGCCGGCCGGCGGCCTGGTCGTCCAGGTACGCGACGTCGCCGTCCTCGGTCGTCGCGATGACGAACGGCCCCGCCTGCCCCGGGTGCAGGCCGGCGTCCAGCGGCAGCACGTGCAGCAGGATGTTGGGCCGCCGCGCCAGGTTGACCAGGTGGTCCAGTTGCGGGTGCATGATGTCCGGGGCGCCGCGGCGGAGGGCGAACTCGTCGATGACCGCGACGAAGAGCGGCGGTTTGCGCCGTTCCAGGACCGACGCCTGCCGGCGCATCCGGGTCTCGACGTAGCCGGCCACCTCGTCGGGGGCGAGCAGCCCGCTGCTGAGCACCGCCGAGGCGTACTCGGGCGTCTGCAACAGCCCCGGGATGACCGCCACCTGGAAGGACCGTAACGCGGTCGCCTGGAGTTCGGTCTCCACCCAGGGGCGCAGCCAGGCCGGCTCGCGCCGCTTCAAGACGTCCGGCCAGATGTCCTCGATGTCGCGCCCCAGCGCCGCAGCCGCCGCCGCGCGGTGCCGGGGATGCGGCACCCGTCCCGGGGCGACCCACCGCGAGACCGTCTTGGGATCCACGCCGACCTGTTCGGCGAGACTCTCGGCGGTCTCGCCCGCGTCCACCATGGCTGCTCGCAGCGCCTGATTCATGCCCGCCTCCCGCATGACGTCCTTGACGTCTGCAGAACCTATGCCTACGCCCTGTAGTCGTCCACATTCGGTGGGCAATTGTCTTGATGGGCGGCGCGCGCGGGCCTGGGACGGCAATCCCGCTCGCCGGGTCGCCGGGGGTCGCCCCTGGGCGAGCAGACCGGGGCGGCCCTCTCCAACCACCACGGAGGAGAAGTCCCATGGCCCTGCGAGAGCCGGCGCGTGGCTGGTGACCCGGCGGGAGGGCGACATACCCGGGTCCGCCCCGGCGTGTACCTGCTGACCCGGGCAGCATCCCCGCAGTTCCACACACCGATCCTGGTCCGGGTGATCCGGCACCTGGACCGCACGACGTACGACGGGTGGGCCTGGGTCGACGTCTACCAGCTCGACCGGCACGGGGACGCGACGCAGCGACGAGCGCTGTTTCTGCGACCGGCGGGGATGCGGCCGGTCGACGTCCCGCCCGTCCCGTACGCCGAGCGTCGCTCCCGGCCCCGCTGCGCCGCCGCGAGCGCGACCGGATGAACGGCCGGATCGAGGAGCACGTCCCGTTACATGATCCAGATCGGAATAACCCACACTCCATGTAGGAACGCAGAAGGCTGGCCAGTAATGGACTTTCGATCGACAAGCTGACAGTTGTGGGTGTCGGCAGCGCCTTTTCCGTAGGTTGGTTTCCGCCGCACAGTCAGGAGGTTGGATGTCCCACGTCCGCATCCGGATCGCGTTCACGCCGCTCGCCGACGACGACGAGTTCGTCCTCGGCGAGTTGACCGACGAGCTGGCGGACGGCCTCCGCGAGGTCGGCGACGTTTCTCGCGTCGAGCGAGCCTCCGTCGCCCCGGATGCCAAGGGCGTCGCAGAGCTGGCGCTCGGCATCGTTACGGTGCTGGCGGGAACCGAGCCCGGCTACGTGCAGGCGTTGGTCGAAGTTGTCCTGGCCTTCCTGCACCGCCACACCGGCCGTCGGGTACATCTGCGGGTCGGTGACATTGAGCTGACCATCGACCAGCCCACCCACGCACAGACCGACGAACTGATCAGGACGGTGCGGACCGCGATCGAACGGGCTCGTCCCTGATGGCACGGCACGCCCTGCTGCTCGGCACCGCCACCTGCCACGCCGACCGAGAGCTTGCGCCCCTACCCTCGGTCCGGCAGGACGTTGCGCAGTTCAAGGCGCTGCTTGACAGCGCTGGCGAGTTCGACACCGTACGCGCCGAAGTCGACCTGCCGGCGACGCACCTACGGCAGGTCGTCGAGGAGTTCTACGGGGTCCGGCGTACCGGCGATCTTGCCCTGCTCTACTACTCGGGCCACGGGGTGCTGCACGGTGACGGTCAGTCGCTGTTCCTCGCGGCGACCGACACGGTCAGCGGGCAGTTGCACGCGACCGCCTTCGACACCGACGGCATGCTGCGTCATCTGCTCAACGACTCCAAGGCCAGCCAGAAGGTCGTCCTCCTCGATTGCTGTTTCTCCGGTGCGTTCACGGCCCGGCACCGTTTCCGGGGCGGTGTGCGGGAAGAGCCGCGCCGCCTCAAACGGCAGCGCGGCACCTTCATCCTGACCTCCAGCACCCACCAGAAGGCGTCGAAGGCGCAGGGGCCGGACCGGCCGTCGGTCTTCACCGAAGTGCTTCTTGACGGTCTGCGGGGTGCGGCCGAAGGGCCTTCCGACGATGGGTGGATCACCACCAACGACCTTTCCCGGTACGCCCCGACCGAGATGGCCCGACGCCGTCAGCACACGCCAGTCGAGTCGAGTGAGGGCGTCACCGAGCCGATCCGGCTGGTTACAGCCCCAAGTCTCGTCGCTGCGGCAAGGCAGGTCACGGTCGTCACGGCGAACCCGGCGGATGAGGCACCCTTCGATGCGGACCAGTGGCGCCGTCTGGTGACCTACTACATCAACTGCATGCAGCGGTCGACCGTGCTGCAGTCGTTCATCGACCCGCAGGCAAGCGGGACATACGTCGCGGCGCCACCGGGGCCCGAGGCCGTCTTCACCTCGGAAACCCCCGTCCAGCTCGGCGGTGCGGCGGCCAAACTCGCCACGCGGGCTCGCGCCGACGGCAGGGAGCTGCAGTACGGCTACCCCGTCGTCGCGGTTCGACCGGCTCGGCAGAAGCCACTCCGGCTCGCGCCGCTGCTGATCTGTGATGTCAGCGTCGGCGAGGACGACGTCCTGCACCCCTCCTTTCCGCCCCGCCCGAGCGCCGCGCTCGTCGACCTGTTTCAGCTCTCCGAGGTGGAGGCCGACGAACTGCGGCTCCGCGTCGAACAGGCATTCGCGCAGGGAGACCCCGCCTCCCTCACCGCCACCGTCGACGTGCTCGTCAAGACGTTCGGGTTGAGCCCGGTCACGGAGTTGAATCCGGCCAGGCTCGGCGGCACCATCCGGCCCGGCCCGTTGAACGGGGTGCAGAACGCCGCGATCCTGTACACCGTCGACGCCGCCGAGTCGCCACAGCGGCAGCTCGTCGACGACCTACGGGGCATGATCAAGAACCCTCAACTCATCGAGCGGACGGCGCTGGCTGCGCTGGCGGTCCGCCCGGACGAGGCAGCTGCGGCCAAGGTCACGACGGTGGCTATGAGCGCGACGAACGAGGCGCAGGAAGAGATCATCCAGGCGGCGATGTCACAGCCGTTGACCGTGGCCCAAGGGCCGCCTGGCACCGGTAAGAGTCAACTCGTCACGGCCTTGCTAGCCACCGCCACCGCTGCCGGCCAGAGCGTACTCCTCGGCTCAACCAGCAACCAGGCCGTCGACTCCGTGCTCGGCCGAGTGACCGACCTGGTCGGCCCGGGCCTGCTGCTGCGGACGGGCAACAAGGACCATCGTATGCAGGAACCGAAGCACCTCGCCGACATCCTGGCGGCGTATCCATCGACGGAGTGGCCCAACACGCCCGAGGACCGGACACCCCAGCATGAGCTGCGACTGCTGGGCGAAGAGGTCGCGAGCCTCCGTACGGCGCTGGACGAGCGACGGCTGCTCGAACGTGACCTCGCGGAGCTGGCCGTGGAGCGGGCGGTCGACCCAGGCGTCGGTGCGGCACCGCTGCCCACCGACGACGCGGCGCTGGCGCATCTCGTCCAGCTGACCGAGCGGGCCCTCGCCAGCAGGTGGTTCGGTTGGTGGTACCGGTGGCGGCTGCGGTCGTATCAGGTTACGGATCGAGACGCCGTCAAGGCTCTCGCCGATCGGGCGGTGATCGAGCTGCGTTGGCGGGACTGCCGGCGACACCTCGCTGAGCTGCCCGACGCCGACGTTGCCTGGCGGCGACTGGTCGATCTGATCAGCACCGAGCGGCCCGCGCTGAGCATCGATCTGCTACAGGCCCAGATTGCCCGGCGGGTGGCGGCGGGATCACGCCTGCTGCAGAACCGGGCCGACGAGATGGCCAAGCCACAGTCGGACAGCTGGGCCTACTTTCCGGAGTTACTACGGGTGCTGCCCGGCTGGGCAGTGACCGCGCTGTCCGCCCGGCGATTGAAGCGAAGCCCGGCGATGTACGACCTCGTGGTGATCGACGAGGCGGCGCAGTGCACAATCCCCGCGATCCTGCCCATGCTCTACCGCGCCAAGCGTGCCCTGCTCATCGGCGACCCGCGTCAGCTCGCACCCGTCGTGGACCTGCCGGAGAGCGACGACGTCACCGAACGTGCCCGAGCGGCTCTGAGTACCGGATGGCTCACCACCCGCCGACTGACCTATACGGCCCATTCCGCGTATGACGCGTTCGCCACCGCTGCGGGCGCGGCGCATCTCCTCGACGAACACTACCGATGCCACCCGGACATCGTGGAAGTGCCGAACCGCGAGGTCTATCAGGCCCGGCTCACCGTGCTCACAGATCCGAACCGGTTGGCCGCTCCAGCCAATCCCGCGGTCCGTTGGCGCGACGTGCCCGGACAGTTCAACCGTGACACAACCGGCTCCGGGTTCAACCAGATCGAGATCGACGCGGTCGTCGCCGAGGTGACAGACCTGCGGGCCACGTACCCCGATGTCTCGATCGGGGTGGTAACACCGCTTGCCGCGCACCAGCGGCGCCTGGCCGCGGCCCTGGATAGTGCCGGCCTTGCCGACAACCTGCTCTGCGCGACGATCCACAAGTTTCAGGGCAGCGAACGAGACATCATGGTCGTCTCGCCGGTCGGGGCGCACGGCACTCCGGACCGCACCCGAGGCTGGCTGGTACACCAGACCAACTTGTGGAATGTCGCCATCACCCGGGCGAAATCTCAGCTCGTCGTGGTTGGTGATCGATCGTGGTGGTCGGGCCAGCGCGGCCTGCTGACCGCCTTGGCGTTGGCACATGATGTCGCCGACACCCGACCGGATGCCGCGACAGCGCCAGCGGATCGACTGCACCTTGCTCTTCGGGGCACCGGTTCAAGCGTGCGGCGCGACGTTCCCGTGGCCGGGCAGGCGGTCGACTTTGTGGTTGGGCTCGGGCACGTCGAACTGGCCGTCGTCGTTGACGATCCAATGGGCAACCCCGACGGCCGAGGGCTGCGCCGGGTGCTCGCTCAGCTCGATATCACACGTGGTTCCACACCTGTCCGCCGGGTGCCGGCCTGGCGCTGCCTCTCCGAACCGGAGCAGGTGGCGGCAGAGTTGATCGACGACCTGCGCCGCTCCGAGCCGTAGCAGCACGACAGACAGATCGACGTCGTGCTGCTACAGCCGCATCAGATGTGCCGCGATCCGGATCGAAGCGTCCTGCCCGACCGTCGCTCAGGTGCGGCGCAGCAGGGCGAGGAACATCGCGTCGGTGCCGTGCCGGTGCGGCCACAACTGCACCGTCGGCCCGTCGCCCAGGCCCGGCATTCCGGCCGGCAGCACCGTGCGGGCGTCGACGAAGTCGACCGGCACTCCGCTGCGGCGGGCCGCCTCGGTCACCGTCACGTGCGTCTCCACCGTGTGCGGTGAACAGGTCACGTAGGCCACCACCCCACCCGGCCGGGCCGCCCGCAACCCCGCGGCGAGCAACTCGCGCTGCAACCGGGTCAGGGCGGACAGGTCGGACGGCTGCCGCCGCCAGCGCGACTCGGGGCGGCGGCGCAGCGAGCCCAGCCCGGTGCACGGCGCGTCGACGAGCACCCGGTCGAAGTGTTCCTCCGGCAGTTTCGGCTCGGTGCCCACCAGCCGGCCGTCGGTGTTCAGCACGGTCACCGGCAGCCCTCGGGTGGCACCGGCGACCAGCCGGGCCCGGTGCTCGGCCACCTCCACGGCGGTCAGCCGCGCGTCGCGCTGCGCCGCCAGGGCACCGAGCAGACCCGACTTGCCGCCCGGACCGGCGCACAGGTCGAGCCACCGGCCGTCCGGCCCGTCCACCGGTGCCAGCGCGAGCGCGTTCGCGACCAGTTGGGAACCCTCGTCCTGGACGTGGGCCCGGCCGTCGGCCACCGCCGCCAGCTCGCCCGGTGGGCCACCGGCGAGGTAGACCGCGTACGGCGAGAAGGCACCGGGCGCGCCGCCCACCTCGTCGGCGAGGTCGACCGGGTCGGCCAGGCCGGGTCGGGCGCACAGGTGCACCGGCGGGCGCTCGTTGTCCTCGATCAGCAGGCGGGTGGTCTCGCCGAGGTCACCGCCGAGCGCCTCGCTGAACGCCCGCACGATCCATTGTGGATGGCTGTAGGCCAGCGCGAGGTGACCGATCGGGTCGCTCTCGACCGCCGGCGCCAGTCTTGTCACCCACGCGTCGAGGTCGTGGGTGGCGACCTCGCGCAGCACCGCGTTGGCGAAACCGGTTGCGCCCTGGCCGACGGCCCGGACCAGGTCGACGGTGGAGGAGACCGCCGCGTGCGCCGGCACCCGGGTGTGCAGCAGCTGGTACGCGCCGATGCGCAGCGCGTCACGGACCGGCGGGTCGATCCGCTGCACGTCCCGCCCGGCCGCATCGGTCAGGATCGCGTCGAGCGTGCCGAGGTGGCGCAGGGTGCCGTAGGTCAGTTCGGTGGCGAAGGCGGCGTCCCGGCCGACAAGTCCCGCGTCGGTCAGGATCGCCGGCAGCACCAGATTGGCGTACGCGTCGTCGCGGTGCACCGCCGCGACCGCCTCGTACGCCGCGTACCGTGGCCGGTCGACCAGCGGCCGCCCCCGACGCTCTCCGCTGCGGCGGGCGGCGGTCTCCCTCACGCGAACTCCTCCCCGGCACCGACCCGGGCACCGCGCGCCCAGTCGGTCGCCGGCATGGCCCGCTTGCCGGCCGCGCGCACCTCGCCGAGACGCACCGGGACGGTGGCCGTGCCGGCCAGCACCCGTGCCTTCTCCACGAGCAGCTCACCGGGCTTCAGGTCGGGCGCGTCCGGTGCCGGGGTGACCGGGCCGAGCTTCACCCGCTCGTCCCGGAAGGTCGTCCACGGCCCGGGAGCCGGGGTGCAGGCGCGGATGCGCCGGTCCACCGCGAAGGCCGGATCGGCCCAGCGCACCCGGGCGTCCTCCACGGTCAGCTTCGGGGCCAGCGAGACGCCGTCGGCCGGCTGCGGCTCGGCCCTGGCGGTGCCGTCCTCCAGCGCGTCCAGCACCGCGACCAGCAGCCCGGCCCCGCTGTGCGCCAGGCGCTCCAACAGGTCACCGGAGGTGTCCCCGGGCCGGATCTCGTCGGTGAGCGTGCCGTAGACCGGGCCGGTGTCCAGCCCCTCCTCCAGCTGGAAGACGCTGGCCCCGGTCAGCTCGTCGCCGTGCAGCACCGCGTGTTGCACGGGTGCGGCTCCCCGCCACGCCGGCAGCAGCGAGAAGTGCAGGTTCACCCAGCCGTGCCGGGGGATCTCCAGCGCGACCGGCGGCACCAGCGCGCCGTAGGCGACCACCGGAACGCAGTCCGGCGCCAACTCCCGCAGCCGGTCCAGGAACTCCGGCTCACGCGGACGCGCCGGCGTCAGCACCTCCACACCGCGCTCGTCGGCCCAGGCGCCGACCGGGGAGCGGACCAGCCCCCGACCACGCCCGGCGGGCGCGTCCGGCCGGGTCACCACGGCGACCAACTCGTGCCGGGAGTCGGCCACGGCGGCCAGGGCCGGAACGGCGACGGCCGGCGTACCAGCGAAGATCACCCGCATCCGGTCACCGCCCCAGACCGAAGGGGCTGCCGGCGGCGTGCGGGCTCAGCTTGACCGTCGGCGGGGCGGCGGCGTCGTACCACTCGGCCTGACGGATCGCCTTCATCGCCTCCTTACGACCGGCCGGATCCAATCGGTCGAGGAAGAGCACCCCGTCGAGGTGGTCGGTCTCGTGCTGCACGCAGCGGGCCATCAACCCGGTGCCGACGATCTGCATCGGGTCGCCGTAGCCGTTGAAGCCCTTGGCGATCACGTTCTGCCGGCGCTTGGTGTCGAAGTAGAGCCCGGGAATGGACAGGCACCCCTCCGGGCCGTCCTGCTCCTCCTCGTCGGGGAACTCCAGCACCGGGTTCACCAGGTGGCCGAGCACGTCGTCGACGTCGAAGGTGAACACCCGCAGGCCCACACCCAGTTGCGGCGCGGCGAGACCGGCGCCGCCCTGCTCACGCATGGTGTCGGTGAGGTCCTCGACGAGCTTGCGCAGCTCGACGTCGAAGTCGACCACCGGATCGGCCGGCGTGCGCAGCACCGGATCCCCGAACAGACGGATGGGCTGGACGGTCACGCGGGTTGGCTCCTTCACGGCGGGACGGTAGTGCCGTACCAGTCTACGGACTGCCGATGACCGTGCCGGCCGGCGCACCACCAACCGTGGCGGGCAGTGGTTCACCCACGGTGACCGGCAGGTGATCGTACCCGCGCAGGGTCAGCCGGATCCGTCGCCGGGGCTGCCCGGCCGACGCCAGTTCGGGCAGCCGGCGCAGCAGCGCCGGGAAGGCGACCTGCGCCTCCAGTCGGGCCAGCCCCGCTCCCAGGCAGTAGTGCGGCCCGGCACCGAAGGAGAGCGGATTCAGTTGCGCCCGCCACGGGTCGAACCGCTCGGGCCGGGGATACCGCCGGGGGTCCCGGTTGGCCGCCCCGAGCAGCAGCAGGAGCCAACTGCCGGCGGGCACCTCGACCCCGCCGAGCCGAACGGCTTCGCCGCTGGTCCGGGTGGTCAGTTGCACCGGTGAGTCGAAGCGGAGCAGTTCGTCCACGTACGCCGGGGCGTGCTGCGGATGCTGACGCAGCACGTCAGCGGCCCCGGGGTGGGCCAGCAGTACCGCCAGCCCGTTGCCGAGCAGGTTGGTGGTGGTCTCGAAGCCCGCGACGAGCAGGATCACCAGGTTCGCCAGCAGTTCCTCGCCGGAAAGCCGGTCACCGGCGTCGTGCGCCTGCACCAGGGCGGTGGTCAAGTCGTCGGCGGGGTGCCGACGACGGGCGGCCACCAGCTCGGTGAAGTAGTCCCGAAGCTCGGTGGCGCCCGCATCGGCCACGGCCAGCTCCGCCGGAGTGATCTCGGGCTCCAGGACGCCGGTCAGGTCGGCCGTCCACCGCCGGAACAGCGGACGGTCGGCGGCAGGTACTCCGAGCAGTTCGCAGATCACCCCGACCGGCAGCGGGTAGGCGAACTCGGCCATGAAGTCGACCGGAACGCCGCCCCGGCCGTTCGCCGCCATCGCGTCGATCAGCTCGTCGGTCTGCGCCGCGACCACCTCGCGCATGGTGCCGATCCGGCGCGGGGTGAAGGCTCCGGCGGCGAGCCGGCGCATCCGGCTGTGGTCGGGCGGGTTGGTCCGCAGCATCGAACGGGCGATCGAGGACACGGCCGGGCTGTCACGCCAGTCCGACAGGAGGCCGTCCCGCAGATGCTCATCGAGCACCCGGATCCGGGCATCGCGCAGGAGTTCGTCGGCCTCTGCGTAGCCGGTGACCACGAACACGCCCGGATCGGCCTGCACGATCGGCCCATGGGCGCGTAGCCACTCATACGCCGGGTACGGGTGGACCCGCCCTTCGGGCGACATCAGCCAGGCAAGCGCCGCAGCGAGTTCCATCCGGCCTCCTCGGTGTGTCCCGGAGGCTCCATGATGCCGGGGCGATGCCATCGCGGCCGGCACCCGACGTGGGTCAGCCGGCGGGGCTCTCGCCGGCGAGCACCGCGTCGCCGGCGAGCAGGGCGTGCTCGGGCAGCGGCAGGTGCAGGTCGTGGGCCGCCTCCCAGTCGTGGATCAGGCTGGGCCGGGCCTGCGCGACGAAGTAGTCGACCGCGCTCACCCCACCGACCACCGGTTCCTCGACCTCGGCGACCAGCCGGCCCGCCACCAGCCGGGAGCCGCTGCGCAGTGCGGCGCTGAGTCGGCGGTGCCCGTTGACCACGAAGAAGTACTCGCCGGTGTACCCGATCTCCAGGGGTTCCAGGCCGGTCTCACCGTCGGCGGCGACCTCACCGGTGAAGGCCGAGTCCCAGGTGCCGCGCAATCCGGCGATGTCCTCGGTCGGGTAGACCCGGCCCGGGTCGAGCAGCAGCAGCGGCGGGGCACCGCGCAACACCTCCGGCGCCAGCCGTCCCTCGTACGCGTCGACGATGCGTTCGATCACCTCGTCGGCGGACGCCCGGGTGGTGTCGCAGATCAGGTCGTAGTTACGCAGCCGGGCCTTGTCCACGCCGTACCGGACCAGGAACCGGCCACGCTCGCTCTCGCTGCGTTCCCTGAGCTTGGCCTTCGCCTCGTCGAGGGAGGTGTAGCTCTCGGCCGGCCCGGAGGGGCGCAGCAGGACCCGGCGGGCGGCCTCCCCCGGCTCGGTGATCATGTGCACCTTGAGGGCGTCGGTGAAGAAGTGCCAGGCCAACCGGGAGTCCATGACCAGGCTCTCCCCGGACGCGGCGATGTCGCGCTGGAGCTGGTCGACGTAGCCGTCGACGGCCTGGTCCAGCTCGGCGTGCAGGTTCAGCTGGAGCGCGGTCATCTGCCGCTCCTGGGCCATCTTCCGGTAGAGGTCACCGACGCTGACCCGGCGCAGGCCGAGCCGCTTGGCGATCTCGACGGAGACGGTGCTCTTGCCGCTGCCCAGGTCACCGTTGAAGACGATCGACTGACGAACGGTCACGACTTGTCCACCCCTGATCACCGGCCGGTTGAGATCATCGATTTCCGCGCCGGACCGACGCGGTGCCGCAGTCGTCGCGCCGCCCTCGGACACCTCCAGCCCGACCTGGAGTCGCCGTACGCACCGGCATGACGGGCGATGCTACCACCTCGTGCGGCTCGACCCTCGGGACGCGACCCCGAGCGGGCGAGTCGATACTCACAGTCATGATCGGGTAACATATCGCACTGATTGGGACACTAACCGGTACCCTCCGTCACCGGCCGCGGTCAGAACAGCGCGAGCGGGTCGACCTGGAGGCGTACCGGTTCGGCCGCCTTGCGGGCGCTGCGCACCCCGGCCGCCGCGTGCAGCGCACCGGCCATGGCGGCGGCCCTGGCCCTGGGCACCCGTACCAACATCCGCTCCCGCTCGCCGTCGGCCGGCACCGGACCGAGCAGCTCGGCCCCGTCGGGCAGCCGCGCCTGCGCCAACAGGTCGGCGACCGCCGCCGGCAGGCCCGTCACGCTGGCCATCCGCATCGCCGGTGGAAAGCCCAGCTCCCGCCGCTCGGCCAGCTCGCGGGCGGCGAACCAACCGGCGTCCCAGCGCAGCAGCGCCTGCACCGGGGCGAGCGCGCCGTCGGCGACCACCACCACCCGCCCCCCGGCGGCGGCCGGCCGGGCCAGGGCCGCGGCGGCCGTCCAGCGGCGCAGCGCCTCCTCCCCGGCCCGCAGGTCGGCGCGGGTCAGCAACGCCCAGGTGTCCAGCAACAGGACCGCGCCGTACCCGCCGGCCGTCACCGGCTCGGCCCCCGGGGTCGCGATCACCAGACCGGCGCCGCCGGGGACGTCGGCCAGCACCTCCTCCCGGCCGGAGGTACGCACCGGCACCCCCGGGAAGGCCCGCCCCAACTCCTCGGCGGTCCGCCGGGCACCGGTGACCGAGGCCCGCAGCCGCCGCCCGCCACACCGGGGACAGGCGTACGCGGCGGCGATCCGGGCGCACCAGCGGCAGGCCGGCGACCCGCCGGCCGACGGCAACGCGAGCGGGCCGGCGCAGTGCGGGCAGCGGGCCGGGGTGCGGCAGTCGGCGCAGGCCACCGAGGGCAGGTAGCCGCGCCGGGGCACCTGCACCAGGACCGGCGCGTCCGCGCGCAGGGCCTCCCGGGCGGCGGTCCAGGCCAGGCTCGGCAGCCGGGCCGTCGCCGCACCGGGGTCGCGGGCCAGTTGCGGGTCGTCGCCGGTCGGCACGATCGCCGGGGTACGCGCCCGCAGCACCGCCCGGTCGGCGACCACCTCGCGGGCCCAGCCGGTCTCGACGAGCAACTGCGCCTCGGCGGTCCGGGCGTAGCCGCCGACGAGTGCGCCGGCCTGCGCCAACTGGGCCCGGGTGAGCAGCACCTCGCGGGCGTGCGGGTACGGGGCGCGCGGCTCGGCGTGCAGATCGTCACCGTCGTCCCAGATGGCCACCAGCCCCAGCCGGTCGACCGGGGCGAACATGGCCGCCCGGGTGCCGATCACCACCGGGGCGTCGCCGTGACGGGCCGCCAGGAACGCCCGGTACCGCCGTGCCGGACCGAGGGCGGCCGACAGGCAGACGTGCCGGCCCGCGCCGAGCCGCGCGGTCAGCGCGGCGTCGAGCCGATCTAGGTCGCGCCCGTCGGCGACCACCACCAGCGCCCCCCGGCCGGCGGCCACCGTGGCGGCGACGGCGGTGGCGTAGCGGGCCGCCCAGTCCTCCCCCGGCAGCGCCGACCACACCGCTCGGGG
The DNA here is from genome assembly GCF_027497295.1 of Verrucosispora sp. WMMC514. Classification (NCBI taxonomy): domain Bacteria; kingdom Bacillati; phylum Actinomycetota; class Actinomycetes; order Micromonosporales; family Micromonosporaceae; genus Micromonospora; species Verrucosispora sp. WMMC514. Next base: position 4,849,536 of record NZ_CP114906.1, on the reverse strand, counting down.
GGAGCGCCCGTCGGCGAGCGCCCGCAGCAGCGCCGGCCCGGCCGGGTAGTCGTGCCACCCCTCCGGCTCCGGCGAATCCGGCGGATCGGCGGGGGCCGCGTCGGTTCGCGCGGGGTCGGCGGTGACCTCCTTCTCCACCCGGGCGTGCCGGGGCGGGACCGCGAGCCGCAGCACGTCGGCCAGGCTGCCGGCGTACCGGTCGGCGACGACCCGGGCCAGCCGGGCCACCTCCGGGGCGAGCACCGGCACCGCGGAGACGACCTTGTCCAGGTACGCCAGCTTGGGGTGGTCGGATCGTTCGGTCCGCTCCAGCAGCCAGCCGTCGACGAGTTGACCGGCGAAGCGCACCTTGACCCGGACCCCCGGCACGGCGTCAGCGGCCAGCGCCTGCGGAACCAGGTAGTCGAAGGGACGGTCCAGGTGGGCCAGGGGCACGTCGACGCAGACACGGGCGACCGGCGACCCGTCTGCGGGCCGCCGGTCGTCACGCCGGGTGGTTGTCAGGCTCCGGCGGCCGACTTGAGGTCGGCGGCGCGCTCGGTGGACTCCCAGGTCAGCTCGGGCAGTTCGCGGCCGAAGTGACCGTAGGCGGCGGTCTGGGCGTAGATCGGCCGCAGCAGGTGCAGGTCCCGGATGATGGCCGCCGGGCGCAGGTCGAAGATCTCGGTGACCGCCTTCTCGATCGAGGCCACCGGCACCATCTCGGTACCGAACGTCTCGACGAACAGGCTCACCGGGTGCGCCTTGCCGATCGCGTACGCCACCTGCACCTCGCACCGCTCCGCGAGACCGGCGGCCACCACGTTCTTGGCCACCCAGCGCATCGCGTACGCGGCCGACCGGTCGACCTTCGACGGGTCCTTGCCGGAGAAGGCCCCACCACCGTGGCGGGCGTAGCCACCGTAGGTGTCCACGATGATCTTCCGCCCGGTCAGACCCGCGTCGCCCATCGGGCCACCGATCTCGAACCGACCGGTCGGGTTCACCAGCAACCGGTAGCCCTCGGTGTCCAGCCCCAGACTCTCCAGCTCCGGGGCGATGACGTGGTCACGCACGTCCGGGGTGAGCAGCGACTCCAACGAGATGTCCGCGGCGTGCTGGCTGGACACCACCACCGTGTCCAGGCGCACCGGCCGCAGACCGTCGTACTCGATGGTGACCTGCGTCTTGCCGTCCGGGCGCAGGTAGGGCACCGTGCCGTCCTTGCGTACCGCGGCGAGCCGGCGGGCCAGCCGGTGCGCCAGCGCGATCGGCAACGGCATCAGCTCGGGCGTCTCCGAGCAGGCGAAGCCGAACATCATGCCCTGGTCACCGGCGCCCTGCGCGTCCAGCGCGCTCTCCGACGTCCCGGTACGCAGCTCGAACGCGTTGTCCACACCCTGCGCGATGTCCGGCGACTGGGAGCCGATCGAGACACTGACCCCGCACGACGCCCCGTCGAACCCCTTCTTCGACGAGTCGTAACCGATACCGAGGATCGTCTCCCGCACGATCGTCGGGATATCGGCGTACGCCTTGGTCGTCACCTCACCGGCGACGTGCACCTGACCGGTGGTGATCAGAGTCTCCACCGCCACGCGGCTGTGCGGATCCTGCGTCAACAGGGCATCGAGAATGCCGTCGCTGATCTGGTCGGCGATCTTGTCCGGGTGGCCTTCCGTGACCGATTCGGACGTGAAGAGGCGGCGTGTCACGGTACTCCTAAGTCTTGGACGTCGTTCCGCGGCAGTCTAGTCACCAACCGTCGACGGTATCGTCCACGGTCGTCTCGGGCCCAGCCGTCAGGAGGAGTTACCGGCCAACCGGGCGACCACCAGGTCCCACACCCCGTCGGCGAGGTCCTCCTTGGACCGCTCGGGCATCCGGCTGACCGAGCCGTCCACGCTGATGACCGTGGCCGCGTTGGTCTCGGCGCCGAAGACCTTGTCCGGCCCGACCTCGTTGATGACGATGAGGTCGGCCCGCTTACGGGCCAACTTGGCCCGTCCGTTGGCCTCGGCGTCGCTGGTCTCGGCGGCGAACACCACCAGCACCTGCTCCGGCCGACGACGCTGACCCAGCTCGGCGGCGATGTCCGGGTTGGTCACGAGTTCGATGGTGGGTGCGGTGCCGTCGTCCGACTTCTTGATTTTGCCAGGCGTGTACGTCGCCGGGCGGAAATCGGCCGGAGCCGCCGCCATCACCACCACGTCGGCGTCCACCGCCGCCTTCAACGTGGCCTCCCGCAGTTCCCCGGTCGTACCCACGCGGATCAGATCCGCGCCGGCCGGGTCGGGCAGTGCGACGTTGGCCGCGATCAGCGTGACCCGGGCACCACGGGCGAGCGCGGCCCGGGCGAACGCGTAGCCCTGCTTGCCGGAGGACCTGTTGCCCAGGAAGCGCACCGGGTCCAGCGGTTCCCGGGTGCCACCGGCGGTGACCACCACCCGCCGGCCGGTCAGGTCGGCCGGCGCGTCGACGCCACGGGCCAGGACGCGGCGGGCGACGGCGAAGATCTCCGTCGGCTCCGGCAGCCGGCCCTTGCCGGTGTCGACGCCGGTGAGTCGCCCCACGGCCGGCTCGACGACCCGGATCCCTCGGGCCCGTAGCGTCGCGACGTTGGCGACGGTGGCGGGGTGCTCCCACATCTCGGTGTGCATGGCCGGCGCCAGCAGCACCGGGCAGCGAGCGGTGAGCAGGGTGTTGCTGAGTAGGTCGTCGGCGAGGCCGTGGGCGGCGCGGGCCAGCAGGTCGGCGGTGGCGGGCGCGACCACCACCAGGTCGGCCTGCTGACCGAGGCGCACGTGCGGCACCTCGTGCACGTCGGACCAGACGTCCTCGGCCACCGACTGCCCGGAGAGCGCCGCCCAGGTCGGCGCGCCGACGAAGCGCAACGCGGCCGCGGTGGGCACCACCCGCACCTGGTGGCCCGACTCGGTGAACAGGCGCAGCAGCTCACACGCCTTGTAGGCGGCGATCCCGCCGCCGACGCCGAGGACGATCCGGGCGTTCATCGACGCGCGGGAGGTTACGGCTGGTCGGTCGGCTCGGCGGTGAGCAGGCCCGAGTTGATCTCGCGCATCGCGATGGAGAGGGGCTTCTCCTGGGGAGTGGTCTCGACGAGCGGGCCGACGTACTCCAGCAGGCCCTCACCGAGCTGGCTGTAGTAGGCGTTCACCTGACGGGCGCGCTTGGCCGCGAAGATGACAAGCGCGTACTTCGACGTCGTCTTCTCCAGGAGCTCGTCGATCGGCGGGTTGGTGATGCCTTCGGGGTTGGCGATGGATCCCACGGATGAACCTCTGCGTCTTTCGCACGGACCGCGCGTGCGCGCGGTGCCGGCGCTCAACCGCGCGGACGCGGCCGGGCCGGAGCCAGGAAGGAAGAACCGATGAATCCTACCAGTTCGTCCACGACCCGCTCGACGCGGTCGTGCGACACGCTGAGGTCGACGGCCGCCACCACGGGCAGGCCCGGCAGCCGACCGGGCGGATGGAGCAGGACGATTCGCGCCTCCGGCCACCCCGCCCGGACCAGCAACGCCCCGGCCAGGTCCAGTGCGAGCAGCACCGGCTGCCCGGCGGCGAGCCGACGGCGCAGCGGGGTGATCTCCGTACCGCGCCGGTACCCGCCGAGCCGGCTCCATTCCAGCAGCTCGCCCTCGGCGAGCCGACGGTCGAACTCCTCCGACGTGACGAAGTGTCGGTGGACGCCGTCCAGTTCGCTGTCCCGGCGGGGCCGGGTGGTGACCGCGATCGGCGTCCACACTGACGGAGAACGCGCCCGGACCAGCTCGACGACACTCTCCCTGCCGGCACCGGATGGGCCAGCCAGGACAGTGAGCCGAGCCGCCGGGCGCGCCTCGTCATCCAAGCTCACTGCTTGTTTCTACCCGCAGTCGTGCTCAGTTGGCGGCGAACTCCCCAAGCAGGGCCTTGCGCTGCTGCTCGCCGAGGCCACGCAGACGGCGGCTGTCGGCGATCTTGAGCTTCTCCATGATTTGAGTAGCCCGGATCTTGCCGATGCCCGGCATGGCCTGCAGCACGGCCGACACCTTGAGCTTGCCGACGACATCGTCGGACTCGGCCCGCTCAAGAACGGCTCCGAGGGTGGTCTTGCCCTGCTTGAGCTGCTCCTTCAGCTCGGCACGGGCTTTGCGGATCTCCGCAGCCTTCTCCAGCGCGGCTGCGCGCTGCTCGGGGGTCAGTGACGGGAGCGGCACCAGTTCTCCTCAGGTCCCTATCGCGACGGGCGGGACGCGCCGCCGCATCTGTGAAACGTGGTGTCGCTGTGAACCAAGGGGTTCCCAGCGCGGGGAAAACTAGCGGTCAACGGAGCTTTCGGCAACGTGGGCGCGCGATGATCACCACAAAGTGACCGAGTCATCAGTCAGTCATGACATCGCCAGGACCGCGCGACACTCGGCCACGGCGCGGTCCGCGGCGGCTCGCAACGCCGCCGGATCGGGCCCGGCGCCCAGCACCTCACGGGAGTACGCGGGCAGCACGGCGGGCACCGCGGAGCCGAAGACGACCCGCAGATCCGCCGCCGTGGCGCCCTGCGCGCCGAGGCCGGGTGCGAGCAGCGGGCCGTTCACCGCCGAGAGGTCGCAGTCCGTCTTCCCGACCGTGGCACCGATCACGGCCCCGACGCTTCCGATCGGCTCAGCACCCGCGTTGAGCTGGGAAATCTCGTCTAGAACCGTCTGCGCGACGGTACGTCCGTCGGCGCTGCGCGCCCGCTGCACCGAGGCGCCCTCGGGGTTGGAGGTGAGGGCCAGGACGAAGACGCCACCGCCGTGCTCGGCAGCCAGCTCGAACATCGGCGCCAGCGAACCGACCCCCAGGAAGGGGCTCGCGGTCACCGCGTCGACATACATGGGGCTGGATGGATCAAGGTAGGCCGACGCGTACGCGCGGACCGTCGAGCCGATGTCGCCGCGCTTGGCGTCGAGGAGAACGAGCGAGCCGAGATTTCGTAACTGTCGGATAGTTGACTCAAGGACCGCCATCCCTTGAGACCCGAACCGCTCGAAGAACGCCGACTGGGGCTTGACCACCGCAACCTGGTCGCCGAGGGCGTCCACGACGGTCCGGGCGAATCGTTCCAGGCCGGCGACATCGTCGCCGAGGCCCCACTGGGCCAGCAGCGCCGGATGTGGGTCGATTCCCACGCAGAGCGGACCGCGCTCGCGCATTGCCCGGTGCAGCCGGGCGCCGAAGCTCTCCATAGCCAGTACCTTCCTCTCGTCCGGTGCCGGATTTGCACCATCCGCGCCTACTCAGCAAGCCGGGTTCAGACCCCCGCCGGGATACTCCAATTCCCGGCACCTGCTGAGCACGGCTACTCAAATCGAGCCAAGCGTCGGCGACCGCCTACTCAGCCCACCGCGATCGCTGCCGCGACACCCGTCACCAGGGTCGCCAGGTCGGCGTCCGTGGTGACGTACGGCGGCATCGTGTAGACCAGGTTCCGGAAGGGACGCAGCCACACCCCCTGGGCCACCGCGGCGGCCGTGGCCGCGCCGACGTCCACCTCGTGGTCCAGTTCGACCACGCCGATGGCGCCGAGCACCCGCACGTCCACCACGCCCGGCGCGCCGCGCAGTGGCGCCAGCCCGGACCGCAGCCCCCGCTCGATCCGCGCCACCCGCTCGGACCAGTTCCCGGCCCGCAGCAGGCCCAGCGACGCGTTGGCGACCGCGCAGGCGAGCGGGTTGCCCATGAACGTCGGGCCGTGCGCGAGCACACCACCGGCGCGGATGCCCCGCGCGACCTCGGCCGTGCACAGCGCGGCGGCCAGGGTGAGGTAGCCGCCGGTGAGCGCCTTGCCGACGCAGAGCACGTCCGGGGTGACCCCGGCGTGCTCGGCGGCGAACATCGTCCCGGTACGGCCGAAACCGGTGGCGATCTCGTCGAAGATCAGCAGCACTCCGTGTGCCCGGGTCACCTCGCGCAGCACCCGCAGATAGTGCGGATGGTGGAAGCGCATGCCGCCCGCGCCCTGCACCACCGGCTCCACGATCACGGCGGCCAGCTCGTGGGCGTGCCGCTCGACCGCGTCGATCAGCGCCGCCTCGTACGCCGGATCCGGCGGGCTGTCGAAGCCACCCGGCGGTACCGGGGCGAAGACCTGTCGCGGCAGCACGTCCCCCCAGAGGTGGTGCATGCCGCCCTCGGGGTCGCAGACGCTCATCGGATGGAAGGTGTCGCCGTGGTACCCGCCCCGCCAGGTGCCCAACCGGTGCCGCCGCGGCCGGCCGGTGCCCCGCTGGTACTGCAGGCACATCTTCACGGCGACCTCGACACTCACCGAACCGGAGTCGGCCAGGAACACGTGCTCCAGCCCGTCCGGCGTCAGCTCGACCAGGGTGCGGGCCAACTCCACGGCCGGCGCGTGGGTCAGCCCGCCGAACATGACGTGACTCATCCGACCCACCTGGTCGACCACGGCCGCGTCCAGGACCGGATGCCGGTAGCCGTGGATCGCCGCCCACCAGGACGACATCCCGTCGACCAGCTCACGGCCGTCGGCCAGCCGCAGCCGCACCCCCTCGGCGCTGTCCACCAGGTACGGCGCCACCGCCGGCGGCAACGCCGCGTACGGATGCCACACGTGCGCCGCGTCGGCGGCAAGCACCTCCTCCGGCGTCATCAGCCCTCCTTCTGCCCCCTTTGCTCTGCTTCACCGGACGCACGAACTTCTGCGCCGAAACCGTTGCGTGGGGTGAAGCAGAGCAAAGGGAGTGGTGAGATAGGTGGTGTTCGTCAGGCTCCGGTCGTGGCCGGACGTACGGCACCGGCGGCCGCGCGGGCGACGGCGCGGGGCAGCGCCGGGCCACGGTAGATGAAGCCGGTGTAGAGCTGCACCAGGCTGGCACCCGCGTCGAACATCCGGGTCGCGTCGTCGGGATCCACGATGCCACCCACCCCGATCACCGGCAGTCGCCCGCCCGTCTCGGCGTGCACGAAGGCGACCACCTGCCGCGCCCGGTCGGCCAGGGGACGGCCGGACAGCCCACCGGCCTCGCCGGAGCGCCCCCGGTCGGCCGGGGCCAGCCCGTCGCGCCCCAGGGTCGTGTTGGTGGCGATCACACCGGCGGCGCCTCGGGCCAGGCACACCTCGAGCAACTCGGCGATGGCCGGTTCGGTGAGATCGGGAGCGATCTTCACCAGCACCGGCTTCTCCCCCACCAACGCCGCCAGCAGCGCGTCCAGGTGCCCCCGGTCCTGCAACGCGCGCAGCCCGGGGGTGTTCGGTGAGGAGACGTTGACCGCGAAGTAGTCACCGTGATCGCGCAGCGCACGGTACGACTCCCGGTAGTCCTCCACCGCGTCCTCCAGGGCCGTCACCTTCGACTTGCCCAGCGAGATGCCCAGCGGTACGCCGAGCGGACGTGGCAGCGCCGCGAGCCGGTCCGCCAGCGCCTGCGCCCCGGCGTTGTTGAAACCCATCCTGTTGATCACGGCCTCGCTGTCGACCAGCCGGAACAGCCGGGGCCGGGGATTGCCCGGCTGCGGACGCGCCGTCACCGTGCCGACCTCGACGAAACCGAAGCCCAGCGCCGGCCATGCCGGCAGCGCCACCCCGTCCTTGTCCATCCCGGCGGCCAGCCCGACCGGATTCGCGAACCGCACTCCGAACACGGTGCGCGGCGCGGCCACCGCGTACCGGGCCCGCACCGCCGCCAGTGCCACCGGCATCCGGGACAACGTGGCCAACCGCCGCAGGGTGAACTCGTGCGCCGCCTCCGCGTCGCCACCCCCGACCCGGAACAACCCCCGCCGCACGGTCCCCTCGAAAATCACGCCACCCCTCCCCGACGCCGTGCGTCGATCATGAAGTTGTTGTCTCGACACGCCGGGGCGGCCGACAACAACTTCATGATCAGCGGGAGCTGGGGGGTCACTGGGCGGGCCGGAGGGTGGCGTGCAGGGACTGCAGGGGGCGGACCTGCATGTCGCCGCGGATGCGGGCCTCGATGCCCATGACGGCGGCGGCGGCGCCGGGAACGGTGGTGATGCAGGGGATGTCGGCGGTGACCGCCGCGCTGCGGATCTCGTAACCGTCGGAGCGGGCGCTGGCACCGGAACCCTGTGGCGTGTTGACGACCAGGGCGACGTGTCCGCCGAGGATCAGTGACACCGCGTCGTCCTCGGAGCCGGCCTCGTAGTGCTTCGGAACCTGCTCGCAGGCGATGCCGTGCCGGCGCAGCACCTCGGCCGTACCGCTGGTCGCGACGATGTCGAAGCCGAGATCGGCCAGCCGCTTGATCGGGAAGATCATGCCGCGCTTGTCCCGGTTGGCCACCGAGACGAAGATCCTGCCCTCGGTCGGCAACGAACCGTACGCCGCCGACTGCGACTTGGCGAAGGCCTGCCCGAAGGCGGTGTCGATCCCCATCACCTCGCCGGTCGACTTCATCTCCGGGCCGAGCAGCGAGTCCACGCCCTTGCCGGCCGGGGTACGGAACCGCTTGAACGGCAGCACCGCCTCCTTCACCGCGATCGGGGCGTCCGGTGGCAGCGAGCCACCGTCCCCGGTCGCCGGCAACATGCCCTCGGCGCGCAACTCGGCCAGGGTCGCGCCGAGGGCGATCCGGGCCGCCGCCTTGGCCAGCGGCACCGCCGTGGCCTTCGAGACGAACGGCACGGTACGCGAGGCGCGCGGGTTGGCCTCCAGCACGTACAACGCGTCGTCCTTGAGCGCGTACTGCACGTTGAGCAGTCCGCGTACGCCGATGCCCCGGGCGATCGCCTCGGTGTAGCGGCGGACCTGGGCCACGTGCGAACTGGCCAGGGTGATCGGGGGCAGGGCGCAGGAGGAGTCGCCGGAGTGGATGCCCGCCTCCTCGATGTGCTCCATGATCCCGCCGAGGTAGACCTCGCCGTCGGCGTCGCAGAGCGCGTCCACGTCGATCTCGATGGCGTCGTCGAGGAAGCTGTCGACGAGCACCGGGTGGTCGGGTGAGATGTCGGTGGCCCGGCCGATGTAGTCGCGCAGCGTGGCGTCGTCGTACACGATCTCCATGCCGCGACCGCCGAGCACGTACGACGGCCGGACCAGCACCGGATAGCCGATCTCGTCGGCGATCTCCTTCGCCTCGTCGTACGAGGTGGCGGTGCCGTGCGCCGGCGCGCGCAGGCCGGCCCGGGCCAGCAGCGACCCGAAGGCACCCCGCTCCTCGGCCAGGTGGATCGACTCGGGGGAGGTACCCACCACCGGCACTCCGGCATCCTTGAGCCGCTGGGCCAGCCCGAGCGGGGTCTGCCCGCCCAGCTGCACGATCACGCCGACCACGCCCGGCCCGCCGGCCGCCCGGCCGGAGGAGTCCTCCGCGTGCCAGACCTCCAGCACGTCCTCGAAGGTCAGCGGCTCGAAGTAGAGCCGGTCCGCGGTGTCGTAGTCGGTGGAGACGGTCTCCGGGTTGCAGTTGACCATCACGGTCTCGAAACCGGTGCCTGCGGCGCCGGAAGCGGACGCAGCGGCCATGCCGACCGGGGCGCTTCGCAGCGCCTGAACCGCGTGCACGCAGGAGTAGTCGAACTCGATGCCCTGCCCGATCCGGTTCGGCCCGGAGCCCAGGATCAGCACCTTGGGCCGCACCGAGCCGACCACCTCGGTCTCCTCGTCGTACGAGGAGTAGTGGTACGGGGTCATGGCCTCGAACTCGGCGGCGCAGGTGTCCACCGTCTTGTAGACCGGCCGGATGCCGAGGCGGTGGCGCAGCTTGCGCACCCCGTCCTCGGCGGCCAGCTCGGGGCGCAACGCGGCCAGCTGCCGGTCGGACAGGCCGGCCCGCTTCGCCCGGCGCAGCAGCGCCGCGTCCAGCACCGGTGCCGCCACGATCTCGGCACGCAGCTCGACAAGGGCGGCGATCTGGTCCAGGAACCACGGGTCGATGCCGCCGGAGGCGGCGCTGACCTCGGCGATCGAGGCGCCCAGCCGCAACGCCCGCTCCACCGTGTAGAGCCGCCCGTCGTGCGGCATGGCCAGCGCGGCGAGGGTGTTCTCCCGGGTCGCCCCGACCGGGTCGGGCACGGTCCAGAAGCCGGCGGCCTTGGTTTCCATCGAGCGCATCGCCTTGTTCAGCGCCTCGGTGAAGTTGCGCCCGAGGCTCATCGCCTCGCCGACCGACTTCATCGTGGTGGTCAGCTCCGGGTCCGCGCCGGGGAACTTCTCGAACGCGAACCGGGGGATCTTCACCACCACGTAGTCGAGCGTCGGCTCGAACGCGGCCGGCGTCTTGCGCGTGATGTCGTTGGGAATCTCGTCGAGGGTGTAGCCGATGGCCAGCTTCGCGGCGATCTTCGCGATCGGGAAGCCGGTCGCCTTCGACGCCAGCGCCGAGGAGCGGGACACCCGAGGGTTCATCTCGATGACGACGATGCGACCGTCGGCCGGGTTCACCGCGAACTGGATGTTGCAGCCCCCGGTGTCGACGCCGACCTCCCGCAGCACCGCGATACCCAGGTCGCGCAGGTGCTGGTACTCCCGGTCGGTGAGCGTCATGGCCGGAGCCACGGTCACGCTGTCACCGGTGTGCACGCCCATCGGGTCGAGGTTCTCGATCGAGCAGACCACCACCACGTTGTCGTGGCGGTCCCGCATCAGTTCGAGCTCGTACTCCTTCCAACCGAGCACGCTCTCCTCGATGAGCACCTCGTGCACCGGGCTGGCGGCCAGCCCGGCGCCCGCGATGCGTTCCAGGTCCGCGTCGGTGTGCGCCATGCCCGAGCCGAGGCCGCCCATGGTGAACGACGGCCGGATCACCACCGGCAGGCCCAGCTCGGCGACCGTCTCCCGGACCTCGTCCATCGAGTGGCAGACCCGCGAACGTGGCACCAGCGCCGACGGGTCGGCCACGCCGAGGCGTACGCCGGCCTTCGCCACGATCTCCTTGAACAGCTGCCGGTCCTCGCCGCGCCGGATCGCGTCGATGTTCGCGCCGATCAGCTCGACGCCGTACTTCTCCAGCACCCCGGCCTCGTGCAGGGCCACGGCGGTGTTCAGGGCGGTCTGCCCGCCCAGGGTGGGCAGCACCGCGTCCGGGCGTTCCTTGGCGATGACCAGCTCGACGAACTCCGGGGTGATCGGCTCGACGTAGGTGGCGTCGGCGAACTCCGGGTCGGTCATGATCGTGGCGGGGTTGGAGTTGACCAGGCTGACCCGGATTCCCTCGGCCCGCAGTACCCGGCACGCCTGCGTCCCCGAGTAGTCGAACTCGCAGGCCTGTCCGATGACGATCGGTCCCGACCCGATCACCAGGATGTGCTTGAGATCGGTCCGCTTAGGCATTGGTACGTCCCCCACTGAGAGCCCGGCCGTCGATCAGCTCGGCGAAGCGGTCGAAGAGATAGTCCGCGTCGTGCGGGCCGGCCGCCGCCTCCGGGTGGTACTGAACGGTGAAGGCGGGCACGTCGCGCGCCCGCAGCCCCTCGACCACGTTGTCGTTGAGGCAGACGTGCGACACCTGGACGCCACCGAACTCGGTGTCGATCACCTGGTCCGGCACGACCGCCCCGGCCCGGACACCCGGAACCTCCACGGCGAAGCCGTGGTTGTGGCTGGTCACCTCCACCTTGCCGGTGGCCCGGTCGAGCACCGGCTGGTTGATGCCCCGGTGGCCGTAGCCGAGCTTGTAGGTGCCGAAGCCGAGCGCCCGGCCGAGAATCTGGCTGCCGAAGCAGATGCCGAACAGCGGCACCTCGCGGCGCAGCACCTCGCGCGCTAGGGCGACCGGAGCGTCGGCGGTCGCCGGGTCGCCGGGGCCCGGTGAGAAGAAGACCGCGTCGGCGCCGGTGGCCAGCAGGTCCTCGATCGTCGAGTGGGCCGGCAGCACGTGGGTGGTCACGCCACGCGCGGCGAGCCGGCGCGGCACGTTGCGCTTGATGCCCAGGTCGAGCGCGGCCACCGTGAACCGGTGCTCGCCCTCGGCGGCGACCACGTACGGCGTGGCGGTGGTCACCTCGGCGGAGAGGTCCGCGCCGAGCATCTGCGGCGACCGGCGGACCCGGTCGAGCAGCGCCTGCGGGTCGTCCTCGACACTGGAGACGCCCACCCGCATCGCGCCGCGTTCGCGCAGGTGGCGGGTCAGCGCCCGGGTGTCGACGCCGCTGATGCCGACCACCCCCTCGGTGGCCAGCCGGTCCTCCAGCCCGCCGGTGGCCCGCCAGTTGGAGCTGACCCGGGCCGGGTCACGCACCACGTAGCCGGCCACCCAGATCCGGCGCGACTCGTCGTCCTCGACGTTGACGCCGGTGTTGCCGATGTGCGGGGCGGTCTGCACCACCACCTGCCGGTGGTACGACGGGTCGGTGAGCGTCTCCTGGTAACCGGTCATCCCGGTGTTGAAGACCGCCTCGCCGAAGGTCTCACCGACACTGCCGTACGCCTCACCGTGGAAGGTGCGCCCGTCCTCCAGGACGAGAATCGCCGACCTGCGCTTCACTGGGCCCGCCTTTCGTTAGCGACTGCGGGACTCCGCTCCGTTGCATTCCTCGCGCTCACCGGAGAACCTTTCCGTCCAGAACCGTCGCCTCGCCACGCAGGAAGGTCGCCACGATGCGACCCGGCAGCGTCATCCGGGCGTACGGGGTGTTGCGGCTACGGCTGGCCAGTTCCGCCGGCTCGATCACCCGACGGGCCGCCGGGTCGACCAGGGTCAGGGTGGCCGGCGCGCCGGGAGCCGGATCGTGGCCGTGCTCGGTGAGCCCGGCGATCCGGGCCGGGGTACGGGACATCCGCTCGGCGATCAGGTCCCACCGCGGACCCAGCACGTCGAGCGCGATGGACAGCGCCGTCTCCAGCCCGAGCATGCCCGGCCGAGCGTACGCCCACTCGCACTCCTTGTCCTCGACGGCGTGCGGGGCGTGGTCGGTGGCGACGATGTCGATCACTCCGTCGACCAGGGCGGTCCGCAGCGCGGCGATGTCGGTGGCGGTCCGCAGCGGCGGGTTGACCTTGAACACGGGGTCGTAGGTCTCGGCACGCGCGTCGGTGAGCAGCAGGTGGTGCGGGGTCACCTCGGCGGTGACGCGTACCCCTCGGGCCTTGGCGTGGCGCAGCACCTCGACGCTGCCGGCGGTGGAGACGTGGCAGACGTGCAGCCGGCTGCCCACGTGCTCGGCCAGCAGCACGTCCCGCGCGATGATCGCCTCCTCGGCGACCGCCGGCCAGCCGGTCAGACCCAGCCGGGTGGAGACCTCACCCTCGTGCATCTGTGCGCCCTCGGTGAGCCGGGGCTCCTCGGCGTGCTGGGCGATGATGCCGTCGAAGGCCTTCACGTACTCCAGCGCCCGGCGCATCAGGCGGGGGTCGGCGACGCAGTGGCCGTCGTCGGAGAAGATCCGTACCCGGGCGGCCGAGTCGGCCATCGCGCCGAGTTCGGCCAGCCGCTCGCCGGCCAGACCGACGGTGACCGCGCCGATCGGCTGCACGTCGACCAGCCCGGCCTCGCGGCCGAGCCGCCACACCTGTTCCACCACGCCCGCGGTGTCGGCCACCGGCGAGGTGTTCGCCATCGCGCAGACCGCCGTGTAGCCGCCGAGGGCCGCCGCCCGGGAACCGGTCTCGACGGTCTCGGCGTCCTCCCGGCCGGGCTCGCGCAGGTGGGTGTGCAGGTCGACCAGGCCGGGCAGGGCGACCAGCCCGTCGGCGTCGACCACCGTGGCGTCGGGCGCGGCGAGCCCCGCGCCGGTCTCGGCGACGACGCCGTCGCGGATCAGCAGGTCGGTCGGTGCGGCGCCGAGGACGCTGACGTTCCTGATCAGGTACGAGTTCACTGTGCTTCCTTCGTTCGCGACTGCGGGGCTCGCAGAACCGGCTCACTCCTCGCGCTCACCGGTTGTTCCCCCCGAGCAGCAGGTAGAGGACGGCCATCCGGACGGAGACCCCGTTGGCGACCTGTTCGACGATGGTGGAGCGGGGCGAGTCCGCGACCTCCGGCGTGATCTCCATGCCCCGGTTCATCGGGCCGGGGTGCATGACGATGGCGTGCTCGGGCAGTCGGCCCATCCGCGGTCCGTCCAGGCCGTACCGGCGGGCGTACTCACGGGCGGACGGGAAGTAGGAGTCGTTCATCCGCTCGCGCTGCACCCGCAGCATCATCACCACGTCTGAGGCGGGCAGCACCGCGTCGAGGTCGTAGCAGACGTCGGTACCGGGAGCGAGGGCGGCGGCGATGTCGACCGGGATCAGCGTGGGCGGTCCGACCAGGGTCACCTTGGCACCGAGGGTGGACAGCAGCAGCACGTTGGAGCGCGCCACCCGGGAGTGCAGCACGTCGCCGACCACCGCCACCGACAGGCCGGCCAGCCGCCCCAGCCGGGACCGCATCGTGTACGCGTCGAGCAGCGCCTGGGTGGGATGCTCGTGGGTGCCGTCGCCGGCGTTGACCACCGAACCGTCGACCCAGTCGGCGAGGCGGTGCGGGGCACCCGAGGCGGGGTGACGAACCACCACCGCGTCGGCCCCCATCGCCTGCAGGGTCAACGCGGTGTCCTTCAGGCTCTCACCCTTGGCGACGCTGGAACCCTTCGCCGAAAAGTTGATCACATCGGCGCTGAGCCGCTTGGCCGCCGCCTCGAACGAGATCCGGGTCCGGGTCGAGTCCTCGTAGAAGAGGTTGACCACGGTCCGGCCGCGCAACGCGGGCAGCTTCTTGACCTCGCGTCCGGCCACCGCGGCCATCTCCGCCGCGGTGTCCAGGATCTGGGTGGCGGTGTCGGCGTCGAGGTCCGCGCCGGAGAGCAGGTGCCTGATCATGAGGAGGCCTCCTCGCCGTGGAGCCGGACCTCGTCCACGCCGTCGGTCTCGGCCAGCGTCACCTTGACGTTCTCGGCGAGCGCGGTCGGGATGTTCTTGCCGACGTAGTCGGCGCGGATCGGTAGCTGCCGGTGCCCCCGGTCGACGAGCACGGCGAGTTGCACCGAGGCGGGCCGCCCCAGGTCGCCGAGCGCGTCGAGGGCGGCCCGGACGGTCCGCCCGGAGAAGAGGACGTCATCGACGAGGATCACCCGTTTGCCGTCGATGCCACCGGCCGGCAACTGGGTGGGGCCGACCGCGCGGGTGGCGTGTCGGCGCAGGTCGTCGCGGTAGAGAGTGATGTCGAGCACGCCGACCGGCACGGAGATGCCCTCGAAGGAACTGATCCGGGCGGCGAGGCGGTCGGCGAGGGGGGCACCCCGGGTGGGGATGCCGAGCAACACGGTGTCGGCCGCGCCCTGGGTCTTCTCGAGGATCTGGTGAGCGATGCGATCGACCACGCGGTGCAGGTCGGCGCTGGTCAGAATCACCTTTACCGAGGGTTGTCGCGGCGGCGACGACTGGGCAGCCGGTGGGTAGGCCACGGCGGACCTCCTTCCCCGCCTCACGGGACGGGTCGTTAAAGGACGTCGGAACCTCCCGGCCGGGCCGGGAGCGGCCGGCGGAGGGGCTTGGGCAACGTTACCAGTGGTCGTCGCCGCCTCGACGCGCGGGCACCAGGTACGACGGCGTCACCCGTCGCCGTTGGCTGACCGGCCAGTCAGCGAGACGAAACCGGACAAGTCACCCGGAGTGCACCACGGGAAGATCGCGACCACTTGACCAGGTGTACGAATCCCCGTACCGTCACGCTCCGTAGCGAATCGCTGGGAGAACCCGAGCAGCACTGGGAGTGTCCGAATGCCCTCTGAATACGCCAAGTCTCTGGGCGCCCGCCTGCGCTCCATCCGCCAGCAGCAGGGCCTGTCCCTGCAGGGGGTGGAGGAGAAGTCGAACGGGCGATGGAAGGCCGTCGTGGTCGGCTCGTACGAGCGCGGCGACCGGGCCGTCACGGTGTCCCGACTGGCCGAGCTGGCCGAGTTCTACCGCGTTCCGGTCTCGGAGTTGCTGCCCGACGGCAGCGGGGTGCGACACGAACCCACCAGCAAAATCGTTCTGGACCTGGAGCGTCTCTACGACGAGGCCAGCGAGGACCTCGCCTACGTGGCCCGCTACGCGCGCGCCATCCAGCAGCAGCGCGGGGACTACAACGGCCGGGTGCTGTCGATCCGCGCCGACGACCTGCGTGCCCTCGCGATCGTCTACGACGCCTCACCGTCCGGCCTGATCGAGCGGCTGACCGAGCACGGCGTACTGGTCGCCGACCCCCGGGCATTCTTCGCCTCCTGAGATCAACCACGCGACAAGGGCCCGTGCCATCCGGCACGGGCCCTTTTTCGTCGCTCTCGTCGCAGCTGCGCGGCGGTCATCGGCCACCGCCACCCACCTCAGCGGGTGGCGTACTCGGCGATCCGGCCGAGCAGACCGTTGAGGAAGCGCGGCGAGTCGTCGGTCGACATCTGCCGCGCCAGCTCCACCGCCTCGCTGATCGCCACCGCGTCGTCGATCTCGTCCAGGTAGAGCAGCTCGTAGACCGCGATCCGGGCGAGGTTACGGTCGACCACCGGCATCCGGTCGAGCGTCCAGCCCTCGGCGTAGCTGGAGATCAGCTCGTCGATCCGGTCCAGATGCCCGGCCACCCCCTCGACCAGGCCGACCGCGTACCCCAGGTGGTCAGGGCGCGGCTTCTCGATCCGCTCGACGTAGCCGGCCAGCACCTCGACCGGCGGACGATCACGCAGGTCGGCCTCGAAGAGCACGTCCAACGCCCGCTTACGCGCCTTGCGGCGCGCCGGCATCTGCTGCTTCGGACCCTCGGACATCAGGCGCGGCCGAGGTAACGGCCGTCGCGGGTGTCGACCTTGATCTTCTCGCCGGTGGTGACGAAGAGCGGCACCTGGACGGTCGCACCCGTCTCCACCGTCGCCGGCTTGTTGCCACCGGTGGACCGGTCCCCCTGCAGACCCGGCTCGGTGTAGGTGACCTCCAGCACCACCGAGGTCGGCAGCTCGATGTAGAGCGGCACGCCCTCGTGGGTGGCCACGATCGCCTCGGCCTCGGGCAGCAGGTAGTTGGCGGCCTCGCCGACCGTCCCGCCGAGCACCGTGATCTGGTCGAACGTCTCCATGTCCATGAAGACGTAGTCCTCGCCGTCGGCGTAGAGATACTGCATCGTGCGCTTGTCCACGGTCGCGGTCTCGACCTTGGTGCCCGCGTTGAAGGTCTTGTCGACCACCTTGCCGGAGAGCACGTTCTTCAGCGTGGTACGCACAAACGCACCACCCTTACCGGGCTTGACGTGCTGGAACTCGACGACGGCCCAGAGCTCCCCGTCGAGGTTGAGTACCAGGCCGTTCTTCAGGTCGTTGGTGGTGGCCATTTCCTGCCTTGATCATCATTTGGCGGACAGACCTGGCAAGTCTACTAGCCGCTCCCCGACCCGCCGACCGCCGTCGCCCGCTGCTGGCCGCCCACCCTCGTCCAGCCCGTCCCTCCGCAGTCCACACGGCGTGACGAGGTCCGGCGCGGTCCGGCGCGGTCCGGCGTGACACGCACGGTTAGCACGCCGTGCCTGGCACAGTCAGTAATGCTCCGTCCCCACCCTCACTACCAGGTTGGCCCCTTTGCTCTGCTTCAACCCACGCAACAGTCACGTTCCGTGACAGCAACGCCTCACATCGTCGCCTCACCGCGTCAGGAAGATGCTGGTCAGCCGCTAGTGCGTGGGTTGAAGCAGAGCAAAGGACCGCGAGAGGAAGGTGGGTGGGGGCGCCGGCTCGTCACCGAGGGTATGCGACACCAAACGTAGTGGGCGGTGCGCATGAGGCGTTGGAAGGTGTCAGCCGGGCTGGGCGCGAGGCGGGACGCACGCCAGCCGAGCCGGACTCAGGCGGGGCCGGACTGAGGCCGCGCCGGACTGAGGCGGAGCCGGACTGAGGCGGAGCCGGACTCAGGCGGGCTGGTCGCGGCGGTTGGCCAGGTGGTGCAGGGCGAGGCGGTAGCCGTCGACGCCCAGTCCGCAGATCACGCCGGTCGCCACCGCCGAGACGACCGAGTGGTGGCGGAACTCCTCCCGGGCATGGATGTTGGAGATGTGCACCTCCACCAGCGGCCCACGAAGCATCGCGCAGGCGTCCCGCACCGCGATCGAGTAGTGCGACCAGGCCGCCGGGTTGAGCACCACGGCGGCACCCTCGTCGGCGGCGGCGTGCAGCCAGCCGAGCAACTCGTGCTCGGCGTCGGTTTGCCGCACGACGACGTCCAGCCCGAGGTCACGACCGGTTGTCTCGCACAGTTCCACCAGGTCGGCGTAGCTGGTCACTCCGTAGACGTCGACCTGGCGGGTGCCCAACCGGCCCAGGTTCGGTCCGTTGAGCACGTACACCTTCATGCTCACCGAGGCATCTCCGTTCGCGCTCACCCGGACACGGCGGCGTAGGCGGAGTGCAGCAGGTCGTCGTCCGGGCCGTCGAGGATCGCCGGGCGGGCCAACCCGTCGAGCACCACGAAACGCAGCCGACTGCCCCGGGCCTTCTTGTCCACCCGCATGGTGGCCAGCAGGCGGGACCACGCGTCGGCGTGGTAACCGGTCGGCAGGTCGAGCGCCGTCAGCACCGCACGGTGCCGCGCCGCGGTGGCCGCGTCCAACCGGCCGGCGAGGCGGGCCAGCTCGGCGGCGTACACCAGGCCGACCGACACCGCGTGACCGTGCCGCCAGCGGTACCCCTCGACCTTCTCGATCGCGTGGGCCAGCGTGTGCCCGTAGTTGAGCACCTCCCGTACGCCCGACTCCCGCAGGTCCCCCGCGACCACGTCGGCCTTGACCCGGATGGCCCGCTCGATCAGCTCCCGGGTGACCGGCCCGGCCGGGTCGGTCGCGGCGGCCGGGTCATCCTCGACCAGATCGAGGATGATCGGATCGGCGATGAAGCCGCACTTGACCACCTCGGCCAGGCCGGCGGCCAGGTCGGCCGACGGGAGGCTGTCCAGCGTGGCGAGGTCGGCCAGCACACCGACCGGCGGGTGGAAGGCACCGACGAGGTTCTTGCCGGCGGCGGTGTTGATCCCGGTCTTGCCGCCGACCGCCGCGTCGACCATGCCGAGCAACGAGGTGGCCACCGGCACCCAGCGCACCCCGCGCAGCCAGCACGCCGCCACGAACCCGGCCAGGTCGGTGACGGCACCGCCACCGATACCGACCACCGCGTCGGTACGGGTGAACCCCGCCTCGCCGAGCCGGTCCCAGCACTGCGCCGCGACGTCGACATGCTTGCCGGCCTCGGCGTCGGGTACCTCGATCGGCAGGGGCGTCACCCCGGCCGCCGCCAGGCCGGCGCCGACCGCGTCGGCCAGTTCCTTCAGGGGCGGCGTGTGCAGCACCGCCGCCCGGGTGGCGTCGGGCAGCAGACCGGGCAGCGCACCGAGCAGGTCGCGGCCGACCAGCACGTCGTACGGTCGGTCGCCGCCGACCGGGATCCGGGTCACCTCGTCCATCGCCGGGAGCCTAGCCCACCCACCACCGATCCGACCCGCGCCGCCACCGGGGTGCCCGAGGGGTGGAACAACGTTTAGGGATGAGCACAACGGGCACGGGCAGCCGGGGGCTACGGGCGAGAGGGAGTCGACATGAGCGGGCGGACGATCGACGGTGCGGACATCCGGCTGCCCGCCACCATCCTCGGCTTCGGCCTCGGCGGCTTCGTCGACGGCATACTGCTGCACCAGGTCTTCCAGTGGCACCACATGCTCAGCAGCACCGGCAGCGACAACATCGGGGTACGCGAGTACCCGGTGGACACCGTCGCGGGGCTGGAGATGAACACCGTCTGGGACGGTCTGTTCCACGTGGTGGCCTGGGTGGCCGTCCTCACCGGCCTCGCGATGCTCTACTCGCGGGTGACCCGCTCCCGGGGCCGGCTGTGGCGCTCGCCCATGCTGTGGGGCTGGGCGCTGATCGGGTGGGGGCTGTTCAACCTGATCGAAGGCGTCATCGACCACCACATCCTGGGCATCCACCACGTCCGCGCCGGCGAACACCAGCTCTGGTGGGATCTCGGCTTCCTCGCGTTGGGCGTGGTGCTGATCGTCGTCGGCTGGCTCGTGCAGCGCCGCGCCACCGCCGTCGACGCGGGTGCCGACCAGCGGCGGACGCCGACCCGAGGCCGACCGGGGTGAGCCCACCGCTGGTGGGGGGCTCGGTCCTGATCTCGGCGCACGGGACCGAGCACGGCACCACGGTCGGTCCGGCGCTGCTCGTGCCGCTGCTGGCCGGCTGGCTCTACCTGGCCGCCGCACTGCGGCAACGTGCCCCCGACCGGGCCGGGTGGAGCCACTGGCGCACGGCCGCCTTCGCCGCCGGGTGCGCCCTGCTCGCCACCGGGCTGCTGGTGCCGACCGACGATTTCGCCGGACACATGTGGCAGCACCTGCTGCTCGGCATGCTGGCGCCGCTGGGGCTGGTGCTCGGCGCACCCGGCGTCCTGACCCTGCGCTGCCTCGACCGGCGGGCCGGCCGGGCGGGGTTGCGGAGGCTGAGCCATCGGGCGCTGCGACCGCTGGCCCACCCGGTCACCGGGCTGCTGCTCACCGCCGGCGGGCTGTGGCTGCTCTACCTCACCCCGCTGTACCGGGCCACCCTCGACAGCGCGGCCCTGCACGACCTGGTCAACCTGCACTTCCTGCTCAGCGGGCTGCTGTTCACCTGGTCGATCGCCGGCCCGGAACCCTACCCGCACCGGGCCCGGGTACCGGTCCGGCTGGTGGTGCTCGGCGCGGCCGTGGTCGCCCACGCCAGCCTCGCCCAACTGATGTACGCGGGCCTGCTGGTCGACGTGCCGGCGACAGCGGAGCAGCTGCGCGCCGGCGCGACGGTGATGTACTACGGCGGCGACCTCGCCGAGATCCTGCTCGCCCTAGCCCTGCTGACCACCTGGCGTCCCGGACCACGTCGCCGGACCGTCGGCACCGCCGTCACCGTCGGCTCCTGATCCGAGCCGGCTCGCGCGCGACCGCAGACGTTGCCCGGGACGTCGGCGCTACCGCTTCAGCAAGGCGACGATCTCGGCGACGATCTCCTCGGGGGTGCGGCCGTCGGTGACGACCGTGGCGGTGGCGACCTCGGCGTAGAGCGGCCGACGCTGGTCCATCAGGTGTTTGAGGGTGGCCCGGGGGTTGATCGCCAACAGCGGCCGACCGACGCCGAGACCCACCCGCTTCACCGCGTCCGGCAGCTCGACGGAGAGGTGCACCACCCGGTGACCGACGAGTGCGGCCCGGTTCTCCTCGGCCAGGATCGCGCCGCCGCCGAGGGCGAGCACCCCGGAGCAGGAGGCCAGCGCCGCGGCCAGCGCCGCCCGTTCGAGGGTACGGAAGTGCGCCTCACCCTCGTCGACGAAGATCTCCGGGATCGGCTTGCCGGCGAGGCGCTCGATGTCGGCGTCGGTGTCCCGGAACTCGACGCCGAGCGTTTCGGCCAGGCCCTGCCCGATGGTGGTCTTGCCCGAGCCGGGCGCGCCGACCAGCACACAGACCGGTCGGGTCGGAGCGGTCACCGGATCACCAGCGCGTCGAGGTAACCGGCCAGGTTGCGGCGCATCTCGGCGACCGAGTCACCACCGAACTTCTCCACCGCGGCCTCCGCCAGCACCAGCGCCACCATCGCCTCGGCGACCACGGCGGCGGCCGGCACCGCGCAGACGTCGGAGCGCTGGTTGATGGCGGTGGCCGGCTCACCGGTCGTCACGTCCACCGTGGCCAGCGCCCGGTTCAGCGAGGAGATCGGCTTCATCGCCGCCTTCACCCGCAGTGGCTCACCGGTGGTGATGCCGCCCTCCAGGCCGCCGGCCCGGTCGGTGACCCGGCGGACGCCGGTGGCGGTGGGCATGATCTCGTCGTGTGCCTCGGAACCCCGGGACCGGGCCTGCTGCCAGCCGTCGCCGATCTCCACACCCTTGATCGCCTGGATCGACATCAGCGCGGTGGCCAGCCGGGCGTCGAGCTTGCGGTCCCACTGCACGTGGCTGCCCAGACCGGGCGGTACGCCGTACGCCAGCACCTCGACCACGCCGCCGAGGGTGTCGGCAGCCTTCTTCGCGGCGTCGACCTCGGCGACCATCCGGGCGCTGGCCTCCGGGTCGAGGCAGCGCAGCGGGTCGGCGTCGATCCGCTCGGCGTCCTCCGGCCGGGGCCGCAGCCCCGGCTTGACGCCGATCGGGCCCAGCTCGACCACGTGCGAGACGATCTCGATGCCGAGGGCCTGGCGCACCAGCGCCTTGGCCACCGTGCCGACGGCGACCCGGGCGGCGGTCTCCCGCGCGCTGGCCCGCTCCAGGATCGGCCGCGCGTCGGTGTGGCCGTACTTCTGCATGCCGGCCAGGTCGGCGTGGCCGGGCCGGGGCCGGGTCAGCGGCGCGTTGCGGGCCTGCCGGGCCAACTCGTCGGGGTCGACCGGGTCGGCGGCCATCACGGTGCGCCACTTGGGCCACTCGGAGTTGCCGACCCGGACGGCGACCGGGCTGCCCAGGGTGACGCCGTGCCGCAGGCCGCCGATGATCTCGATCTCGTCCTGCTCGAAGGCCATCCGGGCACCCCGGCCGTAGCCGAGCCGGCGGCGGGCCAGCTCCCCGGCGATGTCGGTGGAGGTCACCTCGACACCGGCCGGCACCCCCTCCAGCAACGCGACGAGAGCGGGTCCGTGCGATTCCCCTGCGGTCAACCAACGCAACACAGGCATGAGTCTGTCACGCCCGAGGCCCGGCGCCCCGCGCCGCCCGTCGCGTCCCGCCTTCCGGACGCGACGGGCGGCGCGGGCGGGTCAGATGCCTCGGCCGCGTCGGTGCAGGGTACGCAGCACCGTGTCGGCGCGGACCACCCGCCCGGCGACCGCCAGGGCCAGGTAGGCCCGGGGCTCGCGTGGGTTGTGCCGGATGGTCTGCCGGGCCCAGCGCACCGCACCCCGGGAGTCGCCCGACGCCGCGCGGGCGAAGGCGATCTGCCCGGTGACCCGGGCCTGTCCCGCCGGTTGGCTGGCGAACTCGGGATAGCGGTCCAGCAGCCACTGCAGCGCCTCGGAGATGGTGTCCCACCGCTGCGCGAAGTAGGACCGCTTGTGCCAGCGCACCACCACGTACGGAGTGCGCAGGTTGACCAGCGGGGCGCTGCGGGCGGCCCGGAGCAGGAACTCGTAGTCCTCGGCGTAGCTGCCGGGGATCTCCTCGTCGACGAGCCCAAACCCGTCGCGCAGCGCCGACGCCCGGATGACGAAGGTCGACGGGTGCAGCTCGGTCATCCGGTCCCGCAGCAGCTCGGCCAGGCTGATCGAGTCGCGGTCCAGCACCCGCTCGACGGTGTGCCCGTCGTAGCTGACCCGGATGCCGCAGCTGACGAACTCGGCCCCGGGCACACCGGCCAGCGCCTCGGCCTGGGCGCGCAGCTTGCCGGGCAGCCACTCGTCGTCGTCGTCGCAGAAGGCGACCAGCTCGCCGGTGGCGGCCAGGGTGCCGGTGTTGCGCGCGCCGGCCAGGCCGGGGGTCCGCGAGTTGGTGACCACGCGCACCGGCCGGTCCGGAGCCGACAGCTCGGCCAGGGAGACGTCCGGTTCGGACTGGTCGTACACCACGACCACCTCGACCGGAGCCGGGTAGTCCTGGGCGACGATGGCCCGTACCGCGGCCCGCAGCAGCTCGGGCCGGTCGCGGGTGGGCACCACCGCGCTCACGCTCGGGTACCGGGTCACGGCTTCCGCCTTCCGTTCGGGCCGTGCCACGGCCGCCACCAGGGTCGGTGCTGCCGCTGCGCGGCGGCCACCAGGTCCTCGACGATCACTCCCACCCGCCGCACCGCGGCCCGCCGCCCGTCGGCCGCGTCGGCGTCCACGGCGACGGTGAACCGGTTCCGGTCGGCGAGACCGCTGGCCAGCGTGGCAAGCAACTCCTGCCGGGACTCGCAGAGCGCCACCAGGCCGGCCGCGCCGAGCCGGCGGGCGAACAACAGCTGATGGTCGTCGACGTGCTCGCCACGGGTCGGGTCGCGGGGCACCACGATCGGCAGGTGTCCGTGCCGGCGGGCCTCCAGGATGGTGGCCGGGCCACCGTGGCAGACCACCAGGTCGGCCCGGGCCATCGCGGCCTGCAACTCGGCGTGGCCGAGGAACGGCACCGCGTCGGGCAGGTCCGCGGCCCGGGTGTGTCCGTGCTGCACGGTCAGCCGAACCTCGCCGGCGATCTCGTCGTGCCAGTGGCGCAGCCAGTCGACCAGCCGGTCGAACGGATGTTTGTCGGTGCCGACGGCCACCAGCACCTGTGGCCGACCGTCGGTGCGCGGCTCGCGGGGCTCCGGTACGCGTACCGTCGGCTCGTCGGGGGCCGGGCGAGGGCGCAGCGGCGTGGCGCGGTGCCCGTCACCGGGCGCGTCGCCGCTCACAGCAGCGTCCCCACGACGGTGGCCTCCGGGTACTGGCGGCGCTGCTCCTCCCACTGCACGAGCATCGCCGACAGGAACGGCCGGCACAGCCGGGCGGTCAGCGTCGGTGTGTCGATCCGGTCGTAGACCTCGATGTAGACCGTCGGGATGCGGCGCAGCCGGGCCAGCACGACGAACGGCACCGCCACGCCCGCGCCGGTGGTGACCACCGCGGCGACCCGCCGTCGCCGCAGCACCCGGACGGCCAGCCACGCGTTGCGCAGCAGGTTGCCCAGGTGGCGGGTGGTGGGATGGTACGCCGGGACGACGTCCTCCCCGGCCAGCAGCGACAGCGCCTCCGGCGTGTCGAAGGTGACCCAGCATCGCCGCCAGGTCTCGTACCAGGGCCGCAGGGCGAGCAACTGCGCCAGGTGCCCTCCGCTCGACCCGACCAGCAGCAGCACCGGCTGCTGATCGGCTCCCAGTTTGTTGTTGTCCACGCGACTCCCCACAAGTCCGCTTGACGTGTCGGTCAGCTGTGTCGGTTCGAAATGGTGTCCAGCAGGGCGGGATGCAGCGCCGGGTTCCAGCCGGCACCGGCGTCGGCCAGCCGCCAGGTCCGCAACCACATCTCCACCAGGTAGGCATCGGCCACCAGCCGCTGCCCGGCCCGGTCCAGCCCCAGCGCCTCGCCGTGCCGGTCCAGCCAGGTGTCGACCTGCCGGGCCGCCACCGCGGCCGGGTCGCCGCGCGCCACGAGCGCCCGCTGGAACGCGTCGTGGGCCAGGTCGAACCCGACGGGCACCTCCGGCCCGCTGTGCTCCCAGTCCCAGGCGACGAGTTCCCCCTCGTGCCGGCCGAGGTTCCACGGCACCCAGTCGCCGTGCCAGTGGCCGAACTCGACGGCGACGTCACCGTGCCGGCGGGCCAGGTCGGCGACGACGGCCGACGCACGCTCGCCGACGGCGTCCACGGCCCGCCGCGCCTGTTCGGTCAGGCGGGCCAGGAACGGTGAGCCGGCCAGCGGCCGGGCCGGTGCCGGCGGGCGACCACGCCGGGCCACCGCGAGCAGCGCCGCCAGGTCGGGCGGCGCGTCGATGGGCAGCCCCCGGATCCGCGCCGGCAGCGGCTCGACCACCGCCACCGCCTGCCCGGCCCAGGCGAACTCGGTGAGCAGGCGCGTGGTGCCGGGGTGCCCGGCCGTCCCGGCACGGCCGGCGACCTCCCGCAGCGCCGCGGCCTCGGCGGTGACCAGCGCCCGCGTGGCGTCGTTCCAGCCGATCTTCGCGTACCCGCGCGGTTCGCCCCGGTCGTCGAACAGTTGCAGCGTCGGCTTGTGGTTCGGGTCCGGCGGACGCACCCCGCAGGCCGCGTGCACCGGCGTGCCGAGTTCGGCACCGACCCGCGCGGCGAGCAGCACCTGCGCCGGGTCGAGCCCGACCGGCAGCGCCACGGTCAGCACCGGAAAGGGTGCCCGGTCCACCGCGCCGGCCCGCGCCGCCACGCCGAGCACCGCCCGCGCCGCGCGCAGCTTCGCCGGGCGCAGGGCGTTGTACGACAGCAGCGCCGCCGCCGCGACCCGGGGGCGACCCAGCGGCAGCAGGAAGCGGGCCCGAGCCACCGACGGCACCACCGCGTACCGGGCCACGACGGTGTGCCCGGCCGGTGGCTCGGCGTCCACGGTCACCGCCACCCGTGGGTCGGAGAAGACCGCCCGGGTGACCCAGCCTAGCCCGTCGTCCCGGCTCCGGGGGTCGCCCGTGGTGGTGGCGGAGGCGGTCACGCGACCCGGTCCGGCCAGTCGAGCCGCAACCCCAGCCGCTGCCGCAACGCCTCGTTGTGCGGGCGGTAGTACGCGGTCAGCTCGGCACGCAGCGCCGGCTCCAGGGGTGCCGACCGCCGGTCGTTGTAGACCTTGAAGTTGGGCAGGTCGAACGGGGGCAGGCCGAGGAAGTCCAGGGTGCGCCGGTAGGTCGCCCGCGCGTCGGCGTACAGCTCCTCGCTGGGCAGGAAGAGGAGCTGGCCGCGGTCGAAGCGCTCCAGCCACGGTTGCAGGTGCTCCAGGTACCGGCCCCGGGCCCGGTAGGTGTACCAGTCGTAGGGCTCGCTGAAGTGGTTCGGTTCGGCGATCAGCCGTTCCCGCTCCCCCGCCGTGCGCTCCTCCTCGGCGGCCAGCGCGGCGGCGAAGTCGAGCGGCTCCACCCCGTTGGTCCGCCGTTCCTTCCAGTGCGAGTAGGCCCGCTCCACCGGGTCGCGCAGCAGCACGATCAGCCGCACCGAGGGCATCAGCGCACTGACCCGCTCGGCGGCCAGCGGATGGAACATGTACAGCGGGGCGGCCTCACCCACCCGGACCGGACCGCCGTGGCGGTTCTCCAGTGCCTCCCGCTGCCGCACCGTCGGAAAGTGCGAGCGGTACCACGCCTCGCCGCGACTCCAGTGCTCCTCGAAGTAGTGCGAGGACTTCGTGTTCCAGGCGGGAAAGAGCCGGGGTACCAGCGGATGCTGGATCAGGTAGTTCCACAGCGAGGTGGTGCCGCCGCGTTTGGTGCCGATGATGAGGAAGTCCGGCAACGGCCGCCGGTCGCTGGTGCGTACCCCGTAGTCGACGAGGCTTTCCCGTACCCGGTTAGTCACCTGGGTCGGCACCAACTGCTTCACCCGGTCCCGAATGGACGACACGACGAATTCACCTGCCCTTCGATGTCCGTGGCGGGTCGCCGGCCGGCGACCCGCCACGGATCTGCACCATGGTCACCCGGATGCCGCGCCGCACCCGGGGCAACGTCAACAAGCCGACGCAGGCGGTGGCGAGCGTGGCCACCGCGAGCAGCAGTCCGGCGATGTCTCGGCCCGCCACCGCCAGGCCGGCCACCGCCGCGAGCCCGACCCCCGTCACGGTGACCGCCGCCGCGGCCAGCATCCGGGCGTCGACCAGGGGTTCGCGCACCACGAGCCGGGCGAAGGTGGCCGCGCAGAGGTTCTCGGTCACGATGCCGGCGGCCCACGCCACCGCCGCCCCGGTCGCCCCGTGGGCGGGAATCAGCGCCAACCCGCCGCCGACGGTGACCAGCAGTCCGGCCAGTGCCGCGGCCAGATGCAGGCCGCTGCGCCCGCCCATCAGCAGCAGACTCTGCACGTTGCCGACCCCGGTGTTGACGAGCATCGCCAGGGCCAGCACCGTCATCGCGGCGGCGCCGGTGGTGAACTCCGGGCCGAACAGCGCCAGGAAGGCCGGTGCGAAGACGGCGAGCAGCAGGTACACCGGCCAGGAGAGCACCAGGCCCCAGCCGGTCAGCTGCCGGTGCACCGAGGCGGCGGCGGTCCGTTCGCCCCGGCCGAGCAGCCGCGACAGTTGCGGGGCGGTGGCCACCCGCAGCCCCTGCATGGCGAGTTGGCCGGCGAGGACGTAGCGGCCGACGGCACCGAAGACACCGGCGTCGGCCGGGCCGGCCAGGGCCGAGGTGAGCAGCACCCCGATCCACATGCTGCCCGCGTCGATCGCCGCCGAGGCGGCGCGGGGCAGCGCGAACCGCCAGAACGTGGCCCAGTCGCCGCGCCGCGGACGCAGCGGGGCGCCGGCGCCGATCCCGAGCGGCCCGGCCACCAGGATCAGGCACACCAGCAGTGCCACGGCGGCGGGCACCAGCCAGCCGGTCATCCCCGCCAGCAGCCCGCCACCGGCGAGCACCGCCGCGCCGACGAGCAGGGGGCGGACGACCGGCAGCAGCAGGAACTGCACCGCGACGTAGGACCGCATCGGGCGGACGCAGCGCACCACCGCCAGCAGCAGGTTCATCGCGACCACCACGGGCACCGCCGCGAAGGTCACCACCAGCAGCGGCCCGCCCGCCGGGCCCAGCAGCCGACCGGCGAGCGGCCCGGCCAGCCATGCGCCGCCCACCGCGACCAGCACGGCCACCAGCAACGGTGGGATCATGGCGACCGGCAGCACCCGGGCGCCGTCCCCGGTGGCGCCGGCCCGTCGCCGGGGCAACGCCCAGATCAGACCGGTCTCCGCGCCGAGGGTGCAGATCGCGGCGGCGACGGTCACCACGCCGATGGCGGCGAAGAACGGGCCCGCCCCGGTGGTGCCGTAGCCACGGGTGATGACCACCGCGAGCACGAAGCCGAACAGACCACTGGTCGCCGCGCCGAGCAGCCCGGCCACCCCGCTGCGGGTGCTGCGCCGGGTCTCGGCCGCCCCGTCGGCCGCCGCCGTGCCGGCGGGGACGCTTGCCGTACGCCCGGGATCCTCGCCCGTCGGTGGGCTGGTGGTCGCCGTCACGCCGGCACCACCGCCGCCCGCCGCGACAACCCACCCGGCGCGGTACGGCGTTCCCGTTCGCACAGCGCGAACGCGAAGGCCACCGCGAAGAAGGCCACCGCGAGGTTCTGGTTGGCCATCCCGTAGAAGGGCACCTGTACCAGACAGATCAGCGGGACGACGGAGAGCCACTGCCCCGCCGCCGAGGTGGCCCGGGCGCAGCTCAGCGCGGCGGCGACGAACCAGGCCAGAAAGCAGAGCAGGGCCGGTACGCCGTGGCTGAACAACACCATCCACAACTGACCCTGGGTGCCGATGGGCGCGTCGGCGGTGACGGTGTCCACCTCCATCGGCGCGCCGTAGCCCAGCCAGGGCGAGTCACCCACCCGGCGCAGCACCTCGGCGTAGAGCGAGAGCCGGTCGGTGTTGGTGTCGCTGGACTCGACCCGATTGCCGATCAGCTCGGCGACCGGGATGAACAGGCTGGCGATGCCGCCGAGTACCACCATCCCGCCGATGGAGGCGGCCACCCGGACGTTGCCGCGCAGCGCCGCCCGCACGCCGAGCACGGCCAGCCCGACGCCGAGACTGAGGAACATCGCCCGGTTGAGCGTGAGGAACGCCGGAACCAGCGACACCGGCAACGACGCCAGCAGCGCCCAGCGCAGCAGGCCGCGCCGTCGCAGCATGGTGTACGCGACCACACACGGCAACGTCATCGCGTACGCGCTGCCGTAGTTGTTGGTGTACGCGTACGGGGCCGCCGGGCGGTAGATCGGGTTGAGCGACCGGGCGCTGTACTCCGCGGTGCTCAGGTGGACCATGTCGCTGATGAACGGCACCCCGGACACGCCCGGTGGCAGCAGCGCCTCGACCGGGGTGGTCAGTTCCAGGCGCGGCACCAGCACGCCCAGCCAGCCCAGCGCGACAAGCGCGAACCAGAACGCGCACAGCGGCACCAGCACGGCGGCCTGGTCGGGACGCTCCCGGGCGACGGTGTAGACGTAGACCGCGACGACGAGCGCGGTGAGGTAGAACGCCAGCCGCAGCACGAAGGTGGGCAGCGAGCTCGGTGCCGCCAGTCGGGTCACGCTGACCACCGCGAGGGCCACGAACAGCAGCCAGATTCCCGTGGCGGGGGGCAGCGGCACCCGGCCCCGGGTGGCCAGCAGGGTGAACAGCAGGGCACCCAGCAGCGGCCAGCCGAGGTAGAAGGCGCCGGCCACCCACCAGAGCGGGACCAGCCCGAACATCGCCACCAGCGGCCACAGCGGCAGTCGGGGCGGCAGCGGGGAGGTGGGCTGCACGGCGGCAGCGGCCGGTCGGGGCGGCTCGGTGGTCGCCGGGGCGCGGGTGAGCGGCACGCCTCAGCTCCGCCCGCTGCGGCACAGCACGAAGCCCAGCGGGTTGACCCCGGCCGCCCGCAGCCGCTCGGCGAGCCGGCGCAGGTCGGCCTGACGGGTGCGGTCGCGTTCGACCACGACCACGGCGGTCCCCTGCCGGGCCGCCGCCACACCCCGCTCGTCGGCCTCGGCCGGCGGGGCGTTGTACAGCACCAGACGCTGGTCGGCGCCCTGCCGCCAGGTGCCGAACCGCACACTGCCGGCCCCCACCACCACCTGCTGCTCGTCGCCGGTGGCCCGGCCGTTCTCGCCACTGCTGGCGGTCCTGGCGACGCGGGGCAGGGTGAGCGTGGCTTCCGGGTCGGTCGAGGGCCGGGCACCGACCGGATGCGGGGAGGGACGTCGGGTGATGACCTCGGTCGGACCGTCGTCGGTGTCCGGGGCGGCGGTGCGGGGCTTGGGCACGGTGGGCCGGGTCGGGTCGATGGCCGCCGGCAACCGGCCCCGGTCGGTGAGCACCGTGGCCCGCAGCCGGTCGATCCGACCGCTGTCGTCGGCCACGAACACCTCCCGTCCGGCCACGGCGAGAGCGACCGCGAGCCCGGCGGTGATCGCGGTGGCGTCCTCCCGGGCGGTCACCACCGCGACCCGGGCGGGTTGGCGTACCCGCTCGGCGACGGCCATCGCCACGTACCGGATGTCGGCGTCGACCGCCCGGCCGCGTAGCCGGGCGCGGCGGACGGTGCCCAGCAGCGGCAGGCCGGTGCTGTCCCGCGCATCGGCCACGCTGCGGATACGCCGGTCCGCCGACTCCCACAGGAAGGCGAGCACCAGACCGATCACGGTCCCACCGAGCAGCCCACCGGCGAGCAGCAGTGACGAACCGCCGGAGGTGGTGGCCAACGCCCGCTCGGCGCTACGGGTGACCCAGCCCGGGTTCACGTCGACCGCGGCGATCTCCGTACGGGCGGAGCTGAGCTGGGTGAGCTGGTTGTTGATGCCGCCGAGTTCGGCGACCGCCGCGTCCGCGGCGGCCGCGTCCCGGGCGTTGTTGATCCTGCGCTGCACGGTGTTGCGCTGGGCGATGATCTTGTCGATGCTCTCGTCGTACGAGTTCAGCATCTCCTCGCGCTGCTTCTCGTACATCCCGCGCCGGATGTCCAGATAGCTCTGCGCGGCCAGGTTCGCGCCGGCCACCGCCCGTTCGGCGTCGCCGGCCCGGTAGATGAAGCGCAGGATCTGACCGCCGGCGGGCACCTCGACCTCGAGGGCGTCGCGCACCGTGCGCTGGTCCGAGTCGAACGTCGCGGCGAGCTTCGCGACGACCTCGGTGCCGGTGGCGATCCCGCTCTCCACGTTCATGTTCACCGCCCGGTCGGCGGCGGCGCCGCTGGGCGTGAAGGCGTCGGTGACCACCGGTCGGACCGCCACCACCGCGTTCGCCGTCACCGTGGCCGGCGACACCAGCACGTAGCCGACCGCGGCGAGCAGTCCACCGAGGGCCACCGCCGCGACCAACCGGGCCCGGTGCAGGGGCACCCGCAGCATGTCGGTGATGGTGACGCTGCGGGACGTCGGGGCACCGGCCGGACCGTCGCCGGTCCAGCCGCTGGGCGCGGCATCAGTCATGGAACTTCTTCGCTATCTGTTGGGGATTGCCGATCACCACGACTCCGGGCGGCACGTCGGTGCGGACCACCGTCGCGGCACCCACGACGCTGTCCCGGCCGATCCGCACCCCCTTCATGACCAACGCGTGCGCACCGATCCACACGTTGTCCTCGACGGTGATCGGCGCTCGGCTGGCCGGCGTCGGCGGGTCGTGGCGTCGCTCCGGGTCCAGGTTGTGGAAGTCGTTGTCGAGCAGTTCGCAGTCCGACAGCAGGCACCGGTCGCCGATGGTCACCGAGGTCCAGGTGCCGATCCAGGTCGCGTTGAGCAGACAGTCGGCGCCCACCCGCACCTCGCCGGGCCCGGCGAAGCGGACCAGCTTGTTCAACCGGGTGTGCTCGCCGATGCTGACCCGCACGCCGCGGCGCAGCCGGATCCGGCCACGGATCTCCACCCCCGCCCCCAGCCGCAGGCGCGGATAACGCAGCCGATACCAGCCACGCTTGACCGCGAAGACGATACGCACGACGAGTCCACGTCGGATGCCGGACAACGAGCCTCCCCACCTTCCTCGGGTCGGCGGCGGGAGACCCGACGCCGACCCGAGGTGAACAAAATACCGAGGATTCGTTACGAGCGGTGAACGCTACGGCACTGAAAAGAACATCGAGGCGGTCGACCAGGTCAGTTCCGGCGTCGCCTCGGCGACGAGCGTCGACTCCGCGCCGTTGACCGCGGCGG
The DNA here is from genome assembly GCF_027497295.1 of Verrucosispora sp. WMMC514. Lineage (NCBI taxonomy): Bacteria > Bacillati > Actinomycetota > Actinomycetes > Micromonosporales > Micromonosporaceae > Micromonospora > Verrucosispora sp. WMMC514. The sequence continues at coordinate 4,817,331 of NZ_CP114906.1, read as the reverse complement.
TGGGCGCCAGGGTCGGGTCGAACGCCACGCTGCGCAGCGATCCGTTGGTCGCCCCGTAGACGATCCGCCCGTCCACCCAGGCCATGCCGCGTACCGCCGACCAGGTCACACCCGTGGTGGGCAGCACGAACTCGGTGGCACCCAGGTAGCTGCCGTCGATCTCGAAGTAGCGGTAGTAGAGGTTGTTCGCCCCGCTGCGGGTGTAGTAGAGCCGGCCGTCGAGATAGAACGCGCCGGTCAACAGCGCCGGGTTGTACCAGTCGTTGTAGCCGGACGCCTCCCACGACCCACCGATCGTGGAGCCGTTGAACAGCGAGACGTCGATCCGGCTGCCGGTCGGTGTTCCGGCGACCACGTGGGACCAGTAGATCCGGTCGTCGACCAGCCAGGTCGCGCCCGCGTCGGTGTAGTTCGGCTGGCTGACGACGGCGGCGTTGGCGGTGTCCAGGGTGGTGCCGTCGAACGGCACCCGCGCCACCTCACCCGGACCGACGTTCAGGTGCAGGTGGCCACTGCTACCCGTCGGCGGGTTCTTCGGGATGATCGTGCGCCCACCGCTGATCGGGAAGACACCGAGTCGACCGTGGTACTCGTTGCCCATGCCGTCGGAGTTGTGTCCGAAGTAGAGGCCGGCGCTGCCGCGCCACAGCACGGGCACCGACGATCCCCAGGAGCTGGCGCCGGAGGGCAGGTCGGAGCCGCCGCTGCGGCGGGGGTTCCAGTTCACCGGCATCCCGGTGGCCGGGGTGACCGCGCCGATGCCCAGCCGGTCGATGGCCCCGTTGCCGGCGCGGTCACTGGCGTTCGGGTTGTTCAGCCAGCGGAAGTGCCCGCCGAGGTAGATGATGTTGTCGGCCACCTCGACGGAGGTGATGGTGTCGTTGCCGGTGAAGTTCACCCAGGTGGCAACCTGGTTGGGCCCCCGGTGGGCGGTCTCGAAGCGGACCAGGGCGTCGCAGTAGGCGCTCGGCCAGCCCGACCCGCCGTTGGTGCCGACGACGAACCAGGTGCCGTCGCCGCCGAAGCGTACGTCCTGCACGTAGTGCACGAACGTCGCCGGGTTGGCGCACGGCGCGACGAACCGCTCCGAACTCCAGTCGATGACGCTCGGTGTGCCCGTCACGTCGATCAGCGCGATCTGGTTACGCGGCAGTTCGTTGACGTAGAGGAAGTTGCCGCCGACGACGAGGGTGCCGCCGTCCGGGGAGACGTCGATGGTCCAGGCGTACATGCTGGTGCCGTGCCGGCCGACGGTCGTGTTGATGTCGAAGGTCGGATCGATCTCTCCGGTCGTCGCGTCCAACCGGCCGAGCCCGGAGTGCGCAGTGCCGTTGAGCCAGTTGAAGGCCCCGGCCACGTACAGCCAGTTGCCGTGCAGCACCAGGTCACGCACGGTGCCGCCGTCGGAGCGCCCGGCCCAGCTGTCGATCATCATGCCGGTGGACGGTTCGAGCGCCACCAGGTTCCGGCGGGACACCCCGTTGACGTTCTTGAAGGCGCCGCCGACGATCAGCGTGCCGCCGGGGCCGGCGATGAGTGAGTTGACCGCACCGTCGAGCACCGGCAGGAAGGTCGTCGAGATCGTCCCGGTGGTCCGGTCGTACGCGAACAGGTAGCTGCGGGCGATCCAGGCCGAGGCGGCCGTCTGGCGGATCTGCGTGAAGCTGCCTCCGACGTAGACCGTGTTGCCGATCTCGGCGAAGGCGCGAGCCTCACCGTTGCGGGCGTGCGGAGTCTGGTCGGCCGGATCGGTCGAGACCAGGGTGGCCGGCTCGGGTGCCGGTACCACGGCCGCGGAAGCCGCGGTGGGCGCGGTAAGTACGGCCGCGACCGTCACCAACGCGACGGTCGCGGCCAGGAGTCGATGCCGACGGATGGAACGCCACGACAAGGAGTATGTGGGCACGCTGCGCCTCCAGAGTGGACGAGAATGCACGTAGCGTGCCCGCTCCACGCTGGAGGGCGGCATCCGCCGATTGGACGGACGGTGGATCAGGAAACGGACAACCTTGTCTACCGTCGGATTTCCGACAATCGCTGTGGCGGCCCGTGCTCCCGACTCGGCTCAGCTCGGTTCAGCGGCCCCCTCCCGTCGGCTGCCGCAGGTAGCTGTCCCGTCCCGCGGCGGCGAATCCGGCCACCGCCGCCGCGTCCTGGTTCATCATCATGTTGCAGGTGCTCGTCGTCTTCGTCATGCCCGCCGAGTTGAAGTAGATCGCCGCCTTGATCTTCGGGTGGGCCTTCAGCGCCGCCGGGAACTCCTCGAACCAGCGCCGCTTCGCGTTCGGATCGGCGGCGTTCATGTTGGTGCCGAACTCGGCGAGCATCCGCGGCTTGCCCGCACCGATGCCGTTCTCGTCGAGCCAGCGGTAGAAGGAGCCGATGGTGGTGCTGGGGCTCTTCCAGACGGTGCTGCCGTTGCAGACGTGGAAGTTGTACGGGTCCCAGGCCACCCAGTCGACGTAGCGGTCACCGGGATAGAGCCCCGCGTACCGGTCGTAGTGGCCGGACCAGCCCATCATCGTCCAGACCCAGACGGCGTTGTCGGCCTTGGCGTCGGCGAACCGGTCGTGCACGTACCGCCAGGCCCGGACGAAGTCGGCGTCGCTGCCCTTGGCCGGCTCGTCCTCCGGCTCGTGGTCGAACCCGATGAAGACCGGCTGGCCGATCGCCCGGATCCGGCCGGCGACCGCGTCGATCGTCGCGTCGTACCGTCCGCTGTAGACGTCCTTCCAGGTCAGCACCGTACCCGAGGAGAAGACCCGACTCTCCCAGGCGAAGAACATGAGCCGCCCGTCGCGCATCTGCTGCTGTTGGAACTCGTCCGGGAAGGCGCCGTTGCTGCCGGTGTTCGAGAAGTCGTGATAGCGGTGGACGACGTCGAACTTCCGCCCGACCTGCTTCTCCACGTCGCTGACCGCCTTGCCGTGATCCCAGCCGGCGGCGGCGTTCGTCGGTGAGTACATCCCCCACCAGGCACCGCAGCCGGGGACCAGCTTCGCCGAGACGGTTCCGCACTTGCCCGGATCCGGTGGCGGTGGCGAGCTGGGGCTGGGCCGGGCGGGCGACGGGCTCACGCTCGGCGAGACGGTCGGCGAGGCCGGCGGACGGCTGGCGGTGGCCGACGGCGTCGGCGCGACGCTGGGCGAGGCGGACGGCGGCCGGATTCCCACCCCGTCGTAGCTGATCGCCAGGCGCGGGCGCAGATCGGCGTTGCGGTTCTCGCCGGAGGCCCAGTAGATGCGGCTGTCCAACCCGGCCTGCGCCAGTGACAGCGTCCAGATGCCGTTGCCGGTGACCAGACCCGAGACGTCCCACTCGTTGAATCCCTTGGCGACGCCGCTGACGGTGTCCAGCGCCGCGCCCAGCGGGGCCGGCATCGGACGGGCGGCGCGGGCGTCGAGGCGCGACTCGTGCGCGGTCACCGTCGCCTGGAACCTCTGCCAGGCGTGCACCCGCAGCGTGGCCCGTACGTTCACCGCGTTCGCCGGCAGCGAGGTGACCAGGAAGGTCAGCACCGCCTCACGGGCGCCGCGCGGATTGCCGTCGCAGGGTGCGGGACAGGTCGCCAGGGTCGACTTGACGCTGTTGTCGCCATCCTGCGGCACCGCCGTGGCGGTGGTGTCGGCCACCACGGCGACCGACAGGTCGTCATCCGCGAGCAGCGGCACCATCGTCGCGCCGAGCCCCAGCACCACAGTGGTGCCGATGACGCCGAGCACCACGGCCTTACGCCGGCCGCCGCGATGTGGGATCAAGCGGTGCAGTCCGCGACTGGTCACGGATACTCCTCGTGTCTTCGACGATAACGCTGAGCAGCGTATCCGCGTACACAACGGAGCGTGCGGATGACGCCAGGACCTAAGCGCGTCTTAAACCTCAGCTAAGACACCCCTACCCCTCCCACCCCCGCCCCACCCCCGACCCACCTCGTTGATCATGAGGTTGGCGGCAGACACAAAGATCCGAACGTGCAGCCCGGCTAGCGATCTTGGTACGAAAGCGCCCCCTGCGGAGGGCATCTTTGCACCAAGATCCGCCTAACCGCGGGTAGCGGCGGTGAGGGCGGCGGCCATCGCGGGGCGGGGGGCGGGTGTGTTGGTGAACTGCTCGAACTGGCCGATCGCCTGGGCCAGCAGCAGGTCGAGGCCGGAGACGATCCGGCAGCCGGCGGCCTCGGCGGCGGCGGCCAGCGGGGTCGGCCACGGGTCGTAGATCGCGTCGAAGACCACCGTGCCGGCCCGCCAGGGCACCCTGCCGGCCAGCTCGTCGGCGGCCCCCTTCGGCACGGTCGAGATCAGCACATCGACACCGGCCAGCCCTGACGCCTCGGCACGCGACACATCCGGCCACGGTGCGCCGGTCATCGCCACGCCCAGGGCGGCGGCGACCGGTTCGAGTTCGGCGACCGCCGCCGGGCGGCGCGCGATCACGGTCACCGCGGCCGCGCGCAGCCGGGCCGCCGCCGCGAGCGCCGCCCGGGCGGTGCCGCCCGCGCCGAGCACGGTGACGGTGGCACCGGGGCGTACGCCCGCCTCGGTCAGCACCTCGACCATGCCGGTGACGTCGGTGTTGTCGGCGTACCAGGAGCCGTCGGGACGGCGTACCAACGTGTTGGCCGCACCCACGGCGGCGGCGACCGGCGAGACCTCGGCGGCCACCGTGAGCGCCGCCTCCTTGCCCGGCATGGTCACCGACAGCCCGGCCCACTCCGGGCCCAGGCCGGCGACCAGGGCCGGCAGCTCCGCCGCCGCGCACTCGATCCGGGTGTACGACCACCCGGTCAGCCCGGCAGCCGCGTACCCGGCATTGTGGATCACCGGGGAGAGCGAGTGGGCGATCGGCTTGCCGAGCACCGCCGCCCGGTGCACCACCGTCCCGCGCCCCGACGCCTCGGGCGCCGACGCCTCAGCTGCGGACGACGCACGCCCTGACTCAGCCACCATCACTCCTCGACACCAGCGGGCACACCTGTCGCCTAGCATCCAACAATGTCTGACAGCAGTCTGCGCCACCGCAAGGGCGAGATCACCCTCACCGTCCGAGGTCCCGACCGGCAGCCGCTCGCCGACCAGGTGGTGACGGTCGCGCAGGACCGGCACGCCTTCGCCTTCGGCAACATCGGCTTCGACTTCGTCGACCTGGTCGGCGGCCCCGCCCCGGAGGAGACCACGAGCGTCGAGAGCTTCGGCGGGGACAGCCGGCTGGACCTCGACCGGCTCGGCGAGCTGTGGCTCGACGTGTTCAACACCGCGACGCTGCCGTTCTACTGGGGTCGCTACGAGCCACGGCGCGGCGCACCCGACACCGAGCGTCTCACCGCCACCGCCCGCTGGCTGGCCGAGCGCGGCGTCACCGTCAAGGGTCACCCGCTGGTCTGGCACACCGTGCAGCCGTCGTGGTTACTCGGGCTGGAGCTCGACGAGGTCGAGCGGCTGCTGCGGGCCCGCGTCCGCGACCTGGCCGGCGGCTTCGCCGGCCTCATCGACACCTGGGACGCGATAAACGAGGCGGTGATCATGCCCGTCTTCGCCAACGGCGACAACGCGATCACCCCACTGGCCCGGGCGCGCGGCCGCATCCACCTGGTGCGGTTGGCGTTCGAGGAGGCGCGGGCCGCGAACCCGGCGGCCACCCTGGTGCTCAACGACTTCGACCTCAGCTCGGCGTACGAGTGTCTCATCGAGGGAGTCCTCGAGGCCGGCGTGCGCATCGACGCGATCGGCCTGCAGACCCACATGCACCAGGGCTACCGGGGCGAGGAGTACATGCGGCAGACGCTGGACCGGTTCGCCCGGTACGGGCTGCCGCTGCACCTGACCGAGACCACCCTGGTCTCCGGGCACCTCATGCCGCCCGAGATCGAGGACCTCAACGACTACCAGATCCCGCACTGGCCGAGCACTCCCGAGGGCGAGGCGCGGCAGGCCGAGGAGGTCGAGCGGCACTACCGGTCGCTGCTCGCCCACCCGGCGGTCCAGTCGATCAACTACTGGGGGCTCACCGACCGGGGTGCCTGGCTCGGCGCGCCCGCCGGACTGGTCCGCACCGACGGCAGCCCGAAGCCGGCGTACGACACCCTGAAAGCGCTGGTCAAGGGCGAGTGGTGGCTGTCGCCGACGGAGCTGCGCACCGGAGCCGACGGCACCGTCACCGTCGCCGGCTTCCTCGGCGACTACACCGTCGCCGTCGGCGACCGCGCCACCCGCTTCACCATCGACGCCCCCGACACCACCGCGACGGTCGACCTGTCCTGACCACGGCGCCGCCGGCACCCGTCAGCGTGGGAGCCGGTGCGGGACGTGTCACCGCCACCCGCCCGGGCGGCCGGCGTCAGAGGACGCCGGCCTCCTTGGCCTTCTCGATGTTCGCCAGGTGCTTGTTGTAGTCGTCGGTGAAGGCCGAGTTGCCTTCCTTGTCGATCGCCACGAAGAAGAGCCAGTCACCGGTCGGCGGGTCCATCGCCCCCTCCAGGGCCTCCTTGCCCGGATTGTTGATCGGGGTGGGAACCATGCCGCGCAGCTTGCGGTTGTACGGGTTCTTCGGGTTGTCGAGGTCGCTCGCCGTCATCTGCCCGGAGGTCTTCGCCTCCTGACCGGTCAGTTCGAAGTAGTAGTTGACCGTGACGTCCATCTCCAGGCAGTTGCACGGGAACGTGCCCGAGTACACCCGGTTGTAGGCGACCCGGGCGACCTTGCCGAGGTCCTTCTTGGTGCCGGCCTCGGCCTGGGCCAGCGACGCCACGATCAGCGCCTCGTACGGGCTGATCCCGCCGCGCTCCTTCTGCACCCGGTCGGCGAACTCCATCTCACCGGTGACGGTGAGGAAATGGTCGACCATCTGCCCGAGGATCTCCTCGGCGGTGGCGTCCGGCGGGATCTCGTAGGTGTCCGGGAAGAGGAAACCCTCGATTGACTTCTTGGGCTTCTTGCCGTCCGTCCGCTTGAACCAATAGTCCGGTACGCCGAGCTTCTCCGGGTCCTTCGCGGCGGCCTCGAACTCCTTGACCGGGATCTCGGTGTGGTCGCTGAGCAGCTTGAAGATGTTCTTCGCGGTGCGCCCCTCGGGGATGGTGAGCCCGTTGACCACCCGGTTCTTCGGGTCGAGCATCGCGGTCAGGGCCAGTTCACCGCTCATCTGCTTGCGCAGCTTGTAGGTGCCGGGCTGGATGTTGCGGCTGCGGGAGTTCTCGTCTGCCGCCTCGATGAACGCCTTGGTGCTCTTGATCACACCGGCGTCGTACAGTGCCACGGCCATGTCGGCGAGGAACGCGCCCTGCGGGATCTGGACGGTCACCTCCTCGGTGCCGCCGCCGTCGTAGTCGGGGGTGACGAAGCGGCTCTGGATCCGGTCGAAGCCGTAGAAGGCACCTCCGCCGATGCCGCCGAGCAGCAGCACGGCCAGCAGCAGGGCCAGGACGGTCTTGCCCCGCCCGCCACCGGACTTGCCGCCCTTGCGGCGGCCCCGGCGGTGCTTGCCCTTCTCCCCCCGCTCCTGCTCGTCGAACCCGAGGTCCAGATCGTCCATCATTGCGTCCGCCTCCGCTGCGCATCCAGCCAGCTCTGCAGGATTTCCACCGCGGCGGCCTGGTCGACCACCGCCCGTTGTCGCTTTCCTCGGACACCGCGCTCGGCAAGCCTACGACTCGCCACGACCGTGGACATCCTCTCGTCGGTGAGCGTCACTGGGACAGGACTTATCACACCGGCCAGTTGACGAGCGTACGCCTTCACGTGCTCCGCCGCCGGGCCATGTCTGCCGGCGAGGTTGACCGGAAGGCCCACCACCACCTCGACGGCCGCGTGCTCGGCGACCAGCGTGGCGAGCTCGGCGAGGTCCGACGGCACCGCGTCTGACCTGGGGTTCTGCTCGCGGGCGAGGGTGACCAGCGGGGTGGCCAGAATGCCGTGCGGATCGGACCGGGAAACCCCGATCCGGACCTGCCCGACGTCCACTCCCAGCCGCACCCCACGGGGCGAGTCGCTCACGCCGTGTCACCTCCCCCGACAGACGCGTCAGGGCGGACCGACCCGGCCCGCCCTGATCCGCTGTGCCGCCGACTCACGCTTCGGCGAGCGCCCGCTCGACCGTGAGCAGCAGTCGGGGCACCTCCGACTCGGGCAGCCCGCCGCCCTGCGCCAGCTCGGGGCTGCCGCCACCACGGCCAGAGAACGCCGCCTTGACCAGGTCGTTCGCGGCGATGCCCCGGCTGCGGGCGGCCGGGTTCACCGCCACCACCAGCGACGCCTTGCCGTTGGCTCGGGCGGCCACCGCGACCACTCCCGGCCGGGACGCCTCGATCCGGCCCCGGATCTCCTGGGCGAGAGTGCGCACGTCGTTGCCGGCCGCCCCCTCGGGCGCCTCGGTGCCCACGTAGGCGACCCCGGACACGTCCTTCGCCTGGGCGGCGAGCGCCGCCGCGCCGCCCAGCACCAGCTGCGCGCGCAGCTTCTCCAGCTCCTTCTCCGCGTCGCGCAGCTGGGTGACCGTCTGCTCGACCCGGTCGGCGACCTGCTCGGAGGGGACGCGGTACAGCTCGGCGAGGCGGGACACCAGCAGGTGCTCGCGGGCCAGGAAGTTGAACGCGTCCATCCCGACCAGCGCCTCGACCCGGCGCACGCCGGACCCGATCGACGACTCGGAGAGGATCTTCACCAGACCGAGCTGGCCGGAACGGGCCACGTGGGTACCGCCGCACAGCTCCCGGGCGTAGTCACCGACCTCGACCACCCGGACGTGCTCGCCGTACTTCTCACCGAACAGCGCCATGGCACCGATGCGCCGCGCCTCCTCCAGCGAGGTGATGAACGCGTGCACCTCCAGGTCGGCCAGCAGCACCTCGTTGACCTGCTGCTCCACGTCACGCAGCACGCTGGGCGCCACGCCGGTGGCGGTGTTGAAGTCGAAGCGCAGCCGACCGGGCGCGTTCAACGAGCCGGCCTGGGTGGCGGACTCCCCGAGGAAGTTGCGCATGGTCTGGTGCACCAGGTGGGTGGCGGTGTGCGAGCGGGAGATCGCCCGCCGCCGGCTGGTGTCGATCTCGGCGTAGCCGGTCTCCCCGGCCCGCACCTCGCCCCGCAGCACCCGGGCGCGGTGCACGATCAGCCCCGGCACCGGCTGCTGCACGTCGAGGACCTCGACCTGGCCGCCGCCCACCGTGATCATGCCGAGGTCGGGCTGTTGACCGCCGCCCTCGGCGTAGAACGGGGTGGTGTCGAGCACCAGCTCGACGGTGTCGCCCTCGACGGCCGCCGCCCGTTGCCCGTCGGTGCCGAGCACCGCGCGGACGGTGGACTCACGGGCCACCTCGGTGTAGCCGGTGAAGGTCACCGGACCACCGGCGTCGAGCACCGACCGGTACGCCGACAGGTCGGTGTGCCCGGTCTTGCGCGCCTGCGCGTCGGCCTTGGCGCGGGCCCGCTGGTCGGCCATCAGCCGGCGGAAGCCCTCCTGGTCGACGGTGAGCCCCTGCTCGGCGGCGATCTCCAGGGTCAGGTCGATCGGGAAGCCGTAGGTGTCGTGCAGCTGGAACGCCTTGTCTCCGGAGAGCGCCGGCCGCCCCGCCGACCTCGTCTCGGAGATCGCGGTGTCCAGGATCGTCGTCCCCGCCCGCAAGGTGGCCAGGAACGCGTCCTCCTCGGCGTACGCGTACGCCGAGATCCGGTCGAAGTCCGCGGCCAGCTCCGGGTACGACGGGGCCATGCAGTCCCGCGCCACCGGCAGCAGTTCCGGCAGCGCCCGCTCCTGCCAGCCGAGCAGCCGCACCGACCGGATCGCCCGGCGCATGATCCGCCGCAGCACGTAGCCCCGGCCCTCGTTGGACGGGGTCACCCCGTCACCGATGAGCATCAACGCGGTACGCACGTGGTCGGCGATCACCCGCAGCCGCACGTCGTCCGGGTGCGACTGGTTGGCGGCATGGCCCGAGTGCGCGCCATACCGCTTGCCGGTCAGCTCCGCCGCCCGGTCCAGGATCGGGCGGACCTCGTCGATCTCGTAGAGGTTGTCGACGCCCTGCAGGATCGACGCCATCCGCTCCAGGCCCATGCCGGTGTCGATGTTCTTCGCCGGCAGCTCACCCAGGATCGGGAAATTCTCCTTGTCGGTGCCCGGACCCCGCTCGAACTGCATGAACACCAGGTTCCAGAACTCCAGGTACCGGTCCTCGTCGACCTCCGGACCACCTTCGGCGCCGTAGGCCGGCCCCCGGTCGTAGTACAGCTCGGAACACGGGCCGCACGGGCCGGGGATGCCCATGGACCAGAAGTTGTCCTTCTTGCCCCGGCGCACGATGCGCTCGTCGGGCACCCCGGTACGGCGCCAGATGTCGTACGCCTCGTCGTCGTCGAGGTAGACCGTCGCCCAGATCCGCTCCGGGTCCAGCCCGAACCCGCCGGCCTCGACCGACTTCGTGGCCAGCTCCCAGGCGAGCGGGATCGCCCCGGACTTGAAGTAGTCACCGAAGGAGAAGTTCCCGTTCATCTGGAAGAACGTGCCGTGCCGGCTGGTCTTGCCGACCTCGTCGATGTCCGGCGTCCGGATGCACTTCTGCACGCTCACCGCGCGCCGGTACGGCGGCGTCTGCTGGCCCAGGAAGTAGGGGACGAACTGCACCATGCCGGCGTTGACGAACAGCAGGTTCGGGTCGCTGATGGCGGGCAGCGGAGCGGACGGCACGACGGTGTGACCGTTCGCCTCGAAGTGGGCGAGATACCGCCGCTTGATCTCCGCCGTCTTCATCGCTGGTGGTCCTCCGGAAAGATCTCTCGGTCGCCGAGACGCGGGTCCTCCCGCAGCTCGGCGAACTGGTCGTCGAACGCCTCGCCCTGGGCGAACGCCTCGTGGATCTCGTGCTCCCGCTCGGCCATCCCGGCGCGTACGTCCGCCACGAAGCTACGCAGTTCCTCGACCAGTCCGCCAGCGGATTGCGACAGGTTGTCGGCGATGCCGGCGGGGGTGTAGGCGTGTGCGGCGCGGGTCGCCTTGCGCACCACCACCACACCGACGGCCAGCCCGATACCCAGCCAGAAAAGGCGCCTCATGCTCGTACCTCCCGGTGCCGTCGGGGTCAGCGGTTCCCGCGCCGGGCGGCGCGCCGCTGAGCCTTGATGGTGTCCCGCACCTCACGCTCGGTCTCGGCGTGCCGGCGGGCGGCGGCGGCCTTGCGCACGCCGTAGCCGAACGCGGCCACCTTGACCAGCGGGTTGGCCGCGGCGGCGGAGACCACGGTGACCAGGTTGGCGACGTTGGCGCTGATGTTCTGCGCGTGGCCGGTCATGGTGTCGACCTTGGCCAGTTGGAGGTTCACCCCGTCGAGCGAGGTCTGCACCTGCTCCAGGGTCACGTTGACGTTGCGTACCGTGGTGTTGACATCGCCGAGCAGCGGGCCCGTCCGGTCGTTCAAATCATTGATCATGCGGGTGGTGGCGTCCACGGTGTGCCGCAACCGCAGGATGGGCAGCGTCAGGATCAGCACCAGCATCGCGAACGCGATCGCCGCGATCAGTGCCGCGACCTCCAAAAAGCCCACGCCAGTCCTCCTCAAACAGTGCTTCGGGGCGCACGATTCCGCCAGCCGTACGACCGTCTCGCCACGTCAACGTCGAGTGACCGGCCGACGACCGGTCACCATCAGCACCTGACCCTACCGTCCGTGATGAGGATCGGCTCAGGACGGTGGTGACGGCGTCAGGTCGCTCAACGGGTCGTCGGTCACTGTCGGGAAGGGATCCTCGCCGGTGAGCGACGGATCGGTGCTCGGCTGTGGCCGCGTCCGCTCGTCGTCGATCGCGTTGCGCACCTTCACCGACACCAACGATCCGGGGCACTCCTGCGCCGCGGTGGCCGGATCGGGGGCCGGCACCACCGCGGGTTCGCCGTCGACGGGCGGCGGCACGCAGGTGCGTTCCCGGACCCAGAGGTCGAGGGTGAGCTCGTCGCGCCGCCAGCAGGTGTAGCTGCCCTTCTCCTCCTGCTCCGGGCAGTAGTCGGGCGTCCACCGCTGCCAACCGTCGCGGGTCAGCGCGGCCTCGTACGCCTGCGCCGTCTCGTCGGGTGACCGGTCGGAGGTGGTGGTGCGTTCCCGCAACCGGCAGTCCAGCAGGCACCACGGGCTGCCGGTGACGTCGTCGACCGGTTCCGTCGCCGCCCAGGCCGGCACGTCGAGCTGGTCGAGCGAGGCGAAGACCGGATCCCGGTTCATGGTCTGCACACCGAAGAACGCGGGAAGTACGCCGAGCAGCAGGACGCTGGCCAGCACCAGGACGGCGGCACGCGACCGGGGGGAGCCCGGCACCTGCCGGCGCGGCTGACCACCGTCGCCCGGGTCGCCCTCGGACCGGTCGACGTCGGCGAAGTCCGGCGCGTTGGCGCGTCGGGCCGTCGGTTCCGGGCCGGGGTGCCCGGTCGGGCCGGCCGGTGCCACGACAGCCGCGGCGCGGGCCACCGCCGGCGCCTCGCCGTCGCGCGGCGGCACCGGCGACACGCCGGAGGGTTCGGGGCGCGCCGGGTTCCGGTGCGGCGGCGTGGCCCGGCCGGCGAGCCGCTCCTCCGGGCGCACCGGAGCACCGGCCCGGGCCGTGACCGGCGAGCCGGTCGGTCCGGCGCCGACGCCCCGGCCGGGGTCAGCGGGGCCGGCGGGGCCGATGTCGGGTCGGTGCGGCGACGTCACGGCCGGACCGTCGGGTCGGACCGCGCCGCGCGGCGGAACGCCGGGCGGACCGTCCGGACGCGCGGCACCACGCGGCGGAACGCCGGGCGGACCGTCGGGCCGCGCCGCACCACGCGGCGGAACGCCGGGCGGACCGTCCGGTCGCGCCGCACCACGCGGCGGCGCTGCCGGGGCACCATCGGGTCGCGCCGCACCACGCGGCGGAACGCCGGGCGGACCGTCCGGACGCGCCGCACCACGCGGCGGAACGCCGGGCGGACCGTCGGGCCGCGCCGCACCACGCGAAGGCAGATCAGGCGAGCCGTCCGGACGCGCCGCGCCACGCGGCGGGCCGTCGGGCCGGGGTGCCGGGCCGGTGGCACCGATCCGGGGCAGGGTGCCGGCCCGACCTGTCGGCTCACGTCCGTCCGGGGCGGGGACAGTGCCGACCGGCGGAGTCGGGCGGCCACGTCCGACCGGTGGCCCGTCGGCGCGGCGGGCAGGCCCGGCCACCCGGCCGTCCGGCCCCGGCTCGACCCGGCGTCCGTCGGCCGGCGCGGCGCCCGCGTTCGGCCGACCGGAAGGGCCGCCGGCGTCCACGCCACGGCGGTCGCCGATCGTCGGCGTACCACCGGAGGGTGTGCCGACCGCACGACCGGGCGGTGTCGCGGGTCGCTTGCTGATCGTGGGCAGTGCCGGGTCGGTGTGGTGCGGTCGTCCGGCCTGCCGGAGCCAGTCGGACGGTCGCTCCGGTCGGGCGGCGCGGCCCTCGCCCGGCCGCCCCGCGCTGGGTGGCGCCTCGGTACCGGCACCCGCCACCGCGTGCCGTCCGGACGGCTCCTCGGCGGCCGCGCGCCGACCCCGGGCGTCGTCGGCGGTCGGCGGGCCCGACTCGGCGCGCCCGGCGGGTGGGGTACGCGCGGGCCCCGCCGCCGGTGGACCGGACGGGACACCGGGAATCGGGGGCGCGTTGCCGGAGAGCGGCACCACCGGCCGTTCCTCCTCCGGCTCGGCGGCACGCCGACGACCGGCCCGCCGACCGCTGGCCGGAGCACCACCGGGTCGGCCGGCGGCGGGCGTCATGCCCACCGCCGTTGAACCGGGAGTCGTCGCCGGCCCGGCTCGTTCGGCGCCCCTCGGCCCGGCCGGGGCGTCGGCCGGGTCCGGCGGCAGGCGGTGGCCGCCGAGCGGCGGCGTGGGGTCCGGCACGCCGGCTGACGGTGGTCCGGCCGGGGCGTCGGCCGGCCGTGGACGACCCGGCCCGGGGAGACGCCCGGACCGGCCGTCGGGGACGCGACCAGGATCGGTGCGGTCTGCCGGAGGCGGGCCGGTGACCGTCTCCGGCGGTGCCGGGGCGCGGCCCGGGTCGGTCGGGGGCAGGCGACGCGGGCCGGCGGGTGCGGCGTTCGGCCGGATGCCCGGCATCCGACGCTGCCCGGGCGGGCCCGCCCCGGGACCGGCCGGCGGGCCCGACACCGGTCCGGGCGGCCGGCCCGCAGCGATCGGTGCCCCGGACACCGGGCCGGCTTCCGGAACCGGCCGGGGGGCGCCGCCCGGAACCGGCTCACCGGGATGTGGCCGCCGGGTGGCTGGCCCGGCGGCTCCCGGCAGCGGTGGCCAACCGGCCGGCGGGGTGTTGGCGACACCGGGCTCGTGACGGGTGGCAGCCGGCGGCGGTGGGACGAACGGCGGGGGGCCCGGGGGTCGTTCCCTGCCCGCGGCGGGCGGGCCGACGGGCGGACGCGGGGGCGGGTTGCCCGGCCAGGGACCGTCGACCGGACTCGCTCGTGGGGGCTCGGCCGGGCCCCGGCCGGGCGGCGGTGGCACCGGTCCGTCCGGCCCCGGATGATTGACCGGTGCGGGGGCGGGTCGTACGGGCGGCTCCTGGCCGGGGCGCTCCGGCCCACGGCGCGCGGCGGTGGGTGGCTCGACGGCGACGCCGTCAGGGCCCAGCTCGGTGCGCTGCTGCTTGGCCGAACGCAGGTCGTCGATCCAGCCGAAATCCTCGCCGCCGGTCGGCTCCTCCGGGGCGGCCTCGGATCTGCCCCGACCCCACCGGCGGCCCTTGCCGCGCCGCGCGTCCGGGCCCTCGTCCGGCCGGTCCGACGATTTCACTGTTGACCCCTCCCGTCGGCGCTCGCGCCGACCTCTTCGGCCACCTGGGCTGTCGTGGCCGTAGCACGGTCGCCGTCGTCCTCCCCCGACGTCGGCCGGTCCGGCCGACCGCCCCCTGCCGGCTCGTCCGTGCGGGCGGGGGTGGACAGCCCGCGAACGATCCGGCGCAGCAACGGTAGCCGGCCGGCCACCGATCGCTCCGCGCCGTGCTGGCTCGGCCGGTAGTAGTCGGTGCCGACCAGGTCGTCGGGCACGTACTGCTGGGTGACCACACCCCGCTGGTCGTCGTGCGGGTAGCGGTAACCGATGCCGTGCCCGAGACCCCGGGCACCGGAGTAGTGGGCGTCGCGCAGGCCTCGGGGCACCGGCCCGCCCCGCCCGGACCGCACGTCGGCGATCGCCGCACCGATCGCGGTGGTCGCCGAGTTCGACTTGGGCGCGGTGGCCAGGTGGATCACGGCCTGGGCGAGGTTGAGCTGCGCCTCGGGCAGGCCGACGTACTCCACCGCGTGGGCCGCGGCGGTCGCCACCCCGAGCGCCGCCGGGTCGGCCATGCCCACGTCCTCGCTGGCGAAGATGACCAGCCGCCGCGCGATGAACCTGGCATCCTCCCCGGCGACGAGCATCCGGGCCAGCCAGTGCAGCGCCGCGTCCACGTCGGAACCGCGCATGCTCTTGATGAAGGCGCTGGTGACGTCGTAGTGGGCGTCCCCCGCCCGGTCGTAGCGGACCGCCGCGGTGTCCACCGCGCGTTCGGCGGTGGCGAGGTCGATGTGGTCCCTGCCCAGCGCGCCCGTCGAGGCGGCCGCCGCCTCCAGCGCCGTGAGCGCCTTGCGGACGTCGCCGCCGGCCAGCCGGACCAGGTGCTCCTCCGCCTCGGGCGCGAGGGTGAGCGTGCCACCCAACCCGCGCTCGTCGACCAACGCGCGGTGCAGCAGCCCGCGTACCGCCTCGTCGTCGAGGGGTCGCAGGGTGAGCAGCACACACCGGGAGAGCAGCGGGGAGATGACCGAGAAGTACGGGTTCTCGGTGGTGGCGGCGAGCAGCGTGACCGTCCGGTCCTCCACCGCGGCGAGCAGCGAGTCCTGCTGGGTCTTGCTGAACCGGTGGACCTCGTCGATGAAGAGCACCGTCGGTGGACCACCCGAGCGCCGCTGTCGCCGCGCCGTGTCGATCACCGCCCGGACGTCCTTGACGCCGGCGGTCAGTGCGGACATGGCGACGAAGCGCCGGTCCGTCGCGGCGGCCACCAGGTGGGCGATCGTGGTCTTGCCGCTGCCCGGCGGCCCCCAGAGGATCACCGACATCGGCGCGCTGCCGGCCACCAACTGCCGCAGCGGCGCACCGGGGGTGAGCAGGTGCTCCTGGCCGATCAGCTCGTCCAGACTGGCCGGACGCATCCGGACCGGCAGCGGCGCGTCCGGCCCGGCCGGGGTGAACCCGCCGACGCCACCGGAACCCGCCTGCGCACCGGGTGCTGCGGCGGGTTCACCGAGGGTGAACAGGGCGTCGGACTCCATCACGAGAACAGTACCGGGCTCGGCCGACAACGCCGGAATCGCGCCGTCGACCAAGCCCGGGGTGATCGTTCCCGGTCAGCCGCGGCCCGGGCGGCGGCCCCGGTACCAGCGGCCACCACCGCCGCCCGGACCCCGGCCGACGCCGGCCAGGTAGAGCGAGAGCAGCAGCAGGCCGATCAGGACCAGGGTGTTCCAGTTGAACAGGTCGGGTGCGCCGAGTTTGGTGTCCAGCAGGTCGAGCAGCAAGGCGAAGCCGAAGACGACGGCTGCGGCGATGGCGAGCATGACGTACCTCCGGTGGGGGTTGCCAGTAGGTCGGCGCGGGATGTACCCGATCGGTCCGCTCGCCAATCTCCAACCATGACGACCTACGCTGGCGACATGATCGTCGCCGACGAGACCCTCGACGGGCGCGACGCCATCCTGGCCGCGACGGGCCGTCATCCCTTCGTCCGGCATTCGCTACCGGATCACGCACCGGCGCGTGGTTGGCGACGCGCCGGAGCCGTGGGCTGGCTGCTCACCGTCGAACACGGGCCGATCGGAGGCGTGATCGGCGCCGCGGAGCCGGCGATCGACCTGGTCGGCGCGGTGGCCGCGGCGGGAAGGGTCGGTGCCGGACGGTGGGTTCACCTGCCCCGTACGGACCCCGCGCCGCTCGGGCCGGCCGTGACCGGTCACGAGGACTGGGACTTCCGCTGGACGACAGGCGCGCCGCCGGCGCGGCCCGGCGAGGAGCGGGTGGTCCGGCTGACCGAGGCGGACCACCCGGCCCTGACGGCGCTGATCGACGAGGCGTTCCCGACCAGCACCGCCCGCCCCGGCGATCCGAGTGTGCGCCACTGGTACGGCATCCGCGACGGTGACCGGCTGGTTGCCTGCGGCGCCGACCGCACCCGGGGCGAGGTCGGTTTCCTCGCCGGGTTGGCGGTGGCGCCGCGGCACCGGGGACGCGGTCTGGGTGCGGCGATCACCGCCGGGATCACCCGGGTCCTGCTGGCGCGGTACGACACGGTGGCGCTGGGCGTCTACCCGAGCAACCTGGCG